>NZ_JBBOOF010000001.1:0-2875000 GCF_038002945.1 Peribacillus sp. FSL R5-0717
ATGATTTCCGATCTAAAGGAAAAAGAGTCCTATCATCAACAAGAAATCGAGCAGTTAAATCAAACAATCGCTCTTGTTTCAAAGCAAGAAAATAAATATAAAGCGGAGATTGAAAATTTAGAGACATCCATGATCGAACTTTCCGAAAAGGAAAATCATCATTTACACGTTATCGACAACTTTAAACATGACATTGAAAATTATACGCAAACAATCGACCACCTGTCCGAACAGGAAAGTCAATATAAATTGAACATTGAGAATTTGGAACAGATGATTACCGATATAAAGGATAAAGAGAACTACCATCAACAAGAAATCGAGCAGTTAAATCAAACGATTGCTCTTGTTTCGGAGCAAGAAAATAAATATAAAGTGGAGATTGAACGTTTAGAAAAAGCCATGATCGAACTTTCCGAAAAAGAAGAAAAGCAGACACAAGTTATCGACAACCTTAAACATGAAATAGAAAATTATTCCCAAATGATCGACCAACTATCGGAACAGGAAAGTCAATATAAGGTGGATATTGCGAATTTAGAACAGATGATTATAGATTTAAAGGAAAAAGAGAACTATCATCAACAAGAAATCGAGCAGTTAAATCAAACGATTAGCGTTGTATCCCAACAAGAAAATAAATATAAAGAGGAGATTGAAAGATTAGAAAAAGCCATGATTGAACTTTCCGAAAAGGAAAATCATCATATACAAGTTATCGAAAACTTTAAACATGAAATTAAAAATTATACTCAAACGATCGACCGCCTATCCGAACAGGAAAATAAATATAAAGCCGAGATTGATAACCTAGGGCAAATGATTATTGATTTTAAGGAAAATGAAGATAACCATCAACAAGAAATCGAACAGTTAAATCAATCGATTGCTCTTGTTTCGGAGCAAGAAAATAAGTATAAAGCGGAAATTGATAACCTGGAGCAAATGCTTATTAATTTTAAGAAAAATGAAGATAACCATCAACAAGAAATCGAGCAGTTAAATCAAACGATTGCTCTTGTTTCGGAGCAAGAAAATAAATATAAAGCCGAGATTGATAATTTAGAACAGACGATTATCAATTTAAAGGAAAATGAAAATCAACATCAACTAGAAATCGATGAGTTAAATCAATCGATTGCTCTTGTTTCGGAGCAAGAAAATAAATATAAAGCCGAGATTGATAATTTAGAACAGACGATTATCAATCTAAAGGAAAATGAAAATCATCGTCAACAGGAAATCGATCAGTTAAATCAAACGATCGCTTTTGTTTCGGAGCAAGAAAATAAATATAAAGCCGAAATTGAAAACCTAGAGCAAATGATAATAAATTTTAAGGAAAATGAAAATCAACATCAACATGAAATCGATCATTTGAATCAAACGATTGCTCTTGTTTCAGAGCAGGAAATTAAATATAAAACGGAGATTGATAATTTAGAAAAGACGATTATCAATTTAAAGGAAAATGAAAGCCAACTTCAACAGGAAATTAAGAACTTAACCGGTTCCATAATAGATTTAAAAGATAAAGAAATTAATTATTTACAAAAAATAGAAACTATAAACAAAACGGTAAATGATCAAAAAGCAAAAGAAATACATGATAAAGATGAACGAACAAAATATATTAAACAACGAGAAAAAAATCATTTGCAAGCAACAGGAAAAATGGAAAGACCTTTTAATAATAATGGAATACAACAGCAAGTTGGAAATACTCGTGTTAATATGGGAAATTTCAATTCGCCTAATAACAAAGAAGTAATTAATCAACCAAGTGCGTTTCGATTCTCGAATGAAACAAACCAACAAAAAAATACAACCCAAAATTTTAATATGCAAACATCAAATTGTCAAATATCCTCTCCCCTAAATAAACCGAGTTACACGGAAATTGATCGAACTCAACAAAATTATAATTCCGGGATTATGTCATCCTATCAAAAAAAGGATTACCAAGAAACTAAATTTAACAAAACTAATACAGATTCATTTTCATTAGATATGTTTTATAAAAATCATCCTTTATATAATTTACATTCCGGATCGCAAAAAACAGCGATAGATCCTTTTAAGAATTTTAGGAGGCATTAATAATAACCATTATTTTGAGTATAGGTACCCTCACTTTAACTCATTGAACTACAAACAGAAACTTAAATACCACTTTCAACCGAAGATCAAGGATTGTGATAATCCCCCCTATCAATATCACAGTCCTTGAACTTTTCTTACTAATGAAGAATCCCACAAAAGGAGAGATAAATGAAGTGAAAAATCATCCTTTAATTTCAATAATTTTTCCCGCCAAAAATGAAGGGGAAAATGTGAAAAACACTCTCGATTCATTATTTTCAGTTAATACAGATTATTCCTTTGAAGTGATTATTATAAACGATGGATCATCAGATGATTGCTGTGATTTTCTTACTACCTATAATCACGCAAACCAGGTTAAGCTTTTTGAAACAGATGGCATTGGAGCTGCCAGCGCACGAAATTTAGGAGCAGCAAAAGCTTCTGGAGAATTCCTGATTTTTTGCGACGCCCATTTACAGTTTGAAGATTTATGGATCGATCATATTGTAGAACCCCTGCTTACAGGAAAATCTGATGCAGTAACCCCAGCAATCGCTTCGTTTGGCAATTCCGATTTCATTGGTTATGGTCAGACTTTAAAGTCAAACCTCAGAATTAAATGGAACGCTAAACAAAATGGCCTCTTTGAAACTGCCGTATTACCCGGAGGATGTTTTATTATCTCAAAAAAAGTGTTTGAAGATGTCGGCGGATTTGAAACGGGATTTAAAACTTGGGGACATGAAGATGTTGAGCTTTCTATTAAGCTATGGCTGTTTGGGTTTCGCTGCCACGCCCTGCCTAATGTTAAAATAATCCACTTGTTCAGAAAAGCTCACCCGTATGAAGTTAGCTATGATGAAGTTTATTATAATTTATTAAGGATGGCCTACTCTCATTTTAATACTCACCGCATCCAGAAGTGCAAAAAACTCATGATACATGTAAAAGCAAACCCGATTGAATCCCAAGTGCTCCTTGATGGAGTTAAAAAGCAGCGACGGGCTTACTTTCAAAAACGAAAATATGATGATGATTGGTACTTTGCCAAATTCAAAATAGATTTCTAGATTTTACAGATCCACCCTTTCGAGTCATGTCGTTTTATTTATTCCTTTATAAATTAACAAAATGATGAAAGGTGAGAATGTAAATGAAAGAGCTTTTTACTAATATATAAGAAAAACAGGTGGGAAATTCTAAGTCTGTATCTGGTACGGGTTCATCACATGCTCAAACCAAAACACTCATTCAGGAATTACCAAGCATAATAAAATAACTTCAGATAAAAAAATGATAGATGCACCATGTGGTGATTTTAATTGGATGAAGGAAATATCCAAAAATACAGAATTATATATTGGGATTGATATCCTGGATGAGATAATTAAAAGAAATAAAAAAAAATATCGATTAAACAATGTACAGTTTTTTCATATGGACATTACAAAAGATTGTCTACTACAATCTCGACTCTAAAAAATCACTAGCTTTATGGGATTAGGATATCATCATTTTTTTAAAAAAATATATATCTACTTCCACTTGCGCATGATATTATCCCCTTAGTTAGACTGTGTAAAAGTCCATGAAATAACATGGATGTTAAACTACTACTTGGATAGATCTTATTATGCCTAAAAAAGGGGATACATATCAAACTTATTCAAAGAAGATGATTTCTGTATTCTACAGGTCATCTTCTTTAAATTCTATTGGTATCTAAACTCGTTATAATACGTCTAACCATTCTCCTCAATAATCATCTTGGTAATTTCCTTTTAAATACATCTTTATACGTAATACCCTTTGTACTTACAGATTTGAAAAAGAAGTTTTTGGATAAGGTTTTTATTTCCTTATCAGTAAAGTGCTTTTTGGAGAGCGGATTTTTTAAAGTGTCTTCTACTCTACAGTTTATTTACTGGTTGACCTTATAATACTAACGCACCCGATAGTTGAATTAGTAATAAGTAATTATAATAATTTGAATTTTCAACCTCCTTAAATAGTATTTCTAAAATTTTTATATAAATAATTATCTTAATTAAGAAGCAAAATCAATAAAGAGTCCCACAAAACCAATTCAACAATTGCTTTATGATGTTGGATAAATAGATTTTTTCGCCCAAAACTTCGATAGACTTCATAGGGAGGAATATAGTGTTACTATATGCGGTGCGTTTTTTCGTGAACAAACAGGGAGTATCCATTATAATAGGAAGCCCCAGCTAATCCCCAAACGGTAAACCTGTACCTCGTTTACATTTACTATAATGATGCCTTCGTATGAAGAAAATAGTTCTGTATTGAACTTATTTGTATTCCCTCCGCTTCCGCTGTAAGGCGGAACGATTAAGACATGCTGAGCGTCCGGAATAAGAGTTCGAAATACTTCTACGTCGATCACTCTTTCTGTTACACTTGCGTTGCCCGTAGTGTTAGGATTTAAGTCTCTTACTATTACGCTTTCGGTGTCTGTAGCTGGGAAAGTTCTATCAACCGGGCCAGTAGTATAAGTAGTTGTTGCAGTCTAAATCACCTTTGATCTATTTTGGTTACTATTATTCTATGACGGAGATTAATAAACGTTTGAGACGTACAAAATTGGTAGTTTGCGGAAATAAAAAAAAAGTTTATTTTAGATTTTTCTTCGACATCGTTCCCGGTGGATTTGTTCTTAGACGGTGTTGTTATTGATTAACGAATTTCTTTAGTGCAGCATTAAATGCTTTTTTTATTTAACAGTATAGACTATTTTACACGTATCTTGGTATACCCTTCAATTACACTCTTAGCGTGGAAGAAAACTTACATAATAACGTAGTAAATCAGCATTTGGTTGTCGACACCTTACCGGGAGCTGAGATACAGACCCTACTGAAATTCAGTAGAGTTCTTTTAATTTGGTTATTAACCAAATATACGTTTCCAGAATCCATCCTTTTTTTCTTTTTGTGCTTTCTCCAAAATTTCATACATTTTTTGTTGAGTATCGAGCATTGTATCTAATTTCCCTTTCAAAACTTCATTTCCTCTTGCAGAACCTTATTAGTATTTAGTACCTTCTATACTATCTCAACCACGTAATTAACTTGCCTCTAAAAATTGTTTTTTCTTTATGTCGTGTAATATAGATTTCAAATCTTCCATTAGACCATCCTGTTCTTTAATGGTTTTTCTTATTAATTGAATCGTTAACAGCAAGTTCATCTATTCAGGTATATATACGCAATAGCGTTGAATCCTTTCTGAATTGGTACCCTTTTTATTCTAAAACCTGAGGATACTTTCGTATTGTTGATTCAGCGATATCTAACTGTTTAGCAAAATCAAAAGTTTTTAATTGTTTATAATCTTCTAATATCTAATACTTTTGTATCGTCCACGTATCATCACCTCTATAATGTATTAATCACCCTATAGGCAATATCCTTCAAAAAATGCTTTACTTTTACTCAATCCAATACATTTTAGCAAGGGTATCTAGTGTCATTTCGAATGTGTAAATTTTGAAAAAAGAACTATGGAACTTGTGTAAAGCCATTGGACCCCCTAATCCTCCTTCGGGATTTTTGGAATAGCTTCAACAAAAAAAGCGCCCCTTGGGAGAGGGCGCTTCTCCTATAATAAGATAATGCTCAAACAAATAAATTGTGAGGGCACACGTATTAAAATTTAATCACTTTATTTAACGGCTCAAAAAGATTTTTTAAAATATCCGGTAAAAAAAATTTATAATTAGTTAATATTAGCCGTTTCATTTAAAGCAAGTGTTACATATCTTATCTGAGAAAATGTAATGAGAAATGGTAATAGTACCGACATGATGACTACACCTGTCGGACCTTTTAGACTAGCATAGTCTTAGGGAGCTTGTTTTCAAGAGAAGAAGTAAATCATGCAGCTCTAGGTCACTGACAATTAACTAAATTTAAGTTAAGGATGATATTTAATGATTCCGAAAGTTTCAATAATTATCCCATTTTATAATTGTTCTTATGTTAATCAGGCTATTCAAAGTTGTTTGAATCAAACCTACAAAAATATAGAGATTATCGTTGTAGATGATGGTTCTACGCTCTTCACTGAAAAACTTGATCCCTTCCGCAAGAAAATTAAATATATACGAAAAGAGAACGGAGGTACCGCTACAGCATTAAATCTTGGTATCCGTACAGCTACTGGGGAATATTTTGCATGGTTAAGTTCGGATGATTGTTTTTTGTCTGAAAAAATAGCTAAACAAATGAAATTCATGCTAAACCATAAAGCTGATGTAAGTTTTACAAATTACGATTACATTGATAAAGACAACAATATTTCATTACCATTTGTCGGAAAAAGATTTTCAAATGTAAAAGAAATATATCAAGATTTTTTCGATGTCAATCCTGTCAATGGATGTACTGTGATTATGAAGAAGAAAATATTTGATCATATTGGATACTTTAACCCTGATTTACTTTATACACATGATTATGATATGTGGTTCCGTTTATTACTGAATGGATATAAAATGCATTACTTGGATGAATCATTAACGAGATTTAGGTCACATGAAGAGTCGGGTACAAAAAAGTTTCAGCCACAAATTAAGAAGGAAATAACTGCCGTTAAAAGCTACCATCATCCACGGTTGAGGGAGTACATTAAACATTTAAACTAAGGTTTTCACCGATTTGCTTTAGAGCGAAATAATCCTTCACATCATTCCTAATAACTATAGGACAAAACACATTTACTGAGAATCCCCTAATCAGTTTCTTTAATAAAAAATTCACCTGTACAAAGATATCTTGGAGATACGCAGGTTCAAATCTTCAACTAATCTACTAGTATGAATTTACAAGAAATATAAGTAAGAAGGTGAGATATTTGGAAAAATACTATATAATCGGCGCTCAACAAAAGAATCAAATTTTTAAAGATTGGGAAATGTACCAAAAAGGACTAATTATCAAAGTTTCTCCAGAAAACAAATCAGCTGTTAAGTGCGTAGAATATACTTCTCCTCCAGAAGTTTGTCCCAAAGAAAACCCTTCTATTTCGTTTACCGCTGGAACAATGTGCGACAATCATTTATATGTAGGTACACAAACAGAAGTATTAATATATTCACTCCCTCAATTTCAAATCGTTAATTCACTTTCTATTCCTTCCTTTAACGATATTCATCATGTTCGGCCAAGTGCAGAGGGGAATTTATTGATAGCTAATACCGGTTTAGACATGGTAATTGAGTTATCTCTTAAAGGGCAGGTTGTAAAAGAATGGAATGTCCTTGGAGATAATCCTTGGACAAAATTTTCCCGTACAACAGATTACCGAAAAGTACCGACAACAAAACCTCACCAATCACACCCAAACTTTGTATTTAAAATTGGGAGGGATATTTGGGCTACCCGTTGTCTACAAAAAGATGCAGTTTGTTTGACTAAAGCAAATAAAACAATAAATATTGGTCGTCAACTTATTCACGACGGAGTTGTTTTTGGCAACTCGATTTATTTTACACAAGTTGATGGACATGTGGTAGTTGTTGATATTCGTAATCTTCAAGTGAAAAATCGATATAACTTAAACCTTATGACCTCTCCAAAAATCCCTTTAGGTTGGTGCCGAGGGATAAAAATTATAAATCAGGATCGAGTAATTGTCGGATTTACAAGAATACGACCTATAAAAAAGGTAGGAGTTGACGGAACAATATCATGGGAGGGACAATATGGTATTTTACCGACAAGAATTGCCTGCTATGATCTGAATAAAGGCAAACTACTGTGGGAGCAACAGGTTGAAGAGCATGACATGAATGCAATTTATTCAATTCATAGTGAAAATGAAGGTGGCCTGTAAACATCAAGAAATTTATACATCTGATTTATAATAACAAGGTAGAATTTCTCATGAAAAATAATGAAAGAGGTGTCTAGAGATAAATATCTTAATTGCTTCTTACTATCCACTTCCAGCTCTTGGCGGAATTTGGAGTTTTGTTTCACAATTAAAGGAGCGTCTTGAACGTTTAGGGCATAACGTTGACATCCTTAGCCATAATTTTGATTCTACCAAATACCGAATTATTGGCCGAAAACCGGAGCTTTCCCTTTCACAAATAACTCCTTATATTGATCCAAAACTAAAGAGAATACTTCCCCAGCATTCTAATCAATGGATAGACAAAACGGAGGAATACCGTTACTCGCTAGAATTGTCAGCTTTATATTACGGACTTAACCAATATGATATCATTCATGCACAAGATGTAATTGCTGCGGATGCACTAAGAAGGGTAAAACCGAAACATATTCCTTTAGTCACTAGTGCCCATGGCTATTTGTCAGGAGGTATTTTCTATCATCTTAAAACACTGCATCGCAATAAAACGGATGAACAAATTAAACAAATGTTTGAATATCAATACCACAATGCATTAGAGTATGAAGGTTATCATGCTAGTGACTACATTCATGCACCATCTAAATGGTCTTATAGCAAGATTGTTAACGAATTTTCAGTTATGCCAAAAAAACTGTTTACCTATTCGGACGGAATGGACATTGAAGGATTTTTAAGCCGTTCTAAAGGAGTATCACCCATTTCACGACCGAAGGATAAAAAGATCATTCTTTTTACGGGCCGCCTTGTGTTTTTGAAAGGAATTCAATATCTCATTTCAGCGCTCGCAAAGTTAAAGCTTGATAGAAGAGATTGGGAGTGCTGGATTTTAGGGGAGGGGGAAATGCAACTTGAACTCCAAGGAAAGTGTAAAAGATTAGGTCTTACAAATGAAGTCAAGTTTTTAGGAGTTACAAACAATGTCCCCCATTTCCTTAAACAAGCAGATATTTTTGTGCTACCTGGATTGCAAGATACACAACCGCACTCTCTAATGGAAGCTCAATTGATCGGTCTTCCTGCTATCGTAAGCGATGCAGCTGCACTTCCTGAAATGGTTTCAAATGGACAAAATGGATTAGTTTTTCCTGTAGGAAATAGTCAACAACTTTATTTAAAATTAAAATACCTCTTGGAAAATGACTTAATTAGAGAGCAGTTTTCCCATCATGCCAAGGTATGGGCGCATAAACGCTGGTCAATGGATAAAATGATCAACAACACTCTAAATTTTTATCATAAAGCCATTAGAAACAATAAAAACTCATAAACCGACGATTATAGTAGATTGGCAAAAAAATGTACGGTAATGCAAGATTCATACGTTCAAAAGGCCGCGAATTGGCGGCCTTGTTATGGCGAATAACGCACCCGTTGCCTTCTATGCAGAACAAAAACAGTGTTTCGCCACAGTGAATGAAAAAGTTAGGAAGTGTCCATACTGTCCATACTGATATGTAATTTTTTTCATTTCTTACTCGTTGAGTTGTCTAAATCCAATTATTTGGTCTTCTAATGTATCTCATTGCACCAGTGGTAAATATTTCTCCTCAAGTTCCATACAACGCTGTTAATCGTTAGATTGTACCCTTTCATTGATGAAATAATTTCTGATCCCCCCACGAAATGCTTCTTCATATTCTACTTCCATACCTTCCTTAACTTGTAAATAAGAGCTTCCAATATTATTTAATTCCCCTTCTTTTCAAACGTATAACCTTACTCTTTTTTTTGACTTTTTGTTGAAATAACTTCCATAAATATAGAAAGCGAAATCTCTCGATTTCTCATGTTTTCTTAAAGTTTCATAGTCAGCTGATTTAAGGGGTTATCAAACAGATCGATTATACTAGAGGATAAAAATGGATTTTTAAAGAAAAAGACTCATAACTTACTAGCCAATTCCATACAAAAATTTGGTAATAAGAGAAATTATGATCGTATATCTAATGGAGGACAATCCTCCCATGTCTCACAGAGACTTCGCTCTTAAATCCCTTCGTCCAACCTTTCTATGAGGTGGATGTCAGTCACGCTGCCCGAGAGGGTCTCCATGCCCGATGTTTAGTTGCTTTACTGACTGATCCGTGCTTTAAATGTCCAAATACCATTGATACCATACTATTCAATCCGATCTCACAAGAATTAAGCGACTGCTTCTACTACCTGGTGTCCTGCCATATGAGGAATGTCCTTCAACATTTTATCTTCCCGAAATTCAAATATTGTTTTGCAGAGGGCAAATAAAACCCTAATTAGTTTGTTACATAAGCGATCAAGGACTGCATCTTTTCCAAAGGGTTATCAGGCCGTTGCATATAATACAAATGAAGTGCTTTAAAAGCTGTATTCTTCGCAACAAGTATCATACACACCTTAAAGAATAGAGCACGCAATTTCTTTCTGTCTAGCTTCGTAATCCTCATTTGTACCTTGTGTTTACCGGATGTAATTTCTTTTAGATTTAGAGTTTAATGATTTGCCGAGGATGGGAGTACTCATTTAAACCTCCGACTTCCGCAAAGAAGCCTGCGACAGTATCTCTTCCTATTCCCTTAATGTCCATCATTGGTTGAACGCCAGGTATTTGGTAAATTAACACATCTATATTTGGGCATCCAATTCTTCGGATTTCATACTGAATTAATTCATATCTATCAATTAATGTTTTTAATTTTAATTCAGTCATATTCGACCCTGAGCGAATGCCAATAGATGTACTAGCTGCTTTTTTAATGCTTGAATTTTACAAAGCCCTACCTGCGTAAAACAGCCTTTCTTAAGTGGCTTAATAGCTCTTGTTCTGAGAGTTCTACAAGTTCATATGGCAACGCATTTAGCTTTAGAAAGTTGCAAATCTGCCTTTCCATCCCATTTCTTGAACACGTTTTACTTGCGAAATCCAGTCCAGAAAATGCCGAAATCCTTCTTTCGATTTTCGAAGAATCAGGGTGAGCCAAACTCTAATCATCTAAAGTCTTGAGCTCTGGCTACATGTTTGAATTTTGAAAATATCGACACCAATTATAAGTGTTTAAGAAGTAATTTGAGCGATTTACTTAAATTGGTTATAATTCATGATAGGCCTTCTAGTTTCGAAATTTTGTCCCATAAGCTAGCCAGCTCCAGGACACTTTTATCATACCTAGGTCTCTTTTATGCTCAAATCTCATTTTCACTCATTACATGAATACTGCTCCTATAGTTGAAGAAGGGGTACACTTTTAAATTAATTTTTTTAAAAAAAGTGTAATTATCATACATTCAAATCCTTGATTTCATTAACTTTTCAAGATTTTTCTCTTCATACTACAAAAAGAGAAATATTGTACATTCAAATCGTGGGTTTGAAAGAATTTAGAAGTCGGATTTTGAATAAAAAGAAAGGTCGATGAAACTGACGCAACCAAAAGATGTGCAGCCGCCGATTCCGTTATCAACAGAAGTTAGAATATATGAAATGGGGCTGAGCGTGAATATATCTGTTTGTTGAAGGTTCATAGACCGACTTACGTGTCGGGGACCTACTCAATCTCCCCCCCAAGCAAATCCTGGACCTTAAAGGCAAACAATACAAGATTCTCCGGGTCAAGAAAGGCAAAACAAAATCCGAAAGGTTCGTGTCCCTTGGACATTTCCCTAATTACCTCATACTTCTTCCTTATCGTTACTGCCTCCATTCCTCCTTTTACATATTTAAGAGGTTTTTTAGCATTTTGTTCCCCGCTTCTAAACGTCTGATTTTTTCTTCAGGATCCTCCAGAGCTGCTCTTGGTCTGCCCTTACCAAGACTCTTTCACTTTCCCTTGTTTCTCTTCCAAACCCTGTATGCCTTCAGCTTCGAGGTACTTAACCCAGCGGTGGACTTGTTTTTATCACCGACCGATTGATAACTCATATCTCCTTTAAGGTATAAATCAACGGTCTGCTTTATGAATCTTTAACAAACGTTCTCTTAATATTACCCATAGAAAAATCCCTTCCATATATAATCTTTTACTCATAAAATCCCACAAAAATCTTTTTTCACAAGTTTATTTTTCGTTTATTTACTTTTTCTTCATGCCCCTAATAAGTACTTCTGCCACCTCAGGGCGAGTAAATTCCGGTGGTGGTGTAAGACCATCATGAAGCATTTCCCTGACTTTCGTTCCACTTAAAATGAACCTATCGTCAGCAGAATGAGGGCATGTCTTCAATGAAGCCATATTCATACACTTTTTACAGTAAAAGCTATGTTCAAAAAACAATGGTTTAATACCTATTTTCATAGGGTCGAACTGGCTAAAAATTTCTTGTGCATCGTACGTTCCATAATAATTTCCTACCCCAGCATGATCACGGCCGACAATAAAGTGTGTGCAACCATAATTCTTTCGAACAAGCGCATGAAAGACCGCTTCCCTAGGACCGGCATAACGCATAGCGGCTGTGTAAATTGCAAGACGGACCCGGTCCAATGGATAGTAATATTTTAATAAAATTTGATAGCTTTCCATCCGGACATCAGCTGGTATATCATCCTTTTTCGTTTCACCCACAAGAGGATTCAACAAAAGCCCATCAACCGTTTCTAATGCTGTTTTTTGCAAGTATTCATGGGCTCGGTGCACTGGATTTCTAGTTTGAAATCCGACCACAGTATTCCAACCTAAGTCGGTGAACATTTTTCTAGTTTCGTTTGGACTCAAATAAAATTCTTCAAATGGTTTATGTGAAGGCCTATTTACTAGAAAAATAGGTCCAGCAATATATATGTCCCCTTGCTCAAATAGCTTTTTGACCCCAGGGTGGTTAGAGTCTATTGTTTTATAAACGAGTCTAGCTTCTTCCTGTTTATCGTATTCAAACATTTCTTCTACCTGAATGACCCCGGACAGTTCTCCCTCAACACTATATAGAGCCACTTCATCCCCCACATTTATACTCTTCGCTTCTGCCTTTATAACAGGAAGAGTAACCGGAAGTGTCCATGGTAATCCGTTTGCCAGATGCATATATTTTAAGACGCTCTGGTAATCTTTTTCCCCCATAAATCCAATAAGCGGACTAAACCCACCATTTGAAATCATTTCCATATCTGAAATAATCCATTTTGAGATAGTAAGGGGCGAAAGGGATTTGCATTTTTCCAAATATTCTTTACGAGCAATTCCTGTTAATTCACGATTAATCAGCTTTCCGCCATGTGGTTCAATGATGTTTTTTTGAACATCCATAAATAACACCTCTATCATTTGTACGTTCCATTGTGACTTTTTGAGACCTAAATATTGACATCCCTTAAATGCCCATTATCTTTTAAGAAGTTTATGATCTGCTGCACACATTCTTCAATAGAATATTGACTGGTTTCAATAATGATTTCAGGGTTTACCGGTTCTTCATAAGGGGCTGAAATCCCTGTGAATTGAGTGATTTCCCCTATTCTAGCTTTCTTATATAACCCTTTGGAATCTCGTTTCTCACAGGCTTCTAAAGGACATTTGACATATATCTCAAGAAATTCACCCTGTTGTACCTTTTTTCTGACATCTTCTCGGTCACTAATATAAGGCGAAATAAACGTGGCTAATACCACAATCCCGCTATCGACAAAAATTTTGGCAACTTCCCCTATTCGGCGTATATTTTCCTTTCTATCTTCAGAACTAAAACCAAGGTCTTCATTTAATCCATTCCGTAAATTATCTCCATCTAAAATATATGTCGAGATCCCCTTCTCATGAAGTCTTACTTCGACCATATTCGCTATGGTTGACTTCCCTGAACCTGATAAACCTGTAAACCAAAGAATCAAGCTTTTATGTCCATGTAAAGCTTGCCTAAGTTCTTTTGTAATGGAAAATGAATGATGATGGATATTCTCATCTTGACCCATATAATCTCCCCTTTATTTTTTAGTTATGGAACAGAATTTTTGTTATTCCGAATGGCATAGACTATAGAAACTGTCCAACCAATTAATATGAGCATATAAATAACGGGAGACCAATGATCATGAAACGTCCAAGTGTTAATCAACGTTCGTGCATTGGTCAAAATAATAAATCCCCCTACAAGTACTCCCAATAAGTAAGATGGCAATTTTGTAACGATCCAGGCAGCGATTGGTGCTGCAATAATTCCCCCTGCCATAAGTGCAATTACCCAAAACCAGTTCACTTCCTGCCAGCCTAATGCAATAAGAAACCCCATCGTTGCAGAAACAGCAATAGCAAACTCACTCGTATCGACCGTACCAACTACTTTTCTAGCAGGAACACCTTTTTGGGATAAAAGGACTGGAGTTGTAATCGGGCCCCACCCTCCCCCACCGGTTGCATCTGCAAATCCAGCTATTAACCCCAAAACGATTGATTTTTTTCTTGATATATTAATTGATTTTCTTTCACTTCTTGTTTTAGACATAATTAAAAAACGAAAAAGTACATATACGCCAAGAATTAACAAAAAGATCGAAATATAAGGTCTTACTACATTTCCTGGTAAATTACTCAAAAAACACGCTCCCGCAAATGCCCCAATTGAACCAGGAATGATTAATTTTAAAAGCGCTTGACGATCAACGTTCCCGAATTTAATATGGGATATACCAGAAGCAGCAGTAGTCACTACCTCGGACAAATGTACGGATGCAGAAGCCACTGCAGGGGCAATTCCAAATGTCAACAACAGAGATGTTGAAGTAACCCCATATGCCATACCTAAGGATCCATCAATTAACTGAGCCAAAAAACCGATAAACGCGAATATGATGAGCTTTCTCATGTTCCCCTCCTACAAAACGGTTCCTTTTTTGTTTTAATTAATTACGTAATTCTAATATCATAAATCCTTTACACATTGCTAACGGATGCTCGTCTTTTATTTGATTTAAGTAATACCTAACAAAAAATATTGCTTATTCTAGACTTAAAAGTCATGTTCGAAAAAAGGAAACAACCACATATTGATAAGATAGGAGATTAATCTCTATAAGATATGCAAAAACTCCCTTACTTGCTATAGACGAATAAGTCAAAAAAATCACTTTACCGCTTCCCTTAGACAGGGTATGTTTAACCTCAGCATAAACAAGACTTAATGTCCTAACCTGAAAGTAATATGAAATAATAAAATTTCTTCTATTTAAAATAGGAAAAGCCCTTGTTAAAACACAAGGACTTTGGACTTTAGCGAAACAAGGCTAGTTGCATATTTTGTCTGAATAATTATTTTTTTCTAAGTTGTTTTAACATTAATTGTTTCATTTTAGCTCGGTGTCGATTAACAACGATAAAAGTTTCTTTTTTGATATTAACTGCATGCTTGTTCGAGCCCATTTGTGGATGAACCCTATAAAGTAATAAAGGTTGAGACAAAAACTGTATGTCAAATTTTTGTACGATCCTTAACCATAAATCATAATCGTGAGTATATTGGAGTGTTTCATCAAACACTCCAATTAGATCAAATATCTTCCTATTAATCATTACGGTGCAGCCATTAATAATATTTCCCCTGCTCATTGTTTTTATTAATTCAAATTTATTAGGCAGATGTATACCCAAGCTAGGAGTGATAATTTCCCCATTTTCATTTATACAATAATAAGAAGTATAACTAAATAAAGCTCGATTTTTATTCATAAAGTCTAATTGGACTTCTGTTTTCTCAGGGTAAAAGATGTCATCTGAACTAAGCCAGCAAAAATAGTCACCAGTCGCATTCTTGATGCCCATATTTAAGGCACTTGCTGTTCCACCGTTTCCCTTGTCAATGTATATAATTTTATCTAGATACGGTGTGATTTTTTCCGAATATTTTGTAGAGCCGTCATTCACAACGATAATTTCAATATTTTTATATGTTTGATTCATCAAACTTTCCAATGCTTCATCAATGTAGGGACAATTATAAAACGGAACAACAATAGATACTTTTGACATATGTGAACCGCCTTCCTAATAAACAGCTTTATATTTTCTATACACATACATACTCATTGTGTATATATTGTGACTTAATTTATTTTCATTCTTATGTTTATTTCAATCTTATTAAGATATGAAATATTCCCTTCAAATGACATTAACCAAAATTCAAAATGCAAGAATAACCTGAATAACTCCTTCATCGAATCATATATATAATTCATATGTTTAAATTTCTTTAAAAAGGATGAATCAAATAAACCTTGTTGCCTTAATATTGATTCAACCTTATCCCATAGTCCTGATGCTTCATTTTGTATGAGGAGGAGGAAGAATGAATATACTGTTTGTTTTTTACGTTCCAAGCGGCGGGGTAGAAACCTTAAATCGACAACGATTTGCCGCTCTTAAAAAATTTAATATTAATTCTCATTTTCTTTATTATGAAAACAGAAGAAAACTTTTAAATGACCACAGTGCCCCAACATTTATAACGAACAATGATGCTGAAATCAAAAAAATATTAGAAGATGGAAAATATAGCGCTGTCGTTGTCGTTTCAGATTTCCAAGCTTTAGCAAGATTTAGAAACTTGGGTTATATCGGAAAGATGATAATCGAAATTCAAGGATACGGTCCCAAACATGTAGCAAGAGCGGCGCTTACAAATGCCATACCACAGGTCAATGCCTATGCGGATGGATTCCTTAATCCAAAAACTCCACACATCATGCAATTATTAGATGAACTTTACCCTTCATTTCCTAAATTCAGTTTCAATAATTGTTTTGATACAAGTCAGTTCTCACATAGACCATTACCATTAGATGGGGTTAGAAAAATTGCATGGATCGGCAGAATTGAAGATAACAAAAATTGGAGGGAATTTCTTCAGATAGGGTATCGACTAATTCACAAGCATAATTCAAATATACAGTTACTTATGTTTGAAGATCCCACTTTAAGTGACCCTAAAGAAAGAATGAAATTTAAAAGTTTAATTACACAATTAAATTTGAGCAAATATCTTACTGTACACACAAATGTTCCGAATTCCCAAATGGCCGATTATTTCTCCCTAATCGGCGATTCAGGAGGCTTTTTATGCTCTACTTCAAAAGTGGAAGGAGCCCCATACGCACTGCTTGAAGCGATGAGTTGTAGATGCCCTGTGCTGACGACGGATTCCGATGGGGTAAGGAGCTCTATCATTCATAATCGAACGGGAAAGTTCTACACTTTAGGAAATATTGATAATGCAGTCGGAGAGGCAAAAGAATTAATGAATAACAAGGTAATAAGGGAAAGCATCCGTTCAAATGCCCTTGAGCACGTCAAAACCCATTTTAGTCCTGATTTGTATGCTCAAAATTTCATCAATATGCTGGTCTCTCTCGGGATAAACTATAAAGCATAAAAGAACAAGCCGGAATAGAAATT
This sequence comes from Peribacillus sp. FSL R5-0717, assembly GCF_038002945.1. Taxonomy (NCBI): domain Bacteria; kingdom Bacillati; phylum Bacillota; class Bacilli; order Caryophanales; family Bacillaceae; genus Peribacillus; species Peribacillus sp. FSL R5-0717. The sequence goes on from NZ_JBBOOF010000001.1 coordinate 17,343, forward strand.
ATTTCGGCTTAAAAAAATCTTTAAAATGTTTATCTAGACAATAGCTTTAATCACCATTCAAGAAAATCAAAATGAACATATGATGATTAAGCATTAATGATAGCTCAGCCCGTCTTATTAGCTTTCAAAGTGATGCATGAACACCTTGATTTTGGTTCACTCAGTATTACTCTTATAGTTAAAATTCTTATTTACTGAACAGGTTTATACTTGGTGATCATATTTGAGAACCATACAGCTTTTCTTAACACAATTAATCTCGATAAGTACCATATCATACAAAAAGCTACTTTAGAATCGAATCAAGTCAAGAAGAAAATCCTTAAACTAGATTTATCCTCTAGAAAGCCACATGGATATCTTTTTTGCCTCTAAAAGCTTATTTTCTTGTGTGTAATCAGGTTCTTTTCTGAATACGAAATCTCTATACCTATAAACATCTCCTTCTGTATCTTGATATACTTTTTCAAATAATCCTATTTTAAAAAAACCATTTATTATATGTTGTGCATTTAAGAGTCCATAAAAGTATTAATGGAAAATATTTGTGATAAAGGGGAATATAAGATGGTGATGCTATCAATTTATCTATTGCCTGTTTATCTATGTTAGACATAGTTTAACACTTCAAAACTTTTTAGGAAATATTCATTTCCCCCTCTTTATTTCTATATAATATCTTAAGAAAGATCCTTTTATCATTATAGATTTTTCATATTTTTTGTAAGAAGTGGTCGATAATAGCTCTCAATAATAACTATATCTTCTTGCATTTCCGATTGGAATTTATTGTTCCCGATACTTCATGCTGTCTGAATTTCGTTAAGGCTTCATCTAAATAATATATCTTACAGCCGTTTACTAATAACCTAAGCCACATTTCATAATCATGTGTATAGCGATGATAAGGATTAAAGTAACCAACTTTCTCAAAAACTGCTTTCTTTATAATAACAGTACAACCATTTATTGCATTATAAAGTAAAAAGATTGATACACTTCATTTATTTCTGAAAAGCGAAAATACAATTGGTCTTCGTTATCAATGCAATCGTAATTTGTAAAAATTGCTTCTGCTTGATGGCTAATCATAAAAGATACTTGTTTAGAAATTTTTTCAGGGAGAAAATAATCATCCGAGCTTAACCAAGAGATATATTCTCCCGTAGCTGCCTGTATCCCATGATTCAATGCTGTAGCTGTTCCTCCGTTATCTTTTTTATGTAACGGATTTTTTCCATGAACGGCTGGATTTTTTCTGTGAAAATTGTCGAACCGTCATCTACAACTATGACCTCTTAAAGGTTTGGTTAAGCGCACTTTGAATGGCTTGATCTATATAGGAACAATTATAAAATGGAATAATGATTGATACTTTCGGCTCCTTTGCCTACCCTTCTTAAAAACTTTTTACATAAAGTATTTTTCCAACGCCTTCATTTCATTTTCAGCACTTTTACTTTAAACCGCGCTGAAAAGCAAGGATGTCCATCAAAGATGATTCAATTGGGATACTTGGCTTCCACCCTAAATTCACTAGCTTAATAGGATCGATTGCCATTTTATTTTCGATAAGATCATTTCTTTGTGAATTCACCTTTATTTCATCTGCTGTTACCGACCTATAGCCTTCGATGATTTCCCCTAAAGAACGATTATAACCTGAAGCAACATCATACGTTTCCCCAGACTGCCCCCTCCTCAAAAGAAGGTCATATGCTCTCACTGCATCCCTTACATCCAGAAAATCACGTTGGACATTTGGATTATCGACCTCAAGCACCTTTTGCTTTCCTTCGTTTTCCATATCTGCGATTTTTTGTGCAAAAATGGAACAAACTCCTTTGGATAATCCAGGTCCGATTAGATTGGATGGTTTTGCAATGATGATGTCCATGTTATATAAAACAACCCATGATTGTGCGATAAGTACTTGAAGTGTTTTACTTAAACTATAAGGGTGGGGAATTGAGGAGACGGAACTAGGATCAATTTGAAGAGCTGAACCAACTATCACTACTTTACAGGTTGGACTTTCTTTACGAATCGCATCGATTAAGTAGGCAGTCGACATGGTATTTGCCTCCAGAGTTGAAACGGGTTCCGACCATGACTCCCCAACATGGTTTTGTCCAGCTAAATGAAGAAGGTACTGAGGTTTTGTCTTTTTAATAAGGTTGTATACATCGTTACAATTTGTCAGATCGCAACACTCTGCATGTATCTTTCCTTCGAAAATATTCTTTTTTCTTGAAACCGCCGTTATATCAAATCCTGATTTTAAGAAGTGTGCGCATGCATGCCGACCTGTAAATCCACTAGCCCCTGTGATTATTAATTTTCCTTGTTTATTCATTAATTTCTCATCCAATCACTATTGATATTAACACTCGTTTTTAATAAACTCATGGTTTTGGAGACTTTTTTATTTAACATCCCAAATATTCGGTATAAGCTTGGAATATTCTCTACCCATTTTGTTCCTAGGGACACCAGTTCATTAAATTGCCCTCAACCCATATAAATTCCTTTTCTCCTCATAAATCATATTTTCACATTTTCAATGTCTTCCAATATTTAGCCATATTTATTTATCCTTGGTTCATAACAAATACAGTCTCTATATTACAATATGCATTCCCCTCCCCTGCTGCTATAGGCTACTCTCTCCTTCCAATAACAATAGGGCATTTATATTATTGCTATGATTTTTTAATGATTAAATATCATTTTCCAACGTATCGCTTTGAGTAACAGGGTGTTTAACCATTCAGTAAAAATTTAAACTACACGGTAAATGAATATGTTCCCCATATCGATTTGCGGATTATGAATACAATAGTAACAGGATACTTTCTGTTGCCTTCCGGAAAAAACTCACAATAAAAAAGGTAAAACGTTAAAATTCATTAATATAACATCAACTTTCCTACTATTCATGAATATTCCCGAATTGACAATAGTTAATAAAATAACGAAAATATTCCTTACTACCTCTGGTATAAATTTATCATCTTTAACATTAGCTATAAGAACGGGTAAGTACTGAGAAATGCTTTTTATTAATTGGATTTCATTTTCCGTATTACAGAGATGGGAAGGCGAAGCCACAATATTTATTTCATTTATATGTTGGAGCACGTAACGAGGCGTTGATAAATTTTATACCTAGTGGGAGAGAAAAAAATGGTGAATGGATGTAATCATCATCCAAATGGATTTTGTTCAGAAGGTGAAGGGACTAATATAATAGCCCATGGGGCGGCTTTACATACCGAAGGAAGTAGTACAATTGCAGTGGAAACGCTTGGAACGACAACTTATGCAGCGTACGCAGAAGGTTCTACTACGGTGGGCAAAGGGTGTGGATTCCCACGCGGAAAGGATCAAACTCACGTACTTTAAACCTACACACCCATTCAGAGGGAAATCAAACGACTGCCTCTGGTATTGAATCCCCTGTAGAGGGTGAAAACACAATCACTAGTAGTGGGCTTAGCTCTCATGCGAAGGGACAAGTTACGAGGGCGCAAGGGAATCTTCGTATGCCTAAACGCCTCTAACGGAAATGGCCTCACACGGTGAAGGAGTAAACTCGGTTTCTTCTCCCACACAGAAGGACAATCGATTATGCTATCCTTTGGGAATGCATTCATGGCATAGGACAATTCGGTGCACAAACGAGCTGCCGTTTTCTTGGTACCTGGCAAATGGCATTAATGCCTCAACGCGAAACCGACAAAACCTAGGGTAGTATTAATCCCTAATTGGGATGCTAACCTCGAATACCAACTTGCAGTAGCAAACCTGAATGGGTAGCGAAAGGACTTTTAGGGAAACTGTTATTTAGAGATGATGATAGTTGCAAAGTTAATCGCTACTGTGTGCCAAATGGTAAAGAGTATCATGTGCTTGATCGTACCGGTACAAATCAAGTACTGATATTGTTTAATTCTGTCCCAATAATTTATTCCAATCATTTTGAGGGCCATAAGAAGTTAGCAGAATTGAGAGAACAAGGCTACCTTACTAAAGAAGAATTTCAAATTAAAAACATAGGCTAAAACTAATGAGAAGCTTGGTTCTATTTTTAGATAGCTAATTAGAACCATTGAAACATTGAACCCTTTCCTTTTCGTAAGCATCTCTCTTTATCCATTTTTTATAGAATACTAGGTAACTGCCTTAAACCCTTATTATTAGCTAACATACAATACTAAAAACATATAAAAGGGGTATGATGTATGAAGGCTATTGTGACTGGAGGGGCAGGATTTATTGGTTCCCATCTCGTTGAAGAACTTATCTCCAATGGTGCAAAGGTACATGTATTAGATAGCATGGTATCTGGACAAAGAGACTATGTACATCCACATGCATTCATCCATACTGAAGATATATGCAGTACGGAAGCTAAAAAAATTATTGTAAGAGAAAAGCCAGATGTTGTATTCCATTTGGCCGCTCAGGCTGATGTGGGAAGATCAATTCATGACCCCCAATATGATGCTAATGTAAATATTAATGGAACGGTAAATATCCTAGAGGCGTGTCATGAAGCTTCTGTAAGAAAGGTGATTTTTTCTTCTACCTCCGGGGTTTATGGTAATTTACAGAAAGCCTTTATTTCTGAAGAAGACCTGACATGCCCTATTTCTTATTACGGCTTATCAAAATTAACAGCGGAATCATATATCCGTTTATTCCATCAGCTATATGGACTTCCATATACGATTCTCCGCTATGGCAACGTTTATGGACCAAGACAAACGGCAAAAGGAGAAGGCGGTGTGGTCGCTGTCTTTTTAGATAGGATTAAAAAAGGAATGCCTCTAAGTATTCATGGCGATGGTGAACAAACTCGCGATTTTATTTATGTGAAAGATATTGTTAATGCGAATATAGCTGCGGTGAATCAAGGACATCAAGAAACCATTCAAGTTAGTACTGCACAGAAAACATCAGTAAATCACTTATTAAAAATGCTTACACAAATTCACGGCTCCAAAGTGAATACTGTCCATACATCCGGAAGAACAGGAGATATCAAACACAGCTGTCTTGATAACAAGAAAGCACGACAAATACTGAAATGGCATCCAAAGATTGATATTTTTCACGGGTTATCAGAAACCTATTCTCTTCATTTAATCAATAGTTCCATAAAGGATTAATTCTTGGATAGAGGCTCACTCTTGAAGCCTCTATTTTGTTAATTTCACCCAGTCCAAGAAAGTTACTGTTACATTAGTTTCTTTTGATTATGTCGTAAAACATTTATCGGACTCAGTAAAATTATTCAATCGAGTAGAATGGCCATCCTGACATGAATAATCAGGAACGTTATTTAACTTCTGTTTTCCACTGATTTATTGGTCACAGATAGTTTTGGCTTTTTATGTAATACATTATGGATTAGCATAAAGGTATAGGGGGGATTATGCCTGTTAGCCCCTTATAAACCGTACCCACTTCCATTTACTTTATCCTTAATGATACTTTTATTTATGTCCATTTTCGTATTGATTTCTACCGTATCACTTTATACTATTCTACATTTAATATCGTAAAAGGAGTGAAGGTGAATGGATGTAGGATTTTATTCCACTATCCTAGTTTAGATGGGGAAAGAGAAAACCTACTAACTTCTATAACAAACATTTTTGTACGCTGTGACTAATTTAAAGAATGTTTGGCCTTTTGATAGATTTCCAGACACATTTAACATATAAAGAGCTTAAATAATGAAAATAATCATTATTGGAAAACTATATTGAGTGGTGTCCACATTAATGTTTAGTCTTACAATTAATCCTAAATGGGTTTAATGTTATTTTCATTGATCATAAGCTAGACATTGACAAAATCGATATTTCCTTAGGTTTGTGGATCGTTCCAAAAACTGGACAAGTTAATCGTTTAAAGTCCTATAAATATCCCTTATTGTACTCCAATCTAATTGAGCTCTCCTTTTAATAATACTCATGATAAATACCGGAATAGATTTATTATTTCCTACCATTCCTTATATTTCTTGGAAACGATTTTTCTACTGTTTCATTTTCACTTACATCTTTCTTAAATTTCAAAAAAATAGAGTATTATTTATAGAAATTAAAGTAAACGAATTTTTTTAGGACTCTTCTAGTAGAATTAGAACTCAAATGATCGAATACTCTATAGTTAGGTAACCTCCACCATTATTTAATATCCAAATTATAAGCGATTTTCAGATAGTTCATAAGGACTTTGGGTGCCTAAAAAATCGGTCAATACAAAACTCATCGGAGGGGCAGTTCTACTTCCCCCTCTAATATTGGACTCTCCCTTCACATTTATTAAGAAATAGCCTGCATAGACAGATAGAATGGTAGGTTTGAACTAACTAATCCGAAGGGAAGATTCCTAGCGAAGAGTCTTTTTAGAATATTTGCAGAGCATTTGAATTTACTGCCTCATGAGAAACTAGTTTATGACACACTGTTGGGTTAGAGATTCAAAATGATGTAATTTATAATAAGCTATTTATATGACATTAGTGCTTCCCATTATTTAATCAATTGGTCTATTTTGAAGGTTGATTTCTCAACCACTCCCTTAATTCTACTAACATATTTTCGTAAGGTGGAACTTGGTATTTAAAATCGGATCTTCTATTCTTTATGGTTCGATCCAGAACTATATTTGAATCCGGAATGATTTCCACATCATTTTTTTCAAAGATTTCAGAAATCAATTTCAATAAGGCCGCCTTAGAAATCTTTTCATCTGCACCCAGATGATATAACCCAGTAATGTCTTTTTGGATCATCGTGTCCAGTGCCTTAGCCAGCTCGAGAGTCGTTACACCATTCCATAACACTTTTTCGTATCCTTTTATTTCTCCCTTTTGCTTCATGAACCAAAGAAATAAACCAATTCCATTTTCTTTTAGCTCCGGGCCTATTATGGAGGTCCGTATAGTCAAATGTTTTTCACTAATGATTTCTCCCAAATGTTTTGATTGGCCATAAATTGTGGAACTGTCGGGGATATCAGCCTCGGTATAATCACCTTTTGTACCTGAAAATACACAATCTGTACTGATATGAATCAATTTTCCATTATTGCGTTCGGCCAATTTAACAAGCTGATGGGGAAAAACACTATTAACCTGAAAAGCGAGTTTCGTATTATCACTAGCATGCTCATTTAAAATGCCGATACAATTTATCGTAATGTCAGGTTTAACTTTATCCATGATTTCCTCTAGACTCGTTAAATCGGTTACATCCAGATATAAACCCTTTTTATCATTCGGATCCCTTGACGTATAGGTCACCCGATACTTCGGGTCCTGTGTGAAATACTCCTTTATTACATGGCCAGCCATCCCTTGTCCACCAAGGACTAGTACCTTCATGTTAAATAAAGCCCCCATTCTTTAACATTTCCTTAATCTGGGGTTTATCCATTAGTCCTGAGCCAGAGTTATAGTCTTCTAAACTAACAGGCTGGTAATTAGAGTAATGTTCTTTTATCCCATCTATATGAATGGCTGGAAGTATTACATAATATTCATCATCAAAGGCAATCGCCGTTGTGCTTTCATATTCAGAAAGCAGGATCTCATGGAGTTTTTCACCAGGACGGATGCCAAGGACTTCTACATCTACATTTGTTTTCTTCGATGCTTCTATCAACACTTCAGCTAAGTCGATAATTTTACAGGACGGCATTTTCATTACGAAAATTTCTCCGCCAATGCTTTCAAAGGTTGCCTTAAATACCAATTTAATCGCTTCCTCAATGGTTAAAAAGAATCTCGTCATGTTCAAGTCAGTTATTCCGATTTTCCCCTTTTCTTTAATCTGCTTTTTAAAAACGTGAATGACACTTCCATTTGTGCCCAGCACGTTTCCGCCCCTGATACAAACAAATCTTGTTTTTGTGTTTAATGTATTAGCGTGTATAATCAACCTTTCTGCCATCGCCTTTGATAGACCATAAAAATTGGATGGATTCGAAGCCTTGTCAGTAGAAATGTTTACAACCGAATGCACATTACAGCTTATTGCTGCTTCTATAACATTCTGTGTTCCAATTACGTTCGTCTTTAAAGCTTCAATGGGTTGATCTTCACATACAGGAACATGCTTTAATGCTGCCAAATGGAAGATATAATCAACGCCTTGGCATGCTTCCATTAGTGCTTCTTTTTCTTTTACATCACCGATTATGAAATGCAATTTCGGGTTGTTATCAAATTCTTGCTTCATTGTAAATTGATTGCACTCATTTCTTGAAAAAATCCGTATTTCACTCGGTTCAAAATCCAATAGCTGCTTAACCAATTCATATCCCCATGAGCCTGTACCGCCTGTTACCATGATGGTTCGATTCTTAATCAATTTCATGGCCTCCCAGTATTATTTTTAGCACTTTATCTGAAACGTTTTTATGGTCGTAGCCTTCTGGAAAAGTCCAGTCTTTTTGCTGGTTAACCATAACCTTCACACAATTGACGATTTGTTTAGCGTTAATTCCTGATAACATATTGCTGCCCGACTCAATGGTTTCTGGCCTTTCGGTTGTTTTTCGTATCGTAACGGTCGGTACATGGAACAAACAGCATTCCTCTTGAACGGTTCCACTATCGGTCAGCACACAAAAAGCGTTTTTTTCAAGCTTTACGAAATCAAAGAAGCCAAATGGCTCATGAAATTCAATTAATGGATGCACTTCTAATTTGGGACTGAGTTCAATGCGGGATTTTGTCCGGGGATGTAAACTGCATATGATTCTTTTTTGATAGGTTTCGGCAACTAAATTAATGCCCTTAATAATCTCCAGCAAACGGTCTTCATGGTCAACATTTTCAGCACGATGGGCTGTAACGAGGAAATAATCATCCTTATCCAGATTCAGTTTCTCCAAAACTACACTTTGCTCAATCTCATTGTTGTAATGGTTCAAGACCTCGCAAATTGGGTTTCCCGATAAATATATTCTTTTACTCGGGATACCTTCATTCATAAGATTTTCTTTACTTTGAGGAGTATAAGGTAAATTAAAGCTTGAAACAGCATCAATAATACGACGATTTTTTTCTTCAGGCACTTCCAAGTCAAAACAACGGTTCCCTGCTTCCATATGAATGACTGGTATGCCCATTCTTTCTGCTAAGATGGAGCTGAGTCCGGAGTTTGTATCCCCCAACACTAATACTTTATCGGGCTTTTCATTTAAAAGAATGGTCTCTAATTTACTAAATATGGCTGCTAACTGTTCACCGAGGGTTTGCTGTTGATTCAGCAAGACATAATCAGGGGTTCGTACCTTTAGCTGTTGGAAGAATATTTCACTTAAGGATGAGGTGAAATTTTGTCCAGTGTGCACTAGAATATGTGAATCGGCATATTGATCCAGTTTCTTTATGATTAGACTTAATCTGATAATTTCAGGTCGAGTCCCTAAAATAGTCATTACTTTCACGATTTACACTCCTTAATCTTTTCTGGTTTATGGCCTCACCGTCTACCCTTATTGTATGCACAACCAATTCTATTGTTATAGGCTAACCTATTAGATTTCGCCTCAATTTGAACTTATAACCGATTAATAAGCCGCCATTCCCCCGCAACCCGGATTTAATTAAAAGACTTTTATTCCTTATTGAAATATTAATCAGACATGATGTTATACCGAACTCAATATTGATTGAACTCCTTTCCATTCTATTAAAAAAGCTATATGCCCTTGTAAGGACATATAGCTCAAACTGTAGACAAACTCAGCTTTCCTTGTTAGGACATATAGCTTTTTATCATTTTTGGAATTGTAATTGATGCAGATTGGCAAAAATGCCCCCCTGCTTAAGTAAGTCATCGTGACCGCCTTCTTCAGCAATTCCTTCTTCCGTAACAACCACGATCTTGTCAGCGTTTCGAATGGTTGCCAATCGGTGTGCGATGATTAACGTCGTTCTGTTTTCAGCTAGTTCCGTAAGAGCCTGCTGAATGATTCTTTCCGTCTCCGTATCGAGTGCAGAGGTTGCCTCATCGAGAATTAATATTGGCGGATTCTTCAAAAACATCCTTGCAATTGCAATTCGTTGTTTTTGTCCTCCGGATAATTTCAAGCCTCGTTCACCTATTTGAGTTTCATAGCCTTCTGGAAGACCTTCAATGAAAGTCTCCAAATGGGCTTTCCTTGCGGCTTCTTGAATTTGTTCATCCGATGCTCCAAGCATTCCGTACGCAATGTTCTCTTTTACAGTTCCTGTGAAAAGGAATACATCTTGCTGGACTATGCCAATTTGTGAGCGCAATGACTTTTTCGTCATTTCACGAATATCAATTCCATCAATGGATATTGAACCGGCCTTAACATCATAAAAACGCGGGATCAATGAACATATGGTCGTTTTCCCAGCTCCTGAAGGCCCGACAAAAGCGATGGTTTCACCAGCTTTAATTGTTAGATCAATTCCTTTTAAAACCGGCTTTTTGTCTTCATAGTTAAAAGAAACATCTTTAAAGGAAATATCCCCTAATAGGGTGGTCATCTCAATTGCATCCTTTTTATCCTCTACATCAGGCGCGACATCCAGTAGTTCCGTAAAACGCTTAAAGCCGGCCATCCCTTTTGGATAGAGTTCCATCAACGCACTGATTTTGTCGATCGGTTTAAATAATACGTTAACATATAAGACGAATGCAACCAGTTCCCCATAAGAGAGCTGCCCATGAAAAGTCAGCCAAGCTCCAATCACCAACACGGCAAGGGTCATAAACCTCGTCATCATGTAAATGCCTGATAAACTAAATGACATAACCTTATAACCTAGTAGTTTAGCTTTACGGAATCTGCGATTATTAGTAGCAAATCTTTTCATTTCATATGTTTCATTCGTAAAGGATTGTACAACCCTCACTCCTGAGACACTATCTTCCACACGGGCATTTACATCCGCAACCTCTGTATACATTTTCTTCCAAGCCTTATTCATCTTTAAATTACTTATGACAATCAATAACACGAGAAACGGTAAAATACAAACCGATACGAGTGCCAGTTTCACATTGATTGTCAACATAATCCAAAATGCACCTATAAAAGTCATGAAGGCAATGAATAAATCTTCGGGACCATGGTGAGCAAGTTCACCAATATCGAACAGATCATTGGTTATGCGGCTCATGATATGGCCGGTTTTCGTGTTATCAAAAAAACGAAAAGATTGTTTCTGCACATGCTCAAATAATTCCTCACGCATATCAGTCTCGATATTTATACCCAATTTGTGGCCCCAGTACCCTACTATGAACTGTAAGAAGGTACTAATGATATAAAGCAGGAACAAACCGGCACTTACCGAAACTATGGCAGACCAATCGTCGCCAGGCAGCAGTGTATCAATAAACCACTGAACAGCTAGCGGAAATGCAAGTTCAAGTACAGCCACGACCACTGCACTGAAGAAATCAATAATGAATAACCGCTTATGCGGCAGGTAATATGAAGCAAAACGTCGAATCATCAAATTTTTCTCCTTTTTTACATATATTAAGGAGTATAATTCCATATTCCATATTGAGCAAGCATTTCAGAACGCCCACGTTCATATTATGGTAAAATCATTTATAAAAAAAGCCAACCCGGCTCATGCAATCTATTGAATCTAAGGAGTGAATCCAGTGTAAAAAAATAACCATTCTAAATATCCATGAACTTTATTTTCGTAAAGGATGGTATTCATGAAAAACACATCGTTTCGATGCCTTTGGATTGGACAGGCATTTGCAAATCTAGGGGATATTTTTTATGTAGTCGGGTTGATTTCACTATTATATAATTTGACGGGGTCTGCCTTCTATTTGAGTTTGCTCCCGTTCATTACAACGATTTTTCGGTTCATCAGCAGTTTACTTGCCCCCCTTGTCATCGACAGGTTTCCTTTAAAAAGAATCATCGTTCAATCTCAATGGTGGAAAACGATCTTACTCGTTTGCCTAGGAATCTTTATAATAAGTTTCGATCATGGTTTTTCTGTTGCCGTCATTTTCTTCATTGCCTTGATTTCATTATTGGACGGCGTCGCTGCCCCGGTTAGCGCAGCTTTGGTTCCTCAATTAGTTCCAAAAGAAGAGCGGATGAAAGCGAATGGTTTCTTGAATGTGATCACCCAGACCATCTTTGTAGCAGGATGGCCACTAGGTTCCGTCTTATTGATAAGTACCAACAGCAGTTTCATCATTTGGCTTACGGTCATGCTTTATGCCGTTTCAACGATCTATACAGGGAGAATCAAAGTCCCGACGGACCCTGTTGCTCCTTCAAACTGGGATTCGATTAAATCCGGATGGGTTGCGATTCGTCAAATCCCAACTATCCGTACCCTCATTTCCATTGATTTCATAACCACTTTAGCTTCAAGCGTGTGGGTGGCTGCCGTTATCTATATATATGTAGAACAGAACCTGCAACTGGGTGAGGAATGGTGGGGGTACATTAACACAAGCTACTTTGTCGGCATGATTTTCAGTGGATTGATCGTCATCCGTTTTGCCAAGTTACTAGAAAAATATATTGGATTCTTCATCACTTTCGGGCTATTTCTCAGTTCACTGCTGATCCTGCTTTTTGGAACTACCAGTATTCCTGCATTAGCTTTGCTGCTGGCATGCCTGTACGGGCTCCCAGAACAAATCCGGGAAGTGATCTATACCAAGCTATTCCAAGACCATGCTACGGAAAAGACTCTTGCAAAAATTCATGCCGTTTGGGGAGCAGTCATCAATCTTACATTTGCCGGCTCTGTCTTACTATTAGGCTTTATAACGGAAACATACAGTGTCAAAACAACGTTCCAATTTTCCTCCACGCTGATATTCCTTGCCTTTCTTTATGCAACTTTTAAAAGGAACGACTTAATAGGGAAGCAATGTGATCAATTGCTGTCAAGTAAGTCATCTAATCTTCCTAGATGATTTCGTTTCACGAAAAAAAGGAGCCTTGGTTTTCCATGGCACCTTTTTTATCGTTTCAAGACCCGTCTAACAATATTGCCTCTCTTTAAAATCTTGGTCGGTATGATTGGCTTGCCTCTGTTAAAAGCCGTACAACCAAACAAGGGAAGTAAATATATAAACCGCCTGCACCCATTCATTCTATTTGATAATCCAGATATTATTATTTATAAACTCCCAATTCTGCGGGAATTCTAAACCAATCTGCCAATAAGTTGCTCCTATCAGTTCATATGCATCAATCAGTTCATATTTTGCACTTATCGATCGTATATCTTCAAACCACACGACATGATTCGAATTCTCTCTTCGGTAGGAATAGGAAGGTGAAGCCGCTGAGGTGTCAAAAGTGATTTCAGCACCAGTTGCAATGGCAAGGTTTTGGGCATTTTGAGCTGATAAAGCTTTCGTCTCGTGGCTCGGTACTATCCAGTCGTATCCATACATAGGAAATGCCGACTGCAGTTTATATTCAGGAATATTCAACAAAGCATAACGAAGAACCTCTCCCATCCACCAAAGTGGGGAAATGGGTTCAGGCGGTCCAGTCGGATATCCATAGTCAATGGTCATCACGGCAACAAGGTCAGCTGCCTCTCCGATCCCCCGATAATCATGCCCGCCTACAATTCGATTATCAGGATTATCCGCTGTTTTTGCATGTACGTTCACATGCAGGATCAGTTCGTTCAACCCCTCCTTTAATTCTTTTAAAAAAAGCACATAATCGGAACGCCTGGCAGGTGGGATGAATTCGATGTCCATGCTGACACCCCCATAGCCTTTCTCCCTAACGAAAGTCAGCATACTATTGATTAAATTCGATCTGTATACTGAACTGGCAAGGACATCACCAGCCAAATCAGCGTCAAAATCACCATCTTGAAAGTTTCGGATCATCAGTAGCGGCTTCACCCCTGTCTGTTCGCATTTCGCGATAAGCGGGAGATCATCTCCATCAACGTACGCATTTCCTTCCCTTGTAAACGAATAAGCGACAATGGCTAAATAGGATAATTTATCACCATTCTGCTCAAGTGTTTCAAATACGACTCCACCTGAAGTCGGGAAGGCAAAACCCAGCGTAATCAATTGATTTTTGTAAGGAGACGGTATCAAAATATCCGTACCGACTTTTAGCGAGTTTTCAGAGATTCCTGGGTTTGCCTCCTTGATTGCCGCTGCACTCGTACCAAAACGACTGCCGATTTTAGTAAGGGTATCCTGACTTTTAATTAGATACCTTCGATTCACCGCTTTTTCATTAGGTATATACAATGCCAGACCAGGAACCAAAGTTGTTGATTCCAATCCGTTGACTTCAATTATCCTCGATGGGGCAACTTTATTTTTCGAGGCAATTTCCCAAAGGCTGTCACCTTTTTTCACAATAATGATCGTCATTCAAAACCCTCCAAACTCCCTCCAAAAAAGTTTATGTTATTCAGGTAATTGGATAGAACGAATTATCACATTTCCTAATGATGATATTCTGGTTTTTCAGTCGTTTTTTTAATGGAATAATGGATCACAAAAAAAAGAGGCTGTCCAAAGGGACACCCCCTACGCTATAAGCCATATTCCCCTATACATCAAAGTAAATTCTTAATGTCGTAGAACTTCCCATTCTCCAAATCTTCTGCTTCAAGCAGCTGCAAAAGTTTATCTGCCACAAATTCGGGGCTTCTTAATCTGCCCTTCTCTTTATATTCATGAAATTTGTCTCGATCGGCAAAGTCCCGTTCGTCTGCTGATCGGATTATCCCTTGCATCTCCGTATCCATTACACCTGGTGAAAAAGAAATGAGAGACGTAGGAAAAGACGTTTTATCCTGTTCCAACCCTGCAACCCGTGTAAACATTTCCAACCCCGCCTTAGTACTGCAATAGGCTGCCCAGCCATGATAAGGATTTTTTGCTGCTCCTGAAGATACGTTGACCAATACCTTCTTTCTGTTCCATTCCTTTGTCTGTTTAACGAATTCATCAGCCAATACGATGGGTGCCATGAAATTCACCCGCATGCTCGTTTCCAAATTTACTACACCAAGGTTTCCTACCGGCTTAATAGGTTCAATGACACCTGCATTATTAATGAAATAAATATCACTTGTATCATCGACTTCAGTAAGAATCTCATTGACTAAGGAAGGCAACTTTTCAGTTTCATTCAAGTCCAGCGAAATAAATGTAAGTTTCGTCCCCGAACGGTCAGCCATCCGCTGCATTTCAGGATGGGCCGTACGGGAAACTAAAATGCAATGATCACTCGTCTGCAAACACCCTTTGGCGATGGCAGCACCTAAACCTTTTGAAGCTCCTGTGATTATAAACGTTTTCACGGCTTTTCCCCCTTTTCTGGATATAAATTATTGTACCAAAATCGAGTTCGGAATGGTCTCACCACATACCGTGGTTTTAAGATAAGACTACTGTTTTATGAAATCAAGCTCCGTACTTGTTTTAAAAATGCAGGAAGCCTCAATTATTGACTTTGAGACAAAAGAAGTTCCATCTAAAATAAAGCAAAGTTGATTGGAGTGGGTGTGCGAGATTCCTGCGGGAAAGCGCGTCCAAGGGAGACCCCGCAGCGGAAAGCGAGTGCCTGGAGAGGAAGTCAACGATTTTGCAAACTCAATGAATAACAATGGTCTATAACTGAAAGGGAATGGATTTCTGAAATCAAGCTTCGTACTATTTTTAAGTAAAAAAACTGCAGGCAAACTCGTTTTTTCGAATTTGTCTACAGTCTGAACAGACCATGTAGTAATGGTTCGCTTATTTAAAATATTATAATATCGGTGATACCAGCCTTGCAATGGACTCTTTTAAACGAATCCACTTTGATCGCTTTTCAAACTCTTCAATTGTAAGCTGCCTGCAAACTTCGACATCCTTATAAAAAATCCTGGTCAGTGTTTCGGCCATTCCTTCATCATAAATGAAGGCATTGACTTCAAAGTTCAATTTAAAACTACGGACATCAATGTTTGCTGTCCCCACCGAGGAGACCTCTTCGTCCACCACGATCATCTTCGCATGAATAAAGCCGTTATCATAGATGTATATCTTAGCACCCGCTCTTAATAACTGCCCTGCATTGAAAGTCGTTGCCCAATAAACAAAAAGATGATCAGGTTTATTCGGAATCATGATTTTCACATCTACCCCTGATAAGCTGGCAATCCTGAGTGCATCCAATAAACTGGCATCCGGTATGAAGTAAGGTGTTTGAATGAGAATCGATTTCTTTGCTGATGAAATTAATTTAATATAGCCATTTTTAATTTGTTCCCATTCTGAATCCGGCCCACTTGTCACTATTTGCAAATCTATATTTCCTTGGGTCTCTACAATAGGGAAATAATGAGGCTGATAAGTTATATCATGATGCTTTGATGCCTGATTCCAATCCAGGATAAACCGAGTTTGAATGGCTTTGACAGCCGAACCCTCTATACGAAGGTGTGTATCACGCCAATAACCGAATTTTGGATTAAGCCCTAAATATTCATCACCAACATTAAAGCCTCCAACATACCCTACTTTTCCATCTATGATGACGAGCTTTCGATGGTTTCGGAAATTCAGTCGTAAATTTATAAATTTTAATTTGGATGGAAAGAATGCCTCCACTCGTCCTCCAGCCTGCCTAAATTCCCTGAAGAAACGTTTAGTCATCCCTCTAGATCCCAGTTCGTCATAAAGCAGCCGAACTTTGACGCCTTCATTCGCTTTTTTAGTCAAAGCTTCAATGAATCGTTTACCCAGGCCGTCCCTTTGAATGATGTAATATTGTATATGTATATGGTTTTCGGCCGCTTCGATATCTTTAAAAAGCTGGTCAAACTTATTTTTCCCTTCCGTAAAAATATCGACTTGATTATCTTCAGTAAGTACGGCATCATTGTTTCGGAGATGCATATAAATCAAATCACGATAATTACTCGAAGAAGCATTTCGAAAAGGAAAATGATTCGTTGAAAGCTCTTCCATCTGTTTATCAATGATTTCTTCGATCCCGATCTTCTTCTTATCCTCCCATTGGAATAAGTGTGCGTGCCTTAAACTTGTTCCAAAAAGCAGGTATAAAATAAAACCGACTACAGGCAAAAAATATAAAACCAATAACCAAGCCCAGGTCGTGCTCGCTTCCCTTCTTTCAAAAAATATGACAATCGTTGCAAATAAAATATTTAGAATGATGACGAGGCCGAGCAAAACCGATGTAACATGCGTAAATTCCATAGCATACCCTCACTAAATTTTTATCCCTTTAAGGATACCATGCAAATACTTTATATCAAAGGATTTGCTTATCAGAAATGAAAACAGAGAATTCACAAAAATGGACCTCTTCTTGTAGAGGCCCATTTTAAAAAATCCATCCAACCCGGACACTAAAATTTCTCAGATTGGCCAGGCAGTCTAATAATATTTGTTTTAAAAATTCCTATTTAACAATAATATAATTGCTTACCGGCTTTTCACTAATAAATTCACAGCTTCTTTCACTAGCTCTTCGGGATTCTTTTCTCCGGATTCATTAGCCTCCCGGACGCATTCAACAAGATTGGAACTTACTATTACCCCAATTGTCCGATCGATTGCAGATCTGGTTGCAGATAACTGAGTTACCACATCCCTGCAATCTTTATTATCCTCCATCATTTTCAAAATCCCACGAAGCTGTCCTTCAATTCGCTTCACTCTATTTTTAACCTGCTTATCGTATTCCATGTGAGGCCTCCTACCCTGCCTATTACTTATGAATCCTATCCAGACATCCATCATAAAACCCTTTCAGTCGAAATGAAGGTTAGATAAAAATCTTACAATTTATAATACATACCACTTAGGTATAATTGTCAAGTGCCAATATCCAATGAAACTCCAATATGTAATTCCTATTTTTGTACAAGAAGACTTTGTGCAACTGCCTCAGAAAACTCGATCGTCATTTGGGGAACGTAGGTTTTTAACAAAGCATTGACGATAGGGGCTTTGGCGCCTTTTGCCGTAATCGCCAGGCAGCCAGTCATTTTAGTCTGTCCAATTCCGCACTCTTCCCCTAAAAAATAGCCATGCCCATCAAATTTTTCATTTAATCCCTTAAGCTTAAATGTTACCTTATCGGGTTCAACCCATTCCAATATATTCACTTCCAGTTTAATTTTCTTCTTCATTAATCCCAAATCGCTTTTAAACTCCCAAATAAGTGTCCGCTCATTTATCATCTCATGATTGATATATCCTGGGACTAGAGGTGCCCAACGATCTATGCTACTTACAAAATCCCATACCGTTTTTTTGGAAACAGGTAATATGATACTATGCACACCTTCTGACAAAGCAGTTCCCCCTTAATCATTCTATTTACATCTTTGTAATGTATGGCTTAACAATATTGAATAGAACGGCAAGATTAGATTCTTGAACAAAATTCTCCCGGTATAAGAAACCATTTAAAGATAATAACAGCAAAGAATCGCCCCTGTAAAAAAGGGACGATCGTTTTTTATTGCTGGGCCTCAGACTTTAGACAAACTCGATACAAATATAGAATGCCTACATTTTTTGAGGGAGTGTAGAATATAAGCGTTGATTTCCACTTTATTAGGCACTCGCTTTTCGCGGGCGGCCCGCCCTCGGCGCTCTTGGCGCCTGTGGGTCTCCCTTGGACGCGCTTTTCCCGCAGGAGTCCCGTACCCTCCGTTCCAATCAACTTTGCTTAAAATTCAGACGGAACCCCTTTGGTCTACAAACTCAGACCCAGCTTAATCGCTGGGTCTTTTTTTGGAAAGATTATTATTATGTTTTTCAGTTTCTTCATTTTACAATTAAAGAAGGTTCAGGATCAGAATAACTTATTAATCTGGTGCGAATTGAACCGTATACATATTCAATCTTGGAATTGGGTCAATCCAGGCGCTTTCAAACACGAAAACCACTTTATAATTTACGTAATCGGTATAAGTGACATAGTAATTCCCTTCTTGCTCCACTTCACTTACCGGTTCACCGATCAATTCCTTCAACATGGATAAATGAATGGTTTGCAATTGCGGATCAAAATCATCAATGGCGGTAATCGTCTTTCTACCTGTTGAACCGTCATAGAGGAATCGGACATTCCGGCTCCAATAATTGGCTGCAACGGTACTTAAATCTTCCGGTTCACCCCAGGCTTTTTCCGCTATCTTCAGCGAATCACCTACAGAAAATGGTCCACTGCTAATGGATTGTTGGGATTCGTAGGCTAAACCCATGATTTGCCGAATCAAAAGGTCTGGCGTGGATTGCGTTGATATTGAATCTGTTGAAGCATAAGCAGCCTGCACACTAAACATGAGAAATGCGAGCATTAGAAATGTAACGCTTCGGATAAAACGATTCACTTGTTTCAAAATATCCTCCCTTTCCATATGGTAATGACTGATTACATGATTTTAACAATCTAAAAAAGATGAAAAATTGCGCATGTCATTCCATTTGGATTTTTACCATTACCATTAATATTCATTGGAACTTTGGATACATACCATTCGTTCAGAAAAAATTTTCAAATGAAAGATTAACCGATTAAGCCAATTCAAGTTAGCAACATTTTATCCTGTTCTAAAACTGATGCCAAAAAGGACTCAGTCAGTAACTTGAAGTCAATGGTTCCTTCTTTGTCCGAATGGGCACAAAAAAATGTTGTTTCTTATGAAGATAGTATAATTATTACAAGTTAACGATGGTGGAGATTTGGAGACTCATGCTTTAATAGGACCTTTTAACAAAAAGGTTACTATTTTGGTATGGGTTTTTTTTATGTATCATCATCATTACTTTAGTTAATTAGGTTCAAAAATATCATTAAGGAGGAATTGGATGCTCAAATTATTTAAGCCAGCTCTGCCAGTTGAAAGATTACCGGAAGGAAAAATAGATTCTGAATATAAGAAACTCAGATTACAAGTTTTCATCGGTATCTTCATTGGATATGCAGCGTATTATTTAATTCGTAAAAACTTTTCCATGGCAATGCCATATTTAAAGGAGGAAGGCTATACAACTGGAGAGCTAGGTCTTGCATTATCAGCTATCTCGATTTCATATGGGATAAGTAAGTTTGTAATGGGAACTGTGTCAGACCGAAGTAACGCGAGGTATTTCTTGCCAGTAGGTTTGATACTTGCTGGAATCGTCAGCTTACTTATGGGACTTGTTCCATTTTTCACATCATCGGTTACAATCATGTTTATCATGTTATTCATTAATGGGTGGTTTCAAGGAATGGGCTGGCCTCCATCAGGGAGAGTACTTGTCCACTGGTTCAGTGTAAGTGAAAGAGGAGGGAAAACGGCAATATGGAATGTTGCCCACAATGTGGGTGGTGGCTTAATGGCACCATTGGCAATTGCAGGTGTCTCCATCTTTGCAACATTAATGGGTTCTTCATATGCAGGTTATGAAGGAATTTTTATATTACCTGCTCTAGTTGCCATATTAATAGCAATCATATCATTTATCTTGATACGTGATACACCACAATCAGTTGGATTGCCGCCGATTGAAGAGTATCGTAATGATTTTCCAAATAAAATGAAAAAAACGTTTGAAACAGAACTGACAACAAAAGAGATATTATTTAAATATGTATTAAATAACAAATGGGTCTGGGCGATTGCGATTGCCAACATCTTTGTATATTTCGTCCGTTATGGGGTACTTGATTGGGCACCAACCTATTTAAGCGAAGAAAAGGGCTTCAACATGGACGAGTCCAGTACGGCTTATTTCTTATACGAATGGGCAGGTATTCCGGGCACTTTATTATGCGGCTATATCTCTGATAAAGTTTTTAAAGGCCGTCGGGGACCTGCTGGCGTTGTCTTCATGCTAGGAGTATTACTCGCAGTCCTTGTTTATTGGTTTAACCCTGCAGGCAACCCAATGATTGATATTATATCCCTAATTGCGATTGGATTCTTAATTTATGGACCAGTAATGTTAATAGGTCTGCAAGCACTTGATTTAGTTCCTAAAAAAGCTGCAGGCACTGCAGCAGGACTGACTGGCTTGTTTGGATATCTAGGTGGATCTGTAGCGGCTAATGCCATTATGGGATATGTAGTTGACTTTTCAGGCTGGAATGCAGGTTTTACATTGATTACGATTTCTTGTGTGCTGGCAGTAGTGGTCTTTGCATGTACTTGGAATGTTCGAGGACAGGAAGTAGTAAAGGGCTAATTCAGACATATTATTGAGCTCAAGTTTCCCCATCCCCATGGATATATTCTAAGGGGGATGGGTTTTCTATTATCAGTTAAACCCATCCATGATTAGATTGACGCCCGAAATAACTGAATATTCAGTTATCAGTGGCGGAAAGCAGTTGACGGACGTTTGTTTGACATACCTTATTGAAATGCATATAAAAAATGACCATGCCTTTATACCAACGGGCCTAAAGGCATGGTCATTATATCAAAAATCATATAGATTCATGTTTTCTACCAAAATACTGGTTATTGCCGATCAAAAAGAGAAGCCCCCGCTATTCCGGGTTTTGTCATCTCATAAGGATTTAGAATCAGATCTAATTCTTCTTCTGTCAACACATCATATTGTAAACAAAGTTCGCGAACTGATTTCCCTTTCAATATCGCTTCACGGGCAATACGTGAAACCACTTCGTACCCAAGGTGCGGATTGACTGCTGTAATCACTCCGACACTTTGTTCGACATAATCTTTTAAATGTTGCTCATTGGCCTCAATGCCTTCCAAACAAAAATCTGTAAAGACATTGAAAGCATTGTTCATAATGCTGATTGATTGCAACAAATTGAATACAAGCACTGGCTCCATTACGTTCAACTCTAGTTGTCCCGCTTCTGATGCTAAGCAAATCGTATTATCGTTACCGATTACTTGGAAAGCGACTTGATTAATTAATTCTGGCATGACTGGATTTACTTTACCAGGCATGATGGATGAACCTGGTTGACGGGCTGGAAGTGTGATTTCTCCTAATCCCGCTCTCGGACCTGAAGCCATCAAACGTAAATCATTTGCAATTTTAGACATATTCATCATACATACTTTCAATGAAGCTGATACCTCAGTGTATGCATCCGTATTTTGGGTTGCATCTACTAAATGTTCTGCTCCTACAAGCGGCAAGTTACTGATTTCAGCTAAATATGTAACAACGTTTTCAATGTAACGCGGATCTGCGTTCAATCCCGTTCCCACTGCTGTTGCTCCCATATTCACTTCATATAAATGTTGACGTGATTGACTTATTCTTTTTATATCCCGATCCAAAACGCGACTGTAAGCCTCGAATTCTTGACCAAGGCGAATCGGCACTGCGTCCTGAAGATGTGTGCGTCCCATTTTGATAACATGATCAAATTGTTTTGCTTTTTTCTTTAAAACCGTACTCATCTTGGTCATTGTTTGTAACAATTGCTCCAAAAGACGCAGTGTTGATAAATGAATGGCAGTTGGGAATACGTCATTGGTTGATTGAGACATGTTAACATGGCTATTTGGGCTAACATGTACATAATCACCTTTATTGTGTCCCATAAGTTCTAACGCACGGTTGGCAACGATTTCATTAATATTCATATTCATCGATGTACCCGCACCGCCTTGAATTGGGTCAACGATAAAATATTCATGCCACTTTCCATCGATCACTTCTTCAGAAGCTTTGACGATAGCGCTTCCAATACCATCATATAACCGTTTGGTATCCATATTCGCTAAAGCGGCCGCTTTTTTAATCATGGCCAGTGCACGAATCATTTCTTCATTGACTTTGTAACCGGTAATCGGAAAATTTTCCACTGCGCGTAAAGTTTGTATACCATAATAAACATCTGCTGGAATTTCCTTTTCCCCAAGAAAGTCTTTCTCGATTCGGTATGTTTTCTCTTCTATCAACATTTCCTCTTGCCCCTTTGTTTGTTCTAGAATGTAATGTCCTCTGCAATCGGTGTTTCCATCATTTCCTTCACTTTTTTAGGATCCTGCGTCTTCGCTAATATCCACATCAACTTAGGAACGATGGCTTCTGTATTCATATTCCTGGAACGAATGATGGCATTCTTGTTCACTTTTCGTCCCACTTCGTAAATATCCATATCTTCCCCTTCTTCTAAGCATTGGGTAGTAATGACAACGGATATTCCACATTGTACTAACTCATTCAATTTCTCTAAAATGTTTCTTCCTTGAAATGGAATACCACCGCTTCCATAACTTTCAATTACGATTCCCCGACATTGATTTTTCAGGAAATCAAAGAATTCAGGCTTAATACCGGGATGCAGCTTGACTAAAGCAACATCAGTACATAGGGAAGCATCCAACTTAGCTTCCTTATTCTTTGGTGAATGAACTGGCTTTAGATACTCAATTTTATCTTTGAATATGGTCGCAATATAAGGATAGTTAATACTTTCAAACGAATCATAGCTTTTCGTTCTCAATTTAATGGCCCTCGTACCCTGAATGACTCTGCCATCAAAAACAACATATACTCCTCCAATATCTTCACAAGCAAACCGGATCGCATCAGAGATATTCCTTTTGGCATCTGTCTTTTTAAAGGCAATCGGGACCTGAGAACCAGTAATGACGATTGGTTTCCCTAAATCTTGTAACATATATGAGAGCGCAGCAGAAGTGTAAGCCATTGTATCTGTTCCATGGGTAATCACAAAGCCATCGTAATCATGGTAGTGCTTATGGATGGATTGTGCGATTTCTGTCCAATCTTCCGGCTGCATATTTGTACTATCAATATTCATCAAAGGCTTACTATCAATCTCACACAGTAAATCCAATCCCGGTAGGTGGCCTAAAATTTCGTCAGCTTTCATTTCTGGAACAAGTCCATTTTTTCCTTCTAACGATGCAATTGTACCACCTGTAGTAAGCAACATCAACTTCTTCATTTTTGATTTTAACTTTTCCAATATACTACCCCCTAATAAGCCTCCCTGTTTCACTATCATTCTAATATCTCAGAAAAGGATGTTTCCGCTGTAAATGTTCATGTAACGCGTACAACACATGTAATTATAGTCATGTTTCATAGTGAAATCAAGCGAAAGTTATTCATTACGCGTACACTTTTTTCAATATGATGTTATAATGGATTTATATAAAAGGAGAGTAATAATAATGATTTTAAATAGATTGACTACATTAAGGAAGTCCAAAAGATGGTCTTTGCAATATACCGCTGACAGGCTCGGAATCGCCAAAAGTACCTATGCCGGTTACGAATCGGGCCACCGCCGCCCTTCATTAGAAACGATTAATTTATTGGCAGGCTTATATGATACCTCAACTGATTACATTCTGGGTCGAGTAGATTATCAATCTAATGATATGGATAATGAGTCGCCTCAAGTCATGGAATTAACGGATTTACCAGATATGAAGCTAGCTGTAGATGGAATTTCCCTTTCTGAAGAGGAAACGATTCAATTTATCGCTTTTATTAGAGCTAAACGGGAAGTGGAAATAAATCGCGATAAACAAAATGAAACATAGCAGACATTGAGTTTAAACTGGTATTGGGTAAAAGAACCGTACTTCATCAGCAGGTTCTTATACTGCCTGACATGTTCATTATAACTGTAATATACCGCGGCTTTAATCAATTAGGATAGGTCGGTTCGCCCATTTTGACGGTTGCACGTAATTATTTCTGTGTTTAGAAATTTAAATTTCATTAATTATTATATAGAAGATAGTCGGTTTTTTTAAAAAAGTCATCCATTTTCATTTTCTGTTGTCCTCTTTAGACTTATTTATTTTCCCTCTTTATCTATTTGCAATGAAAGAAAAAACATGGCAAAGATCATGGTTTCCCCCGGTGAATTAATCAAAAAAGAAGCAACATGAAGTGAGCGTTATGTCTTAATTCATGTGCTTCTATTATTGGAATCCTTAAAGAAATGGTAAATTCCTCAATATAATGTCTCAACAGATATGCTGCATTTCCATATTTTAAGGCATTTCATCTTCTTTTTCCCTATTCTTGAAAGCTTCATGAGTGACAATATCCTCAATCTGTTCATACTGGCGGCTGTGTTCCTTCTCTTCGCTAATTCTATTATTGGGTAAATTTCCTGGATGTCCTTTTTCTTTATGATTAAAATTTTTACCACGACTCATAACTCATTCTCTCCTTTCCATTCATTGTTTGTCTAGTTTTCCCAAGCACGAAAAAAATATGATTTAATTTCTCTTTTTACAGTTTTTGCAAAAGGGTTGTTTTACCTGTAATTTCCAGCTTATTTCTGAAGTGTCAAGAAATTAATAATTCAATCCTTTCAAATTACTCGAATCTGAATAAAGAGCTCAAAAAAAAGAACAGGAACCGCCAAATTCCTGTTCTTTTTGTTTATAGGTTTCCCGACTACTTACATATTTAATAACAATATTTTTGATAACAAAAAAGGCTAGGAGAACGTTACCACGGAAGGTCGCCACTTTCTTGAAATGCCCGCAATATGATGAGGAGCGGTTCTGCAACATCCTCCAATTATATTTGCCCCCGCATGGTGCCAATCTTCAGATTTCACATCGAGCCTATTACATGATTCTGGACCATGCCATGTTTTAGTTTCTGGATTATATGATTCACCGGAATTCGGATAAACGATAATTGGTTTATGCGTGTTTGCACGCAACACCTGTATGGCTTCCGTGATAACTGATACAGGCGCACAGTTGATGCCAATTGCGGCAATTTGCTCACTGTCCCCAAACAATCTGGCACACTCCTCCAGCAATGTGCCGTCACTAATCGCTTTTTCATTTTTCAAAGAAAAGGACAGCCAAGCATAGACTTCTGGATAATCTTTCAATAATGAATGTAATACTTTTGCTTCTTGCAGGGAAGGAATCGTTTCAAATGCTAAAATGTCAGCTCCTGCTTCAATCAAAGCTGATATTCGTGAGCGATGAAATGCCGCCAAAGTTTCATCTGAAACACCATAATTCCCGACATACTCTGAACCATCTGCAAGATAAGCCCCATAAGGTCCAACTGATGCAGCAACCAATGGCTTAGGTCTAATCGTTTGAAATTCTTCCTTCCAAAATTCATCTCTTGCTTTTCTTGCTAGTAAAACCGTTTTCCTGATTAGATCCAATGCCTCTTTTTCTTGTATTCCGCGGAGGGCGAAACCTTCAACCGTTGCTTGATAGCTTGCCGTTATCGCACAGTCAGCACCAGCTCGAAAGTAGTCAGAGTGCACCTGGTAAATCACTTCTGGATTTTCAAGTAATACACGTGCAGACCACAGGGGATCGTCCAAATCACACCCATGACTTTCAAGCTCTGTAGCTAAAGCTCCGTCCAAAATCATAACTGAATGACCTTGTAAAATTGCTTCAATTGGGTTAATTTTATTTTTCATGGTCTACTCCTCTTTTCTTTATGGTTTGTGTCAGATAATAACTTCCATAGCAAAACAAAATAAACGGAATGCCACAATATAGTGCTATTCTTTGTGTAGGATCAAATGCAATTCCTATGCAAGAAGCAAGACATAGCATAAATGAAACGATTGGAACGAATGGATATAATGGTGTATGATAAGCCAAATCATTAACTGAGTTTCCTTCGTTTATATATCGTCTGCGAAATAGAAACTGTGACGCGCTAATACTCATCCAAACTATCACCACGGCTAGTCCAGAAATGGATACAAGCACTATATAAACAGTATCCGGCGCTATAATACTCGAGAAAAGTGCTAAAACACCGCCCAGCATACTGAAAAGGACTGCATTCAAGGGAACACCCCGTTTTGTCAATTTTGCAAATATTGGTGAAATAGTTTTCTTATCTGCAAGTGACCAAAGCATCCTGGATGAGGCATATAGTCCTGAGTTCGCAGCGGACAAAATGGCAGTTAATATAACAAAGTTCATAATATCCGCTGCATATGGCACTCCAATTCGTTCTAGAACGGCAACAAAGGGGCTCTCTAATACGCTTGCATCCGAAACAGGCAATAATGCGGATAAAACAACGATGGTACCTACAAAAAAGATAATCAATCTCCATAATGTCATACGGATTGCCTTTGGAATCGTTTTTTCCGGATTCACAGTTTCTCCAGCTGCAACTCCGATCAATTCAGTTCCAGAAAATGCAAAATTCACCGCGAGCATCGTCATTAGAATGGCAAAAGCACCATTTGGAAATAAACCTGCACTTGTAACATTGGAAAATAACGGAGCTGATTGTGCGTTAATCATAGGAATGAAACCTATCATTGCCGCAGCTCCCAGAATAATGAATATTACAATAGCAAATACCTTTATAGACGCAAACCAGAATTCGGATTCAGCGAAAAACTTAACGGTCCACGCATTTAATGCCAAAACCAAAATGGCAAATAGAGCACTCCATATCCAGACACTGATTGATGGAAACCATCGCTGCATCAACAATCCTGCAGCCGTGAATTCCGAACCTAGTGCAACAGTCCAGGTTAGCCAATACAACCAGGCTACTGTATACCCTGTCCCTGGTCCGATGTATTTGGCTGCGTAACTATGAAACGCACCTGTCTCGGGCATATGCACAGATAGTTCACCTAGACATAGCATGACTAGATAAACCACTAATGCACCAATCAGATACGAAAGGATGGTTCCGAACGGACCAGCCTGTTGAATCGTATAACCCGAACTTAAGAATAAACCAGTTCCAATCACCCCGCCAAGCGATAGCATTATTATATGCCGTGCTTGCATTTGCCTTTGAAAATCATGCTTCCTTTTGTTATCCATTCTTACTCTCCTTAATCTTGCATCCAGAAAAAACGAAAACGCACTCTAAAAAAGAGTGCGTTACTGACAAATAAACACGTACGGTCTTATCTATCAAGGTTTCACCCCCTGGAATTAGCACAGTGTCTTTGTAGACCTGTTGCTGAGGTTTCATAGGGCCAGTCCCTCCACCTCTCTGGATAAGAAATTATTTTTTTATAACTGTATCAATCTATGAAAAATTTGTCAAGTTTTGTTTCGGAATGTAAAGACTTCCTTTTAAATGCTAACGATCATGGCGTTTGCGGCATTAATATTAAAAGGTTGCTTATTTTTGGAACAGGCGCTAAGCGTATTATAATGGCAAATAAAACTAACCGGGGTCATTTTGGTCTTAAAAATGGCAACATCTTAAAAGATGTCGCCATTTTTTACTTTTTCCTTAAGGACGTTCTATTTCAAATAATTCCCCTAGTTTTGTATAAGAATGACCTGCTAATCTTGCTACAGGTTTTAGCCCATTCGGGTCAATACGGCCATTATGGTAAATATCTTGCTCTATATGATAGCAGACTATTTTCCCTATCAGTAAATCACAACCAGGTTCATTCTTGGAACCTGCCAATGGAATCGATTGCTCTAATGTACATTCAAAACGTACCTTCGCTTCTTCCAATCCTGGTACGGATACCCTATCACTAACAGCCAGCGTGAAATTAGTAAGACCCAATTCACTTTCTTCAGATGGGAGTTCCTTGGCCGTTCGATTTGCATCGGCAACATTATTTTCGTCAGTGATATGAACAACGAACTCACCTGTTTGAATTGCATTTCGGGCTGTATCCTTTGAAACTCCTTCTTTCCGTTGAACAGAAATGGAAATCATCGGAGGATTTGAACTGACTATGTTAAAAAAGCTGAACGGTGCTATATTGATTGTACCGGTTTCGGATTGTGTCGTAACCAGCGCTATAGGTCTCGGTATAATGCTTCCAGTCAAAAACTTATAATTATCCCGTTCAGTCAGACTTTCAGGGTTAACAGAAATCATCTTCATTCCCTCTCATTCTTATAAAAAGTTCTTTTGAAACCATGAACCTGCTGCATCAACCTCTGAACGTGTTAACTGATGACCATAATTTTCCCATTGAACTCCAACTGTTGCGCCAGCTTGCTGTAAAAGTTGATTAAGTTCTTCAGTTTCTTCTGCCGGGCAAATCGGATCGTTTTTACCTGCAGCAATAAATACAGGTATATCTGAAAGGGACGGCAAAGCGATCCCTCGTCTTGGAACCATTGGATGATGAAGAATTGCTCCTTGTAAGGCCCCCTCGTAATGGAACAGCAAACTTGCAGCTATATTTGCACCATTGGAATAACCTAATGCCACCACTCTGTCACGGTCGAAGTCATATTTTCCGGACGCTGATTCCAAGAAGTCATAAAGCTCCTTCGTTCGGAAAATCAAATCCTCTTCATCAAAAACCCCTTCAGCTAACCGTCGGAAAAAACGGGGCATTCCATTTTCAAGTACATTTCCCCGTACGCTCAGTACGGACGAACCCGGTGAAACCATTTCGGATAATGGCAAGAGATCTGTTTCCGTTCCTCCAGTGCCATGTAAAAGCAGTAGTAACGGAGCTTCTGGATTACTTCCTTTTTGAAAAATATGTTTCATCATTTATCCTCCTCTAGTACTCTCGGCACTGCCGGCAGTAACGTTTTTTCCATAACTTCCCGCTTTTCTTCCAACCATGGCGGCAGCATTAATTTACTGCCCATCGTTTCCTTCGTTTCATCATGAGCAAAGCCAGGTGGATCTGTGGCAACTTCAAAGAGTATGCCTCCATCTTCCCTGAAATAAATCGCATCGAAGTATTGTCGGTCTGTAAAGGGTGTCACACCATAGCCATGGTTACCGATATGCTCCCTCCATTCTTTATGATCTTCATTATCGCTCGCACGCCATGCGATGTGATGGACAGTTCCCACTCCGATTTTACCGTTTGGTAAAACCGTTTTTTTAACATCGATCAAATTTCCGATATCCGATGTGGATTTGAAGCGGATGAAATCGCCCTCTTCCCCAACCTTTTGAAGGCCCATCACTTCCTCTAATAGTTCCATCGTTTTGATCGGTTTTGACGTCAATAATACAGCTCCGCCGAAACCCTTGACCGCCTTATCAGCTGGTACACCGCCGAATGACCACTCGCTATTTTTACCTTCTTTACGCTCAACCAGTTCAAGTTGCAAACCATGTGGGTCTTGGAACTCAAGATATTCCTCACCGAAACGTGAAACCTTTTCAAAGTCTATATTAAATTTACCTAAACGATTTTCCCAGAAGCCCATTGAACCCTCCGGAACTGCATATGTTGTAATTCCCACTTGTCCGGAGCCAATTGTCCCTCGGTATGCCTCAGGCCAAGGAAAGAACGTGATGATTGTGCCCGGTGAACCGGATTCATCTCCGAAATATAAATGATAGGTGCCTGGATCATCAAAATTAACGGTTTTCTTCACCATACGCATTCCCAATACTCCAGCATAAAAATCCACATTCTCTTGAGGATTGCCTACAATTGCGGTTATATGATGTATCCCTGCATTTTGCTTTTGCATGCCGATTACTTCCTCCCTTTGATTAATTAGTTGATTTTGTATTAAGTGGTTTTAAATTCGATTCAATATCCTTTCTTTTCGATTCCAAAAAAGGTGGCAGGGCAAGGTTCTCACCTAGATGCTGCTCAGCTTCATCCACTTCAAAACCAGGTCCATCAGTAGCTAGTTCAAATAATATGCCATTCGGCTCCCTAAAATAGAGTGAACGGAAATAAAAGCGGTCCACATATCCCGAATTCACGAATTTCGATTCACTAATCTTTTCTACCCATTTTCTCAATTCTTCTTCATCATCCACCCGAAAGGCAACATGGTGTACTCCACCCCTCCCCAGCCTTTCCCGAGGTATGTCATTCCTTTCTTCAATATGGAGTTCTGCTCCAGTTCCTCCTTCACCTGTCTCGTAAACGACTATCGGATTTTGCCCGCTGATTGCGGATGGGTATGTGCCTGATTTCCTGAACCCCAATACCTCGATAAGAACACTTTCTGTTTGTTCAATATTGGGTACTGTGAGTTTTACTGGTCCTAATCCAAGTATGGAAAACTCTTGCGGGACTGGGCTTCCATCCCACGGAAATCCTCCATCAACGCCGTTATTATCCTGATCGGAAACCAGAAGAAGCCTTTGCCCTTCAGGATCTTTAAAAGAAAGCACCTTTCTTTCAAAACGGCTCGATATTTCATCGTGCTCAACATTGAATTCCACAAACCGTTTTTTCCAATATCCTAGCGCTTCATCATCCCGCACCCTTAAAGAAATTTCTGAAATGCTATTGTTTCCCTCATGAGTGCGGGCAGCATTTGGAATTTCAAAAAACGTCAATTCCGTACCCGGTGAACCAATTTGATCTCCATAAAATAAGTGATACACACGAACATCATCTTGATTCACCGTTTTTTTGATTAATCGCATCCCTAAGACTTTTGTGTAGAATTCAAAGTTATTTCCCGCTTTTGCTGTAATCGCTGAAACATGATGTAATCCTTTTAATTCCATCCGTACCACTCCTATCTTTATAAATCTCCCCTTACGGAGATGAATTAATCCGCTAATAATATCTCGAATTCAAGGCATTTAACCTAACATAATACTTTTAATGCAAATATCTTGATTTAAAGATAAACGACAGGGATAAAATTGTCAACCATTTTCATTCAAATAATTTCAACCGGATTCACTTATCATAAAATAAAAAATACAGGCCAAAATAAATCGGTATAAGAATGGAGGTTGTGATATATGGTTAAAGATTTTTTTAGCGCAATTGAAGATAGACGCTCTTATTATTCCCTTAGCAAGGAACATGTTGTTCCTGATAAAAGGATTAAGGAAGTTATCGATCATGCCGTTCAATACTCCCCTTCCGCTTTCAACTCCCAAAGTGCCAGAGTGATTGTATTAACTGGTCAAAGCCACGACCAATTATGGGATATCACGAAAGAAACATTAAAAAAAGCAGCCGATGGCAAAGATTTTACAAAAACGGAAGAAAAAATAAAATCATTTATAAATGGTTATGGAACGGTTTTATTCTTTGAAGAACAGGCCAAAATAAATAGGCTACAAGAACAATACAAAACGTATGCCGAAAATTTTCCGATTTGGTCGAACCAATCTTCTGCCATTTTACAATTTGTCGTATGGACTTCCTTGGAAATTGAGGGGTTTGGTGCAAGCCTTCAGCATTATAATCCTTTAATCGATGACGAAGTGAGAAAGACATGGGATATATCACGAGATTGGAAACTCATCGCACAGTTGCCTTTTGGAAAACCCACTGCAGAACCTGGCGATAAAGACTTCTCACCACTTGAAGAACGTGTGAAATATTATCAATGATACAATAGAGACTGGCTCTACTTAACGAGCCAGCCCTTTTATTTTATTTCGCTTTAGTAATCCGGAAATGTTGCAAAAAATTTTGAAAATATCAATGACGCAAAGCCTATATACTCAACAACCGGCATGATTTTGATATCCTCACTGACGTTCAACACGTGCATTTCACATCCCCCTATTAATCTTATTGAATTGGTGAAGAACGCGCTGGCAGCCATTCCTTCAAATAATATGGGAGTACACCGGAATATTGTCTAGCAGCATGTCCACTTTTCAGTAGGCTATATGTCTTATCCTTACATGTTAAATGCTCCATTACCGGATAAATCATTTCCTGTGGGACCAGTCGATCATACTTACTTGCTATGACCAAAACACTAGCATCAATTTTCGATAGCTTCGCTTTTTTTCCCCTTACCTTAAAACCACCATTAACCAAGCTATTTTTTATCAATAAATCCTCGGTTATTTGTTTTGCGGCTGCTCCGGATAACGGTACATGCCCATTAGCCCAAGCATTGAAGCGGCGCCAGTTTTGAACGTATTTTTCATCATCCGCTTGATTCAATAAAGATAAATAAGGTGATATATAGACGGGCGATGTAATTAACCTGATACCATATTTAACTGCACTGGCCGGTATCGTTTGATAAATATCTATTGTCTCGTCAAAATCCGCTGTTCCTTCTTTTAACGCTTCCTGCCATTGATCAAAAAATTCCGAGGCACTGAAATCCACCGGGGTCACGGAAAGTATCAAATTCTTGATGGGCTCGTCTGCAATGGCAGCATATATTGCGGCTATTGTACCTCCGAGACAAAACCCCATGACTGTAATTTCTGATGCTCCAGAGTGACGTAATGCACGCTGCACTCCTTTTTGAATATAATCGACGATATAATCTTCGATCGATATGTCACCATCTTCAAAGCCCGGGCTTCCAAAATCAAGCAAATACACATCAAAACCTTCATTTACAAAAGATTCTATTAAACTATTCCCCGGAGATAAATCAAGAATCAAAGGAGTATTGATTAGTGAATATATAAGAAAAACCGGTACATCATATTTTTTTTGTGCTGAGGGATAAAACCAAAGCGTTGATTTGTTTTTTTTCCACACCGCTATTTTCGGAGTCAGTCCCATTTCAGGCATTGGCTGATTGGGAATATCCAATAAATGTTGCCATTTAGTTTTGGATTCAGATTGATTTTTCGGCACTTTCCGCTTAGCCATTTGAATTCTCCTGTCCAACTGAATTGAACTCAGGCAACTGTGAGCTTAACAATAAGGAGTTATTTATAAAATCAGATAACCTTTTTTTACTCCCTTCCATTTCATTGGATGCCAATCTTGATTTCTTTTTGATGCTGCGGGATGAATTGGCATTGCCTTTATTGCGAATTGAAGAATTACCCCCGACATTCCCGCCCCCATTCTCAACAAGTATAGAGACCAATTCTTCCAACCCATCAATTTTTTCTTCGAGTTGGATGACTAATTTCGCTAAACTCGCCACATCTTTTTTTGTTGGATAATTCATGATGATGGACATTCTTTCTGAGGCTTCCTGCAGACTATTTATTCTTGGTACCTGCATTTGCGCATTATTACTCACTCTTTCGATTAATTTACGATTATTCAGCAGATCTTGAATTTTACTATTCAGCTGTTGCTCTTTTTGTGTGCCCAGTAATTTAAACCCTTTATAAAAATTGGATTTTTCTGCCATATATTTCTTCCTTCCTTTCTCCTCCGTTTATACTAATGCTGATATTCCACCGTCAATGATCAAAATATGACCCACCATATAGTCAGAAGCCTGTGAGGCTAAAAAAACGGCGGCACCCTTTAAATCATCTTCATCGCCAAACCTGCCAGCCGGTGTTTTACCTAATATGTCATAGTTAGACTTTTCAAGAATTTTCTTTGTGATTTTAGTCGGGAAAAATCCAGGTGCAATTGCATTGACTTGAATGCCGTATCTAGCAAGTTTAACTCCTAAATCCTTGGTCATTGTAATGATGGCACCCTTACTGGTGTTATAAGCTATCGTATCCAAAAGCTCAGGAAACGTCCCGCCAAGACCTGACACCGATGCAATATTTATGATTTTTCCGGAATTTTGCTGCTTCATGACCTTCGCTACAGCCTGTGAAAACAGGAATGTACCTGTAACGTTAACATTCAATACTTTTTCCCACTTGTCCTTGGGAAGATCCAAAAGCGGACCTGACCAAGATGTACCGCTATTATTGACAAGAATATCAATCGTGCCGAATTGAGCAACCGTTTCCTGAACGACATGGTCAATGGCGCTCACATCGGTGATATCACATTCAAATGCAACGGCATTAACACCCATCGATTGCAAGTCTTCACATACCTCCTTACAGACAGGTAAATTTCGTGAAGCAATGACTATATTTGCGCCAGCCTCTCCCAACGCCATGGCGATCTGTTTGCCCAGTCCTCTGCCGCCGCCGGTAATGATAGCCGTTTTATTAGTCAAATCGAACATATTACTCAATGTAGTCAACTTTTCAGCCCTTCCTTAATGAAGTATTATTTATATAAAACCGTCTATATCATTATAGAAAAGCTTATCCAATATTGTGCTTAAAATAGCCTAATGCCTCTGCCTTTTGTTTCATCAACATGTATCTTATATTTAATAAGTATGCTTCTGTCAGCTAGCAGAAATTGAACCTACTGGAAACGTAATTCGGCAGGGTGGTAATTTATTTGATCGATTCATATCTTAGATCCGCACAGCGGTGGATTATTTGCCATTTAAAAACTCTGGCAATCGCTGGATTATTTGAATGTTTGAGCAAAATCGGATACTTAACCAGTTTTGTCGTTTACACTATAGAATAGTAAGGAGGTTAAAAAATGACAATACATCACTTTCATTTAACTGCCGAGTGGCCTGGCGGCAGAAATGATAGCGGCACGATTCATTCAGGGAATCTTCAAACACAGATAAGCATTCCTACGGAAATGGAAGGACCAGGGATTGGAACTAATCCCGATGAAATGCTGCTTGGAGCGGCATCGACCTGCTATATCATTACCTATGCTGCCATGTTAGAGCGGTCCCATATAGAAAAGGTGAGCTTGACCATGCAATCGGAAGCGTTAGTGGATGTTACGAATGGTGTATTCACCTATAAGAAAATCATTCATCGCCCCGCACTTATATTGGTGCCGGGTACTTCTGAAAAAGTGGTTGAAAAAGCGGGGAGACTTGCTGAAAAAGCCGAGACTTCATGTATGATTTCCAGGGCGATCAAAGGGAATGTAACAGTGGAGTTGATTGCGGAAATTTCCATAGCACAGGAACCTTGAATAAACGGAAAAAGTGCCTAACCCTATATCGGTTTAGGCACTTTTTGAACTATTGAATGGTATTCACTTTATTTTCAACCTCGCGGCACACTTCATCAGCCGTTAAACCATTTGCCTCAATGATAGACGCTTTTAATGAAGTATCGCTTATACCCATCACATTACTTTCCAAACCTGTTACCACACAACAATCCACGTTTTTTGCGTCAGCTTCTTGTTTAATTTCCACAACATCAAAACCTTTTTCACGAAGTGCTTCCTGAATATTCGTTAATGATTCTTCAACACCGATTCTTGACATCAACACACACCTCCTCTACCTTCTAACCTGTCCTTATCCCCCTCAATATATGTATAGGATGCAAAGGAAATAGGAAAAGTAATATCGAGGTGATAAACATGAATGGAAAAAACAAGAAAGATGCTTCACAAACTCGTTTAGGTTCTTCTCAGGTAGAGGGGCAAGGTACCACTACAAAAGAAACCGGGTCCTTCACTCAACCCTCTTCACTTAAAAAGCAAAAGCGTACCTGATAAAAGAGAATCCTAAATCAAACATGAAATTCAAACCATGATACGAAAAAAACGCTTGGTTTATCCGCCAAGCGTTTTCCGATGCATGATTCTTTTTTGCTTTACTTTAAAATCAGGGACTTCTCTTACATATTTTGCTTTCTGATTTCCTCTTGGATCTTTAGATCATTCAATTGATCTCCATCAATTTTTTTTGAATCCATTTTTCCTTTATCGGCTTCATCTGGGTTTAAATCACTTGCCCTTAAATTATTATTGCGAGATGCTTGCTCGTTCCATTTGGTCATCATGATCTCCTCCTCAGTCCTTTATCCTTCCCAAACCTAAGAATATTCATGAATACACCCCATCATTTATTGCAAAGATAAAAATGGAGGTGGTTTTATTGGAACCAAACAAACCCGGCAATAAGAATGTACCGGATTTTAAAGAGTTGAACGATCGTATTATAAGAGAAGCGTCACAGAGTCCCCGTTTAGTGATTAAAACCAATTTGGATGCAAAGAATGTAAATGATGAGAACCCTTATTCAGATCGCATTAACAGTGAAGGATTTTCTGATTTTTTTGAGGAATAAAACAACAAAACATGCTTGGCAGCCTCAACCAAATGGTTCGCAGGCACCAGTTGATCTATAATTGGAACGTAAGGTGCGAGACTCCTGCGGGAAAAGCGAGTCCATGGGAGACCCCACATGCGCAAATGCGCCGAGGGCGGACAGCTCGCGGAAAGCGAGTGCCCTACGTTCCAATCAATGTTCAAATTGCACAAACCCCTAATAAAAACCGGCTTAATAAGCCGGTTGATCTTAAAAATATTTTTTCTTCCAAAAAATGAATGCAGTCGTCCCCGCCAAAGTGATGGCAATTAATAATGTAAAAATGAAAGCAAACTGATTATGTTCAAATGGCAGTTCCACATTCATTCCGTAAAAACTTGCCACCATCGTCGGCAGCGTTAATATAATGGTCACTGATGTTAGAAACTTCATGGCATTATTGACATTATTGGAAATGATCGAAGCGAATGCATCCATCATACCGCTAAGAATGGATAGATACACTTCTGCCATTTCGATAGCCTGAGCATTTTCGATGATTACATCCTCAAGCAATTCTTTATCTTCTTCATACATTTTCAGATAATTAAATCGGAGGATCTTATCAAGGACTACACGATTGGATTTCAATGATGTCGTAAAATAAACCAGGCTTTTTTCCAAAGCAAGGAAAGTGTATAATTCTTTATTTTTCATTGACTGATGTAATTCACGTTCGGCTTCATTAGTCATCTTGTTAATCTGTTTAAGGTAACGTAAATAATAGGATGAAATCTCGAATAATATTTGTAAAGCAAATCTCGTCTTCTTATTGGTGAAGAATCCTTTGATCTTATTGTTTTTGAAATTCGCCAATATCGGAGTTTCTTTCAGAGATACCGTAATGAAACAGTCTTTGGTAAAGATCATGCCAATGGGAATCGTTTCAAAAATCGGTAAGTCGGCTTCATCCCTGGTCAAATATGGGAAGTCGACAATTATTAAAACATTATCATCCTCTTTTTCGATTCGCGGTCTTTCCTCATCATCGAGTGGATCTTTCATGAAATTGATCGGTAACTTCAAAGTCGAGCATATATAATCTATTTCAGCTTCTGTGGGCGCGACAATGTTCACCCAGGAACCTTTTGTCATTTCCTCGATATTGTTCAGGTGACGGTTATCATCCGTCTTGTAGATTTCAATCATTTTTTGACCTCCTCTTCTATAGAGAAAGCCTTATTTACCTTCTTCGAGCAGATACTCAGGGAGAATAACAGTCTCGACTTCTAGCATCATATTGGCTTCCTCTTGCTTTCTGGGTTCAGGATCATAAGAACTGCTGCTCACTCGTATCCACTTCCTTTCGATTCTTTTATCTTAATCCTTATTCATTTAAAGCACAATAAATAATTTATTACCTTGAATCCTTGTTCAGGATTCGTAATTATCTGACTTTTATCAATTGATAAATAAAATACCACTACAAAAAAAACGCTTGGGTAGCCACAAGCGACAGTTAGTAGATGGTTAAAATTTCCATAAGTTGATTTTCACTCCAGTTAATCGCTTTCCACGGGCATAGGGGAGCCTCCTTGGAGCAAGCCTGCGGGGTCTCCCTTTGACGCGCTTTTCCCGCAGGAGTCTCGTTCCTTACGTTCCAATCAACTTTGTTTTAAAATTATGGTTATCCTTCATGTTTTTTTACTTTTTATATGGAGGTAACCCTCATTCAGATTGAAGAAATTTGCGACACTCCTGCCGAATTACTGGGTAGCCAAGACACCACATGCGCTTGCTTTGATACGGTTTGGCAGACAGTCGGCGGAAAAGGAGCGGATTTCTGAAATCAAAAGAACTTTTTAATTAAAAAAACTGCAGACAAACTGAACAAGTTTGTCTGCAGTCTGACGCTTGGGTACTCCCAAGCGATTCTGATTGCTTTATCCATGCTTTGCATTATTATAATAGTGAACACCGTACATGGCGCCTTCATCCACCATTTTATTGTCATCATGATCATATGGATCAGGGTGACCTGCCTTTTCAATTACAGGATCAAGCTCTGAAGCCGTCCTATTCCAAAAGCGTACCGTTTTTGCTTTTGCATTGGACCACATGTCCTTCACTTTTCCTCTGTTCGTTTTATTCGATAAAAATGAGACTCCGGCAACTCCGACTCCTAGTAATACCACGTTTCTTCCTAATGCCATCATTACCTTCCCCCTTATTTTTTTGGCTTGCTATATATATACCCGCCGCCAGTTCATGTAAACCTTTATTTATATGGAGGAATTTGATAAAAGAAATTAGGTTTCATTATTTCATTGTTATATGGCTGATGAAAAACATGAGTCGTGGCTGGTGACACCGGTGGAATTAACCAGGTCCAATCCCCCGTTACTTTCCGGTCATAAGAGGCTTCTTTTTCTTCGAATTTCTTGAATTGCTTAGCTGCTGTATGGTGATCAACAATGCTGACTCCGTGTTTTTTATACGAATGAAGGACTGCTTCATTCAGTTCGATAAGGGCCCGATCTTTCCATAAACTCGAATCACGTTTTACATCCA
Source organism: Peribacillus sp. FSL R5-0717 (assembly GCF_038002945.1). Classification (NCBI taxonomy): domain Bacteria; kingdom Bacillati; phylum Bacillota; class Bacilli; order Caryophanales; family Bacillaceae; genus Peribacillus; species Peribacillus sp. FSL R5-0717. The sequence continues at coordinate 56,620 of NZ_JBBOOF010000001.1, forward strand.
GGCCCATCCTCTCACCGATTGCCGGCAGCATATTGTAGCGTTGTTCATCAGCAAGATTCCTCGCACCGATTTCCGTTCCCATGTACCACCCATTAAATGGTGCAGCTGAATAAGTAATACCGCCAATTTCCAGCCTCATACCAGATATGATTGGAACTGCATACCATTTTAGTTGAAGATCTTCGAACCATGTCAGTTCAGGGTGGGTGATTTGAACCTCTTTAACGAGGCTTTCAGGTATATCATGAAAACTAGGGGTTTTTCCGTCCACTTGGACTACAAGGGGTAAAATATCGAAAGGTCCGAATTTCCCTTCCCACCCTAATGCCATACATCGCTTGGTGAATTCGATTGAACTTGAATCGCCGATTACACCATGTTCCGTCTCATATCCTGCATAACGAATAAGCTGATGATTCCAAATATCCACTTTTCGATCATGATCTTTCTGTTTAAAAATTGTAATCACAGGTCTGATATTCCCATTATTCGTAGCATATTCGATATGTTCGAAGAGGGCCGATACCATTTGTTCTTCGCTTTGAATCATCCTTTTATCAATCACCCTTAGTGATTCCCAAAAAAAGCGCCCAATGCAACGATTGCTATTCCGCCAAGCTAATTTAGCACCATAAACCAATTCTTCATATGTATGTTCATATCTGCCTGTTTCATTTATTTCCTTTTTAATTTGTTCGATCCTGCCATTTATGTCCTCTTCCGTTTTCAATAATTCCGGATAACTTGTCCTGATAAAGGATACGGCCTCTTGCAGTAACTCACTCATCTTTCCCACGGATCCTTCCATTTGCAAAACTTTGACTTCCATATTAAAATAACATATTTTTCATGGTATCTCTAAACAACACATTTTTTTAAAGCACGCTTTTTTTTTAAATGTGGCAAATCCGAGGCGGAATCCTTTTCATGATACTTAAAGTAAGCTCGTGAATTTCTTATACCATAACATCTCTAGTAACTAAATAATTTTCGGTAAAGTTGTTACATATGAGGTAAATGCATTATAATATATTAATAATGAGGTGATATGATGAATAATACGACACTTTGTCCACGATTTGAAAAAGGAATGCAAATCTTGAGTAAACGCTGGACTGGATTGATTGTCAATCAATTACTTAATGGCCCTCAACGGTTTTGTAATATTGAATCTGCATTCCCGATAAGCGGCAGGATTCTTTCTGAACGTTTAAAGGACTTGGAAATTGAAGGTATTGTTAAAAGGGACGTATATCCAGAGACACCAGTCAGGATTGAATATTCTTTAACTGAAAAAGGCAAGGCCCTTGCACCGGTTATGAACGAAATTCAAAATTGGGCACAAGAATGGCTCGAACCAATACAAAATCAATGATATAGGCTAAAGATAAGGGAGGAAGATCTGCCAGATGCGGACTTCCTCCTTTTTTTTGTTTAAGCTCCAGCGACTAGTGGTATATTTTTTACAGATAGAATAACACTAGGTTTATTCCAAATTTATGGGCGGTGAATTCATGAAACAAGCAGATTGCATTATTATTGGTGGAGGTATAGCCGGGATTCAGGCAGCCATCCAGCTAGGAAGATATAAACATGATATTATCGTCATTGATTCTGCTCAAGGCCGCTCCTCCATTGCCAAGGCATACCATAACATTCTTGGGTGGCCAGACGGGGTAAGCGGGAAACAATTAAGGACGCTTGGCAGGCAGCACGCTGAAAAATTCGGTGTCGAATTCATGGATGATACAGTGACATCTCTAGAAAAAAAGCAGGACAAGTTTTTTATCCAAACTAAAAATGACAGGGAATATCAAGCAAAAATGATTTTTCTTGGTACTGGCATTACCGATAACATTCCTCCAATCAAAAACATCTATTCAACTCTTGGGACATCCACATATATATGCCCTGACTGTGATGGGTATGAGATCATGGATAAGCAAACCGTTGTTCTTGGTGGCGGAAATACGGGTGCAGGCATGGCGCTTACTCTATTATATTGGTCAAAAGATATCATTTACGTAAACCATTTGAAATCTAAAATTGATGATGAGTATAGAGATAAGTTAACGGCAAATCACATTCCCGTAATTGAAGAGGAAGTTTGTGAGGTTCATGTCGATGCCAATCACGAGTTAACGGGCATAGAATTAGTATCTGGTAAAATTATCAGAGCTGAAAAGGCATTTACGGCGTTTAAAGGGAACAAGCTTAATAATGGTCTAGCCTTACAATTAGGTGTGCAGGTCAATGAAAACAATCATGTCGTGGTTCATCCCCGGACTAAAGAAACTAATATTAAAGGAGTCTGGGCAGGCGGCGACCTCGTTGCCCATTCCGAACAAGTCACCATTTCCATGGGAGATGGCACCCAGTCAGCGATATGGATTCATAAGAGGCTGTTAGGCCATCCACTTCCTTATGATTGACAGTTTACTGAATTAAAAGGCGCCCTGTTCACCAGGCCGCCTTTTACATTGGTATTTAAAGCTTTTCTAGGTCAGTCATTCAATACACCTCTACATTCGATTCCTTCCCTTAAATACCTTAACCAAAATGAGAATGACCGCGATGATAAGCAAGATATGTATAAAGCCTGCAGCCACTTTGAAGACTAAACCAAGAACCCATAATAATATTATTACACCAATAATCGTCCAAATCATGATAATCCCCCTTTCTTCCCTTTTAAAGGACTTTTTATTAATAAGAATTCCACTTACATTTAAAATACCCATATCTTTCTCTAACAAACCTCCCCCTTATTTTTTACATAAAACTGTAAATGCTGTAAATGATAATAGAGAAATAAGGAATCTTCCATATTGATTATCATTCACCATTAGGAAGAGACTTTCAGGTTTTTTAAAGGTTCTACAGTTCTTCAATTAGGCAGAAAAAATCATTAAAAAGAAGGAGTCGTTCATTCATGAAAAAGTTTTTCGTCATCTGTTTAACAGCTTGTTCCCTATTCTTAGTCAACCTTAATCATCCGGCTGCACAGGAAAATAAAGCAAAGACTGAAAGTGTACAATTCACTGATGCTCAAAAATCGGAAATCGCTAAGATCCAAAAACAAATACTCGCTGACAAAAAGATATTGATCGAAAAATATGTTGAGTATGGCGCGCTTTCGAAAGAAGAAGCCGATAAAATGGTTTCACATTTTGAAAAACATTATAAAATGATGGAGGAACATAATTTCCAAATACCGCCGCACCGTCCGCATACAGGACATATGCATAAGTAATTGTAAGTTTTTGCCGATATTTCCAGATAATCCGACCTGATAAAAAGGCCGGATTATTTTCATTTCTTTCGTCCTTGATAAATAAACATGACGCGTTTACCATTTACTAAAGGATTTTATTTCTCTTTAGCGAAATACATAACTATGAGAAATGAAAGGGTGAAAAGGATGAACAAAATAGGTATAACAGCAAGAGACTTATTTCACTTGAAATCAGTAACCGATCCAAAGCTATCACCGGATGGCAGCATGGCGGTTTATGTCCAAACCAGAATAGATGAAAAAACGGAAAAATACATTTCCAATCTGTTTATGTTCAGCCTGATTACGAATGAAACAAAGCAATGGACGTTTGGGGATAATCGTGATACATCACCAGCCTGGTCCCCCGACGGCAAGCATATCGCCTTTATATCAGATAGATCAGGAAAAAAACAAGTCCACATTATCGGAAGCATTGGCGGGGAAGCTCGCCAGCTCACCCATTTCGTCAACGGCGCATCAAAGCCAATTTGGTCCCCTTGTTCCACCAAGTTACTGCTTTCTACCGGGTTAAAGGAAGGCGAAAACCTTAATACGGTAAATGAAAATGATCTATCCAAAGAAGTTAATAGGTATGACCGAATCAAGTACAAATGGGATGGGAGAGGCTATTTTGATCAGTTATATCAGCAGCTTGTAATAGCGGACATTTTTAAGGGAGAATTCACATTGCTGACGGAAAACAATATTGATCATCTTCCGAATGCGTGGTCTCCAGACGGACAACGTATTGCATTCATAAGCGGGGATGCAGAAAGAAGTGATGATGAACTTTTTTCAGATATTTTCATCATGGATCTTGATACGAAATCTTTAGAGAAAATTACGGATAGTACAGGTTTCTTTAGAGATCCTAAATGGTCTCCAAATGGCGAATATCTATCTTTCATAGGCCATAATAAAGAATTTGCCGGTGCGACCTTTTCAAATATCTGGTTATATTCCATCATGGACCAAACGACTAAGTGTTTGACCGACGGATGGGACGTGCAAATTGGAGATTCCGCAATAGGGGATTTCCAAATCGGAGCCGTCGACCCAGGTATTTTGTGGACAAACGATAGCCAAGGTTTTTACTTTTTAATAAGTGATTATGGTAATACCGGAGTATATTATGGTTCCATTGAAGGAGCCATGTATCCATCAATCCTTGACCCGCAGCATATATACGGCCTGACTATAGATCCCGAAAGCCACCGTGCTGTCGTGGCCATCAGTACACCTGTTCATCCTGGCGATCTCTTTGCTTATAACCTTACCAATGGTGATAAGGAACAAATCAGTTTTGTTAATGAGGAGTTTTTGAAGGATAAACATTTGTCCATTGCTGAACCCATTACTTTTCCATCAGTCGATGGGCTTACCATTCACGGCTGGATCATGAGACCGAACGGTTTTAATGGTAGTCAAAAATATCCGCTCATTTTAGAAATCCATGGCGGACCGCATATGATGTATGCTAATACCTATGTTCATGAATTCCAGACCTTGGCTAATGAAGGGTATACTGTATTGTTCACTAACCCGCGAGGGAGTGTAGGATATGGCCAGGACTTTGTAAACGCCTGCCGTGGCGACTATGGAGGCATGGATTATAAGGACTTAATGGCTGGAGTCGATCACGTTCTAGCTACGTATGATTTTATAGACGATGAAGAGTTAGGGGTATCCGGAGGAAGTTATGGAGGATTCATGGTAAATTGGATCATCGGACATACCAACCGCTTCAAGGCGGCTGTGTCTCAGCGTTGTATCAGTAACTGGCTAAGTTTTTATGGGGTCAGCGACATTGGCTATTATTTTACAGAATGGGAAGTTGGCGGCGATATCATTAACTCTGCTGAAAAACTATGGCAGCACTCTCCATTAAAATATGTTTCCACTGTGGATACGCCTTTACTTTTACTTCACGGAGAAAAGGACTTCCGCTGTCCCATTGAACAGAGCGAGCAATTTTTTGTCGCTTTAAAACGGCAAAATAAAGAAGCCATACTTGTTTCATTCCCAAATGAAACTCATGAGGTATCGCGAAGCGGATCTCCAAAAATGCGCCTGCAACATGTTGAGGAAATCAAGGGCTGGTTCAATAAGTATCTTTAAAAACCAAAACTCTGTTAGCAATAGCTAACAGAGTTTTGATTTTTAGTGCTGAATTTGATCTCTGTCTTCGGAAATTGAACTTAAAGCATCTCCCGCCATTGAATTTGTCTGTTGGTGTACAGCAAGATCACCTAATGCCACGACACCGACCAGCTTTTCATTCTCAATGATAGGGAGCCTTCTGATTTGTTCGGTAGCCATTAACTCCTCAGCTTCCTCCACTGACATATCAGGCGTACCTGTTACAAGATTGGTGGAGATGACATCGGTAATTCTAGTCGAATTTGGCTTTTTCTCGGCAACACAGCGAATGACGATATCCCTGTCTGTAATGACACCGATTAAATGGTTATTCTCCAATACAGGAATGACACCAACATCACCATTCTTCATTTTGACTGCTGCTTCATATATATTATCCTCCGCAGTGCAACAGTCAACGTCTTTTGTCATGATATCTCTTAAATTAGTCACGGAAATCCCTCCATTTTTCATAAGTTGCTTGTTTATTTTTGACTTTTGTAGAGAAATTATTCATTAAACACGGTCACCCTTCATTCCACATATTTCCCATGATCCGGTTTAGCTAATGAATCGAATTCCTTTGCAAGCTTCGCTAGACCCATTTCCAGTTCTTTCCCTTCAACAGGATACCCGTGCCCCGTTATGGCAACAGCAGGCTTCAGACTTTCCAATAGACGTACCGATTCTTTGGCAGCCTCCCAATCGGTGGTTAAATACCGCGGCGGTCCTGCTATTTCTTTCTCCTGAGTGATAACCTTGTATAGGGAATCTTGCCTGACATTCACAAAAGCATCTCCAGCAATCAAACTCCGGTCACTTTCACGGAAAAGTGAAATATGTCCTTTCGAATGGCCTGGGGTGTGAACCCATTTCCAATCACGAAGCCCAGGAACACTATGATCATCAGGCAATGGCTGAACTTTTTCATCAAGGTTGATTCCCTCATTCGGAAATATCGATGAGATTTTGGCGACCATCCCCCCTTCAACAGTTGGATCCGGTTCGGGATAATTTTCCTGTCCCGTTAAATAGGGCATTTCTTTAATGTGGGCATAAACAGGAGCCTCCCAGTACTCCATTAACTCAATAAGTGCACCAACGTGATCGAAATGTCCATGTGTCAAAATAATTGCAGCAGGTGGTTTTTGCGGTCCGTATATTTCTTCAGCAGTATTCTTTATTGCCTCTGCTGAACGTGGCATCCCTGCATCTATCAATACCCATTTATCATCCTTGGGTGACCCTATAAAAATTACATTAACGATTTGGACGGACAGACAATATATATCCTCATTTATAATCTGTATATCTCCACTGGAAACTGAAGTCATTGGCATGAATTTTTCATTCAAATGATTATCATCCATTTATAATCCTCCTATTTTGAACATACTTTTTTATAAAGGATACCCTGTACGAGAAAATAAAAAACAACCTATAATTTTTATAGGCTGTTCAGACTCCAGGCAAATTCGAAAGCGAGCCTACAATTTTTTTTAAAAAAGGTGGAGTTGATTTCAGAAATCCGCTCCCTTTCCGCCGACTTTCTGCCAAGCCTCCTCGACGCAAGCGTCTGTGGTGTCTCGGCTAGACAGTTATTTCGGCTGAGTGTCGCAAATTTCTTCAATCCATTGAGTGTTTCAGTTCATATAAAACAGTAAAATTTCATGTGGATAACCAGGTCTTGTTTTAAAAGCGACACTTCCGAACCAATTATGTCAACAAACAGAAACAACTTATAATTTCTATAGGCTGTTTCTCAGTATACATCCCTCCGGGTAAATACTGTAAAAGATACAATTAAAGCAAGCGCCCACCAAACGAGCAGAGTAATGACGGAGGATAATAAAGTCATCCCTTCTATTGGCGGAGCCGTTCCGCTAATATAAGCGGTCAATTTCAAATTCACCATAAAGAAATATTTCGCTGATTCCCATGATGAAACCATATTGTTCAATATAGCCCCGGAAATCAATGCAGCCAGCATGATACCCATGCCTGCAGGGGTGCTTCTCACCAGAACCGAAAGCATGAAAGAAAGGGTCCCTACAACAACCGCCACCAGCCAGACAAGTCCCAAATCCATCAATAGGAATTTCCATTGTTCCACTAGCCTTACTTGACTGACATCCACGTCAGCACCCTTTAATTCAAATCCGGTTATTACAGGGGCTCCCCAACCTTGATATCCGAAAACGATACCCGATAATAGGTAAGACAATAGGGCTGTCACCGCCACGATAATCGAAACCGATAATAATAATGTTACATATTTGCTCAATAAGATTTTCCAGCGCTCCACTGGCCGTGTCAGCAAAAGCTTGATTGTCCCTTGACTATTTTCGGAAGAAACCATATCACTAGCCACAATCATGATTAACAGCGGAATGAACAAATCGATTGCATTTTCCAAAAACATGCGTGTAAAAGTGGCTGCACCTGGTTCTGAGGGATTGATATCATGATCGAGATAATATTGCTGCTGCTTCAGACTAACTTGCAGCTGTTCACGCCATTCATCGAGCATCCTATTGGAGCCCAATCGATTTTGAGTATCAATGATTTGCTGCTGAAGAGCTGCACGCCAATCATCAGTTCCCAACTTCTCCCGCTGCTCTTCCACTTGTTTGTATTGGGCATATGTAAACATCAGGACTAAAATTCCAACGATGAGACCGATTATGATTAACCGTTTCTTTGCCAGCAACTTCATCATTTCATTTTGGACCAAGTTATTCAATGCCCGCACCTCCCCCCGTAACTTGCAAAAACAATTCTTCCAATCCCGGGAGCTTTCGGTTCATTTCATGGACCCTCACGCCTGCTTGGTTAAGAGCAGCATTCCATTCAGGTGTCTTGAGTTCATCATAGGCTGTAATGATATATTTTTGATCTAAGGTAATTTCGGTGAAGCTGCTAAGTATTTCCGCGCCCTTTTGAATAGGTTCCACCCGCCAAAATATCCGCTCCTGCGTGGATAATAAGCTCTCCACTGTATCCGTTTTAATAATTTCCCCACCTTTAATGATTGCGACTCGGTCACAAAGTTGCTGGATTTCACCTAACAAGTGTGAGGAAACCAGAACGCTCATACCATCTTCTTCAGCCAACTTTCTGATGAATTGCCGCATTTCACGGATTCCGGCAGGATCTAGCCCGTTAGTCGGTTCATCCAAAATCAATAGTTTAGGGCTATTCAGCATGGCCTGCGCGATTCCTAAACGCTGTCTCATTCCTAATGAATAAGTCTTCACTTTATCGTGAATTCTCGCTTGCAAACCGACGAGTTCAACAACCTCGTCCATTCTTGTTTCATCAACATCAGGTAACATTCTTGCAAAGTGGAGCAAATTATCCCACCCGCTCAAAAATGGATATAACTCTGGATTTTCAACGATGCAGCCCATTTGCTTCATAGCCTTTGTAAAGTCCTGACGAACATCATGCCCGCATATATGGATGGAACCCGAGGTTGGCTTAATCAAACCGACCAACATGCGGATCGTCGTCGTCTTGCCTGCTCCATTCGGTCCTAAAAAGCCGAAAACTTCCCCTTCATTCAGCTCAAAATCAACTCCTTTAATAATTTCCCTTTTGCCAATCCTTTTTTTCAAGTCCCTGACAGACAATGTCACCTGTTTCATCGTTCCACATCCTCCCATTTTATTAAAGGAGCAACTCTATCAGCAATTAAACGATATCCCTTCTTATTAGGGTGAAATTTATCTGAATACAAATACTCATTTACCGACAATTGAAATAAATCAAAAGTTGGAACGAAAATGGCATTTTCATAAAGAGCCACGACTTCCGCCGTTTCATTATTCCAGTCCCGTACGATGCGGTTCGTATCAAAGTCTTCATCCAAATCTATAAACGGATTATACAGCCCAAGCAACAAAATGGTAGCTGTATCATTGACTTTATTGATATCTTTAAAAATTTCATGTAAATTTCCCAAGAAATTCTTTTTTGATACCGTAATAGCTTCACGATCATATTCAAGCAGGGTCCTGCCTTTTTGAAATAAATCGTTACCCCCGATTGTAACTAAAATAACATCAGCAGCCTGGATTTGGCGCTTCACTTCCGGTTGTCTAACTTGCTGTACCAATTCTTTAGACACTTGTCCATTAATTCCCAGGTTATGAATGATTGGTTTTCTATTGTACTCACTCTTTAAATCTTCAATAACAAGTCCAACGTAACCTTTCCCTGTTTCATCACCTGTGCCGCGGGTCAATGAATCGCCTATCGCAACTACCGTAAAATTATCGGGAAAATCATTTTTTTTAATGGCGGTTTCTTCAATCACTTCCTTATCGGAAGTTCCCTTTCCATAATGGTCCAAAATCGCCCATCCAAGACAAAATAAAAAAAACAGGCCGATAAAAGCTGATGCGATGGTAATGGCCAACACTTTTGGTTTGCTCAAAAACACTCACCCTTCCATTCATTCTCTATATTCCATTAAATCATATTATTTCCAAAAATAAAAAACTGATTGTTTTGGTTAAAATTCCCAATACATAAAAGCATATCTTTTATAAACTTACCGCGGAATGGGATTACAAAAGGGGTTCTCTCTAAATTTTAAACAAAGTTGATTGGAACGGGCGTTCGAGACTTCTGAGGAAAAAGCGTGTCCAAGGTAGACCTGGCAGGCTAAAGAGCAGCGGAAAGCGAGTGCCTTTCATTCCAATCAACGTGTAAATTATACAAACCCTTATAAAATTGGAGACAAATTCATTTTCACCGAGTTTGTCTACTGAGGAATTTTAATGAACCCCTACGCCCTTTCAAAGTATGTTCATTCTGCTTGATCATTTAGCCTGCGTTCTCTCAAATTTGTACATAGAATAGAGAAAGACCTCTTCACCATGATAGGCAAAGAGGTCTCTCGCTTTATTTTCCATCATTTTTCTATTATACCTATGGGTCTCCCCATAACTTTTAATTTTTTTTCATACCACATGAGCCATATTGTAAGCAGCATTCCGATAAGCGTGAGTAAACCATAAAATAAATAGACCGCATATATTCCTGATTTATCCAAGATTATTCCGCCGCTAAAGGTACTGAACCAGTTACCCAATCCATTGCCTATGGCGGAATAAAGCGTTATTGCCGTTACTGTAATACGTACAGGGACAACTTCCCTGATATATTGTAAAGCTGCAGGAATGAATAAGCCAAGTGAAAACCCTTGAATGATCGAAGACACATATACGGTAGCCAAACTTGGTTCGGTGAAGTATAAAACCCAGCGGACCAATGAGGCCGTTCCAGCCAATAAGGTAATTGGCAGCAGGCCTATCTTATGAATCCATGTACCTGCGATTCTCATAAAGGGGATTTCCGATAATACAGCTAAAAGGAACGCAATGCCAATTCCTGTATATGTCCCTCCCCTTGCCTCTACAAACAAACCGTAGTATACGTTATTTGCAAGATTAGGACCAAAAAGCAAGAACGTTATAGCAAGAAAGATAAGAAATCGTTTCATCGTGATCAATTCTTTCATTCCACCGAAAAGCTTCACCTTTTCCCCAGGCGGCTCTTCGGGCAAACGAAGAGCCAGACTAGCCGCGATCAAAAGGCCGAAGAAAAAAGCATAAAATATCACGGAAGGACCCATGAAGGATTCAGATAATTTTCCCATTACAAAAACGGCCACACCGTAACCAAGTGATCCGTATAAACGGATTTTCCCATAATTCGATTTGATCTTCGTTGTATATTGAAGGGTGATGCTATCTGAAACTGGTATTATCGCACTTTGAAAAATAGCCAATGCGACAGCAACGGACACTATAAGTAAATAGTGATCGAACAGCAAGTAACCTAAACCGAATAAACCAGCAAGCAACGATGTCATTGCCAGTATTTTTGCCGGTCTCCCGCTCCAATCACATACAATCCCCCACAAAGGTTGAAAAACGATCATCACTATCGGTCCAACGGACATGATCGTACCTATTTCAATACCTGACAAACCTGCCTCATTGGCTAAATAAACGCTTAAAAGCGGTGTTAAACTTCCTACTGCAAAAAATGAAAAAAGGTAAAACACCTTCAAGCTAATGATATTGACTTGCTTTTGTTTTTCCAAATCCAGTTCCCCCATGCAGACATCTTCTACAATGTTGTTGATATTTTTTCATTGCTCCCATTAGGCTAAATAGGGAGCACAATTTTAAAGACTGTACCTTTATTGACCTCGCTCTCGACAAAGACATTACCCAAATGGCTTTCTATGATTTTAAAGCTGATCATTAATCCTAACCCATTACCAGATTTTTTCGTTGTGAAAAATGGTTCTCCCAGTCTCTTAAGCTGCTCTGGCGGAATCCCGATTCCTGTGTCGGTAATGGATATTTGCACTTTATCCTCTTTAATTTCAGTCATGACTTTTATGAACCCACCGTCAGGCATAGCTTCCATACCATTTTTAATGAAGTTCAATATGACTTGTTTTAATCGATTCTCATCACAACGAACGAAGATCTCTTCGTCATTACAATCCGAAAACAGCGTGATGTTCTTCTTCCTGGCTTCAAATTCCGTCAAAGATACAACATTTTGAATGATTGGCACGAGATTCTTCATCTCCAAAGTCAAGGCCTGTGGTTTGGCCAATTGTAGGAACTCTTCAACTATCTCATTCACACGATTGATTTCTTCCATGATTATTTCCAGATATTCTTGCTTATTTTCGTCCGTTTCTTCCAATTGCAAAAATTCCGTATACCCTTTCATGGAGGTCAAGGGATTGCGTATTTCATGTGCCACTCCAGCAGCAAGCTGACCGACAGCAGCTAATTTATCCTGCCGATGGAGCATCTCTTCCGATTGTTTACGCTCGGTTATGTCATATCTAATTGTTAAATACTGAAATGGCTTTCCTTCTTCGCTGAAAAATGGAACAATTGTTGTATCGACCCAATAAAAACTGCCATCTTTCGTCTTGTTTCTAATTTCACCTTTCCAAACTTTGCATTCACGGACGGTCTTCCACATTTTTTCAAAGAATTCCTTTGAGTGGTATCCAGAATTAACGATCTTATGGGTCTGGCCTATCAATTCACCTCTCCCATAACCAGAAACCTCCGAGAACTTTTCATTCACTTCGATAATGATTCCTTTATCATCGGTAATCGCCACAATCAAGGACTGGTTGATTGCATAATGCATATCTTCCAGTTCTTTAATTGACTCCTTTAAAGCATTTTCTGCTTTTTTACGACTGGAAATATCCGAACGGATGGAAATATATTGATATGGTTTACCCTTTTTCATAAAAGGAACGATAGTTGTATCCACCCAATATACATTACCATCTTTAGCCCGATTGCATATTTCACCATGCCATGTTTTCCCTTTGCTGATCGTTAGCCATAAGTCAGTGAAAAATTCTTTCGGATGATGACCAGAATTGATTATGGAATGATTTTTCCCTATTAGTTCATGTTTTTCATATTGTGATATTTCCAGGAATTTTTCGTTTACATATGTAATGATCCCATTTGCATCCGTGATGGCGACGATCGCCGATTGATCTAAAGCATAACGGATATCGCTTACAGTATTATCACTTTTTGCTAACCTCCGGCCCACGATCGTACTTGAAGCTATCAAGCTGGCAAGGATGAATAATGAAACGAAGCATGTAAGATAAAGCATAAATGGAGTGAGTGGAACAAATTCACCCGCTTCATTTTTCGCGTTCATCGGTAACACCCTTACAAAAAGATAATAGCCTTCAATGATTGCCCCACTCATCAAAAGAGTACTGACTGGTTTTAGCGAGGATTGACTTAATTTATTAAAATGAAATAAGATGGCAAGTGCTGCTACAAATAATATAAAGATGCTGAAAAGCGTACTGAAGACCGATAATGGGTTAAAGTTCAAAGAGTGGTTTAATGAAGATGTTCCCATTATATAATTGGATAATATGGCCATCGTAAACATGAAACCGCAAAAAACGATTTGCAGTACTTGTGTTTTATACGAAATGGCCAATAACCCAACCCCTGCGAGAGCGATGGCTAATGCTAACGAAAAAATTATTGTAGAAAAGTTGTTTGCTGCCATTCCTGAATTATCGAGGGTGAATATGACAACAAAATTAAGCGTCCAAATAGCCACTCCCATAGAGCAGCTGCTCCCTATATACACAAGGCGTTTAAATCTCTTTATCGTCAGTAATGTTGTCAGTAAATCCAACGCCGTATAACAAGCCATTATTATCAAAAGTACTGCAATCATAAAGAGAACAGGATTTGATGCTACAATTGATTGTTCCATTTTTTTACTTGATCACCTCAAACGTTCTATTCTCCTATATTGTAAAGGAATTTTATAGTACCTCAAAGGTTTTTTATTTCCTTATTCCTATTTATTTACACATCGATTCTTTCGGTGCACCCCATATCTAAAGAAAATGCAGGTTTCTTTCATAAATTCAATAAAATTAGAAATACTATTGTTTTGTATGGAGTAGAATAAGAATACATGGTAATGACAAGCATTAACAACCCTGTTTCTTCATTCCCAGGACGTTATCAATGATACCAATAATTATTCAGGAATAAATGAATCAGAATGTTAATTTCTTTATTTAATTATACCTATAGGTTTATAATTAAATAGAACCTATATAGAGAGAAGGAGTGGGTGGCATGATTATGTCAGACCTGGCAGGTGCAAGTACAACAGAAATTATGCAAAAGAAGACCCAGCATAAAAAATTAACACTGAGACAAATTTTACAGAGAGGTCTATTAATTACAATCGGTGCGGTTTTGATGGCTGTCGGCCTCGAGATTTTTTTAGTGCCGAATAACGTAATCGACGGGGGCATAACGGGTATATCGATTATGTTATCTTACATCACTGGATGGAAGCTCGGAATCTTTCTTTTCATTTTGAATCTTCCTTTCTTTTTTATCGGTTATAAACAAATCGGCAAAACCTTCGCATTATCTACCCTTTATGGAATTTTAATCCTTTCCATTACCACTACATTGCTTCATCATGTACCAGCTTTCACTCAAGATATCCTCCTAGCGTCCGCTTTCGGCGGAATGATTCTTGGCATTGGAGTTGGAATGGTCATTCGATATGGCGGCTCATTGGATGGTACAGAAATACTTGCTATACTCGCTAGCAAAAAGCTCCCTTTTTCCGTTGGGGAGATCGTCATGTTTTTCAATTTATTCATCCTGGGAAGTGCGGGCTTCGTATTCTCGTGGGATCGTGCCATGTATTCGATCATAGCTTACTTCGTGGCATATAAAACGATGGATATCGTCATCGCAGGTTTGGACGAATCCAAATTTGTCTGGATTATCAGTGATGAATTTAATGATATCGGTGAAGCCATAATGAATCGCCTTGGACGGGGCGTAACCTTTTTAGCTGGTGAAGGTGCTTATTCCGGTGATGATAAAAAAGTCATATTTTGTGTAATAAACAGGCTTGAGGAAGCTAAACTTAAAGAGATAGTCAAAAGCTTCGATCCATCTGCATTTCTTGCTGTAGGGGATATCGCGGAAGTCCGAGGCGGCCGATTCAAGAAAAAAGATATCCACTAATCATTCATCTGCTTTTTGCTTCATCCAATTGGCAGAAAGATAAAAAAAGCTGAAGGGAATCCCCTTCAGCTTTTTTTATAGCTTTAATAGTTTCTTGGATTGTTAATTGCTTGAAGCATTCTGGTGCCAGGTTTCATCTCGCTGCTACATAACGGACAAACATGTTCATCATTACTTGTAAAGTTATCGCGAATCCAACCTTTGCAATCTTCTGATGTACATTCCCACACCTTTGTTTCTTCAGGAATGATTTCTTCCGTATTATTTCTTCTATACATATATCTCACTCCTTAGAATTGAATTGACTCCGTCCTGCATAACAGATCACAAGCCATAAAGATAAAAGAAGAATAGATGGCGTTTAATCTAAATTGTGAGTAAATAACCATTCGCAAATCTAAGTATGATTATTGTTCTTTCAACCAAACTTTTTGAATGGTAAGAACTTGAGATTACGGCATGAATTTTTCATATCTCAGTTACCATTATATCATATATATGCTTTATATATTTGAGGAAAGATTCTAAAAAAGAAAGTATTCCCCAAAATGAAACACAGTCCCTGACTTACCCTTCAGATAACCGAGACTGCGCCTGTTTAAGAATCCATTCCATATGGTTCTTCCTGCTCGTACGTTGAACATTTCAAATCGAAGCGAGCACGAGAGTAATTTTTAATGCCAAAACCTAAAACAATGAAAGCCCTGCCTCTCTCCCATCCATACGGTTCCTAGACCGTGCCTGCGAGAATCAGATAAAAGCTTGTAAGTACATGTTTATTAATTAAAACCGTCCGTAATTCCAATTGGGTAGATTAAATTCCAAAAGACAAATGGTACATAGAAGTAAGTTAATGAAGAACAGAAATGGATCGAGGAAAATACTTGGTGATAACATGTATTTCTTTTTTCTAAATGTGTTTAACTCGTTTCTACTTCATCATGAAAATGATGAAAAATTATTTTATTAATAAAAATGTTACTTTAAATTACCCTCCAGTGCATTCTTTTCATAACACTGAAATCTAATAATATCATACATATCTTTATATGTAAAGCATTAATCCCAGATAAAAACACTCCGCCATCCTTCCTTCTCAAAATAAAAAATAAAGAGGCTATGATTCACCTCTTTTATTTAAACGCATTATACTCATTTTCAATTTTTGGGAGCTCCCTGATTTCTTCAACCAATTGACTTCCACACATTGGGCAATCATAGTTTTCCGAGGCAAAATCTTTTCTCATCCAACCATTGCAATCCGCTGATCCGCATGCATATACTATCGTATCTTCCATAACTATTTCTGGTTCCTCTGAATTCTTTTTACCAAAATACATGAGCAACCTCCTCTTTTTTATAAAGACTCTGATTAAAGGAGCGAAATTTCACCTTTTTATCATTCCTAGTATACGCATTAAACCAAATTCTTATTTATTCAATGAAGAAATTATCCAAAAAACCTTAACACCTTTCGTTTTCCAGCCCTGCCTTAACCAAGATCGCTTTGATCATAAAGTAGGAAATATGCTCGGGCAGGGCTTCTTTAAGTGGTTTCAATTTTTCTGAATCCAATTGTTTCGCAGTTTCCAAAACAAGATTAAAATCTTTCTCCAAGAAAATCTCATCCCAATTGATATCCAAGTGCTCTTCTGCACACTTTAATAAATGATTTTCAATTGAAATGGCAGACAATCCTCTCAACGCCCCTATTTCCTTGATTGATTTGCCTTCCTGATATAAGCGATAGCTTTCTAAGTGAGATGGTTTAGTAGCTCTCTTTACCGTTTCCTTTGTAACCATAGTATTCGTTTCTAATTCAGGGTGTGCCTGTACATACTGGGAAATCACTTGTAAAAATGCGTCTCCGAAGCGTTCGAATTTCTGCATCCCCACCCCTTTGACTTCCAGGAATTCCTCTTCCGTCCTCGGCAGTTTGACGGCCATATCTTTCAAAGATGCATCGGAAAAAATAATGAATGGAGGTACATTTTCCGTACTTGCCAATTCTTTTCTTAACTGTCTCAACTCTTCAAACAGCCCATGATCAGCACTGATGCTGCTTACTTTTTTTATTTCCTTACGCAGGACTTTTTTCTGTCCCAAAAGCACTTCCCTGCCAGCATTGGTAACTTTAAGAACCGGAAACTGTCCGCCCGTCATTTCGATATACTGTTTTGCTGTCAGGAAATCAATGAAATCACCAACATCCTTCGCAGTTTGATCATTGATGATACCATAGGTTGAAAGCTTCTGGAATCCGAACTCTTCAATTTTCTTATTGCGTGATCCCGTAAGCACTTGGGAAATCATCGTTTTACCGAATCGCTCCCCCATTCGCAACATACATGAAAGGACCATTTGTGCCTGTGTAGTTACATCAACTGAGTCACGTTTATCTGTACAATTTTCGCAATGACCGCAATCTTCAGGGTTTTCTTCTCCAAAATATCTAAGAATGAAGGCTTGCAAACATCCTTCGGTAAAACAATAATCCTTCATTCTGTTCAATTTCTTCAATTCCTGGGATTGCCACTCCTGTGAGGGATTTGATTGATCAATCAAGAAACGCTGTATCTGCATATCCTGTGGGGAATATAAGAGGATACACTCGCTATCCAAACCATCCCTCCCTGCACGGCCCGCTTCCTGATAATAACTCTCCATGTTCTTTGGAGTTTGGTAATGGATGACGTATCTAACATTCGACTTATCGATTCCCATCCCGAAGGCAGATGTCGCTACCATCAAGGGAACGTCATCACGAATGAATTGATCCTGCTGTTCCGACCGTTCTTTTTCATTCATGCCAGCATGATATCGACCTGTTTTGAATCCGGCTTTAATAAGCTTGGCATACAAGGAATCGACTTCTTTCCTGGTTGCTGCATATATGATACCCGATTCATTTTTGTTTTTCTCCAAATAGCGCATTAAAAACCGACTGCGATTTTCTTCTTTCACAACGGAAAAGAACAGGTTATCTCTGGAAAATCCCGTGGATACTGTATGCTGTACAGATATCCCGAGCGACTGACATATATCATCGGTCACATGCGGTGTGGCAGTTGCAGTTAAGGCCAGTACAGTCGGAGCGGATGGCATGTTTTTCAATAAGGTTTTGATTTTTAGGTAGCTTGGCCTGAAGTCATGTCCCCATTGAGATATACAGTGGGCCTCATCAATGGCAACCATAGAAATTCCCACATTAAATAGATCCTGTTGAAATGCAAGATTTTCCAAACGTTCAGGTGCAACATAAACCAGCTTATATCTACCGTGCTTAATATCGTTCATTCTATTGGATGATTCTAACCCAGAAATGGAGCTATTAAGAAACGTGGCATCAATCCCATTTTGTTCGAGGGCATCTACTTGGTCCTTCATCAAGGAAATTAGTGGGGATATAACGAGTGTTACACCTGGTAACAGAAGAGCTGGAATTTGGTAACATATTGATTTACCTCCGCCGGTAGGCATGATTCCCGCAGTGTTTATTCCTCCCAACACCTGTTCGATAATCTGTTCCTGACCTTTTCGGAATGACTCATAACCAAAGTATTCTTGTAAATATTCACGTGCTTTTTCCATCAATTTACTATTCCTCCTATTTAACTTCTAAGGATTTATAAGGATCTATTTCTTCTATTGTACCTGCTTTTCCCGACAACCTAAAGGACAAAAAAGCAGACACAATATGTCTGTGTCTGCTTTTTCAATATATAAACATGTTTTGCATGGCTAAATTAATTCAGGATTTGCACTTTAACGTTTTTAACGCCCCAATTCACGGCATCCTGTTCGTTTGGAACAAATATGTCCACTCTATTCCCTTTGATGGCACTGCCTGTATCGGCTGCCGTTGCGTAGCCATAACCTTCGACATAAACCTTTGATCCTAGCGGAATGACTGATGGGTCCACAGCAATCACCTTTGCATCAGGATTAGCTTTCAAGTCCACTCCTGTTGCTGTTGTTCCGCTGCAGCCTTGACAATCAGCCGTATAGGCGGTTGCACTAACAGTAATCTCTTTTCCAGATTCAGCTTGATCTTGGGATTCATTGTTTGAATCTGCTGGTTCCGATTGTTCAACCGGCTTTGTTTGTTCTGCTGGTTCGGATTGCTCTGCTTGTGCAGCTTGCTCTGATTTCTGTGCAGGGCCTACACTTGCAGCTTCGACTTTGTTAGCTGCCGGTTTAATGACAATTTCTTGACCAGGATGGATTGTATCTGAACTTAAACCGTTCCAAGATTTAATATCATTTACCCTTACATCATATTTGTGTGCAATTCCCGATAATGTGTCCCCTGACTTTACTTTATAATGCTCTTCTTGAGAAATATGTATGGTTTCTCCGGCATAAATCGCGTCTGAAGACAAATCGTTCCAAGACTTAATATCTTCTACTGATACTTTATATGTTTGAGATATCCCCCATAATGTGTCTCCATCTTTCACTTTGACATCTTCTGCTTGTACCGGAATTGTGAATGCACCGGATATAGCAGCCGCTGCCGCTAACGATAAGATTGATTTTTTCATATGTTGTTACCTCCTTGTGAGCTGCTTTATAAGCTACGAGTTAAATCTTAACATAGTTTTTTTCTATACAAAGAACAAACAGATAAAGAATAGATGACAAACATCACAGTAAGATAACGGGACTATAACAAGATTTTATAATATTCTGAAAAAACATCATTTTCCATATAATTCCCTTTCCAGGCCACAGCAGTCATATTATGCATTACCGAGGCATAAAAATTAGAGGCTATATCTTTACAAAGGAGGTATTTTTTGTGACTCGCGAAAAGACTTTTACCCTAGTTAAGTCATATAAACCTTTCCATAGTAAATTCGATCCGTGTCCGCCAATTGGGAGAAAGTATTACAGGACACCTCCTAATTTGTATATTAATTTTCAACCGCCCAATATGGAGCAGTTCACACCGGAAGAAGCTTTGAAATACGGTACACTTTGGAAATTCTTTTATGATTTTTATGATAATCCATATCGGGAAAGGGAGACGTAAATGAATAAGAAACTGGATGATGAATATTATCAGTTGCTTGAACAAATACAGGCTGCCGATTTCGTACTTGTCGAGTTGACTCTTTATTTGGATACACATCCTAACGACCAGCAGGCTTTACAGCAATTCAATCAATTTCATGAATACTCCCAACAACTGAAATCGGTTTTTGAGCCTAAATATGGTCCATTATTGGGATTTGGAAACAGTCCAGGCGGTGAAAATAAATGGGAATGGGGCCAAGGCCCTTGGCCATGGCAGGTATAAGGAGAGATGAGCTATGTGGGTTTATGAAAAGAAGCTGCAATATCCAGTTAAAGTAAGAGACTGTAATCCCCGATTGGCTAAATATTTAATAGAACAATATGGCGGTGCTGATGGTGAGTTGGCTGCAGCACTCCGTTACTTAAATCAACGATATACAATTCCGGAAAAAGTCATTGGCCTGCTTACGGATATCGGAACGGAAGAATTTGCCCATCTCGAAATGATCGCCACGATGATATATAAGCTTACAAAAGATGCCACACCTCAGCAGATGGCAGCCGCCGGGCTAGGGGATCATTATGCCAATCATGATAGCGCCCTTTTCTATCATGACGCAGCAGGGAATCCATGGACCGCCACATATATCCAAGCCAAAGGCGATCCGATTGCAGATTTATATGAAGACATCGCCGCTGAAGAGAAGGCCAGAGCAACCTACCAGTGGTTAATTGACATCTCGGATGATCCTGATATCAATGATTCACTCAGGTTTTTACGCGAGAGGGAAATTATCCATTCGATGAGGTTCAGGGAAGCTGTGGAGATTTTAAAAGAAGAAAAAGGTAAAAAGAAGTTCTTTTAATGAAATTCACAATAAAAAAGCAGCGGATAAATCCGCTGCCTTTTTCATTTACGGTCTGAAGAATATGTCCATCCATCTTCCTGGTAAATCTTTTCTTCTTTCATCAGTTTGCCGAGAGCACGCTTGAACGCTCCCTTGCTCAAACCGAAGTGAAACTTGATATCATCAGGTGGCGTTTTGTCACCATAAGGCATTGCACCGCCGCGATTCATTAAATAAGTGAAAATGACATCAGCATCTTCCCCCATTAAATCTTGTTTAAAGGGGATTAAAGAAACGTTAAGCGTTCCATCTTCTTTACTATCAATGACGCGCCCTTCAACTAATTCACCAAGACGGGGCTCCTCCTTGCGTTCACTTTCGTGAATGAAACAGCGGTACCCTTCTTCTGAAATAAAGAATGATCCAACCATAAGCAAACGATAGACATTTCCCTTAATACTGGTGTTACGAATCCCTTTTAATGGAGCTGTTACTGCAATCTCCTGAATGACATCTTCTGTTGCAAGTTTACCAAACAGGCGATCATGACGATCTGTCTTCAGGGATACATATAGACGATCACCAACATCAGGCCATAATCGATCTATATTCGGAAGGTCGTCCAGGGATACAAGAATATCTTTCGAAAGACCGATGTCAACAAAAACACCAAGTTTCCTTTTCACATTGACAACTTCTGCCCAGCCATATTGATCAATCTGAATTTCGGGTATCTTCATTGTCGCTGTTAGCCTTGCTTGTTTGTCATGGTAGATGAACACGGTTACTTCATCGCCAATCTCAAGTTCCGTTCCTTCATTCATTTCATTATGATGAAGTAAGACATCTTCTGAACCATCCGTTAAAAACCATCCGAAATCAGCCTTACGTTCCACTTCTAACTCTACAGCCATGCCGGCCTGAATTTTTTGCATGAATAAAAATCCTCCTGTAACTTACCTTTACCTACAATTGTACCCAATTATTTATTTTTCCAACATATTTGAATTTATCATTTTTTTGATGTTCTGTATACCTATTACGGTTTTTTATTTTTTAACCCTTGTTTTCTCCATGAAATGCCTGCGGGATTAGTATCTGTCCTTGTTTACCGTTACTTAACAAGGTATGCATGATCATTTTAGATAATTGGCCCGGTTTATAAGGTTTAACTAAATAATCCTTAGCTCCCAAGGAAATCCTCTTCTCCCTTTCGTCAAGTGCAGTCGAAACAAAAACGGAAATCTCATTCAAATCAGAGGATCCTTTTAATTCCCTCAGGATCGCCCAGCCGTCCATCTCCCCCTCTTCAAGAAGGATATCCAGTACAATGGCGTCCGGAGGTGAGGATTTCAGCTTTTGAAAAGCCTTTCTACCACTTTTGAAATAGCTGACATGGAAACCACTGTCCATCAATTCATATTTTAGCAGTTCCGCTAAGTTCATATCATCTTCAATGACCATAATTTCATGGCTCAGTTTTCTTGACTGTCCTTCATTGTTAAGCCCCACTTCTTTTAGGGTAACTCTAGGTAAAACCCAGGACGCTTGCAAGCGGTGTCCTTAATTCATGACTAACTGTACTGACAAATTCGGACTTCATTTGATCCACTTCATATTCTTTTGTGATATCACAATATACCAAAATTGTGCCATATCCTTCTTCGCGATAATGCAGTGTCTCAAAATAAACCTTTATGACCTGATTCGTCTCTTCCTTTTTGAATGTAAAACTTCGTTCTTCATAATTTACTCCTTCCAGATTTTCAATCGCTTCATCCATTGCATGTAAAAACCTCTCCCCCTCCATTTGAACAACCATTTCAGCACTCCACGTTTCCCATGGCAAGTCCATTATTTGATCAGGAAAAGAACCTGTTTTAAAAATATCGCAAAATGGCTGATTGACTTAAATGACCTTTCGTTGCTGATCAATCAATTGGATGCCTTCCTGAATCGTTTTCAGGATATCCTGATTCAGCCTTCTATTCTCTTCCGTCTGTTCGTAAAGCTTGATCTTGTCAAGCGACGTTGAAATTTCTTAGCCAACGTTTCGCATTCTTCCACTTCCTGATCGGTAAACGGGGTCCCATACCTGCTGTAAACCATGATGGCATCCACTTCTTTAAACGTTGATAAAACGGGAAGATATAAATCAGGCATTCGTTATGACCATCCACCCCTTATCCTCCAATAGGTCTTTCAATAAAATCAACATGGAAATATCATCATCAATGATCTGAATGAGTGGAGCTTGTGAATCGCGGACAGGCTTAGCTTTTGTTTCAACTTCATCGAAATGCTCATATTCATATGTATGTTCAATGAGCTCAAAAAGGAAATTCCTAAGTTCCGTCCGATTCCAGACCCGCTCACTGTCTTCATCAAGTCCATCAAATAGCTTTTCGGTGATGGCCATAAGTCCGCATAATTGCAGCGTTCCAGCCGACCCTTTGACTGAATGCAGAAATCGGAATATCTCTTGAGCCGGAATGGTCTGCCCTACATCCAGATCCAGCCAATCAGAAAGTTTATTTTTTATATTCCCAAATAAGCTGTTTTTGTATTTTTCCACCATTTACAAGATTCACTTCATATCACTTAACCCTCCCAACCCAAATGTCCCTATGATTATCCTTTAACTACATAAATTGTTTAATGCATTTTTAATAGGTCTAAAGTGTATACTTTCAGGAATATTTTACATCAAAAGGGCAGTCTATAAATAGTTATGCCATCTTACACCATTTAATTAGAATTTGTCATAAAGTTTTGCTTTTATCCCTGACTAATCTTCTAAAACCCGCGATTTTAAACTCTAGTATTTCGGTGATATAATTTAATGATCAACTGAAAGGAAAAAGAAATCATTCATGACAAAAAAATTATATTACACGTCCACCAAGACCTCCCAATGGGATACCGAAATTCGGGAGACCATTATAGAAAATGGCTTTTACTATATCACTCTTGAAGAAACCGCTTTTTATCCCGAAGGCGGCGGTCAGCCAGCAGATACTGGTAAAATAGAAGGAATCACCGTTCTTGACGTTATAAAAGACAATGATGGAAAAATTCTTCATAAGATGGAGAGACGGCCAGATTCAGAGATCGTCCACTGTGAACTTGATTGGCCCCGCCGCTTCGATCATATGCAACAGCATAGCGGCCAGCATCTACTCTCTGCTGTCTGCAGGGAACTGTTTGACTCTAATACGGTCAGCTTTCACCTTGGAAAGGAATATTTAACGATCGATATAATGGCAAGATTTCAATGGACTGAGGTACATACGGCTGCTGCTGAAAAGCTAGTTAATCAATATATCATCGAGAATCGCGAATTACTTATCTATTACGTGACAAACGAGCAACTACAGACACTTCCTGTCGTCAAAATGCCTAAAGTGTCTGAAAATATCCGTATTGTTGAGATAGTAGGAATTGAATATAACCCTTGCGGTGGAACTCATGTAGAGCGTACTGGTGAGATTGGGTTAATAAAAATTTTCAAAGCGGAGAAGCAGAAAGAGCTTACCCGTCTCTATTTTAAGTGCGGCTTCAGGGCATTGAATGATTATTCCGAAAGTCTAGGAATTCTTTCTGCATTATCGACTAAATTCAATACCGGACGTACAGAGATCCTGAATAAGGTGGAGAAACTTGAAAATGACTATAAGCAGCTGCTATCGGCAAATGAAAACTTAAAACTTGAAAATGCAAATTTTCTTGCTGACTCCCTGCTTGCAGAAAATGGAGGGGGATTCATCTCTCATATTTTCGAAGATAGCTCAATGAAAGAACTGCTTTACCTTGCAGGTACGATTGTCAAAAAAGAAAAGGTTACCGTATTATTTGCATCACGTAAGGAGCAAAAGGTCATCCTCTCGCACAGCGGGGACAGTCCCTTTAATTGCGGACAATATTTCAAAGCGGAACTGGGCTCCTATAATGGAAAAGGCGGAGGGAACGGACGTACTGCACAAGCAGGCTTTGCATCACAAAATGACTTAATTGCATTTTATCAATACTCAGTTGAAAAATTAGGTCAAAATCCTCGTGCATAAAACCGATCCGTAATGGATGGCATACGTGATGATCATGGAAATCATTACTTCTCAAAATCAGAAAAGAGAGGACAGATTACGTCCTCTCTCTTTTTATTCTTCTATTTTCAATTTCCCTAACCCGTGTTCTTCAATATGAAAGTGATATTTTTCCTCGAGCTCCATGATACGTTTAAACGCTTCCTCCTGATTGTATTCATGGTTTTCCGACTCCAAGGCGAACTCTTTCCTAGCCAAATGGTAGGCAAGCTTATCCCTGAACACTCCATCCTCATACTCATTTATGACTGTATGAAGTTGATCCTCCAATTCCCTGCTCAGATCATACATTTCGTAATCCTTTATAAACTGTACTCCTTCCATGCCGAAATCTTTCGCAAAGGAATTGATATACTGTTCCATTTCACTGAATTCTTTATTATCTTCAGTATCGGAAGCAACCCAATATCCGTACTGAACCATTTTGAATAATGTTTCATACTGTTTCTTGGTAAAATTGATTTTCATTGACGATACTCCTTTTCCGGTTTCCTTACAACAAAAAGAATAAACCGCAATGGAATAAAAGTCCAATGCGGTTCATTCTCAATCCAATATTTCGGTTACAGAAAAATATGCTGCTTTTTCCGTATCTACGACATAATGGCAATCGCCTTTAACTAAATTATAATAACGGTGCTTTTGAATATTTGAAATCATTTGAGTTGAATCATCGCCTTCAACCTCATGCTCTAGTTCTTTGCCGCCCGGAAAATAAAAACCAACTTTCAATTTCATCTTTCTCATCCTTCCCTTCATCTGGTTGATCACTCTTTTATTTCTTATCCTTTCTCAAGCAGTTATAAACATAAATAAAATGCTTATTCACTTTTTCCATGATATTCTAAGGGGAAATATGAAAATCTGAAGGTGTTTTTTATGAAGATAAGGAAAGCCATAGAAGAAGATGTAGATGGAATAGCAATTGTACATATAAACAGCTGGAAAACAACTTATAAAGGAATCCTTCCGGATCAATATTTGTCTTCCATGAATCTTGAAGCCAAAAAGAAAAACTGGCTAAGGAATTTAAAAATGCTGCATAATGCTACCTTTGTTGCGGAAAACGCCAATGGGGAAATCATCGGTTTCGCTGCCGGGGGACCAGAACAAACGAATGATCCGCATTTTCAAGGTGAAGTATATGCCATTTATTTTTTAAAAGAATATCAACAACAGGGACTTGGACGAAAAATGATAAAAGCGGTCATACATGAGCTTATGAAAATGGAACATAAGAATTTAATAATCTGGGCATTAAAGGATAACCCATCATGCAGTTTTTACAAAGCACTTGGAGGTCACGTGATAGCTGAAAAAACCGTTAAAATGGCAGGCGTCGAGCTTATCGAAGTCGGTTTCGGATGGGAAGATATTCAGGATATCCTTTTCCATCTATGAGCATTTCACGAGGAGGTGGTGGCATTCCACCCTCCCCCTTTCATGTCTCAATAAGGAAAGCATTTTTCTCTTTACCTAAAAAATATAGCCTGTGCAATGGCCTTGTCATTGTTACGTACAGCAATTTGATATCAAGTTCATTTTCGTGGCAATACGCTTCTTCGAGGGATATTGCAAATACGACATCGAATTCGAGACCTTTGGCTTGATAGGAAGGAACAATCAATGTTTTATCTTTAGGGATGTTTCCCGCTTCATCTATTAAATGAAAGCCTTGATGGAATTCACTTAGTTTCTCATTTGCCAGCTTGCAATCTTTCATCGTTTTTGCAATAACGGCAAACGTTTTAAAACCTTCTCCTTTAAGGGTTGCGATCAGCTCGATCAGTTCTTCTTCCCAACCTTCCTTTTCAATGTAAATGAATTCTGGATCCTTGCCATGCCGGACCACGGGTTCAACTTCCGGGAAATCGTATGTTAACAACTGAAGTATTTCATTAGCTTGTTTCATAATTTCAACAGTTGTTCTGTAGCTTTTTTGTAATTCAGTATACGTCGCCCGAGGGAAAATACGACTGTGAACCTCTTCCCATGTTTGAAGTCCGCGGTATGAATGGATGCCTTGTGCAAGGTCGCCTACAAGTGTGAACATATCGGTATCCACTGCCGTCTTTAGGGCCTGTAACTGCATGAAGCTATAATCCTGTGCCTCATCAATGACAACATTTTTTGCTTTGTTTTCTTTATCGACACCGAAAAGCCGCTCCTGAAGATATAATAGTGCTCCTAAGTCCTCCATCTCATAACTATTAGCAGAAAATAATTTATGATTGTACTCACATAAAACCCTGGCATCTTCAACAGTAAGCTTACCGTTGCTGTATGAGGCGAGGCGCTCTGGATCTTGGTATAATTCCTGATAGTACTCCAGGAGATCTTTTCTTTTGAATTGCTTAAAATACGCTTTTACAGAAGAACGGATCGCTTTTTGGATCTGTCCTATCCTTTCCTCTTTTTTATCGAGGCATTTTGTAACAAATTCCTTGCGTATGACTGGATCGATATTCTTATAGAGCGCCTTCTCGATTTTGGCATCATAAAGATCAACAACACGTTCAAGCATTGTTTTCTTTTTTAATTTCACTTCATTTTGTAAAATGGCCTTCAGTTTGTCCAGCCTGCTGTATAACGGTAAATACCAATAATCCTCTTCCAATAATCTAATGAACTTCTTAGCGGAATAGAGGCGATATTTATCACAATAAAAATCAGCATCCGGATGAAACCCACTGAAAATATCCTTTATATATTCGTCCAATATATATTTAAAGGCAGGGGATCCTTTCAGACCTGATATCCAGACGGCTGAATTAATTTCTTCATCATCTTTTTCCAGCAATCGCGTTAATTTATCATCCGCTATAAGCTTCACTTGCTTTCCTATCGCTGCCTGAACATATTCGGAAAACGTGAATTGTTTTACCTTTTCGACACCCAATTCAGGTAAAGCTTCAGATATGTAATCAATGAATACCCGGCTCGGAGCAAGAATCATTAATTGTCGCGGATCGAACAAGTCTTTATAGTGGTAAATGAAATAAGAGATCCTATGTAAAGCGATTGTGGTTTTACCGCTGCCCGCTGCGCCCTGGACAATGATAGGTTTATTCAAATCTGCCCGAATGATTCTATTCTGTTCTTCCTGGATCGTGGTGATGATATCCGTCAATCGATTGCTGGAACTCTTGGAAAGGGATTCCTGCAACAATTCATCCGTTGTTGTCAAATCAATGTCCCTTATCTCCTCCAAGACACCTTCTTCTATCATTAGCTGTCTTTTTAAAGTGATGTTCCCGCTGAATGTCTCTCCTTCCGCTTCATATTCTATTTCACCAATCCGTCCCTCATAATACAGATTTGCAATCGGTGAACGCCAATCGACGATGATCTGTTCCTGGCTTTCCCTCTGATAAAGAGATGCTTTTCCGAAATAAAGGACTTCGCCTCTCTCCCCATCATTCCTTTCAAAATCCACTCTTGCAAAGTAAGGTTTTTTACTTGCTTTGCGTAAACTTTCAAGTTCGGTCTTGGACATCTCAAAAAAGTTGGCCGTCGTCAGCAGCTGTGAATATAACGCTGATTCAGACCAATCGGCATCGCCAAAGGCTTCTTGCATATTCCGCTGGAATTGATCTTTGCTTGTTTCTGATGTTTTGATGACTACATCGATATAACGTTTTGTAAAATCCAGCCGCTGTCGTTCCTGTTCAAAATCAGGGTGATTACCCAATGAAGTCACTCCCCTTCCTTGTATATTGATCAAACTTATTAAAATGCCGATGCTAAGACGAAATGGACATTTATACTATCAGAAAAGCCAATGGTTGACAAATCTGGAGACATAGAATTATATAGTTGTAATGTACCTTCCCTGATATTTCATATAACTCGAAGAATACACGATATATTCCAGATTGGATTTAGCTTTGGTATGTTGACTTATGCTGAGACCTTCATGGTTATGCCTTTCTTCTGTAATTGTCATCAACTCTTAACATAAATAACGCAACTTTAATGTTTTATCGGAAAATGACATTATATACTTAAATGACAATTACATAACTTTTTTAAGAAAGCGGGTCCTGTCATGGAAATAAATCAAAAACAACCAATGCTATCCCCTAAATTAATCCATGAACTTGAAATCTTATCATCCAAAACACAAATGCCTATTTCTGAATTACTGGAAATATCCGTAATTTCACTGCTGGAAAAAGTGAATGATACCAAAGAACTTAATGTTGGACTTAATAATAAAGAAATGATTTTAAGAAATAAAATCATCATCAATCAAAATAAAGAGGTTTTGAATAACAAAAGCACTTGACCATTAAGGTTAAGTGCTCTTTAGCTTCCTAACTGCCACTGGATATTCTATCGTGGTTTCCAATGTAATATTTATACCTAAATACCGTACAATAAAGTATTCGGCAAAATTTCCTCCATATTTAAAAAATCATATCGGTTTGAATCTGTATTTTCGCAAAAAAAAAAGCAGCTATTAAACTGCTTATCCGTTATTCATGGTTCATTTGATGTCACGTATGTACCTGCTATGAAATCATGTATCGATCTATGGTCTTTCCCTATGCCAACCATGAATGCACTGACAATAAACCCTATCCCTAATGTAATGGCATATACCAAAGCAGCAACTAAATACCTCAATAGCATAGTGCCTATGCCTAATTTTTTGCCGTCCATCCTTACTATGCGTATTCCTATAATCCTTTTACCAACTGTATAGCCATACCATAGTATCGGGACAATCAACCATGTAAAGAAAGTTAAAAAGAGTTGAAAAATTTTCATTTTCCCAATCACCGGTAATCACCCCGAAAATTATCGCTAATGGTGCTGATACTATTATAAAACACCTGCAAAAAGAAGTTTCCAAAAACCTACTGAATCACTCATATATGTTCCTCCCATTGTTCAGTTACAGTTGCCTATATTACCAATTATAAAGTTGTTGCGTAACGAGACTTTATACCCATAATCATATTCAATAAAAAAATAGTACTTACATTTATAGGTTGCAATTTATAAACAAAATTAAATCTTTGTGTAATTTTTGCTTATAAACGTTTGTTTTTACTAATCTGCCTTTAATTTTCCTAAGAAATAAGATACAATTTAAATGATGCACAGTTTAAAACATACAAGATCGTAAACTGCTGTTTGTATGAATCAGCGTAAAACTAATGAAACAAAGTGTTGAACACGTTGAAACAAAAGTATTTTGGAGGAATGTAAATAAATGATTACAGTAAATAATGTTGGTTTACGTTATGGCGATCGTAAACTGTTTGAAGATGTTAATATAAAATTCACTCCTGGTAACTGCTATGGCCTGATTGGTGCGAATGGTGCCGGTAAATCCACTTTCTTAAAAATCCTTTCAGGTGAAATTGAAGCACAATCCGGTGATGTCCATATGGGGCCAGGCGAACGCCTTGCCGTACTAAAGCAGGATCACTTCGCTTATGAAGAGGAAGAAGTCCTTAAAGTCGTCATTATGGGACACGAAAGATTATATGAAGTCATGCAAGAAAAAGATGCCATCTATATGAAGGAAAACTTCACCGACGAAGACGGAATGAAAGCGGCCGAGCTTGAAGGGGAATTTGCCGAATTAAACGGATGGGAAGCTGAACCCGAAGCTTCAATCCTCTTAAAAGGCCTTGGGATTACAGAAGACCTGCATACGAAGAAAATGGCTGAATTGAACGGTGGCGACAAAGTTAAAGTATTGCTTGCCCAGGCACTATTCGGTAAACCGGATGTTCTTTTACTGGATGAGCCTACCAACCACTTGGACTTAAAAGCGATCAAATGGCTGGAAGAATTCCTAATAAACTTTGAAAACACTGTTATCGTAGTTTCCCATGACCGTTACTTCCTTAACAAAGTTTGTACACATATCGCGGATCTTGATTTCGGTAAAATCAAAGTTTATATCGGTAACTATGACTTCTGGTATGAATCAAGCCAGCTTGCCCTTAAACTGACTCAAGATGCCAATAAGAAAAAAGAAGAAAAAATCAAAGAGCTTCAAAATTTCATCGCGCGTTTCAGTGCCAATGCATCCAAATCGAGCCAGGCGACATCCCGTAAGAAATTATTGGATAAAATCAGCTTGGATGACATCGAGCCTTCTTCACGCCGCTATCCATATGTCGGCTTTACTCCTGAACGTGAAATCGGGAACGACCTGCTTCGTGTAGATGGAATCTCGAAAACGATTGATGGCGTAAAAATATTGGATAATGTCAGCTTCACGATGAATAAAGGCGACAAAATTGCATTTGTCGGTAAAGATGAGATTGCTAAAACAACAATGTTCAAAATCTTGGCAGGTGAAATTGAACCGGATGGCGGCTCATTCAAATGGGGCGTTACGACCTCTCAGGCATACTTCCCTAAGGATAATGCTGAATTCTTTGAAGGTGTCGATTTAAATCTTGTCGATTGGCTCCGTCAATATTCACCTAATGACCAGAGTGAAAGCTTCCTGCGCGGTTTCTTGGGCAGGATGTTATTCTCTGGCGATGAAGTCACGAAAAAGGCAAGTGTACTTTCAGGGGGCGAGAAAGTCCGCTGTATGCTTTCCAAAATGATGTTAAGCGGTTCGAACGTCCTGATGCTTGATGAACCTACCAACCATCTGGACTTAGAGTCGATTACGGCATTAAACAACGGTTTAATCAGCTTTAAAGGATCTATGATCTTCTCTTCTCATGATCATCAGTTCATCCAAACTATTGCGAACCGGATCATTGAACTTACTCCAAAAGGTACAGTCGATAAGCAAATGAGTTATGATGAGTACCTTGAAAATGGCGAATTGCAAAAACAAGTCGCTGAAATGTACAAATAATATTTTTATGAAAGCACATCCTTATTGGATGTGCTTTTTTCGTTCGCTATTCCTTCTGCCTGCATTTATTCCATACCTTTAATGTATAGAAGGCATAAAAAACACGCTGCAATAAATATAATAATAATCCCTGAAAGATGAGCACTGAATAATTTCATGGATAAAAAGGTATATTGGTAAGGAAGGAGTGAGTTAGAATTGGATGGTCATACAGTGAAAAATATTTTTGATGATACAGGATACCTTTTTTTATATGATAAATTCAGTTATCATTTTTATATATCCGGATTGTTCGATGTAGTGGAACAAGAAAAAGTAATCTCGGATTTTTTAAATTCTTATGGCTTCGATGATAAAAACCCTCTCTTTTTTGACGACTTTTCCTACTACTTTAATTGCTTTCATTATTCCCACCAAAAACAAAGGATGATGAATTACTTGAAAACCGAGTATGACGAACATATTTGTTAAGTATAAAAGACCAGATAAACTGCCAAAACTATTCAAAAAAAGGTAAGAGTATAATCGTCCCTTACCTGAGAATATAGGCAAACTTGATTAAAATTGAGTTTGCCTACAGTTTTTTTTTGGTTGTACGATTTAGATGTTGAATTCCGCTCCAGGCACTCGCTTTCCGCGGGCGGTCCGGGAAGCCTCCTCGGCGCCTTTGCGCCTGCGGGGTCTCCCCTGGACGCGTTTTTCCCGCAGGAGTCTCGCGCCTTTCTCTCCAATCAACTTTGGTTTAACTTTTAGATAGTAGTAGTCTACAAACCGTAGCTCCCTTGTCTATATGATTGGACCTACAGTTTTTTGCCTATACATTTGGATGTTGACTTCCGAACCCACTTTGTCTACATACTGGGGTAAGTGCCCCTTAAATTTCCCCCTGTTATTCTTCCTTGCTTGCTGCCATATTCATGTTCGCTTAGGCTCGCTTGATTCGCGATTTTTTCCTGCATCGACGGTAGCTATATCGGCCTCCCTCTTCACCTGCGTAATCCTTGGCTTTCCGAGCGATTCAAGATATTCATTTTTACCCCAACATCTTTAATTGAAGGATACGATAATGAGTCCCATTTTAGCTAAGTCCTGCGAGGCTACCCCCTTTACAAACTTTCCATGGTTTTTATAAATTTCCTCGACTGTCAGCGAACCGAAGATGCCCCTCCTTGTCACAGGGTTGTATTACGGGAGAAATTATATGGTATATGAGTATCCATTAAACCCAAGTGTTTCTGGAAGAAATAAAACCTAAAATTGTATCTTTTCCGTAAGGTGTTAAGAACTAAGTTCTATTCAGAAAACCTAAGTTTCTTAACACATTTTAGCTGAAGGATTTATGAAGATTTTCCTCATCTGTTTATGTTCAAAAACTCATACATTTATCTATGATCAGTTAATATGACAAAGATAAGTTTCAGTACATATAAGACAGTCTTAGTTTATAGAAATCGAGCTTTTTCTATGTCGAAATTGCTTAACGTATGTTTTTGTCGAAATGTTGGTGGGGTCCCTTTTAGTAAATTTTCATATTTGAAGAGTTATTTCTTATAAAAGAATGTATGTGTACTCATATGAAAGGTATCTGCCAAGATGAGATTCAATTAATCGGATCAAAATGTGTAACCTTCATATTCTTAAAGATCGCTTTGCCGCCCTCGGAGAAGAGAGTAATTCCCTTATCTTCGGCATGAGGGAATATTAAGTTTGAATAAGCAACCTTTCCATCATCCACAAAAACTTCAATACTCGTTTTATCGACGAGAATCTTTAAATGAACCTTCTTCTTACTGACATCAAATGGTGCAGTACTTTCAACCAACTGATTCGTTTCGTCAGGTTGATCTGTGAATACCCGATTGACATAAGAGTAATTTCCTTCTGCAGAGATGCCTACGTCAACGTGGCGTTTTTGATCATCTGACTCCCTGAGCCTAAATCCTGCATTCTTAAAATCCGACCATGAGAGATCCGCCTCTATTTGATAGGCATCTCCTTTAAAATCAAGTGTTTCCGAGCCATCCACTTCGATTTTATTAAAAGAATTCGTTGAGCTTGTCAATTCTTTTAATGCTTCTGAAGGCTGTGAAGAAAGATAATACTTATTCTCGCTTTCACGCTTTAGTTCAATTTGACGGACGATCGAATCCATTCCGTTAAACCCTTCTTTTAATGTCGGCGTATTGTTGGCGTAGGCCCAGTTATTCATCCAAGCGAGGGCATAGCGTTTGTCTAATTTGTCACTTGCCTTGCCATCTTCAAACGTTACTCCGCCATACCAATCGAAACCGTAATCTAGCCATTGCGGTTCATTGTTATCTGGAAGAAATTCCGTTCCATCAAACGTTCCTGTCCAGTATGCATAGGTGTTGGGTTTCCCTGCTGCTTTTCCGTTTGCACTGACGCCCAGCACCCACTTTACTGTCCCGTCATCAGCGCGGATCTGGTAAAGGTCAGGGCACTCTAAAACTCCAATGTTCTTAGTGGAAAAACTGCTCGTATAGCGCCAATCTTTCAGGTTATAAGACTCATAAAAACCTATTTTCGATCCTTCGGCCATGGTCATGACCCATTTTTGATTCGTGTTATCCCAGATGATTTTTGGATCTCTAAAATCCTTCGTTCCTGGATTTTTCATAATAGGCTCGTCACTGTAAGAGGTAAACGTATTTCCTTTGTCCGTACTGTACCATAGAAATTGTTCTTGTTTCTGGCCATCCTTAGATGGTTGTGTTACGATCGCCACAAAAGCCCCTTTTCCAAACCCAGCTGTATTTTCCTTGTCAAACACGACTGACCCTGTCCATGGATCCCCATTTTGATTCGTATATTTTGGAATGGAAATTCCTTCATCCTTCCAGTGAATCAAATCTTTAGAGGTGGCATGTCGCCATTCTGTACCATTGCCATCCGGGTAATCTCCATTATAAAGGTAAAAATAATGATAATTTCCTTCATAGTAAAGGGGCTTCTGTGGATCGTTTTTCCAATGATCAGGAGAAGTAAAATGATAGGCAGCCCGGTATGAGTGCTTTTCTACCTTATTTGGCGGATTAGCTTCTTTTGTTTTATAAAATGAATGAATCAAAATTCCTGTGCAAATAACCATCCATAATCCAAGAAAGAATAATCCTGCCATCTTATATTTCTTTTTGTTCACTTAAACTCACCACTTTTCTCTTTTAAAATAGAAAAAAGAAAATGCCAAGTTTTCCTGACATTTTCTTTTTCTTTTCATTGGGTAACTACTTAACCGTAATCTGGCCTTGTTCAAGAATACTGTCTTTTACTACCGATGTTTGTTTCCCTTTAATGTTAAGCTGGAAGCTTGGGGCAAAGGTAGATTTATTGTCTTCAAAATAACCTCTGTTTGTCATGTAGCTTGTCACTACAACATTATCACTGCCAGCCTGCGGGATCGCATAGTGTGCATAGTTCCAAGTGATGTCATATGGATCTAGATCCTGATGCAGGACGATGCCCGTTTTATTTAATGGTTTATATGGGCCAGTTAAGGAATTTGACGTGTAGCCTAACATGTAAATATCTTGATTATCGATTCCATCAATGGTCATTTTTGATCCTCTTGAACTTGTAAATAAATACCACTTGCCGTCCTTTTTAAAGATGTTTGGACGTTCGATTTCATCTGTGACCGTATTTGAAACAATCAATGGCTTCATTTCTTTTTTCAATGTATAATCGTCGTTTACTTCAATAATTCCAATTGCACCGTTTGCAAGTTCAGCTAACTCTTTTTTAGGGCTTTGCATAAGTTTGTTTTTCTCACCCTGGAAGAATTTATTGCTGTTGCCATAATAAGCTCTATTGTATAGCGATTCTTCGCCTTGGTAGCCATATTCTGTACCCGTATTTGCTTCAAAAACAAGGTATTTGCGGCCGTTGTCTTCTACATAGTGAGGGTCTCTGAAGGTATGATTATCAGCGGAATTTCCGTCCTCTACAAATTTATCTACAGTTTGGTAGTACTTGCTGTCTTTGCCTTCATAGATGGATTTGTAATCCTCAACACCATCCACTTTTAATGTTTCAGAATCTGGCTCTGAAAGGTTTACTTGAGCGGTTGTCAAGGTTTGTTTCCCATAATTCCCTGACTCAGGTTTATACGGTTCACGGTTTGTATAGAATAAGCGAACTTCCCCGTCCTCAGTGAAGGTTGCAGAACCTGACCACTCTTCGGCTTGCTCTTTTAGGTAAGGATCATTTGGAACGTTTTTATCATTGTCATCAAATACTC
This sequence comes from Peribacillus sp. FSL R5-0717, assembly GCF_038002945.1. Taxonomy (NCBI): domain Bacteria; kingdom Bacillati; phylum Bacillota; class Bacilli; order Caryophanales; family Bacillaceae; genus Peribacillus; species Peribacillus sp. FSL R5-0717. The sequence continues at coordinate 92,707 of NZ_JBBOOF010000001.1, forward strand.
TTCCAGCATTTTTCCAAGCATCAAGGGAGTTGTCGCCCACTTTCTTGTAGAATATGTAGATGAACGTATCACTCGCGTTTTTAGGATCGCCTGCTAATCCAAAAACGATATGATATCCTTTGTACTCTGCAACAGTTCCATCAGCGTTTTGCAATGGCCATGTATCCCACACATCTAAATCAATGGTTTCGCCTGATTCCGTTACTTTTTTGGCAGAAGGGATGTTTTTAATTGTGGATTCGTCAAACCTAGGAACGGCATATCTAGTATCACCGTGCTGATTAATCATATCTTTCATAGCTGATCGAGTGATTTGTGAAGTATCGTACGTTTCTTTGTAATCCGCCAGATCCTTTGGAGCTGCAAATGATTGGGTGACAGTACCGCTTAATAGAATGCCAGTACTGAGTATTCCTGCTGTTGCCTGTTTGGCAAGCCTGCTAAAGTTCATAAATCTTCCTCCTCGTTTTATGTGTTTGCTAGTACAATAGAATTATAGGCGATTCCTGAAAAGAGAGGTATGCCACATATTGATTGGAATTTAGTCGTATATTGATATCGCAGTTGTAAAAGGCAAAAAAAGCCCCGGCAAGAGGCTATTCCTTCGAAAACCTCTCCCAGGACTTCTGATATTCATTGAGCAGCTGATTGCGGTTCAGCTGTTTCCCGACATAGAGCTGAGTCGCGGCTCCGAATTCTTCCCTAATTTCAACAGGGAAGTGAAACCAGTTAGATGGGACGGTGTTCCCATCTTTGTAATTTCGAAGTGTTTCTTCTGCGAGCGGCCCTATATCATCAGTTTTAATGTTCTTAAACGCAGGAATGAATTTGAATTCTTCCGTCATGAACCGTTTTCCTTGTTCTGACAACACCATCCAATTTAAAAATTTCTTGGCTTCTTTTTTCTTTTCAGGAATGGACTGTTTATTTACGGCCCAATAATTTGGAACGCTGACGACAAGGGCTTCCTTTAAAGGTCGGTCATTAATCGGAATCGGCATAAAACCGATGTTCATGTCAGGCGAAGCTTGATCGATCATCGGCTGAATCCAGTTGCCTTGCTGAATGATGGCTGCTTTTTCGGAGGTAAACAGATTCACTTCCATTGTATAGTCCGTAGACAGTGGATTATCATTTCCGTACTTTATGGTGAGATCCAGCAGGGCAAGGAGATCCTTAAATGTTTGATTGGTACTGATTTTTTCCGTTCCGTTATTTAAATTTCTTATAAAAGCATCAGTATCCTTTTGCTGGGCAAAAGCAACATTCATTAGATGGTCTCCCAATTTCCAGTCTTCATAATAGCCTGTTGCAAAGGGAGTAATGCCTGCATTCTGCAGCTTTTCGGCAGCTGCTGTCAATTCAGAAAGAGTGGCGGGCTGGTCAGTAATGCCGGCTTGTTTAAATAGATCCTTATTATAGATAAAGCCATACCCTTCAAGGTTAACCGGCATTCCGTAAATTTTCCCGTCCAATGTGACTGGCGTCAGGGATTCTTTGTATGCTTGATTAATCCAGGGCTCCCCTGAAAGATCCTCCAGATAGTTCCGCCACAGCTTGGCATTTTCATAGCCGCTGTTTGTAAAGATATCCGGACCAGTGCCGGTAGCAATTTCGGCTTTTAGGTCGGCGAGGTCATCCATTGCCCCTCCAACAGTATGTACCCTGATATTGACGTGAGGATTTTCCCGTTCATAAGCACGCGTCATTTCTTCAAATTGAGTGGAGATTTCCACTTTCGGATTCCTTAAATCCAGCGTGATTTTCCGCTCTGTCTTTTCTGTTTTTTCTGGTGGGGCTTCATCCTGACATGCAGAAAGAGGCAGGCTGACGGCTCCGATTAACAAAAGGGATAAAAACCTGTTTTTCATCATGTCACCCCTTTAGATTCATGTTGATCGTTCCTGTTCCTGAACTCAAAAGGCGTCATGCCGACGACCTTTTTAAATAGCTTTGAAAAGTATATTTCATCTTGATAGCCAAGCATGGTAGAGATGGAATAAATGCTTTTGTCTTTTTGTTTCAGCCACGACTTTGCTTGGCTGATTCTAAGCTCCGTGATGTATTTGGACAGGGTCATTCCGGTTTCTTGCTTATACTTTCTTGAGATATGCTCGCGGCTTAAAAAGAAAACATTCGACAGCTTTTCCAGACTCAAATCCTCCATATAATACATGTCAACATAGGAAACCATGTCTTCCATGCGTCGAGCGGCATCTATTTCATCCAGACGGTGGATGGATCGGAAGTTTTGTTCCTCGAGCTTTTTCTGCAGAGCCTGAAACGAGGTCCTGATATCCGATAAAGTTTCGACCTGCTCTTCAGTTACAAGCCTTACCGGGATATCGAACTCCTGGCTGATCCATTCCTCAACGGAGAGCCATTGATCGCGAATGGTGATAACAAGGCAAAGGTTAAGATCCGTCTGCAGGGAAAACGCATTTCCTAATTTGCGTTCCGTAAGCTCATCTGAAAGCTTTTGAATATAGAGATCCGGATTGTGCATCTGGTAAAAGGAGAGCAGCGTCAGCATATAGCCCTCCGATTCAGGAAGAAACTCGGCAAGGCTGATTGAATCTGAACGGTCCCCCAGACATATCGCAGTGGCTAACTGGTTTCTCCGCAGTTTTTTCACGTCTTCCAGCACTTCAGCATGTTCAAAGTCATCCTTCCAGGCTTGTACCGATTTTTCCAGTGTATGATTGAACGCCTCATACTCAATCGGCTTCAGCAGGTAATCAAAGCTGCTGTGCTGAATGGCTTTGCGCATATAGGAATAATCGTTATAACCAGTAATGAAAATAACTTTCCCAGGATAGGAAATGGAATCCAGCCACTCAATCAGTTCGATTCCGCCCATACCGGGCATTTTCACGTCTGTAAAGATAATCTCCGGCCGTTCTTTTTCAATCAGTGATTTTGCCTCATGGCCATTCTTGGCTTCCAATAGCTTGGTGATGCCGTGAGTTTCCCACTGGCCTAAATGGCGTATGACGTCCCGCACATTGAATTCATCATCGACAATCAGTGCTTTCACCGTGTTCATCTCCTTTCCTGAAGTAAGTCTTTATCATTCCCAAGGGGCTCTTTATCGGGATCCTCATGCTGACGGAAAACCCCAGTCCGTCATTCGAATCTACTTTCATTTCTGCACTTGGTCCATACCCTAGAAGCAGCCTGTCACGAATATTCTTCAGGCCAATATGTTCATGCGAATAAGTCCCTTCGTAAGGGGGTGTATAGATATGTTCCCGTAGTCTCTGAAGCTCTTCTTCCCTCAGACCTGGACCATCATTCTCGACAGTAAAGCACAGATCGTTTCCTTGTTTTTCCCCGTTAATGGACAAATGAGCATTGCTGTACCCTTCCTCATACGTGTGTTTAAAGAAATTCTCTGCCAAGGGCTGCAGAATCATACTTGGAATAGTCATGTCCAAAATGGACTCATCGATATTGACCGAGTAACTTACATTTTCACCAAAACGCTCTGTTTGAAGGGAGAGGTACGCTTTTGTATACTCAGCTTCATCCCGAACCCGTACCCATTGATCTGCCTGCATTGAGTAGCGCATCATTTTGGACAGCGAAGTCAGCAATTGATAGACCTTTGGTGCATTCGACCTGAGGGCAACAGCGCCTATGGATTGTAAAGCGTTAAACAAAAAATGAGGATTAACCTGTGATTTTAACGCCCTGAACTGGTTCTTCCTGTTTTCAATTTCAAGCTTATATTCACGGTCAATGTGGGAATTGATCCGGTTCATCATGTCCTTCATGTGTGACTCCAAATGGCCAATTTCATCGCTTCTGGTATCATCAAAAGGGACATTCATATTTCCGCCTTCAATGGAGCGGACTTTGCTGCTCAGCCTCGTAATGGGACGGGTAATCCTATTTGAGATAATGCCTATCATCAGCAAACCCAGTATTCCTACGCCGATGCCGACAAGGATATTGGTATAGGCGGTTTTCCTGACATCTTCATATAAAGCCTGACTCGACATGACCTTAATCAATTTCCAGCCGTTCAGTGACCCTGATAACCCTTTTGATAAGAGAATATCGTCATCATGCCGGCTCCTATTCCCGTCAAGTCGTTGCTTTTCTTCGGCAGGAAGAGGTTTTCCAATCAGGGCACGATCATTTGCATACATGACGCGATCTTTTGAATCAATTAGCAAAACTGAAGATGCGTCTCCCTGGACAAGGTTATTGCAAATGCGGGCGTACTCGCCCAAATCAATGTCGATTGTAATCATCCCAAGAAACCTTTTAGAAAGAACGTCAATAATTTTGTGGTGAAAAGTCATCACCATCGTTTTGTCCGATTTTGGAACAATGGCTGCATTATTGTAATTCTCAAGAGGGTGGGGCGGCTCAATCAAATATTGTGAGTCAGATGTATACAGCTGTCTGATCGGGTCCCGGTTCAGAAAATCCGGCTGATACCTGTGTGTGCTGATCATTGCATTATAGACAGTAAATGACTCATTGTTTTTAGCAATATAGAAACGGATTTGCCGGAATTCGTTTCTCATTAGATAAAAGGTTTCGAGACTCTTTTCCATGGTCATAGGGTTGAAATATATGGAGTCTTCGAAGCCGTTTTTAAAAATCCGAATCAGATCAGGGTTGCGGTACAGAATATATGGAAAATCAATCATGTCGTCAAAATACTGCTCCAGTTCATCCGCATTCTTCTGAAGCTGCTCCCGGCTGTTTTCAAGTTCATACTGCTCCACACTTTTTTTTGTGTAAGTGTAGATGAAAAAAACGGACAGGAAATAGGGCAGAACGATGAAAATCAGCAGCATGATCAATAAACGGCTTTGTATGCTTTTCAAAGGAGGCACCCCCTTTCGCAGAAGGCTATTTTTTTAGTCTGACTTATCTTCTCACTTTAGCATCCTAAAACTATATCAAATCAAAAAACCAAGTCAATCATGCTTAAGTAGGATTCGTGTAAGTGCATGTATCGTTATATTTCGCAGTTCGGGCTTATATTATGTTCCAATTTGCGCTGCGCCAGAGATTTGAAGATGATAAGGCAAAAACAAAAAAAGCTGAAGACATCTTCAGCTTTTACAAAAATTATGCTTTTTCTCCTACACTTCATTAACAAATACATTAAATAAGGAGCCCCTATTAAAGCGATCATAATCCCCGCAGGTATGTCTTTAGGTTCAAGTATGTTTCTTCCGATGGTATCTGCCACAAGCAGTAGCCAGGCACGGATCAGAATCGCTGCCGGCAGGAAGAGCTGATTTCGAGGTCCGACCAGAGCTTTTGCAAAGTGCGGACCCTGAGCCCGACGAAGGCGCTGCCTCCTGTGACAAAGACAGCTGCTGCTGCAAGCGAAACCGATTTCAGCAACAGGATTGCCCTTTTTTCCAACTGATACACCTAAGCCTATTGGCATAGGTTCACTCAACCCAAAAAGATTCAGCCGAGTCGCTTTGTACAATGTAAAGGGGATGAGAATATCAGGTCTGCACCCCATATGTTCCCTGACAGCCAATTTGCAATAAAATCCACCTTTTGTCAATCAGCAGATGAAATAAGGACAAGCATCAGACCTGAGAGGGCCACAGAAAATCCCACCCCGGTTAATACAAGTTTTACTGGCTGCATTCCCGCAGTCCGTCTTCGTAATTGTCACAAGAGGTGGTAATTCGATGGCTTCAGAAGGTTTCAAACAGCAACAACATCATGTAACTTGTCGTAACTTTTATGTAAAGCATTCGAAGCTTCATTAAAGTAATCATTGTCTAATTTGAACCAATAAAGTTCCGATTTAGATTTATAGTAGCCTGCCCTGTTCATCCTGAACCCATAAAACAATCCAATACTGTTTCACCTTCATTGGTTATAGTTACGAGAATAAATTAATTAACTCAGTAACTATATTAAGGCAAAATTCATCTTCCATTTACATTAACTTTAGAAGATATTCGTCAAAATATGATGAATTATGAAAAGGATATGTCTGGACTATATTAGTATGGGGAACGGCTGTAGGGTTATACAAAGGATAAATTTCCTACAAGTATGCATTTGAATATCGAAGATTCTATTAACTCTTATAGGAGTAGCTGTTAGTTTAAATAAAATAATTAAATAAACATTCACATAAATATAACTTTAAAACAAATCGAATAATTCAAAGTAGAGATAGAATTGATAAACAGTTGATAGAGAGACTGAAAGAAGAAAAAGTCATTCACTCTTTCAGTTAAAGACGGTTTCGATGCAAGGACATAAATGGTAAATAAATACAGAAGTAAGCCTTTACCACTTTGGGCAAAGGCTCCTTTTTTGACGGGTTTCTTCTATTATCTAGGAAGGTATTAGACTGCCTTTTTCCTTTAGAAATACATTTATAACAATTAAGGTCAAGTACATCTCGGGGTGCCCTAGATTCTTCAAATAGCTATAATACTGTATATATCACAGCTAACTTTTTTATTGCTGAACCCCAAAAATGCAATTGCAGTTAACAAAAAGGGTATTGAAAAGTGTAGAATTATCCAATCAACCCCTGATATCAGTGTAATAATAATGGCTACGAGTCATTTATACTAAAAGTAAGCAACACTCTACTTCTGCCTCATATTAAGAGTTTTCCTACAACCTTATAAAAAGAAAGACTACTCCTCCTTCTCATTTGAAATAGGATCGTCATTACTTTATTAATCTTTTAAAAATGTTAGTAACGCTTCATTAAATTCTTTTGGATGAGTTGCGTTTAATCCATGCGGTCCACCCTTTATTAGAGCGAGCTTACTACCAGGAATGGAATCATATGTACGTTTTCCACTTAACTCAAAAGGTACAGTTGCATCAGAGTCACCGTGAATAATAAGAGTAGGTATATTGAACTTTTCCAAGTCCTTTCTAAAATCTGTCTTACTAAAGGCCGTTATACAATCGAGCGTACCCTTAGGTGAGGCACTGGCTGCAATATCCCGATTATATAAACGGAATGGCTCACTAACTAAATCTGTTTGATTACCCGCCGCGAAAAATCCCTTCGTAAATTTATCAAGAAATGCAAGGCGGTCATTTATCACGCCACTTTTGAATTCTTCAATTGTTGCATCATCTAATGCTCCTTCAGGATTATCCTCTGATTTGTATAAATAAGGAGGAACTGCTCCAGCAAAAACAGCCTTTTCAATACGATCTGTTCCATACGTACTAATGTATCGAGCTACCTCACCTCCACCCATAGAAAAACCAACAAGTGTGACATTTTGAAGATCTAAATGTTCTAACAGTTTATGTAAATCGGAAGCAAATGTTTCATATTCATATCCTTCCCATGGCTGGGATGATTTTCCGAATCCTCGACGATCATATGTTATGACTCTGTAACCTGCTTCAATAAGAGCTGGCACCTGATATTCCCAAGAGCGTCCACTTAAAGGCCAACCATGTATTAAGACAACAGGTTTCCCTGAACCCTGGTCCTCATAATAAAGTTCAATTGGAGCATGATTTTCATTACCTACAGTAAATTTTGCCATATAAATTTCCTCCCATGAATTAAACCTATATTCTTGCTTCTCTAAAAAAACTCTTCACTCCAAAACATTTAACATATTTTTTGCAAAATGTTTATAGGATTATTATATTCCCTACTATCGAAATTGTAAAATTATTCAAAAAAATATCAAATCGATTAATATTATTAGATTACAATTTATTTAAACCAAGGTGTGTAAATTATTAAAAAATATTGAAAAAACTAAACTGAAAAATCGAATTAAAGATTTCTAAGCAACTCCAATTGGGGTATTTCCAATTAAGTTGGAATTAGGAATCACAGCCCTTCCTAAAACATCAAGGCTTATTTATCGATTTCACTCTGCAAATTTTAAGTTATTTACAAAAAAATTAATTTGTATTACTAAAGTTTAAAAGACCCTACGATACCAGTGAGCCGCAGCTCCAACTTCATCAACAGTCAATTGATGCCCCCTATTTTCCCAATGAATTTCAACTTTTGCATTAGCCTTTTCAAATAAGGATTGAAGTTCAGTAGATTCCATCGGCGAACATATAGGATCATTTTTACCAGCAGCAATAAATACTGATTTTCCTGACAAATCAGGAAGAACAATTCCTTTTCTCGGTACCATCGGGTGATGGAGACTGGCTCCCTTTAATGCATTTTGATAGTGAAATAATAAACTAGCAGCTATATTAGCTCCATTTGAGTATCCAATGGCAATCATGTTTTCACGATCAAAATTATACTTTGCAGCAGAATCATCAAGAAACTTATATAATTCTTTTGTACGGAAAATCAGATCTTCCTCATCGAATACACCTTCAGCTAATCTCCGAAAGAATCGAGGCATTCCATTTTCCAATACATTTCCGCGGACACTTAGCACTGAAGCCTCGTCATCAATTCTTCCCGCTATAGGTAATAAATCTAATTCATTTCCGCCAGTACCATGTAGTAATAATAACGTTGGTTTCGTTGAATCTTTACCCTTATTAAATATATGTTTCATGATTGATCTCCCTCCAGAACGCGAACTTCCACAGTAGGTAAGGCTTCTTCTAATTCTTCTCGTTTTGGCTCCAGCGAGGATGGCAACATCAGTTTACTTCCAAGCTCAGCGACAGTTTCATCAACGGAAAAGCCTGGCGGATCTGTCGCTATTTCAAAAAGGATACCGCCTTGTTCATGGAAATACACAGCTTTGAAGTAGTTTCGATCACGAATCTCAGTCGGATAATACTCCTTATCTTGAAGAAGTGTTCTCCATCTCAATAGATCTTGGTCATCCTTTGCCCTCCATGCGATATGGTGAACAGTTCCAGCCCCTTTTAACCCGCGAACCGAAGGAGTTAGCTTAATATCAATTGTATTTCCAAAATGACCATCCGATTTAAACCTAAGGAAGCTCGCTTCTTGCCCAAGACATTCGAGCCCTAATACGTTTTCAAGCACATTTGCAGTTTTATTAGGCTGTGTTGAAATTAATATAGCTCCACCAAACCCTTTAATTGCAACCTCTGAATCAACTTCCCCAAAACTCCAATTATTTTTTGGCCCTTCATTTCGTTCCACTAATTCAATTTCGAGACCATCTGGATCTTGAAATTGTAAATATTTTTCTCCAAAACGTACAGATTGAATAAACCTGATTCTAAATTTCCCTAAACGATTTTCCCAAAATTTAATCGATTGATTCGGGATTATAAAACTGGTTACTCCAACCTGTCCTGTTCCAATTCGACCTTTTAACTGCTTTGACCACGGAAAAAAAGTTATAACAGATCCAGGTTGACCAGTTTCATTTCCAAAATAAAGATGATAGACTTCTGGACGATCAAAGTTTATCGTCTTTTTTACAAGTCTTAACCCCAGTATGCCAGCATAAAAATCAATACTTCTTTGGGCATCGTTCACCATTGCTGTTATATGATGGATCCCTGTTGTTTTTTGCAACCTCACCATTCCCATTCTCTTCATTAATTTGATCAAGAAATTAATTAGGTCTCTCTATGGAAAAAACCTCACCTAATTTTGCATAATTTGTAACAGCTAACAAGCTCACAATTCTAATTCTCTTACCTCAAATGGTATTAAACTTTGTTTAATCTGCCCTCTAGACTGTTCATACTGCTCTGGCAACATTAATTTTTCTCCCATCGTCGCTTCAGGTTCATCGTGAGCAAATCCTGGAGGATCTGTTGCAATCTCAAAGAGAATTTCCCCGTGTTCTTTAAAGTAAATTGCATTAAAATAGTTTCGATCTCGTACAGGAGTTACCCCATATCCGTTTTCCTCAACATATTTTTGCCATTCCAATTGATCTTGATCATCCTTTGCCCGCCATGCAATGTGGTGTACGGTCCCAGCACCCATTGTCCCGCGTCCAATTGCCGTTAATTTTAAGTCAATGACATTGCCAATTTCTGCTGAAGAACGGTAACGTGCAAAGTCGCCATCCTTGCCGATTAATTCTAGTCCCAATATGTTTTCTAACAATACAGCCGTTTTGTCAGGATGGGTCGATAATAAAGTAGCACCGCCAAAGCCTTTAATAGCTACCTCAGGTGTTACCCCGCCAAAGGTCCATGCATTTACTTCCCCTTCTTCCCTTTCAACAATTTCCAAGTGTAGCCCATGTGGGTCATCAAATTCCAAGTATTCCTCGCTAAAGCGCTCTCTTACGGTAAAAGGAATATTGAAGGATTCCAGTCTTTTTTTCCAGAATTTCATAGCTCCTTTTGGAACAACATATGATGTAACGCCTACTTGACCATCACCAATTTTCCCTTTACTAGCTCCTGCCCATGGAAAAAATGTCATGATTGTTCCTGGTTTTCCACCCTCATTACCAAAATAAAGATGGTAGGTACCTGGGTCATCAAAATTGACAGTTTTTTTCACTAAACGTAAACCTAATACACCTGCATAGAAATCAACATTCTCTTGAGGATGACCAACAATTGCAGTAATGTGGTGAATACCCATCGTTTTTTTACTCATTTTATTTTCACTCCTCTTTTTATTTCTGGTTAGACACTAACCTTAAAAAAGCATCGCCAATTTGTCGATAATTGTATATGCGACTTTATGGGTGTTTTTTCCTTTGTCCAAAGTTTTTTATTGTCTATAAATATTGGAACCTTAATTTTATTAAAAAAAGAAGCGTGGAAATTATTCATAATACCCATTTTTATTTCAATCAACTTATGGATATTTGAAAAAATACCAATATACACAAATAAACCAGTACTATAGATTGATACTGGTTTAATTGATGCTTTTATTTATGTAGTTGTTAATTTAGCATAGATGATAAAAAACAGGGTTAATTGTCCTATTATCATAATATTTGGTACTACTACAATCAAATTAATAACAAAAAAGACTGATAAAACCCCCTAAAAACAAGCAAAAATGATAAATTTTCAAACGGTGTTGTTCAAACCTGTATTGATGAAAAACAAGTGGGCTGTATTAGTCGGAACCTTTTCTAAACACTTTCTTCCAAGCAGTGGGATAATATCGATAAGAATTCCGAAAATACAACACAGCATACCGAATCCAAGAATCAAAAAAGAAGGATAATAATGAAATAACGATTCCAATCCAAAAATATCTTCCTAGAAAAAGTGCTCCTTGCTTACGAACTCCTGCTTCTATCCGCTGGACAATAAGATATTGGATCGCAGTCACTGCCCTTAACCCAATATAACCTATTAAAAAAGAAAGATAATAAGGATCAAAATCAGCTGAAAAGCTTGATGTCATTATTAGGACAAAAACATTTGCAGGATCAAAAAGATTCGTTAATAAAATAAATCTTTTCCGAAACGGTTAACAAAGATGGTTTGCCTCACCCTAGCCTACCAGATCGGAATGAAAATTAAGACAAATTTCACTAAATACTTTATATGGATATGACCATCCTCAACATGAAGTAAAACATGAGTTGCGACCGCAACCGTCGCCACAAACAACAAATCATAAAATAGTTCTAACCACGTTCGTAACTTTCTTTTCTTCCATTTCTGCACCTCCCTCCAATTTTTTTACGGTTAATAGTATGCTGGAAATATATAGTGATTTGAAGAGGAAATAATATAGACATAGTCTATTTCCATAGCTTGCAAACACAAGCCAATAATAAGAAAACTAATGAGAAATCCTTACATCCTAGATTATTTGTACTAAACACCGTAAATTAAACAGTTTGATGATTAGGCATAAAGCCACTTTTTCCATCTTGGTATATCATGGTATCATGAGGTGATTTTAACAGAGGAGGAAATGTATGACAAAAACCATAGGCCTTATTTGTGGTAGTTTACGAAAAAACTCTTATAATCGAATCATTGCTCAATCATTAACAGAGATGGATGATTCCCATCAATTTCGTTGGATCGAGATAAATAATCTACCTTTGTTTAATGAAGACTTAGAAATAAGTGTTCCAGAAACAGTGACATCATTTAAATCTGCTATCCAGGACGTTGACGGTATCATTATTGTAAGTCCAGAGTACAATTCTGGAATTCCAGGCGTATTAAAGAATGCATTGGACTGGGCATCAAGACCCCGGGAATCCGCAGTTCTTAGCAGAAAACCGGTTGGCCTAATCGGAGCAACTCCTGGGGGGTTAGGTACTGTTTATGCTCAGATGCAAATCAGAGAAATACTAGAAACTATGCAAGCTCATGTTCTTCCATTTCAAAAAGTACTGATTTCTCAAGTACATGAAAAGATTGATTCCGATCAGAAAGTGCTTACTGACGAACAAACAAAACGTTATCTTCAGCGTTATTTACAACAATTTATAAATTGGATAGATAAAACTCTTGTTTTAGATAAAGAAGTAGAGTAAGCATTTTTAAAAATAAATCTGACGTTTTTTCTGATTTTCAAGAAAATTATTGGCATAAATATAAGTTTAGTTATAAAGTGACTGCGGAAAATGAGGAAATTGGTAAATAATCCAATGTTTAAACTTTCTTCATTACTTTAATTTAGGAGGAATACATAATGTCTGATCTCTATTCTCGTATTAATAAAGATGAAGCTGTCGTTCTTTTAGTGGATCATCAAACTGGCCTTATGGCTGGACTTGTTCGTGACTATGGTGTTGATGAATTTAAGAACAATGTTTTGGCTCTTGCTCATACTGCTAAGTTTTTTGATTTACCAGTTATTTTAACAACAAGCTTTGAAAACGGACCTAATGGACCACTTATGCAAGAATTGGTTGATCTTTTTCCTAACGCTCCAAAAATAGCTCGTCCTGGACAAATTAACGCATGGGATAATGACGATTTTGTAAAAGCAATCGAAAAAACTGGAAAAAAACAACTTATTATCGCGGGCGTAGTTACGGATGTATGCGTTGCCTTCCCTGCACTTTCCGCTATAAAAGCTGGGTATGAAGTTTTTGCTGTTACTGATGCTTCAGGAACTTTCAGTAAACAAGTTGCAGAAGCAGCCAATACGCGTATGGCACATAGTGGCGTGCAACTTATGAACTGGTTTAGCGTAGCTTGCGAACTACAACGCGATTGGCGCAACGATGTCGAAGGTTTTGGCAATTTACTTGCTAGTAATCTTCCAGGTTATCAAAATGTAATTGGAAGCTATATGGGAGCTCAGCGAGATCTTAGTAAACAAAATGCATAAATTTATTCTTAAGAAATAGCTATAAATCAATCACTTTTTTTAAAATGGATAGTATAAATTTAGCGCTGATTTAATCAGCGCTCCTTTTTAAATTAAGAAGTATAGCAAGGCTTTTATTTTTTCGATTACAGCTGAAACTAATAATTGCCTTTTAGATGAAACAATTAAAAAAGGAGTGTTTTATTATGAGTAATTTAGAATTGTTAACTCCGGAGAACAGTGCATTAATTTTGATCGATTTTCAGCCTCAAATGACTTTTGGAGTTGCAAGCATTGACAGACAAACATTAATGAATAACGTTATGCTGCTTTCTAAATCAGCAAAAGCTTTTAATGTACCTACTATTCTTACTACAGTTGAAACACAAAGCTTTTCTGGTTATTTTTGGCCACAAATCCTTGACATATTCCCAAACCATGAAATTATAGAACGTAGTTCAATGAACTCTTGGGAAGATTCAAAATTTGTTGCGGCAGTTAAAGCAACAGGTAGAAAGAAATTGATATTTGCAGCACTTTGGACTGAAGTTTGTCTTGCATTCCCTGTGCTTGAAGCAATTAAAGCTGGCTATGAAGTTTATGCAGTTGATGATGCTTCAGGTGGCACAAGTTTGACAGCACATAACGCTGCTATGCGTCGTGTAGAACAAGCTGGAGCAATTCCAGTGACAGCAATTCAAGTTTTACTTGAATACCAACGTGACTGGGCACGCAAAGACACTTATGATGCTGTTATGGAAATTGTAAAAGAACACACTGGCGCTTATGGTCAAGGCGTGGAATACGCATATACTATGGTGCATGGCGCGCCTCCAAGCAGGAAAATATGAATCAAGAAAAAGTAACTGTCGGAGAAACTCAAACAGGGAACACTATGGATGCCGGTGGTCCAGTTACCACGATTGTTACATGGGAAATTCAAGAAGGTAGAGAAAAACAGTTTGAAACGTGGAGACATGAAATTGAAGCTGCCGCTACTAAATTTCCAGGGCATTTAGGCGTAAATCTAATAGTCCCCAATAACGGATCCAGAGAGTATACTGTTGTTTTTCGCTTTAATACGTATGATCATCTTCGTGCTTGGCAAGAATCAGATATTCGTCGAGATTTGTTAAAAAAGGCAGAACCATTTCAAGCTACTAATCCAACGTACAAAACTGAAAGCAGTTTGGCTTATTGGTTTGTTACTCCGAAAACGCCAGTTCCGCCGCCAAAATGGAAAATGTCCATTGTTACCGTTCTTGGTGTATGGCCTCTTAGCATGTTGGTTCCTATAGTGGTAGGACCTATTATAAAAAATATGAATCATATTATGTCAACTTTTTTTGTTTCGGTATGTATAGTGTCTTTGCTATCATGGGTAGTAATGCCCGTTCTCGGTAAAATATTTCATCCATGGTTACAGAATAAAAGGAAGTAGACGAGGTGTGAACATGAATTTACCGGATATGATCTTATATAACGGAAAAATCACTACCCTTGACCCATCTCAACCTGAGGTATCGGCTATCGCCATAACTGATGGTTTAATCACTGCAGTAGGTGGAGATGAGCTTCTTGATAGTGCCACAGAAAAAACCAAAAAAATAGACCTTAAAAGAAAGAGAGCTATTCCGGGCTTGAATGACTCTCATATACACGTTATTCGTGGCGGTCTTCATTATAATATGGAATTGCGCTGGGAAGGTGTACCATCACTTGCTATTGCTCTGGAAATGCTTAGAGAGCAGGCAAGGCGTACACCTGCTCCTCAGTGGGTAAGAGTAGTTGGAGGTTGGTCTGAGTTTCAGTTTAAAGAAAGACGGATGCCAACTTTGGAAGAGATTAATGCTGTTTCTGAAGACACGCCTGTCTTTGTGCTACATCTTTATGATAGAGCACTTGTAAATCGAGCAGGGCTGCGTGCACTGGGATACACAAAAGATACCCCAGACCCTCCGGGCTGTTTAATTCAGCGGGATAAACGAGGTAATCCTACGGGTCTTTTAATTGCCAATCCTAACGCTTCTATTCTATATTCAAGTTTAGGCAGAGCTCCAGTTCTTAATATTGACGACCAGATTAACTCAACTCGCCATTTTATGCGCGAATTAAATAGATTAGGTATCACAAGTGCCATTGACGCAGGTGGCGGATTCCAAAATTATCCTGATGATTACAAAGTTGTTGAACATTTAGCCGAGAAGGATCAATTAACTTTGCGTATTGCTTATAATCTATTTACGCAAAATCCAGATCATGAATATGAAGACTTTGCATCATGGGCAAAAATTGTTTCTCCTGGTCAAGGAAATGATAAGTATAAAATGAATGGTGCCGGAGAAATGTTAGTATTCTCGGCAGCCGATTTTGAAAAATTTCAAATGCCCCGGCCCGACCTAGCTACGATGATGGAAGCTGACTTAAAGAAAGTAATTTCTCTATTGGTGGAAAACCGTTGGCCATTCCGTTTACATGCAACTTATGACGAGTCAATAACACGTTTCTTAAATGTTTTTGAGGAAGTCAACAGAGAAATTCCATTTAATGGTCTACGCTGGTGGTTTGACCATGCAGAAACAATCTCAGATCGTAGTATGGAACGTGTTAAGGCTTTAAATGGCGGTATTGCCATCCAAGACCGCATGGCTTTCCAAGGTGAATACTTTGTTGATTTATACGGAAAGGAAGCTGCAAAGCATACTCCTCCGATTTATCGTATGCTAGACCTGGATATACCTGTTGGCGCCGGTAGTGATGCAACGAGGGTTTCTAGCTATAACCCTTGGGTTGCTCTTTACTGGATGGTTGCAGGAAAAACCATTGGTGGTCTTTCGATATACGATGAAAAGAATAAACTTGACAGAAAAGTAGCTCTGGAACTATATTCCAAAGGAAGTGCGTGGTTCTCCGGTGATGAAGATAAAAAGGGTACCCTTGCAGTAAGTCAGTTTGCTGATATTGCTGTATTGTCTTCTGACTACTTTACTGTGCCAGAAGAAGAAATCAAAGACCTTGAATCAATACTCACCATTATGGGTGGGCAGGTTGTTTATGGAAATGATGAATTTAAAAATTTATCACCTGAATTGCCGCCAGCATCACCTGATTGGTCACCGACGGGAGTTTATGGTTATGGTGGTGCTAACCTAGCCGACAATATACTTTCTCACGATGCCCATGATCACAAACATAGTTGCAGTAACCCTCTCCATCAACATACTCATACCGTAATAGGAAATGATGGAACTAAGTGGGGCATCGGTTGTACTTGCTTTGCTTTCTAATGAGGGGTTGGGACCGATGACGGATCCAAACAAAAAATTAAAAAAGCCTAACTTTCTCTTTAAAGAGAAAGTTAGGCTTTTTATATTATTTAAATAAAGTTTTACATTTTCTATTTCAGTATGTGATTATCTCATGAATTTTAAAATAATTAGGGATTTGTTTGATGAAATAAAATTGCAAGAACATGCCTTGCCTTTAAATACTCTAGAAATGTAGAGATAGTAGATTGATATTTCCTCCTGGCCATAGGTTCTGTAACTGAGGTTTGTTAATCAATGGGGAGCGTGTGTTGAATTAAGACTTTTTATGAGGTAGATAAGGAAAGGCTTAAGGATTCGACTCCACCTTAAGCCTTATCTTGCCCTATTTTAAAAACCCATCGATATATATTTTTCTTCTAAATATTCTTCAAGGCCTTGATGGCCGCCTTCTTTCATGCCGCCAAATGGCGCTTGTACAACGGTGGGAATGGCGTCGTTGTAGCCGATGATGCCGAACTCCAGAACTTCGGATACCCTGACTCCCCTGCTTATATCCTGTGTGTAAAAATAAGCGGCCAACCCGTACTCTGTATTGTTGGCAAGCTCGATCACCTCTTCTAAACGGGGTGATCGGTGCGACCGGTCCAAATGTTTCCTGGTATGTGATGAGCATATCCTTGTTCACTCCACCCAGTACGGTCGGTTCATAGTATAATCCAGCAGCCAATTCCCCTTCAATTCTTTGTCCGCCACAAAGAAGGCTCGCACCCTGAGATGCAGACTTGCCCTGCATTCACATACCCACAGGTGACACAGAGCTCAACTGCTCTGTCTAAATCATGGACATTCTTGTGAATGATATTCGGGGAGTTATTTCCTAATTCCAAAGTTACTTACGAATTCCCGACTGCTCTTAATATGCCGACCTAACCGGGACTCCCTATAAAAGTGAACATCGCAATTCGTTCATCCTCCAAAAGGTATTTACCTGTTTCCTATCCAAACCCGTAAACCACATTCAGAAAACCTGCAGGCAATCCAGCTTCAGAAAAAATTTCTGCGATCTTGCATGCAATGAGTGGCGTCATTTATGCCGGCTTCAACACAATTGTATTTCCCGCTGCCAATTCAGGAGCTACCTTGTATATGGTGAATTAAACGGGGAGATCGCACCGATAACACCTTTATCGAACATAATTGGCTGCTGCATTAGATATTTCTTGTAAAGTAAACACCTCTTAAACTTGTACACCTATTCATTCTTACTCTTAAAAGATAAAATACCTTATGTACACTATTAATATATCGTGTACATAAGGTATATAAAAATCCCAAACATCTTTAATGGTGAACGCTACGATAATGAGTCCAACTTTAGCTAAGTCCTGCGAGGCTACCCTCTGAACCTCCTGGGAAAACTTTTCATGGCTTTTATAAACTTCCTCGACTGTCTTATGTGAGAATTAAAGAAATTATATGTGGTATTTAGAGTATCCATTATACCCAAGTGTTTCCGGGAGCAATAAAAGATAAAATTGTATTTTAAAAAAATTTTATGTATCAATACCGATTCTACCATCCATAGGACTTCTTTGTATCCTAACCTATTGTTAGAACTAGAAAAGCCAGTCTCTTCAAAAAAGAACTGGCAACTTTCTCTATTACATTCTTTTGGCTCCTACATATCTTTTCTTCCAATAACTATTATCCATGGAGGAAATGCTTACACCGTTTGATGAGGAGCTGTGTATGAATTGATTGCCGCCTATATAAATACCAGCATGTGAGGCACCAGGTTTATAGGTTTCATAAAAGACCACATCTCCAACTTGTGGTTTGGACACCTTTGTCCCCTTTTTATAAATTTCCGATACCGTTCTTGGTAATTTGACATTTGCGCCTTTATCAAAAGCGTATTTTAGGAATCCGCTGCAATCAAAACCTTTTGGTGTAGTTCCACCCCATACATACCGTACATTCAAATGTTTCTTTGCTTCCTTCACTATCGCAGTAGATTTATTGCTTGTTTTATTTACATTAGCTACGTTGGAGGTCTTCTTTTTTACTCCCAAAGCTTTATATGTATTCGGACCGACAATACCATCAGCTTTTAAACCTTTACTTTTTTGGAACTTTACGACTGCACTTTTAGTAACGGTCCCAAAATATTTAGTTGTATTATTACTCTTAAAATATTGTTTTTTCTTTAGAACCTCTTGTAATTGTTTTACTTCTGTATGAGTCATTCCACTTTTTAATGTACGATCGCCCAATGCAGCATTACCAACCAACGGATTTGATAGTAACAATCCAGAAACAACAAAAGATGCTATGATTTTTTTCATTTTCTCCCCCGATTAAATCTCTTTTTTATCATTTTATCACCTTTAAGTGACACACATATTTACCTAATTTTACATTATTATTACAAATTCATACATAAAGTGAGTATAAAATACAAAATAACCAAAATATTGCTCATATTTTCGAAAGGTAGTAATTAAGAGTAAATTCCTTGCTTTTTATAGTAGTAACCATCCGGTTTGGATAGCCTCCTCGTACTGTGATATATTTTCCACTCCTTACATTTTATTATTTTCACTAGTTACATATCCTTGAGCTTATTAAATACATCGAAGTTCTACATTAATTTGGTATATTCGATTTAATCCTCTTAACCTTAAATTAGGTGGTGTCTAATAAAGGCATATCGCTCACGACAATAACTGCCTGAATATTTTTCGTGATGCCATTCCATTCTAGTACAATTCTTCCTTGTTTCGTACAAAACAATCGAGTGAATGATTTGTCGGGGACAATCGTTTATTTTTGTTAAGGCATAGGAAAAGCACCTCCTTTGATACAAGGATAGTATCAGGGGGTGCTACGTATAGAATATGTGCTGTTTAAATGGGTGCTTATCTTTAACCTTAGTTTTACAGCCCACTATCTAACTGTTTACGCTTAAAGATATAAGTTATCCTCTATCCTCGAAAACTCAGTTCGAGTGAATGGCTAACCCTTATTCGGCGGGAATCCTACCTGCTACATGTCACGAGCTATGCTCGATCGTTCTTACAGTCACGGATGTTGATCCCAACTAGCAGCCGAATCTATGTAAAATTATTGAAATGAAATCAACCAATTCTACTCTTTAACACTAACTGGAACCTTCAGCTGAGTGGGTACTGACCTCAATTTTGTATTTTGTTTGGGAAGTATAATTTTGGCCTGCTAAAAGAAGAATATCCCCAAAACCTTCAAACTCAATCGCCCCTGGAGCAGCTTGGGTTTCAAACGTTATTCCGCCGTGTTGAATTAATTTTTCTCCGTGCATAAGTGGCACACCTTTCACAAAGTTTGCCGTGTAAATGACAACCGCAGGCTCTTCTGTGTATACCTCGACTGTTATTTTCTGGTCAGGACTAATTAATTTGGCTGCAGTTTGATGAAGTCCTGGGCACGTAAGGAAGAATGGATGATCGATCCCTTGAACCTTTTTAACTTCTGCGTCAATGGCTTCAAAGGTTGATTTTAATTTCTTCGGGGTTCGAAAATCATAAGGCGTGCCAATTGTGCTTCGTTTTTCCCCAGTTACCGTGGTATCTTCATTTACTGGTGCAAATTCTTGAGAAGAGATTTGTAAGAAATGATCATCGATTGGATGGCTGGGATGCCCTGTTAAGTTAAAATAGACGTGATTGGTCGGATTAAAAACTGTGTCTTTATCACTTTTTGCTTGATAGCTTACTGACCAAATATTTAAGTTGTCCAATGTGTAAGTCACACTTACTTTCAAATTCCCCGGAAAACCATTCTCCCCATCAGGTGAGTCGGTTGAAAAGATGATCGAAGCACTTTCATCCGTCTCCTTCACTTCATAACCCCAGATTTTTTCATCGAATCCAGGGCTGCCACCGTGTAAAGTATTCCCTAATTGATTTACAGACGTTTGGTAACGTGATTCACCAATTGAAAATTCGCCATTTTTTATTCTTCCAGCGACTCTTCCTATTGTTGCTCCATAATACGTTTCTTTTTTGTAATCCTCAATCGAGTCAAATCCCAATACGATATTATTACGACCCGATTCCGTTAGGACGAACAGATTGACGATTCTTGCACCAAAGTTCGTAACTTCCATTCTTACTCCATGATCATTTTCTATCGTAAACAGCAAGACTTCATCTCCAAACGAGCTTTGTGATACTTTCATTTTTATCGGCTCCTTCCCTATTAAATTCCTTCATATAAAAAAAAGCTAAAACACCATAAATTACACTAAGAGTTCAGCTACCATTTTTAATAATTGTAAAGCCCGAAGTAGCAACCTCGGGCCTAAGAAAAGGAATCATATGAGTAAATCAACATATTCTTGATGAAGTATTTTCCTTATTGCCCCCTGATTTATAATCTCTTCTATTCTGGTATAGCTTCTTTTAATTCCGCTCCAAACCTTAATAGGTCTAATTTAAGCACTTTTCCCCTTAGCTTGTCTACTTTCCCCAATTTTTTCAATTTCCTCCAAAGTATGACCTCGAGTTTCAGGAACGCATGTTCGAATAAATAAAACACCAAGTAAACAAATAGCACCGAAGATTGAAAAAACAGCTTCTTGAGACATCGAAGCGGTCATGATCGGAAATAGCAGGCCAACCAAGAAAGAACCAATCCAGTTAAATGATGAAGCCACTCCTGACGCCCGCCCGCGAATTACCAGCGGGAAAATTTCTCCAACTATGACCCAAGTTAATGGAGCCCAAGTGAATGAATAAAGAGCTACATAGATACTTAAGAAAACAACCATCATCATCGGATTTGCATTAGGAATTAATACATTCAATATAGCCGGCAAAATAAAGGATAGCCCCATAATCGTTCCGCCGATTGTTAATAAAGTACGGCGATTAAATTTATCAGCAATCATTAGGAATATTAATGAACCTAGTACGAGAATAACCCCTTGAATAATTGGCCACATCAATACTGAGCTGGCTTCATGCCCTGTTGCTTTTTCCACAATCATAGGAATGTAATAAAAAATTGCGTTTGCTCCCTGGAACTGTTGAAACGCAGCAACACCCACACCAGCCATTACTAAATAACGGTATTTATTACTTAAAAGGGTACCCCATGATGCTTTTTGATTTACCTTTTCTTCCTCTTTAACAGTTTCTTGTATTTGTGTTATTTCAGAATCAATTTGTTCTTTGTTAGGACGAATATAGCCCAACACCCTACGAGCTTCATCCATTTTATTGTTCTTAATTAAAAAACGTGGTGATTCGGGTAACCTGGACACTCCAATAAATAAGATCAAAGCAGGTACGGCAGCCAAACTAAGCATCAACCGCCATGCCATTGTCCCTGGTAAGTCTTTCAATAAATAAGCGACAATGTATGAAAGCAACATTCCAGAGACAATCATTGTTTGGTTAATTCCTGACAGACGTCCACGTAAACGTGCAGGCGCCATTTCTGACATATAGGCTGGGACCAACGCAGAAGCAGCTCCAACAGCCAAGCCTAATAAAATCCTGGCAACAATCATAAAAAGGATTCCGTTATGAGGGGATATTCCTGCCAAAATGGATCCAACAGCAAAAATGATAGAAGATATTAAAATCATTTTGCGCCGTCCTAAACGATCAGAAAGTTGTCCGGCCATGGCACCTCCAAAAATAGCTCCAAACATCAACGAAGAGGTAATCCAGCCAATGGCACCTGGGTTGTTTTGAAGGTTCCAATCATGTTGCAGAAAAGGCAAAGCACCCGTCATAACGCCGATATCATAACCGAAGAGAATGCCTCCAAAAGCCCCAAAAAAATAAATGAATCCACTTGAGATTTTCTTTTCATTAACCATTTAAGTTCCCCCTAAAGGTTTTAAAATATATTTAATCCCACTACTAAAATATTGATTGCTTTTTGAGAAATAATAATAGTGTTTTCAACCACAAATACATGCCAGTTTCCATCGTAAAAGTTATTTATTAGGATGAATACCGTGTCGTCATTGTCTATTAAAACGCTTTCATCTTTTCCCTAAAAACCACGAAAACGCTTACGAAAATAAAGGAATCATACTAATGGTCACTATTTCCATTCTTCAACTTCTGGATTACCTATTTTCTCCAAGGAAGCGGAGCCTCCTTGGAGGGAGAGACATTACTTAATAACTACGTATTCCAAGCCAACAAGTTTGGCATAGGTTATGATTTGGTCTGTTGTTAAATTCAATGAAACAACTGTATGGTGACCGCCACCATTCTCAAGCCAAGCTTTCACTCCATCTTGGAAGTTTGGCTTCACTTCCCAAAGTACACGGGCCACTGGCAGGTTTGGTGCTGGAACTGTTGGCTCGAATGCAGAAACTTCATTAATCAAAAGTTTATAGTTTGTACCAAAGTCAGCCATAGAAACAACGACACCGTCTCCTGCTTTGCCGTCGAATACTAAACGTGCTGGATCTTCACGATCACCTATACCTAATGGAGATACGACAATTTTTGGTTTGTTACTTGCTAAAGATGGGTCGACTTCGAGCATATGTGATTGAAGGATTGATTCTTGTCCAGCAGCTAATTCATATGTGTAATCTTCCATAAATCCAGTTGATTGGTTATGGCTCATCACTTTCAGTAAGCGATCAAGTGCTGCCGTCTTCCAATCTCCTTCACCCGCAAAGCCATATCCTTGTGCCATCAAACGTTGGACGGCAAGACCAGGAAGTTGTTTCATCCCATATAAATCTTCGAAATTCGTTGTGAAGGCCGTGTAACCACCATCATCAAGGAACCGTTTAATCGCAATTTCATAGCTTGCCTGTACCTTTACGCTTTTCTCCCAATTTTCCCTACTGTAGGTACCATAATCAAATTCATAATGGCCTTCGTATACTGCAAATAAATCATCAATTTCTTCATCAGTAACCGCATTTACATATTGAACAAGGTCTCCGATTCCAAAATAGTCAACTGTCCACCCAAATTGGATTTGCGCTTCAACCTTATCCCCTTCGGTTACTCCAACGTTACGCATGTTGTCTCCAAAGCGAGCGACCTTAATGTTGAAGCTTTCGTTATAAGCAACCGCTACGTCCATCCATTGTGCAATTTGCTGCCGCACTTCAGGACGCTCCCAATAACCTACAACAACTTTATTTTGTTTTTTCAATCGGGCATTGATATAACCATATTCACGGTCACCATGGGCGGATTGGTTCAGGTTCATAAAGTCCATATCAATCGTTGCCCAAGGAATACTTTCATTGAATTGTGTTGCTAAATGAAGCAATGGTTTTTGTAATAATTTTGTTCCACGAATCCACATTTTTGCAGGTGAGAAAGTATGCATCCAAGTGATGACACCGGCAACTTCGTCACGATAGTTGACTTCTTTCATGATGCTTGTGATTTTATCTGCACTAACAGCTAAATCTTGCAATACAAGTGGATAGGGTAAAATACCGCTTTCATTTAATGCATCGGCTATCGTTTGTGCATTCGCCTTGACCTCTGCTAACGCTTCTTCCCCATATAGATGTTGTGATCCTACGACAAACCAAAATTCCTTTTTTTCTGTTGTTAACATAATAAGCCTCTTTTCTTTATCTAATAGGTTGATAATTTGATAGAGTTGATCTTACTTTTGACCGTAATAAGCATATTTTCCATGTTTTCGTAAATAGTGTTTATCCAAAATATTTTGTGGTAATTCTTTTGCAAAATGATTTAATTCCCGAGTAAATAAATTCATTTTCGAAACTTCATCCAACACCACACTATTCATTACGGCGGATTTTGCATCTTTTCCCCAAGTAAAGGGACCATGACCATGAAGTAAGATTCCAGGAACGGCTAAAATGTCTAACCCGCGCTCTTCAAATGTTTCGATGATTAACTTCCCAGTCTCCACTTCGTACCCACGATCAATCTCCTCTTGTGTTAGGTAGCGGGCACATGGGATGGATCCATAAAATGTGTCTGCATGAGTGGTCCCCATCGCTGGAACATCAAGGCCTGCTTGAGCCCAGATTGTCGCCCAAGTTGAATGAGTATGCACAATGCCGCCGATTTCTTGGTAATATTTATAAAGTACAGCGTGAGTCGCTGTATCTGATGAAGGCCTCAACTCTCCTTCAACAACATTGCCATCTAAATCAACAACAACCATATCGCTTGCTTTCATCGTTTGGTAATCAACGCCACTAGGCTTGATAACAAATAAACCGCTTTCACGATCGATGGCACTCGCATTTCCCCATGTATATTTCACGAGTCCATATTTAGGCAAGTCCAAATTTGCTTGATATACCTCTTCTTTCAGTTGTTCTAACACGTCAATCCCTCCAGTTTTCCACTCATAACATCAAATTGTCTACAGCGGCCTGTTCAATCACTAAACCCTTCCTGTATCTTTCAATAAATGCTTCAAATCCTTTAACATCTACTTGATCAGGATAAATTTCTTGCCCATCAGCCTCTTCGAATACTTTTTTGTCGAGGAAGTCTTCTAAACTTTCTTTTTGATCTTTATTCATCATGTAAGATGCAAGAATCGCCATTCCCCACGCGCCGCCTTCTCCTGCTGTTGACATAACTGATACTGGAGCATTCATTGCAGCAGCAACAATTTTTTGTCCAACAAGAGGGGTTTTAAATAATCCACCGTGAGCCAAAATACGATCAATTGCAACATTTTCTTCTTTTGTCAAAATACCCATTCCGATTTTCAATGCACCGAAAGCAGTAAAAAGGTGAGTCCGCATGAAGTTTGCTAAATTGAATTGACTCTCAGGCGAGCGGACAAATAATGGTCGCCCTTTTTCCAATCCTGTGATATTTTCACCTGATAAATAACCGTAGCTAAGCAAACCGCCACCATCTGGATCCGCTTCCAAAGCTTTATTCAACATTACTTCAAATAATTTATTTATATCAACCTTTTGTCCCATTGCCTCATAAAATTCACGGAACAATCCCAGCCAAGCATTGAGATCACTTGAACAGTTATTCGCGTGAACCATTCCAACGGGACTTCCATTTGGTGTAGTTACCAGATCAATTTCTGGATATACTTTTGAAAGTTCTTTCTCTAGTACAATCATCGCAAAAACGGAAGTTCCTACTGAGATGTTTCCGGTACGTTTCCTCACACTATTCGTAGCAACCATTCCAGTCCCAGCATCGCCTTCCGGTGGACAAATTGGAGTGCCTGGTTGTAAATTTCTTGATCTATCCAGGATTTTCGCTCCAATTTCGGTTAATTCACCCGCCTGCTCGCCTGAAATGTAGACTTTAGGAAGAATCTCTTTTAGCTTCCAAGGATAACCTTTCGTCGCAATTAAATCGTCAAACTGCTTGACCATTGATTCATTGTAATCTTGCGTAGATTCATCAATGGGGAACATGCCTGAAGCATCTCCAATGCCAATTGCTTTATTTCCAGTCAATAACCAGTGAATGTATCCAGCCAAAGTCGTAATGCAATCAATGCGAGGCAAATGTTTCTCTTCATTTAGTATCGCTTGATAAAGGTGAGCAATACTCCATCGTTCAGGGATATTAAATTGAAATTGATCAGTTAGTTCTTTTGCGGCAACACCTGTTGTTGAGTTACGCCAAGTTCGAAACGGAACAAGTAGCTCCCCTGTACTGTCAAAAGCCATGTAACCGTGCATCATTGCGGAAAATCCAATAGAACCTATTTTTCGAATGGTAATTCCATAATTCCGTTCAACTTCTTGCTTCATTTCACTATAAGCTGTTTGCAGACCAGTGATAATATCCACTAAGTTGTACGTCCAAATTCCATCTTCCAAGAAATTTTCCCACTCATAACTTCCAGATGCGATAGTTTCATGATGATTATCAATCAACACCGCTTTAATACGTGTGGATCCAAATTCGATTCCAAGTGAAGTTTCTCCCCCGGTAATCGCTTGTTTGATTTTTAATATATTCGTTTGCACGTTAATCCCCCTTCTGTCAGCGCTTTCAATAAAAGGAGGCGCTTAAATTTTTATTAACAACCATATTATATTTTTTGTACGTACATTTGTCAATGTTTTATATTATTTATACTTACAACTTTCAGACGGCATGCTCCATCCTCACCTTAAAGTCATGAATTTGTATTAAGGGAAGTTATACGACATGAAACCTAAAGATAAATAGGGGGAATTTATAACTTTATACAAAAAATAAGATGATTTGTTTTAATTTATTCAAAATTTATGGTAAAATATGTCCGCACAAATATTTTAAGCGCATAAATTAGAATGCAAACAACTATGGAAGAAGTGAGGTTTAATGAAACCAAAATATCAGGTAATCATTGATGATTTAAAAAATAAAATCCTTACAGGTGAATATAGTGTAGGGGAACAAATTCCTACTGAATCCGTCATGCAAGAAATGTACAACGTTAGCCGACACACTGTACGAAAGTCCATTTTAGAATTATCAAACGAGGGATTCTTGAGAAGTGAAAAAGGATCTGGCACATATGTTAGTAACCAATATCAATCAAAATCTGGTGGCAATTCCAAAAATAAAACGATTGGTGTAATCACGACCTACATTTCTGATTACATTTTCCCTTCTATTATCCGCGGAATTGAAAGAAGATTGAATGAAGATAATTATTCGTTACTATTAGCCAGTACAAATAATGATGTCGAACAAGAAAAAAAAGCCTTGGAAATGATGTTGTCATTTGGCGTGGATGGTATGATCATTGAACCTACAAAAAGCAATCTATACAATCCCAACATCGGTTACTACCTATCATTTAAGGAACAAGAGGTTCCATTCATCATGATCAACGCTTATTATGAAGAATTAGAGGTTCCTTTCTTTTGCCTGGATGATGTGCAGTCAAGCTACCTCGCAACAAAAGAATTGATTTCGAAAGGACACACCCAAATCGGACTCATTGCTAAAATGGATGACTTACAAGGAAAGTATCGAATGAAGGGGTATATAAAAGCACTTGGAGAAGCCAAATTACGCTTTCAACCAGAACAATTGCTTTCGTATACTACAGAAACGAAGCTAGACCTATACACGAACTTGAAAGAGTTCCTAAATGAAAATAGAGACGTGTTGACTGCCATTGTTTGTTATAACGACGAGGTAGGGTTGGAAGTAGTAAATGTATGCAGACAACTCGATATTTCTATTCCCGAACAATTATCAATTATTGGACAGGACAATTCCTATATTGCGAAAAATGCCAATATCAAACTAACAACATTAACACACCCACAAGAACAAATGGGACATGATGCAGCTGATTGGGTCATTAAGAAATTACAAGGAAAGAAGGATTTACCAAACGAAACCTATTATCAGCCAGTGTTAATTGAAGGCGAAACTGTCAAAGAGTTAGACATACAATAACCTTAGTGTGTGATGACTATAGGCTCCACTCCCACAATGGCTGCCTCCATCCATTTTATTAAACCAACAAATCCATCTTCATTATTTTCAAATGCAAATGGGTCTACGATTACAATTCCACGGGAATTCACTGCTCTAGCACATGTAATTGTTGGGCAATATCCACTCCAATGGAAATTCTATCGTTTAGTTGATTTTGTTTATCTTGCATTTTAAACTTCATATTAGGGTTCCTCATAGGGTTTTGAGTTAATGTGGTGTCTAACTTATATCTCACTGAGGAGCCCTATTTTTTTAAAACCTGAACCCGTTTTGTTCCATAAGAAAAAGGCTGCCACAGCAACCTCCCTTTTTAAAGCAAGACCTATTAGTCCAGTAAGGACTCTTGGATTATTTTAATAAAACACTCTTTCTAAGGAAATTGGAACAAATAGTAAAACTGTTGCAAACCAAATGGGGTAGCTAAACGAGCAGAAGAAATTTCTTAATCAACAATTATGGCTAACGTAACCTGCAACCAGGAAAGTACTACATTGAGCACGTAGATGAACAAAATGGAACAGGTACAATCCATTCACTTGTTAACCTAGTAAAAAACAAAGTGTGTGTAACCAGCTTATAAGAACAGTAATTTGTCCATATTTCTTCGATACATTAATTAACTTCCACCTTCGGGTATGGTTTCATGTTAGATTAAGTTCATGGACCATCTTCGTTAACAATCTATCCCCTTGTTTAAGTCTACACCATATCTCTTTGCCACCTCTTTGCTGACGGATTCCCGCTTTTACCCACATCCCTCGCGATTAAGGGAATAATAAGAAAGCAGACCCTGCTACTACGGTAACTAACGTAAACAAATTCCAACACCAACATCAGCAAGCGCATAATCATCTAACGTATTACTTTTCCCTTCGAATCTACGATATTAAAAAAGACTATTCCCACTGCTACTGTCCCAGTCGAACATCCCCATAATTGGAACGATTCATGATGATTGGGAATACAGTATCTTCTTTTAAAAAAAATATATATTTATTAAATTGTGGCAGTCAACGGATTATGTTGCTTAATTTCTTGTATTGATAGATTTAACGAATAGTTCCCATAATCGAGAATTTTATTAAGAAAAAGATTCAATAGTTCTTGAGAGTTAACTTTTATTTTTAAATGGTAACAACCTTCTCCCGATACTCGGTGAGCTTCAACTATCTCATTTCTATCATTAATAAAACGTATAAACGAATCATGGTTTGCTGTTTCCATATAAATAATGACAAATGCTGTATAAGAAAGTCCTAATTTCATTTCATCGACTATTAGTGAGTAGGCTTTAATTACTCCATTTTCCTCAAGTTTTTTAATCCGATTTCCTACTGCTTGTCCCGTCATATGAATTTGTTCACCTAAGTCTTTCCACTGAATACGTGAATTTTCGGATAATAACCGAAGGATTTGAAAATCAATGTTATCAAGTTCCATAATAAATTCCTTTCACCATGAAATGCTTTGATATAAAAGTGTTTCATCAAAGTATCGATAGAAATCAATATATCATTTATCATTATATTGTACTAAAATTTTTTAAAGAGGTGGAAAAAATGAGCACAGCTTTAATCATTGTCGATATTCAAAATGACTATTTTCCAAATGGAAAGATGGAATTAAGCAACCCTGAAAAAGCAGCCGCTAATGCTGCTAAAGTTCTTGAATGGTTTAGGCAGAATAACAAAGATAATATTTTTCATGTCCAGCATATCGCTAGTGATCCTGGGTTAGGCTTTTTTCTTCCGAATACGGATGGAGTTAAACTGAATGAAGCTGTTCTACCATTAGAACACGAAAGCATTATCATAAAACATTTCCCTAACAGCTTTTTACAGACTGAATTAGAAAGCAAATTAAAAGAAAAAGGAGTAACAAAGCTAGTGATTGTAGGTATGATGACGCATATGTGCATTGATGCCACAGTCAGAGCTGCAGTGGATTTAGGCTTTGAAACTACTCTTATTGAAGATGCATGTGCGACAAGGGACTTATCTTATCAAGATAAGGTCGTTCCAGCTGAACAGGTCCATTATGCCTTTGTCAGCGCACTTAACGGTATGTATGCCAATGTAATTTCGACCGAGGATTTCCTGGAATAAAAAAATAATACAACCTTGTAGAACCAATAATTTATTATAAGTGGGAGCTTGTTTTTAAACAAGCTCCCTTTTTTACTGATGTTAGACTGTTATCCAAGCTGTATCTTGCAGTTTCCTGCAAATGTGAAACTACCCGTTGCACAAAAAAAATTAAACAAAAAAAAGAAATGATGTTAAAGGTATACCGTCACATGCCCATCAAGCTAGGGCATGTGACAGTACCTCAATACTAAAATACCTGTATCAAATAAACACTTAGCTCACGGCCAAAATAAGATTACACAATCAACTTTTAAAAGCTTAACATTCGAAACTTATTATCTAATTCGAAACCAATAAAGTTCCCTTTTAGGTTAATTGCAGCCTGTCCCGTTGATCCTCAACCCATAAAACAATGTAATACTTTTTCAAATAATAAATTATTTTTGACAAGGGTGAATTCTTACTTTTCCACTAACGCAGGAGCTTCATTAGAAACCCCTATTAATAAGAATTAAACGTTCTTTTTGACCCTTTATGATAAAACCCTTCTCTTTTTTTAAACGACTTTCCTTTTACTTTCATAATTCCCATTAAAATCAAAAGATGATGAATTACTTGAAAACCGAGTATGACAACGTATTTGTTAAGTATAAAAAGGCAAAAGCTGCAATTATCAAAGAAAAGATAAGAGTATAATAGTGCCCTTACCTCAGACTGTAGGCAAACTCGATGAAAATTGTATGCCTATGTTTTTTTTGGGTGTTCTATTTAGACGTTGATTTTCGCTCCAGGCATTCGCTTCCGCGGGCGGTCCGGGAAGCCTCCTCGGCGCCTTTGCGCCTGCGGGGGTTTCCCCTTGACACGTTTTTCCGGCAGGAGTCTCGCACCTTTCTCTCCGATCAACTTTGGTTTAGCTTTTAGATGGTAGTCTACAAACTGTGGCTCCCATGTCTATATGATTGGATCTGCAGTTTTTGCCTTGCCTGTACCATTTGGATGTTGATTTCCGCTCCAGGCACTTGCTTTCAGTGGATGATCGCGGGGAAGCCTCCTCTGCACCTTTGCGCCTGGGGGGTCTCCCCTTGACACGTTTTCCCCGCAGGAGTCTCGCACTTCCGCTCCAAACCTTTAGATAGAAACCTTTTGCCTAGAGTCTTTATTGTTTAAACCGAATTATTAAAAAAACTTTTGTGATGAGAATGCCGTCTAAACAGGACTCTATTCAGGGAGATCAACTGGTGCCTGCGATCTAGGTGGTTCGTAAAATTGAGGCTGCCATTGACTTTAAAGCATGCAATTGCATGAGGGAATAACGACCAAAAATCATCATCAATGATAAACCTAGGCATAAAATATCTTTCCATTTCGTTTTACTTATATCTTAGTAGACTCGACTTTTATCAAATACTCTTATGTTTTGGAGGGGCTAGCAAAGACGGAGAATACCCCTAGAACAATATATAAATAACCAGTTATCCGATTCTGCAACCTAGAATTCACTTCAGTACCCAGAATCCGCTTTCTAATACTTGCTGCGAGTACTGCATACAGACCATCACTAATAAAAGCTAGGATAATAAATATAATTCCTAAAAGTAAAAATTGAATTGTGACTGATACGGCCGAAGGTGATATGAATTGCGGAAAGAAGGCTAAAAAAAAGAGTGCTGTCTTAGGATTCATTACCTCCACGAGCGCAGATTCGTAAAATATCTTTACTAACTTTTTGCTAGGGGCTTTTGGAATTTCTGAAGTCGTTCGATCAGATGTAGAAAATAAAGTCCTGCACCCCAGATAGATAAGATAAGCAGCACCCAAGTATTTAACGATATTAAAGGCTGTTGCTGATGTCATAAGGATCGCTGAAACTCCAATCGCTCCAGCTAAAACGTGAACAGAACCGCCAAGTGATACACCAAGAACTGATACTATGCCCGCTTTCTTCCCTTGGTCTATACTTCTTGCCATAATATACAACACAGCCGGTCCAGGTATTATTAACAATGTAGCAGCAGCAATTACAAATAGCCAAATATTAGAAAACTCCATAAAAAGCAACTCCTTATTGTATTTTGGCACAAGATTTATTGGGCTCCTCCTTTATGGTGAAAGTTACACTTTTTTAAGGTTCGTTTTCATCAAGGAGGCGATTTGTTGCTCATTTAGAAAAGAAATATGTTCCAACTGTTTTATAATGAGCTCTTGTCTATAAGGAATGGTTTTGACTTACCTAAATGATAAACACCATTTTTGCTTTTAGGGGTGCCATAGCAAACCCTAGTAATATGCCAATCATTCAATTGACCCTTTCCTTTGCTCTCGCATCCATTGCGCAACCTGAATTTCCCCTTGTTCATTTGACTTTTCAAGCTCTGTAATAATCGCTTTGTAATCGGTGTCATTGCGATTTTGACTCATTTTGGCTGCAGCTTGAATAGATGTGATTTCAATTTCAAAGCCCACTATTCCTTTCATTTCACTCTTAAGCAACTCTGGATCAAACGTTTCCCAGGTCCGGCCATTTTCTCGGTGACCTTCATAATGATTAAGCATAGTATCCAAGGAGGAAATCAGCTCGTCTTCAGTGATTAAACGCGCTGATCCATACGCATGTACAGCTAGATAATCCCATGTTGGAACCTCTTCGCACTGATACCAACTTGATGAAATGTAAGCGTGCTGTCCTTGAAAAATCAATAAAACATCACTATTATTGTCTAAAGTCTTTTTCTGCATGTTTCCGTATGCAATATGCCCAGTCGCATAGATTTTCCCTTCATCTTCGCGAATTTCCAAAGGAATATGAGTAGCCAAGGGACGATGTTCATTAACAGTAATCAATAAGGCAAACGGGTTAGACTTCATAATTTGAACTGCTTCTTCATTTTTCATACGATATTGCTTAGGAATGTACACAATAATCTTCCTTTCAACTTGTATTTGAATTTTTAAAATAAATATCCGATAAAAAAATATTATTATACAAGTTGACATAAAAAAAGGTACAATATTAAACAAATATACATGTCAGAGGGAATGCAAATGAATAATACCATTTTTACGTTCAATGATAACGCCCCAAAATACAAACAAATCTATGAGAAGTTCAAATCATATATTGAACAAGGAGACATTTCGGCGAATGAGCAATTACCCTCCATTCGTCAACTTGCAGATTCTTTACATGTAAGCCGCAATACAACTTTACTGGCATATGAACAACTTGTTGCTGAAGGGTATATTCGTGGAGAGGGCAGAAAAGGTTATTTTGCAAACGAGTTAGAACCACGTATATTTCAGGAACCCTTAATCTCTTATGATAAAAAGCAGACTGGGTCCAAGAGACCTCCGGTAGTTAATTTCAGGGCAGATGCCGTTGATCAAACACATTTCCCACTGAAAATTTGGAGGAGAATGGCTAATCAAGTATTAACATTACAGGATAGCTTTCGATACGGGGAACCATTTGGGGAAGAATGCCTGCGCGAACAAATCTCCACATATTTATTCCAATCACGCGGAGTGAAAACAAATGCAAATGCAATTATTATCGGAAGCAGTACCCAACAAATGCTTGTATACCTGGGACATATACTGAAGGATGAATTCCCGAGTATTATAGTAGAAGACCCTGGTTACGACGGTGCCAGGGAAGCTTTTCAATTCCATCGTTTTATGTTTGAAACTTTGCCGGTTTATGAAACAGGTGCTGAACTTTCAAAATTAGAACAAATGAAATCACGATTAATCTATGTAACCCCTTCCCATCAAAGTCCAATTGGAGTAAGCATGTCTATCCAACAACGGCAAATGATTATTCATTGGGTTAACAAGATGCGTGGATATATTATCGAAGACGATTATGATAGTGAATTTCGCTATACACAAAAACCATTTCCTGCTCTTGCCTCCATTGATTCGGCAAGAGTCATTTATTTAGGGAATTTCTCGAAGTCCTTTCTTCCAGGAATTCGTTTAAGTTATATGGTCTTGCCACAGCCACTTTTAAATCATTATAAAAATCAGTTTCTTCATTTTGAAGCTACTACCTCCCTGCTTAACCAGCTTACAATGGCTAAATTTATGGAAGAGGGAGAATGGAGTAGACATATTAAACGCATGCGCCTTGTTTATAAAAGAAAAATGCAGCACTTAGTATCCGCTTTAAAAGAGCAATTCGGTCAAAATATATCCATTATTGGTGAACAATCTGGTTTGTACGTATTAGTCAAAGTTCATCTGAAGCATACAGAAGAATGGTTAATTCAACAAGCTTCCTCACATGGAGTTACTGTGTATCCTACGTCCCTCTACTTCATTAAAAATAACACCGACGGACCAATGGTTAAACTAGGTTTCAGTAATCTTTCTTCCAATGAAATCGATGTGGGTGTGAAACTCTTAAAGAAGGCATGGTTCAAAGAATAACTCCACCATTCTTTGAAAGAATGAATTGTAGCTGTTTTATTTGAATGTTTGGTGCTGCACCGAAAAATAATCTTCATAGGTCCCTTAATTTTTAATTGCGATGAAATTAAGTGGCAGCAGTAGATCAAAAACTAAGCCTAATTTCCATCTGAAATTAGGCTTAATTTTTTAACAAATCTACCACATCTGTTGAACAAGACAATGTCGAGTAACTTTTATTTTTGTAGATTCTTCTTCATTAGAGACGCTACTTGTATATTATCTTGTTGAGCAGTGTTTTCTAGATTCTTAATAATTAATTCTTGCCGTTCCACAGGGTGATTTTGACTTAATTTAGCTTTCGCTTCAATTTTTGTGATTTTTATTTTAAATACTACAATCCCTTTACTCATTCCTTCGATAAATCTGGAATCCACATCAATTAAATTGTATGGGCTATCTGGACTTTCATATTTTTTTACCATATCATTCAGGGAATCGAATATGACTTTTTGATCTTCGACAATCTCCATCTTTCCATATAAATGTATAGAGACATAATTCCAAGTAGGAACTGCCATCGTTGTTTCATACCAAGAAGGAGATATATAAGAGTGAGGACCTTGGAAAACCGCAAGAACTTTTTGGTATTCTATATCCTTCCATTGTTCGTTTGGTCGGGCAAAATGACCATATAATGCACTTTCCCCTTTATTTAATGTGAGTGGAAGATGGGTAGCGTATGGTTCTCCATTGTGTTGAGAAAATAAAGTGGCAAAGCTGTACTTTTCGATAAAATCATAAATTAATTCTTCATCCTTGAGTTGAAAATGTTTAGGTATATACATGATTTACCTCCTCCTTGATAAAGTCTTTTCAATTTTCGACTATCTCAAATTTTAAGTATTATAGGAAATATTCTATTATGTAAACTGACATCTAAAAAGGTACAATTATCATTAATTGCACATGTCAATAGTGATTACAATTTTCATATAATGATGACCTTTTATTTTGATGAATATAAACTTACATTTATTGAATTATTTACGACTTCAATTTTAATCAGTAATTAGACATGATTTCTGTTTAACCAGGCCCGTTATCCAAATCATAGTGAGGTATTTATGAACCAAAATAACAAATGGCCTAATGGTGTTTTTTAATTTTATCCAGCAATCAGGCCAAATTATGGAATAATCCCTTCAAATAAAGTAACTTAATAACTAGATTATTTTATTGGAAGCATACAGATTTAATTATTTTCATTAGAAAGGATTGAAATAGTATCGAAATAAGACATTTAGAATATTTCTTAATGGTCAGTAAAGAACTGCATTTTACAAAAGCAGCTGAAAAATTAGGAATTTCGCAACCAACTTTAAGCCATCAAATTAAAATGCTTGAACAAGATGTGGGCTATGCACTATTCAACCGTATTGGTAAGAAGATTGAACTTACTAAGGTGGGGGAAATCGTACAACAAGAAGCATTGAATATTCAAAATTCCATACAAAGTATATCTTCTCAAATTAGAGCACTTACAAAAGTAGAAATCGGGGAATTGAAAATTGCCGTGTTACCAGGAGAAATAACTGATTTGGTATCCACTTTGTGCATTAAATTCAACCAATTATATCCAAACATAAAAGTGTTTGTTCAAAGTACTGATCAAGTGGAAAAGGCTGTTTTAGAGAATCAAGCAGATTTTGGTATTGGTTTTGAATTCAATCGTGATGATATGTTGATGGTGACGAAGTTGTATGATGAAGAATTTTACCTGATTAGTAATCAAAGTACTGGAGAGCAGAAGGCTTCATTTTCCGATGTTTTAGATAGTCCGCTTATTTTATTTCCAAATATCCATCAATGCAGAAAAATACTTGATAAAACGAGTCTTGAGGTTGGCAGGCAGTTAGAACCCATCGTCGAAACGTCTAGCATTGAATCTATCTTGAAGCTCGTTCGAAATGGGGTTGGCCGCAGTTTTGTTTCGCGTACATTATATGAATTTTATGATACAGAGGATTTATTTTTCCAACGTATTGAAAAACCAACTTTGACTAGATCTGTCTATCTCGTGATGAAAAAGAATCGTTTTATCAATTATGCGGCACGTAAGTATATTAAGTTATTATTATGTGAAATTGAAAGGCTGCGTTTTCATACAGAAAAAGATGAGATAACTTCTTTAAAAAGTTCTATATTATAGTTTTTATCTATTATTATCATAGAAATGAATGGATAGATAAATGATAAATTCCTCTTTACAATGAAAACAAGTTCATAATCAAATTGTAAAGGGGATTTTCAATTATGTTTCAAGAAGTAGCAGGTATTAAAATTCCAGATTCTCAATTGGCTAAAGAAGCAGCAGATCTTTTACGCGAGCATGGGGACGACTTGTTGTGGAATCATTCAAATCGTGTATTTTTATTTGGTGCAGTCAACGGGAAAAAAATGAAGCAGAATCATGACTTAGAGTTGCTATATGTTAGTG
Organism: Peribacillus sp. FSL R5-0717; assembly: GCF_038002945.1. Classification (NCBI taxonomy): domain Bacteria; kingdom Bacillati; phylum Bacillota; class Bacilli; order Caryophanales; family Bacillaceae; genus Peribacillus; species Peribacillus sp. FSL R5-0717. Next base: position 129,573 of record NZ_JBBOOF010000001.1, read on the forward strand.
CATTATTCCATGATTTAGGTTTAACAAAAAAGTTCAGCAGTCCAGATTTACGATTTGAAGTAGACGGTGCAAATGCAGCGAGGAGCTTTTTACAGCAGTATCAAATTCCAGATGAGTCGATTCGTCTTGTATGGGATGCTATTGCATTACATACGACACCTGGCGTTGCAGAACATAAGGAAGCTGAAGTGGCACTACTCTTTTCAGGTGTTGGTTTAGATGTGATGGGAGATGGCTTTGAACAATTCCCTGACGACTTGCGTGAAGAAATTATAAAGACCTTCCCACGTAACAATTTCAAAAAGGATATTATTCCAGCGTTTTATGATGGCTTTAAGCATAAGCCAGAAACTACTTTTGGCAATATGAAGGAAGATATTATTGAATATTTTAGACCGGAATATAAAAATAAAAATTTCTGTGAATGTATTTTGCATTCACCTTGGACAGAATAGGGTACAAAAATGACAGAAAGTTTGTACAAAAGGTTATATCGGCCAAGGAAGCTACTAAAAAATAAAGGCTGTATTCGCATACTTTGTTGCTATTTACCAAGTAGTGCGGTGTGGTTGATTTCCCCTCCAGATGCTCGCTTTCCGCGGGGCGGGCGGTGGGCCTCCTCGGCGTAAACGCCTGTGGGGTCTCACCTGTCCCGCTGTACCCGCAGGAGATTCGCACTTCCGCTACAATCAACCTTAAATAGTTTCGTTTAAAAACAACAATCTTTACGAAAGGAGCCAAATAAAAAATAAACAACCAATTAGATTTCTCCCTTGGTTGTTTATTTTTCGTAACTAATAAAGACCCCTGTATTTGAAAAAGTAACATTCCATTTTTTAATTCAATTCTAACCTGAAATAAAAATCGATTAAGACTTTCCAGCCCACTTTCTGTCCTGCCAATCGGATGACTTCCTGCCAGTTACCTTTCGGAAGCTTGCGGGAAACATCCATATACTTATATTCTTAAAGTCGTAAAGCAACTTCCCCCTACGGTTAAGATTAATCTTGATGCCTGATTCGGCTCTCTCCTTTTGCCCCATCCAAATCAACGGGTATAGTTCACGGGGTCATTCACACGCACATATATATTGAAGAAATGCCGCTCCCTCTTCATTCAATACAATATTGCACCAACTTTAAGCGCTTCTACAGGAAACAGCTCTGAAACCCGAAATCCCCCGCTAATGAAATGACTTCTGGTCTTTCTGTTACTTTTACTATCTCACGGGCTCAGAAGATGAAACTAGACGAGCTCATTTTCCATTTGTAAACAATCCTTCCTTGAAACTTCGATATTTTTAACTTTCACCTCTATTTTATTTGAATACTCAGACACCCATCCGTTAAGCTAATCATTACTACTGACTTCATGATTCGAGACTTGCCCCCCTTATACATTGCTCCAATGCCGGACGCACTTAAATAGCCTTTGCTGCATTGAGCAAAGGCTTACCTTTTTGACGAGTTTCTTCTATATAGTAAAAATAAAAATCCCGCCAAGCTATTTCTCCACTTTTTCCTTATTTCTTAACTTCTCCACTTTTTGGGGAGTGAGGGTGATGTCCCGGACAGGGGAAACTCTTCCCCACTCATCCTTGTGAACGATGTGTTTTCGTTCAAATTTGGTCGGAGTATCTATACCTGCGGCAGCTGCAAGGTTAAATAGCCCCTCGCGGAGGGAAATCACGTAATTGGCGACTCGGTATTGTTTTTCCTCAATAACCAGACCTTCCTGCAACTTTGAATCAGTTGTGGCTACTCCTGCAGGGCAATGATTTGTATGGCAGATTTCTGCCATGATGCAGCCAACGCTAATCATAAAACCGCGGGCTATATTGACTAAATCTGCCCCCATCGCTAAAGCGACCGCCACTTTATCTGGAGAAGTCAGCTTGCCTGATGCAATCAGCTTGACCCTGTTACGTACTCCATATTTTTTTAACATCTCATCTACAAGTGGCAAGGCTGACATAATTGGGAGTCCGACTGCATCTGCAAGCTCCTGATAGGTTGCCCCAGTTCCGCCTTCCCCGCCATCCACCGTGATAAAATCCGGCCCTTTACCTGTATCTCTCATGGTTTTCGTCATTTCCTCAAGTGCATCAAGATCCCCCACAACAATTTTGATACCGATAGGCTTTCCGCCTACATCCCTCATTCTTTCCACAAATTCGAACAATTCATTAAAATTCTTGAATTCATAGAACCGATTAGGGCTATTGATCGTTTGGCCAGGTTCTACCAGGCGGATTTGGGCAATTTCTTCTGTCACCTTTTGTCCTTCGATATGCCCACCTCTGATTTTGGCACCTTGTGCCAGCTTAATTTCAAATGCCTTTACTTGCTCGATTTCACTTTTCTTCTTGAATTCTTCCCAAGAGAACTCCCCACCTGGTGTCCTTACTCCAAACAGTCCCGGACCGATTTGCATCATGATGTCGGGATTTCCGGAGAGATGGTATTTGGAAAGACCACCTTCACCAGTATTCATCCATGTTCCTCCTGCAAGCCCTAATCCTCTCGAAAGTGCAGTGATGGCATTCTCACCGAGTGCCCCGTAGCTCATTGCAGATTGTCCTACGAGCCCCTTTAATTTAAAGGGATTCCGGCATGTATCCCCTCCGATTATGACAGCATCCTCGTCTCGTAAAAAGTACGGTTCTATTTGTCTATCTTCGCGCTCCTCCTTTCTGGTCAATAGACCTTCCTCATCTACTTCATATACCTTTGTATTGATTTTTTGGCTATTATCTATTCTCAATTCTTCCCGGAGATTGGGAAACATACTATTTCGAATATAGTATCCAGCCTCATTGAAGTCACGTTCCGATCCAAATCCGATTAAACGCTCCTTATATTTTCCTGCTTTTACAACATCCTCGAATTCCTTTCTTGAGAAAGGGGTGCCTTCATTATTATTTTCAAATAAATACTGCCTAAGTTCAGGTCCTATTTGCTCTGTCATGTATCTAATTCTGCCGATTAGGGGGAAATTCCTCAGGATTGAATGTTGTTTTTGTGTATCATCCTTTCGGTAAAAGTACGCTGCGGCCGCAACTGTCCCTAAAACGGCAGATCCTTTTAAAACTGTAGGAAGGTAATTTTTCAACTTGGACATTTTATCACCCTTTGCTTCTTATTTTTTGTGCAAGTTACTCGAGTTATCTATAATCTTTGGAGTGCTTCATCAATCAGAATTTCGCCAGAAGTTACATGGAACGTTTTATTAAATACTTCTTCAGTATCCAACGCTTTAACCAATACAGAAGCAATATCCTCTTTTGGTATCTCGCCTTTGTCATTCACAATTGATGGTCCAGCTTCAACTTTACCTATTCCCGGCTTATCCACAGGCATACTTGTCCGTATGACCGTATATGTAAGCTTTTCCTGTTTTAATAGCTCTTCTGAGTGGTACTTGACATCGTTTGTACTAGAATTCTTGCTCTCCATTTCTTTTGCTCGCATGGTGTTCATCAAAACAAAGCGCTTCACCCCATGTTTCTTAGCAGCCTCAACTGAGTCTATTACTGACTGATGGTCAACCAGTATTGGTTTTCCCTCCCCAGTCCGGGGACTGGCGCTACTCAGGTAGATCACTGCTTCACAGCCCGAAAAGGCACTGGAAAAATCCCTTTTTTCCAAAGAAACTACATCTCGTGCTCCAAGTTTAACCATTTCCTCAACTTTATTTTCTGCTCCTACCAGTGCTACCGGGTTATGGTGCCTGTCTGCCAGCTGTTTTACAACGTGCTCTCCGGTCATGTCCTCTGTTCCTATTACCAGTACTCTCATTTTAATACCTCCCTGCTAGTTTGATACTATCTATTTACCACTTTAAAGTTTAATGAAACAATTAAGCGCCTTCGCCGTATCGTTAATTTTAACGATTCTTTGATAGTTAATTATTAGGGGAATTCCCATTTCTTCAGTGGAAGCGATTAGGCTTTTATTTACAGTACGTAATCTCAAAATTAATAATCTGACATCCATTATTACTGAAGCTGTAAGAACTAGATTAGTGATTGGAATTAAATAGTAACGGAAACCCAACTACTCCGCTCTTGTGAAGTAAATGGCGTTTAATTTAGGTAATTATAGAAAATCTGACATTAAAGACGATTATTTCCTGGGGAAACAAACCCGAATTATCTATTATAAATATTAATTTTTTATATAATCACTCCATACATTCCATAGTTAACCGCACCCAGACTTTCTAACGAACACCATATTGAGGAATTCCACGAAGGATACTGGCCATAGTATAAAAACTATATTTATCAATCCGGAAATGAGATGCCCCATTTTTTTCAAAACTGAAAAATTACTAACTACAGGAATGCTAAACATACCGGCTTTCCATATATGAAAAAAGAACCTTTAGTAATATACTAAAGATTCGGGATTAATAAATATATTGTAATTTAAATATGTTAATTGAAAGCAATTGAATTAATAGATTTCCATAATACGAGATAAACGAATAGAAAAAATCTTTTGATTTTCATCCTTTAAGGAAAGGGTTTGTTCATTAAGGTTAAGTTTATGCAATTGCCCCTTGCATGTTTTTAATACTCCTTCTTTATAATAAATGATGGTCGTTATGCCCTTTTTTTTCAACGATTTTAAGATCACCTGATTATCTCCTTTCTGTCTATTCAATCATTTATTTAAAATTGTATGATAATTGGTGCAAAACTATGAAATCAATTAGGATATATATATTATACAATGAAAATCGTAAGCGTTTTCATTATTGTTGTGAACAATTTGTGAAGGTTTGAACATTAGAATATTTTAGGAAATGGTAAAATCAATAATAAAAAATGAATATTAAGTTTTTAGACTGAAAATTACTTAACGTATAATATCCCCGTTTTGTCGGCGGACTCCCTTATCGACAAAACGGGCTGATTTCTTACATGGTTTTCCGAAGTCATTCCAAGATCGTTCATAGATTTTCTAGTCCAGAAAGAACTGGATTCCCTATCTTTTTCAAATTGTCATTTGGACTATACTGTACTTTCGTTAGCCACTGGTTTACCTGAAAAGGATTTGTACTTTTATCCTCCGCGGGTATGGAACCTATACCTCAGGTACCAGATCGATTTTCCTTGAATCTAATTTATTAAGAATATAATCAGATAAAAAATACCGTTACATGTATGATTTGGCCCTATTGCTCTTAATGGTTAATTCTTCAATAATTTTTGTTATTTGCAGTACTTCTTATTCTAATGCATCAGCTTAAATTTGATGTGTTGAACAGTATGATTTACCTTTTTTTCTCTGTTACTCTTCCTTGCCTGCTGCCTTGGTTTGGACAGACTCAGCCTTGAAGTTGTCTTTTTTAACATATGCATAACAGCCAAACAGATGAGATAATCTGTTTGGCTGTTCGCAATGCTTTGAATATCGACCGGTATGCCTCGAGAATTAGAAACATGAAAAGACCCAAGGCTTCCTTGATAAAGTGCTTGCAGCCTTATTTGTCACTCGTTATACTGATAAAAAATCAATCTGGTTCCTTCGAAATACACTGCACGATACAGCTACATCCAATGACCTTTTACTTTGGTATACGTTTCGTAGGCGCTCCAATAGTCATTGCTTAAGATGAAGTCATACCCTTTCATCTAATTGGCGGTCCATTTGATGATTTCGGGCATAATATTGTGTGAGCCATCAATAATCCCCGTTCTTCAATCGTCTCCGCTTAATATATGCAAGCACAGGTTTGTACCTCAGTACCCTCTCGCTTTTCACAAATCATGTATGTCTGATAACTTTTCCACTGTATCAATATGTCCATTATTTAGAGTTTAATTGAAATTATCATGGAGTTTTTGCATCAGAACCCTTTTTTATATGCTGCCAATCAATTTCAATATTTCCTCTTATTCTTTGAATCAGATTTAAAACTAATTGCTGTTCTTCTATATTAATACTCTGGAGAGCTGATGCATTAAAGTGTTTCTCTTTTTTTTCTATCAGTTTATATAATTCTTTACCTTTTTCTGTAGGGAATAGCTTTTTTATTTTTCGGTTCTCCTTATCACCTACTTTTATTATAAATTCGCTTATTTCTAACTTTTTAATAGCGCGAGCTGCTGTAGTTCTGTCGACTTTAATCACTTCAGCTATCTTTTCTTGAATCATTCCAGGGTGTTCACAGATTTGAATGAGATACAAGTACTGTCCCCTAGAAAGTTGAAAATCTTTATATACTGTATTGCTGAGTGTATCTAAGCATCTTGCAATAACTTTAATCTCTTCAATAATTCTATCCATAATTCTTCCCCACTTATTTTTTCAAAATAGGTTTATAAGGAGCGTCATCTAGAATTGCTTCTCTCTTTATCCAAAATAAATATCTAATAAGACGTTTTTAATGCTAAATGTCTATGTAACTTGAGATTTTTAAATTTTGAAGTTCCTTTAACAAGTTTTTAGCTTTAATGTCTTTTCATATGCTATATCAAACTTAATCCTTTATCGATTTGTTCTTTGGTAAATGTTAACAGAAGAACCTTTGAATAACCTGTATTAGGATTAATAATTTCAATTTAAATCATTAATCCTAACCCAGGAATACGTCTATTAACTCTATGATTTTTTATACTTTAGCTTTTCTAATACCAAATAAATTCTCTTCTTTGTTTTATCTCAAGAGTTGCTAATGCATCTGACAAAACTAATTTTTGCCCATTGCACAAATTAAACTAATGTTTATAAATTTCTTTATAATAATTTCAAATCTCAATTATTTAAATGTTTGAAGGTATTCTGATACTTTTTGAAGCCCCTGTTCTAACACTTCTGTTTTGCAGGCGTAACCGATTCGAACATGACCTTCAATATCAAAACAAGAACCAGGCGTGAGAAATGCACCGTTTGCTTTGAAGAGACCAATACAAAAGTCTTCTGATGAAACGGGGAGATCATATTTAAGCATAGCTGTGGTACCAGCACGTGGTTTAACATAAGAAATTAAAGGTTCTTTTTCTACCCATGCGTCTAAAATAGTTAAATTTTCTTTAATAATTTTACGATTTCGATCTAAAATTTTGTCATAATTCTTCAATGCATGGACTGCCAAAATATCATCTAACATACCACAACTTATTGTTGTATAATCACGATGTCTAAAACACTCGTAAATTACTTCTTTTGGTCCAGCTATCCACCCAAGACGTAAACCCGCTAATGAGAGCACTTTTGACATACTAGATGTACTTATACCTTTTTCGTATAAATCTACAATAGATGGAACCACTAAATCGTCTTCTTGTAATAACTTACGATATACTTCATCACAAAGGATATAAGCATCATAAGAACGAGCAATTTCTACAATCTCTTCAAGCATTTCTTTTTCGATAATAGCGCCTGATGGATTGTTTGGATTATTAATTATTATCATTTTTGTTTTTTCATTTACTAAGGATTTCAACTCATTTAAATCCGGTAAATAATTATTTTCTTCTCGTAAAGGTAATAAGTCTACAGTTGCGCCAAATGATGTAGGAACTTCATATAATTGTTGATATGTTGGATGGACTGCAATTACATGATCGCCTGGTTGGATAAGAGAATAAAGTAATAAAAAGTTTGCACCAATGGCACCATTTGTTACTAGTACATTATCAGCATCAAGAGATTGATACTGATTTGATACTAATGTTCTAAAGTCTAGAGAGCCCTCAATATGCCCATACGTTAATTTGTTCTTGCCCAAATCAACGAGAAATTTTTCTGGATTTGTTCCATCAATTGAGATTAATTCGTTTACTGTTAGCGACTCTACACAAGTCTCTGCAATATTGTACACAGCTTCCACTTCGTATTCATTCATCCATTGTTCTACGGCAAATGTTTTAATATTCATGATAAATCTCCTTTATATATATTTATTAAAGTGTTGTGAGAAGACCAAGTTTCTTTTCAGTTGCTTGTTCTAAAAGATAGTTAGCTGTTAATAAATCTTGTAAAGATATTCCCGTACTATCAAAAATCGTAATATCTTCATTAGACACGCGACCGGCAACCTTACCTAAAATCACACTTCCTATTTCATCCTCAATTTGAATGGTTGCAATAAGTCCTTTTTTATACGGAACTTCAGTCTCACCTACACTAATGGCTTGACCTACATCGTCTACAAACACTCTTGCGTTAACAAAAAGGTTTTCATCGATTTCTTGCTTCCCTTCCATATCTGCACCTATACATGATATATGCGTACCTGGTTTCACCCATTCTTTTTTAATTATAGGTTTACGAGCTGGAGTTGCGGTAATAATGATGTCAGCTTGTTCTGTTGCTTGTTGAATATCTTGTGTTGCTTCAAATGAAATGTTGATTCGTTGAAGCATTTGATTATAAAATTCTTCTTCTAGATCTTTATAAGGAGCAAGAAGTTCCAATAATTTATCCTTTATCGATTCACAAAAATCATTAGCATGTTCAAAAGAATTAGCGTTGTAAACAGTTACTTTTTTGATATTCTCCATACTCATCAAGGTAGCTATAATTTGGAAAGGTCCTAAATGCCCTGAACCAACCAAAACGAGATGCTCTGAATTTTTTCTTGCCAAATATTTGGCTCCTATACCTCCAGCAGCTCCAGTGCGCATCATAGTAATAAACTCACCACTCATAATGCCTAGAGGGGCTCCTGTACGACTATCGAGTACTAGAACTGTCCCTACAACGGCCGGAAGGTTTTTAGAAGGATTGTCCCCAAACCATGAAACTAATTTTAAGCCAAAGATATTTGCACCTACTAATTCTCCTGACTTAATATCCATATCTGCTTTACCAGGTTCAAACTCATGAAATACCATCGGAAATAAAGAAGCCTCGTCTTTCTCTTTCAACGTATAAGCTCTTTCGACCAACTCTATTGCAGTTCTCATGTCTAATAACTCTTTAATATTTTCTTGATTTAAAACTCTAAATGGGAACAATATTATTCCTCCTTTAATTTTTTATCTTCAAAGCAGTTGCCACTACTAAGTTCCAATTAAATCTATCACAGCATAAACAAACGGAAAAATTAATTAATTTAATAGTATCTATAAAAAAAACTTAGTGATTAAGCATTCCTTATAAAAAAAAAGGCCCAGCACATATTCTAATTGAATATGCATGAGCCTCTTGTTCCTTATAGTTAACCATTTATTTTTTGATGAAATGTATTAATGCAGTCATTCAAAGTAAAGTAACCCTGCACCAAAAAGATTTATGATGATTCTGATTAAACTGATTCTGTAATTTGGGACCTATAAAACTATAGTTAGCTAATATAAGACGCCTTGGCATCGGATTCGTAGAAACAAAGCTGCACGTAGGAAGTTACTTCAATCATAATAAATAATAAAACTGTAAGAACGATCAACTATAAGGAGTTATAACTAGACCCATTGTTTAAATAATTGCAATTATTGTATTGTATCCCCCCGTTCAGGAAATGAGTTTAATTTTTAACTAAATGACTGTAAACCTGACTATAAAGAGTTTAAAAGACTCTAACATGCTCCTAATTTAAATCATTGTTTTTGATTTTCAATGTTAATCCTGACATTTTTGCCTTCATATTCATCTTCTGATAGTATGAATATCATCTAAATTGTGCCCGCAATAAATTTATCACAGGCTAAAATAGAGATAAAATGAATTAATTTAATGGTAACCATAGAAAAACTTAATACTGTTAAATGCAAAATTATATCTATTTTTTCAGGTATGAAAGGAAAAAGTATGGAGCTTAGAAACTTGAAAACTTTCCAGGTTGTTGCCCAACACCTGAATATGACAAAAGCAGCTAAAATTTTAGGATACACACAACCAACCATTACGTTACAAATTCAAGTATTGGAAAGAGAACTTGGTCATTCACTTTTTACTCGCATTGGAAAAAATACCTTTTTAACTCCCGCAGGTAAAAAGTTACAAAAACATACAGATAAGTTATTTAATGTTGTGGAGGAATTAGAAAGAGACCTGGAGGAATTGAATGGTCCATCTGGAAGACTCTCTATTGCTGCATCTGAATATTATTGTAGTCACTACCTATCAATTTTGGTAAATGCCTATATAAACCTTCATCCACAAGTTAAATTAAAACTTATACCCTCCAATAGTCTGGGCGTTATTGAAAAGATCCTTAGTAATGAAGCAGATATAGGAATTATTGCATGTGAATGTAACCATAAAGATATTGAAAGTCATGTTCTTGGTGAAGAAAGGGCAGTACTAGTAGTTGCTGCAGAAATTTTAAAAGATAACACTAAAGAAAGAATATTAGAAAAATATCCTTTTCTAGCATTTCATGGAAACTGTAGCTTTGATACACTAATTAAACAATGTTTTTCCGAGATGAATTATAGACCGGCGTCTATCATTGAATTCGGTGGAAGTGATGAAACCATTAGACGTGCTGTACTCAATCAAACAGGGATTGCTTTACTCGGGGAAAATGTCATTAAAGAAGAACTTGCCAACGGACTACTCGTTCCTTTACATTATTGTACTCAAACGATTGAAACATCTTTAATTTATTTAAAAATGCGAACAGAAGGAGCTACTATTAATTCCTTTAGTGACCTATTAAAAGATGCTTGGGTAGCTACAACATAGTAAAGAATGTCCTTTGCTTTCTAACCATAATAAACAAAAAGTCCTCGAATAATATCATTTGATGTTATTCAGGACTTTTTGTTTTGTTTACTCCTGTTGAATATTCTTTAGGAAATACTATCTTTTCAACTAATGTTTCAAATCGGACTATTCTTCATAATTTAGTACAAGTCCTATGAATAAGTTTATTGCAGTCTCTAGAACGTCCTCATCTATGTCAAATTTGGGGTGATGATGTGGATAAGCGCTCTTTTCCCCTCCGGTTCCTACAAAAATAAAAGCCCCTTTTCTTTTTTCTAAATAACAAGAAAAGTCCTCCGATGCCATGGTAGGATCTACGTGAACTAAAACTTCTGTCCCAAACACTGTTTTGACTGTCTTTCCCACAAAATGGCTCATTTCTTTATCATTCATCACAGGAGATAATCCCCCGAACAATTCCAAACTTCCATTCGCTCCAAAACTATTACAAATTCCTTCAATAACTTTCTTCATTTCACTACAAATATAATGTCTTGTATCATTTGATAAAGTTCGTATTGCCCCATACATGGATACCTTGGTAGGAATGATATTGTAAGAAGTTCCTGCTTCCATTTTCCCAACAGAAATAACAGCTGGATTCAATGGATCAATTCTTCTACTTATAATAGATTGAAGGGCTCCTATAATATGACTTGATATATAAACAGAATCTACTGTTTCATGAGGTGAAGCACCATGTCCCCCCATTCCTTCGATCGTTATACGGAAATCATCTACTGACGCCATCATCGCACCAGAGCGTATTCCAATCTTTCCCTTCTGAAGGGGTTGCCACAAGTGAATTCCAAAAATCATATCGACTTCGTTTAATACCCCTTGTCGTATTAAAGATTCAGCACCACTAGGAGACATTTCTTCTGAGGATTGAAAAATAAAAACGATATTTGGTTTTACTTCCCTTCTATGTTCGGACAACCACTTGGCTACCGCCAATATCACAGCCATATGTCCATCATGTCCACAAACGTGAGAAACTCCAGGTTTTTGTGAAATATAACTTTTTTCACCCTCTTCTTCAACAGGGAGTGCATCCATGTCGGCTCTTAGGGCAATAGTTGTGCTACCTTCTGTACCTTTAAGATATCCTACTATGCTCGGAGGTTCATAATTTAATATTTCTATATTCAACTTGTCCAAATGCTGTTTAATATATTTACGTGTTTCAAATTCTTCGCCAGATAATTCGGGATACTGATGAAAATATCTCCTATGTTCAATTGCCCATTTTGTTAATTTATTCAATTCAGCTGTGTCCATTTTTATTCCCCCTAGTAACTAATTTCTAATTAAAATTCCGATTCGCTTAAAATAGAATACTCGTTATTGTTAAATTGTATATAAATCGATGTAATACAACTAATTAAAAGGTTTTATGGTTGTAATTGAAGTTTCTTATAGTTAGTAAACAGCTTTCATTGAAATAAGAACTTTATGGAAATCAATAAATTTACTGTTTCATTTATAAAACGAAAAAAACAATACTATTAATTTATCAAATTGTAACTATAGGATTTTTCAATTTGTTAAATAAACAGAATAATTTTAATATTTTAATAACAGATGAAACAAAAGTAATGTGATGAATTTAAAGAGAGGGAGGAAATAACTTGGTTCAATTACAACAGAAAATAGAAGAGGTGAAGAGTGAAAAAACAAATAGCAGCAAAACAATCAATGTATTTGTTTTGCTGCTATTTGTACTATTGGTTGCCACTATACTAACCCACATTATTCCGGCAGGAGAGTATGAAAGGGTTGAACAAAACAGACGTGAAATAGTAGATGCAGGATCCTTTACCAGAATAGATCAATCACCCGTTCAATTCTTTAGTTTTTTCAAAGCCATACACACCGGAATGGTGGAAGCAGCCGATATCATCTTTTTTGTTTTTATTATTGGAGGTACATTCGGTGTCCTAACAGCTACCGGTACAATCGAGACTTTAATGGTAGTTATGTCAAGAAAGTTCGCTAACAAGGAGAAATGGTTAATTCCCGTTATGATGTTATTCTTTGCATTGGGAGGATCTCTTATGGGAATGGCTGAAGAAACCCTAGCCTATATTCCAATTCTTATTCCACTTGCCATCGCTTTAGGATTTGATGTATTTACTGGAACAGCCATCGTTTTAATAGGAGCTTCGATTGGTTTTACAACGGCAGTCATGAACCCTTTTACCGTTGGCATTGCCCAAGGAATTGCTGGCCTTCCACTTTTCTCTGGAATCACATTTCGGATTTTATTGTTTATTGTGATGTATGTAGTAGGGGTTGGATTTGTTTACAGACATGCCATGAAAGTCAAAAAAGACCGTACTCTTGGGTATTTTGGGGATTATCAGGATATAAACTTAGAGCAAATACTGAACTCCCCTGTTATTTTTGAAAGAAGACATAAATGGGTTCTCTTTTGTTTTTTACTTAATTTCATTTTTTTAGCATTTGGTGTAATCAAATTTCACTGGTATATTACAGAAATTGCAGCTCTCTTTATTATACTAGCAATTCTCATAGGTTTTGTCGGCAGACTTTCAGCAGATCAAATCGTTCATTCATTTATGAAAGGTTCAGCGGGGTTAATTACAGGAGCCTTAGTTATTGGAGTATCTAGAGCAATATTAATCGTTCTTGAACAAGGACATATCATCGATACGATTTTACATCATACTTCCTCTGTCCTTCAACATGTTCCTTCAGTGTTTAGTGCTGTAGGAATGTTTATACTCCAAGCTCTTATTCACTTTGTAGTTCCATCTGGAAGTGGACAAGCTGCTTTAACTATGCCAATTATGGGACCATTGGCAGATATAATTGGGGTTACTAGGCAGACAACTGTACTTTCTTTTTCCATAGCGGATGGAATTGGGAATATTATTTTTCCAACATCAGGGTATTTCATGGCGGCTATAACCCTTGCAGGGATTCCTTGGATACGTTGGGCAAAATGGGTCTGGCCACTGATTCTAATACAATATGGAATAGGAATTATAGCTGTTATTATAGCTCATTTGATTAAGTACGGGCCATTTTAACACACCTAAGTTCAATTAATTCCTACTATTATATATAATAGTAGGAATTATCAAAGTTATCAGCTTGATCCAAATAAAGATTGAGCTTACTGTTTAGATACAATTCGTATAGATTAATAATAGTTAACTTTTATCTACCTCTAGTAATGTTTTAAATCAATTTTCAACCGTTTCATAAGTTACATCTACTGTTAAATATCCTCAAATTTTTATTTTCATTATGTATCCTTTTTTTTCTTTATCCAACTCTAAATAAATCATCTTAGTTATTGGATCTAAACGTTGTTTACCCTTATCTGCAACTTTTGATATATCACTTATTTTAATAAATTAAGTATAAAGGTCAGATAAACCAATCCTGCTTTTTAAACTAGAGCTATTCAAAAAAAGGTAAGAGTATCTTTGTGTTCTTCCCTTTCTTCATTTTATTCTTAACCGTTGCACTTCCTTGCTTGCTGCCATATTCATGCTCGCTTCGACATTCTCCTGCTGATGGTGGTGAATGGTAAATTTCATTTTCCCGAGAAATTCTCAAGCAAGTCTTTGAAATCAATTCCCGAAGATGCTTTTAATTACTCCTGCAAGGATGCCATTAAATCCGTTACATACCCAGTCACTTTATTAGCCCCGCCATTCGCTCCGCTTCCGCCTGTGTCCACTACAGTGATCTTGTCTATATTACTAAGCGGGCTTGCCACTTGTTTTGCATATTCCGGCAGCATTTTCAAAATCATGTCCATTAGGCGGCTTGCCCGAACTGTTCAATTGCTTCCGCTATCTTCCGCCTGGCTTCTGCTTCTGCTACCCCTTTTAACATGATGATTTTCGCTTCTGTCTTACCTTGTGCCCTTTGGGCGTCCGCTTTAGCAAGCCCCTCAATGCGAACGCGTTCCGCTTCCGCTTTTGCCACGGCTTCAATTTTATACTTATTGGCATCCGCTTCTTTAATCTGTTTCATCTTGTTGGCGGAGGCTGCCTGCTCTACCGCATAACGGTCGGCATCGGCCTTTTTCTTCACTTCGGAATCATATTGCTTTTCAAAAGTTAGGTTAAAATGAAGTTGATAGATTTGAATGTTTGATCATTTTTTACAATACAATATATTGACGGCTTCAATACATGATGCGATTCTTCATTAAGAAGGATCGCTTTTTCTTTGCGCATAATCTTAAGGGAGAGCGGGTGTCAGAAACCGATTGATGTTCGGAATTTAAAGACTAATGACTCATTTACAAACTATTCAGTTAAATACATAATTAGGAAGATTATGAATAAGGAGGGATTATATGTATAGAAAATCACTAACAGTACTATTAGCTGCGGGTATGGTTCTATCAACCGGTACAGTATTTGCACAAACTAGCGGAGCAATAAATGCCCAGTCTGACACAGCTTTTGATAACAAAGTTATCAAAAAAATTAGTGCGGACAATATGTATAATACGATTGCCTATCTATCAGAGCAACCGAGAGCTGCTGGTACAGAAGGGGAGCTCCGTGCAGTCAAATACATAGAAAGTCAGTTTAAGAGTCTTGGTTTCGAAACAAAGGTTCAGCCTTTTCCCATCTATGATACGGTGCAAAATGTAAAAGTGAAAATTGGTGACAGTGATTTAGGAGGAACACCGCGTGCCCTTAGCGGCAGTATCAGCGGAAAGGTAACGGCCGAACTTGTTAATGTTGGAAAAGCAAAGCCAGAGGAAGTTGGAGAAAATGTATCTGGGAAAATTGCACTAGTTGAACGTGGGGACATTACCTTTGTTGAAAAGGTTCAGAATGTCCTAAATAAAGGAGCGGTTGGCGTTTTAATGTACAACAACTCACCATCAGGAAATAATTTCGGACAAGTATCAGCGGGGCAAAATATACCTGCTGTAGCCATTACCCAAGCCCAAGGGTTAGAGTTGGTCGAACAGCTTAAAACTAAACAAATCACGTCCACTCTGGAAGTGGGAAAAGCTGAAAGAATCGAAAAGACATCCTACAATGTCATCGCTTCCCTAAAACCAAAAGCCAATAAGGATAATGGTCAAATCGTGACTGTGGGAGCCCATCATGATTCTGTCCCGGGCGGCCCTGGTGCAAACGATGATGCTTCTGGTGTATCGGCTGTGCTGGAACTGGCAAGGATCCTGGCCAAAACCCCAATTGACACTGAAATTCGCTTCCTCACGTTCGGATCTGAGGAAAGAGGGCTCGTTGGATCATCCTTCTATGCTGATTCCCTTCCCAAAGAGGATGTAGACCGCATGGTGGCTCACTTCCAAATGGATATGATAGGCGGACGTGATGCTGGCGAGGATAATCCTGCAGGTGGTTTGATTATGTATACCATTGATGGAATGAAAAACCTTGTGACGGACCTGGGTTCCTCAGCAGGGGCCAGAACGATGGATGTTGCGATTCCTTATGGACAGCTGGGCAGGAGTGACCACCAACCATTCCATGAGCTTGGCATTCCATCCGCCTTGTTTATCCATTCCCCTGTAGAGCCTTGGTATCACCAGCCTACAGATACTCTGGATAAGATATCGAAAGAAAAATTGCAGCAAGCAGCTGAAATTGTCGGTGCCAGTGTGTATCAAATTGCCCGTCCGGAAACTCCGGCATTAACAAATGCACGTGTAGCTCCTGGTACGGTAGACTATGATTTTGATGACCGTCCGGTAGATTAAATACTTCATTGTACAGAATTACGAGATTAATAATGGATCTTGGAGAAAATCAGGAGGGCATCTGTGTAGTTTACAGATGCTCTCCTCTTTTTATCGGCCAGCGCCTTGTGCTTAATTTTTTCACCATTACTAAGCTCTAAGTCTAGTGAAAATCCTATATGAAATATGTAATAAAACATACATGCTTATCCAACTCCAATATCATTCCCACTGTAAATATTCCATATTATCAGTGTACCTCTCCAATACTACTTCACAGGAATAATTTCATCAATCAATAGATAGAAATCCAAAAACAGCACAAACTTTAAAGTGTGGGCTGTTTTTGGGAATTTTAGGTTACAAATTAAATCATAACGCTTTCTAAGTCGCAAGTAACATAGCCATGTTCTAACTGTGAATGAACCAAAGATCAAAGCCACTTGTTTTGCATATACCGGCAGCATTTTCAAAATCATGTCCATTACGTTGGCTTGCCCGAACTGTTCAAATGCTTCAGCTATTTTCTGCTTAGCTTCTGCTACCCCTTTTAACCTGATGATTTCCGCTTCTGTGGTACCTTGTGCCCTTTGGGCGTCCGCTTTAGCAAGACGCCCGCGTTCCGCTTCCGCTTTTGTAAAATTTCTTTGCCCGTTCCATGTCATCCACATGAATTTCGAGGTGAACTAATCTTCCCATGATTACCTCCTAGTTTTGTTCAAAACTTTTCCTCTTACCGTAAGTTGATACTTATGTAGCTTCATGCCTATGGTGCTTTATTTATATTTTAAAGTCTCAGATGAAGCAGGCTTTTCAATTTGAGTTAAGTCACCTCTTTATTACAGGACAGTTGCAGGTATATCTGACAAAAAAGGCAGCTCCCTGGTGGGGGATAGCTACCTTCGTTTACGATTACTATGAAAAGGTAGGAGCGGGGAATTCATCAATTCTCATACGAAGTAAACTATATGGTTTTTCCCGGAGGTCTCTTCCATAATGAAATCTCGCCTGCCGATGTAATTGATTCACAATGACATATAAGTATTGATCGGGGCCAATCGAAAAAGTATCCGGCCATAAAATTCTCGGGTCATGTGCGATGGTTTCCATTGCGCCATTCGGCAATATCTTCCGGATACTATTGTTTTCATAGTCTCCCGCATAAACGATTCCTTTTGCGCTGGTGATCATTCCATCAGACGCACCTTTTTCCCCAAAATACTGCACATATTGGGATAAATTCAGGTCCTGTATCCTTCTGTCTCTTAGGGCTTCTGTTGAGATCGAGAACAGCTGACGGCTGGTTAGCGGTGCATAAAATAAAACCTTTCCATCAGGAGAAATCGCTAAACTATCGGAAGCCAATCTAAATGGGAAAGTCGAGCCGTCCGGGTTTCGATTCATCAAAATTTCACCTTCTACTTTCGGTAAAAAATAGGGATCAGGTGAAGTTGATATTGCCCCATTTAACCGTCTAAACGCGTTCCCATTTTCTAAATCTACGACGATAATAGCCCCTGGCCCTCTGGAAGAAGAATCCGTTATATATGCATAGCCTGCTCTTCCAACCCGAAAATCCAAACGGACATCATTCAGATAAGTTGTTGGCAAGACAACCTCATCTGTAAAGGTATATACTCTCCTTATTGTATTCGTGCTTAAATCAACAGCAACTAATTTTGCTCCCCTTTGAATAGGTTCAGAAAAATTTGGTGCCCCTGTATCTAGTACCCAAAGTGTTCCTCTTCCATCAGCAACGATACTTTGGACACTGACGAAAGACATCGTAATATTCCCAGTATTAACTAAATTGGTTTCTACACTGGGATAAGGCTGCAATTCACCCTCAACAATTTCTGCCACAGTAAATTGAACGTCGTCTCCCCATTTCGGAAAGCATACAAAAATACGACCGGTTTCGGAAACGCTGACACCTGTAGGCATAGCCCCATAAAAAGCATGCACCAGTTCAAACTGCCCAAAATATCTTTCCATAGGTAACATAGGTTGCATGATATCCTCCTCATCAAATCCGAACGGATATCACCTATATATGATGAAAATTTTTTGTAGTGCCTGGTTCTTGATAAATTTTTCTATCGTGATGGATGCTGTGGGTTTATTAGTCCAGGAGAAACATGGGAGTTTCGATAAAGTGATTCAAGCTTCCACTGGCTCTTCAAAGACGGGGAATGAGAGCATCTAAATTTACGTTTGCAGTCAATTTTAGAACTAACATAAAAACTATTTTGATTTGCTCCCGTCCAGCAGCCTGGTTAGAAAATAAATCTGTCTCCTGCCATAAGAAAAGGCAGCTTCAGCAACCTGCCTTATTGTAGAGTTGACACAAACTGTGAAGTTAAAAGGAAGAGCGAAAAAAACTTAAGTAAAGGGAGTAGTGAGCCGGCTACTCTCTAAGAACATTAACCATTACAAATCATAAGTACATTACCATCTGGGTCTTGAAAGTTAAAATAAGCAAAATTTCCAATACGCTCTATTTCTTTAACAATGGCTATGTTATTACTCTTGATAAATTGGTAAGCTTCGTCTATATCTTTTACGTAGAAATTAAATAAGACATTATTGGATGGCTTAAATATGAAATTAGGATCAAACGTATGGTCATCTAAAGTTAATCCAGTTTCACTTGTTACAGGAATATTGTAAACAGGTGATTCTACAGAATCATTATTTCGCGAGATGCCAAGGAGATTGCAATACCATTCAACCGATTTCTTAAATCTTTAACATGGATAAAAACATTGTTTATTTTACTATTGATAGGAGAACTGGGTATTTTCATTGTTTTCCACCTTTCATTGAACCTTACCTAAAGAAATTCAACAAGTTTCAAAAAATTCCTTTAGAAGTTCATCATAGTTCGAAAACACTGTGCTTGTAGAACGATCCTGCCCCGTTAGTTCCATAAGAAAAAGCTGCCTTAGAGACAGCTTCGTTATTCAGCTAACGCACCTGTTAGCTAAATAAGGAGTCGATCAACAAAAAAAAGACCCATAATGAAATACCACCCGAATCGTAAGATCGGTCAACGCTTGATGTTAAGCTTCCACTAAACTGCCCAATTCTTAAATATGCAAAGGGCGATGACTATCTTCAGAAATCGCGCCCTTTAAATGAAATAATGTTCCTTGATTATTTAATCACATAATTCTACATAAATGTATTAAAGGATAAATAAAAGCTAAGTGTCAACTTTCGTTTAGGTTGATACTTAGCTTTTAACACCTGCTATTAAATTGAATTCTTTTATTAATTATTTCTGTGCTTCTACAATTAAAGCGCCTTTACTTACTTCTTATAAATTTTAATATTATTATGAGGTTTTAAGAATTATTTTACGCAAACCCAGCAACTATATCATTCGTTGCAAGGCTAGCCTTTATTTAATTCAATAACAAGACTGTCCGTGCTGCTTAATTAAACAATAAGGTTTAGGCAAGGAATCGTATCAAATTCCATTCAATATTATTATTTGGTACATACATTAATAATTATTGGAGAAAATATCCTATAAATAAATATAGGAGCTTAACTTTAATGAAGTTCATCAAACATTTATTAAAATATAACAAGGTAAATAATGACTATCTTCCTCCAAAGCAAATACCTCAACCCTCTAAAGAAGTTTTCTCTAAAGTTAATGAAAATATCTCCACAATAAAACAAATCTTTTCTAACACAGAAGATTTAGTTGTAAAGGAATTCAAAACGGAAACAGTACAAGGTGCACTTATTTATCTCGAAACTATGGTAGATAAGGAAAAAATACAAAGAGACGCTTTGAAACCTTGTTTACTATCGAATTCAGAAACAATTCAAAATATGCTTAATACTAATTTTCAAGCTTCAACAGTTTTCAATCAGGTCGAGGATGCACTTTTAAAAGGCTCTTGTATTTTGAGTTTAGATGGTTATGAAAAGCTTTTTATGGTTGATGTCTCTATGTCTAAGGACCGTACTGTTACAGAACCAGAAAACGAAAAGATTGTTCAGGGTTCTCATGATGGATTTATTGAAAACCTTTTGACGAACCTTCATTTACTTAGAAAAACAATGAAAAGTCCTAATTTACGCATGAAATATTTCCGAGTTGGAATACAAGTTAAATCAAAAATAGCACTTGTGTATTTAAATAATCTTGCAAATGAAGAAGTAATCTATGAATTTGAACGCAGATTAAATTCCATTTCGATGGATAACGTTTTAAATATTGGATTCTTGGAGGAATTAATAGAAGATTCTACAATATCACCTTTTCCTCAATTATTAAATACAGAAAGAGTAGATCGTGTAATTGGACATTTAAATGAAGGCAGAGTTGCTGTCTTCATGGATGGAAACCCAACTGCTTTACTTTTGCCGGTTACATTTTTTGCTTTTTATCAATCACCTGACGATTATAATTCTCGATGGATGATTGGTACGTTTATCCGTTCAATTCGACATGCAAGTTTTTTGATCTCGATTCTATTGCCAGCTTTTTATATTGCTGTTATTGCATTTCACTTTGAAGTGCTGCCTGACGAACTTGTAAACCCTGTCGGAAGTTCAATTAATAAAATTCCTTTTCCTCCATTAATCGAAGCATTACTTATGGAATTAACCATTGAGTTGATTCGCGAAGCTGGAATACGTCTTCCCTCAAGAATTGGCCAAACAATTGGGATAGTTGGAGGCCTTGTTATTGGGGACGCCATCGTTCAAGCAGGGCTTATCTCGACTACAATGATTGTCGTTGTTGCCTTAACTGCTATTTCTTCTTTTTGTGTTCCATCACACGGAATGAGCGACGCTGTTCGATTGTTACGTTTTCCGTTTATGTTTCTGGCTGCCTCGTTTGGATTCGTTGGAATAGTCTTTGGTTTTATTGTGCTTTTAGCTCATTTATGCAAGTTAGAGTCATTTGGTACACCCTACTTTGCTCCACTTGCTCCACTTAAAATAAAAGACATCAAGGATACTTTTTTGCGTCTTCCAATTTGGAAATTGAATACACGACCTTTAGATTCACATCCTAAACACATTAAACAACAAAAACTTTCAAGGGGATGGAAATCCAATGATAACAAAAGAAAGTAGTATTTCAAAAACACAGCTTTTTTTTATGATCATTCAATCTCAAATCGGAGTTGGAATATTATCATTACCTCATGATGTCTCGTTAATTTCTAAGAATGATGGGTGGATATCTACTTTAATTGCAGGCCTAATCGTACAAGCCATTATTTTGGTCTTATGGGGGCTTTGCAGAAGATTTCCATCTTTAACAATTTATGAAATCATCCCTCATGTACTAGGGAAAAGGCTAGGAAAGGCCATCATTTTATGTTACATCCTGTACTTTGTTGTTACAGGCAGTTTAGTTTTATCCCGTTTTAGTCAAATCATCGATATATGGATTTTACAAAGGACGCCAAACTGGATATTAATTTTATTAATGTTAGGGGTTTGCGTATATCTTGTGAAAGATAATTTACGAAGCATGGCTCGTTTTTATGTACTCGTTACTCCAATGTTAATTATTCTATTTGGTCTAATTACATATTCGCTAAAAGATGCTAATTTTCTATATCTATTGCCAATTGGTCAATCCGGCATATCAAATATGATAAAGGGATCTAAAGAAGCAACATTTTCGATGTTAGGGTTTGAGTTTATGCTTTTTCTCTACCCTTTTGTAAAAGCATCTAATACCCGTAAACTAATTGCGATTTCATCTGCCCATCTTTTCGTAACTCTATTTTATACATATCTGGTGTTTGCTAGTCTGGTCTTTTTCGAAACTAGGGAAGATCTATATCTTACTCCACAGCCTTTATTGTATATGATCAAAGCCTATTCCTTTCAAATCATCGAACGAATCGATTTATTTTTCTTATCTATCTGGATCATATCTGTTGCTACATCTATTGCTACCTGGCTTTTTCTTTCTTCACAGGGCCTTAAATACCTATTTGAACGTGCCAATCATGCTGCATTTCTCCCATACACTGCCGGGATTATTTTTATTATTGCTCTTCTTCCCGACCATGAAACTGACCTTGAAAAATTTAATAAGCTTATGGAACCTGCACATTTTAGCTTTATTGTGGTCATACCATTATGTTTATTTTTGCTTTCATTTTTCCTTCCTAATAAAAGACATGGAGATTATAATGTATGAAAATCAAAAGGTTATTTATGATTAGTATATGTTTATTGTTAACAACAGGATGCTGGGATCAAAATTTAATGAAAGATGCCACTTTAATACAAACTATAACTTTTGATCAGACTGATGAAGGGGAATTTTCATTAGGATTTGCAATACCAAATATATATAGAAACCCAACGGATTCAGGACAAGAAACTGAAGCTATTAATAGTGAAAATTTATCTACAGTGGCAAATACTCCAAGAGAAGGACGCATGAAATTAAATACAGAGATACCCGGTAATTTAGATTCTTCGAAAAATAAACTTGTATTATTCGGTGAACAATTTGCAAAAGGTGACATTTATCCTTCTTTAGATGTAATTTGGCGCGATCCCCGAAGTTCCTTAAGTGCTAAATTAGCAGTTGTAAAAGGAAAAGCATTTGATACACTCAGTATTCAACCTAGAGTAGAATCAAACATTAGTCAAAACATCTTATATCTAATCCGAAGTACTGAAACAAATACAATCATTCCTGAAGAAAGCATCCAGACTCTGGCTTCAGAGTTACTTGATCCAGGTGAAGATATTGTCCTTCCCTTATTAAAGATAGGTCGTAATGGTACTACTATAGATGTGGCAGGTGTAGCATTATTTGATGAAAGGAAATTATCAGGAACTCTATCCCAAGAAGAATCCACTCTTTTTCTTTTACTAAATAATAAGAAAAGTAAATATGCGCGTTTCACAAAATATGTAAATGGAAATAAAGAATTAAACATGAATAATTTTATTTCTCTGAATGTCGATCATATTAAACGGAAGTTAAATGTTTCTGTGAATGACAGAGGAGAAGTTTTTGTAAATTTAAACTTACATTTAAAAGTAATAGTAGAAGAATATCCTATAGGAAATGTACCTAATAAAGTTGATCAACTAAACAATAAATTATCAAATACCTTTACTAATAATGCTGAAGAAGTAATTAAGAAACTACAAGAAGCCAACTGTGATGCGTTTGGTATTGGAAGAAGACTGATCGCTTTTCATCATGATACCTGGAAAGAAAAAGATAAGACAAACTATTTTAAAGATGTTAAATTCAAATCAAAGGTAGATGTAGAGATTGTCCAACATGGTATTGTTAAATAAATCAATAATATAGAAAGAATAATTAACAGCATATAACTAATTAAGTCGTGATATAGGTTGAATTTTGGAGTCAAGGAGTAAAAGGAACTTTTTTATGTAGGATTTTATACATCGCTGGTAAATCAACGTTTTCGGCTACTTTAGAACAATGTTAGCTACATAAAAAAGTGAAGTTATATCCAACCTCTTACTCCATTAAATAGCCAATATGTTGAACCAGGCTAATGACGATTGTTCAACTAAATTGCCCCTTTAGTTCATTAAGGGGTAGAGTCAGGAAAATGCGGATTTACAACGTTAAGGAAGTTTCAATATTAAAAAACCTAATTTCTCAGCATTAAATGAGAAATTAGGTTTTTTCATTAATAGAAAAAGACTTATAAGTATTTATCACTAATCACTTTCATATGGTGTAACTCGTGCCCGACAATGCCATATGCAAAGGTACCTATCGAAACTGGGCTGTTCATTACAGTTCCATAACGATCCCACGCTGTATCATCAATGGTTAAAATAAGACTTAACGTGTTGGAGCGTACCGTGTCTAAACCAGCTAGTAGCTGCTCCCAGGATAATTTGTTGAAGTTTGCCGCAGAAACGTATTGATCCTGATCCATTGCTGGGAGTGGTGCACTTTCATTTCGTGCAATGGCAAGCATTCGATACGACATCACACGTTCCACGTCGGCTAAATGCCCAATCACTTCTTTTAAAGTCCATTTCCCTGGTGCATACGCCTTCCTTGCTGACTCCTCTGATATGCTGCTCAAGAAGTTAATGGTCTTAGTTCGTTGCTTACTAAGTATTTCTTCAATATCTCCATCTGGCACAAGACTAACATACCTATCATACTCTGGATTTTCAATAGATAATGGGCGTGGACGCACAAGAATCCTCCTTATCGGAATAGTTAATTATGGTTCTAGGCTAATATTCGACTGTCAAGAAGATATTTCCTTTATTTGATATTTAATTTCATTACCGCAAAATAATTGCAAATTAAACAACTTTATTATCTCTGTACAACTGATTTATGCAGTTAACATAATACAGATAATAATGGATTAATTCACTTTTTATTCCACTTATCAGCCCCTTTAGTCCCATAAGAAAAAAATGCCTTAAAGACAGCTCCGATCTTTAGCTAACGCACTTGTTTGTTGAATATACAGTTTAAAATCCATTACCCTGGAAAACTATTCTCATTAATTCGATGGCTATAAAGTAAACTAAACCAACGAATATACTAAGACCTAAAGCAAATTTTCTCCAAAGTCCTTTCTCACTAAGAAAAGAAAAAGAGAAAGATATAATGATTCCAAAAATCATTAATATACGAAAAGTTGCTACTCCAGGATCAATTACTCGTGTTATATTCGCAGCAAAGAAACATATAACCAAGATAATAAAAGTAAACGAAATAATCCCTAAATATTTTTTCATGATTCCCTACCCTTTCCTTCAATCTATTTTACCAAAATATAGTAAATATGTATTTTTCATTTGAGTATCTTGTCCTTAGATCCATAAGAAAAGGGCTGCCGAAGCAACAATTAAAGGAATTAGCACGATTACACTTGCTGGTATTCTTGGAGAATTGGGCCCCTTTAGCTCATAAGAAAAAGATCTGCTGAGGTAACTCCTTATGGAAGTAAAGCACCGTTAGTTCTATAAAGCGAAACTTCTTCAAGAATCGCATTCATACCAATTAATGAAAACTTATTCCTGTAGGTGGCAAATGGGTGCAAAAATATTTTGCAATCGACACAAAAAATTTATTCATGCAAAAAAAATTGGCAGTCTATAGTTTCTAAAACTCTTTTAAAGCTGCGAATTACTTTGAGAAAAGAAGTTGGCCCGATACTTGCATTGTAGATTGATAAAGATTTAAAAACTTAGGAGGTACACACATATGTCGTTAATCAAAAAGGTTTAAAAATGAGGAGAATCAAAAATGGATTTGGTTAAAATTTTATTCCACTACTCAGAAAAAGAAGTTGCTGAAAAACTGCGCAAAGTTAATGGTCGATTTATCATTCTAATGGAAAAACAGATTTAAAAAACTTTTTATTGGAGGCCTTTTATGTGGGTAATCACTGTTCATTCAAAGAACAACATTAATATATATGAGTTTGACTCTGAAAAAGAAGCTAGAGATGCTTTCAGGAGGATGCAAGGTTGTAAAATCCTAACAGAAGTAATTTATTTTAATGATCATGATTTAGTTAACGTATAAAATTCAGAATTTTTAGGTAATTATTACCTTGTTCAAAATCAAGTCGATATGATAGAGAAAGTTTCACTATTTTAGGAATGAGTAATTATAGCAATGGATATAAAGAGGTTTATAAATTAAAGGGGAGATATGTTAATGGAAACTAAATACTGTAAAGAATCAAGAGTTATAAGAACAAGTCGGATTTTTCCAAATGATGTAAACAATCATAATACTTTGTTCGGTGGCCGTTTGATGAGTCACTTGGATCAAGTATCCTCAACTTCTGCAGCGCGTCATAGCCGTAGGGAATGTGTAACAGCTTCAACAGATTCAGTTGATTTTTTACATCCAATTCAAACAACAGATGCAGTCTCCTTTGAATCTTATGTAACATGGACAGGCACCTCATCGATGGAGGTTTTCGTTAAAATTATTGCAGAAGACTTAAAAAGCGGTAAACGTAAAATCGCAGCAACTGCACTATTAACATTTGTAGCACTTGATCAACATAACCGGCCAACACGTGTTCCACAAGTCATTCCTGAAACAGAAGAAGAGCGAAAGTTACATGAAACAGCACCTGATCGAGCAAGAATTCGTAAGGAAAGGAAACAAAACAGTAAGGAATTGGCTGCATTTTTAACTACAAATTATCCCTGGGAACAATATAGTTCATGCTAAGCTTCTTAACGGATAAGGGTAAACCAATCTACGAAAAATAAAAATTAAAATCCTCTGAGTCTTTACTCCCATGAGCAGAGGATTTTTTTGACGAGTTTCTTCTATTGATATCGATTAGCATTATATTCTTCAATAATTAGTTCAGAGCATTATCCCAACAATTACACTTACGGGACATTTCATCACCTTCTTATTCTCTTTAGATACAGTTGATTGGATTTAACATCCCCCTCCTTAACTTCAGCGAAAGCAACCAGTTTTTTTCGGATGATTAAACCGATCGATTTCACCAATTTCAGAGATAATCGTTGCTGCTATTTTTTCTTCTATTCCGGGAATCGATTGGATGATTTTATATTCTTTCATTTCATTTGCCAGGGCCACTATACGATCTACCAAATCAGAAAGGTGTCCCTGGTATTGATGTTAAAGGAATATCCTACTTCAGAGGCGGTATTAACGGCTGGAGAAAGTAGACTAGCAGAGAGTGTAATAGAGTTCTGCCCTAGCCGATCGGGTGAATGGGCATGGGAAAAAGCAAAAAATAATGGAATCCGCATCTCGAAATCCATTTCAAAAAAACGTGTATGAAAGTCACGTAATCAATCTTCGTATGTATATTGAGTTCCTCTTTCATTTTAAAGACACATATGTTTACTTTTTTTTTTCTTTCCTGGGCTTTTGTTTAACGTTGAAGTACTTGGAAATTTCACATTGAGGGATAGTAATAATGCTTACCCTAAAACGGATGTAGAATTTGCGAATAATGGACTTGAAAAAATAGCAAAAGAAACCTTCGAATATAAATCCCCAAAAACCTTCCGGTATTCAGGAAACACTTGAACTAAAATGGTGTGAAACTGAAGTTTAGCCTCCACATACATATTCGTTACGATTTCCTGTTGTCTTGACAAATTACTCTAAAAGCTGAATTCCTCTAATTTTATGAGGTTCAAAATCCTCCTTGTAATACAGCACACACAACTGGTACGCATCGATTGCGTCTGATTCGTAAACTAGACTTCTTTGCTTCTTTGCCTGATAAGAAATAATCGGATTTAGTAAGATATATAGAATCCCTTGTTCCTCCAAGTATTGAATAACGGGAGAATGGTAATGCCCTGTAGATTCTAAAATGACCATAGGCATCTGCCCTGCCACCTCTTCAACTTCTTTTAGAAAGTCTAAAAATTGATCTAATTCCTCCTTGGTATGCTTCATTGAAAAGCTCTTCCCATACGGTTTAGATTGATCTAAAAATGCCTGTACTTGGCTCTCTCCTTTTGCCACATCTTGACCAACTACTGGGTTCATTGTTTTTCCTCCTCTCCTTACTAACCAGTACCCTAGTCCTCCATGTAGTGTCATAGCTTCGCTTGTTATACGAGATCTACGTCCCAACCAGCCTCAAACATGTTTCTACAAGTAGGGGGCGGACAGTTTAGTTTACAGGATCAAGTCCCACACACCCGTACGTCCTACCCTGGCTACTGATATCATAGATTCTATTAAAAAAAGGTCAACCAGTATTTTTACTGGTCGACCTTATAATACGAAAGCACCCGTTAGTTCCATTTAAAATTAAAGCCTATCCATTTTTTATATGATATCCAATATCTATTTGTCAATTATAGTCTTTATATTTCCCTCGTTTTGTATTGTAGTATGAATGGTAAGCTTCATTTCTAGATTGGGATAATATTTCTTTCGCCAGTCCTTCAATTCCTCATAAGGAATTTTATTTCTGTAGTATTGCCCCAAACCAAAGACATCTGTTTCGTGCTTTTGAAATCGTTTCAGCATTCCATCAAAACGATTTGCCATTACCTTTTCCAGCTCTTTTTTTATTATTGCATTGGAAACTTTTCCTCTTCTCTCTTGAATAACTACATCTAAACGAATCGTTGAGAACATATATGGAATATGATTTCTTAATTCTCCTTTATGAAAACCTGTATTTCCAACAATCATGATGGTTGCATGTTCCATTACTTCTACCCTTCCCTTCATACTGTTCCCATGAAAGGCATTAAAAAGGAGGGTTTCTTTAGGATCCATTTTAGAAACGATTTTTCCTTTGTTCATCACTGCAGAACCTGCATATGTAACTGGCGTGTTTTCCCCTGATCTGACCATAGGAATTGCTACATTTTGAGTGTAGGAATTAAGAGCTCGATAAACATGCCATAGACGTGTTAAAGATATTTGTGGAGTCCAACCTGCATATTTCTCAAAAAATTCATAAAGATTTATCCCTTTTTCTAGATTTTTTTTGAGTGTTAAGAAGAAAGTATCTATATTATCATCACATATTGCGATTATTGTTTTTGAAGATATTTCACGAATTCTCATAAACGTGTTAATCGGTTCTTCCATCCCTCCTTCTTCTACTAATTTTCGATCAAATATGATTACCCTTATGTGCAATAAGTCTACACCGCTTTCCATATTAGTTCTAATGTCCTCTACAGCCTTTAAAATGGTTAATCCTGTTCCTTTGACAATTGTCTGTTTCTGAACACCCTCTGAAGAGATAGGAATTTGAAGTAAGACTTTGAATTTTTCTCCTTCTTTAGTAATTCCCATTGCAATCGGAAAGGCTCGATGATTAATGTCTTTAATATCCCAGCAACCACTTAATGGCATTAATATACATAGACTAAGTACTAGTTTAGAACAAATTATAATACTTCTCATGATAGTCTTTTTCTCCTTACACCGATGAGGAATATAATTAAAGGGAGTCGATTAAAATATAAAAACGGAAAGCAGTATTCCACCATAGCAACTTTTCAGTCTCTTGCCAACTAGGAATACATAAACAAATGATAAAAATGCTAACAGATAAGGCTACAATATGATATTTTTGCTTTAATCTCGGGAAATATTGATTCATTATTATTGAGGACTGCCATAAAAGTAAGGAAGTGAGCAACATGATAAAGGTAACTAGGCTTAACGCAAAAAACAAGGTAGCCCTGTCAAATATAAGCCATTGAAGCTGAACTTTATCCAATGTGGTTATAAAGGGAAAAAGCAGCGTACTAGCCGTTTCATTTCCAAAGGTTAAAAGAGGTAAATAAACGGATAAGAAAAAAAATGGGATAAGAAAAAAGACTGCTAACATGATTTTTTTAGAGTTATACGATATTTTTTTAGGAAGAAAACCTAAAAATGAAAAAACAATGGCGAAAGAAAAAAAACTTGTATAATAGGAAGGTTGTCGAAAAAAAGAAAAGTCGGTATCCATAATCGGAAAGGCATTATGCCAATCAATGTCTTGAAAGCAAACCAAAAGCATAAGTAAGATTAACGGGAAAAAGATACAGAATATTAATAAGGCTGTACGTAAGATGGTTTCTATTCCTTTTATGGCGATATAAGTTGAAATAACGCTCATTAATGTAATAATTGCCCATGTTGGCGTATTCGCCAAAAAGATAATGTTGGTCACTTCTGCATAGGCACTAACAAGTTCAATAGTAGTTATGACTAAGTAAAGAAGAACAGGAAAAAGTAATGTGAAAGAAAAAGCTTTACCTAATATCTTTAAAATACTAATAATATTCTGTTCGGGAAAATAAGAAAGCCCCTTTAGGTAAAGCGATAAAAACAGAATAAATATGACACATTGAATTAAAATTGGTTCCCAGTGACCTTTGTGTGTGCTGGCAATAATTCTTTCTGGATAAATGAAAAAAATAAGACCAAAATGAGACATTAACCCCATGCATATACAAAGTAAGCGCTTATGAATACCAGACCGGATAATATGCCCAACACGCCATAGATTGAAGCAAAAATAACAACTACATATTTAAGTAAACGCAGGATTAAGGCATTTTGAAACCCTACAACGGTTGAATTCGCAATTGAGGTTGCTGCTACAATGATAATTAAAAGGTTGCTAACCAGCTTTGCGTCTACTACTGCTTGTCCAATGACAATTCCCCCTACCATTGTTACCGTTGGCCCGATACTGAGCGGAAGCCTTATACTCGCTTCAATAATTAACTCTATAATAAGGAGCATAATTGTAATTTCAACAAAAGGGGGATATGGTATTCCCTCCCTGCTCTGAGCAATCGATAGAGCCAGTTCAATTTTTAATATCTCAGGATTTACAGCAACAAGGGCCACATAGATAGCTGGGAATATAAGGGTAATCAAAGCACCAAGAACACGTAAAAATCGGATGGCGCCCATAATTGGGTAAGCATAGTTACGGTCATTCGCCTGGACAAACATATCCCATAATAAATGTGGCAAGATAAGCGCAAAGGGATAACCGTCAACGAATAGAATGACCTTACCTTTGTTTTTAAACCATCTACTGCTTCCAATGGCATTTCTGTGTTATTAAACTGAGGGATAACATCCCATTTCCGCATACCCATAAAACGATAAAGATGCTGAAGATAGATAATATTTGTGTGTTGATTTATTTCAATATGTGAAATGATCTTTTTGATCATACTTTTATCTGCTCGGTCATTCAAATAAACTATTGATAAATTCTTTTTTTGATCACTTCCTACCGTATAGGTTTTAACTGAGAGCTGAGCAGTGGAAACTTTTTTTCTCACTATTCCTATATTTGTTGACATATCTTCAATAAAAGAATCTAAAGGACCTTGTAATACGTTTTCATTAGCAGGCGGTTCAATTGATCGAGTCAATTCTTTAGGAAGTGGTTCAAATTGCAGCATTATATTTTTTTCTTTTGAATAAACAATGAGTTTACCCTGAAGAATAGACTCTATTGCTTCTTCACTATTTATTTCAACAGATTTTCTCTTGAAAAGAGTTCTTTTTACTTTTACTGAATGAATCGCTTCACTGGTATCCATATCTTTTTTTAAGATTTCTTTTGTTTTTATAAGGTTAACTATTGAATGTAAACCAAGTAAAAGGACTGCTTCACCATCCAAAATAAACGGTTCTATGAAAAAGTCTTCTGCATCTTTAAAAGCCTCATTTATTTCTAGTATTATTGAGTTCGTGATTTCTCATCTTCCCTTTCAAATTTCATTATTTCAAATTTCATTATTTCTTATTTCATTTTCCCCCTTTGCTTGTGATTTATACAAATATCAAACTAGGTAAAATATGACGTCTGAGATAAGTTTTTTAAAGCCACAACCACATAATCGTATATGCAAATTGCATTAGAAATAGTTCATTCAGAAAAGGTGTGGTAGTAATGATAATGAAACCACATGAACTCACGAGGATAATCTAAAAAGCAATTCTGTTAATTTCCCAGGTAGTCTATATCAATGGTAGGAACTTAAAGCGTTGAAACGAATTACTACTACCATTTATCCAAAATTAAATTAAATTTCCACTGGTATTTTTTGATAAATCGGAAATGACTAGTTCTATTTTGTCGGAAATTTTAAACTTCTGTTGGTCTGCGAACCTAAAAGGTTATGTCTAATGTTGATCTATCTAATTAATGTATGTCTACTTAGCTTCTCTTTTTTTTAGAATTATCACTTTTTGTATTCCAATGCCCAGCATGAGTTTGTACTTATCATCATCTTTATATTTTTTTCAATGATGTAAAACCAACCTTCAGTAAAGCGTAAATTGGCTAAAACTTCCTATGAATCTCGAACATTTTATAAAGCGTTTAAGTTCTCTTGAATGATTCTTGAGATAGTTTTAAAATCATACTTATGGTTGACGACATCTACAACAAAATCCTGTTCTTCTTCCCATTATCCATTGATAATGATTGATCTTCGAAACATAATAAGGGAAGCCAGTGCTGTCCTCTTGTTTGCGTTGTAGAAAGCATGATTGTTTGAAATGGGTTCAAATAAGGCTGCAGCCTTTTGAATAGAGGGGTAACCATCTCTCTCGAAAACGGTTTGTCTAGGGCTGTTCACTGCAGTATCAAGGAGACCGGAATCTTTCACTACGATTTGATCAGTAGGAGAATAAACTTTTATTTAAATGGCATTAATAGCAATAATTTGATTAGTGGAAAGATAGATAATATCAAACGTCATATTATCTATCCACCAATCCCTTGAATGCTTCGTCATGTGCTTTAATAACTTCAGATACCACTTCCATAAATTCTGCATCAAAACCTTGAAGCAATTTCACATTTTTATTTTTCCTTAGAATGAATTCTTCACCCTTGAATTCAACCTCTAATTCGTCTTCAAAAGCTAAATTTGCAGTATTCACCATTTCAATTGGAAGCGTAATACCCAAGCTATTTCCGACTATAGTTAATTTCCTAATGGCCATTATCCATTCCTCCTTCAAAAGAAGCCTTTACGGTTTATACCTTTATCTGGAATCTGTTATTTTTGATTACACAAAAAAAGCTTGCAGATTTAACCCCTAAAGGGACCTTATCCTAGAAACCGGGATCGGCTTAACATCCCCTCATTATGAAAGCTTTTGTCCTATTTATGATTTGTTGTTCCTATGCCCTTAATTTTTGTTTTTACATGTATGTTTATTTTTGATTTTGCCAGAGTGTTACCCCAGTCTTCTTGTACTTTTTTCCACTCTTGATAAGTGTAGGCTCTTGCATACATACCAAGCCCTAAAGGATCAATTTGAGACTTTTGTATTTTTTGAATTAATTGATTGGTTTCTTTCTCAAGCTCATTTGTAATGCTATTTTCAAGCTTTGCATAATCTTTTTGGACATCGAATGGAAAGAGTTGTTCGGATAACGAGATTTGTAAATCTACATTTATATCAAATACAAAGCGTCCATTATACTTTACTTTCTTCTTTACTTTCAAATCTGAAATGGAGAAGCTGATGTATGGTTTGCCTTTACTGGCGGATTCCATCGAAACCGGAATAGTTATGGAATAATCACCTTTTTGTTTACCTTCTAAAATAGTTAATAATTGATTTTCTTCAGGTGTTATTGTTATTTTATACTGGCCGGACTGAGCTAGCAGTGCGGAGCCTGTTAGCTCGATTCTTTTTTTCTTTTTGATTTGGGTGATCCACGCCGTTCTCCCTTTGTCCTTCATTTGTCTGTGAAAATCCTGGAGGCTCGTATCTTTCACAATATTCCTCTTGGCGGCAGCATCAATTAAACTTGTTAAATATAGAGATAGTCGCGGTTTATCTGCTGGTTTATCGAAAATAACATCTGCAACAGATCCATCTACAGCGACAATACGCGCGGTTACTGTATTTTTAGGATCTCTGAAGAAAGGATCGAGATAGTCAAACCAATCCTTCTTTTTAAGCAATCGTTTTCCCACCAAAAACAATTGCGTTTTACTTCCCGATGTTAATCCTATTACCCTCGCATCAAATTTTTCTCTTGAATGTCGGAGGGTGTATGCTTTAACTTCATACACTTCTTCCTTTTCTTTTGCCTCTTTACTAAATATAGGGCTAGATATATACACTAATAAATTATCCTCTTCATCTAAATCGAGGCCTAAAATAAGTGAGACGCTAACTTCCTCTATTGGTGTAGCATCCATACACCCAGAGAGTATCATTACAAGGGTTAAAAGACACAATCCTATTTTTCGGCTCATGAAAATCTCCTCCTTGAATATCTCTCATATCCCCAACTGTAAATCCATAAAAAAACGGGAAACACATATGCAACCACAATCCCGGCATTCGAAAGCCATTTTTGCCAGGTTGTTACTTGCATCCATGTTGGTTGAACAAAAAATGTGCCCACGACAATTAAACCTAACAAAACGGGCACATATAAACTATGATCTTGCTTATTCATTAATTGACTGAAACTAAAGACCGTACAGTACATGTACAAGATCCAGGCTCTGGAGGAAAAAAGGATCAAAACATTCAATATAACCACGTCAAGACGTTCAATAAACCGGAATTCAATCACTTTAAGCATACTTAGGACAGGCTGATTAAAATCGGTAATGCTATCCGGACTAAAGAACATAAAACAGCCAATGGTTACAAAGAGATAAAAGAACATCGATAAGGTGTTAGCAATAATAATCCCATGAATGGCGTATTGCTTTTTGTTTAAGAAAGGATAAAAGAAAAAGACAAGCTCAAACCCTAGGAACGAATAAATAACCGGCGGCACGGTAGCTGAAATTGACTTCCAACCAACTTTAAACAATGGAAGTAAATTCAAGAAACTTCCATCTTTTAATGAAAACAAAAAAATTACAGGGAGCCACATCGTCATATAGAAAATCAATTCATTATATCTTCCAATAACACGGAGACCATTCCTGACTATTAATAATACCGGGATTGAAAATAACAACACAATTAAGTAGTCAGGTGTATTGGGAAGAAACCATGCTTTTATATAAAGAAAAGTGTTAATAAATATGATTAAAGAAAAGCATAAAGTGTATACAAGAATAATGAAAATAGTCACTTTACCTAGAATTTTTCCAAAAAATCGGATAAGAAGATCGTAAAGCGTGTCATTTGGGTACTTCTCAGCCGTTTTCACCATAATAATACTGGCAGTAACGCTTAATATCCAACCAATGATGAGGCCCATCCAGCCGTCTGTTCCAGCCTTCTCGGCAACCACTCTAGGAAGCGACAAAAAACCGACCCCCATTTGGGTCCCAACAATTAAAAAAATATATTGCATTATGGTGATTTCATTATGAGTGTATTTTGTCATTTTCCTCACCTTATCTTTTAGGCTTGCCCTGACGATTGGATTGAATGGTCCTTACACTTTTTGGTCGTGTGATCATTTTCCATAAAGGAAAACGAATAAATGAGTCCTTCATATCAGCAAACCGGAAAGGAGCTAAAGGGCTTGCATACGGAGTTCCCAGCGATTCAAGACTAATTAAATGGGCAATCAACGTCATGGCACCAATCATGATTCCGATACTTCCAAACATGACTGCTAATAACATCATGGGAAATCGCAGCATTCGGATAGCTGTTCCCATGTCATAACTTGGAATGATAAATGAGCCGATCGCCGTTGCAGAAACAATAATCACCATAATATTACTTACTATACCTGCCTGAACAGCTGCCTGTCCGATCACAATTCCTCCCACAATTCCAACCGTTTGGCCTATTGGAGCCGGAAGACGAACGCCTGCTTCTCTCATCATTTCAATGGTAACCTCCATCAGGAGTGCTTCTATGATTGGCGGAAAGGGCACAACCACCCGTGATTCGGCTATGGATAAAAAAAGCTTTAAAGGAATGACTTCGTAATTATAGGATATAATGGCTACATATGTTGAAGGTAGAAATAATGTGATCAAAAAAGCGAAAAATCGCAGCAACCGTATCAATGATGCAGCTAACCAGCGTGTGCTGTAATCATCAATACTCTGAAGAAAAGACATTACTGTTACCGGAGCAATTAAAACAGATGGCGAACGATCGACGATAACGGCAAATCGACCTTGAAGAATTTGTGAAGCAACTGCGTCCGGCCTCTCGGTTAATATAAACTGAGGAAACGGGGAATATGGGTTATCTTCAATGAGTTCAGATAGTTCACCAGTATTTATTATCACATCAATTTGAATTTGTTTGATTCTATCTTCAAGTTCCTGCAGTACTTCTTCACTAGCAACATCTCCCAAATAAACGATAAAGACCTTTGACTTTCCGCGAACACCGACTGTAAGTTCCTTTATAATCAATTCTCGGTTAGGAATATACCTTCGCAACATTGCTACATTCTGACTTCCGGTCTCTACAAATCCCTGGTGAGCACCTTTCAGTGATGTTTCTAACTTCGGATCATCAATCGCTCTTTGAGGCCATCCTTTTGTATCCAAAAGAAACGCTTTTGTTTCCCCTTGGATAAATAAGGCGCTGTCACCTGTAAAAAGTGCATCTTCAACGGATTTCCATGAATGAACTTCTTCAACATCCCCTACAGTTGTAGGCAATCCCTTCTTCGGGTCGAAAGAGGATTGCATCACGGCACTTAGAACGTTATTGCTTATTGAATTTTTATCTGTTAAACCATCTACGTATACTAATGCTGCCTTTGTTCCCTTTCCGCCGAATTCGAAGTGGCGAATCACCAAATCCGGAGCATGGTGAAACATCTGCTGAAGTACTTGTATATTCATCGATAAATCAGGATACAGCGGATAATGATCTATCGAACTAAGTTTTTCTGAATAAACATTTTGGTTTGTTTGCTGGTATTTTGAATAACGCTTCTTTTTAAATAAACCGGAAAAAAAAATATGAAACGCCCCCCTTTCTCTCAGATTTATCATTTCTCGAATAAGAAGAAATATACTCTACACTATGCTGTAAAAAAAATTAGACTATGACGGAAGCAAGTAAAACGTACCCCAGAATTAAAAAAACCGCTTTAATTATCTTTGGAACAAAATGGAGTTTAACTTTAATAACTTCAAAATGAAGTAATAGAAATAGGTGTGCTCTTTACTAAAGAAGAGCATCTCTTCTTCTATAGAGTAAGCGTAAAATATAAAAAGGATAGGGATTGAATTACTATTTGGTACAACCAACACGATTACAAGCGCGTTCAATGAATTGTTTGGAATCGAAAAAGGGGTTACGGCAATTATCCTGGCTATCGTTACGGCTTTCATCATTTTTGGCGGGATTAAAATGATTGCAAAAGTATCTGTTGTCATCGTCTCTATTATGGAAGGCATACGTGTTAGTCGCGTTGATTATTATCGTCATGAATGTTACCGAGTTACTGGGTGCTTTTGTTTTAATCTTTGAAAGTGCATTTGGATTAAGGGAAGTGGCTGGCGGAGCACTAGGCGCTGCTATGTTGCAAGGAATCAATAGGGACTATTTTTAAATGAAGCCGAGATGGGTAGGCCCTATTGCTGGTATTTTCTTCAATCCCTAGAAGCAAACCAAATTCATCTTTTCACAATCCAGTTATCAATATACCGATGCAGTAATAAATAGATAACCTTGAGCCCTGCAATCGTTTACCAATCTGATATTTTGAATTTGCTTATTTCAAAATCCCTTCCAGCCTTCACTGTGTGTTCAAACTAAGCTTTTTCAACTAAACTACCTCTCTAGTTCCATAAGAAAAAGGCTGCCTCAGCAACCTCCCTTATTGAAGTAAAGCACCCTATAGTTTAAGTAGAAACCTTCACATTTCTTTTGTGAATCAAAAAAAGGATGGAACCAATGCAATCCCATCCTAAAAATCTTTATTGTTCGTGTTTCTTATCCTCTTGTTGTTTATGCTTCTCTTCCTTTTGTTTGTGTTTCTTTTCCTCTTGCTGTTTATGCTTCTCTTCCTCTTGTTTATGTTTTTTATCCTCTTTATTTCCACCAATTTCAAATGGTTTTTCTTTATTATTTTTTGTAACTGGTGGACCTTCTTCAGGATTTGCACCTTTAATGAACAGTTCATTATTCACCTGGTATACATCACTAGGCTGCTGGAATCTACTTCGGTCTGTTCCAAACGCTTCCAGCATGACCTCAAACATTTGGTGCGAGATTTTAGTTGTATTTCCATCCATATAATTACCTGGACCATTTTTAGTATATCCAGTCCAAACCGCCATAGTGTATTGCGGTGTATAACCAGCGAACCAACTATCATTTACCGAACCGGTTGGATATCCATATTGTGCTCTGGTTTTACTGTCAAAATTGGTTGTGCCAGTTTTTCCAGCCACATCTTGTCCAAGAACACTTGCAGTTTTTCCTGTACCAGATTTTACGACTGTCCGTAACATATCCGTCACCAAATAAGCTGTGTAATCATGCATAACACGTTTTGGCTTTGGAGTAAAATTAACAACTCTGCCATCAGGATAGACAACTTTACGAACAAAATGTGGTGTATTGTATTCACCGTTATTTCCAAAAGCACTATATGCCCCTGCCAACTCTAATGGATTAACCGTATTACTTCCAATCGCATATGATTCGTACACCTTATTATTATTAAAAGTAATACCCAGATTTTCTGCAAAGTTTTGTGCCTTATCCATTCCTACTTCTTGAAGGGTAAGGAGTGCTGGAATATTGTATGACCATTGAAGTGCTGTTCTAATAGACAACATTCCGTGATATTGATGATCCCAGTTAGAAATAGATTGACCATTTGAGTAGGTTATCTCATGATCATTAATTTGGTGTGCTGTAGACCATTTTGAATTTTCAATAGCAGGACCATAATCAAAGACTGGCTTGAAAGTAGATCCGGGTTGACGTTTGATATCAACCGCAAAGTTGTTGCCTCGGAAGGAAGCTTTATATTGGTTTCGACCGCTTCCAATAGCTCGAACTTCTCCTGTTTTTGTATCTAAAAATACGAAGGCTCCTTGAAAATTGTCATTTGGATAAGAAATAATCGTATCGGTGTTCATTATTTTATCCGCAAAGGTCTGAGCTTTTGGATCTAGCGTCGTATAAATAGATAATCCATCCGAACTGATATCAACATTTTTCTGCTTTTTTTCAACTTCTTTTACAACAGCGTCCAAAAACGCCTCGTACGGCATTCCTTGTTGTTTCTTTTTTGGAACAAGTCCTGATGTAACTGGAACCTTCTTTGCATCCTCCAATTGCTTTTTCGTAATATACCCTTGTTTATACATAGCTCTTAAAACATTATTACGACGATTTGTTGCAGCTTTCACATGTTCCGGTTCAGTGGGATCGTAATAACTTGGACTCTGTGGGAGCCCCGCTAACATAGCGGCCTCCGGAAGCGTTAATTTATTTAGATCATCGGCATCGATTCCGTAGTAATTTTTGGCGGCAGCTGCTACACCATATGCCCCGTCTCCAAGGTAGATCTTATTTAAATACATCATTAAGATTTGATGTTTAGAATACATTTGCTCAAGCTGATAGGCCAAGCTCCATTCCTGTACCTTTCGCTTTATTGTTTTCTGAGGTGACAAAAAGGAGTTCTTGATGACCTGCTGTGTAATCGTACTTCCGCCTTGAGATCCGAAATCCCCTTTTAGGTTCTTGAAGATTGCTCTCGTAGTTCCTTTTATATCAATGCCATTGTGTTCATAAAAATGTGCATCCTCCGTGGCAAGGAAAGCATGTTCCAACATTTTTGGAACTTGAGAATACTTAATTTTTGTCCGCTTTTCTTTACCATATTCGTAAAGGAAATTTCCGTTTTTATCGTATAATTTGGTAGAAAGCGGATCGACAAGTTTTGAAGCATCTATTTTAGGTGCATCCTTAATCATTGCTGCAACCGTAACTGCCCCTATTCCAATTGAAATAACCCATAACAGAAAACACCAAAGTAGAACTTTTTTCAAGAAAGACCTTCTTTAAGGGGAGTTTTTACCTTTTGTTTGATCTTGTTTTGTTTTTTCCACTTGTTTTCGTTCCTGACGTGAACGATACGTTTCTGACATTAATCTTCTCTCCCATATTCAAGTTAATCAACAAAATTGAAGAAAACTATGCAAATAACCTTTTATTTAGTCACTAGTCATTAATATTCTATATGGTATTAAAAACAGTGCATTTCACTCAAAACCTGAATATAACGTATTAAGGAAGAATTTATCCTATACTCTCCTTGGTCGGTTTTCGCAATAAAGTAATTACTTCGTACTATCTTATCTAATACATCTTTAAGAACGTCTTCCTTCTTTACATCTGGCCCTTTTATTATTTTTTCTCGTTTAATATCATTATCCAAGGTATAACAAACAATAAATTTCTTCAAATTAAATCCCCCTTTCGAGAACAACTTGTGATTTGTCTTAAGTAGGGAAACACGTCTACTTATTTGAAGCGAATAGTCTTAAAATTATCCTGAAAAGAATGCTATTATCGACCAGCTTTGTCTTAAAGACGTTATACATGAAACAAATGCCCCTGTTGATAAAATAATGGATGGCATTCCTACTATTTTTGAAAAATACCTTTGTGTACCAACTATAAATATTTCATGAATACCATAGATACCGCCTAAAAGGATCAAAGCGTGTATAGAAAATTTCATTTTTTTCAGTCCATTAAACAGACCATTTAAATTAATTCGAAAAGAACCTTAGTATTAAGGGGGCAAAAATATTTAATCCTCGATTCCCCCCCTCTATATAAAGACCAAATCTGCACTTTATTCAATAAAAAAGACACCAATTATTACAGCTGGATTTTGTTCCCGTTTATAAGCACTTTCTCTTTTTCTATATATTATGTTTGTTTTACGTAATAACCCGGATAACTTACCTATCTATAGACCATTCCAAGAATGATCCAAGAGACACCCTAAGGATCATGGTGTTTGTATGAATCCATCCTTGAAGCTTTTCAGGGATGGATTTTTATTTTTTACTTTTCTTAGCTGAATAATATGTCCCAAGAGTGCCTTAAAAGAGAACTGGATTTTAAACCCGTCTTATTGCACTAACTGCCCCGTTTGTTCCATAAGAAAAAGCTGCCTTAAAGACAGCTCCGATCTTCCGCTAACGCACCCATTAGTTTAAGTTAAACATTTCACAAATACGCTAAACATATGAGTTGTTCTTAATCATTTAGGCATTCTATTAATTCATGTTCTAAAATATTCTATACGGAAACGATAATTAGGCTTCCAAAAGAAATGTTGGAGAATAATGAAGAAGAAATTTTTAAAGCTGCTTTAGTCGGGTTTACGATGATGAATCTTATTTTGTCGAAAAAATGTATGATTTTGCACTCAACAAAGCATCCAATTTAGCAAAAATAAAACGAGATATCACCACATATCTGGATCTTAACACGCTAGCTAAGAAGGTTTGACCTAATAAAATACGGCTTTAAACACGCGGCTCATTTAGGATTAGCTGCTAAAAGAGGCGATGTTCATCAGCTCGTATATTACCTAACAACAACAGTAAAAAAAGCATTGCCATCAGCAATGCTTTTTTTACTACTTGATAATTTAGGCTTTATTTTTATTTATTCTTCGAATCTTTTGTTCAACTTTTTCATTTAATCAATTTTATTTGTCAATTGATTATTACTGAATGAAAATGGATCCCTGTTGGTTTATTCTCTATAAGGAGGGCCATAACCTATCTGTATAGGAAATATATCAGCGTTAGTTTTATGTGTTAAACAGTATGATTTACCATTTATCCCCTTAATTATTACTCTTCCTTGCTTGCTGCCATATTCATGCTCGCTTCGACATTCTCCTGGCTGATGGTGGTGAATGGTAAATTTCGTTTTCCTGAGAAATTCTCAAGCAAGTCTTTGACATCAATTCCTGAGGATGCCTTTAATGACTCCTGCAAGGTTGCCATTAAATCCGTTGCATATCCAGTCACTTTATTAGCCCCGCCATTCGCACCGCTCCCTCCTGTATCCACTACAGTAATCTTGTCTATATTACTAAGCGGGCTTGCCACTTGTTTTGCATATTCCGGCAGCATTTTCAAAATCATGTCCATTACAGCGGCTTGCCCGAACTGTTCAAATGCTTCTGCTATCTTCTGCTTGGCCTCTGCTTCTGCTACCCCTTTTAACCTGATGATTTCCGCTTCTGTCGTACCTTGTGCCCTTTGGGCGTCCGCTTTAGCAAGACCGTCCATGCGAACGCGTTCCGCTTCCGCTTTCGCCATGGCTTCAATTTTATACTTATCGGCATCCGCTTCTGTAATCTGTTTCATTTTGTTGGCGGAGGCTGCCTGCTCTACCGCATAACGGTCGGCATCGGCCTTTTTCTTCACTTCTGAATCATATTGCTTTTCACGGCGGAGGATTTCTTTTTCCTCCAGCTCAATTTGCTTCTGCCGTTCGATGATCCTGATTTGCATTTCCTGTTCGGTTACATCCTGCTTAGATCTGGCCGTTTCAAGATCGTAAGCTTGGTCAGCCCGTGCCTTGGCAATATCCTGTTCACGACGGAATTCCGCAACCTTCAGCTTGTTGATTTTTTCGGCTTCGGCTATTTCGGTTGCCCTTTCAAGTTCGGCACGCTGCGCTTCCTTCGAAGCTTCGGCTCGCTTGATTCGCGTTTCTTTCTCTGCATCGGCGGTAGCTATATCGGCATCCCTCTTCACCTGTGCAATCCTAGGCTTTCCGAGCGATTCAAGATATCCATTTTTATCCCGAACATCTTTAATCGTGAACGATACGATAATGAGTCCCATTTTAGCTAAGTCCTGCGAGGCTACCCTCTGTACTTCCTGGGAAAACTTTTCACGGTTTTTATAAATTTCCTCGACTGTCATCGAACCAAGGATGGAACGAAGATGTCCTTCCAATACTTCCCGCGCTTCCTGTTCACGGTCATCTTTAGATTTACCAAGGAATTGCTCAGCAGCTGTGGCTATATCGGTGATTGAACCGCCAATCTTG
Organism: Peribacillus sp. FSL R5-0717; assembly: GCF_038002945.1. Lineage (NCBI taxonomy): Bacteria > Bacillati > Bacillota > Bacilli > Caryophanales > Bacillaceae > Peribacillus > Peribacillus sp. FSL R5-0717. The sequence continues at coordinate 172,438 of NZ_JBBOOF010000001.1, forward strand.
ATGATCGATACACCATCTGCCATGACCGGAACTCCCTGTTCTGTATATACTTCGGGAGTGGAGACCTCAAGCTTGCTTGACAATAAGCTTAGTGGTTCCGCTTGCTGGAAAACCGGGAGAACGAAAGCCCCCCCGCCGCGGACGATTTTAATTTTATTTCCTGATTCGTCAATGTGAACATTTTTGCTTCCTAAGTAGCTTCCGGTCACGATCAATGCCTCATCAGGACCAGCCGTGCGATATTTCGTAACAAAGACAGCAATAAGTGCGATAAATAAAACTGCAACTATGGCGACAACTATCCAAATCAAATCAAACATACCTTACCTCCTACACTTTTTTAATCCTGGTGGGGCATAACATAGATAACCCCATTTTTAACTTCGATGATCAAGACCTTTGTATCCGAAACAATTCCTTCATTCTTATAACTGGCCGCAGTTTTGGCGATGCTTCCACTGATGCTTTCTATCAGGACTTCCCCAAACCCGTCAACAGGGATTGATGTGAGAACCCTGCCGACCCTTCCTCTCAGGTCATTATCATGAAATGTCAAACTGTCTTCCGCTGATGAGATGGGAATCAAAACAAATACATTCAGTAAAGTGACGATGGTAAATGAAATGATGAGGGAAATGCCGGCACATAATCCAGCATTAAGCCCTGAAAGCGATTCAAGCAAAAAACCACTTGCAAAAAACACGGTCAAAAAGCAAAAAATGAGCGTAGGATTAAATATATCCGGTAATTCAAGGCCGGAAAATATATCATTAAACAAGATAAATAAGAATGTTAACCCCCCGAATATAATTAATCCATATAAATAGACTGTTTCTAATGGAACTCCAAATAACTCCATCTCTTTCATCCTTTAAATTCGATTTTTCCAAGCCGCATACTACTTTAATGGCCTAGGATAAGCGTTTTACAACATTAATAATCTATGGTTATAATCCCCTCCATTTACTTTACTTACCATTTATACGATTGATGCATTCAAAAAGTTTCATTTATTTTCCAAGTTTTGAATTTCACCCTTGGAAAACCCTGTATTCTCTAGGACCATTATTGAAATAAAATGCATAATACCATTGACAGTGTTTACTTAACATATTAAAATTCTTTATATGTTAACTCGTTACATATCCAGGTTTACATTAGGAGGAAGCACGATGAAGGAGCGTCATGAGAAGTTAAGAATGATGATGGTTACATCATTATTTGCAGCACTTATAGGAATACTTGCCCAAATTACAATTCCACTGCCCTTAGTTCCGATTACAGGACAAACTCTAGCTGTTGGACTGGCAGCAACGATACTGGGTTCACGTTATGGAACCTCTTCCGTTTTGTTATACCTGTTCATAGGCGCAGCGGGAGTACCGGTTTTCGCTGAAATGTCTGGGGGACTAGCTAAGATATTCGGTCCGACTGGCGGTTATTTATTATCCTATATCCCGACAGTATATATAACGGGTCTGATATTGGAAAAAACCCGTTTCTCCGTTGCAATGGCTTTCGTTGCAAATACAATCGGGATGATAATTACTTTGGTAATCGGTACGGTTTGGTTAAAATATATGAGTTCATTATCTTGGCCAGTGGCATTCGCCAGCGGTTTTGCACCATTTATAATCGTAGGCGTTTTAAAGGCATTCCTTGCATCTTGGCTTGGCATTACAATCCGTTCAAGGTTAGCGTCGGCTAATATGCTGCCCAAAAAAAATGCACCAATATCCCAATGATGGGTAAATGAAGAGAGGATACCGCTTGTGGTATCCTCTCTTTTCATCTATAGTCAACTTCCAGAATACTGCAAAAAAAAAAGACTCTTAAAAAAGAATCTTTTTTGCAAGTATTTATTGCGGTCCTATCCCCATAAGTCCGAATATGAATAGCAAATGTATATTATCCCCTTTGCTAACCGTAATCATTTTACTATAGGAACAGTAATTTGACAACTATTGAAGGCACACAGAAACATGCAGAATATCGTTACGGATTTTAGTTACTTATTATTCACTTTATATTCTTTTTTCGTACCATCATCGAAAACGACCTCTAAATCAAATTCTTGATAGCCATCCTTCAAATTAAAAGCTTTTGTCACTTCTTGAATGACTTCCTCATCTGTTGAATCTTTGGTGAATGTCAATTTTTCTAGAATCGGGGTCAACTCTTTCATTGCTTCATCACCGTGAACTTCGTGTTTGTTAAGCTTATCCTCGATTGAAGCTTCTGTTTGAGCCCCCATTGTATCATATTCAGCTTCGTATTCGTTATCATTGCCTGTATAATCCACTTCTAATTGAAAATCCTTATATGTGAAAGGCAGTTTTTCATTATTATCCGTACCTGTTTCAGGATTATTTTCCGCTTGATTTTCATTTTCCTGAATCGGGGGGTTTTTCACTTCATCGTTTTCTTCGCCGCATCCAGCCAAAACAAGCATAGCGGCAAACGGCACTGATAATATTTTGATTGATCTCCCCATTAGCTTTTTCCTCCTTTAATTTGTATACCTTAATTATTTCCTAATGGGGGTCATTTAAAACCTCAACCAATCCCTCAAATACATCAAATCGGCCAAGTTATCATTGTGGAAGGATATAAAACAATACCGCAAAAAAGTGTGTGGCTGTTCCCCCAAGCACGAATACATGCCAAACCGCGTGATGGAACGGAAAACCCCGCCAAACATAAAAGATGGCTCCGAACGTATAAAGCAATCCCCCTGCAATCAGTAGCTGGATACCCGCTGCAGGCATCGTAGCTGTAAGTGGTCCCCAAACGATAACGATCATCCACCCCATGGCAATATAAAGGATCGTCGAAAGGAAGAGGAATTTTTTCACATAGAAAGCTTTGAAGACGACGCCAATGATTGCAACTCCCCAAATGATACCTAGCAGTGTCCAGCCCAGTGACCCTTTGATCACAAGAAGCATGATGGGCGTGTATGTTCCTGCAATGAATATATATATCGCTGAATGATCAAAGATTTCAAAAATATCCTTTGTTTTACCTTCTGGAAAACTATGCACTAAAGTGGAAGAGACGTATAAAAGAAGCATGGAAACACCATATATGACCGAAATGACTACATTCCAAGGCGATCCTGTTTGGGCTGAGAATATGATTAAAAACACAAGTGCGGCAATACTCAACAAAACGCCGACACCGTGGGTTATCGCATTGACCACTTCTTCTTTTCTTGTATAAACATGAGTATTGGCCATGTTACAGCTCCTTAATTCCGGATTAATTTTTTTGGTATTCCACTAAATTATACATCAGATCTTCCAAGCAATATAGAAAAGTGAATAGTAACTTGATTAACTGCCACTAATTAGATTATTATCTAATTAGATGTTAATCTAATTATGAGGGGGGATAAAGTGCAATTAGAAAAATTGGTCGCTTTCCACAAGACGATTGGTGATGTGACAAGGATCAGGATAATATCCATCCTGGCAAACGGTCCAAAACACGGACAGGCACTTGCAGGTATACTAAAATTGACGGCTCCGACCATCTCACACCATTTATCGAAATTGAAAGACATTAATTTAGTAAAGGACCGGAGGGAAAAAAATACGGTCTATTATTTTTTGAATGAAGATGTCCTGAAACATTATTCGTCAGCATTGCCTAAAATGGTTTCAACTAAGGGGGACTCCAGGAAAATGGATAATCAAAAGCTGATTTTAGAACATAAAAAGATCCTTGAAAACTTTTATACTCCAGATGGTCGACTAAAAACTATACCAGCACAAAGAAAAAAGAAAATGATCGTTCTTCATCATATTGGAAGCCTTCTGGAAAAGGGACGTAAATATCCAGAAAAAGAACTGAATGAATTCATCCAGTCTTTCCATGATGATTATGCAACGATAAGACGTGAACTCATTATCGGAAGCATCATGTACCGCGAAAACAGCATTTATGAGCTGAATCCCCGCGAAATGTGGGCTGATATCATTTAAAGGTTTTCTAAAAAAAAGAACCGGTCTCCCATTTGGAAAACCGGTTCTTAAGATGCAGTTTAGATGGCAAAATGGTGCCCGCCGATAATTTTTATTACCTCTAATTGTTTCATCCATTCGCTGTCCGAAATACTTGGATTCCAAAAATACAATGCATCATTTGTGTAGCCATGAATAGCCAATGCTTCATTGACAGCTCTCTTGGCATCCTTTCCTGCCGGTTTGTTTATACTGCCATCACCAACAGGCGAGAATTGGTTTTTTTGATAAATCACTTCCCGGACCGTATCAGGGAATTCATTGCTATCAAGGCGATTCAAAACAACTCCCGCCACCTCGACCTTTCCTCTGTATGGTTCCCCTTTGGCTTCTGCATGCACAAGCCTTGCTAATAATTCTTTATCTTTATTATTCATTACATGTGGAATAATCAATGTTTTACCAGGTTCGGCAACATTATTTACGTTATGATTGACTTCTTTTAACTTACCGATTGGAACACCGTGCTGCTTTGCAATATCCCAAATCGATTCACCTTGTTTAATGACATGTTTAGTTGCCCCATCAGAAGCTTTACTTGTCGTTCCATTAGGAAAAGCTATACCAAGTACGATGACACTTAGAGTCATTATCACGGATATTAATACTGATAATTTCATCCTGTTACCTCCTCGTTAAGCACCTTCCTAGGATAACAGACCATATTGGAGAAAACAGTGCTAAATTTTTTCCAAGGAAATGCAGGAAATATTTTCACGTTTCAATTTACCTTTGAAATTTTAATGATTCCCACTCTTCCCGCAGCATTCCCATTCTGATTGAATCATAATAATAACCATCATGATAGCGGCATTTTCTCATTCTTCCCTCTACTTGCATTCCTACCTTTTTCCCAACTGCGATCATACGTTCATTACCTGACCAAGTTGTAAGTCCAACCCGCTCAATCTCCAGGTTTTCGAATAAATATCCACTGAACATCATTAATGCTTCTGTCCCATGACCGCCATTCCAATACTGGGGATCAAAAATAGTAATTCCGATTTCAAGCCAGCGTGAAGGTTCATGTTCCCAGTAATATACAACAGATCCTATAATTTGATCGTTTTTTTCCATTAATAGCTCGGAGTAAGCCCCGATTTTTTCATCATAGGTTTTATGCTTCGTTTCTTTATCGATAAACGTATGGAAATCAATTAGTTCAAGAGGGAGATAAGGTGCATCCCACTTTTTCCATTCCGGATCGGTTTCGCCATATTTCAGGCTCCATAATTGTTTTAAATCGGCTTGTTTAACATTCCTCAATATGACTTTGCTTCCTTCAATCCGAACATCGTCCAATCCGCTTCCTCCCAATTCACCCATGCTGAACCTTCCATTTTACTGGTCGACACATAATTTAATAAAATATTGCCTTTCTCTGGGACCATCGAATTCACAAAAATACACACCCTGCCAAGTACCAAGGACTAAGCTCCCTTTATGGATGATCACCTGTTGTGAAGAACCAACCGTACTTGATTTCAAATGGGCAGCCGTGTTACCTTCCATATGTAAATCCAATGTATGATTCCATGGGTATTGCTCATCCAGTCTTCTTAATATATCCTTTTTGACATCGGGGTCAGCATTTTCATTGATCGTGATCCCCGCAGTCGTATGTGGACAATATATAAGAGCTACCCCCTCTTGAATCCCCTTTTCCTTGATGAATGCCTGTACTTCTGTCGTAACATCAATCATATCATCTCTTTTCCCTGTTTTTAAGGTATTTTTCTTCAGCATGTACATTCACTCCTTTTATTCATTTTAATACTCCTTTACCCATAAACATAAAAATTCATGCTTTCTTAAACCATGCACGACTAAAACATAAGGAGATCTTATCGATAACAATCAAAAAAAAGCATCCTTATTGATCTTTTTATTTTAAAATTGGATATATAAGGAATTGGAAGGAGTTGCAAATGAACTTCCTTTTTAAGTCAATTGACCACTACAATTAGCATCTCCTAATACCGAGGACCAATCAAGGAAGTTTTTCACTGAGATACTAATGTTCCGGGAAGTGAAAAAACCTCCGTCATTAAGTTCCAATGGCGGGTTATGGTTCGAATCGGGATCGATCAGGATTCATGTCGGAACGGAGGATCATTTCATTCCGGCAAGAAAAGGCATCCAGCACTTGAAGTTGAAAAACTCAACGAATTTAAACAACATTTAATGACTTAGTATATTTCTTTTACAGAAAATGGGAGGTTTGCCGTTGCGAACCGTATATATTTATCCGATCCCTTCGGCAACCGGATCGAAATATTGGAATGGGAATAATAAAAAGCGGGTCCATTTATCTCGGACCCGCTTTTGTAGTATATTTATTTTTGTTTCTTTTTCCAGATTCCCAATATTAAGGCGGTAATGAGGGCTCCTATTAAAATTGCCAGCAAATAGCGGAAAGGATGGTTGACTAGAGGGATGACGAATATACCCCCATGCGGCGCTGGCAATGTTACTCTAAAAGCCATTGACAGCGCTCCAGCCGTCGCTGACCCAATAACACTGCTGACAATAACCCGCAATGGATCCGCCGCCGCAAAAGGAATGGCTCCCTCTGTAATGAACGAAGCACCCATGAAGTAATTAGTGAAGCCGGATTTCCTTTCCGTTTCACTGAATTTACTTTTAAAGAATGTAGTTGCAAGTGCGATTCCAAGAGGAGGAACCATTCCACCAGCCATAACTGCAGCATGCGGTCCGAAACTTGATGCTTCAATGGCTGCAATCCCAAAAGTGAATGCCGCTTTATTTAAGGGGCCACCCATATCCACAGCCATCATGCCCCCAAGAATCAAGCCGAGGAATATTGCGTTCGTGCCGGATAAGCCCTGCAGCCAATTGGTCAGGCCCGTGTTAATTGCTGTTACTGGTTCATTTACAAGAAATACCATGATAAACCCTGTAATTAACATCCCGAATACAGGATAGAGTAAAACCGGTTTAATACCGTCAAGTGTTTGCGGTAACTTGGAAAACAATTTTCTTAATAGTAAGACGACATAACCTGCAAGGAAACCGGCAATCAGCCCGCCAAGAAAACCGGCATTAGCCTGTGCTGCCAATAATCCCCCTACCATACCAGGGGCAAAACCTGGACGGTCGGCTATACTTGAAGCAATGAATCCAGCGAGTACTGGGACAAGTAAGAAGAAGGCACCATTTCCCCCGCCAATATCACTTAATGCTTTGGCAATGGGATTATAATCCGGATTTGCCGGATCGGCTGCCTCTATTCCAAAAAAGAAAGAAAGCGCAATCAAGATTCCGCCCCCGACGACAAATGGAAGCATATTACTTACGCCATTCATTAAATGCTTGTAAATCCCCAATCCTCCTTTAGCTGAATCACCTTCATCATTTTTATCATTTCCAGTTCCTTTGTATACAGGTGCATCCTGATTCACGGCCCTGGTTAACAGTTCCTCGGTCTTCCGGATCCCCTGGGCAACAGGGACAATAATGACATGTTTTCCATTAAAACGATCCATTTCCACCTGCTTATCAGCCGCAACAATAATGGCATCCGCCTCTTCAATTTCTGCGGCGGTTAAACCATTTTTAATACCTGTGGAACCATTTGTTTCCACTTTGAAATCGATTCCCATTTCCTTCGCTTTGGCCTTTAACGCATCGGCAGCCATATAAGTATGGGCAATTCCTGTTGGACAAGCTGTAACGGCAAGGATTTTACCTCCTTTATCGTTACTGCTGGCGCCATTACTCGATTGCTTTTCTTCACTTTCTTCTTCATAAGCTTCCATTTCTTTTTGATTGATTATCTCCAACACTTCCTCACCAGAAGAAGCAGAAAGCAATCGGGCCCTGAATTTATCATCCATCAGTAACGAAGAAAGCCTGGAAAGGGTTTCCAAGTGATCTGCATTCGCTCCTTCACTGGCTGCAATCATAAAGAACAAATGGGCCGGCTGTCCATCAAGCGATTCATAATCCACACCACTGACCGATTTGCCGAAACAGATGGCAGGTATCTTTACAGCATTTGTTTTTGCATGCGGTATGGCTATCCCTTCACCAATCCCGGTTGTGCTTTGTTCTTCACGTTTTAAGATGGCAGCTTTGAAACCATCCACATCATTTAACCTCTCTGCCTCGGCTAACTTTCCTGATAGTTCATCAATGACTGCTTGCTTTGTAACACTTTGCAGATTGATTATAATTGTATCCAATTTTAACAAGTCTGTAATTTTCATAGAGTCAGCCTCCTGTTAGTTGATTGATAGCAATTTGCGGTAATAACTCTTCAATTTTATCCAATGTACCGAGATCGGATGAAAAGGCTGTAGCACTTCCTGCCGCAAGACTGAAGCGGAAAGCAGATAAAATATCCCCTGTCCTTTCATATGTCCCGATGAAACCTGCGACCATGGAATCACCGGCACCCACTGAGTTGATGACATTCCCTTTTGGAACATTTGCGGAATATGATTCTCCACCCGAGCAAAGCACGGCACCCTGTCCCGCCATTGAGACAATAACGTTTTGAGCTCCTGCTTCAACCAATTTAGCGCCATATTCCCTAGCATCATCAATGTTACTTATTTCGGTGGAAAAAAGCTCCCCCAGTTCATGATGATTGGGCTTGATTAAAAATGGCCGGTGTGGAAGGACATTCAGTAATTCCTTGCCACTCGTATCCACCACCACTTTAATGCCATTAAGGGTACAAGACCTTGCCATGGCTTCGTATACATCCGAAGGAACGCTTGGAGGGATGCTTCCTGACAAAATAAGGATATCATTATTGTTCAACTGTTCAATCTGACTAAATAATTGTTGATAATTCCCTTTTGAAATGACTGGCCCTTGGCTATTTATTTCGGTCTCAAGCCCTGTTTTCAATTTAATGTTAATTCTTGTATCTCCAGCTATTTCTGTAAAGTCCGTGAAAATCTCTTCCTGTCTTAAAAACCTTTTTACAAATTCACCTGTTTGTCCACCGATGAATCCTAACGCTGTTGTACTATTTCCCAGCCTTTTTAGTACACGGGAAACATTGATCCCTTTCCCTCCAGGGAATTTTGCATCATAACTGGTTCGATTCACCTTGCCCATTTGAAAGCTTTCCACTTCGACCAGGTAATCGATGGATGGATTAAGTGTCACTGTATAAATCATTAAATGGTCACGACCTTTACCTTTGGATTTTTTTGAAGGTGAGAAACAGCCTCTTCATCATTGCTGTCAGTAAGGATAATGGCATCGCTTACATCTGCCACCTTGGCGAAAGTAGCTTCATTAAGTTTTGAACTGTCAGCAAGCACGTAGGTCTCGTTAGAGAGACGTAATGCCATCTTCTTCAGCAGGGCTTCCTCAGGGTCTGGTGTTGTGAAACCCAATTCTTGATGGATGCCGTTCATTCCCAAGAAACATTTATCAAAACGGTATTCATTCAAAAACTGTACAGCATTACTTCCTATAATCGCATTTGTCGAAAACTTTATCGTTCCGCCAACTAACACTGTTTTGATTTCCAATTCGATGAGTTTTGGAATATGCATAAGACCATTTGTCAGCACCGTTATATTTTTATCCTTTAAATAAGGAATCATTTCGGCAGTTGTCGTGCCTGCATCAAGATATATACAATCATTTTTCTCTATGAATGAAGCAGCCAGCTTTGCTATAAGTTGTTTTTCAGCTCTTGCTTTGTATTGCTTTTCCATAGTTGTTGGCTCAAGGCCTTTTCTTTGCAGTAAAGAGGCCCCGCCATGCACGCGTTTCAAGAGCTTCATTTCTTCGAGTTGCACTAAATCTCTCCGAATGGTCGACTCCGAGGCTTGTAACTCATCTACAAGCTCCTGCAGCTTTACCGTTCCTTGTTCTTTAAGGATCGATAAGATGAACTGGTGCCTTTCAGTTGTCAACAATTCGCCCACCTCACTTTAATATCATCATCATATATGAAAATGAAGGAATAATCAATCATAAACGTTTAAAAATAATCAAATTCATTCAAAAATACATTCAAAAACATTCACTTTTATTAGAGATGAACTTTCCTGAATTTCATTATCTTTTTTTCTATGAAAATATCCTTTTTTGTTCAATAAAAAAACCCCCATGTCAAGATGACAGGGGGGTAGTATTATTTTATTAGCCTTGAAGTAAAAGTTGTTCTGGATCTTCAAGCATATCTTTGATGGCCACCAAGAAACCAACAGCTTCTTTTCCGTCTACGATACGGTGATCATAAGATAATGCAAGGTACATCATTGGTCTGTTTTCGATTTGGTCTCCAACAGCGATTGGACGAGTCTTGATTGTATGCATGCCCAAAATCCCAACTTGAGGGGCATTCAATATTGGTGTTGATAATAGGGAACCGAAAGTCCCTCCGTTAGTGATGGTAAAAGTACCACCTGATAAATCTGAAAGTCCCAGTTTGTTGTTACGCGCTTTAACAGCTAAATCCGAAATGTTCTTCTCGATTTCAGCAAAGCTTTTGCGGTCAGCATCCCTTACAACCGGAACGACAAGACCTTCATCAGTGGATACTGCTACACCGATATCATAAAAGTTCTTTTTCAGGATATGGTCGCCTTGGATTTCAGCATTCAATAACGGATATTTTTTCAATGCGCCAATGACCGCTTTAGTGAAGAATGACATGAAACCAAGTTTAACATCATTTGTTTTCACGAAAGAATCCTTATGGCGGTTACGCAATTCCATGACTGCAGAAAGATCGACTTCGTTAAAAGTTGTAAGCATGGCTGCTTCTGATTGTACTTGAACTAGACGTTTGGCAATGGTTTGACGACGGCGTGTCATTTTAACCACTTCAATGCGGTCATCATTCACTTCAACAGGAGCTGCTGCTTGTTTAGCTGCAGGAGCTTGTTTTGGAGCTGCCGCAGGTGCTGCAGGAGCTGCAGGTGCATTACTTGCTGCTTCTACGTCTTGTACACGTACACGACCTAGTGGATCTGCTACAGGCACCTGAGTCAAGTCAATTCCTTTTTCACGAGCCAATTTCCTTGCAGCTGGTGATGCAATAACTTGTTGAGTGGATGATGATTCTTTCGCTTCTGCTTTAGGAGCCTCTTTAGCAGGAGCCGCTTGTTCAGCCTTAACTGGTTCTGCTTTAGCTTCTTCAACCTTAGGAGCTTCCGCTTTTGGAGCTGCTGCAGCTGATCCATTTTCATCAACGATGGCGATAGCCTGTCCGACTTGGACAGTATCGCCTTCTTCTGCTAAATGTTCAGAAAGTGTACCAGTATAATCTGAAATGATTTCAACGTTCACTTTATCCGTTTCAAGTTCAAGGACATATTCTCCTTTTTCAACGTGATCACCGGGTTGTTTTAACCATTGCGCAATAGATCCTTCAGAAATTGATTCTGCTAATTCAGGTACTTTTACTTCAGCCATTTTATTTCTCCCCCTCATTATTGCGTGTAATTGCTTGAGTCATAATCCGTTGTTGTTCATTTTTATGGACAAGTGGATCTCCTTCAGCCGGGCTTGATCTGCGCTTCCTTCCTATATATGTTACTGAAAGATTGCCAGGAGCCGCTGCATTTAGGCGAGGTTCAACAAATGTCCAAGCACCCATGTTTTTAGGTTCTTCTTGAGCCCAGAAGATTTCTTTAAGATTTGTATATTTTTTCAGGGCTTCTTGAACTCCAGTGAATGGGAATGGATAAATTTCTTCGATACTGATGATTTGCAACCAATCCGTATTTTTTTCAGTTGCCGCTTTTTCACGAAGTTCAACCGCCAATTTACCTGTTGCAAAAACAATGCGTTCAACCGATTTAGGTTTTTTGCCCAAAGTTTTGGTTTCTACGAATGATTCAAACGCGCCTTCACTGAATTCTTCTGTTGTAGAAGCCATCACCTGATTACGAAGCATACTCTTCGGTGTCATGATGACAAGCGGACGTACTTGTTCTTGATCCAAAATCTTAGCTTGTCTTCTAAGGATATGGAAGTATTGAGCTGCCGAACTTAAGTTAGCAACTGTCCAGTTGTTTTCAGCTGCTAATTGAAGGAAGCGTTCCAGTCGTGCACTTGAGTGCTCTGGCCCTTGTCCTTCATAACCGTGTGGAAGCAGCATGACAAGACCTGATTTTTGACCCCATTTTGCACGGCCAGCAGCGATGAATTGATCAAAGATCACTTGTGCTGTATTAGCGAAGTCACCGAATTGGCCTTCCCATAATACAAGTGTCTCAGGTGCAAAAACGTTATAACCATATTCATAAGCCAGAACTGCCGTTTCCGTAAGCGGGCTGTTATGAACAGCGAATGAAGCTTTGGCAGTTTCAAGTGTGTGAAGTGGTGAATATGTTTTTCCATTAACACTATCATGTAACATGATATTACGTTGTGCGAATGTTCCACGCTCTGAATCTTGTCCTGTCAAACGGATTGGCGTGCCGTCACTTAAAATCGATGCAAAAGCCAATGTCTCGGCATGTGCCCAATCGATTTTTCCGTCAGGACCAAAGGAATCCAAGCGACGTGATAAGATCTTTCCTAATTTTTTATTAGGGGTGAATCCTTCCGGCCATTTAACAAGCTCTTCGTTAATTGTAACAAGTTCTTGTTTCGGAACTGCCGTTTCAATGGCTGGAAGTCCTTTTTCAATAATCCCAGGAGGATTACACTCTTTGGAAGCTTCCGGTTTATTTCCGGAAATTTTCGCATATGCATCTGCAAGCCTTGTATCCACTTGCTCAGCAATCGCTTTAACTTCAGCTTCAGTGAACTCGCCGGATTCAATAAGTTTTTTCCCATAAAGCTCTTTTACGGTTGGATGCTTATGGATTAATGCATACATTTCAGGTTGAGTCACCAATGGCTCATCCATTTCGTTATGGCCGAAACGTCTGTAACCGATCAGGTCGATCAAGAAATCCTTGTTGTATTTTTCACGATATAGGTTAGCAAGGTTTACAGCAGCCATACATGCTTCTGGATCATCTGCATTTACATGCACGATCGGCACTTCGAAGCCTTTTGCCAAATCACTAGCATATAAGGTTGAACGTGAATCTTCACTTTCCGTTGTAAAACCGATCATGTTATTGGCGATGATATGGATTGCGCCGCCAACTTGATAACCGCGTAAACGGCTTAAGTTAAACGTTTCAGGTACAATTCCTTCACCTGGGAATGCAGCATCACCATGAATCAGGATTGCAAGAGATTTGGAAATGTCTTGCACAGGGAATCCTTTTTCTGTACGGTCTTCTTGAGCCGCACGAGAATACCCTTCCACGATTGGACCGACTACTTCCAAGTGACTTGGGTTATTGGCAAGTGTAATCCTTGCTTTTTGTATATTAGCTTTTGTAATCTGTTTATCCAGACCTAAATGGTATTTAACATCACCTGTCCATCCATTGTTAATGCCTGTTGAACCCTCGGAAGGAACCAAATCTTTATTCGGTGAATGTTGGAATTCAGAGAAAATGACCTCATAAGGCTTTCCTAATACATGTGCAAGCACATTCAAACGTCCACGGTGAGCCATGGCAATATTCACATTACCCGTTCCGTTTTGGACAGTTTGTGAAATCATTTCATCTAAAATCGGGACCATAGCATCCAGTCCTTCAATTGAGAAACGTTTTTGCCCTACATATGTGCGGTGAAGGAATTTCTCGAAACCTTCTACTTCATTCAATCGTTTAAGTAATAGTTCTTTTTTCTCTTTTCCCACTTCCGGGAACATGTTTCCAGATTCGACCATATCAGTAAGCCATTGCTTTTCATCCAAGTCATTAACATGATGAAATTCAAAGGCTATCGTTTTTGTATAGAGTTGTTTTAGGTATTGTACGGCTTCGTATCCGTCTTTCACGTCTTCAGGTGATTCCGGACAAATAAAGTCAGCCGGTATTTTCCTTAAATCATCTGCAGTCAAGCCATATTTTTCAAAGTGAATTTGTTCAGTGTCCAGAGCTTCTTCTTTTAAAGGATAAATATTTGCAGCAAGATGCCCGTATGCACGGATATTTTCAGCTAACTTCACTGCAGACATAATTTTCTTCATTGGAAGAACTTCTCCAGTTTGTACAGTTGATGCACTTACAGTCGTTGTTTCTGCCGATACATCGAATGAAGGAGGACCTGCTACTTCAAAAAAGTTTTTCAGTTCCGGATCCACTTCTTCCGGGTTGGCTAGAAATAAATCGTATTGCTCCATGACATACCCAAGGTTTGGACCCGAAAAAGCTTTCCAGTGGTCTAATACCTTAGAATCATTGATGGTCATTTTGTAAACCCCCAAATTTTTCTCATAATTTTTTTCATTCCGTTTTATCCATCCCCAAATTTCTTTCTTCTAATTTTCCCCAAATATAGGATATATATAAGATATATAATAAATAACTTTGGTTATTGAATAATAAAATTTTAAAGGATAAAACGTTTTCAGATGTTATATTAACATGTTTTTGTCGAAATATCCAAAGGTTAAACCACTTTATACAACCTTTTTTCAACTATATTTCTGCTTAATTCGTCAAAAATCGCTTTTAACTGTCTTTTTTGCTCATTTAAGTCTTTTTTTCGCTAAAAAAAGATTTTTGTATTTTTGTATAATGATTATTTTTCAGGTAAATTTAACTAGTTTGAAAGCCCTTTCAGCTCACTCAAACTTCCAAGCTGTTAAACTTAGATTGCCATATTGAAAGCTTCTGTGCAGAAGAGCCCCTTTTTTATTGTCATCCCCTGAGCCCATTGCGATGACCAATGGAATGAAATGCTCTTTGGAAGGCACAGCCTCTGTACTGTAAGGGGCGATATATTCATAATTGAACAAAGATTGCAAATCCCATTTCATGATTTTTTCTTCGACCCAGTTCTCAAACTCGATTGCCCATCCCTCTGCAACATGCATATCTTCCTGAATATGTGTGAAATTATGGACAATTCCACCGCTTCCTATGATCAGGACATTATTTTCCTTTAATTCCCTCAATGCTTTCCCAATTTCATACTGCTTGTCCAATGGCAGCGAAGGACTAATGGACATAGATACGGTCGGGATATCAGCTTCTGGGTACATGATATGCAAAAGCCCCCATGCTCCATGATCCAGGGGGCGCCTTTCATCAAGTTCCCCCAATACATCTATCCTGGACAATAAGGTTAAAATTCGATCTGACAGCTCCAGGCATCCCCTCGCAGGATATGTTATCTGAAATATTTCTTCAGGAAATCCAGCAAAATCGTAAATGACTTCATGCTTCCCCACTGCAGAAATCATTTGATCTTCATTTTCCCAATGTGCTGACAAAATAACGATGGCAGCAGGTTTCTTCATAGTTTGCATATACTCCTTCAAAAAAAGAGTATAGCTATTCTTTTCCAAAGCTAATAGCGGTGTTCCATGTGATAAAAACAATGATGGCATCATAGAGACGATAAATCCTTTCGCATTGTAATCTCAATATCCTATACCTTAATTTACTATAGTTAAACAATGTGTTCATCAATTAAATTGCATTTTCGGCGTAGTTTCATCAATAGTATCAAAGGTATATCCTTCTTTTTTAAGGAATTCAATTATATCGGGCAACGCTTTCACTGTATTTTTCATACTATTGATATCATGCAATAAGATATTAACATGCTTTTGATTTTTCGTCCCTTTTTGTACAGCAGAAATGATTTGTTGTTCACTTATTGACGGACTGAAGCCATCTGTCGAGTCAATGGACCAATCAAAATAAATATACCCTTTTTCCTTTAGTTGTTGAAGGATTCCATTGATGATTGGTTTCGTTGACGCCTGATGCCGCAGCCGATTATTCGAGCCGCCAGGAAGGCGCACAATACGGCTTTTTATCCCATATTCCTCTTGCAGCATGGTTTCAAGCCTATTCAAATCTTGAAAGAAACTCTCAGTCGACCGATAAACGATGGAATAATCATGTGTATAAGAATGAAGGGCGATCGAATGACCGCGGGATATCATTTCCTGATAACATCTCTTTGCGTATGGTTCTTCGTTACCTTTAACGAAAAATGTGGCCTTAACATGATAGCGGTCCAAAATATTCAATATCTCCATGGTATTCAAGGATGGTCCGTCATCGAAGGTCAAATAAGCGATTTTCTGATTCGCCTTACTTTTTAGCAACGGTGTCATCTCTTCAGGAATAACTGCATGTACTTGAATGTTTTGCACATCCACATCAGACAAAATAATAATGAGAGAACTCGCTATGACAAGAATTAATTTTAGCATCTTCTTCATAGGTGCTGCATCCCCTTCCTTTTGACCATTAAGGTGTACCAGTTAAGGGGTTTCATGCGCAATAAGGCAGCGGTAAAAAATACCGCTGCCTTTATTAAATGAAGTTATCGATCGACATTAAAGTAACGAGCTTCAGGATGTGCAAAAACAATGGCTGAAACGGAAGCCTCTGGTTCCATCATGCATCCTTCAGTCAATTCCACGCCGATATCTTGAGGTTGCAACAGGCGGAATAGCTTCTCCTGGTCTTCCAGATTAGGACAAGCAGGATAACCAAATGAAAACCTTTGCCCCGTGTACTTAGCTGCAAACCGCTCTTTCATGGACATATCAATCGGATCGCTTATACCTAAATCATCCCGCATTAATTGATGAATTCTTTCCGCGAACCCTTCAGCTGTTTCAAGAGCAAGTGATTGAAGGGCGTGATTTTTCAAGAAATCACCTTCAAGCTTCAGTTTTTCTGCCCATTTTCTGATTCCTTTTCCGGCAGTGACCAGGAAGAAACCAACATAATCCATTTGCCCGGAGGAAATCGGTTTTGCGAAGTCCGCTAAACAAAGATGCGGATTCGTATCTTGCCGGGGGAAGTCGAAAGTTTCCAAAACCTCATGATGATTGTCCGGGTTGTATATAAATAGCTTATCTCCTTCGCTTTGAGCAGGGAAAAATTGATAAACTGCATTCAAACCATAATCCGGTTCCGCCTTTAGGAATTCGATCAATTCGTCAACGAGATCATTGAGCTGCACTGCTTTTTCATTCCCTTGCTTAAGCAATTCGGTAACTTTGCCTTTTAACCCCAAATGATGACCAATCAGCATTTGCCTATTTATATATGGCTGGACGACATCCAATGGATAGTTTTTCAGGACGTGTCGTTTGATGTCGCGCGGTGTTTGAACAGGAACATCGCTTAAAGGAGCCGCTGTGGACTGCTTACGAACAGGTTTTTCCAATGTGGCAGCAATGGCGGCATTCGCTTTCGATCTTTCTCGTTTCTCGACCAACTCTTCCAAGTACACCACTTTTTTGTCGGAGTCATGTAAAATATTCGTTACCGCCAAACCATCCATCGCATCTTTGGAATATAAAACCGGCCCTTCATATTCAGGTGAAATTTTAAAATCGGTGAATTTACGGGATAATGCTGCTCCTCCAACTAAAATTGGGGTATCTATTCCCGCTTGCCTTAAATCCTGCGCGGTTAAAACCATTTGCTGTGCAGATTTGACAAGTAGCCCAGATAGGCCAATGATGGTTGGCTCATGTTTTCGAACCTCTTCAATGATTTGTTGCGGTGCGACCTTTATTCCCAAATCAATGACTTCATAGCCGTTATTGGAAAGGATGATATCCACTAGGTTTTTCCCGATATCATGCACATCTCCCTTGACGGTCGCCAACAGGATTTTCCCTTTCTTAGCACTATCTTCAGCGTTTTCCATAAGTGGTTCAAGGTGAGCTACAGCCGCCTTCATCGCTTCAGCACTTTGAAGCACCTCTGCGACAATAAGTTGGTTGTCATTGAACAGCCGCCCCACTTCACTCATCCCATCCATCAATGGTCCATTGATGATTTCCAATGGGGTATCACCGCGCTCTATCGCTTCATTTAAATCATCAATCAATCCTTCTTTCGTTCCTTCGATAATATAGTTACCAAGACGTTCGTCCAATGGCAGGATCACACCATCATCCTTCTTCTCCGCTTTTTTCCCACGATAAAATTCGGTAAAAATCGCTAAAGTTTCAGTTGATGTCTCAAACAGGAGTGCCTCCGCCAATTTCACTTCCTCTTCCGGTATCAAGGCGAAACGTTCAAGTTTTTCTGTATTCACGATAGCATAATCGAGACCCGCTTTTGTACAATGGTAAAGGAAAACGGCATTTAATATTTCCCTTCCCCTCGCCGGCAGACCGAAAGAAACGTTGGAAATTCCAAGTATCGTTAGGCATTCCGGAAACTTTTCTTTAATCGCCTTTATTCCATTCACCGTCTCCAATGCAGATCCAATATATTGTTCATCCCCGGTGCCTACAGGAAATACCAGCGGATCAAAAATGATGTCATTTTTGTTTAGACCGTACTTATTGACGAGCAAATCCACTGACCGCGTAGCCACTTCCAATTTCCGTTCGGCATCGACGGCCATCCCAATTTCATCAATGGTTCCTACGACAACGGCAGCACCATATTGATGGACTAAGGGTACTATTTTTTCAAAGCGCTCTTCACCATCTTCAAGGTTTATGGAATTTATGATCGATTTTCCCTGTGAATGTTTTAATGCTTGTTCAAGTACGACTTCATCCGTAGTGTCGATGACCAATGGGACTTTCACTTTTTTGACGACCTCTTCTACAAATTCCTTCATGTCGCCAAGCTCATCCCCATCAGGATCGGCAAGACAGATATCAATGACATGGGCGCCTTTCTTTACCTGGTTACGTGCAATTTCGGCAGCTGGCTCGTAATGCTTTCCACGTATCAGCTCCTTGAATTTTCGGGAACCGATAACATTCGTTCTCTCCCCTACGAATAAAGGACGCATTGAATCATCATAAATTAGCGGCTCTATCCCTGATACGGCATGACCATGGGCGGCTTCCATAATTGTACGGGGCTTCATGCCTTCGAGTACCCTGGAAAGTTCTTTAATATGTTCTGGTGTCGTGCCACAACATCCGCCAATGATATTGACCCATCCCTTTTCGGCAAATTGCTTCATTTTCTCTGCCAGGGATGTAGGTGATTCATGATAGTGGCCTTCTTCATCAGGGAGCCCGGCATTCGGATAACAGCTGATGGCGCTATTTGATATATCTGCAAGTGTCCTGATATGGTCTATCATGAATTCCGGCCCTGTTGCACAATTAAGGCCGACAGCTACGGGCTTCATATGTTCAACCGATAAATAAAAAGCTTCTATGGACTGGCCGGCAAGTGTCGTGCCCATCGGTTCGATTGTTCCTGATATGATGACAGGCACATCTTTTCCCGTTTTAGCGAATGCTGCTTTGATTCCAGAAAAGGCAGCCTTGACATTAAGCATATCCTGACAGGTTTCCACCAACAGCAAGTCTACCCCGCCATCCAAGAGACCCAGTGCCTGCTCTTCATAAGAATCTGTTAAAACATCAAAAGTCGTTCCGCCCGTTACGGAAAGCGTTTTTGTAGTGGGGCCCATCGAGCCAGCTACATATCTTGGCCATTCATCATTGGAATACTTTTCACAAGCTTTAACGGCAAGCTCAGCTGAAATTTTATTTAGCTTGTAGGCAATCGTGCTTATTTGGTATTCCTCAAGGACGATGCTGGTCGCTCCAAAGGTATTTGTTTCTATGATATCTGCGCCCGCTGCTAAATATTTTTCATGAATGGATTGGATGATTTCCGGTTGCGTCAGTGATAAATATTCATTGCAGCCCTCGAATTGTTCCCCGCCAAAATCGTCTGCTGTCAAATTCTCCGCTTGAAGCATCGTTCCCATCGCCCCATCAAGTAGGAGAATCTTAGAATTTAACTGATCTTGAATCGCTTTTTTATTCATGTACTGCCACCTCTGATGTCTGTTTACTATCGACTTTTCTAATATATTTCGTAAGTTCCGCCGTCATTTCATAGCGAAGGAATGGAGTGATTAAATATATGCCCTTGAATTTTTCCCTTGCTGCGTCTACCAGTTCCCGCGCGATATTCACCCCTTCAATCCTTGACTTTACAGGGTCATCCCCCGCTAGAGCCATGGCCCTTCTAACATTATCAGGCAATTTGATGCCTGGGATCTCATTATGGATGAATTCGGCGTTCCGGGTGCTTGTTAAGGGCATTATACCGATGAAAATCGGGGTTTTTAGATGTTTTGTCGCTTCATATACTTCTTCGATTTGCTCCACGGAATAAATTGGCTGTGTCAAAAAGGATTGAGCACCACAGGCAATCTTCTTTTCCATTCTCAGTACGGCTTTATCCAGATATTTCACATTGGGATTAAAAGCTGCCGCAATTTTAAAATTTGCCCGTTGACCCAAACTTTGACCGGAATAGGAAAGACCTTCATTAAATTGTTTGACCATGCTTATCAGGTCAAAGGAAGATAAATCATAAACCGAAGTGGCACCCGGAAAGTCCCCAATTTTTGAAGGGTCTCCGGTGATGATCAATATTTCGTTCAGCCCGACCGTCTGCAGACCCATTAAATGTGACTGCAGGCCAATCAAATTTCGATCACGGCATGTTATATGCACCATCGGATTAATATTCAATTGGTTCTTCAGTAAATTAGCCAGTGCATCATTCGATATCCTTGGTGAGGCAAGTGAATTATCCGCTAATGTAATGGAATCGACCCCTGCTTTTTTCAAAACCTCAGCACCTGTCATGAAACTCTCTATCCCTAGCTTTTTCGGTGGATCAAGCTCAACAAGAATCGTCCGTTCCGTTTTGGCCTTTTCGTAAAGGGGAAGTTCCAATTCCCTATCGTTCACCTCAATTACTTCTATTTCACGGGATTTCGTAAATTTCTCTTTCACGGGAGCCAAACTTCCAATTGCATGCTTTACAGCTTGAATATGCAGTGGAGTCGTTCCACAGCACCCTCCTATGATCGCGGCGCCTTGCTCACGAAGTTCCAGGGCACTAGAACCAAAATATTCCGGGACAGCTTTATAAACGAGCCTCCCATCGACATAATCAGGCAGGCTGGCGTTAGGGTAAATGGCAATCGATGCTTGCTTTGGCAAACTCACTTCTTCCAAGGCCCGAATCATATGATGTGGTCCAAGGCGGCAATTCACACCAACCACATCGGCACCCAATTGCTCGAGTTTTTGAAAGGCTTCATTTAAATGGATTCCATTTTGAAGATTACCCAGTTCATGCATCGAGACATTTGCGATAATCGGCAGTCCGGTTTCATTTTTAACGATTTGCAGGACGGTTTCCAGTTCTTCCAGGTCATAAAATGTTTCCAGGAGAATCCCATCAGGATTTTCCATCAACAGACTGTATAGCTGTTCACGAAAACCCCGTTTTATCTCTTCCATGCTTAAATCCGATTTCCTGATACTCCGCTGTGCCCCTATGGTGCCGAAGACGTATGCCTTACCTTTTGCCGCTTTTTTAGCAAGAATGACTCCCTGGCGATTGATTCTGCTCACTTCATCTTCAAGTCCATACCGCTTCAATTTATTGAAATTGGCTCCGTATGTATTCGATTGAAGGATATCTGCACCAGCTTCCAGATAGGCTCGATGGATGGACTCTATTTGATCTGGGTTCGTGCAGTTTAATTCCTCATAACATTGATCAATGCCATTAGAGTAAAGCAAGGTCCCCATTGCCCCTTCCCCAACCAGCATTCTTTCTTTTAATTCTTTACGAAAATTCATCATTACACCCTCTCTCAAAAACAATCCTGTTTTTGTCGTATTCTATGAGTATGAGAGAAAAGGAAAAAAAACCTTCTCAAAGAAGAAGGTTTTTGAAACATTCTCCTCATCTATCAAGCTCTGCTTGCTGGATTTAGCACCTTTGCGTAAGCTGGTTGCTGAGGTTTCTTCGGGCCAGTCCCTCCACCTCTCTCGATAAGATCCATTTATATAATTTTCATAAGATTTCAAAATTTGATTATATTTAATTTACATTAATAGTCTGTCAATTTCAATACCTGATCGACATTTTTTTCACTTTTGCAAAAATCATTCAATCCTTTGCTGCTTGAACCCTCTTCAAGATCCTTTGTTTCCAGTCTTCCGCTAACGAGTCTAGTGTAAGTAAAGCCTTAGCACCTTCAAGCCCATCCCGTTTATGAAGGATGACCTCTGCTGCGTAATGGACAGAAATTTTTTCTTGTAGACGGTCTATCAGCTCAATCTCGTTTTGTTTATTTATCGTTCCTTCTTGAAGTACTCTTGCAAAATAACCAGTGTAACTCGTTTTCAGTACGTGTTCCAAAAACTTAGGTTCTTGATTGAAGAGGGAAATGGTCGAACAAGGTATCCTCCCTTGGTTAATTTGAACAATCACATCGCCTATTTGATAAATATCGCCGATATACGTTGTTTCTTCCTTCATCCCCGCTATAGTTAAATTTTCACCGAATGCAGGGATATCCAGCTTTTTAGAGAATTTTTCATTCCATAATGAATAATGCTCAAATGGGTAAAAGCACAAAGCCCGATCAGGACCTCCATGGAACTTTACATTACCGACACCATCACCGATTATGCCAGCTTTAGTCACTTTCAAATTATCCTGTGCTTGTTTATCCATGGCTGAAAAGATATCGATATTCGAAAAAATTTCATGTTTCGGCTTCCCCGCATGTAGTGATTCGATTTTTCCATTTTCCATTTTGCATCTTCCATTCATATTAAATTTATATCGTTCTATATGTATAAATTATACTAAAAATCCATTTTATTCAGTACCTTTTTATATGTATATGAAATGAAAAAGCCATATGCGGCGTTAATGGGCTAAATATCATTGATTTCCAGAAAAATTCATAGGTTAGTTTCAGTAATTTAGTTGCTATTTCAGAATTAAATATGGTAGAATATGAACACAATATATAGTCGAAAACTACAACCGTTCGCCTATATGTTGATTTTCACGATTGAATTCCTCATTGTCGCTCTTTAGGGAGCGAATTTTTTTTGCTTTCGTTAATATCCACTAATTCCCTGTAATTCCATTCACTTTCTCGCATCGTGATCGACTCACCTATTTGTACTTTCCTCCCCTCTTTATCAAGACCTTTTCATCTTATTAGAAGCCTGATTCCTTGCAAAAACAAGCAGAAAGCCGAGCGACATCATCCGTCTTCCGCTCAGCTTCCTGTTTACGCTTGTTTCTTTTTTTTCGGTGCCGCTTTCTTCCGGGTCGTCTTTTTCTTTTCCGGTTCATCATGTTTTGTACGGTCTATGGATGCTTGTAATGCCTCCATTAAATCAGTTACATTGTTGGAAACTGGTTCTTTTGTTTTCGCTGTAATCGTCGTCTGTCCCGTTTTCTTCGATTCAATCAATTCTAGTAACGCGGTTCGATAGTCATCGGTGTACTTTGTCGGATCGAAAGTAGTCGTTAATTGATCTATCAATAATACGGCAGTATCGATTTCTTTTTTTACAATGGTATCATTGGCAGGGATATTCGGAACATCCGCTGTGGAGCGGACTTCATCCGGATAATGAATCGTTTCCATAACCAAGGTATTATCAACGACTCGGATTACCGCCATTTGTTCTTTGGAGCGAATGATGATTTTTGCCAACCCCACCTTATTCGATTCCTTGAGGGCCTGCCTCAAAAGGGAATAGGCTTTTATCCCCCCGTCATTTGGGGACATGTAATAACTCCGGTTAAAATAAATGGGATCTATTTCTTCAATTTTAACGAAATCCACGATTTCCACGGCTTTTTCTTCGTTTTGTTTTTTCAGTTGTTCTAGTTCATTGTCTTCCAATACAACAAACTTTCCCTTTGTATACTCAAAAGCGCGGACTATATCATCCTTCCCCACTTCTTTCTCGCATACTGGACAAACCTTTTCGTATTTAATCGGTGTATGACATTCCTTATGCAACGTCCTTAAAGATATATCCTTATCCTCCGTTGCAGCATGAAGTTTGATCGGAATGTTCACCAAACCGAATGATATGCTCCCCTTCCACATCGTATGCATATTCGTCACCTCATAACTTATTTTTGATGAGAAGAACAATTTTATTATTCCCCTTTGTTCAAAAAAAACCGAAAAAACAATTGCCAACTCTAACACTTCGTTTTTTTGGCAAAATAATGTTATCAATTATTTGCGGAGGTAAATACAAAAATGAAACCGATGCTGCCTACCTATTACCCTGAAGCCCCCAACTCCAAGGATTGGCGTTATGAAGTCAAATATGACGGCTTTAGGGCTATTTTAACGATAGACTCCGATACCATAAGCATTTCGAGTCGGAATGAAAAGGAATTATCACCTCAATTCCCAGAAATCATCGCTTTCATCAAAGACCTGGACCTGGAAGAGTATCTCCCGCTTCAGTTAGATGGAGAATTGGTCTGGCTTACGAATCAGGCGAAAGCGGACTTTTTTCAAATACAGTGGCGAGGACGCCTTGGGAAACAATCCTTAATTTCAGAAAATGCCCGTTTTTCCCCATGTCGATTTATAGCGTTTGACCTGCTTCGCATCAGCGGAAAAGACGTAGCAGCTAAACCAATGGTGGAACGAAGGGAATTGATGTTGAATATGGGGGGAAAACTCGGTCTTCCTATGCCTCCTGATCCCAACGATAAGGCTTTGATACAATTAATAGAGAGTTTTGACGTTTTAGATATTGCCTTGAATAAGGTCACCTTGTTAGATGGCGAAGGGATTGTCGCCAAGGAAATTCGGGGTGCTTGGCAAGAAGGAAGACGTACTACATCTTGGATTAAGGTGAAAAATTGGAAGACCGTTTCTTGTTTCATCACAGCATTGCACAAAGAAAATGGCTACGTGTCCCTCGCAGTTTTCAAAGAAGGTGCCGTAACGAAAATCGGGAGTGTCAAAAATGGACTGAGTGCTCGAGATAAAAGTATATTGCATCAATTGATCAAGCAAAATGCATCAGATGAAGACGCACAATTTTTTTATATCCATCCATCCATTTGCATTGAAGTTCAATTCTTGCACGTATATGAGGAAAATGAATTGCGTGAACCTCAGTTTTCGCAGTGGCTTTTACAAACTTCTCCCGACGAATGTACCTGGGAGAAATTCGTGCTAGGCCAATATACATTTCCAGATACTGTACTAATAACTTCCAGGGATAAACCGCTTTGGAAAACAGAAGGTAAACAGGTGGTAAAAGTAGAATATCTTCATTATTTACGGGAGGTTTCAGCTTTCTTCTTACCCTTCTTGAAGGATAAGCTTCTTACAACGATCCGCTATCCTCATGGAACTTTGGATAAAGAAAGATTTTTCCAAAAAAACAAACCTGATTATGCGCCGGACTTTATAAAAACGTTCATGGATGAGGATATCGAGTATATGCTGTGTAACGACATTGAAACTCTCCTTTGGTTTGGTAATCAACTTGCATTGGAATTTCATGCCCCATTTCAGAAAGCCGGTAAAACAAGACCCGACGAAATCGTCCTGGACTTGGATCCTCCTTCCATCGAATATTTCTCTCTTGCGGTAAAGGCTGCACAGGAAATAAAAAAGGTGATGGAATCATTAAGGATTAAAGCTTTTGTAAAAACTTCAGGTAACAAAGGACTGCAAATTCACATCCCTCTGCCTGAAGACAGATTTACTTATCAGGAGACACGCATATTCACTGACTTTCTAGGTGATTATTTAACAAGTTCCAATCCGAATGATTTTACAACGGAAAGAATGAAAATAAATCGGCATAATCGACTTTACTTGGACTTTGTGCAGCATAGTGAAGGAAAAACCATCATTCTTCCTTATTCCCCACGGGGAAATTCTTTCGCTGGTGTGGCTACACCTTTGTTTTGGGAGGAAGTGAACGAAAGTCTCCAGTTAAAGGACCTTACGATTGAAACCATACCAAACAGAATAAAAAGGGACGGGTGTGCGTTTATGGATTACCGACTGGTAGATAATGGACCAGCCTTTTTGGAAGTATTGTCGTTCCTAAAACAAAAAAAGACCAATAACTAATTGGTAAGATGGAAAGTTGCTCTAGAAACGCGCTTTCCGCGGGCGGTTTTTGCTTTCATGCAGCATGGCAGACAGTCGAGCGGTTAGGGAGCGGACTTCTGAAATTAACTCGAACATTTTTTTGAAGGTTAGTAATTCTGATCGTTGATTTCCACTCCAGGCACTCGCTTTCCGGGGGCGGTCCGCCCTCGGCGCTCTTGCGCCTGTGGGGCCTCCCTTGGACTCGCTTTTCCCGCAGGAGTCTTGCGCCTTCCGTTCCAATCAACTTAGTGTATTAAAAGAAAAAACTGCTGGCTCGTCTTATTCCCAATCCTATTTAAGACTAGTTTATCCTGCAGTTTTTTCCTGTAATCCTTAATGGATGGAAGAAATTTGCGACACTCCTGCCGAATAACTGGCTAGTCGAGACCCCACAGGCTCTTGAGCCGAGGAGGCTTGGCAGACAGTCGGCGGAAAGTGAACGGATCTCTGAAATCAACTGAAATTTTTTCAAATAAGAAAACTGCAGGAAAACTCGCTTTTTTCGAGTGCCCCTGCAGTTTAAAAATTTCATTATAATTTTGTTCTCAAATAACTTTGCACTTCATCCTGCAGCTTGGCATATAAGCTTGTTTCCAATTCAAAATCCTCTTTTTCAAGCATTTCAAATTTTTCAGGCTGATCTAAGTCCATTTCAATCGATACTTTGAATTCATAGGTTGCATTCCCGATTAAATCAATTGAATACGTTTGGCTTTCTACATCATGGTGGACCACGCATTTAACTTTTCCGCCGTTATTGTAGACAGATATTTCACTTTCCAACGCGTTTAACCCAACAGAGCATGTTACTAGGCTAGAAGCCGACATCGCCGTTCCACATGCATTCGTGAAGCCTACTCCACGTTCGAATGTCCGCACATAAATGCTCCCTGGTTCCAACTCTTTCACAAAGCTGACATTGACACCATCAGGGAAAAGTTCATTCGGTTGATTGACCTTTGTTGAAAGTTCTTCCTGCAAATCACTTTGTAAAACATCACTATCGACGAGTGTGATTAAATGTGGATTAGGAACTGCCAATGCCGAAAATAGCAGGGTATCATGAAGTTCCGGCAATGTTTCGTTTTGCAGCTGTTCTTTAGCCAATACAAGAGGTAGATCCTTCACATTAAAACTTACCGGGGAAATTTCCACCTTGAAAGTCGGAATGCCTTCATAAATATCTTCCGTTTTTTCGACTAGTAAATTTGCCTTCATGGTTTCCACGATCATTTTATCTAGCCCCAGAACGTCGTTCGCGTAACGTGCAACACAGCGAAGTCCGTTGCCGCACATCGAGGCTTCCGATCCATCCGCATTAAAGACACGCATCCGGCAATCAGCATGTTCACTTTTCATTACGAACAAAATACCATCCGCTCCGAGCCTCTCCCGATTGCATAGGGCCTTCGCGAAATTTTTCCGCTCTTCTTCCGTAAACGTCAGGGTCGTAGTCAATTCATCAATTATCAAGAAATCATTTCCTGAACCATGGCTTTTTAAACCTTCAATAATCATCCTGTCACATCCTCTAATATGCTGCTTGTCATTTATCATTTTTTTAATATTCTATATCATAGCATTTTCAAGATGGATGTGTCATCGCGTAAATCACATTAAATCCATTTTTTTCGACGAAAAAACCAATAAGAAGAGCGGTTGGAATAAGAATTAACTCATTCCAACCGCTCTTTTGAATTTTAACCGATCATACCAATGATGAAATAGACGATAAACATTCCGGCACTCACATACATCGGGGCTGACACTTCTCTCGCTTTTCCGGTTACAAGCTTCAAGAATGGGTACAGGATGAAACCGAAGGCCATTCCATCGGCAATACTGTATGTGAAAGGAATGATCGTGATGATCATGATTGCAGGTATGCTCTCGGTTAAATCACTGAAATTCAGCTTTTTTATGTTTCCGAGCATTAAAATGCCAATGATAATCAAGATGGGGGCAATGGCGCTATCAGGGATTACTTTAATCACCGGTATAAATAACAGTGATAGGATGAATAGCTTGCCCGTCACCACTGAAGTAAAACCAGTCCTGCCTCCTGATGCGATTCCTGCTGCCGTTTCAACAGTTGCGACGGTAGGACTCGAACCGAATAAGCCTGATAATAGAACGGACACACTTGTCGCCTGCAGCGACTTTTTATAGGCATCCTGGCGGTTGATACTATCTACATGCCCGTGTACAAGACCAATATTTTCAAAAACAAGAACCATCGTCATCGCAAATACACTTATCCAGAATTCAATCCGGTTCGCTTCCAAGAACGATAATGAAAAGAAGAGATCTCCGTAAGAAGCTGTGTTAATGCCTGAAAAATGGATTTCCGATAGTTGAACCGTCCCGAACCAATAGGCAATGAGGCTGCCTGCCAGGATGGTTATCATGAAATTACCGGGGATATTCTTGATGAACAGCGTGATTGCCAGTAAAAAGGTCAACACCGTTGCAAACACCGCTGGATCGCTTAAATCTCCCAGTGCGACGATTGATGATGAACCTCTTGTGATTATCCCGCCCTTTTCAAGTCCGATCAGCATCAAGAATAAGCCAAGACCAACAGATATGGCTTCTTTTATCGAACTTGGAATCGAATCACTGATGATTTTGGAGTATTTTGTAAAAGCGATGATTACAAAAATTACCCCTGAGATAAACACAGCACCAAGAGCCGATTGCCATGATAGACCCATTCCTTGAACCATGGTATAAGCAAATAGGGCATTGACGCCCATTCCTGGAACGAGAAGGATTGGGACATTCGCCCAAAGTCCTATCATGACACAGCTTAAAGCAGATAAAAGAATCGTGGCAATCACTGCACCATTAATCGGTATACCCGCTTCCGATAAAATCAGGGAATTCACGATGAGAATATAGACTATCGTAAAATAGCCGACCACTCCAGCAAGGATTTCACGCTTTCCATTCGTCCCATAGTCGGAAAAATGAAAAAACGTTTCCAAGTTTAATTTCTTCATGTTGTATCCTTATCAAATTTATCCCTCGCCCACCCGTTTGTATTAGTGACAAACTACACTTGGCGATTTTAACAAAAAAAAGGATAAAAATAAATAGCAATGATAAAAATTTGAAAAAAACTGTCGGAAATGCTCCCGACAGCCTCGATGAATATATTATTTTTGTTCTTGCGAATACCCATCTACTACCAATTCCAGCTTCCCTGTATCAGGCGAAATGATTAGACCATGCACAGGAATATTTTTAGGAATCAATGGATGTCCTTTAATCACTTCGACGCTGTTCTTACAACTTTCATAAACATCATCAAATCCGCGAAGCCAACTGCGGATATCGATTCCTGCAGCTCCCAGTGTATCGATGGTGCTCTTTGGTATATCACGTTCGATCATCTTGTCCATTACAGCATCGGCATCGACTGATGCCATCCCGCAGTCATGGTGAGGTATGACCAATACTTCATCTGCCTTTAGCTCATAAATAGCAACAAGGATACTCCGCATGACACTTCCGAATGGGTGGGAGACGATTGCCCCGGCAGTCTTCAGGATTTTGACATCACCATTTTTGACATTCAAGGATTTTGGCAATAGTTCCACGAGCCGAGTGTCCATACAGCTTATGATGACCATACGTTTCTCAGGAAACTTATCCGTCCTATACTTAACATATTCACCTTTTTCTACAAACTGTTCATTATAATCCATAATCTCATTAAGTAAACTCATATTTACCACCTTTTTATTGTGTATTTAATCTATGTATCTCCTATTATTATATCAGGTATTTAAAAGATTTGCTAAATGGGAACCGTAGTCAATTTGAACGATGATTCAGCGTGGCTGCACAGAACCCAAAGACAATGATTTTAGGACTTTCAGCAATATTTGATGAAAAAGAAAGTATGGGTGTATTAGTCTTGAATCGTTTCCCCCACTCCAAAGGCATCCAGCCTTCTTGGTATGAAGCGATCTTTTCCCCGTCTTTTGTGGCAATCTCGAAAGAATTTACACTTCCCGGAGTTTCAATTGGCATCCATTCCGTACCATCTTCCTTATAGATCATTCCATTTACCTTCACGAATGACCGATTTTCTTGATACGATCCAATAATGCCGCCCTGATCATCCAGGATCGTCATTTTATTGAAAAGCCCCCTTTTGATATGGTACTTAGCCAGCAAACGCCCCTCATGGTCCACCAGTTCATATCGCTTGGCCATTAGCATCGACAAGAAATTGGGAATCATCCACATGAACCACTTCATATTCAAATCACGTACCTCGCCCATTAGTGACCCATCCGGCGCAAAGAGAAGCAGTCGCAAAGTCGGTGCTGGCATAAAAGTCAATAAAACATGTTCATTTTTTAATAACCCGGCATTCGTCCCGATATGTTCTTCAGGCAATTCCTTCATTCTATTTTCATATATACGATGACTGACAAATTGAGCAATGCTAAAGAAAATAAAAGGAGAAGTTATCAATAATATATTGCCCGGAATCATCGCAAAAATATGGCAAATGAAAAAGACAACGGCCAAAACAAGAGATACCCAAGATGCATGAAAATTTGAATTGCTCGTTTTCTGATAATATTCACGTATATTCATATCCCGCTCTACTCCTCACTCCTTACAAGAAAGATTACCGCCTTTAGGGCGGCCATTGATTAGCAGTACCACAATCCGCCCGGATCCGCTTCCTAAATGTGCAGGGAAGCAGTTATCATAATACTTTATTCGCTTTAATGTGGTCTATTCCCTTTTTAATGAAGGACAAATCCCAACACGGTCCAAATAAAAAAGGACTCCGAATTGAAAGGAATCCTATTGTAGACAAAATGGGGGCCTATCCAATTTTAAAACAAGATTAGATTTTTCTTAATGTCTTTTTACTGTATTCCTTATTGGATGGAAGTAATTTGCGACACTCCTGCCGAATTACTGGCTAGCCGAGGCACCGCAGCCGCTAGGCGAGGAGGCTTGGCAGGCAGTCGGCGGAAAGGAAGCGGATTCCTGAAATCCACTGGAACGTTTTTCAAAAAAAACTGCAGGCTAACTCCCTTTTCCTCGAGTCTCAAAGGACTCCGCATCGAACGGAATCCTAAAGTAGACAAAATGGGTTCCTACCCAATTTTAAAACAACACTAGATTTTTCTTAATGTTTTTTTACTGTATTCCTTATGGGATTGAAAGAAATTTGCGACACTCCTGCCGAATTACTGGCTAGCCGAGATACCGCAGCCGCTAGGCGAGGAGGCTTGGCAGGCAGTCCGCGGAAAGGGAGCGGATTTCTGAAATCCACTGGATCCTTTTTCATAAAACTGCAGGCTAACTCCCTTTTCCTCGAGTCTCAAAGGACTCCGAATTGAACGGAATCCTATCGTAGACAAAATGGGGGCCTATCCAATTTTAAAACAAGATTAGATTTTTCTTAATGTCTTTTTACTGTATTCCTTATTGGATGGAAGAAATTTGCGACACTCCTGCCGAATTACTGGCTAGCCGAGACACCGCAGCCCGCTAGGCGAGGAGGCTTGGCAGGCAGTCGGCGGAAAGGAGCGGATTTCTGAAATCCACTGGAACGTTTTTCAAATAAAAAACTGCAGACAAACTTGATCTGACCCAATAAAGTTAGACATATAATTTAAGCAGCTTCTAAGACCTGAGTTCGGTATTCTATCGGACTCAGGTCTTTTAATTTTACCTTCATTCGTTTGTGGTTATAGTAATGAATATAATCATCTAATTCCTTTTCAAAGTGCTCCATACTTTCAAACTCTTGGAGATAAAGCAATTCAGACTTTAACAAGCCAAAAAAGTTTTCAATGACTGCGTTATCTAAACAATTTCCCTTACGGGACATGCTTTGTATAATGCGGGAATCTTTTAAGGTTTTTTGATACTTCTTCATTTGATAATGCCACCCTTGATCCGAATGGAGGATGACCGTATCTTCTGGTTTTAGGTGTTTAATCGCCTCATCTAACATATCTCCAACAAGTTTATAAACAGGGCGTTTCATCACTTTGTAGGCAATAATTTCACCATTACATAAATCAAGGATAGGGGATAGGTAACGTTTCTCCCCAAATAAATGAAATTCCGTTACGTCTGTTACCCATTTTTGATTCATTTTCTCAGCTTGAAAATCACGTTGTAAAATATGGGGGGCAATTCGACCAACACGCCCCTTATACGAACGATACTTTTTCATACGGACTAAACATTTTACGCCCATTTCATTCATGAGGCGGTTGATGGTCTTTGGATTGTGAGAAAACCCATATTTTTTTAACTCTTTTGTGATACGACGATAACCGTAACGTCCTTTATGTTCATGATAGATAGACTGAATAGTGGCTTTTACCTTCGAATACTTATCTTCTCGATTCAAGCGTTTTTCCCAATAATAGTACGTGCTACGTGGAATATCAGCGACTTTAATTAAGGCCACAACCTCATAAATGGACTTTAGTTCATAAATTACTTGCGCTTTGATTTGGGTTGTAATTTTTCCTGCATTTGAACTAAAGTATTTAACTTTTTTAAATACGCATTCTCCATTTCCAGTTGTTTAATTCGTTCTTCAAGCTCTTTAACCGAACCTTCAATTTGTTTGGATGGATTGATATCTTTTTTCATGGATGGTCTCCCCTTTTTCTTAGAAATTAGGGCATCTAATCCATAGGCATTAACATTTATTCTCCATGTCCGAATTAGCGCTGGAGATGAAATATTAAACCTTGCGGCTGCGTCGTAAGAAGATATACCCGTTTCATTCATATAATTAAGTACATCCATTTTAAACTCCGTAGAATAACTTGTATAGGATTTCTTAAATCCATCGACTCCTTGAATTTGGTATAAACGAACCCATCCTTGAATCATTTGATACGAAACTTCAAATATTTTTTGAAGATCCATATAGCTGTGCTTTCCTTCAAGGTAAAGTCGTGTAATGAATATTTTCTGTTCGGCAGAAAAATTAGCCATAAAAAACACCCCGTAAATGTTAGTTTGGTGTCTAACATTTACGGGGCAGTTCAACTCGCTTTTCTTCGAGTTTGCCTGCAGTCTCAAAGGACTCCGAATGAACGGAATTCTTTTACATCATTCTATAATATCCTGAAAATCAACGGGAATCGATAATCCGTTCCTTCGTAAGCCCTAACAGCAGCAATGATGGTGAATACGACTAAAGCTATCCCGATTACCGGCAATAGCAAGAATCCAACCAATACTATAGTGAGTATCCCTGCGACTATTGAATACACGGTGTAGGAAATGAAAAAATTCAAATATTCCCTTCCGTGGTAATCCACAAATTGTGACGAGTCCTTCTTCAATAACCAAATCACCAAAGGACCGATAAATGCTGTAAAAAAGCTGATCACATAAATAAGGGCAGCAAACACTCTTTCATCTTTACTAGGCATAGTGTCTTCTCCTCCTTTCTCATATAAATATTTACGAATCAACTGAAAAATAGTTTCATTTTTCCTCTCATTATATTCGAAAGAAGGTAAATCTGGACTGCCTTTTCTTGATATCACCAATAAAATCCGGACATGTTCATCCGTCTTGTGCATACAGTTTAAATAATGGATTGTCCTATACCTTCTAGAATGGAGTGATGTTTTTTTGCTGAATGAATTTCAAGCCTTCATCCTTGGGATCATTCAAGGCTTGACTGAGTTTTTACCTATTTCAAGCACTGGACATTTATATTTAGGTCGGCATATTTTCCACCTTGACGAGGCGGGCATTTTTCTGGATACCATGCTCCACATCGGAACCTTGCTGGCATTATTGGTCGTTTATAAGAAGGACATAATTGCCATTTTGAAAAATCCTTTCTCCAAAATGACTCTGCTTCTCATTGCTGGGACGATTCCTGCCGTGATTGCCGGCATTTTACTTGGTGATTGGTTTGACGGCCTTTCAAAAACAGGTGTGACCATAGTCTGGGAATTTTTAGCAACCGGACTGATTTTATGGGTAGCCGACGGTGTAAGAAAAGGCGGCAAATCCCTTAATGAAATTTCGATTAAAGACGCGCTGATCATCGGTACTTTCCAAGCTGCTGCCATCATGCCCGCTCTTTCGCGCTCCGGCTTAACGATAGCCGCTGGCCTCTTCTGCAGGCTGGATAGGGCCACTGCAGCCTATTTTTCCTTTTTGCTTTCCATTCCTGCCATTACGGGGGGCATCGTATTTCAGATGAAACCGATTTTTACAGGAGAAGTTGAACGGCTTCCACTCACTGCGCTTTTCGTCGGAACCCTGTCAGCAGCAATCTTTGGTTATATTGCCGTAGTATGGATGATCGATTTCTTAAAAAAGCGTTCACTCAAAATATTCTCTATCTATGTATGGGCCCTTGGCGCAATCATTTTATTCATGCAATTTACAGGTGAATTTTAATGAAAAAAACGGGCGAAACAATCAGTTTTTCATGGAAGAATGCAGACGCTTGCCTAAAGATTTCACCCTTCAAGAAAAAGTTGAAATTTGACGAAAAAAAAAGGCAAAAAACCTATTCCCAAACCGTTTTTTTTTTAGTATTATACCTTCGTAAGGTTCTTTAGATTTGCATACTTTCTGACAATAAAAATAGGGAAGGCAAATGGTGCGCCACCGGTTTCCGGTTCTAGTGGGTTCGATTCCCACCCCGAAATTTTTTGATGAACGACTTAAAAAATTTCGAGGGTGGGCAGCGACTACGCATAAGAACTGCCCTCAAACGGAGGGACGGAAATGTTAAAAAAGAGAGATTTCACAGATTGTTTTTCTCTTTATGAACAAATGACGCATCCAGATGTCTTCCCTTTCGTGCGCCATAAGGTAGATTCATATGAAGAATATGTTTTCATTACTAAGCAAACGATCGAAGCCGAAGATGCTGGGCAACTCATTTCACGAACAATCTTGGATGAATGGGAAAATCCCATCGGTTGTATTTCTTTATACGATATTGAAAATGGTGCAGGTTTCTTAGGCACATGGCTTGGCAAGCCTTATCATGGAAAAGGGTATAATGCCATCGCAAAAGACGCTTTCTTCAAAGAGCTTTTTTTCGAGCTCGGTTTGGAAACGGTCTTCATGCGAATTCGCAAAAAAAATATCCGCTCCATAAAAGCCGCAGAAAAGCTTCCCTATGCCGTCATTGCCAACGAAACAAGAAAATCCCTTTATGATCAGATCAATCATGAAGGAGATATCTACGATCTGTATGAAATCCCTAAAGATTTATACACCTTTCATATCCTTAGACAGCATGATGATGACGAACAGCAGTTACTTGAAGCATAGAGCGAAGAACATTTCAATATGGCTTTGTTTATCCTTTCATATAATGGCCGGAGCTTCCATACCTGGAAAGCTCTTTTTTCCAGTTTCACAGGATGTTAAACATAGATTGCTGCAAATCCCTATTCTTTTTAGGGATATTTTTTTATAATGAATACAATTGACCAATTCAATAATATATTCAAAGCGTCATTGAAAGGACTTACTCATGAAAAAAATATTTGCTTTTATCGTGCAGCTTACCTTCCTGCTCATCATTTGCAAGCTTGGCTATTATTTAGCCAATTTACTTCACTTACCTATACCAGGCAACGTCATCGGCATGATTCTGTTATTCAGTTTATTACAGACGAAGGTCATAAAAGTCGAATGGATTGAACTTACTTCAGGATTTTTGGTAAAGCACCTAGCCTTTTTCTTCATTCCCATTTCAATCAGCTTAATGACCATGGGATGGCTTTTCATTGAATTCGGTTTGCCATTGGCACTTACCTTAGGTATCAGCCTGATATTTGGATTCATCGTTTCAGCATGGACCGTTCAGAAGCTATCCAATAGAGGAGAGGTTAAACAGCATGACAGCGTTCATCACAACATATAGCATCTTGATAACCGTCCTTGCCTATTTCATCGGAAGGAAAATATATGCTAAACACCCATCACCTTTTACAACGCCCGTATTTTTCAGTACGGTTACAATTATTCTCGTACTGCTGATCAGCGGTTTGGACTTCGAGGATTATTCACCTGGAAAAGACATCATTACCTATTTCCTGGGACCTGCTACCGTTGCTTTGGCCGTACCACTTTATAAAAACAGAAAAATAATCGTTAAATATGCAATGCCGGCTATTAGCGGGATGATTTTTGGTCTCCTTGTCACATTGATCATTGCCTTCGCCATCGCTAAAGCATTTTCACTTCCACCATTCATATTCCAAGGATTGGCGGTTAAATCCATTACAGTGCCAATCGCGGTTGAAATCACGGAACTTTATGGCGGGAATTCTAATATATCAGCTGCCTTCGTCATTTTGACAGGGGTGCTGGGTACGATGATCGCTCCAAAAATGATGGATAAACTAAACATTACAATGCCCTTCGCACGTGGTATCGCCTATGGTACGATCGCTCATGGGCTTGGAACGGCTCAAGCTGCCCAGGAAAGTGAGTTTACCGGGGCTGTCGCAGGTGCGGCAATGGCTATCGCAGGTATCCTCATTTCCTGTTTCTTTCCTTTTATAAGTAATTTCCTATAAAAAGAACCGCAACGTCAACGCGTTGCGGTTCTTTTTATGATTATTTTTTTTGCAGATCCTCGTATAAACGCCTTAGAATATAAGTCTTATACAGCTCAAGCTTTCTTTTTTCAATTGGATGATAGCTAATCCCTGCGGCTTTTAGCTGCTGAATGAACCATCCTTTGGAATATTCATAAGCCATTCTACCCCCTCCTCTGTTCGAAAAAGATATGCTGCATAGAGGGGAATGATACTTATTTTTTTGCAGCCATTACTTTAAGCAGTAATTCATACATTTCAGCTGCCGTTTTGAATGGGCGTTTTTGACGCATCTTCTCTTGATATTCATCCGATTTTTTCAATAAATCCGCTAATGTAGCATTAAAAACCCGATCATTCAGCTCTTCTTCTTGGAGGACTTTACAAAAACCCTGTTTTTCAAAACTTGACGCATTCAGGATTTGATCTCCCCGGGATGCATTGGCACTTAGAGGGATAAGCAGCATCGGCTTTTGCAAACCAAGGAATTCAAAGATAGAATTTGAACCAGCCCTTGACACAACGACATCGGCAGCCGCCAAAAGATCGAATAATTCTTCGTGCACGAATTCAAAAGGAGCATATCCCCTTTGTTTCAATTCGGTTTTCACATTTCCCTTCCCGCAAATGTGTATAATCTGATAATCCTTTAATAAGGCATCAAGGTTATCTGTAATTAAATTATTGATTTTAACGGCCCCAAGGCTTCCGCCCATAACGAGTAACACCGGTTTGTTTTTCGTGAATCCACAAAATGCTTTACCAGCAGAAGCGTTTCCCGTAAAAATGCCATCGCGTAATACAGCGCCAAGATACATGGCCTTCTCTTTCGGAAGTTCTTTTTCCGTTTCTTGGAAGGTAGTGAAAATTTTCGATGCAAGTGGCATCGCGATCTTATTAGCCAGACCAGGCGTATAATCCGATTCATGTATGGCAATCGGAATCCTAAGCATCCTGCCTGCCAAAACGACTGGAACCGAAACGAAACCACCTTTAGAAAAAATGAAATCAGGCTTGGTCTTTTTTAATATTTTTCGTGCATCAAAAATCCCTTTTATGACCCGGAAAGGATCTTTCATATTTTCAACAGATAGGTAACGCCGGAATTTCCCAACGGAAATCGTTTCATAACGGACCTCGGGAAATTCCGTTTCGATGATATTTTTTTCAATGCCTTTTTTTGAACCAATATAAGTAACATCCCAATCATGCTTTAAAAATTCCGGGATGATTGCTGCATTAACAGATACATGACCGGCAGAACCGCCTCCGGTAAATACTATTTTCTTAGTCAAAATTTCCACCTTCCAAACTTAAAAAATCTCTTTGCATCCATATTACCATATATCCTTGCCATTAATAACTTGAAAAAGTATTCAGTGAACCGAAATCCCCCATGATGTATGTAATCATCGATTATTTTTCCTTTTTCAGCATGAATATATTATAATCTTAGTATTCTACAATACTACAAGATACAATGGAGGAGTAATACATTGCAAGAAGTTTCTGAATCACTCAATCAATTTGATGGAATCGAAGCCTGGACCAAATTAGGAATTTCCATAGGTATTTTTCTAATCTTCCTTTTGCTTCGGAAAGTATTTACTACATATATATTCAAGTTCTTTCTACGGATTGCAGAAAAACGTAAAGTTGAATTTGCCGCCAACTTAATGCTCGCAATAGAACAGCCAGTAAGATGGCTTATCGTTTTGATTGGGGTTATCATTTCACTGCACTACTTTCCGATCGACTCACCTTCGATTGAACTCAGATCGAAAATATACAGATCGTTTTTTGTCTTCTTATTCTTTTGGACGATTTTCAACGTCAGTTCGATCTTAACCATTTTATTTCCGAAATTAGTAAGTAAATTCGGTCTTGAAGTCGATCAAATCGTCATGCCGTTCTTTACGAAAATCACAAACATAATCATCATTGCTTTTGGTGCCTCCATCATCGCGGAAGAATGGGGATTCAATGTCGATGGATTTGTTGCTGGGCTTGGTTTGGGTGGATTGGCTTTCGCACTTGCCGCTAAAGATACCGTCAGCAATTTCTTCGGGGGTATCGTCATCGTTACCGAAAAACCTTTTACCATAGGAGATTGGGTCAAAACTCCAAGCGTGGAGGGAACCATTGAAGACATCACATTCCGAAGCACTAAAGTTCGGACTTTTGCCCAAGCTTTAGTTACAGTCCCAAATGCGACCCTTTCGAATGAACCGATCATCAACTGGTCCAAGATGGGAAAAAGACAGATCGCCTTCCATTTGGGTGTTAATGTCACAACACCAAAAGAAAAATTGGAAAATGTCATTAAAGACATTGAAAGAATGCTTATTGATCATCCTGAAGTACATCCGGAAACAATTTTGGTTAAATTTGATGAGTTCAGTCATTCCGGTTTCAACCTTTACCTATATTTCTTCACGAAAGCCACGGACTTTGGAGGATATTTATCAATCAAAGAAGATGTGAACTTTAAAATCATGGAGATATTGGAACAGGAAGGAGTACAAATTGCCATTCCTTCACAGGCATTCATTCTTCAAAAAGACTCAGATATGGAAGCCATGAATGATTTTGAATCCATGCGTGACTGACAAAAGGGGTTCCATCTGAATTTTTAAACAAAGTTGATTGGAGCGGGTGTTCGAGACTCCTGCGGGAACGCCCGCAGAAAGCGAGTGCCTGTAGTGGAAATCAACGTTCATATTTTACACTGCCTAAAAAAATGTAGGCAATCTTAATTAAATATCGGATTTATCTACAAACTGAGACTTGCCCTAAACGGCAAGTCTTTTTTGCATCAAATAAAAATTCTTAAAATATCACATGCTTATGTGATATAATTCTTTCATTGTGTTGAAAATTCCAAATATTGATATTGAGGTACTTTGATGAATCAGACTTATACTAAATCACAAAAGATCCGCCTGTTATTTTATATATTGATACCTATCCTCATCACCCAAATCAGCATGTATGCCATGACTTTTTTTGATGTGATGATGTCGGGGCAATACAGCACTCAGGACGTTGCTGGCGTCTCCATCGGCAGTTCGCTATGGACACCCGTGTACACGGGGCTGAGCGGGATATTGATTGCCTTAACACCGGTGGTTTCACAGCTAGTGGGTTCCAGGCAGTCCAAATCCGTTTCCTATTCCGTGATGCAGGCCATTTATTTAGCTGTGGCTTTAGCCTTGATCATTTTAATCATTGGAGCATTTTCTTTGAACCCCGTATTGAATGCCATGGACCTTGAAGATAGTGTCCACATGGTGGCTCATGATTATTTGATCGCCCTTTCACTCGGTATCATTCCTTTATTCATTTATAATGCGTTGAGGGCTTTCATCGATGCTCTGGGGCAAACCAGGATTTCCATGATCATTACCTTATGTGCGCTCCCGGTAAACGTCCTTTTTAATTACTTGTTAATATACGGGAAGTTTGGATTTCCTGAACTTGGCGGTGTCGGTTCCGGGTACGCCACTGCCATTACCTATTGGTTAATTGCCCTGGTGGCAATACTGGTCGTGATAAAAATAAACCCATTTTCAACATATCAGGTTTTCACTGAATTTTTCCGGGTTTCATGGAAAGAATGGAAGGCCTTATTATTAATTGGGGTACCCATCGGGCTCGCTATTTTCTTTGAAACAAGCATTTTTTCGGCTGTCACCCTTTTGATGAGTAAGTATGATACCGTTACGATTGCGTCACACCAGATTGCCATGAATTTTGCGTCACTACTTTATATGATACCGCTAAGTATATCCATGGCATTGACGATCGTCATTGGATTTGAAATCGGGGCAGCCCGTTATAAAGATGCCAAAGAGTATAGCTGGATTGGCATTTCGATGGCCTTGACGATGTCACTCGTTTTGTCGACCATCCTCTTCCTCTTCCGTGAACCTGTGGCCTTTTTATACACTAAAGATCACGAAGTAATGATGCTGACATCACATTTTTTAATATATGCCATCTTCTTTCAGATATCGGACGCCCTCCAGGCACCTATTCAGGGCATTTTGCGTGGATATAAAGATGTAAATGTTACATTTGCCATGTCACTGGTCTCCTACTGGATTCTCGGGCTTCCAATTGGCTATTTCTTTGCAAAGTTTACGGATATGGGAGCCTTTGGGTATTGGATCGGCTTAATTTCCGGCTTGGCTCTTGGGGCAATAGGCTTGGCTGCTCGCTTACGGTTCATTCAGCGAGTAAAATATAAAAAAATGGCATAAAAAAAAGTGGGGCTGGATTACACCAGCCTCACTTTTTTTCATGCTGAATTCAAATTCTAAATCACTAGGCTTTATATATTTTCCCAAGAACATCCTTACCGCCTGTTACCGGTATGATGCTCCCGGTAATGAAATCCGATTTTTCATCACAAAGGAACGTGATGACCCTCGCTATATCTTCCCCCGTCCCCGGTCTGCCGACTGGAACCGTATCATCCTTTTCTGCTCTCGCGATCCTTATTTCCTTCTCTTTCCAATCCCCTATGATATCACCAGGACAAACCATATTCACGGTGATTCCATGAGTAGCTTCTTCCGCAGCCAAGGTTCTTGTCAAGGAGGTCAAGCCGCTCTTTGCAGCGGCAAAAGCAGAACGATAAATCCAACCTGGTGCAGTTTCACACCGTTCAAACCCTAAGGTAATGACTCTGCCCCAGTTTCTGCTGCGCATTTGTGGAATAAGTTCCTTCGCAAAATAGAAAAAACCATTTAAATTCCCGTCCATGATGTACTTCCATTCATCGCAGCCATATTCAGTCATCGGTTTACGATCATGCATATATGGCCCTGCGTTATGAATGAAGATATCAACATGGCCAAATGTCTCCGAAATCTTTTGCAATATATTCCGGCAATCTTCCTCACTTGACGAGTCACCTTGAATCGCAATTGCCTTAACATGGTAGAGTTCCTGTAATTCATCCACTAATGCTAAAGCTGCCTTTTTACTTTTTCGATAAGTAATGATAATGGACATTCCATTATCCGCGAGTGAAAATGCCATCCTTTTGCCGATACCCGTTGCTCCACCAGTAATAAAAGCTACTTTTTCATCCACAGGCAACCCTCTTTATCTAATGGATTTTACTTAATTATACATAAGTTTATTCCATTTTCTATAATTTAGTAATTATAAAAAAGAACCTCTGGGCTTTAGCTGCATAAAATATAACAAATAAACCTGTCAGACCATAAACAGGAGAGAGGAATTCAATATGTTTCCCTGGAATTCACTTTTTTCTTTTAAGAATAACCCTAACCAAAAGGAATTCATGAAAAATATGCAGCAAAGTGATGTTCAATCGTTCATTGAAAAGGTATTTTCACAAGTGATCCCTGACAATATGCAAGGTATGATGAACCAAAATGATGGCGGCTCACAAAAAGTAAATGCCAGATCTGAACATCCTTTACATGCCGAAGTATTTGAAACCCACTTATATGTCTTCGTAAGAATTCCAATACAAGATGAATCTTGGCTAAAGAAAATGAAACTTTACCATACATCTAACCAATCCATCATCGAGGGGATTCCCGAAGAGTCAGATCGTCATGTCATAACACTCCCCGCACCTGTAAAGAAAAAAGGAGCATCAGCCCAATATAAAGAATCAACATTGGAAATACGGCTTCAAAAAAGTTTCAATACACAGTATTCAGAAATCGATGTATCGGAAATTTAAGTGGCTTCACCGGGACCTCACTGATGTTAAGGTGCGGTTCCAGTTACTTCTTGGTTCAATTTTTTTAGATTTGGGTACATTATAGAGAGCTAATGAATGGTACAATTGATTTTTTCCCATGGAATGGAACCATTCTCGCAAAAAAAAAAGCGCACCCCATGTTAATGGGATGCACTTTTCTATTAATCTATTATTTTCCGATGAATTGTTGAGTCCAGTAGTTACCAGATTCTACGTAACCTACTCCAATATGAGTAAAGCTAGGGTTCATGATGTTTTCACGGTGTCCTTGGCTATTCATCCAAGCTTGTACCACTTCTTCTGGTGTTTGTTGACCTTGTGCGATGTTTTCGCCAGCTGTTTTATAGCTGATTCCGAATTGTTTCATCATATCGAAAGGTGAGCCGTAAGTCGGGCTATTGTGGTCAAAGTAGTTTTTATCTTTCATGTCTTGAGACTTGATACGTGCAACTTTGCTCAACTCAGTGTCGATTTTAAGAGCTGCCAAACCTTGTTTTTCACGTTCTGCATTCGTTAATTTTACAACTTCTTGTTCAAAAGCACTTAATTCAGAGCTTGTCTCTGGTTTTTTATCAGTTGATTTATCAGGTGTTACTTCCGGTGCTGCAGGTTTTGCTGCTGGTTTTGATTGGTTCGTTGTTCCAACTTCTTGTTGAACTGGTTTTTGAACTGGTTGTTGAACTGGTTTTTGTTGTGCCTGCGCTGCAGGAATAGTGATATTGTATTTAGCTAGGTATTGGTTAAGGACTTTTTGCATATCCTCTTTATTCGTAGTTTTATAAGTTACTTGTTTCACTGTATCACAGTTGGCTGCTTCAGCTTGGTTAGCTCCTACTCCTGTGAATATAATAGCTGCAGCCGCTGCTGCTGACATAATCATTTTCTTTTTCATTCGTATTTCCTCCTGTGATGTTCATTT
The DNA here is from genome assembly GCF_038002945.1 of Peribacillus sp. FSL R5-0717. NCBI lineage: Bacteria > Bacillati > Bacillota > Bacilli > Caryophanales > Bacillaceae > Peribacillus > Peribacillus sp. FSL R5-0717. Next base: position 215,686 of record NZ_JBBOOF010000001.1, read on the forward strand.
TTTGTTGTGCTTTGCTTCTGGAATTATCATAACATGCACTTTTTGTAATAAAGGCACCATCAATTTCCATCAAATTCACAGGATGCGAATGAAAATATATTTATAATCCAAGTTTCAGAGAAAACAAGCAGAAATGCTTTAACTATCTATGTTTCTGCCAATAGTATTAATACTCATATTTTTCCAGTAATTATTTGTCAATGGTAGTTACATAGAACCATTTCCATGGAATACTAATAACTTTTAGTTGACATATCGTTACTAACCGAATTATTATGACTTTCTTTACTTTTATGTTACAAATTTTTCGGTTTCACTTCGACATTTCGTCATTTTCCCCCTATCGTCTTGAACATTTTTCCAAATAAAAAACAATCCGGATTAAAGCCCGAATTGTTTTGATTTTTGATGGTACATTCATCATTTCATTTCTTCATCATTCATCTCGTCCATTTCTTTTTTTCCGCCATTTTGTTCGGGAGTGCTTGGTTTGCCTATGACGAATTCTTTCTTTGGCATGTTGTGCATGTCCCTTGCCGTTACGTGGGCATATACATAATAGGTACCTTCTTCATCAAAAGCCTTTTCCAGTTCATATATACCGTTCCCTTTATGTTTTACTGCTATCTTGTCATGGTCATCGCTATTCGCAAGCCAAATTTCAAAACTGACATCATCCGCATCTGTCACGACTTCGTCCCCATATGTTACTTTTGCCTGAAATTTCACAGGCTCATTCACTTTACCCTGAGTTGGATCGACAGCTAAATCGACATTTAACATTTTTGGAATCTCCTCTTTCTTGCCGCATCCAGCCAAAAAAATTAACGCCATGCAAAATAACATGATTTTTTTCATTTTTGAACGTATCCCCTTTTTATGAATTCCATTCTTCTTTTATATTCGGCAGGATGACCCTGACTGTTGTTCCCCTTTTTTCCTTGCTTTCTATTTCAATTTTACCATTTTGTAATTCCACCAATTTTTTGACAATGGATAGTCCAAGCCCTGAACCGCCATCAAAACGGCTGCGTGCTTTGTTCACACGGTAAAAACGATTCATGATATACGGCAGATCCGCTTCCGGAATCCCGTTGCCCGTGTCAGTTACCAGCAGTTCGCAATCATCTTTATGATGAATTAGGGTAATATGAATCGCCCCTCCGGAATCCGTATACTGAATGGCATTATCAAAAATGTTATGTAGAATCTGTTCCATCCTTCCTTCATCCCCAAAAATAATCGGGTCTGGATCCAGGTCTAGCTTCAAGTCCAATTGTTTTTCCTTTATTATCGGTTCATATTTCACAAGTACGTCTTCAATGAATTGTGCATAGGCAATCGGAGTTTTATTTAACAAAAATGGAGCACTTTCCATTTTTGATAAGTCCATAAGATCTCCCACAAGCCGCTGCAGCCTAAGAGCCTCCCTTGAAATGAGGTGAAGGTATTTCCGTTGCTCTTCATCATTTTTCACGACACCATCCAATATGGCCTGCGTATATCCCTTTACGTAACTAAGCGGGGTTCTGAGCTCATGTGCAACATTTTCTAGAAATTCTTTTTTTCTTTCTTCTTCCAAATGGATGGAATTGGCCATATCATTAAAGGCTATTGCCAGTTTACCTATCTCATCATGACTCCTTACCTCGACCTGTATGTCATAATCCCCCTCTGAGACACGATGGGCCGCAGTCTCGATTTCCTTAATCGGACTGACTAGCTTTTTCAACCATTTAGTAGTAAACAAAATCGCGACAATCAAAAATAATAGAACCGCCGCCAACCATTTTGCAGCAAATTCCTTAAATAAGACCGTAATGGAATCTACAGGAATATATGTATAGATGATACCTTCGAGGCGATTTTCGTCAATCAGAGGTATGATGGCCGCTACGATGTTCTTTTCAAACCTTTTCTCATATCCTTCTTTTTCTACGGCTTTCCCATCTAAAAGCATTTGCCGTTCTTCTTCAGAAATAAGGGTATCGTAATTGATTTCAAAAGGCAGACAAGCACTCAATTCCCTGGGATTATTGACGACAAAGACTTCGCTGTCGTTCTTACTGTTAAACCATTCAACTTTTTGCTTAAAGTCCTCGCTGATTTCACCGCCGGAATAATCCGCCCCTAGCAATGATGCTTCATTGACTAAATCCGTTTTAAGCTTCTCCACATATAGATTTTTATAATAATATTGAGAAAGGGAGTAAGCGAACAGCACGGATAGGATGATGGCGGAGATAATGGTGAGCCATAATTTAAAAGAAAGGGTTCGCCATTCATAGATCATTTCTTTTCCTCTATCTTATAACCGATTCCCCAGACGGTTTGAATGTAATCGGCCGCTCTTAATTTCATTCGTAACGTTTTAATATGGGTATCCACAGTACGTAAAGATCCTCCATACTCACCGCTCCATACATTTTCAAGCAGTTGTTCACGGCTGAGTGCCTGGCTTTTATGACGCATGAGGAATAACAGCAATTCAAATTCTTTCAAGGTTAAACTGATTGGCTTCCCTTCCACTAAAACCGTTCTGGATTGTAAGTTCAAGCTAATTTTACCGAATCGGACATGGTTTTGATTCTCTTCATTCAATGATAATTTCCCTGTCCTTCGCAATACCGCTTCGACCCTTGCGACCAATTCTCCTGGATTGAAAGGTTTGACGATATAATCGTCGCCGCCAAGCTTCAGCCCTTTCACCTTATCCCATTCTTCACCTTTCGCACTGACAAATATCACAGGGATCTCCCCAATTTCACGAATTTCTTCACAAACGGAGAAACCGTCCATACCTGGCATCATGATATCCAATAGGATTAAATCCACTTCCTCTGTTTCAACCATACTTATAGCTTCTTTTCCATTCGCAGCTTGAAGGCATCGATAACCTGAGTTCAGCAAATACATTTCAACTAGATTACGCATATCTTCTTCATCATCCACGACTAAAATGGTGTAAACATGCATGTCATCTACTCCTCAACATCAATTGGAATGGACCTTCGCCGACTTTGATTGTTTTTTTAACATCGACTGTTTCAGCATCCATTACATACACTTCATCACTATCATATCCCGCCACGACCACATCTTCATTAAAGTTCGCCATTTCAAAGGGGTTGACGCCGACCACTTTGCTTTTGACTTCCTCATATTGATCATTCAATTTATATAAGGAGCTAGTCCCATGACTAAGGACAAATATACCTTCATCATTTTCCAGGAACTTTATCGGCATGGTTGGGGCCTTAAGCTTTTTCTTCAACTCTCCCGTTTTTGCCGAATAAATATAAAGATTCTCTTCCACTTGATCCCCATCACCGTGTCCTCCAATCCATATTTCATCCTTTTCTTCCCTTAATAATGTGCCTGTGCTGGAACTATGTACGGGAAATTCGAAATCGACCGTTTTCGTTTCAAGATTTATCACTGAACATTTGGTATCACCAAAATTAATAACATACAATCGATTCGCTTGCTCTCCTTGAAGAACGGTCAAGGGGCTTTTACCAACCTTGACAATATCCTGTTCCTCCCCATCAGCATTTAAAAAATAAATGGAGTGATTCGATTGATTGACCGCCACGATGCTTTTTCCATCACGTAACAACTGCATATTGACGATCCCTTTTCCAATTTCCCAACTGTTGATCAGTTTTCCTGCAGATAAAGAGTACACTTGGACTTTCTCCATCTCTTTTCCATAAAGCAGGATAGTATCTTTGTCTGCCAGGAGCAGGGCTCCGGTAAATGGTTCTGAAATATCCCATTTTGCAAAAGCATGATAGTTTTCGTCTATGAAAGTCAGTGAGGTATCCTTGATATTGACAGTTGCCAGGAAAGATTGACTTTTATTGATTTTAGTAAATGCATTACCGCTATTACACCCCGTAAGCAGTACGATGGCAAGAAAAAGCCCGCCCCACTTCATAATTTTAAGCTCCTTATTCATTAAATATCTATTTTTTATAAATTTTAACAATGATTTGTGAAAAAAGTATGAAGCATAAAAGAATATTTGCTAACAAGCATCGGTACACACTCAAAAAATCATAATCTTTCCAATTCAGTGATATAGGCCATTACAATCTCATTTTTCATTTCTTCCGAAAGCGAAGATTCCATCACGCGTTTAATAGAAAGGTAAAATTTCTCCAATACTGGTTTTCGGGCGCGGGGATGGGCATTTTCATCCAAAAGCTCTCGTCTGATGAGTTCCGGCAACACTTCCCTTCCCCCTCCATCGTTCACCTTACGATTGTTCCATATGCTTAAATAAGCCACCAGTAATTCTTCTTGCCTGACATTTTCTTTCATAGTATCCCTTCCATCCATTACTAATTTATACATATTAATGTCAAGTTTGTAAAGACTATCTTAATAATAAGATATTATGCTTTTTAAAATCCAAAAAAGGAGTGAGTACAATGTCTCAAGTATACCGCTGTCCGAATTGCCGGACAAATAAATCTCGCTTCAATCTCATTCAGCAAGTAGCAACACCCATTAAAAAGGATCCCCAATCCGGTGAGATTGTTGAACAATATTCGAACGACTCCCTTCTGCCATTCCATCTAGCATATAATGGTCCTGAAGTTCGGGTTCAGTGCGCTGCCTGCGGATTGATAGAAGACGAAAAGACATTTGCCGCCTTTGGAATGCAACAATAAAAATGGTCAGACCCCTATGTGGGTCTGACCATTTTCTCAATCATTTCCTACTGACATCTTAGCCCGGTCTATGGCAATTGGAATGGCTTTTCCATCCTCATATCCTTCATCCAATAATGCATTCGCGATTTCTATAGCCTTTTCCCTGACATCTTTATCTAGATTCTTCATCGAGTTTGGGTAATCGTCCTTATTCCATGGCACTAATACCGCCTCCTTAATAAGAAAGTCTTCCTTTCATGTTTCCCTTCTTTAATGGGCGGTAAACGTTTATCGGGCCGCTTTCGCTTCCAAAGCTTTCAACTGACCGATCAACATTTCCTTATCCAACTTTTCCCCGATCATGACGATATTCAATGGCATTTTCATCATTTCATTCATATACATCGGCATTCCGTAGGAGTATTGGAATAAATGCGGGTATTGTGAATGTGTAAAGGAGATATATCCTTTCATTCGATAGACCGTTTCCGGAAGGGCCCTAAGCCACTCTTCAAAGTCGGTTTGTGCCACAGCACCTTCAAATGTATGAACGATTGCAGTTAAGTGTAAATGGTCATGTACATCAAGCTTTTGATGTACATTATGCCTTTTTCTTTGCATTTGCTGCAATGATGCCAAGGAAACGGCTGCATACTCCGTCAATAAACATACAGCATCCGTATTCAGCGCCTGTATCGTATATATTAGCTGTGCGGCATCCATCTCACTTACCATATCCGCTTTATTCAATAAAATGAAATCGGCATGATGGATTTGCTCTGCAAGCAACTGTCGAAGCTGCGGAGACAGTTCCTCCCGATCGCGCCACCTTAATAAATCGACGACCGTGATGATCCCTTTATACTCCAGCTTTTTGGCGAAAATCGGCGACATGATGCCATCCAATACTTCAACTGGATGAGCTGCACCCGTCGTTTCAATATAAACCGCATCCAGTTCATTTTCGGTTAGTAACTCATGAAGCTGAACCTCCAGTTTATCTTGAATTGTGCAGCAAATGCACCCGTCAAACAATTCCTTCAGAGGCACTCCATCACCAATGAGTCCGCTGTCAACCGATACACTGCCGAGCTCATTTAAAAGCACTGCCACTTTTCTGCCCGCTTCACTTTCCTGTTTTAAAATATTTCGAAGAAGCGTCGTTTTCCCGCTGCCGAGAAAGCCGCCCAATATGTACACTTCGGTCGTTTTCATTCTTATCTGCTCCTAAATCCGGTTAAATTCGATTCCGTTAAATTTTATCATAATTAGCTTACTAAAGCACTTGCCGGATTCACATAAAAAAACCAGCCCGTAAGCTGGTTTCAGACTAGGCAAATTCGAAAAAAAGCGAGTTCAACTGCAGTTTTTATTTAAAAACGTCCAGTCGCTTTCAGAAATCCGCTCCCTTTCCGCCGACTGTCTCCCGAGCCTCCTCGACGCAAGCGCCTGTGGGGTCTCGGCTAGCCAGTTTTTCGGCAGGAGTGTCGCAAATTTCTTCAATCCAATGGGGATTACAGGAAAAGGTCATTAAGGATAATCTGATCTTGTTTTAAAATCATGGTTCGAGATGAGACCATTCCGAACCCTTTTTGACTGCATGAAACAAGCCGGATGGCTTGTTTCAGACTGAAGATAAACTCGAAGAAAAGCGAGTTCGAATGCAGTTTTTTATTTAAAAACATCCAGTCGCTTTCAGAAATCCGCTCCCTTTCCGCCGACTGCCTCCCGAGCCTCCTCGACGCAAGCGCCTGTGGGGTCTCGTCTAGACAGTTATTTGGCAGGGGTGTGTCGCAAATTTCTTCAATCCAAGGGGGATTACACGAAAAAACCATTAAGGATAATCTGGGCTTGTTTTAAAATCATGGTTCGAGATGAGATCATTCTGACTTCCCTTTTTTCTACAAATAAAAACCAGCCCGTAAGCTGGTTTTTCAACATTGATTCATGCTTGAACTTCGTCTTTTTCGTAAATCGGCACCCATCCCGCAGCTGTTACGAAAATCCGGACAGCAACAGTTTTCCTATCTTCCGCGAGCGTGAAATAATGTCTTGTTGATTCTGGTACACTAATAAGATCTCCTGGATTAAGCCGTACATCAAACCACTGTTTATCATTGCCTTCAATGGCAAAGATACTCGTTCCGCCAGCTATGAAACGCACTTCATCATCTTCGTGATGGTGTTCCTGCTTAAAGTTTTCAAGCATTTGATCCAAGTTCGGGTTTGCATCGGATAATGTGATGATATCATGGGCTTTATAGCCTCTTCTTTCAGAGATTTCCGCTATCTCTGATTGGAAAGTTACAAGGATTTCCTCCTTGTCAGCATCTGTTAGATCGTATTTTTCCACAAGATGGGCAGGTAATTTAGAAATGTCCCATTGCTCATAAATAACCCCTTGTGTTTCTAAAAAACCTTTTACCTGTTCACCGTTTTCAATAACCTCGTTTGTTTCATGGAATCTGATCGTCGCCATCATTCATTCCTCCTCTATGAGTATTTATCTTATAGAACCTGCAAACGCCTTTTGTTGATTAAGTAACAGTTGATATTGAAATAAAAATTCGCAGGCTTCAAGTATTCTTTTTGCCTCGAATCCGCTTTTGCCCCAAACCGTAATGCCATGATTGCGTATCAGCACAGCGCCAGAGTCTTCTTCGACATGCGGCTTGAACTTATCGGATAGCAGCGGTATGTCAGCGTGATTATATATGATTGGAATCCGAAGCTCCGAATCTTCATCCCACCGACCGGTCGCTTTAATGATTTCATGATTACGAAAGGAAACTTGGCCTTCATCTCCGTACAATTCCGATATCACATTATTTTCAACTGTATGGACATGGAGTACACAGTTCGCATTGGTTTTTCGGTAAATGTCTGTATGAAGTAAAGTTTCGGCCGATGGTCTTAGGTTCGTATCTTCAACTGGTTTTCCTTTTAAATCCACCAGTAAAAAGTCCGTAGCCGATTGCTTCCTTTTATCCTTACCGCTTGCGGTAATATAAAAGAAAGGGCTTTTGGGTTCGCGGATGGACAAATTCCCGCTAGTTCCCATAAACCAATCCCTTTCGGCCAGTTCAGCTTTAATATCTGCCAACTCCTGCCACTCTTTAGAATGAGTGTTCACGCTTTAACCACCTCCTGCTGCTTTATAATGTCAATTACATCAAAAAATGTTTCGAATCCTTGATGTGGAATTCCTTCCCTATCGCATTTTTCAAGCAGTATGTCACGGGCTATGACAAAATCGGCCTGTTTTGCCGCTTCAAAATCCGTCACTGAATCTCCAATAACGAGTTTAAAATCTTCCGGACCCGTAATTTTCCTCATAATGGATGGCTTGCAGCAACCGCAATCATTATTACATTGCTCATCACAAGCATGTGGCCACTCAATATAAATCTTTTCCTTATCAAAAAATGCATGGTTGCAATAAACGGACTCTGTTGGCAAGATATCATTCAAAAGGGGTGAAATGAAAAAATCCATGCCCCCGCTTACAATATATAAAGGGATATTGGCTTGTTTCGTATACTCAACGAATTCATAAAACCCTGGACGAATGCCGGCCGTTTTTCTTACATATTGGATGATGTCATCCTTCAAGCCACTATCAAGCAGGGAAAACATATCCCCAACTCCTGAAGATATACTGATTTTTTGCTGAAGGACACCGTCTTTCAACGCTTCCCATTCCGGAGGCGCAAATTTCTTCATAATTGAAATGATATTATCTGTGTTGGTGATCGTTCCGTCAAAATCACAAAAGATGATCGGTTTCATTATTTCTTATAGGCCTCCCCACAACACAAGAGCTTTTTTTAGGGTTTCTTCCTCAGCCGCCGCTTCAGAAAGTTCCTTTCCTGCCAGAACGGCTTCCACAGCAGAACGGAATGCCTTGGCACCGCCCTCTGCTCCGTCAGGGTGCCCGTGAATTCCGCCTCCGGCATTAATCACACTATCAAGCCCGAAATCCTTGATCAGGTCCGGAACCATGCCCGGATGAATGCCTGCAGAAGGAACAGGGAAGGCTTTTTTCCATGAAAGTTCATCTTTTGTCAGAGCTTCAGCAATCGCTAAGGTCTCCGTTTTTTCAAGTGCGACATTTCCATAAGGAGAAGGGAACAAAGATAAATCCGCGCCTGATAACCTTACTAATTTACCAAGCAATAATGGATAGCCGATACCATAAAATGATGAAGATGCCAATGCCCCGCTATATGCGGGGTGCGCCATGATCGGCAGCTTGATACGATCATGTTCACTCAAGGCCTGCAATACATCCAAACCATATGTATGAACGTTGAACAATAAAGCATCTGCCCCTGCTGCAGCCGCTTGCTCTGCCTTATCCAATAATTCAAAAGTTTTCCCTGATAGATTGACAGCATATAAAGTACGGTGGCCAGTGGTTTCATAGACTTCATTCAATATTCTTTTTCCCGTTTTTATTCTATCGAAAAATGGAGTCAGTTCCTGGTCGAAGAGGATCTCATCATCCTTAACCAGGTCGACACCTCCCAATGCTTGTTGCCTCAGTTGCTCATTATGAAATGTTAGGTCTCTTCCCAATACACCTTTAAAGATGCTCATCACCAAGGGCCGGTTAAATACGCCAAGCTTTTCCCTTATGCCTTCAATGCCAAATTGCGGCCCGGGAAAAGCTTTTTGAATATCACCGACAAAATCCAAGTCCATAAGTTTTATTTCACCGTCCAATGAAAGTTTGCCGAAGACCGTCGTAAGGATTGCAGGTAAATCATTGGAGAAATTCCTTGCCGGATAGGCAATTTTAATCAGCGAACGGTATACTTTCCGATTAAAGTAGCTGTTTGCCCTCTCTTCTTCAGATAGGGGTGTCACCGATACGACGCGTCCCTTATGTTTTTCCAGTTGTTTCTGTACCAAATGCGGCAAGTCCGTCCATGTCCCGACAGTCAGACCCAAGGCAATGCTCTCTGCTTTTTTCTCATGATTTCCAATAAAGTCATGAATTAAATAAGTAGCGACTATCTCGCTCATCTGATCACTCCTATAACACGTTAGTAAACTCTCTATGTCACTATTGGCCTGAGATGGTCTCAAAATGGCAAAAGCCCCTTCATAAAGAAGAGGCTTTAAAAAGCCATCTTCTTATCTCCCAGCCATCGGCTGCAAGAATTAGCACCGTGCCTTGTGGATTTCAAGAAAATCCGGCGAAAGGATTCCGCCCCATTTTACAATGGAATTACGGTCGGTTGCTGGGCTTCATCGGGCTAGTCCCTCCACCTGCTCAAAATAAGAAAACGCTGATATATAAGTTGCATCCAAGTATCGAAAGATTAAGAATTTATTTTGTATTCTGACAGGTAATTCCTACTTTGTCAATAAGTTTTAACTATTTAAAGGTGAACCTTATTGCATTAAAATAAGTTTAATGTCCGTATTCGTTCCACAGCCTCTTGCAGCCGTTCTTCCGAAGTCAGTAGCCCTACCCTGACATAACCTTCGCCAAATTCACCGAACCCATTCCCTGCGGCAACAGCTACATGGGCATGCGTTAATAAATAGTCCGCAAAACTCTCGGACGTAAAACCTTCAGGTACCTTGAGCCAGGCAAAAAACGATGCCGCTGGAGCTTTGACTTCCCATCCGATGGACCTCAATCCCTCAATGAAAACATTCCTTCGCCCCTCGTACATTTGCACTAACTGCTCTACACAGGTCTGTGAGTCAAGCAAAGCGCTTGCCGCAGCTTCTTGTATCGCCGGGAAAAGACTCACATAAAGATGGTCTTGTAATAGTTCAAGAGCTTCTATTACACTCTTATTGCCCACTGCGAAGCCGACTCTCCACCCTGCCATATTGTATGTTTTCGATAGAGTGTATATTTCAACTCCTACATCCTTTGCACCCTCCGCCTGGAGAAAGCTTATCGGTTTTTTTCCATCGAATCCTATCGCCCCATAGGCGAAATCATGGACCACACAAATTGAATGTTCTTTTGCAAAGGAGACGGTTTCATCAAAGAAACTTTCAGTTGCAGAAGCGCCTGTGGGATTATTCGGATAATTCAAGAACATCATTTTGGCTTTATCAAGAACTTCTTTATGTATGTCATCGTATTTCGGAAGAAAATCATTTTCTTCTGTCAAGGGCATCAGTTCGGTCTTTGCCTGGGCTAAAACAACACCGGAAAGATAATCCGGATAGCCGGGATCTGGAACAAGGATTGTATCACCTGGATTCAATAAACACTGCGGAAGTTCGACAAGACCTGCCTTTCCCCCGAAGAGAATTGCCACTTCACTATTCGGATCCAGCTTGACACCGTATTCTCGTTCATAAAAGACGGCAGCAGCATCTTTTAAATATTGATGTCCCCGGAATGGCGAATATTTATGATTAATCGGATTTTCAGCGGCAGTTTGCAAACTTTTGACGATATGCTCCGGCGTCGGCTGATCAGGGTTTCCCTGACCTAAATTAATGACATCATGTCCTTGCTCCGTGATTGCATTGACTTTTGCGACCAGTGAAGCAAAAAACTGCTTAGGCAGGTCCTGAAGCAGTCCGGATTTTTCGAATTGCACCATTTATACACCTTCTCTGAAATTTCTTGAAATTCTAGTCACAAATGATATATGTTTATCGTAGTCTTGTAAAGCATTTTTTACATGTGGGGGGTTTAAACGATGAAGTGGAAAATAGCTTGTATTCAAATGGATATAGCTTTCGGGCAACCAGATGTCAATTTTCAGGTTGCAGAACAATGGATGGAAAAAGCAGCTCGGTCCGAACCCGATATCGTCATATTACCAGAGCTTTGGACAACCGGATACGACTTGACCAGGCTGAATGAGATTGCTGATCAAGAGGCAGAAAAAACGATTGAATTTCTTAAAACACAGGCACAGAAACACCAGATTCACATCATCGGCGGTTCCATTGCGAAAAAAACAAGCAAGGGAATCTATAACACCATGATCATCATCGATAAACACGGAAAGCTCATTAAAGAATATGATAAGCTTCACTTATTTCAATTAATGGATGAACATCATTTCCTGCAGCCAGGTGAAAAAGATGGTTTATTTACCCTTGATGAAAAAATATGTGCCGGCTTCGTTTGTTATGACATTCGTTTCCCTGAATGGCAGCGAGCCCATACCGTTCAAGGCGCGGAAGTTCTTTTCGTTACGGCTGAATGGCCAAAGCCGAGACTCGATCACTGGAGAGCCTTATTGATAAGCCGTGCCATCGAGAACCAAGCCTATGTTGTAGCCGTTAATCGTACAGGTTCGGATGTCAATAATATATTTGCGGGCCATTCCTTGATTATTGATCCATGGGGGAATATCATAAGTGAAGCCGGAGAAGGAAACGAACTATTGACAGGCACCTTGGACTTCAACAAAGTTACGGAAGCACGTAACAAAATACCTGTATTCGAAGATCGCCGTCCTGATTTTTATTAATTTACCCATTGACAAACTATTTAAAAAGTTGATATTATTTTCCCGAAGATTAAAATTTCAGAAAACATTTACTCTTATCAAGAGCAGGCTGAGGGATAAAGGCCCTATGAAGCCCAGCAACCGACTGTAATACCATTGTGAAATGGGGCGGATCTTCCGCCGGATTATTAAATCCACAGAGCACGGTGCTAATTCCACCAGAATTCATTTTCTGGAAGATAAGAGGTCCGAAGCCAAAACTTCTGCCTCTTTCTATATGAAAGAGGCTTTTTTATTCTTATTTTGAATCTGGAGGGGAAAAGAATGACTCAAAACCATTCAAATTTTAAGAGATTGACAAACGAAACAGCTATAACTCTTGCAAAAAAACTTGGGTTGGTCAATGCGGATGCAAGTTTGAAATGTAATGAAATCGGCGATGGAAACTTAAATTATGTTTTTCATATTACAGACACGGTCACAAACAAAGGTATAATAATCAAACAAGCGGTCCCTTATGCCAAGGTACTTGGTGAAAGCTGGCCGCTGACATTGAAAAGGGCAGCCATTGAGGCGAATGCGCTGATTCATTTCAGAAGTTATTGCCCCGAATTCGTACCGCAAGTCTACTATTCGGATGAACAGCTTGCCATCACAGTCATGGAGGATTTATCGCACTTGAAAATCGTTAGAACAGGATTGATCGATGGCGATTCATATCCATTGCTTTCACAGCATATTGGTGAGTATGTTGCGACGACGGCATTTTATACATCCGATCATCATTTAGAACCCTCTTCGAAAAAGGAGGTGGCCCGACATTTCACGAATCCCGAACTCTGCAAAATCACTGAGGTCTTTATTTTCACGGATCCATTTTTTGAGGAACTCCCTGGAGATTTCGAGGTGGAATTGAAAGATGCCGCCCAAAAAATATGGAATGATCAAGAAGTGATACTTGAGGTCGCCAAGCTGAAGCAAAGCTTTGAAACCGAGCAGGAAGCCTTGCTTCATGGAGATTTACATACTGGAAGTATATTTGCAAGTAAAACTGAAACAAAGGTTATTGACCCGGAATTCGCTTTTTATGGGCCAGTTGGTTTTGACCTTGGTCAATACACCGCCAACCTTCTCTTTCAGGCAATTACACGAAATGGCGCTGGAAAGGAAGAGATTTTCACGCTCCTTCTTGAATTTTGGAATGCCTTTGAAGAAACTTATACCGAATTATGGGAGGTCCAAAATAAAAGCCCATTCCGCCATGTGAAGGGTTATCTGCCTTATTTACTGACAAAATTCAAAAAAGATGCATTCGGCTTTGCAGGCTGCGAACTGATTCGGCGAACCATTGGCCTTTCCCATGTAGCCGATTTAAACGTCATTGAAGATAAAGAAACAAGGATCGCAGCCAAAACGGCAACATTGGAAATCGGTACTTTATTAATTAAAAAACGGGAGGAATTGGATGTTCCAGCCGTCATTGAAGCGTTGAAGCAACGGACACTGCCATCTTACTCAACCATTTAAAAGGAGACCTGAACATGACTACAATTGCACCCTTACCATATTCGGTACATTGGGATGATACCCATATTACATTATTAAATCAACAAGCCCTTCCTTCCATAACTGAATTTATTGAACTTCATTCTGTTGATGATGTATATGACAGCATTTTTACATTAAAAGTTCGCGGTGCCCCAGCAATTGGGCTGACGGCAGCATTCGGTGTTGCACTTGGCGCCAAGCAGGAAACAACTGCTGATTTAGGGGAATTCAAGAAAAATGTAACGAGGCATATTGAAAAACTCGCCTCTTCACGGCCTACTGCAGTCAACCTTTTTTGGGCGTTAAGGAGGATGGAGAACACCTTGCAGGCTGCGCAAAGCATTTCAAATGCCAAGGAAGCACTTGTAGCGGAGGCTAAAGCCATCTTTGATGAAGATGAAGAAATGTGCAGGAAAATCGGGGAACATGGTTTATCGCTATTCAATAGAGGAGATTCCATTCTTACACATTGCAACGCCGGGGGAATCGCCACGGCTCGGTATGGTACTGCCTTGGCTCCCTTCCACCTGGCTAAAGAAAGGGACTTTCCGCTAAAAGTGTACGCATGTGAAACAAGGCCTGTCCTGCAAGGGGCACGTTTGACGGCTTGGGAATTGATGCAAGCGGGAGTTGACGTCACCTTAATTTCTGATAATATGGCTGCCCATACGATTCACCAGAAAGAAATAAAGGGAATTATCGTCGGGGCCGACAGGATTGCGGCCAATGGAGATACAGCCAATAAAATCGGGACATTGGGATTGGCCATATTAGCCAAGCACTTTGGTATCCCCTTTTATGTGGCCGCACCATCAAGCACATTCGACCTTTCTATCGAATCCGGCACATCCATCCCGATCGAAGAAAGGAATGAAGCGGAAATCACCTTCATTCAAGGTGTAAGGATCGCTCCGGAAAACGTGAAGACTTTCAATCCAGCCTTCGACGTTACACCGAATCATCTAATTACAAGCATCATTACCGAAAACGGCATCATAACACCGGATTTCTTCAAAAACATTCCGCATTTTGTTAATTGATCCAGGTTCCTTTATTGGTGATAAAAAACGAGAAGGATTTCTTATCCCTCTCGTTTTTTAAAGGTGATCGAATTAAGATTATTCTTGCGAGGTCTATAATACAATATTTAATTTGAAAATCTTCAGTTAATATTAGGATGTCTTCGATAATAAAAGAGAATAGGACATCTTATTATTTTGAAAAGAACTCCTGAAGTGCCTTCTTATTTTTAGTGTAGTCTATTTCCAAAACGGCTCCGGACTGGGGATATATTTCATCTTTAAAGCTTCCTTTCACTGGAACCCTTAAGGTTTCGACCGTGTCCGGTGTATGGAAGACGGCTTTGGGACCCATTTCCATTATTGTTTTCAGTCCAATATCCGTATCCAAGTACGAGAGTCCTTGTTCGATTATACTAGGAAGGGCCGCCATCCCTTCGAAGGATGAGATTTGATTTATAAACGCTGTTTTTAATTGAACCATTACTTCTTGTTGTCGTTCAACCCTGCCAAAATCACTTTCATCGTCATGTCTAAAACGGACATATTTCAATATTTCCTCACCATGTAAAACATTTTTACCGACGCTTGCTTGGATGCTCATATCATCTATGATTTCCTGATCCACATTCACCGCCACCCCCTCAGGGGCAAGTAAATCCACCATCTTGACAAATCCCTTAAAGTCGATTACCGCTACATGGTCGATCTTGACATCGAAGTTTTCCTGTATGGTTTTCTTGAGCAATTCCCTTCCACCATAATAATAAGCAGCATTTATTTTGTTATATCCTGATTTATTCCCGGGGATTTTCACATAACTATCACGCATAATGGAAGCCAGCTTCAGTTTCTCCTGCTCAGGAAAGTATTTTGCAAGGATAATCGCATCTGATCGAGATTTTTGCTCTCCCCTTGTGTCAACACCAATTAACAGAAAAGTTTTATCGTTTTCCTGGTTATCTTCATTGGTTAGTTTTTTTTCCGTACCTTCATTTCCATTTTGTTTGGGTAAAGGGGCATAGGTGCAGCCTGCCAGAATCAAGACCAATAGATATATGAACAATACCTTTTCTTTCATTACCTCACCTCATCGGAAAATTACCCCTATTCTCTGCCTAATTTTGGAATTCTATGCATGAAACGAAAAAAAAGCCTGCCAACGATATCCGCTGACAGGCTTTTCGATCAAAATCATTTATTAATTTCTTTCTTTAATACTTCTACTGCCTTTTTCACTTGTGTGTCGTTTTTAAGGATTTTCTCGCGGATGACCTGCATCAATTTCACGGTAGTATCATCCTTAATGGTGCCGGTTTCTTTAATTTTTTGTTCCCTTTGGAATGCTGTGACCGCATTCTTGGTTGCTTCATCGAAGAATCCATCTATTTTACCTGGATCATGTCCTGCTACCTTCAGCATCTCTTCAGCCGCCTTCACTTCACTAGAAGAATCGGATGCTTTCAATTCCTTATCAGGCGAAATGTACGGAAGGCTGGCATAATCAGGAAGCTTCACAGTAATATCCGGCTTGATCCCTTTTTTATGAATCCAATTGCCTTCAGGAGTCAACCATTTAGCTGCCGTATATTTGAAGTTAGATCCATCTTCGAAGTCTTGGGCAGTCTGCACTGTCCCTTTCCCAAATGACTTGACACCGATCAATGGAATGTGTGCAGACTCACTGACAGCCGCTGCAACGATTTCAGAAGCACTGGCACTTCCATCATCAATCAACACGACTACCGGGATTTTCAGTTCTCCATCATTCTCCGATTTATATACATCTTTTTTCCCGCTGCGATCCTCAACTTGAAGGACCACTTTCCCATTAGGTATGAACAGGCTTGCCATTTCTATTGCTTGATCAAGCAGTCCTCCTGGGTTTCCCCGCAAATCCAATACGAGACCCTTCATATCCTTCTTCGCCATTTCTTCAAGCGCCGTTTTCAACTCTTGGACTGTATGTTCGGAAAAACTGGTCACTTGAATTTTTGCAACTCCATCATCAAGCATTTCCGCATATACCGTTTCAATCGGAATTGTATCCCGTTTAATGGTGAGCTTAATCGGTTCCGACTCACCAGCTCTTGAGATGGATAGATCCACTTTCGTACCCTTCTCGCCCCTGATTTTCAGGACAGCTTCAGAAGAGCTGAGTCCTTCAACACTTTTACCGTCCACACTTAATATGATATCATTCGGTTTTACCCCTGCTTTTTCTGCTGGGGACCCTTTTATCGGTGAGACGACCATGATTTGTCCATCCTGCTCCTGAATCTCAGCACCGATTCCTTCAAAAGATGAAGAGATGCTCTCATGGAAACTCGATGCTTCCTTTTTATCCATATAAGCAGAATAGGGATCATCCAATGATTTGATCATTCCATTAATTGCGCCGTCAACCAGCTTTTCTTCATCAACCTCTTCATAATAGTCATCTTTTATCTTATCGTATGTAGAATACAGCTTTTCAAATTCCGCATGCTTATCCGGTGCTAATGACTCTACTTTTTCATCTCCAAAGGTCAAGGCTATTGTAGTAATCCCTGCAGTTAGAAATATGACTAAGAAAATCCCCATAATGAACGTAAACTTCTTCATTTTAATGAATTTCCCTGCCTCTTTTGGCTGTTTTTGATTTTCTTCTTCCACTGAAGCCTCACCACTTTCATTCTTCATGACGATATAAACGATTTCATTCCTATTTTATCAGCTTTCATGCCAATCGAAAAATAATAGTTATCAAAAATAACAACTTATAGCCATATGTATTTTTTAATAAAATTCAAATCATGGAGAATGCTCCAAGGACAACAGGCATCTCCTGATATTACAAAAATGCGGATACCTGGAACAAATGAGCCTGTATCCAAACTGTCATTATACAGCATCACTTATTCCTGGTCACCCGCCTGTCATTTACAACCAATTATCAGTCCTGGATAGCTGCTTCCAATGCCACTTCAACCATTTCGTTAAAAGTTGACTGGCGCTCATCCGCCGACGTTTCCTCACCAGTTAAAATGTGATCGGAAATGGTCAATACAGATAAAGCTTGGCGTCCAAATTTAGCAGCAAGCGTGTAAAGGGCCGCTGATTCCATCTCTATCGCAAGTATTTGGTATTTTGCCCACTTTTCCAATTCACTATTATCGTTATAAAACTGATCGGCCGTAAATACATTACCGACCTTCAATTGCAAGCCCTTTGCCGTGCCGGCGTCATAGGCTTTTCTAAGTAATTCGAAATCCGCGGTCGGGGCAAAGTCCACCCCGCCGAAAGTCATACGATTCATTTGGGAATCGGTGGAGGCACTCATTGCAAGGATCACATCCCTGACTTTTACATCTTTTTGAATCGCTCCTGCAGTTCCCACACGAATCAACTTCTGGACATTATAGCTATTCATCAATTCATTCACGTAAATCGAAATGGATGGGACACCCATGCCTGTACCTTGTACAGAAATTCGTTTTCCTTTATATGTCCCTGTATATCCAAACATGTTACGAACTTCATTATAAAGTTTAGCATCCTCTAAAAATGTTTCAGCAATATATTTTGCACGCAACGGGTCCCCAGGAAGTAAGACCGTTTCCGCAATTTCATTCTCTTTTGCACCAATATGTACGCTCATACGACTATGTCCTCCTTAACTTGTGGTTGAAATGATATTCAAAAACTACTATACCATATCAACCACAAGTTAGGAAAATCGAACCTTATCTGGAACTTGAAAAATGGAAATCACGAAACGACTTTTGGCACCCTTCCTAAATCGCAAACAAAACGGCGGAGGTCCGCCGTCTTTTTTTAATGGTTAATAAAATTATGGGAAAGGAAGCTGCTAACCGTCTTATGACAGGTTACTCATCGACTTCTTCATCAATTATGCATTTTTCAAGAAGATATTCGAATGTGATGTCAGCAAGATCTTCAACTTCAGCTTCTGTTGGAAGATAGCCCCGTCTTATCAATTCTTGAAAAAAGAATTCCGCTATCTCTTCTGTATCAATAAAAACCTCAATTTCTCGCAAATCATCGCCCCCTTATTTAAAGGTCTATGAATGTGTAGAGACAAATATTCCAGTAAGGCATCCCTTAATGGAAAAACATATGAAGGGTCTATCGTTTTCAAGTTCCATTCGTGTTCAATTTGAATGGATACTTCTATAGGGAATTTGGAAATTGCCCTTTATAGGTGTCTTTCACTTCGTTTGCTTCTTTTTATGATCTGGATAAATTTCCTCTGCAGCCTTTTCTATTTTAGCGAGGGCGATCTTCATGATGTGACGATATTCATCATCGCCAAAATGTTCGTAGAGCTTACAATAATCATTATATAAATCCAACAGGCCATCAATCATTTCCTTTTTTTCATCTTTTGTCATTGTCATTTCTCGCTCACCTTTACCAGGGTTGTTTTGTTTAGCAATGATAGCAAGCTCATTTTTCTTTTGAGGAAGGAGCAGACCCAACTTATTAATGATTCCATCTGCACGTTTAGCATCGGCAATCAAAGTCAGTTCTTCTTCATGCGCTTCAAGCCATTCACCATCAGAGATTCTTGATAACTCATAGATTACATCCTCCCAGGCATTTTCCTTATAGCGCCAAATTTCCGTTCGATAGCCGATAATCTTGAAATAATCCTGTTCATATCCATCCACTTGGACCAAGTCACCTAATAAAAATTTATATTCAATATCGATTTGTTCTTTCGGATAAAGGATTTCTCCTTCATATTCATTTATCGATTGCAATGTTTTTTCGATATAAAGACCTTCACTATAGTTCACTTCATACACATAAGCACCATCGAGAAATTTCACATCGGTTATATTCCCGACTGTCCCATACATTGTTATTACGACTGTATCGCCTAATTTAAATTTCGGCTGTTTTTTTTTGCCCATAAGAGACATCCCCCAATATGGTCCTTATCGTTTGATTAGTAAATTATATGCACAAACAAACATGGAGGTTAATGGAATTAAGCGGGCATTTTGCTCATTTAGCTAATTAACCGGCCCATTTATTTAAGGGCACTACAACCAAAAACCGCCTCATTTAATGAGACGGTTCGTAGTGGGGATAGTGAGCGTCACTTTCGTTCCTTCGTCAGGGACGCTCTCAATTTGGAATTTCCCTTTTAATTCCTCCATTATCTGAATGCATGTCGCCACACCTAATCCGTTTCCATCCGGTTTGGTGGTATAAAAGGGCATACCGATATTTTTTAAATTCTCGGGACTGATGCCTTTTCCATCATCGCTGATCACTAATCTTATATATTGGGAGATGGAATCGTGATGCAGTTCAATCTGCCCCCTTGCTTCGATGGCTTCACATGCATTATTCAAGACATTCAAGAGAACCTGCCTTAACCGGTTCCTGTCTGAATAAACAATGACGGATTGTGTCATTCTATTAATTATTCTTACATGAGAACTCGGAATTGAGGAAGTATAGGTATCCATAATTTCATCAAGGAAGTCCTTTAAATCGATTTTCTCCCATTCCAATTGATGCGGTTTTGCCAAATCAAGAAGTTGTGTTACAAATACATTGACCCGATCCACTTCATGAAGCATGACATCGCTATATTTTTCTATCAATGATTTATCATGATCCTGGCTCTTCAATAATTGGAAAAAACCCTTTATTGTCGTCAATGGGTTCCTGATTTCATGGGCGACACCGGCAGCTAGCTGGCCTACATATTTCAATTTTTCCGTACGGACGATTTCCTTCTCACGATCTTCTATCGTTTCCATCATTCTTAGAAAGGCAAGGTTCAATTTTTCCATTTCCTCGAAGCTTCTTTTATCGGAAATGATGAATTCCTTTCCGCCTATGAAATCCTCTGTCGCTTCGACAAGTTCTTGAACTGGCCGAACGAGAGTCTTTGTTAGTAAATAGACAGCGAGAATGATAGAAACAAAAACGATGCTGTAGATGGTCAGGTACCGTGTCAATAGGTCATTCAAAGACTGAAACACCTGCTTCTTATCAGCACCCACAACAACAAACCATTTATTCTCTGTTTGGGCTATCGTATGGACAGGCTTGATGGAATATATTTTTTCCCCATTCTCTGCACTGTACAAATCATCCGATAACGAAGCTTCCATCAGCTTATCTTTTGTTAATCCCATTTCTCTCAAGGCAGAATCCTGGATCATGCCGTGTGGGTCTTTTTTCGAAATCATGATGCCTTCCTGGTTGATCATGAAAAAGTTCACTGGGTATTTATCGCTAATTTCATTAGCCTTTTTTTCCATCATCTCCCAGAGACCTTCCAAACGGAAAGCTGTGGACACGACTCCGATCATTTTCCCTGCATGATCATATACCGGCGTACTCAGAGCTATAATCGGTTCTGAGAAAGCCCGGGTTTTATATACGTCTGAAAGGAACTCATGACCTTCCGTGGCCTCTTTGAACCATATTCTCTTCGCGAGGTTATCCCCAATCATTTTATTGGATGTATCCGCAATGACATTTCCTTCCATATCCAAATGCAAAACTCCGTAATAATTTCCTTTTGCATCGATAAACTTTTTTAGTTCATCTGACTTCTCTTCTTTTGAGTGGCCAGGATTGATGATTGCAGAATTTGCACTCATTAACTTCACATCACTGATCCGTTCGTTCAAATAGCTGTATGTTTCATTTACAATATTCAGTGAACCTGAATTCAGGGCATTTTTTGCTTCCTTCTCCAGAAGGGATCGTTGTGATCCATAGGATATGATTCCCAAAATCAGAAGAGGAACACTTGCAATAAGTAAAGAATAAAGCAAAATTCGGGTTTGAAGGCTTTTAAACATCCTTCCGATCCTCCCTATTCCTGATCTCCCAATATGAGCCCTTCTTCTATTTGGACATACTGTTCCCACGCTTGATCGAATACTGACATACTTTCGAGATAGTCTGCATTCAATTCTAAATAACTGCTCAGTTCATTATAATCAGTCGATTGTTTTGGGAAGCCATGATCCTCATAGGCATAATTGGCAAATTTAGTGATTGCATCAATCTCCTTTGGTTGTCGAAATTTCATTAAATATAAATAAAATGGTCTCATGATGTCGAGCCCCCCTAAAATAACTATGATTTCTGCTTTAATATATCGGAAACTTTCGCTTCCGTCCACTTTTTTAAAAAACAATTTGGTTTTTTCTTCCTCACTTTATGAAATCCACGATTTTTCAACACAAAACGCATTCGTTTTATTACGGAATTACACTAAAATATCGTACTCTTTCCTTAAAACGGAAATTTTTTTTATTTTTTACGATATCGTTCTAAATATGTTCGATAAAGGAGACGAAGTTCTTCAACTGGTATCAATCAATGCCCAAGGCCTATAATAAACATGCTGGGCACGGTCTGTCATTCCGCATGAAGGATGACGGAATGACTTCAAAAATCGTCAATTTCCCGCAGGCTATAGTTTTCTGAAAGGAAAAATCAAATCCCCTTCATCGATAGAAATAGTGGTTTACACTGTTCTGTCTAAAATGAGGGGATTTATTCATTCATATTTGGAACAATTTATTGCTTTTATTTGCTGTAAAAAATCAAGTCTTTTCACTATCGCCTTACACCACTTACGAATAGTATGAAGAACATATTACTCACGAGTAGGATTTTCACGATGAAGTTCTTGATAATGATATGCTTTCATTGCATCTGGAGAAATAGGGAATTTCTTTTTGGTACTCTTCCCAGCCATCAAACACCTTGCTATTACTTTTCCCTAATAATTTATAAAACATTTTTTTAGATGGCTATCTGAATCCGCACGATCAGTGGCTATTTCCCCCATTCTCATTGGGATTGGCAATAACCTTAAAAGGGAATTTCAATAGCCGTATCCCTTAAATGAAGGTCGCTTTTTAAAATTGTAATTTATCAGCAGTTATATTGTGATAGGGCATTATAAGCTTTTCCCTATTCATAGCTCATTGTCCCTATTTCAACTTCAATTACTCATCATACGCCTTCTGTTCCCAAGCTGTATCATATCAATAACTCCAACCCCAGATCATACATAGTATTGTACCGAAGACAGTAATTAGAGCTAGGAATATAGCGCAATATAATGTCATAAAAATTGATTTGCTATCATCAGTTTCACGAGCATGCATAAACACAACTAGTTGAACAGCTGCTTGTATGAATGCTGTCAATATAAAAATCGTCATGCCTGTTGCTTTTGACATATTGAAGAAGTAAACCAAAATAGCTACAAACGTCAAAATCAATGAAAATACAAAACCCCATACTTGCTTAGCCGGGAATAATTCCTTCATGTTCATGTCATCCCTTTCATGTAGATAAAGGTGAAGATGAAGATCCAAACGATATCTAAGAAATGCCAGTAAAGAGAGAAAATGAAAGATTTATTGGCTGTTTCAGGTGTCAACCCGCGTTTTTTCACTTGAAGGATAATAAATAACCCCCAGAAAAGCCCTAATGTAACATGTGCTCCATGTGTCCCTAATGTTGTAAAAAGCATCGATGTAAATGCACTAGTTTGCAGTGTAGCTCCTTCGCGATAATAGGTAATGAACTCAGTAATTTCAAATGCTATAAATCCTAATCCAAGAATGAGAGTGATTACGAAAAATGTCAACATAGCTTTCCTGTTGCCAATTCGCATGGCATGAATTCCAAGCCCGATGACAAAACTGCTTGTTAAGAGCAAGAATGTTTCAGCAAGTACTGGAGTGATTTCAAATAATTCTGCTCCAGCAGGTCCATTACCCGTACGATCAACTAATGTAAAATATGATGCAAAGAGTGTTGCAAAAAGCATAATTTCGGCTCCAAGGAAAATCCAGAAGCCTAAAATATTTAGACGATTTTGTTCAGTACTATATTCAAGAGGTTGCGAGTGATCTATTTCCATTTATTGACACCTCCGAATTTTGCTTCTGTCTCTTTAATTTCTTCTACAGAAATGTAATGCCCATGATCTATTTCGAATGAACGATGAGCCATGCAAACAAAGATACCGATTAACCCAATAATCGCAAGAAACCATATGCTGAATACTAACGCAAATCCAAAGACAAAGAAGATACAGGACAGGATAAATGGTCCCCCGCTGTTATTGGGCATATGAATTTTTTCATGGTCACCCTTGAATAATTCATGACCTTTATATTTAGCATCCCAAAACGTTTCCCTTGAGTTCACTTGTGGAATAATAGCAAAGTTATATTCTGGTACTGGATTATGAGTAGCCCATTCAAGGGAACGTGCATCCCACGGATCATCACTAACATCTCTTGGGGCATGGCGAATGCTATAGTAAATCGTATATACGATTAATACAAAGCTGATTGCCATTAAAGCTGCCCCGATAAACGAAATCATATTCAATGGTCCAAATCCAGTCGATTCAGAGTATGTGTATATACGACGTGCTTGACCATCTAAACCCGTAATATACATAGGGAAGAATGCTAAGCAAAAACCAATGGTTAGAAACCAGAACGCCCATTTCCCAATCCTTTCATTCAACATGAAACCAAACATTTTCGGCCAGTAGTAAGTTCCGGCACCAAGCACAGCAAATACTACACCCGGAATAATGACATTGTGGAAGTGAGCTACTAAAAACATTGTATTATGGTATTGATAATCCGCCGCTGACATCGCAAGCATAACCCCGGTAACTCCACCGATTGTGAAAAGAGGTATGAAACCTATTGAATAAAGCATAGGTACGGTAAATCTGATTCTGCCTTTCCACATTGTGAACAACCAGTTAAAGATCTTGATTCCAGTCGGGATAGCGATTACCATCGTTGTAATCGAGAAAATACTATTAACATATGCTGCTTGCCCCATTGTAAAGAAATGGTGCGTCCAAACGAAGAATGAATATATAGAGATAAATACCATTGAAGCAACCATTGATCGATATCCATATAGGTTACGTCGTGAAAAGGTTGGGATAATCTCACTAAAAAGACCGAATGCAGGCAAAATTAAGATATAAACTTCAGGATGTCCCCAAACCCAGAACAGGTTAGCCCAAAGCATATCCATACCGCCATCAGTCATTGTGAAAAACTTGGTTGCGAATAGTCGATCCATTGTTCCCATGATCAGCGCCACTGTTAATACAGGGAATGCGAAAATGATAATAATGCTTGTGACTAAAGCAGACCATGTAAACATTGGCATTTTCATTAATGTCATACCGGGTGCTCTCATTTTAAGAATAGTCGTCAAAAAGTTAATCCCCGTCATTAATGTACCTATTCCGGCTATCTGAATACCAATCATATAATAATTCGTTCCAACATGCGGGCTAAATTCATTACCTGCAAGCGGGAAATAAGATGTCCACCCTGCATCAGGCGAACCACCAATTACAAAAGAGATGTTGAATAGCATCGCACCCATAAAAAATAACCAGAAACTTACGGCATTTAGACGTGGGAATGCTACATCTCGGGCTCCAATTTGTAATGGCACTACGAAATTCATTAAGGCCATAATGTACGGCATCGCCATAAAGAGAATCATCACAACCCCATGTGTTGAAAAAATTTCATTATAGTGCTGTGAATCTAATAATTTGTTATCCGGTACGGCAAGTTGCGCACGCATCATCACAGCATCTACCCCACCACGAAATAGCATTAGCAAAGCAGATATTAGATACATAATACCTATTCTTTTATGATCGACGGTTGTTAGCCAGCCACTCCATAAAAAAAACCATTTTTTAAAGTGAGTTAAACCAACAATGATCAAGAGAACAGTAACACCAATGGCCACCATTGATGAGTAAATGACGGGACTAGGATTAGGTATAAGAAATCTAGAGAAAAAACCCATACTTTTGTGTTTCCTTTCTGAAAATATTTTTCTCGAGATAGACTAAGAAATTATTCATGATTGTGTACTGATTTTTCTTTACTATTACTAGACTTATGATCATGTTCCATATGTTCGCCTTTTGAATTCGCGTTAGAGTCACTTGAGCCATGATGATGTCCAGCATTTTCACCTTCTGGAGCTGGTGAGAAGTCTAAATGAGTTCCAGTAAACGTTAACTGTCCTTCATGACCCGGTTTTAATAATTCATTGAATCTTACTTCAGTAATGGGTTTCGCAGTTTCTTTAACTTCCTTTACCCATTCATCAAACTTATCTTGAGACATCGCTTCGACGTGGAACATATTTTCAGCGAATCCTTTCCCACTAAAGTTTGCATTTCGTCCCATCATTTCCCCTGATTCGTCCGCTGCTAAGTGTAATGTGGTCACCATGTTAGACATGGCATATTTTTGACCGCCAAGTTGTGGAATCCAGAAACTCGTGATAGGCCCGAATGAATAAAGTTTAAATTCAAGTGGTCGATTTGTTGGAATATACAAGTAGTTAACTGTCTCGATATCGTTTTCTGGATAACTAAAATGCCACTTCCAGTCTGATGACGACGCGTAAATAACTAATGGATCTTGACCCTTGTACCCTTCCGGAGTGGCTTCCACTTTATTGTTGGAAATTACAGAAACAACGGAGAAGAAAATGACGATTAAAATTGGCACCCCAACAATAATCGTTTCAACAACATGATTCCCTTCAATGTAGGGTGGTTCATAATCTTTAGGTAGTTTAGAGTCACGGTATTTCGTTAACACAAAGACTAAAATAGCACAAACAACTATAACAATAACCGCCATGATCGCAATTGATAGCCAAATCACATTGGCCTGCGTTTGGGCTTGAGGTCCTTTAGGGTCTAAGACCGCTAATGATTCACAGCCAGAAAGCACATTGACGATGGTAGAAAGAATAGCTAATGTAACCCATTTTTTTTTCATATATGTACCCTTTCTTTTAAGATTCATTTCTAAGTTATCCACAAAAGATGAAGTTATCCCAAAAAATGCTTATTAAGAATGGTAATTTCCCACATTCATACTTATAGGCGGGATATATATATGAATTCATTTGGGGAATGTTCAGAGAAACAGGTAATCTAAATACCTACTTGCTTTGAAAAGAAATTTGAATATGTGAGGAGATACTGCATGGATTTTTTTATTCCTAGTGGTCAAAGTAAGGGAGTGAAGATGAAGATTTAAATGGTTGCAATTGTCCTTGATAAGGGTTGGCTGCACTATTGGTACTGGATTTTTTCTTGGACTGGTCATTGATATAAAAATAACAGGCCCTTCAATTTTCCTTTCCTTTACAACAGCCGGAGGGATTTTAATTTTGTACGATTGGTCTTTCATTATTATTTCTGCTCTTCGTATTTTGAAAATAAAATTTAGTTGTTTTAACAGTGCTTTTTCATCTACCCTAATACCCTTTGAAGAAATTTAAAAAGACCTCTCCCAAAGAGGCTTCCAAAATAATATATCTCAATATACCGCTTGCTTCCTTCAGAATTCCGCGTCACTACGGAAAGCAACCGCTAATAATGCCTTCACTGTTCGAGATGTGCACCCTATAGACCGCACCGCCGGGCGCACAGAAAAACCTCACCAAAAAAGTAAATGATGAGGCAACTTCTAATTATTTTTTATTTCCCAAAATCAAAATAATTCCGCTTTAACAACCGCTTCATCTTCAATAACTCGTCATACGTCGTCTGTTTCCCTAACTCTTTCGTATCAATTAAAAACAGCTGGTCTTCAATCTCTTTAGTCGTTTCATCACTCTGAAATAGCGCATGGCAATTATCACAATAGAACGATGGCGTTTCATCAATTTCAACCGCTCTCGATCCATCTGGCAACTCCCAAAACACTGTATCAGTTACCGATTGTAATGTTCCGACCTCACACCATGGACACGTCTCCATGCTATTCATCCCCCTTAGGAGTGCTCTTTTTTTGCTGTGCCTGGAATTTCTTTTCTTTTAACAAATCTCGCTTTTCACGTTTGTTCTTCAATGAAGCATGCTCTGGGTTGGTCACGTAATTTTCCCGTCGGTTCATTCGCTTCAGCCCTTCTGGCACTAAATTGAATTGCTTGTCGTTCATTAAACCAGATACACCTATATCTGACTGTTTTTCTTCCATATCAGGATATACCCTTTTGAAATAATCATCTGCAAGTCCTGGTGTATATTGCTCAGGTTCAGGATATGTGGTTATCACACCTTCAAAATTGCGCAGTACCGTTTTTGTTGGAGATTGTGAAAGGATATAATTCGGCTGCAGGGTGATTTTCCCTCCCCCTCCTGGAGCATCGACGACGAAGGTAGGCACTGCATACCCGGATGTATGGCCCCGGAGCCCTTCGATGATTTCAATTCCTTTTGAAATGGGTGCCCTGAAATGACCGATCCCTTCGGAGAGGTCGCACTGATAGATATAGTAAGGGCGGACACGGATCTTAACAAGATCATGCATCAGCTTTTTCATGATTGCGACACTGTCATTTATCCCCGCTAAAATAACTGCCTGGTTACCTACAGGTACACCCGCATCGGCAAGCATCTCACATGCTTTCTTTGACTCTTCGGTAATCTCTATCGAGGTATTGAAATGAGTATTCAGCCAAACCGGGTGATACTTTTTTAAAATGGCACATAAATTTTCAGTGATTCTTTGAGGAAAAACAACCGGTGCCCGTGTACCTATCCTGATTATTTCAACATGAGGAATTTCCCTTAAGTTTTTGAGGATATATTCAAGGATCGTGTCATTGATCAATAATCCGTCCCCGCCGGAAATAAGGACATCCCGAACTGCCGGTGTGTCACGTATATAACCAATTGCTGCGTCCAATTGTTTTTTTGGCACGCCCATGCCAATTTGGCCTGAAAAACGTCTTCGCGTACAATAACGGCAGTACATGGAACATTGATTCGTCACCAAAAAAAGAACGCGATCAGGATATCTATGGGTCAATCCCGGTACAGGGGAGTCCTCATCCTCATGCAGGGGGTCTTCCATGTCATATTTGGTTTTATGCATTTCTTCCGAGATTGGGACCGATTGCATCCTGATTGGACACCTTGGGTCATCTTTATTCATTAACGAAGCATAGTATGGGGTGATATTCAATGGAATGGTTTTTGTGGAAATCCTCACGCCTTCCTCTTCATCCGGAGTCAGGTTTATCACTTTTTTCAAATCATCAACTGTTCGGATCGTATTTGTAAGCTGCCACAGCCAGTTGTTCCATTGTTCTTCGGTTACATCTTTCCATAGCTCTATATCTTTCCAATTGCGATCTGGCTTATATAAGTCAAATAACATGGTTATACCTCCTGAGTTATGATAGTAGTATTAAATGCAAGAAGGATGCCAAAATGACCCAAAAATTCGAATGTCCATAAAAAAAACCGGATTGCAGGCTGCATCCGGATTTTTTCCATCAAATATGTTTTTTTATTTTATATTGCAAGGTCTGTCTTGGAATTTGCAATAGCTTCGATGCTTGGAAAACGTTACCGTTCGTTTGAAGAAGGGCCTCGGTAATCAATTTTGTTTCCATCTCAATCATGGCCTCACGAAGCGGAAGTATTTTTTCGGATGGGTTGCGCTTCTTTAAAAACTGGGGCAAATCTTCAAGATTCAAAACATCATTCTCCGTATGGTTCATCATGAATTCTATCGTATGTTTAAGTTCCCTTACATTTCCAGGCCAGTCATATTTCCTAAAAAAATCCTTTGTCTTCTCATCCATGCCTTTTATGGACAGTCCTAACTTACTGTTATATATTGATATGAAATGTTCAGAAAGAAGCTCGATATCATCAATCCGCTCCCTTAGCGGAGGCAGCTCGTAGCTCAATACGTTCAATCGGTAAAATAAATCCGGCCTTAGCTTATTTTCCGATACGGCCTTTTTCGGATCAATATTCATCGCTGCCATGATCCTGACATTCACCTGTACACTTTTTGTGCCACCTATCCTCCTGATGAACCCATCTTCAAGCACACGCAGAAGCTTTGCCTGCAAGTCAATCGGCATCGATTGCAATTCATCCAAAAACAAGGTTCCGCCGTTGGCCAATTCAAACAATCCCTGTCGCTCCACAGCACCAGTGTAGCTTCCTTTTGCCGTACCGAATAGAAGCGATTCCAATAAACTTTCTGGTAAGGCCGCACAATTTTGAGCGATGAAAGGTTCATTACTGCGGCTCGATTCCTGGTGGATGCTTTGAACAAAAAGCTCTTTTCCTACACCGCTTTCCCCATAAACCAATACCGATGAGGTGGAGCGGGCAGCCTTTTTACCTTGGGATATCAAACCTTTAAACCCCTTATCACTTGTCAGGATTTCAGTGAAAGAATACAATCCGCCGTTCCCAGTCGTTTTCCTTTGAGGACTTTTGATTGTCTTGAGCGAGCTTTCCAGATCAGCTAGCCTTTCCGATAATTGCTTCAAGCTTGAATAATCCTTTGCAATCTCGATTGCACCTATCATAAACCCATCTACATATATGGGTAGAGTAGTATTTAGCGTCTCAATGATACGCCCATGAGCATTTACATACGATTGACTATAGTTATAGATTGGTTTTTCAGATTTAATGACCCGGAGTAACGTCGATGATTTGTGATTCAAAGAAGGGAACGCTTCAAGCAACGGTTTCCCGAGCACTTCACTTCTTTTCATCCCATCATGATTGGCGGCCACTTCGTTATAAAAGATGGTCTGTCCTTTTGGATCTATCACATGAATGCCTTCATCAATGGTTTCTAATATCGCTTCCAACACTTCACTTGTATTAAAAAATTCACTAGGCAAGCTATCCCTCCTCAATACCTTCTTGCTAGATGTATATGAGGAAATGCCAAAAACTAGTCATGAACCGCCTAAAAATGAGCATTCAACTAAAGTTTTTCACCCAAAGATTCATATCTTCCAGTTTATCAAAGATATAACAATTATTGGCCAAACGTCCGCGGTATGAGTATCCATGCTGATGCAATGCAGCATTCATGCCGAACGAGAGCGATCGGGCAATCGAATAGATACAATAAATGCCGTGTGAAATAAGATAGTCTTCAAGCGCGGAAATCAAGTGTTTCATTAAGCCGTACTGCCGATGTTCCGGCAATGTCGCACAATCAGTGATTTCTGCATTATGGTAAAAGGAATTAATTTCTGCGGAAGCTGCACTGACGATCCTCTCTTCATGGACATAAATATAAAAAACCGTTCCCATTTCCATGCACTTTTTCACATATACCGGATCATTCATCGGTGTGGGATACACCTCGAAAACCTTCCCATACAGTTGGGCCAGCTGAAGTGCATCTGCCACTTCAGCTTTACGTCCTTGATAGGCTGACGGCGGTTCATCCAGTCCGGATTTAATCGGCAGCATATGAACATCGGTAAGGATTTGATCTTCCCTTTCCCATTCAGCACTGTTGCGCCTTTCATTCCGGTTATATTTAACAAGGAAGAAACAATCGCTTCCCAAAAAGAATTTATCGATGCTTCCTTCATACAGAAAGCCCTGAGCAAGCAATGCCATAACGTTTTCCTTGCGGGACTTGAAGATGATTTTTTCTGCTGATATGCTTTTAGCCACCTTCAAGGTTTCCTCCACGCATTCTTGAAAATGCCCTAGATAATCATCAACCCTGATTCGCTTATTAAAATGGTCGATCGTAATATGTATGGTGCACATTGGCTTTCGAATTCTTTTTTCGATGATTCCAGCCTCCATTTGTCCCGCTCCTTTCACATCTTCCAAAATTGTTGCGAAAGGCCTGACCCTTCCTGGATCAGACCTTGGAACAATGATTATTCCTGGTCCACCCCACACCATTCAATAATGGTCAATGCGATGATTTCCGCAACTTCCAACATTTTATCAACCTCTATATATTCGTTCGAATCATGGGCCATCTTCGTTTCCCCTGGTCCAAACACAACGACGGGGGTAGAACCAACTGATGAAAGATACCCTCCATCCGTCGCCCATGGTGAAGCTTCGACAAGCGGTTCTTCCCCGACCACTTTTTCATAGTATGTGCCAATTGTCTTCATGAGCGGGTGATTGATTTCGAGATTGCCAGGCAGCCATCTGGCCCCAAACCATTCTAATTCAATAGGTCTTTCTATGAACCATGCATCACTCTCGTTTAAAGCATCTATTCGCTCCTTCAGCGATTTTTGTGCCTCTTCCATGGTTTCTGTAGGGGCTATGCCGAATCTTCCTTCCAGGACGGCTGTATCCGGCACGGAGGAAGGCCAATTCCCGCTTTGAATGCTACCAATATTGATTGGAATGGGGATAGGGACATTTTTATAGAGTGAATGACGGAGTGACTCATTCCGTTCTTGTTCAAGCATCTTGATTTCTTTCATTACAACAACCGCTTTATCAATTGCACTGACTCCTTCATACCTAGTGCCTCCATGTGCAGACTTGCCTTTTATTCTCAGTCGAAACCACATCGATCCTTGCTGTAATGGGAATAGTTTCATATTTGTAGGTTCCGGAATGATTGCACCATCTGCTTTATACCCGCGTATGACTGCCGCAAGTGTGCCGGCACCACCGCTTTCCTCTTCAATCACACTCTGAAATATCAAATCCCCCTTCAATTGGATTCCAGATTCGACGATCGCTTCTATGGCCAGCAATAAAGATACATTGCCGCCTTTCATATCCGTCGTTCCCCGCCCGAAAACTTTCCCGTCCATCAACTTGCCGCTATAGGGTTCATCGTGCCATGCTGCATGATCACCTTCAGGAACTACATCAATATGTCCGTTTAAAATAAGGGATTTCCCCTTGCCTGTTCCTCTTTTAATGGCCACAAGGTTCGGATTTCCTTTAAAATCCCTGCGGTCGCAATAAAAATGGGGATGTTTTCTTAATTGTTCATCCCCGATTTCCCAAAGGTCTATTTCCAGACCAAGTTGTCTGCACTTTTCCACCACTATTGCTTGTGCACTTCCTTCTTGGCCCCTTTTGCTCGGTTCCTGAACCAGTTTTTGCAAAAGCTGAACCCCATTCATCCGATGTTCATTCAGCCATGTTCTTATTTTTTCCTCATACATATCCATTCTCCTCTCTCATTCTTTTAATTTGTGGATGTTTTCAGAGACGGTAAACAAGGCTTCGGTCCGATTCCTTATTTCCTCAATGCTGGACGTATCAAATACATCAGTTAATAGAAGGCCCTCCGAAGTTACGGAAAACACGCCTAATTCGGTGATGATCATATGTACGCATTTTTGGGCTGTTAACGGCAACGTACATGTTTTGACTAATTTAGACATGCCCGCTTTATCGTTATGTTCCATCAAGACAATGACCTTTTTTGCCTTTGCAGCCAGTTCCATTGCACCGCCCATGCCTGGCACCCGCTTTCCCGGAACAATCCAATTTGCGAGATCCCCCGCCTGACTTACTTGAAGGGCTCCTAGAATCGTGATATCCACCCTGCCGCGGCGTATCATTCCAAATGCAACAGTACTGTCACAGTAAGAAGCCCCGGCTCTAATGGTGATCGGCAATCCCCCAGCATTGCAAAGATGCGCATCTTCCTTCCCCGTTTCAGGAGTACTGCCAATTCCCACAAGGCCATTTTCTGCATGAAACATAACTTTATGATCATCCCAAAGATGATTCGGTACAAGTGATGGAATGCCAATTCCCAAATTGACCAGCATCCCATCGCTTATTTCTGCTGCTGCCCGTTTCGCTATTCTGTTTCTATCCCCTGTTCCCAAACCCATTTCCAATCGACTCCTTTTGATGGAATGATATAATCCACAAAGGCACCCGGTACAATGATGTTCTCTGGATCCAAAGTGCCCAACGGAACGATTTGCCTGACTTCGACTATAGTGATCTGTCCGGCCGCAGCAACGATTGGATTCGTATTCCTGGCACTTTTATCGAATAGAAGATTTCCATAAGGATCAGCCATTTCTGCGTAAACAATGGCGATATCTGCAGTTAATGCCGATTCCACCAGATAATTTTTCTTACCTAGCTTTACGGTTTGCTTGCCTTCCCGTACGATATCGGCTTCCATTCCAATATCGGTCAATATTCCGCCGAGTCCCATCCCTCCGGCCCGGATGCGTTCGACAAGTGTCCCTTGCGGACAGAACTCCACTTCGAGTTCACCATTGTTCATTAATAGTCCTGCATTGGGATTGGAACCGATATGGGAAACGATGACTTTTTTCGCTCGGCGCTGGGTGACCAGTTTTCCGATTCCGATTTCTGGGAAA
This sequence comes from Peribacillus sp. FSL R5-0717, assembly GCF_038002945.1. Lineage (NCBI taxonomy): Bacteria > Bacillati > Bacillota > Bacilli > Caryophanales > Bacillaceae > Peribacillus > Peribacillus sp. FSL R5-0717. The sequence goes on from NZ_JBBOOF010000001.1 coordinate 249,568, forward strand.
CCTGTATCGTTCCCAATCAAGGTTAAATCCTTAATACCTGATTCCAAAATCACATTGATCAATCCCGGAGGCGTCCCTATGCCACCGAATCCCCCAAATAGGATGGACTGTTTATCTTTAAAGTGATGGCGGACATCTTCCAAACGACAAATCTTCTGGAATGTATTTTCCACCACTATGACTCACTTCCTTGTTGTGATGATCGTTTACCTATCGATTCATTAAATTGCCCAAAGGTTATATCGACCCTCATTAACAATTCAGCACACTCCTCTTCCGATATCGTTAGCGGCGGGGAGATGATGAGTGCTGCCCCGGTTACACCGTCAAGGCCTGCAGCTGCGGGATAAAGAAGGATTCCGTTTCTCATTCCCAATTCAATGATTTCATTGGTCACATCTGCATCCTTCGGAAATGGGGCCTTCGTTGCTTTATCCAGGACAAATTCGATGCCAATCAATAAACCTCTCCCGCGTATATCACCGATAAAGGAATACCTCCCTGCCAACTTTTTCAGGCCCCTAATCAGGTAATTCCCCCTGTCGGCTGATTTTTCGACAAGTTCATTCCTTTCGACATAGTCTAAAACCGCCAAAGATACCGCACACGATAACGGATTTGCACTTAAAGTATGACCTCCTATAATTGACTTCGATCCTTTCATTATGGGTTCCATCACGTTTTTGGTCATTACTGCTGCCGCTATTGGGGTATACCCCCCACTCATACCTTTACCTAATGTCACGATATCAGGTTCCACATCCCAATATTCGGAAGCAAGCATCTTACCGGTACGTCCAAATCCGGTCATTACTTCATCCGCAATGAATAAAATATCATTCTCTTCGCAGATTTTCTTGAGTTTTTGAAAATAACCGTCAGGAGGAACAATGGCCCCTCCGGCTGCGCCGATAACAGGTTCTGCAATGAACGCCGCTATATTTTCACTGCCAATGCGCCGGATTGATGCTTCCAATTCCGAAGCACAGGCCATTCCGCAAGTATGTTGGTCAAGTTGAAGTGGACATCGGTAACAATATGGAGGAGATACAGAAGGATATGATTCAAGCAAAGGAGTAAAGCGTTCCCGGCGAATCGGATGTCCAGACATTGAAAGAGCTCCCATCGTGATGCCATGGTAGCTCATCCATCTCGATATGATTTTCTGTTTCTTTGGCTTCCCTTTTTCCTGCCAATGCTGAATGGCAATTTTCAATGCCGTTTCAGTCGCCTCGGAGCCGCTGTTTACAAAAAAGCTGTATGTCAGTTCCCCTTTGGTCAATTCTGCAATTTTTCCGGCGAGTTTCTCTGCAGCATCGCTGGTAAATTGGGAACGATACACAAACGAAACCTGTTTAGCCTGTTTTACCATCGCCTCAATGATTTCCTGGACTCCATGGCCAATATTGGCTGTAACGGCACCGGAAGAAGCATCGAGGTAATCCTTTCCATTTTTATCGTATAAAAACACTCCCTGACCATGACTGATAGTCGGGTAGGCTCCTCCCAGGACCGGTTTGATCAATGAAGACTGCTCCATAAGCCCACACACTCCTTCTCTTTAAAAACAAATGCCATATAATAAAGTGTATGTCCAGATGAAGGCAATCTTGCTAAGGAAATTGGCCTAAGCATGTATACGGATAATTTCTTGGTTTCATGGGTGATTTTCCAAAAATGGCGACAAAAAAAGTGTATCCGCGAGAGATACACTTTTTTCTTATAATACGCTATTTAGTTTTTCTTCACGAATGGATTCCAAAAAACTTTCATCCTTTAAAACAGCCAACACATTTTTATAAAAAGCCGTTTTATCGATATTTGAAGTATGTACATATTCATACTCTTTTAAAGACGGATGACGCAAAACATTTTTCATGCAGGAATGACAAACTTTTTTAGTTCCTAACTTATAGTAGTTCAAGTTACTTGCATCCCCGTTAGAAGTGTCTTCGTTACAAACGGAACATGTATGGCTCACACGGCCTTTTTTATTATACTCGGCCAAAGCCCCTTCTAAACGAATGGATGCTGGAATTGTTAATAACACATAATCACCTTTTCTATTTTAAATCTCTTAGTATTATATCAGAAAAATAAAGAATTTGAACTATTAGACTCATATTCCCTAATAATGCTTGTAAAATAGGACAATTTCCAGGGCTGACAAGAGGAAAGACTCCTAATATACACCATAATGCAAACCATATTCATAGATATCTCTAACAGATTAAAACATCGTCCATTTTTTGAACGGCGTCTTCAAACTGTTCATGGATGGATCTGGATCGTCGCTTTTCCGTTCTTCACCTTCATTACTGCTTTTGAACCAACCGGCACAGTTACAAAAGGATGAACATGACCAAAGTTGGCATTAGCGATCACGGGTATGCCACTTATCTCCTTTTTGGAGGCGATGATTTCCTGCAAAGCATATTCAGTCATTCCTGAATCCTTTTGGAAACGGCCGATGACGATTCCTTTAATCCCACTTGCACCTGGCTGATGGAGCAAGGATTGTAAATCCCGGTCAAAACTGAATGGATGGCTTTCTTCGTCATCTTCAATGAAAAGGATACTGTCCTTTAACGATGGCATGTACTCTGTTCCTTGTAATAGATTGAGTGTACAAAGATTTCCCCCAATGATTGTCCCGGCAGCTTCACCTTCCTGAATGACCATGTATCCAGCATTCGGGTGGAAAGTTCTGTCATCCTGTTCCAAATGCCAAGAATCATCACTCCACGTTTCACTTGGTTCAAGATAAAAGCCTTCACTTTCAATTACAGCCTTTTTAAAATATTCCATCGTATATTCCAGACCAGCCTTCATCCCGAACGTCGAGAAATGAGGACCTGAATATGTAGTTAAGCCTGTTTTATTATAAATGGCCAATAAAATGGCGGTTATATCACTATACCCCATCAACACTTTTGGATTTTCCTTAATCAAATCATAGTCGATATACCGTAACAATTGGTTAGCGTTATACCCCCCGATGCTTGTGAAAATCCCTTTAACATTCGGATCCCTGAACGCATCATGCAAATCCTCGATCCGGTCTTCGATCGAATTCGAGAAAAAGTCATCATGGAACAAAACCGTTTTACCATATGTCACTTTAAAACCAAGCTCAGTCAATCTTTCTTCTGCCAATCTGCGTTGTTCCCCTTTGACAATCGCCAAGCTTCTAGAAGGAGCAATTACGCGAATTTCATCCCCTGCTTGTAAACGGGAAGGTTTCATATCTTTATCCCCCTAAATTAATTACATTCTGTCGTTATTTTAGCAGAAATGGTTTACAAAGAAAACTAAGTCCTTTATCGTATGTCATTCACCGAGCTAGTTTCTTTGAATTCTCACGTCATTCCCGATGTACTGAAATCAGGATTTAATAAAGGAATGGCTATGTATCGCCTGTCCCATGTTTACCTGGATTTATCCATGACGATTCAGTCAACAACCATGGAATCAGAAAGGTCCACCGTCAAACCACCAATTTCCTTACATAAAGAAAAAACCAGCTTTATCAGCTGGTCTTTAGGTTATCGTATTAGCAGCAGAATGAAGCGCCGATGATAATCAATAGAATGAACAAGACAACGATTAATGCGAAGCCTGATCCAAATCCGCAGCAACCGCCGCCGCCGCCGTATCCACAGCCGCCGTATCCACCGCCACCATAACCAAATCCTGGTCCTGCAACATTTCCACCATATCCGTACATTAAGTTTCACTCCTTTTAGAATTCTTATTTCTCTTTACACCTTACCATATGTCGATACGCCCGCCTTGGTCTGTGCATTTGCCTATTTTTTTGGATTTAAGAAAAAACTTCAATCAACACCATCTTAAGCGTTATTCATTCAATGGCTGAAATCCCACGAGTAACCATGAAAATTGTCACAAATTTATTGTGTTACTTTAAAATTGGGATATAATAAGGAAAAAACAATTCTTAGCCTCTTTAAGCTATCTCATACCTACATGGATACATAAAAGGCAATACGGGGGAACATAATTGAAAACGAACGCAAAATCCTTCATCCCTTTCGCTGCAATCGCCACGATCCTTCTAATCAGCTATATCCTTCAAAAAGTTCCTAAAACATATGGATCAGATGATTCGATAAATGTTTATCAAAAATTCCAATCAGGCCAGCCCATTCAGTATCTCGTCATTGGTGACAGTATCGGAAGAGGATCGGGAGCTGAAAATCCTAATCGAACATGGTTCAAACAGCTAGAAAATAAGATGAATGATGCCAATGATATTCCGTTACACGGTGACTACGTGGTCCAAAGCGGATCAACTGCTTTTGAGGGCCTATTCAAGCTTTCCCAAAGTAGGAAGCATGATCATAAAGATCTGATTTTCTTCGTTTTTGGTGAAAATGACCGCAAATATATGAATGTCGATGATTTTACCATGACATATGAAGCGTTAATGAGAAAGGCAAAACGGCTCCACCCTAATGCTGAGTTATTCACAATAACAGAGAGTTCCTTGAAATATGAGGAATTTGCGTCAGCTATCGGCCTTTTATCCAAACATTATGGTGCTACAAATGTGGATATGCGGCCGATATTCAAAAATTCAGGATATACGGAAAAACAGCTGACCAAAGATTTGGTACATCCAAATGGGCTGGGGTATAAATTATATGCCGATGCCATTTATGAACGGTTCCTGGATAACATCAAACAAGAGAAGGCTATAGCGGGTCTTCCAACTAAGCTGCATGCCCGTTCCGGTTTTGTATTATCGGAAATTGACCACTATGAAAAAATGAGCGGTTTCCGGCCAATGGGCGGCTATTTCACTAGTAGTGAAAAGGGCAGTGTGATTCAATATACCTTCAAAGGGAGCATGCTTGGTGTGAAACTGCTTAGAAGTCCTGATGGCGGGGAAGTGAATGTCTGGATTGACGGAAATGAAATCACGACTTTGAATACATGGTGGCCATTTGCCCGTGAAAGATATTTATTTGTCACTAATGGACTTCGCCCCGGTTCACATACTGTCCGTTTTGAGGTGACTGGCAGGACTAAAGCAATGGACCTGACCGACATTCCATATGTCCGGATCGCGTCAATCATCACAGATTGAATATTACTCAATAAATAACCCCCTATCATAATCTGATAGGGGGTTTTCCAATCAATCAAAAAGCTTTTTATATTCCCCGTATCCCTCTTTTTCAAGATCTTGGAGCGGGATGAACCTTAATGATGCAGAATTGATGCAATAGCGTAATCCTGACGGTCCCGGCCCGTCATTGAAAACATGTCCCAGATGAGAATCGGCAGTTTTTGAGCGGACCTCGATCCTTCTCATACCATAACTCGTATCGAGGTTTTCCACCACTTCCTCTTCTTTAAGCGGTTTAGTGAAGCTTGGCCAACCGCAGCCTGAATCGAACTTTTCCTTTGAAGTGAAAAGAGGATTGCCTGAAACGATATCAACATATAATCCTTCCTCCTTCAAATTCCAATATTCATTGTTAAAGGCTGGTTCCGTTCCATTATTTTGCGTGACTTCATATTGAATCGGAGTGAGTTTCTTTTTTAATTCTTCTTTACTTTTCATTTTTTTCCCCCCAGTGATGTTGTATAAATGCTTTGCGTCCTGAGCCAATCGAATATCTTTCATAATGTTCAGGTTGCTTTTTATAGTAATGCTGGTGGTATGTCTCGGCTGGATAAAACGTTTTGGCAGGTATAATCGGGGTTACGATCGGTCCGGAAAACTTCCCGCTCGCCTGCAGCTTAGCTTTGGATGCTTCTGCAATTTCACGTTGGTTTTCGTCATGATAAAAAATGGCCGTTTGATAAGAAGTTCCCCGGTCATAAAATTGCCCGCCAGGATCTGTCGGATCAATTTGCTGCCAAAATAACTCAATTATCTTCTCATATGGATATACGTTTGGATCAAAGGTGATCTGAACAGCTTCATAATGTCCCGTGGTTTCAGAACAAACCTCTTTGTACGTGGGATTTTCCGTAGTCCCGCCTGTATAGCCCGAGATAACGGATTCGATACCGGGCTGTTCATCGAACGGTTTCACCATGCACCAGAAACATCCACCTGCGAATGTTGCTTTCTCTAATTGCTTTGTCAATGAAAATCCTCCTTTTTTACAAACCATCCATTGAATGCATTTTAACGTTTTTATATACCCCTGTAAAATAATATGCCGAGAGCCTTTTCACGAAAATGTTACCTTTCTTTTTAAAAAGGAGACACACGCCCAAGCATGATTACATATGTTAACAACATGATGGAAAAATGAGAGGTGTTGGAAATGAGCGATAAACAATCATATCCACAAAGATCGGAAACATATGATTTACTATCGTCTTATAAAAACAGCGATTCGGAATTTCATGATTATTATTACCATAAACATTTGAAAAGTCTCGAAAATTCAACATATAGAAATGAACAAATAACTGTCCTAATGCCTGCACAAGTCCGCTTCTTACATGCTGCCCCAACAGCTCACCCATTTGATGTTCATGTAAATGAAATGCGTATCCTCAAAAATTTCTCGTATAAAGAGTGCAATGGTTATTCACCACTGCCCCCTGGCAAGTACCAATTGGATATATACCGCAGTGGGCAAAACACCTCACCTCTATTAAGCTGTAAAGTGGCTCTCGAAATCGGAGCTTCCTATACCATTGCTCTAGCACCTACCGTGGCTAACGAATCGTTGAAAATTTTACCTTTCGAGGATAACCCATCTGTTCCTCCAAATGAAGCAAAGGTCCGATTCATCCAGCTTTCACATGATTTACCCTCGGTGGACATTGCGGTCAAAGGCGGAGATGTCGTCTTTGATCAACTCCATTTCAGGAAAGCAAGCGAATATCTCACTATTCATCCCATGATAGTTGACTTCGAAGTGAGGAAAGCTGGAACAAAAGAAATCGCACTCCCGTTGCCAAACAAAGCATTTCAAGAAAATACTTCCTCTACCATTTATATAATCGGTTCGAATCGGGAATCATCCTCACTAGAAACCCTAACGCTCTCCCCATAAATAAAAAACCAGGATGCATCGATCCTGGTTTTTTATCCATTTATTCACGATCACTGTAATGATGATGGGATGGTCAATAAAAATGAAATGTCATCATTTTTCAGATCGAATTCTTTCGCCTTCACCCTTATATCGCTTTTCAGTTCCATATCCTGTAATGACACATAAATACTTTTATCATTGGGGCTTATGCTAACCCATTCAGGCATATTATATCGCTCATTAATCAAATTCATTACATATGAAACAGGAAGGTTCATTTTACCGACTGCAATTGATTTTTGCTTAAGAATCAAATCCCCATTCTTTTGGGCAATTGGTTCAAAAGTCAATTTCATTTCCACTTCACGGTTGAAAAATGGCATTGTTCCGTATAGCTCCACCTCATCCGTTAAATACACTTCATAGTGAATGGATCCCGTTAACCCCTCTTTATCCAGATACTGGTTGATTAACCTTGTCAAATCTTCCCGATTCGTGTGAATTTGAAATTGGATATCTTCTTCGCGGCTTACTTTGGGTATCAGCTCTTTATCTTTAGTCGGCAGATTAACTAAAATCGTTACAAACAGGATGACCAGGATGTTTAAGGCTAATAGGGAAATAAACAAAGTCTTCCATTTGACATTTGTCATTCTTGGTCATCATCTCCTTTGGCACTCGCTTCCAATGTGTCCTTTCCGATAGTGGTAATATCCATATCATTATAAATTCTTGTCGCGATTAATTCATATCCGCGGTCATTTGGGTGAAAATAATCCTCGGCATAAAGCAAATCTTCTTCGGGATTCTCGAAAATGTCTGCTATTTCAATAAAATATGCTGAATCATATTCTTCAATGATCTCTTTTCCACTTTCATTCCAATCATTCATGATCATATCAAGTTCATAAAAATCTCCGAACCATTTGGAAAATGGATTATAGACGCCTACAAGGTATATTTGCGCAGAATCATTTTCGGAGCGAACCTTATCAAGTATCTGCCTTAATCTTTTTTCATACCCTATTTTTGCCGAATCAAACTGATTCAGTTCCAGATTGGAGAAATTCTGTTTAAAGACCTTCATGATATCATTTCCACCGATTGTGACGACAATCGAGTCAGCTTGCTTTATGTCCTCTTTAATCCTAGTCTTATCCAGTCTTTTCAATAGTTGGTCGGTCCTATTTCCACGTATGCCATGATTAATCATCTCAACGGAAGTAATCGATGGTTCTTTTTCCAGCTTATTTTGTAAATAAGGCAGATACCCGCCATTATCTTTACTATCACCGACACCTTGAGTCAAGGAGTCGCCAATTGACACGATTTTCACAGGGTCCGGAAAAAAGCTGGCAGGAATGGTTTCCTTTTTACTCAGCTCAACTATGCTTTTCTGCTGAACAGATGGCTGATTTGAGGCTGTTTCATTTTGACTGCAGCCTGAAATCCAAACTAGGCATATGAAAAGACAGGTGATTTTGTACCTCATGACCCTCACCTTCCTACCCATATATTATATCATGCAGAAAACGAAAAATTGCAAACAATATACCTTCATTGTACTTCCAAAATTGAGCATTCCTTACTATACAATATGAAAAACGCTGTGAATTAAAGCTAGTCCTATAAAAATTAGCATGTTACTTAGCATGTAAAATCATTCTTCACTACCGCTGTTTCTTCAAAAACTTATTGCTCATTTTCACCATCGATAAAGCCAGGTAATTAAGATGGATGAAAACAGAAAGAACAGGTCATTTAACCTGTTCAATAATTCTGTAAAATTTTAATATGCTTAATGATTTCATCAAACGGAATATCCTGCAGACCTGTATAATCCATGATGATCTTTCCTTCTTGATCCATCAGAAAAAAACTGGTCCCATGAATCACCTGATCTTCCGCTTCTGGTTTTTTGACGATCGTTTTAAAGTTTTCCAATGCAAACTGCTCGATTTCTTCCTGTCCATAACCGGTCAGAAAGTGCCAATTGCCGTAATCCACATTAAATTGGTCACCAAATTTTTTTAAAACATCAGGTTTGTCAATTTCCGGATCCACGGAAAATGAAACGAACTCTACATCCTTAATCCCTTCATCCTTCAATTGCTGCTGCAGCTTCGTCATATTCGAAGTCATGGGGAGACAGACCGTCTCACAGCTCGTGAATATAAAATCCGCTACCCAAACCTTTCCTTTAAGATCGCTTTTTGAGAAAGGCTTCCCCTCCTGATCGATATAACTGAAGTCTTCAAGGTCCCAATTTTTGGCATCAGGTACACCATTGGAACCGCATGCTGTCAACAGCAATAAAATTGATGCTCCCATAGCTGCCATAAGCAATTGCAGCTTTCTCATCCCTACCCCGTCCTTTATGTATAAAATATTCTGTTACTTCATATATTCTAACAGACCATCCGGAATGAGGACAGCAACTATTTCTACGAATTAAAGACAATTGTAAAAGTGACGAAACCGCCGCCAAACGCAGTTTCATATGGGATATCCTTATCAGTCCCAATAATACATGATCGCCATGGCGCCTTCACCTGTATGGGTACTGACAACGGCAGTCGTTGCTTCAATCTTTATGTCTTGATATCCTGTTAAGTCTGCAATGGCCTGGCGGACCTTATCCGCTATTTCAAGGCCATTCGCATGTACAAAACCGATGCCTCTAATCTTTTTGCCTTGAGTCTCTTCTTTGAATTTCTTGATGATGAACTTGACGACCTGTGACTGGCTCCTGGCTTTGGATACAGGGTTCAGTACACCATCATCAAGAAGTGCAATCGGCTTTATGTGCAGCAATGAACCGATAAAAGCAGAAACTTTTCCAATCCTTCCACCCTTAACGAGGTTATCAAGTGTTTCTATGACAATGATTAAACTTGACTGCTTTTTAATATGTTCCAATCGTTCAATTATCTCGGCTACGGATTTTCCTTCCTTCGCCATCTTCGCTGCCTCGATCACCTGAAATGACATCGCTTTTGAAATGAATTTCGAGTCAAGAACGGTAACCTTCGTTTCAGACATGCTAGCTGCGCTTTCCGCTGAACGAACAGTACCGCTCATGCCACCTGTCATATGTATGGAAATAATCTCGCTGCCGTCTTTTCCGAGTTCATCATATACCTCCACAAAGGTACCTACGGCCGGTTGTGAGCTTTTTGGCAGTTCTTTTGACTGGTTCATCCTTTTCAGGAATTCTTCTTGTTCGATTTCGACCTTATCCAAATAAGTCTCCCCATCTATAAAGATCGATAAAGGGACCATTGTAATATCATAAAATTCCAGTTCCTCTGGTGTCATATCTACTGTCGAGTCTGTTACTATCTTTACTTTATTCATCATTACACATCCCTAAATTAACATATCTATTGTATTATACCTATTCAAGGTAAGCATTCAAACCAAAGGTTTCATTTTTCGACTGAAGTGATACTTATCTTTTGAAATGATTACACAAAAAAAGACCGTTCCATGAGCTAACCTGAACACATGCCGATACATTCGATATTGCATGGCATTCGTGTCATCTCTTTTAACGGAGATGTTAGCTATGGAACAATCCGCATTAAGCATTATTGAGTAAACTTCCAAAAAAAAGCTTGTTGTAAACGGGCCATTTGAGTACGGATGCTAAATAATGCTTAAATGAGTAATTTTCTTTATGATCTTTATTGGCAAAAACCTTCTTAACAAATACTTCCAAACGCACGGTCAACATAAAAAAATTCGGATCACTAGGCAGTAAGACAGGTATTTCTGAAATGGTGACCTTATGTCCAAAACAATCTTTGAATTCCAAGCATTTGAACATCAAAATATCAATCCTCATTTTTAACCGATTGCTTACATTATACACAATAAATCCAAAAGTATAAATATTCAAATGTGTAAAAAAACAGAGAAATCAGATTGATAATCATAAAAAAAAGACCCATAAGGGCAAAATGCCATTATGGGCTTCTTCTTATAAACCTTCCTCGTAGGTGTCTTCCCGCAAGCTTTCACGTCTCACCCTTCGTTTATAGACGACTTTAGATAATGAAATACTGATTTCGTATAATAACAGCAATGGAACCATCACCATAAAGTCTGACATAAAGTCAGGCGGCGTAATCGATATCGCTATGACAACAAGTACAAAGTATGCATACTTCCTTAATTTTTGAAGCACATAAGGATTTATTATGCCAAGGGAGGTCAAAAACATGGTAACGACAGGAAGCTCGAATAAAACAGCAAAAGGTATCGTCATATTAAATACGAATGAAAAGTACTTATCAGCTGTAAAACTGGTTATGAACATCCCATCACCCAATTCAATCAAAAATTGAAGAATGGTCGGGAAGATGACAAAATAACCGAAAGCAAGCCCTCCGATAAAAAGCAGGAAAAGTGCTGGAATATAGGCAAGGGTCGCCCTCACTTCATTTGGCATCAAAGCGGGTTTAACGAATAACCAGATTTGCAGGGCAATTACCGGTATCGTTGCCGCAATGGCTACGACACCTGCAAGCATGAAGTAAATCCAGATAATATCACTCGGTCCCAATACCATCAGGTCAAAATCGAGATCTTTCACGAACCAATTATAAATCTCCTCAACATAAATAAAGCTGGCGATAAAAAAGATGACAAAAGCAACAGCTGTAATGATGAGCCGTTTTCTCAATTCATCGAGATGATCGATGATATTTAATTCCTTATCTTCCAAAGTTGATCACGCCTTCATCTGAAAATCCGTATCTTTGTTACAGCGTAAAGGCGCAAGACGATTCCATCTTACGCCCAGCATTCAATCATTCATGATTTTTTTGTTGTAGCTTCTTATCTTCTTCATAATCACCTTTTGTTAAATCACTTGTGGATTTTTTAAACTCACGAAGCGTTTGTCCAAAAGCACGGCCAATTTCTGGAAGTTTCTTCGGACCAAAGATAATTAATGCCAAAATTAAGATTAGAATTAGACCAGGTACTCCAATGTTCGACATGGATACATCCCCTTTGGTGTTGTAATTAGACCTACTCCGATTATAATACCATTTCCAACCAATTGAAAGGGAACTGGCAATTCGTCATAGAATGGTAACAATTATCGACAGTATGCCCATATACGACTGGGCCGGCAGATAAAATGTAAAAACATAGGTATTATTCTATCCTAATTTAACATTTTATCCATGTTTAAATCAACAAGTGAAATAAATTACTGTCTTTATTGACCTCTACGAAAGAGAATCCTTTCTTGTTCATCCTTTGGATGAGCCCTTCATAATCATTTTTATCTTTTAGCTCTATACCAACCAGGGCCGGCCCGCTTTCTTTATTATTTTTCTTCGTATATTCAAAACGGCTTATATCATCATTCGGTCCTAACACTTCATCAAGGAATTCCCTTAAAGCGCCAGCACGTTGTGGAAAATTCACGATAAAATAATAAAGCAGCCCTTCATATAATAAGGATTTCTCTTTAATTTCCTGCATGCGCCCAATGTCGTTATTCCCTCCGCTGACCATGCAAACAACCGTTTTTCCTTTGATTTGTTCTTTATATGAATCCAACGCGGCTACAGATATAGCACCTGCCGGTTCAGCGACAATCGCATGCTGATTATACAAATCGAGAATCGTCGTACAGATTTGGCCTGAAGGTACGACAACGATATCTTCCAGGTTTTCCTTACAAAGCTGATATGTCAACTGTCCCACACACTTGACAGCTGCTCCATCAACGAATGTATCTATTTTTTCGAGTTCAGATACTTTTCCTTCCTTGAAGGAGTATTCCATCGAAGCAGCACCTTGCGGCTCAACTCCAATGCATTTCGTATTTGGGGAAACCGATTTGAAATAACTCGATACTCCGGCCATTAACCCGCCGCCGCCCATAGCGGCAAATACATAGTCGATTCCATCTTCACAATCGTTCAGGATTTCTACAGCCGTTGTACCTTGCCCGGCGATTACCTTTTCATCGTCAAATGGATGGATAAAGGAACGCTCTTCTTTTTCACAGCATTCCATCGCCATGGCAAATGCATCATCGAATGTATCCCCTATTAGGATGATCTCCACATTATCCCTGCCGAATAGCTGAACTTGATCGACTTTTTGCCTTGGAGTTGTAGCAGGCATATAAATTTTCCCGTGAATGCCCAATTGGCTGCAGGAAAAAGCAACACCCTGTGCATGGTTTCCTGCACTGGCACAAACGACTCCGTTCTTCGTCTCTTCCTCGGTCAGGCTTTTCATTTTATAGTAAGCCCCTCTTAATTTAAAGGAACGTACGTGTTGTAAGTCCTCGCGTTTTAAATAAACATTACAATCATATTTTTCAGAGAGCCTCTGATTTTTTTGTAAAGGTGTATGTAAAACGATTTCTTTCAGTTCTCTATAGGCAATTAGAATGTCTTCCAATTGAATCCCCCTATTCTTAGATGCAGTCTGATTCATAACAATCCCTCATTTCCTTTCTGATGAATTCAATCATTATAGCACTTTACTGTTATTAATGTAATTGATTTTTCTAAAAATTCTTTCTTTTGGTTGTCCCATACCAAAAAAATCCGATTATGGTCATTTCCCCATAATCGGATTAGCACTTTATTTTTTTTGTAGAATAATAAAATCATGTGCAAATCGATTTTTTTCATCGATGTTGCCTGGGTTTGAGGAGATTTCATCCCATTCATTTTCATCAATCTCGGGAAAGAAAGTATCCCCTTCGAAAGTTTCATGAATTTCCGTAATATACAGGCGGTCGGTAAAAGGAAGGATTTCCTTGAAGATTTCGGCTCCGCCAATTACGAAGACTTCCGCTTCATGGTTATCTGCGAACATTTTGATTTGTGCAATATCATGTAATACTACGCAGCCTTCCGCTTCAAATTCCTGATTGCGGGTGACGATGACATTTTCGCGGCCAGGCAGGACCCTGCCGATCGATTCAAATGTTTTTCGCCCCATGACGATTGGATGGCCCATCGTCACTTTTTTAAAGTACTGCAGATCTGCCGGTAAATGCCATGGCAGTTTATTGTTTTTACCTATCACACGATTTTGATCCATAGCCACTATCAACGATATCATATGCTAACCTCACCTTTTATATGGGGATGGGCTTCGTAATTTTCCAAAACGAAGTCCTCGAAGCTAAAATCAAAGATATTTTTCACATCCGGATTGATTTTCATGATTGGCAATGGTTTCGGGTCACGAGTCAACTGCAGTTCCACTTGTTCAAGGTGGTTAGAGTAGATGTGGACATCCCCGAAAGTATGTACAAATTCACCAACTTCCAAATCACACACCTGGGCGATCATCATCGTTAAAAGCGCATACGAAGCTATATTAAAAGGAACACCTAAGAAGACGTCCGCTGAACGTTGGTATAGCTGACATGAAAGCTTGCCATCAGCAACATAGAATTGAAAGAAAGCATGGCAAGGCGGCAAGGCCATTTCATCCAGTTCCCCAACATTCCAAGCACTGACTATCAATCTTCTTGAATTTGGATTCGTCTTGATTTGTTCGATCAATTCACTGATTTGGTCGATTTGCCTTCCATCGGCCGTTCCCCAGGAACGCCATTGATGACCATAAATCGGACCTAATTCCCCCTTTTCATCCGCCCATTCATTCCAGATGCGCACACTGTTTTCCTGAAGGTACCCAACGTTTGTATCACCCTTCAAAAACCATAATAGTTCATGGATAATCGCTTTTAAACTAACCTTTTTCGTTGTAAGTACAGGGAATCCATCTTTTAAATTGAATCTCATTTGATATCCAAAGGTACTGATCGTTCCTGTCCCCGTACGATCACCTTTTTGCGTTCCATTTTCGAGTACATGCTTACATAAATCTAAATATTGCTTCATGATAAACCACCTTTTCTACTTTCATTCTCCTTATTTTAACGTATTATTGCCCAATGTTTAATCTAATTGTTTAATAAAATTATAAGTCTCGGGTGCTTTTTGTCTAAGCAATTGATTTTGTTCATTGTTCACATAAAACATGGCGAACGTTTCTGCAAAATATTCCTCAGGGTAGTTGGAAAAATACGTAATCCCAGGAAACAGCCCATCCACTTCCTTACCCCAAATCTTTAAATAATCCATGTCTTCACGGATTCCATTAAACACTATATTATCAATGGAGTGCCCCAGCTCATGCAGTTCCAAATTAACCGAGCCATGCCCGTTGCCCTTGTCACTCGCCCCGATTTTAACCAATACCGTATGGGATCCGCCCATACCAGGCACATCATCCCAAGTTGTTTCTTTATTCAAATAACCACGCGGAGTTTTCCCCTTTAATTTAGCCGCGGATTGATTTTCCGTTATATCGCCATCGAATAGTTTGATCCTCACACCACTTTCCGCTGTTTTCACCAAAAGTGAATGAGGCAGTTTATTAATGGTTCCAGCAATTTTCAGTGCTTCCCCTTGATCGTACTCCTCTTCTGGAAATAAAAATATTCTTTGCAATTCTTTATTTCCCTTAAAAAGTTCAGCTTGTCTTAAAAGATTATCTTTGGGTAAATTCCGCCATTTTACCCCATCATCTTTCGCTAATGAATAGGAGAGCATTGAGAGTAAAAAGACAAACAATGCAAATATGGATAACCACCATTTCTTCCTTTTCATACTCTTCTCCCCTTTCTTCATTCTTCATGTATCGTTAAGAAAATATATGTTATTTAAAATCTCTAAATCTTACATACTATTATATTAGTATAACATATTGTCTAAATGTAAAAGTTCTATGTTTTTTTGGTAATTTTGGTTGCACATTCATCCTGAGAAGAACCATTGATCCGCGGTTTTCATATATCAAATATATATAATCGTAAAAGGTTTAAGGTGATCGCATGGAAACCAATAATAAAAAAGCCATCTTGAATGAGCAACATGAACTTGCTGAAGAAGTCCTTGATATTTACAGTTTAAAAGTGTTTATCATTCTCGACCTTTTTCTGTTCTCCATTTTCTTCGGCATACTGCTGCATCCGCTACTGTCTTCTCTATGGCTTAACTTTTTATTGCCTTTGCTTTTTTTCACTACATTTACCGCTCTTCTTCAAATACTTGATATTTTCCATAAAAAAAGCTGACATCATTTTTGATGTCAGCTTTAGACGGGTAGGCAACCTCGATGAAAAATCAAGTTTGCCTACAGTTTTTTTATATGAGCACAATTTAGACGTTGATTTCCGCTCCAGGCACTCGCTTTCCGCGGGCGGTCCGGTAGCCTCCTCGGCGCTTTTGCGACTGTGGGGTCTACCCTCGACTCGCTTTTCCCGCAGGAGTCTCGCACCTTCCACTTCAATCAACTTGTGTTTAAATTTTGGTTATGTTAAATAATATTGTTGTTTTTGTTCAAATAAATGAGCCATTCTCTTATCAGAGGTCTCATAATCATTTTAACTTTTGAAATTACTCGTACTTACATAGCTTTGGAACTACAAAATCGGGAAAAGTCTTGATTATTTTTTTATATGTTGCGAAATACGATTGACTTGAGATAACCGCAATGTTATCTCCATCATAGCCAATCCAAAAAATACTTGTATCGACTTCTACTTTAACCACTACTGTTCCTGCAATTTTCCCTTCCCAATTTCCTTTCCATTCTCTTTGTTCTACACTAAATACATCTTTGTTTGTGGACCATAAAACTAAATCATTCCCACTACCAAGAGTAATATAGAAAGGGAAAATCTCCTGAAACTGCTTTTCATTCTGGATTTCAGTAACAACTTATCGGTTAGTTAAGTATCTATAACTGATATTGAATTCCTTGCAATTATGTTCAAACTCATCTTTGCAATTGCAATAAGAAGAAACCTCAGCACAAAAATAAAGTGGAAATGCTTTAATATTTCTCATCCATAATGGCAGGAAATTTTGATCACATTCTGGTATATAAAAGCCATCCATTGAGAAAACATATGGTGTAGTGCCTTCTATTGCAAACGGGAAAAAACCTCCAGCATCAGGATTTGAGTCATAATATCTCTTCGGGAAATAGCCAACTTCTATATTCAATTTTCCGTCCCCGTTGTTCCAATGTATTCATTTATTCTACTATATTTTGATGACAGCTTTTTAAATGGCGCTCAGCCATGTTCCTTGACCTTTTTCCCTTTCTTCAAATGATACACGATTGTAGTGCCGAAAATCAGTAATATAAAGACAAAAAAGATCGCAGGCGGGATTTCGATCCCTGCAACTGCCATTAACATTTTTATTGCAATGAATCCGATAAGGACATAAGCGGCGGTTTCCAATTCTGGAACCTTATCTATCAATTTTAGAAATACTCCGGCCACTCCCCGCATCATCAAGACACCAATCATTCCGCCTGTCAAAAGGACCCAGACTTTTTCACTCACTCCGAAAGCGGCCAAGACACTATCGACGGAAAATGCTATATCCATCAATTCCACTGCCGCAACCGTTCCCCATAAAGTACCAAACATTCGGATCAGTAAGCTGTTTTTACTCATTCCCTGGATATCTTCGTCGATCCCAGCTTGTTTTTTTCTTTTATCCCTAAAGTATTTAAACGAGAGCCAACCAAGGTAGGCGGCTCCAATCACCTTCACCCACCAAAGCTTTATGAGGAAAACACCGATTCCAATCGCTATAAATCTAAAAGCATAAGCACCTAACAAACCGTAAAATAATGCTTTTTTCCGTTGTTTTTCAGGAAGGTGCCTGACCATTATAGCTAATACCAGAGCATTATCCGCTGATAGTAATCCTTCCATTAAGACGAGCGTTCCAATCAATCCCCAGCTAACCGGATCGGATAAAACCTCCACCCACATATGCCAGTCAAAAAATTGAGCATACGTTTGCACGATGTTATTTAACAACTCTGACATGATAAAGACTCCTCTGTTCCTATAACAGCAAAATTAGAAAACCTTTTAAAATAACATTGTTCCCAGTTATGATAAAAACTTTACTTTAAGTTTAAACACAAAATAAATACGTTGCAGGACAACGTATCATTCGATGCTAATTAAGTTTCATTTCATCATACTCTTCCACTTAAATAAAATCAACGAAACCCACCACTATGAGAGCTTTTGTTTACTCGTCCACTGTGGCGGCGTATTTTTATCCCAATATATTTTCCCTATATTATAATGGGTGGCAAATGAATCATGATGGGTATGATAGTGAAAATCGAACCAATGTCCTTCCAATGGGGGATTTTCCTGCCTTACATGGAATCTGATGATATCCTTGCCGCTGTTTGAATCATAAATATGGAATATTTTCTCGGACCTGCCGGCACTCGGCTGCTCAGTGATGGTTAATTGCTGTAATTTTTCATCCGGAAATTGTGCAGCCATTTCTGTAATGGCTTCTTCCATTTTTGGTAATATGACCATTTTGAATTCATTGCCAATTTTTGGATTGATCTTATCGCCAAATTTCATAAATGCGTTTTCCTCTGCCTTATTCAGGATGTCCGATAAAAACTCCTCCCGGTTGAATTCCTCTTCAAGTTCATTCGAATCCTGCGAAGGAAGATAAGCTAATCCCTCTTCTTCCACTATGCCTTTTTTAGTATCCTTTAACGAATCGGCTTCCGCTAACCACGCCAGATCTGAAGGAGTAACAAGACCAAACGTCAAAACGGATACTAAAATGACGAGACTTTTCCTGAACCATACCGCTGCTTTCAACTCACACTCCCCCTCCTTTTTAGTATTGTCTTTATATTTAGTATACTTTTATTTTTTGGTAATTACGAATATATAGTTACCCATGTTTTAAAAATCAAAAAAAAGGATAAATACCTATATAAAGTTTAATGAACTCGAACTTTTTAATAAATATCAATAAATTTACATTTAAATGAAGGATTTTGACGATTTTTGGAGAAATTAATTAGATTCAAGTCTTTTTAAGGAGGGGTCTTATATGGCTTCGACTGCCATGGTGGCTTTATGTCTTGTAACATTAGCATTTTTCGTATATTTATCATTTGCTGATTAAGAATAAATGAATACCTACGAAAAATCTCCTTGTCATTTTTCTACAATGACAAGGTTTTCTTTTCACTCAAACATAAGTTTACCTTTTTGGCAGATAAAAGGACTGAATAATGGAGGAATCATTTTGGAAAACAACAATGAGAAGGTAAAAGATAAGGATTACAAAAGGGAAACTGCGAAAGGGAGCTCCGGAATGGTCGTTACGGCTCATCCTGTTGCAACTTCAATAGGGGAAAAAATATTACGTGAAGGTGGAAATGCTGTCGATGCGGCCGTCGCCATCCAATTTGCCCTAAATGTTGTTGAACCAATGATGACTGGTATCGGCGGAAGTGGTTTTCTTATGGTATATAATGCAAAAGATAAGGAAACGAAAATATACGACGGCCATGTAAGGGCACCTAAAGCCGCACATCGAGACATGTTTCTTGATGAAAAAGGGGAAGTCATCCCTTTTAAAGAGAGATCTATCAAAGCAACAGCGGTTGGCATTCCTGGAATACTGAAAGCTATGGATGAAGCACTCGCCGAAAATGGCAGCAAGCCATTGGCAGAACTTATCGAGCCATCCATTGAATTTGCTGAAAAAGGAGTTCCCGTCAATTGGGTTCTATGCGATGCTCTTAAAAACTTTGAATATCGATTGGGCGATGAAGCGCGTAAGTTCTTCATACCAAACGGAAAACCCTATCAGGATGGCGATTTGCTGATTAAAGAAAAATTGGCGAATACCTATCGGATATTACAACGTGAAGGAATTTCCGCTTTTTATGAAGGTGAAATCGGAGAGGGCATTATTTCCTGCATACAAGAACTTGGAGGGTTCATGGAGCTTTCTGATTTAAAGGGCTATAAAGCTACTATCGATGTACCAATGTATGGGACTTATAAGGATTATTTAATTGCTTCATCAAATGCGCCAAGTGCCGGCGGATTCACGGTCATTCAAATCCTGAAAATTTTGGAAAGCTTCCAAATCGAACAATATGACGCCCGTTCTTGGGAAAAATATTATTTAATCGCAGAAGCGATGCGTCTGGCATTTACAGATAAAAAAGCATTTCTCGCTGATCCCGAATTTGCCGAATTGCCATTGGCGGGTCTCATGCATGATGAGTATATAGCAAAACGCCGCTCATTCATTAATTTCAAGTCAAGAAATAATGCCATTGACTTCGGAAACCCTTGGATTTATGATTCCGTGCAACAAAGGGAAGTCATTCCGCAACCTAATGAAGAAGAGATCAGTGAAACGACGCACTTCACAGTCCGTGACAGATGGGGTAATATCGCAGCATGCACTTCTACAGTGGAACATCCATTCGGATCAGGCATTATGGTTTCGGACTATGGTTTCATGCTGAATAACGAACTTACTGATTTTGATTCCATTCCTGGCGGCATGAATGAAGTGCAGCCCAATAAACGCCCAGTCAGCTGTAAAAGCCCGACCATCATCTTTAAAGACGGCGAGCCGATCTTGACCTTAGGGTCACCAGGAGGACCAACCATCATCAGTTCAGTCGTACAAACGATCATTAATGTACTCGATTTAAAAATGGATTTGAAAGCAGCCATCGAAGAACCTAGAATTTTCACTCCGATGGGTCCTCATATTGAATGGGAGCCTGGAATGGATATGACTAGCAAAGGCCACTTGGAAGCAATGGGCTTCGCCTTTAATGAAGTTCCCCACTCAATAGGGAATGTCCAAGCGATTCAAATCAACCCTGATGGCTCGAACTATGGCGCTGCCGATTCAAGCCGGGAAGGCTGTGCCATGGGTCTGGACGAAACAGATTATAAATCGTGATCACTGGATAGAAATGAAGCCAAAATGGAATTTGGATGTTTTTCTTTTTAGTACCTCAAATCCAAATTCCTCAAAGCGGGAGCTGCGGTAATGGTCTTTCAACACGACTCTATTGCGCGCAACCCGCTTGGCTTCTTTCATTATTTCAACCGATAGATCCTTACCATCCGCAAAATGAGTCAGTCCCCTGATACCATTCGATTCCTGAATCGTTTCTTCAAACATGGGATCGAAATATACGACATCAAAATGATTATCCGGCAATGTTTTCAATATTTCGTAATGGTCACCCTGCCTGACCTCTATTCTTCTCATCGCAGAAATCATTTTTTCTTCTGCATCCTCCCATGTTTTCATTCCACGGTCCACGAGCAAGGCCAAATATTGATTTCCTTCCAATCCGACAACCCGTCCATGATCACCCACCGCGAAACTTGCGACAATCGCATCAGAGCCCAATCCCAAGGTACAATCAAGCACAGCGTTCCCTTCATTTATATCTCCGGCAATGAGAAATGGATCACTTTCTCCGCGCATTATTCTTTTTATACGGATCATCGCCAGGTTCGGATGAAAAAAGAATGGTTCTTTTTCCTGATATCGATATAACTCCATCCGCTTTTTACCAAAAACAAGGCAATCATCTTCATTATGTTCCGCTTGGATATCTTTCACCGATCGTTTTCTTCTTGCTATAAAGGGGATTTGCAATTCTTCAGCTAACCTTTTGGCTAATATCATCGTTTCTTTATCGGCTCTTCCTACTGTTGTGACAAACATGAATCCTACCCCTTCATACTCTCTTAAAATTTGAAAAGAATGCCCTGTTTCCAGGACATTCCGCTTCATCACTTATTTACTTACTGAACGCTGCCAATAAATTTTCCATGATGGCTTCCATTGGCTGTCCTTCTATATCATGGCGAGGAATGAAATGTACAACCTCTTTGCCTTTTAAAAGAGCCATGGATGGTGAAGAAGGTTCTATTCCATCGAAGTATTCGCGCATTTTAGCTGTCGCTTCCTTATCTTGGCCTGCGAATACAGTTACCAAATGATCTGGCTTATTGTCCGCTTGGAGTACGGCTTGAGTAGCAGCTGGACGGGCTAACCCGGCAGCACAGCCGCAAACTGAATTCACAACCACAAGTGTCGTACCTTCCACCGATTCCATAAAGTTTTCAACAGCTTCAGCGGATTCCAACTCATCAAAACCTGCCTGCACCAGTTCCGCACGCATTGGTTTCACCATTTGTTTCATATATTCATCATATGCCATCGACATAAAAAAACCTCCTTGGTTACAATTCTTCAATTAGTATAATGATACTATATTCTTCAGTGCATATGCAAAAATGACGCTTAAAGCTTTGTAAAATTTCATGTTTCTTCACAAAGAAACATGGTGACAGAATCCAGTTTCCTTCTGCCACCATGTTTTAGTCTTCCCTTTAAACTTAAACTTTCATCACTCCGCCTGAGCTGGCATTCGTCACAAGTTTGGAATACCGTGCTAAATAGCCAGTCCTGACCTTTGACTCGAAGCCTTTCCAGTTGGCTTTGCGTTTTTCGAATTCTTCATCGGAAATTTCCAATTGGATTTTACGATTATTCAAATCCAATTCGATGATATCTCCATCTTCAACAAAGGCGATCGGACCTCCCTCAGCTGCTTCAGGGGATATATGACCAATGCTGATGCCTCGCGATGCTCCTGAAAAGCGGCCATCAGTGATCAAACCGACTTTCGCTCCAAGTCCCCTCCCGACGATTTGGGAAGTGGGTGCCAACATTTCCGGCATTCCCGGCCCACCTTTAGGCCCTTCGTAACGAATGACCACTACATCCCCTTCTTTAACCTTTCCGGTAATGATTCCGGAAAGTGCATCTTCCTGGGAATCGAAACAAATGGCCGGACCCCTGTGATAGCCACCAACTGATGCGTCAACGGCGCCCACTTTTACGATGGAGCCTTGAGGAGCAAGGTTACCGAACAATACCGCAAGCCCGCCACGCTCAGAATGCGGATTATCCAATGGATGGATTACATCCTTGTCCAATATTTCACAACCGGCAACATTTTCGCGGAGCGTCTTACCTGAGACAGAAAGGCAATCTCCATTAAACGCACCTGGTTTTTTTAGTAACTCATTAATGACGGCACTTACACCACCGGCATTATGTACATCTTCAATATGGTAATCGGATGCCGGTGCAATTTTCGCTAGATGCGGTACGCGGTTAGCTATTTCATTTATGCGTTCCATCGGATATTCAAAACCTGCTTCATGTGCCAATGCAAGCGTATGAAGCACGGTGTTCGTCGAACCGCCCATCGCCATATCCAAGGCAAATGCGTTATCAATTGCATCAATCGTCACGATATCACGAGGCTTGATATCCTGTTTGATTATCTCCATCAACTGTTTAGCGGATTTCTTAACGAATTCCTTACGTTCTTCGGCTACCGCCAAAATCGTTCCATTTCCCGGTAGCGCAAGTCCCAATCCTTCAGCCAGGCAGTTCATGGAGTTTGCTGTGAACATTCCTGAACAAGAACCGCAAGTAGGGCATGCAACTTGCTCGATCTCCTGCAAATCCTCTTCATTGATATTACCTGCTTGATAAGCACCCACCCCTTCAAAAACGGATGTTAATGAAAGAGATTTACCATTTTTATCTTTACCTGCTTTCATGGGTCCGCCGCTTACGAATATTGTAGGAATATTGACACGAAGTGCTCCCATCATCATTCCCGGCGTTATCTTGTCACAGTTTGGAATGCACACCATACCGTCAAACCAATGTGCCGATACAACAGTTTCCACGGAATCTGCGATGATTTCACGGCTTGGCAAGGAATAGCGCATACCAATATGACCCATTGCAATTCCATCGTCTACCCCGATCGTATTAAATTCGAAAGGAACACCGCCCGCTTCGCGAATCGCTTCCTTCACAATTTTTCCGAATTCCTGAAGGTGGACATGACCTGGAACGATATCGATGTATGAATTACAAACCGCGATGAACGGTTTACCGAAATCTTCTTCTTTAACCCCTGCTGCCCGCAACAGACTTCTATGTGGAGCTCGATCGACCCCTTTTGTAATCATGTCACTTCTCATATTTGATGTAGACATTTGTTGTACCCCCAATTTCCGATAAATGTTTAATGATTCAGAATAATATAATTTTTAGTATACTCTAAAAATTCTAACATATTTATAGACAAATGCAACCATTCTTCACTAAATATCTACAAAAATCATTTTACTAAAATAATAGAGTTTCAATTTATAGATTCGACCTCAGGGGAACCCCTTTCAAACGATTGGAAATGATCCTAAAAAAATAATAAGGCATACGGATTATATCAGCCGCATGCCTTTTTCCTGGGTCATTTCAAATCACTTGTCATTCGCTTGTCTTGATTCTGTCATTTGCTTCCAAACCGAACCTTTTGCTGCTTCGCCATTTTCTATACGGTCTATGGCCATCTTGACCTGCAGGGCCACTTCGAATTCAGGATCCTGTTCCGCTTGTTTAAGATAAGGGAGGGTCGTTTCATTTCCCACTTCGTATAAAAACATCGCGGCCCGCCATCTAACCAATTTATTTTTATCCGAAAGTGATTGAGACATTTCTCCCATCGCTTCTTCAAAGCCAAGATCTGATAAACAATCACCAGCAGTACGTCTTACGGCCGCGCTTTTATCTTTCAAGGCTTTATACAAGCTCGGAAGCACTTTTCTATCTTCAATCATACCCAAGTATACTACCGCGAGCCTTCGAATGGAGACTTTACTGTCGGAGAGTGCCATATCCAATACTGGAATATCATCAACCGTAGGATCTTCCATTTGTTCTAAAGCCTGATAACGCTTTTCCCAACTTTCATCATTCATCATTTCTGCAGTCAGTTTAATTTTTGGACGTTTCAAAATTGCTTCCTTCGTATCGACCATTTCTTGTGCAGCTGCAACTAGCCGATTAATTCGATCTTCCGGATAAGCTGCGATCAGTTCATCCGATACTTCCTTCACGATATCTTCCATATCACCATATCTTACGCCATAATCCTTCCATTTTCGAAGCAGGACTACATTATCATCTTCTTTTTGGGCAGCGGCAATGCCCTTTATGAAATATTCCGGTAAGGCAAAACGTTTTTCGTGTTGACTATCACTTGCTTTAATTTGCATCGGAATGCCCTTGAATTGTTGAATGGCAACAGTTACTTCACCGTAATGTTCATTTAATGCCCCTTGTTGATTTTGTTCCTCGGTTTTTTCACCAAAGACCTGACGGATTTGGACCAAGATATCTTTCCAATCATATTTCGCGTTTCGCTCAACGGCTAAGAAGTCCGCAACATGATATACCCCTTTCACTCCCTCGATCGTAAATAAATCCCTTATCAGCTTGGGTGCTTGGTCAGCTTGATCTTTCTTATAATTATTGCTTTTACCAGCTAATAGCTCTTCTGTTAAATTGATTTTCATTGTATTCGGACTTGGTGTAGGTTCTATCGACTTAATTTTCAATGCATTTCTCTCCTTTAACAAGACGTTTCCATGTACTAGATATTATCACATCGCAAACAGATTCTCATGCAATTGAGATTGGCAAAAAAAAGACTGATCCAAGTTTACTTCCTTGGACCAGTCACCACGCTCATTCTTCTTCCAATTTTTCCGCTAAATACGCCCATCTTTCCATCAAATGGTCTAATTTATCCGATAGTTCCTTTTCTTCTTCAAGAAGCAGGCGGACTTTTTCAAAATCGCTTCCCGCTGCTGACATTTCTGATGTAATGTCTTTCAAGCGCTGCTCGGCCTGCTCCATGTTCCCTTCTATCTCTTCCCATTCCTTACTTTCCGCATAGGTCAGTTTTTTCTTTTTCTTTTCGGTCCGGTTCATCTGTGGCTCTGGTGCTTTTACTGGCACAGCCTCTTCCGTCTTGTCTTCCAAGAACTCTGAATATGAGCCGTAATAAAAGTCAATGTCACCTTTATTCTTGAAAACAAGAAGCTGGTGGCACGTTTTATCCAAGAAATACCTATCATGTGAGACAGTAATGACTACCCCTGAAAATGTTTCTAAATAATCCTCAAGAACGGTCAAGGTTTGCGTGTCCAAATCATTCGTCGGTTCATCCAAAAGCAGGACATTAGGTGCCGACATCAATATGTTAAGGAGATATAATCGCCTTTTCTCCCCACCGGACAGCTTACGAATTGGCGTCCCATGCGATCCCATTGGAAATAAGAATCTTTCAAGCATCTGCGCAGCCGATATGAAACTACCATCTTTAAGGGCGATTGAATCCGCCGTTTCCCGAATATACTCTATCATGCGCAAATTCTCATCCATATCGACGCTTTCTTGCGTATAGTATCCTATTTTCACGGTTTGCCCTTTTTCCAGGTTTCCTTCATCTATTGATTCCCTACCTGCCAGGATATTCAACAAGGTTGACTTTCCGCTGCCATTATTACCGACGATCCCAATTCGATCACCTGGTTTGAAGAGGAAGGAAAAATGGTTGATGATGGTTCGATCACCGAAGGATTTAGATACATCCTGCATCTCAAGTACTTTTTTCCCAAGACGGGCACCGCTTAATTCCATTTCCAGGTTCTCGGTTTTCTGCTTATCCTTTACACCTGATTCCAATGTTTCGAAGCGTTGGATCCTGGCCTTTTGTTTCGTTGTCCGAGCCTTTGCACCCTTACGGATCCAGGCCAGTTCTTTTTTGAATAGACTTTCCTTTTTCGTTCTTTCAGCCGATTCATTCTCTTCACGAATGGCCTTTGATTCTAAATAATCCGCATAGTTTCCTTTGTATTCGAAAAGCTGGGTCTGGGCAATTTCCCAAATCTTATTGGATACACGATCAAGGAAATATCGATCATGGGTTACAAATAAAACGGATTTTTGATATTTACCTAAATATTCTTCAAGCCAAGTGATGCTTTCAAAATCGAGATGGTTCGTAGGCTCATCCAAAATCAATAAATCTGGGGTCTCAATCAAGGTTTTTGCCAGGGCCGCACGTTTTTTTTGGCCGCCTGACAGTTCCCCCAGTCTCCTTGAATGATCAGGAAGTCCAAGCTTGGTCAGTATCGTTCTGGCATTGGCACTTGTATCCCAGGCGCCTAGCGTGTCCATATCCTGCTGCTGTTTTAACAAACGGTCCTGTATTGCGCTATTCTGCGGGTCCACTTGAAGTTCAATGAGCGTCTTTTCATACTCTTTAATCAACGAAAATACAGGAGTTGAACTTTCATACATATATTCCATGATCGTCAATTTCTCATCAAAATGCGGATCTTGGGACAGATAGGAAATCGTATAATCATTCGGATGATCCTTCGTTCCTAAATCACTGTCTTCCAGCCCTGCGATGATATTCAATAATGTCGATTTACCGGTACCGTTTATCCCAACGATCCCGATTTTTTCCCCTTCGGTAATGGAAAAAGAGACATCTTTAAAAAGCAGCTTTTCCCCTTGGGTTTTCATTACATGTTCCATGCTAAAAACTTTCATAATCGTACATCCCATTCCTTATTAAATTCCTCTAAAAATCCTACCATATATTCATGCCTTTCACTAGCAATCTTCTTGGCTGTACAAGTATTAAGCATGTCTTGCAAGCGCAATAATTTTTCATGAAAGTGATGAATGGAAGAGCTTTTGCCATTCCTGTATTCCTTCTTGGTCATGTTTTCCCTAATGGGCAATGAAGGATCATACATAAGCTGTCCCTTCTTTCCGCCAAATGCAAATGTCCTGGCTATGCCAATGGCACCAATTGCATCCAAGCGGTCCGCATCCTGAACAATTTCAGCCTCTATCGAAGGTAGCCTCATCTGCCCTGCACTAAATGAAATTGTATTGATGATCTGTTTGATGGCATCAACACTATCAATATCCAACTTTATTTCATCAAACCAAGCATCAAGATTTTTCCAGCCCCCATCGGCTTCCTGGTTTAGTTTATCATCAGGGATATCATGAAGCAGAGCCGCCATTTCAATGATGAACTCATTTCCTACTCGTTCTTCTTTTGCAATATGTAAAGCCAGCTTACGAACACGATCGATATGGAACCAATCATGGCCGCTGGCATCAGAATTCAATTGGTCATATACATACTTCTCCGTTAACTCAATCATCGTTTGTTTCATTTCACCACTCCATGTCCTTTCTATTTTACCATGGTTCTCAATAATGGTGTGCTTTAATCTTCATTGAACCAACTGAGCCCGATCGTCTGTTCACCGGTATGCACCCCGATGGCGCTCCCCAGTGGGGATACATGGATCAACACATGAGGGAATTCTTCGGAAATCATCTTTTTCCATTTTTGTGCCTGCTCCGACACTCCACCATATAATATGGTGCATTCCTTTACTGTTCCCGCTTCGACTGATCTGCGAAAATCAGTGAAGATCTGTTTTTCCGCTTTTTTTAGGTTCCGAGGTTTAGATTTAGTATGAAGCACACCATTTTCAATTGAAATGATGGGTTTAAAGCTCAATAGGCTTCCTAGAATATACTGTGCGTTTGTTAACCTGCCGCTACGATGCAGCTGATCTAAAGAGCCTATCATTACATAGGTCTCATGGTTATCCGCATACATTCTCGTTTTGACGAATGCTTCATTGATGGAATTGCCATTTTCAATATAATGCATGAGCCGTTTCAAGATTAATAGCATTGGAAAGGAAATAAGTAAAGTATCAAAAACATCAACAGGGATCGTAACCATTTGTGCAGCTTGCCTGCTCGCAGAAACCGTCCCGCTCAATTCACTGGAAAGATGTACGGCTATGATTCGATCATAGCGTTTTTCAAGCTCCTTATATAATTCCTGGAATCGGCCGACCGAGGGCTGTGACGTGGTTGCCGTGATTTTTTCCTCACTCATCCGCCGGTATAATTCCTCAGGTAATAGGTCGACGCCATCTTCATATTCCTTCCCATCGATGATGACGACCATCGGAACGATGTATACATGTTCATTCAATGATAATTCTTCATCTAAAGTTCCCGTACTATCTGTTACCCATGCAATTCGTTCCATGGTTTCCCCCCTCATTTGTGTCTTCTATTATATTCAATATCCCAACCATCTGTCCCCTTTTAAAAACGGATGCATGCAATAAATATCTTACCTCAAGAAAAGAGCCCAACAGAAACTTTCCGTTGGACTCGATTTCATACTTCATATTAATTTTTTTATATCTTCTTCCATTTCCAGAGGTTTTGTTTTAGGTGCAAACCGGCTGACGATATTTCCATTACGATCAATCAAAAACTTTGTAAAATTCCATTTTATCGATTTGGACCCCATCACTCCAGGAGCATTTTCAGTCAGATAGCTGAATAAGGGGTGGGCTTCCTTTCCTTTGACATTCACTTTTGCAAACATCGGGAAGGTTACACCATGATTCAATTTGCAATATGAATCGATTTCCAGATCATCACCAGGCTCCTGATTCAAAAACTGATTACACGGAAAACCAAGCACGACTACCCCATCCTCTTTATATTGCACATACAGACTTTGCAAATCATCATACTGTGGCGAAAAACCGCATTTGCTTGCGGTATTCACTATAATCATCACTTTCCCTTTATATTCCTCAAGCGAGATGGTTTCGCCATTGATTTTATTGACTTCAAATTCGTAAATGGACATGAATGATCTCTCCCTTTAGTATGATGATTCATTTTACCGTATTTAAAGGTAGGTTTACCAACTTTAATCCTTTTCCTATCATCCAGGAATCTTCACTGCTTGAATGGATTGAATCAAATACTCTACCATGTCTTCCAAATCATCCATTTGCTCTTCTCTTACAAGCCTTCCAAATGAAATTTTATAAATAGAAGAAGTAATGGGTTGCATTTTTTTACTGACCGTTTCGCTGGTCGTCACTGATATGATTCTCTGATCTCCCCAGATTTTTTCCAGGTCACTCATAAATTGTTCAGCATTCACTTCATCAAGCTTTTTAGGAAAAGAAATGAATATATTGACCGTGCAGCCTGAATGCGTATCATCCATAGCTACATCGAGTAACTCCGAACTTAGGTTATGTAGGGAAGCGTGTAGCTCAATGGCACCGCTAATGGAAATGGGCGCGTTTGTTTTTTTCAATTCCATCTCGATCTTATATGATCTGGACATGGTTGAGAGATTCACTATATCATCACGGTTTATGACCAATATATCCCCTATGAAGTCACGATCGTAAACCGCTCCTTCCAATACCACTTTCATGTTTTCAAATGCTGTAGGATCAAACAATCTCCAAACACCTCTCCATAGTTAATGTATTCCGATCTTCCCATTTTACCATTCCCAGGCCATTTCCTTCGGGATTTACAAGAAATTATTAAAATAGCTTTTCTATTCAATAATTTTCTATATAATTAAAATATTATGATTTTTGAAGAAGGAGGCTAATCATGCCAATTAGAATTCCGGAACAACTGCCAGCAAGGGAAATTTTAGAACAGGAAAATATCTTCGTAATGGATGAGCAAAGAGCTACCAATCAGGAAATCCGTCCATTGAATATATTAATTTTAAACCTAATGCCAGAGAAAGAAAAAACGGAGGCCCAGTTACTGCGCTTTCTTGGCAATACTCCCATTCAAGTAAATATATCATTCCTGCGCTTAAGCACACATGAATCAAAGAACACAAGTAAATTTCATTTAGATCAGTTTTATAAATCATTTAATGATATTCGCACAAAGAAATATGACGGCTTGATCATTACAGGCGCTCCAGTGGAAAAGCTGGAGTTTTCAGACGTTAATTATTGGGAAGAACTGCAGAGCATCATGAACTGGTCAAGTGAAAATGTTACATCCACCCTACATATCTGTTGGGGGGCACAAGCTGCCCTGTACCATCATTATGGAATAGGCAAGTACGAACTTCCAGAGAAATGCTTCGGGGTATACACTCATGAGGTCCTTGAACCGAATGAAAATCTAGTCCGCGGATTCGATGATTATTTTATGGCCCCTCATTCACGCTATACGGATATTGATTATCAAAAATTAGTTAACCATCCTGAATTGAAGGTTCTCGCACAGTCCGATCAAGCTGGTGTATTGATGGCTGCTTCAGTTGATGGAAAAAGAATTATGGTTACCGGCCATTTCGAGTATGATGCCGATACCCTCGGTGAAGAATACAAGCGCGATAGGGAACGCGGGATCAATACGCAACTCCCAGAAAATTACTTTCCTGATAACGATCCGACCAGGATACCTCTTCACCGCTGGAAGAGCCATTGCAGCCTGATGTTCTCGAATTGGCTGAACTATTATGTCTACCAATCAACCCCTTATGAGTGGGATTGAAAGGGTAAGAAAAAAGAAGCTTTCACTTTGAAATGAATCGCTTTTTTATGGCAGACACATCCGATCATCATGGGAAACAACCTGAGTATCTGACTCAGGTTGTTTGTTTCATGATTCCTTATTACCGAAATATACCTCTTCAAAAGGTTGGACCACCACAAATCCTTGTCCTTCGAATTTCATTTGAACGGATTCGCCGCTTCCCCTTCCAAAAAATGACTTCAATGAAACATCCGTTACGAATTCAGGCTGCAATTCCCCTGACCAAGCTACTGTGGCATTCGGGTCGGTATAAACCGGATTCCCAGGTTCCACCATTAAAGTAAGAGGCTCATAATGGGAAGTGAATGCGACCATGCCTCTCCCTTCGAGCCTTATGTTGAACAATCCGCCCGCCAATAACCCGGCAATGCGCCGCATCATTTTAATATCCCATGAAATCCCCGGCTCAAATGCGAGTAAATCATTTCCGTTAACACAGATCGATTCACCATTTAACTCTAAAATGGAAATCTTCTTCCCTTGATCCGCGACGTATAGCTTGCCGCTTCCGGTCGCTTTCATCAGGGATGCACCCTCACCGGTTAAGGCTTTTTTAAAGAGTTTACCAAAACCATGCTCCAAAATACCTTCCCGCTCGAATTTAATTTGGCCGCGATAAGAAACCATCGTTCCCATTTTTGCCCAAATCTTCTTTTCCAAATTAATCTCCAGGATTCGTTCCGTTTCAAGTTCAAATAAACCTTGCCCTTTATCCTGCTGTTTCGTCTTTTCAACGAATTGATCGATTTGATACTTCTCCATCACTGCCCCACCTCTTTTTGCAGGAGGAAAAGCCACATGAACGATACAGCTTGCTTTAATTCCTTTGAAAAATGTCCGAGCTTTGTATAGTCCACCCCTCTCTTTGCTACGCCGGTATCAGCCACTTCCTTCCATCCCGTTTCTAAAGCCATTTTTTCAAATTCCCACGGCTGCATGGTATTCATGATGACTTCATCTCCCAATAACCGGTGGAAGCTGAATTTTTTTCGCGGCTCAGCTGTTGGACCAAGTATTCCAAAACAGACATAACCTCCAGGCTTTATTACCCGTTGGATTTCCTTCAACACCGTTAAGGGTTCACCCGTATATTCCAAAGAATTAATGACCATTGCCGCATCCATTTCTTCATCTTCGAAGGGAAGGTTATAGAAATCCCCTTGCAGGAAAGAAAGTCCTGGTTGTTGAGCGGTTTTCCCCTTTGCAAATTCAATCATCACATTGGATAAATCAACTCCAGTTACTTTAAATCCCGCTTCGGCCAATTTCAAGGAACCAACTCCATCTCCACAGCCTATGTCAGCCACCTTCAATCCCGAAGGTACATATTCAGAAAAGAAGGGAATGATGTTTTTCCGACTCCCCGTTTCCCACATTTCTTGCGAATTCTTCACCCACATAGGTGCAAAAACATCCCATTCCTTTTCCGACTCTTTATGCCATGTATGTAAATTCATCTGAAATTAATCCTCCCATATACCCCCCTAATTAAATATTTTCCTGAAAAATATTTTCCCGACCGGGGCTTCCCTATAGCTATTCTGCTCTTAATTCAAAAATCCTCCTTTAAAACGTCGACCCCTAGTGATTTTCAAATACATAAAAAAAACTGCCAGCGGCAGCTTATTTTGAATTTTCTTCATTTCTTTTTTGTATCTTACGTAAATCCTCGACACGGTCAGAAGATTCTTCAAAGAATTCAACCAGGTCTCCAATCCTATCGATGGCATTCCAACTAAGGTGGTGTTCAATCCCCTCTACATCCTGATAAATATTTTCTTCCTTGACCCCAATCAACCTTAGCATCTGTTCTAAAAGTTCATGACGATATACGAGCCTTTTACCAACTTTTTTCCCATTTGCGGTTAAGACCAGACCCCGGTACTTTTCATATATCAAATATTTTTCCTGATCCAGTTTTTGTACCATTTTTGTAACAGAAGATGGGTGGACGGAAAGATTTTCGGCAATATCGGAAACTCTTGCATATCCTTTTTCTTCAATAAGTAAATAAATTTGTTCTATGTAATCCTCCATGCTCGGTGTAGGCATTCGGAATCCTCCCATTCAAACGCATATCTAAAAATTTTACTATATTAACGGCCCCGAAACAAGAAGATATAAGTCTCAGGGCGCCTTTAATGATGTTTCTTCTCAAGTTTGCTTGATGTTTTGTTCTGTTGGGAATGTAAAACTGATCTTCTTTTCAGCATCGGACCACGATAGAATGGCATCAAAGGTTTTTTCCCCTTTTTTAAAACCGCTTATCAGATCCGTTTCACCGCTCGCCAACAGCTTTTTTATATTTGCTTGACTGATTTTCTTATTAAGAATTTTTTTGGAGATGGTGAAGTTACACTTTGTTTTTTGATAACTTACACATCCATAGAATTCCCCTTTATCGACAATCTTAGAACCGCATAGTTTACAGCTGCCCACAGATGCGGAACTTCTCTTTTTAGGGCCGCTCCGTTGAATCGACTCGGTATCCAGCCCTTGAAAATCCCAGCTTTCCGATGATTCCACGGCATCACTGATGATTTTTGCTGACATCTTTTTAACAGCTTCCATAAATCCGCCAGCTGAAGCCTTTCCTTCACCGATTTCCCTCAAACGCTGTTCCCATTTGGCTGTCATTTCAGGTGAAGCCAGGATTTTCTCCCCGATGGCAGTAATCAGCACTTTCCCTTTATCTGTCGCAAACACCTGATTTTTTTTGACATTGATGTATTTACGGTCTTTGAGCATGGTAATGATGCCAGCCCGAGTTGCTTCGGTTCCGAGACCCTCGGTTTTCATCAGAACTTTTTCTAACTCTTCATTATCCAGATGCTTTCCGGCTGTTTTCATCAAAGTGATCAGCTGACCCTCTGTATAGCGCTTAGGAGGTTGGGTTTTTCCTTCTTTCACCTTTATATTGGCGACATTTCCAGTATCCCCTTTGGAAACGGACGGCAAAATGATATCATCATCATCCTTGTCATTATTTTGGAAAATCACTTTGCGCCATCCCTCTTGAATCTGCTGCTTGCCTTTAGAAATGAATTCCGCACGCTTATCGACAAGCGTTTTAATGGTGGTGTAATCGAAAATCGCTTTCTCATAATGAGCCGCAATCAACCGGCGTACCACCAAGTCATAAATATTCCGTTCTTCGGCGGAAAGCCGCTTCGGGTCGGTTACCTGCTCCGTCGGGATAATTGCATAGTGATCAGTCACTTTTTTTTCATTTACAAACCTTTTATTATTTATGATGTTCGGTTGTGGCAAAGGAAACAGGGATTCATATTCTGAAAATCTGCTTAGTTTTTGCAAGATTTCGGGAAATGTTTCGGCTTCCCCCTCCGTCACGTAATTGGAATCTGAACGTGGATAAGAAACGATCCCTTTTTGATATAAACTTTGCACGATATCTAGCGTCTGTTTCGGTGAATATTTATAAATCTTGTTCACTGTAGCTTGCAATGACGATAGATTAAATAACAAAGGCGGCTGAAATTCTTTCCTTTCAGTATCCATTTCCGCTATTTCAGCTTCCTTACCCTTGCAAAAGGCAGCAATTTTATCAGCCATTTCTTTTGTCTTTATTCTCGGATCATTGTTCTGCTGCCATTTTCCCTGATATTTCTTTCCATCCATCTTGAAGTCAGCGAACACTTCCCAGAACGGCTCAGACTTGAATTGCTCAATTTCCATTTCCCGCTTCACTATCAAAGCAAGAGTTGGTGTCTGAACCCTTCCAGCTGAAAACACATCCGAAACGCCCCTTTGTTTCAATAAAATACTATACGCTCTCGACGCATTCATTCCCACAACCCAGTCCGCACAAGCTCTCGTATACGCTTCATAATAGAGCGGCCTGGTTTTTTCCTCGCTCTTCAAATTTTGGAATCCCTCATAAATCGCTTTCGGGGTCAAAGAGGAAATCCATAAACGTTTCATCGGTTTATTGACATTGCATAGATTAACGATATTGCGTACAATCAATTCTCCTTCACGCCCGGCATCACCTGCATGAATGATTTCATCGACTTCCGGTTTCCTAAGCAAAGTCTTCACAACATTGAATTGCTTTGCCTTTTGCCGGGTCACTTCATATTGAAATTTCTCAGGAATCATCGGCAACGTTTCCATCGACCATTTTTTCCATTTTGAATGATAGGTTTCCGGCGAAACAAGTTGACATAAATGTCCGACGGCCCAAGTTACATAAGCTCCATCGGGGAAAAGTTCATTCGGCATGATTTCTATATAGCCTTGCTGTTTTTTCGTTTTAAATTGAGCCGCTAGCGTTGAACCTTGATCTGGTTTCTCCGCAATGATTAGCTTCATGATCATCTTCACCTAATCCGTTACAAAATATCTTTCCCCTATCATTATACCTTAATTATCACAATCGGCTAGATATGACTTCGTTTTTACCGGACTGATAGTAGAAAGCATGAAATGATTGCTTAACTTCGGTGAAGAGTGAGGTTTTCAGGCAGATGATAAAATCCTTCTAAAAATATAGGCAGATTAATATGCAAAAAAAGCTTCACTACTGGATGGTCAGCATAGATTAGGGGGAATCGGAGTAAATACAAAAGAAACAAGTGCGATGTTATATGTGCCCTTCCTAGCTTTTCACTGTTTAGATGAAGATGAAGAAAATAAATTTTTTGATATTATTAATACCAAAGCTAAAGGAATTGGATGTTCATTAAGCAGATATTTAAAGAGAAACAACGATAACCTTAGTTGGATTACAACTCAACTTATTATTAATCCTGATAGTCCTTTTTACAGCATCGGAACTCTTATTGGTAAGAGAAATAAAGAAAACCATATCACACTACAAAAACATCCATTATTTTTTAAAAATTATTGACGAGAAAGTCAGATTTAGCTGAATTACCCAAAGAAAAAATTTTATATATTTCACTCTATTACTTTAATGAAATTAAAAATATATTGCCTATCCAATGGAGCGATTATAAAAAATATAGACTAACTTATATAGTTTGTTTAAATGCTCTATCCATTGCTGGAAACACTATTATTTCAGAGAACTATAATTTCTCATCTAATCAATTGAACAATACTGAAATTTCTAAGAATTTAACCAATATTACTAACATTGATTGGTCAAATGAGGGAAGTTTAAAATATTTGAAAGGAGTAAGAGGCTCTAATCTATTAGCGGCGGATTTAATTACCTCATTTAAAAATTAACTGATATAGGAAAGGGTTGGTTTGATATGGAATACCATGAATGAACTATATGCCCGCCTGAAGGCAGTCCGAACAAATGCCTGTTATGGGGTTAGCCGTAAGGTTAATCAGCTCACTAAATGGAGAGCAAACCCTATAAGAGGTTACCCCCAGTTTTTATTTGAAATTAAATTTATTAGACTCTAACATTGAAACTACTTTTCAATTGACGAACAAGTTGCATAAACTATGAAAGTTAAATAAAATTAAAAGAAGCCGATGAAATCAGCTTCTTTTTGCAAATGTTTTATAATATTTTTACACTAATCGGATATAGATAAGGCTCAATAGGTTCACTGATTTTTTCCCAATCAGTAATTTTGATTACAGGAAGCTCCTTCCCGTTATACGTCGTAATTTCTATTACACCATTTGCTTTGATCCATGTATCCTTGTCTAGGGAAGAAGCCTCTGGGAACTCTGAAAGAAATCCAATAATACTTGCGTCTGCGACACAGTGAGTAATTAAAAATCTTGAAATCACCAGCTGATTTTGAGCAAATCCATCTTCTTTATAAACAAAGCCCTTTAATTCGATTTTTCTTCCCTTAAACTTATTAATATCTTTACTCATTTCTTCATAATAGGCTGCATAAACATAGTCATTCATCTCAATATTTTGGTTTTGTTCTAACTGTTGTATCAGTTGATTATATTCTTCCTCTGAGATTTCTTCCTGCTGGTTTTCTAGAAGAGCTGGGTCTACAGGGTTGTCATCTATAGAGGGATTAGCCTGACCATTTATGTTACTCTCTTCCATTTCTTCTGGAGGGTTACTGTTTTCTTTATTTTTGTCTTCTTTAGGTGCTTGTTTTTGGTTTGACAGTGCCAGCATTGCCCCTTTCTTATTGGCAATAGAAGCATCGAGTACTTTGGCTGGAAGCAGAAACCCAGTTAGTAATGGAAACACAATAATAAAATACGAGATTAGTTTTTTTGTGTTAAAAGAAGAATCTCCATGATCATGGTTATGGTCGCAGTCATGGTCGTGCTGATCACAATGATGATAGCTGCTTTTCTTTACTTTCCATGTCCTTGTAATTTGAATAAAAAACAAAATCAAAAATATTACAGAAGCTACTTGGCTTAAACTTTCATATTTTGGGTTAATGAACTTTGTAATTTCACCGGTGAAATGAAGCTTAAATATGAGGGCCGAAAAAGCTAGTAAAATTAAAGCTCTAGCAGCTTGCTGAAATTGGAGTTGCATGATTTTCCCCTCCTTATAAAAAGCTTTGCAGCAGCATTAAAGTGATAAACACCATAGAAACAACCAATGCTAGCAAAACCATAACAAATCTAAATCGAAAAACGCTCAGCATCAAAAGTGTGTTCTTTAAATCAATCATGGGTCCGAAAATTAAGAAGCCAAGGATTGAAGAAACTGGAAAAATGCTGCTGAAGGAAGCTCCTATAAACGCGTCTGCTTCAGAACATAGAGATAAAACGTAAGCCAATCCCATCATAACAAATATAGAAGAAGCCGGACCGTTTCCAGCCTCCAACAAGGATTTTGCTGGCATATAGGTTTGTACAAAAGCAGCTAAAAAAGCACCCATAACCAGGTATTTCCCCATATCAAAAAACTCATCAATAGAATGTGTGAGCATCGACCAAAAACGATTGGAAAGTGATTGATTTTTACTGTGATTATGGGTTGAGACAGAAATGATGGAATCCTTAAATTGATTGCCTTTAAAAATCCAACTGACAGCAAAGGCAACCATTATAGCCACCAGAAAACCTAACCCCATACGCAATCCAGCAATTTTAAAATCGTTTCCAAATGCCATATATGTAGAAGCAATAACAATCGGGTTGATAAGAGGGCCTGTTAACATAAAACCCATCGCAGCATGAATAGGTACTCCTTTTACAACTAAACGTCGAACAATGGGGACGATTCCACATTCACAGGCAGGAAACAGCGCTCCTACAATACAGCTCATGATTACAGCCATAACTTTATTCTTTGGTATCCACCTTTGAATATGTTCCTCAGTAACAAAGATTTAGATCACTCCAGCAATGAGGACGCCAATTAAAACAAAGGGCAGGGCTTCTATTAAAATACTTAGAAAAATAGTATTTAAATTTAACAATGACGGTGGAATAACAAAGGTATCTTTTATACTAGAACTGAAAGAAAACAGGAAAAGAGCTAGCGCTATTATGATAATACCGGTTATATCTATCATATGACCTCGAATAATCCGAATCATAGGTACCTCCCTTAAAATATAATGTAGTGCTTCTTCCATAAAATATATTAGAAAGTTGTAGAGTATGAATGAAAGATTTACTTAATAATATATAGCAAACTTTAACGATTAAATTCACATGACTAATAGTAAAGAAAGCCTTGCCACAAAAAGATGGAAGGGTTATGAAAGTTTTAGATTCTAGCTATGTAAAATATTTTTTCTCTTATACTATGTTTGATTTTATTCATTTAATGCTCTGAATGGTTTCTAGATTTTTTCTCATGATGCTAAAATAATCATCACCTTGTTTTATATTCTCCTCTGTTATCGCTTCTAGATTATGAAGAGTAAGAGACTTCGTACCTATTTCTTTTTGAATCATCTCTGCAACTTTTGGAGTTAAATTCTGCTCGAAAATCACATAATGGACGCCATGTTCTGTTGATTCCTGAACGATTTCTTGTAATTCTTTCTGAGAAGGCACCTGTGAAGTAGATAAACTTGAAATAGCAATCTCTTCAATTCCATATCGACTTTCCCAATATCCATATGCAGCATGAGATACTAATAAATACTTCGTTTTGGAGTTGTCGACGGTTGATTTAAAATCTTGAATTAGTTTTTCTAAATCGCTTTTTAATTGAAGAAAATTAGATTCAAACTCTGAAGCATGTTCTGGCATTATATCTCTTAACGAATTTTTAATATTGTTAGCAAGGTCAATGGAACCAAATCTCCGTGGTCATGGCCATCGTCTTCATGCACATGATCTTCAGTTGCCCCTTCCCCTCCTTCGTGATCATCAGAATGTGTTTCCTCGCTTTCGTGTTCAAGTTCGTAAGAGTATGTTTATTCCCATCATGTTCATGTTCGTCAGAATGAGTTGAGTCTAGGAGCTCAATTCCTTCTGCTGCTTTTAAAATACTTACGTTTTCCTTTTTCAAGTTTTCAGCTGCTTTTCTGCAAAACCTTCAATCCCCACTCCAGTATAGAAGGTTTCTATTTTTAAATCGTAATTATTACGTTTTAAATCTTAAAACAATTATAGAGTAATGTAAAGGATTATTAGGAGGTAGTAAAAATTAACATGTACTAAAACAGGAGACCGTAATTTCATTACGTCAAAAAACAAGAGAAACAACCCGGACGGATTAGTACTGATGAAATATAGTCCACGCCTAAAAAGATCCACATTAAACCGTAAAACAGGCTTCCAATATTGTAAATGAGCAGATTTTTCGCATAGTTGGTGATTCTACTTTATGGCTGCTCATATCTTAATATAGAAGTTTTTTAAGTTCACGTCTTATTAATATTTATTTTCAAGATCTTTTAATTGAGAGTAAACTTCCCTACTGTCTAGATTTTCTCCTAACAACGAAATGATTTTTAAAAGCAATATCTTGTGGATAATAAGAAGGTACCCCGTATGTATATTGGAATAGATTAACTTTCCCTTTTTCTTCCTCGAATCGAACAAAGCCTTTTATTCGGTGAATTGTATCAGGTAGTTTCATTAACCAATTCTCAAAATCTGTTTTTTTAATTTCATTCGTAAAGGTATATGTTAATGATTGGATATGCAAACGTTGATGAACATTCAACTTCTCAAATTCACAAATGGAATTACGATTGGAATAAGGAATACCTGATAATGATATGTTCGAAAAATTAGTTATATGTAGAGTTGCACCTGGATTTATTGATTTTAAATCAGCTTTAATTTGCTGTAATTCTTTTTTACTTAACCGAATAGTTTTATTGATGATCAAGGTATCGCCATGTTTTACTTGCTCTTCATATAAGCGATTCAGTTGAGGGCTATTTCTGCTCCTTTGTAACCATCTGTCTGCATCAACCGTTGTTATTGATTGAGCGTATGGATATACGGTCAGCAATGACAGGAGACAGACAAGCATCCAGGATTTCAATAGGATGGGCCACACCAGATGCCTCTATGTATATTACATCAGGTTGATGCATATGGAATAATGTTAATAAAGAGATTTCCAATTCATCTTTAGCCGTGCAACAGATACATCCATTCAACAATTCCTGTAGAGGAACCTTGTCCCCTATTATGTCCGAATCAACGGATTTCTCGCCCAATTCATTCATTAAAACTGCCACTTTTCTTCCGCTACCTTTTTCATCCATTAATAGATTCTGCAACAAAGTAGTTTTTCCACTTCCGAGAAATCCACTTATGATAACTACCTCTACTTGTGCCATTTTTTTAACTACTCCTTAATAAACATGTTACTTTAAAATATGTTAGTAATAATATGTCTTTATTTGATGCAAACTTTTGTTTTCCTTTTTACCAGGTTTTCATGTTTGCTCATTTTAAATAAACTTATTTCCGCAAAATTGAATACTTATCATATAATCTTACCTATTCATAAACGGATTTATCTTATACATTCCAAGTAAATGGGTCTGGAAGCCCTGCCCAGTTGCTTTCTAGCTCACTTAACGTTAATAAGCACGCATCCAATTCTTTTGTAAGTTTTCTTGTGTTGATATCCACCCCAATGAAGACTAGCTTAGTATGACGATCTCCATACTCAATATCCCATTCCTTAAGGATTTGGGGTTCATTATTAAATATCTCCTCTTGTTGCAGTTCCGATAGAGAGGCAACCCAATAAGACAATGGCTCAAGTGTCACTGATGGCCCAGCTTGTGAAAATAGCAAAGCTACATTATTTCTGGTCGCACACCATGCAATCCCTTTAGCTCGTACGATTTCTTTAGGCATTGAATGTATCCAATTTGAAAATTTCTCTGAATTAAAAGGCAATCTTCTTGCATAAACAAACGATGATATTCCATATTCTTCGGTCTCGGGTGAATGTGCAGCATGCCCTTCATTTAATTCTTGAAGCCAACCTGCTGAGGCGCTTGCTTTATCAAAATCAAACAGTCTAGTATCCAAAATGTGTTTAGGATCTATCTGGCTATTTTCTGTACGGATCAGCTTAGCATCAGGTTGTAATTTACGTAATACATTCTCTAATTGATTTAAGTTTTCATTCTCTACCAAGTCACATTTATTAAGAATGAGTACATCACAAAATTCTATTTGATCTATCAATAAATCAGCAATATTTCTATCATCACTCTCGCCTACTGCTTCCTTTCTATCCAGTAAGGAATCCCCTGATTGAAAATCATGCCAGAATCGATTCGCATCTACAACCGTAACCATAGTATCCAATCGGCAATATTTAGTTAAATCGATACCCATATTTTCATCTATATATGAAAATGTTTGTGCCACGGGAATAGGCTCGCTAATCCCAGTTGATTCTATGAGAATATAGTCTATATCTCCTGCTCTAGCCAACTTTTCTACCTCTTGAAGTAAGTCTTCACGTAAAGTACAGCAAATGCAGCCGTTGGACAATTCAACAAGCCTCTCTTCTACCCGAGAAATATGACCACCTTGTTTGACCAGTTCGCTATCAATATTTATTTCACTCATGTCATTTACTATCACTGCTACTTTTAATCCTAGGCTAGTTTTTAAAATATGATTCAGTAAAGTTGTCTTTCCTGCCCCTAGATAACCACTTAATACGGTCACCGGAATTTTTTTCATTTTATTTCCCTCACCATCCAATAAATAGTAATCATTTCGATTTATACGCTATGTTTTAGCATAAAGAATTTACGATTAAACTTGCAGCTTGACGTGCACCAGAAATATTACGTGCTATAGGACCCATTTCAAGTTCTGCTAATGCACCTGTCACATATAAGTTTTCTCCCCATTGTAAATTTTTTGAAACAATAGGATAACCGCATTCTGCACACCTTAAATGATATTTTTCTATAAAAGGTTGTAATAGAGATTTACCGGGTAAAGATGATTCAAAACCAGTAGCTAATATTACCATTCCGAAGGTTCCGATTTTATTACTTTTTTCGTCGAATAAGTGCACCCGTTTATCTTCTGCTTTTATCGCCATCACTTCATGATCGGCAACATGGATTGTTCCTTTTCTAATTCTATTTGTTAAGGTTGCATATAAATCTTGCGGAAGTGACCCTCGATGTCTGGCGTTTTTGATTTGTTCTCTTCGTATTCGGTAGTTCGTTATTTTTCGATAACCCGTCTGATTCTTTGGTCCAAGCCACGCTGGGTCACTATCAAAGGTATGGATTCGAAAGGGATGCCTTTTTATTAATGTAACTTCAGCAGGAAAATGGTTTGACATTTTTACAGCTAGATGTGCAGCTGTAATGCCACCACCTATGATAGCAAAAGGTGCCATAATTGATGTGAAATCCTGTACTTTATCATCGAAAATATGTAATACTTTTTCTGGGTTTTTTTTCTTCAAATCCCTTGCCCATTCAGGCCACATAAGTTGTTCACCTATCCCCAAAGCTAAGACAAGATTTTTTCCATATACCTTCTGCCCATTAATTAAGGAAACAGACCAACGATCATCTGTCTTTTCAAGGGTTAATGCTTCTCCTTGTATCCAGGCTTTTTTAATTGCTACTTCTTCCATAAGCTGATTACAGTGTTCATTGAAAGCATCAAGTGAAGGACGTTTATAATATCCGTACAGAGCTGTAGGCCATTCATTTTTGTTTCTTTTCACGTAGCTTTTTAAACTATCTGGTTTAACATCGATGTGGTGTACAACCGGTGACCGAAGGTACGGCATAGATATGATATCAGCTCGTTTTTTCCACTTTTCCAAAGGCCTAGCATTTTTATCAATAATAGCTAACTCATTAATGGTTACCTTGCCGGTCTTTAATAAAAATGTGGCTAATGTGGTTCCCTGTATGCCGCCTCCAACAATAATCCACTTAAACATAACTACCTCCTTATGTATAATCAATATCATAATTACTTACTGTAAGAAGACGCAATCCTTGTATGCAAATATCTCTCCATTTGTTGTTTTTCATCAATATACCGAGTTTATAGCATGCATCCAATCTTAAATTGTGAGGGTAAAAGTGCCCCTGCATAATGATATTGAACTAGTCACCAGATTAGTCTTTTTCCCTTATCTCAAAAGGAAATTAATGAAGTATTATTGGAAAATAACTCAAAACTTAAATTAGAATGGTTCAGTTATCTTTTGCGCAGATGGTTTTAAGGTTAAGATAAGAAGATAAATGCTCGCTGGGTAGTTTTATCGGATTGCTTTAATTTATCGGTATAATCAATCCATTTAATTCGATTACACCGTTCATCTAT
Source organism: Peribacillus sp. FSL R5-0717 (assembly GCF_038002945.1). Lineage (NCBI taxonomy): Bacteria > Bacillati > Bacillota > Bacilli > Caryophanales > Bacillaceae > Peribacillus > Peribacillus sp. FSL R5-0717. Next base: position 293,564 of record NZ_JBBOOF010000001.1, read on the forward strand.
AGATTTATCTATTTCCATTTGTGCCTCATCCATTATTTCCTTTATTGTAGAGATATGGAGAGAGAAGTGATCTGCTGCCGCTTTAAATGGAGATTTCTCAATCATTAACTGAAGAAATTGCTTTTCATCCACAGAAACTTCCTCTAATTGATATTCCATACTCTCAATATACTGGTAAACTTCTCTGTGTATATTAGGTAATTTTTTGATAACACTTCGAAGTAAAAATTCCATTAAGATAGGATTAATCCGCTCCATATTTTCACCCCTTAATATTTCCATAAAAACACCAACTACCAGATTTTAACACCTGGCAGTTAGGAGATTGAATATTTTACCAACTGGCTTTTTTCATACCCGGTATTTGACCTTTGTGAGCATACTCTCTAAAAGCAATCCTAGACATTTTGAACTTTCTTAGATATCCCCTTGGCCTTCCAGTTACTTCACATCTGTTCTTAAGCCGTGTAGGTGAAGAATCTCTAGGAAGTTTTCTTAGTGCTTCAAAATCACCTTTTTCTTTTAACTCTGCACGAATGGCTGCATATTTCATCACCATCTCCTGCCTTTTTTGTTCTTTAACAACTTTTGATTTTTTCGCCATAATAATTCTCCTTTTTCAAATCGAAATGATTACGTTTTATTATAAATGCTTTTGCTTATTTAATTTATTCTCTTAATGCTTTATTTGGTCTCTCTGTGTAACGTACGTCTTTTTAATCGTGGACAATATTTCATTAGTTCAATTCTATCCGGGTTATTTCGTTTATTCTTTGTAGTAATATAATTTCGATCTCCAGTTTCCGTACATGCTAACGTAATATTAATTCTCATCTTTTTTCCTCCTACATTGTTTTATATTTACTCATATTTGTTAAAAAGAAGGTAGTGGGTCTTTAAATTCCGTCCAATCTTGATTCATTTCTGCTTCCGTAAGTAAGCATTCGTCCAAGGTTTTTTCAATTTCTTTTTGATTCATATTAATTCCAATCATAACCAATTCGATTATACGGTCACCAAATGTTTCGTCCCAACTATCCAAGAGTTCTGGTTCATCTTTTAAAATTTGCATTCGCTCTTCTTCGGGATAACTCACTATCCAATTTCCTTCTGCCTGAATAGTTAGAGAAGGTCCAGCTTGCGAGAGAAGTCCGGAAATGTCGTTCCGTGTAGCTAACCAAAGAAATCCTTTAGAGCGTACCACCTCTACTGGCCAATTATGTATCCAATTCATTAGCCTTTCTGGGTGGAATGGCTTATTGCGGCGATATACAAATGATGCTATACCATACTCTTCTGTTTCTGGGACATGCTCTTCATTTAATTCTTTAAGCCACCCTGCCCCCTGACTGGAGGTCTCAAAATCAAAAAGTCCTGTGTTTAGAACTTGAGTAAGTGGTACAAGTGATATTCACTCTCAATAATACGGGCCTCTGGATTGAATTTTTGTAAAACGGATTTTAGTTCTTGAACATTTTTTGACGATACTAAATCAATCTAAAACGGTAACCATAGTATCCAGCTTACATAATCTAGACAAATCTATTCCCAAATTTTCATCAACATAGGTGAAGGTCTGAGCTACGGATATTGGTTCACTTATTCCACTTGATTCTATAACGATATAATCAATATCTCCTAGCTGTGCAAGCTTTTCCACTTCGATCAGTAAATCTTCTCTAAGCGTACGCATATACAGCCATTTTGCATTTCTACCAGTTTCTCATTGGTTTTAGAAAATCCCCCTTTTTTCACCAAGGTAGCATCAATATTTACTTCACTCATATCATTGACAATAACAGCTACTTTAAGATTATCCCGATTAGTTAAAATGTGATTTAGTAGTGTTGTCTTTCCTGAACCAAGATAACCACTTAGTACTGTAACTGGAATTCTTTTCGAACCCACATTTTCACTCCTTTCAAAAAGCACCCTTATATCATTAATTATACAAATCGAAACTATTACGATTTAATATGTAATAATACACAGCTATACTTTATTTTTAAGGTTTGCTTTTTCTCTCCCGCTATGGTTAATAGCTATACCATTATAAATCGTAACGATTACTATTTACAAGTTTTTTTTATAAATAACTTCTTGCATCTCTTTCTTTAGAGTTCTAAATCCTTATAAATTCTACTTGATGTCGCATTTTTCTGACCAAAGTATTTGCCCTTGTACTAACTACATCATTGGTTCCCTATTTATGATCGTAAGTGAGAAACTTAATTGTACAACGATAAAAGAATGGAAAACAAAATAACGCTTAAAATACTTGTTATCATTTGTTTTCCAGCTAATAAGAATGCCTCTTTAAAAGAAAGTTCTTTCATAATTTTTACTAAGGTTACTAAACAGGCAGTAAATGTACTACAGAGGAAAACCGCAATAAATAGTTCTCCTACTGCTATTTGTTCTGCCATAATTCCGGAACCTTCATTCAATAATAATATTCCGTCCTTACGGAATAAACTTGCAACAAATGCAGGTGCTATATCAGTAGATAAGCCAATAACAACCAATAAAGGTGCGATAAACTCCTTTAAAATTTCCATCCATCCCAGAAAATCAAATAATGAAGCAACCAGGCAAATAATTAAAAAAATTGGCATAGCTTGGACAAGAAATTGACTTAAAACAGGCTTTAGTCTATAGGATAAAGTTTGTCCGGAAGGCCATTGCAAGAAAGTCTCTCTTTTTTTAAACATTGGTACCAATGTTTTTTTATTCCAAATTCCCCCGTGAATAAGTGATATTAATATCAAGATGAATATATACGGGATAATAAGAAAGATATGTCCTAAAGCACCAAAGACAGATAGAGACGCTCCTAGCTGATAGCTACAGGCAGAGCCAAAGGAAATAACTGATATGCAGTTCTTCCTAGTACAAATGTTGCAACTTCGACTAGATTGTATTGCAACAACATTGCATCCAAAACCGTTAATGATAGGAACAAGATCTTGTCCGGTTAAACCAACTTTTCTCATAAGTGGATCAAGTGCATCTGTAATTTGATCCTTTAATCCACTTTCTTCTGTAATCGCAATAGCTAAGCCAAATAAAATCACAACCGGAAAAGCCCAAATGAAGGAGTAGATACCCAATGATAGTAGTCCAAAATCTCCAAAGAGCACAGTTTTTAAGGTTTCAGGAGCCCCTCCACTCCATCTAATAAGAGAATTAACAATAGTTGATTCTACAATGCCCTCTACTCTTTTTGAAAACTGGTAGGCTAAAAAAATTGGGAGGGAATAGATAACTAGTAAAGTTATAAGAGCCACATATGGCCCTAAGATTCGCACTTGGAACAGTGATTTTAATTCCTTTATTTTTTTTATACGTAAATTATTAATTTCCACACTTTCTGCAAGAGTAACTGATCTTGCTAACTCACGTATTTTATCCCCAACTCTTGAATCAACTCTTCGTGTGTCCATTATAAATAAAGGGAATTTGTTTTTTTCTTTAAAATTATTTAATTCATTTAGTGATTCTTGATCCATTTTATCTTCAAAGCTAACTATGACAGCAATCGGCTTATCTTCAAAAGGGAAAACTTCTGTTAAGACTTCAATCTCCTCTTTAAAGTGGGTGCCTCTAACTATAAACCAATATTGATCTGCAGATTTTATCATTTTTCTTGTATATTGACTTGAGACTAATTCACTTCCTATACGGATTCCAGGTGTATCCATATACCGGGTCTGATTTTCATTCACTTCTAGTATTGTAGAGGTAGATCCTTTAACATTAGATCCCTGAGTAGGGAATTTTTTTGGTAATAATCCTTTGAGTATCGTAGTTTTTCCTGATGATTCTAAACCTAATAATACAATTTTCATATTAACCTCCTAACAGGCGCACCCTTTCTCACAACAAGATAAGTCATCAAGGTACATGGCAGACTTCTTATACATTTCAAAAACCTCTTGATTGCGAGGAAGATTATGATGGAAAAAGATATCCTCAGCAATAATGGCAAACCTTTGGCGGAATTTATAAATAAAACAAAAAATTGTATTACTTTGCCTTACATTCGGTCCAATCAAATATACTGAAGGGGCTTGCGTGGACTCATCCTTTTCAGTTAAGATTGGTAGTCCTTCTTCGTTCCATTCAAATAACTCCTTGAATTGCTTCGCACCGCTCCCAAAACCAGTACAGATAATTGGTTCCCATTTAGTTTCTACAACATCTCCATTCTCGAATTGAATGAGAAACATGCCTTTTTCATCGTCCTTTTCGACGGAGATTGCTCTACTCATTGGATGTTCAAAGATTCCATTAAGCGCTTTTGTTGATTCAAGCCTTTCTCTTGTAAATGGTGATAAGGTCCTACTAGGATCTACCTCAATATCAAACCACTGTTTCGCAGAGTAATATACATCCACTTTTCTCCCTTCTTTATTTAAGTGATAGGCCGCATCCGCTGCGCTCTCACCACCACCAATAATGATTCTATCCCCTTCAATTTCTTTCCATGAGGTAACATCGCCGTAATGTATACCATATTTAAAAGGACGTTTAGGAAATTGGAATTCGCCACAAGCAATAATAACTGAATCTGAGAAAAAACCATCACCCTTCTCGCTTATTTGTACCCAATACTTTTCTTCCCTTTTTTCTACTTTATGTACTTGTGTATTTTCACTAACTGGCAACTTGTAGTGTTCAGCAATCATACATAAATATTCGCCATATTCCTCCCCTGATAAGTGTTCTTTTCCAAAAGTATATGCAGGTGACGTATCAGGTAAAATCGCGTTTAAATCTAAATAACTAAAACCATGAGCAGTAAAAGATGGTGTGATAAACCTTGTTTCTTCAGGCCATTGAAAGAATGTTGAACCAACTTGATCCCTCTCTATAATAATAAAATCATCTATTCCATTCTGCTTTAATAGAACACCCATACCAATCCCTGCTGGGCCTCCTCCTATAATCGTAATCATGTATATTCCTCCTTTTATAAAAAGCTTATTACTTCTGCTAAATGAATTAATTATGAATCCTATTTTCCATTTTTCTTTGCACTTTTTCACAACGCAAATCGTAACAATCACGATTTATATCATAAAGTTTAGTGACAATCTATATTACAGTTCGAAGTTGAACTTGTTTATGTTATGTAAGTGATTAGGGCACTATTTTTAATTAACTATTGTATATCAATAATTCAATACCCTTGATGTAACGTGATTTACTACCTATTTCTCTAAGCAATCGTAACAGTACCCATAAAACTCAAACCTTTGTAATTTAAATTGATTATTAAAGTAAACCTTGGAAAAATCAATAGGACAGTTATCTTTATCCAGAGATTCACTTTTCCCACAATTCAAGCATTTTATCATACTCCTCGTATTTTCAGACACTAATTGATATTTACATTCTCTTTCCCACATACCTTTCTTCTCTATAAATCCTTTTTTCTCCAACAAAAACAATGTTCTGTAAACCGTATCTAGACTAATACCGGGGATTTTTAATTTAGCCTCTTTATGAAGAATTCTGGCGGAAATAAATTCACTGTTTCTGTTACTTATCAATTTAATTAATAGTTTTCTTTTATTCGTCATCTTATAACCCGTTCTAGTTAAAACAGAATTTATTTCATATTGTAAGTTCATCATTATTAACTCCTTTCCTTATTGAATAATCTCTTTTAAGAAATTAAAGTTAAATAATCCTACCCAAACATATGTCTTAAATCGTAATCATTTCGATTTACATTAAAATTAAATCATATTTTCATTAGAAAATCAAAGATGTATATTTCTTTATTTTTTTCATAAACTTTTAATTAGTGCGTAAATAATAGTCAATTTCGATGTACACGATACTGGTGACAAAGACAATAGATGATGAAATGATTTAAAATATTGGAATGTAAATAAAATTATTCATTTTTCTAGAGAGAAGGTGCGCATTTTATCACTGTAAGATGATTATTGGCACTTCCTCTCTCAGAAAGATTTACGGTTTCCCTAAGTTAACAAAAAAACTTTTTAGTACATATCAATGACCTTTTCTTTTTAAAAAGTAAATCTTTTGAAAAGCAAATCCCAGTAATAAGATGACAACAAGAAGCAACGTAATAGTTGCTCCTGGAGGAGTTCCTAAATAATAGGAAGTACTTAAACCGGTGATGATGCCGAAAAAAGCAGTAATTATCGCGGTAATAATTACCCATTTGAAACCTTTTGCTATCCTTATTGAAAAGGCAGCTGGTAAGACAAGCAGGGCTGATACTAACAGTACACCAATTGTAGGGATAATGACCGCTATTACTAGTCCAGTTAAAATACTGAATGAGAGTGACAGAATATGTGTATTAATCCCACTAGCAAATGCAGTATCTTCATCAAATGTTAACAAAAATAGCGGTTTTTTTAATATCCAAAAATACAGGAGAACTATTAAGGTTATAATCAGCATGATATATACTTGCCGATTACTAATAGTTACAATGGAACCAAATAAATATTGTTCCACATTAGTTGTCATGCCACCAGCACTAATACTCATTAAAAAGAGGGCAAGAGATAAACCAGCAGCCATTAATATGGCAATGGAAACCTCAGAATAAGAATGGTAAGCTCTGCGCATATACTCTACTGCAACGGCACCAATGATAACAACAAGAAAGCTTGAAAGCGTTAAATCAGTATGAATGAAATAACCGACAGCTACTCCAGCTAGGGAAATGTGTGAGAGGGTATCAGCCATTAACGCTTGTCTCCTTAATACGAGAAAGACTCCCAATATTGGAGCAATGATGGCAATTAATCCTCCTGCCCAAAATGCCCTTCGCATGAATTCAAGGTCAAACATTTCCATGTATCTCGTTCTCCCTTCTCAAGATGAATGATTTTATCAAGAAAAGGTTTTACATCTTCTTGATCATGGGTTACCATCAAGACCGTACAGTTGTGCTCCTTAACTCGATGGTTCATAAATTCATAAAAATTTTTTCTACTTTCAAAATCCATCCCGGTTGTTGGTTCATCAAGTACAAGAAAGTCTGGTTCAGCTGCTAAAGCACGTGCTATACAGATTTTTTGTTTTTGACCACCAGATAATGCCCCGATTTTATGGTTCCTAAATTCCCACATCCCAACCATTTCCAAAGCATTTTGAACAACCTTCTCGTCAAGGGCAGTCAATCTAGCAAACCATTTTCCTTTACGAAATCTCCCGGAACGCACCAACTCAATAACAGTACTTGGAAAACCAACATTAAATGAAGCTATTTGTTGAGGTACATATCCAATTTTTAACGGTAGTCCTTTTTCATTACTTTTACTTATTTTTATCTCTCCGCGCCAAGGCTTTAATAAGCCTAGCAACAATCGCAACAGAGTTGATTTAGAGGCACCGTTAGGTCCTGTAACCCCAATGAATTCACTACTATTTATTTGAAAGGAAATATCGTCTAGTGCTGGAGTATGGCCATATCCAAATTTAATTGCTTTTACTTCTACAAGTTTCAATCATGTCACTCCTTTCCAGTTTTACAAAAAAATAAAAAGCGTGACTATGTCATGTATCACGCTTTTATTTCATTAACTATTTACTTAATGCACCCTTTAGTTTATCTAAATTATCTTGCATTACTTGAATATAATCAGCGCCTTTTTTTTGATTTTCTTCACTTAATCCTTCCAAGGTATTAAGTACTTGAGTTTCCGCCCCTATTTCATCTGCTAGAGTTTTTGCTACCTTTGGGGATGCTACTTCTTCAAAGAAAATAGTTTTTATATTATGGTCTAATGCAAAATTCTTCAATTCTGCAAGCTTAGCAGGACTTGGTTCGTTTTCAGTAGACAAGCCGGCGATTGCTACTTGTTTAAGACCATATTCATTTGCTAAGTATCCAAAAGCTGCATGTTGAGTAATAATTTCTTTACTTGAAACATCTGCAAGTGTAGATCTAAATTCTTTATCTAGGTCCTTTAGTTCTTCTATATAAGCCACACTATTTTTTTCATACTCTTCCTTATGATTTGGATCAACCTTTATTAATGCATCCTTAATATTCTCAACTTCTTTTTGTGCAAGTGCAGGGCTTAACCAAACGTGTGGATCCTTTTCATGACTATGTGCTTGCTCTTCTTCCTCTGCATGTTCATGCTCTTCACCTTCCATTAGAGTGATTCCTTCGCTCGCTTTAACAAAAGTAGACTTTTTAGAATCTAAACTCTCTTCGATATCAGGCACCCATGTCTCCATATACTCACTGTCATAGACGAATAAGTCTGCATTTTGTATATTACCTACATCCTTTGGTGAAGGTTCCCAATCATGAGGCTCTATGGAAGAAGGAATTAATAATTCTACCTCAGCGAGATCGCCAACAACATTTTTTGTAAACTCATACATTGGATAAAAAGTAGTGACTATTTGAATCTTATCAGTATCCTTCTTTATTTGATTTTCCGCCCTCTCATTACCATCCCCTTGTTGACATCCGACAAGCATAAGTGGGATTGCAAATACAGGAGCTAACATTCTGTTAAACTTTTTCATGAAATTACCCTCCGATATATATTCACTCTTTTTTAGCATTTGTAGTATATCGTAATTATTACGATTTGTAAATTGGAATAATTACGATTTGTAAATTGGAATAATTACGATTTGGATATACATTCCGCCAGTACTGGTAATTTAATTCTTTTACTATCTTTTTAATTATGCCAACTTACATTCATTCTTAATTTATGCGTATCTCATACATAATTAATTAGCCATTAAAAAGAAAAGGTATACTATAAAAAGATTATCCTCTATAAGATTAAAATATTAAATTTAACAAACCCTTCCAAAAGTCATATATAATACTTTTGAAAGACTCCTTTATATTTACCCAACAAATATTTTTCTTCGATCATATGCAAAAATGGTCATCGTTACACCTAAGATAGCACAAATCATATACATAAATGAGTATGAGGAAAAATCAGCTATCGGCCCCATAATGACACCACCTAGCGAAACACCTAAATCAGCCATAGCAATAAATAAACCAAGTAACACATTTCGATTTACCTTAGGCAATACAAAGGTTAAATACGTTGTTAACGTTGGATAGATAATTGCCTGAGCTATCCCCATTAAAATCGCACCTGCATAGAAAAAGAAAGCCCCACCCGTTATAGATACGCTTACACATTGCGCCGCTATTGCTAAAAGAAGCATAGCCCCCATGATAAAAGATGAATGCCACTTACCGTCTGAAGGAATCCTTTTCCTTAAAGTAAAACGAGCAAAGACAACGGTACCAGCCTGAAGCATGAGATAAATTCCAGCATTGCCGTTTTTTAATTGCATAGCGTACAGTGGTAGGAAGGTTGTAATCGCTCCAAATACAATGGAGGTAACTAACATCAATACGCTGCATTTAAACAGAAACGGATTTTTTACCAACTGACTAAATGCCTTAAACATACTTACTCCTTGCTCATTTTTAACTGAAGCAGGTTGATCCTTTCCTTTTTCCATTTTGGCACTATAGCCAAACACCCCTGTAGTGATGGCAATTGCTATCATCACTACTGTAAAATAATCCATACCTCCTTGCCAAATTCCTAATGCCAGTATAGGTCCAATAATACCTGGTATATAAGAGAATAAAGAATAAAGTGAGATGCCCTGAGAGCGATCCTTCTCTGGTAGTGCATCAATAATGCCTATCTGCAATGCCATGGAAAAAAAAGCTGTCGACACCCCTTGTAACATACGGGCAACTAGATAGCCGCCTAACCCAGTAATCGTATATAATATTAAAGCAAAACCATTGACTATAAGAATAATGCGCAACACTTTTATCGGTCCATGCTTTTGAATGATTTGACCTGCCCACGGACGAAAGAACATGGTTGTAAATAAATACGCCCCTATAATCAAGCCGATAGCAGTATTGCTGGCTCCTAATGATTCCCCTTGTAAGGGGATAATAACATTTAGAATGGCATTGGCACTAAAATAAAGAAGAACCAACAGATATAAACGCAGAAACGGCCAAGACATAGCTCCACTCACAATTTTTTCTCCTCCTAGTTCGAAAATAATCTAAAAAGTTATTAATTTGTCCAATAATTTTCTAGCATATTCTGACTGAACGTTTTTTAATTGTTCGATTTTAATTACTTCTTCAATTTGACCATTTCTAAAAATAATGAACCTGTCGCAAATATAGGCGGCGGCCTGAATATCATGAGTAATAAATACATAGCTCATATTGTAGAGGTTTTTTAATTCCTTAAGTAATTCAAGCACTTGTATTTGAACTGATACATCTAAAGAACTGATTGCTTCATCTAATAAAATACATTTTGGTTCTGTGGAAATGGCCCTTGCAATACATACCCTTTGAACCTCTCCCCCTGATAATTCATGAGGATATCTTTTTCTGTAGGACGGATTTAACCCAACTTGATTCAATAGATTATCAATCCTGTTTTGAATTTCTATTTTGAGCTTGCTCTTAATTTTTAATGGCTCCATAATGGCTTCCTCAACTGTAAAAAATGGGTTAATGGAAGATTTATAGTCTTGAAAAACAGCGCTAATGTTACCCGATCTCACTCTTCTATCCCCTACATTTTCACCCTGAAATAAAACGGTTCCCCGATCTGGCTTTTCAATTCCTATTAGTAAACGACCTAAGGTGGATTTCCCGCTCCCACTTTCTCCGATAATACCGAGACATTCGCCACTTCCACATTCAAAACTAATATTGTTCAAAATCTTTTGTCTTTTGTTTGAAATGAGTCCACCACTTTTATAAGACTTCTCCACACTATCAACCTTTAGCAATTTTAAGCTCTCCCCATTATTTTATTAAAATGATTACTCAACGCTAGTCTAGTAGATACTAAATATTTGGTATAGTCATGTTCCGGTTCTGAAAATATAGTTTTTGATTTTTCTCTTTCAATAATTTCTCCATCCTTCATGACCATAACTTCATCAGCAATTGCTCTAACAACTCCCAAGTCATGAGAAACAAAGATCATAGAGCAGCCCATTCTTTCCCGTATTTTTATAAATTGCTCAACGACTTCAAATTGTGAAATAGTATCTAGAGCTGTTGTTGGTTCATCAGCAATAATAATGTCTGGTTCTAATACTAATGCTAACGCAATCATTATTCGCTGCAACATTCCACCCGATAGCTGGTGTGGATATTTATTCATAATCTCTATCGGATTTTTCAGCATGACACTTTCCATAGCATTTTTCATTTTTTCTTCGATTTCTTTATTACTCCAACCGAAATGTTCAACAAGCGTTTCCTTAAAATGAACCCCAATTACACAGGAAGGGTCAAATGCACTCATCCCATTTTGTAGAATCATGCAAAGTTTTCTTCCCCTTCTCTTTCTCATCTCCTTTTCTGAAAGTTCGTTTAAGTTTTCGCCTTTAAATAAAATGTCTCCTGATTGGTGAAGCCAGGATTTATTTAATCGCATTATTGACCTACAAGTCAGAGACTTACCGCTTCCGCTTTCTCCTACAATTGCCAGACAGCTTCCTTGCTTTAAATGGAATGAACTATTATAGATAATCACTTTACCGGAGCTACTATCCCATATTCTCAGATTTCTAACTTCTAATATATTCATAGATTATTTTGCCACCTCTTTTGAAGCTTAATTTTAGAGATTGTTAACTCTTCTTGAAGCTTATTTTTTGAGGTAATTAATTTAGGGTCTATGGCAACTTGAAGTGCATCAGAGAAAAAGTTAAATGCAGATACTACCATAATAATGGCTAGTCCAGGAGCTAACATTAATTCTGGTCTTGTAAACATTACTTCCCTTGCCTCATTTAACATCATTCCCCATTCAGCATTTGGGGCTTGAATTCCTAACCCTAGGAATGAAAAGCCTGATACTTGCAAAATCATCGAACCAATTGAGCTGCTCGAAATCACTGCGATATCAGAAAATGTAACAGGAACCATGTGCTTATAAATAATTTTCACGTCACTAATACCTGATGCTTTGGCAAATTTCACATATTCTTTTTCAGCAAACTGCATAACAGACGTTCTGATTATTCGAGCAAACCATGCCCATTTAATCAAGGTAAACGCAATCAATATATTTTCAAGCCCCACACCTAAAATACCAACAACAGCTAATGCCATTACGTATCCTGGAAAAGATAGCATCGTGTCACAAATTCTCATTACAGTGGCATCTACTTTTCCTCTAAAGTAGCCTGCTAGAAATCCTAAAACCGCTCCAATCAAGACAGATATGAATAATGCAACTAAAACCCATAAAACACTGGGACGAATGCCATAAATGATTCTGGATAAAATACATCGTCCTAAGTGATCATTACCTAATAGGTAATCCCATGATGAAGAAGCATAACGAAGGCTCATATTTACCTCTTCAGGGTCATGTGGAGCAAATATAGGGGCGAAAATGCCAACAACGATTGTTACAACGATAACTATGAGAGAAATTGTGCCTAACCTATCTTTTATTAAATTTTCAAATAGTCTCATTTAGATATCATTCCTTAATTTAGGATTCATCACAGCGTTTATAATGTCGGAAATGGTATTAAATAATACAAAGGCCACTGCTAAAATAAGTACATACGCTTGTATAATCGGGAAATCCCGGCCTAGAATAGCTCGAACACTTAAACTTCCTAATCCTGGCCAAGCAAATACATTTTCTATAACGACTGTACTTCCCAATATAATAGGTATAGCCATACAAAATATCGAAATGGCCACTTGCAATGAATTTCTTAAGATGTGCATGGTGACTTTCCTCTCTGTTAAGCCACATGCCCTTCCATACAGTACATAGTCTTCATTTAAATTACTCAACATCGAACTTCTAACGACCCTAAAATAAATGCCTGCATAGCTTATCGCAATGACAATAACCGGTAGAATATAACTTTTATACGACTCCATTCCGCTTGTTGGCAATAAATCCACTTTTACGGAAAAATACCAAATCATAAGAGTCGCCATCCAGTATGACGGCATTGCCGTTAGGAAAAATGAAAATCCCCTTACTGACTTATCCATAATTTTCCCCTCTTTCATCGCACAGATCACACCTAAAAGTATCGATAGAACAATAATGACAACAGATGAAACCAACGTTAGTTTTAACGTATTTAGAAAAGCAGGACCAATTAACGACCAAACCGGTTTTCCTGTCACGTAGGAAACCCCAAAGTCCAACTGTAAGCAAGCAATAACCCAATCGAAGTATCGTAAAATAAATAGTTTATCCATCCCCAACTCATCTTTCGTTTGAGCAATTAATTCATCTGTTATTGTTGGAACACCTTGCGCTTGCAATACCACTTCAACTGGATCTAAGGGAGAAAGATTAATTAAAATAAACGTTAAAAATGAAATGACCAAAAGTAAAGGGATTGATATGAATAGTCTCTTAATGATGTAACTTCCCATAGAAAATCTCCTTTTAATAGAAATTTTTAAAACCACACTTACTTCTGCAATATAATACTTAAAAGGTTACTCTTCACATAAATAAAAAGGGGAATCTTCCCCTTTTTATTTATATTTCTATTCAAAGTTCATCAGTTCAAATGGTAACTCAAATTGCGTTTGCTTAAATGATATGCCTTTTAAATTTTTGGGGGCAACTACAGTGACACTGCCATTTGAAATGGGAATAAAGACTGCTTCATCATGTACAATCGTCAAAATATCCGCATATAACGATTTTCGTGTTTTCTCATCAGGTGACACCATTACTTCATCAATTTTCTTGTAGAGTTCATCTGAGTTTGCAATACCGCTTGTAGTATGTAAATAAGATGCCTCAGAAGTAAAAGCAGAGATTGTACTTTGTGGATCATACGCAAGTCCCCATGTTTGATTGAATAATAGATCATAGTCACCCGTCGATCTTCTATTAGCAATTGAAGTTGACTCTTCACCGATAATTTCTAGCTGAATACCGATCTCTTTTACTGAAGCTTGGATAAACTCAGCCTGGGTTTTTTGGGAGGAAGAATTGCTATCATAATAAAGTTTCATTGCTAATTTTTTGCCGTCTTTTGTTCTAACATCAGAACCATCTTTTGCTGCCCATCCTGATTCTTCTAAAATCTCTTTCGCTTCTTCTAAATCATAGCCTCTTTTCTTCAAATCAACATCTGCATAATTGACGTTAGGTGAGAATAGTGTATTGGCCACTGTTTCCGTACCATTTAAAATATCCTTACTAATGGTTTCTCTATCAATCGAGTGCCAAATGGCTTCACGAACATCTGTTTCACTTACTGGATTATCAGATTTACTGCTATTTGCTACAATCATTTTCGTATTCATTGGTTCACTTCTAACCAACTGAAAATCACCTGAATCAACTAATTGATTCATTGCTTCTACATCAAGACTGTCTGCACCGCGGTCATCAGTAAAAACAAAGTTTACTTCTCCTTTTTGTAAAGCTAAAAATGTCGTTTCCCCTGCTGGAAGAACTTTAGAAGTAATCTTCTTAATTTCAGGTGAGCCACCCCAGTAGTTTTCATTCGCTTTAAAAGTGGCGTACTCATCAGTTTTATGTTTAGTGAGAATATATGGTCCTGTACCATTAAATCCATTTACGCCATCTTTAGTTCCCCCGTTTATAAAATCTTTGGGTGATAAAAATACGTAAGGTCTGGTCATAGACAATTCAACCAAAGTTGGGTAGTATGCTTCTGATAGCACAAGTTCAACTGTATAAGCATCTACTATATTTACACTTTCTATTTTTGTGGATAATTTAATCCAAGCATGCTTTTCTACGTTGTTTTGCACAGCCTCAATATTTTTCTTTACTGCCTCTGCGTTAAATGGTTCTCCATCATGGAATTTCACATCTTTTCTTAAATGAAAAGTGTATACTTTTCCATCTTCTGAAATTTTCCAGGATTCAGCAAGCAAAGGTTTAATCCCATCTTCTGTATTTTCAACCAATGATTCATAGACCATTCCTTGAGCTGGCATTGAACCTGTATACAGATGCGGGTTTATATCATTAATATCTTTGGAGGATGCATAAACTAACTCTTTTGAGCTATCAGTTGAATCAGCACCTTCCTTTTTCTTACTATTAGATTTTTCTGCAGAGCAGGCAACTAGAATAGATAAAACCAAAAATATTAGAGATGCTAACTTAAATTTTTTAACTAACAATATATTTCTCTCCCTTTAGCCTTACTAATTTGAATTAATTCACCTTTTACTGGTCAAATATGATCTAAATTGAAAAAATCCCCTTTTATAAATCGTAATTATTACTATTTACACAGTATTACTCTATTAACTTAAGACAAGTACTATTCCTACTTCTTTGCGCTTATACTTTTTCCTATTTCACTGCATATCATATTCAAATCTTCATCAAAGCTTTGAACAACAAATGCATTAGATAGCAATTCATCTTCATGGGATTGAGCCACTTTTTCAATTTTATTCTCGTATGTTTTAATGAATTTATCTATTGTTGGACAATTTAAATTTAAATATTTTGCTATTCCTTGAATTATTTTTATACGATAATAGTCTTCTTTAGGCATCCTAGGGATATCCAAATATCCTTCCCTATTGACGAACATTTTTCTAATTGGAACAGCAGAAAAATCATAATATTTCCCATCCTTATCTGGTTCTGAAAAAGGATCGATCAACAGTGCGGTATAACGTATATATAATAAATATTCTTGATGGATAGCTTCTAAATGATTAAAATTCTCTATATCATGACGTGATAAACTTTCCAATCTCACGGGATAATTATCATCTGTCATAAATTTAAGTAGATTTAAATTTTCTATATTTAATTTCCCTAAGATATTCATGATTTCTTTCCATTGAGCCAGCATATCCCTAATTAAATATTGTGTAATGGGCCCCTCAGGATAAAGTTTATAAACATATTTCTTGCTTTCTAAGTCACCAAATATTGCACGTAGTGTGAAATCATTCATAAACAACGGTGGGTGAACATATAAAGAAATATTTCTCGTTTCTGCTTCTATTGGAGATTTCATATTTTCAAGAGTAATACCTAATTGTTCATATAACTTACATAGTCCCTCGACATTTTTAGATGGATAATGTGTAGAGCCTATATGAATTTTTTTCTTGACTGCTGTTGTTAAAACATGATTAGAAGGTTTATCGTGCATCCATCGTGTATCACCGTAATATGTAGAAAAACTGATAATTTCCGAATCTGAATTAAGCTGGTTCATATAATTATTGATTAAGCTATTGGAACCGAAAGTCGGAGAAATTAATACAATACACCTTACTTGTTTTAATTTCTCATTATTAATTTGTTTTAATACTTCTATATAAGCATCCGTTGTTACAGTAAGAATAATAGTATCCCATTCACCCTTAATTGTTCCATAACCCCTAAAAACTTGATCAATAAAGCATTCACCTTGCATAGTTCGATGCTTTTCATTTTGAACGCTTACACGAACTAAATGATTACTTTCCTTAAGTGCCTCAAAAAAATTTTCTGAACGAACAGATTCTCTCCCAACAATTCCTACGTAGCAATTCAATTGGTTTTTTAGATTCATAGCTAGTTGGATAGATGTTGGGCCAGTGCCTAATAGTAGGACTCGCTTAAAATCATTCATAAAGGCCTCCTTTTCTTACAATTTAGTAAGCTATGCTTTTTTATACAATGCGATATCAAACACATGATCTGGACGCAATATTTCTTCAACTATCTTCCACTTCTGCCCATCAACCTCTCTTGATGGAAAATTAAATAAGGACTTCAAATGATTACCATATCTCATAGCAACAACTACGTTTTCATTCGTTAATGTATGTAATTGATCCAATATGTAATATTTACTTTCAACAGTTGAACTAAAAATGATATGAGTCACGTTTTTCGTAAAATCAAGATTTTCCACTAATATTTTTTCTAATCTAATATTTAATCCATTTCCTAATTTCTCTACTACGTTTCGTCCAAGTTGAATAGCCTCATCATCAATATCTATGCCTACAACCTCTGCTCCTGTTCGCTTAGCGATTAATAATGGCGTCATTGGAAATGAACCTGATCCTACTAACAATACTTTTGACTCCGAAGTAATTTGAAAACTGCCAAATTCTTTTTCAATACATGATTCTATATTTTTAAAATAGTCTGCCTTTTCACTATTTCCATCCAGTAGCTTGATTGCACGATATTTCTCCATAATAGCTACACAAAGTGCCGATTTTCTTCTTAGGTTCATCACAAGTTGATTCAAATCACTAGATTCTTGTAGTTCTAATTGTTTCCAAGCTTCTTTATTCCTCTCGTTTGTTATGAATTTTGAATAGTCATCTATTAAACTCTCTATCTCTGAACAATTATTGATTGTATTATCATAACTTCCTGCTAAACCATCAAATTTTTGTGAAAACTCACTTAAATATTCTTGAAAAGTTATTAATGCATTCATTAATTTTCCCCCAGTACATTGTTATAACTAACCATCTATAAAAGCTTTGCCTTGTGCTACTATTTGGACTGACCCTTCAATCAAAAGGCTTGTTAATTCTTCTCCATGACAAGTAGCAAATACTTTAATATCGCCACCGGGTTGCCTTATATTTGTAACAATCTCCCCTTTATTCTTCCAAGCTAAATAAGCTCCTAAGGAGGCTGTACCTGAACCACACCCCCTTTCCCATATCAAACTATCTAAATGTGGGACATAAATGAGTGGAGCCATTTCCTTAGATTCCGATTTATACAATAAAACGCCGATCAAGTTAGCACCTAAAGTTACTCCAAGCAACTTTGCTAAAGATTGCGCTTTTTCCCTTACTGTTTTACTAAATTCCTCCACTTCTATCACAATGTGTATAAATTCATGGTATCTCACTATAATCATATTCAAATCGTTGCCATCATACTTTATTGTTCTCTGTTCTATCTTTTTAGGAATAGGCATAGTAATCAGACAGTGATATTCATCTAAATTTCTTTTCATTTGACATGTTATTAATTTATCTGTGCCTGAGGCCTCTAATATTATCTCCGCCAAATCATTATGCTTTAGTCCTTTTTCAGATGCTATAAAAGCTGCCAGTGCCATACAAGCATTACCACAAAACTCACCACCAGCCATTTGTAACTTTGCAGCTGCTTTATTATTTATCGGTTTTTCTATAAATCCAACTTGTTCTGCATGCACGCTGTTGTATGACATGATTTTCGAAGCAATGTGCTTATACTCTTCAACTAGATAATTAGTTTTAACGAGAATTGTCATATTTTGTGTTGGATTAAATTTTATAAAATCTATTTCCTGGATCATCTCAACTACCCTCTACACTTATATTTTTTGGTTTTCCTTTCTTCATAAAGTATTATTCAACACAAATAGTAATGATTACGATTATCAATTACAAAATGAATTATAGCATAATGTTAGAAAGTGTCAATATTTGGTCAAGTTTTTTTTACACTATTGCCGCTTGAACAATGTCATAATTTTCAATTTTCTTTTTTTCCATGTTTATCCCTTTGAATTTTATTCACCTTTACATATCGGTGCAGCAAAAACGATTTAAAAGAAATGGGAAACCAGGTCGCAGATAAGGAGTTAGTTTGGGTATTCGGGGGATTTCTATAAAGCACAGAAGGAAAAAGATGAGTAGGCATTACAGAAATTAGTAGGAATGTACTTTAAAGATATTGATTTTTATCTTCTTATTTGATATTGTGAGTTTTATCAAATTATAAATAGTAACAATTACGATTTATAAAGACAAATACATGATATACGATTTCATGCTTAAATTATGGGAATCTATCGACTATTTTCTTTTTTATTAAGATCTATTTTCATATTGAATGATTAATCGAAATGTGATGTATATAAGAGACTAAATGATAGGACAGTTCATTTTTGTTTTCTCCCTCCCTAACATATCGATTGTTAAATTTTTGTATAAAAATATTAATCAGGATTAGTAACAAATTGAACCTGGGGGCCGCACTATGTTAAGATCCATTTACACCATAGCTTTACTAACGTTTATTTTATTATGTACTTTAGGCTGTACAGTTAAGGATAACTCTAAGGAAGAAGATAATATACACGATCAAAGTGTTGGTACGATAAATTCAGTTTCTAACTCAAAGAAAAATGAACCTAATATTAACACGATTCAACAAGAGGCTATTAAAGTCTCTGCAAACCCTCAAAGCATTCCCGTATTAGTAAATAAGTTAAATCCACTTCCTGATAAATACAGACCTGCTGACCTTTTTTATCCAAATGTACCGTTTATTTTCAAGGAAAAAATCGAAAAACGAATGATGCGAAAAGAGGCCGGGGAAGCCTTGGAAAAATTATTTCTTAAGGCCGAAGAAGAAGATATTAAATTAGCCGGCGTATCGGCTTTTCGTTCACAGGAAACGCAAGAAGCTATTTTTAATAATTATGTAGAAAGGGATGGGCTTGAAAAGGCTAAAACTTATAGTGCATATCCAGGAACCAGTGAACACCAAACAGGCTTGGCTATTGATGTAAGTGGCATTAATGGCACTTGTGCTGCTGAGGAATGTTTTGGTCAAACTAAAGAGGCTGATTGGTTAGCTAAACATGCAAGTGAGTTTGGATTTATCATTCGTTACCCAGAAGGTAAGCAAGAAATTACAGGCTATAAATATGAGGCTTGGCATATTCGTTATGTAGGTATAGAGATAGCAAAAGACATTCAAGCTCAAGGGGTGACACTCGAAGAATACTATAATGTTCAGCCCGTTTCTAAGTAATATTAAGCCAACTAAGCCAACGACATCTAAAATGCGATGTATCATATTTTAGATGTCGTTGGCTTAACTTTTATATACTGATTACCAAGGTTAATCCCTTCTGCTATGCCTTCGAGTAAACTGTTATTATGAGATAATTAAAGGCATCACAGAACCAATAGTTTTTTTGCATAAGGATGTTTAACATAATTTTCAATTAAATCTTGATTTGTTTTTTTCGTTTCTATTTCATTCAATTCATCTTCACTTTTTATAAATGCTTGGGTAATAATCATCTACAATTTCATCCATTACTGAATAAAAAATGTACATAACTCCTTTATTAATTCATCTGCCCTGTCACCTCTTCAACTTCTTTTAGAAAGTCTAAAAAATGATCTAATTCCTCTTTGATATTCTTTATTGAAAAGCTCTACCCATACGGTTTAGATTGATCTAAAAATGCCTGAACTTGGCTCTCTCCTTTTGCCACATCCAGACCAACAACTGGATTCATTATTTTTCCCTCCTCTACTTACTAACCAGTACCCCTTAGTCATCCATGCGGTGTCATAGCTTCGCTTGTTATACGAGATCTAAGTCCCAACCAGCCTCAAACATGTTTCTACAAGTAGGGGCGGACAGTTTAGTTCACGGGATCAAGTTCCACTCACCCGTTAGCATTCCTGTAGATCGTTAAATATCAGGTTTGAAAAAAATAGAGCCCCTCAGTAAGATACGAGTATAGAGACCAATCTAACTCAATTCTTAAGGAGGAACCTACTATGAATTTTAAAATGCAAAACAAACAACATCAACTAATTGAAAGAATCACGAATCGTCATCTTGTTGTAAGAATTGATATTGCACAACAATTTCATGTTGCTTGAGCTGTTAACTATCGAGGAATTTGGTCGGTCATCCTCTAACCTTTGAAAATAACGATGAGGGGTTTACTAAATTTCTAAGTTCGATCAAAGAACTTAAACGAATAAACCGTTTAGACACCGCCATCGTGGGAATTCATTACTGGCTGAATCTATCAAAATGGTTAGTCATAATGAACAAAAACGGTAATCTGCCGCGATAGTTGCATAAAGAAAAAGCTGCCTTAAAGGCAGCTCCGATTTAAACTAACGCAGTGTTAGTGAAGGAAGACTCTTATTTCTCAACTTTCACAAACGTTTTTCCTGATCAATGTCAAAGCCATTGATTCTCAAAGGTATCTCACCTTCTCGCTTCCCAGTTTCTTCACCCACCCAACAGCAATACAATTCAAAAAAAGTCTTCAAGATGACTAATCATAATATGTGTCAGACCCCATCATTGGTTTTACTCATGACTTTCAACAATGGGGCGAGAATATCCAGTCTTTGCTACTTGTATCATTGCTTTTCCCAATTCTTCTGATGTAATGATACTGCTTAACGTATCATCAAAATGTTGGTGGTACCTGCCGAATGCTTGACTGTTCGGTTTGAGCTTTCCATTCTTCCTGACGGAACTCTTTTTCCCACTTCGAAACCACAATACAAGCGAGAACATGTCCAGGAGTATTACAAGCTGTACGTGCCATATCCAGCACACGGTCAATGCCTGCTATAATTGCGACGCCTTCTGCAGGAAGCCCTACTGCTGAGGCGGTAGCTAAAAGGACAACTAGCGAACCGGATGGAACAGCAGCAATTCCTTTTGAGGTTGCAACGAGAACCCCCATTACAATCAACTGTTGGCCAAAATCCATTGGGATGCCATATGCCTGTGCTAGGAAAATAGAGCAAACAGAAAGGTACAATGTCGAACCATCACAATTCAGTGATAGCCCAGAAGGAATAACGAATGAAACAACACGTTTCGAACAACCGTATGCTTCCATACGATCCATTAACTGAGGCAGAATGGTTTCTGTACTTGTTGTAGAAAAAGCGATAAGGAACAAATCCCATACCATTCGAAACACTTTAAAGTAAGAAATCTTCAAGAACCAAGCAATTATTGGAAACAGAATGAAAATAACAATAGCAAGCCCAAGATACACAACCCCAATCAACTTTGCCATAGGGATTAAAAGGGCAATACCATACTGACCCACAGAGGCTGCCATGAGAGATAGTACACCAATCGGTGCGGTTACCATGACCATTTGTGTCAGTTTAAACATGATATTTGCAACTGATTCCATAAACTTCATTGCCGGCTCTGACTTTTTGCCTATTGCTCCAGCAGCTGCACCAAATAAAATAGCGAAGAATATAACAGCTAATAAATCACTTTTTGCCATCGCATCAACAATGTTGCTTGGAATGATGTTAACAAGCATCGTTTTAAAATCGACAACTTTGGTAACGCTTTCATTTAATTGTGTGATATCCTTTTGAACGAGGTGGGATAAATTAAGCCCAGCACCAGGCTTTAGAATGTTAACAAGTAAAAGACCTATACCTAGAATCAGAGTGGTAATAAATTCAAACCATATAATTGTTTTAAGTCCTAATGAACCCATTTTTTTCATGTTTCCGTCGCCCGATGACCCAATGACAATGGTAGTGAAAACAATAGGCACAACAATCATTTTAATAAGATGAATAAAAGCGTCGCCAATTGGTCTTAAGGATTGGCCAAGTTCAGGAAAAAAATGTCCGATAAGTGCTCCAATAAACAATGCAATTAAAACTTGAAAAGCAAAAAACCTTTTCATAGGTTGTCCTCCCTGAACGAAAGATTAATAGCCTCATCACACAATATGTCAATAAATAGATCATTCCTTTCTCATTTGTCTATTGAAAGAGAAAGAAGAAATAGCTTTTAAAAATCGTTTCTGTATATTCCATATATAACCTCCTTATATTTGTAAATATAAAAAAACTGTATCACCTATTCGCGATTCAGTAAAATACTGAATTACTATAAAGTTATAAGAATAAATTATTAATCCCGTTTACATTTTTAATTGTTCCTTAATCAGCTAACGCACCCGTTCGTATAAGGTCAGCCAGAAAATAATTCTGGTTGACCATTTTTTATATGGTTTTTATTATAACGGTAGCCGGGGCAAAACCTACCTGCTCGTGGGGATAAACCCCGTCAACTAAACTGTTTGCCCGTGCTTGTAGAAACATGATTAGGCTGGTTGGGACGTTGATCTCATATAACTAGCGAAGCTGTGACACTACAAGGAGAAATAAGGTAACGGGCAATCCACTAGATTAGGAGGATATTTAGAATGAATACAGTCGTTGGTCTGGATATTTCAAAAGCGAAAAGTCAAGTCCAAGCTTTCTTGGATAAAAATGAGCGCGATCCTTCAAACAGGAAAGCGCCCTTTTCTTGTTCAATTACTTTTATATAAATACGCTTGTTTGCTACCGAATTTGATTAAATTCTTCAAGATGTAAAACCAAAAATACTTTATGTTTACGAAATGAGAGTAGAAGATTTATCTTCATTTAATATGGCTAATGGAAATAGGGTGCATGATTTACACTGATTTTGGATATGTTTCGCAAACTTGAATGTATAAAAGCGAGTCTAAGATGTCATCATCAATCTTTATTTTATACTCCCAGTTTGACTGAATCTACTGGGACGAATCTTTTTAATTCGCCAACAATTTTTCTTCATTTGACCCAAGCTTGATCGTGTATTCAGTCGGTATCCATAAGCCTGTATTCTCATTTCTTCCTTGGAGAACATATTTCGGGTTGTTTTTGCCCATACGTTCTGCAGCTGTTTTCGAAAGCTTGCCGATATCACCTGCTTTGAGGCGGTTGATAATTAAACCTAGTTTCAAACTCTTAATTGTCAGCATTTCATAATCTGTACTGCTGTCTCCAGCTACGAATATCGGACCGTATCCGCCCCGCGTTTTGGAGATGGCGTGTTCGATCACTTCCACCTTACCTTCTCGAGCAGTGATCGGCCAATTGTCTTCATATTCTGCTTGAGTAATTCCTTCCTTCTTTTTTAATCTCATCCCAAAGACATTTTCCTTTGGAAGGTTGTAGCCGTATTTTGGATTTGACGAAAATACCTCCACCACCTCTTCCATCGAAGCCGAAATAACATAAACGTCAATCCCATTCTCCATAAAAGTATGCATTAAGTTTGCGATTTCCGAGGCCAGACGCAGTCCTGTTGTATAGGTAACTTCAACAGTACCGGCTTTTCCTAACATGGACCCAGGACTTATAAGCGTCACCGATGCCATTTCCGCCCCTAAGTTATAATCATTTGAAGCCTCTGCAAGCTGCTGAACTTCTTCGGTCGACATGTTCGCAAATAAATAAAGCACCCATGGATATCCGATTTCAACACCGTATGTTTCCCCAATGGCTTCATACAGAAAGTACATTTTCGCTTTAAAATCTTTAAATCGATCAGTTGAATGTAGCGTTTCTAATCGCTCTTTTACATTCATCCCATTATAGTTGGAATAAAGAAATTCGTAATCGCGTTTCAGATCCTCGGCGATCTGCTTGAGAGTGACTGCATCTCCCTGGAGGTTTTTAAACTCGTGTGAAAAGGGTCCATTCGGCACATTCTTTTTGATCACTTCATAAAACTCTTCCGGTTGCATGTTATATGCCAAGTGATCAATTTGATAGAGAAAGAGGGCCTCTTCCGTATCATTCATGATGCTCGTATGATCCCAATCAAAAACAACATAAGGTTTTCGATTTGGATCGTATGCTGTACTTCCAGCACCATGCTTATCAATAAGGTTTTGAACAGACTTATAGGTGTCAGGAGCCCATTTTCCTTTATTCAACACTTGAATACAGTGGCCCTCCCTTTTTTGCTCAGTCGAAACTGCATTTCCGCTTGCAGCCGCTTCTAAGGAAGCAGACAAAAACAAGCAAATGATGATCATGCCAAATAGAGCCTTTAATTTGGTTCTATTATTCATATTATCCCCCCTGAAAAATGCAAAAGACGCCTGCCCAATAGCTCGTTATTAGCTATTGAAACAGGCGCCATTGCCGATTGATTCTTTTATGCGTAAATATTATCAATAATTTCCAGAATAGTCAAATATTTATTTGTAATTCTAAACATTTTCTATAAAATCCTCTCTAATAAATCCCCTACTTTCTCTGCCATTTCCTGCGGTGGATAAGGCATGCCATTTTTTAACCACCATTCCACTACACCTACATAAGCATTTGCCACAAATTCGACAACTACATCTTCACTTTGACCAAAATTTTTTCCTTTTGTTATATCCACGTCTTTTTTGAACTCTTCGATATTATGCTGAACAAACCGGCTGCGAAAGTACGGAGCTCCCTCACTTGCCAACATCGTCGAAAAAAATAAATAATTACGTTCAAGATATTCCATGCAGTGTACAGTCGATTCAATCCAATCCATTTCAGCTTCCGATTCACAAAGGTTAACCATGTTATTGATATGTTCTTCTATGATTTTATCCAACAGATCATATTTATCCAAGTAATGGAGATAAACAGTTGCACGGTTAATATTTGCCCTGTCAGAAATATCCTGAATGGTCATGCTGTCAAAATTTTTTTCAGACATCAATTCAAGAAATGCTTTCTTAATTGCTTCTTGAGTTCTTACAATTCTTCTATCCACTTTTGCCATATTAACACCATACTTTCCTTGAGATAGTCAACAATTTTTATTGATTTGCTGTTTAAACAACAAAACTGATTAAATTAACGATTTATATGCCTTGTCTTGTTTAAATTTATATTTTAAATTATAGACAGATGTCGAGAAAACATCAATTGTAGTTTTATTTTACATGAAAGGATGAAACGAAATGACAATTGAAAACAAAGTGGTTGTAATTACGGGCGCAAGTTCCGGTATTGGGGAAGCAACAGCTAAGCTGTTAGCTGAAAAAGGTGCAAAAGTTGTACTTGGCGCAAGACGTGAAGAGCGTTTAGCAAAATTAGCAGAAGAAATTAGATCGAACGGTGGTCAAGTGGCTTATCGCGTCACTGATGTCGTTAACCCAGATGATAGTCAGCAGCTTGTTCAACTAGCTAAAGACACTTTTGGCGGTGTTGATGTAATCTTCTTGAACGCTGGACTAATGCCTAATTCACCACTTTCCGAATTAAAAACTGACGAGTGGAACAGCATGGTTGACGTTAATATTAAAGGTGTATTGAATGGTATTGCAGCAGTATTGCCAACATTTACTTCGCAAAAGTCTGGACATGTCATCACTACGTCATCAGTAGCTGGGCTTAAAGCATACCCAGGCGGTGCTGTTTATGGAGCAACAAAGTGGGCTGTTCGTGATTTAATGGAAGTTTTGCGTATGGAATCTGCCCAAGAAGGTACAAACATCCGCACAGCAACTATTTATCCAGCAGCGATCAACACGGAATTGCTGGATACGATTACTGATAAGAATATTTCAGAAGGTATGACTGCGCTGTACGAACAATATGGTATTGCACCTGATCGAGTTGCCAATATTGTGGCATTCGCTATTGATCAGCCAGAAGATACGAACATTAATGAGTTTACAATTGGACCAACACGTCAACCTTGGTAATAATAAAAGGAAGATAAAACTAAGAGCTATTCATTTTCTGAAATTTAGGCTGTCGAGAAAATCTTGACAGCCTTTCAATTTCTTCTCGGAATGTTTACAGGCTTTAACTTGAGAAATCTCCTCTCTCAAAATTATTATCCGAAAAATGGAGGAATTAACATGTCAAAGGATACGAAAGTTGCACTTGTCACAGGCGGAAATAGAGGAATTGGATATGAATTGGTCAAACAATTAGCTTTGATAGGTTTTAAGGTTATTTTGTCAAGTCGAGATCCGGAGATGGGTCATAAAGCGATACAACAACTTAGGGAGTCAAATCTGGACGTTTCGTTTGTGTCGATAGATGTCAATAATCAAGACAGCATCCGTCAAGCTGCGGTAGCAATAAATGAGAAGTATGGAAGATTAGACGTATTGATTAATAATGCTGGCGTGTATCTGGATGAGAATAAACAATTATTGAATATGGATCCATCAATTTTAGAGAATACAATGGCAACCAATTTCTTTGGAGTTTACCATATGATCCGTTCCTTTATTCCCCTCATGGAAAAACAAGGCTATGGGAGAATCATCAATGTTTCCTCAGAATATGGGGCAATGAGCGAAATGTCATATCCAGGAGTAGGCGCTTATAAAATGTCCAAATTTGCCCTGAATGGATTGACACAATTAATAGCTGTAGAAATCAAATCTGATATCAAAATAAATGCGGTCGACCCGGGATGGGTAAGTACAGATATGGGGGGACCATCTGCTCCAAGAACTCCTGAGCAAGCTGCTGAATCTATCCTTTGGTTAGCTACTACTGGAGCTGAAGGACCTAACGGGGGATTCTTCAAAGATGGAAAACGAATTGATTGGTAGCAATACTTCATGAGCAAATTATTTAAAGCTGGTTCGATGAAACTATCTTTTGCAATTTTTAATGCTTTAGACCCAAATAAAGAAAAAATCCGGTTTTCCTTTGCCTAACTAGGATAACCGGATTTTTCTATAATTTGGTGAAGAAAAGAAATATACCTAAACTAAACTGTCCCGTTCGTGCCATATGAAAAAGGCTGCCTCAGCAACCTGCCTTATTGAAGTAAAGCACCTTAGTTAAAGTATTTTGCGAGTATTATTTCATAGACTGTAGATATGCTGGTTTATTAACTTTCAATGGAGACTTTTTTCATTAATCGTTTTTAATTTATCTTCCGTAGCTGTTCCCTCTACTGGTGTATAGATACTGCATCTTAGGTCCATGTCCCCCTGGACTTGGAGAGAAGTTAAATTAAACAGCATCTTACCGGCTTTGGCATGTCTAAATTCAATCATCATTTCTGGAGCTTTACTCACTTGACTTTCTTGCCATAAAGATTGAAATTCCGGATGAGAATCACTCATTTCTTTAATAAATAGGTTATACCACTCATCACCTAAGTAGTGACCATAATAGGCACGAAAAATGGAAAGAAATCCTTTAACAAAATGCTCCCAATTCACAGCTAATGATTTTAATTCTTTTCTTGTAAATAATAGATGGATCAAATTTCTTTGGACATCAGGAAGTTGTTCAAAATCTAGAAATACGTGAGCGGCAGCATTGTTCCAGCCTACAATATGACAATGTCGATCTGTAATGATAGTAGGGCAATACGTTAACTCCGCTAAAATTCTTTCCAAAGAAGGACTAAGTTTTGGCTGATCCTTCTTTCGATGAATAATGGATGATTTCACTTCTAAAGCTAAATCATATAGATACTCTCGTTCATCATTATTTAATTGCAGAGCTGTAGATATGCAATCCAATACGCTTGTAGAGACCTTAATATCCCGACCTTGCTCTAGCCACGTATACCAAGTAGTACTAACTCCCGCCAAATGTGCAACTTCTTCTCTTCGTAAGCCAGGTGTTCTTCTCCGGGTACCAGCAGGTATACCTATAGATTCAGGCTTAATTTGGGATCGCTTCGTTTTCAAAAATGTAGACAAAGCTTCAAGTCTGGTTTTATCATTCATTTCTAAACCCTCCATCATAACCATTTAACCGGGTAGTTATTATACCAGGATAAACACTCACTTGTAATAGGATAACCCTGAAGTATAATACGAGTATACTATTCATTTGGGGTGATGAAAAATGGAAAGAGTCGTTATTACCGGAATGGGAGTAGTCTCTCCTATTGGAAACAACGTAGAAAAATTTTGGAGAAATCTGACTGAAGGTAAGTCAGGCATTTCCTCTATTGATACATTTGATGTGAGCAACCATAAAGCAAAAATTGCTGGAATTATTCGTGATTTTAATGCAGATGATACTTTAGGGAAAAATGAAGCCCGACGTCTAGATCGCTTTTCCCAATTTGCTTTAGCCGCTGCTGAACAAGCTTGGAATGATTCTAAATTAGATATTGATGATATCAATCTAGAAAGACTTGGCGTATATGTTGGTTCGGGGATAGGAGGAATTGAAACATTGATTGAAAATGTGGATACTCTTCGAGAGAAAGGTCCAAGAAGAGTCAGTCCAACCCTGGTACCAGCCATGATTTCTAATGCTGCCGCAGCCCAAATTAGTATCAAATGGAACGCAATGGGACCTACTATGTCACCTGTTTCTGCTTGTGCAATCGGAAATACCGCTATTGGTGAAGCATTCAGGCTTATTCGCTTTGGAGAAGCTGATGCCGTTTTTGCTGGAGGAGCAGAGGCAGCTATTACAGATTTATCACTAGCTAGTTTTGGTAATGCTACAGCATTATCAACGAGAAACGATAATCCAGCTAAAGCTAGCCGTCCTTTTGATGTAAATCGAGATGGATTTGTCATGTCAGAAGGAGCAGGAATTTTAATCTTGGAATCTTTATCTCACGCTTTACGCAGAGATGCAAAGATTTATGCTGAAGTCATAGGGTATGGTGCAAGTTCTGATGCCTATCATATGGTAGCTACACACCCAGAAGGAAAAGGAGCCTACCTTGCAATGAAAATGGCTTTAAAAAACGCAAATATTTCTCCAGAAGAGATTGATGTTATTAGCGCACATGCAACAAGTACAGAAGTGGGAGATCGATCTGAGACACTAGCGATTAAAAAACTATTTGAATCAAAAGCTTATCAAATCCCAATAACAGCTAATAAATCTATGCTAGGTCATATGTTAGGAGCAGCTGGAGGGGTGGAAGCAATTGCTTTGGCAAAAAGTTTAAAGGAAGGAATTATTCCTCCAACCATCAACTTAGAAAAGCCTGATTCATTATGTGATTTAGATTATGTTCCAGGTGTTGCTCGGAAAGTGAAAATAAGTACTGGTCTATCCAATTCATTTGGTTTTGGAGGTCATAATGCAGCTATCGTTTTAAAAAAGTACGAGTGAATTAACTTTCACTCGTATTTTTATTAAAGTCCTCAATAGTACCTTTAGTTAGCGCCGTATTGGGTCTTATTGGAAATTAACTTCTTAAAAGCCTATTTTCTTCGATTAAGGTTTTTTTCTTATTCAGAAAGCCATATTTTTTTAAATACCTTTTAGCTATACTAACTAATTTAGTAAACAAAACAGTTAGAATTCCTTGTCCACAAATTTTCTGAAGTAAAACATATTAATACTCTTATTGGTATTGCACTACAAGCAATAATTTTTCATTATCTTTTATCATCCATATAAACAAGGCTACATTTTTCTTCGATTTAGAAAATGACAAAAAAAGATCTAGTGCCAATGACTAGATTCTCTTTTTAATATCTTCTCTTAATGATTCAATGATAGTCCCTGATAAGTTTGCAGGAAGAGATGAACCATCCTCAAAAACCCATGCATTAATTATTTCAAGATCTTCTTTTTTTAAAGTAATGCTATAATCTTTATCATTGTGAGTAAAGTCAGCTGTAACCGATTCTTCACCATTAAACTCGTCATCAATAATCATATTTTTTATTTCATATGGCTTCACGATGTAATCTCCTTTTTAACTTTCTTGTCTATAGAATTAACCTTATATGATTGTTTATTCATTTTTTTCACGCCGAACCAAAAAACGAAGGGCTATTTTCAGAAGATGAAAGAATGTCAATTCCATTAACTTTGTGGTTATCATAGTTGAACATTCATATTTTCTCTCCATCACTTCTTCATTTTCCTTCATGATCTTCACCTAATCCTTTATCACAATCGGCTAGATATGACTTCGTTTTTAGTGAACTGTTCCGGGAAAGGAGAACGGAGATTTTAGACTGATGATAAAACTTTTCCAAATATATGAGGATTAAGGGGAAAATCGGAGCGCAATAGGAAGCAAGTGCACTATTAAATGTTCTCTTCCTGGCTTATAAAACAACAATAAAACAAGCGTTACTTACTGATCAAAGTAAGTAACGCTTGTTTACTAATTCTTACTCAAGAACTGATTAGTGGGCCTTTTTTTATTTTATAACATACCCTAATTATTTTCAGGATTCCCCATCCCCATTATCAAAAAATGAATCAAATCCCCCATCAAATTCCTCTGTTGCTTCTTCAAACATCTCCTCCATATCAAAACCTTCCATCATCTCAGTGAATAACATAGTCCCTAAAACACCCACTGCCAATCCACCAACCATTCCAGGTATAGCGTTTCCCATTTGGGAAGAACGACCATGAGGATGGTTTGCGGAATAAGAGAACGGCTGTGTAAAAGCATAAGGCTGTTCTATAGCTTCCGATATATACTTTCCAATTAGCTTATGAAGATCGTCTTCTTGCTCAAGAACTTCTTGATTTAAATGAAACTCTCGTTTCGCTTCAATTTCCTTGTAGCCGCTTTTACAGTCAACCTCCATCCAGACCCGGATACCTGATTCTTCATTGGCAAACCGCATTTCCACTTCATTTACTTGTCCCATGAATTGTTGAGTGGGAAAGAAAGCAAATTCCTGTCCATATTGATCGAGTTTACCTGAGTCAGCTGTCTCGCGAAATCCTAATTGAGCCATTGCATTAAAAATGGATGTGATGGATTCCTGGGATTGGATGACTAGCCGGTCTACATCTTTGCGGTCGACCCCGCCCTCAATATCAAGATGTGTATCCAGATAGTATGAGACAGTTCCCCTTGAAATAGGTATATTCGCAGGTAGGACGTAATGAAAAGGAATGACCTTACGTTCTTTGGGCTGAATACAATCTCGATTAATTAATGGTATATGTGCAACTTCCTTAGTAACGCTTCCTTGGGTTAATACCACATTCATCATCAACCGGACAGTCACTTGATTGATTTTCTGTTCCACCTCACCGCCATGAATGACTATCTGCCCTTGAATGCTTTCTCCAGCTTGATAATTATGATTGTCACATTGTAAATCTACAGTTGCAGCTCCTTTTCCTAAGCTAGCTAAGATTTTTTTAAACATACGTCCTCTTCCCTTCGTCAAACCTATATTAGAATTTATATGTATAATGGGGCGTAATTAGAAAGAACAGGAAATCCATTTGTTTTTTATGAGATTTCTAAATTATCCCTGATAGTATTACGTCAAAAAATGAAAATAGTTTCAAATAATTTGCCGCAGTAAGTGATCTTCCTTTGATAATGGAGTTCGTCGTCTTTTATGATGCTGTTGATGGATTATTAAATTAAAAGGCTGTTTTTTACATACTTTGTTGCTATTTAACCAGGTAGTGAGTTGTGGTTGATTTCCCCTCCAGATGCTCGCTTTCCGCGGGGCGGGCGGTGAGCCTCCTCGGTGTAAACTCCTGTGGGGTCTCACCTGTCCCGCTGCACCCGCAGGAGTCTCGCACTTCCGCTCCAATCAACCTTAAATAGTTTCGTTTTAAAAACAACAATCTTTACGAAAAGAGCCAATTAAAAAGAGAAGGATTGATTCCTTCTCTTTAATTATTAATTATATTAATATAGGGGGAAATCCAGCAACAAAACGGCATAGTAAAGAAAGAGAGAGTTCAATTTTCTCTCTAACAAAAATGCCAGGAGCTAACAATCCTCCGCCCTGGCATTTTTTTTGTTTAGAAAATACTTTAAAAATAACAGTTCGTCTTTATTATGATATATCCATTTCCCGGAACATTATTAGCCATTAAACTAATTTATCCTCACTGGTAAAACAAACCTATTCCACCCCTCTTAAATGCATGCGCTTACATTCAACTTCGGATAAACACTTCTCTCTTTCACAACAGATCCGTTCATTATTACCTTACTGGGCTAAAGGTATATTCCTATCTAAAATATATAGAAATAACCGACTTCACGTTATTAAGGGATATTAGAACCAAATTATAATTTCTCGATTAAGGATTGCAATTCCTCTTGAAGGTTTCCTTTTGAAAAAGCAGAGTGCAGAATTTCATGAACAGTATTTAAGGATATTTGTAGTTTTTCTTCACCTAATGTAGTTAACCGTGTGTAAATACCTCTTCGATCATCTTCGCATGTTTGCCTTTGTAATACGCCGCAGCTTTTTGCTTCAAGCCTGACTACCAGCCTGGATATAGCACTTTGACTTAATCCTACCATCTCTTGTAATTGTTGTAGCCTCAATTGTTTTTCGCTTGTTTTGGATAAAAAGTAAAGAACGTAAAACTCTTTTAATGAAAGGTTATGTTTTTTTTGCAAAGCACTTTCCAGCTCATTCGTAATGCCCATTTGAATATTTGTAATCGAGAGCCAATTATCTAAATACTTCTTTTCTTGGTTGTTTTTCATGCACATTCCACCCTGTTCCATCCTATATAATTAAAATTTGTCACTTTAATTGATTATCATAAGGCATATAAATTGTTCTAAGATACTCCAAAAAAATAAATTCACCAAAGCCATAATGTAATGGTTAAACTTAAAAAAGTGCGTGCCATCCATGTATGTTATATGGTTATTTTAGACGAGTTTCTTCTTTTTGTCTAAAATTGAGCTAATCCATAAAAAAAGCAGTCAAAAAGACTGCTTTTTTCTTTAACCCATTGTAACAGAACAGGACCCTATTTCATTTCCACCCCAGTTAAGTGAAAGCTGGTCTTGATCTGAAAGAGGACCGACGCCACTTGGAGTACCGGTATAAATTATATCTCCTTTTCCAAGCCCAAAATGCTTTGCTGTAAATTCTATAATGGTTTGCAAATCAAAAAGTAAGTCTTTAATATTCCCGACCTGTACACGCTCTCCATTTTTTAAAAGGGAAAAATCTAATTGTTCACATGCTTCAACACCTGGAAACGGAATAAAATCACTAACAACTGCCGAATTTTTGAATCCTTTAGCCAAAAGCCAAGGATGCTGTTTTTCTTTTAACTGTGATTGAACATCTCTAAGTGTCAGATCCAACCCAATGGCCATGGAGTCTACTATTTCATCTACTTTCATTCCTGGTTCGAACTGTTTTGCGATATGTATGACAAGTTCAGTTTCAAAGTGAACGGAACCCTGATTACTCGGCAACGTAATTGATTGACCGTGTGCTTCCACGAGCGAATGAGTCGGTTTTGAAAATAAAAAAGGGGAAGTTGGTATTTCATTATTCAATTCCTTTGCATGCAAGGCATAGTTTCGACCTATACAATAAATATTTTTAATGTCTTTCATCATAAAAACCACTCTTTTCTTTTAAGAAATAAATATTTAAATGATAGTGGAACAATTAGAAATTCCCTACTCATGACAATTGTAAATAGGATCAAAATTATAATTACGGGATTGTTCCAAGAAATAAGAAGAAGCCCTCCGATTTAAGTATATTTTATATTTTTCTGACTTTTTATACAATGATTAATATAATTCCATGTTGGAACGACGTTAGGTCGGTCTGGATTTTAACTTGCGGATAAAATACGAAGTCTTAATGCGCTATGATTGGTGAAGAAGAATTCAGACACATAATTATTTTTTATTTTGACAAAAAAAGAGCAAACAAAAATTGTTGGCTCAAACTGTAGACAAACTCGAAGAAAATCGAGTTTGTCTATTTTTATGGCTTGTACAAATACGGACGTTGATTGGAACGTAGGGCACTCGCATTCCGCGGGGTTGTCGGCCCTCGGCTTTCGCCTGCGGGGTCTCCCCTAGACGCACTTTTCTAAGCAGGAGTCTCGTACACCCGCTCCAATCAACTTTGTCTTACCTTTTAGATAGAACACCTTTGCCTAGAGTCATTTTTGTTTTAAATATAGAAGTATTAAAACCTGAGGTGATGAGGATGCTTTCTAAACATGATTCTATTCAGCGAGATCAACTTGAAATGATTACTTTAGATCAACTGGTGCCACCGAACCATTTGGTTCGTAAACTGGAGGCTACCATTGACTTCCCTTTAATTTATGACTTGGTGAAAGATATGTATTCAGAGGTAGGAGGCCCAAGTATTGATCCAGTTATTTTAATTAAACTAACCTTCATTCAATAATGGAAACCATAGTTGAAACAAATATGGCTTACTTTCGCTGCCATTAATTTAAAGAAGAAGGCCAATTGGACATGGCGAGGACCAAAAATGGCCTAACATAGTGGGTTCGTAGAGCCCCAATCTCTTTAACTTAAGACGAAATTCAGAGGGAATTTCAAAAGGGGTTCAGAATTTTTTAATTCCGAACCCCTTTTGTCGACAAACTGAGCCAACAAAAATTGTTGGTCCTTGATTTAAAAAGTAGAAGCTAAATCTTTTGAACGTGCTATAGCATTTTCTTTAATTTCTTGTGCTTTATCAGGCACTGCTGCATGTCCTTCAATGAATAAACCTTCAAAGGAAGGCACTCCGAAGAATTGCATAATGATATTTAGATATCGGTGACCCATTTCCATTTCAGCTGCCGGTCCTTCTGAATAAATACCACCGCGGGCTTGAATATGCAAGGCTTTTTTATCAGTTAAAAGACCAACGGGGCCTTGTTCAGTGTATTTAAATGATTTACCTGCAACAGCTACGGAATCAATATACGCTTTCAAAACCGGCGGGAATGAAAAATTCCATAAAGGCGTTACAAATATATATTTATCGGCGGCTATAAATTGCTCACATAACTCTGAGAGCCGACTAACTTTCGCTTTCTCCTCCGACGAGAGTTCTTCAAAGCCCTTTCCAGCTTGAAGTTTCCCCCAACCACTGAAAACATCCACATCAATTTCTGGAATATTCTCTTTATAAAGGTCAATATTTACAATTTCATGGCTAGGATTTACTTCTTTATATGTGTCAATAAATGCTTTTCCAACGGCCATACTGTAAGATTGTTTGTCATCATGAGGATGAGCCGTGATATACAATACCTTTGTCATTCAGTATCTTCCCTTTCTTTTTAAATATTTGAACATTCTAGTTTGTCTAGGGAATTCAACCTTTATACAATTACCCGAACTAAAATATCTTTAATTGATGGGTATAAAATTAAATCCGTAAGATAGAAATTCGTTTTCGAGGGTAGTAAGGTATAAATCTTCTTTCATTTTGTGAGAAAGGATATGAATTTTGGATATGATAAAATAAGACAATCTGGTTCACTTTAGGAGGACTAAGTAAATGACGAATTCAATAAAATTTGATCTCCACACTCACCATGAACGCTGTGGACATGCTATCGGCACAATTGAGGATTATGTAAAGCAAGCCATCGAATACGGCTTGCATTATATTGGGATTTCTGACCATTCTCCATACTTTTATAGTGAGGACGACCACCTCTACCCAACTATTGCAATGGCAAAAAGTGAATTAGTTCCTTATATTGAGGAAGTACTTCGCTTAAAAGAGAAATATGCAAGCAAAATTCACGTGTTATTAGGAATGGAAAGTGATTTCTTCCCTGATCACATAGAAGTCTACCGCGATCAATATCTTTTACACCCTTTTGACTACATAATTGGATCTGTTCATTATGTTCAGGATATTAGCATTTTTAAAAGAGGGCGTTGGGATGGCTTAACCTCTAAAGAACAGTCAAAAGTAAAGGATGAATATTATAAATTAATACAGAAATCGGCTAAAAGCAGAGTATTCCAAATCTTAGGCCATATTGATGCAATGAAAGGTTTTTATCCAGCCTTTTCTTCCATTGAGACAGACAGTATTGAAAAAACGCTAAAAATCATTAGTTCTGAAGATATCGCCATTGAGATTAATACCTCTGGTAAAACGAAAGATTGTGGTGGGTGGTATCCAGCAGATGACATTTTAGAACGAGCTCTTTTCTATGATGTGAAGGTAACCTTTGGATCGGATTCGCATACACCGGAACGTATTGGCGATGAATTTGAACTAGTTAAAAAAAGACTAAAGGAGATCGGCTTTTCTGAGTGGGCTTACTTTGTTAAAAAGGAAAGGATTCTCACTCCCCTTTAACCTTTCAATCATTAAAACAGGTCCGATCATTAGGCCTTCCTGTAACCATGTGGAATGAACTTTTCAATCCTTTTGCTACTAAGAAGTCCGAAGTCCAAAAATTAATTCGTGGGTCGCTACTGAATCCTGTTAAATCCCTCAACTGATCAATGAATCGGTACCATTTTTTTTTATGGGCATAAAATAATCATTATGGATCCTGTCATAAAAATCATCACGATTGCTTACACGTTTTTCCCCGTTCATTTCAATGAATTCCAGTCATCACCATATTTTTTTGCATAAAATAAAAGTATTTAGGGAATTAATAACTAACCATTCGTTTATCTTATAAAAAGGAGTTGATTTTGGGATGATTGATAACCCATTGCATAAAGAGAATGACGAAACCCTTGTAGAGTCAGTTGAAAGTGGTATCAACTCTTCAATAGGGCGATCCGAAGCCCCTCCAAAAACCCAGTCAAAAGATCCTGAATTCGATCTTTTTGGCACAGTATTAAATGGGTATCTTTAATTTATACTTCCTTATTGAATAAACCTTATTTCAAGACTAAAACATTATAAATTCCTAAAAAGAAGAGCACATATTAGTCACGCATAATATGTGCTTTCCTTTTATTAAATTCAAGCGCCCTTTTCGTTAATGATATTCCTTTTGCTCTTCATTGTTCTTCTGGAATTAACACTTCTCCAATTTTATCAATTGAGTTAACTATCGACATTTTTGAAACTGCCTGTCCCTTTATTAACATTAAGAAAAAGGCTGCATCAGCAA
Organism: Peribacillus sp. FSL R5-0717; assembly: GCF_038002945.1. Lineage (NCBI taxonomy): Bacteria > Bacillati > Bacillota > Bacilli > Caryophanales > Bacillaceae > Peribacillus > Peribacillus sp. FSL R5-0717. Next base: position 330,978 of record NZ_JBBOOF010000001.1, read on the forward strand.
CCTTCCTTGGATGTAAGCCCTCTCATTCATGAAATAGCAGAAGCTGGTCCGTTTTAGCTTAGTTCGCCTCGTTAACCGGCTGTTGTACTTGTACCGCTTCCCCTATTTCAATGGATAGCAAATCCTCCCCTACTAACACAGTTCCATCATATGTTTTTTTTGTTCTTTCGAGCAAATCAGCTTTTTCTTCTGTTAATCCTCCCAATAATACTATGTGTGAATACACAGCAAGTTTTGGTTGTATTTGGCTAAAAACTTTACCTGCTTCCTCCGGTGTAGTGTGAAGATCAAGTATATTGGCGATTGATTCTGATTCATTATCAGGTTTTGCCGCTGCAACCTCATGAATCACCACATCAGCACCTTTGGCAAATTTTATAAGATTTTCATTATAGCGGGTGTCGCCTGAGATAACTACTGAATGTCCTTTGTAATTAACCCGATAACCGAAAGCCGGCTCTATTGATTTATGGTCAACCTTAAAGGCTATTACTTCAATTCCCTTTTTGTTATAGACAATACCCTCCTTGATATCATTTGCGACAATACTTGCTCCTTCAGCGTTCCCATTTCCAGAGTCATCCCTTGCATCCAAATCGGCTTTAAATGCTTTATTCATATGTACCATCATTTTCTCAGTTCCCTTAGGTCCCCAAATCTTAAATGCTTGCTCTCTTTTTCCTCCTGTTGGTAAGGAACCTGTAAGCCATACGTCCGGTATGCCGATTGTATGATCCGAATGCAAATGCGTAAGGAATAACTTATCAACACTTCCTGGTAACATATTCGCTTTATATAATTGTAAAGCGGTTCCGCGTCCAGCATCAAAGAGGAGTTTTTCATTACCAACTTCTACAAGAGTAGCTGGACCGGAGCGGGATGTACTTAAAAGTGGAGAACCTGTACCTAATAGGGTTACTTTAAAAACGGTTTGCTGGACCGCTGTTTGGCCAAATGAAGGAAGAAATAATGATAATGATAGAATTATGGTCACTACCAACAAAAAACCAAACGAAGTATTTCTTATTCTTTTCTTCATAACAAAAACCTCCTGTCAGATTATTTGACTGTACACAAGAAAATAGTTGTTTCGAATATAAAACCTCGTTTCAAAAAAAAAACAAATACGCAAAATAAATATTACAATATTTATAATATTCAGTCAATGCTAACCGAAAGAATATCGTGTATGTTGTTTCAACCTTCCATTAAGACAACCGTACTCAATTTGGGAAAGGAGCGGAAATAATCTTAGTGAATATTGGATTAATCGTTCATACTAAATAAAAAATAACTGTTCAAGAAGGAGTTTATATGCCAAAGAAAAATAATAATCCAGCTCAGTCAAAAAGTCAGGTTAGTCGATTAAACGACGTGATGGAAGTGGATACAGATGTCAATGAAGATCCTAATCGGGAAAAATTATTGGATGAATCCGTTGATGCTTTTCTAAAATCGAAAGAAGGACAGGGATATTAGGGGCAAAATTGTGGTCGCTATTGACTTGTTTTAAGACGTTTTTATATTTTTTTCACGTTAAATGGGCCCCTCATGAAGCTATTGAGCGGCCCGTTTTGTTTCCTTATCAACGAACGTTTTTCTTCTTGGGATACCGCCACATCGCCATCAAGGTACGCGCGCAAGAGATAATATACAAGGATGTTCTCTTTAATTTGCTATGGTAACGCTAAAAATACCACATGACAAAAAAACCATCCATGTTGAAATTGATTCATAAGCTCTTCCGTTCTAACTGAATAAAGAGAGTACCTTTCTTCACAGTCCCATTCCAAAAAAACTCTGATTCATCATTCTTACGATATTTACGAGAATTCAACTTCAAACGTGAGATTTAGTAAGCACCTTCATTATTCATTTTCTGTAAGCGTGTAAGTCGAAATACCCTAAATCCCTTATGTATAAGCCTTTCGCTTGAATGGATAGTAGACCCGTGGAACCGAAGGTGGTTTTATCATTTTCTCTCGCTTTTCCTACTAAACGTGGAGGAACTCCCCACCCCTCAGGGCTCATGAGGACACCTGTAGATGCTTCGAGGCGGCTAAACAATTGTGTGAGTGGTGTTTTACTCGCGACTGTTGACTAAACCATACACATAAAGCAATTAATTCTTTTGCTTGATATTTAGTTGTACGTTGAACAAAACCAACTTCTTTAGCTAATTGTTGTAGAGAAGATGGAGAAAGTAGTTTTGAAACTCTCGTTTTTTTATGATGATACAAATTCACCTTAGCTTGATGGCGATGGGTCCCGCCAACATTTTAACGAAAATATACGCAAAGCCTTCGGATGTTACCAGACCCGGCCGTCTCTCTTCTATAAAGTCAGTTTTTATGAAGTAAATCTTTTTGTTCGTGATAACAAAAAAGGAAATATTTGTTTTTGTGTGAATAAGTCGAAAATATATAAAGGTAAACTAGACATTGTATATTTTCGACTTGTTGCTAAAGTACCAGGGTTTCATTCACATCTGTACTTGAACTGAGGCTCTGTCTGTATATAAAAAGCATTTCTTACTTGTGCACTCCAATTTGCAAAGGCTGATCTCCATTCAGGAGTGTTAAAGAATTGATCTACAGTTTGAGTTTCAGAATGCCAAACTATAAATAGGTTGAGTGGGGCAATTCCTCCTGCCCAAATTCCATTATTTGCGTCAGTATCTTCTTCCCTTACTAATAATAAGGGTAGACCAAATTGAAAAGCCATTGAAGGTTCTACTTGTGAATAAACTGATCCTGTCCAGAATGGAGTGGAAGGTGGAAGGGGTCCTGCATTGACATCAACTGTTTGAATTTTAAAACGACGAAGGTTTACTGCCAACATTCCATAGCTTGATGAAACTAACCGACGAATATCAGTTAAAATGGATTCAGGATAACTTTCGCTTAATGGTAATGTACGCGGAAAAAGCAAAGCATTCTCAATCTCTAAAATTAGACGGTTTAGAAACCGTTGTTGGTTGTCATTTAAATGAGTCGTCGTACTTAAAAATATAGGAATACGATAAGCACGATCAATACACTCTTGGTGTGCCGATTCTATTTTCGCTTTATCTTTACGTAAAGAGCTATGCTCATTATTACTCACTTTCTCTTCATCCTTGCGTGAAGAGCTATTCTTACTTTTACTCACTTTCTCACCTCCTTTTTTTATTTAGTATATGGAAAAGGAATAAGTGAGCTTGGACATAACAGGATTTCATATTAGAAAGGCTTTATACAACAAAAATTAGTAATTTTGTCTAAATATGAATGATTTTATAAAAAATTTTTTAATTTATCTGAAGGAGGAAATAGGTAATCTTTCATTAAGCTATCCACAATAAGCTTTTGGATGAATTCAATGTTGAGGAAAAAAATATACCCACAACAAGATTGTGGGAAAATGCTCTTGGGCATAGGGTAACGCCAGTAAACACTGGATTATAATGATTTAATGCACAAAACTCCCCATTAGTTGAAAATGACGATACAATGTTAGTGGAATAATTATATTAGATAAAAAGGAGGTCGTTTCCATGAATATTTTAATTTTGGGTGCAACTGGACGAGTTGGGGGTCAATTAGTTATTTATGGTCTGCAAGACAATCATCATGTTACGGTTTTAGTTCGCACTCCAGAGAAGATTACTATAAACAATGCCAATTTAACCATCATTCAAGGTAATGTTTTAAATAAAGATGATATCGTACGCGCCATGCATGGAATTGATGTAGTTATTAGTGCACTTAATACTGATGGGACAACGACTTTATCAGCAAGTATGCCACTGATTATCGAAGCTATGAAAAACGAAGGTATACAACGAATTATAACCATTGGAACGGCAGGTATCCTCCAAAGTAGAACAACCCCAAATTCTCTGCGTTATCAGACAAGTGAATCAAAGCAGAAGTCTACCCGTGCAGCGAAAGAACATCATGAAGTTTTCGATTTGCTTAAACAATCAACACTTCAATGGACAATTGTCTGTCCTACGTATTTGCCGGATGGAAAAAGAGTCGGTATATATCGTATAGAAGGCGACTTTTTGCCGGAGGATGGGGTTGAAATATCCGTTCCGTATACAGCAGAATTTGCATTTAGTCAAATAAAAAGTAACGATTATTTAAAAGCACGTGTAGGCATCGCCTACTAAAAATTCAAATATGCATTAATCCCCTTCGAAGTTAAATCGTATAGAAAGCCGGTTCAATTTTCTTCGTCAATGAACACAGTCAGGTGAACCATTGCCAGGAATATTTTCCGGTTTCTTTTGGGCGAAGATTTTGCCTGTACCTTGTTCATGACCATGTATTCCTTTGTGCTATATTTCCTTTCCAAAAATAGCCACATTCTGCCGGTCAGGAGCAAATGCTTTCCCGTTCCATTTCAATACGGTCTGTACATATCCCAGTGAGTCGGCATTGTACCTCCCGGCGATCCTCTGATACGCTTCGAGCTCATATATGCCATCTCTATTGAAATCAACCGGATATAAACCAGATAAAGGATTGACCCATCCTTCAATCGGCGCCTTCAATATACCATCCTTGTTATAAATTTCAGATAAATATTCCTGATCCTTATAAGTCAGGTCAAGAATGTACCTTTCTTTTAGGTAATGACTGTTCACCTTCACTTTGTATTTGTTTTCATAATTAACATCGTATTGAAAGGATTCATTGAATGAATCTGAATTAAAAATGGTCATGAGTTGACCGTTAAGGTAGGAAAAAACATACGCATAAATGGAACCCCCGCTTCCTCCTGTATCAATGACCACTAATATGTCATCCCCCTCATTACCTGTAAAATCACCAAGAAAAAGGGTCGGATTATATCCTGCGTCATTTTTCATGGGAACTAGTTCATATTGATCAGTCCTCCCATTTTGGATAACCAAAGTTATATTCCTCCAAAAGGGGCTATCAGGGGTTTTGTTTGCGGTAAGAAAAACATTGTCCTTTGTCCCGTCCCCATCAATATCTCCCTGTTTTGAGGTCACAATGACTGTTCTGTTGGAGTTCATTTGTCTTGAAAGAACGGTTTGGAGGTTCAATTGCATGTCTAGCAGTTCCTGTTTGGAAGGATAAGGATTCTGAAACGACAAGGCGTTATCTATCGTTTGCAGTGCTTCATTTGTTAATCCGGCCCTACTTTGGGTCTCAGCCAAACAGTACCAATAATAAGGATGATTCGTTTCTTGTATTTTTGTGTAATAGTAATGAATCGCATTTCTGATGTCATACATATCCAACTTCATCCCACCTCCTTCTTTATTTTCCATATAGAATTATATGCAGGAATTTTGTGAGTAGCCTTTAGTGCATATCTATGTCCTTTTCAAATATAGCGCCATAATTATCAATGATTTCGGGCATAATACCTTTTTATTAACATATTCGCTTGCATATATTTTTGTAATTTGCTATTATAACTGACGAACGTTCGTTAAATTATGAGGTGATATTATTGAAAAGTAATGAAATTAAGGAAGCCGCTCTAAAATATTTCACGATTCATGGTTATGAAGGAGCTTCGCTTTCTCAAATAGCTGAAGAAGTCGGCATGAAAAAGCAATCCATTTACGCTCATTTTAAAGGCAAGGATGATCTTTTCCTGCAAGTTTTACGTGATGCGAAAGAGACGGAGCTATCGTCGAAGCTCCAATATTTCCGTAAAGTTGATTCAAAAAACCCTGAAAAGGATTTATACGGATTCCTTCAATTGGTCATCGACCTTTTCCAAAAAAATGAGCATATAAAGTTTTGGCTGCGTATGTCCTTTTTTCCGCCAGCGCATCTTGAAAAAGAAATCGGGCAGGAAGTTATAGATATCGAGGAAAAGGTGCAGGCGATCCTGGAATGTAAATTCCAGGATTGGATCAATGCCAAATTAATCGTCGAAGATGAAGCCATAACGCCGACCTATGCATTCTTGGGAGTCGTGGATTCCATTTTGCTTGAGCTTGTATACGGCAATGATGAGAAACGGCTGAATGATAAATTATCAGCCTCCTGGAAAGTGTTTTGGAGGGGTATTTCGCAAAAATGATTCACAAAGAAAGTGGTGTTAAAACATGAATAAACCAATTAAAGATCAAAAGGCGGTATTAATTATTCTTCTAAGCAATATATTCATTGCTTTTCTGGGAATAGGACTCATCATCCCCGTTATGCCGTCATTTATGAATATCATGCATTTATCCGGAAGCACGATGGGCTATTTGGTTGCCGTATTTGCGGTTTCACAGCTTGTCATGTCTCCATTCGCAGGTCGTTGGGTTGATCGTTACGGCAGAAAGAAAATCATCATCATCGGCTTATTCCTTTTTGGTGTTTCGGAACTAATCTTCGGTGTAGGGACAAATGTGTCGGTGTTTTATTTATCTAGGATCCTAGGCGGAATCAGTGCCGCCTTTATCATGCCTGGTGTTACTGCATATGTTGCGGACATTACATTCGTTCAAGAAAGGCCAAAAGCAATGGGCTATATTTCAGCCGCCATTAGCTTGGGCTTTATAATAGGACCAGGAATCGGTGGCTTTGTTGCAGAATATGGTATACGCTTGCCCTTCTTCCTTGCGGCGGGCATTGCTTTTATAGCTTGCCTTTCATCAATATTCATTTTAAAAGAACCGATGACAAAGGAACAGCTTGCAAAAGTTTCTGCTAATACAAAGCAAACGAACTTTATCGGCGATTTAAAAAAATCTCTGAATCCGCTTTACTTCATTGCGTTCATCATTGTATTTGTACTCGCTTTTGGTTTGTCAGCCTATGAAACGGTTTTTAGCCTATTTTCTGATCATAAATTCGGCTTCACGCCGAAGGATATTGCCATTATCATTACAATAAGCTCTATTTTCGGAGTTGTTGTACAGGTATTCATGTTTGGAAAGCTGGTAGATATTCTCGGCGAAAAGAAGCTTATCCAATTATGTTTAATCGTCGGGGCCATTTTTGCGGTAGCATCCACTATGATTTCCAGCTTTTTGGCAGTACTAGTGGTAACTTGCTTCATATTCCTTGCATTTGACCTGCTTCGTCCGGCATTGACGACATTTTTATCAAAAGCTGCCGGGAAAGAACAAGGATTCGTTGCTGGAATGAACTCCACCTATACGAGCTTAGGGAATATCGCCGGGCCATCCATGGGAGGATTGCTTTTTGACGTAAACATCCACTACCCTTATCTTTTCGCTGCTGTCATTATCGGCATTGGCCTTGGCATTACAGTCATTTGGAAAGAAAACCGATTGACAGAAAGCTTAGCGAAATAATGAAAGTCCCGGATTGTTAATCCGTATCTTTCCTTTCTATCTGGCAAATTCTCAAACTTGAAAAATGATATTCTACTAAAAAACCCCCCCTTGTCCATATTGGGCAAGGGGGGTTTTTAGTAATCCTTTGAGAACGGGATAATTACTCCCATTTTGCTCACGATAACCGCTCCAAATTGATTTTGAATGTATATCGATCAGCCCGGTAGACAGATCTGACAACCGCAAGTGATTTATTGGTTTCAAGGGTACTTCTTCGTTCTATCAGCAATACAGGAGAACCTTCAGCTACCCCGAGCATTTCCGCCTCTTTTTTTTGAGCGATGGCGGCTTCAATTACCTGTCTGCCATGCTGGATTTTTAAGCCGAACCTTTTTTCAACATAATCATGAATGGCACTTACAGCTATTTCTTCCTTAAGGTCCAGGGCATCCCCTTTAGGGATGTATAGCTTTTCATATGCCATCGGCAACCGATCAGCAAGCCTTACACGTTCCAGTTCGAAAATAGCAGTTCCTGCTTCAACCTCAAGATTTGCAGCAAGTTCATGATCTGCCTTGACCTCCGTAAAACTGATGACTCGCGTACTTGGTTTAAGTCCTCTTGAAATCATATCCTCTGTAAAATTAGTCAGACCTTGCAAGGGCGGCTCCGATTTTTGTTCGGCAACGAAGGTTCCTTTTCCGCGCTGCCTGTATAAATAACCGCCATTCACGAGGTTAGAAATGGCCTGTCTCACCGTCATCCTGCTTATGCCATATTTTTCAGTGTATTCTTTTTCTGACGGAATCATCTCTCCTGGCACCAATTCAAGACTTTGAATCGCTCCTTTAATCTCCTCTTCAAGTTGATGATAAATGGGACTCGGAGAACTCTTTTGGATCATTCAGCTTACATCTTCCTTTCATCGTGATGTATATTTTTACAAGGCATCCTGATCGGAAACATCTCAAGCTAAAATTTAGGTTCGTTGATTTTATCCATTTTATTAGGCCCACATTTAGGTATCCACATTCCTTTTTGTGAATTTCAGTACCGATTCCCTTGAACGTTCAATTTCGTTTTTATTTTCATTATAGTATTTAGAAACATACGCATAGAAAATAATGCTGACCGTTAGAAATTGGGCAAATAGCGAACTTGTTGCAGCACTTCGGAATTTAGCCTCCGGTGCACGGACATGATTTAGTGACATATCAACTTTTTTAGTTAGTCCATTGTTCCCCAATCGCGATAAACCAATTGTTTTAATGCCATATGCTTTAGCAATATCAACGAGTTCCAGAATTTCTTCAGTTTCGCCACTATTGGATATACAGAAAAAAACGGTATTCTTTGATGATGCAGCAAGTGCAGTGGCCGTAATATGCGGGTCTTGATTGGCACTTACAATCTTTCCTAACCGTAACCATTTCTGTGTAATATCTTCAGCAACGAGCCATGATGCCCCTAAACCATAGACATAAATCACATCTGCACTCCTCATGGTTTCAATGATATTGTCAAGAACGGCCTCATCCAAATAATGTGCCGTTTCTTGTATGGCCTGGACAGAGTTGGACACAATTTTATTTTTAATCGATGCTATTGTTTCATTAGGCTCAATGTCATGGAAACCTTTTTTCTCCGGCTGGGAAATCAGGGATGATAGGGATACCTTCAGTTCTGAAAAACTATTAACTTTTATGGAATGACAGAACCTCGTTACTGCCGAACTGCTTGCGTTGGCATTGTCGGCCAATTCATGTATCGTCATTCTTACTATATCTTTAGGATTTTCTAAAATATATTGTGCAATTTTCTTTTCTGATTTGGGCAATTGGTTCAATAAACTTTCAATTCTCAATATAATATTTTCGCCGTGCATATGATTTACTCTCCTTGATCTTTACTTACTTTAAATGCTTCATTGCTATGTAGTAACAACCCAAGGTAGCTGATACGTCTTCTAAAACAAATTTCACATTTGGGTTTTCAAGTTTAATATGATTGATGAATGAGCTTTGCACCAATGGTACATTAGACAATATGCTACCTTTTAATGCAATTGTAACATTCTCACACAACTTTAACTTCTTGATAACATCAAACGTTTGTTTTGCAAGGTGGTACCCGGCCTGATTCAGAATATTTTGCGAGAAGCCATCCCCCTTCTCCGCATGTTGGACTATTAGGGGAACAAACGCGGCTATCTCGGATTTCGTGGCAGAATAAATGAATTTCTTCAGTTCCATTACACTAACATAGCCAAGTTTTTTCAGTATCGACTCGGTTAAATGGCTATATTCATACCCTTCATCCTCTTCTTGCGTCATTCTTATAAAAGCCTGCATGGCGATCCAATAGCCACTTCCTTCATCCCCAAGAATGTGTCCCCATCCACCAGCCGATTTCTCGATTCCTTCATGGATGCCGATACTTACAGATCCCGTTCCGGATATCGTCAAAATGCCATCATTTCCTTTTAGCAAAGCAGCATGAGCGATAATTGCATCATTTACAATGGTGAACGGGGCCTTAAATGCCTTGCTTAATGCACTTTTTATGCCCTGCGGATTTTCAACTCCTCCATACCCGGCTAATCCTAAACAAATGTATAGGCAGCTGCCATCATCAATAGGAGTCATGCTTTGTTCAATTGCCTGTATAATGTTAGCGGTGGCTTGTTTTTCATTAATAAGGAGGTTTCCAAACCCCGCTCTGCCTTCACTAATTTTATTACCATCCATATCATAAGCCACTGCTTCAGTTTTGGTCCCTCCGCCGTCAACACCGATAATATAATTCATGTCATTCTCCTATTCAGTAAAAAAGGAAGGAATATCACCGTTCCTTCCCTGATCCATTAATATTGAATTGGAATTTCCCCCATGGTTCCAAATAATCGAGGAGAAAAATTTCCTCTTCTGCTATTCGGCCAACTACATTCGTTTTCCCCGAATTCTTCATTTCCTTCAATGCAATCTGCAATTCCCCTTTATATTGTCCATAGAGATCGTTTTCAATTAATATATCACCGCGTCTAATATCAGGCGTATATGTTGGTTTAAATTCTTCGCTCTTATATTTCACTCGTGATTGAGTCGAGCGAACTAGATAATCGGAAACATCTCCACGGTAAAAATGGAATTCTTCCAATACTATTTTTTTCTCCAAATCTGTTATGGTTTCGTGAAGGTTAACATTAAATGTTAACAGACCGCTGTTTAACAAGCTAAGCTGTTTCAATTCATCTCCAGATGCGTAAGCATTTGCTATGATTACATCATCAATCAATCCTGTTGCATACAAATGTTTCGCTTGTGTTGTAATCGGTAATTCCCGGTGCATTTCCAATGTACATAATCCTTCCATTATAGGCCAAGGTCCGTACGTTGCTGCATGTGAGCTTATGAAAGCTGCCGTGCGGATATTATGCTTTTTGAATGACTCACAGCATTTAATGAAATGTGGATAGCTCAATCCTGCATAGCGATGGGGATAGAAGTTGTGCGATCCAACTAAATTTTCTATATTTGGTTTGTAATCCATGATATTTTCTAGATACTTCGTTGCATTACTCATGTTTATTTCAATTTTTAGACCATATGGATTATGTGTCATGATCGACTCTTCATTGCCTGTAAAACCCATGTCCAGCCTGATTCCATACGCGCCTAATTCTGCAAAGAATGATAAGTCATTATACGAAATGCCTAGTGAACCGAATACTCGGGGAGCAATATCGACCATCACTTCCATATTCAATTGATTGGCATAATGAATCGTTTCTTTAAATTCTTTTAAAATCTTCTCTTTGTCTCCTTCTACTGAAAGCAAGCAAGTAAAGATCTTTTTGAAGCCATATTTGTGTGCAAGTGCAATGTATTCCATGTCTTTTTCAACGGTTGAATGCTCTGGATAGATAGATATACCGAGTTTACCCATTTTCAATCACCTCTTTACTGTTGTGGGGCTAGCTTTTTTACTATGCGAATCATGTGTTCTATTAGTTTTTGTTCGCTCATTGCAGTCATCAAGTGATCTTGAGCATGAATCATCAATAAAGTTTTCTCACTTGGAACTCCATTCAATTCTGCTTGAATGAGCTTGGTTTGTGTCTTATGGGCCATGTTCAATTCTTCCTGGCCTTGTTTAATTAGTTCCTCTGCCTTTCCAAAATTAAATTCTTCCGCTTCTTTCAGTGCTTCGAATGCTAATCCTCTTGCATTTCCACTATGTGATATTATTTCAAAAATTTCCATTTCGTTATTGTTCAGTTCAGTTGACATATCATTACACTCCCATTTATGTTAGATTATGAAGGTTCATTGGATTACTGTAATCCAGATTCACTAGTTAAAACACCATTCACTTGATGTTCGGAACAGCACTTTCACTGAAGAATCGCGGTAAGTATTCTTCATGCGCTTTTAAAAGTTTTTGTAAAACCATTTCCGCCAGGTCATCACTTGGGATGAGCGGGTTGATCGTTAAAGCCAATAACGCTTTATCATAAGAACCTGTAACGGCTGCCTCAGCACCAATTCTCTCAAATGATTTGATTTGTTGGATCAAGCCATGCACTTGTAAGGGTAATTTACCCATAGCCAAAGGAATTGGTCCATTCTTGGTGACGATACAGCTTACTTCGACTGCTGAATCATAATCAATATCAGTAAGCGATCCTTTGTTTTGTACATTTAGCACTTGAATGTCTTTTTTATCATTATAAATAGAAGAAATGACGTTACATGCTGCATCACTATAGTAAGCTCCACCGCGCTGCTCTAGTTGTGGAGGCTTGATGTCAAGGGTTTCATCCTTGTATAGGTCAAATAAACCTTCTTCTAATTTTTTCACAACTTCAGCTCGGGTTTTCCCTGATTTGAATGCTTCCAACTCTTCTTCTAAAATCGTTCTTGTTTTGTAATAATACCGATGGTACGGGCAAGGCACCACTCCTAAAGATTTCAAAAACCTTCTGTTCCAAGCCAATGGGGCAATATTCTTCATTGTCAGCTGAATTTCAGGATTGCCAAGCATTTCAAGCACTTTATCTGTTACTTCTTGATCATCAACGAACACATGCATCCCGAATACCATGTGGTTTAAACCGGCGAAATCTATGTGCACTCTCTTCATATCGACACCAAGCATGCTAGAAATAGACATATGCATATTAAATGGAACATTGCATACTCCAATGACTTTTTTATGTTTACTGTAGCGGAGCAGGGCTTCCGTTACCATCCCCGCTGGATTTGTGAAGTTAATTAACCATGCATCAGGGCAGAGCTCCTCCATTTCTTCTGCAATTTCCAGAAGTATGGGTATCGTTCGTAATGCCTTCCCGACAATCCTCCTGCCCCATTTGTTTCTTGACCAATTAATCCTAATTCCAACGGGATCCTCTCGTCCTTGATTCGTGCATCAAGTAAACCCACTCTCATTTGAGTTGTGACAAAATCAGCATCTTGCAAGGCTTGACGGCGGTCTAACGTTAGATGTATTTCCATTGGAAGTCCTGCTTTTTCAACCATCCGTTTTGCCAAGGTTCCTACAATCCCCAGTTTTTCTTTTCCTGCCTCAATATCCACTAACCACAGTTCCCTAATAGGCAACTCATCATACCGTTTTATAAATCCTTCTATTAATTCTGGCGTATAACTGGAGCCTCCACCGATTGTGGCAATCTTCAGCCCTTTTTCCATTTCCATTTCCCCAACACCTCATCGTAAGCTAATCTGGATTCTTCATTCATTTATAGATTATTGCATAACAAACCAGTGCACTTACCGCTAATAAAGACAAGAATAATAGCGTTGCTTGTTTCTTGTTTTTAAACTTACCTTCAACAAAACAAACAACCATCGTCAATCCTGCGCTTATGGCAAAGGTATTTCCTATGTACAGTGATAATTGTTTATTTATCTCAAAGGCATCCATTAATCTGTTAAAGATAAAATTAATAACAAGAATGAAGCCAAAAAATAGAAAGGCACTTTTGTAACTAAAAAAGTGAATTCTGGATGTTGAATTCATGTCCTTTCCTCCTCTCAATTTATAAAAGGAGTTTGGAGCATTAGTCCCAAACTCCCTTTTAGGTATTCCTTATAAAGCGATATTTTTATTATCCGTTGTTTCTACCATGTTTTCCTGTGCTAAAAGCTTTTTATCGTACATCTTAAAGAATGGCAGATATATAAGGACCGAAATGGTTAAATTCACCATCACGAGAACAATGGCTCTCCAATCCCCGCCCGTTGAAAGGTAGGCACCTATTGGAGCGGGCAATGTCCAGGGAACCATTACATATGTCGGGTTCACAAGTCCGATGGACGTTGCTATATATGCAAGTGTTGCTCCAATCAGCGGTGTAATGATGAATGGAATAATCAGTACCGGGTTTAGCACAATCGGCATCCCAAAGATAACAGGTTCATTGATGTTAAAAATGCTCGGCACAATTGTTGCTTTCCCCATTGCTTTACTATAGCTGGACTTCGCCGTTAAGAGCATGGCTATTACTAATCCCAATGTTGCACCAGATCCACCAATCCAAATAAACCATTGGAAGAATGTTTCAGGTGCTATGTGGGGAATTGCCTTTCCAGCTGCAACTGCTGCCGAGTTATTCCCCAAGTATACTTCCCATACCGGACGAGCTACGGCACCTACTACCGATACGCCGTGAATACCAAATGACCAGAAGAATGTAATCAAAAATACTGGAATTAATACACCTGGCAATGTATCGCCAGCACTGATGAGCGGTGCAACCGCTTTATCAACAAGTGAATGTAAATCAACAGCAAAAACGACTGTAATTAAAGTCATGACAAGCAGGACAATTGAAACTGGAATTAATGCTTCAAATGAGCGGGCTACTGAAGTTGGAACAGAATCCGGCATTTTAATCGTGATATTTTTTGTTTTACAAAAACGTAGAATTTCGACAGCAAAAATGGATACAAGCATTCCTACAAAAAGGCCATGGCCTCCGAGATTTGTCATTGGCAAAACAAACCCCACATCATCCATCATTTTTACACCAATTGTGAACAAGAAGGCTGCCAATGATAGTAAACCTCCAGATAGCGGATCAAGTTTATAGCTTTGAGATAAGCTGTAGCCAATACCAAAAGTAATATATAGCGTCATGATAAACATCGTTAATCGATATGGAATTAAAATTTCAGCTATATGTTTTGCAGACCATTCACCTAATGCAGTATCTGCTGCAACGGGCGGAAATGCAATGATCAAGAATAAACTGCCAAAGATGATGAATGGTAACGCGGAAACCACACCATCCCTAATTGCGCGTAAATGCTTTTGCTCAGACAATTTAGCCATAGGTGTTGAAAGATTATTTTCTAAAAAAGCTACAAACTTGTCCATTCGTGTTTTCCCCTTTTACGTTTAGTGATAAGAATAGTGGTCCGTTTATTATTTTACTAGTTCCGTTACAAGTTTAAGTAGCTTAGGCCCGCCAAGAGGGCTGTAGGCTTGAGCTGGAATGGCTTCACATGGGACGCCCGCTTCATCTGCAGAAGCCTTAAAGCCGTCGAAACGATGTTTGACTTGCGGAGCTACCATCGCAACATCCCAGCCATTTCGTACTTCTGCATCGAATTCTTGCGTGCCGACCGCCAATACTTCTATGTTTATACCCTGTTTTTCCCCTTCCTTTTTTAAAGCGCTTACAACGATTGCACTGGACATTCCACCTGAACATACGAATAATACCTTCATTATTTGTTCCTCCAATTTTTTAATTTTTTTTATAAAAAGCGTTAAATCGTTTTTCTTATGAATCCTTGTGCCTTCACTAAACGATTTGACGCTTCTTCATATGATACATTCGTTAAAATCATGACAATGGCGATTTTAGGCTGGGCATGTGCCTTTTCTAAAAATTCATCTGCAATTTCATAGCTGCAGTCAGTAGCATCCATGATAATACGTTTTGCACGTTCAACCAGCTTTTCATTAGTTAACTGTAAATCTACCATTAAATTTCCATAAACTTTTCCAACTCCAACCATTGAGGCGGTCGAAAGCATATTGCATACTAACTTTTGCGATGTTCCAGCTTTTAAACGTGTAGAACCCGTCAGGACTTCAGGCCCATTTACCACTTCAATCGCAACTTTTGCAATCTTACCTATTTCGGAACCTTTGTTACAGCTTATCGACACAGTTCCTGCACCAACTTGATTGGCATATTCCAATCCAGCAATAACATATGGAGTGCGTCCACTAGCTGCAATGCCCACTACGACGTCCCTGTTTGTCAATTCGATTTTCTTCAAATCTTCAGGACCTAATTCAAAACTGTCTTCAGCACCTTCAACCGCCTTAATGAAAGCCTTTTCCCCACCAGCTATGAGACCCACTACTTCACTCGGATCGGTATTGAATGTTGGGGGACATTCTACTGCATCCAATAAACCGATGCGCCCGCTTGTTCCTGCACCCATGTAAATTAATCTGCCGTTTTTATTCATGGCTTCAACGATCATGTCCACAGCTTTAGATATTTGCGGAAGTTCTTTTTTTACACAATGGGCAACTTTAATGTCTTCTTCGTTCATCACTTCTAAAAATTCAAGAGTTCCCATTTCATCTAAACTCATGGTCTTTTCATTACGACTCTCTGTCGTTAAATGCTCTAGCATACATATCATCCTTTTTTATTTCAGTGGTGAAAGTGGTGAAACTTTATTAGCTAAAGAGACTATATCACTATTAAAATTTAATTTCAATATTGTGTATACATTTTTAAAATTTAATTTTAAAATAAAAGTAAGATAACTAATTGATTGTTATCTTTCTGCTAAAAATAAAGGTGAACCGAGTAGCCATTTCGTGAACCAAACCTACGATTCTTTTTATTGTTGGATTTTATCTCAGTTTTCATAGGTGATAAATACATATATTCATTATTTGTTAACGCTTACAAATAATTAAATATAAATATTAGTAATGAAATGAGGTTGTACTATTGATGCATGTAAGAATTACAAAGAAAAAATTCGGTTCATTGGCACTAGCCGCATTGGTGGGAGGATCACTTCTCCTTCCAGCTGATTTGGTTGCAAATGCAGAATCAGGGACAATCCCGCAAGCAACCACTTATGTAAAACAGGAACTGCGGGCAACTTGGATTGCAAGTGTATTAAATATTGACTGGCCGTCCAAACCTGGTTTATCCATATCAGTACAGAAAGAAGAATTCATAAAATATTTGGATGAACAAAAAGCGATGGGAATGAATGCTGTCGTTATGCAAATTAAACCCACTGCGGATGCTTTTTATCCTTCTGAATACGGTCTTTGGTCAAAATATTTAACAGGAGTCCAAGGAAAAGATCCCGGGTATGACCCTCTTGCATTCATGGTAGAAGCAGCACATGAGCGCAATATGGAATTCCATGCGTGGTTTAATCCGTACCGCATTACGATGCCTTTAGGTAAAACAGCTGAAATATCGGATATTGATAATCTTCCAGAATCTCATCCTGCTAGAAAGCATCCGGATTGGGTCATACCATATGGACAGCAATTGTACTTTGACCCAGGCATTCCTGGCGTACAACGGTTTGTGATCGATGGAATATTGGAAGTTGTTAAGAATTATGATATCGATGCAGTCCATATGGACGATTATTTCTATCCTTACAAGATTGCAGGAGTACCTTTCCCAGATAATATTTCCTATCAAAAATATGGAGCAGATAGATTTACAAATGTTGAAGATTGGCGCAGGGATAATGTAAATAACCTTGTTAAGAATATAAATGAAGAAATCAAGGCAGAAAAATCATATGTGAAGTTTGGTATAAGTCCATTTGGAGTTTGGCGCAACAAAGCAGTTGATCCCACAGGATCTGACACTGCCGCAGGACAAACGAATTATGATGATTTATATGCAGATACCCGAACATGGATCAATAATGGATACATTGATTATATTGCCCCTCAATTATATTGGAATATAGGATTGCCAGTAGCTGACTATGCCAAACTTCTGGATTGGTGGACAAAAGAAGTCGCAGGAAAAAATGTTCAACTCTATATTGGACAGGGAGACTATAAAATTAATACAGAGTCCAATGGTGTGCAAAACTGGTTCAACCCTGAAGAAATGCCAAACCAGTTAAAACTGAATCGAACATATAAGGAATTTGATGGAAGCATGCATTTCAGTGCCAAGGATTTACGGAAAAACCCTCTTGGGATAGCGGATCGCTTAAGCGAGGATATTTATAAGCATCCCGCATTGGTTCCAGCCATGCCTTGGATTGATGATCATGCACCAAAGGCCCCAAAGGTGAGCAAGGCCACACAATCAGGAGATGGGATACAATTCGAAATTCAAGATCATAAGCAATCAGATGCCACCTATTATGCCATTTATCGTTTTGATGGGAAGAAAAAAGGAAACATTGAAGATTCAACGAACTTACTTGCCACAGTGCATAAAGAAAATACAAGTCAATTGTTTAATGACGGCAGTGTAGAAAAAGGAAAGACTTACACATATGTTGTGACAGCATTGGACCGCACTCACAATGAAAGCAAACAAACTAAACGGATTGATATAAAAGTAAAATGATCTTCAAGAAATAGACTGATAGTTTAAAAGGCCCTTCTCAGTGAACAATGGACGTAAAGCATCCATAAACAATATATTGGAAAGGTTTTATCTTAATAGCATACACTGTTGTAAATCATGCTATATCACGATGATAAAAGAATCGAAGTAGGTGGAATGACGATGTACATAGTTGGATTAATGTCCGGAACATCACTGGATGGAATTGATGCCGCACTCGTTCGGGTGAATAATAGTGGACTCGAGACTGAAATCGAAATGATTGAGTTCATGACATGCCCGTTTCCAAAAGAAATTGAAAAAGAAATTATGCAGTCTTTATCTGCAGATACATCCAATGTGCAGTTAATATGCAGTTTGAATTTTAAATTAGGGAAATTATTTGCCAATGCCGTAAAGGAAGTTTGTCATAAATCTGGATTTCCCATTAATAAACTTGATCTTATTGGATCCCATGGACAAACCATTTACCACCAGCCTTTAAAAGAACAAAATTATATACCCTCCACTTTGCAAATTGGGGAAGCTGCAGTAATTGCTCACGATACAAACACACTTGTAATCTCGAATTTCCGGACGATGGACATGGCTGCTGGTGGACAAGGAGCTCCTCTTGTTCCTTTTACCGAATACATTCTTTATAGAAGTGAAGCAAAGGGACGATTACTTCAAAACATAGGTGGCATTGGAAATGTAACCGTCTTACCCAAGCAAGCATCTTTGGATGACATGTACGCTTTTGATACAGGGCCTGGGAATATGATTATTGATGAAGTATGCCGCCAATTGTTCAATAAAAGCTATGACGAAAGTGGAAACATAGCTAAACAAGGACAAATCAATGACGAACTTTTATCTTATTGTATCAGTCATCCTTATATTATGAGCCCTCCACCAAAATCAACGGGCAGGGAATTGTTTGGAAAGCAATATGTAGTAAAACTATTAAAGATTTTTGAATCGCTTCCAAACCAAGATATTTTGGCAACAGTAACGATGTTTACAGCAAAGTCCATTGTGGAAAACTATCGAAATTTCATCTTTCCAAAAACCAGTATTGAAGAAGTGATCATTGGCGGCGGTGGCAGCTATAACAAAACGCTATTAAACATGATTCAATCACTGCTTGGAAATTCTATTCGAGTTTTGACTCAAGAAGAGTTGGGATACTCTTCTGAAGCAAAAGAAGCGGTAGCTTTTGCATTACTTGCAAATGAGACTTTCCATGGTCATACAAGTAACGTTCCCATGGCTACCGGTGCTGACTCCGATGTCATCCTTGGAAACATGACCTTTCCTCCTTCCTATCTGAAGGGACGTAAAAATGCATTTTAACCATTGAAAAAGAGTGGAAGGCACATCGATAATTGATGTGCCTTCCACTCTTTTTTTGCCTTAAGAATCATGGCGGACCCTTCCGTTTTTTTACTGGCCAAGCTGCATGGAGACATACTTCACTTCTAAATATTCATCCATGCCGTAGTGTCCGCCTTCCCTGCCTATACCGCTTTCCTTCATGCCTCCAAATGGCGCTTGTGCAGTGGATGGGGCACTGTCATTAATACCGACAATCCCATATTCAAGTGCATCCGAGTAGGCAACCGCCTTATTAAGTGACTCGGTATACACATAAGCTGCCAAGCCAAAATTCGTGTTATTGGCTCGATCTATCGCTTCTTGATCGGTTCTGAATGTACTGACTGGCGCAATTGGCCCAAACGTTTCTTCCTGCATGCACAGCATATCATCCGTTACATTGGAAAGTATGGCTGGTGCTATGAAATGGCCTTGTTTTTCATCGACTCTTGAGGTGTTATGGAGGATGGCCCCCTTACTTGCAGCATCCTCCAATTGAAGCCGAACCTTTTTAACTGCAGCTCCATCTATCAATGGACCAAGATCGGCTCGCTCCATTCCATTTCCAACCTTCAAAGCTAAAACGGCTTGTTCGAAAGCTTGTAAAAACGGCTGTTCAATTGTCTCATGGACGAATATCCTGTTCGCACAAATACATGTTTGTCCAGCATTCCTGAATTTCGATTGAATCAAACCATTTACTGCTTCTTCGATATTCGCATCCTCAGCAATGATGAACGGAGCCAATCCACCGAGTTCAAGCGAGACTTTTTTCACTGTTTCTGCCGCCTTTTTCATTAAATGTTTCCCTACTGGAGTGGAGCCTGTAAATGTAATCTTCTTAACACGTGAATCATTCATCCACACATCTGATACATCTCCCGGTTTTTGTGTAGTTACAATATTTATCACACCAGCCGGAATGCCCGCTTCATGAGCACTTTCAACCAATAGCAAAGCGGTCAAAGGCGTTTGTTCCGCAGGTTTTATGACCACGGTACATCCCGCAGCAAGAGCTGGCGCCACTTTTCTCGTGATCATGGCAGCAGGAAAATTCCACGGGGTAATGGCAGCAATGACACCGACTGCCTGCTTTTGCACTAAAATACGCTTTGATGCAACGGAGGCTGGTATGATTTCCCCATAGTTGCGCTTTGCTTCTTCAGCGTACCATTTCACGAAACTTGAGGCGTACTTCATTTCACCTTTTGCCTCTGCCAATGGCTTTCCTTGTTCCAGGGTCATGATCGTTGCGATTTCATCCAGCCTGTTCTCAATGATGGTATACCATTTCTCAAGTAATTCCGCCCTATGGTATGCACTCGTTTTCGACCAAGTCAGAAAAGCAGCTTGAGCTGCATCCACAGCAGCCTTTGCCTCTTTTTCGTTAGCGTCCGGAACATAGCCCACAGGCTCCAATGTTGCTGGATTTTCCACTACAAAGTGACTTTCTGTATGAATAGGTGCGCCATTAATATAAATTGGCCATTTTTCCACTATTTTTTTCATGATGCTTTACTCTCCTCTCCTTCTCCATGATCTGTAAAAGTCTTATCATTCTCTCCTTTGAAAAAGTCCTTGCCATATAATAGGGCACATAATAGAATGCCTGCAGCAAACGCCATGCCAGCACCTTTTATAACAAGGATGGCAGCAACGACACCTGCAATTCCGAGGTCGCGTTGGCTCTTCGCCTGCATCACGCCTACGCGTACGCTAACATATCCTTGAACCAAAAGCGTCAAGGCCAAGGCGACACCGAGAATGGGTTCCACCAGGCTGACTACCGGCAATAAGAATAACCCTGTATTCGTACCCCAACGGAACGAGCCGGCACCGCCGAAGAAAGAATTCATGGCTTTCTTGCCATTCTTGAACCGTTCCACAACCACGACCTGCATGGCTGCCCACAACGGACCGCACATTGTTATATCAGGTCCGATAAAACTCATGATCACATTTCGGCCGCCAAAAATTAAATGGGCTCTGTTTGGATTATAGTCCACCTTTTCATCTTCCCTGACCTCATCGGATTCAGAAAGCAGCGCTTTTGTTTTGAGCACATCCCCGAATACGACTAAATAAGTAGCAAAAACAGCTGGAATCGCACTTAAAAAGAAGGTCAAGGCAGGAAAACCTAAACCGAAAACAGTATAGTCTGACCATAGCGTAGCGAAATCCGGACTGCTGAATCCCCATTGGATATCAGGCCATTTTGCTTCTCCGAAAATAGGGGCTACAAAGACCGCGAGTAAAATTGCCGGCAATATCCCTAAATTCCCTATGAATACCCAAGCTTTATTTCGCATTTTCAATTTTCCAAAACTTTTCGAAAAAAGCAGATAAAAAGCAAAGCCGATACAAATGCTAATTGTATAAGGAAATAAATCAAACTTTCCACCCACTTCAAAAATGGAAACGACAGCACCAATACCCGCCCCTAAAATAATGCCTGATTTGATTGCATTCGGCACTAGTCGCACGACCTTACTGGCAAGTCCGGTCATTCCTAGCAATATCGATAAAATACCTAATGTTAATTGAAACGCAACGAGTGCATAGACCCGATCAGGCCCCTCCGGAAATTGCCCGACGAACAATACAAGCAATGGAACCGCAGGTGTAATCCAACCTGGTATAACCGGGTCCCCGAGTAAATGATGCGCCAAGTATAATAATCCATTCAAGATAACGACGGCTAGAGCCACGTCAAAAGGCATACCGAGATGGTCTGCAAGCAGCGTTATCGCTCCAAGGTCAACTGCACACATCAATAATCCTTGAACGTAGTCAGGCCACTCAAAACGATAATGGACAAATGGCAGTCTTATCTTAAAAGGTCCCGCAGGTATATACGATGTCTCTTCTCCATAGCGGCGTTTTTTCCATTTCATAATGTTTCCTCCACTTAAAAGCCATAGGCTGAACGGTATATTTTTTCGATATCCCGAACGTTTAATGCACGGGGATTATTGCGAAGTAAACGGACTTGTTTGATGGCCTCGGCAGCCATTTCACTTAAAGCCGATTCAGGAATCTCAAATTCACTTAGTGACTGTGGTATATCAACATAGCGACATATTCTGGTCATCGCTTCTATCGCTTTATCCGCTGCCTCATCATCATTTAAATGATTGACTTTCTCTCCAAGTGCTTCAGCAATGTCGCGAAACCTTTCCAAACAGGCAATTTTATTCCACTTCATGACAAATGGCAGTAATAATGAATTGCTGACTCCATGTGATAAATGGAAGCGGCCTCCAAGCGGATAAGCTAAGGCATGAACAGCTCCAACACCTGCATTGCCAAAAGCTAACCCTGCCATTAGGCTTCCTGTGATCATCGCTTCCCGAGCTTCCAGATTATCTGGCGCAGCATAAGCCTTTGGTAAATGTACAGCGATTAACTTCATGGCCCCAATTGCCAAGGCATCCGTAACGGGCGAAGCAAATTTGGAAATATAAGCCTCGACCGCATGAACAAGTGCATCCACTCCACTCGCAGCAGTCACACTTGGCGGGCAAGTCAGCGTCATGACGGGCGATACAATCGCTACATCCGGTAAAAGATACGGACTTACAATTCCCTTCTTAACCTGTTCTTTCTTGTCCGATAAAATCGAAATATTCGTCACTTCTGACCCGGTTCCTGCCGTCGTCGGTATGGCTATTAAAGGTAGACCTGGGACTTCAATCAAGTTCGTACCGAAATAGGTATCGATGCTGCCTGAATTCGTAGCCATGACGGAAGAGGCTTTCGCAATATCCATCGCACTTCCACCGCCTACCGCAATCAGTCCATCATGTTTTCCATCCTTGATTGTCCGTACACAATTCTCAACGATTTCAATTTCCGGTTCTGGATTCACATCAGGGAAAATACCGTATGCTGATGAAAGTAAATCCTCAACCCTTTGTACAACCCCGGCACCCACTAAAACTTTATCTGTAACGATCAACGGATTCCTCATCCCTAATCGCGTAGCCTCATCAGTCAGCTGCTGTAAAGAGTCTGCTCCTGTCACCAATTTGTTTGCCATAGAAAATATAGAAATATTCATGGTTACCTCCCCTTTCATGTTTTTACTAATGCAGGAATCATGCCAAAGTGAAAACGCTTGATTTATAAGGGAGATACCCTTTTTTTCATGTGTTACCGGATCAATAATGAGTGGAAAACAAATCAAATAAACTAATTCGATTCGTTTTCTAATCGCATGTGAAATTTTTTCATTTTTTGCACCAAAGCGCTTTGACTGATATCCAAAGAGATGGCAGCGGCCCTTGTAGTCCCATACTTCTTCATCGCATTCAATATCAGGGAACGCTCCAGCTCGGAAACGGCTTCCTTCAAAGAATGTGTTGTCGGTTTTTTTGATAAGACCGGCTGGATGAAAGATGGTAAATTAGACAAATCAATCGTATCATCATATGTCGTGACGACCAGCCGCTCTGCAAGACTCGCAAGCTCACGTATATTGCCAGGCCACGAATAGTTCGTCAGCCATTCATAGCATTCCGGTGTCATCTTTTTCTTCTCATTATATTTTTCATTGAATTTTTTCAAATACATTTCTAAAAGCGGGATCGTTTCTTCCTTTCTCTGGCGTAAAGGAGGGACTTCAAAGGAAACGATATTAAGCCGGTAATAAAGATCTTCGCGGAAGGATCCTTCTTGCACCAGGGAGGCAAGATCGCGATGTGTGGCTGTAATTAACCTGACATCCACTTCTTTCATTTCGGTAGAACCCACTCTCATAAACTTGTTTTCTTCTACCACTTTCAAAAGTTTCACCTGTAACTCTAAAGGTAAATCCCCAATTTCGTCCAAAAATAACGTGCCACCATTCACTTTCTCAAAAATCCCCATTTTTCCATTCTTAAGGGATCCGGTAAATGCCCCTGGTTCATATCCAAAAAGTTCAGATTCCACCAAGTTCGCTGGAATGGCTCCGCAATTTAATTCAAGGAAAATCTTTTCCTTCCTGGAGCTTTTGGCATGTATGTACTTGGCGATTAAACTCTTCCCTACTCCCGTTTCCCCCTGCAACAAGATCTTCGCATCCGTTTTTGCCACTTTATCAGCAAGTTTGAATAAAGGAGTTGTAGAAGGACCAATGATTATTTCCTGTAAATTGACCTGTTCCGAGCCAGGCAATAATTGGGAAATAGGTTGAAAAGATAACTTTTGGCTGTCAATCGTATACTTCATCCGGATTAATTCAGTAATATCCCTGACACTATTTATGACAAATATGACTTCATTTTGTGGCGATAGAATAGGTGTTGCCGATACGATAATCTTTCTTCCATTTCGAATTCTTTGTGTCAAAGTAACTTGATTCTTCGTTCGAATGGAATCCAATGAAGCTGAAACGGATATCATACCTTGCTCAATTAAATAACTCATCGGTTTTCCGATGATCTCCTCTTCTCTTATTCCAGTAATACGTTGATAAGCTTGATTGATAAATAATGTCGTTCCATCACCATCTGTGATATACACTCCATCATACAGTGCATTAAAAACAACCCTGCATAAATCACTCTCAAAGAATGCTTGAAATTGATCATATGGTATTGAGTAATTCCGTAAATTTTGCAGCGGTGCATTAACCGTAATGAAATGAGAAATGGGCTTCGTCAAATCACTCTGCTGCACTGCCGCTGATAAAGCCTCTATTGTCAAAAATCCGATGAAATCCTCTGAATCATCCAAAACTTCCACTTCAGTGCTTCCTATCGGGAAACACGATATTGCTTCCTCCACTGTCATATCCGAATAAAACTTAGTCATCAATATCCACTCCCTGGCTGGTCTTTACTAATTGATAGAACGCTTCCTCCTTGATTGAAGACTTTTTGAGGTCCTGTCGGCTTCCAAGTCTATTCAATTAAAGAAGACAATGAACTTATTAACTTATATTGTGTGAGCATTATGTAATGTTTTTTCCTTTTTCTTTGTAATGATACTATGTACGACAATCAACGACACCAAGAATAAATGCTGCACCGGTAAAACGATTCAATCTCATTTATAAATGGCAATGGTATGTTACTTTATCATATCAATGGTGTTTTTTATGCTCAAATCCATTTTCACTCATCACAGGAAAACTTGTCCTTTTGTTGCATAATAAAAATGCCTGCGAAATGGCTCATTCCTTGAGATTTTTTAATTCTCAGTTGAAGCTTAAGATCATTTGTTAAGTGCTTTAAAAGGTTTTTCTACAGTTTGAAAAAACCTAATCCGTATTTGGATTAGGTTTCAGACTGTAGACAAACTCGATGAAAACTCAGTTTGCATTGAAAAAAGTTGCAGCTGATTTCAGAGATCCGCTCCCTTTCCGCCGACTGTCTGCCAAGCCTCCTCAGCGCAAGCGCCTGTGGGGTTTCGGCTAGCCAGTAATTCGGCAGGATGTCGCAAATCTCTTCAATCTAGTGAGGGTTTCATCCATATAAACTAGTAAAAAACATGAAAGATACTCAAGTTTAATTTTAAAATCTTGGTTCGGGGCGAGTGCAATTCGAAACTCCTTTTGTCAAAAAATTGATGAAACCGCCAGACTGTTTAAACGAATTGGAGAAGAAGAGCCAGTTTCCCTTCAATATTTCTTAAAAAAGAAGTTCCAGTTGGATTCGAACAGGGAAGGTACGAGACTCGCAGGAAAAGCGTGGCCAAGTGAGACCCCGAGGGCGGACCGCCCTCGGAAAGCGAGTGCCTGGAGTGGAAATCATTACACATAACCCTTTCACTAACCCCATTTTGTCGCCAAACTGAAACCTAATCCGTATTTGGATTAGGTTTTTGGTTTGATTAAAGAAAGTAAGTGACGATTATTTTGGAAACCAGCCGACGGGTTTTACATCGAGATTGATGTTGATTTGTTTAATTTCCTGGTATTCGTCCAAGCCGTATTTTCCTAAACTGCGTCCAATCCCGCTCTGTTTGTAACCGCCCCATGGCGCCTCGACATATGTTGGATGATAATCATTTACCCATGTGATGCCTGCCCGTACCTTCTTGATCACACGCAATCCTTTTGCTCCATCGTTAGTGAAGACGCCGCCTGCAAGGCCGTAGTCTGTATCATTTGCCAGTTTAATAGCTTCTTCTTCATCTTTGAACTTTTGAATGACAACGACTGGACCGAAGATCTCCTCTTGTACGATGCGCATGTCAGGTGTTACATCGGTGAAGACAGTCGGTGCAATGAAGTACCCTTTGTCAAGACCGCCATCAACAAGACGGTAACCGCCTGCCGCAAGTGTCGCACCTTCCTGTTTGCCGATTTCAATATAGTTCAAAATGCTATTCATTTGCGCTTCGCTGACAATGGCCCCCATGTTGCTGTCTTCTGCAAGTCCAGGTCCAACTTTAATTTTATTTGCGCGTTCAACATAGCGTTTTACATATTCATCATAAATACTTTCTTCAACTAGAATTCGGCTGCCTGATGAACAAACTTGGCCGGCACCGAAGAAGATGCCAAATAATCCATAATCGACGGCTGTCTCTAAATCTGCATCTGCAAAAACGATGTTAGGTGATTTACCGCCAAGCTCAAGGGAAATTTTCTTTAAGTTGCCCGCTGCCGCCTTCATGATAGTGCGGCCAACATCCGTACTTCCTGTAAATGAAACAATGTCAACATCGTTGCTTTCCGCGATGGTTTGTCCGACAACAGTGCCGCGGCCCATCACCATATTAGCCACACCTTTCGGGATGCCTGCTTCCTCCAGGATTTCGAATAATTTCATTGCTGTAACAGGTGTCACTTCAGCCGGTTTATATACAATGGTGTTTCCTGCCGCAAGCGCCGGTGCGATTTTCCAGACACTCATTAGAAGTGGGAAATTCCAAGGTACAATCAAACCGGCTACACCTACTGGCTCACGAACAACCATCGCTTGCACGGGAGCGGGAACTTGATACGTTTCCCCTTCTGGATGAAGGACCAAACCAGCGTAGTAACGGAAACACGCTGCGGCATCAGCAATATCGAAACCTGCCTCTGCTTTAAGTTTCCCGTTGTCCATTGTTTCAAGAATCGTTAACTCTTCGGCACGTTCATCGATTTTATCTGCAATTTTATATAGGTAGGAAGCACGCTCCTGTGCTGTTAGGCCTGACCAGATTCCACTTTCAAAGGCTGCCTTCGCTACTGAGATTGCCCTTTCTGTATCTTCTTTGGTGGCACGCGGAGCTTTTGCGATGATTTCCTGTGTTGCAGGATTGATTACCGGGATTACTTCATTTGAAGATGAGGCCTGCCACTTACCGTCGATGTAATTTTTAAGCTCTAATACTGCCGTTTCTAATATAGTCATGTTTCATTCCTCCGGTTTTCATTATTTTTTTATAATCTGTACGGGATTAATCGTTACAGTTTTAAGACCAGTCTGTCGTCCTTCGCACGTGAGCAGCATGTCAGGATTGATTTCCGTGTTTGACGGTTTTCTTCGCTAAGGAAGAAATCACGGTGATCCACTTCACCTTCTGCAACATCCACCTCACAACTTCCGCACCCGCCTACTTTACAAGAATAAGGTGCATCGATTCCTTCCCTTAAAAGCGCATCAAGCAGTGTTTCACCCTCATGAACGCGGATGGACCGATCACTGTCTGTAAGGTCGACGATGAATGGATCTCTCGCCCCATCATTTTTTGCCGCAAATAATTCGAAGTGGATCGCATGTTCCGGATAACCATAGGAACTGGCAGCTTTTCGATACTCTTGCACCATCTCGATTGGTCCGCAAAAATAGACGTGCGTGCCAATGCGATGATCCATCATCGTCTCGGGCATCATTCTGCGTTTGTCTTCTGCCTGTGAAAAATAAAAGGTGCATTGATCATTGTATTTGGCTTTCAGCAGATCATAAAAAGTACATAACTCCGGAGTGCGTGCAGCATAATGGAGTTCGAAGGTTTGCCCTTCGGCGGCCATGTCTTCCATCATTGCCAGAAATGGGGTTATGCCGATTCCAGCTGCATAAAAAGCATGATGCTTAGCTCGAAAGCTGAGAGGGAAGTTATTTTTAGGAAAACTGACTTCCAACCTGGAATCTACCTTTACTTGATCATGCCAGAAAGCCGAACCTCCGCGTGATGCCTCATCACGCCGAATGGATATCGCATATTTATTGCGGTCCCTTGGGTTGCTGATAAGGGAGTACTCTCGCTCGAAAATCTTATCTCCAGCCGGCATGTAAGTGGTCAAATGCGAACCGCCTGTAAATGCAGGCAACGGCTTTCCATCAACTGGAATCAACTCGAACTGTTTCACGAATGGAGTTTCTTGAATGATCTTGTTTACTTTCATTTGAATATTTCCTACTACCCGCATGATGATCAGCTCCCTACTTCTTCTTTTCCGATCGGGATGTATGGGTAACCAATATAACCTTCCCGTACGATTGAATAAAAAGGACCTATTTCAAGACTGGCTTTGCAATGGTCACATTCTGCAATTTCTGCTTCTTCTTCGACTTCCGACACTTCGAAACATTTCATGCAATATACGTATCGTCGTTTAGGCCCGATAATCACCGTCTGGATCTCAGCTTCAGATAGACCAGCCTCCACTCCGAGCGAGAAGATCATGACGGCATTGTTCCATGCAGCCGCAATATAAAATTGGGTGCCCATCTTTTGTGACAGGATGACTCTCTTAATCTCCTCTTTATCTTCCATTCCGTTAATGGATAGACATTCAACAGGCACTGTACCTTCGATTTCAGAAGTGTAACTTTTCGCCTGATCATATCCGGCTTGATCGGAAATGACGACAAACTTTCTTCGTTCATTCCGAGGGGTAAATTTATTTACGATCGTAATGGATTTATCAAACAATACTGGACTATTGTACAAGGCCCTATCCTCCTACTTATTGTTTAGCTTCGCTTTTTTCTTTTCATCGATACTCCTCAAATATTCGACCGATTGTGGAAGGAATGGGGCAATTCCTTTGTATTCAGCCATTGGTCCGGGAATATCCTGCAGTACGCTATATGTCAGATCAAACCACTCCTGGCGCAATGTCAAATCCTCTAGCGGCAGGAATTGAGTATTCAATACGAATAGAATGGCATTGCTTCGTGGCATGCGATAAAATTTTTGTTCTTCAACACGCAAACGAACAAGTTTACCTGCATTTTCCGGTGTTATTTCAGAACGTTGCGGTCCCCAGACATCCATCGTTTCATAGTTGACATCCCAACGGTCCGCCATCAGGTTCCAATTGATGCGTGTCCATGGCTTTCCTGGCTCGATGGATAATAAAAACTTACGAACGCGATCTGCGAGTTCATCACCTTTCCGTGATACGAATGGAACAGGTGCATGTATCTCATCAAAGGACATCCCTTTATTCCAGTTAGCCGAGAAGAGTGCAGCGTATGAAACTTGACCCACTTCCAAATAGAAATTACTATCGCGATGAACCATTAAAACAAAATCATTATGGAAATGGCGGCCTATATAGTCAAGCGGCTCATTTGGAAGCGTGCTGGCATCGCCATACACGAATGAATCGGTTTCCCCGAAAATGTGGTTCTTGAAAGTCCATTTGTCCCCATCTTTAATGACCTCGAAATGCTCCGGATAGCGATCAGCTGCCATGTCAATCAGCATTTCCAACACTTCCCATTGCATTTCCATTGTGTGTGAAAAAGATTGAAACCTTATATGCGGCTGTTCTTCAAGGAGTCGACGCTTCGTTTCCACTTGGAGTTTGTATTCTGGTGTAACTTCAATACAGTTAACGTTTGAGAGTTTTTTCAAGTCGTTTGAATAACGATAGTTACCTGAAGTGAATGGAAATGGGAATGTATCTAAATCTGTTGTTTTGAAATCTAAACTTTGTGTAAACATTGAACAATCTCCTCTCGTTCCCTAGATTCTTTAAAGTGGTTTTTTCTACTTAGCTTCCTTTAATTCCACGGATGGACGCACCATGTCAACTTCATAACGGAAAATGTATTTAGATGAAACATAGTAGGTGACTAAAGCGACAAAGTATGTTGGAATTCCGGCAGCTGTATAAAGGAAAAAGTCACTTGCTTCAAAAGTCAATGGATTATAGAGTGCCCAGTAAACGATCGTTCCAATGACCACCGTGAGAACGGCAGACGGGTTAATGCCTTTCCAATAAGTATAAGAGCCTTGTGTGTCATACAAATCCCTTATTGAAATGCGTTGGCGCTTTACAAAAAAGTAATCTGCCACGACAATGCCGCCAAGTACAGCCATAATGAAGGAAATGACAGCAATGAATGAGCCAAATGCATCGTAGAACGTTGAGCTTAGAAGTAAGAATATAGTCGGTACGGTCGTTCCCATTGCAATCATCCATGATTTTTTCGGAAATACAGTTTTAAAGCTGACAGCTTGTGAGTACATAAGGAAAATGGCTGCACCGACATTCCCTACCGAAAGTAAAATCAAGCCAATGAAGCCGCCCCAACTTCCTGCGATGGAAAACATCCAGTCAGAAGGATTAAGTGAACCAGCGACTAATGCAGCAAGGGCCCCAACTAAAGCAGCGATACAGACGATGATTCCATAGCTATAGAATCCCGCTTTAAATGCGCCTCCTTCTGTTTTGGACAAACGGCTGTATTGGCCAAGATACGGAAGCCATGAAAAGCCGAGACCGATATTTAATTCCAGGGCTGTCGCGAATGAACGAGAAGTCGTTTCAAAGGGTTCAGAAGGAAGTATATGGGCAACTTTCGTGAATCCCTGTCCAAACAAGACAATTGCGAGAAGGCCAAACATGAGAACCATAAAAACCGGCACGGCCACTGCGGTATATTTTTGAATCGCTACCGGTCCCCTCACGGTTACAAGAAATGCACAGATAAAGAGTAATATCGAGAAAAACGGCGCCCCCATTGCTTGGCTTGAAAAAATCGCGGGCATCCCCAGCCAATTAGCAGCCTCTGCCAACGCCTGGCCGGACATAAAGAGCGCAATGGAAATGTAGCCGAGGGTTAAAATAAGAAAAACAAAGAAAAAGATATTGGATCCTAAATAACCAAGTGAACTTCGAAACCCTACAAAAGTGTCTATGCCATAACGCGCAAAATAAAGGGTAATGGGAACAATCAACAGCATAGGGAAGGCGTTACCGAATAAAATCGCTGCAAGTGACTGCTTTGCGTCAAGCATTGTACCTGTATATCCGCCAGTCAACAGCCCAAAAGATGAGAGGCCAATAACAACTTGAACTAAAATTAAATCCCGTAGGTTAAAAATCCGGTCGTTTTTACTTGCCGGTAAGAACCCAAAGGCCACATCCTTTGAAATGGAGGAATTCTCTTTGCTCACACACTTCTCTCCCAACTATTAAAATAATGATTGTATGGCTTGGAATGAGGCTGTCATTGTTCTTCGTGACCTAAACAACATTTTAGACAAATGAATAGATTAGGTAGGCGATGATTAAAATCATGAAAAAAATAGAACCTGTCGCATCACTCCATTTCATTTTTTCGATTTTCACGGCATCTTCCTGCTCATACGCATTGATCCGCTCATTCAAATCTGAATATAGATTTTTAATAAAGGGATCTTCAGAATTGATATTCTGTCGGAACTGATTCTCTTTATTCAAAATCGCTTCTCCCTCCTTTGCAATCATGCTTTCTAGTCCCTTCTCTTTACTTATTGCAATAACCATGCCAATCAGAAAGCACTATGCTAACAGGGTTTTCAATAGGAAGAATATTCATTTTTGAAACTATTGAACAATTGTGAAATTTCTGTAATATGAAACTAGGAAGTTAAATGAAAGGCAGGTAGACATAAATGGATCACTTCACCTCTGCACTCTTGTCTATTTACGATCAGCTTATTGTGACAGATAAAAATGGCACCATCATGAAATCGACCGGAACAGGGAAAACCTTATTCCATACAATCAAATCCGCTAATGTCGGTGGTTCCATCAAGGATGTTGAACAAGATTTATTTTCCACAAGCTTGGCAGAAGAGATAATGGGCAAAAATGAGAAAAGATCTTTCATGCAGTCCTCATGGCAGGGTCATGAGCTGCTGATGACGGCATACCCAATTGAATCCGGGGCATGGGTCTGGGCTTACAAAGAAATTAAAGACTCATATCCAGATACATCAAGGGGTCAATCGGGACCATTAATGGAATCGAAAAAGCCAACTTTTCCATTTGTGATCCGCAGTAAACCGATGCTTGATGTTCTGCATAAAATGCAAATGGTTTGTGATGTCAGCGCAACCGTCCTTTTATTGGGGGAATCCGGTGTAGGAAAGGAAATAGCCGCCAGAGCCATACATAATATGGGTAATAGAAGCGACGGACCATTTATACCTGTCAATTGCGGCGCCATCCCAGAAAACCTGATTGAAAGCGAACTGTTTGGCTATGTAGAAGGGGCTTTTACCAGCGCACGGAAAGAAGGCGCCAAGGGAAAATTCACACTGGCCCATAAAGGTATCTTATTTTTGGATGAAGTGGGCGAGTTACCGCTTAACGTACAGGTAAAACTGCTTCGGGTCCTTCAGGAACGAGTTGTCACACCAATTGGAAGTACGACCTCACACCCTGTTGACATTCAAGTGATTGCCGCAACAAATAAATCGCTCGAAAAAATGGTGAAAAAAAGTGAATTCCGAGAAGACTTATATTATCGTCTTCATGTCGTGCCTATCCATCTTCCGCCGCTAAGAAATCGTGTAGATGAGATCCCCCACCTGGTTCAGTTTTTTTTACAAAAGTACAATACACTGTACAATCGAAAGGTAGCGTTCACCCCGGATGCAATCGACTTGCTTTGCATCTATCAATGGCCCGGTAACGTGCGCGAACTTGAAAATACAGTTGAAAGACTTGTGATTACTAGCGGAATGCCGGAAGTGGATGTTGCTTTGGTTAAAGAGGTGCTTCCATTTAAAGGGCCCAAACCTCTTTCACTACCTGTCATCGATTTCCTAATGCCTTTGCAGGAAGCCGTTGACCTTGTGGAAGAACAACTCATCAACATGGCGATGGAACAATATAAATCATTGAAACTGGCGGCAAAGGTATTGGAAGTCAGCCAGCCGACGATGAGCAGGAAATATAAAAAATTACGAAATAAAATGGAAGAGGCAAGCTTTTCACCAGTGGATAAACGGGCCATTTTAGAAGAACAAATAAACCAGCGGCTTCGATCCATTGCCGTTGTAACCGCAGCTATCATTCCAGCTGAAGAGGTTATCAGTCTACAAAAAAATATGAACCGGCAAACTTCCTATTCCCAGAAATTAAAACAAAAACTTACCATGATTCAAGAAAAGGAAGGCGTAATTGAATGGGTCTTTATATTCATCATGTCGGAGGATGGACGTCTGATTCACCTTGTTGCAGACAAAGGCTTTGTAATTGAACCGGGGGAAGAATATATGGGTCCACCGGAAATGGTCAATGTCGCTTACCAGGCGTTTAATGGTAAAGCGGGTGTTACTCCCATATACGAAGACAGGTACGGTGAGTGGAAAACAAGCTTTGCGCCAATCATCGATGATGACGGCAATATCGTAGCAATTGTCGGATGTGATTACAGCAAAGCCTATTTCAATTCAGAAATGCAACGTCTCCGCAAACAGCTAAACATACATGTTTGATTTCGGCGTGCAGTCCCATTATCGAATTGGGGCCCATGGTAAAAAAGAAAAGCTGATAACAGGAGCCGTTTTGAACGGGCTTCTGCAGTCAGCTTTTTCGTTATTATCAAACCATATATATACATCAAGCAATTAAAATGGCTGTAGGTTTATATAGGCAATATGGCATCTTGTTCCTCCACCAACCGTCCTCAAAAATGAAACGGTTAAGCGTATCCCGCCGAATATGGATCATTTGCCAAAAAAACAAAGACTTATTCCGATTATACAAATGAGTGCCCATAAGCCTTTTTGCCATGAACCTATATAGCTTTCTCTTTATTTTCTCCTTTTTTCACCAAAAAATAAGCAGTAATCAAGGCTGTAATAGGAATTATCAGGGCTACTCCGGTTCCAGCACAAAATATTGTGATCATTTCAGCACTGAATATTTTTGAGTTTACTATTTCCCCAACAGAATAGGACAAATCTTTAAACCATATAAGCAATGCCAAATAGCCTCCAAAGAAAGCAAAAAATAGTGTATTCGTAGATGTCCCTAAAATATCCCTCCCAATACTCAATCCAAATGTGAATAATTCCTTCTTGCTAATGGATGGATGGTGATGATGCATTTCTCGCATGGGAGATGCAATGGCCATGGCTGTATCGATTATCGCGCCAATAGTACTCATAATAATTACTGAAGCTCCAATTTTAACAAAATCCACCCCAATATAAAGGGAAAAGATGCTAAGCTCTTCTATTTCTTCTTCACCGAAACCTTGTATCATCGCATTTTCGGTCACAATGACAATAAAAAAGAGGACAATAACAATCGTGATAATAGTAGAAATGAATGCTGTTTTTGTTGTACTGTTCACTTCGTTAATGAAAAATAAATTAATATAACTAATCACCGTACATGCAGCCAATGTTACGATATACGGATCAATATATGGATTAGTCATAAAAATGATGGTGAAAAGTAACACACCGAAGTTTAGGAACAAAGCAAAAAATGAACGTGCCCCTTTTTTTCCGCCAATCAAGATCATTAATATAAATAGTATAAACGCTAGCAACACTAATACATTCATTATCTTTCCCTCTTTCGATTAATGAAAAAAATAGAGACATATAGACCGATCGGGATAGTTAACACGATTCCGATACCACCAGCTAGGGCACGGGCCAATTCCAATGTGAGGTTCATGGAAAGGGTAAAACCTAATGGGGAATCATTTTTCAAATACAAAATAATCATAGGAATGGAACCACTTATATAGGCAAAAAACAAAATATTTGTCATGGTTCCCATTATGTCTTTTCCAATCTCTAATCCTGAAGTTTTAAGTGCTTTTAGTGATATATGGTTATTCTTTTCATACAACCCGAAAATCGAAGAAGACATGGTAATGGCTATATCCATTACGGCTCCTAAAGAACCGATAAATAACCCTGCCAAAAACACCATTTTATAAGGACGAGTGATAAATTGCATCTCTTCATATCGAAGGCCCTTTTCGGAAGTTAACCACATAACAAGATAAGCAATGAGCAGAGATAGAAATGTCCCTAACAGTGTCGCAATAACGGCTGCATATGTTTTTTCATTAAAACCATTAACTAGTAAAAGGGAAAAGACCGTAAATAGTATGATGCTTATACTGCATATCAAAACCAAACCAATGTTTGATGTATTCAAATAAAAATCTAATGCATATGACAATAGTATGGCATTGACTGCCAAACTAATAATTGAAAGCAGGCCTTGTTTTTTTCCAACGATAAGTAATGTCAAAATAAAAACCCATGCTACGATCAACACATATTTATCCCGTTTTACGTCTTTTATGGTTCCAGTCAACTCTTTATTTCCTTTTGTCTTCGTATCAATCGAAACAAATAAATCATTTCCAACTCGATATTCTTGATCAAACGCTCCGGATGAGGAATATTCATTCTTTAGATGAATAAGTTTTCCTTTTTCTTCTCCATTTTGTAATTCGGCTATTATACTCTGGGTAAATAGTCGATCTTCATTTTGATACATATCATTCAATTCAGTTGTATTTTCCAGATTTGTTTTAATGACTTTGGCTATTGGGCGTTCATAGAATGAATAATTGTAATGAACAAAGAAAACAGATAAGACAAAACAAAGTGCTATGACGGCGTACAAAGAAACATGCTTGTATCCCATTTTTTTAAATTTATTTGCGATAACATTCAAAATAAAACCTCCAAATATCGGGTGGGCAAAAAAGGCAGGGAGGATCCAGAATTGACTGACTCCACCCCGCCTTACTAGTATTTGATTTATTTATCTTATCATGAATGGATTTGGTTTGCGTAAACAAAGTCCGATATACCACCTTAACGTCTCCACGATAGGATGGGAAGAAGCAAATTTCAAAAAAATACTTGTCAAGCCCCTTCATTCCTGATTTTCTCAATTCATTGTCAATATCATCAGTTGTGAAAAACTAAGGGCAATACTACAATTCTTAAGTAGTATTGCCCTTAAATTCGTATATTATCATTTAGTAAAATTGTGAATGATTCAAGAATAAATAGAAGATCTTTTTAAAATCAAGTACCTTAGAGATGCATGGTGGATTTCTAGAGCATGACTACATCCATCGCTCCAACTTTGGAGCTTCCCTAGATTGCAATGAATGTAGGTATTTTCATTTTTTCCATCAATTGATTTTGAACAAATTCTTGCATTTCCATTGCAGTAATATTTTGTGTAAATCCATCATTTTTAGTACTTTCACTACCATTTTTTTCAGTTTTTCCACCTCATTCATCTTTTGAAAACGGCATTTCATCTCCTTATACTTTTAACACAGTACTTCAACGTTAAATCCTCCTGGCGCTTCCACGTAGAAAGTATATCTGTGTATGTGTTGTGGAGGTTTTACCTTGAATCCATCCTCCTTCAACCTCTGATTGATCCTGTTAACTTGTTCTTCATTTTCTTGAATGAATCCAACATGAAAAGTTTTGGGGTATAGTACATTGCTTCCTTTCATCAGAGTCAATATGGAACCATCATCATCTTTCATTGCAGCGAACCCATCTCCCCTACTTCCTGCACATGTCAATCCAAAGTATGTTTCTAAAAAGTCGCGTGAAGCTGTAACATCATTAACAGTTAAATTTATGTGATTGATTTTCATTACTTCCCCCATTTTTAATTGTATAGTTTTCTTTTCCTTCTCTCCACATGCTTCATTGTCCTTAGCTGCATAAGAAAAAAGCGATCCTGCTTGTAAGATTCGCATATGTTAGGTTCATTGACACGAGTTGTTAAATAGCACCCATACCTTTTTACCACAGCTCCTGAAGCTTATCCAGCAGGTCGTCGAGGCGGTAAAATTGTGAGGCACATCCTTGGATTATACCCATTCCAATTACTTGCTGAAGCCCCTCGACTGAAGCGAATCGAGAACACATGATGAGTTTTGTCTTACCCTCGTGTTCAACAAACGTCAACGTTACCAGTATAACTGGCATACCGTCGGCTGCGTTGCCTTCTTCATCTGCAAACATGTCCGTTAAGACAATCTTCTCGGGTACGGTTATTTCTTGATAAACAGCTTTCCCCCAAGATTCTTGGCCATAAAATTCACCTTGGTTTTCATTTGTGCACCGCATGCAATAATGCCATACGCCGTCAGTCTTAAAATTAATTACCCGATTTTCCGTTTGCCATCCACTCGGTCCCCACCATCCAGCCAGTGCTCAGAAAAAACAAGGTCCCGCTGCCCGTCAAATATCGCGCCCCTCTATACTCGTTGTGATGTTATTAGTCACTTTGTTATCAGACATTCCCATTCCTCCTTCCTATGTTCGTAATATGATATTCATCTATTTCGTCAAAATGTCAGTATTCCCCTCCCAAATAATCATTCAAGTGACCGCAGCTACAAGATTAAAAAAAGGTTAACCAGTAATAACTGGCTAACCTTTTATACAAACGGGCAATCAATATAGGGACTCTATTACAATATTTTTTCATTTTCCAAGTTCGTGTTCGACTCTGCTTTCTTAGCCAATTTAAATTTATAGGATAATATACAGGCTACCAAAAATCCTATTCCATAAAACAGTCCAACTCTTTGAGTGGGGTCAAAGGCAAGGAATACTAGAATCAGCGAACAAAAGCCTAAACAAAACAACGGGACGAATGGGTAAAACGGTACTATGTATTGTAAGTCTTCCGTTTTGCCACCCGCTTTAATAAATTTCTTTCTAAACATATATTGCGATAAAGCAATTCCCATCCATGAAATCGTGACGGATATACCCGCTATGGACATTAGTATCACGAACACAGTATCCGCCGCAATGAAGCTAGTCAATAACGAGAGAAGCGAAAAGCATATTGTAAAAAGAAGGGCATTCAAGGGAACTTTCCTTTTGGACAATAGACCAAACACTTTTGGTGCCATCCCATCATGGGCCATCGACCAAAGCAACCTTGTAGATGCATAAAGACATGAATTCCCCACTGAAAGAATGGCTGTTAATATAATGAAATTCATGATACCTGCTGCATAAGGAATCCCCGCTATCTTCATCAAAGTTACAAAAGGACTTTCCAATAAACCTAATTCCGAAGAAGGGAATATGGCGGAAAGAATGATAATGGATGAAATGTAAAAAACAATGATTCTAAATAGTACGTTTCGAATGGCTTTAGGAATGTTTTCTTCAGGTTTTTCACTTTCACCTGCCGCTATTCCTATAAGTTCTGAGCCTTGATAAGAAAATATTACATTCATCATTGTCACAAAGATAATTGTAATGCCGCCAGCTGGAAATAGACCAGAAGGTGCCAAATTCTCGAAGAATGGGGTTGGACGATCAGATAAAGAGACAAAACCAAAGATACCAGCGATTCCAATTAAGATAAACAAAATCACTGCAACGATTTTTATTCCAGCGAACCAATATTCCGCCTCTGCAAAACCTCTTGTCGTTAATGCATTCAATGTAAATAAAAGCACTATGAACACCGCACACCAAATCCAGGTAGGACTATGGGGGAACCATTGTTTCATCAATATTCCTGCTGCCGTAAATTCAACTCCTGCAGTTGCGGCTGAGCCTACGAAATACATCCATCCTAGAGAGAAACCAGCGGAAGGCCCAATATATTCGGCAGCATATTTTTGGAATGATCCTGTAACCGGCATATGAACGGCTAGCTCGCCAAGGCAGACCATGACCATATACAAAATAAGACCGCCTGCTAGATAACCGATCAGGGCTCCTCCTGCCCCCGCTTGGTTAATCGTATAGCCAGCATTTAAAAAAAGGCCTGTACCAATTACTCCGCCAAGTGAAAGCATAAATAAATGGCGTCTTTTCATTGAGCGTTGCAGCTGATCATTATTCTCCAGTCCATACCCCATATAATCACGTCCTTATCTTATCTATTAGCCTATGCCTTCTCCCAGACCATCTTAGAACCTCAATGAAAGACAACTAAGGCCGCCATCTTGTTTTTGAAATTCAGTCATTTCCACTTCAATCACTGTGTATCCCAATTCTTCAATCTTTTTCTTTGTACCCTCAAACCCTTTCGGGACAATAACGCAGTCGTTCATTCTGACGCAGTTACCGGAATATTCTTCTTCCTCTTTTACGATGATTTGATTAAAGCTAGAAAAAGCCTCATGATTAATGAATTCTCCTGCCACTAATAAATTATTGTCTCCCAGATAATTGACACCCGTTTTTAAATGAAAGAATTTCTTAAGGGGAATGATGGTCGTGCCATAACCATACTTACCCATGATATCTTTGAACTGCAGAGCACCTGCTTCATTCGTTCTGGTTGAAAGGCCAACATAGAAGTGATCCTCAACTTGCATTACATCCCCGCCATCTAACATACCTGGAGATTGAATATATTCGATTGTGTCATAAAAGTCCTTTAAAACTTCTTTCATTTCATTAATCTCACCATTCCGGCTTTCTGCTCCAGGATTGGTTACAAGGGCACATTTGGGTGTCAACACCGCGGTATCTTCTACAAACGTGGAATCAGGATACCTCTCATCCGATTCTAGAACGGTCACTTTCACACCGCATTGTTTTAATGCTTCTACATAAGCCTCGTGTTGTACAAGCGCTTTTTCATAATTCGGGTTTCCTAAATCCGATGTTGTTAAGCCATTTACAAAACTTTTTCCAATCTTTCTTACAATCGCGTGATTAAACATATATATTCCTCCTAAATAGGTTGCTAATTTTTAAAATGTGGGAAATTCACATTTTTGAAATGAAATTCCTTTTTGACCTTTTTGCTGTTCAAGCAGTTGCTTAACTATGACAAAAGCGAGAGAAAAGACAACCGAAAGCCTTACTTAACTAAAAGGGATGTCTCTTCTTAATCCATGCTTTCTCAATTATTTTGATGACCGCATAATTTTTCCGCTATTCCTACAAAATATCTTACTCCATACCCTAAAGCCTTCTCATCGATTTTAAATTTAGGATGGTGCAAAGGATAAGCTTTTCCAAACTCATTATCATGGACGCCTAGAAATTGCATGGAAGAGGGAACGATTTCGGAAAAAGCCGAAAAATCTTCTGTCCCAAACATAGGATCATCAACTTGGATGATATTATTTTCCTCAAAAATACCTTCCATGACCGTTCTTGAAATATCAACGGCAGCTTTATCATTCACCACCGCTGGATACCCTAAATACCAAGTGACTTCACATTTTGCCCCATGCGCTTCTGAAATCCCCTTAACGATTTGCTCTAGATACTCCCTAGCTTTCACTCGGCTATCAGCGTCCAAGGAACGAATGGTACCGCCGATTTCTGCATATTCAGGTATGACATTGAGTGCACTTCCGGAATGGAATTGGGTGACTGAAATGACAGGTGTCCTAAGAGCTGAAATTTTTCTGGAAACGATATGTTGAATATTCGTCGTTATTTCTGCACCAATGATAAGCGGATCTACCGTTAGTTCCGGAGTCG
Source organism: Peribacillus sp. FSL R5-0717 (assembly GCF_038002945.1). NCBI lineage: Bacteria > Bacillati > Bacillota > Bacilli > Caryophanales > Bacillaceae > Peribacillus > Peribacillus sp. FSL R5-0717. Next base: position 371,858 of record NZ_JBBOOF010000001.1, read on the forward strand.
ACGCATGACCGCCCTGCCCAATGATTTTAATTTCAAAATCATCGGCTGCTGCACAGAATACCCCTTCCCTTAAACATATGGTTCCTGTTCGTTCATAAGGAGTAACATGCAATGCAAATGCATAATCCACTCCTTCCATGACCCCTTTTTTCACCAATTCCTGAGCTCCTCCTGGCAGAACCTCTTCGGCATGTTGGAAAATGAACCTGATTTCTCCATTAATCTCGTCTATTTTCCCGGAGAGGACTTTTGCAGCGCCTAATAACATCGCAGCATGTGCATCATGTCCGCATGCATGCATAACCCCTGGATTTTTTGATTTATATTCAATATCTGCTTCCTCTTCAATCGGGAGTGCATCAATATCTGCACGAAAGGAAATGGTATTCGATTTCCGGGGTGATTTTTTTGCGCCTTTGAGAACCGCTAAAACACTCGTTTCGGTAGGTCTCGTCACTTCTAATCCTGTAAAGGTTTTTAATTTCCTATAGATGAATTCGGAAGTCTGGTGCTCCTGATACGAGAGTTCCGGATTTTCATGAAAATGACGTCTCCATGAAATCACTTCATCCACAACTGTCTCCTGTATTGTCTTCATCATAAATGCCTCCCTGACCACTTAGTGCCAATATTCAGATTTTTTAGATCTTTAAAAAGGGCCATACTGTATGCTTTGAGCAATGATCAAAAAGATAATCGCTACGGCAACCTGAATCAAAAGAAAGGGAAATACCCATTTTACCCATTTCGTGAATGATATGCCTGCCACTGCCAGTCCAGCCAATAGCACTCCAGAAGTCGGAAATATCATATTCGAAATCCCATCCCCTAATTGGAAAGCTAAAACTGCCGTTTGTCTTGTCACACCCATTAAATCCGCTAATGGAGCCATGATCGGCATCGTCAATGCTGCTTGTCCGCTTCCTGATGGAACAATGAAGTTAAGGAATAATTGGACAATGAACATTCCGATTGCATTTATGGCGGGAGGAAGCTGCTCAACCAATCCTGCAGCATAATATAAAATGGTATCAAGCAAGCCGCCACTTGTAATGATGACCAAGATTGTCTGAGCAACACCTATTATCAATGCCCCGGAAACCATATCGCCTGCTCCTGAAATAAAACCATTAGCCATCTTGGACGGAGTCAAGCCTCCGATTAGGCCCATTATGATCCCGCTTAATAAAAACAAGCCGCCAATTTCACTTATATACCATCCTAATTTAATAACTCCATAGACTAATAGGATGAAATTCACCAATAAAATAATTAAAGCAGCGCTATGTCTTTTGCTCATCCTAAAGTTTTTATCAAGTTGTCCATGTTCTTCACGCCTGAATTTCCCATACTCCCCCAGTTCAGGGTTCCTTTTAACCTTCATTGCATGAAAATAGATGTACAATACTGTAACGACATAAAAAACTGCAAGAAGAGCGATTCGCAATCCCATTCCCGAATACATGGGCAATTCTGCAATGCTTTGGGCAACTCCAACATTAAATGGGTTCGTAATGCCCGAAATGAATCCAGTCGCCAATGTTCCAAGGATGACGATCGCAAAACCAGTAAGTGCATCAAAGCCTAATGCGATCGTCATCGGAACAATGATGGCGATATAAACTAATGCATCTTCAGCAGAGCCGATCAGTGTCCCTAATGATGCGAAGATTAATACCATCAACGGAATAAGCAATTTTTCTTTTGTTCCGAATCGGACAGCCACAAATTTAATGAAGGAATCCAATGCTCCTGTTGCCTGCATGATTCCCAGTGCTCCGCCAAACAAAAAGACGAACAAGATAATTGACGCTCCTTCAATCATCCCTGCATGAATACTGCTGAACATTTCCAATAATCCCACAGGTGTTGATTCTACGAATTCAAAAGAAGTGGGATCGACTACACTTCGGCCATCCTTTTCAATTCTTTCATATTGGCCTGCTGGTAAGATATAGGTTAGAACCGTCACTATCACAATTACGATAAACATTAATACAAAAGGATTTATCCCTTTTTCCGGCAACTCTGTTAGTTGGTTAAGTGGCTTATTATTCTGATTAAGCGGCTTGGAAGTGATTGGACCATTAGGCAGGTCATTCATCTTAATACCCCCAGTTAAAGTTTAATGCTAGTTAATCCAGTTTTCCTGTCGGACCATCACTTCTCAACCAAACACTTAAACATACTCTTTATTAACTTCTCAAGCAAAACGGGTGTATGGACAAAGGCGCTATCGATGTGAAGGCGCTCAGTACGCTGATGGGCATCCTTGCCGAATGGCCCCACATTAAGTACGGGTGCCTGAAGTTTTCGCATATCGGCAAAAGGAATGCTGTAAGTATCGCCCCAGACTGGTGTATTTTTTTCAAAAGCCGTCCAGCCGTCAGAATCATCAGTATATTGAACATAGCTTAAATCACAAAGGCCATTAAAATAATGAATTTGGCTGACTTCTTCATCAAACTTTCTTGCAGCTTCCTTCATTAATTTCACAGATTCGATGATAAGCGGATCATCGGACGAATTGACGGCTGGATAATATGGCGGTGCGAACAGCAATACAATGGCGGGTGAAAGCTCCTGACATTGTATCATCAATTTTTCAGCGATCCGCACTGATTTTTCCCGTTCATCCAAATCCTTGTTTCCTTTAACTTCACTCTTTATTTGTTCAACAAAACTCCCGCCAAATTTGCCCTCGGCATATGAAAGTAACTTTTCGTAGCGCAATACTTGTACTTCGCCCACACCTTCAATTTGTTCACGCAGGCATAGTTCTTTATAAGATTCATTGCATTTCATCGCTGCTTCGTTCGCAACCTGCTCGAATAGATCCATTATTTCTGCAGCTGTTCTTTTCATGATGAACACATTATAAAGCGCGGCTGCCCGATAAGGTGTCTGTGTTGAATATTGTAGTTTTAAATCTTTTTGCTGAAGCGATACGGGTAAAGGTGTTTCCTCGCCAAGGTCACTTTCCAGAAAAAGAGTGTTCCACTCCATGAGCTGCGTGAGAAACGAGGCTATATAGTTAGCGGTTATGCCCTTTAATGGCTCTCCTACATGAGTTTCTTTCCCATAAAAAAGGGCAGCGGGCATGATTTTCCCCAAAGTTCCGGAATAAATATAATGTTTATTATCACCCGGTTTCTGTGAAAAGGACGGTTCACTATTAAAAAACATTTTATAGGAAAGGTCATATTCATCCCGTAAAGCCACAAGTTCTTTAACTGCAGCCCTCATTCCCGCAGAATTCACTTCCTCATCCGGAACCGTTAACAGCAGGAGATTGATCGGCCATTGTTCGATGCTTGCCTTTTCGATGATAGCCATATGAAGGGCAAGCCCCATTTTCATATCCATCGTTCCTCTACCAAACAAGTACCTTCCTGATTCCAGATCAATGCGCGCTTCTTCCGGCAGATCATCTTTCCTATCATGAAGTTTTTTCGTGAGCTCCTCTGGTTGAAATGCAAGAGTCTCAAGGTCACCGTATTCTTCAGTATGAACCGTATCAAAATGGCTAATTAATACTACGGTCTCCCTGCTATCGGGATGTTTATAAAAGGCATTGACAAAATTCCTTCCTAAATCTGCCTCGTGAAGCGATAAGTGTGCCGGGTTCCTTTTAAAATAATCAAGCTCCCTTAATTTCTCTTGCACCTTATAAGGGAACATTCGCTCCCCTGGTGTAAGAGTCCGGCTTTCCCAGCTAACAAGTTCACACAACAAAGCACGGAGCGTTTCTGGAGTATCCCATAGTAATTGACTCATTTCAATCCCCCTTCATCAATATTTGTACGCACCACCGGGCAGGTTAAACAGGTAGGACCTCCAGTGCCCTTGAAACTGATTTCAGTACCTTTGTACTCATAAACTGTCGCTCCCGCATCGATTAACTTTTGCTTCGTGTAAGCGTTACCAGAAGGTATCACGCAAACCCGCGGAGCAATGGCAAGCACATTACACCCCAAGTTCAAGTACTCATCAATCGGCACTTCGATAAGCTGAATGCCTCGTTCAATTAGCAGTTTTCTGAAAAATACAGGCATAAGGCGGGAATGAACTACCGCTAAATCATGGTCGACCATGCTGATGAAAGACATGAGATGGAGACACTCTGCCTCTCCTTGATCATGCGGAAGCTGAACTACGATGAATTCATCCACAAGATTTGCGGTCATTTCCTTTAATTGCCGAATGGCTTCAGCGTTTGTACGATAACCATGCCCGACAACCAAGGTCTTATCATCAAGCCAAACGATATCACCGCCATCCGCGACCGCATCACCCGTTAAATACCCAATGATCGGGATGTTCTTTTCCTTACAGTATTCCTTGTATACAGTCGCTTCAGGCTGCCTCGATTCTTTCCCCGACTTTAAAATAATGGCCCCTTGGCTAGTGAATTTGACTGGGTCATGCGCATATAAGGAGTCAATGCCAACTACCGAAGATGCTGGCAAATAATCGATGTTTGGGACATATTTCTCCAAAATGGATATAAAGTCACCATACTCCGTTAGCGCTACGTTGAAATCCGGCTCTTCCAAAAAGTTGAAGTTCTCCCATGTTTGGCTTAAATGCTCTTGACTAATAAAAGCTTCTTTCGGATGTTTTACAATGACACGTTCCAATGGTTTGTACATGGACGAACAAAATGTCACTGCCTCCCCCTCCTTTTCCGCAGAGCGGAAAACGTTTCCGCTAATAGGAATTTTTCTTTTATTATAAATTTAGTTTTGGTATAATGTCAATATGTTTTAAATTTTCAAATAAATTAATTTAACTTGTATGGAAAGATAGGTGGTTTTTATATGCAATCAATTGACCGCGCCATGAACGTTATAAAGGTGCTGGTATCCAATTCTTCGGAAAACTGGCTGTCAATTACGGAACTTTCCCAAGAATGTGATCTTCCTGTCAGCTCCATGCATCGTTTGTTAAAGGCAATGTCCTTGCATGGATTAATTCAACAGGACGGGCAATCCAAACAATATGGTTTGGGGAATATTTGGCTCGAATATGGTTTACGCATGTATGACAAAATGGATTACATTAGTCAAATAAGACCTGAACTCGAAAGGCTTATGAACAAAGTGGAGGAAAGCGTCTATCTAAGCCAACCAATCGGGATGGAATCACTCGTTATCGAAAGGATCGACAGTGAAAAGAGCCAAATCCGGGTTTATGACCAGCTTGGCTCACGTGTACCTATGCATATCGGGGCTGCCAATAAAGCGATGCTCGCATATATGCCATATAATCAAACGAAAAAAATCGTAGATGCTCTTCTGCCAACTAAAGAAAGAGCAGCTTTTTGGGATATATTGCAAGAGACTAAAACGAAGGGACATGGGATCAGTCACAGTGAAAGAACAGAGGGAACATGTTCTGTTGCCGTACCGATATTGAACCATTTCGGGGAGGTTCACGGTGCGGTGAGCATTGGTTTTGTCAGTTTTAACCTGACAGATGAAAGACTCGATTTCCTCATTAAGAATGTGATGGAAACTGGGAATCGGGTTTCTGCAAAATTGGGGTATAGGGGACCATGATAAGAGAGAAGTGGAGGATTATCGGATAAAACAAAAAGAAGATGAATCATCTCATCTTCTTTTCGTTTTATATTAATCGCTGCCGGTCACAAATAAATCTTCTTTAAAATAGGCGAGGACCTCGCCGGCCACCACTGGTTCGCCCTCCAATACCTCCAAAGTTTCTATTTTCCCGCTGACACCAATATCAATGATTTCCACACTTCCATCTGCCTTCTTAATCTGAAATAATTGTTCCCATTCGTAAAATCTGGAATTTTTGGATATTGAAATTTTTTCAATCCTGCCATCACAAGGGCTAAGAATCACATCAACGTACATTTACATCATTCCTTCCTTCAGTATTCTTCAAAGTGAAATGGGGTTTGTAAAACTAACCTTAGAAAGTTTTGGAACTCAGATATATCTTCTTGTTCAATGCCAAGGGTCGGAGCCCAGTACTGATCTAAATTAATATCATTGGCACAAAGCAGGATCATTCTTCCGCTTTGCATGGAAGTCACCATTGCTTTACCGAAAAACTGGGCCGAATATACAATGGTTACATCATATCTATAATCTTGTGACAATAAGCAATAATGATGAATAGCCTGGTTTTCTTTATTTTCGGAAAGAATATCAAAATTCAACGGATTGCCTCCTTTCTTGTAAACCCTAATTCGTTCAGAACCTGATCCACCCCCGAAGCTGGGATGCTTCTGCTATTTTGCGAATCCCTTCAATATAAGCAGCCACTTTCATGTTCACGGAATATTTTTGTGAAGTATGGTAGACATTCAAAAAGCTGGCCGTTATCTTTTCCTTCAATCGTTCATCTACAAGCTCTTCCGTCCAGTAATAACCTTGATTGTTCTGGCACCATTCAAAATACGAGACAATCACCCCTCCTGAATTCGCCAAAATATCCGGGACTAGCACTATACCTTTATCATCGAGAATCTTGATCGCTTCCTTTGTCGTCGGCCCATTTGCTGCTTCAATCAGGATTTCACATTTTAGTCGTTTTGCATTATCCTTATTCACCACTCCGCTAATGGCTGCGGGGATCAGCACATCACACTCTTTTTCCAATAATTCTTGATTGGATAATGAATCTTTGTATAAGTTCGAAACGACCCCAAAAGAGTCCCTGTTCTCCAAAAGGTAAGGAATGTCCAATCCATTCGGATCATATAAACCTCCAAGTTCATCCGCTATTCCGACAACCTTTGCCCCCATTTCATGTAAATACAATGCTAAATGACTGCCAACATTCCCGAATCCCTGGATGATTACCCGCATGCCTTCAATGGGAATCCCCTTTAAATCACAAATCATTTGAAGTGTATATAATACGCCCTTGGAAGTGGCTTTTTCCCTGCCCTTCGATCCTCCTAATCTCAGAGGCTTTCCTGTAATGAAGCCAGGTGAATCGAATTCCCTGATGTGATCATATTCATCCAGCATCCAGGCCATGATTTGTGAATTCGTATACATATCTGGTGCCGGGATATCTTTTGTAGGGCCCACTATTTGACTTACTGCCCTGACATACCCTCTGCTTAATCGTTCAAGCTCAGATGAACTCATCTGTCTCGGATCACACACAATGCCGCCTTTTGCCCCTCCGTATGGAAGATCGGTTATTCCGCATTTCAAGCTCATCCATCCGGCCAATGCCTTAACTTCTTCAGGAGTGACATCCGGGTGAAACCGGATTCCCCCTTTCGTTGGACCGGCTGCATCATTATGTTGAGCACGATACCCTTGAAACATCCTTGTCTCGCCATTATCCATTTGAATAGGAATACAGACTTCCAGAAAACGCATTGGCGCTTTCAGAAAATCAAAAACCTGCTCTGGATAGTCCAAAACATGAATCGCTTCTTTTAAGATATCCTGGAATTCTTGTAGTGGATTATCCAATTGACGTTTTTCAATAACCTTAATTTCCTCTGACATTTTAGCACCTCACTTTTATTCTTATTACTTATTAAGCAACTTTCATGCCAGCTTTGAGGATATTGTATGAATGGCACCATACCGCCATCTGTCCTCACCCATATCACACATACAATCATCAGGACATATGTATTAATTCATAAGCAATTCAGATTTGCATATGTAAAAAGTGATGATTAAATACAAAAAAAAGCACCAGATAAATGTATAAACATTCATTGAGTGCTCTTTTTTTGTTTATCCTGAAAAAGAAAGTGTTGACCTGTAGCAGATGCCAAATGATGGTACAAATCTAATCCACCGCAGTCAATCCTAGGAACCTACTGTTTAGCTTAAAAAATACTCAAAATATATATTGAAACCTCTATTTTCCAACCAACAGGTTTAACTCATCTACAAACCTTTTTGTGATAATTTCCGGGCGAGTAATGGCCGTTCCTACTACGACTGCAAAAGCTCCACTTTCAATAGCTTTTCTAGCATGATCTTTCGTATGAATATGCCCTTCAGCGATGATGGGGATATTTAAGGCAGAAGAGAGTTTTCGAATAAGGTCATAATCAACCTCCTTCACGTATTTTGTTTCCTCTGTATACCCACACAATGTGGTTGATATTATATCAGCACCGAATTTTTCTGCGATTAGTCCCTCTTCAAAAGTCGCACAATCTGCCATCACTAAAATATTGGGATGCTCACTATTGATTTTACCTATGATTCTTTCTACCGTTTCTCCATGGGGGCGCTTTCGTTGAGTCCCATCTAATGCTACGATTGACGCTCCAGCCTCAATAATGCTTATAGCACTTTCATAGGTAGGAGTAATATATACTTCACATTCTTCGGTCCATTGCTTGTGAATACCTAATACAGGCAATTTTGTTACCTTTTTAATCGCTTTAATATTTTCTGGCCCGGTAGCCCTAATACCAACTGCGCCTCCCTTTTCTGCAGCCTTGCTTAATGCGCCCATGATTTCCGCCCCATACATCGGCCATCCCCTTCTAGCCTGGCACGAAACTATCAATCCATTCTTAATAGATTCCAGTACGTTTTTTTTATCCATAATTACCACCTAAACAACCCCCAAGAATTTACCAGCTAATCCTACCATAAAGCAAAGGAGGATTAACCAGTAGATAGCTTTTTGATATTTAAGTAATGCCCATAAGAAACCAAGTGTTAAGAGGAGTGGTAAAAGCCCAGGTAAAATTGAATCAAGAAGTTCTTGTAAATTTATTTCTTTTCCACCAAAGTTCCATTTAGCAGCCACGGCCACTTTAACAAAATTCACTACCATTGATCCTGTTACCATTAATCCTACAATGGTAGCTCCCTGAACAAACTTATTTAGCACATCAGAGTCTTTCATTTTAAGGATGAGGCTTATCCCAAACTGGTACCCATAGACAATACCGTAGTAACGAGAAAAAATATTGAGCAAGACGTTTGGCACAATAAATATAATGGGTCCAAGTGAATTTCCATCCAACGCCAAACCAGCGCCGATTGCAGCAAAAATGGTCATAAAAGTTGCTTTAAAAACAGAATCGCCAATTCCGGAGAGCGGTCCCATCAATGCGGCTTTCGTAGAAGAAATTGTGTCAGATGTGATGGGATTACCTTGTGCCCGTTGTTCTTCAAGTGCAAGAGTAACACCTATGATGGCATTGGAAGTATACGGATGGCAGTTAAAAAATTCATTATGACGAACAACCGATTCTTTTAAATCCTGATTATTTGGATAGAGTTTTTTGAGTGCCGGCAATATCGCATAGCAGAATCCTAAACTGCCATAACGCTCATAATTTATAGACGTCATACTGAAGAAAGTGCGGAAGAATGTTTTCATTAAATCTTTCCTTGTCAGAATCGTCGTTTTAGCTGTACTCTTGCGGGAGGAATCACGGGAAATTCCACTATCATTTCCTTTCGTTCCCACTGCTGTAATGCTGACCGCGATTCCAAGACCCAAAAAGGCTATCGAAAGTACATTTAGTTCCAAGTAGACTGCCAGAACAAATCCAATTAGGAAAAATGACCAAAACTTCTTGAAGTTCATCATTTTCAGGAGCATGGCCATTCCAATTGCAGGTAGGATCCCTGCTGTAATCTTTAACCCTTCCATAAACCAAGAAGGCATTGAGCCTACGATATTATTTACAAATTCACTACCAAAATAAACGGCTAAAAAAGTTGGAATGAACATCACTGTAAAAAAAACGATTATTCCAAAAAGGTGAAGCCGTTCTGCCCTTTTTAGATTTAGCTCTTGTAAAGCATTGTCTGCCCGATGCACTAGATAAATATTAAAGTTCCAAGCTAGCATGATTAAAAATTGTGCTAAAATACCGATTGGTAATGCCAGAGCAATTCCAACCTCAGGCTTCCCCCCAGCACTAATCGCGAAAATAGTCCCAATTAGACCAGCAATTTGTGCATTAGGAGGAACACTACCTCCAATGGGCAAGACCCCCATAAACATCAATTCCACACTTGCCCCTACAATCAATCCAGTCTGTAGGTCTCCCATTATTAGTCCCAACAATGGCCCAGCAAAAATGGGACGGCTAATCATCCAATATCCATATCCATAATTTTCGGTCATGAGAAATGCAACAAAACCACTTAACAAAATCGCTGATATTAACTCAATTTCCACTTTTCCTCCCCCTTTTTACTCTGACGACCTTTTCGACCATTAAATCTTGGTGAATAAATCAATCGATTTATCATTAGGAGAGGTTCTGATCTCACAGGGGATCCCGTGATCTCTAATCTTGAGAAAAATAGATTTATCTTCTTCATCCAAATAGACTGTTTTACTTATTTCCTGTTTTCCTACTTTATAGTACATGCCGCCTACATTTATAGAAGGCAGAATGATACCTTTTTCAATGAGAGATAAAAGGACTTGAGGACTTTTTACTACAATAAACGTTTTTTCCTGATCAGACTGCTCAACCAGATATTTGACTGCATCTTCGACAGAAAGGATAGCATGTCTTTTCCCCGAAGGTACTGCCAAGCTTAGTAACAAATGTTGTGTAGGGTCGGTTGCAACCCTATCATCAATTACAATAAATTCTGTGACTTGATAAGCAACACTCCATGAATAAGCAACTTGCCCATGTATGAGTCGTTCATCGATACGGGTAACAACGATACTCATTACAATTCCTCCTTTATGGGGTTAACTGTAGAGTTTATATAGCTAATACTCATAGAGGTATTAGCTATAAGCTCTTCGGGACTTACAGATGAAAGGCAAGATTCAATAACTAAACCTAAATGAAAACCAGCGATTACTTGTACCCGGCTATCTTTCAACACTTGAAGTGTAGCTGCATTGCATGGGGTACCCCCTTTAATATCTGCCAGAATGATTATTTCTTTGTACCAATCCAACAATTGATTGACTGCCGATTCCAGTTCTCTTGCAAATGAATCTAACGTTACTTGATCATCCATGCTCAATGCAAAGAGTTGCTTCTGTTTCCCTGCTATAAGCTCTACACAGTCTTTCATAGTCGAAGCTAAATTCCCATGACTTACAAGTAAAATGGCCCGATTCAAACTATCTCCTCCTTACATTTGATTTTTTTGAATATTCACACAAGTCAATCTTATTGGAAAAGAATTAAAAAATCAATGTTTTATTAAAAATATAAGAAATAAAATTTCTTTTATGGCATTTTTTTTTGCATTATGTGCAAAAAACATTTCATTTATGATATAAATGAAACAATAGGGATTTACATCATTTAATAAAATATTTAATAAAGGAGACATATCATGAGCTTAACTTTATTACAAAAAATAAATGAAAAAGCCGATTCCTTGTCTCGTGCTGAACGGCAAGTAGCCAAATATATATTGGACCATGCGGATTTGGTGCAAACTTACACGATTTCTGAAATATCAACCAACGCAAATGTTTCCCAAGCTAGTGTTGTCCGTTTTTGTAAAAGAATGGGTATAGACAGCTTTAAAACCTTTCAACATACATTGGTGAAAGAAATGAGTTCAAATAATGACAACATTAATGATCTTTCTTTACTGCGTGAAAATGATACGCCCTATCAACTTTTCCAAAAAGTAACTATGAGCAATAAATTCGCTTTAGACTCTTTAGTACAAACGCTTAACAAAAAAGAGTTTGAAAAAGCAGTAGAATGCTTAAGCCTAGCAAAGAAAATTGCATTTTTTGGTGTTGGGGGCTCCTCTACGGCTGCATTGGATGCTAGTAATAAATTTGCTAAACTTGGCGTTACTACAGGAATGAACACTGACTTTCATACAGTTATTTCCTATATTTCCAATTTCACACCAGAAGACGCATTGGTCATTTTTTCCACATCAGGAAAAACAAAAGATATATTGGAGATGGCTTCATATGCGAAAAAGATAAACGTACCAGTATTGGCAATAACCGCTTATACAAAGTCTCCTTTATTGAAAATAGCAAGTATACAACTTTGTTTTCCTGACATCGAACATGATCAACGAATCGGTAGTATAGCATCTAGAATCATGCAACTTAACATGGTTGATGCTCTTTACTTAAGTGTTTTTCATCGAATCGATAAAAAAACCATGGATAACTATCAAAAAGCACGTGAAGAAATTCTACGCCTAAGAAGATAGCCTGCTTAAGGATGTGTTTTACTACATTTCGTTAAGAGGCTTGGTATGTATTAATTCATAGGCATTTCAGGATTGCATATAAAAAAACGATCCTTATCGGATGCGTCAGTTTGTAGACAAAAGGAGCTTCCATCTAAAATTTTAAACATAGTTGATTGGAACGGAAGGTGCGAGACTCCTGCGGGAATAGCGAGTCTAAGGGAGACCCCACAGGCGTAATTGCGCCGAGGAGGCTCCCGGACCTCCCGCGGAAAGCGAGTGCCTGAAGTGGAAATCAACGTCCAAATTTGTACAAGCCAAAAAAAATGTAGACAAACTCGATTTTCATCGAGTTTGTCTACATTCTGACGCATCCTTGTCGGATGCGTTTTTCCTTGCAAAGTCTTATAGCTGAATTTCTTCAACTTGGTATTGGGGCGGTGCCTTCCTGAATGCCTTTGTGATATATAATAGATAACAAAAACCAATAATGAACCAACTTGTCCCCATTATTAAGGAACTTGTCTCAAGGTTGATCCATAGAATGGCAATTGCTATAGCTCCAATTAAAGGCATAATTAAGTATTTAATACAACCCTTTATCGTTCGGTGCTCCTTTTCCCGAATGATAAAATGGCTGATCACTGAAAGATTTACAAAGGTAAATGCCATTAATGCACCAAAGTTGATCAGTGACGTTGCTGTCACTAAATCAAAGAATAAAGCCGACATTGAAATGACTCCAACTATGAGTACATTAATGGCTGGTGTCTTCCACTTGGGATGAATGAATCCAAACCATTTTTCCGGAAACACTTTATCACGGCCCATAACATACAAAAGACGGGAAACGCTGGCATGTGATGCTAGTCCCGAGGCTAGCGTATTGACGAAAGTCGTACAAAGAAAAATGGATTGAAATAGCTTCCCGCCTACATAAAGGGCGATTTCCGGTAATGCAGCATCCGGTTCCTTAAAACGGGATATATCCGGAAAAAAGAGCTGAATAAAGAAAGATGCGGTAATGAAGATGATTCCACCCCATAGCGCAGTTAAAAATATCGCTTTTGGAATCGTTTTTTTCGGATCCGGCGTTTCCTCAGATAGTGTCGTTACCGCATCGAATCCCAAAAAGGAAAAACAAAGGATCGTAGCCCCGGTTATTATGGCCGAGAAGTCCATCCCTTCATTTACGAAAGGCATTAATGTAAACACTTCTCCTGTACCTTCTCCATCATTCAAACCTTTGACAACAAGAATGATGAACACTGCCATGATGGCAATCTGAATTAAAACAAAAAGCGCATTAAAGTTAGCAAGTACATTGACGCTCCTGAGATTGAGAATGGTGACGATTGCTACGAACAATACTACCCAAATCCATGTAGGAACTCCTGGAAATAATGCTGTCAAATAAATTTTGGTCAACAATGCATTGACCATAGGTAAAAACAAATAGTCCAACAACGAAGACCATCCTACCAGGAATCCTAAATGCGGGTTTATCGCCTTTTGCGTATAAGTGTAGGCAGAACCTGCAGCAGGAAAAACCTTTACAAGTTTTCCATAGCTCGCAGCTGTAAAAAGCATCCCCACCAATGCAACGATATAGGCAGTCGGCACATGGCCGCCCGTAATCCCAGATACAATGCCGAATGTATCAAATACGACCATGGGGGTCATATATGCTAACCCCATCATAACGATTTGCCATAATTTCAGTGATCTTTTCAATGTAACCTCATTTTCCACCTATCATTCCTCCTTGAAACCGCTTTCAAACTATTGAGTTCAATTTCTTAACTAGAATAATCCCCATGCCTCCCTCTTTTTTAAAAGTTTTACCTGTATACCTTTATGCAATTTCTGTGCCATATGATTTCGGTTTATTTCGACAAACGAAAAACACCTTAATTCCTGTATTCTTACCGGCAAATGATTGATTCACAGATATGAAGTCTTTCAGTATCTCTTCATCGGCGATTCAATTTCCCATAACTTATTCGCCTTTGCATACACAAAGCCCATGTTATCTGGTAAAAACCCTCATTAAATCACTCACAGTGACTTGGCATGGTAATTGCATGATTAATCATCTAATAGGAATTCATTTAAATGAGTTTCAAAATTATTAAGCTATAAGAAAATGGAGGAATAGAAAAATGAAATATCCTTTATCACCTGATGTTAAACCAGAGTTTTGTACCACCGGATCATTTATGCGCTTACCTTCTTCAAGGGAAAATGCCAAATTGGCAGTGGTAGGTATGCCTTTTGATACAGCTGCTTCATTCAGGGTAGGAGCCCGGTTTGCTCCACAGGCAGTCCGCCAAGCATCCATGACGTTGTTTCCTTATCATCCCATTCACAAGGTATTTCCTTTTGATGAATGTAATGCAATTGATATAGGGGATGTTTCGGTGATTCCCCATAATATACATCGAAGCTATGAGTTAATTGAAAAGGCTATGTCAGACTTGATGAAAAACGGGATCATTCCAATAGGCATCGGAGGAGATCATTCCGTAACATTGGCCAATCTTAGAGCAGCCGCAAAAATCCACGGTCCTGTTGCACTTCTTCATTTTGATTCACATACAGATACTTGGGATACTTATTACGAAGAAAAATACTGGCACGGTTCCCCGTTTATCCGTGCATATGAGGAAGGCTTGCTCCAAACGGATAAAGTTTTCCAGATTGGCATCAGAGGTACGCTCAATCATCCAGGAGATTTAGATTCCAGTACAGAACTAGGGTACAATGTGATAACTACGCCCGAGCTGAAGAAGAGAGGAATCGAAGATGTCGTGAAGGAAGTCAAGAAAACCATTGGGGATACACCATGTTTCTTGACATTCGATATTGATTTTGTCGATCCATCCTGCGCTCCTGGAACTGGCACATTGGAGGTCGGCGGTCTAAATAGCTTTGAAACCCTTGAGATGATACGCTCTCTGCAAGGATTCAACTTTATTGGGTTCGACCTGGTGGAAGTCCTCCCGCCGTATGATCCAACACAAATTACATCACTATTGGCAGCCACCATCATTCATGACTTTGCCAGTCTAGTAGCCTTACAACTAAAAGAAGAAGAAAAAAAGGAGAATTCAGCCGAAAAAAGTTTATAGGACAAACACTGGCCATATAGGCCGATACTATTAATCGATCAGATAGATCCAAGCCAATGATATAAAAGTCTAAGTACAAAATAAAGTCCTGAAATTCAAAAAGCACCTGTTTATGAAAACAGATGCTCAGACTGTAGACAAATTCGAAGAAAGTGAATTTGTCTACAGTCTTTTTTCTTTAAAAATGTTCAACCTGATTTCAGAAATCCGCCAATTATTCGGCAGGAGTGTCGCAAATTTCTTCCATCTATTGAGGATTTCATTAAACAGAAAAAAACATTAAGGATCATCTAATCTTCCTTTAAAATCATGGTTCTATGTGAAATCATTCCGAACCCCCTTTTGTCGACAAACTGAGCATCTTAGGTGAAAGCAGATGCCTTTTTTTCTATGTCATCTTTATCCTTGTCCTGCTATTTCGACTATAAATCATTCCATATAAAAACTTCGTCTATCGGTGTAGGAAAATAAAAAAACACATCCCATCTGAAAGAATGGAATGTGTCTTCATTTTATTCGTCCGATTCTATCCCGGGACGATTGGATTGTGTTGGCAGGGTGTCCCAAAAGCTTGCATCTACAGTTTCAATTGAATCATCGGCAAGAGCTCTGACAGCTGCATCCAAAGTGGTTACCGTTTGCTTTATTAGATAGCCATTACTTTTTTGTCCAAGCGCTACTGACTCGACATTGTGGTCCGACATACCTCGCATCTCAAAGAGCAGTGTGGCAATATCATAGCGAACGGCTGCACCATTACGGCCTATATTTTCTCCAGAACCGCCATCATACCTACCAATATGCCCCCAACCAGTTGGTTCAATGGAGTTATATACGACAGCACCCAATTTTTTTGAGGCTTCTAACACTTCAGGCTTTACGTTCGGGTTTGTAGGATAAAGAATTGAACCTGAAACAAGTTCACCGTCCGTTTCGCTTAGCGTCCCTTGATGATGTAAATCTATCATGTAATCTATATCGTATTTCGCAAATACATTTTCGTGTAAAGCCTTTACCTCTACTTGCATGTTATCAGTTTTTTTATCATGCTCACGGTTCAAGTCAATCCCATTTGCATTTGCCCGTGTTAAATGCCGATCACCTTTTGCTAAATAGTCATCAAGAGGGAAATTAACATCTCCCATGGCCCCATCTGCATTTAACATGGGAATGATCAGTATATTGACATTATCCAAAATACCTTTAGCCTTGTTCGTGCCTAGGTGTTTAATGAATTCGAGTGCACCCTCGGTAGTCAGTTGTTCATTTCCATGCTGTTGCGTTAAAAATAGTATGGTTGGATTCTTAGGATTTGAGATGTACTTCGCTAGGTAAATGTCCCTTCCTTTTACCGTTTCCCCGATTACTTCCAGTGCCAGCCTTTCTTGTTTAGCATCCTGCGTTTCAAGATAGCTCACCAGGCTTTCATATGTATGAAGATTTGAAGTTGTAACTTGTCCATTTCCAGCACTGGGACCATTTCCAACCGCTCCGACAGGTAACGCAACAGCTGTTACTGCGCTTAACGTCATTAAACTAGATAATGAAACTGATAGAACCTTCTTTTTAAAATTCAATAAAAACCCTCCTTATCAAATATAATAATCAGAAAAAATTACTATTAATAATATTCTGACACTTTTACTACTTTATGTTAATAGTGAAAAATGACTATGTTTCCAAATAGTTTTCTTCTACCAAAAAACATTTTTGTTCCCGATGAAGAAAAACCAGACGGACACCCGTCTGACGTTGATTGGAACGTAGGGCACTCGCTTTCCGCGGGCGGTCGGGGGAGCCTCCTCGGCTTTCGCCTTTGGGGTCTCCCCTAGCGCGCTTTTCTAAGCAGGAGTCTCGTACACCCGCTCCAATCAACTTTGTCTTACCTTTTAGATAGAACACCTTTGCCTAGAGTTCCGTCTGGTTACTTCAATATAGGCTGGAAGTTATAAAACTATCTTTTCCTCACTTTTAATTATTGCCTGCCCTCCGTCAGTGGAATTGACTCGTATTGTTCCGGATTGATTTTATATACAGAGCCATCAGTAACTCCATCAATTATTCCATATAGGCCACTTTCAACTGCTTTAATGAGCATGCCTTTTTTCTTTTGGCCAAAAGACTGTGTTTGACCTCTAACTTCAAAGAGTACTGTCCCGCTTCCGTTTAAAGCAAAGGCTCCTAAAGCCGTTCCAGGAAGGTTTTGATTTTGCGGATACAAGGATATATTCCCATATGGAGAATTACCTTGTGCTTTCATGGCATTATATACCGCCACATTCAATTGTCTGGAAAAATCATAATTATAGTTTTTTGCATATTTTGCATAATCCTGTCCTGAAGGCGAGCTTGGATCAGGAACAAATTGAGCGGAAATCGAGTAGGTGACTAAATCATCCGTTCCATCAACTTCATAATAGGGAGCTTGGTGATGCAGGTCCACAAAAGTCTCCACCTTACCGTATTGCTTCAGTAGAGACTTGTAAACATCACGTGTTATTTGTGATTCAGGTGTTATGAACCAACCAGGGGTGGATGATTTTCCAGGGAAGTCTTTAGCTTGGGGAATATAATTTAAATCAGGATTAAAGTCACGATTAACATCGAAACCTGGTTTGGACTCATAATCGAATGATTCATTTTTGTATGTATAGTAGTTCCAAGATGGATTCGCTCCTGCTAACTGCGGAAACTGGTCGACGACCTCTGCCCAGGTCATATCATTTCCGCGACGGTTCAATTCAGCGGCATCGGGATTCATTTTAGGCAAAGCTACCAAGGTAATTTCTTTACGAATTTTTTCCGCTTCAGGTGAGTTGGTCCCCAAAAACTTCAAGATATTCAAGATGGCATCCGTACCAGTTTTCTCATTCCCATGGATCTCACTTTGAATGAAAACGACTTTGTCGCCAGTTCCTACGGTTGCTTTATAGATTTCTCTATGTCTATTGGAATATCCAGCTACCTCCACTTTTACTTTACCTTGGCTATCACTCGCAATTTGTTCTAGCTTTTTCCCTAGTTCAGCATGATCTGTAAAACCTGAAACCGAATAAGTTTGTTGAATGGGTGTTCCCGGGGATGTTTCATTAGCTGCAAATGCTGGTGTCGCAATACTCGCCGATAAAACGGCAACTCCCAGAGTTGAAATAACCTTCCTGTTTTTCATATGACAACAATCACTCCCTAAAAATATTCTTCTATCTCATTATACAAAATGGAAAAGTAGAAATATGTTGGAATTTGATGTCGTATTATGGCTATTTTATGATGCGGGCACCTGCTTTAGTTAAAAGTTGGGAGCTGCACTAATATATACTCTTTTTATGTTAGTGCAAAAATGCATATTTTCCCACAACAACGATCCCCGACATTGATATCTCGGATCGTTGTTGCCGGAAGCTAACCATATATATTGGTTATGAAGACTTATGAGAAATGGAGTAGGAAGCATTTCTTGATGAAAAGTCGAAACAGCTACATAAAGTGACGGTGTTAGCAAAGCTAGGAAAAAGGATAAATACCGTAATACTCGAATTAATGTGGCAATATCTGCCCGTTGATAATAGTCTTCGCTGGAACTGGAAAAAATGCACCATCAGTGCTGGAACGATATGGACAAACGGCGTTCCGTCAACCATTATCGCAATCCTTCCTACTAAAATGGCAGCGGCTACAGCATCAGGACGCTCCGTATTATAAACCGTTGGAAATGGAATGTATACTTCATCCTGAATAAGCTCTTCAATGGATCCACTCTCAAGAATCGCATCTATATTGATTCGATTTAACCGGCTTTGCAATTCTGAAACCGTTTTATCATTTGCAACACCTTTTAAATACATAATCGCAACGTCCGTTTGCGTTTTTTCTCCAATCTGCTTTGTTTCAAGCCAAAGGTTAGGATCTTTTATTCTCCGTCTTATTAAGGCAGTATTTGTTCGCAGCGTTTCAGTAAATCCATCCTTTGGCCCTCTTACTACTGTTTGGGAGGAAGGTTCTTGAACTCCGCGATCGACCCACCCTCTCGAGCCGAGTGCCAATCCTTTTGGGGAGCCGTCCATCAATAACATCGTGTCTCCTGATAAAACATGGTTGAAAAGCTTTTGAAACTCTGTTATTTCCACTATTCCCTCTACAGGAAGAGTATGTGATTTTATCAATTCAAAACAATCAGGGACCGCTACGTCCAAGTCAGAGTTCCGAATTTCAACCATCAAAGTGTCGAGGATTAAATCCTGGATGGAAGCAGAATCCGTTAATCCATCTGTGTAAACGATTCCTAACTTAATTTCCCCATTTTTACCTGCTTGGAAATCCCTTATAACGATGTCTGAACTATTTCCTAACGTTTTGCAATTATATCCATGTATGTAAAATAAATCGCTGTGCAAAAAACATTATATACATGATAATCTTTTATCAAAATTTCACTTTTTCCCTTAAATCCACGATTGTTATCAACCACTTCCCGCCATCTTTTCAAACTCGGAAAAAATTTGCCTTTTAGAATCAATTCGGCAGGGTGCACAATCTAAATCAAATCCATTGGAAATTATGTATAAAAGCATTCTATGAGTAAATGCATAGATTGCCAATATTCGCATAATCCATTATTGGACTAAATTGACAGAAAAAGGGATGGTTTAGAGCAAAAAAAAACCCTGCAGATTTCCACAGAGTTTTTAAAAGCTTTCAACTAATTTTTGGATGGCAAGAATTAGGGAGTAAAGAGCTTTTTCCTTCAACTTGTTTTCATTCCAAGTATTTTTCCAAACTCAACTTCTTAATTGTTTTGTCCCCATTTTCCCAACACTCTTGAAGTCGCAACATTTCATTTCCGGTACATATGTACGATAAAAAGACTACGCCCAATAAGTCTTCTTCCCCATCCTAATATGGGTGACAAGGCGCCGATTTCAAGCTTCCAATGTAATATATTCAGCTCCTTGTTCTTTTGCCCAATTATGTATATAACTGAGCAGATTATATCCAAGGCCACTAGGACGATGATTTACATCAGTAACCAAATCTTGTACATAAACATAGCGTTCATTATATGAATCTTCACGCCAGCTAATACCTGCTAATGCTACAATGCTTGTATCATGATATAAAGCAAATAACCGTTTACCCTCCTTACGCATATCATTTAATAAATCTAGATATTCCTTTAAAGTCAAATCTGTACGTAACTGACTCAATATAGGAAAAGCCTGTAAAAATTGATGTTCTACAGTTAACTCCACTATATTTTCCACTGGTATTTTCATACTAATTTCTCCTAACATTTTAAGTTTAACCGCTTCGCCTTGCCCTTTATGAATCCGGATTAAGTTTCTGACATTTAAGCCTATCAAATATGCTTGATAACCTAGAGCTTAAATATTTTTCAATATGTCCAACAGTTCCTCTTCCTTTCTCTAAATATTAGATATACCAATAAATCATTTGCAAGAATTGTGCCATATCAAAGGAAATGTACACGTTCAGTGCAATTAATATCTTCCAGGAAAGTCAAGAAGGTCCCTATCAAGTACTATGAGGAATTACTGAAAAGTTAGGCCATAGTTAAAACAATATACGGTTCCTAAACCATTAAGGTTCGGGAATAAGGAATTAAATTACTTTCTCTTGGACAGTAATTCTATGATTGTATAGTAGAGCTACATCAGTAAAAAGGCAGAAAATTCGCGACCGATTGATGTAACGGGGGTGGATTGTTGAAGATAGGCAATTGATGTCCGTGTGAATAACTTGAACAAGAATAGCCAAAAATAGGGAGTATTAAGAAGGAAGGAACAAACAAATAGGTGAAAAATAATGCCTGGTAGTTTCAAAATTTCATCACATCAATTGATGATTTTAATCCTCTTGTATTCGGTAGGAACGGTTATTTTACATACTCCTTCTCCTTTAGCTGGTTTTGCAAAGCAGGATGCATGGCTTGCTGCATTATTTGGAACAGGAATCGCATTAATTTTTGTATGGTTTTACATCAGGGTTGGAAATTTATATCCTGATCTCGCTTTAGATCAAATAAATGAAAAGGTTTTCGGTAAGTTAGTCGGAAAGATGATCAATCTCACATTTTTCTTCTGGTCTTTTTCAACTGCTGCCGAGACCACTTATTATGTGGGGAATTTCATTAAAACTTTTAGGATGCCGGATACTCCTCTTGTAGCTTTAAATATATTGTTAGCTGCAGTAGTGATCATACGGGCGATACTTTTTTATGTCAGCGTGTTCACGCTTTCCCCTGTTATGTTTTTAATGATTTTCCCTTCAAAAGTAAATGAAAGAAAAAAAGGGGGAAAAGCCTTTTATATTGGCACCTTGATCGGAGGAATCATATTAATTCTGGTTATCATGCTAGATATCTTGGTTCTTGGACCCGATAACACCGCAAGAAATATTGCTCCAAGTTACACGATGGCAAAAAAAATAAATGTAGGGAATTTCCTAATGCGGATCGAAGCAGTAATTGCCACTATTTGAATTTTCACAACTTATACGAGGACGGTTATGTATTTTTATGTTTCGGTTGTCGTATTTTCAAACATTTTCAATATAAAGGATTATCGGCCATTTACTACAGCTTTAGGGGTGATAATGGTTTTTTATTCATTGATTGTTTTTCCGACGGTCTCTTCATCCGGGGAATACAATAAAAATATATGGTTATTCCATGCAGCGGCTTTTGGTCTGGTCATGCCTTTATTATTGTTTATAACGGCTAAATTTAGAAACATCTTTAAAAAGCACCATGGTAGCCAATAATATTGTGATCATATACTGAGTGAGTTAGAGAGTTTAAATGAACGTCATAAAAATACTCCAAATAGTCATTTTTTCCGGGTTCAATCTGGCTCGATTGGATGATCGTAATGAATATTTACGAATGAGGTGAGTATATTGAAACATAAAATAATCATTATTTTTAGTTTGGTATTTATAGCATTCATGACTGGGTTACTCATCTTCTACCTCAAAAAAGATGATTCTTCCCGATGGATGGTAGCTCTTGGCGGAATAGTGGTAAGTGCCTTGCCCATTTCATTACTATTTGTAAAAAATAATCCCTTTAACATTCCTATCATAATCGGCTATTATGTTTTTATTTTCTGTACGGCATTTTTAGGATCCATCGCAAATTTTTATATTGATTTTAAATGGTGGGACTCTGGACTTCACTTCTACAAAGGCATCTTCGTGGGTTTTGTGGGGATTGCCCTTTATAAACTTTACATCCCTCAAAAAGCGAGAAAAGACACTTCAAGGTGGGTCATTTTCCTTTTTGTTCTTTCACTTTCAGCTTGTGTCACTGCTTTTTGGGAAATATATGAATTTGTGGGAGATCTCACTTTTACTCATACCATGCAGCGAGGCGGTAACAAAGATACCATGTACGATATAATTTTCGGGCTAACCGGCGGCCTGCTCATTTCCATTTATTCTAGTGTACAAAAATTAAAATTATGATGATTTGTTGAGGTAATCATATGAATCGTAAGTTAGTTATTTCATTAAGTTTAGTGTATGTACTTTTCATGGGAGCTTTATCTATTTATTACTATACAGCCGATGAAACTTTCAAATCACTGGTTTCGATAGGCGGTGTGGTATGTGGGGCAATTCCCCTTTCACTGGCCTTATTTACCAAGCTTCAATTCAATTTGCCAATTATCATTTCCTATTTGATCTTCTTATTCGCTTCACAATTTTTAGGATCTATTTTAGGTTGGTATGGACTGGGTTGGTGGGACACATTTTTGCATTTGTTAAGCGGTTCCCTTCTTGCTTTTACGGGAATTGCTTTATATGAACGATTGGTATACAGAAATGCGGGCAAAGAGATATCCCCTTGGTTCGTCTTTTTGTTCACCCTTTCTTTCTCGGCACTTGGAGGTGTCATATGGGAGATCTACGAATTTAGTTCTGATCAATTATTCGGAATGACACTGCAAGGCGGGGGAAATAAAGATACAATGATCGATTTAATCGCGGATACGATTGGAGGACTTATCATTGCAGTGTGGGCTGGAGTGCGGACAAAGATTAAGTTAAAAAAAATATAAAAAAGCATGCCAGTTGATTTCAGGTACCTGCTCCCTTTCCGCCGACTGCCTGTCAAGCCTTCTCTAAGCAAACGTCTCCGGGGTCTCGGCTAGCCAGTTATTCGGCAGGAGTGTCGCAAATTTCTTCAATCTATTGAGGTTTCTTTCTATTTAAATGAATAAAAAGTCATGGTGTATAACCAAGTCTGTTTTAAAATTATGGTATCCATTCCCTCAGAAAAATCGTGAAAGGGATTCGGATAAGACCATTCACGCCTATTTTGCGAATTAACTGAGACCACCATATTCCATTATAGGTCTTTTTATTTTAAAGGCACTTTTCGTAAAGAGTTTTTAATACGAAACTATTTAAGGTTGATTGGAGCGGAAGTGCGAGACTCCTGCGGGAGCAGCGGGACAGGTGAGACCCCACAGGCGTTTACGCCGAGGAGGCTCACCGCCCGCCCCGCGGAAAGCGAGCATCTGGAGGGGAAATCAACCACAACTCACTACCTGGTATATTGCAACAAAGTATGGGAAAACAGCCATTTTAAAAAACGTTCCAGTTGATTTCAGGTACCTGCTCCCTTTCCGCCGACTGCCTTTCAAGCCTTCTCTAAGCAAACGTCTCCAATCAACGTCCAAATTTGTACAAGCAAAAAAAACTGTAGACAAACTCGATGAAAATCGAGTTTGTCTACAGTCTGAAACGACCATCTTACCGATGGTCATTTTTATGTTCATTTAAATATGATGGAAATTATTTTTTCCGTAGTCATCGCACTATCCACCACATATGTTCCAGGTCGTAATCCGTTGGCCTTGCCTTTCTTTTCAACCGCGTCGGAAAACTCATTGGCATTTTTGATGACTTTTGCTTTTTGCAGGTTTTTACCCACATCGATACTTGTCGAGCCTTTAGACACAGTAAGAACTGTACGGTATATGATTTTTTCCGTTGGTTCTTTTACCGTTTCTTTTTCCGCCTCCGCCTTATCTTTAACCGACTGTGCTTCAGCAATCTGATCTTCCCATTCTTTTTCGGAATGTATGACATACCCTTCTGAAGCCAGAGACTCTTTCATTTCATCTTCTGATAGTTTCTCAGACGTGCCGGTCGCTTCACCTGGACCAAAGAAGTACACTGCACCGCATAAGCCTGCGGCAACAACAAGGCCTCCGGCAAAGCTGCGCATTGATTTAGATGTCATTGGCCACATTTCTCCTTTCATTCGTCGTTTTCATGTAAGGAGTAAGCATCCGTTCTATTTCTTCTTCCGGCTGTTTTGTCTTAAGTGCGATGCTTTCAAATGAATAGCCTCGCTTATGTAGGTCGAGTACTTCACGCAACATGTTTCGCTTTTCGGAAGACATTGCCAAAATGCCTGCCTCTTGCACCGTAATTTCAGCATCTATCTCGATGTTCCTGATTTTTTCCTGTAATACATTCATTTCATCCCCAAAAGTGCTGGCAATCTGTTCCAATTGACTGTCCACTTTTACAGAGTCCTTTTTAATAAACGATAAAATGAACAGTAATACTGCTGCAGCGAACAAAATGATCAGAGCCCATTCCATCATTCTATGTCCCTCCTTAATCTTTGAATCTACTATCTCGCCTTCTAATTATATATTGATTTGTTCCAAAACTCGATTTAAAAGTACTAAATACCACAATAGTCACGTAATTATGACAAAAAAAGGCGCGGGAAGGTCATCCATAACTATTAATAATGAAAAAACAAAAAATAAAGCTTCCATTTGAGGACCATTTTACCATAATTCATTCATCATTCATACCACTATTGGTTTATTAAGGTAAATGATCTGTATTTCGACTCCTCATACTTCAAGAATTTTTTTCAACACATATAACAGGGCATTCCATTGATCATCCACATGTGTCACTGCGTTTACTTTTCCCTCAAAAAGGTCCAAGTGTATAATAAATGACAAACATGTTTCCAAACGATAAGATATATATAGGTTCCTTTTCCTATTTCAGTAATAAGTACGATTTTACAGTGCCATTTATTTATTGGTGCAAGATAATAAGGAGGAAACAATGAATATCAAAATAAATAATATACCCGGTTTCATGCAAAACGAAATCGAACAACTCCAATTAAAGTTGTCCCCCATGTTGAAGAAAAATATGAAATACGGTTTTTTTTCAACGGTGATGATAGGCTTTTCCATCATTAATCTTTTTTTTCTTTTATTTAAGAACGACTCTTTACCCATCTCGAAAATCGCACTTGGAATCTATGCATTGGTGGGAGCTGTAGGATTTGCCTTATTAAAAGAAAACAAACACAACCAAAGAGAAATAGTGAAAATGAGTCAAAAATATATGTTGGAGAGAATCAAAAAAAGCAACTATTTAACAGATGCCAGAAAAAACAACTACTTTAAACGAGTAAATGAGCATCCGCTTACTGCCATGAATGTTTTTCTTGAGTTTCTTGCTGAAGAACAACAATCGAAGAACAAATCCTCCCACTCCGAATAAATAAAAGGAAGTTCGCAAATTCCATAACAAATAAGGCAAAAAAGGCGACACAAAAAACAACTCAACCAGTATGCTCCGGTAAACTGCCGAATCACACTGGTTGGTTGCTTAGTTTTTTTCATTTACAAATTCTCCATGAACATTCCTTTTTTAGTGCATTCCAATTGAGAGCTCAGTGGTTAGTTCTGGAGCTTATTTTCAATGAGTTCATGAAAATAGACTGCAGCATGTTCTGTTGGAGAAAAGATTCCATTTGTAAATGCCTCGGAACTTAATCCTTTTTGCAGTTTTTCCACTAGATCAAAATCTTCCTGCCGTACTTGATCAACAAATTTAAAATATTCTTCTTTTTCTATGGTTGTTTTTTCATCTAAGGAATAATCCCGATAAATACCTAACGACGTCACAGCATCAACGGGAATTACTTGAATGGTATTCACGTTTCCGTCTCCTGGATAAACGTTAATCATCATATTTGGCCAAACCCAATAAAAACGCGCTTGGTCCCCTTCGCCATTCTTGCTTGCTGTCATATATTGATAGGTGAAATTGTCATGTGTCGTTGTGCAAAAGTTTGCTAAATCAAAGGATTTAGCAAAGCCAGGATGAGCAATGGAACAATGATCACATTCCAGGTAATTGTCAACAATGGCCTTCCAATTAGCTTTTACCACACGGCGGGTTTCCCTAACTAGTTTCAGTGAATCAAAGAATGGATACTCTTTCATTTCCTCTAAAAATTCCCGATATGCTTCTGCCATAGGGGGTGCATTTTTGTCAAGATTGACAAAAATCATGGCATTCTGAACTTCTATGCGAATGGATTTCATACAGCTGTGTATCCCCAGCTCATTCGTTTTAAAATTAGGGGCTCTATTTACACTTCCATCTAATTTGAACGTCCATCCATGGTATCCGCATTGTAAAATTTTCTTATTTCCTTTATCGGCATTTTCTACTTTCATTCCGCGATGAGGGCAAATATTGTAGAAAGCACGCAGTTCACCATCGGTCCCGTGAGAAACGATAATAGGCTCTCCGGCGATATCCAATGTCATGAAATCGCCTACCTTTTCCACTTGGCTTGCATGCCCTGCCAAAATCCAACTCTTTCTGAAGATCTTTTTGCTTTCTTCATTGAATACCTCTGGATCGACATACCGTGAATAAGGCAGTGTTGGGCTGAACTGTACATTTTCTTTCGTGGACATTTTGAAATCCCCCTCCTGTTTCTGATCTAATTTACAAGTTTAAAAACGCTTAATTCTATTTTAGTTATATCCGATCCATATAGACTGTCTTGACTTCTGTATAGAATTCAACGGCACTCTTCCCTTGTTCACGGCTGCCTGCGCTTGAACTTTTACATCCGCCAAATGGCATTTGCGGTTCGGTTCCTGCCGTTTCCGAATTGACATGAACAAGACCCACTTCAACATCTTCAATAAACCGTTGAGCCGAAGTTAAATTATTCGTACAAATGGCTGCGCTCAATCCATACTCTGTATCATTCGCCATCTTAACTGCTTCCTCATAATTTCCGGCCTTAAAAAGGGCAATGACTGGTCCAAAGATTTCTTCACGCGCAATGCGGGCATGTTGAGGAACATTTTCAAAGATTGCCGGCTTGACATAAAAACCATTCGCCAATTCCGCTCCTGCCGGGATCTCTCCTCCGCATAAAAGTGTAGCTTCTGATTTTCCAACATCGATCATTTCAAGCACGCCATCGCGTTGTGATTTAGATACAGCCGGACCTATATATGTTTCTTCGTTGAGCGGGTCGCCCACTTTTAATTCTTTCGTACGTGCGACAAGCCGTTCCCGGAATACTTCATAAATTCCTTCCTCCACAATCACCCGGCTAGTGGCTGTGCATTTTTGCCCTGTGGATTTAAAAGCTCCGCCAATCGCTATTTCCACTGCTTTTTCAAGATCAGCATCGGCGAGGACGACAAGCGGGTTTTTCCCTCCCATTTCCGCTTGCACTTTCTTTCCATGCTCAATGGCTTGTTTTTGAATTTGCTGACCTATTTGATTCGAGCCCGTAAAAGATATAGCCTTCACATCAGGATGTTCCACTAATGCAGCACCAATGACGGAACCCCTTCCGAATACACAATTGATGACACCAGGCGGAAGACCCGCTTCATCAAAGGCTTTTATCACATGATGGACAGACTTAGGTGTAAGATCAGCCGGTTTAATCACGACTGTATTCCCGTAAATCAGGGCCGGCGCCAATTTCCATACAGGGATGGCGATAGGAAAGTTCCATGGTGTAATCAAACCCACCGGACCGAGCGGCGTGCGGGTAGTATATAAAAATGTATTGGCATTGGCTGAAGGAATTACTTCCCCGAGTGGCTGCCGAGCTTCAGCAGCATAATATTCAAGTATGCTGGCAGCCCGATTGGCTTCCCCCATCCCTTCCAAGAATGTTTTTCCTTCTTCCTTTATCAAATCTTGACCTACTTCCTGCATATTCTTTTTCAAAATATCAGCTGCTTTTTGCAAATATGAAGCCCGTTGCTGAAACGAAAGTTTTTTCCATAAAGGGAATGAACTTTTTGCGGCTGCCACTGCATCATGTAAATCAGCCGCCGCACTAGATGGAAATTCTCCTAAATTTTCACCATCATGGGGACTAAGATTTTCTCTATACTCCCCTGTAGTGGGTTCTTTCCATTTTCCATTAATATAATTTAAGTAACGCATACTATTTCCTCCGTATTCTATTATTCTACTTCTCTAAGTTATAGGTTTTGCTTTTAACTGCACTTCTAAATGAATCTTAAACGACCGTTTTCTTATATCTTGATATAATAATCACTATTGAATAAAATCATTGGTCTGTTCAGTTTTTAAGGCTGGCACCTCGACGTTCCTTCGCGCATATCTGAAATAGTAAAATATATAGCAAGCAACGACGAAGCCCAATCCCCAATACAACGAAGTTCGCTGTGTCGGATCATAAGCGGTGAACACGAAAATACCTAGACACATAATGATGCAGAGAATCGGGGCAAACGGGAAAAAAGGTACTCTAAACTTCAGATTTTCAACCTTTCCGCCTGCTCTGATATACTGCTTGCGGAATCTGTACTGTGCGAACGCAATCGCCATCCAAGTAAGCACTCCTCCAACCCCGCTTATGGAAAGCAGCACAACGAATAACGTTTCTTCCGCTACTACACTAGTAAGCAGCGACAGCAAGGCAAAGACCATGGTGACTAGTAAGGCGTTCATAGGTACACCGCGACGATTGAGCTTTCCAAATGAAGAATGTGCCATACCGTTTTGAGAAAGAGAGAAAAGGATCCTGGTACAAGCAAACAGACCCGTGTTTCCTACAGAGAGGACCGCCGTCAAAATTACGAAATTCATAATGTCTGCTGCATAAGGAATGCCTACCATTTCAAACACGGTAACAAATGGACTTTCCAGTACCCCAACTTCTTTCCAAGGAACGATGGCCGATAGAACAAAGATTGCCAGTACATAGAAAAGCAGCACACGTATTACGATGTTTCGAATCGCTCTCGGAATGCTTTTTTGCGGGTTTTCCGTTTCTCCTGCTGCAACACCCATGATTTCCGATCCCTGGAAAGCATATACGACTGTCATCATCGATATAAAAACACCCGTGAACCCTGTAGGGAATAGTCCATCTCCTATAAAATTGGAAAGGAACGGGGCAGGGTGTGCATCCTCCATATGAATCAATCCAAACATCGCTGCTGCACCGATAATTATGAAGAGAATGACGGCAAGCACTTTAATCCCGGAGAACCAATACTCGGTCTCTGCAAAACTTCGCGTAGTTAATGCATTTATAGTGAATAAAAGGACCGTAAATATCACACACCATATCCATACTGGTATATCGGGAAACCATCTGGTCATGAGCAAACCGGCCGCTACAAATTCCAGGCCTACGTAAAGAGCCCAGCTTAGCCAGTAAATCCAGCCAATGACAAATCCAGTGGCGGGACCAATAAATTTCGTTGCATGGACCTGAAAGGAACCGGATACCGGCATCACTACCGATAATTCACCGAGACAAATCATCGCCAAGTACATTAATAAACCACCGACCAAATAGGCAACAATCGCTCCTAAGGGTCCAGCTTCACCGATTGCATATCCTGATCCCAGGAAAAGACCTGTTCCAATTACCCCACCTAAGGAGAGCATGAATAAATGTCTGCTCTTCATTGAACGCTGTAATTCTTTTGGCTGATTTTCATCTTCTGTTTGCATGAATTCCCCCCCGTTCCTGATTGATAAACTGCCTGAACACTTTCATGATTAACACAAGTTAACGAGAGTTCCCCGATAACGCTTCGGAAGGCACTGCATATTCCGGAGGGTCGCTGATTGTCGGTTTAAATATTTCATAAGCTACTTCTCTTTGATATTTTTTTTGTTTTTTTGCTTGAGTAAACAAATGATACGTATTTTTCCTGCATAGTTTTTCTATATCATCGACGACAGCTTGTGGATTTGGTTTAATCAGTCCGAAAATAACCGCATCATAAAATCTTATCGCCCCCAGGTTGGCAACGAAATCATTGACAACATCAATACCTCTCTGTCTTATGATTTCGTCTCCCTCGGGAGAAAGGGGAATGTTTGCCGCCTCCACAATCAAGCTCGCTTTAACGCTTTTGGCATTGGATATGTGGATGACATCCTCCAGTGCGGACGGAATTAAAATGTCGCAATCTATGTCGAGCCATTCCGTGTTTGGCCTTACATCATAATGCGGTTCAAAAAAGGCTTTATCCATTTCCCCGTACATATTTTTATGATCAATAAGCTTTTGGACATCCAATCCTTCGTCACATGTAACCAAAAGGGCTGCATCGGAAATTCCCACAACTTTATAACCTAACTGGAACATTTTCAATGCACAGCTTGCCCCTACACAGCCGAATCCTTGAATGACGACTCTTGCTCCACCTTTTCCGCCTTTAAATTTCCATGCCTCATCTGCGGAGAAAGCCACGCCATAGCCTGTTACGACATCGTTTAAAAACAACCCGTCGATTTTTGTCGTCAACAGTTCATCGAAATCTTTTATCCCTTGCAGAACATTCGGATTCTGCTTCATTGATTTCGTTAAGGGGATATCAATGCCAAATTCATTAAATATTTTGAGTACATCTTCATATTTGGTACCTAAATCACTGCCTAACGATACCCCTATATCTATATAAGGCATCATCGCAATCAGAAATCTTCTTAACACTGCATATGCGTCTGGCGCTTTATAATCATAGGCAATGCCCGCTTTACAACCGCCAGTCGTCTCAGACTCACAGGCTACATACTTATAAGCCATCGCCTCGGCCAGCCTTTCGACCTCTTCTCTTGTAACCGTTGGGTGCATTCTTGTACCGCCACCTGTGTATCCTTTTACAAAGTTATGGACAACCAGCCAGCCTTTAGCATCTGTTTCCGTATCATTCCATTCAACAACTATATATGGTTTTAACAACTATGATACCTCCCTTACATGCCTTTTATTGGGTCCTGCTAACTTCCAAAGTTAATTATTAGACACTAACTTTTCGTATACTTCCTTCTTGTCCTGGCCTACAGAAAGAATCTTTGGATTGACTGCAACTTCTATTACAGACGGCAACCCTGAAGCAATCGCCCGTTGCAGCGCTGGCGCAAAATCAATATTTTTTTCAACCTTTTCACCATGTGCCCCAAATAAGCGGGCCAATCCAGCAAAATCAGGATTAGATAAGTCAGTTCCAACGGCCCGGTTTGGAAAATGCCTTTCTTGATGTGCTCGAATTGTTCCGTAAATATTGTTGTTCACAACAATTGATATGGTCGGAATTTTATACCTTACAGCGGTTTCAATCTCTTGGAGAGTCATCATGAAGCCACCATCCCCCGAAATAGAAACAACATGTTTGTGAGGCTGCGCCAGTTTTGCCCCAATAGCAGCAGGCAGTCCATATCCCATTGCACCCGACGTTGGCCCCACGTATGTGTTTTCTTGTTCAAAACGATAATATCTTGATAGCCATCCAAAAAAGTTGCCTGCATCATTTGTAATGATGGTATCCTTCGGCAGACAGACAGCCAGATCATGCATCAATCCGTCCATATCCACGTAATCCTCTGTGTAATCGGCCTTCGGTTCAGAAAATTCCATATATTTATCGTGCAATTCTTTCAGATGATCTTCGCCTGAAATAAAAGATCCTGATTCTGGCGCTTGCAGTGCTTGTTCCAAAAAGCTCTTGGCATCCGCTTCAATGGCAAGAGAAGGAGCATACACTTTACCAAAAATATCGGGACAAATATCCACATGGATCAGCTTTGAATTTTTAGAAAGCAAGGTGTAATCTTGTGTTCCTACTTGAGAGAATCGTGTCCCTAATGCCAAAACTACATCTGCATCCCGGATTGCATCAAGTAAATATTGAGGTGTCCCAAATCCAAGCCACCCTGCATAACAAGGATGTGAGTTCGGAAACGCGTCAAACCGACGGAAAGCTGTAACGACAGGAAGTGTCATTGCCTCCGCAAACTGTACAAGCAACCTGTTGGCCTTAGCATGAATCACACCTCCGCCAGCAATCAATACGGGGCGCTCCGCGTTTCGTATCGTATCCATAGCCTGCTTCACATCTTCCATATGTGGTTGAGGAGGAAGCGAGCGATATGAAGGGTTCATGTTCAACTCTGCCTCGTCTTCCAACATGTCATGCGGCAAAGCCACTAATACAGGGCCCGGACGCCCCGATCTCGCAATATGGAAAGCCCGTTGCAATAATTCCGGGATTCTTTCCACACGATCGATCTCTACCGTCCATTTACATAAATGACTGAAAAAACCCGTCAAATTCACTTCCTGGAATGCTTCCTTTTCTTTAAACGGGCGTTCGACTTGGCCAATAAGCGCAATCAAAGGGGTTGAATCCTGAGCAGCAGTATGAATGCCGATAGCTAAGTTTGTAGCACCAACTCCACGCGTTGCCATACAGACTCCCACCTCTCCTGAACCCTTGGCATACCCTTCCGCCATAAAAGAGGCACCTCCTTCATGCCTTGCGGAAATAAGTTCTATTTCAGGATGTTGGTATAGTGCATCCATTACACTAAGATAACTTTCACCTGGTACACAAAAAGCTTTTTTTACCCCTTCTTTAGCCATTACTTCTACGACTGCTCTTCCTCCACTGACTTTCATAATCAAGCCTCCCGCTTTCGAAAACGTGTTTTTATTCTATTAATCTATGATTATATGAATATTGGACTGATTCCCACTGTCATTTAACAAGCTTTTCCATTCCTGAAGCCTGTTTAATATCTTCTTTCATCCCAGGTGAAGTTTTTCTAGTAACGGCACTCACTCCTAAAGTCACTGCGATGTTGATGAATAATACAGCTAACCCTACATCAAGATCTTGTATGGCTTGCGGCAGAGATGGAAATAATGTAGCAAGTGTCGTACCTGATGTAGTCGAGTATACAATAATTAGAATTCCAACGATCATGCCGGCAAATGCTCCTTGAACCGTGACAGGATTCTTTTTCCACAAACTGAAAAATAGTGCTGGAAACAACTGTGCCATGAAGCTATATGCCATAAGATACAAGGTAAAAATCGACTCCCCGCCATTGAACGTAAAATATAGAGTCACTATAGAAATGACAGGTACTAACATCCTGCTCAATCTTTGTAGCTGGTCATCCGATGTATTCGGCTTCCATACCTTATATACATTTTTTGAAAGTATCGTGGCCGTAGCCGTCAACACGAGTGAACTGGGAATAAGGGCGGCCATTGCCCCTGAAGCTCCAATAACTCCTACAAACCAGGGATCAAATGACATCTTCGCCATTTTAAATAAAGCTAAATCTGCTTCTGCTCCCTGTAAATTCGGAACTTGGAGAATCGCAGAAAAACCAATAAATAACGAAAAAATGATGATTATTTGATAAATTGGCATAACCCCAGCATTCCAACGAAGTGATTTCGGACTTTTTGCAGAGAACACTCCCGCTAACATATGAGGAAACATGTAGAATGCCAATGCTGTCATGATCGTAGCTGAAATAAACCAAGAGATACTCAAACCTTGTTCCGGGAAAATCAAAAATCCTTGTTTTGCTGTATCGATTGCTTCAAACATCGGCTGTATACCACCGTAATAATGAAGTGGAAAATAAATCCCCATAAAGACGACAACTGTCAGAATCATGATATCTTTAATGACCGCGGTCCACGCCACTCCATGCATCCCTGAAGCCGTTACATAAATTGTGATTGCAATTACCCCAACAACTATAGCCACATTTGGAGATATGGAACCATAGGAGGTTTCCGATACGATAATTCCTAACCCTTTCAACTGCATGATCAGATATGGAATAATTGAAATGACGCTAATTACCGCCACAAGAACACCTAAAGCCGGACTGTTGTACTTTTTGTCATAAAAATCAGATTGAGAAATGACATTATTTTTTTTTGCATATCTCCAAATAGGCGGCAACAGCCAATAGGCGATTACAAAATAGAAGCAATTAAAAGCGTATAAGGCAGGAGGCATACCAGATCGATAAGCTCCGCCGCTCGCCCCCAAAAACGTATACGTCGTAAACATTTCACCTGCTATCAAAAAGAAGAGCAAAAAGCTGCCGAAGCCTCTTCCGCCAATGGCCCATTGTTCCAAACTCATATTTTTACCTTTACGAGCTTGAAGCCCTAACCAAATACACAGAACCAGAAAGAAAAGGATAACGAGCAGGGCTTCATTCATCAGTCTTCTTCCTCCTCGGTTGCAGGATTAAGTCTATTGGCGATTATCAAAAAAACTGATGTAAGACAAACCCATAATATGGCCCAAAAAAGAACAAATGGCATCCCTAACACATAAGGTTCAATTCGATTGATAACCACAAGCGAGCCAAGTGCCGGTATTGCACTTAT
The DNA here is from genome assembly GCF_038002945.1 of Peribacillus sp. FSL R5-0717. NCBI lineage: Bacteria > Bacillati > Bacillota > Bacilli > Caryophanales > Bacillaceae > Peribacillus > Peribacillus sp. FSL R5-0717. The sequence continues at coordinate 406,651 of NZ_JBBOOF010000001.1, forward strand.
CACATAGATTATTTTCTTCATTTGTTCACCATCCTTATCAACAAATGCTAAACTCGAATCTTTCAAACCTCATTTATCAGAAAATACAGATAATTATCTCTGTATGATTACATTGACACTCCTTTAGTTAAAGGCTCATTTACAGCCCAGTTCGGTTTCACGCCAGAAAGAACTTGTTCCACCTGCATTGCGGCATGTACAGCCATGCGTACGGAACCTTCCTTCGTCAAAGCGGCATTATGAGGACTGACAATCACATTATCCAATTTAAAAAGTGGATTCCATTGATCAGGAGGTTCAACTTCAAATACGTCTATTCCGGCACCGGCAATCTGGCCTGCTTGCAAAGCGTTTACTAGATCAATTTCCTTCACCACACCGCCCCTGGAAGCGTTTACAAAAAAGGAGGAAGTTTTCATCCAGGAAAACTCACGGCTTCCTATTATTCCTTTTGTTGTTTTCGTTAACGGCAGATGCAGACTAATAACATCAGCGTTTCTGAATACCCATTCTAAATCTGTTGCTATCTCCAGCTCAGAATTCGGGCTGGCTGTAACATAAGGGTCGTAGCCAATCACTTTCATATCGAAGCCTTCGGATGCCTTTTTTGCCAGTATTCTGCCGATTCTCCCCAGTCCGATAATCCCCAAAGTCTTGCCTTCCAAGTCCATGCCAAAAAGTTGATTACGGATAGCAAAATTCCCGCTGCGCAGCTCTTTGTCAGCCAAGCTTAAGTTTTTGGACAAAGATAAAATTAATGCCATTACATGTTCCGCTACAGAATTCGCATTTGCCTCTGGGGTATTTGTTACATAAATGCCACGCTCTGTAGCAGCTTCAATATCAATATTGTCCAAGCCCACTCCATACTTGGCAATTACTTTGAGGTTTTCAGCTGCTGTAATAACTTCTCTATTTATTACAGCCGTTGATCTCGTTAGTACTGCATCACAACCCTTGATTTCTTCCATTAGAATTTCTTGCGACAAATCAGATCCTACTTTAATCTTAAAGCCTTTTTCTACTAAATAACTTTTCCCCTCTTTCTCAATATCTTGAGGAATATACACTAAATGACTCACATTGCCACCAACCTTTCATGTTAACCTTGAAGGAAAAACCTTTCCTACTACATTGTTTATATACAATTATTGTGCCAACATAAAAAACATCCGTTTATTCAAGAAAGAAGCCAATTCGTTCTCAAATTAAGAGATAAATAAAGTAAACAAATTGTTTCATAATGAATTAATTTGTTTCAATCCGTTTCAATTTGTTTCGATATTCAAATTTTTCATTTTTCTCCATAAAGTCGTCCGACTCATCCCTAACTCAAAAGCAGCTTTTCCTTTGTTAAAATTCACCTTCATTAACGTTTGAACAATTCTTTCACGCTCGGATAAATGTATCCCAGGTGATATATCCATCTCTTCGTTTTGTTCCGAAAGAAGTATTTTCTGATTACTTTTATTCGGAAAATACATTTCGATATCGTACACATCAATTAACTTGTTCTTATAAAGAGCGCATAATCGCTCACAAAAATTTTGCAATTGGCGAATATTCCCTTCCCAATTCCCTTCACTCAGCTTTTTCATGGCAGTTTCCGTGATCTTGATTTGTTTTTGTTCCGAATGACCTTTCCGAATAAAAGCATTCACCAATAACGGAATATCTTCTCTGCGTTCCCGAAGCGGAGGCAATACAAGGTCCAGCACGCTCAAGCGATAATAAAGATCCTCCCGAAAGTCATTACTCTTTACCATTTGCATGAGGTCTTTGTTCGTTGCCGACACTATTCTCACATCAACAGGGATTACTTTATCATCACCGATGCGCATGATTTCACGCTCCTGCAGGACACGCAGCAGCCGGCTTTGCATTTTTGGGGAGATTTCTCCTATTTCATCCAAAAAAATCGTACCTCTATGAGCCAGTTCAAAAAATCCTTGCTTTCCGCCTTTCATGGCTCCCGTGAAAGCTCCTTCTGCATATCCGAAAAGCTCACTTTCCAATAAATTTTCGGGAAGCGCTGCGCAATTAATGGCAACAAATGGGTTATTTTTCCGATTGCTATGATTATGTATGCTTTGGGCGAATATTTCCTTGCCCGTTCCAGTTTCTCCAATTATAAGAATGTTTGAATCCACTTCACTATAACGTTGAGCCGTTTCAATCGTCCTCTTGATTTCCGAACTCCGATACAATATATCATCAAATGTGTACTTTGCCACATGTCCGCGTGAATGAAGCTTTCTAAAGAACTTCCCTTCCATCTCCTGAATGCGGGTAACATCTTGAAAGGCGACCATATCCCCCACTTTTTTACCTTTTAGAAATATCCCGACTTTTTTTACCGATAATTGAATGGATTGGTAAGCAACCGTATCTTTTTCGTATTCATCGTCGCTTAAAAGCATATTACGAAATGTTCCGGGCTTTATTATATCGTATACAGAATTTCCAATTAAGCTCCCCTTGGAAATGGCTAATATCTCCTGAGCGGCCGTATTGAATACGGATATTTGTCCTTTTAAATCTATTGCAATAACCCCTTCATAGGCATAATTAAGAATCGTTTGGTAACGCTTGGTCTTCTCCTGTTCCCTTCTGCTGACAAGAGCTACCCTTTTCGCCTCAATCAACGCCTGCCGAAATGATTCCTTTCCAGTATCAACCAGAATGGCCCCCAGCCCTATCTCTTCAGCATATTTACAGGTACTTAACCCACTTAACACAACCTCACAGCCATCTCTGGCGGCTAAATCCACTAAACTGACTGAGGACTCGATATCATTTAATATATAGGACTGAATTGGCAAATCGACGATATCCGAAAGGTTTTCCACGCCATAAATCATATTCAAAGCTCCTATGACGGCCACTTTTTTACTGCCGAAACGTGCCTTGCAATCATGCAGGGAACGAATGAGGTCAATGCCCTGCACAGGTATATCAACGATAGGAATGGATTCATTGCATTCTTTTAATAGTTTCGTGATTAACCCCCTTGAGATGATTACATCGGCATCAAGCTTCAACTTCCCAATCTTATCGGCATCCTCAACTACCTCCTCTAAAACAAACTTCACTGAAACGTTACCACCGTTTTCCGATTCTTCCAACTTGTTGAACTCCTCAAATCTTTCAAAAGCATTCGTAATATACCCTTTTCGGGGAACAACGAGTTTTATTTTTATCAAAATACACACCTCCAGCGTAAAATCAATTTGGCTTATTGGATGTAAACTCTGGCAACCTGTTATTCTAGCCCAGGTCAAATAAGGACGAGATATAATAAAGGTAGCTAATACGCCGCAAAAGTTTTCATTTAAAGCCGCGATAAGAAAAGTAATGGCCATAAGTACGCTTAAGGTTATTTCTGCATTTTATTAAGATTCTTCATTTTGAAAAATAAAAAACCCTGTTATCCTGGGTTTTTAAGGATTCCGATTGATATTAATTATTACAAAAAGAATGGACATTCAGTCATCTCATTTAAAACTAGAGAACGATTTTTAACATCATCATAATGATCCTTATGGTGAAATTCATCATGCCTCTTTAATTTCTTAAAGGGCGGCTTCCATCTACGTAACTTTCCATAATTCCCCTTCCTTTCACGCTAACAGGACTATATTCCTTTTATTCTTCATACAAATGTGGAATTCCTTTTGATTTTATCGTTAGTGACAATAAAATTAGCCTACAAACAGATTAACCCCGTTCAAGAATCCTGAACGGGGTTTATCAATAAATAAGAGCTGTTTAATTTTGAGTTTTTATGGAGTTTAGTTCTCAAACATCATTAGTCTGTTCATTCAAGGTGGTTTTACTTACGAACTTAAAAAGGATCGGCGATGACAAGGATTTTCCCTGCCTTAATATCCTCTAGATATTGATCGACTTCGGCTTCCTCCAGTCCAATGTCCAATAATGGCTTTCTCAATCCGCCTGCTCCCGATGCTGCCCCGGCTGCGGCTCCGCCAAATGTGGTGAAAATCGGACCCGCTGCCAATATCGGACCTATTCCTGGTACGGCCAATGCACTCATTCCAATAAGCAGGCCTGTCAATCCGACAGCTCCGCCGGCTGCTGCCCCGGCTACTAATCCATCAGTTTTTGCCGGGCTGACTTCCTCTGCTTCAGTTGGTAATTTATCGATGTTTTTTGCCACTATTGATATTTGATCTGATGTATATCCTTGTTCCTTTAAATTTTTGACTGCTGAAGTCGCTTCATTTTCATTATCATATATTGCTATAAACCTCTTGTCCATGGTATCTGCTCCTTTAAAAGTAATGTATTGTACAATACCCTTAATTGAGCTTTAATAACCTTCCATGAAAGAAATGAAATCTATTCCCGGATTTGCCCCTGGCCGTATATGAAGTACTTGCTTGATGTTAAGGCAGGTAAACCCATTGGTCCGCGTGCATGCAGCTTTTGAGTGGAAATGCCGATTTCTGCGCCATAACCGAATTCAAAGCCGTCGGTAAAACGGGTGGAAGCATTGTGATAAACGGCTGCGGCATCCACTTTATTCAAAAATGCGTAAGCATTTTGTTCATCCCTCGTTAGGATTGCTTCAGAATGCTTGGAACCGTATCGGTTTATGTGATCAATGGCATCGGATACACCTTTTACAGTTTTCACGCTGAGTTTTAAAGCCAGGTACTCAGTTGACCAATCTTCCTCCGTAGCCGTTTTCGCTCTCGGAAAGGAGCTGCAAACCGCTTCATCTCCATATAATTCAATACCCTTTTCGTCCAGGAGTTCCAGAATACGCACTCCATTTTCTTCAAACCATTTTTCATGGATCAGAAGCCCTTCAATGGCATTGCATACGGATGGTCGCTGAGTTTTACCGTTTAAGACAATTTTCTCGACCATCGTGATATCTGCGGTCTGATCGATGAAGATATGGCAATTGCCTGCTCCTGTTTCAAGGACGGGGACAGTGGACTCCTTAATCACCGTTTCAATTAAGTTCTTTCCGCCGCGTGGAATCAAGACATCTAAATAGTCATTTAGATGAAAAAGTTCCTTAGCGGTTTCACGACTCGTATCCTCGATCAACTGAACAGCTTCTACAGGGATTTCCGTATTCTCCAATGCTTTATGAATGGAAGAGACTAGTGCGATATTGGAGTATTTGGCTGACGAGCTGCCTCTTAAGATGACAGCATTCCCCGTTTTCAAGGATAATGTAGCTGCATCGATGGTCACATTCGGCCTTGCTTCATAAATCATTCCGATTACCCCGATAGGCACCCGTTGTTTTTTAATCAATAAACCATTCTCTTTTTCAATCGTTTCCAATCGTTCCCCAATCGGATCATTTAAATCGATTAAAAGCATAATGGCCGCTGCCATGTCATCAATACGGTTACCATTCAACATAATTCGATCTAAGATAGACTCGCTGAGACCTTTTTTCCTGCCATCTTCCAGATCCTTTTGGTTTTCCTTTATCAAAAAATCTTTATCGATAATAAGTTGTTTCGCAATTTTCCCAAGAGCCTCATTCTTCTTTTCCGTACTCAATCCGATTAGCTCATAACTGGCTTTTTTGGCTGCCTTTCCTTTCGCCGTCACTTCACTCATTTCTAAATTCCCCCTTTTTTCTTGAAATTGATTTTTTATGCTTTCACCCATTTATCGCGATGAATAACTTCTATGGAAGTGATTATAAGCTCGGATGTCCTCTTTCCCATCGCCTGTTTTAATTCTTCGTCGGAATAAAGGACCTCACCCCGCCCTAATAACCCATTTGCACCAAAGACTTCGACAACATCACCCTTATTGAAGACTCCTTTAATTTCATAAATTCCAGCTGGCAGCAGACTGCTTCCATTTGAAACTAAGGCCCTTTCGGCACCTTCATCAACGAAAATTTTCCCGGATACTTTTGAATGAAGGGATATCCATTGTTTGTTTTTCGTTACCATCGCCATGTCTTCATTCCCTATATATGTGCCATCACCATTGCCTTCAAGGATAGTTAGAAGTTTATCACTCCCCAAACCAGATCCGATGAATACTTTCACCCCTAGTGACAATGCCGTTTGCGCTGCAATCAGCTTCGATTTCATCCCACCGGTTCCCACATTAGATCCTGCACCTTCTGCCATTTGCAATAAATCATCCGTAACTTTTGATAATTTATCAAATCGTTTCGCCCCTGGATTTGTCTGTGGATTGGAATCATAGAGCCCATTAATGTCCGTTAATATGATCAAGTTCGTGGCGTGGACTAACCCGCTTACCAAGGCGGATAGCATATCATTATCACCAAAAGTCAACTCCTCGACCGATACTGTATCATTTTCATTTATGATCGGAAGGATGCCGCGTTCAAGCAATTCCATCAATGTGGCATATGCATTTTTATATCGATCTTTTTTCGAGAAATCTTTCCTTGTTAATAAAATCTGCGCCGGAACGATTCCAAAATGACCCAATTCTTCCATATACGATTGAATCAATAGGCTTTGACCTACAGCTGCAGCAGCTTGTTTTCCTTTGAGAGTGACAGGTCGCGTAGGGTAGCCAAGCTTGCGAAAACCTGTCGCTACAGCACCTGATGAAACAAGGACAACTTCATGTCCGGCTTTCCTTAAAGCTGCCACTGCCTGGATATGATCGGAAAATTTATTCTGGTCGATTTCACCTTGTGTGTTGGTCAAAGAACTACTTCCTATCTTTACAACGATGCGTTTCTTTTCCATCGATTACTTCCTCCAATAAATATCTAAGACATGAAAAAAAGCCCTTTTCATCCTCGAAATAAGGACGAAAAGGGCTGCTCTCCGTGGTACCACCTTCATTGAATGCAAATTCATGCATTCCACTTTGCCTGATAACGCCAGGATTTGCGCCTATGTTTTGCATAGGACTCAAGAAGCAGGTTCAGCGCATTCCTGTCGCGGGCCTTCCAGCAAATGACTCCGCTCTCTGTCACAGTGATTCTCGCATACTAATCTTCTCTCAACGTTCATTGTTTTAATATAGTATGCAAAATTATCTGCTTGATGTCAATAACATTCCTTCGATGAATGAACCTTATAGCGCCATGGCCGGGCCGAAGAATTCATAGTGGATTTTATCCGTATCTACCCCAAGCTCTTTCAGGTAAGTGATGATGGCCTTCATGAAAGGCACAGGGCCGCACACATAATAATCAGCTTCAGGTTTAACAATACTGCTCAATAATTCCTTATCTACATACCCTTGCTTTGCAAAATTCGGCAGGTTCTTATCATCCTTACTCGGATTTTTAAAGACAAAGGATAATTGATAGTTGGTAAGTTTGTGTCCTAGTTCTGTCAGTTCCATTCTGAACGGCTGTAAATGGCCATTATCGGTTGCATGAATGAATTGTACATCACGCTCAGGTGTTTTTTCAGCCAACGCATGTACCATGCTCATGAAAGGCGTTATGCCAACGCCTCCGCTCAAGAATACTGCCGGTGTTCGTTTATCCAAGTCGATGGTGAAATCACCTGCAGGAGCCGTTACGTCAATACTGTCACCCATCTGAATGGATTCATGCAAGTAGTTAGAGACCCTTCCATCAGGAGAGGTTCCCGGCTTTTCTTTTTTAACGGAAATACGGAAATAATCTTTTCCCGGAACATCAGATAAACTATACTGACGGTTGAATAAATGAGATTCACCCGGTATCTCGATCCGAACGGTAATATATTGTCCTGGAAGAAATGCCGGAACCTGATTTCCATCTGATGGCTTTAGATAAAAGGATGTGATTACGTCACTTTCCCGTACTTTTTCCACCACTGTGAATCGTTTGAAATCAGACCATCCGCCGACCTGATTGGAAGCTTCGTCGTACATTTCCTTTTCGATGCTAATGAAAACATCCGCAATGACTCCGTACGCCTCTCCCCAAGCTTGAAGGATTTCTTCTGTAGCCGAATCTTGTAACACTTCTTTGATTGCGCCTAATAGGTGTTCTCCAACAATCGGATAATGTTCTGCTTTGACTGCAAGGCTTCTATGTTTTTGTGCTATTTGCTTCACGGCAGGCAAAATCGTTTCAAGTTGATCTATATATTTAGCTGCTGCCAATACCGTGTTGGCAAGTGCAGTTTGCTGGCGCCCCTTTTTTTGATTGGCATGATTGAAAACATTTAATAATTCAGGATGTGCTTCGAAAAGATTTTTATAGAATACAGTTGTGATAGTTGTACCATGCACTTCTAATACAGGTACGGTTGATTTTATAATATCGATAGTTTTCTGGGATAGCATAGGTAAACCCCTTTTCATAAACAAGTATTTTGAATACATGTTTATATTAGAACTTAAATGCATTAAAAGCAATATTTTTTATACATCTTTTCAGATAATAAGTTTTCATGTTTATAAAATGTTCACATTTATGATATAGTCAAATGGGGATAGAATGTGAGGCGATAAACATGAGGTTGACGAATTATTCCGATTACTCACTTAGAGTGTTGATTTACCTGGCTACCCACGACCAAAGCAAATTATCAAATATCAAAGAGATTTCTGAAGTATATCAACTGTCTAAAAATCATTTGATGAAAATTGTTCATAATCTAGGTAAATTAGGCTATATTGAGACGATACGTGGAAGAAATGGCGGTTTCCGGCTTGCAAAATCACCCGCTGAAATAAATGTAGGGGAACTTGTGCGGAGAACCGAAGAAGATTTTTATCTAGTGGAATGTTTTAAAGATCACGATAACTGTGTGATTTCTCCCGTTTGTTCATTGAAATTTGTCCTTAACAATGCCTTGGATGCTTTTCTTCAAGTCCTTGATCAATATACGATTGCAGACTTCAGCGAAAATAAAGTGATGCTCAAAACCTATTTTGATTCGGTAAAGCAGAATGACGAAGAGCCCGATTTTTTATAATCGGGCTTTTTTCCATTAACCGATGATTCATTCGATTTGCCATTCTTTTTCCATTCGTGAATCTATGATCTCTGTACCGGTTTTCAATAAAGCTTTAAGGGGATTGTATGGATCGATCATGATGATCGTCCCGAATCGTCCATTGGTAAGCATGACTTCTTTTCTACCAACGTGGACAGTAATCGGCTTACAAGCTCCATTAGGATCTCAGGATTGAATTTACTGACCATATCCCTGTTCATTTGCTCAATCACCTTATAAAACGGCATGGCCTGATGATGATGACATCGCAAGGAATACGTCGGCTATAGCGACGATTTTTGCATGAAGATGGATATCCTTTCCACTCTTCCCTTGAGGATAGCCTTGCCCATCTTCCCGTTCATGGTGCTGGAGGGCTGTTAATGCAATCGATGGTGGGATTCCAGGGATATTTTTAAGTAATTCATATCCATAAATGGCATGGCGTTTCATATCTTCATATTCTGCCTCATTCAGTTTACCCGGTTTTTCCACTATATTATCCGAAATCCTTGTTTTCCCCACATCATGCAGCATGACTGCCAAAGTCAGGGCTGAAAGGTTTTCTTTGGATAATCCAAGCTTCATCCCTAGATAAGTGGCGATTATCCCGACACCTATATTATGCTGATACGTGTACTCGTTATCTGCATGCGGCTCATCGAAAAGGGAATAAATATCAGGGTTCATTGCAGCATCTGCAATGACAGGTGCAACTTTTGCTTTAATCAATACAATCTTTTCAAGCTGTATTTTTCCTTCTTTACGTATATCTTGAAAGATGTTTTTCAAATGAAGCGAAGCTTCGTTGATTCTATCCTGAATATTTACGTTAGGTTGTACATGATCTACCCTTAAAGCAAATGCATCTTTTTTCAATTCTTCCCTGATGAAATCATTTTGGGGTATGGTAAGAGGCTGTTTCACATGCTTCCCTCTTCTATTTTTCATTGCTCTCACACTTTTCTCTATTTTTCACCTGTAATACCATATTTTCCCTTCTCTTGTGTCTTAATGAAAGCAATTAAGTTCGGTCACTAAGTTCATTGCCGAGCTGTTTTAGTTTTTCACCAACCGTGCATTCTGAAATACAGAACTGATGGGCATACGTACGCCCCTTCTCTTTTCGAAAATGCTTTCTTAAAAAACAATCTTGGCAAAATGAAGCGAGAACATCTTCCACTTCTTCATATATTTTTTTCCTGTTCATTGTTGTTATGGCTCCTTTGACCCAGCAATTTCTATTTTACTGAAAATGGCCTTGCCCTGCAGTGCAAGTGTGGCCAGGCGATCGGCTTCCTGGTTTTCCTTTCGAGAAATCGGCTTGCAGACAGGAATGATCTTTAATTTATCCAATTTCGCTTCAATGCGGTCCAGCCATTTATTTAAGTTTTCTTCCATACAGGGCCATTCACCGGAAAGTTGATTTAAGACGACGAGAGAATCACCTTTAAAGACACAGCTTTGATGGTGGATTCCAAGTTCGTCCATCTGCCTGACCGCTTCATGAAAAGCCGCATATTCAGCTTCATTATTGGATTCGAATTGCTCCAATTTCACATTGGTGCGTAACCGTAAGAACTTCTTTCCTTGACGATAATAAATGGCAACACCAATTCCTGCCACCTTTTCATCTTTTTGAAAACCTCCATCAAAGAAGACCGTCACATCCTGCGGTTCTTCCTCAATTTCCGTCAGGAGTTTCTTTAACTCCTTCTTGTTCCATGTTGTATCGAATTCATCCTTGAATTCCACTTCTTTCAGCCTTCCTGCCTTTTCAAGATCTTCTGTAATGACCAGTGCAGTCCCGGCATCAAGCCAATCCGAAACGAAATCGGCAGATGGTTTTTTTGAAGCTTGATATGTCCATTGCATAATTACCTTCAAAGATTTCCAGCTCCTTATCCATTCACGATTCATGCAGAACAGCTTACAATTTTCATACCTTTTTTTCGTCATACCCTTTATAATATATTGTAAGCATTTTAATCACTCTTTTTAATTATAGTTCCCATATCAGCCTGAAATTCTCATGTTTCAATCTTAATTTTAAATGAAACGTTATTATATCGAACATTTAAACAGTTAAACTCGAGGAGGAGCACATATTGATCGAAGTGTATATTGATGGTGCCAGTGCGGGCAATCCAGGACCTAGCGGTGCAGGTGTTTTCATAAATAATAACGGTGTGGTCGAGAGGCATTCCTTTCCGCTTGGGAATATGGAAAACCATGAAGCGGAGTACCATGCCTTAATCAAAGCATTGGAGATTTGTGTGGCCAATAAGTATCAAGTCGTTTCTTTTCGTACAGACTCCCAAGCCATAAACCAAGCCATTGAAAAAAGATTTGCAAAAAATAAGTATGCCCTTTTGCTGGAACGGGCGTTAAAGCTTTCCGACGGGCTTGATTTATTTTTCATGAAATGGATTCCAAATATCGAAAATAAGTCCGCGGATGAGTTGGCTAGACGGGCCATTCGCTTGAATAAGGCTGAGGAAAATCATGAACAAGACAGCTGATTTTTCATTATTATTCGTTGTATTCATCTGGGGCGTCACTTTTGTCATGGTCCAAAATGCGCTATCTTTTCTTGACCCCTTCACGTTTAATGCCGTCCGTTTTTTCATGGCGTTCGTATTCTTGCTCATCCCTTATTTATTTACTCTACACAAAAAGGGGAAAAACGGGAGCAAAGGCCTTTTTAAAGCTGGGTTTCATATTGGTGTATGGCTTTTTCTCGGCTATGGACTTCAAACGATCGGATTGAATTATACAACGCCTGCCAAGACTGGCTTTATAACAGGATTAAGTGTTGTCATGGTACCTGTTTTTTCCCTGCTGCTATTAAAGCATAGGCTTTCCCGCAATACAATAATAGGTGTCGCAGCCGCAACCATCGGACTTTACTTAATGACTTTCGCTGACCGCTCCAATTTGAATATCGGTGATTTGCTGGTATTTTTGTGTGCAATCAGTTTTGCCATGCAAATCATTACTACCGCTAAATATGCCAAGACCCTTCCCGCTTTACCGCTGACGTTGATTCAGGTTTCCACCGTATCTTTTTTATCATTTGTTTCAGCTTTCATTTTCAAAGAGAATCATTCCGTCATCTTCAGCTCAGAGGTCATGTTACAGAGAGATGTATGGACTGCTTTGTTGGTTACTGCAGCCCTTGCCACGGCCTTCGCCTTTTTCGCACAAACCTTCTTCCAAGCCTATACGACACCTACAAGAGTGGCGCTGATCTTTTCAATGGAACCGGTTTTTGCAGCGTTATCCTCATACATATTGATAGGGGAAAAATTAACTTCCGCTTCCATCATCGGCTGCGCATTCATATTCTTGGGAATGATTTTTGCAGAACTGCCTGTTAAGAAAAAGAAACCGGTGACACAGGGGTTTACTTGAAAAGCCCAAAATAAATCGGACTTCCAGTTACGAAGTCCGATTTATTTAAGTAGCCCCTGTTCTTTTGCAAACGATACCGCTGCACTACGCGTTTCAATGCCATTTTGTTTTAAGTTTTCCAAAAAGGAGATATAAAAGCTGCCATCAAAATTCTTTTGTACCTTTAATGTCAACTCTATTGCTGCATTGACTAAAATATCACTTGCATCCGTGTAGCGCTTACCAAAATAAATAAAGCCAATCGCGTCATTACCAAAAGTGAATCCCTTACCCTCTAAAAAACTAACATACTCTTCAGTTGATTTCGCCACTTCCTCATCCACTCCATACTTCATGCCTTATTTTCATCTTACCGTATATCAAAGAATTTGACTATCCATTTTTCGACAAAAAAATCATCGTACAAAATAAATGACCGATGTCCCGGACTGTACAATTTGAACGTTGATTGGAACTAGGGCACTCGCTTTCCGCGGGCGATCCGCCTGCAGGGTCTCCCTTCGACTCGCGGGCTAGTAGATCCCCAATCTCTTAAATTCAGGCGAAAATTTAAAGGGAATTTCAAAAGGGGGAGCTCCCATTAGGAAACTCCCCCTTGTTTGATTAGATCATGCGCAGTAATGTCCTGAATTCATGATCCCTAGCGAGATTTTTGACCTTTTCGCGATCATACTGATAAACCGCATCGTCCAAAGGACATGAAATTGGTACATCACATTTTATTTCTGCTAGCTTTCTGGATAAATGAAGCATATCGACAGCGGATTCAATTTTAGCCCGTTGCCCATTCGTCAATGAAGCAACATTTTCAAGAATGCCTTCGATACTTTGATACTGTATCAATAATTTCAACGCTGTCTTCTCCCCAATTCCTTTAACTCCGGGATAGTTATCAGCTGTATCACCCATTAAAGCTTTTAAATCGATCATTTGCCTTGGTGTAATCCCTTTCCACTCAAAAAAGCTATCGGGATTATGCACCTCATAGTTACCATACCCTTTTTTTAATAATAGTACGGAAATGTTTTCCTCTATTAACTGAAGCATATCTTGATCGCCAGTCAATATGCCCACTCGGCTATGCTGTGCAGATGCTTTGGCAATTGTTCCGATACAGTCATCCGCCTCATAACCAGATAGTCCTATGTTAGGGATATCGAATGCTTCAACCGCTTTTTTCGCTAAGTCGAATTGAGGGATCATTTCGACTGGAGCTTCTGATCGATTCGCCTTGTATCCATCAAATAATTCATTTCTGAAAGTCTTGCTGCCCATATCCCAGCATACCGCTACATGACTGGGTGAAAAGTGATTCACCGCCGTCAGCATATGCTTCAAAAAACCTTGAACGGCATTGGTCGGGATGCCTTTGGAGTTAATCATGAATTGACCAGTAACGGCCGTTGCATAAAAAGCTCTAAATAAAAGCGCCATTCCATCGACAAGCATAAAGGATGGATGCTGCTCATTTTCTTTCATTAACACATTATCACCTCTATCATGATGTACTTCCATTTTAACATAACTGTCCCTTTTTTTAAGGATCGTTTAATTGGAAAAAATATTATTCAATTGGATTATCATCATACGATATCCAGTCACTGAAACTGCCAATATAAATCTTTACATCTTTAAAGCCCGCCTCTTTCAGGGCGATATAATTGGGTGAGGCCGTTACACCTGAACCGCAGTACACAATGATTTCCTTATCTTTACCGATGCTTGTGAAATTCGACTGAAGATCTTCCTTCTTTTTAAAATAGCCATTTTCCAGAACGTTCGTCCACACCTTATTTACTGCACCAGGTATATGGCCGGCTTTTTTATCAATTGGCTCCTCGATTCCCTCGTAGCGCTTAGATTCCCGTGAATCCATTAATACGATATCGTCAGGTCTATTCAAAGTGTAATCCTTCACTTTTCGAAAAGATGCAAAAACGTGTTCATTTAAATCGATACGATATTCGGTTGGCATATAATTCATTTGAATCGAGTCAATCGGATAGCCCGCATCCCTCCAGGCGCGATATCCCCCGTTCAGGACAAAGACTTTCTGATGCCCAAGGTAGCTTAGCAACCAGACAAACCTGGAAGCAAAAGAACCTTCCCCGCCATCATAAGCGATAAGTACAGTATCGTTGGTGATTCCATTTGATTCCAGTTTATCCTTAATGGTTTCCAAGTCAGGAAGAGGATGTCTTCCGCCATGATCTTGAACCTGACCAGATAAGTCCTTTTCAAGATCGAAATAAACAGCGCCTGAAATATGGTCTTTTTTGTAATCATTATACCCTGCATCAGGAGAGCCTAGTTGAAAGCGGCAGTCACAAATTCTGATATCTTTAGAATTCAACAACGGCAACAGCTCTTCTTTTTCGATTATAAAACTCATCTCATATCCCCCTATTCCAAAATGGCCCAAATCAATTCATTAAGTTCCATTTCCATGTTCTTCCCTTGATGTAGCTTAGTTATCTCATTCTTTATGGAAAGTGATTTCCCTTCTATTAGCGAAAGATTATTTTCACTTTCATTGTTGCTTATACATTCTTCCATTTGTTTTGCTTTAAATATCCGGGTCATCCTGTTTTTCATTCCTTGATCCATTGAAACCGAATCAAGTAATTCCCATACCGATAATGGTGGCAGCGAACCCCGTTGGATGATATATTCAAGGGTTAAATACGAACGGTATACTTGTACCCATATTTTTAGCTCTTTTCTTTCGGAACCCCTTGTTTTTGTCAATTGTTGAAGGTTGTCGCTCATCATCCGATAGTAATGGTGCCCCAGTGCCTTTTTGGAATAGCAATCCGCTATCAAACCAGTCATCTTCCTATAATAATCCGGATGGGTTATCAACCTGATAGGTGACTGAAACAATTCAAATAGAGCAGGGTTACTCTTTAAGGTAAGTCGGGATGATTTAAAGAGATCCCAGCCTTCCATGTCAAATAGGCCTTCTTTCACTTGAATGACTTCAACTGGCTGATTCAAGCTCAAGTATGATCGCTTATCATTATGAACATATATAAACCGAACATCGAAATCCGATTGGACCGATGATAAACCAAAAGAATGGCTGCCAGTAACAGCAGCCATCAATATGGTTATATCCTCATTCTTTTCCTGGTATCTCAAGCGTGAAATAAGGTTTTCTTTCATGAATGAACCTCGTTTCTATTTCGAATGCATTTTAGCCAATTCCGCTACAGCATTTTCATAATACGGTAAATCAACCGTTTCCTCCAATGCTGCACGTAAACCTGCAAAGATATCCGATACTTCCGTCTTAAACTCTTTTTGAATCGCGAGTAGCTCTTGATCGAGGACTTCATTATACATTTCGTAAATCCGCTCACCCTGTTCTTTTGCATATATAAGGGCAGGTTCATCCAAACGCTTCTGAAGACCTTCGCTCATTTTCGCTTTTTCATTCTTTTCAAAGAAAGATTTTGGATTCTTGAATAATGCCAATTCCTTTTTGAATTCCCCTGTATCCAATTGGGCAAAAGCTCCAGTGAATTCAAGGGATTCCCTCTCATTGGGTTCATATGGCTGTAATGAAAGGGTTCTTCTTATTTTTTGCATTTGCTGAAGCAAACTGCCCTGTTTCTCATTCAGTAATTTATTTACGAACATTTCCGTCCTTAAAGCCGTTGCCCGCATTTCCTGGGCAAGGTCAAAGCCTAACGCATCCAATAAGTTCTTCATCGATTGCTTGAGGACAATTTTCAGATCGCCTCCATCATCTTTTAAAACAGCTGGATTGAACGATTCTTTGAAGAAATCATTAAACCGGAAGAAGACCCGTTGTTTACTATAGAAAGTCAATTCGTCTATCTCTTTTTTCAACCGTTGCTTTTCGGCATCCCCTTTAATGACTGAAAGGAGTTCCGAAATGGCATTTGACTCATGAGAAAGTGTCTCCAGGGCTTTTCGTTTCGCTTTCTCATCCTGTCTGGAAGCTGTAATTACATCTCGTAGCAATTCTTCGGTTCTTTTTACAGCCGCTTGAGCCGATTCAATCGCAAGTCCAGTTAAATCGTTTTCTATGAAAGAATCGAATTGGCCTTGGAATTCCATGATTCCGCTATTAGGAAGGAATGAATGCTTAAACGAACCAGGCGTTTGTTTTTCCATCAACGCCCCCTTACTCGTAAGCGGGAACAGTTTTGGAAAACGGATACCGAATCCATTCAATTGATCTGTGACATAATCCATCACTTCGTCCAATTCGTCAGTCGTTTGTGCCAGGTCGACGGCATTGACGATGAAAAACATCTTATCCATAGCGAAAGAATCTTTCACACGTCCAAGCTGTATCAGGAACTCCCTGTCTGCCCGGGAAAATGGATGATTATAATAAGTCACAAATAGGATGGCGTCCGAATTCTTAATATATTCGAAAGCTGCTCCAGTATGGCGTGCATTAATCGAATCGGCCCCAGGTGTGTCAACAAGGACCATCCCCTGCTTTGTCATTTCACAGTCATATCGCAATTCGATCAGATCAACAAGACATGACTTGGACTCTTCCGCAGCAAACCGTTTAAATCCTTCAAGGTCTACTGTAACCACATTTCCTAAATCATTTTGGTACTCGGGAAGCCCTTGATGAAACGCCCTAAGAAACGATAAGTGCGTTTTACCCTTATCAACTTCCCCTGCCTTCGCAATGATTTGCCCTGCTAGTTGAAGTGCTTCATCCAGAGTCTTTGCCGATTTATCAAAAGCTGCCAATGCCAGGCTTACATCTTCCAACAGCATCGCTTCGGTCTTTAATTTGACGGTTGCCGTACCATGTGGATGCTCAGCGTCCGAAGACATGATTTTGTTGATTGCGGCAGTTGTCGGATTTGGTGAGACAGGAAGTACGCTTTCTCCCATCAAAGCATTGGCAAAAGAAGATTTACCCGCACTGAATGCACCGAAGAGGGCAACCGTGAACGTCTGTTGTTCCAAGCGATTTGCCTTCTCTTTCAATTCTTTATAAAGCGATTGAAACCCTCTCAGAGGTTGGATCAGCTCGGCCGCCTGTTTTAAACTCGCTGCAGTTTCCATCAGCTTTTCTTTTCCGCGTAAATCAGTAGCATCAGATGAAGGAACAGTCACGTAAGGTACAGCATCCGTGATTTCTTTAACATGATCACTTACAGATTGTTCGTTGACGGACCTTGAATTACTTACTTTATCGGTTGTCATGATTTTGACTGTAATATTATTTTCCTCTTCATTCCATTCAGTTAACAGCATATCGATTTCACGCTCATCGACCAATGATTCAGTTTGATGGGCAATGGCCTCTAAACGTTCCGTTTGGTACTCGATTTCCGCGTTCATCGCAGCAGTAACTTTAAGGGCTTCCGCAAATTCAGAAAAACCTTCAAGTTCCTTATCGATGGACATGGACTGCTGTTCCACTATTCCTTCCATAACGGTAACCATATCATTCAAAAATCCTTCTGATACATCACGTGCTTTCTTTTTGATGGCTGATGCCAAATCATTCGTATAGTTTAAAACGTATTCACCCGTAATATCGACTTGAGGCTTCAAAGAGTTTTTTATGTAAGATTCCGTTACCTCGATCTGAAGTGCCTGAGCCTTACTTTCAAGTGTTGAATCATGGATTTCCGCTTGATTAAGCGTTTTAACCGCCAGTTCTTTAAGATGCCATTCAAGCTGGGTTTTCACCTTTTCTTGCAGATCGCTCAAGAACGCCTTAATACGTGCCTCACGTTCGGCATCCGTTTTTTTCTTGGCAAATAATAGACCCATTTTAAAGTCCGGCTGGGCCGATTCCAAGAATGATTTACCTAGGTCCCGTGTTGCCGCCGGCATGATGTATGCGCCTTTTAAAATGGTTTC
The DNA here is from genome assembly GCF_038002945.1 of Peribacillus sp. FSL R5-0717. Classification (NCBI taxonomy): domain Bacteria; kingdom Bacillati; phylum Bacillota; class Bacilli; order Caryophanales; family Bacillaceae; genus Peribacillus; species Peribacillus sp. FSL R5-0717. The sequence continues at coordinate 424,866 of NZ_JBBOOF010000001.1, forward strand.
CAATGCATCGGCATACTGGCCCTTGATTTCCTCTATGCGTCCAGCCAATGATTTTTTTTCTTTCAATAGGCTGTCCACCTGATTTGTCAGGTGTATCCGCTCTTCATGAGGCAGTTCTGATAATACTTCAATATCATCGGCATGTTCCTCTTCATACTGCTCCTTCAGCCAATTAAGATGTCTTTCGACAAGGGCATTAGCCGATTGCATGATGGCATCCTTCCCATCATTTAAACCTTTGCCCGCCATTTCATATATGAATTGCTTGACCACTTCTATTTCATTTTCGGAATTGTTCAAGTCTCTTACGGATGTATAAAAAATACCATCAGGATATACATTCCAGTTCGCAAAAGCTTCAGAAACGGAAAGCTTGAAGTCTTGAAAGCCAAGCTCCTTTTCATCATGCTTATCGATCATATTGATAATTAAGTATGTCGGTTTTTCAGCCTCCAACAATTCTTTCGTGAATAGGAAGTTCACTTCTGATTGGACGTGATTGTAGTCCATGACATAAAAGACGACATCAGCTAGATGCAGGGCAGATTCCGTAGAAACTCTATGTGCATCGTCTGTCGAATCGATTCCTGGCGTATCCATGATCGCACATGAATCCGGCAGTGAAAAATCATTGGAACTTATCGTTATTGCCGATACTGAATCTCCATCCTTGGCAAATTTCTTGACCTCTTTAAAATCATAAGGTGCAGGAAATAAGACTGGTGGCTGATGATGGTAAAAGACTTTGGCATAGTCTTCCCCTTTTTGTACCTTTACCGTATTTGCACTCGTAGGAATCGGACTTGAAGGCAATACTTGATCACCAAGGAGAAAGTTGATCATACTAGATTTCCCCGCTGAAAAATGCCCGCAAAAAGCAATGATGAACTCCTCATTATTCACTTTCATGATTAACTGTTTCATTTTATCTGCATTGCCTGTATCACCTGCCGATTGAAATTTCTCATACATGGCAGTCAAAATTCCCAATTTGGACTGTTGCTTTAATGTTTCTTGAATCATGAATCCATACCCCTTAATCTATCGTCATTTTGATATTCTTATTGTAAACGATTTCGTTTGTTATTCATACCGTCAGCTTTATTTTTACTATATGATTCATTACAGGCCATGTTCAAAAAAAAACCACCAATTGGTGGATTCGCGCAATTTGATCATATTGTTGGAATGCAAAAAAAAAAAACCAGGATGTTTACCTGGTTGTTGGGGTGGGGTTAAAAGCAGCTCGGTTTTCCATTGGTGACTCGGTATAAGGTTTTACTGCCTTTGCCGGTTTTTGAATATTATTCAATACATGTTTCATCACAAAACCATATGTAGCGATTGTCAATAAAATGAATACCCAAACCATTACCAACACCATCCTCTTTTATATTGATTAGCTTTTAGTTTTTAGTTTTTAATTAAAATAAATGATTGAAATCCGAATGAGAATAATTTTCATCTTCATTTAGAATCTTATCACGAACGATAATCATTTTCAATAAGTAATTTCATTTTTTTATTATTCTCCCTTAAAAACCGTAGAATATTCCGTATGTTCCTTTAATGCCTTCTCTTCCAGTGGGATTCTTACCATCATCATCCAAACATTCAATAAACTAAAGATGATAGCAGTATAATATGCATTGAATAATAAGGAAATAACTAAAATCTCAGTTGCCACTATGATATAGTTCGGATGTTTGAAAAATTTATAAGGACCTTTAATGACTACATCAGCATCAGGAACCACTATGATTTTTGTATTCCAATGTTTTCCCAATGAACGGATTACCCAAATCCTTCCTGACTGCGCAATTAGAAAAAAGGTCAGCCAAATCGGCCAAAGTCCAGATATATCCCTTTCAAGGGCGATCACTTCAATAATGAGAACAATAAAAAAACTAAGATGCATCAGAACCATCCATTTGTAATGGGACTCACCGTATTCTATTGCTCCTCCGGCTTTCAACTGTTTTTCATTTTGTTTGGCGATATATAATTCAACAAGGCGCTGTATAGCAATCAAGATAATGAAAATGGCGAAGATCATCACTTCCACCTCATTAACACAAGTTCAGATGAAAACCCAGGCCCCAATGCAGCAGCCAGGCCCACCTCACCTTTATCCCCGCCCCGCTGCATGAACCTCTCCAGAACGTACAAAATAGTTGCTGAGGACATATTGCCGAATTCACGCAATACGCTCATTGACTCTCCCGTCATGCTTTCATCGAACCCGAGGGCTTCGTGATAAGCATCAATTACTTTCTTGCCTCCAGGATGAGCGATGAAATCTTTTACATCGTTTAGATCGAATCCATTCTCCATTAAGAACTCTTGAACATTCGGTTTAAGCCAATCCTTGATGATTGTAGGGATATCTTTCGAAAAAATCACGTATAACCCTTGATCTTTAACATCCCACCCCATTACATCCAATGAATCCGGCATTAGTGTCGATTGCGAATCCAAAAATTGCAAATGTCTTACTTTTTTTGAGAACTGTTCACTCGGTACATCATCACCGCAAACCAAAACACAGCTTACTCCGTCGGAAAATAGTGAAGTCCCAATTAAATTGCTTTTGGAGATGTCATTCCTTTGAAATGTCAGACTGCATAACTCCACGCTTAAAACAATGACCTTCGCAGTCGGGTATGCTTGGCAATATTCAAAAGCACGTGATAGGCCACTCGCTCCCCCTGCACAGCCAAGCCCCCAAATCGGAATCCTTTTAGCATGCGGGTTAAATGTAAGTTCATTCATTATTCTGGCATCAATGGTCGGGGTGGCAATCCCCGTGCTTGAGATAAAGAAGAAAGCATCTAGCTCGTTTGCCTGCAGTCCTTCTTTTAAAAATTCTGTGTTGGCTAAGCATTTTTCTATAGCTTCTTTCCCAAATTTGATTGCCTGCTGTATATATAAATCATTCCGATCGGCAAAAGAATGATCCTCTTTAAACCAATCGAGATCATTTGAAAAATATCGATTTTCCACTTGTCCATTTTTAAAGGCCTTTAGTAACCGTTCTATATTCTTAAATGATGCTCCAAATATTTCTCTCGAAAATTCCATGATTTTTTCTTGTGAAAGCAAATGTGGCAGCTTTACATGAGATGCAGATAATAAATACGGCATGATTCCACCCCTAAATATTCATGATATGGTTAATATACCCACCATGACACCAATTATGCTTTATAGCTAAATGGTGATATGTATAGGCATTTAATAATTTTTTTCTTTCTTCTAAATACTCAGGCAAAAAGGACTGCGTAATACATAAAACGGAGAGTACAACAATACAAGTGGAGGAACATCTTCCACGAATATCACCTTTCATGCAGATAACGACGCTAATGCATTCCTGTACGAAAGGCTGTCTTATGAGGTACGGCTTTTGAATGTCCAAAGAGAAAGGAATAACGGAGTTAATGATCGAAGGAAAAAACGGATGGGATGAGTAAAACGGTGAAATCATGTTTGGATCCTTTACAGCAGAATTCGGCAGCATGCTTGCCGGTAATGTTACCGCCTCTTTAGCAGGAGACAAAGCATTGGTTGGTATTATCCCCCCCCCACGTCATGATGGGCAATGGCGATAAAATGGCGAGGTACCCTTCATATCACCTTAATAATCGAAATGTATACACGATATAATAAAACCCCCTTACCTATAATTTGGTAAGGGGGCGCTTTCAGTCATCTTTCTTTACTGAAGATTGATTTTGCACTTGTATAATAATGTTTTGAAACTCCTCTTTTCCACACACACTGCACCTATACTCCTGGCTTAGTATGGTCCTGCAATGAATACAATATTTTTTCTCCATCCCTATCACTACTTTCCTGAACATATACTATCAATATATTCAAAAAGTGAAGAGAGTTTCCTTTTATCTGACAAAACTCCAAATTCATTATCAATGATATGCTTCGGCCTAAATGAAAAAAATGCCCAAAATCCTCTTCACCTGAGGATTTTGGGCATGTAAACGGGTGAATCTATCAAGATGACAGAATCTATTTTTAATCAGGCTACATTTTGCCCTTCAATGCGGGCTTCCTTCACTTTCCCTTTTGTAGGGATGATGTTAAAAACGATATTCAAGAATATGGCTGTCAAACTTCCGGCAACAATACCGTTTTCCGTTAAGATTTGAAAGCTTTCCGGAATTTGCGCAAATAGCTCAGGAACGACGGTCACCCCTAGTCCCATCCCTACTGAACACGCGATGATCAATAAATTTTCTTGAGAAGCAAAATCAACTTTACTCAACATCTTAATTCCAGCGGCAATTACCATCCCGAACATCGCCACCATTGCACCGCCAAGCACGGATGAAGGGATAATTGTCGTGAATGCACCGATTTTTGGAACAAAACCTATGAAAATAAGAATGCCAGCCGTTGTGAATATGACATTTCTTGTTTTAATGCCTGACAATTGAATCAAGCCGACATTTTGTGAAAAAGCTGTATACGGAAACGCATTGAACAAACCGCCAATCATGATGGCAAGTCCTTCAGAACGATATCCGCGAGCCAGATCGTCTTCTGAAATTTCTTTGTCCGTGATTTCACCAAGAGCATAATAAACACCAGTCGATTCCACCAAGCTGACGATCGCCACCAATGTCATTGTAATGATTGCCGTGACGTTGAATGTCGGGGTTCCAAAGTAGAAAAAATGAGGCATATGCAGCCAAGTGGCACTGACAACCGAGCTAAAGTCCACTTTCCCAAGGAAGAAAGCTGCAAATGTTCCTACTAACAGCCCCAATAAAATAGAGATGGAGCGTACGAATCCTGATGAGAATTTATACATGAATATAATGAATAACAAAGTTCCGAACCCAAGAGCTACATTATTCAAGTCTCCGAAATCAGCAGCTCCTTGGCCACCACCAAGGTTGTTGATGGCAACAGGAATGAGCGTAATGCCAATAATCAAAACGACCGATCCAGTGACAATGGGCGGGAAGAACCTTGCCAGTTTTCCAAAAAACTTACTAATGATGATGACGATCAATCCCGACGCCAAAATAGATCCATAAATGGAGTTGATTCCATATTGCGTACCAATTGCAATCATCGGGCTAACTGCTGTAAATGTGCAGCCCAGGACGACCGGAAGCCCAATTCCAAAGAATTTATTTTTCCATACTTGCAATAAAGTTGCTATCCCGCACATCAAAATGTCTATCGAAACTAAATAAGTTAACTGCGCTGCAGTCAATCCCAGCGCCCCACCGACTATCAATGGAATGACGACTGCACCGGCATACATGGCAAGAACATGTTGTAATCCTAATGAAGCAACTTTTAATGGTGATTGATTAGACATTGACGGCTTCTCCTTCCTTTTCCTCAGCAAACGTTATCTCACCGAATTTCAACTCAGCAATCCGTGCAAGTGATTCCACTTGAAAACCTTGTTCCCTAAGATCCTTACCACCGCTTTGGAATGCTTTTTCAATCACGATGCCGATTCCGGCCACTTCTGCTCCAACCTGCTTACAGATTTCCACCAACCCACGTGCTGCCTGTCCGACAGCAAGGAAGTCATCGATGATCAAAACCTTATCTCCGGCTTCAATATATTTATTGGAAACCGTAATGGTATTGGTTTCTTTTTTTGTAAAGGAATGAACGGACGCCGTTACTAAATCATTTGTTAAAGTAAGTGATTTACGTTTACGGGCAAAAATGAGCGGAACTTCCAATTCCAGCGCAGCCATCAAACCAGGTCCAATGCCAGAAGATTCAATTGTCAGCACTTTCGTTATTTCCTTTTGTTCGAAACGTTTTACGAATTCTTTACCAATTTCTTTCATTAACATAGGATCCATTTGATGATTTAAAAATGAATCTACTTTTAAAATATCTTCTGATAAAGCTTGACCCTCGGACAAAATTTTATCCTTTAAAAGTTGCATGAAGGTTCCTCCCAATCTTGGATGTTTATTGACCCATAAACTATGCAATTGTTTCCAGGCATATAAAAAAGCCCAAGAAACATTGCTGCACTTTTTTTGAGTGAAGCAATACTTCTTGGGCATGAATGAAAAATGAATCAGCAAAAGCCTTCATTATGCAACAAGATCTATTACTCACCCATAGTCGAATTATTTACGGTAATCCGGTAGAAACTTGCAGGCCATATCCCTGCTATTATACGAGTGAAACTTAATATTTTATTAATATATGAATTATAACAACGCTGACTCTATTTGAAAAGTTATTTTTGTTAAAAACCGAACTTTCAACAAAAAAAATAAGTCATCATTCGTATTAATAGAAAATTGTGAAATCACTAAACCTAAATAGCATGGATTTACCTATAAAGAAAAAACACCGCTTCCACTCCAAATAACATTTACTGGTATTTTACTCATGCCCTTTTATGGTTTGTACAATTTGACCGTTGATTTCCTCTACAGGTACTCGCTTTCCGCGGGCGGTCCGCCCACATCGCCTTTGCGCCTGCGGGGGCTCCCCTGGACTCGCTTTTCTAAGCAGGAGTCTTGCATATGCCGTTCAACTTTGTTTTAACTTTTAGAACCCTAATCTTTATCACAGTGTACAAAAAGAATATCAAAAAGTGGTGAGCCTATCTGGCAAACATATGTGGAAGAGTCAGATCATCAGCGTCATCATTTAGATGTAAAAACTATATATGCGAAACGTAAAGAAACGATTGAGCGTGTATTCGCAGATGCAAAAGAATGGTATGCAGTGGACTACTTTAAGGGGACTTAAAAATTGTAGATGAAGGCGATGCTTACTTTTTTCGCTGGATTACTTTAAGAAAAATGGCCAATTGGACATAGTAAGGTCCAAAAATGGCCTAACCTAGTGGGCTTGTAGAGCCCCAATCGCTTAATTCCAGGCGGAAATTTAAAGGGAATTTCCAAAAGGGGTTCGGAATTTTTAATTCCGAACCCCTTTTGTCTACAAACTGAGAAGGGCTTTACACTTAATGCAAGTCCTTCTTCCTTTGATTCATTTGATTTTATAAACTTCTTTATATTTATCTTCAAGATACTTTATTAAATACTGAACATTCAGGCCTTCCCCTGTCGTTTCTTTCAAAATCTCCAAAGGTTTTTTTGTTTTTCCATATTTATGTATCTTTTCATTAAGCCATTCCCTGATTGGCGCAATATCCCCCGCTTCCAACAGTCCATCAAAATCAGGCAAATCTTTAAGCATCGCTTGCTTGATTTGGGCTGCATACATATAGCCCAATGCATAAGAAGGGAAATAACCAAAGCTGCCATCTGCCCAGTGTACATCTTGCAACACGCCCATGGCATCATTTTCAGGAACAATTCCCAAATAATCCTTATATTTTTCATTCCAGACTTCCGGTAAATCCTTCACTTCAAGTTCTCCATTAAAAAGAGCCTTTTCCAGTTCATACCGAATCATTATATGTAGAGGATACGTCAGTTCATCTGCTTCAATACGGATGAACGATGGTTTCGATTCGTTAATGCCCCGGTAAAATTCATCCAGTGTCACGTCATTGAATTGTTCGGGGGCATATTCTTTTAATAAGGAGAATTTATTTTTCCAGAAGCTATGGTTCCGTCCAATGAAGTTTTCGAAAAATAAAGATTGTGATTCATGGATCCCCATGGATGTCCCGGAATCAAGAAGTGTTCCGGTTAACTCATTGGCGATATTCTGTTCATAAATGGCATGTCCACATTCATGAATGGTACCAAAGATTGCCCCCCTAAAGTCATTTTCATCGTATCGGGTCGTCACCCGGACGTCTCCCCTATTTATTCTAATTTCGAAAGGGTGAACCGTTTCATCCAGCCTGCCAGCCTTGAAATCGTAGCCTAGCTGTTTTAGAATTTCCAAATTGAGTTGATGCTGTTTTTCTTTTGGAAATTCTTTATAAAGGAACCCTGTTTTAGGTCTATGTTCGCTTGTTGCAATCTGTTTTACCAAAGGAACGATCCTCGACCGAAGCTCACTGAATACGCTGTCAAGTACATCTACAGTCATGCCTGGTTCATACATATCCAAAAGGGTATTATATTTCGTCCCTTCATATCCCCAGTATTCTACAAACCTACGGGTATACGCTACAATTTGCTCCAGATAAGGTTGAAATAAAGAAAAATCAGCTTTTTCCCTTGCCTCTTCCCATGCACTTTCAGAACGCGATTGTAAAATGACGAATTCCTTATATTCGTTTGCAGGAATTTTCTTATTCCTTTCAAAATCTTTCTTACACTCTTGCACCATTTTATTAGTCGTTTCACTAAGAGGCTCCATCGAAAGTTCTGCAATGAAGGATTCCATTTCTTTACTTGTGCTCATATTAAACACTTCGGAGGAAAGCACCCCGATAACTTCGGAACGCTGCTCAACTCCCTTTTTCGGTGCACCTGTACGCAAATCCCAAAAAATTAACGCGAGTGCTTCATTATACGCCGAGATTTTCTTTACATATTCCTTAAACTCTTTTTCTATCAGATCGATACCCTTTTTAGTCATAATCACTGCTCCTTCCAACTACACTTTACCATATTATACAAAAATCATTCCTATCAGAACCACTCCGATTAAAAAATTAAAATAAAAAAGAACCAAGGGGCACCTTGGCTCTTTTTTGGATAGACTTTAGTTAAAGCGTAACAGGAAGAATGGATACAATCTTCTCTTTCACCTGCTCCGAAAAATCCTTATCAATCAAAATCTGGACTGTCCCCGAATCATTGCTCGTCCTGATCAAACGCCCTATTCCCTGGCGCAAGCGAAGGAGCATGTATGGAAGGTCCACTTCTTCAAATGCGTCGGAAACCGAGTTGCGTTTAGCCTCGAAAACTGGATCTCGCGGCGGGAATGGCAGGGAGTGTATCACAACATTTTGTAATGAAGGCCCTGGAACATCAAGTCCTTCCCATAAATGATAGGAGAAAAGAACAGATTGCTCATCCTCTTGGAACTTCTTAACCAGCTCGCTGATTTCCGCTTCCCCTTCAAAATAAAATGGATAAGAAGACATTGGGCAGTTTTCCTTGAACCAATGCAATTCTTCTTTTGACTGGAACAACACGAGTGTTCGACCTTCATTTTCCTCAATTGTCTTCATCGTAAATTGAAGTTTAGCCAATTGATCTCCATTTTCGAAGGTAGGCATGTACATTTTCATGACTTCATCGTAATCAAACGGTGATTCAACGGAAAAGCTGTCATACTTTTCTATCCCTAAACTATCTGCAATGTACTGAAAGGATTTATTATCCGATAATGTTGCCGATGAAAAAATGTAAGGGATTTTTTTAGAGAATACCTGTTCAGACAAAATATCCTGTACGAGCCTTGGCATGATGACCAATGTTTTGGTCATTTCATTTTCTTCAAACCAGGAAACGGCCTGTTCATCCTTTACAAATAGAGAAAGGGAGTAGCCCAGCTGCTCTAAATATTCTTCCGTCACTTTTAAATCATAATCATTGATCGTGTACATTTCCGCTTCAAAAACTAGGTTCTCCTCTAACTCCTCAACCTTTTTGTGAAGCTTATGGGCAAAGCTTGTAATTTCTTTGGACATTGGGATTTCATAACGATTAGATCCGCTGACATGTATCGCTTTTTCATCCAACAAATCAAAAAATTCTTCATTAATATCAATTAAATCCTCAATGATGTATAAGGTTTCTTCACGAACCTGATTGGCTGTAAGCAATTCCAAAACCGAGGCAAGGGTTTGTTCCCCAACTTTATAAGTTAAAGCCTTTTGAGCAGCAAATTCCAATAAGTGACCTTCATCAAAGACAACGCAGCTATGATCTGGCAGCAATGGTAACTGTCCTTCACGCTTACGCTTTTCCTTGGTCCATACATGCTCCATGAAGAAGTCATGTGAACAAATGATCAAATCACTTGATTTTCGATAGTGGTCCCTTGATAGGGTTTGCCCGCATCGATGGCGTTTATCACAAGTGAAACAGTTTTGGAGTTGATCCCAGCCAACTTTAGACCAGTCTTCATCATTTAAATATGGGTACTGTTTACGGTCCCCATATGCTGTATAGGCGTTCATGGATGAGTTATCATGGACAAACTTGGGAAGTTCATCATATAGCTGATCTATTCCCTCTGAATCTTCATGATTCACTGCGTAATCCAACTTCTTTAGACATACATATTGATCGTGATATTTAGCAAGCCGAACATCCACTTCAATACCTAAAGCATTCTTGATTTTTTGGATGTCGCCTTCCTCTTTGACAAGCTGTTCAATCAACGTTTCATCTGCACACGAAATAATGGCCGGTTTATTCGTATATCTCGCATAACAAATCGCATATAGTAAATAGACCAATGTCTTACCGGTCCCTACCCCTGCTTCAGCAAAACTTACATTCTTTTCCTTAAAGGCTTTTTCTAATTGAAATGCCATGAAGATTTGTTCGTCACGCAGCTCAAATCCTTTTTCGGGAAGAATATCGTAAAAGACATCACCGATCCATTCTGAAAGCTTATCGTAAAAAGAATCTTCCTTTGTTACCGAAAAAGGCAGTGTTTTAAGCATCCTGGTCTCCCCTTCTATCTATCATCAGTATATAGAATCCGAATCATTATAATCTTAGGCAAAAGTATATTATCCTTTATTTCACATTAATAGTCAAGGTATTTACCAACCATTTGAAAATGAAACGTTTTATGTATGTTTTTTCTATGTATGCTGTCTGGTTGTCCCATTCGTAAAATAAAAGACAGGCTCCAAAAGAGAGCCTGTCTGTAAATAATATAGGGTTGAATTAAGCTTTGTTTACGTTTGATGCTTGTGGTCCACGTTGACCTTGTTCTACATCAAATGTAACGTCTTGGCCTTCTTCAAGAGTTTTGAAACCTTCGCCTTGGATAGCTGAGAAATGTACGAATACATCGTCTCCACCTTCACGTTCGATGAATCCAAAACCTTTTTCTGCGTTAAACCATTTTACTTTACCTTGTTCCATTTTTGTTGCCTCCTAGTGTGTTCTCCACACATTATATTACTATCCTTGTTCAAAAGAATATTAAGGTAATCCTTAAATCTGAACAAAAATAATTCATTATTAGAATAACAGAAAAGGAAATGATAAGCAAGACTGGAACCTATTATGAATAAATCGTCCTGACTAGCAAAATCCTCCGTTATATTCTACCTACTTGTTCACCTTGAGGCTGTCTTGGCGGCCTTTTCCCCCAATATTGATAAAGGTCAGCACGGATGAAACCATTGAACAATTTCCTTTTTTTCGTTGCAGGCTTACCATAATGCTGTTCGAAGTCAGGGTTGGAGGTAATCATGTATACTGACCAAGTATCAAGCTTCTTGAAGGCTTGGCCCATTTCCCTATACATCTGCTCAACCGCTTTTTTCTCGCCAAGACGTTCTCCATAAGGCGGGTTCCCGACAATGACACCATACTCTTTCCTGGTCGAGATATCCCTCACCTGCATTTGTTTGAATTCAATCAGATCACCAAGACCCGCTTCAAAACTATTAGCTTTAGCTATATCGACCATTCGATGGTCAATATCACAACCGGTTATGTCCAAGTACTGATCATAATCGGCTAAATCTTCAGCCTCGATCCGCGCTTCATCCCAAACCTTGCTGTCCATCCATGACCAAGTTTCAGATACGAATTCCCTATTAAACCCCGGTGCTATGTTCTGACCAATTAAGGCCGCCTCGATGGGAATCGTTCCAGATCCACAAAATGGATCTATGAAAGGTTTATCCGCTTTCCAATTGGTCAGCATGATTAACGCAGCCGCCAATGTTTCTTTAAGAGGTGCCTCCCCCTGCCCGGTTCGATATCCCCGTTTATGCAGACCTGCACCTGAAGTGTCTATGGTAAGTGTCACAACATCTTTTAAAATAGATACTTCAATTTTAAACAAAGGACCAGTCTCGGCAAACCAAGACACTTGCTTGTATTTACTTTTCAATCTATCAACAATTGCCTTTTTGACAATGGCCTGACAATCAGGGACACTGTATAGCTTTGACTTAACGGATTTTCCACTCACGGGGAACTCGACATCGGCCGATAAGTAATCTTCCCAATTCAATGCCTTTGTTTTTTCAAACAACTCATCAAATGAATATGCTTTAAATTCCGCGACTTTAATTTTCACCCTATCGGCAGTGCGCAGCCATAAATTAGAACGGGCAATGGCGGATTGATCCCCTTTATACGTGATTTTACCATTTTCGACTTGACAATCGTAACCAAGATCCCGAACCTCCTTGGCAACAATTGATTCCAATCCCATTGCTGATGTTGCGATAATATCGAATTGTTTCATTAATTCTGCACCTTCTTTCCATTAATCCAAATCAATGGCACCTTTTCGCGAATTTCTTCATTTATGTATTTTAGAAGCAGGCATTGATTTTTTACATGTAAACCTTATTTAAAAGGTCCACTACCATTTATCTTGCCGTTAGAATTCTTCATTGTTGGCCTAGCTTCTATCATGATCATATAGCGGGAACATCTATGGATTACCGTGACATAAAAGCTTTACTCTATTATCACTGCACCTTAAGATACTCGCTGCAATTATATGCTTGAAATCATCCAAACCAATTATGTATGGTTCCCATCCATTATCCGCTTTTCAGCTAACAGAAGAGCTTAAGGAACCTTTATAAATAGGATACCCAGAATCAAGGAAATGCTTAACATTCCAACACTATTTTTAAAAACGTTTCCGAAGACTTCATTCAAGCCATTTTCTTTCCGCTGGACACTTTTCGAATGGAATGAAAAACTTGCCAAGTTCTTAGTTTAACACAGCGGAGTTTCCGAAAACGAAAAATAAAAGGAAATGCCCAATCTTTTTATATTAGGGCAATTTCCATAAACAAAAACTCTCCTTTTAAAAGGAGAGTTGTGCTTTTGGTGTAATATGATAACGTTTTGTAAGCCATGTTTTGTTCCTCAGTACTGCAAGCGACTCGCGTCTCGTACTTCGGCGGTAATCATCTATCTACAGAAGCATGTGCTCCTGTCCTTCTCCTCGTTCATTTCCAAGGAAGAAAGCGCCCCTACCATTAATTTGGGTTTCTCGCTCGTGGGGTTTACCTCGTTCCACCCTTTACATTTCTGTAAAGGCTACGTCACTGTGGCACTTTTATAGGTATTCATGCCATATCCAAAAGGACTTAGGCATTTTCCCAGCCGTCAGCAATCCAAGATTGCTGCCCAAGCTTATTTTTTCGCCAGGCACGAACACTACGGACATCGCAGTCCGTGCGAGCATGGACTTTCCTCTACTGCATAAATGCAGCAGCAATTACCCAAACGTTAACATAACATAATTGATTATACTCCATTATTCATGAAAACACAATACCAAAATAATTTTAACTTTTACAATGCAAAACCTCAATCAAACAGCTTGTTACCAAAAACGTGCTTTTCCAAGTTGGATAACCGTTTAAGGATGTCAAAGTTAGTGGTTCCCGGGGTGGCACTTGGAGCAGGTTGATTTGGACGTTTTGTACTCTCGTCGGCTTGTTTTTTCAATTTAAGATTTTCTTGTTTAAGATCTTCAATTTCCTGATGGAACACTTCATAATCTTTAATGATCAGATCCAGGAATTGATCCACATCTTCAGGTTTATACCCGCGCATGGCTGTTTTAAAATCTTTTTCAAGAATATCTTTAGCCGTTAATTTTATCTTATCGGATAGCATAAGACTTCACCTCAATACTTTCGCCAATACAATCGACTTTTTATTATTTTTTCAAATCTTCTTGGGTTTGTCAACGAAACACCTTTTTGTATCTTACTGTTTCAGTGAACGGTATGTATTCCCATTAAAACTGTATCTAAATTTCATAATAATATGATTATGCTTTAGAAACAACTTTTAAACCATAATTATTTTCTCTCATTCTTCGGACCAGCTCGCTTCTTCCGCAGCCGATTGCAAATCATCAAAGTTTATCTGAAAGATGGGGTATGGCTGTGTTTCAGCTTTTTTCATCGCTTCGAAATAAGGATATCGGGCTGATCCTTCTTTTTCGGCTTCGAAAATGATGAGCATGGCATCGCTTTTATGGACCATATACCTATTTTTGATTTTAAGCTGTTCGGGCCCTTCATATGGTTTGTTGAAAATCGATTCAACAAAATCGGCACGGGCCAATATGGATCGGTAAAACTCTTGATTCGTTTCATTCCATGACTCTTCCTGATTCAGGAAAGGAGTAAGCACACCTAATTTAAGCTGATGAAATTCTTCCTGTAACTCGAAAACCACTTCGGCACCCCATAATTCCGTACCCAACTGACCTGAGATGATCACCCATTCCAGCCCATCTTCCACCAATGGCAGGAGACGCTGTTTCATCGCTTTCTTTATATATTTTACGGCTTCATGGTCATTTTTAAATATCCCGAATTCAAAAGCTTTGTAGCCGGTCATATACAAAACCTTCATCGCTTGGCCAATCTCCTTTTAACATGATTATGTAAGAAAACAAGGGCTTAATAAGCCCTTATTTTTTAGTATCCGAAATGCTTAGGCGGACAGCATGGGTTTTGCGGCGGCCTTCCACAGATCAAGTGTTGATTATAGCACTCGTTCACCACGGATTGAGTATGCGGGAAATAATGCTTAAACGTGTTCACATGTTTATTGACATTTGTAGTATGTGATGGATGAACGACAGGAATCACTGTGTTCGATACATTCGTATTAACATATTGCTGTGTTGGAGAAACTTGCGCTGGGGCAACTTGAGATGGAGATGTTTGTGTTGGACCATATTGCGCTGGAGATACAGCCGATGGACCATATTGAGCTGGAGACACAGCCGATGGACTATATGCTCCCATTACGTTAGAGTTTTTACCGGTTGACGCCCCCATTACGTTATTGGGGTATTTACCGGTTGATGCGCCCATTACTCCAGGTGCGTTCCCGTATGCGCCCATTACATTGTTGGATACTCCCATTACATTGGGTTTATTTCCTCCACAATTACGAAAATACATTTATAATACGTCCCCTTTCATCATGATAAGTTTAGTCTTACCATTACAGACTATGAAAAAAAGGGGATACGTGTACTGATGAAATGACCTAATTATACAGAATAAGTATAAAACGATGTATGGCTGTCGATAAGTACACTATTATATGAATGCTATCTCTTCAAATATAGAGGGTAATTTTCTACAAAAAGGAATAGAGACTGTCTTTTAATGAAGTAAATAAAACAATCGTTAAACAAAGGACAACAAAAAATAGAAATAAAGTCGTTTTATACATTTCTCCGCTCCGCTTTCACCTTGATTTTATTTGATGTATAGGTATGAAATGAACGCTTGGAATTTCACCCTCAACTCTTTCATTTTACACACAATAGTTGAAGGCTACAATAATTGTATACATATTTTTTAATTTCATCCTTTTGCACTAAAAGACCATTCTCATGCCTTTATTTTACATAGAAATATCCTTTGAACCTTCTTTCTTTTCGAGCCGCCGAATCCTCTTTTCCAATTCCAATTGTTTTTTTTCCTGAGTGATCCCTTCTCTTACCATCTCCTGATGGGCGATTATTGAACATTTTAGAGCATGACCGACTTCCTTAAATTGATGTTCGTATAATTTTGCACATTCAATCTGTGCCTGTATCCTTATTTGCACATTCCCTTTTAAGGCAACTTCCTTCCAAATCTCCAAAGCTTCATTGAATTGTTTTAGCTTCTTTTTCTGGAAAGCTAAGGCATGACCAGCCATTATCCGATCTTCCTCACTTCCCCCTTCCAATATTTTTTGATATGTCTCAACTGACTCCTCTTTTTTCCCCAAATAATCGAGCCATCGTGCAATCTCCATGGACTCTTCCGTATATCCATCGATTTGGAGGATTTTTCGGGACAAATGAATATACAATGTGATCAGTGATAGGATATCCCATTCATTATGCTTCATGATCCCAAACAGAATTTCCGGATTCTTCCTCTCAACAAAATCAAAATAAATCATCGGCGCCAAATATCCAGGAATATCATCCTCTCTATGTACACCAAGAATATCTGTTTCGACAGCAGATAATTTCACTCGCTCCAATTTGTTTCTCCAAAGGCGTCTTGAAGCATGATACAAATCGAAATGTCCGAATTCCGGCAGTTTTGGTACATGCTCTTTTATCAAGGTATGTCTTGTTTTTAGCTGAGGCCAATCAAAGGATTTACCATTATATGTGACAAGGGTTTCGTAATTGATGTTTTCCAGAAAGCTTTGATAGAGCGGGATTTCACTTCCAGGCTGCGGAAGGATATGTTGCTTCACGACAACTTCTTCACCTTCTAAATACGCATAGCCAAGTAAAAAAATGGTATTGCCCGCTCCTCCTCCAAGCCCTGTCGTTTCCGTATCGAAGAAAAACAGATCTTCACTTTTAACGCCCTTGGCGGAGAGTGGATGCTCCAATGAAGCTTGATTCCACTCTTTTACGACCTTTTTAAGCTCGGAAAATGCATATAAGCCGTGTTTGTGATTTATAGGGTAGCGGACTTCCCTAATGAAACAATAGTCACCATCGAAATGAAAGGAAACGGTATCGTTCTCCAGCCACTTTTCCAAGTAAGGAATTTCTTCATTCTCTTTCTGGTCAATTACTTCTATAGGAGAAGTATGTTTCTCTAGGTTCATATGGGTTTTCATACGGTTTAGTTTATTTTTTAAAGACATGAAATTACACCTCTTTTCACGGATCCCTGTAATCTATTAATGTTTTTGCTTACAAAATTGACCTAATAATTGTTTGGCATCACTCTTGGCTGTTTTCGTTGCGGATTCCGTTCCAATACAGGAAGGACAGCCGCTTTCACAAGTGCAATTCTCTATCATTGATATTGTTTCCATCAGGATGACTTCAGAGTTTTCATATACTTTATCACTTAACCCTATTCCACCCGGATAACTATCATAGATGAAAATGGTCGGTTTTTCATTATGCGCTGCCTTAACCTGCGGATACACATGAATATCATGCGGATCGCACATAACATATAGCGGAATCATGTAATTTAGAGCATGGGAGGCTCCTATCATTCCTTGTTCTATTCGATTTTCGTCCCAATTGAATATATCAGAATCCATGGAAAGCATGGCCGAACTCGTATGCAGCTCCATCTCCGGAAGACTGATTGGTCCTGAACCAATATTTTCATGAGTTTCGAATTTGATTTTCTTGAAGATCGTAGGCATTGCCCGGATTGCGACATCACCAAAAGCAGCTGCTGTGGAAGCGAAAGATCGCTGTTTATCGACTTCCAATACAGACAACTGGACAGCAAGGTTAGCATCCGTATAATAGTCCACATTGACTTCTCGTACATAAGCTTTCTTTTCATCCCAATCAAGTTCTTCTACCTGAAATTGAATTCCCTGGTGCAAATAAATGGCTTCATCGTGGAGAAGGGTCATTGCACTGAACGTATCCATTTCCCCGATGACCCGATTAACCGGTGCATTCGTTTGGTCGATGATCACGACATTTTCCTGTGCCGCTGAACGCAGGCTGATATTGCTTGCGGGAAAAGCATCGTTCATCCAATGCCATTTGTCCCCATTCAAGTGTAAGACCCTTTCTTCTGTAAGGAATTCAAGAACGTCCATAATCTCTGTTTTCCCAAATATATCGCCTTTTTTAAATGGCAGCTCATATGCTGCACATTTTACATGATCAACCAGGATCAAAAGATTATCCGGATTGATTCTTGCCGTCTCTGGATTTCTGGTAAAGAAATAATCGGGATGCTGTACGATATATTGATCAAGGGCACTGGAACTGCCAACCATGATGATCAATGCTTCACCATGTCTCCTTCCTGCCCGTCCCGCCTGTTGCCAGGCACTCGATATGGATCCAGGGTAACCAGTCATTATGCAAACCTGAAGCTGGCCGATATCGACACCCAACTCAAGTGCATTTGTGGATACCACTCCATAAATGGAACCATCCCTAAGGCCTTGTTCAATTTCCCTACGCTGTGTTGGCAGATATCCGCCGCGATAGCCCCTGATTGATTTTGGCCCCAATTGCTTTGATACAAGCTCCTGTAAATATGTCAATAGAATTTCCACACGAACCCTGCTTCGCGCAAAAACGATGGTTTGAATTTTATTTTTCAAAAATTCATTTGCCAGCTTCCTGACTTCCAAAACCGCACTCCTGCGTATGTTCAGCGGTTTATTGACTATTGGGGGATTGTAAAACACAAAATGCTTTTTCCCACTCGGGGCTCCGTTATTATCGATAAGGACCATTTGTTTTTCCGTAAGCTCTTCTGCCAACTCTTTTGGGTTATTGATTGTAGCGGAAGTACAGATGAATACAGGGTCGCTTCCATAAAAATTGCAAATCCTCTTTAACCTTCTAATGACGTTGGCTGTATGACTTCCGAAAACGCCGCGGTAAATATGAAGTTCATCGATGACCACATACTTCAAGTTTTCAAATAATGAGACCCATTTCGTATGATGGGGCAGGATTCCTGAATGGAGCATATCAGGATTGGTGATCACGATATGTCCGGCCTGGCGGATTTTTTGCCTGATATTTGAAGGTGTGTCCCCATCGTATGTATAACTATTTATTTCAGCATCCATTTCATGGATCATTTCATTCAATTCGCTTTTTTGATCATAGCTCAGTGCCTTTGTCGGAAAAATATATAGCGCCCTGGTTTTTTCATCTTCCAGTATTTTTTGAAGGACCGGCAAATTATAGCATAATGTTTTACCAGAAGCTGTAGGTGTTACCGCTACAAGGCTATTGCCGCTGACAGCAGTATCAAATGCAGTTGCCTGATGGGTATACAACCCATTAATCCCCCGTATTTCAAGAGCATGCTTGATCTTATCATTCATTGCTTCGGGAAAGGGAACATGTTTTGCCTCTTTTGCTTCAATAACTTGCCAATGTACTATATTTTCTTTAAAATCTTCATTTGTTTTTAGATCCTTTATGACTTCCAGTAAATTTTTTCGCAGTTTCATTTAACCACCTCATCCTCCTATTCTACCGAATGAACGTTCTATGCAAAAGGGAAACTATTTCCTATTCAAAAAAAAAGCTGGAAACGTCAACATCTCGTTTCCAGCCCGGTCATTTTTTTCACTTAATTCTTCTCGACAAAGCGAATGATTTCTTCAATTAGTCTGCCTGGAGCTTCCAACATTCCCATATGGCCGCTGCCCTTAAGTATTACTTCATTGATATGGCTCCCTTTTACAGAAAAGGTTTTTTCAACGGGAATCACCTTATCCTTTTCACCTGCAACCAAAAGGACAGGCAACTTCGTATCTTCGAGAACATGATTTCTGTCCATTCTGTTCCTCATGGCATGTAAAGACCCTATCGCACCAATTTCACTTGTTTTATATCCGATTTCCTTTGTATGTTCAATATTGGGATCATCGGAATGAGCGAAAAGCTTCGGTATAAGTCCGTCAATGAAAGCAGGGATTCCCTCACTTTCGATTTTCTCGACTGATTTTAAGCGCCCCGCCTTTCCAGTCTCATCATCCGGGAAAGCGGTGGAATGTACCAATGAAAAACCAGACAATTTCCCAGGAAACCTTTCTGCGAATGCCAAGGTGATATATCCCCCAAGCGAATGACCAAACATATATACCTGTCCGATTTCCAGTTCTTCCAAAAATGACGCAATATCAGCTGCCATATCTTCAATCGAGAAAGACTCCCCTATTTCCTCACTTGCACCATGTCCCCGTAAATCAACGGCAATAACCCGGTATTCTTCCTTTAATCCAGCAATGATGTCGCTCCAATATTCATGGCTTCCGCAAAATCCATGGATAAACAACAATGTCTCCTTGCCTTTCCCGGTATCTATGTAGGAAAGCTTGCTATCTGTCATATTAATCCCTCATTTCCTTTATTAATCATTCAATACCGTTATTCCCTATGGACCTGAATCTGAAACCCAACAGTCCATTCACATTTCTTCATTCCTCACATAGCTTATAGGCAAAGGAATTTTTTAGAAAGGAGCACCGTGATGACCTCTTCTGAAAAAAATAATAACCGGAATCGAATGGAACCCTTTTCCCACTTCATTAACAAAATGGATCGGCTGTTTTCCGAAAGGCCTCCTAAAGGCATGCTGAAATCTCTTGACGATTTCTTCGGCTCGGCGAAAGAACGCAGCTTTCCGGTTGATATTCACGAAACGCATTCAGAATATACCCTAACTGCCACCTTGCCCGGTATTCCACGCAGCCAAATATCAATTGATGTACTGGCCCATTCCGTAACCATATCTGCAAAGCATGGAGATAGAAAGGATAAAAATCAAGGATTGTTCCAAAAGGAAGTTTCAGCTGGTACTTTTTCAAGAACCATTTCCTTTCCAAAACCGATTGATGAAACAAATGTGACCGCTCGACATCTCGATGGCATCCTCACGCTTCACCTACCCAAAATCAGGGGGAATCGGATTGAAATCCATTAGGCATGAATAAAAGCAGACTTAAAAAAGTGGCTGGTCACTTGTAAGTCTGCTTTTTTCTTTATTCACCATCTATGCTTTGAAGAAGCCCCCTACTCCTTTGACCATTGAAGATACTTGGGAAACTGTATTCATCATTTGTCCAGCTGTGTTCATCATCTTCGTTATATCCATGGAGCCATCTTGTGTTTTGAATTGATTCATGACCGATTTGAAACCCGATGGCTGGGGTTTTTGCATGAACTGCTGCTTTGGATATGGATTATGAGCCTGCTGCTGACTTTGCGGAGGTCTTTTAGCTGGCTGTAACGGATTTGCGAACGGACTAAAAGCTTGCGGATGAAGATTGGACTGGATTGGCTGCATTTGTGCCATTGGCTGCATAACACTGTTGCCCGGATAAGCTCCCACGGGTATCGCCTGCTGAGGGACTGGTTGAAATGGGTGATGCGCTGCCTGCTGATAAGGATCATGATATGGCGTCATATAGCCCCCTGTATCCTGGTGATGATATGGATACATAAATGGTTGTTCAAGATTATGATTATTTGGCGGAGGATACGGCATTGGCTGTTGGTATCCTCCCCAATTTTCCGGCATTGATTGAGGAAACTGTCCTTGATTTGGGGAGATTTGGTTATAACCGGATCTCATCATGACAATAAGCCCTCCTCTTTTTCATTACATGGTTCTGATAATATATGAAAAAAGAAGGGATAAAGTGTAGGTGTTTTTATGATAAAATCCGATCGATTTCCGTTTTTACATTATTAAGGATGAATTCGATCGACTGGACATGGCTTTTAAATCGCTTATAACTTGTTTTAGGAAAAAATGCCTGAACGGCCACATCAGAAAGGTTATGGGCGGTTTGTTCGATTTGCTCGGGGAAAAGATGCCTAAATTCGGTTTCTTTCATCCACTCCTTCATTCCGGTTTCCCATTCGATGCATACGTTCCTGACCTGATCTGCAAACGGCTTTACTTCCGAAAAGAAATCCTTTTCCTTTCCTTCCAGGCGTACACCCTCATAAATATCATCTGCCTGGTCCGTATATTTAATCAATTGTTCTGTTAACAGCTGCAGTTTTTCTTTTTGCACAATATATTCCTCCGTACATTTGTTTCCCTTATTATAATCCAGTTCTCCATAAAATGAAATTCCTGCGGATTATACGTGCAATTCAGTGAAAACCTTGTGTTTTATAATTGTTTTTTCCGGAACAATGGAAAAGGAGTGGTTCACACCTTCAGCATTCACCCAATAATCCTCGGCTTTCTCAATGGCTTCCTGGGCTTCATTAACTAATGTATATTGTTCCGCCCATAGTTTACACCGCACTGTATTTACAGTTTCCCCATATGAAATTTCCAAACGATCCAGGCTGGTACTGATCTCAGCTATCATCCTTAATATCTCTTCTGTTGCGACACTTTTATTGACCATGCTGATCCCTCCCATTCTTTACCTGTACTATTCTTTTTTTTATCTGAAAGCCCTTCATGACTGACAAAACTAGAAGCGAATCGGCAAAGAAAGTGCAATTCACTTAATTTATTATGCCCTTCGACAACAATGGCAGAATGAAGAATGGAGTTTTAAACAAGAATACAGACAGGAGGTGATTTTATGCAGTCGAATGAAAGCAGACAGCAGAAAAACGAAAAACGACAAAAGCCGCCCACTAAAGAGGCAGGAACGGGAAACCCGAAACTTAGTGGAGAAAACCGCCCCTCTACGTAAGTACTGAATCCAGGGAAGGCTTCATCGACGCCTTCCCTGTTTCCTATTATAAAATCCAATTTTTGATTATTGCTGCCGTGTGCAGCTGCTTTTGTTTATGATCATACCATTCCGTCAAATGCGGGTCTTCTTTCCATTTGGGTTCATTGAACCATTTTTTTTTTACCTTTTTTTTCATATCCCATTGCTCTGTCTCCCCTGCTTGATGATGAATCAATGGATATACTCCTCTCAGCATCGGGGTTTCATGGTATCTAGGCTTTTTTCGATATTGTTCATAATCATATCTGGCACCCGTTGGTTCAGTCCTGCAGGAAAATTCATAAAATAGTGGAAATAAATCTTCAGAAAATAAAAGTCCAGTCAACCTTTTCCCCAATTCAATCCTTTTATCGATATTTCTAAAATGTGCAACGGACGATCCATACAGTTCTCCATTGCAAGTAGGAAATAAAACGGTGCTAAAATGCATCCAATCCTGCAGGAAAAATAACAAAGAATGAAAAACGAAGGATTGCTTTTTAATAACCGGTTCTTCAATGATGTTTTGTTCATTTATGATAAGCGCAGTGACTAATTTTTCACGATTTCCATATTTCCAAAAGGAATGCCATTCGTTCTTCATGAATTTGGTAATAAAAAAATAATGACATAAGTGAAACAATGGACGTCCATATTTCGTCGAATAATGATAGAGAAGTAATTGCGGATATGCATCTTGGAATATTCTCCAGTTGGCTTCTTCATACGTTAGGAATAATTGATGCCTGTATTTAAGGCCAAGTAAATTGGAAAACCAAATCCCTTCAAGATCACACATATTCCAGCCTGCATTCCTGGAAACCATCCCTGCTAAAAAAGACCATTGTATTTCTGGATGGATTCTAAAAAATTGTTCATATGCTTTCGTTCTTGATATATTATCCCTATTCCCTTTTGCAGTTTGGGCTTTTATGGATTGGAGCAACTGCTTTTCCGTCTTTAACATTCGCATCTAGCCTTTCTATAGCGATGAATTGTGACATATAGTTGTACATAAATCCTATCGTTCTAAGAAACAATTCTTTTTATTCACATTTTGGATTCTTTTTTTGCTAATATAGATAAGTGAAAAAAAGGAGGGGTAAAAGTGGCATTTCATTATCCCAACGGACGAAGATTTGTACCGCAGGCTATGGAAGAAAAGAAAAGTCCACTAAAAAAAATCAGTTACAGCAACCGGGGAAAGACATTGGAAGACGATTTGAACGAAACCAATCAGTATTATTTAGCACACGGCATTGCCGTCATCCATAAAAAACCGACACCCATACAAATTGTCGATGTCCACTATCCGAAAAGAAGTGCTGCAGTCATTAAAGAAGCTTATTTCAAACAAGCATCGACCACCGATTATAATGGTGTTTATAAAGGAAAGTACATTGATTTTGAGGCAAAGGAAACGAAAAACAGCAGTTCGTTCCCGCTGAAGAATTTTCATGACCATCAAATTGAACACATGAAGCATATCGTTCAGCATGACGGAATTGCGTTTGTCATCATCCGGTTTTCCGCAATGGATGATATATATTTAATGAGTTCCGAACAACTGAGTTTTTATTGGAAGAGAATGAAAGAAGGCGGACGCAAATCTATAACTCTTCAAGAGGTTGAAAGCAGTTCACGAAAGATTACTCTTGGCTTTCAACCGAGAATTGACTATATTAAAGTAGTAGATTCGCTCATCTCAGAAAATTTTTAGTTTTTTAGAAAGGCAGGTTAGCTGTAATGGCTGAAAAATATAATACTAGAGAAGAACGCCGAAAGCAGGGGCAGACTCAAAAAAAGGGACAGAATAAAAGTCCTAAAAAACCAACCAATATGCTTAAGCGGATTTTCCTTATACTTGTTACATTCGGAATAATAGGCCTGGTTGCCGGAGGAGCTGCAATGGCTTATTTTATAAGCGACGCTCCAGAACTTGACGACAAGCTTTTAAAAGATCCGGTCACATCCAAGATTCTCGATGAAAATGGTAAATTACTTGCTGAAATCGGAAAGGAAAACCGGGATTATGTAAATTATGAAGACATACCCGATCTTGTCGAAGAAGCTTTCCTGGCAACGGAAGATTCCCGCTTTTATGAGCATCACGGGGTCGATTTCTTACGTCTGGGCAGTGCCGTCATAGCCAACGTCAAAAACGGATTCGGCTCAGAGGGTGCAAGTACATTGACCCAGCAGGTCATCAAGCGTTCTTATTTAACGCCTGATAAGACCATTAAAAGGAAAGTCCAGGAAATGTGGCTATCCATACAGCTTGAAAGAAAATATACAAAAGAAGAAATTTTCGAAATGTATGTGAATAAGATTTTCTTTGCAAACCGTGCCAACGGGATCTTAACTGCATCGCAAACTTATTATGGAAAAGATCTTAACGAATTGAAATTGAACGAAGCGGCCATGCTTGTAGGATTACCGCAAAGCCCAAGCAGATATGACCCGTATAAATACCCTGAACGTGCGAAAGAACGCCGTGATATTGTCCTGCACTTAATGAACAAACATGGATATATCACTGAAACGGAAATGAAAAATGCACAAAGCATCGATATAACAGAAGGACTTCAAGAAATCGATAAGAGCCAAATCGATACGACCGCATACGATGCATTCATCGATTTGGTAATTGAGGAAGTCGGAGATATGGGTGACTATAACGTATTTACCGATGGTTTGGAAATCCAGACGACCATTGATAAAGATGCCCAAGAATATGTTTATAACATGTTGAACAGTGATGAAATCATCAATTATCCAAGTAAAGATCTCCAAGCCGGAGTCACATTACTCGATACAGAAACTGGTGAAATTAAAGCAGTGGGCGGCGGCAGGAATACGACGGTTAAACGCGGCTGGAATTATGCAACGGATGCCAAGCGATCACCTGGTTCGACCATTAAGCCGATTCTGGATTACGGTCCTGCCGTGGAATATTTAAATTGGTCCACCTACCACCAAATCAAGGATGAGGAATACACTTACAGTAATGGAACACCGCTTAAAAATGCTTCCGGACGACATTATGGCACTGTAACGACTCGGGAAGCATTGGCACGGTCATTAAATATTCCTGCCTTAAAAACGCTTCAAGCAGTCGGCTTGGACCGGGCACGTGATTTTGCCACTGATCTTGGGATTCCTTTCGACAAGGAAATTACCGAATCGGCAGCATTGGGCGGAGGTAAGGATGTTTCTACACTTGAACTTGCCGGTGCATACAGTTCATTCGGAAACAATGGCATTTATAATGAACCGCATAGTGTGAAAAAGATTGTTTTACGTGATAAAACAACCATCAAAAATAAGACGGAATCAAAACCAGTCATGAAAGATTCTACAGCTTTCATCGTGACGGACATGTTGAAAAGCGTCATGAAAGAACCATATGGAACAGGAAGGTTAGCCAATATCCCTAGTCTCCCGGTAGCCGGTAAAACAGGTTCAACCAACTTTACGCCTGAACAGCGTGCAGCGAACAACATCCCATCTTCGGGTGTAAAGGATAGCTGGATGGCGGGTTATACAACCAATTATACAGTCGCGGTTTGGGCTGGTTATGATAATGCATCTGGTGAGCAAATGGAATATCTGGGTGAATCATCTCAAAGAATCCCTAAATTCATCTTTAAGAATTTAATGGAACATATGGCCCAATCAAAAGAAACGAAAGACTTTGATCAACCTGACAGTGTTGTGAAGGTTGGAGTCATCAAAGGTTCGAATCCGGCTGTTAAAGCCAATGAATATACACCAAGCAGTAAAATCACTTATGAATATTATGTTAAAGGTCACGAGCCTACACAAGTGACGACAGAATATGAAAAAATCGACGTTCCTGGCATTAACGCTTCTTACAACCAGGAAAGCAATGAAATCAATTTATCATGGTCATATCCTAAAGATAATGGGAATACCCAATTCGAGGTTAAGATGTCCGTTGACGGCGGCGCACAGAGTGTATTGAAAAAATCGAAGGATACTAGTTTAACGATTCCTAATCCAACCCCTGGAAGTAAATATACTTTCTCAGTGGTAGCTCTAGTGGATAACCAACAAAGTGATCCTGCGAGTACATCTGTCAAAATACCTGCTGAAGCGGTAGTCCCTGAGGATACTGAGGACGAGGAAATTGAAGATCCTGCCGAAGGTGAAAATCCGGAACAAGAAACTCCTGCTGAAGGCGAAGAGGATAAACAAGACGAAGACAAAAATAGCAATGGCGAAAACAGCAATAACGATAATAAGGACAATAATGGCAATAACGGTAATAATGGCAATAACGACAATAATGGCAATGGTAACAATGGTAATAATGGTAATGGCAACAACACGGATGACGGAAATGGCAATAATGGAGAGGATGTCGAGGGCGGGGATGATACCACTGACCCTGGAACGGTAGAAGAGGAAAAACCAGTCGAGACCCCTGATCCCGATCCTAATCCGGACCCAGATCCAAACCAAGATACCGAATAAATAAATATGAAGATTGACCTAAAAAAAAACGTCTAAGCTTTTGGCTTAGACGTTTTTTTGGCTGTTCTTATTTTTGATCATGAACTTTACATATTGTTTTTCAAATTCTCGGAACAACTCACTGAGCTGTCTATAAGAATGAAAAAAAGCGGGTCTAGCAAGGATGAAAGAAAGCCTTTCATCCATGTTCACCGGAATATTGTTAAAGGATTGTATTTGGCACCGGATATCATTCAATGCCACTGGCTGCCCATGCATCCAGAAGACTGCGGTTAAAAATAAACCGATCCCCTGCTTCATGAGTCCCAAGGTCTGTCCCGCTTTTCGCTCAGAATATAGCAATCTGCATTCCGAATCAATTCCCTTCCAACTCTCCAGCAGTTCCTTTACATGCATTGCCCCCTTCGTCCAGGGAGCATAGGCTTCTACATTATTATAATAAAGTAACTCATACGGGAAATCCTCGAATGGAATCGTTTCACTCCAAACTGCATATCGTTCTTTTTCCAAGATGGTTTCCTTTTCAGGAAAAAACAAATGATGGGCCAATTCTTTAGGGACTTTTAATGATATGGACTGCGTCAATTGGCTTCTTTCCTTTTCATTCTTTTTTTTCCTTCACGGCATAAATCGAGAAGCGGGCAGGTTTCACACCTTGGTGACTGGGCCTTGCAATGATAGCGTCCAAAGAATATCAGGCGGTGATGCGTAACGGACCACTCATCCTTTGGTATCTTAGCCATCAGCGTTTTTTCAACGTCGAGGACACTATCCTTCCAACGGCATAATCCCAGGCGCTTGGAAACACGCTCTACATGGGTATCCACAGCGATCGCCGGCACATCAAAAGCAACGGAAACGACTACATTCGCCGTCTTTCTGCCAACGCCAGGCAATTTAACAAGCTCATCACGATCTCTCGGAACTTCCTTACCGTATTCTTCGATCAGCATGCGCGACAGCTTTTGTATATTCTTAGCCTTGTTACGAAACAAACCGATTGAGCGAATGTCATTTTCCAACTCTTCAATCGGAACGCTTATGTAATCCTCAGGCGTTTTATATTTCTGAAATAAATCCTTCGTCACTTTATTGACTAATACATCCGTACACTGAGCTGACAGGGCAACAGCAACCACCAATTCAAATGGATTGGAGTGATTCAGCTCACAATGGGCATCCGGAAACATTTCACCCATCGTATCCAGACAATATCGAATTTGAGCTTTATTCAACATATCGGTTCTCCTTCAATTTACATTACTGCTCGAGCCAGTTATAGAATGGCACATCTTTCAATGGTTGTGCAGTTTCCGTCTTTCGGTCCCTCTTTTGATGAACTCTAAATTTTTGTCCTTGCTCCCTTGCCTGTTCTAAGGTTTTAATTCCATTCTTTTTCCACTCGAATAAAATTCGATCAATGTATCGGAAATTCAATTTTCCGGAAATGACAGACTCCCTCAGAGCTGACTTAATGATTTCGGGTTGATGGTCATCCTCCATCCACATTGCCAATGTCTCACATTCAAAGGGAGATAAAGGGCGGCCGAACTCCTGTTCAAAAATCGTATAAAGGCTCTCCCCCGCTTTTTGAATTTCTGCAGACTCTGCCTGTTTCAAAGTTTTCAAGAAACAGTCCATCATTTTTTCATACAGTGGAGACAACGAATATTTTTCCTGTCCGATTTCTTGGCTCCCCTCAACCACCATTTCAACAAATCCCCTTTGGACCAAACGCTGGATCATGAATAGACATTCCGTTTCCTGCAATGTCATTCGGTCAGAAAGTTGGGAGGGTGCAGGGAAATGATTACCTTTATCGATGAAGCTTTGCAATTGTAATAATAGGACCATTTCTTGTTCATTCAGTCCCATTGCACTATAGTTAGTCAACAAAAAGGATGGAATCGTTATCGTTCCTTCCTTAAACCACGCATATAAATGTTCTTTATTCATGTTTTTGGACACCTCTGGTTTAGTATAACATGAATACGGCTCATCGAATAAGTTTATAATTTTAACAAAAAACGGTTATCTGCCAATAGGCAAGATAACCGCTTCATAACGTAATCAAGGATATAATCGATTTAATAGACGTGGGAACGGGATGGTTTCACGGACATGCTCGACTCCACTGATCCATGCTACGGTGCGTTCCAATCCCAAACCGAAGCCTGAATGCGGCACAGAGCCATATTTTCTTAATTCCATATACCATTTGTAAGCATCTTCGCTCAAGCCATGCTCATTGATTCTCTGTTCAAGCAATCCCTGATCATGAATCCGTTCTGAACCGCCAATTATTTCTCCATATCCTTCCGGAGCGATCAAATCGGCACAAAGAACGACTTCTTCCCTGTCAGGATCTGGCTGCATATAGAAAGGTTTGATTTTGGTTGGGTAATGAGTTATGAAAACGGGCTTATCATAACTTTCCGCTATCGCAGTTTCATGCGGAGCTCCAAAATCATCCCCCCATTGAATATCATCAAATCCTTGTTCATGAAGGAACTTAATGGCTTCATCATATGTAATGCGCGGGAAAGGAGCTTGGATTTGTTCAAGCTTCGATGTATCACGGCCCAGTGTATTCAACTCAAGCTCACAGTTTTTCAATACGGATTGGATGATGGAAGAAACGAATTTCTCCTGTACCTCCAGGTTTTCTTTAAATTCGATGAAAGCCATTTCTGGTTCAATCATCCAGAACTCGATTAAGTGTCGTCTTGTTTTGGATTTTTCTGCCCTGAAGGTTGGGCCAAAGGAAAATACCTTCCCAAGTGCCATGGCTGCCGCTTCCATATAGAGTTGACCACTTTGTGAAAGGTATGCATCCTCATCAAAGTATTTAGTCGCGAACAATTCACTCGTTCCCTCTGGTGCGCTTCCCGTTAAAATTGGGGGATCCACTTTAACGAAGCCTTCTTCATTAAAGAATTCATATGTAGCACGGATTATTTCGTTCCGGATTTTCATGACTGCATGCTGCCGTTTTGAACGCAGCCACAAATGGCGGTTATCCATTAAAAATTCAGGACCATGCGCTTTAGGTGTAATGGGATAATCCAATGATTCATGAATGATTTCAATATCTTTCACCTGTAATTCAAAACCGAACGGCGAGCGTTCATCCTTTTGAATGACACCAGTTACATACAAGGATGACTCTTGCGAAACCGATTTCGCACGAGCGAAAATCTCTTCTCCCACTTCAGCTTTCACGACCACCCCTTGAATAAAACCAGAGCCATCACGTATTTGAAGGAAAGCAATTTTCCCACTGGAACGTTTGCTGGCAAGCCAGCCTCCAATGGTTACTTCTTGATCGACGAATTTGCTAGCATCTTTTATTGTAATTTTCACGGAATTTACCTCCAAAAATAACTTAACTTACTAATGAATTTACTCTACTTATTATACCCATAGCCCTGCTTACAAGCAAATAAATCAATTGAAGCGGAGGTTCCATGCCTTTTATATCATTCTTATTATGTTTTTGTCGCGTATTCGCCAGATTGTTGCATAATAAATTACTTTTCACTAATGCCCATGCTCTTATTACAGTAAAATCATCTCGGTATATGTATAGGCCGACATTTCTAATATTGAACAAAGGATTGAATCCAATCAACCAATGGTAATCAAATACTCTTTACCATTCATCATCGGAATATCAGGAATATCCCCCATTCATAATCTTTCAATTTGAACTCCTTGCTTCATACTAACTAAATGTTCCAGGCATTTTTCTGTTGAAACCCAGCTTTTTTCTAACATTTTTTGTCTAATTATACTGAATAATCTAAATATGTTGAACTTAAACAAAAAATCATATACGATATCATATATGATTAATTAAAAAATCAAGGGGTGAGTGCCATGGCAAAAGCAAGAGTTAAACTCCAAAAGTCAGATTACTCAGAAGAAGTGGAAATACTGTCGAACCGCTATATATTAATGAACGGTGTTAAGTATGAGGTATCACGAATCAAGTTGGATAACCCTATTTCCGGAACGGTATATGGAACATTATTAAACTATAAAGGATCATTGGAAGCAATGAAGGGAAAGATCGACCATCCGCCTTATAATGAACCTCCTAAAGGGCCGATCCTTTATATTAAACCTAGAAACACGTTTTCTTCTTATTCAAATCCAGTTCCCCTTCCAACCGGCATACCTGAATTGGAAATCGGAGCCGCACTTGGAATAGTGATCAGTAAAACGGCGACAAGAGTCAAGAAAGAACATGCCTCGGATTATATAGAAGGTTTTACGATCGCCAATGATATTAGCATTCCTCATGAAAGCGTTTTCCGTCCTGCTATCCGCCATAAAGCCCGTGATGGATTTTGCCCGATCGGTCCATGGGTCGTATCCAAGGAATCCATCTCCAACCCCGATTCTTTAGGACTTCGTGTATATATTAATGGAGAGCTAAGGCAAGAAAATTCAACTTCAAATCTAATTCGCTCCATCCCCCGGCTTATTGAGGATGTAACGGACTTCATGACCTTGAATACGGGTGACGTCCTTCTAGTTGGAGTTCCTGAGAATGCACCGCTGGCCAAAGCCAATGATCAAGTCAGGATAGAAATAGACGAAATCGGTTATTTGGAAAATACGATCATTTCCGAGGAAAAATTATCACTGGAGGGGATTTTATGAAGAGAGCACGTGTAGCCTATGCAGGTGCCATACATCCAGCAAGTGAATATCATGGCCAGCTCCAATTGGCGGATGGCCGGCTTGTCAATGAGCAGGACGTTGTCTGGCTTCCCCCTGTGGAACCACGAACTGTCTTCGCGCTTGGCTTGAATTATGCAGACCATGCGAAGGAGCTAGCTTTTAAAGCCCCGGAAGAACCCCTTGCATTCTTAAAAGGTCCCAATACATTCATCGGCCACCGGGGACAGACAAGGCGGCCTGCTGATGCAGCTTATATGCATTATGAATGTGAACTGGCAGTGGTCATCGGTAAAAAGGCGAGGAACATAAAAAAGGAAGAAGCCTTTAATTATGTAAGTGGATATACGATTGCAAATGATTATGCAATACGGGATTATCTGGAGAACTACTACCGGCCAAATTTAAAGGTCAAAAATCGCGATACCTGCACCCCCATTGGTCCCTGGCTCGTCGATGCCGAAGATATTCCAGATCCTTCGAATCTTGCCATCAAAACTTACGTCAACCGAAAATTGACTCAGCAAGGCAACACGAAAGACATGATTTTCGGCATTGCTGATTTAATTGAATATTTCAGCAGCTTCATGACATTGAGTCCAAACGATATCATATTGACAGGCACACCTGAAGGCTTGGCGGATACTGCTGTAGGCGATGAAATCATCACTGAAATTGAAGGTATCGGAAAACTCGTTAGCACAATAGTCGGGGACGATGTATTTACTGAAATCGGGGATCGGCCTCATCTGAATATCCACAAATAATGGAAGGGACTGATCATATGCCTCATATAATTATTGAATATACGGATAATATCAAAGATGAAATCCAGATTGACGGCTTATTAAGAAAGGTGAATGATGTACTGATATCCTATCCCTCCATCTTTCCCATTGGCGGGATTCGATCCCGGGCCATTGAATTGAAGCATTATCGTGTTGCCAATGGTACAGAGGATGATGCTTTTGTTCATGCCATACTAAAAATTGGCGCTGGACGCCAGGACAGTGATAAAACAAAAGTATGTGACCACCTTTTCGAAACGATGGAGTCCCATTTGGCATCCCTCTTTTCAAAAAGATATCTTGCCCTCTCCATGGAACTTACGGAATTCAGTGATTTTGGCACATATAAAAAGAATAATATCCATAATCGATATAATAAATGAACAATACTTCATATTTAAAGGCCTTCCAAATCATCGGGAAGGCCTTTAAATTAATATGTTTTGCCAATGCTACCGGGCTCAGTTGATTTCTGCAAGGTTTTCAGTACGGTTCAAGAACTCCTTGACACGGTCCACATATTCCTGTTTATCATAGCCGTTATATAAAGCGCTAGCCATACGGACCGGATCCCCAAAAAAGAATCTTTCGTACAGCGTTTGCCTGGATCCAAATGAACTCATGCATACATCCCATGCGAGACGATACAATTTAACCCTGTCATAGGCCCCACCATTCGCAGCTTGAAGATATTTATCCAAATCCGGTCGAAGCTCCGAATCGAAATCGGCTTCATTTGGTATCGCCATTAAGCCACTAGCCCCAAGAAGCTGCATTATTTCACTGAATCTAGGGTAAATCTTCGGATAATAATTACGGGCTATGTTTAACGGTGTGAAATCGGGTGTCATCATTCCCCACTTATCCACTTTCGCGTTTGCCTCCGAAGCTGTTATGAAAGCCTTTACCGTTTCAAGCGCTATGATGACTTCCGAGATTTTTTCCTGAACATGCTGGTATTGCCCGATATTGATGGTTTCCACCATTAGTTGCAGAATCCCCAGAATGAACTCGGTTTTGGCGATATTCTTCGCTACCACCTGATGGGTCATATGAACAACCGCATTGCTTTCATTATAAGCCTGGTTGCAAATGCCGACATCCCCATATGCAAATACCCGATTCCAAGGAACGACTACATCATCAAAAGCGATAATCGTATCCATTTCCTCAAATCTTGAACCAAGAGGATGGTCAAAATGTGATTTGCCATAGTCGAATGATTCACGACAGATGAATTTCAACCCTGGTGTATTATTTGGTATGGAGAATGCGAATGCATAAGGGTTTTCTTCTTCCGATTGTTTAAGCAATGTTGAAGGGAATACCATGATTTCATCCGTTATTCCCCCTTGTGTAGCTAATAATCTAGCTCCCTTTATAATAAGCCCTTCTGAATTCTTGCCAGCAATCCGTGCAGCGATGTAAGGGTCCGGAAGCTTTGCGGCACTAACTCCCCTATTAACCTGGGGTTGAATCAGGGTATGTGTCAACGACAAATCCTTTTCCCTGCAGAGCTCATAATAATCTTTCATATTTTTAGCAAATGCCGAATCCTGAGTGCCGAACATATCAGCTGCTGTACCGTACGCCATCATCCCACTGTTGATATAGTCAGGGGAACGTCCCATCATTCCATTATTATGCCTTGCCCATTCTTGAATCATTTTCCTCCTTTTTTCAAGGTCTTCCTTAGTCCGCGGCTGCATGAATGAGGTCCCTACTCTTTCGTTTGAAGTTGGTGAAATATAAGTCATGATGTCAGTTTTCGCGGAATCATGCTGCAAATCATATAATTCGGCCTGTGATTTCATGACCCCTTTAAAAGCTGGGTGTTGACTGATCTTATTTTTTACTTGCTCTCCATTGATCCATACATTCGCCTTTGCTTTGTCTACCCTATCGATATATTCTTTACCTGTTTTAGCCGGCATGCTTACATCCCCCTTTAGTATTAATTTAATGAAGCGCTTACAATTAAATAAATTCCAAAAATTGAATTAATTCCTATAACAAAATATACCATGTGTTATGATATATATATAATACTTAAAAAATTCAATATGTATATGTAAATCATATGTATGAGGTGTATATAATGGACATCCGGCAGTTAAAGTATTTTGTGACGATCGTTCAGGAAGAACAAGTAACCAAAGCCGCAAAAAAATTACATATGGCTCAACCGCCCCTTAGCCAGCAACTTAAATTAATGGAAATGGAAATCGGTGAAAAACTTTTCGATCGGAATGGAAAGAAACTTGAACTCACTGAAACTGGTAAGGTCCTTTATAAAAAAGCTGAAGCTCTATTAATCCAGTTCGAAGAATCACTACTGGAAGTGAAGGAAGTCAGTAAAGGGGTAAAGGGTACTCTTTCCATAGGGTCAGTAAAAACTTGCTTTTCTTACATTCCGCAAAGGATGAGAACCTTTAGGGTTAAATACCCTGACATTCGTTTCAAGTTAATGGAAGGTGATACGTTCCGTTTGACAGAAGGCTTAATAAACAGGGAAATCGAGTTGGCCATTGTAAGGCTTCCTATTAACGGTAAGCAATTCTCATCGATTAACCTTCCGCCGGAAGATTTTGTGCTTGTCACCCCAAAAGATTGGGATATCCCAGACTCGATCGAATTCAAACAAATTAAGGAATATCCCCTCTTATTGCTGCATAGGGTTAGCGGTCAAGGTACTTACGAACTTATAGTGGATGAATGTCTAAGACATGGATTTGACCCTACGATTGTATGTGAATGTCCTGATGCTGCCATGATCTTATCTTTAGTGAAGGAAGGAGTAGGCGCTACCATCATGCCACGTACCACGTCCAAATCGTTTTCAACCCAGGGGATAAAAATAGTCGAATTGATAGATTGTGTAGTACAATCGGAAGCCGCCCTTATTTGGCTCGAAGAACGCTATATTTCCAAAGGAGCCGTCAAATTCCTAGAAACATTTTCTGAAGGAATGCCCAGTTA
Organism: Peribacillus sp. FSL R5-0717; assembly: GCF_038002945.1. Taxonomy (NCBI): domain Bacteria; kingdom Bacillati; phylum Bacillota; class Bacilli; order Caryophanales; family Bacillaceae; genus Peribacillus; species Peribacillus sp. FSL R5-0717. Next base: position 460,120 of record NZ_JBBOOF010000001.1, read on the forward strand.
TCCCTGAATATTAGTGCACCTGTACCTCTTTCTAGTAATCTTTTGTATTTGTTCGAATTTCTTTATCCTTGAAAAGAAAAAAGCAACCTATCATTTGATGGCCGCTTTTTCAAATCCATTCACAATTGCGTTGACCTGTGCTTTATTTATAGGCATGCCTTTACATCATTTAATGTCGCAAAACCCCCTTAACATCATGACCGGTATTGGACTTTACCAGGATTTCATTATAATTGTCTTTTGCAACCGTTTTCGGACCGGTCCTGCGATTGCCGATCAAGGCACCTAAATAGCAGGCGATGAATCCAAGCGGAATGGAAACGATTCCTGGTGAATTCAAAGGGAAAATCGGTTCACCTGTCATTATGGATGCTCCGGGGACCGGGTTCCAGACATTTGGACTGAGGGCCACGAGCAAAAGTGTTCCAAAAAGACCTGTCATCATACCGACTATCGCTCCAGTTTTATTGAATTTTTTCCAATAGATCGTAAGAAGGATTACTGGCAAATTCGAACTGGCGGCCAATGTAAAGGCGATAGATGCCAGAAACGCTACATTGAATTCCTGCAGACCTAATGATAAAACAATCGCAAGTGCAGTCACACCAATAGAAGCCCATCTAGCCATCGTCATTTGCTGTTTTTCCGTCGCTTTTCCATCTTTTAATATTTCATTATAAAAATCATGTGAAAATGCCGTAGCACCTGTTAAAACGATTCCTGCAACTACTGCGAGTATCGTTGCGAAAGAAACGGCCGCAATAAATGCGAATAAGATGTCCCCGCCCACAAGCTGGGCCAATAAAGGTGCAGCCATGTTACCTGCTGGATTAGCGGCCATGATATTCGATGTTCCGACCAACTTAGCAGCACCGAATCCGAGAAAAATGACCATGATATGAAATGCACCCATAATCCACATCACCCAAACAACCGACTTTCTTGCCACTCGTGCATTCGGGACAGTCAAAAAACGTATTAAAATGTGAGGCAGACCTGCCGTTCCCAGAATCAGACCCAGTGACAAGGATGCTGCATCCCACCCACTGGCATACTTAATTCCTGCCTTCAGGTAATCTGCACCCATGGGTGTCGCAGTTTTCATATCCGTGAAAATTCCGATGAAACTAAAATTCAACTTCCACATGACGATCATGAATAATATAAACACTCCGCCTATCAGCAGGATGGCTTTAATGATCTGCACCCAGCTCGTCGCCGTCATCCCCCCGAATAGAACAAATACCAGCATTACAATACCTACGATGATGACAGAAATATTATACGGGATGTCTAAAAGCAATTTAAATAAAGCGCCTGCAGCAACAAGTTGCCCCAGCATGTACATGACTGATATCACCAGGGTATTAAATGCGGTCACTCCCCGGACCTGTTTATATTTAAACCTTGTAGTCACCATATCAGCCAATGTGTATTTCCCTAAGTTCCTTAATGGCTCAGCCACTAGGAATAACACGACAAGAAATGAAACAAGTGCTCCATACATCAGGAAAAATCCATCATATCCCGTTAAGGAAAATGCCCCTATCAACCCTAAAAACGTGGAAGCCGACATAAAATCCCCGGCCAATGCAAGTCCATTTTGCCTAGCGGTCAACCCGCCCCCAGCCGTATAAAAGGAGCCTGCCGTTTTAGTTTTTTTTGAAGCGAAATACGTGATGAAAAGCGTACCTATCGACATTAGCGCAAAGAGAATGATAACTGTCCAATTCATGTTTCAAAGCCCTTCTTTCTCGATGATTTCTTTTATTTGTTCATCGATTCTTTCAGATTTCCTTACATATATGCTGCAAACCCATACAGACATAACCGTAATGGAGACACCGTACGCCCACGCCCAGGTTATGTCCCCGATGAAAGGGTGATCCAGGATATCTGTGTAAAAAACTAAGAAGGGCAAAAGCAAGGAATATCCCATAAAGAAAATCGTAAAAGGGATGACGAACTTCTTTTTGTCGGAAAGCATATTCTGAAACTCTTTGGAGGCAACAATCTTTTCATAATCCACTAGATTGGTTTGTTCCGATTCATCAAGGTTTTTTTCCAGCCGAACCATCTCTACACACCTCTTCTGATATTTATTTTTACAAGGACGGTCCTGGTAGTATTCCTCCAATGTCAGCCGCATTCTTCAATGGCACAGATCCCCCTCCATCCCAGAATACCTACAACCTCATCTGCCCAAAGAGGGTCTGAAGCCCATTCCCTAAGCTTTCCATACTCCTTTTGTGAAACCGATGAAACTTACAAATAGGGCAGCAGTAAGCTCCCACTGCTGCCCTGTCCAAGACCATATCTTTTAAAAGGTTTGCACTTTCACATTAGTCTTGGCTGCCTATCCTTCATCTGTTTCGACTTCTTGATACATTCACTTTTCCATTTGATATGAACCTCCTTTCCTTTCAAGGGAAGAGAATCATTGAAATGTAAGTGCCAACTCCCTTGAAAGGATCCGTCCAGTATTTGATGGGCTATTCCTTATCCAGCAGTCTTCCATCAACTTTTCACCATTTGCACAGGCGCCCTTTTGAAAAGACTATGAGAGTCCATGTATTTTTGCTGAATTTCCCATCTTTCATCCTAAATCCCGCTTCTTTTTAGATGATGAATTCAGGCTTACTTTTTGCCAGGATCGGTTCTTTAAGAGGAACTTCTTCTCCTGATATTATATCAAGTACAGAAGATGCCTCATCAAACCATGAATCCGGAGCTTGGGCTCCCCAGAATGTCTGCCGTCTTGGATCATTCAAATCCCAATGAATCGGTTCGGTATCCGGGTCAGATGTTAAGTAATCCCCATTGTATAATTCGATCCTGTGACCATCCGGATCTCTTAAATATAGGAAGAATGCATTGGATAGGCCATGCCTCCCTGGGCCGCGTTCGATTGACTTTGCATATCCAAGAGATGCCAGTACATCACAGGCATGGATAAGTGCAAGCGGGTCAGGCAGAAAGAAGCCTACATGATGAAGTCTTGGACCGATACCGTTCATGAATGCCTGGTCATGGACCGTTTGCTTTCTATGTAGCCACGTTGCCCATAATTTGCCCGACTCATCCACAGTATCTTCCGAGCAGGCAAAACCTAATTCTTTCATATAAAAGTCAGAGGCTTTTTGCACATTTGGTACACAACAATTCACATGATCGATTCTTTGGACCCTCGAACCCCTATGCATATCATATCGTTGCAGCAATCTCTCGGCTTTATCCATTTTGTAAAAAAACTCTACTGGCAATCCTGAAATATCCTGAACTCGCAGTGACTTGCCTAGTGCATGCTGTGTTCCTTCCTGCATCCACTTCATTTTCATTCCCTTGGACAGAAAGAAAGATTCCAACCCTTCAAGGTCTTCCTCTTTTTCAACCTTGTATCCTATTGCCTCAACGCTTGGCTTTTCTGCCTTTTGCAAGATAAGCGAATGATGATGCGCTTCCTCTAAACCACGTAAATATATGTGGTCATTCGTTCTTTCCGTTTCAATAAAACCTAAAGCATCCACATAAAAGGCTCTTGATTTATCTAAATCTGTTACATTAAGTATCGTTCTCGCAACACGAATAATAGAAAAATTCATAGTATTCTCCCCTTCTTTAATGAAACCCGGATTAGTTTTCAGCAGAAGAAACGGCATTTTGTTTTACGTCGCCAAATTTCGGAATGTGATGTTCTCCAATTGCCACGTGGATAACTTGTGTTTCCGTATAGAATTCAAAGCTATAATGGCCGCCTTCACGTCCTACCCCACTATATTTCGACCCTCCAAAAGGAATCCGCAAATCCCTAACGTTTTGGGAATTCACCCAGACCATCCCACTATCGACAGCTTGAGCAAACCTATGTCCACGTTTCATATCATTGGTCCATACATAAGCAGCTAGCCCATACTTTACATCATTAGCCATTCTCAGTGCTTCCTCTTCAGTCTTGAAAGGAATGACTGCCATGACAGGTCCAAAAATCTCTTCTTGTGCCACCGTCATATCATTTGTACAGTTCAAAAGAAGCGTCGGGGCAATATAATTCCCTTCCTTGAATGCACTTGGTATGGCACCGCTTACAATTTCCGCCCCTTCATCTTTTGCTATATCCAGATATCGGGAGACATTATTAAAATGGTTACGATGGATCAGCGGTCCGATTTCCGTGTCTGGATCCATTGGGTTTCCAATCTTGATATTATGAACACGTTCCTTCAATTCTGCCACGAACTGGTCTATTATCGATTCATGGACAAATAATCTGGAATTGGCTGTGCAGCGCTCCCCATTGAACGAATAGATTCCCCATACCACTGAATCCAGGGCCTTTTCTAAATCGGCATCTTCAAAAATGACTGCTGGTGATTTACCGCCGAGTTCCATGGAAAAACGTTTCATTGTATCTGCACCATTTTTAATGATTTCAGCGCCGGTTGTCGTTTCTCCGGTAAAGGATATCAATTGGACTTCAGGATGGGCAACCAAGGACGCCCCCGCTGTCTCCCCAAAACCGTGAACAATATTGAATACGCCTTTTGGCAGACCGGATTGATCAATGATTTGAGCTAATTTATTGGCAGTCAATGGAGACCACTCCGCTGGTTTAAGGACACATGTATTACCTGTAGCCAGGGCCGGGGCGATCTTCCAGGTTTCTAACATGAAAGGTGCATTCCAAGGAGTGATTAATCCTGCCACTCCTATCGGTTTATGAATCGTATAATTGATGAAAGTGTCATCCACTTGATATGACTCTCCTATCAGCCTGCTTTTCACCATTTCAGAATAAAAACGAAAATTCTCCGCTCCCCTTGCCGCTTGTTTTTTTGTCTGGCTAATCGGCAACCCTGTATCCAGTGATTCCAAAAAGGAGATTTCTTCGGCATTTTCTTCAATTAGATCAGCAATCCTATTCATGTACTTCAATCTTTCTTCCACTTTCATCGTTCTCCATGGGCCATTATCGAATGCAGCTCTTGCGGCGGCGACCGCTTGATCAATATCCTCTTTAAAGCCTTCTGCCACATTATTGATTGCTTGATTATTAAAAGGGCTTAGATTTTCAAATGTTTTTCCTGAGATACCATCCACAAATTGACCATTGACGTAATGCTTCACATCCTGCACGGGAAAAGTTTGCATGATAAATCCTCCTTTAAAAATTAATTCGGGAAGATGACAAAAATCGTTTGGATTTGTGCAATCTTCCCAATCTAGCTTTATGACTGGATTTTTTGGTCAATCAACCCGTATGATTGAAGGGTTTCACGCAGTTCTTTTTCCAATGGTTCCGAAGGCGGTCCCATAGGCGGCCTTAATGCCGGATTGATTTTCCCCATCATCCCCATCGCAGCTTTTAATGGTCCTGGATTGGTTTCTTTAAACAAAACATCATTCAATGGCATTAATTTGTAATGGAGGTCAAGCGCCTTATCTACATCACCCTCCACCCAAAGGTTATAAATGTCCGCCACTTCTTTAGGAGTGATATTGGCAGTAGCACTTATATGTCCTGCCCCTCCAATAGCCAACATTGGATAGCATAATAATTCAATGCCAGAATATAAGAGAAAATCCCTTCCGCAATTCAATAAGACACGGTTCACATGTTCGAAATCTTTATTAGATTCTTTTACACCAATAATATTTTCACAATCTTCAGCAAGACGTGCCAATGTCTTCACTTCTAAATTCGTCGCCGTTCTTCCGGGGATGTTATAAACGATCAGCGGGATATCAACTGCATTGGCTACGGTTTTAAAATGATTATAAAGTGCCTGTTGATTCGGTTTATTGTAATAAGGTACGATGACTAAAGCAGCATCCGCGCCCATTTCCTGTGCCCTTTTTGTCAAATGCAACGTTTCTTTCTGATTGGCAGATCCGGTACCTGGTGCAACTGGAACACGGGCTTTTGCTGCTTTAATTGCCGTTTCCATCACTAATTCCCGTTCCTCAATAGTAAGTGAACTCGGCTCGCCTGTAGTCCCGCATAACGAAATTCCATGGGAACCGCTTTCAATATGCCAGTTTACTAGATTTTCAATTGCCTTTACATCAACTTCCATCTTGTCATCAAAGGGAGTGATAACGGGTGCGATGGATCCTCTTAAACGACTTTTGATTTCCTCGTACATTTTTTCTACCACCTTTTTATTATTTGAATATTCCGAATAATTCAAGTGAAAAAATCGGCTTTGCTTTTATCAATAATCAATCGACTATAATAAAACAAAGCCTGGGTCATCAAAGTGCCTGATCTTGATTAGTTTCCGCCCTCTGCTTGAAAGTGCTTATCGCATTCAGTTTATGCTTTCTCACCAATGATTCAATTTCTTCAAAAGATGCTTTTTCCTTTAGGAGCTTTATGATGCTTTCATGTTCGCGAATCGATTGGACTGCGCGTTGCGGCACCATGGTGAACATGGACTTTCTGACTCTATTCATTCTTTGTTGTGCCTGTTTAATTTCCTCTATTAAAAAGGAATTTCCGCACTTTTCATAAATTTCCGCATGGAAACATTCGTTTAATTTACCAAACAGCTCTAATTCAAAGTTATGGAGGGCTTTTTCCATTTCATTGTTTAAATTAATTAGATTTTCAAAATCATGATCATTCATGGTTAAAGAACTGAGTGCAGCTGCATATCCTTCAAGCAGAGATAAAACAGAAAGAGTTTCAATGTATTCGCTCTCATTTATGCTTGTAACCACCGCTCCACTATAAGGCTTATATTGAATAAGGCCGTCAGATTCCAATTGCCTGATCGCTTCCCTGACAGGAATCGGACTTAAACTAAGTTCTTTTGCCGTTTGATCGATAATGATCCGCTGTCCAGAACCATATGTTCCATCCAAAATTAATTTACGAAGGTGCTCATAAGCTAGTTGCTTTTTGCTAGGGTTTTTGCTTTTATCTTCCATATTTTCATCATATATGAAATCATATATGATTGCAATCGATTTTCATTAAAAATCATATATGATTTTTCACATGCTTGTTTTGCATATATGAATGACCTGTGCCTATGAATAGACAGAATGTATCTAGAAAATCCGGCAGCCCACGCAATGTCCCGCCTTCTTCACGTATCGAAATATAATCCAACTATAAAAAACCTGCAGACTCAGTCTGCAGGTTTTTTATAAATTAGGCCATTTTTGAATTAACGAATGAATGTATTCTTTCAACGGCTGCTTCCAGCAGCTCCAGTGAAGTTGCATAAGAGAGTCTGATGTTATCAGGTGCACCGAACCCTGAACCTGGAATAACAGCCACTTGAGCTTCTTCAAGCAACGCAGTCGTAAAATCTTCGACATTGCTATACCCTGTTAATTCAACTGCACGTTTAACGTTCGGGAATAAATAAAATGCCCCTTGTGGTTTAATGCAGCTTACGCCTGGAATTTCAACCAATTTATCATAGATTTTATTCAAACGGCTTTCAAATGCTTGACGCATTTCCTCAACAGGCTCCTGTGTACCTTCATAAGCCGCAATCGCACCATATTGAGCGGTTGTGGTTGGGTTGGATGTGCTATGGCTAGCAAGGTTCGCCATTGCTTTAATGATGGACTCATCACCGGCTGCATAACCTATTCTCCAGCCAGTCATCGAGTGAGATTTAGAAACACCATTGATGATGATCGTTTGCTTTTTCAATTCAGGTGAAATCTCTGCAATGGATGTATGTTTAGCATTTCCATAAACCAATTTTTCGTAAATTTCGTCGGAAACGATCAAGATATCATGAGCCAGGCAAACTTCCCCGATAGCCGCCAATTCTTCCCTGGAATAAAGCATGCCCGTTGGATTGCTTGGAGAGTTGATGATAACCGCTTTCGTTTTATCGGTAATTGCTTGTTCTAATTGTTCTTTCGTGATTTTATATTGATTTTCTTCCGTACAAACTATATAAACCGGCTTACCGTCAGCAAGCTTGATTTGCTCAGGATAGCTCACCCAATATGGTATCGGAACAATGACTTCATCTTCTTCATCCAGGATAGCTTGAAACAATGTGTACAGCGAGTGCTTTGCACCTGATCCAACTGCAATTTCAGACGGTTTGTAATCCAAGCCCTGATCACGCTTCAATTTAGCCGCAATTGCTTCTTTTAACTTCGGCAGACCAGCGGATGGCGTGTATTTAGTTTGACCTTCATTCATGGAAAGAAGTGCTGCATCTATGATATGTTTGGGCGTATTATAGTCTGGTTCACCTGCACCCAAACCAATTATATCTAAACCTTGGGCCTTAAGTTCCTTTGCTTTTGCCGTAATGGCCAATGTTGTTGATGGCGTTAATGACTGAACACGGTTCGCTAATTTCATTTTAAATTAATCCTCCATTCTAAATGCTTCGATAATACTTTAGCCATTCCCCAGTTTTAAAATCATAATAGTCATAATTAAAGCGCTCGGATTCATCAAGATACGTTACTTCCCAAAGCGGGACGTTCTTTTCCATGCCTAGCTTAACCGAAATGATTTTTTGGGGATTAAGCTTTTCTTTGACAATGTTCATGATTTCTTTTTTTGATTTACCATCTTTATAGTTTTCCACTACTATTTCTTTCTTCTTGTCCTCAGGAAGCCAGACTATTTTTTTAGTCCCTTTTTCCCCCTTACCAATGATGACAGAGTATGAATCCTGCCCATTATAAAGGTAGAATTCTTCCATGGTAACAAGGCCGCCCTCTTCCTTTGCCTTTTTAAAAGCCTCATTACCAGCCTCTTTTTTAGGCTGCAACGCTTTAATATATGCCCCGCTGACAAATCCGATAAAACAAAGGACTAGGATAGAAGCAATAATCAACCATTTTTTCAAAGCTGCTTTTCCTTCTTTCTATGTACGATAAATTGTAAATATCGCTTTTTCTTGATCTTGGGAATCCAATGCCAGACCGAACATCAAATCATCTTTTTTCAATGTTCGGTTCAAGGAATCCACAATTTTATACAGATCAGGAGAATGTTGTAACCTGACTGTTGAAATTACTTCGATTTTACTTTCCATGAAAATGCCCCTCCATTTTAATAAATTGTCAACAACCACTGGTATGAATAGGATTTGAAGGCTTTACCACCTATCACATTATACCAGTTCAGTGGTTATTTTTCTTTAAAAATTATAAAAATTCCTGGATTAATGAATTATCAAGACCCTTTAAATCCACTCTTCTATCATTTCAGCCATTTCTGAAATAGTGCCTTGGTGCCAGTCCACTTTCGGAATGGCCTTTTGAAATTCAGTTCCATATTTAGCCGTGATGATGCGGCGATCAAGTATTACCAAAATCCCTTTATCTTCTGGAGTGCGTATAAGCCTGCCGAAACCTTGTCGGAACCTTAATAGGGCTTCGGGTAATGAATACTCAGAGAATGGATTGCGCCCCTGCTTCTCGAGAAGTTGGCATTTTGCAGCTGTCACTGGTTCATCCGGTGGCGAAAAAGGCAGCCTGACAATGATTAAACAAGATAAATCCTCGCCAGGGATATCGACGCCCTCCCATAGGCTTGTTGTCCCAAACAGGACCGCTTTCTCGAAGTTTTGGAAATTCCTGAGCAGCCTCATCCGGCTGCCGCCAGAAATCCCTTGTGCAAACAGGGTGAACTCATCCAGAACACCACAATCTTTGACCGAATGATAGGTTGCGCGCAGCATTTCATGCGAGGTGAATAATACCATCATTCTCCCTTTCGCTGCCTGAGCGGCAGCAATAATATGGTTAGCCGCGGTTTCGGAGAATTCCTCCACCGATAAACAATTGATATCTGGTAGATCATTTGGAACCAGTACCTTTACGAGTTTCTTATAGGGAAAGGGTGATGGAAAACTTGCTGTCTGCATAGGTTCATTCTCTAATCCGAGTTGTTCCTTAAAATACTTAAAAGAATCCTTCACCACAAGGGTTGCCGATGTCATGACCACACTTTTTTGGCGCCCGAAATAGGAATCCCATAGCCGTTTACTGCCTGCAATCGGCTGAACCGTCAAAGTCACCCCATGCTGAGGTGCTGCATTCGTATAATCAAGCCAATAAATATTTTCTTCATGCGGCTTGATGAAAAACTCATGCAAGGAGTCCCTGGTATCCTGTAAATGTCCAAGCAGCACCTCGATATCATTCAAGTGAAATAATGAATTTTTCCCTAATGGGGATTCATTATTCAATAAAAGGGCCAATCTTTTCTCTAACTCCGTGATGATGTATCCTAATAAATCCACCAACCGCTCAGCGACAAGAATCGCTTTTCCCCATCTTCCGTCATCTATTTTGAATGAAAGCCGTTTTGGACTTAAAGAACGTGAAAGTTTTTCCGCCTGATTGGAAAGGTAATAAAAAAGCTGTTCGAATTCATACGAAAAATCACTAAGCTTTTGATCCAATTCATGTGAAGATCTCCCGTCCGTCAGTCCGTTATTCAAAAGCATCCTGTCCAATTTATATAATAATTGCTTTTGATCCGATGTCCCTAGTCTGTTCAAAATCGTCTTCACCGAAATGTAATTAAGCCTGCTCCCAAGCTGTTTGGATGCAGCCTGTTCCAAATGGTGTGCTTCATCGAGAACCAAATACCCTTTTTTGGGAATCAAGGCGTCTTCCGTAAGAAGATCCGTCATTAAAAATGAATGGTTAGTAATGATGATATCCGCCTTTGCAGCAGTTTTTTTTGCCCGTTCAAAAAAATCCAATTCAAGCCAGGGCTGTTTTAAACCGGCGTATGTAAGACCATCACTTTGAAGCCTATTCCAAAATAGCTGACCGCCGCTTGTAAGGTTCAATTCATCTTTATCACCTGTTACGGTCTCAGTAAGCCAAACCAATATCTGCATTTTCGTTAAGGCCGTTTCATAATTATCTTCCTTTTCACGCAAAGCCCTTTCGAACTTTGCCAAGCTCAAATAATTGCTTCTCCCCTTCAGTAAAACAGCTTGAAAGGTAAAAGGAAGGATTTTCTTAAGCTTAGGAACCTCGTTTTGAAGTAGTTGGTCCTGCAACTGAAGCGTATACGTCGAAACGACGACAGGTTTTTGATGTTTTTTTGCAAAATAAACGGCCGGAAGCAGATAACCTATCGATTTACCAATACCGGTTCCAGCTTCAATGATTGCATCCTGGCTGGTTTCGAAAGAATTGTGAATCAGGTTCATCATATCAAGTTGTCCGCTTCTTGCTTCGAATGCAGGGAATGCACTTTGGAGCATGGCTACTTTTACCTCATTGTCGAGCGGGAATTCAGACCCCGTGTCTTTATGATCACCTTCATGTTCAGCCTTTTTAAAGGCAAGGCCCCTATAAGTAATTAGATCAGGTGAATGGACTTCTGCTTTAGCAAGTTTGCTTGCAATGCAAGCATCTATTAATTCGGAAACCTCACTTTGTAAGGAATAAGATAATCGATACAACTGTTTAAGTGTCATGACTGGAAGATTCATCAGCTTTTTTTTCAATTCCAACAATAATAAAGCGGTGGCATATGCATCACTATCCGCTTGATGTGGCCTGGAATGATCTAGGTTTTCTTCTTTAGCCAGCTGGTGCAGCTTATATCCATCGGATGTTGGTTTTAATATTTTCGCTAACTCCACTGTATCAAGGGTGGAACCATAAAACGGCTCAAACCCGCATCGCACTAGTTCTTCCTGTAAAAAAGATAAATCAAATAATACATTATGGGCAACAAAACAAGCCCCTTCTATAAGCCGGGCAATATTTTCTGCAACATCTTCAAAGTCAGGTGCATTTTTTACCGTCTCGTTGCTTATTCCGGTCAATTCTTCAATAAACAAGGAAATTTCCTGTCCAGGGTGGATGAATGTCGAGTATTCATCCACGATTTGGTCATTTTCAATGACCACTCCAGCAAATTGAATAATCCTATCTCCTTTTTTTGGAGAATTCCCTGTTGTTTCCAAATCGACCACTACATATCGTTGCATCATGAATTGTACACCTCAAACTTCGCTTTCTCCACTTCCTGATGGAATTCTCTTATCTTTTTTATACCATAATAATCGTAATAAAGGAAACAAGCCGTTCATCAAAAGACGAAAAGGGCCGGCACCTATATGCATGTTTCATGCACATGTGCCGGCCCTCCGCTTACATGATTGTAGCTGCAGGTTCGTTTGAAATTAAATCAATGATTTTATTGTATTCATCCATGATCGCAACTTTTGGTTTGTGATCTCCCAGTTTATCCTCAGAAACCATCACATAAGAAATGATTATCACGATATCATCCGGCTGCACCAGTCTAGCTGCCGCTCCATTCAAACACACGACACCGCTACCCCGTTCACCCGCAATCACATACGTTTCAAGCCTTGCACCATTATTATTATTCACGATGGCGACTTTCTCATTAGGCAAAATCCCCACCGCATCTATTATATCTTCATCAATCGTAATGCTGCCTACATAATTCAAATTAGCTTCAGTTACCCGTGCACGGTGGATTTTTCCATTCATCATCGTTCGAAACATCTCAATTCCCCCTGATCTTATGATTTATTCTATATATAAGGTGATATTATCAATTAGTCTTGCATGCTTGAACTTTACAGCCATTGCAATGATGATGTTTCCTGCCAGTGATTCAAGTGGTTTAAGTTCCGGGTATTGATAGACTTCAATATAGTCAATCACGCCACTTGTTTGGGCAGTAATATGTTCACTAATTAGAGCCGTGACGGTAGCTGCATTTCTTTCACCTGATTCAACCGCCTTTTTGGCCTTCAATAAACTTTGGTACAGCTCTTTAGCCTCCATGCGTTCTTGATCTGATAGGTTCACATTTCGCGAACTCTTCGCTAACCCATCTTCCTCGCGTACGGTATCTACAGCAACAAGCTGGATAGGGAAATTGAAGTCTTTGATCAGTCCATCTATCACGGCGACTTGCTGGGCATCCTTCTTACCAAAGTAAGCTCTATCGGGAAGGATGATATTGAAGAATTTCGTTAAGACTGTCGCTACACCATCAAAGTGTCCAGGCCTTTGTCTCCCGCATAAAACATCCGTCCTGCTTTGGACAACAACTTTCACAGATGGTTCTTCACCGTACATTTCATGGACTGTTGGATAAAAGAGATAATCCACTCCGCCATTGGCTGCGACATTTTCATCCCGTTCCAAATCCCGCGGATATGTTTCAAAATCCTCATTCGGTCCAAACTGCATCGGATTTACAAAAATACTCAATACCACAATATCATTTTCTTTGCGGGCCATTTCCAAAAGGGTTGCATGCCCCTCATGCAAAAACCCCATTGTCGCTACATAGCCAATGCTTTTGTGATTGTTTTTTTCCTCTCTAAGTGCCAATTGCAAATCAGCTGCTGATGTAAAAGTTTTCATCTTTTTCCTCCGTAAAGTTCAGAAAGCTGCTCTTCCTTCATCGTGAATGTATGTTCTTCCGACGGAAAATCTTTAGATTTCACTTCATTCACAAAGCTTGTAATCGATTGGCCAATCAAATCATTTGCATCTCCATAAACTTTTACGAATTTCGCTAGCCGGTCTACCCCATACTTGATGACATCATGGTAAACGAGGACTTGACCATCCGTTTCTGCACCTGCTCCAATTCCAATGGTTGGAATTTCGAGGTTCCGTGTGACGAGTTCCCCCACTTGATATGGAACACATTCAAAAACTACTAGCATCGCCCCTGCCGCTTCACACTTTCTCGCATCTTCCAAGAGTTGTGCTGCACTTTCTGCATCTTTTCCTTGCACTTTATATCCGCCCAGAACACCGACGGATTGAGGAGTCAAGCCAAGATGGGCTACAACCGGGATGCCTGCCTTTGTCAATGCTGATATTTTTTCAACAACATCATCCGCTCCCTCGAGCTTCACGGCGTCCGCATGACCTTCCTGCATGATCCGGGCTGCATTCTTCAGTGTTTCATCCATAGATAGGTGATAGCTCATAAAGGGCATATCCGTCACGACAAATGTATTTGGTGCCCCGCGTTTTACTGCCTTTGTATGATGAATCATGTCATTCACCGTAACTGGAATCGTTGAGTCATACCCCAATACGACCATTCCTAAAGAATCACCGACTAAAATCATGTCTACACCTGATTGTTCGGCTAACTTTGCTGAAGGGTAATCATAAGCCGTGAGCATGACAATCTTCTCTTGATTTTGTTTCATCTTCAAAAAATCTCCGGACAATTTCATTACGTTTCCTCCTTTTAATGGAGGAGATGAAAACATCAGCGAAAACTGGTGTCTATACATTCATGCGCAAAAAAAGGACTGACTAAAAAAGTATCTGTTTCGCTACGAAAAATGGCATGAAAAGCCACAATTCGATCAATAAACAGCACTTAGCTTTTTAGTCAATCCCTTTATTTCATCAGAAGTTTCATCCCTCCGTCCCAGTCCAGTTCTCTGGATCAAGGCAGATTTTCAAATAATTTGGTATTTATGGGGGTGCAGTTCACATGAGATACTGCCCACTTGCATTATATCAAGCAAAATTGAAATTTTCTATTTAATTTTCACGAATTTGACAAAAATCTACTGAATTTCAATATCAGCAGAATATATCGAATGTACGGTACCTTTTCCGTCTTCGAGAAGTAAAACGCCTGAATCCGTTATGCCCAATGCTTTTCCGACAATCATGTCATTAACGGTACTGGCTTTGATTACCTGTCCAAGACTGATCGCATAACTCTCCCATAAATCCTTTATAGGCATGAACCCTTGATCTAAATAGAGTTCGTACAGATTTTCAAGACGAAATAATGCTCGTTGAATGACCTTGGACCTTGAAATCGTCCCTCCACTTTCTATGAGTAGGGAGGACGCTTTTTCCTGCAGTTCTTCAGGAAAATCCTCCAATTGCTGATTGATATTCATTCCAATTCCGATAATGACAGAATGGATTCTATCTGACTCCGCCTGCATCTCCGTCAGGATGCCCACCACTTTCTTGCGATTCACCAAAATATCATTCGGCCACTTTATCTGCGGCTTCAAATCAGTGGTATCCTCTATAGCCTGAGCTACAGCGACCGCGGCCAATAATGTAAGTTGCGGCGCCTCATGAATCGGAATTTTCGGTCTTAGGATTAGACTCATCCATATCCCGCTGAATTTTGGGGAATGCCAAGATCTCATTAGCCTTCCTTTGCCGGATAACTGCTCCTCGGCAACGACGAGGGTTCCTTCCTGAACTCCTTCATTTGCTAGTTGATGCGCAATTTTTTGAGTGGATTCAACAGTTTCCTGATAATGGATCAACTTGCCGATCGTTTTTGTTTCCAAGCCAAGTTGTATTTCGCTCTCGGACACTTTTTCCGGCGCCGATATGATCCGGTAGCCTTTTTTCCTAACAGCTTCGACATTATATCCTTCACTGCGCAGATCTTCTATATGCTTCCAGACCGCTGTGCGCGAACAGCCAATGTATTCAGCAATTTCCTGACCGGATATAAACGCACCATCCGCTTTTGAGAGGGCTTCCATCAGCTTTGTTCTTAACTCAGATTGCATTTCACCAGCCACCTCTTAATTTCTTCTTTATCATTTCTTAATTCTTCATTCAAGACAGCTTTCAATATTTTTTCCAAGTATTCCTTGACCCATGGACCTGGCTTTTCTTGATGCCAAATCAATAGATCCGTCCCCGTGACGGCAAGATCCGACATTTGTTTTATAATAAGTCCATTGTAGCGTTGGTGTGCATTCTCTTCAGCATCCGATACATTCCCGGCATTCAGTGCAGCTCTGACTTTAGCAGCTTGTACCGTTATGCCATGACCTGCCTGAAATACATCGATGGCTGATGGTTCCTTACTCTTCACCAGCTTTATCGTACGTTGAACGTTTCTTATCGTTTTCAATGGCAGCTTCCATGCCCTCAAAGCCTCTTCGATTTCTTGATCCTTTGTGTGAATCATGATGATAGACCATATTTCTGCCGCATTCAGTTGATGAAGCGGCAGGTTCAGTAAGTCCATCAGATGATCTTTTTTACTTGAGAATAGAGGCAGGTATTGATATAATCCGCTTTCCAGCAATAGTGAGAAAGCCTTTATCTTATTGGAGCCGGCCGCTAGTTTCTCAAATTCAACCAGGATTCTTTCGACAGCGATTTCACTGATGTTCTGGGCGTTCTCTTTAAGGGAATCAAAGGTTTCTTGATCCAGTTCAAAATCAAGTTGACTGACGAACCTTAAAGCACGCATCATTCTCAATGCATCTTCATGAAACCTTTCATGCGGGTTACCAACTGTGATAATCCTTCTTTGTGCCAAATCGCGCTTACCATTAAATGGATCGATGATCTTTCCGGTCTTATCCATTGCTATTGCATTCATGGTAAAATCTCTTCTTTGCAAATCTTCGGTCAAAGAACGGACAAACTTTACGGCATCGGGCCTGCGAAAGTCCGAATACCCGCTTTCCGTTCTAAACGTCGTAATTTCGTATGTACCCGTATCCGTAATGACAAGCACTGTACCGTGGTCGATTCCGATATCAGCCGTATTAGGAAAAATTCTTTTGATTTCCTGGGGTGTTGCGGAAGTAGCGATGTCCACATCGTTTATTGTCCTGCCAAGGATATAATCCCTTACAGAGCCGCCAACGAAATAAGCCTCATATCCTGCTTCTTCAATCAATTCCAGAATGGGTACTGATTTCAAGAATAACCGATCCATCAGCGTCTCCTCCCTATTCCATGGATTTACCTTCAAGTGCTTGAATGTAGATGGCTTCATACTCTGACATAATCGTATCACTATGGAAATCAGTATTGGCCCTTTCCAGCGCAGCTTCAGAAAAGCGTTTATGTAAACTCGGGTCGCTTAAAAGTCCAACCGCTTTTTCAGCAACCATTTTGACATCTCCCAATTCACAAATATAACCAGTCTCCCCATCAACGATGACTTCAGGTATTCCCCCGATATTCGTCCCGATACAAGGAACTCCACATGCCATCGCCTCGAGCAGCACAAGTCCGAAACTCTCTTTTTCCGATAACAGGAATATCAAATCACTGATTGAATATAATTCCGCAAGGTTATCCTGCTTACCAAGGAACAAGACCGCATCATCGATTCCAAGATCTTTAGCCAATTTCAATACGGTTGTCACTTCCGGCCCATCTCCTACGAGCAGTAGCTTTGCAGGCATTTTCTTTTGAGTTAAATAAAACGCCTGGATGACATCTTTCACTCGCTTGACCGAACGGAAATTCGAAACATGTATGATCACTTTTTCATCTTCCCTGATTCCGTATTCATCCTTAAGGTAATCTGAATCGGATTTATGGTACTCTCTTTCATCAATGAAATTATAAACGGTTTTGATTTCCTTATCCGGCGCGATTAATTCGTGCGTTTGCTGAACAAGGGAATTAGATACTCCTGTAACGACATCTGATTGCTCTATGCCGAATTTAATCAAATTGGTCAATGAGGGATCCTGGCCCAAAACGGTGATATCCGTACCATGCAGTGTCGTTACGATCTTTACTTCATTACCTGACATCTGCTTTGCAAGGATCGCACAAACAGCATGTGGAATTGCATAGTGAACGTGAAGGATATCTAATTTTTCCCGTTTTACGACATCCGCCATCTTGCTCGCAAGCGCCAAGTCATATGGCGGATATTGAAAGACTGAATATGAGTTCACTTCAACCTGGTGATAAAAAATATTACAGTACATCTTATTTAAGCGAAAAGGGATGCTTGAAGAAATGAAATGTATTTCATGTCCTTTTTCTGCAAGCATCTTACCTAATTCAGTTGCTACGACACCAGAACCCCCAACTGTCGGGTAACAGGTAATTCCAATTTTTAATTTCATAAGATTATTATTCTCCTAACAAGTCGGCATCGATCAGTAACGGTTTTTTTGTCATGAATCCCTCCGCAAAGGCGACACCCACTTCTTTGCCAAACATCCGCTCCCGTGCCTCTACAGTCTCGATATAGCCATTAACTAACGGTGTTTCTACAGATACCTGACTTTTTTCGAATTGGCTCCCATATGCCCTAAGGCTATCCAGCTTTTTCGATATTGTAGACGTGATATCCACGACGAAGTCCGGTTTGTGAAACCCATTGATCATATAATAGTGCATATTTTGGATACGATGGGAACCCAGACCTTCTTCTTCCATATACTTTCTTACTCCTGCCGAAAAAACTGCTTCCTCGACTAATTTGGCACAGTTACCATGATCGGGATGGCGATCTTCCAAAAATGGTGCAAATACAAGTGCAGGTTTATATTGGCGAATGACCGCGATGATTTGGTTTATGTATTCCGCCTTCATGTATAGTCCCCTGTCGGGTAGATCAAGGGAAATCCTCTTCACCCCAAGGATTTCAGCAGCCTTATCGGCTTCCTCTTGCCGCAGTGGAACGGTTCCGTTGGACGACATTTCAGCTTTTGTCAAATCACAAATGACAATTTTCCTGCCTTGTTGCACATATTTAGCGATTGTGCCACCCATACCGATTTCAACATCATCAGCATGTGCCCCGAAAGCCAGGATATCTATATTACTTTTGTTTATCATTTATCTCACCTTGTTTTTGCCGTAGTTTTAGCCAGTCCATATACCCATGTTTCAAACCTTGTATGAGCACTTCTGCAGTGCCCATATTTGTTGCCAAGGGAATTTCATATACATCTGATAGGCGGATAAGCGCCGATACATCAGGTTCATGCGGCTGTGATGTCAAAGGATCGCGGAAAAATAGGACCATGTCCATTTCTCCGCGAGCAATCATTGCACCTATTTCCTGATCTCCGCCAAGAGGTCCTGAATGAAAACGATGGACAGGCAGTGATACTTCTTCCATGATTCGTTTCCCAGTCGTACCTGTTGCAAATAATTCATGCTGCTCAAATACATCTTTATAGGCTGTCACAAATTGAATGATATCTTCTTTTTTCATATCATGGGCAATTAAGGCAATTTTCATCGTAAATCCTCCTGATCCCTATTCAATAATATTTTCCAAGCCGTATACAAGAACATCCAATTTCATGACGGTATCGACAGCAAGTTTGACTCCTGACATGAAGGAAGCTCGATTAAAGGAATCATGCCTAACCGTCAATAGCTCTCCATCACTTCCGAAAAGCACCTGTTGATGGGCAACGAGTCCCGGTAGACGGACACTGTGGATATGCATGCCATCTACATTTGCACCTCTTGCCCCCTGGATGGTTTCTTTTTCATTAGGGTGCCCCTGTTGTTTTGGTTCACGTACCGCTGCAATCATGTCTGCCGTTTTGGAAGCAGTTCCAGAAGGTGCATCCAGTTTTTGATCATGGTGCATTTCTATGATTTCCACATCCGGGAAATACTTTGCGGCCATTTGGGAAAACTTCATCATCAAAATGGCGCCAATTGCAAAGTTTGGCGCGATGATGCAACCAATGCCTTTTTCTTTTGTCAATGAATCCAGCTTTGCTAAATCTTCTTTTGTAAAACCAGTCGTTCCCACTACAGGGCGGATGCCATGATTAAGTGCCGTTTCGGTATGGAACATGCCCACTTCCGGTGTGGTCAAATCGATCAATACGTCTGCCTCTACAGAAGAAAAGCATTCATTTATATCAGAAAAAACCGGTGCTTCAATCCCGTGAAAACCTTCTATTGCGGAAAGGCTTTCCCCGTTATGCTTGCGATCTATGACAGCTGCCAATTCAAACCCTTCTGTCCTATGTACAAGCTTCACCGCTTCATTTCCCATTCTGCCTCGTGGACCTGCTACAATCACTTTCACTTTACTCATCTTTACCTTCCTCCTCCATTTCCTCTTCTTTTCTTGTCCATCTATCTTTATCGCGGGTTGTGAATTTTTCCATGACCAAATCATGCGAGTTTTGAAGATCAATCCCTAAAGAATTGGCAAAACAAATCAACACAAAAAGCATGTCCCCCAATTCCGCTTCAATGGTATTCTCTTCCTCTGTTGCCTTCTTTGGTTTTTCACCATGGTAATGATTGACTTCCCTAGCCAATTCCCCAAGTTCTTCAGACATGCGTGCGAGCATGGCCAGAGGGCTGAAATATCCTTCTTTAAATTGTCCTATGTATCGGTCGACTTCCGCTTGCATTTGTTGGATCGTCTTTTGCTTTTCCATATGAGTCACCCATTCTTGATTTTCGTTTTCAAACATCATACCTTCTCCATGTTAGCTAAAAGTGAAACAGATGACAACAGATACGTTTGGAATCAAAATTGCCCATAGTTGGTTAATTAGTTATAATAAGTAAATTAATGCTATGCAAACCTTTGGAGGTATGGGACATGCTTTTGGGCTTAAAATTGAAAAACATCATATTTATCCTTTTTGGGGCTGGAATATTCGCTTTTGGCCTTGTGCATTTTAACATGCAGAACAACTTGGCCGAGGGCGGATTCACTGGCCTCACCTTGATTATATATCAACTTATCGGGATAAATCCTTCTTATTCTAATTTGATTTTGAATATTCCCTTATTTTTAATCGGGTGGAAATATTTAGGGCGCACATCTTTCTTTTATACGATTATCGGAACGGTTGGCCTCTCCGTTTGGCTTTGGGTTTTCGAGAGATACGAATTTGAAATCAATCTCGGTAATGATTTGATGCTTGTGGCATTGTTTGCCGGGGTCTCGGTTGGTGTCGGGCTGGGCATCATTTTTCGTTACGGCGGTACAACAGGCGGAGTGGATATCATTGCCCGTTTTGCCCATCGTTACTTAGGGATGGGCATGGGTCGGACCATGTTCATCTTTGATGCCGTCGTCATTGGCCTGTCCATCCTTACCTACCTGGATTACCGGCAAGCGATGTATACCCTCGTTGCCGTTTTTATAGGTGCCCGAGTAATCGACTTTATGCAAGAAGGAGCCTATGCTGCTAGAGGTGCAATGATCATTAGTGACAAAAACAAGGAAATTGCCGAAAAAATCATGAATGATATGGAGCGGGGCGTAACTGTATTAAGGGGCTATGGGTCCTTTACACGCAATGACCGGGAAGTCCTCTATTGTGTTGTTGGGAAAAATGAGTTAGTCCGCTTAAAAAATGCCATAACTTCTGTGGACCCTCATGCATTTGTATCAGTCAGTGAAGTTCATGACGTATTGGGTGAGGGCTTTACCCTTGATGAGAACAAGAATCCCATTGAAAGGTGATCCATTGACTGTACATACCGATTGAATGCAACCCTTATGAATGTTGCCCTGTCCAACTGAATTTTATTAGCAATGTGCAGCTAATACTCTAAAAATGAAAAAAGGACCCCATCCCAAGATGGTGTCCTTTTCTCATTAATCTTCTTCCCTCATTCCTGTATACATAAGCAGAAGACGAACTAATTCCATTACGGCTACAAGAGCGGCAGCAACATAAGTCATCGCAGCGGCACTTAATACTTTTTTCGTTTCCCGTTCTTCATCGTTCCGGATGACCCCGGCGGAAACGAGTTGATCCATCGCCCTAGAAGAGGCATTGAATTCAACCGGCAGGGTAATCACTTGGAACAATACAGCGGCTGCCATAAATACGATACCCGCCAATAGCAACCCAGGAATTGAAGCTAACATCCCGATTAAAATCAAAATCCAAGATATGTTAGAGCCAAAATTAGCTACCGGTACTAATGCATGACGGAAACGCAAGAATGCATAGGCTTCTTTATCTTGAATCGCATGTCCAACTTCATGGGCTGCTACCGCTACACCGGCAACTGAATGGCCGTGATAGTTATCCGATGATAAACGTACCGTTTTATCCCTTGGGTCATAATGGTCCGAAAGCATTCCAGGTGTCTCTTCGACCCTGACATTGAACAGTCCATTTTGATCTAAAATGGCCCGCGCCGTCTCAGCACCGCTCATACCGGAAGAGGCCGATACCTTTGAATATTTTTTATATGTGCTTTTCACTTTCATTTGTGCATAAATCGGGATTAAAATGATAATCGCCAAATAAATGAAATACATGGTATCCTCCTATAACTATTATTACTCTTAATTCTATGGATTGAAGGCAACCGTGTCAAATATAGTGTTCTCTTCCCCTGTCTTTTTAATCATTATGTTCTTTCCTTGGTTTTTCCCTATCACCTTTATATTTTCTCCAGCCTACATAAGAAAGCGTCATGATAATGATTGAGCCTGTCGATATGATGACCCACCAAAGGGAAGGATCTGCATCATCTTCACCCATATCATCAAAAATGGAAGTTAGTTCGTTTTGCAACGCATCCAGTTCCTTCTGACTTTCTCCATCACTGATTACCTCCGGACGGTATTGGTTGATGTATTGAATCCTCGTGTCCAGTTGCTGCATCGTTTCTTTAGAAAGGTCGACTTTCAAGCTTGGATATATCATTTCATATTGTGATAGGAATAAGTTCAATTGGCTATTGAAAGTAATTGTGTCTTGATTGATCGCGGCATTCTTTGTCTGCTGGAATGAATTCATCATTTGATCCTCCATCTCTGTCCAAAGAGGCTGATGGGTGGACTTGACCGCATCAACAACAAGCCGGAACTTTGTAACAGAATTAACCTTTTCGGAATCTCCCTTGTTCATATCCTTTATTGTCATCAACGCCTCATTATGAGCTACAGTGATAATTCGAAGTTCGTCCATGTCAAGGATCTGCTCTTTCGCTGTCTCTTTTAAAAACCGGTCAGAAAAAAACGTCAGCATCTTTTCCGAATCTCCATATCGCTTCAACTTGGTCATTTCCAAGGCTCTATCGGAAATGTTATCTAATTGCTCCAAACTTGAAGAGGATTCTGCATAGACAGGGAAATGTAAGACGACAAATAAAACAGCAATGGTTAATATGAATTTTTTCAACATGCTACTCGTCCCTCCTCATATCTCTACTAAAACGATATGAAAGAAAAAACATGAGTAGACCTCGTTCAACATAAAAAAGTTAACCCTGCTTTTACAAAGCTGTATTTAGAGTTAACTTTTTAATGGATGAAGGATAGGGTGGTCCGCTTTTTTCTATATCCAAAGTACCAGCCGACAAAAATGGATAGTATACTGAGCCAAAAAGTGAAATAACCTATCGAATTCATAAATACCAATAAATCACGATAAATTGGCATCATTTCGAAAACATAATCGATTATGTCATTATGTATGGTCCAAATCGCGGCCACTATCAAATGCCAAGGTTTTATTCGATAAAATGGTGCATATAATACCCCTTGTATCGCCATCCCCAAATGAGAAGCCATTAACATATAACCTTCCCATGGCAATGAACCGGTTGTCACGAAGGTCATCAAATTCATTGCAACCGCCCATATTCCATATTTGAAAAGTGTTATGATCGCCAACGCTTCCATAAGTCCGAAATTCCTTCTTAACAGGAACCCCAATAAAACAAATACAAAGAACAGGCTAGCTGTCGGGCTGTCCGGTACAAATGCCAAAAAAATCGCCGGAGTGTTTTCCAATTGACTACCGTACCAATAATATCCATAGGCAGTACCGAAAATATTTATTAATAATAACAAAGCGAGCATTTGCCGGTTTGCAAGCAAACTGTAAATAACATTCATTCTTTTTACCCTCACTTACATTCTCAAGTATATTCATTTTACAGGCCATCAACCAGAAAACCAAGTATTCATTTCAAATTCCTCTCATATACGCTTCAATTTACCAATAAAAAAGCCGACAACCGTAGTCGTCAGCTTTATTTGCAGCCTATGAAAGAAATTGAAGTTTATGGCTATATTACTTTGTCGATAAACCAGATACAAATTCAGCTAATGTTTTCAGTTCTTCATCTGTACCTTTGAACATGCCAGCTGGCATGGCACCCTGGCCTTTGACTGCGATTTTAGAAATTTCTTCTGGCTTCAATCCAGTGTCAATTAAGCTTGGCGCTCCTGCTCCACCAGTTAATTCTGCTCCGTGACAGCTAATACAGCCATTAGAATCCATCAGTTTATACCCATCGCTCTCTTTATCAATGTCTGCACCTTCCACGATGGCTCCTTGCTTCTTGGAAGCTTCCCAATCGTGATGGGCTGCGGACTCCCATGTTAGATAGAAAACGCCGGCCATTGCCAATAGCATGAAGCCTACAGCAAAAGGACGTTTCGCCGGGCTCCGCTCTGGACCACGATCTAGAAAAGGTGCCAAGAGTAACGCTCCGAAAGCCAAGCCGGGTATTACCATGGACCCGATAGCATTATAAGGACCTGAAGCATAGGTATACTTAAGTAATTGGTAAAGGAATAGGAAATACCAGTCCGGCAGCGGAATATACCCTGTATCTGTTGGATCTGCTATCCTTTCCAATGGTGACGGATGTGCGATTGTCAGGCAAAGGTAGCCTACAAGAAATACAGCTCCTACCATCCATTCTTTTAAAAGGAAATTAGGCCAAAATGCTTCAGTTTTCCCAGGATATTCTGAATAATCTTTCGGAATATTCGGTTTACGGTCCGCGGAGATACGCGAGTCACCTACGAATTTCATACCTTTCCCACGATGCATTGAACAATTCCCCTCCTTTATGAAAAGGTTTTTTTGGTTTTTGGTTCACCATTCTTTTATAGCGGACCTGAAATACCTTGTTTTCGGATCATCAGGAAATGAGCCGCTAGTAAAGCAAATAATGCTGCTGGCAGGAAGAATACATGAATTGCAAAGAATCGTGTCAATGTCTGTGCTCCAACGATGGTTGGATCTCCTGCTATCAATGTCTTGAGTGCCGGTCCCATCAACGGTACCGATTCGACAATTGTCAACGTAACTTTCGTTGCGAATAGCGCTTTCATATCCCATGGCAATAAATAACCAGTCAAGCCTAATGCCAGCATGATGAAGAAAATCAATACGCCGACCATCCAGTTCAATTCACGCGGTTTTTTGTAAGCTCCCTGGAAGAAGACACGAAGAGTATGTAAAAACATCATAACGATAACTAGACTTGCTCCCCAGTGATGCATACCACGGACAATTTGACCGAAGGCAACTTCATTTTGCAAATAATAAACAGATTCCCAAGCGTTTTTAATGTCCGGGACATAGTACATCGTCAAGAACATGCCTGACAAGATTTGGATGACCGTAATAAAGAAAGTTAACCCACCAAAACAATATACGAATGCAGAAAAATGATGTGCGGGGTTAACATGTTCAGGAACCTCATGGTCAGCAATATCCCGCCATAACGGCGTAATATCTAAACGCTCGTCCACCCAGTCATATAACTTTGTTAGCAATGTTTACGCCTCCCCGTGCGGTTTTAGTTGACCCAAATAAAGTATTCCATCTTTTTCTTTCGTGTCAAAGACATCCAATGGTGAAACTGGCGGTGTCCCTTTCACATTCATCCCATCTTTCGTATACCTGCCGTAATGGCAAGGACAGAAAAATTGATTCGGATTAGTCTTATCCGTATTCCACCCTACCGTACAGCCTAAATGTTTACAGATTGGAGATAAAGCAACGATCTTACCATCATCCGTTTTGTAAACCCAAGCTGTATTTGTTTCTTCAGACTCATACCACCCATCGACCTGTTTAAAACTAAAGTCGACACGGGTTGGTTCGGTAGTGAGTTCACCTACCTTTTGCTTAGTTGCAACGTAATCCCCGCCTTTATCAGCTGATAATACAGGATCAATTGCAAACCTAACCATAGGCATCAACATACCGGCCGCCATAAATCCACCAACGCCAGTAAGTGTGTAATTAAGGAATTGACGTCGTGAAACATTATGCTTGCTCATGCGTTTTCCCCCCCTCTATTACTATACTGAGAGCCCAAAGGACCAATAAATAGCGACACTATAAAACTAGGACATTTCCATGATATCTCAATAATTTACCAAGGTCAATATTTGTAAAACCCAAAAGGTGGCAACTATGTGTCAAATAATGCGAAAAATCCTACTTTTTTTCATTTTTCCAATTATAAGAGAAAATATCAAGGATTTGGAGAACTTGCTGGTTAATCATTTCCCTTGCTTGTTCAATTTCAAGCCCCTCCAAGGGAATGGCAGGAATCCATACTAAATTATTTTCTAATTCCCGCTCTTCTTTTTTCCACTCGAAATCCGATGTTAGAAAGAAAACATGCTCGAAATTATTTTCTTTCACTTCATTGGCCCAACGCTTTAACCGTTCAACCTTATCCATTTCATCGCTTAAATAATGAAATGTCGGCAATAAAAGAATTCTACCTTTCATCTGCTTTTCAATTTCCAAGCTTAAAATGGTAAGAAATTCATTCATTGAGCCCGTTTGCTTCATTTGCCCTTTAAAAGATAGGGGAACCAAAGGAATCAAAACGGTATCCACATACTCTTTTGATTGCATATACATGTCAAGATCTTTTGCTGTCCACTTCATGTTTTTTCTTCACTCCCGATTTTTGAATCAACTCCTTATCATTTTACCATTTTTTTATAACATCTTTACCATATACCCATAGTCTTTACAAAAATGTGGATTTTATCAATGTTTTATAAAAAATAAAAACCTTTCCTGTTTACGGAAAGGTCAATTTATTTCATCCAAGTACTTTCAATTGATTCAATTGTTCGGTTAAATCCTTAAATGCTTGTTCATCATGCTTATCAAGTGCTTCATCGATTTCCTTAAGAAGACGGTCCCTTTGAAAATACAACATGCTTCTTTCTAAAAATTGTTCAGCTAGCAGCTGATCTTTTTCATTCGATGCCGTCGATTTCGGCATGAAGGGATTGTGCTCGAGTACCGCTGCATATTGATAGGAAGAGTAAGACGATTTAAAATTAAGCTGAATATAAATGTCTTCGTCCCGATTTAAACGGATATCATGAAAAGATTTCTCTGCATCGGTCGTCATGATATTGGACTTATAGAACCTGAAAGGGACCTCATCCACACAATGTGTCGACATGATCAGTCCACGTGGGCAATATTGTGCATTTTCTACAAAATGAACCTTTTTCATCAGTTGATCATGACTCATTAAGTAATTCAATATCCACACGCATTCTCTTCGTTTCAGTTGATAATGATTTAAGAACCACCGAATAAAATCCTTCTTCTCATTCACAGAAACAGGGGCAGCCACCATGAATTCCCTCCTCTGTCTTGATTTAGTTTTATTTCACTTATCTACATTTCCTCTGTGCTTTCACCTAGCCGCTCCAAGATCATTGCATACTCATCATTCGCC
The DNA here is from genome assembly GCF_038002945.1 of Peribacillus sp. FSL R5-0717. Taxonomy (NCBI): domain Bacteria; kingdom Bacillati; phylum Bacillota; class Bacilli; order Caryophanales; family Bacillaceae; genus Peribacillus; species Peribacillus sp. FSL R5-0717. The sequence goes on from NZ_JBBOOF010000001.1 coordinate 487,330, forward strand.
GGATTCATCTCAAGCAGCTTATTAAATACTTCTCTAGATGTGGCTCTGTCTCCTTCTTCAATTAAAAAGAAACCATAATCTTCAAGGAAATCTTGATTGCTCTTGAATGAATTATATGCTTTATGATAGCTGGTTAATGACTCTTTAAATTGTTCGGTATGCTGATAAGATACAGCAGCAATCCAATCAAACTGAGGATCATCCTCTCCATATCGCCTTACTTCACCTATACACTCCAATACATCTTCATACCTTTCTTGGTGCATATACAATTTCAAAAGGGTGAGTGCAGCTTCCAGATATCCCGGATCAATGGCAAGTGCTTCTTTAAATAGATTTTCAGCCTCTTTGTCAAGCCCGCTTTTCAAGGCTATTTTACCACCGAAGAAGTAAAGTTCCTTATTGAATTCATCAGCCTTGATTCCTTCTTTGACCGTTTTCAAGGCATTTTCGAGATCTTCAAGATGTTCATAACTCTTTGCCAGGTACAAATATAGTGAATGATATTCATGATCTAATTCTTTCAGTTCAATAAACTTTCGTACGGCTGTCTCATAAAGACCTGCCTGAAAAGCTGTAAATGCATATTCAAATAGAGTATTGATTTCAAGTCCGTCCTTCAAGGCCTTCTCAAAGTGCGGAAGGGCCTCCTCGAACTTGCCCGAGCTGCTTAATGCTTCAGCAAGCCTCTGATTGACATTAACACCAGCGATTTCTTGTTCCTGTTCCAAAACCTTTATGTAATTTGCAATGGCTTCCTGATCCCTGCCTTGATGAAAGAACAGTTCAGCTAGTGCAAAATCAATGATGATCTCATCTGGAAGCATTTCCTTAGCCTGCAGTAATTTCCGTTCGCTGACCTCATCCATCCCCTGCAATTGATAAAGGTCCGCTTCCAAAAGCAAAGCACTTGGATATACTTCATCATCTGCACTTACTTTTTCAAGCATCAGCATCGCTTCATCTTCCTGGTCCATATCAATTAGGATTTCCGCCAACGAAACAATCAATTCTCCTTCATCGGGATAGAGTTGCAGCAGATGTTCAAAAAGATCCTTTGCCTCTTCCGCAAAGCCAAGCTGGAGCATTTCTTCGGCCAGCAATAAAATGTCCTCTGCTGACTCTGATGATTTAATTCGATTTATATGTTTAAGAGCTTCTGTTAATTCCCCTTTTTTTAAATGCTGTATAACTTGTTCCACTGTGTTCATTGTTGAATCCTTCCTTTTGCATGATAGACTTGGTCCCTAGTCATACACACTCACGCCATAATGTAACATACTCTGCCATTAAGAACAAAATACCATGTAATCGCGAGATGCATAGTAAACAGTATTCACTAGTTTACCATACTGCAGCCTTGTATTCCATCGATGAAGTCCCCTCCCATTCTCATTAAAAAAAGGTTACTAGTTAATTCTCCATGCTACGGTAAATCTCCTTTTTGATCTTGAACCCCTTTTTCATTATTTTCATGATCAATTCAGGTACAAAACACCTCTGATGTTAGCGCTTTCAACACTTTTAAGCATTTAAAAAAAGTTTACAGACCAAATAAGGTATGTAAACTTTTTTTATATTTACTTTATCAATTGCGTCAAATGCCCAAAAAATTGTGGATATGATACATCGATGGCATCAGGGTCGGCAAGTTCCACTTCCCCATCCGTTATCAAAGCCGCTACAGCAAGCATCATCCCGATACGATGATCCCCATGGCTTGTAACCATACCTCCATTCAGGGCTTTACGGCCTTTGATGATCAATCCGTCTGCTGTCGGGGTTATATCTGCCCCCAGGATGGAAAGCTCATTTGCAACAGTATCAATTCGATTCGTCTCTTTCACTTTTAATTCTGCTGCATCCTTGATCGTCGTTATCCCTTCTGCCTGTGTCGCCAGAAGTGCAATTACCGGTATTTCATCGATGAGACGGGGAATTAAATCACCGCTGATGGTCGTTCCTTTTAATCGGGAGCTTCTGACCGTGATGTCACCTGCAGGTTCTCCCTCGCTCGTCTTCTTCTCTATCGTGATATCAGCCCCCATCGATTTCATGACTTCGATGATTCCAGTCCTTGTCGAATTAAGGCCCACATTCTTTAATACCACTTCACTATTTTCCGTAATCGCTGCAGCCACCATGAAGAAAGCTGCCGAAGAAATATCACCCGGCACATGGATGGCCGTCCCTTTGAAGACTTGATTTCCGCTTACTTTAATCGTATGGCCGTCCTTTTCGATTTTACCGCCAAACTCCTGGATCATTCGTTCTGTATGATCACGGGTCTCTTCCGGTTCGATAATGATCGTTTCACCTTCTGCCTGTAAACCAGCCAAGATTATCGCAGATTTCACCTGTGCACTCGCTACAGGCAATTCGTAGCGAAGCCCTTGTAATTTGCCTCCTCTTATGGCAAGGGGGGTATATTCGGCTCCTTTTCGGCCATCAATGGTTGCTCCCATCTGACGTAGAGGGTTGACTACCCGGGTCATTGGACGTTTGGCTATCGATTCGTCACCTGCCAAAACCGCTGAAAAATCCTGTCCTGCCAATATGCCCATCATTAACCTGATCGTGGTACCAGAATTTCCGACATCCAGTACTGATTCAGGTTCCTTTAATCCATTAAAACCTTTGCCTTCAATTTTGACGTGCTGGCCATCTTGTTCAATATGGACTCCAAGCTGCTTAAAACAGGAAATCGTACTTAAACAATCAGCTCCTGGAAGAAAATTAGTTACTGTCGTTTCCCCTTCGGCAAGGGCTCCAAACATTATCGAACGATGGGAGATCGACTTATCTCCAGGTATGACAATCGAACCACGCAATGTTTGGATTTTTGTTTGTAATTTTTTAGTATTCATAAAACCATCCTTCCCTATATTATTATGCCAGGATCGTTTCATAATCTGTATGTCTTGAAATACACTCCGCAGCTTTTATGCGATCAACATCCGTTTGGAAACTGATGACCAGCACACCGTATATCTCTTCCCTGGTTTCAATGATCCTTATGTTTGTAATGCTGATACCTTCTTGTGCCAAATATCCGGTAATCTCAGAAATTATTCCGGCATAATCCGGTATATCGATATATAAATCATAAAACGCTGGTATGGCGCCTTTCGCATGTGTCGGCAAATCATCCCTGAAAATCTTGGCATCGGTAAAGAATCGAAGGATTTCTTCACTTTCTTCATTCGCAACCAGACCTTTTATATGCTCCATTTCATTCAGCCAATCATTCATTAATTCAAGCAGCACATCCCGGTTATGTAACAAAATGTCACGCCACATTTCCGGACTGCTTGAGGCGATTCTGGTAATATCCCGGAATCCACCTGCTGCGAGCCTTGAAATCAACTTGTTTTCCTTACTGTAATTTTCTGCCTGCTTAACGAGCCCTGATGCGACAATATGCGGAAAATGACTAATGACCCCAGTCAGCTTATCGTGTGTGGCAGGACTAACAATAAGAAAGTTAGCTCTTGTCCCCTGCAGCCACCCTTTCAGCTGCTCAACTTTTTCTTCTTTGATGGTGTCCCCGGGAGTAAGCAAATAAAATGCATGTTCGAATAAATGTAATTTGGCTGCCGCAGCGCCGCTCTTATGGGAACCAGCCATAGGGTGCCCCCCGATGAAGGCCACCCCTTTATCTATCAATGGTTTCGCTGCCTTAACGACTGTATCCTTCGTACTTCCTGCATCAGATATGAGGACATCGCTTTTCAAATCCATATCAGCCAATTGAGCTAAAATCTTCACGGTTTCATTGACAGGCACGGCAAGTAGAATCAAATCAGCTTCACATGCTCCCGCTTCCAAAGATGATACAGAATCATCAATGATCCCCAATAGCATCGATAGTTGAATATTCTTTTCACTTAGGTCCATACCAACAATCACGGCTTCAGGATGTGCATGGCGTACAGCCATGGCCAGTGATCCGCCTATTAGACCTAAACCTATTACAAAAACCTTACCCTTCACTCTTCTCTCCCCCGCATCTTTTATGCTCCTCTAGGTTTGATGAAACGTTAAAGCAGCGAATCAGAAGGTGCCTCAACTTCATTCAAAAAAGCTTTAATAGCATGGATCATTCCTTCATTTTCTTCCGTAGAACCAATCGTTACCCTCAGGCTGTTAGGAAAACCGAAAGATTTCCCCGACCTTGCGATGAAGCCGCGCTCAAGCAAATATTGAAATACCACATCGGCATCCTGTTTAAAATGGATAAAGATGAAATTACCTTGTGACGCGTAATAAGCCAAATTTTCCTTATTGCAAAATTCATAGTACTGCTTTAGCCCTTTTTGATTTTCTTCCTTGCATTTTTCAATGAAGGCCTGATCTTCCAAAGCGACGATAGCAATATTCTGTGCAAATGTGTTCACATTGAATGGTTCCCGGGATGGATCTAGTTTCTGGATGATATCCTCATCCGCCAAACCGTACCCTACCCTAAAACTGGCAAGTCCATAAATTTTTGAGAAAGTCCGGAGTATGATCAAATTTTTATATTTATTGATCCATTGATTCGTTCTAGGGTAATCCTCAGCCGTTGCATATTCACAATAAGCTTCATCCAAAACGATAAGAACATCTTCCGGCACTTTTTCGATGAACGATAATAAGTCCTGTTCCGAAATGTATTTACCTGTTGGATTATTTGGTGTACAAAGCCATACAACCGATGTTTCATCATCTATTACTTTAAGCATTCCTTCTAGATCATGAGCACCGTCAATATGAGGAACTTCCCTTATTTCCGCTCCTTCTAGTGTGGCATTATGGCGATACTGCGAAAAAGTGCCTGTTGCCATGACCGTATTCTTTCCAGCTCCCAATAGACTCCTGGAGATGATTTGAATGTTCTCATCAGATCCATTTCCAAAAATAAGCTGAGTTTCTTTCACACCTGTATGTTTCGCAACAGCCTCCCTTAGCATCGTTGCATATCCATCTGGATAGATGGCAAACGAATGGGTTGAATTCCTAACGGATTCCTTGACCTTTTCCGAACAGCCAAAAGGATTTTCATTTGAAGCTAATTTCGTGATTTTTTCCAGCCCGTATAATTTTTTCACTTCATCAGTGGATTTTCCCGGTTGATAAGACTTCAAGGAAAGGACCGCTTCATTCCATTTCATGTCAATCACCTCTATATATTTATCACTTTAAAGTAAGAAAGTGTGAGAATAGTATATCATATTAATAGATTTATAATCATCTTATATCTGCTTTGTCAAATCTGGCCGTAATACCGTAGCCCCTGCCTGGTATACATGCTGTATCTCTTTTTGAGATTTTGTCGTATTTACGTGGATCATGACCCGGATGCAAAATGGCAAGGAATTGCTCACCGGTATTTCTTTCATGCATGTAACCGGTACATAAGTCCAGCCTTCGAATTTCCTCAAGGCTTTGGCAGGGAAGACAGAACGAATCTCTTCCGTAGCAGAAAAAAATACAGAAGCTACCATATCGGGATCAACTTCGTTGACCTGAATGATCTCGGCCATCAACTTTTCGACAGCAGAAATCACTTCCATTTCCGTGTCACTTTCTACTGTAGTGGCACCCCTTATTCCTCTTATCACACATAGTCCCCCTTCTACTGAACTCTAAATCATCTCCGCCATTTCCTCTATCAGCTCAGAGTCGGCTATATCCATTAATAGCGGTGACCCCACTTCGTTTAGCAAGACAAAGGTAGCTGCATCATTGACCGATTTTTTGTCTGTTTTCATTAATTCAAGCAGCATTTCATGTTCAAGTCGGGTTGGAATGGTTATTTCATAACCTAAAGAAGAAACCCAGGCAATAAACTCATCTAGTTTAAAATCAAGATCCACTTTCTTTCTGCTTAGTTTAAGAGCATATACCATCCCGATTAAAATCGATTCCCCATGCGTAAAGTTTCCGTATCCCATTGAACCTTCCACTGCATGTCCAAGCGTATGACCAAAATTCAAAAAGGCACGAATGCCGTTTTCCTTCTCATCCTCTTCGACAATTTTAGCTTTTATGCTAATCCCTTTTGTAATCATGGTAAGGAATTCCTCATCCGTTATATCATTCAAATCAACAATATTCGACTTTAACCATAGATAAAGCTCATTATCTGCTATCAAGGAATGTTTAATGACTTCTGCAAAACCTGACCTTAATTCTTTAAGTGGCAGAGTCTTTAAAAATTCCAGATCATAAATGACCGCTTCAGGCTGATGAAAGGCACCAATCATATTTTTCCCTAGCGGGTGATTGATGGCAACCTTGCCGCCCACTGCACTGTCGTGGGCAAGCAAAGTCGTCGGAACCTGTATAAATGGAATCCCTCTCATAAATGTAGCTGCAACGAATCCAGCCAAGTCACCGACTGCACCGCCGCCAAGGGCAATAATCAATGACTTGCGATTAATCTGTTGTGTTAAGCAGAAGCTTTGGCATTCATAAAACACATCGAATGTTTTGGCATGCTCCCCTTCTGGCACTACATGATGCAAGACCGGTTTTCCCGTCTTGATCAGGGCGTCCTTCACAGTCTGCAAATGAAGTGCCGCCACTTTCTCATCAGTTATGATCAGAATCTTATTTAGATGATTCAGCTCATGTGTTATTAATTCGGGCAATTCATTGATTGCCTTCTTGCCAATTAAAACCGGATATTGCTTGGAAGCCGTTTTTATTTGGATGGATTCCATGATTTAAAACCCCTTTACTTCTTCCCGATATGATCTTATGTACTCTGCTAATTGCTCATAACGATCTGAAGGGAATTGATCAACGATGGCAGCCGCCAGTTCCCATGCCACTACCGCCTCAGCAACTACTGCTGCCGCAGGAACCGCACAACTATCGGAACGCTCGACACTTGCTTCAAACACTTCCTTCGTATCAATATCAACACTTTTCAAAGGTTTATATAAAGTGGGGATCGGCTTCATCACACCGCGTACAACTATCGGCATTCCAGTTGTCATACCGCCTTCAAAACCTCCAAGGCGATTGGTTTTCCGGTAATAACCCTGTACTTCATCCCATGCGATTTCATCATGGACATCACTGCCGAATAGATGGGCCGCTTCAAATCCTAGACCTATTTCCACCCCTTTAAATGCATTGATGCTCATTATCGCTGCGGCTAGTTTTGCATCAAGCTTACGGTCATAATGCACATAACTTCCCACTCCCACCGGCATTCCTTCTACAATGACTTCGACGATTCCGCCGATGGAATCTCCTTTTTGTTTCGCTTCATCAATTGCATCCTTCATCTGCTGCTCTACGTTTTTGTCGAAACATCTAACGGAAGATTCTTCTGTTACCTGTTGCAATTGCTGGATCGTTTCGTATTTTGGCGGTTCTGCCTTCACTCCGCCAATTTCCAAAACATGCGATGCCACTTCTATCCCCAATAAAGACAATAGTTTTTTCGCGACAGAACCTGCCGCCACCCTTACTGTCGTTTCACGGGCTGAAGAGCGTTCCAGAACATTTCTCAAATCGCGGTGCCCATATTTAATCCCGCCGTTCAAGTCGGCATGACCAGGGCGAGGCCGGGTGATTTTACGTTTAATTTCTTCAGCTTCCTCTTCTGAAAGCCCTTCACTTCCCATAATCTTTGTCCAATGTTTCCAATCATCGTTCTCGACCACCAAAGCAACCGGTGAACCGAGTGTGTAGCCATGTCTGATTCCTGAAGAAATAAAAGCCTGATCTTTCTCGATCTGCATCCTTCTTCCACGTCCATGCCCTTTTTGCCGGCGTCCCAATTCTTGATTGATATCCTCATTCGAAATCGGCATTCCTGCCGGTAATCCTTCAATGATAGTAGTCAGTTGCGGACCATGTGATTCTCCCGCTGTTAAATATCTCATCTTCCAGCCCCCCTTTTAGCACTTTAAAGTGTATATGTATCAATATACCACAATTTTATGAAATGTGGGTATATGTAAAACGTAAAAACCATATTGTTTGAATTTAATCACTTTTCACTCTATTTTACAAGTACTTAAACATTTTCGATATAGTTTTTCTTTCAAATCAGAGTTCTACTGGATTTGCTATTACTCGACAAACGAAAAGGACTGAACGCCCATGAGCAGAATCAGTCCCTTTTTTAAAAAGTATTTACTTTTTCTTATAAAAAAATGTGTCGATCGTTTCAAATTGATATTTTCCAGGGGTGAATATTTGCTCTGTACTTCCTACAAAAAAACCCCGCCGCTTCTTAGTGATGCACTGAATTTTTCATATAACAAATTTTTGGCTTCTTCCGTGAAATAAATTAGCACATTGCGGCAAATGATTATATCGAACCCCTGTTCAAAACGATCAGCGAGAAGGTTTTGCTTTTTAAATGTCACCCTTCTCTTGATTTCTTCATCAACACGATAAAAATCCGCTTTTTTTCAAAGTATTTCCTTTTGATTTCTTCAGGCACTTCATTTAAGGAACGTTCAGGATACATCCCCAATTCCGCTCGCGCCAACACATTTTCATCCAGATCCGTCGCCAATATCTCTATCTGGCTAAGTGGAACCAGATTGGATAAAATCATGGCAAGCGTGTATGGTTCCTCGCCAGTTTAACAGGCCGCACTCCAAATCTTCAACTTTTTTTTGCTTGCTAAAAGACCTAGAAGGATTTTCCGCTCCAACACCTTCCATCTTTTCGCATTTCGATAAAATTCGGAAACATTGATTGTCATTTTATCCAGAAACTCATTTAAAACTTCGGGATTGGTTTGAATGTCTTTATAGTATTCACGAAATGAATGATATCCTCTTTTTTCATATAGAGATGTCAATCGCCTTTTCATTTGCCCTTCCTTATATAATGCCAAATCAATGCCTGTCAGCGTTTTGATATTGCGAATAAACTCTTCAAATTCTTGAGGCATTCCTACGACTCCCCTGCACATAATTATTTAAGTGTTCCTTCCCTTTATATATCGGAGAGTGCCATATTTTCTTTAAACTACAATAATTCCTTACCGTGCCGGGAAGCTAAAAAAGCAATGCAAAAAAAACGGGTTCCATCGCATAATGACGATGGAACCCGCTTCCTATATAGTGAAGAGTACTAATTAATAAACCCACTCGTTTACAAGTTTAGAATACTCAACAAGTTCTTCTTCTTTGAAGAATAAACCGATTTCACGTACAGCGCTTTCAGCTGAATCAGATCCGTGAATGATGTTTTTGCCGACAGTTACCGCAAAATCGCCACGAATTGTTGCTGCTGCTGCATCTTTAGGGTTAGTAGCACCCATCATTTGACGTGCTGTAGCGATTACATTTTCACCTTCCCAAACCATTGCGAAGACAGGACCTGAAGTAATGAAGTCCACTAATTCGCCAAAGAAAGGACGTTCTTTGTGCTCGCCATAATGTTGCTCAGCCAATTCTTGAGAAATGACCATTAATTTTGCTCCTGCAAGAAGGAAGCCTTTCTTTTCGAAACGGGAAACGATTTCACCGATTAAATTGCGTTGAACGCCGTCAGGCTTTACCATTAAAAAAGTTCTTTCCATGAATGTCACTCCTAATATGTATCATTGTTATTTGCCTATATAAGGCAATACTTTTAGAATATTACCATTGTTTGATGAGTTTCGCAACTCCCATTATCAAAACTTTCTTTTTCCGATATTTTTCGCGATATCCGATAAAGTTTTTCTAGCTTTAATGGCAGGAAGACCTTTCAACTCAGTAAAAGCTTTTTCTAAATACATATCACTGATCCTCGCTGCCTGTTCAATGGCACCGGAAGTTTTTATCGCATTGATTATATGGGACATTTCATCTTTTGGCGTATCTTCCCGAACAGTTTCGATAAGCTTTTTTAACTTTGGATCCTCCATAGCGATCAAAACGGGTAAAGTGATATTACCTTGAATCAAATCACTCCCGGCCGGTTTACCAAGCTCTTCTTCCGACGCCGTAAAATCCAATATATCATCGGTGATTTGATAGGACATACCGACATAATATCCGAATTTAAATAGCTTTTCGTGAATTCCCTCTTCAACACCTGCTGAAATGGCTCCCAACTGGCAGCTGGATGCAATGAGCAATGCCGTTTTCCGTTTGATCCGTCTAAAATATATCCGCCAATTCTGTTCGAAATTATACTTATCTTTAATTTGTTCAATTTCCCCAAGACATAGTTCAACCATGGTATCAGCGAGAATTTGATGCGCAAGCGGAGACTCGATGACCGCCATCATTTCCAGTGCACGAGCAAAAATGAAGTCGCCTGTGTACATGGCGACACGATTATCCCATTTCGACTTGATGGTAGCCGACCCCCTGCGTAAATCCGCATCATCCACAACATCATCATGTACAAGGGAGGCCGTATGAATCAGTTCCAGAGTCGCTGCGACATGCTTTACGACATGAATATCATAGTTGCCAAACTTCGCTCCCAATAGGACGAATACCGGACGGATCCGTTTTCCACCGGATTGCAGTAAATGCAGGGAAGCTTCCCTTAAAACCGTGGAATCCGCTTCAATTGCGGCTTCCAGTTCTTTTTCTATTAATTGCAAATCTGCATTCAAAAATGAATACATCATTTTAAATTTCATACATTCCACCCAGCTTTGTCCATTGCTATTCTGCTTATTTTGAAGGCTTGTACCCGAAATGCGTTGCTGCTACCCCACCGAAATGGGCTTTATAACTGACATTTTCCATTCCTGCCTGCTTAAACATGTTTTCAAGCTTTTTCATGCCTGGGAAATCTCGAGCCGATTCCTGCAGCCATGAGTATTCACTATAGCTTTTTGCGAATAATTTGCCGAACATGGGCATGATGAAACGGAAATAAAAATAATATCCCTGTTTAAAGCCTAGCATCGTTGGCTGTGACGTATCCAGGCAAACGACCATACCACCTGGCTTCGCTACACGGTTTAACTCTTTAAGCACTTTCATGTAATCAGGGACATTCCGCAGCCCGAAACCGATCGTGACATAGTCAAAGCTATTATCCTCAAAAGGAAGTTCCATTGCATTCCCATGCATTAGGGAAACTTGATCCAGATTGAGTTCCTTCACCTTTTGTTCGCCGATTTTCAGCATGTTTTTACTAAAATCCAGACCAACAACCTTTCCTTCTGGTCCTACTTCATTAGCAAGGGCAATGGTCCAGTCCGCTGTTCCACAGCATACATCCAGTGCATGGGCGCCTTTTGGGACATTCATGATGGCCATTGTAGCCTTCCGCCATTTAAGATGCTGTTTAAAGCTTATGAGGGAATTCATCTTGTCATAATTTCCGTAAATCTTTTCAAAGACATGATGAACTTTTTGCTCTTTAGACTGCTCCATGATTCACCCTTCTTTCACATATGAATTTGCCATACTCTCTGTTTGTTCCAAGATGGCCTTCACTCTTTCCAGTAGTTCATCATCCAACTTTGCCAGCTTCCGCATCGAGCGCTCTACGGATTGCCAGGCATCCCTCAGGCACTTGTCGAATTGGGTGCGTACCTGTTCTTCCTTTTCCGAAATGGGAACATCCCGACCGATCGAGTCATCAAAAGGCATTTCCCTTAGGACATCAAAAACTATTGATTCCCCCGACTTCATATAACTTCTCTTCTCGGCATGCAACCGTTTTAAAAGCAGCAGATCTTCCGATATCTCTATCCAGGCAGGCTCATTATAGTAATCCGCAAGTTTCTGAATCAGCGAAGCCTCGATCGCTTTTATCGTCATTAAAAGCGTTGGTACATCTTGAATCGACCCTTGTTGGTATAGAATGATTTTATTATCATTTATTTTTTTTATCGCGCTTGAAAGGATACGGATCATGTCAACATTACCTATACTGGCAAGCCCTTGATAATATAAGCCACTATAGTAATCACCGGCAAGCACTTGTAATTGACGATTTTTCAATACCTCCGGCGACTCGATTCCTTCACCCGAATTTGAGACGATTTCATGGGTATCCAGAGCTATTTGCACTAACATGGTTGAAATGATGTATTGATTCCGTTTTTCGCTTGTAACGTCCAAATCGTTAAACAATCCCCAAAGCAACATCAGTTTATCTTCGTCCAAGCTTGGCTTTTGTATATACTTCAACAAATATGGATGTTGAGCTTTCGTTTCTATTAATCGTTTTAATTGCCTTATGTCGTCCGTTATGTTTAACAATTGAGATCACCCTTGCATCCCCGAAAGATAATTTTTTTCATACATACATATTGGTTTCTGTCTGTGTAAAATACACATTATTATACCATAAAAACAATCAGATGAAATGGTCAACGTTTATAAAATGAAACTTCCAAAAACAAGGAAATCATCGACTTTTGCTCTTCAAAAAAATGGATGCGGGAAATTTACAGCTTGTTAAACGCGATATCAGGTGATTGATTTATAATTAACCAAGCATTGAGAAACGATCATTTGTCAGGTGAATTCTTTTTGGAATCACTTTCTATCTCTCCGAATGGAGTATAGACCTTTGCATGGCCCCTGATTTTAATTGCCGAGGTATGCTCCGTGAATTGTGCGATCATCACCTCTCCTGAGTCCAGTTTTTCGGAGTGGTGAAACTTGGTGTCCGTTCCCCTTGTCAACCCGATGACATTCACACTATCCTCAATGGCTTTGATTACGACAAAATCATTCAGAATCTTTTTATCATTCATTTTTTCCTGCCCCCATATCCTTAGTCTTTAATGAATGCCAGTACTTCAGCTCTAGTACGGTGATCCTTCGCAAACGTTCCCCTTACAGCTGAAGTCACTGTTTTAGATCCAGGTTTTTTCACGCCTCGCATGGTCATGCACATATGTTCAGCCTCTACTACAACCATTACACCATGAGGCTCGAGCTTTTCCATTATCGAGTCTGCAACTGTAGAAGTGATGCGCTCTTGAAGCTGCGGACGCTTCGATACAGCCTCAACCGCCCGTGCCAATTTGCTTAAACCAGTCACTTTTCCGTTTTTCGGAATATATGCTACATGGGCTTTCCCGTAAAAAGGGACTAAATGATGTTCACATACCGAGTAAAACGGAATATCCTTTACTAGTACGAGTTCTTCATGGTCCTCCCCAAAAACAGTATCGAAATATTCCTTTGGATCCTGATTAAGTCCAGAAAAAATTTCTTCATACATTCTGGCTACACGAGCAGGAGTATCCAGCAATCCTTCCCTCGTTGGGTCTTCCCCTACAGCCTCGAGAAGCATTTTAACCGCTTCTTCTAATTTGGCATGATCAACATTAGCCATTTTTTGTACCTCCTAAAAAATCAATAATATTATGTATTCAGATAAAAAAACCAAAGCGCGTTGCACCCGGAAATCCATAATTGCAATTATAAAGCGACCGATTACCCAAAGATTGAAGCCCTTTAAAGGCGGTTTCGGGTGGGTATTTTCTTGTGACAGATTTACCATCTGAAGCGTATCTAAAATATTCACTGTCTTTTATATTATCACAGATGGAAATTAAGAAGCAAAAAAAGGACCGCGTTTTCACGCGGCCCTTTTCGGTTAAGCACCCGTATGTAATGGTAGAATTACTTCACTGCATCTTTCAGCGCTTTACCGGGTTTGAAAGCTGGCACTTTGCTAGCTGCAATTTCGATTTCGTCACCAGTTTGTGGGTTACGGCCTTTACGAGCCGCACGTTCACGAACTTCAAAGTTACCAAAACCGATCAATTGGACTTTATCACCGTTTTTTAGAGCTTCTAAGATTGTATCAAAAACAGCATCAACAGCTTTTGTAGCGTCTTTCTTAGAAATTTCAGTTGCTGTAACAACTTCATTAATTAATTCTGTTTTGTTCATGCCATTCACCTCCTCCCAAAAGGGATCTTTATAAAAAATCATTATTACAACACTATAATAGTGATTTGTTATTAGCTTCGGTCAAAAAATTTTCATTCCCTGACAATCATGGATTACCAAGCCCGATTAATTTCCAAATAATTCATCCGGAAATTTATAAATAGGTTGAAATCGCTGTTATAACGCGTTTTCTGTATGTAGATTATCACAAATCCTATTAGCTTAGCAAGGGAATTCAAAAAATAATGGGAATCTTTTCATCAATAATTGTATATATTATAAATTTTGTCTTTCGCTATTCATCATTTCCCTTTTTTATAGAAATTAAACTTATTATATTGCTGAAAATCGCTTAACCACAAGGTTTTTTCAAGATTATACTAAAGAACAGCAGATTAATTCAAATATTAGCGTTCATAAATGATATTTTTCTTTCGATCCTGCCGTTTCTTCCATGTAAAAAGACCAATCCATAAATGGAGTTGGTCCGGCCTTAAACGTTTTCTATAAGATGATGGCAATCAAACCGCCACTGCCCTCATTAATAATCCTCTCAAGTGTTTCTTTTAATTTATAGCGTGCATTGTCTGGCATCATCGCTAATTTCACCTGTATGCCCTCCCTTACGTAGGAACTTAGGCTTCTTCCAAAAATATCGGAGTTCCAAATGGAAAGTGGATTGTCTTCGAAATCCTGCATCAGATACCGTACTAATTCCTCACTTTGCTTTTCCGTACCGATGATTGGCGAGAATTCGGATTCGACATCGACCTTGATCATATGGATGGAAGGAGCTACAGCTTTTAGCCTGACACCGAACCTGGCTCCCTGGCGGATGATTTCCGGTTCATCAAGACTCATATCGTTAAGGGATGGGGCTGCGACACCATATCCAGTTTGTTTAACCATTCTCAACGCATCGGCCACCTGATCATATTCTGCTTTCGCATACGCAAAGTCCTGCATCAATGATAACAGATGATCCTTGCCCCGAATCTCCACACCGACAATTTCCTTCAGAATATCATCATATAGTTCATCCGGGGCGTATAGGTCTATTTCTGCAACCCCCTGCCCCATCTCAATGCCTGCAAGCGCTGCACGGTCAATGAACTCGAATTCATTGAAATGACCGACTACACGATCAACATCCCTCAGGCGCTTAATGTCCTTGACTGTCTCTTTAACCGCTTCCTGGTAACTTTCCCTTAACCAATGATCCTCGCGCAGAACCATTACCCAGCTCGGGAGATTAACATTGACCTCGAGAACAGGAAATTCGTACAAGGCCTCGCGCAGTACGCTGTAAACATCCGATTCCCGCATTCCTTCGACACTCATGGCCAATACGGGGATATCATACTTTTCCTGCAAGGATTCCCTCAGTGCCACCGTATTCGGGTGGTGAGGCTGAACGGAATTGACAATCATGATAAATGGCTTGCCAACCTCCTTCAATTCTTCGACGACCCTTTCCTCGGCCTCTAAATAATCACTTCGCGGGATTTCTCCTATCGAACCATCCGTCGTAACGACCACACCTAATGTGGAATGATCCTGAATTACTTTACGAGTACCGATCTCGGCAGCTTCATTGAACGGAATCGGCTCTTCATACCAAGGCGTGTGAATCATGCGGGGACCATTTTCATCCTCATACCCTTTTGCCCCGGGTATTGTATAACCGACACAATCGACTAAACGGATGTTCACGTCGAGACCTTCAGCTACTTGAATCGATGCTGCCTGGTTCGGTACGAATTTGGGTTCCGTCGTCATGATCGTCTTTCCGGCAGCACTTTGTGGCAATTCATCCTGTGCCCTGGCGCGGTCCGCCTCAGACGGTATATTCGGAATGACGACTAGCTCCATGAATTTTTTAATAAATGTGGATTTTCCAGTCCTGACGGCACCGACCACCCCCAAGTATATATCGCCACCGGTCCGTTCAGCTATATCTTTAAAAATATCTACCTTTTCCAAGGTATCCCCTCCCGAATTAGAGTTTTGGGATTTCGTTTATCCATTTGCATTTATTTAGGACAATATATATCTATGATGTTGTCCTAAAAATTTATTCCATTTATTTCCCTGGTTCAATCCCTTCCTCCACCAGAAATTTTTATATAAGGGTTGTTATTTTAAAAGTAAGATGAAATAAAGATAAAAGAAATAACCCTTCCCCTACAATATATTTTGCAGAAGAAGGGTTATGCCTATTTTGTAAGAAATATTGGAGTATTTGTTTTTTCATCAATTGTATATGGTAACGAATAGGCAGGAACGAACTCCGAACTCTGCACCAGCAGTTCCCGGATATCTTCACCTTGCTTGATTTTCCCCTCATTCTTCTTCAATGCCTCAAGTAAATCCGGGGTATAATCAACAAAAACGCTGCCTTGACCATCGACTACAAGGTATAAATCTTTTTGTGAAAATGGACTCGTGACCGTCGGAGCTTCCTTCAGGCCCATCTTTTCATAATCAAGCGTGAAGACATTATCGGATAACCTTTCCTTAAACGGCGGGTATCCGTTGCTTTGCTGATAGGCAGTCAATCTCAAGGAAACATCCTGAATCTTCTGCGCCATCCTGACATCCAACAGCTTTACAGTCGGATCTTTTTCAACATTAACTAGGATGTATTGAAAGACACCCCCTGATTCAAAGGCATTGTCCGGCGGTTCAGCCATATACCTCGGCGAAATCTTAGAAAATTTTATGACATATTTTTGATAAATCGGTGTCCCTGCATCTTTAGTAACTATCGGCAGTATGCCGCCTTCATCCTTCTGAAATTGATCCACTGCACTTTGGACGGATTGTATTTGTTCTTTATAAGGCAGTTGGTTTTGCATTTTTTGCTTCTCCGGATATAAGCAGCCGGATAATGATACAGAGATGCATAATAAACATAATATTTTGAAAAAATTTCTCATCATTTCTCCTCACCTATCAAGTGGTTGGCCCGCTAAGAACAACGATAAGGATGATCAAGCCGGCCAGAATCATAAGTATGTATGCGATAATTGCTGTCAAGACTCTCCAAAAACCTTTTAATTTATAGCGGCTTAAGTAGATTAGAAATATAGAGATAACCATAAAGCCCATAGCTATAAAGGATATCCACATTTTTTGCAGAGCAGGTGTCATATCTTCATCACTCCTTTTTCCAGAAATTATTATAACATACCAAATTACGTTAAAGGAATTAAATCCTTGTCCAATCTGTGTAATTCCCGTTTTCATTACTCGTTCTCGTGAAAAAAAATTCTGAGATCCAGTTATAAAACGAGAAATATGTAATTATCCCCTCCTCCAAACAACAAAAAAAACAGCGCAATGACTGTTTCAGTTTATAAACAAACTCGATAATAATTGAGTTTGTCGACAGTTTTTTAAGGTGTTTAAAATTTGACCGTAGATTGGAACGTAGGGCACTCGCTTTACCGGAAGGTCCCCCCTCGGCTCTATTAGCGCCTGTGGGGGTCTCCCTTGGCCCCGCTTTCCCGCAGGAGTCTCGTTACGTTCCGTTCCAGTTAACCTTGTGTTAACAGGAAGATAAGCTCCTTATTTAAGGGTGAATACTCGAGGTGGTGAGGATACCTTTGATCAGCTTGAAATGTTTACTTAGACCACCTCTTGCAGATTAGTAGAATGGAGGTTCCCATTCATGTAAAGAAGATGGCCACCTGGCCTTGACGAAGGGGAGAAATGTTGGAAATAATGACCTTGGAGAGTTCATCATTATCTAAAACTGCTACAAATTCAAAAAGGTTTCGGAATGATACCATTCCGAAACCTTTTTATCTACAGTCTGAATCAGCCAAAGGCTGTTTTTCTGCTTTTTTTTAATTAAGATTGAAGAGTCGGCAAGACTTCTTTAAACGCTTTAATTACTGTATCGACTTCATCCAGCTTAATAGTCAATGATGGCTCGATCCTGATTGTTTTGGAATTAATAAGCGTACCTGCCACCAAGATGCCTTTATCAAAAAGGGCTTTTGAGAATTCATAACCCACTTCATCTTTATGGAACTCAATACCGATCATTAATCCTTGGCCACGGATTTCCAGCACCTTATCTTTGTGCTCAGCAGCCACTTCCCTTAACCCATTTAAGAAGTATTCTCCAACTTCCGCAGCACGCTGCGGTAAGTTTTCTTCCAAAAGTACGTCGATCGTAGCGATGGCCGCAGCACAAGCTAATGGATTTCCACCAAATGTCGTAGTATGCATGAATGGATTGTCGAACCAGCTTTTAAATACTTTCTCATTGGCTACAACAGCGCCTGCAGGCATTACACCGCCACCAAATGCTTTCGCTAAACAAATAATGTCCGGAACAACATCATATAGCTCAGAAGCGAACATTTTACCTGTCCGTCCCATTCCTGTTTGCACTTCATCCAAGATCAATAACGCATCATATTCGTCACATAATGCCCGAACCTGCTTTAAATAATCCTGCGGAGGCAGAATGACCCCTCCTTCACCTTGAATAGGCTCTAACAGCACAGCAGCAACATCTTCACCGACCAATGCACAACTTTCAAACGTTTTTCTCATCATATCCACATCACCGAACGGTACATGGCGCACACCTGGAACCAACGGGATGAACGGTTTTCTGAACATGCCCTTTGCCGTTGCCGATAGGGAACCAAGGCTTTTCCCATGAAATGATTTTGTCGTGGAAATGATCGTGTATTTGTCACTGTACATTTTAGCCAGCTTAAGTGCAGCTTCCACGCTCTCGGTACCGCTGTTCGTAAAGAATGAGTATTTTAGATCTCCCGGTGTGATTTCGGCAAGGATCTTGGCAAGCATTGCACGTAATGGATCAAGTAAGTCCTGGCTATGAAGGGCTTGTCTTTGCAATTGATCGGTTACTGCCTTTACTACTTTAGGGTTACGATGGCCAACATTATAAATACCAAAGCCACCTAAACAATCAATATATTTTTTTCCATTTACATCCGTAAAACAGGAATCTTGATCAGACCACTCCACCGAAGCGAACTGTGTGTCTTTAGTGACCGTCTTCCGGTATTCCAAAAACCCAGGGTTTACATGGTTACGGAAATTCTCGACCGTTTCTCTTGTTACCCACTGTGCATCTTCTTTTGAAATTTCTTTCTGCTCGATTAATTGAAGAACCTTTTTAATATAATCTTGAGTTGCTGATTGGTTAGCTTGAGTGTTTTTACTTTCTACGTTAATTGACATTTTATTATCTCCTTTTTTTATAGCTTTAGTTGATGGGTTAATTAAGTTTGCTTGTTTTATGAAACTTTGATGCTTACCTCCCTTTTTTCTTATACTTACTAATCAAGCAAGAAGCATGCCAAGTTAATTAACCAATAAAATTGCATTTTTTTAAAAAAAACACTCTAAAACTATGCAAATATGCATATCGTTATTTCACTTTGCATAATCAAGTTTGGGAAATCATTGAAAAGCTTCGAAAATGCCTTCATAAAAATAAAAGCCGTTGACAAGTGATTTTCATCACCCGGCAACGGCTTTTGATCAAAATGCATCATTTTCGATTTTCTTACTTTGTTCAGCTAACACTTTTTGATACTTCCTGCTCACTGACGATTGACTTATCCCGAGCGCTTTAGCCGCTTTGGTCGTGGTTTTATACTGTTTCATGGCAAGCATGATCAATTGTTCTTCCACATGATCCTGCGCTTCCTGCAGCGGAAGGATTCTCGTAATGATGGGTTTCGTTTGTTTAAAGTCACTGCCCACAGGTATGAACCTTTGAATGAAGTCAGCATCGATCATCTCTTCATCTGCAGAAACAACCAATCTTTCAATCATGTTCTGCAACTCACGAATGTTTCCCGGCCAAGTATAGACTTCCAGTATATTTAATGCATCAGGGGAAAAGTGATAATTCCGCTGATACCTTTCATTCAGTTTTTGCAGGAAATGAAAGGCTAGCGGCGGTATATCCTCCGGCCTTTCCCTTAATGGGGGCACATGTATGGGTATGACGTTCAACCGATAGAATAAATCTTCCCGGAACGTGCCCATCTCGACCATTTTTTCCAGACTCTTATTCGTGGCCGCAACAATTTGAACATCAATGGAAATGGGTGTAGTGCTGCCAATCGGTATCACTTCCTGTTCCTGGAGTACCCGCAGCAGCTTGACTTGCAGATGTATGGGCATGTCACCAACTTCATCCAGGAATAAAACACCTTTATTAGCCTGCTGAAAGTATCCTACCTTCCCATTTTTATCCGCTCCTGTAAAGGAACCCTTCGTATAACCAAACAATTCACTTTCGAGAAGGTTTTCCGGAATCGCCCCGCAATTTATCTTCAGGAAAGGCATTTTAGATCGCCTGCCCATTTTATGAATGGCTTCAGCTATCACTTCTTTACCTACTCCCGACTCCCCATTAATTAATACAGTAGATGAAAAATGGGCGATTTTCTTGACTTGGCTGATTATCTGCTCCATTTTAGGACTTGCAAAAACCAACTCTTTATAAAATTGATCCTGTTTTTTGAAAGAGTCCAGTTCTTTCCTCATTTCATTTAATTCCGATTTCAATTGTGTCGTTTCCGTTATATCCCTTGATGCAATGACTATTCGATCTATTTCCCCTTTTTCATTGAACACAGGGGTGCCGACGGAAAGGACTTTCTTATTCATTTTCGTATCTTGGACAATCGATACTTTCTTTTTTTGTTCAAGGACTAACCGGGTTACCGAAGGATTAAAAATCCCTTCATCCTCTAATTGCAAGAGATTCTTCCCGATATAATCTTTTAAGTCCTTCCCCCAGAATCCCGAGATGATGCTGTCACTATAGCGCAGCAGCTCTCCTTTTTGATTGACTACAAGTATTTCATCATAGATATTCGCTAAAATGGCATTCAAATCTTTATTCGAGCTTTTTATCAATTCTATTTCCATGGCCATTTCCTCAACCATCGGTAAATCCTGAACGATGATGATCAGGCCTTCGACTTCTTTTTCATGGTTCAGAATCGGGCTATAGTCGACAAGCACACTCATGACATCAGTAATCTCCAACTGATTCAGAATACTGCTCCCGCTGGCAAACACGCTATGTATATGCTGCTTATTGAAGATGCTCGCAGCAGGTTCATTAAGGACTTGTTCAGAAGGTTTTTTTATCATCTTCAAGCCTGATTCATTGAAGTTCACGATATTCTTTTCTTTATCAGCCACAAATATCCCCATAGGAATGGAGGTTAATATAACATTTAATAGGTCTAAATTTTGTTTGCTGTCCTGCTTGAATAATTCAGCTAATACATCTTCCCTTTTTACATAACCGGTTAGCAGGCCATCATCCGTTTTTATCAGTACGATAGGCTCACCGATAATTTGAAACAAATGCGGCAAGGAAATGTTAGGGTGCAATTTACAGACATTATCAATCGAAAAAGCATACTGTAAAAGCTGATCGACTGTCGTTATTTTTTCATTTAACGGGAGGTCATCCATGCGGATATACGCAAACACTTGATTTTCCTTCATAAGAAAGAAGAAAGGTTCCTGTATCTCATGAATATTTTGGTCTGAAAATGTAGGCTGATCAATTGTTATAGTTATGAATGGTCTAATTTTATCATCCGGAATAGATAACACAGTTTCACTCTCCTTTTGTAACCTAACCTATATTTTATCACAATTCCGAATTGCAAGATAAAAAATAAGAGGCACCATTACTCATATCCAGCATTTACCTTTACTCATTCCACGACAAAAGGGTCCTTAAAGGGACCCTTTTGACCTAAAAATCTGATATGCAGCTTAGACTTATTTTATAAGGACCGTCCACCTTATCTTATACATTCCAATCATGTTTGAATTTTGCTTATTCCTGTTTGTTATGATTCATGGATGGCCGTCCTCTGCCAGGGCTTTTTATACAGATAGGACAGCACCCTCAATACCGTCATTACGGCTTCATACCTGTTTGCAACACTATAAGGAACCAAGGGTAACATATATGCTTCCATGCTTCTGCCCCCGTCGCTATTCCTTATTCATCCCCCTACATAATTTCCTAGATAAATTACACCCACTTTCCCAACCATGACACGGAAACCGTCACAATAATCAGTAAATTCAATGCTTATGGAAAGGTCAGTACAGAAGGAAATTTATTAAAAGCAATATAATTGAAATGAATAATTAATCCATCAGTGTCCTAACCTGCAAAAACAGGCATATGTATGAATGGACATATAAAACTATACCGAACCTGCCGAAGGAATGACTTTGCCAACATTACATAACCGTACGCCGGGAAAAGCATTACCATGAAAGCTCCCGGGCACCATACTAAGCGACATATTCTTGCCCTAAGCGCTGAATACATGTTGCTAACGCCATGAACGGAATAGACAACAAGCAATAGCATTAATGACCTCTTCATTTCTCATCAGGCATATAACACCCTCCCTCGTGTAATGAAACAGTAGAATACATTCACTGTGCTTTTTCAAATTGGAATAACGGAGGGGATTCCGTAAACCATTTTGTCCGATATAGAAGATAACCAATCCCAATTACCGCCCAGACTATTCCTAAAATCAAGGAACTCATCTCGAGATTAAGCCAAAGGATGAAGACCGAAGCCGCGCCTAAAACCGGGGACAGAATAGTTGAAAGAAAACCTTTAATCGTTCTGAAGCTTTTGTTTCTTATCGAATGGACGATTACACAAATATTCACGAAGGTAAAAGCGATTAATGCCCCAAAGTTTATGAGGGAAGTGGCCGTAACCAAATCAAGGAATAAGGCAACCAGTGATATCGACCCGACAAAAATGACATTAAAAAATGGCGTGTTGTACTTGGGGTGGACAAACCCAAATAGTTTTTTCGGAATCATTTGGTCACGCCCCATGACATATAGCAACCTAGAAACACTAGCGTGAGATGCAAGACCGGAGGCAAGGGTACCGCATAAAGTTCCTGCAAGAAAGAATGCCTGAAATAACTTCCCGCCCACGAAAAGGGCAATTTCCGGAGAGGCTGCTTCAGGATCGCTAAAACGGGAAACATCCGGGAAAAATAACTGTGTAAAGAATGATGCCGTCACGAATAAAACCCCTCCGATCAGGGCAGTCAAAAAGATGGCCCGGGGGACCGTTTTGGATGGATTCGGTGTTTCTTCCGATAAAGTAGTGACTGCGTCAAACCCCAAAAAAGAAAAACAAAGGATTGTAGCACCAGTTATGAGCGTCGAGATTTCCATATGGGGTCCGATGAATGGCTGAACCGACAAGACCTCTCCAGTCCCTTCTCCACCCATGACTCCTTTAACGACAAGTGCCCCAAAAATGACGATGACCAACATTTGAAAAAAAACAAGGAAGCTATTAAAGTTGGCCGCAAAATTAACATTGAATAAGTTAATGACTGTCATTAAAAGGACAAATGCCACCACCCATATCCATGGGTATACTTCCGGAAAAAGAGCAGTTAAGTATATTTTAGTCAAAATGCCGTTCACCATCGGTAAAAATAAGTAGTCAAGTAACGAAGACCACCCGACGAGGAAGCCTAAATGCGGACTGATCGTTTTTTGTGTGTACGTATAGGATGAACCCGCCTGCGGATATATTTTAACCATTTTTCCATAACTGGCTGCTGTAAACAACATTGCCAAAAGAGCAATGATATAAGCGGTCGGCACATGCCCCCCGGTTTTTTCGGAAACTATCCCGAATGTATCAAAAACAACCATCGGCGTCATATATCCAACACCGAGCAATACGATATGCCACAAGTTTAATGACCTTTTCAGATTACCTGTTTGCATGTATCATTCCCCTTCCTTTTATGCTAGAAAAGTTAAGACAAACTTTTCTAGCCTCCCTTATAAATTGTTGGTCATATTACACTTCGCAATTTTCATACCAAAAAAAAGGGTCGATTTTTAACAAAAAACAAGGAAATATGTAGAATGATTTATGCAAATTTGAATAATCTATTCAATTATTCATAAATAGAAGATTTTTTGCCAATAAAAAAAGCAGAAGATATTTAGATATCTTCTGCTCATTTGACTAAATCCCCCGTGCCGAGGTCAAATTACTAGTTTACTTTCGTTGCATTGTATGCTGATACACGGCAAGGCGCATCATCAAATGCCTAATTTAATGAAATTCTTTTATGAAAATCAACAGATTGGAGATTAATCCTGCTGCCTGCTATCCAATATGTTAAAAAGTTCTTCCATCTCATTCGTTTTTGAACGATTCATCAAAAGGTCAACTGCCTTTTTCACTTCTTCCCCATTGAATAAAACATCGTACAGGGCTTCGGTGATCGGCATATTCACTTCGTACTTTTGGGCTAGTTGATAGGCGGCTTTAGTGGTTCTGACACCTTCAACTACCATCCCCATGTTTTCCAAAACTTCTTCAAGCTTTTGCCCTTTACCAAGCATATTCCCAGCTCTCCAATTACGGGAATGAACGCTTGTACAAGTGACGATCAAGTCGCCAATCCCAGCTAAACCTGAAAACGTTAATGGGTTAGCCCCCATGGCCACCCCTAGACGGGATATTTCAGCCAACCCTCGAGTCATTAATGCAGCCTTGGCATTATCCCCATAGCCTAAACCATCCGTGATGCCGGCAGCCAAAGCGATGATGTTCTTTAAAGCCCCTCCGATTTCAACACCAATCAAGTCCGGATTCGTATATACACGGAAATTATTATTGATAAAGATGTCCTGAACCCTTTCGGCAGCTTTCATATTCTTTGAAGAAACGGCAACTGTTGTCGGGTGACGTAAACTGACTTCTTCTGCATGGCTCGGTCCTGAAAGAACCACTATATCCTTAAGCCATTCTGACGAAGAGACTTCTTCAATCATTTCCGATATACGAAGCAGGGAATCAGGTTCAATTCCCTTACTCACATGAACGATTGTCAACGGTTTATCATGAGCCTCTTCAATCTGGCCAAGCACTTCCCGGTAGGCTTTTGTCGGAACAGCCAAGATTATTATTTCAATCCCGGCCAATGCTTCCTTAATGGAAGAATAACCTTTAATCCCCAAAGGCAATTCAATCCCAGGCAAGTATTTTTCATTCGTATGAATTTGATTGATTTCATCGATTTGTTTCTGATTATGTCCCCATAATCTCACTTCATGCTGGTTATCAGCGATTACAAGCGCTAAAGCAGTCCCCCAGCTCCCAGCTCCAATCACTGCGATACTTTCTTTTTCTTTTACCACGGTATAACCACCTTTACTATTTTCTCTGGCGTCCAAAAATTCGTATTGGTGTTCCTTCAAAACCAAAGGCATCCCTAATTCGATTTTCTAAAAATCTCTCATATGAGAAATGCAATAACTCCGGATCGTTAACGAATACGACGAAAGTTGGCGGCTTGATGGCTACCTGTGTCGTATAGTAAATTTTCAAACGGTTTCCATTATGAGTCGGTGTCGGATTCATTGCCACGGCATCCATTACCACTTCATTCAATACATTTGTCTGAACCCGGATAGCATGATTCTCACTAGCCTGATCAATGACCGGTATTAAGGTATGTGTCCGTTTTTTCGTTAAGGCAGAAAGATAAATGATTGGCGCATAATCCAAGAACAGGAAATGAGCACGGATCTTTTCTTCAAAATCCTTCATCGTTTTTTCATCTTTCTCGATGGCATCCCACTTATTGACGACGATGATGACCGCCCTACCCGCTTCATGGGCATATCCTGCAATTTTCTTATCCTGCTCACGAATTCCTTCTTCAGCGTTCAGGACTACAAGAACAACGTCTGAACGTTCAATTGCCCTTAATGCACGAAGTACGCTATATTTTTCCGTACTTTCATACACCTTGCCTTTTTTCCGCATCCCTGCTGTATCAATAATGACATACTCTTTGCCATTATACTTATACGGAGAGTCAATTGCGTCACGAGTCGTACCTTCAATATCACTGACAATGACGCGTTCTTCACCTAACAATGCATTGACCAGAGAAGATTTACCTACGTTCGGTCTTCCAATCAAACTGAATTTAATGACATCATCAGCATAATCCGGGCCGTCAAATTTAGGGAAATGTTTAGCCGCTTCATCCAGAAGGTCACCAAGACCAAGTCCATGAGACCCGGAAATCGGGAATGGATCACCAAAACCTAACGCATAGAAATCATAAATTTGATCTTTCATTTCTGGGTTATCGACTTTATTTACCGCAAGGACAACCGGCTTTCTTGACTTATAGAGTATCTTTGCGACCTCTTCATCAGCAGCCGTTACACCTTCACGACCATTCGTCATAAAAATTATCACATCAGCTTCGTCAATGGCAATTTCAGCCTGCTGACGAATTTGTTCTAGGAACGGCTCGTCACCGATATCAATTCCACCTGTATCAATAATGTTGAAATCATGTGTCAACCATTCACCCGAACTATAAATCCTGTCCCGGGTCACTCCTGGAACGTCTTCAACAATCGAAACCCGTTCTCCAACTATTCTATTAAAGATTGTCGATTTTCCCACGTTCGGACGACCGACTATCGCAATTACCGGTTTTGGCATTGCTATTCACCCTTTCTGCTACTATATCTCTGTCAAAGTCACGAAATTCATGAATGCATTTATTACGGTTGCTTTGCATTATTGATTTTCATAATTTCCTTTTAAAGGAAAAGGTTGTATTCATCATCATTTAAAGGAATCTTTCATCAGTAAGGATAATCCCAACTGATGTTCAGTTAAACTCATCAGGTATTCACGGGCGGTTTGTCCACTTGACGCCCCGGTTCCTTAGGTGACATGAAGCTGAACCCTCTGCATGCTAAAACTTGATTCTAAACAGCCCAAAAAAATTAAGAAAGCTTCGGCATACGGCTTCCTTTTTAATTGTTTAGAGCATTTTACGATTTATCTACAGACCTCTAACTATCCTATAGTAACAAATTTCTC
Source organism: Peribacillus sp. FSL R5-0717 (assembly GCF_038002945.1). Lineage (NCBI taxonomy): Bacteria > Bacillati > Bacillota > Bacilli > Caryophanales > Bacillaceae > Peribacillus > Peribacillus sp. FSL R5-0717. The sequence goes on from NZ_JBBOOF010000001.1 coordinate 514,123, forward strand.
GCCAATCAACAATGATTGTATGAATAAAAGCCTTCCAATTCCAATTGGTTCCATTTATATTTCTGCCTTTTGATAAAACAGCTAATACCCCATACTAATTTTCTCCATACTCATTGATTAAAATTCTCTTTTCCTTGTTTTGATAAAAATCTCGAATGGGAAATTGTATAAATGTATTGGCCAACCAGTTCCAACATTCTCCACAGTATGTTTGCTCCCAATACCAGCACGGCATTATCATGCCATGCGTAATCAAGGGCCACATAAGGTAAAGAGTGGTAAGCAAGTAATCCGGAATATATGATATCTCCTAGCAGCATCCCAATTAAAAGGACGAACAATCGATGTTTCCAATTTTTAAAAAGTAATAAAATAAGATAATTCAGGAAAATACACAAAAGATAAGAGGGTTTCATTATGAGCCATATCGGATCAAGTAAAGAAAAAAGTTGAAAACTCGCATAAGCGAGAGTGATAATAAGACTTCCGCTGATCAGTTCCATCATCTTGATGATTGATTTCTTCCTAATATACACACACAGAATAAAGAAAAGATAAGGTCCGCTTAAATGCACGGAAACCAACGGAGCCTCCAGTTTATAGCCCGTTAATACCATTACGGCTAATAGATGAAAAAGAAAATCAAAACGAAAGGGAACCGTTTTCGGAATAAAATACATGACAATGACCCAAACTATCCATGAAATCCAATAAAATATAATTCCATCCATGCAGCGTCCCCCCTTTTAGGAACATTATGGGTTGTTTATTCAAAGTATAAACGTTAAGCACGGCATTTAATGAGGAAACCTTACCCCATTCATTTAAAAAGGAGGTGTGAATATGGGAAAAGATCGACAAGAGAAGAAATTAAGAGAAAGTAAACGGGTGGAGTCCGACAGGGACCAATCACTGGGTCTTAAAGGGGCAACAAGAATGGAAAGCCCTGAAGAGGCACGAAAAAGGAATAGTTAAGTCTATCCATGAACAAAAAGGAAGCATCTCCATTGGATCCAATGAGATGCTTCCTTTTTGTGGTCATTCATTTAGCATACACGGAACAATCAATGCCTCTTTGAGATAACCAATGATAGGTATTTCCTTTAATGACTAATTTCGATTTTCTTAGCTCAGAGATATTACCGCATCCGAGTGCAGTCATGATGACCTTTAAATCTTCATGTATGTAATGTATTTCTTTAATCAAATGCTCCAAGCCCAACTCTTTATAGAGCTTGAGGAAATGTCCAGCCAATCCGACACCTTTCGCTCCTAGCGCCAGGCTTTTTGTAATTTCCAAAGGGCTTTGAATGCCACCCGACCCAATGACTGAAAGCTGTGGTGAAACATTCACTGCTTCGACAATCGAAGCGGCTGTCGGTATGCCCCATTCATTAAAATATCCGAGTATTTTTGCTCGTCTTTCATTCTCGATTTTAGCAAAATTCGTTCCGCCAAACCCGCCTACATCAATGATTGAAACACCTACGGAATGTAATTGCCGTACCGTTTCCATACTCATCCCAAATCCAACTTCTTTTACGATGACAGGAATTCCGATCGTTTCATTGATTTTTTCTATTCTCGAAAGGGTACCCGCAAAATCCCTGTCCCCTTCAGGCATCGTCAATTCTTGGATGACGTTAATATGTATTTGAAGGGCATCGGCCCCGATCATTTCGCTTGCCCGCTTAGCCTGTTCGACTGTTGCTTCACCACCGAGATTACCAATCAACACACCATCAGGATTTTCCTTCCTTACAACTTTGAAAGAAGCTTGCTGGCTAGGATCCTTGATGGCTGCCATTTGCGATCCTACCGCCATGGCGATTCCCGTTTCCCTTGCAGCAATGGCTAGGTCACCATTCAATTTTTCCGTTTCAGCGCCTCCGCCTCCGGTCATGGCATTTATAAAAATTGGCGAACTTAATTCAAGTTCGCCAACTTCTGCTGTGAGGTTCACATTATTCAAGGAAATACCTGGTAAGCTTTGGTGAATAAACGAAATATCTTCTAGTCCGGTTTGATGCTGCTGTCCTGTCTTAAGCGCAAATTCTATATGATCTAATTTTCGTTGTTTTCTCTCCAAGGCCATCACCATTATTATCTTATTTTAGTTTTTTCAATTGATCACCAATCATTTCACCTAACTGAAAACCCTTCGATTCTTCAGGCATCTCATAATCTGATGTGTTGTAATTGGATTGAGGTTCTTCAAGTTCCTTGATGCTCAATGATAAACGCTGATCCGTTTCATTGACTTCCAGCACTTTCACTTCGACAGACTGGCCTTCTTTAAGTACTTCTTGCGGTGTGGCAATATGCTTGTGTGAAATTTGTGATATATGGACAAGCCCTTCTACGCCTGGAAAAATTTCCACGAATGCACCAAAAGAAACAAGGCGTTTGACGATACCTTCCAGTTTAGAGCCTTTGGCAGCTTTTTCTGCAATTCCTGCCCAAGGTCCAGGAAGGGTATCCTTGATGGAAAGTGAAATCCTTTCATTATCACGATCGATGGATAGCACTTTCACCTGCACCTTATCCCCTTCGGACACGACATCGGATGCCTTGTCGACATGCTGATGGGAAAGCTGGGAAATGTGGACAAGGCCGTCTACGCCACCAATATCCACGAACGCACCAAAATCGGTAATCCTTTGGACCACACCCTCAAGCACTTGCCCGCTTTCAATCTTATCCAAGACGTTTGCTTTTTGCTTTTCCTTTTGGTCCTGGACCACTGCCCGATGTGAGAGGATTAAGCGATTTTTGTCTTTCTCAAGTTCAACGATCTTGAATGTTAAAGTTTTGTTTTTGTAATCAGAAAAGTCTTCAACGAAATAGTCTTCTACTAGAGAAGCTGGAACAAAACCACGTACGCCTAGATCTACGACAAGCCCGCCTTTGACGACATCTTTAACTTCAGCCTCAAATACGTCTCCATTTTCAAATTTCAATTCCAGGTCATCCCATGCCTTAAGAGCGTCAATTTTACGTTTTGATAGAATGAGAGCTTCTTCTTCGACTTTAATGACTTCCAGCTCCAATGCATCACCTTCCGAAACGGCATCTGACGCCTTTTCGACATGCAGGCTTGAAAGCTCACTGATAGGTATGATTCCATCAGTCTTGCTGTTTTCCACATCGACAATGACCTGTTTTTCTTCTACCTTTGAAACGGTTGCTTTAACTTGATCCCCAACTTTGTAATTGTTCACTTCTACTTGGTTCATATCTTCTGTCATTACTAACTCCTCCTTAACCCATGACTGATCAGCAAATTTCCTCTTCATCGGCCACATATTTTATTTAAAGTGGTTCAATAAAAACACTTTCCTAATAAAGATAAAAACAGTTTTTTTTTAGAGTAATAAAGTTATATTCCTTTTCATCGGCAATAAGGAACAATACCCTTATTTTATAAATTCTAACAAAATCAGAAAATTGTCAAGTATGAAGGACTATTTATGCTCGGAAATCAATTTCCCAATATGCTCCATGATGATCTTGGTGGCTTCATCGGCTGATATTTTCTGTTCACGATATTCGGTAAAATTTATTGGAGGACCGTAAACGACCTTCAATGGACGTAAAAATTTATATGGGCCGATGATTGCACACGGTATGATAACGGCATCAGACCGCAACGCAAAAAATCCTGCCCCCGCCAAACCTTCTCCCAATTGACCAGTCTTGCTTCTGGTTCCCTCGGGAAACAGACCAATAGCCTTGCCCTCCTTCAAAAGCTTTAAGCCTTTCCTAAGGGATTCCCGATCGCTATTGCCACGTTTCACGGGAAATGCATTTACTCTTGGTAATATACCCTTTAAAACAGGTGCATGAAACAACTCTTCTTTCGCCATGAAATGAATATCCCTTGGAGACGTCATGCCAACTACGGGCGGATCCAAATTATCAATGTGATTGGCACAGATCAATACCCCGCCCTCTTTAGGGATATGTTCCTTTCCGAGTGCTTTAACCCTAAACGAAGGCGTTAAAACGCCTTTTACGATGTTCTTGGCAAATGTGTAAAAATCCAATGTCATCTTTTCCTCTCTTCTATTAAAGACATGATACTTTCTGCAACTTCCTGAATCGATAATGAGGTCGTATCGATTTCGATAGCATCCGCTGCCTTTTTCAATGGCGATACCTCGCGTTCGGAGTCCAGTTTGTCCCTTGTTGCGATTTCTTCCCTTAATTTTTCGATATCTGATGGAAAACCTTTCAATATATTTTCCTGATGCCTCCGCTGTGCCCTTTCATCCACAGAAGCGATTAGAAATACCTTTACTTCGGCGTTTGGTAACACATGCGTACCGATGTCCCTGCCATCCATGACGACACCGCCATTTTCACCTAAGATTTGCTGCCTCCGAACCAATTCCTCCCGGATGCTCCGGTGCTTGGCCACTTTTGAAACGGAACCAGTCACTTCATTGTTCCTGATTTGGGCTGTCACGTCCTCGTTATCCAAGAAAACCAACTGCCCATTTTCACTTGGTCTTAATTCGATTTCCGTATTGATGAGAACTTCTGATAATGATTGTTCATCATCAAGAAGAATCTTTTGATTAAGGGCCTTATAGGTAATGGCCCTATACATTGCCCCTGTATCCACATATATGTAATTGAACTTTTCTGCAACAATTTTAGCAACCGTGCTTTTTCCAGCAGCAGCTGGTCCATCGATTGCGACTGATAATTTTTTTTTCATAAATCCTCCCAGGAATCCTACAATCATGCTGATTATTTAGTACCTTTTCATTTTATCACAACTAGCGGGAAAATCATTAATAAAAGGGATGTGTACGATCAAAATCACCTTTGTTCTTTTTTTGATCCCAACAGCCATCAAACGTTATCGTTTTACTGAAAATCTTCTTACAAAAAAAAGCGGGTATCACCGCTTTTACTTATGGGGCCCATTGAATGTTTCAATGATTTTCGTATAATTATTGCTGGTGACACCTTCATACCTCGAGAGCTTGGTCAAATCAAAGATTTGCTCCTCCCTGCTCAAAAGGAATTGGAAAAAAAATAAGCAGGCCAATTGGATGATGATCACTTTAATTAATAGTCTTTCAAATGTTTTCATATAAGCCGCCGCACCCTCCATCCGTTTATATTAGCAGTATGGATGGAATCGCTGTTTTTCATTCAAACAAGTTAAACATGCAAACCTTTTTTCTTTAAATCCACCTGCTTTTCAAATATAAACCTCATTAATGTCTGTATATCATTTTTTGAAGGTTCACGAAATTGGACGTGCAGCAGCATATTTCCATGCTCTTTTCCGTTACGCGAATGACTTTGCTTTTAACCTTAAATAATGAATCTCACCTGATTTCATCGTAAGCGGCATCCACAGGTATAATTGCGAAACCGATTGAATTGCAGTGCCTCTTAAAAGCCTTATGGAAGCTCCGCCAGCGCTGATATCCTCCGTTAATGTGCGAAAAGGGGTAGACTCGGAATGTTCTGGATGAATGGCCGTATCCAAGGTTACATCCAGGAGTACGAATTTGCCTCCACTGGATTTTAACAAACGTTTCTGCTTCGGGCAGCAATAGTTGCATCATGGGTATTCTACCTTTCACTTTTCCAGGCACTTCAGACTCGAATACATAAACAGCCTGCTCTTCATTGGAAAACGTGACATTGAATTGTGTCCCATCCATAAGGAATGCAATTTTTCCAGTCTCTACATCGATGGGAAAGTCCGTATGGAAACAACCCGTTCCCATTTCTACAAACATTCATTTGAACTTTTCCTTCTGTGGTATGTATTTCGGTTCGAGTATTGATATATCACCAATTTTAAACATCGTCGTCCACGTCCTTTTCGATAGGAGGAAACCACATAATACCTCTACGGCCCATATAATCCAATAATCATGAAGTTATTATGTCATAAGAAAAAGGGAAAGTGACTAAGCACATTTCCCTACAACTTATGATTGGCGATTGTTTTAAATTAAATTCTCATATACCGGTTCGGAATTCTTTAATTTTTCCACCTTTTCTTCTTGACCGGTATCTGCATTAATGAAAATACGGTAGGTATCGTCTTTAATCGTACCGAGAAATTCATAACAAAGAACTTCTTCACCAATATCATTGGTGATTAACGCCTTTCCCTCTTCCATTATTTTTACGTTGCTGTTGATTTTGTCCTTTGCTTCTTTTTCGGATATGTTCGGATTCCCTACTTCCCTGGTTTTATGTGATTTTAAATACTCATCAGCTGAAAAACCTATAACGGATCCATCATCCAATGCGATTTTGACCTTGACTGAATCCGGGTAAATCTTGACTCCATTTTCTGATGTTACGAAATTCAATAATGCGATATTATCGTATTGAGCACTTTCAAATAATTCAAGTGAACTGAAATCATGTTCCTTTAAAAAAGCTTCGGCTTTTGTATAGGCTTGATTCAAATCAATATTTGTTTTGTTCACGTCTCTATTATTGATATACCAAATAGGGTAACCGCCTTTTTTTGTCAAATCCATATTCAATTCAGTATCTGAATCTTTATCGAGGATGCTCACACTATAAAATCCATAATCGGAACCTTTTCCATTTTCCTCCACATTAACCTTCAAATTTTTGCTTTTTGAGTGTGCATAGTTTTTTGCTGTCGCGATTGCTTCTTCTTTCGTAATGGTTTCACCTTGCAAATTTTTGAAGTTTTCGTCCCTCTGTTGTGCAGAAGTAAAAGTCGGGTTCATCTCATTTGTTTCCCCATACCCAGATACTTTTTTCTCTACCGTCTTTAATCCGTCAATGATCGTGTTATCCGAATTTTCTTTTCCTGATGCAAGAGCCATCTCGACATCCATCCATCTTAAATTGTTTTTAAGGACTAGATACTGCACTTTCCTTAACTCGCCCTGGATGTCTCCTGCCTGTGTGTACAAGGATTGCAGTGTCGCATATTCCTTATCATCCAATGGTTCTTTTTCAAGGTCCCGTACCGCTGTTTTATAACTGAAGTCCGCAATTTTCGATAAAAATTCCTCTGTCTTGTTAAAAGGAAGCAAGGTCAATGGCAACTGCCCGACATCACTCTGGGCTTCGGAAGTGATACGCCAAACATCTGTTAACGCCGGGCTTAATGAATAACGTGAATTCATGGCCAAAGTACTGCCGACCTTATCGTGCAATAAATCCACTTGATAGCTTAAATCATGAAAGGCACGCTGATACGTATTTTCCGCGTTGATTAATACAGCATTTTTTTCCTTATGTTCTTGATAACCCCAGAATGCAGTTCCTGCAACAACTACAACAAGCAGGGCAATCACTATATTCCTGATCATTTTCCTTCACCTCTTTACTTACAAAAGATATGTTTTCCGATTCTTTTAATTTGTTCCCTTGACCAGATCCATTTACTTGTTGCCGTATCGGGATTAAAGTAATATTCTGCATTACCGCTTGGATCCCACCCATTGATAGCATCCACCACGGCTTCTTTCGCCCTTTCGTTCGGTGTAAGCCAAATCTGTCCATCCGCAACAGCCGTAAACGCCCCAGGTTCAAAAATCACTCCCGAAATGGTATTAGGAAATGCGGCACTTTCCACCCTATTCAGGATTACAGCTGCAACGGCAACCTGACCTGTATATGGCTCCCCTCGCGCCTCTCCATAAACGGCATTGGCCATCAGCTGTATATCGTTTTGAGAATAACCCCCTGGAAGATTGGCAGATGTCGTTGGTTTGGAAGGGGCCTTTCCGGTAGCGGTCCCTCCAGTTCCATTTCCTTTAGCTTTTACCTGTTTTTCAATGGGGACCCCCCCAAAATAGGTGAACTCGTTTCCTTTATTGATTTGCTCATGAACCCATGCTTTATTGAAATTAGACGCATTCGCTAACTTCTGTTTTGTTGTAGTCCCTGCTAAACCATCGATTGGCAGCCCGAAATCTTGTTGAAAGTTTCGAAGTGCCCAATAAGTGCCCCATCCATAGGCTCCATCAATCTTTCCGTTATAGTAACCGATGTTTTGTAGGCGTGCCTGCAGTTCAATTACATCATCTCCAACCGCACCTTTTTGAATGACTTGGCTCGAAAAGGCATTTGTTCTTGTTTCCGGGTAAATTCCGAAACATATAGTTATACACGAAAACAGCAAAAGCCATTTCCATTTTGACGAAATTCCTTTCATCAAAAACACTCCTCTTTTTCTTGAATTAATGTAATTCTATTTTCTTCTTTACTGGCTTTTTTATTCCAAACATAAAAAAAACGGAGCGGGCAAAATATGCCAGCACTCCGTTTTTTGATAGTATTCGTCATTTGCTAAGGTAGTGATTCTGTGAAAGTTTTTCTGCGTGAAAGTCGGACAACAAACGTGCTTTCTTTACTTTTTTCATGCCTAACCACCATAGATAAATCATGAATGGCATAATAAAGTACACCCAAAATTTTTGGGAAACCAAAATATAATCGTAAACCCCATGTAACGAAATTGGTATGATCAATGCCAATAATAAATAGACCCTATTATTCGAAGCCGAAAATTTCGCCTTGCCCAAATAATATCCCATGATCACACCGAACAAAGCGTGACTGGATACAGGGAGAACGGCCCTGAGAAAAGCGTGTTCCACCCCGTTGGCCAGCAGGTATAAAATATTCTCCATTGTGGCGAATCCAAGGGAGACTGCAGCTCCGTAAACAATCCCATCATATGGCTCATCGAATGCCACATGCTGATAAATAACGTAAATGAGTATGAACCACTTGAAGAATTCCTCAAGCAGTGCAGCCCATAAAAAAGCATTTGCTAAATCCGTATTCAAGATATGTTCGGTTTCGAGCACATACTGTATGAACATAATCGGCAATACAAGAAAAACACCGAATATAAATGTTTTGACCACAACCGATATCGGTTCGGTCTCATATTGATCTTTCAAATAGAAATAGCTCAGTAGCGCCAATCCTGGCGCAATAGCCGCTGACAACATGACCAGCATTAGCTGACCCTCTTTTCATCTTCTTTTCCTTAATCGTACCATGGAATGAAGAAAAACTGAATCCAAGAATCAACTCTTCCATTTTTTATTTAATCCTTCAGTACTTAAAGAAGGTCTCATCTATAGGGTTTTCGCTTGCCAGCATGACAGCTAACTTGATTCGTGCCTTCTTGCTGTCATAATCAGCGCCCAAAATCACACCGCGTTGTTTTAGATCAAATGCGCTGCCTTCATAATCATAAGCTGGGTACACTTTTCCTTCTTCTGCACTTGTAGTCATGATGATCGTGATTCCTTTATCGATTGCAGCTTGTATGGAGGTTACCATTACAGGGGTGACTTGTCCCCTTCCTACACCCTCGAGCACTATGCCTTTCGCACCGTTTGCAACCGCAGCATCAATAAAGAGGCCATCAGCTCCTGTATGGCACTTGATGATATCGACCCTTGGGATGAGATTCTGAATATCAAAACACTCCCTATGTAAAGGTTTTTGATAGATGCTCACGACATCATTATCAATTATCCCCAAATAACCATAGCCAAAAGATTCGAATCCCTGTAAATTGGAAGCGTGAACTTTTTTGACATACTTTGCTGAATAGATCCGCTCATTAAAAACGACCACTACCCCAACATCCCTAATAAGATCACTTGCAGCGCATAATATCGAATTCCTTAGATTGGAATATACATCGGTGCCCACTTCTTGAGGAGAACGTTGGGAGCCGGTTAATACGATAGGTCGTTGATCCTTACTCGTGACATCAAGGAAATAAGCCGTTTCCTCAAGTGTATCCGTACCATGGGTCACGACGATTCCCGTAACTTCGGGATCCTCCAATTCCTTTTGAATGGCTAAATTAAGCTGTTGCATTTTCTCAAAGGACATGGACATGCTTGAAATCTGGAAAAGATTAACCACCTTAACCTCGATATCGTTGGGCAATTCGCAAAGTGATGCCAACTCATGGCCAGTCAATGCACCAGAGGCCAGCATACCATTCACAGTTTCTTTACTGGCAATAGTCCCACCAGTCGTTATTAGCGATATTTTTTCCATACGGTCACTGCTCCTCATTTATATATCATTCACTTTTCTTTAACGGCCAAATGATAGGCAATCAATCCACCATGAAACCTGCCGTTCTCGATGAAGATTTCGTTCGCATTATTTCCGGCTGCCAGAACTCCTGCAATATAAAGACCTTTAACGTTCGTTTCCATCGTTTCCTCGTTATATGCAGGCCTTCCAGTCTCCTTATCAATAGTTATGCCCATTGCAGCTAAAAAGGAATGGTCAGGATGGTAACCAGTCATTGCAAATACAAAATCATTTTTAATGACTTTTTCCTCATCACCTACATGATAAATCACGCTGTCTTCCGTTATCCTGTCTACATTCGCATTAAATTCCATCTTGATCGTTCCATTGCGGACTAATGATTCGAATTCCGGAAGAATCCAAGGTTTGATACTTGGAGAGTAATCCGATCCTCTATAAAGGACTGATACCCTTGCTCCTGATTTGACCAATTCCAAAGCTGCATCCACACTTGAGTTTTTGCCACCGATGACTGCAACATCACAATTAAAGTAGGGATGGCCCTCCTTGAAGTAATGAAATACTTTAGGGAGCTGTTCGCCCGGTATGCACATATAGTTAGGATGGTCATAGTATCCGGTCGATATGATCACATGCAGAGCTGTATAGTCCCCTTTCGATGTCTTGACTAAAAACTTGCCATCTTCTCTTTTTTCCACTTTTTCCACTTTTTCGAATGTATTAACCCGCAATTCTTTCCTTTTGACTACCTCCCTATAATAGGCTAGCGCCTGATTGCGGACCGGTTTACGGTTTTCGATTATAAAAGCGACATCACCAATTTCCAGTTTTTCACTCGAACTGAAAAATGTTTGATGTGTCGGATAACGGTAAATGGAATCAACTACATTTCCTTTTTCAATGATCAGGGACTGTATTCCCACTTCTTTAAGAGCGATCGCAGCAGCCAATCCACACGGGCCCCCACCTATGATAATGACTTCTTCAACATTCATCTTTATTCTCCACTGCCTTTCCATCCACTATGTGATACGTTCGTCTAAAAAATAAAAACTCCTATCAATACATGATAGGAGTTTTTACAATTCATTTCAATGATAAAGCAATGAACATGATGTTAACTATATATTAAAACCGATTTGAATCCTTTTAGATCCAACCACGGAAGCGAGAAGCTTCAGCCATTTTTCTTACGCCGATCATATAAGCCGCTAGGCGCATATCAACGCGTCTTGATTGAGCAAGTTCATAAATGTTATTAAAAGATTTTATAAGGATTTTTTCCAGCTTTTCGTCCACTTCTTCTTCAGACCAGTAATACCCTTGATTATTTTGTACCCATTCGAAGTAAGAAACAGTTACACCGCCAGCAGAAGCAAGCACATCAGGAACAAGAAGGATTCCGCGATCCGTCAGGATTTGTGTCGCTTCAATTGTTGTAGGTCCGTTAGCTGCCTCGACAACGATCGATGCTTTGATATCCGCTGCATTTTCTTCAGTGATTTGGTTTTCGATTGCAGCCGGAACTAAAATATCACATTCCAATTCAAGCAGTTCTTTATTTGAAATTGTGCTTTTAAACAATTTCGTTACGGTTCCGAAACTATCTCTCCGATCGAGAAGATAATCGATATCCAATCCCTCCGGATCATGGAGTGCACCATATGCATCTGAAATACCAATGACTTTAGCACCTGCGTCATGCATGAACTTAGCTAAGAAACTACCTGCGTTACCAAAACCTTGAATGACGACCCGTGCCCCTTTAATATCGATGCCGCGTTTTTTGGCAGCTTCATTGATACAGATCGTTACACCTTTAGCAGTGGCTGATTCACGGCCATGAGAACCACCAAGCACTAGCGGCTTACCCGTAATGAATCCTGGCGAGTTGAATTCATCCATACGGCTGTATTCATCCATCATCCAAGCCATGATTTGGGAATTTGTAAATACATCAGGTGCCGGGATATCCTTAGTCGGCCCCACGATTTGGCTAATTGCACGAACGTAGCCCCGGCTCAGTCTTTCAAGCTCACGGAATGACATATTACGAGGATCACAAACAATACCGCCTTTACCCCCGCCGTATGGCAAATCTACGATGCCGCATTTCAAACTCATCCAAATGGATAATGCCTTCACTTCACGTTCCGTTACATTAGGGTGAAAACGGATACCGCCTTTTGTAGGCCCAACAGCATCGTTATGCTGCGCACGGTAACCCGTGAAAATTTTAACCGATCCATCATCCATGCGTACCGGTATCTTCACCGTCAATAAACGCAAAGGTTCCTTCAACAGCTCAAAAACTTCTTCCGGGTAACCCAGCTTATCCAAAGCTTTATGTATTACAGTTTGGGTTGACCTCAGTACGTCGTGTTTTTCTTCTTCATTTACATGGCTATTGCCTTTTGCCGATTCCATTAAAAGTACCTCCTAGAATATCTCATCCATATATAATATTATAATGTACAAATAGTCCTCTTCATGTGCTAGTATACACCTTCGTTACATTTATGCAAGAGTAAAAACGGGAAATTAAAAGTTGGAAATATTCTAAAAATGAAAACGTTATCATATCAACTGCTTTCTTACTCTTTTACCGTATATCTTGTTCGGCCGAAAGTTGACATAAAAAAAGGCAAACCACATTTTTTACCGTAATGCGGCTGCCTTGTCTTCTTTGTTTTACATCAGCTAAAATGTTTGAGCAAAACATGTATCGCTTCATTTTCGATGATACATGTTCCATATTCATTGATGCGGCTGAGTGTCAATGTAGATGCATGGCCATACTCAGCCGCTAGAGATATGACCGTGTCATATGTCGTGTCTTTAACATTTTCGATAAGTAAATAGTATCTACCCTCAAAATGATAAAGGGTACTTTTAAGCAAACCTTGAAAAGATAATCTATGAGATAATTGGACGATATCTTCAAAGTCATCGAAAACATAAAGAATATGGGGGAAATCATCAATTTTCACCTGTAAATCCAAAAATTCCTCTTCGTCTGCCAATAGTTCCTCTTCTTCCTTTGTCACAATGATTATCAACCCTTGTGCAGGCAAGGAGAAAATTTCGATTGCAATGGAGCCACTCATTTTAAAGCTGAGTTCTTCGCACGCTTCTTCGACCATATCCTGAAATAGCTTGTGGACCTTTAAGGAATTCCCTAAAATATCTTCTTTCGTTATGCCTCTATCAATTAAATCATCAAGGGTCAAAAAAATCTTGATTTTATTATTAGTTAATCGTTCCAGCTTCATAAAAAAATGCCCCCTGGTTACCATCTTCATACATCATATGAAGCCTTGGTCTTAGAGTGCATATCCATTATTTCTCCTAATACGGCCGTCACTAACCTTTCAGCCACTCCTCCCATTTCGATTGCGTGTCCCCCATTAAGACTCCGCTGAAGGCAGTTCGGTCTTCTTCAGAAATAAGGCTCAAAGCCGCACCGCCAAGACCCACCTTCAAATCCGGAAAATCCTTTATTAACGCTTCAACCAGCTTAAATGTTCCACCAAGATTCTCTTTCAGTGAACATGACATGAATAGGTAAGAGGGCTTAATGATGTTTAAAACGGTGAAAAGGTCCTTATCAGCAATGGATTCTCCTAAATAAATGGTTTCAAACCCTTTCCGCTTCAAAAAAATGGTGAAGATTAATAGTCCAAATTCATGTTTTTCACCGGGAGCGCAGACGGTAAGGGCTTTCGGAAGAAAACCATTAGTCGGAATAGTATGCATAACCGAACTGATCCTGGATTTTATTATGTTCGACGCAAAGTGTTCATGAGCGGAAGTAATTTCTCCCCTTTCCCACTTATCCCCAATCTGAACCATTATTGAACCGAGTACATCCACTATGGTTTGTTCGATTGTATACATACTGAATGCCCGGCTTATCAGCATATGGGCTTTATTTTCATTGAAATTCAATAGAGCTTCGATTAATTCATCCGATAACTTAATCGCTTGTTCATCCTTACGGTTCGTTTCAGGAACTCCAGGCGCTAGGGTGCCTGTACTTTCGAGAAGTGAAACGGCTTGGCTTATTGTAAAACCTTGCTTTGTTTTAGTAATGAGCCACTTAAGGATTTGCAGATGTTTTTCAGTATACAGCCGGTGCCCCGATTCATTCCTTACAGGTTCGATAAATTTATAGCGCCTTTCCCAAGCCCTAAGGGTTCCCGACTGAATGTCCAGCAGCTTTGAAACTGCCTTAATATTATATTTACCTTCTTGCATGGTTTTACAAGGCCTCCAATAACTGTACGATCATTTGATGAAATTATAGTGGATTTTTCAAGGTCTGTAAAATCCCGGTATACTCGCTTAAAAGCAGCCTAATAGTTTTTTTCCACAGCTTCGCCTATTACGGTGTCTGTCCCCCTTTTCAGGGTGAAGAGGTGCGTTTCAGGCTTAGCTTCAAGCCTTAAAGGCACTGCGCTTGTCCCATAGCCATTACTCGTCATATATATACAATCCCCCTCTTTTTTAACGCTTCCGATCTGATAGGGCCCGAATCCGAATAGGCGAATCTGCCCGCCATGGGTGTGACCTGACAGGACAAGACTAATATGGTGTTCCGGAGTCAACTGTTTCTTGACCAATGGATTATGGCTCACCAAAATCCGGAAATCTTCATTCCCGCAATCCGACAGGGCAAGGTCAAGCCTATCACGTTCTTCCGATATATCATCAATGCCCAGAAGAGCGATTTTGCTTCCATTCTGAGACTCAAAAGAAACAGCTGTATTATCAAGGATCTTCACCCCATGTTTCAAAAGAGTCGCATCCAGTTCATGGAAGTCTCCTTCATAATCATTATTACCCCAAACAAAATAAAGGGGACCAAGTTCTTTTAATTTCAATATATTTTTTTCCACACGTTCTAAAGGAACCCCGCTTTCCCTAATGTCACCGCCAATTATCACCAAATCTGCCTTGTCACGTGTTTCCTCAATCAATTTATCCGCAACGATACGCCGATGAAGATCGGATATAAAAAAAATCCGCACATCGCCAAAGCCTTCAGGAAAGTCTTTGAAATATAGGTCTTGAGAAATCACCCTATCTTGCATAGCCGTACGCCACATGTAAAAGATCATGGCAAATGACAGCAGGATGATGATTAAAAATAATACAGATAACCATAACATCATCGTTAAACCTTCTTTCCATCCTTATCCAAACGTACTTTCATATAACCATAAAACGGTATTACCCGCAATTAAATATGATTTAACGCGATCATCATTTATTTTCATGATATAAGTTAATATCATAATTCTTCTTCATCATTTCAAAAACCTTATGGCGATTTTTCCATTCATCCTCTTTTTCCCACAATTGCTTACTTTTATTAATGATTTCACAGCGTAGCAGTTGAAACTCCTTTTCAGCTTTATCTAGCTTTTTTTTAATTAAAACCATATATCCATATAGACCAATCGCTGCCGCCAAAAAAAGGAAATGGCTAAAATGGTCGACGAAAACACTAAACATACTGAAAAAGGAATAAGAATAAGGTACAACGATATAAAAATAAAGATAAATCATAAAAAGGACAGCAACAATCATGGTTGCCCATAAGCTTTGAAGGTGCTTCTTTTTAAGTGCCTCGAATTTTTTCTTCCGATCCACGACATTTTGCAGCATTTGTTTTGTTGCTTGATCCGTTTTCTCATCCAGTAAAATGATTGTCGACTCCATCGCATTTCCTCCTCTGCTCTTTCAAATCATGATATGAAAGAGTAGAGGAAAAAATGATAATGTACCTGTCACGATGGCCTTCATACTTAACCAAGTTGAACAATATTAAAAATACCCTGCCAATAAAGACAGGGTCAGACTGGAGACAAACTCGTTTTAGGTTTTTAAAATTTGAATGTTGATTTTCACTTCAGGCACTCGCTTTCCGCAGGCGGTCCGCCCTCGGCGCCATTGCGCCTGCGGGGTTCTCCCTTGGACACGCTTTCCCCGCAGGAGTCTCGAACACCCGCTCCAATCAACTTTGTTTTAACATTAAGGTAGAACTTCTTTTGCCTAAAGTCTTTTTTGTTTTGAAATAGAAGGATTTAAAAACTTAATTTTTTCTTAAGGTGCCAACATTATTTCTTGATCGGAATTTTCAAAACCTGACCCCTGGAAATTTCATTGCCATTAAGCCCATTCCACTCCCTGATCAGAGCAATCCCTTCCTGTGATTTGTAGTAATTCATGGAAATGCGAAATAATGTTTCTTCACCTTGAACAGTATGTAAAACAACTTTGTATTCCTCTTTATCCGATTTAGCGGCTTGTACATCTTTCTTTTCTGCTGCTGCTTTCTTTGCCTTTTCCTCAGCTTCTTGCTGTGCTTTGGCCTTTTCTTCAGCTTCTTGCTGTGCTTTGGCCTTTTCTTCAGCTTCTTGCTGTGCCTTGGCTTTTTCCATAGCTTCCTGCTGCACTTTGGCCTTAGCCTCAGCTTCTTCTTTTTCTTTCTCCGCTTCAGCCTTTGCCGACTCTTTTTCCTTTAAGTCCTCTGCCGTTGCTGTAGTTGGAATCGATTCTTTATCTTCCTCTTTTAAGACGACTTGGTCACTTTTAGTAACAGGTAAAGGCCTATCCTGAAAATATGTATAAAGGCTGTAAAATCCAATTGGAAGCAAAATGAAAAATAACGCTAATAATTGTATCATTGGTAGTTTAATCTTCACTTTACTTTTTTTCTTTTTATTCTGGTGGACTTTGCTCCGTTTGGGCAATGATGACTTAGCCTTCTGGCGTTCAATTCGCGAACGAAGTTCACCAGCCTGATCATTTTCTTTTTCATTCTTTTGCACCCGGCTCATTCAAGTCACCCCCTTTCTTGCTAAACCCTCTTTGCTTTTTGTTCCTGATTAAAATACCAAGGATAAAGTCAATCAAAAAGTGGGCCGTTATCGTCACGATGATATTATTAGTCATTTCAAATAGAAACCCGATAAAGAAGCTCAAAACCAAAACGTTTAAAAATAAAAACCAATTAAAAAGGTAACGATAATGAACAGCTGCAAAAATGAGGCTCGTAAGTAGCAAACCAAAATGTGTTTGCAACACTCCACGGAATAATACTTCTTCACTTATCGCTACAACCAAAGCTACGACAAATATCATCGGGTATGACAAATTACTGAAAATGCGTTCATTAATGCCGCCATCATCCTGATAGGAAGATGGTGTCACTTTCATAAGCAATATGTCAATTAACACGACAATGACTCCCGCAGGAACACCAATCAGCAAAATGTTCAGGTCATCAAAGATAAATAAGTCGAAAAAAGCAGAATGGTCCTTAAATAAAATAATACCTAAAAAGGTGGCTAACGTTAAGAGAATAATTTGTGTAAGAAACAAATTATATAGCAACTGTCTATCAGTAAGTTGTTTAATTAATTCAGCTTGCTTATTTTTCATTGCCATTTTCCTTCTTTAGTAAGATATAAGCCAATTCCTTTTTCCAAGTGGAAAAGGAATTGGCCGGATCCACCTTTACTTCCGGCCATACATCAGCCATTTTTTCGGCATCCATCCCACAGATATCACAGCAGATGGGGTTCGCTTCCCGATGCTTTTCACCAAAATAGTCCAGTATCCCTGAACGGCGACATTCCTGTGCATATATCCAGTGAAGGAATTTATGCAGCTTTTCCTGATTCCTGGTTTTCCTCTTTTGACAATACTCTTTCATCTCTGCCACTTGATCCTGATTATTGCCCATAATAAACTGGGTAAAAAAACGGAGCTGGATTTCGTTCAACGAAAAGGATTGCGACAGCTGCTCTTTTTCTGAGGGAGTCAAATTCGCCAGATTCTTTTGTGATTCATTAAGGAAAGAACATACACCATCGATTTGCGAATCCGTAGGCAACTGTTGCTCCATCAAATGAAGGGGAAGCCCTTCATCCCCTTCGCTATATAATAAGACAGCCACACTTTGTTTCCGGTCTCGCCCCGCCCTGCCAATCTCCTGAAGATATGCTTCCATCGTGGACGGGATATGATAATGGATAACATACCTGACATCCGATTTATTCACACCCATTCCAAAGGCACTTGTTGCGCATATGATTTTCAACTGGCCGGAAATGAATTGCTGCTGAATGAGCATCCTTTGTTCCTGCTCCATTCCACCGTGATAATAATTGACACTATCGATCCCGTTATCCTGTAAAAACCCAGCGACAGATTCCGCCACTTTTTTAGAGGAAAAATAAATAATTCCGCTTCCGGTAAATTTCCTGACAAGCTCCAGCACACGGCCTAGCTTCTCATCGTAGCTGAACATTCGCTCGATAATAATGGCAATATTTTCACGATCAACCGATGAAACCATTTCCTCGGCCTGCCCAATGTTAAGTTTAACAACGATGTCCCTCCGGACCTCATCGGTTGCAGTTGCCGTCAGGGCAAGCGTCAACGGATTATTCAGCTCACGCCTCACTTCTCCTAAATTCAAATAATCCGGACGGAAATCGTACCCCCATTGTGAAATGCAGTGTGCTTCGTCTATGACGAACAAACCTATTTCTATAGATTTCAAGGATTTTATCACACCATCGATGCTCAGCATTTCAGGAGATAAAAAGATAAATCGATAACTATGTAACCTATCGAAAGCTTTCCTTTTTTGATTAAGCGTCAAAAAAGAGTTAAGGGTCAATACACTTTTTTCGCCGCTCATCTTCAGCTGATCCGCTTGATCCTGCATTAAAGATAATAACGGGGAGACAATTATGACAGTCTTATTCACCAGATAAGCCGGCAGCTGATAACATAATGATTTACCTGACCCGGTTGGGAGCATCGCTAATGTATGACGGCCGGACATCAATGATTCAACCACTTCCTTTTGTCCAGGACGGAATTTATCAAAACCGAATTTTTCTTTGAGGACTCGTTCTATGTTCATCATCTCTCACCTATTTTCGCAAGTACAAGTCTTATTTGGAAAAAGCTTATTTGTTTATTATCGACCATCTGCTTGATAGCTTTAAGCTTTTTTGTACCAAGTTCCTTAATCGCTTCAGCAATTTCCCTCTCATCCTCGATTGTCACATAATCGGAAATCGGAAAATCCTTTTCCGATAAAACAATTTCTACGAGGTGATCTTCGATGGTGTTGACTTTCAATCTGCGGATTTCAGCTATTTCACCGAGGTTTTTCCCTTCCTGGATGTATCGTAAAGTAGTCTTTGTAGATTGTGTCAAATGAGGATTACCACCTCTTTTCCAATCATTGGTTAATGAGGATAAGAGAGGGTAATCACCACCCGTTTCCATTTCTGCAAGCATTTGATGCAATGAGTCAAGGAATGTATAGCGAACATACTCTTCTTCCGTATTTTTCCTTTTGGCAATCTGTTCAAACGTTAGACCAATCCTGTTTATCCCGGTCAATCTCAAAATGAAAATGTCTCGTTTCATATCACTTTGATTTTCTAAAAGGGATACCAGTTCATCATATAAATGTTGGGCAATCAACGCTCGATCCTGACGATTGGCATGTAAAAATTCCTTTACGAAGAATTGAATTTTGGGATTTCGTTGTATCGGATAAAAACGTCTTTCATTGTGGACAATATGGGATATGGTTTGAATGAGTAAATTTAACCTTCCCCAGAAAACAGGGGTGATATTATGATACTTCCAACCATTTAAATACTCCGGAAAAGGATTATTTTTAAAGTAATCGTCCAACATTCGTTCACCTTGCAAACTAATTTCATATGCATCTGGTTTATCCGTTAAATTAATTAAGTCATGCTTAAGTGAATGTTCAATGTTTTGATTTAATTGCTGACGGGTAAATCGAGGTATTGTCCCAAAAATATCCGTTAACCCGAATAAATGGGCATCTTGGATGGTTTGTGACGATTTCTTACCCTGCAGCATATGGTATATAGCATAAATGGAGCGCTCACCTTGAAATTTTTTTATCGCATATAGAATGATGGCCTGTAGATAATTATTCATGGGACTCACATCCTTGTTTCATTTAACCAATAAACCCATTGTAACAAAAATCTGCAAAAACCGCCGTTATTATTGATGAATACAACGGAAATTATGTGACTAAATGACGAAACATGGAAAGGACCAAATTAATTTTTTCGATGTATTTCGTTGACATTCAGCTACATGATAGTTATTATCAATACAATTTCTATTGAAAAGTTTGGCATTCGGTCTTACAATAAGAAAGAGATAATAATCTGAAATAAAAAGATTATCAGTTGTTAATCAACTTAGGAGGGGTTATATTCATGGCTAAATTTACTATTGTGGATAAAGAAACATGCATAGCTTGTGGAGCTTGCGGAGCAGCGGCACCGGATATATATGATTATGATGACGAAGGGATCGCATTTGTTACCCTTGACGATAACGAGGGTATCGTTGAAATTCCTGATGTACTTATAGACGACATGATGGATGCATTTGAAGGATGCCCAACGGATTCCATCAAAGTTGCTGACGAGGCATTTGACGGAGATGCACTAAAATTCGAATAAAGGTACAAGCCATTTTCAATCGAGAATGGCTTTTTCTTTTGGCCAATGCACATACCAAAAAACAGGCATAAAAAAAACAACCGGATATGGATATCCGGTTGTTTTTTCATATCTATCGTCAATGCCGTTAAGCATTTTTATATAATGTTTGCTTATTGATCCATGTCTGTAATTTAATGAACAGCAACATGAATACAGATGTGATGAGCACGCCTTTAATCACGTTGAAAGGCAAGATTGCCATCGTAACGAACTTTCTTGACTCGGGCGCCGACATGGCATCCCATCCCATAAAGAAGGTATAAGCCGGTAAAAAGACAAAATAGTTTAATACGCTCATGAATACTGCCATGGAAACTGTTCCCGCAAGTAAGGCGAACGTCATTCCTTTTTTTGAATTGATTTTCTGAAATACATAATAAGTCGGCAAGACAAACAGTATTCCGGCTATAAAGTTAGCGATATGCCCCACAGGCACAGCTGTCAGGGTCCCTGTCATGACTAAATCCAATAGGTTTTTAATGAACTCGACTAGAATTCCAGCCATCGGACCGAAAATCAATGCCGCCATCAGTGCTGGTATGTCGCTAAAATCAACATTGAGAAAAGGCGGGAATCCTGGAAACGGGAAATTTAAAAGCATCAATAAATACGAAATGCTTCCCATCATGGCAAGTGAGACCATTTTTTTCACTTTGTTCTTTTTCATAGTTCTCTCTCCTTCTTTTCCGATCTACCTGAAAAAGAGGTTAGGATTCCAAAATATGTTGATGTTCAATAAAAACCCTTTAATTCCAATGGAATTAAAGGGATAAATTAAAGGTTACATCAAACAAACGTTCAGCAAATAAATGTTGAAACGCACTAAGGAACCTCCATCTTCTCCCATCCAGACTATACTGTCGGCTTTGGAATCACACCAAATCCTGCCTTATAAGGCTCGCGGGCTTAGAAGTAGAAATTCCTTCATCACCGCCGGTGGGGAATTGCGCCCCGCCCCGAAGATAGACCTATAAAATTTTTTATACTTCCCATTATATCTGAAATACTTTTTTTTTGATAGCATTTTTTCTCATTTGATGCATGTAGGATGAATATCGATTGTCGCAGTGAACGACTTAAAACAAACAGCGGATTTACAATATGGCAATTCGAAAATTTTTCGCAAAAGGAGCGAAGCTATTTATATCGCCACCTTAAACGGATGATCAGTTGAAAATCATTTATTTAAGCGCTTTCATTCAGATATGCCAAATTGACATTATCAGCATTTCAATTGTAAAATTAACTGAAATTTAAGATAACTTTTTCCTTAGGAAGGTGTTTAGACGTGTATCGGATTTTAGTAGCAGACGCCATTAAACCAGAAGGACTCGGACCGCTTTCAGAGGCATCCAATATTCAGCTCATTCAGAAGACCGTAGAGGAAGCTGCAAACGAACTTGATCAGATCGATGCAATTCTTGTGAGAAGTGCAACAAAGGTTTCGGAAGATTTAATGAACCGTATGCCGCAGTTGAAAATTATAGCACGCGCTGGTGTCGGTGTTGATAACATAGACATCCCCGCAGCGACAAAACGCGGGATTGTCGTGGTTAATGCACCTGACGGCAACACCATTTCAACAGCTGAACATACATTCGCGATGATGGCTTCATTAATGCGCCACATTCCGCAAGCTTATGCTTCATTGAAAAATGGAGAGTGGAAACGTTCCTCCTATACGGGAACTGAACTTCGTGGAAAAACATTAGGCATAGTTGGCTTTGGGCGCATCGGAGGGGAAATTGCCAAACGTGCTAAAGTGTTTGGCATGGATGTCATTGTCTATGACCCGTTCCTGACTGTAGATCGTGCAAAGAAAATGTCCGTAACGGCCCTGCCCTTGGATGAATTGCTTCCTAAAGCAGACATCATTACTGTTCATACACCACTAACGAATGAAACTAGAGGATTAATTAATAAAGAAAAACTGATTACCTGTAAAAAAGGGGTTTATGTACTGAACTGCGCCCGTGGTGGAATTCTAGACGAAGATGATTTATATGAAATGTTAGTTCAAGGGCATGTTGCAGGGGCGGCACTGGACGTTTTCGTCGAAGAACCTCCACTTGGCCATAAACTGCTGGAACTGGACAGCGTCATTGCTACACCGCATCTAGGCGCTTCCACGAAAGAAGCCCAATTAAATGTCGCCGTACAGGTTGCCCAAGAAGTTTTGACCTATTTCGAAGGAAACCCGGTCTCAAGTTCAATCAACCTTCCAGCCATATCTAAAGAAGTGTTTGAAAAGGTACAGCCATTCCATCAACTTGTTCAGCAAATGGGATCAATTGCTTCCCAGTGCATGAATGAAGGAATTCAGGAAATCTCCGTTACATATGCAGGAGAATCTTTGGATTTCGATACCGCGATTCTTACAAAAAGTTTAATCTCCGGCTTTTTAAGATCAAGAGTCGATGCATCAGTCAATGAAGTGAATGCCTTGTTGATCGCAAAAGAGCGTGGCATAACCATTGGTGAAAAAATCTCTACGGACTCTTTAGGTTACTCGAATTTGATCAGCCTTAAAGTAAAAGGTGACAACCGAGAATTAACAATAAGTGGGACCTATATCGAAAATTACGGTTCTCGAATTGTAAGTTTGAATGGTTTCAAAATCGACTTTCACCCAGAATCGAATTTACTTTATATCCAGCATACCGATAAACCCGGTGTAATCGGTAACGTAGGTAAGGTCCTGGGTGATCACGGAGTGAATATCGCCACCATGCAGGTTGGCCGAAAAGAAGCTGGCGGTGAAGCCATCATGGTTTTGAGCTTCGATTTACCATTAGAAGACAACATGAAACAGTTTTTAATGGAAACAGAAGAAATTACTTTCTTGGCCCGTATTTCATTATAAGAAGAAAAAAGTGCCCGCAGCGCGGGCACTTTTTTCTTCTTATAATGCATTCAATTCACTTGGTTCGGTGCTTCGGGCACCATTATGTCTTCAGTTAAATTCAGCTTTCCCACCTCTTCAATAGGAGCATTTTCAAACTTCACTTTTTCAAAACCAAAATCCTTAGCTATGAAGAGTATGGCTTCTAAAGCTTGAAGGGTTTCCTCACTATTTTCAATAACGGCTTGATCTGATAGGTGAATGGTCACAAGATCTCCATTAGAGCTTATCCTTTCCCATTTCAGGTCATGGGGGATTGCAGGTGAAATTCCCTCGATGTCCGCCTCCCCTTTTCCGGCTTGAAGCGCCTCCTCAAAGTCCCGATAACCCATATTGCTTGGAACAAGGAAACTTGGAGAGGACTCATCCCTTTGATAAAGAAGGTATGTGCGTTTTTTTTGATGAGGTATATCCACCTCCTTTAAATATCCCGCATGCGCAAACCTGGCACCTTGCTTACCTTCTGTGGAAAATGTCATTTTCTCTATATTGTTATAGGAAAGCGTTTCTTCCATCGAATGGAGAAAAAGTGTATCTTCAGCCAACAGTCGGCTTTTTTCTGGAAAATCGATATGGGCAGTGTTTATATCGTTTCCTTGGCTAATCTTTATGTCAAGCGGAAAATAGTCAGATAGCCCATATTGCGCTTCATCAATATCGGACATTTGATTAACTAACTGATTCAGTGTATCACTTTCATCATGATGTTTAAGTTTAATTGAAATGGGAATGATGAAATTCATTTGATCATCCGGGACACCCATCGTAATGATCGAGGCATTTTTAAGGTCATCCTGGTAGATCGCTTGTTCAAATGTTTTTTCCTTTTCCCCTTTTCGCGGTTCCATTTCTGAAAACTTGTCTTTGGATTCGATTTTCGCTTGGTTACTCGAAAACTCTTGAGCTTCCTGTTTATCTTCTGAGGGCTTTTCTAGGTTACTTGAATCCTTCCGTTCAAGATCTGACATTTCCTTACTTTCAGATAGAGATAATTTCCCACTGCTGCCGCTGTCTTCTCGACTTGTCGTTCCTTTTTTTTCAATAATGAACGATGATGCCAAAACAACCATTAAGAATAAGGAGGCAACACCCGCGAATATAGGTATCCAGTGTTTCTTCATCTTTTTCTTTTTATCATGTATTCTCGCATATACCTCTGCCTTGGTCCGGTCATCTTTTAATGTCGGAAGCTCGCGCAGCATGTCTTCAATTTCGCTTTCTTTCCAACGGGATCTCCTCAATGCGGTGGCCCTCCTTTCCTGATAAATCTTCCATCAACTTTTTAATGGCCTTTAAAGCTCGGTGCTGGGTCGTTTTTACCTTACTTTCACTCCAATTCAATACTTCAGAAGTTTCCGTAATGGACAATCCCTGAATATATCGTAAAATGATCACGGATCTTTGATTCGTGGTACACCGGTTTAAGCATTGGTAAATATCTTGGATTTCATCGTTCTTGATAGCCACTTCCTCGGGAATGGGCTCTTCATCTTTCAGCAATTGCCTATCCCAATCAAAATTAGGAAAGATTTTGTCTTTCCAACCTTTTTGTTTCCGAAAGTGATCAATCGTCACATTTCTGGCAATCGAATACATCCACGTTTTTTCACTGCTTTTTCCTTCGAAGCGTTCATAGGCCTTCATCACCCGGATATAGACCTCCTGAACAAGGTCTTCGGCGGTTTCTCGATTTTTAGTCATATAAAAAATGAATTGATATATTTCCTGATGATATTTTTCATAAAGATCGTGGAAAACGGAATCCATCATTTCCCCACATCCGTTCATAAATATAGTCGTCAATCCTAAACAAAAGTTACATACTTCGGCTTTAATCTTATTATAAAATTCCGTTAATTTCCACATATCAGGTACTTCTTATTTTGTGTCCTAAAAAAACAAAGACAAGTTGGAAAGAAATCCAATTGCCTTTGTCTTCGCAGTACTTTATGAAACAAGATTATCTGGCGATCCACCTGTCATTCATTCAGCGTTTTCCATAATTCGAGGCAAAATGATACTGAATGTCGTCCCTTTATTAGGTAAACTGTTTACCGAAATGTAGCCATCATGGGCATTGATTATATTTTTTACGATTGCCAAACCCAATCCGGTACCCGAACGGCCGCGGGTCCTTGCTTTATCCGCTTTATAAAACCTCTCGAATACAAAAGGCAGATCCTCTTCGGGAATTCCAGATCCAGAGTCCCTCACATCAATGATCAGTCCCCTTCGATCACTTGTCCTCTGAATGACATCAATGTTACCGCCTGGTGGAGTATGACGAATCGCATTATCAATTAAATTGGTCAAAACCTGTTCAATACGGTCCGGATCGAAATGCCATTGAATCTGATTGTCTTGCAGGCTGGCTGATATTGTAATCCCTTTTTCTTTAGCCAGCCCAGAAAACTTACTTGTAATCCTCTTTAAATATGGAGAAACGGGTACACATTCATAGCTAAGATTCATTTTACCCGATTCTAATTTAGCTAGATCGAGTAGATCATTGACTAAACGTCCCATTCTTAAAGATTCATCATAGATGATGCGGGCCATTTCCACCTTTTCCTCTTCACTGCCCGCAATGTCATCTACAATCGCTTCACTATATCCTTGCAACATTGAAATCGGGGTCCTTAACTCATGGGAGACATTCGCTATGAAATCAGTCCTGAGTTTGTCCATACGTCTTTCATCACTCATATCCCTTATGATGGCCACCGCTCCCCGAATATTGTCGCCATTTGTATATAGCGGACTGACAATCAATCCCCAATTACGGCCTTGCAAGGTAATTTCACCGACTTGTTCCTTATCGAAGGAATCAGATTCATCAAAAAGATTCATCAAAACCAAAGGGACATTCACATTATCTTCCCGGTTATAGCCCTTTTCAAAATACCAGGATTGCAGAAACCTTTCCGCTGGCGGATTCGTTTCAAGAATTGTGCCGTCTTTATTGAAGGTGATGACCCCATCTGCCATACTGCTAAGAATGCTGGAGAGATGTTCCTTTTCCTGACTAAGTGCATTCATATTGAATTTCAGTTGCTTTCTCATCTGATTAAACGCTATGGCCAGCTCACCGATTTCATCTTGAGTCAGTATTGGAACCTTTGTATCAAATTTCCCCCGGGCAATCGCTAGGGCGGCTTCCCTCATCTTCACCAATGGAGCATTGATTCTTGTAGATAAAAAGAAAGCAAAAATCGTTGTCAAAATAATGGCGATGCCTGCTGCCAATAAAATGAACTGTGTAGTGGATTTTGTGGTTTCTTCCATGGACTCTAACGATTGAAATAGGAATACTTCATCCTGTTCCCCATTCAATTCAAGCGGAATGCCTACCACGATTGCGGATAAGCCCTCGTTTCCCGCATCATCCGATAGCGCCATTTCCTTTTTTACAGTCTTTCTTTCCGTAAAAACCTTGAGCAATTCGGGGTCATTTTTAATGAGTTCCGGCGTGATTTCAAACTCATTATCTCCACCGATGGATGAGAATACCATTTTGTCATCATTAAGAATGATCATTTTCGTTTCATTGCCTATTAATTCCGAAGCTATTTGTAATACCTCATTGCTGGATCCCTGATGTTCATTGGTCACCTTAATGATTTGTTCAGCCGTTTTGGTTAAATCATTTTCAATATTTTCAATTTGGAAATTCTCAAAGAATTCGACCAGCAGAACGGTTAAAACAATTAATACAAACGACACGAGCAATAGGATCGTTGCCCATAGCTTCCCTACAACACTGCCCCATAGCATCAGTCATTAATGACTTCGAACTTGTAACCTACACCCCAAACGGTCACAATCATCTTGGCTGCGTTTTCGGATATGCGGTTTAATTTTTCACGCAAGCGTTTAACATGCGTGTCTACAGTTCGAAGATCTCCAAAGAATTCATAGTGCCATACTTCTTTTAACAATTGCTCCCGGTCAAAAACCTTATCTGGGGATTTCGCCAAGAAATATAACAATTCATATTCTTTCGGTGTTAATGAAACCTCTTTGTTATCAGCAAGTACACGGTGGGCATCATTATCTATTGTTAGATGCGAGAAGACGATCACATCTTTTGCCGTCGTTTCCGCCTGCATGTAACCTGTGCTTGAAGAGCGACGCAATAAAGCTTTAACCCTTAACACGACTTCACGGGGACTGAACGGCTTTACGATATAATCATCGGTCCCCACTTCGAATCCTTGAACACGGTTCACTTCTTCCCCTTTAGCCGTCAGCATGATAATTGGAGTCGTTTTCTTTTCCCTTAATTCACGGCAAACTTCGATTCCATCTTTCCCAGGCATCATAATATCCAATAAAATTAAATCATAATCATTTTCAAGGGCTTTTGTTAAAGCCATATCTCCATTTTCAGCTTCATCGATTATGTATTCTTCCCTTTCCAAATACATCTTTAGCAGCCGGCGGATTCTTTCCTCATCATCCACCACGAGAATTTTAATAGCGTTATACATTATGTAATCAGCCTCCTATCATATATTCTACAAAATGAATACTTCCATGACTAATACTTTTTCCTTACATCATACGATAAAGAGCCGATTTCACAAGGCTTCCATAAACCTTTCACCATTTTGTCACAAAAAAGACTCCGACCGCCCATCAAGAATGGATAATTGCTATTTCACCAAAATATTCCCATTGAATAGGATTGACAGAAAAAGGGATCATTTTCTAGAAAAATCGATAAGCCAACTCTCGACGTTTCTATCAAAAGACCCCCTTCATCTAAACATTACAATACAGAATCAAGCATATGAATGCAAACCAGCAATAACAAGATTGACGAAAATCAGGTTAAACATGATGATGGCAAAACCGATGACGGCAAGCCAAGCCGATTTTTCCCCTTGCCACCCCTTTGACATCCGCAGATGCAAGAAAGCCGCATAAAACAACCAAGTAACCAATGCCCAGACCTCTTTCGGATCCCAGCCCCAGAATCGTGTCCAGGCCACTTGGGCCCAGATCATTGCAAAAATGAGGGCACCGAGTGTAAAGATCGGAAAACCGATAAGGACCGAACGATAACTAATCTCGTCCAATAAATTCAAATTCACATTTTTAACGATCGGTTTAATCAAAGCTGCCACTCTTTTGCGAGCAATCAACCTTATTAAACCATACAGGACGAGTCCCATGCCGAATGACCAAAGAACAGTATTCAGTTTCTTGGCATTGATCAGTGCAGGCATGTCCACCAGCGGTTCAAATCGATCCGTCTCGATGAGTTTCCCTTCATTGGGACCTACCAATGCCGGCAGGTTGAATTCCTGTTTGACTTCGGCACCTTTTTTATCGACCCAATCAAAATTCGCCTTATAATCCATGGCAGCAAAAGAAGAAGTGATGATGACGAAACCGATGGTGCAGACTAATGTGAACATGATGACTTCAAGCCAGAACGTTCTTTTGCTTGATTGTGTCTGATCAACGAACTTGATTAAATAAATGATGGCAGTAACGAAACTTATGGCAAGGATTGACTGTCCTGCCGCTGCAGTCGTTACATGAATATGGAGCCAATCACTCTGCAAAGCAGGGATGAGTGGCGAAATTTCTGTAGGGAACATACTTGCATAAGCGATTATCAATAATGCTATCGGTAAAGCGAATAGCCCAAGGGCAGGTGTTTTATAAAGAAAATAAATTAATATGAAAGCACCGACCAGCATCATTCCGAAAAAGGTCGTAAATTCAAACAGGTTACTTACCGGGGCATGGCCGGCAGCAATCCATCTAGTGATGAAATACCCAATTTGCGCCGCAAACCCGATAATGGTGACGAAAATGCCCAGTTTTGCCCATTTGTTTTGTTTCTTTTCCTCCGCACCGCGTTTATCCTTGATCGATCCCCCGAATAAAAAGGTAGCGATCAGATATAAAATGAAAGCTGCATATAAAAGGTTACTGCTTAATTCAGCCATTTAAAACTTCCCCCTTACTAGAAGATTTCTCCTCTTCAAGTTGATCCATTGGTTCGGAAAGTGATGTTGATTCTATCGCTTGTTTTATATCTCTTTTAATGCCGTGCCAGTTTTTGTTTGTATGGCCGGCCAAAAGTATCTCATCATCTTTCCTCTTGATCCATATACGCCGATGATTCCAATAAGACCCTTGGACAACGCCGATCATGAAGATGATTCCACCCGTGAATAAGATCCAAAGGGTTAAATCCTTCCTGACGGTCAAAGCCGTGACATCTTGGGTTTCCACACCATTAAAAGCCATTTTATAAGTGTTTTCCCCTAAAGGCTCAACAGTCTCCTTAATCGCTACGAAACTGACTTCACCCTCTGGCTTATCCGGAGTATGCATCTTAAAGATAAATGCTGGATTATTCGGAATCTTCGATATCGTTCTAGGTTCGCCTTTTTCATCGAACTCGAAATCAGGGAAGTAACTGATCAAGTCAACGGAATATCCTTCTTTCAACTCGTATTTCTTTTGAGGGTTGTTCAAATCAACCTTTAAGCTTCCATATTTCTCTTCGGTTTTTTTATTTATCAAATTAAAAGCCATCGTACTGAGCTCATCCAATTTATAGTCTACTTGGTAAAGGGCATAATGATCATGTTTCAGAGGTTCATTGACTTTGATTTTATAATCTTTAAGCTTATCAAGGTCCACTTTTTCCCCTGGTAAGGTTTCTCCCTTGCGCTCATAGAGCGTAACATCGGATTGATATGTTTTTGCGATCGTACCGGTTTTATCAATTGCAGCACTGTACTGCTTATCTTCTTCACTCTCTTTGTCATACACCTCTAAGGTAAATTCATTATTCTGAAGATAGTATTCACCATTTGTACCGGGGATTTCTTTCCTCTCGCCTTCACGCAGCCAAAGTACTTTGTCGATATACATCCCAGGGACGGAACGCAATAATGCTCCAATTAAGAAAATGATAAGTCCAATATGATTGACATAGGGTCCCCAACGTGAAAAACGGCCTTTTTCGGCAAGTATATGACCGTTTTCCTCTCGTATATGATAACGCTGCCTTTTTAGTCTATCCTTTACTTCTTCAAGGTTTATATCGTGTTCTTCAAGCTTTGTCACCCCATAAATCCGCTGACGTTTCATGAAACCGTCATGACGTGTGACCCCTTGCTTTTTTAACGATCGATATAACGGAAAGAACCGGTCGATACTGGCAATCAATAGTGATATGCCCAGCATGCCTATGATAATCAAATACCACCATGAACTATACAAGTTATGAAACCCGAGTTCATAATACACCCTTCCGAACCAGCCATATTCCAGTTCATAATGCTCTGCAGGCGTCGCGGTTGAAGGGATGTACATTTCCTGGGGTAAAATCGTCCCGATAGCTGAAGCGATCAAAGCAATGACAATGAGCGTCACCCCGACCTTAACGGAAGAAAAGAAATTCCATATTTTATCGATGATCGTTTTTTTATATGTTTGTGAACGCCTGGCACTTCCTTCATATCTCATATCAATAAGCTTGTTCTCTTTTTCGTTACCAAGCACCATTCCGCATTTCCCGCATATCTTTGTGCCAAACGGATTTACATGACCACAATCGCATTTTACTTCTTTCATGTCAAAAACTCCCCAATATTATGGTTTAATTCTCTCCATATGCTTTTGGATGCTCTCTTCTGTCAAAGCTCCGGTGATGATATCTATCACTTTCCCCTCTTTATCAACCAAAAAGGAGACAGGCAATATATCCACGCGGTAAGCATTTTCCACTTCCCTACCTTTATCGATCATGACAGGAAAGGTAAGGTCATGCTTTGTAATGAAATTATTGACAGCATAGTCAGATTCCCCGACGTTAACGGCCAATATCTCAACGCCCTGGTCTTTAAAGTTTTTATATTGATTTTCCATATAAGGCATTTCATATTCACACGGCTTGCAATATGTACCCCAAAAGTTCAGGAAGACGCCTTTTCCCTTGTAATCTGAAAGTTTATGCTCTTTACCTTCCATATCAGTCAAGACGAAATTGGGTGCATCGGATCCTTTTCTCAGGCTTTCATTCTTATCTTTAGTGAAGTTCGTATAAAGGGCAAACACTAAAGCTGCACCTAAAAGCAGGAGAATGATGGTTCTGCTAATGAGGCGTCGCTTCTTTTTATCCATAGAGATCCTCCTAAGGCCACACTAAATTTAACCATACCATTATACCATTTAACGCCATGTCCTTTATATTTACATTTCTGAAGGTTTTGTGACATTCTTTCCCGAGTCATGAAGGAAAAGGTATTTACAGGTTGTTTTCCACCACCCATTTCTTCCAGGGGAAGAATGGGGTAGTGGTTTCAACCTATCAATACAGGCAAAATACTAGCTTACATTCTCCGCTGTTTAGGCTCGGTCGTTGCTAAAGTCCGCATTAATTTAACTTCATGTGGAGTCAGCTCCCTGGAATCCCCTGCAGTTAAACCATCCAAGGTCAAGAAACCATATTGCTCCCTCTTCAATTTAATGACGGGATGGCCAATTGCTTCGAACATCCGGCGGACTTGCCTATTCCTGCCTTCATGTATTGTGATTTCAACTATGGCCGTTTCCTTTTTCTTGTCGGTAGACAATACTCTTGTCTTGGCCGGAGCAGTCTTGCCATCCTCCAACTTGATTCCCTTATCCAGCTTTTTCAAGCTTTCACGCAAAGGCATCCCTTTCACTTTTGCCACATACACTTTATCCACTTCATGCTTCGGATGCATTAACGTGTTTGCAAATTCCCCGTCATTGGTTAAAATCAACAAGCCCGAAGTATCGTAATCCAAGCGGCCAACTGGATAAATCCGTTCATTGATGTAAGGGAAAAAGTCCGTTACGACTTTTCTGTTCTTATCATCAGAAACGGCCGAAATGACGCCTCGCGGTTTATAGAATAGGAAATAAACCGGAGCTTCTTTTTCAAGCGGGACTTCATTAACCTCAACCTTGTCATTAGGCCCCACTTTCACACCTAATTCCTTCACTACTTTACCGTTCACTTTCACCTTACCTTCTAAAATCAACTCTTCTGCTTTACGGCGGGAAGCCAGTCCAGCATGTGCTATCACCTTTTGTAATCGTTCCATCTATCTTCACCCCATAGTATAATCATTCGTTTGTTATTGTCTATACATACACAATCATACAATTATTACATATTGAGAGGCAAAAACAAAAGGTTTTTCGCGATTAAGAGCTTTTCTTTTATTATTACACCAATAATGGGACGGTTAAATGGGTTGGTTTCCATAATGAGTGTAACATAGCTTATTTTTCCATACAAAAAAATGTTTCTTTTGATGAAAGTTTGAATACACCTTAATAATGGATGGCTGCTTTTAAGAAAAAAGACAAAAAAAAAGAAATGGAATCGTCCATTTCCCTACCTTTTAATTCATGCCGAAAACCAGTGTGACGACAATAACAGCAGCTATGATTCCGATCAAGTCTGCCAAAAGGCCGACCTTAAGGGCATCACCCATTTTTTTGATTCCGACGGCTCCAAAATAAACGGTCAATACATAGAAGGTGGTATCCGTACTTCCCTGAATCGTGGCAGCCAAGCGGCCAACAAAGGAATCCGGTCCATAAACCGATATCAGGTCGCTGGTGATTCCTAAAGCCGCTGTTCCGGATATTGGTCTAATAATCGCAAGGGGTAAAACCTCAGACGGAAAATGAAGAAGGGAAAGCAAGGGGTTTAGTGATTGTACAATGAAATCCAAGGCCCCTGATGCCCTAAATACTGAAATCGCCACAAGCATCCCTACCAGGAAAGGAATAAGGGAAAAGGACATGTTGATTCCTTCTTTCCCCCCCTCAACGAAGGTCTCATAGGTGGGAACTCTTTTCAATGTGCCATACAGTAATATTCCGAGGATCAAAACCGGTATCATCCAAATTGAAATGGTGGTCATCCAGTGCAACATCCTTATTCCCTCCCGTTCCTCTTTCTCCTGTAATAAAAATATCGATCTATCGCGATTCCTCCAACGGCAGAAATGGCCGTTGCTATTATGGTCGGAAATACGATGTCCGTCGGGGAGTGGGCATCGTAGTTCATGCGGATCGCAATGACAGTGGTTGGAATCAACGTTACGCTTGAGGTATTGATTGCTAAAAAAGTGACCATCGAGCGGCTGACCGTTGCTTTTCCTCCATTTAGTTTCTTAAGCTGTTCCATGGCTTTTATACCAAGAGGCGTAGCTGCATTCCCCAACCCGAATGTGTTTGCCATCATATTGGAAAGTATATACCCCATAGCGGGATGATTAGGAGGCACTTCAGGGAATAGCCATCTCATGAACGGCTTGAACAAGTTGGATAGTTTATCTAACAGCCCCGATTCCTCCGCAATTTTCATCAAACCCAGCCAAAAGACAAGTATGCTCATCAGTCCCAGGCAAAGGGTGACCGCTTCCTTTGCGCTGACAAATAGAGCTTCATTGACCTGATCCATCGTTCCATTAACCATGCCAAAGACGATACCGATCACGAACATCCCGACCCAAATGTAATTAACCATTGCGTCCGATTCCCAATACCGCTTCAAATACTTCAGCCCATGAAGATTGGAATGATTGTTGCTTGAAGCTTTCTTTTGCTTCCCCATAAAAAATTGACCGAGTTCCTATTTTCTTCCCATCAAGATAGATGGATGCTCTGCCGACAACTTCCGGGATTTTCCTTTTATCATCCCAAGCCTTCTGGGGCTTCAACAATTTCATTTTCACTTTGACCAATTCTCTCTCTTCGTTTGTCAGTGGGTATGAAAAATCTTTTTTAATATAGACATGTCCTTTATATATTTTATTTTCCATGTTTTCCACCATGCCTGCGGGTAAAATTTCTGTTGGCTTATAATCCTTAAAGGCCGATTCGTACATATGAATATGATCATTCCAATCATCCGGACCATTCAATGTCACAGCAATCAGGTCATGCTCGTTTTTTGTTGCCGTCGTGACCAAGGTACGTTTTGCTAGTTTCGTATACCCTGTTTTCCCCCCTGTGCAATACTCATATAATTGTGTAAGTAGGCGATTTTTGTTCTTCCATACATAATCCCATTGTTCTGTGGAATTAGGTGCCCTGTGTTCCTTTGTACCGGCAATCTTCGCATACGTTTCATTTTGCATGGCATAACGAGTGAGAATGGCCATATCATAGGCGGTTGAATAATGGTTCTTCGTATTATCCAAACCATGTGGATTTGAAAAATGGGTATCCGTCATCCCTATTTCTTCCGCCTTTTGATTCATCATCCAGACGAATCCATCCAGGCTTCCGCCAACCTTTTCGCTGATTGCCACTGCTGCATCATTACCTGAACGAAGCATCAAGCCATATACCAAATCTTCGAGCTTAATTTTTTCTCCTACTTTTAAGTAAAGGGAAGATCCCTCCGTCCCGAAGGCATTGCTGCTCACCCTCACTGTCTCATCCATCTGTCCCGATTCAATAGCCAAGATGGCCGTCATTATTTTCGTAATGCTTGCTATGCGATTCTTTTCATGAGCATTCACTTCATAAATGACCCTTCCGCTATCCTCATCCATTAAAATCGCGCTATGGGCACTTACGGATACATTTGCATAGGCGCTTTGTACAGGTGCCATAAAAGACAACAGGAGAATGACGATACACAAACTCGATAACCCTTTATATAGAAAACGCATGAGTGCCCCCTCGTCTCTTTACTTGTTTTTGTACAAGTTTATGCAAAGGGACAAGGGTTATGAATAAAAGAATCTAAACCTTGATGTTATCCACTGTTTTCAAGGGAAGTTTTCCAAAAAAAAAATCGATAGGGACTCCTATCGATTTAGTGTTCTATTATACTAATAGTGCAGCAATTTCATCAATTTTCTTAGCTCCGAATACCACTTGTTCATCATTGATGATCATGGCCGGCACGCTCATGACTTTATATTTCTTCTTGATTTCCTGGAAATTGCTTATATCGACCATTTCAGCTTCAACGTTAGGGTTTTCAATCGCTATGCGCTGTGCACCCACAACAACGTCTGGACAGTAGTGACATGACAAGGAAACCATGACCTTAATGTTCGCTTTTTTACTGATTCCCTTAATTGAATTCAATACGGCTGAATCCAATGCTTGACCAGGTCCAGCCAGGTTATAGATGGCCAAAATGAAGGAATTCAACTCATGGCCGCCTGGTACACCGTGGAATTTGACGCCACTGTATTCACCATTTGAATTTAAGAGGGCAACGACAGGGAACTTATCCGCATTGATTTTTTCTTCGATTTCCGCATTTTCCCCTTTGTTGTATAACTCAAGATGAAGCTTATCTCCTAATTCCGCAACATCCAACAGGAAGTCTCGCAATTCTATTGATTTTGGCAAACTTTCATCGACAATGGAAACCATAGTAACGTCGCTCTCCATCTTACCGAAGATTCCCTTTAATTGGCCGCGTAACGCATCACTTAATAAAGCGCTCTTGCCTGCTGGGACAGCTGCCTGTTCTTTTTTCGCCGGTTTTTCAACTTCAGGTTCATCCTTGATTCCCAGGCGATCTTTTTCTTCCTCAATATATTTGCCGGCATCCGTTGCTGCAATCGCTCCATCGGATACAGCTGTGATAATCTGGCGCAAGGATTTTGGCCTTAGGTCGCCCGCCGCATAGACACCATTCACATTAGTCTTCATATCATCATCGGTTAAAATGTAACCAGCATCATCCATTTCGATATGGCCCTTGAATATCTCTGTTTTCGGCTCGTAACCTATGAAAACGAATACGCCAAACGTATTGTCTTCTTCCTTCGCCTTATATTCAAATTCTTCTTTGGTAACGTTATTGATGAAACGTGCACTTTGAATCATCCCGTCTCCATGAACCCCAAGGATTTCCGTATTGAATTTCACTTCAATCTTATCATTTGCCATTACTTTATCAACAATGGACGGGGCACACGAGAAGCTTGATTCACGGGCGATGATTGTGACTTTTGTAGCAAAACGTGTCAGGAATATCGCTTCTTCAGCGGCTGCATATCCTGCCCCGATAACGAAAACTTCCAACCCTTCAAAGAATTCACCATCACATGTTGAACAATAAGCTACACCGCGGCCAGTGAATTCCTCTTCACCTGGAAATCCTAGTGTTCTTGGAGAAGCACCCGTTGCAATGATGACGGCGCGTGCATGGTAGTCACCGCCAAGGGTTTTAACGACTTTCACCTCACCGGAGAAATCCACACCCGTTACATCAGCTTTGGCGAACTCAACGCCAAAGTCTTCGTTTTGAAGCTTCATTTCTTCAACTAACCTAGGACCCGATATATGACGGATACCAGGATAATTGGCTATTTCCGACGTAGTTGCAGCTTGACCGCCGCCAGTGCCTTTTTCAAGAATTATCGTCTTTAGCTTCGCTCTTCCTGCATAAACACCGGCTGAGAGGCCTGCAGGACCGCCGCCAATAATTAATAAATCATATATTTTTTTCATCTTTTGTGCTCCTTGCTGAATGATTATAACGTGCTAAACTGATTATTTTCAAAAACAAAAGGCACTTATTTTAGGTAAGTGCCTTTTGTCATTGTATCATGTCGGACGATTTGTCCAGTAATCGTAATCAATGCTGGGTATGTCCATTACCTGTAGAAATGGGCCCTCCCATTAAAAATTAAAGTTTACCTACAAGGTCTAGGCTTGGTTCAAGAGTATCTTCACCTGGAGTCCATTTTGCAGGGCAAACTTTATCTCCATGTTCCGCTACGAATTGTGCAGCTTGAACTTTCCTTACAAGTTCTTCGGCATTACGGCCAATTCCTAAATCATTGACTTCGTATGCTTTAATTTGTCCTTCTGGATTTACAATGAAAGTTCCACGTAGAGCCAATCCATCTTCTTCGATCAATACACCGAATTGACGGGATAAAACGTTTGCTGGGTCAGCTAACATTGGATATTGGATTTTACCGATTGTATCAGTAGCATCAGCCCATCCTTTGTGGCTGAAATGAGTATCTGTTGAAACTGAGTAAACTTCACAACCAATTTCCTTGAATGTTTCATAGTTATCTTGAAGATCGGCTAATTCAGTTGGACATACGAAAGAGAAGTCAGCTGGGTAGAAAAAGAATACTGCCCATTTCCCTTTAACATCTTCAAGTGTAACTTCTTTGAATTCTCCTGCATGGTAAGCTTGTACTTTAAAATCTTCAACTTGTTTATTGATCAATGACATAATAAATTCCTCCAATAGCTATTTTTTTATCTGCTCCTGTTTATAATAATTATTAAATAGAAACTAGTCAATAAATATACCTTAATAATTTTTAAGTTCACAAATTGGTCACAGTTTTTATATTAATATAAATTAATTATTTTTAAAATCCCATAGTACTTCAAATTAGCATTTTCAACACATTTCCAATATTATTTCTAGGTTTCAACTAAGACAAATGCTCATTATTTCGTGAGATGATTTCCTCTCCTTTTCAATCTAATTATAATATCCAAATGAGAATCATAAGTCGCTTTCTAATAAAATTTTCAGGTCTCCTACATATCTTTCCCATATTTCCCCTAAAAAATTCTTGTTTCGAAATTTCAATCAAAAAAAAACGAACCTTGACGGCCCGTTTAGTTGTAATTGGTTCTCCAAAGACATTTCTATATTTTATCAGTTATTGCTTTTTCCAAATAAGCTTTTTCGCTTCGGTGAACCTTACGGCTATTTTCGGCCAGTTTACAACGTCCCACCATTTGTCCACATAGCCTGCCCGATTATTTTTATATTGCAGGTAATAAGCATGTTCCCATACATCAAGAACAAGGATTGGGATCGTATCCCACTGGGTCAAAACCATGTGCAATTCCGATTGAAGTATTTCTAGCCGCCGCGCACGCGGAGACCAGACTAATATCGCCCAGCCAACACCTTCTACTTGTTTGGCAGCCTCACTAAAATGACTTTTAAAAGCTGCAAAGCTTCCAAAATCCTTCTCAATCTGTTTAAGTAAATCCCCCCTTGGCTGTCCGCCCCCTCCCGGAATCATCACTTCCCAGAACAGCGTATGGAGATAATGCCCCGATCCATGAAAGGCTGCTTCCTTTTCCCAATGTTTCAACAAGGAAAAATCATTCGTTTCTCTCGCTTTTTTCATCATCAATTCCGCTTTATTCAGACCATCGACATATGCTTGATGATGCTTATCATGGTGCAGATACATGATTTCCCTTGAGATCGTCGGTTCCAACGCTTCATAGGCATAAGGTAACGGCGGTAACGTATGCTTCCCAATCGGCACTGATTGCCTTTCCTGTATATTGAATTCTCTAGCGAGTTCTTCAATTTCCTCGTAGACCCGAGCCATCTCTTCTTCAATCAGGACCATATCCTCATAATCCATTTCTTCCTCATCCATATTCTTTGCCAACCCGGAAAGCCGTTCAATATTTGACAGCAACGGCGAATCGGTGATATCGATCTTCTCAAGATATTCCATCACTCCATCAACCCAATCACTTACCTCTTTAGCATAATCTTTTACCTCTGACATCTTGCAACCTCCCCCTATTCCCATACACATAAATCATCAAAGTATTTTATGTATCGATTAAGCGGAGATTCCATTTATAGCTAAAAAAACAGCAAGGCTTATTATGCCTTGCTGTTTCATTATCTTGACTGCAACATTTTCGTCCGGTAATCCGTTTCATAAAACTCCAATTCTTCACGCATGGTCTGGAATCCACTTTCCACGGCCTTCAGAATGGATATTATGCTGTCAGGGACACTTTGGTGAAATTTAATCGAGTTTTTTCCTGTATAGGCAGATCTGCTGTCCTCAAACCACCGATCTGATTTTGGGGAAAAGTATTCTTCGATACATTGATGATAAACTCTATAAAGCGTCTTTTCAGCTGCAGCTTTATTGAAAACATCATTTTTCAGAACGATTTGGCAAGCCTCCAAGCCCTCTTCACAACTTACAAGCATTCTTCTTAAACTTGAAAGGATTCCTTTATAATAGGTTTCATCCCCGCTTTTTTCTTCTTGCAGCTTAGAATAGGTCGTCTCATTTATAAATTCTTCCAGTTGAGCCACTGTCGTTTCTAAAAAGCCCTTTACATCCTCAAGCTGAGATTTTACCAATGTATTCCCCAACCGTGAACCCTCCTCAAATTGATTAAGATTGAATATAATAGTCAACATGTGATTCTATATCATATGGTTTAGCTTGGTCAATAGATATAAACACTTTCTCCAATTTTTCAAAATCTATATTTTCGAAATAACCAGCCAGCTCTTTTTCTGCATTTATATATATTCGTTTTCGGTTAACCAGGCCCGGGTCTTTGAGTAGACAGACCATGGCGATGATGTCAGCCATATAAATATCTCTGTTAGGGCTTTTGAATAGGGGGTTGGCGGGATATGGGGTCCAGAGAGTGACCATCTCATCAAAATAGCGAAGATACAGTACATTCAGCGTCTTTTCTTCTCCATCCTTTATGTATTGTATAACGGATCGATTAAAGAAGTCCTCAGGTGAATTTGACTTTTCCTTTTCAAGCCCAAATCCATTGCATGCTACAATTCGCACCCGCAATCCCCCCGCATTCATTTTTTTCTATATTATCACAATTCAAAGAAAAATGTTATTCGATTGTTTGCTGAAATTTTTCAAAAAACAAATCGGCTTCACCACTTTCAAAGCTATCATCCGAATTATCGGCGAGAGGCGGTAATTCATCTATGGAATTCAGGCCGAAGTAATCCAAAAACTCTTTTGTTGTCCCATATAAATAAGCCCGTCCCGAGCCTTCAGCACGTCCGACCTCTTTAATTAAGACTTTGGTGACAAGTGTATGAATGGGGCGTTCCGTTTTCACTCCGCGTATTTCATCAATTTCAGCTCTAGTAATCGGCTGCTTATAAGCAATGATTGCGAGTGTTTCCAATGCCGCCTGGGATAAGCCTTGAGTGCTTGATGTTTCGACTAGTCTTTTCAAGTAATCCGAGTGCTCTTTTTTTGTCGTCATTTGATAAACGCCCGCTATTTCGATCACTTGAATCCCGCGTACATCCGATACATATTCTTCCTTTAAACTTTCAACGATGTCCGTTGCTTGATATTCCGTAATTTCCAGGACCGAGGCAATTTGTTTGACAGAGAGCCCTTCATCTCCGGCAGCAAACAATAATGCCTCAAGAATCCCTTTCCAATTAATAACTTCCAACTGGTTCTACACCTTCCTTAGCAGCAATCATGATTTCAGAAAAATTACCTTCTTGTTCAACGATGATTTCATTAAGTTTCATCAGTTCCAGCACCGCCATGAAAGTAATGACGATATGCTCCTTGACCGGGATCGAAAACAGTTCAAAAAAACTTTTCTTCCCTTTAATGGACTGTAACTCAATCTTGATTTCATCCATTCGTTTCTCTATCGATATCTCTTGTTTCGTTACTTTGGTGTAAAGCGGCTTTTGAATTTTTTGCCTTCTCAGCAATTTTTGCAGAGCCCCCAACATATCATATAGACTTATATTCAACTCTTGTTTATCACTTTCCGCTTCTTTAATATAAACAGATAGATCACTTGGGGGTTTGGTGAACATCAAGCTTCTTTCTTCTTCCATCCCTTTAAATTCTTCGGCTGCATTTTTATACTTTTTATATTCTAATAGTTTTTCCACAAGCTCATCACGTGGATCTTCCTCAAATATTTCACCATCTTCATCAATCATTTGCTCATCTTCATGCTTTGGAAGCAGCATTTTACTCTTGATGGCAAGCAGTGTTGCAGCCATCACCAGATATTCGCTGGCCACATCCAATTCCAGATGCTGCATCGTATGGATGTAACCTAGGTATTGATCTGTAATATCAGCCATCGGAATATCGTAGATGTCTATTTCCAGGCGATTGATCAAATGCAGGAGTAAATCCATCGGACCTTCGAAAGCGTCAATTTTTATGTTATAACCCATTAAATTACCTCATTTAAATCTAATTGGCCGATATAGACCTATTTCTTTTACTAATCAAGTATAGTGGATTGCCGCCCTTTATCCAAATAATAATTTACTGTCCATAGAAAAGTTTTTATTTGGGATTACCGTCAAATGGGTCGGTGCCCAATCACATTCTGAAATCCAACATAACCTGGAAATGTAAGAATAGCAGAACAAAGGAGGTACTCATTATGGGTGCAGGTGGTTTTGGAAACGGCGGCGGATTCGCGTTTATTGTAGTATTGTTCATTTTATTAGTTATCGTCGGTGCTTCTTGGTGTTAATGGGAGACTGATGAATCAGCTGATTGCCTTGCAATCAGCTTTCTTTATTTTCCAGGAAAAAATTCTATGCTAAACTTAGTGAGTATACATAGCGGATGTTAAGCTATAAGAAAATGGCTTTTTGCCATACTTAGTTGATTCCATCAAACAAAAGGGGTGCTCCTATTGACTTACGCGGAAGACTACCTTTCTTTCCTTGTCCATTTCCATGGAACGAGGGATTACTTCGAATGTCATGAAATCCTTGAAGAATATTGGAAGGAAACCGCACCAAAAGAGCGTGACTCTCATTGGGTCGGGCTCATTCAGATTGCGGTTGCCCTGTATCATGATCGCAGGGGAAACAAAAAAGGGGCTGCAAGGACCCTGTCTAAAGCCTTGGCAAATCTCCACCTAAAAAAGGCCGAGCTCCTGAAGTTGGGACTCGATCCAGAACGACTGTTCAAATTGCTCGAGGATACCCATGAGCGAATGTTATCACAAAAGCCATATAAAAGCATCAATCTGCCAATATCGGATCAAAGACTGATCGAAAAATGCCAATCCATGTGTTCGCGAGAAGGATCCATATGGGGTGCGGATAGCGACATGACCAATACATCGATAGTTGATAAGCACCTAATGCGTGACCGTTCGGATGTCATTTCAGAAAGGGCTCGACAGCTATCCCTTCGAAAAACAAGAATGGAGGACCGCCCTTAAAGGCGATCCTCCATTCAAGCTTTCATATTCAGAAATCTTCACACCTGTCAAGAAAGCTTTCCGTAAACTCATTTGCTTTTAATTCTTTGTCAGGATATTGCTCCTTGATGGCCCTGACCATCGTTTTACCGATACCTTGCTTCCGGAAGGATGGATTTACAGATATATGTTGTATCTCAATGTGGGTTGGAGAGACTTCTATACCGATCAGGCCCGTAATCTCTTCATCTTTCCATAAGAACAGCTGTAGGTTTTCATCCGTTTCATAATTCTTCATCGTATTCCGAAGCGTTTTTATCTCTTTTTCATTTGGCATGAAAGATAATAATCCCATGGCAAACTTCTCATAACTTTTCTTATACTTAATCAACATAATATCCCTCGTTACTAAATAACGTTTTTATTATCTTCCTGTTTCCAATTAATTTGCTTTGA
This sequence comes from Peribacillus sp. FSL R5-0717, assembly GCF_038002945.1. Lineage (NCBI taxonomy): Bacteria > Bacillati > Bacillota > Bacilli > Caryophanales > Bacillaceae > Peribacillus > Peribacillus sp. FSL R5-0717. Next base: position 557,119 of record NZ_JBBOOF010000001.1, read on the forward strand.
ATAATAATCCTCACATATAACATTTACATCATACATAAAAATCCCGTTCGTTTCAACATCACTTTCAGCACTTGATTTATCAACGGGCTATGTGCTAAGCGATAAACAGCCAGTATACGATTCCCCATATCAAAGCGATAATAAGCATCATAAGTAAAAGAGTCTTATTACTTTTCCTCATCCCATACTCCCTTTATGAATGGTCCAAATATTTAAATAACGAATTCATTCTACTATAACTTAACACAATCTGACAAATATCCTTGCAATCTTGCTTCAATTTTACTACATTGGTAAAGTGATCTAGGTTCATAGAGTGCCATCTTAGGTATAAAAGACAAAGATACACCCAACTTCTTCGTTAAAATGAACGTAGCTATTTGGCTATAAATTTTTTTCAGGAATATATGTATCTTTTTTAGCCTTTGTTTCGTCAAATACTATGAATCTGATTTAAAGTGCCGCCCTTTAAATGAAAGATTCCCAATTCAGCAGGAAAGTTAAGGAGGATTATCATGAAAAAAATGAATAAATGGGTCATTGTAACCATTTTATTATGTCTATTATTGCCATATAAGGCTTTTGCAGATGCAGCTGTTGGTGAAATGATCGTCACACTTGGTGAGAATTTGACAAATGAACAAAAAAATATGATTTTATCAGAAATGAAAGCACCAAATGATGTTGAGGTTTTAACCGTTACAAATGCGGAGGAACATGAATACTTAGGAGACTATATCGCTAGCCGTCTAATCGGTACAAAAGCGATTTCATCCTCTGCGATTACTTTGGAGGAAAAAGGTACCGGTCTTAAACTGGAGTCGAAAAACATTAACTGGGTTTCCGATGAAATGTATATCAATGCACTGGCTACTGCAGGAGTAAAAGATGCTACCGTTTATGTCACCGCACCTATACCCGTTTCCGGTACAGCGGCTTTGACAGGAGTCATTAAAGCCTATGAAATATCTGCCGACAAGAAGATTCCTGAAAATGTGAAACAGGCAGCGAATGAAGAAATGGTGAAAACAGCAAAATTGGGTGACGAAATCGGTACGGAAGAAGCCTCTGCACTTGTTACGAAAATCAAAGAGGAAATGGCTGCAAATCCACCAGCCAATACTGAAGAGGTCCGCGAGGTTGTCGAGTCTTCAGCAAAAGACCTTGGAATCGCCTTAAATGAAGATCAAGTACAAAGTTTAATTGATTTATTCAATAAGCTAAAAGAATTGAATATTGATTGGAACGCTGTCGGTGATCAGCTGACTGCAGCTAAAGATAAACTTTCCAATTTTCTTGAATCCGAAGAGGGTCAATCATTTCTGGATAAATTGAAAGAAGTGTTCAGTAGTTTAATAGACGCAATCAAATCACTTTTCAGCTGATTCAAATAAAAAAAGGATGGCCAATGCCATCCTTTCAGACGTAGACAAACTCGATGAAAATCGAGTTTGTCTATTTTTATGCCTGGACAATTTGACCGTTGAGTTCCACTGCAGGCACTCGCTTTCCGCGGGCGGTCCGCCCTCGGCGCTATTGCGCCTGCGGGTCTCCTTTTGACGCGCTTTTTCCGCAGGAGTCTCGTCCCTTCCGTTCTAATTAACTATATAAAGTTTAGATAGAAACAATTCCTGAGGTCTTTAAGGTATTGCTATTGGTTATTTGGTTCGGGAACATCATTTGAGCAAAGTTACGTTTTCCAAAGCCCTTTTATTTACAAACTGAAAGGATGGCCAATGCCATCCTTTTTTCTATTCTTTATTGACGACTGCCGCTTCATGAAGGGCCAAGTCCAAATGGATAAGATCTTCGTAAGTTTCGCGTTTGATGACCAACCGGGCTTCTCCCTTTTCGGCAAAGACGACAGCCGGTCTCGGAATGCGATTGTAATTATTCGACATGGAATATCCATATGCCCCTGTACAAAATACCGCCAAGACATCACCGCGGCCGGCTTTTGGCAATGGTAAATCCCAAATCAACATATCTCCGCTTTCACAGCATTTGCCGGCAATGGACACTGTCTCTTCCACAGGGTCGAGCGGCCGGTTTGCAAGAATGGCATCATATTTTGCTTCGTAAAGAGCGGGACGTATATTATCACTCATGCCCCCATCTACGGCAACATATTTACGGACATTAGGAACTTCCTTTTCAGAACCCACCTTGTACAGTGTCACACCGGCGTCTCCGACCAATGAACGGCCAGGTTCGATCCAGATTTCAGGCATCACTAAATCAGAATCAGCAATCAGGTTCTGCACTTCCCTAACGATCTCCTCAACATATTGAGACGCCGGTAGCGGGTCGTCCTCTTGTGTATACCGAATCCCGAATCCCCCTCCGAGATTCAATACCTGTGGTTGAAACCCTACCGAATCGTGCCAATCACTCAGCTTGCCGATAATTTTTTGGGCTGCCAGAAGGAAACCGGTCGTTTGAAAGATTTGGGAACCGATATGGCAGTGTAATCCAAGAACTTCCAGAAAACCACTATGAAGCGCTTGTCGAAGGGCAGCTTCTGCCTGGCCGTTAATAAGATCAAAACCAAATTTCGAATCTTCTTGCCCTGTCAAAATATAATCATGCGTATGGGCTTCAATACCCGGTGTTACACGAAGAAGGATTTTCACCTTTTGTTCACGGTTTGTACAAATTTCTTCCAACAGTGTCAACTCTGAAAAATTATCGACTACTATACAGCCAATGTCATGATCCAAAGCCATATGTAGCTCTTCTTCACTTTTGTTATTTCCATGGAAGTGAATCCGTTCTGTTGGGAAATTTGCCTTAATTGCCGTATATAATTCCCCAGCTGAGACAACATCGAGAGACAGTCCCTCTTGCTCAGCCAACTGAATCATGGCAATCGAAGAAAAGGCCTTACTTGCGTAAGCAACTTGTGCTGAAACCCCCAATTCCTCAAAAGTTCTCTTGAACCCCCTCGCCCGTTCGCGAATTAACTCTACATCATAAACATATAATGGTGTACCAAATTGTTCGATCAATTCGATCGTGTCCACTCCGCCAATCTCCAGATGTCCACGTTCATTGACACCGCCGGTTCCGTACAAATGCATGATAGCCTCACCTTCCTGACTTAAAACTATTAATAATAAATGAGGCAGCCTCAAATAAAGAAAACCTGCTGTAAAGGGTCCTCTATATGATCCAGCCTCATCCGAATCAATTATCCCATGTAAATATTGTTCTCTATGACTGCTTAGTAGTTCGAAGGTAAAGACAGATTGGTTTAAACTCCAAAGAGCCATAGTAGCTTTATCTCTTTGTGAAGCCCAACTTTATCGCTTTATCCGAATAAAAATAAATTACCACAACTTTTCGACAACATCAACCTTTAGATTTTCTCGGCTGTCTATATAGATCTTGGGGATGTACAATGCTCGGACGTTCTATAGTACCAGGATAAGGTCTTCTTAATATTATATGTGACAAGGCCTTCGGCTGAAACGGGAGAAGCGGCCATAAATAAGGTGTATTTAATGTTTTTATACTAGTGAGCATGATCAAATAGAGTGTGATGCCTATGACTAAGCCAGGCACTTTAAATAATGCGACCAAGACTATCAGTGCTAAACGGGTAATTTTATTTGCAACTCCTAGTTCTAAACTCGGAGTGACAAATGTACCTATTGTCGCTACGGAAGCGTAGAGAACCACTTCAGGAACAAATAGGCCAACATCTATCGCTATCTGTCCTATCAAAACTGCAGCAACCAAGCCCATTGCCGTCGAAAGCGGGGTCGGGGTATGGACGGCTGCCATCCTTAAAAATTCTATCCCAATATCGGAAATGAAGATTTGGATCACAATGGGTATATGTGTTTTTTCATTCGGCCCGATAAACTCGAGCTTCTCCGGCAGGAGGGAAGGCTCTAAACAGAACAATAACCATATCGGCAGCAAGAATAACGAAACGAAAATCCCGAGAAAACGGACCCAGCGCACCAAGGTCCCGACGGCAGGTGCCTGCCGATACTCCTCGGCGTGTTGCATGTGATGGAAAAGGGTGGACGGGGTAATGATGACACTCGGTGAGGTATCCACATAAATAAGGACATGGCCCTCAAGCAAATGCGTTGCCGCCACATCAGCCCGTTCCGTATATCTGACAAGCGGATATGGGTTATACCTTTGCTTTACGATGAACTCTTCGATCGTTTTATCAGACATCGTTATGCCATCAACCTCAATATTATTCAATTCCTTTCGAACGATTTCTATTAAATCCGGATCGGCAATATCTTTAATGTAGCCGATGGATATATCCGATTTCGATCGTTCCCCCACATGCAGCATTTCGAAACGTAATCTTTCATCCCGGATTCTTCGTCTGGTTATCGCCGTGTTGATGATGATATTCTCGACAAAACCATCCCTTGATCCACGGACGACTTTTTCGGTATCGGGTTCTACTGGCTGTCTCCCGGGATAACTCCTGACATCCACGACCAGTCCTATTGGTTTACCATCAACAACAACGACGATTAAACCGGATAATACCTGATCAACAAGCTCATCCATCGTCTTTATTTCCTGAACTGATTGGTGTACGAGCAAGTCTTTGACTACATCAAAAACTTTAGTAGACACGATATCGGCATTTTTGTTATGAATGAGAGAATCGAGGATATCAATGATGTACTCCGTATCCGTCAGCCCGTTTATATAGTAAAGATGTACATCTTTTCTTAAGACCTTTATCTTTCTTACTCCTAAGTCAAAGCTGACGCCTAGACCTACTTTCTCTTCCATGTATGCGTCAACTTCCTCTACCCTACTCGGAATCGGCATCATGTTTTGAGGTTTTTCTGAAGTCACCATGACCACTCCTTTCCAATATGATTTCCACCGCTAGCTTCGTTATCGGTGCTCCTCTTTTAAAATCGTCCTGATGGGACATTTTTCCGATATCCCCTATCCCAACTACTATGGGAACATGTAATTGATCGATGCAATACACCGTATCTCCTGTTATCTTGCCCAGCTCAAATTCCTCGGCGCCGTATTTATCAACCCCGTTCGCTGTCAAATTACCATCACGGTCAATACAGATATCCACCTTGGTCCACTCTTCCCTTCTAGTCTTTGAAGCGACCGCTATCACGCCAAGGACATCAATATCAGGGTGTCCGGCAACTACCTTCATTGCCTGTTCGCCTGATCCTTCTCCTATAAAACCGCTATCATCAAACATGACCAATACAGGATCATACTTCGCCTTTTTTATTAATTCAACTAACTCCAACCCCGTATATCGTGATGGATTACCTTGGGACATGGAGATACATCTTCCCCCTATTTCCTTGGCTACATGCTCGACAGCCCGTTTTGCATACTCATCTCCATCCGTAATCAATATCACTTTTCGTTTGGTCACCATCTTGGGCCACCTTTCATCATCAGGAATAGTTACCTCTTACACTTATAAGTCGACAAAATAAATCCATTGGAATAATGATCCGGCTATTTTCCCCAATACGAGTGCCATTAACAAATAAATGATCTTCTCTTGAATTCCGATTCGTTTTGAAAGAACTGGAAATACATTCAGGACTTCAGTTAAGGCAGCCGCAAGCATCCCATTAAATATCCCGTCAGCCAAACCGATCGGAATTAAAAGAAAATGCGGAAGGGAAAGTTCCGTTTCCTGTAATCCTAACCATGTTCCTGCGACAACTCCGGCAATGATGGCTCCTTCATAGTAATGTATCATTTTCATTGTTTTTGTCAGCTGAGTCAGTCTTGGAATCACCCCAAGTACAGTTAAAAACGCTACAAAACCGGCACCTGTTGCAAACCCCCCGGCTAAACCGACAAAGATTCCGAAGATGATTTTACCGGTCATCAAGGTGGCGCACGTTTTCCTTATTTTCATTCATGATTACATAACGGTCCAAATCCTGCTGATAGTTGAACATTTCAACCTCGAGCGGACTAGGTTCCTCATTGAAGCGTTTTTTAAAGAAATGATTAAAAAATAGAATCATGCCCATACCAAGGCCGAAGCTATATGGGATTTGGATCAATAACGGCTTATCTTCCACTTTTCCCGTTATTATAGTAAAGATTTTTTGATGCACTTCCCCCATGCTGACATCCACATGAAAATTCATGATCGTCATCCCGCCGCCGACAAATAACAAAAACCAAACTAAAGCGAATGTCAGGTATGACATTTTCTTTTTCGAGAGGATGACTTCGATGATCGTTTGGGAAGGGCCGAATGTTTCCACTTCAATAGTCGGATCCACCTTGCGGATGGCCATGATAACTTGAGCTAAATCAATGACAATAATATTCTTATCTTCCTTCTTGACCGTTAATAATATGATTTCTTCAATTTTGGTAATTACTTCTTCAGGTCCAATTATCCTTGCAATATCTTTTATCCTCACCGTTTGATTTCCCTTTGCTTGTACACGGTTCCTCATCCTGATATATACAACTGCCATTATCATCACATCCCGACCTTTTATTTCCTTATGCTAGTAGTATGGATTGGAAGCAGTTTGAAAATGCAGAAAGTGAACCATGTCCAAATATTACTAATTTGAAACCAAAAAAAGACACGCTGCAATGACAGCATGTCTCAAACTGTAAACAAATTCGATTAAAAACGAGTGATCTGACCCAATAAAGTTAGACATATAATTTAAGCAGCTTCTAAGACCTGAGTTCGGTATTCTATCGGACTCAGGTCTTTTAATTTTACCTTCATTCGTTTGTGGTTATAGTAATGAATATAATCATCTAATTCCTTTTCAAAGTGCTCCATACTTTCAAACTCTTGGAGATAAAGCAATTCAGACTTTAACAAGCCAAAAAAGTTTTCAATGACTGCGTTATCTAAACAATTTCCCTTACGGGACATGCTTTGTATAATGCGGGAATCTTTTAAGGTTTTTTGATACTTCTTCATTTGATAATGCCACCCTTGATCCGAATGGAGGATGACCGTATCTTCTGGTTTTAGGTGTTTAATCGCCTCATCTAACATATCTCCAACAAGTTTATAAACAGGGCGTTTCATCACTTTGTAGGCAATAATTTCACCATTACATAAATCAAGGATAGGGGATAGGTAACGTTTCTCCCCAAATAAATGAAATTCCGTTACGTCTGTTACCCATTTTTGATTCATTTTCTCAGCTTGAAAATCACGTTGTAAAATATGGGGGGCAATTCGACCAACACGCCCCTTATACGAACGATACTTTTTCATACGGACTAAACATTTTACGCCCATTTCATTCATGAGGCGGTTGATGGTCTTTGGATTGTGAGAAAACCCATATTTTTTTAACTCTTTTGTGATACGACGATAACCGTAACGTCCTTTATGTTCATGATAGATAGACTGAATAGTGGCTTTTACCTTCGAATACTTATCTTCTCGATTCAAGCGTTTTTCCCAATAATAGTACGTGCTACGTGGAATATCAGCGACTTTAATTAAGGCCACAACCTCATAAATGGACTTTAGTTCATAAATTACTTGCGCTTTGATTTGGGTTGTAATTTTTCCTGCATTTGAACTAAAGTATTTAACTTTTTTAAATACGCATTCTCCATTTCCAGTTGTTTAATTCGTTCTTCAAGCTCTTTAACCGAACCTTCAATTTGTTTGGATGGATTGATATCTTTTTTCATGGATGGTCTCCCCTTTTTCTTAGAAATTAGGGCATCTAATCCATAGGCATTAACATTTATTCTCCATGTCCGAATTAGCGCTGGAGATGAAATATTAAACCTTGCGGCTGCGTCGTAAGAAGATATACCCGTTTCATTCATATAATTAAGTACATCCATTTTAAACTCCGTAGAATAACTTGTATAGGATTTCTTAAATCCATCGACTCCTTGAATTTGGTATAAACGAACCCATCCTTGAATCATTTGATACGAAACTTCAAATATTTTTTGAAGATCCATATAGCTGTGCTTTCCTTCAAGGTAAAGTCGTGTAATGAATATTTTCTGTTCGGCAGAAAAATTAGCCATAAAAAACACCCCGTAAATGTTAGTTTGGTGTCTAACATTTACGGGGCAGTTCAGAGATTGACTACAGTTTTTTTTTTTTGTGCAAACTTGGACGTTGATTGGAACGTAGGGCAATCGCTTTCCGCGGGCGGTCCGCCCTCGGCGTATTTGCGCCTGCGGGGTCTCCCTGGACTCGCTATTCCCGCAGGAGTCTCGCACACCCGCTCCAATCAACTATGTTTGAAAATTTGGATAGAACTCCTTTTGCCTACAGTCTTTTTTGTTTTAAAATAGATCTATTAAAATTTGAGGTGATGAGGATGCTTTCGAAACATCATCTTCAACGAGATCAACTTGAAATGATTACTTTAGATCAACTGGTGCCGGCGAACCATTTGGTTCGTAAAATGGAGGCTTCCATTGATCCAGTCATCATCAAGATGTAAAACCTTTATATGCGAAACGTAAAGAAACGATTGAGCATGTATTCGCAGATGCAAAAGAAAAGCATTGTATGCGTTGGATAACTTTAAAGGGACTTAAAAAATTGTTGATGCAAGCGATGCTTACTTTCGCTGCCATTAATTTAAAGAAGATGGCCACGTGGACATGGCAAGGTCCTAAAATCCCGTAACATAGTGACTCGAAGAGCCCAAATCTCTTAACCTTTGGTCAAAATTTCAAAGGGAATTTTAAAAGGGGTTCGGAATTTTTCAATTCCGAACCCCTTTTGCCTACAAACTGAGACACCTGCAATGTCAGAGATGTCTTTTTGGTTTACATTCAACTATTAATGGGTGGGGAAGAAAATCAGCTGAACCAAAAATATCAATCCAAAAATATATATGAGCGGATGTACCGATTTTCCTTTTCCGCTGAATACCTTCATTAGGGGATATGTGATGAACCCAATTGCAATCCCTGTAGATATACTTGAAGTAAGCGGCATCGTTAAAATGATCGCAAATGCCGGAAATGCCTCATCAAAAAGTTTCCAATTGACTTTAGCCAGACCTTCCATCATGAAACATCCCACGATGATCAAAACGGGTGCTGTGATTGCCTGAACGGAAGAAATTGCCGATATCAATGGAGAAAAGAAAATCGATACAGCAAACAAGATGGCCACGACAGTAGCGGTCAATCCCGTACGTCCGCCTGCAGCCACTCCCGTACTCGATTCCACATAGGCAGTCGATGGGCTTGTACCAAACATCGAGCCGACTGTAGTCGCAATCGCATCACCTAAAAAAGCTTTCTTGGCACGAGGGATTTTCCCATCCTTCGTTAGTCCTGCCTGTTCTGTCACGCCAATCAAGGTGCCTGTCGTATCGAAGATCGTCACAAGTAAAAAGGCGAAGACAATTGAATATAAAGAATTCGTGAAGACCCCAGCGATATCGATATCGAAAAATACCGGTGTCGGAGGTACAGATAAGACCCCATCGATGTCGAGCAAACCGATAAAGTAGCCAATGATTGCCGTAACGATCATGCCAATGAAAATGGCCCCTTTTATATTACGGGCCATAAAAATCAAGGTAATGAATAAGCCCGCTAACGCTAAAACGGTTCCTGGCTGATGTAAATCGCCAAGCGTCACCATCGTTGATTCATTTGGCACTATGATTCCAGCATTTTTCAATCCGATAAACGCAATGAATAAACCAATTCCGGATGTGATGCCGTATTTTAATGAGTTAGGAATCGCATCAATTATCATTTTACGCAAGCTAGTCACGCTAATTAATAGAAATAGCAAACCAGCAATGAAAACCGTACCGAATACGGTCTGGTATGAAAGGCCCTGTGCCCCCACCACGCTGGCAAAATAAGCATTCAAGCCCATCCCTGGTGCTATCGCAATCGGGTATTTTGCAACGAGCCCCATGATTAGGGTACCAATCACCGCTGATATGACCGTTGCCATGAAAACTTGTTCAAATGGAATCCCGATTGAAGACAATAAAGCCGGATTCACAATGAGGATATAAACCATAGTTAAAAATGTCGTAACACCCGCCATGACTTCTGTACGGACATCCGTCCCATTTTCTTTCAGGGAGAAAAACTTTTCCATAAACATATTTTAGACCTCCAGATCTAAAGGAATCACCGACAACCGTTTGCACGAAAAGACAAGGTGTCCTAATATTGTACTGCATCGACGTTTTTCCTGTTCATTATTCATTGAAAGAAAGACAAAAAAACGAATGAGAAACGCGACCTTTACTATAATATTCGTTTTTACCCCTAAATTCAACTAAAAATTCGGCCCCATCCCTAGTTTCATCTTAAATCACTTTTACTTTTTCCTAAAATATTTTCAGCTCAATAAAAAAAACCACATGAATCACTGATTCATGTGGTTTTTCATTTGCTGAAGAATCTTCTTCTCCAGCCTTGATACCTGAACTTGGGAAATACCAAGCCTTGCCGCCACTTCCGATTGCGTCTGATCTTTATAATACCTCAGGAAAACAATCAGCCTTTCACGTTCATTCAATTCATGTATGGCTTCTTTCAAAGCGATTTGATCGAACCAGGATGTTTCATTATGGTCGGCAATCTGGTCAAGAAGAGTAATCGGATCTCCATCATTTTCGTAAACCGTTTCATGGATCGATGAAGGGCTCCTGCTAGCTTCTTGGGCCATGATGATTTCCTCTGGCGACAGCTCTAGATGTTCCGCCAATTCATTGACAGTCGGAACGCGGCCATACGTCTTTGAAAGTTCCTCTTTGGCCCTGCGAATTTTATTCGCCATTTCCTTTAATGACCGGCTTACTTTAACCGTTCCGTCATCACGGATAAAACGTTGGATTTCACCAATGATCATAGGCACAGCATACGTTGAGAATTTCACTTCAAACGATAAGTCAAATTTATCCACGGACTTCAACAGACCTATACAGCCTATTTGATAAAGGTCATCCGGTTCGTAACCTCGATTGAGGAATCTTTGCACTACTGACCATACAAGCCTCAGATTGCTATTGACAATCAGATTCCTTGCATCTTGGTCACCGCTCTGGCTGCGTTGGATTAAATTCCGCAATTCCTCATCTTTTAAATGGGGCTGGCCTTTCTTGCTCTTCTCGTTTTTAACCTCCACATCCATATGCAAGTCTCCCTTAATTGCACAAAGCTCTGCTTGTAGTTAAGTGCTTTTTTAATCGAATGATCGTGCCTTCGCCCTTATGGGAAATTATATTGATTTCATCCATGAAGTTTTCCATGATGGTGAATCCCATACCGGAACGTTCAAGTTCGGGTTTTGTCGTAAATAACGGCTGTTTAGCCTCCTCGACGTCTTCAATGCCCAGTCCTTCATCCCGGATGGTCAATTCCACAGTATCGCCTTCGATGACCACTGAAATGTAGACCCAACCTTCCGGGTCACTCTCATACCCATGGATGATCGAATTCGTAACGGCTTCTGACACGACAGTCTTGATCTCTGTCAATTCATCCATCGTCGGGTCCAATTGGGCAATGAATGCCGCAACAGTTACCCTGGCAAAAGATTCATTTTGGCTAAGTGCAGAAAATTTCGTTTCCATTTTATTTTTCATATTAGGCAACCCCCAGTCTTTGCAAAGCGTTTTTTTCGGATAGTTCCATTTTAACAATTTTAAACAACCCTGACATCTCAAATAACCGCTTTACTGCTGGAGAAATTGCACAGACCACCATTTCACCTTGCTTTTTGTTTACCTGCTTATAACGGCCCAAAATAACCCCGAGCCCTGAACTGTCCATAAAATCCAATTCTTCCATGTTGAGGATGATATGCTTGATATTATGCTTTTGAATGGCTGCCTCTGCCTGATTTTTCAATTTTTCTGCTGTATGATGATCTAAATCACCTTTGAGACGAATGCACAATACGCGATTTTTCGCCTCCATATTAATCGTAAGACTCATTATATACAGCCTCCTTCACTGTCTTATAAAGAGTCAAATTCTCTTTTTCACCTGCCGATTCCTCCTTACTAGCAAAACTAGTGGAGTTTCGCCTAAATTAGTACGATTAACAGGCAATGCGACAATTTATTCTATTTCGCCTGGGTAAACATGCCGAAAGCCCGTTTATACAATTGCCACCAGCTGGCATTATCAACAGTTTCCTTCGCAACAATTGGAGATTCGACATATACCTTACCGTTTTTCTTCAATTCAAGTGTACCAATTTCATCACCTTTTTTAATCGGGGCATCCAAATCTTTATCAAGCGTGATTTTTTTTGTAAAGTCCTTTGCCGTTCCGTTTTTGGCTGTCAAAACTGAAATAGGTTCACTTGTGACGCCCACCACGGTTTTCTTTTGCCCTTTACTTACCTTGGCTTCACCTAACACCTCACCGCGTTTATAAATAGGGTATGTGATGTATTGTGAAAATGCATAATCTAACATCTTGGTAACCTGAGCGTTTCGTTCCTTTGGAGAAACGGCTCCGAAAACGACGGCAATGACACGCATATTCCCTTTTTTGGCAGTCGCTGTCAAACAATATTTCGCTTCATTTGTGAATCCTGTTTTCAGTCCATCGACCCCAGGATAAAATTTCACTAACCTATTTGTGTTGACAAGCCAAAATTTCTTTTCGGTATTTTCACGGAGATAATCTTCATATGTACCCGTGAACCTTGTAATCGTATCGTATTTCAATAATTCCTTCGCCATGATCGACATATCATGTGCTGAACTGTAATGATCTTTAACAGGAAGTCCTGTTGCGTTTTGGAACTTTGTATTTTTCAACCCGAGGTCTTTCGCCTTTTTGTTCATTTCCCTGACAAACTCTTCTTCCGATCCAGCTAGACGTTCAGCCATCGCCACCGATGCATCATTCGCCGAACCAATCGAGATGCCTTTAAGCATTTGTTCCGTGGTCATTTCTTCACCTGGCTCGAGGAAGATCTGGGAACCGCCCATTGACGCTGCATACTCACTAGTCCTGATTTTCTCCTTCATGCTGAGTTCGCCTTTATCGATCGCTTCCATGATCAGCAGCATCGTCATGATTTTCGTCATGCTTGCCGGTGAAAGGCGATCGTCTGCATTTTTATCATAGAGAACAGTACCTGTATCCCGTTCAATCAAAATAGCGGATTTAGCATTTGCCGCCAGTTCGACTCCTTTTTCTTCAGCTGCTTTTGTATGCGGGATGTTAAAACCCAATGCTACCAAAACGGTTAAAAATACAGAAAGAATCCGCTTCATCTCCATACCCTCCAATCTTTATATTTTTTATTTTTTCCATTAAACCCATTTTTATACAAATAAAGATGAATTTTGAACATATACTGGATATAGGGTAACAAAGTGAACCAAATTAAAAGAGGATGCGCATGGGCATCCTCTTTTAAGAATTCAATGGGATAAACGTAAAAAGGCCGCTCAAAAGCGCGGCCTTTTTTTGGGAAATGTTTATTCCATGATCTCTTTATAGATCAATGTAGGTTTTTCTATTTTCTCTTTTGAAATCGCAATACTTTCATACAATTTTTCTTTCACCTTTGAAACATCTTCGAAATTGCTGTAAATCGTCACAAGTGATTCACCTTTTGCCACGGTTTCCCCGATTTTTTTGCGAAGTACCAGTCCGACTGCCAAATCAATCTCTGATTCTTTTGTCGCCCGCCCGGCGCCTAACAGCATGGCTGCCGTTCCTACTTCATCAGCGATGATTTCCGATACATATCCGTCCTCTTTCGCTTCCAGCTCGAAAGTATGAGCAGCCTGCGGTAGTTTTTCCGGCTGATCTACAACCGAACCATCGCCTCCCTGCGCTTCTAGGAAAATCTTGAATGAGTTAAGTGCAGAACCATCCTTGATCGCATTTTCCAGCAAGGTTCTTGCTTCTTCCAGCGAGCTTGCCTTTTTGGCAAGGTATACCATATGGCTTCCCAGTGTTAAAGAAAGTTCCGTTAAATCTTCCGGTCCCTCTCCTTTAAGTGTATCGATGGCTTCCTTCACTTCTAAAGCATTTCCGATAGCGTAACCCAACGGTTGGCTCATATCGGAAATGACAGCCATCGTGTTTCGTCCCACGTTGTTTCCGATACTAACCATTGCATGCGCCAATTCTTCGGAATCTTCGAGAGTTTTCATGAAAGCGCCCGCTCCCGTTTTAACATCAAGTACGATTGCATCAGCACCAGCGGCGATTTTCTTACTCATGATCGAACCAGCAATCAAACCGATACTGTTAACGGTACCCGTAACATCGCGCAATGCATATAACTTTTTGTCGGCCGGAGTCAGGTTACCACTTTGCCCAATGACAGCTATCTTATTTTTATTGACAAGTCTGATGAACTCGTCATTTTCTATTTCGACATGAAATCCTTTTACAGACTCCAACTTATCGATCGTCCCGCCTGTATGGCCAAGACCGCGTCCTGACATCTTTGCCACTGGAACACCAACAGCAGCAACCAATGGTCCAAGCACTAGAGTTGTGGTATCACCCACACCGCCTGTTGAATGTTTATCGACCTTAATTCCTTCAATCATCGATAAATCAATTTGATCTCCCGATTCGACCATTGCCATGGTTAGATCAGCACGTTCCTGCTCATTCATGCCTTTAAAATAAACAGCCATTGACCAAGCGCTCATTTGGTAATCCGGAATTGATCCATCGGTAAACCCATTGATGATGAACTGTATTTCTTCTGTAGTAAGAGCCTTTCCATCACGCTTTTTCTCGATTAAATCTACCATTCTCATATTAGAATCCCCACTTTTTAAAGACACCGATTTTCTTTAGGTGTACTTGTATTTTTTTGGTTCGTTTTATATGTCTTTAACGATTTGCTTAACAAATTCAAGAAAACTGCTTTTCACTTTTTCAGTCGTTTCAATTACCTCTTCATGTGACAAAGGCTGATCCAGAATGCCCGCGGCCATATTGGTAAGGCATGAGATTCCGAGCACATTCATTCCGCTATGCCTTGCTACGATAACTTCCGGGACTGTCGACATACCAACTGCATCCCCGCCAAGGATCCTTGCCATTTTCACTTCTGCCGGTGTCTCATAGGTCGGTCCTGTATTACCGATATAGACACCTTCTTTAATATCCAATCCTAGTGAAGCTGCTATTTTTTTTGCTTGCGTCCGAAGGTCTTTATTATAAGCTTCCGACATATCAGGGAATCTAGGGCCGAAACGCTCTTCATTAGGACCAATCAATGGGTTTGCCCCCATTAAATTAATATGATCCGTAATGAGCATCAAGTCACCTGGTTGATAGCTTTCATTAACGCTTCCGGCAGCATTCGTTACGATTAACTGTTCAACACCAAGAAGTTTCATTACACGGACAGGGAAAGTGACCTTCTCCATGGAGTAACCCTCATAAAAGTGGAAACGTCCTTGCATCGCGACAACCTTTTTGCCACTTAATTGTCCAATGACAAGCTGTCCAGCGTGTCCTTCAACAGTCGATACTGGGAATTCCGGGATTTCGTGGTAAGGAATCGTTATGGGATTTTCAATTTCATCCGCCAATACTCCAAGTCCGGAACCAAGAATCAGTCCTATCTCCGGAGAGCCTTCAATTTTACTTTTTATGAATGACGCAGCTGTCTCTATTTTATTAAACATCTATTTATTCTCCCCTAAATTTAGATCGCCCAATATACTTTTTCCGAAGGCAGGCATTTTCACATCAAAATTAGCAGCGACCGTCGCCCCAATATCTGCAAATGTATCTCTTATCGGGAGTTCGGCACCTTCTGTAAATCGTTTGGAATAGACTAACAATGGTACATATTCACGTGTGTGATCAGTTCCTTCATGGACCGGATCATTCCCGTGATCGGCAGTGATGATTAATAAATCATCCTCTTTCAGTTTATCAAGGACTTCAGGCATCCGGGCATCGAATTCTTCCAATGCCTTTCCGTATCCCTCTGGGTCGCGGCGGTGACCGTATAAAGCATCGAAGTCGACTAGATTAAGGAAACTTAACCCTTTGAAATCCTGTTCTACCGTTTGGATTAATTTATCCATTCCATCCATATTGGATACGGTCCTTAATGATTCAGTGACACCTTCCCCATCAAAGATATCCGAGATCTTCCCGATTGCAAGGACATCATATCCAGAATCTTTCAATTCATCCATTACTGTCCGGTCGAACGGTTTCAATGCATAATCATGACGGTTAGGCGTTCTTTTGAAGTTGCCTGGTTCACCAGTGAACGGTCTGGCAATAACGCGTCCAACCTTGAACTCATCAGCCATTGTCACTTCACGGGCAATTTCACAAATCTTGTATAATTCGTCTATCGGGACGATATCTTCATGTGCAGCAATCTGTAATACGGAATCAGCTGATGTATATACAATCAGCGCACCCGTTTTCATATGTTCCTCGCCAAGCCTCTCAATGATTTCCGTGCCGCTTGCCGGGACATTCCCAATAATTCCCCGACCCATTTTCGCCTCGAGTTCATTGACTAATAATTCCGGGAAACCATCTGGAAATACACGGAATGGAGTCGATATATTCAACCCCATGATTTCCCAATGTCCAGTCATCGTATCTTTTCCTGTAGAGGCTTCCTTCATTTTCGTATAGTATGCGAGAGGTTGCTGGGCTTTTTCAATTCCCTTGATTTCACGGATATTGCCTAAACCCAATTTTGCGAGAGTCGGCATGTTCAATCCATTCATTTTTTCTGCGATATGACCGAGTGTATCCGCACCTTTATCGCCGAATAAATCTGCATCAGGTGCTTCGCCAATCCCAACTGAATCCATAACTATTACAAATATTCGTTTAAATGCTGAATTCCCTTTCATGAGTCATTCCTCCTAAAATAGTAAATCACTTTTTATACTCTCTATAATACCCTTATTCTGCTCAGTTACTCTTCATTTAAATGAAATCGCAAGAACGTCAGAAGTCTGACCTCTCTACATTGTAAACGATTACCATGATGGAGACAAATAATATATTTCGGAAGGAAACAAAGTGCCATAAGATGTGCGTTAGAATCATCAGCATCCCTTATAGCCGTCTCGCCGACACAGAAAAGGCTGCTCCTTCAACTGCCTTGCAGTTAAATTCACAACCTTTCTATCATTCTATTAATCCTTTAAGCTCGCGGATGGAATTTTGAATAGACATCCTTGATCCGTACGTTCGTAATATGTGTATAAATTTGAGTTGTCGAAATATCCGCATGACCAAGCATTTCTTGGACGGCACGTAAATCAGCCCCATTCATCAATAGATGTGTCGCGAAAGAATGTCTCAGTGTATGTGGTGTAATTTCTTTTTCAATTTGTGCCGATTTTACAAGTTTTTTTAGAATCTTCCAAAATCCCTGCCTTGTCAGCCTGTTTCCATGATGATTCAAAAAAAGTGAATCTGTCCTGTGCTTGGGGCTGGCCATTTTCCCCCGGGAACTTTCCAAATAATGTTCAATCGCACCCAATGCAGTTTGTCCAATCGGAATGATCCTCTCTTTATTTCCTTTCCCTACACAACGGACAAAACCCATCGATGCATGGACATCACTCACATCCATGGATATCAACTCACTGACACGCATACCCGTCGCATACATCAGTTCGAGCATTGCCTTATCGCGTAATCCGAATTCATCCATTTTCTTCGGGGCTTCCAATAGTGCTTCAACCTCTTCCATGCTTAATACCTTTGGAAGGCTTCGTTCCGGTTTTGGCGTTTCTATATGTATGGACGGATCCTGATTTGTTACTCTTTCCCTTAGAAGAAATTGATGAAAAGACCGAATGGAAGCTATATGACGCGCCACCGTTTTCGATGACTTCCCTTGATCCTTTAACTGCACGAGAAAATGCAGGATGTTCACCCGCCGCGAATCATTCCAATCTTCAATGGTTTCAACATCTTTCAGAAAGCTCCAATATGATCTTAAGTCACGCTCATACGAGACGAGCGTATTCTTGGCAAGTCCTTTTTCAATGGTTAAAAAATGAATGAAATCCCTAATTTGATTCTCCATATTCATTACTCCCCGTTTAAATAAAACAACATTAGGCGTTCAAGCCATGCATCATCACCCGTATCAACAGCCTTCGATACTTTTACAGCCATGCCTTTCGGTTCATCATAACGATGATAACTTTGATATTCCTGATTTAACCATACCATTCCTATATAAAAAAGAACAGTGAAGCTAACAAAGAGAATCATCACTTTAGCCGTGTGCAAAATAAGCGATAATGATGTTTTCATCCTTTCCCCTCCCATTCGACCCTTTGTATCAATCTATGCCCAACAGGACAAGTTTTATACGTATTTCGGAAAGGAGAAAACAAAAACAGCTCTTACTTGAGACAACCAGCTATTAAAATGCAGAAAACCTTCTCCATTAAATGGAAAAGGTCCGACTTCATTCACCTTAATTTTCTTCTTTGTCATGACATCGATGACAAATGCCATGAAAGGTTAATCTATGGTCTTTTATCTTGAAGTTCCAGTCGCGTTCCACAATGTCTTCTACGTCTTCAAGTAGGTCTTCCTGGATTTCATCTACCGCACCACATTCCACACAAACAAGATGATGATGGAAATGCGCAGCTCCTTCTTGTCTTAAATCATAACGGGAAACCCCGTCTCCAAAGTTAATTTTATCTACTATTTTCAATTCAGTCAGCAACTCTAGCGTACGGTAAACTGTTGCCAATCCAATTTCCGGCGACTTTTCTTTGACAAGGAGGTAAACGTCTTCTGCGCTTAAATGATCCTCTTCATGCTCAAGTAAAACGCGGACGGTCGCTTCTCGCTGAGGCGTTAATTTGTAGCTGGACGAGTGTAACTGCTTTTTTATCCTATCAATTCTGTTTTCTATTTCCATACCTAATATTCCCTCCCGCGCCGCTATCTTATCCATTATATCAAAAGAGGGAAAACTGTCAAAATAGATTTCTTGTTAATGATAAAAAAATTTGCGGGAACGGTATATTTCCATCAATGACCCAATAAACTTACGACATTTTTCATTAAAGAAGGGGATAGGTACGCTTCAAATGCAGCAGCCGTAATCAAGAATAACCCTGACAAAACCAATGAGAAAATATACCGTGAAATTATCGGCTTCAGCGGCTCACGAATCTGCTTAAGGAAAATCCGGCTGATCATTTTCATGGATAGTGAAACGGCAAGGACGGTTATTACGATGAATATCGGGACGATGAATATATTTTGGGGCAGAATAGCGACAAACGATAATAAGAACCCGCTCCATCCCATTTGATTGACTAAAAAGCCGACCGTGAATCCAACGACCATCCCTTTTATAAATAACAAAACCAGGATGACAGGCAAACCGATGACCGATATTCCGAGAACCCAGATGACACCGATATATTTTATATTATGCATAATACTTTGGCTGAACATATCATGCGAAGATGCAAATTCACCTTTGGATACTTGTCCGAAAAATTGCGATAAATAATAGAACAAGTCTTCCTTTTGGGTAAAGCTCAAACTATTCACCAATATTGCCCCAAAAATGACACCCATCAAAAAAAGCACAGTGATAAAGACATATAATGAGGAATGTTCGTTAATATGTTTCATTACGGCATTTTGTACGACAGATTTTTTTTTCATCTTTCATCCTCCCAACTCCGCTTACTAGAATCTATGTTTTTACTCTTTCATTTATGCTAAGAAAACTTTCCCCTTCAGCCGAACACATGGAACCTAATTTATGTTATAATTTTCCACATCAATGAGATGGAGGCAGGATATGAAAGCTATATTAATGGATTTTCCCCAAAAAATTGAAACCCCTCGATTATATCTAAGACCTTGTCAGCCTGGCGATGGCCTGGACCTTTACGAAGCCATTGTCCATTCTAAACCTGAATTGAAACAGTGGCTGCCGTTTGCCCATCAAGATGTTTCTTTGGAAACTTTTGAACAGAACGTCCTTAAGGCCTTTGCGGACTTTATTTTAAAAGAGGATATCAGACTCCATATTTATAGGAAAGAAGACGATCAATTCATCGGCTCCACTGGTCTGCACCGAATCAACTGGGATATTCCTAAATTCGAAATTGGCTATTGGATTGATACGAGATTCAGTAAACTGGGCTACATAACGGAGACAGTGGAAAAGTTAACTAAATTCGCCTTTTACCATTACGGTGCAAAACGGGTCGAAATCCGCTGTGACCCTAATAATATTGCCAGCAAACGGATTCCCGAGAAGCTGGGATTCACCCTTGAAGGAATTTTGCGTAATGACTGCCTTAGTGCAGACGGCATGGAAGTGCGGGACACCTCCATTTATGCAAAAACAACAAATTAAAAAAGTCCTGACAGATCTCATCTGTCAGGACTTTTTTCAGGTTAATTCCTTTTTGACCTTTCCGTACTTTCCTCCGCCCCCCACTTCAAAAGAAAGCGTCCCTTTTCTGGCAGAATCGATGTAGACCGCCAATTTTTCAGGAACGATTTCCATTAGCTGCTCAAGCGTAACTTCATGAAGGATATTCATCTCTGTTCCAAATGCCACCAGCAGTTTTCCCATGGATTTAGGTCCGAGTCCCGGGATGAAGTCGAGTGGCACTTGATGGATATACGGCGGCCTTTCCTTTCCGTCTCTTCTGTCCATCCTGGAAACGGAGAGTTCTTCAATCCTGGCCGATACCCCTTTAATAATGGATTTATTACCACACTCAGGACATTGTTCACTATCCCTCAATACCTGATGTAAGCACCCTGAACATACGGTTTGATGATACTTTCCCAATAAGGGGTTCAATCCATAATTAACGGTCACCTTGCGATTCCCTGTTTCTTTAAGGGCTTTTGCCAGCTCATTGAAACTTGGTTCTTCAAGCAGGACTTTTTGATATTCACGAGCGATTTTCCCAAGCGAATGCGCATCGGAATTTGTTACGAATACATAGGAGTCCAACTCCTCGATATCCTTGACCATTTCTGTATCTGAACTTAAACCAAGTTCGATGGCATCAATTAGCTCCGGATCGAATACTTCAGTCAGACTGGATCGCACCCCTTTTCCATATAAGCTTTTAAATGGGGTGAAAACATGTGCCGGGATAAACAGACCGCCCAGTGACTTCACAATTTTTTGCAGCGTTCTTCCATCACAATAAATCCTTTGGGAGCTCAAGGTGATATTTTTAACATGTCCACTCATCCATGAGGAGAATTCCTTCATCGCTTTTAAAGTGGGAAAATAGGCGAGGACATGGATCGGTCCATTACAATTTTGATCATAAATTTCAATCTCCGAGCCCGGAATGATGGTTGTATTCTTGTATTGAAGTCCGCCTTCAGTCTTTTCCGTGATTTCACCATCAAGAATCCCCGCTTCGATCTCTTCGATAATTTCAGGAGAATGACAATCGATTATCCCGATTAGATCAAGGCCCTTCCTTTCACTTGCCACTTGCAGCACATTGCTGAAGGTTAACGTTTTAGCACCTGTTATTTTCACGGCCCTTCCGCTTCTCGTTCTGCCTATATGGATATGCAGGTCAGCGTAATACTCTTTCATTTATGATGTCATCGCCTTTTTCAACTGCAGATACTGAACTGCATATGCCGTTTTGGCATCCTGGATCTTCCCTTCATCCATATAAGTTTGAGCTTCCTCCAGCGTGAGTTCAAGCATCTCGACAAATTCATCTTCATCCAGCGGTGCCGCATTTTCTTTCTTTTTCAAATTGTGGGCCACATACAGGTGGACCAATTCATCGGCGAAACCTGGGGATGTATAGAAGGATATGATATGCTCCATTTTTTCACATTCATAACCTGTCTCCTCTTCCAGCTCCCGTTTAGCCGACAGGACCGGTTCTTCGCCTTTTTCAAGCTTCCCTGCAGGAATTTCCACCAAGCTTCTCTCCAGCGCTTTACGGTACTGTTCAACCATGATGATTTTATTTTCTGACGTGAGAGCTATTACGGCAACCGCTCCCGGATGCTTGATTATTTCACGTTTACCCGTTTTCCCATCAGGAAGCTCTACATCATCCACTTGCAGGCTGATTACTTTTCCTGTGAAGATTTTTTCCGAAGACAGCGTTTTTTCTTCAAATTTTTTCATCGTGACCACTCCTCTGTTCTAATTGCAGCATGATTCCTCATACATTTTACCATAATAGAGATGGAGGGCGATTTAATGAAAGTTTACGTATTGGAAAAAAGCGTTACTTTATCCGGAAAGAGCTGGGAAATCCTTCAAAAACTAAAGCAATTACAAAATCGATATGTTTATGTCAATGATTGGATTGCCGACATTCACGATCAGGTGCCACCCACTCCTTTAAAACGGATCAAGTGAATTCTTTGAGTGAAATGGATTTCTCCTTTACAATGAATGTAAAGGGAGTGGATAACATGAAAAAACGCAGACTAGGAAATTCTGACTTGCTAGTTTCTGAAATCGGGCTTGGATGCATGTCACTGGGGACTGTTGAAAATCAGGCATCCGAGATCATACAGGCCGCTTTAGATGAAGGAATCAATTATTTTGATACGGCCGATTTATATGATTTCGGTATGAATGAAGAAATCGTCGGAAAGAATTTAAAATCGGTCCGCGATAAGGTATACATAGCCACCAAGGTCGGAAACCGCTGGAATGAAAATAAAGATTCCTGGAGTTGGGATCCATCCGGCGCTCATATTAAAACGGCAGTAAAAGATAGCTTAAAGCGATTGGGGACTGATTATATTGATCTTTATCAGTTACATGGCGGCACCATTTCAGACAATATCGAAGAAACGGTAGAAGCATTTGAAGATTTGAAAAAAGAAGGCTATATCCGATATTATGGAATTTCCTCGATTCGTCCGAATGTCATCAAGGAATTCACTGAAAAGTCTGAGCTTGATTCCGTGATGATGCAGTTTAATCTGCTCGACCGCCGCCCAGAAGAGTGGCTGTCCCTTTTCGCCAACAAACAGATCAGCATGATCGCCCGTGGCCCCCTTGCCAAAGGGCTGCTCAGTGAAAAAATGCTTAAAAAGGCAAATGAGGATGGATACCTTGACTATAGCTATCACGAACTTAAAGATTTGCTTCCGCAAATAAAGGACAAACTTTCCGATAGGAAGTTGAATGAAACGGCACTTCAATATGTATTGTCCCATCAAAGCGTAGCTACCGTTGTTCCAGGAGCAAGCTCAGTACAGCAGCTACGTGATAACTGCCAAGCTGCCAACAGCCCTTCACTGTCCACAACCGAGTTGGATATCCTGAAGCGGTTGACCAAAGTGAACAAATATGAAAGTCACCGGAATTAAAAAAGAAATGTCAGGACAAACCTTTAGGCTGCTCTATCTCCGTTTAACCAACGGGATAGTCAGCCTTTTTCCGTTCCATCTTTTTTTCGCCTTCTTTACCAACTTCAAGTTTCCGATCATTCTAATTCCTTCCAAAACCCATTTAACGGTTTTAAACCTTTTCATTGGACATCCCAAAATTAATATTGTACAATTCAGTTGTGCACAATCAAAAGTAAAAAAGATAAGGGAGAAAAAATGATGACAAAAACATTATTTACAACGTCTGTAACAGTCGATGGCGGAAGAGAAGGAACGGCAATTTCTGCTGACGGCAACTTCACGGTTGATATTGCGATGCCTGGAACACCAAGGGCTAAACAGATGCCTGAAGCATCTAATCCGGAACAGCTTTTTGCAGCTGGATATGCTGCATGTTTTGATAGTGCTTTGCAATCAGTTGGTAAAATTGAACGCGTTTCTTTCGATTCAAAAGTCACCGCAAGCGTCAGTCTATTAATGGGTGAGATGCATCAGTACAGCTTGGCTATAACTTTGGCTGTGAAGGGATCCGGGGTCGACAAGGAGACATTCGAAACCCTTGTTCATAAAGCGCATCAAATGTGTCCTTATTCAAAAGCAATCAATGGCAATGTGGATGTCGCCTTTGAAATAGATGTAGACTAAATTCAATAAAAAGACGCTTGGGGGTTCCCAAGCGTCTTTTCTTCGCTAAAATTCCTGTAATGTTTTCAATAGTTGGAGCAGCGAAGCTTTTAAATCCTCGACCACCTTCTTATCCTCACCCGACATTGCCGAAATGCGATCGGGAATGAAACAGGCATCTTCCTGTAAACCAAGTCCCTTTTCCGTCAGCTTAATCATGACAGACCGTTCATCTTCAGTGGAACGTTCACGGACAATCAAGCCATTCTGCTCCATTCGTTTCAACATGGGGGTAAGCGTTCCTGAGTCGAGGGCAAGGAGCTCCCCAAGTTTTTTTACTGTAAGTGTATCCTGTTCCCATAATAGAAGCAGAACAAGATATTGAGGATATGTCACTTTAAGTTTATCAAGCAGCGGTTTATATTTCTTCGTCATTTCCCGCGAACTTGCATAAAGCAGGAAACATAATTGGTCTTCCAGCACTTTTTCTATTTTATTTTGCATCCTATCACCAGCTAATAGTAGTCCATCCGATATGAAAGCATATCGAACTTATCTTTAATATAATCGTTATACTTTATAAAATAAAGGAATTCCTGAACAGAAAAAGGGTACCAGCCCTTTTTAAATTTTAACTGCTCCCTGTTCTATTTATAGTTCTTCCAGTTCAGATTGCTTTCACCCAATAGTTCTTCGAATGATTTATTCTTTTCCCGCCGCTTTCTTTCTTCACGTTTTTTTTCTTCTTCCGCTTCCCTTTTCTCTTGTTCAGCCTCATTAAGTTCTTTTTGCTTTTGACGAAGCTGGGACATGATATCTTGATTGATCATATCACCGAGTTTCAATGAAGATGAATCTTTATCTTGATTTTTGCTTTGACTTTGTTTTCGCGGCTGTTTCTTTTTCATCCTTAAAACCTCCTGGCCATTTATGAAATTATTATATCACGACTGCCGTTTTCCTCATCATGGTTTTCAAACAGTGTTTTCCCATTTCCCTCATGGTAAAATAAAGAAAATCATTCGAGGAGGTCCTTTCATGAAGAAATGGTGGTTTACACTGGCTGGAATCCTAGCGTATATCATCGGCGTCGGCCTTTATTTTTCAAATCGGATCATGTATATGAAAAAGAAGGAAGATGATTTTATCCAGAATCGTGAAATCATGGCTAAACGCCTGATCACGGAGGATTTTGATAATCTGCCTAAATCGGAAATTTGGGTATCGTCACCATCCGGATATTCCTTGAAATGCTTGTTTATCGAACCGCATGACACCAAAAAGTGGGTGGTCATTTCTCATGGTGTGACGGAGAACAAAGTCAATTCGATTAAGTACATGAACATTTTTCTTAAGCGCGGCTTCAATGCGATCATTTATGATCACCGCCGGCATGGGGATTCCGGTGGCAAGACGAGCAGTTATGGACATTATGAAAAATTCGACCTGAAGGCCGTAATCGATGAATTGAAAAGACGTAAAGGGCCCGACCTTCATATTGGCATTCATGGAGAATCCATGGGGGCCGTAACCCTGCTTTTATATGCCGGAATGCTTGAAGATGGTGCTGATTTTTACATTGCCGACTGTCCATTTTCAAACTTCGAGGATCAGATCAAACACCAGCTCAAGCATGAAGTCCCATTTCCTTCTTGGACCGTATTTCCGCTCGGGCGTACGTTCATCAAACTCCGTGACGGATATTGGACCAATGAAGTGTCCCCAATCGATTATATGAAAAATATCCGAAAACCCGTGCTCTTCATCCATAGTGAAAATGACAGTTTCATTCCCGCTTCCATGACAGCGGAATTATATGCAGCAAAAGAGGGCCCAAAACAGCTGTACATCGCTAAAAAAGGGGCCCACGCTCAATCTTATAATGAAAATCCAAAAGAATATGAAGATCAAATCGATCAGTTTCTAAAACTTGTCTGAGAAGAAAAGAGAGGGTGTCCACGATCCCCTCTTTTGCTTTTAGTTAGATTTTATTAAAAAAGCTCATCCTCGGATTTAAGATTTGATTCGGACTTTTTAATTGAAAGCTGTTCGCTTCCGGAACAAAGTCTATTTTCATGACTTCATCAAGAAAAATCATTTTTGATTTCTCAACATATAGCGGAATTCCGTTTGTTTCCACTTTTTCGGTACCTTCTTCAGGTTCGTTGACCCACCATAGCGCCGTCACACCACTTACCACGCAGCCGCAGCCATCAGTATCATATTTCAACTGTAAATATCCTTCTTGTCCCTGTACCTTACCGGCTATTTTCTCAGCCGCTGTTTCCGTCCATTCAATATACATGATTGCTGCCTCCCGATGTCTTTGCATTTCCCCCATTATAAACGATAAAAACGTTTCTGTTAACGAAACTGCCTGCTTCCTTATGCAAGATCGGCCCTCACGGAAATCACTTTCCTCATGGACCGTTCTAACAAATGCCGATTCTCTTATGCCACGTCATTCCTTTCATCACGATGCCGTTTCGAAAATGAAAGGCTGTCCCTTTGGGAACAGCCCTTCCGCTCATCATTCCATTATCCTTACATCCGCTATATCGGAAAGCCTGATATAGTGAGCCTGCTCAAACCGGTCAACGATATGAAGCTTTTGGGTGAGCTCATTATAATAATGGATCCTGCCGATTAAAAGCTGATACCGGTTTCCTTCATAATGAGCAATCGTGACATCCTTTCTTTCCTCCATCGCTTCCCCCATTACCGCATTCATTTCTTCCAGTTGCTGCTCATCCAGGATGCGCTTCGTTTCATAGCCATCCTCCACCACCCAATCACGGAGCATCTTCACATGTTCCGGTAACATCATCGATGTCCATTTGATACGGCCGCGATCACGAATCATTTCTTTTCCCTCCTTTCAAAGTCAGCCCTTACGCCTTATGCCCACCAAGCAGCTTGCTTCGGTATACGGCTGTACCTGCTTCTGTATACGAAACTGCACGCAATAACGATTTGGCTCCATATTTGTGGCGGATTCGATCAACCGTGTAACTCAATTCCCGCTTCTTCCAGCGCGAAGCATCAAATAAAGTCAGCTGCATTTCATTATCATCTACAATATTCGAGAGTCTGACCTCTATGCTTCGAACCGTTTTTTGCTTATAGTTCTCATGGAAAAGCTCCAGGCAAACTTTATATAACTCCATCGTGATGTTGGTCGGTTCGTTAATCGAACGCGAACGATGGAAACCTCCGCCAAACTCATCCTTGCTGTAACCAATGCCTAGGCTCACCGTTCTTCCTGCCTTACGATGGGTGCGTGCCCTTCTTCCAACTTCTTCGCAAATTTCCAGCATGACCTGCTTTACCTCATGCTCATCCTTATAATCCCGCAGCAGGATTTGACTTTTGCCGAAGCTGACCTGCCCTTCGATGATCGCTGCCCCCATATCGGATAAATCTATTCCCCAGGCATGGTGGTAAAGCTGATTGCCCATAATTCCAAACTTCGCTTCAAGTAATTCAAGATCATAATTGGCAAGCTGCCCAACCGTAAATATGCCCATTCCATGAAGGGTTTTTTCTACGCGCCTGCCGATCCCCCACATTTCACGAAGCGGGGAAATCGGCCAAAGTTTGCTTGGCACATCCTCATACTTCCATTCCGCAATCCCTTTATGTTTGGCTTCCAAATCAAGGCAAAGTTTTGCCATGAGCATGTTCGGTCCAATTCCAATGGCACAGGGGAGCTGTAATTCCCGTTCAATTTCATCTTTTATCTTTTCAGCTATCATGCGGGCATCTCCCCATAAAGAAGAGGCGCCATCGACTTTCACAAAACTTTCGTCCACACTATATACGTGAATCGCTTCTTTTGGCACATAACGGTTGAACAAGCGGGTGATTTCCGTCGAAACCCTTAAATAAGTCGCCATTTTAGGTTCAACGACGACAATCCTCGGATCATTCGGGATCTCAAACATCCGCGAACCTGTCTTGATGCCAAATTCCTTCTTCATCTTTGGAGAAGCCGCAAGCACAATGCTCCCTGTCCTCTTCAAATCACCAACCACCGCCAGATAACAATCAAGCGGGTCCAGACCAAGCATGACCGCTGAACAGCTTGCATAAAAACTTTTCATATCGATACACATAATTGATTGTTTCGGCATCGTCCCATAATCCATCATTTCTTCACCCTAACAAGAATATACGTTCGCTTTATTATATTCATAACTTTAACCGAATATACGTTCTTATTCAATGGAAGTTTTCATACAAATTTCTACTTTTTAATGTAATTTCCTTGAAAAATATAATAGATACTAAAAATGGTTAAAATACCAAATTTAAACTAAGTATCCAGATTGTTTTTTTGAAAAAGATTAATTGGTAGCTTGAATAATTTCAAGTAGGTCCATATGCTCGTTTTTTTAAAATTCCCCCACCCTTTTCAACAGACTTTCGTCTACTTGGAAGCCAGTCTTAATGCTCATTTTTTGTAATGAAACTGTAACCGAAATTATGTCTATTTGTCATAATGGTATTGTAGGATAATATTGTTAAGAAATAATAGAGAGATAGATAGAGAGGAAATGAAAATTATGAAGAAATGGATCGCTTCAGCTGCTGTTGCATCTGCCATGATGCTAACCCCACTGCAAGCCTTTGCCAATATTGGAGACCAAACCCTCAGACCCGGAATGACACATAGTGATGTCAAACAACTACAACAACTATTAAAAACCAAAGGTTATTTCACATATTCAGGTTCACTGACTACATATTACGGCACCTATTCTACATCTGCAGTAAAAAAATTCCAAAAGGCCAAAGGTTTGACTGTCGACGGAATTGCCGGCCGAGGCACATTTAATGCGCTTGGTGTTTATAATGTCAATAATACTAGCTTGATCAGCTATGCAAAAACCTTAATAGGCAAACCCTACAAATGGGGCGGAACAACACCAACTGGATTCGACTGCTCAGGCTTCGTCTATTACGTATTCCAGAAATCACAAGGAATCACCTTACCGCGTACAACATCATTGCTTTATGCCAATACAGGTTTAAAAGTATCTTCACCAGCTAAGGGTGATCTTGTATTCTTTAATACTTCTGGAACAGGGGTATCCCATGTTGGGATTTATATCGGAAATGGTCAATTCATCAGTGCTACGTCTTCTAAAGGCATAACCATCACGGATATGGATAATTCATATTGGAAACCAAAATATTTGGGTGCGAAAACTTTATAAAACCAGGACAAACAACCGGACGGAATTCAAGTGATTCAGTCCGGTTGTTTTATTTTAGATATAATATTTCATCCGTTACATCCTCAACTGTCACAGTGAATGAAGAATCCAAGTTGGAACGATTCATCATTTCGATATTATAAACATGCTCTGATGGTAAATGGACGACTTCGAGAACCATGAATCGCTGACTTTCCGCTTTGCTGACATGATCGAGAGCAGCAGTGACCGCCCTTTGTTCGGCTAAGCTGTTTTCATCCGTCAAAACAAGAATCAATTCCGCTTCCGCTTTCCCAGGAAATGATTTCTTCACCCCGCCCCGGTGCCATGGTTTCACTTTCATCCCGATTTCCAGGTCGGAATAATCGAGGTCATTCCCATGTTGATCTTGAATATATGTATCATTGGTCACCTTATAGTACGTCCCTTTAATCAAAATCCTCTTATCGTCAAGATCCGTAATGAAACCTTCTTCCCCTTTATCAATGGATTCGTCCATGTTCCAATCGGGGGATTGACAGCTGCCCAGTATAAAGGCGACGAATAAATATATATAAAGGTTTACAATCATCTTCATGAATATCCCTCCTAATAGAAATAGACGGATTCCCCATGAAATAGTTACCCATTCAAATGATAACTTCGGTTAAATCAAAAGGGGAATGTCATCGACATTCCCCTTTACCTATTATTGGACCATTTTTCGTCTGGTATCGAAAGACTAGCCTACTTTTTGAAAAATGCTTTTTTCCCTAATGTTTCGGTGATCTTCGGAAACATGTTATACCATTTCCCAGCTAAATTCATCCAGCCAGGGAGATTGATTTCCCTCTTGTTGGTCAGCATCGCCGCTACGATTTTAGCAGCGACATCTCCAGGCTTAAGCATGAATTTTTCAACGTTCTTTAAGTATGTACCTGATTCATCCGCAATGTTAAAGAAATTCGTTTCTATAGGGCCAGGATTGACGGTGGTCACAAAAACATGATCTTCCATCAGTTCGAGCCGAAGTGCGTTTGAATAGCCAAGAACTGCGAACTTGGTAGAAGAGTACAATGTTGATTTAGGAGTGGCGATTTTACCGGCCTGTGAAGCGATATTGATGATATGCCCCGATTTTCTCTGCTTCATATACGGCAGAACCAGCTTTGTGCAGGCCATTAAGCCAATGACGTTGACAGCAAACATTGCTTTCGTTTCATTTAATTCCGTATCCTGCGCTTCTTTAAACGTGCCGAAACCAGCATTGTTGACCAACACATCCACTTCACCTATTTGCTCATGGATGTCATTAAAAACATTTGTCACCTGATCAGTGTCTGCAACATCAAGCTTATAGGCATATGCATCAATCCCATATTGGGTGATCAGTTCATTCTTTAGCAGCAGTAATTTATCCATGCTTCTGGCCAAGAGGACGAGACGGCCTCCCTGTTTTGCACTTTGAATGGCAACTTCCTTGCCAATCCCTCCGGAAGCACCGGTAATAACAATAACTTTACCTTGTAACTTATTCAAAAAAAGCGGCCTCCTTCGAACATTAAGCGATTGAATACAGAATGACCCCTGATTGGATTTCTGTTTGGACTTCACCCAAGTCTTCTAAATAGTCCAGCTGACCGACCGTTTCCGAAAGTGTCAGGCCCACTTCCTGAAGGTATACTTTCGGAAACAGCTGCTGACACACTTCAAAGACAGATAAAGGCTTATCTTGGAGCATGCTTTTCACCTGCATGGCACGGTTATGCTGCCGCTCGAATCTATATTGAATCAAGTCTGCAACTGCATCTCCTGCCACTTCAGATCCATGTCCTGAGTAAACAGTGGATATGGGGAAATCCAATAATTTTTGAAGTGATGCATTATATTGCAGTAACGGACGAGGCCTCATGCCTCCAGGGAGTAAAGGTGGTTCCATTAATGGGTTAGGTGAAATCTTGGCAAGCAAGTGATCGCCAGCGATCATGACCCCGTCACTTTCCCGGTAAAAAGATAAATGGCTTTGCGCATGCCCTGGAGTCTCGATCACTTTCCAGCCTGGAAGACCAGGGAGCTCATCCCCCTCAGCCAAATATCCATGCAGCTTCCGTTCACTAAGGAAACGGATTTCGTCGCGGTTATGGATCAGTTTATTTTTCAGCTCTTCTGCCACTCCGAACTTTTTGGCATAATCAAGGAAAAAACGATTATGTGTTTCAAGAAACTCATCACTGATAGTAAGCCATCGCTGATTATTTTTGTGTCCATAAACCGGGATATCCTTTTCAAAGAAATCGAGTGCACCAGCATGATCGGGATGATGA
The DNA here is from genome assembly GCF_038002945.1 of Peribacillus sp. FSL R5-0717. Taxonomy (NCBI): domain Bacteria; kingdom Bacillati; phylum Bacillota; class Bacilli; order Caryophanales; family Bacillaceae; genus Peribacillus; species Peribacillus sp. FSL R5-0717. The sequence continues at coordinate 588,590 of NZ_JBBOOF010000001.1, forward strand.
TGGGTTAAAATGATTTGTTCGATATCAGTCAGTTTCAGACCTAAATCCCCAAGACCGTTAGTCAAGGCTTCCTTTGAACGTTTGGTTTTCACACCAGTATCGATTAATGTTAAAGCATCCCCTTTAACGACATAAACATTCACATCACCCACTGCAAACGGCGTGGGCAAAGCAATTTTCGCAATATCTCCATTCCAATTCGCCATAATCTTTTCCACCTTAGAAAATTATATTTATATAAATCTTTCTATACGTTAAACAGGATTCTAAGTATAGCTATCATGTATAATTAACATTTTACATGTATTTTAAATCACTGTCATTATTTTCACATAATTCATGTCTACTTTTTATCGTCCTTGCATATATTATCATTGACAGAGTACTGATATATCCTTCATAATCACAAGTAATTAAAGACGGCATGGCATTGATTAAGGCCAAGTAAATTTATGATGGCGTAAAGAGAGTGAAGCTCGGAATGTGCTGAAAGGCTTCATCGCCCCCTCATTATTGAACCTACCTTATGAGCCTTCAGGAAAACCTGACGTAATTCCCGCGTTAGAGGAATCAAGTGCAGCTTTTCTGTATTTATTATGGAAAAGTTGAACAAAGGTGGTACCACGGAAGCTAGACCTTTCGTCCTTTATTGGATGAGGGGTCTTTTTGTTTTTCATAAAGGCTCTTTTCGTAAAGATTGTTGTTTTTAAACGAAACTATTTAAGGTTGATTGGAGCGGAAGTGCGAGACTCCTGCGGGAGCAGCGGGCTCACCGCCCGCCCCGCGGAAGCGAGCATCCGGAAGGGAAATCAACCACAACTCACTACCTGGTAAATAGCAACAAAGTATGTGAAAACAGCCTTCATAAAATGGCCGAAAATTCAAAAGAAAAAGGAGCAGGAAATATGAAAAAAATCGCGTTTATCGGAGCTGGATCGATGGCAGAAGCAATCATTTCGGGGCTGGTGACCCAACAGGTAATTGAACCAGAAAATATTTTTGTAACAAATAAATCAAATGATGATCGGTTCGTTTATTTAAAGGACCAATATGGTGTAACTGCAACACGATCACTGCAGTTATTAGTACAGGATGCGGACCTTGTCGTACTGGCGGTGAAACCGAAAGATATTTTAGAAACGATGCAATCAATAAAAGAATACATTCGTGAAGAAATGCTGTTCATTTCCGTTGTTGCCGGGGTTCATACAACAAGCTTGGAAGGAATCGCCAACAAGCGGTTTTCGATCGTCCGTGCCATGCCTAATACATCGGCAGCTGTAGGAAAATCAGCAACGGCCCTTGCGGCTAACTGTCATACGGAAGACTCGCAATTACAAACGGCGATTACCCTTTTTGAAACGGTGGGTACGGTGGCAGTGGTCGAAGAATCCCAGCTAGATGCGGTAACAGGCTTATCAGGCAGCGGTCCTGCTTATATTTATTACTTGGTCGAGGCATTGGAAAAATCAGCGGAAAAAATAGGGCTCGATTCCGAAACCGCTAAGCAATTGATTCTCCAGACATTGATGGGTGCAGCCGACATGTTACAGAAATCACCTAAAACGCCTGCCGTACTAAGAAAGGAAGTAACTTCACCAGGCGGAACGACTGAAGCAGGTCTGAAAGCACTACAAGCACACCAAGTGGAAGATGCATTCATTGCCTGTGTACAAGAAGCGACAGAGCAATCGAAGCGAATGGGCAATCAAATAAGTAAAGAACTGGCCAAATATGTAGTTTCGCAGTAAGCCTCATGATGATGATCGGCTGTTGCCTGGCCACTCCTGCAGCAGTGGCAGGCAACAGCCCTTTTTATGATCCATACGCCTTAAAAAGGGGTAAATCTTCTGAAGTGAGCGTTACTTTATAATCAGCATATCATTTTCATCGAAACTCCAGTCCTTCGAATACGCAACCTCCCAATAGTAACCATCGGGATCTGAAAAATATCCGCTGTATCCTCCCCAAAAAACATGCTGAGGTGATTTCTCGATTGTTCCCCCAGCATTTCCAGCCCTGCTGATCATTTCATCCACTTCTTCAATTGATTTAGCATTATAAGCGAGTGTAAGACCCGGGAAACCATTTTTCTTAGGCGGTTCCATCTCATTAATGTCTTTTGCTAGCTCCTCTATAGGATACAAAGCAAGTTTCGTACCGGCATTATCAAAAAAAACGATTGCGGGATCGTCCTCTTTAATCAATGTACGGAATCCCAACCCGTCCCGGTAAAACCTTAATGATTGAGTAATATCCCTGACACCTAAAGTTATAATGTTGATCCTGTTCATGCTAGTCCTCCTTTTCCATGTTTTAAGGGTAAATTCGATATCTGGATCACTTTTCCCTTTTTAGCTTGATTGACCATCACCCGCACCATAGCAAATGCTTCTTAAAGTCCCTAACACTGCTCACCACTTTGCAAAAAGCAGCTCAACGGGGAATTCCACCTTGGATTGCCCCTCATGCAAATTACGTAGGAATTCCACTTTCTTTGCCGAATGAATACATGTTTTGTCATCTGTAAAGGAATTCCCCCATACTTATCGAATTCAACAAGCAAAAGGGGGAATCTCGATGAATACAAGCGCAGTTGCCCGGTTACTGAATGTTTCCCATAGTACGATTCAACGCTGGGTCACCCAATTGAACATGGAAGTAGAACGGAATCAGCTTGGCCACTACCAGTTTTCGGATGAAGACATTGCATTATTGAGAAAAATCCAAGATCAGCTGAACGAGGGCATCATTCTCCAAAAGGTCAGCATCTCAGAGAAAAAGATTAGAAAAGCAACCCTCCAGAAACACTCCGAACCGAATAAAGAACATGATCAACTGCTTGAACGGGTCATCAGGCTAGAAAATGGCCTGAAAACAAAAGCGGACGATGTTGTATCCTATCAGCTTTTACAGCACAGAAGTGAAATGGAAGAAATGCACAAACTCGTTAAAAAGCTTGAAGCCCGTATCGAAGCGTTAGAAACACCAACGGGCCAGCACTTTGATTATTTCCTCGCGGCTGAAGAAGCTGCTGCCACTAAAAAGACGAAGAAAAGGCCATTCATAAAAATGATTTTCGGAAACAGAAAGAACGATAGTTCATCATGGAGCACAGCCGACAGCGATTGACATCTATTAACAAGATCTTTCATGAGCACCCCACGAATAACCATTTTTGTAAGGCAAAGCATCTCTTCAAAAATAGGACCTGATCTTATTAATTACCCCAAAATAAAAAGGCCCTGACCCGAGATTAAACTCACCTGGGTCGGGCCTTTTCATCATTTTAAATCAACACTGCACGGTCATTGATCATTTTTTCGCCTTTGATGCGTTGGAATTCGTTAAGCAGTTTTTCGACGGTTAACTTCTGCTTTGCAGCGCCTCTGGCTTCAAAAATGATCTGTCCCTTATCCATCATGATCAGGGAATTTCCAAGATCGATTGCCTGCTGCATATTGTGAGTCACCATCAACGTCGTTAATTGGTTCTTTTCGACGATTTCCTTTGTCAGGTTTGTAACAAGTTCTGCCCGCGAAGGATCAAGCGCTGCAGTATGTTCATCAAGAAGCAGGATTTTAGGATCGGTGAAGGTCGCCATCAGCAGTGATAGTGCCTGACGCTCCCCTCCTGACAATAATCCCACTTTTGCAGTCATCCGGTTTTCCAATCCTAAATGAAGGGTGCCCAAACATTCTTTAAAAAGTTCTTTCCGTTTTTTTGTCACCCCAAAGCCTAAACCTCTTCTATTGGTTCTGCCATAAGCAATTGCCATATTTTCTTCAATCGTCATATGCGGTGCCGTACCCAGCATGGGATCCTGAAAAACACGTCCAATCATTTTTGCACGGGCATGTTCTTCAATGGCCGATACGTTTTCACCATCGATGATGACTTCACCAGCATCAGGGAGAATCTTACCGGAAATCATATTCATCAAAGTCGATTTACCTGCTCCATTACTACCGATGACTGTTACAAATTCACCTTTTGTCATCTGCAGTTCCAGATTTCCAAGGGCTAGCTTTTCATCTGGTGTTCCTTCATTGAACACTTTATAAATCTGATTTAACCGAAGCATATTCTTCCCTCCCTTTCGGTAAAGTGCCATCATGACGCATCTGTATTTCTTTAAGCCGCCTTTTCTTCCGGGTTTTTTCCTTTTGTTTATCGGAAATTTTTGGAATGACAAGTGCCCCGACCACAATAAGTGCCGTAATTAATTTAACATCTCCCGTTTCAAGGAATTCAACGCGAAGTGCCAAGGTTACGACGATCCGGTAAATGATCGCCCCTCCAATGACAGCCAGCGTAGCACGTGCAATCGTTTTTGCCCCGAATAGAGCTTCACCGATTATGACGGATGCCAATCCGATGACAATGATTCCAATCCCCATGCCTATATCGCTAAAACCGTTATATTGGGCAACCAGGGATCCCGAAAAAGCCACAAGTGCATTTCCGATTGCAAGTCCTAAGATCTTCATGTTGCCGGTATGGGCGGAAAAACTCTTGACCATTGCTTCATTATCACCAGTCGCCCGTAAGGCAAGACCAATTTCCGTTTTTAAAAACGCCGACATTCCCGCTTGGATGACTACAGCCACAACCAGCATAACGATTAATATGGCCCACGTTTTTGGCAGGCTGTCACCGAGACCCACGAATGATAAAAGACCATTCAACAAATTGTCCAACCCAGTGCCAGCCCAGGCATCCTGAATATTCGTGATAATGGTTGTTTGGGAAAGCAACGGAATGTTGGATGCACCCATGATCCGCAAATTGATCGAATAGAGCGCAATCATCATTAAGATACCTGCCAAGAGAGGATTGATTTTCCCTTTTGTATGAAGGAACCCCGTTATCGTCCCAGCGATGAACCCTGCCACCATGGCACACAACGTGGCTACGATCGGCGAGTAACCGTTAACGATCATAATCGCGGCAACAGAGGCCCCTGTCACAAAACTGCCTTCCACAGTCATATCCGGGAAATCGAGAATCCTGAATGTTAAATAGACACCAAGTGCCATGATTGCATAAATCATTCCCGACTCAAAAGAGTTGAATAAGGCTGAGAACATTTTTTTCTTCCTTCCCCGAACAAAAGCAGAGTTTATTTTACAAACTCAGCATCTGCTTTCCATTCTTCTTTTATTTCAACACCCATATCTTTTGCTGCTTTTTCATTGATGACCAATTTCAGTTTTTGTGGATATTGAACCGGGATATCTCCAGGTTTTTTTCCCTCCTTCAGGATTTCAACCGCTTTTTGCCCCGCTTCATAACCGATATCATAGTAACTGAAGCCATATGCTGCAAAACCGCCAGCATTCACGGAATCAAGCTCGCCGACAAATAAGGGGATATCTTGATCATTTGCCACGGAAATGACCGATTCCAGTGCAGAAACAACTGTATTATCAGTAATGATATAGAAAGCATCCGCTTTTCCGATTAATGATTCCGTTGCCTGTTTAACATCCGCTGAAGTCGAGACGGACGCTTCCACGACTTTCAATCCAGCTTTTTTCGCTTCCGCCTTCACATTTTTTATTTGGACGACTGAATTTTGCTCCCCTGTGTTATAAACCGTTCCAATCGTTTTGGCGCCAAGCTCTTCCGCTAGAAATTTCATTGACTTTGCAATGGCTTCAGGATGGGAATCCGTCGTACCCGTCACATTTCCGCCTGGTTTTTCCAAAGAAGTGACAAGCTCCCCCGCTACAGGATCGGTAACCGATGTAAAGACGATCGGAATATCCTTGGTCGCATTTAAAGCACTTAGAGCACTAGGAGTCGAATTCGCAAATATCAGATCCACTTTATCCCCAACGAAGTTATTGGCAATCGTTTGGCTGTTGTTTTGGTCACCCTGAGCAATTTGAAGATCATATTTTGCATTGATGTCACTATCCTTCAATGCCGCCTGGAAGCCTTCATATGCTTGATCCAGGGAATCATGCTGAACGATTTGTGTTACCCCAATGTTGAAGGTATCCTTTCCGCTTTCATCCTTTGCCGCATTTTTTTCCTTTTCATTTCCACACCCAGCCAATAATAAACCTGCGACCAATGTCATGGCTGCAGTTGAATATAATTTCTTTTTCATATTTTCCCCCCGCTTTTTCCTTATTTAAAATAATGTTTTTCTAACGACGCCAGCTTTTTTCGCTTTTATTTCCTAAATTATAATCGTTTAGTCCCAATTATTCCAATATATTTTTTAACTTTTTAGAATTTTTTGAGTTCCGTATGTAAAACATGAAAAAAGCTGCTGTGAAAGGTATGGTAACTTTCACAGCAGCTTTTTGAAAAATCAATGTTCGACAACCTGGCTGACAATTTCGGTAACGGTAGCCCGATCAATTTTTTCTTTACCTTCTTTTAAGGCTTTCAATGTAGCTTTTGCCAATTCCAAAGGTATTTTACAGAATTGGATGATGTCCTTCGTTTCAATCTCTTCAATGTACGCATCGGCTAATGCAAGATTACGCTCCGTATGGGCAAGCATCTCGTCGAAACCCCAGCCATCCGGATAAAAGTTCACACCACGTTCTGCATCTTCCTCGCGGTTACGCAAGATATTGACCGTTTGGAGTCCACGGCCAAATGCGATGGCAAGTTCACGGTCCGTTTCGGTTCCATCGTACCAGTTCCACATATCAGACAGCATGACCCCCACTAAACCTGCAACATAATAAGTGTAATCATCGAGTTCCTCTTCATTATGGATTTGCCAGTCCTTAATAACCCATTTTGCCATGCCTTCGGCCATTTCCTTTGTTGACTCCAAGACTTTATCTTTTGCACCGGGTGGACAAAATTCAACCCAGTCCGAAAGAAACAGGGTCACCTCGGGCAGTTCATCCTTATATGGTTCAAATAACTTTTGAAGATTCTCTTCCTTGAAATCCGCATCCGGCAGCTCACTAAGGGCCTGTAACAAAGAAACCTTACTATCTGCAGGAAGACTTGGGTGGTCCTCGATCTCATCGATGGCGCGCATGCAAAGGTATGCAGCTCCAATACCCTCTTGTAATCCCTTTGGAAGATAACTGATTGGAATGAAAAAAGTCCGGCTTGTTTTTAGGAGAAAATCCATTGCTTTAGTATGTAGGTCACTTTTGTCAGTCATATTTACACTCCTTTAAATATCCAATGAACAATTGATTAATTATATCAAACATTGGCTTTGATTTCAGCTGTCCGATTCCTCTGAATACAAAGGAACTTTAATCGCCATAAGATCTTCACCCATGATCGTATTTGCAAAGATTGCTTTGCTTTCCTCTTTTAGCCTCTCAGCATCCTCTGGAGTATACCGTGAGCTGATATGTGTAAGGATTAGATGCTTAGCTCCCGCTTTCAAGGCCGTTTCTGCTGCCTGAACGGTGGTCGAATGATAATAGGCTGATGCCATTTCAGATTCTTCCGCTGAAAATGTAGCTTCATGAACAAGGTAATCCGCCGATTCAGCAAGAATGAGCGCATTGCTGCACATTCTTGTATCACCAAGAATCGTGATGATCCGGCCTTTTTTCGGAGTACTGATATAGTCCTTCCCATTTATGACACGGCCATCATCGAGACAGACCGTTTGTCCATTTTTCAATGCTTTAAAAAGAGGCCCCGGCTTCACACCTTCGGAACGCAGCCGGTCGACCAGCAGGCTACCCGGACGATCTTTTTCCACAATCCTATAACCGATGCTGTAAATGCCATGATCAAGCGACTTGGCCGTCACTGTGAATTGTTCGTCCTCAAACACTGTGCCTTCTTCAATTTCGATGATTTCCAAGGGATATTTTAAATGAGTCCCACTCACCTGTAAGCTAGTCTTAATGAATGAATCTATGCCTTGTGGACCATATACGGTCAATTTATCCACTCCGCCCTGAAAAGATCTGCTGCTTAAAAAACCAGGCAGTCCGAAGATGTGGTCACCATGTAAATGGGTAATGAAGATCTTTTCAACCTTTCGCGGTTTGACCGCCGTTTTTAATATTTGATGCTGTGTTGCTTCCCCACAATCGAACAACCAAATAGTCCCTCGTTCTTCCAATAATTGAAGGGCGATTGATGTCACATTCCGCGCTTTGGCCGGAACGCCAGCGCCTGTACCCAATAAAACGAAATCCACTCATACTACCTCCGTTGCAAATACTTTATGCCTTAACTATAGCATAACCAAGGTGCTCTTTCATTTATGACCCATTAAAACCGAAACCAAATTAAACTTTTAATGAAATCTGAGAAAAAATGCGCAAATTGATTGCTTTGAGGGAAAGCTAAACGTAAAATTAGAAGTTGGTACACATACGGGAATTCCAACTTTATAGACAGATTTAACGGAAAGTTGAGGTTTTAACATGACAGAAAACAATAAACCCACAGCATTGATCATGATTTTTGGTGCTACCGGAGATTTAGCGAAAAGGAAATTGTTTCCTTCCATATATCGACTATTTCAAAAAGAGAAAATCAATAAGTTCGCGGTCGTCGGTGTGGCAAGGAGGCCATTGACGAACGAGGAGTTCCAAACAAGTGTCAAGGACTCGATTCTTACGTTCGGACATGCGGAAGAAAAGGTCGATGAATTCATTTCCCATTTCCATTATCACTCCCATGACGTCTCAAGTTCGGAATCATACTTGCAATTAAAAGACATTGCCGAACAATTAGACGGACAATATCAATTAGAAGGAAACAGGATCTTCTATTTGGCGATGGCACCTGAGTTTTTTGGAACGATTGCCGAACAGATTAAAGCTCAAGGCCTGAGTGACACGGATGGATATAAACGCCTGGTCATCGAGAAGCCATTTGGACACAGTTTTGAAACAGCACAACAATTGAATGAGCAGATTCGGACTGCATTCGCTGAAGATGAAATTTACCGCATCGATCATTATTTAGGTAAAGAAATGGTACAAAATATCGAGGTCATCCGTTTTTCCAATGCCCTTTTCGAGCCGCTATGGAATAACAGATATATATCCAATATCCAGGTTACTTCAAGCGAAACACTCGGCGTTGAAGAACGCGGGCGTTATTATGAAACCAGCGGTGCCCTAAGGGATATGGTCCAAAACCACCTGCTGCAAATGGTGGCCTTGCTTGCAATGGAACCCCCGATCGCTTTGACGACTGAAGAGATTCGAAGCGAAAAAGTACGGGCATTGCGTTCACTTCGACCAATGAAGGTCGACGAAGTCAACCAATACTTCGTTCGTGGCCAGTATGGTGAAGGAACGATAGACGGTCAAATGCTTCCAGCCTACCGAAATGAACATAATGTAAATCCCGAATCCAACACAGAGACCTATGTTGCGGGTAAATTGATGATTGATAACTTCCGTTGGGCCGGTGTTCCTTTTTATATCCGTACCGGTAAGAGAATGGATGTCAAATCAACGAATATCGTTGTTCAATTCAAAGATATCCCAATGAATCTGTATTATAAAACGGAAGAAACGCTGAATCCGAATCTTCTCGTCATCAATATCCAGCCTGACGAAGGTATCACATTGTACTTAAATGTCAAGAAATCCGGGACGACATCCAATACAAAGCCAATGAAGCTGACCGTCTCGAACAAAGGGATCGAACACATCAATTCTCCCGAGGCATATGAAAAGCTATTGTTTGACAGCATGCGCGGGGATGCTACAAACTTTACGCACTGGGACGAGGTTGCCCTCTCATGGAAGTTCGTCGATACCATTTCCAATGCATGGGAAAATACTAAAGACGAGTCTTTCCCTAACTATGAAGCGGGATCAACAGGTCCACTTGCATCCGATGAACTCCTGGCGGAAGATGGACATATTTGGTGGCAAGTCAAGAAAAACGAAAATAATGATTGAAATGAAAAAGGGATGCAGATTTGAATCTGCATCCCTTCTTCATCATGAAACACTCTTCCTAAGCAATTTATTCCGGATAATATGAAACATTTCCTTGGACTTGGACATTCCTTCCTTTTCTAAATTAAGCCAAAATGAAACACCGGATTCTAAGGCAATGAAAAATAAAAAAATGGCTACAGCCCACCAGATGATGAACATAAAGTCCTCCGCTCCTTCTCTCTTCCTGCCTACCTACTGTATCCTACGGTTCGCCCATCTCTTTCAATGTTTGTATTCCTTTTTCCACAGGTGTTTAAACCTAAAAAAAGCAGGAATGAATGTCATACATCATACTACGATTTCCCTAAAAAAGGTAAATTAATTGGAACTATTTACAACTAGTTCGTTTTTACCATTTTTACCCTTATCTATAAAGAATGGTAAGCCTTTGCTGAGGATACACTAAAAAAGGTGCTTAGTGACAGTACCGCTAACTTCGATGTGGAGGGATTAAACGATGGACATTCGTGAAGGATTAATTCCAACAGCGTTGGGCACAGCCGTGACAGCTGCGGGTTATGCAATGAAGCAGACCCGGGGTTCAAACAAAATGGTAGCTAATACGGTTTTTGGTTTCGGTTTGGCACATGTTGTATTAGGGGTCATTGACCTTGTAGAGCATCGGAGATAGTATTAAAAGGGGGGCCGCCAAGCTCCCCCTTTTTACATGATGAAACAAAAAAGCCGGCTTAAGGGGGATTCCCTTTAAGCCTGGCTTGAACTTTTTATTTTTCCATCCATTCGGTATGGAACGTTCCTTCTTTATCAATGCGTTGGTAAGTATGAGCTCCAAAATAGTCACGCTGAGCTTGAATCAGGTTAGCTGGCAGTGTTTCTGTACGATAGCTGTCGAAATAGGCAAGTGCCGATGACAAGCAAGGAACCGGGATTCCGTTCATTACAGCCGTTGATACTACCTCACGTAAAGCTCCTTGGTAACTTTCGACGATCCCTTGGAAGTAAGGATCTAGAAGAAGATTGTTCAAGTTCGCTTCACGATCGTACGCTTCCTTGATTTTTTGGAGGAATTGTGCACGAATGATACAGCCGCCACGGAAAATCATCGCGATTTCCCCATATTGCAAGTTCCAGCCATTTTCTTCTGATGCTGCTTTCATTTGTGCAAATCCTTGTGCATATGAACAGATTTTGCTCATATAAAGTGCTTTTCGGATACTTTCAATCAAAGCCTTTTTGTCGCCTGTAAATGAATCGGTTTTTGGACCACGAAGGATTTTACTCGCTTCGACACGCTCGTCCTTGATTGCTGAAATAAACCGGGCAAACACGGATTCCGTAATGATTGGAAGCGGAACACCAAGATCAAGCGCACTTTGACTTGTCCATTTACCTGTACCTTTTTGGCCAGCTTTATCTAAAATGACATCGACCATCGGCTTGCCGGTTTCTTCATCATATTTTTTAAAAATATCAGCAGTAATTTCTATTAAATAGCTATCAAGTTCCCCTTCATTCCATTCAGTAAAGACTTCATGGAATTCTTCAGCAGATAGTCCAAGGAGATTTTTCAGAAGGAAATAAGATTCGGAAATCAATTGCATGTCCCCGTATTCAATACCATTATGTACCATTTTAACATAATGACCTGCCCCATCCGGTCCGATATACGTGCAGCAAGCATCACCATCGACCTTAGCTGAAATATCTTTCAAAATCGGTGCAACAAGTTCATATGCTTCTTTTTGACCTCCAGGCATGATGGAAGGACCTGTTAGAGCTCCTTCTTCCCCACCTGACACGCCTGTACCGATGAAATGGATGCCAAGCTTGCTTAACTCCTCATTGCGGCGCTGAGTGTCCTTGAAGAAGGTATTCCCTCCATCAATAACGATATCACCTTTTTCAAGCAACGGTTTTAATTGCTCGATTGTTGCATCCGTTGCCGCTCCGGCTTTAACCATCAATAAAATCTTTCGTGGTGTTTCCAAAGAATTGACGAATTCTTCAAGCGTATAAGCGGCTGTTACGTTTTTGCCTTCCGCTTCCTTCATCATCTCGTCCGTTTTTGATCCTGAGCGATTAAATACGGAAATTGAATATCCCCTGCTTTCAATATTAAATGCAAGGTTCTTGCCCATTACGGCTAGTCCGATAACGCCAATCTGCTGTTTTGTCATGATTCATCTTCCCTTCTCTCTATCTTTACACAGCTTGTACGCTATTCTTTGTCAAAAGAAGGATCATTCCTCCTGGATTGCTCAAAGAAATCTTTGCTGAAGCTAGTGTCTGTTCCTATTGAACGTTTTTTCAAGGGTAATCCCTTTTTAATAATATTTTCTCCGTACTTATTTTGCAAGTGTTCCATCGCATCATACAGAGGTTCTTTTTCTGCATCCTCTTGAAAGGAAAAAATATCCAGTTGCTTGAAGGCCGACTCTTTTTCGATGACATCATAGGCTGTAACACCAAGAAGCCTGATTCCTTCCCCATTCCAATTTTTCATGAAGAGATCGATAGCTTCATCCAAAATATCCTTTTTTTCAAAAACTGGATTAGGAACCATCCTGCTTCTCGTAATTGTCCGGCGGTCTTTGTAACGGATCGTCACACCTATTTTTTGACCAAGGAGGCGTTTATTTCTCAAGCGGACGGCAACTTTCCCGGAAAGCTTTTCCAATACACCGATCAATTCTTTTTGATTGGCGGAGTCATGCGGAAGAGTTGTCGAGTTCCCGATGCTCTTATGCTCAAAAATCGCTTCGGGATCCACTACCCTTGGGTCAATTCCATTAGCCCTATCTTTCAAACGGATGCCATTGATCCCAAGAAGCTGTTTAAGTTGACTATCATTGGCGTGTGCAAGGTCCCTGATCGTCATGATCCCGATAGTTTGAAGCTTTTCCGATGTCTTATCCCCGATGCCATGCATTTCGCCCACTTGTAAAGGCCAGAGCTTTTCCGGAATGTCCCGTTTCCTTAACACGGTGATCCCCATAGGTTTCTTCATATCAGAAGCCGTTTTGGCCAAAAATTTATTAGGGGCAATCCCGATACTGCAAGGGAGATCCATCGTATTAAAAATTCTTTCCTGAATGCTATTGGCTATATCTAAAGGCGAACCCAATTCGGCGCATTCACTGATATCCAGATACCCCTCATCAATCGAAACCGGTTCAACCATCTCTGTATATTGCCTCAAAACATCAAAAATAGCCAGTGATGCCTTTCGATAGCGCTCGAAATTCGGTTTCTGAATGACTAATTGAGGACATAATTTTTTCGCCTGCCAAATCGGCATGGTCGTTTTAACCCCGAACTTCCTCGCCTCATAGCTGCAGGTGACGATTATGCCCCTTCTCTCTTCAACATTGCCTGCAATGGCAAGCGGTTTGCCTTTCAATGAAACATCATATGACATTTCCACTGAAGCATAGAAACTATTCATGTCTACATGGAGAATGACCCTGCCATTTTTGGGATACATGTCCTTCATGTTTGACCGTCACATCCTTGTAAAAATAAAAAACATTTCTATTAAAGTATCCCTTTTTATCTTTGGTAACCACGCTGAAAGATGCTTCCACTCCAAGAAAAACAGCCATCATATCATTGATGACTGTACATATATCCTTCAATACTTTGAACATCTTGACCTATTATGGGTGATTATTCCCCTGAAACTTCTTTGATGATAGTGATGACCATTTCAGCTAGCTTCGTTAATTCCTCAACTGGAATTCTTTCATTCGTAGTATGGATATCTTCATAGCCCACTGCGAGATTGACAGTAGGGATGCCAAAGCCTGCAATGACATTTGCATCGCTTCCACCGCCGCTTTTAACCAGCTCGCATGGACGGCCGATTTTCTCTGCTGCCTTTCTTGCGATTTCGACAACATGGTCACCAGCACCATATTTAAAACCAGGATACATGACGGTAACTTCAACTTCAGCACGTCCGCCCATTTCAATGGCTGCAGTCTCGAAAGCCTCTTTCATTTTCGCTACCTGTATTTCCATTTTTTCAGGGATCAAGGATCTTGCTTCTGCAAGGATTTCAACATGGTCACAAACAATATTGGTTTGCTGTCCCCCCTGGAAACGTCCGATATTGGCTGTCGTTTCTTCGTCGATTCTGCCTAATGGCATTCTAGAGATTGCTTTGGCAGCGATCGTAATGGCCGAAACGCCTTTCTCTGGAGCGACACCAGCGTGAGCAGTCTTGCCTAAAATGGTTGCGGACACTTTCGCCTGAGTAGGTGCAGCAACAACCACATTGCCCACTTTTCCATCACTATCAAGTGCAAAACCGAATTTAGCCGTTACAAGGGAGCGATCCAATGCCTTTGCCCCTACCAAGCCAGATTCTTCACCGACTGTAATGATGAATTCGATGGTACCATGTTCGATATTCTGTTCTTTCAACACTTTAAGCGTTTCTAACATGACCGCTAATCCAGCTTTGTCATCCGCCCCTAAAATGGTCGTTCCGTCTGACACTATGTATCCATCTTTGATGGAAGGCTTGATTCCATTACCCGGTACAACCGTATCCATATGGGAGGTGAAATAAATGGTATCTACGCCTTCTTTCGTTCCTTTTAAAGTACATACTAAATTCCCTGCACCATGACCGGTGACTGCTGTTGTATCATCTTCAAAAACTTCTACACCCAGTGCCCCGAATTTTTCTTTCAGCACTTTGGCGATGGCTGCTTCATTTTTTGTTTCGGAATCGATCTGCACCAATTCCATAAATTCATTAACTAAACGTTCTTCATTAATCATAAAATAAAACCTCCAAAAAAGTTTTCCTCTTCAATTATACTTCTAAAAGCGGCGCCCCGGCAAATAATGTGGCATGCTGGTCCTAAGACCGTTTTAAAAAGTGAATGATGACTTATTTCAAAATGATATCTTCCCCCGTATGGAAAAGAGCCCAAAACAGATCGTTAGGGCTCCTTGCAAAGATTGATCACAACGGGATATTACCGTGTTTTTTCCATGGTCGAGTTTCTTTTTTGTTGCGTAGCATATCAAGAGATTGAATGATCTTAATCCTGGTTTCACGGGGATCGATAACATCATCCACCATCCCAAGACTTGCGGCGACATATGGATTGGCGAACTTCTCACGGTATTCTTCAATTTTAGCTGCTCGTGTCGCTTCCGGATCTTGGCTATTTTGAATTTCACGCGCAAAAATGATATTTGCCGCTCCAGCAGAACCCATTACAGCGATTTCAGCATTCGGCCATGCAAACGTAAGATCCGCACCGATGGATTTACTATTAAGAGCCACATAAGCTCCTCCGTATGCTTTTCGCAGAATGATCGTCAATTTAGGTACTGTTGCTTCCGAATAAGCATATAGCAGCTTTGCACCGTGGCGAATGATTCCGCCATGTTCTTGTTTAACGCCGGGGAAAAACCCTGAAACGTCTTCAAACGTAATAAGCGGAATGTTAAACGAGTCACAAAAACGAATAAAACGGGCAGCTTTATCTGATGAATCTATATCAAGTCCCCCTGCCAATACCTTTGGCTGGTTACAGACAAGCCCCACTGATTTCCCTTTGATCCGCGCCAAGCCGACCACTATGTTTTTCGCAAAGCCCTCTTGCACTTCCATAAAGGAATCCTCATCGACAACCTGCTCCAATACTTTCCGAACATCATATGGCCGGATCCCTTCATAAGGGACTACATCCGTTAAGTCCGGCCGGTAGTCATCTCCCTCATCCGCTTCCAAAACCGGCGGCTTCTCTTCATTATTTTGTGGAAGATAGCTCAAGAGACGTCTAACGTCAGCCAAAACTTGCTCCTCAGATGCTCCTTTGAAATGGGCATTACCGCTTATGGTATTATGTACAGCCGCTCCGCCCAATCCTTCGGATGAAATCTTTTCACCTGTAACCGTTTCAATGACTTTAGGACCTGTTATGAACATTTGGCTCGTTTTTTCAACCATGAAGACAAAGTCGGTAATGGCTGGGGAATATACGGCTCCGCCTGCACAAGGTCCCATAATAACCGAAATCTGTGGAATGACCCCTGAATATATGGAATTCCGGTAAAATATTTGGCCATATCCGTCAAGCGAAACTACGCCTTCTTGAATTCGCGCCCCACCAGAATCGTTTAAACCGATGAAAGGGGCTCCATTTTCCGCTGCCAAATCCATAACATTAGCAATTTTTAGGGCATGCATTTCACCGAGTGCACCGCCAAAAACAGTAAAATCCTGTGAAAACAGATAAATGTCGCGGCCGTTGACCTTTCCATAACCGGTGACAACCCCTTCTCCCGGCCCTTCTTCCTTTTCCATGCCGAAATTGGTATTACGGTGTTTGATAAAAGGATTAAGCTCGATGAAAGTACCTGGATCAACTAGAAGTTCAATTCTTTCCCTTGCCGTAAGTTTGCCCTTTTCATGCTGCTTATCGATTCTTTCTTCACCGCCGCCCATTTCCACTTTTCGGCGTCTGTCATATAGGTCATTGATCGTATCATAAATGTCTGTCATTTCTGCTCCTCCTTTGATAATGCTTGTTCACAAAGCTCATATAATACTCCCGCGGTAGACTTTGGATGAACGAAAGCAACATCCGCATTGTGCGCTCCCTTTCTTGATGAATCATCAATCATGCGCAATCCAGCTTCTTTGATTTCTTTTATTCTATCTTCGATGTTATCGACGCCCAGTGCCACATGATGAATCCCTTCACCGCGTTTTTCGATGAATTTGGCGATTGGGCTTGCAGGTGACAACGCTTCCAACAGTTCCAAACGGGTATTGCCTGCCAGGATGAAGGCCACTTTCACTCCTTGGCTCTCCACTGTCTCGATTCCTTCAAGTTTCAACTTCAACGTTTCCGTGTAAAGCGGCAAGGCTTCATCTAGTGACTTGACGGCAATACCGATATGATCGATATTTTTAATCATCATAAAAACCCCCATGCTATGTATTATTGGATGACTCCATTAAAATACTACTAATCTTGCATTAAAGCCTTTTAAGATTCGGAATAATATGAACATTATACTTTTACTTGTTTCTACTAAATGTTCAAGTTAAAATAAAATCAATCAAACTGTATAAAGGGAGAGAGCATATGGGAAACAGGAAAATCAGAAAAATCGTCGTGTATTTAATGCTTATCTCAATGTTATTAACGAGCTTATTATCAGGTATCGCATTTCTTTTGTAATAGACACCGGGGAGGGGAGCAAAAAGCTTCCCTCTCTTTATTTTATCGCTCCGTTTTTCTTAGCCAGCGTTTTGAAATCCTCGTTCGATAGGGTGATCAACGCCTTAGTGCCGATGGGGACTTTTTCGTACAAACGCTCCACATCGGATTTATGCATCCGTACACAGCCATTTGAAATATATTCACCAATCGATGATGGCTGATTCGTACCATGTATGCCGTATATCCTCCCATCGGTATTTCGGGCATCGAATCCAATCCACCGCGACCCCAAAGGGTTCCTGGGATCACCGCCAGGAATATTCTTTTTCCGGTAATATGGATTGACCGCTTTTACTTTGACCGTGAAGATCCCTTCAGGTGTCAGTTCCTGACTCTTTCCCGTACCGACCGGCAGAATCTCCTTGACCTCGTTATCATCAATGAACGCCAATTTATTGTTGGCTTTATTGATGATGATAAACGGATCGCCAGGCTTAACCGATTGAGGCTGGGCCTGTACCTGTAACGGCCACAAAGATAGCATAAGCAACAAAGAAAGGATCCATTTCATTTGTATCATTCCTTTACTTTTTAGCTTAGTTTAAGCCAAGTGCCTCTTTTTCATTCGGTTGCCGGTCAGCTTGGGTAATCCCTTGAAGGAATGCTTCAACAATAAATAGCGCTCCATTTCCTTCATGAGCTGCAGTAATGCAGCCCTGGATTCGAACTCTTCACGTGTATGCGGCAGTGCCATTCCCCTAAAATGGATCTCCATTTCTTCAAGCTTCTTCAGATAAAGGATGGCCGTATTTTGTGGGTGGACGTTTTCTGCCAAATCTTCTATAAAATCAGCCACAATCCCGCTTTGCTTGACGACCAACGGAATATTCGTGACCAGGGGAAGAATTCGTTCAATTATTTCAAATTGCTTTTCACGCATTTTGAAATAATGGTAATACAGGTCTTCTTCCCTTAAGAAATGATTTTCCACGTCCCTGAAGGCAAGGCTCTTGGCTTGATTAAGAAGGTTGGCTGTTTCGGTGATTTCCTTACCATCCCATGTGTGATCATTATCCCTCAAATAGCGGACAATTCCCATCAAGATCGCACTGAAGTTCGTTTCGATACTTTCCTGATAGGCCAGCAGTTTGTCATCGACACTGGGCATGTACAGATTCATGACAAGTGCCACTCCAACTCCAACTGCAATTAATATCGTTTCATTGATCAGCAGGGAAAAAGTGATGTTACCGGACCCATATAGGTGCATGATGATGACGCTGCTCGTCACGATCCCCTCATTAATCTTCAAGGCAACTGCCGTTGGAATGAAAATCAAGAGAATCAAACCTATTATCAGCGGATGGAATGCGATGAACTGAAATAATAGGGATGCATAGGCCATTGCGATCAAACAAGCTAAAAACCGGTGCCAGGAGGCATACACCGACTTTTTTTTTGTAACTTGGATGCATAAGATCGTAATGATTCCCGCGGCAGAGAAATATTCGAGACTAAGCATTTGTGCAATAATAATTGCCAGGGTGGCCCCCAAAGCAGTTTTAATCGTCCTGTATCCGATTTTAAACATTGTTATGTATCACCTGGCTCTTTCTCCATCTATTATAATACTATCAGGAAATCAGAAATTTTTACAGTCCTTTGCGAGTTAAATTTCCAATTTTTCTAAATACATGCACGCAAAAATACATTATAGGAAAAAAATAAAAAAGGTAACTAAACGTTACCTTTTTTCACAATTATATACTATTTGCTTTAGCTTATAAAACTTTTTCCAAGAAGTCTTTTGCACGCTGGCTTTTCGGATTGGAAAAGAAATCTTCCGGAGCACTTTCCTCAACGAGCAGACCCCCGTCCAGGAATAGTACTCGATCGGCCACTTCTTTGGCGAAGCCCATTTCATGCGTTACAATCAGCATGGTCATCCCCGTATGTGCCAGTGACTTCATAACCTCGAGCACTTCTTTTACCATCTCGGGGTCAAGCGCTGAAGTCGGCTCATCGAAAAGCATTACTTCCGGGTTCATTGCCAATGCCCGTGCAATCGCGACCCTTTGTTTTTGTCCGCCTGACAGACGATTCGGATAAGTCGATTCTTTATCGGCCAAACCGACTTTAGTCAAGAGCTCACGAGCTTGTTTTACAGCCTCGGCCTTTGATAATTTTTTCACCTTCATAGGTGCATATATCAGATTCTCCAGTACGGTTTTATGTGGAAATAAATGAAAATGCTGAAATACCATTCCGACATTTTCACGCACTTTCATGATATTGGTCTTTTTATCAGTGATGATTTGATCTTTAAACATGATTTGACCATCAGTTGGAGTTTCAAGCATATTGATGCAGCGCAAGAAAGTTGATTTTCCCGAACCGGATGGACCGATGATCGCTACCACTTCACCCTGTCCTATCTCGGTGCTGATTCCCTTTAAAACCTCGAGCTTACCATAATTTTTTTTGAGTCCATCAATTTTAATCACTGCGTCTCATTCTCCTTTCAATCACTTTGCCTAAGATGGTGAGAATCATGACCATCACATAATAAATGAGACCGGCAAATAAAATCGGCTCGAAGAATTTATATGTCTCACCGCCGACAATATAAGCACGGCGCATGATATCCCCTAATCCAATAATTGTGACAACGGCTGATTCCTTCGTTAAGGAAATCAATTCGTTAACAAGGGATGGCAGGATGTTCTTGATGGCCTGCGGAAGGATAATATTAAGCATCATCCCTGAATAGGGAACCCCAAGTGCAAGTGCAGCCTCTCGTTGGCCTTTATCGACCGCTAAAATGCCTCCCCTGATAATTTCAGAGATATATGCAGCTGAATTTAGCCCGAATGCTAAAAATGCTGCTTGGAACGCTTCGATTTGAATCCCTAATATTTGTGGTGAACCAAAATAAATCAGCATTAATTGCAGCACCAAAGGGGTACCGCGAAAAATGGATGTATAAAAGTCAGCAATCCAATTCAATGGCTTGATTCTGCTGATTTTAAGTATAGATAATAATATTCCCAAAACAAATCCGATTACTGCCGCTACCGCTACAACCTTTAATGTAGTCGGTATTCCCTCCAGGATATATGGAAGGGAAGGCATAATCCTTTCAAATTCCAGATTCACTCCATTCATCCTCTCTTATGAAGGCCGTTATCTTGGGCCTTCCTCCTGCTTCATTTTATTAACAATAAAGCGCGGAAAAACGTTCAGAAGGCATTCTGAACGCTTTTCATCTCTCTGTTTTATTCAGTTTCACTGCCACCGAACCATTTTAATATTAATTTTTCCATTTCACCATTTTCCATCATTTTTTTCAACTCGGCATTGAATTCTTCAGTTAACTTGCTTCCTTTTTGGAAAGCGATTGCCGAACCGGCATCTTGATCACCAGACTTGATCAAATGGCCAACCAATTCTTTATTATCTTTCAAGTAGCCTTTTGCAACAGTATCTTCCATGATCACGGCGTCAAAACGTCCTGTTGACATTTCTTGAACAACCTCAGGAATACGATTCCGTTTTTCAACTTTCATCCCGATATCTTGGGATTTATTCAAGTCATTTGCCAATGTCTCCTGAATGGATGCAAGCTGTACGCCTACCGTTTTCCCTTTTAAATCTTCAACAGTTTTGATTTTACTGTCCTTTGTCGTGATGATCATGTTTTTAGCTGTATAGTAAATATCACTGAAATCGACTGATTGCTCACGTTTTTCTGTTGGAGTCATTCCGGAGATAACGAAATCGACAGATTTATTTTCCAGGGCAGGCACAAGACTATTAAAGTCAATGTCCTTCACTTCGACCTCATAACCTAATTTTTTTCCGATTGCTTTAGCGATATCAATGTCAAATCCTTGGATTTCATCACTTTTAGATGTTTCAACAAATTCAAATGGCGGATAATCCGCAGATGTTCCCATTACCAGGACCTTCTTGTCTTCATTGTCAGCTGTGTTCTTATCTTCTTTCTCTGATGTTCCGCATGCCGCTAAAATACCTACTAATAAAATAGAAGTAAGCAACAATGCTAACTGCTTTTTCAACTTCATTATTATTCCTCCAAAATTATATTTTCAATTCTCTTGTTATTAAATTAGGTTAGTTAAATTTCGAATAACTAATATTCATACACTAATGTGTATTTTAACACACTCTAATAATTATTCAATAACGTAAATAATAGATTCATTTTTCAGAATATTACCACAATTCATCATCTGGGCTTCGTGCTTTCTCATCAAAGGTAATATATCCGCCTCCATATCTATCTTCTTTCCCAAAAGTTCCTGACTTATGCAATTTCATGAATAAAAAAACCCACCGATTGGGCGGGTTCAGACTGTAGACAAAATTCGAACAAAAGCCAGTTTTCATATAGTTTTTTTCTTAAAAAAGTATTTCTATTGATTCCAGAAATCCGCTCCCTTTCCGCCGACTGTCTGCCAAGCCTCCTCAGCGCAAGCGCCTGTGGGGTCTCGGCTAGCCAGTTACTCGGCAGGAGTGTCGCTCATTTCTTCCATCCAGTTAGGATTACTATAAAAAAACATGAAGGATCACATGTTCTTTAATTTGGTTCGGGATGTCCAGCCTCAGTTTTTTTCTTAAAATTACATTCCAGTTGATTCCAGAAATCCGCTCCCTTTCCGCCGACTGTCTGCCAATGCCTCATTAAAGCAAGCACCTAAAGGAGCATAAAAGCCAATTATCCGGGAGGGCTGTCGTAATCGCTGCAATCCAATTATGATTTAAAGTAATAACCACCTAAGATGATCTAGCCTTGTTTGAAGATCCTGTTCAGGATGAGACCATTCCGAATCTCTTTTTGTCGACAAACTAAAACCCGCCGATTTGGGCGGGTTTTTAGTTTATCGATATGGATTAAACTTCTTCGCAATATTGATCGAAGTAGTCTTGTAATTTTTCTACTACAGACATCGGGTGGTGCCCTTCAATTTCATGGCGTTCTATCATGGTGATGATTTTTCCATCCTTCAGCAATGCAAATGATGGGGATGACGGCGGATATCCTTCGAAATAATCACGGGCTTTTTCCGTCGCCTCTTTATCTTGCCCAGCAAAAACGGTTACAAGCTGATCTGGGCGTTTATCATTATGGATTGCATGAGCAGCTGCAGGTCTAGCTATTCCCCCAGCGCAGCCACAAACGGAGTTTACCATAACAAGTGTCGTTCCTTTTTGTGCAAATACTTCCTCTACCTCCTCGGGAGTGGTCAGTTCTGTATATCCAGCAGTCTTAATCTCATCGCGAGCCTGTTTGACTACGTCGTTCATTAAAAAATTAAAATCCATATTCATGGCATTTGCTCCTTCCAAGTTTTCTCTTCAATCCTATCATAACAATTGCCTCTTCGTGATTCAATAAATTTACTTGTTAAAACCGCATAATCCGTTCCGAACATGTTTAAAACGAAAGGGGAGCGGGAATCATGTGTGTAACAACAAGACTTACAAAAGGATGGGGCAGGCGTGGGAGATGATCCATGCCTGCCCCATCCCATTTATTTTTCATTAGACTTAAATGTTTCTGCAAAAGATTGAAAGGCCTGCTTAACAGCAGCAGTGACCGTTTTATTCCCTGACATTACTTGATTCTCGAGCATAGGGAGAAGACTCTTGACGGTTTCATTTTTATAAAACATCGTTTTAAGCTGGTGATCGATCAATGAATAAAGCCATTCCCTAGATTGCATTCTTCTCCGTTCTTGAAAAACACCCGATTCCTTGGTCATTTGGGAAAATTCATTCAATACATCCCAAAGTTCAGGAATTCCTTTACCGGTTATGGCGGAACAAGTATATGCCTTTCCTGCCCAACCCTTTGTGGCTGGCTGAAGGAAGTGCAAGATTCTGCTATATTCGGATTTCGTCCTAATCGCCAGGGGGAGGTTCTCGCCGTCGGCCTTATTGACAACAATTCCGTCCACAAGTTCCAGAATCCCTTTTTTCATCCCTTGCAATTCATCTCCGGCACCCGTTAGGACAAGGAGCATGAAGAAGTCGACCATACTTCGAACTATAGCTTCACTCTGACCGACCCCGACAGTTTCTATCAGTATCACATCAAAACCTGCCGCTTCACAAAGCAACATCGTTTCCCTCGTTTTGCGGTGAACCCCGCCCAGAGTTCCTTCGGATGGTGAGGGTCTTATGAAGGCATGGGGGTTTCTAGCCAGTTCCTCCATCCTTGTCTTATCGCCCAGTATACTTCCGCCATTGACCGAAGAGCTTGGGTCGACGGCTAGAACGGCAACCTTATGGCCCCTGTCACATAAGTAGGTTCCGAACGTCTCGATGAAGGTACTTTTCCCGGCACCGGGCACTCCGGAAATCCCGATGCGCATTGAGTTCCCTGTATGAGGAAGGATGCTATGCAATAATTCCTGTGCATGATCCAAATGGTGGGATGCATTGCTTTCAACCAATGTAATCCCTTTGGCTAGCTTGGCCCTGTCCCCTTTTATGATTCCCTCTTTAAGTTCATGGACCGGTATGTTTACATTATGTTTTTTGACGAATTTGCTTTTTGAAGGTTTGTTTTGGCTGGCTGCTAATTCCACACCTGGCTTTAGTGAAGAAGCAAAACCTTCCTGATTGTTAAGATCGACCCATTCCGGCTTCTTGTCTTCACTCATTATTGGGCCACTTCCTCATATCCGAGGCGATTGTATATTTCCTGAAGCACTTTCTTTGCTGCCTGCGGAATGACCGTCCCAGGTCCAAAAATGGCTGTAGCGCCATTTTCCATAAGATAATCATAATCCTGTGCAGGGATGACGCCGCCTACGATCACTATGATGTCCTCTCGTCCCAAGTTCTTCAGTTCCGTCATAAGCTGCGGCAACAATGTTTTATGGCCGGCAGCTAGGGAACTCATTCCGACTACATGCACATCATTTTCCACGGCCTGGATGGCGGTTTCTTTCGGTGTTTGGAATAATGGACCGATATCGACATCATAGCCTAAATCCGCAAACCCCGTTCCGACTACTTTAGCTCCGCGATCATGACCGTCCTGGCCCATTTTAGCCATTAACAAACGCGGTCTTCTTCCTTCATTTTCAAGGAATTCTTCCGTCATGCGGACGACTTCCTCAATTTCCGCTTCTTTTGAGTATGCCGAGCTGTATACACCGCTGATAGAACGGATCGTTGCTTTGTGACGTCCAGCCACCTCTTCGATCGCATCGGAGATTTCACCTAATGAAGCCCGTACTCTTGCTGCTTGCACAGCCAGTTCAAGAAGGTTACCCTCTCCAGTTCTGGCCGCCATTGAAAGCGCTTTAAGAGCTTCATCCACCTTTGCCTGATCACGTTTCGCTTTCAATTCGCTCAATCGCTTAAGCTGACTTTCGCGAACTGCTGTATTGTCAATCTCCAGTATTTCAATCGGATCTTCTTTTTTCAACCGATACTTATTGACGCCTACGATCGTTTCATCTTGAGAATCGATTTTAGCCTGTCGCTTTGCAGCGGCTTCCTCGATCCTCATTTTTGGAAGGCCGGTTTCAATTGCCTTCGCCATTCCTCCCAGACCTTCGATTTCCTCTATGTGAGCCCAAGCCCGTTCGATCAATTCATTAGTGAGCGATTCCACATAGTAAGAACCTGCCCATGGATCGATTACTTTTGTGATTCCGGTTTCCTCCTGCAGATAGAGCTGTGTATTACGTGCAATACGTGCCGAGAAATCCGTTGGCAGGGCAATGGCCTCATCCAATGCGTTCGTATGGAGCGACTGTGTATGTCCAAGTGCAGCCGCATGCGCTTCAATAAGGGTCCTTGCGACATTGTTAAACGGATCCTGCTCGGAAAGGCTCCAGCCGGAGGTTTGGGAATGAGTCCTCAATGCCATCGCTTTATTATTTTTCGGTTCGAATTGTTTCATCAGTTTTGACCAAATGAAACGAGCCGCCCGCATTTTCGCTACTTCCATGAAATAGTTCATTCCTACAGCCCAGAAGAATGACAGGCGTGGTGCAAATTTATCGATATCAATGCCTGCTTTCATTCCGGTACGTGCATACTCAAGCCCATCCGCCAACGTATAGGCAAGTTCGATATCAGCCGGCGCCCCCGCTTCTTGCAGATGATAACCGGAGATGGAAATGGAATTGAACTTGGGCATATATTTGGAAGTATACTCAAAGATATCAGCTATGATTTTCATGGACATTTCAGGCGGGTAGATATACGTATTCCTAACCATGTATTCCTTTAAGATGTCATTTTGAATCGTGCCTGAAAGCTTTTCCTGTGTTACGCCTTGTTCTTCAGCTGTCACGATATAAAACGCAAGGATCGGTAATACTGCACCGTTCATTGTCATTGACACGGACATCTGATCAAGCGGAATGCCGTCGAACAGGATCTTCATGTCAAGAATGGAATCAATGGCAACTCCCGCCTTCCCCACATCACCGACAACGCGCGGATGATCGGAGTCATAACCGCGGTGTGTAGCTAAATCAAAAGCAACTGAGAGCCCTTTTTGCCCCATCGCCAGATTACGTCTGTAAAACGCATTGGATTCCTCAGCAGTCGAAAAACCTGCATACTGCCGTACCGTCCAAGGACGATTGACATACATCGAAGGATAGGGACCCCTTGTAAAAGGAGCGATGCCTGGCACACTTTCCATATGCTCCAGGCCGCGAATATCTTCCTCAACATAAAGCGGTTTGATTTTTATTTGTTCATTGGTTTCAAACAGAAGATCCTCAATGTTTTTCCCAACGGCCTTTTCGACTTCCTTTTTCCATGCTTCCACTGTACCTTTCATCTCGGACTTAGCAGGATTTATAGCAGAAAAATTCGGTTTTTTCATTTCAGTTCACCCCTAGCTTCTGCAATAATTCAAGTAAAATGGATATTGCATTCATTTTAACATGGATAAAATCTTTGACCCCGGCTTCTCTTAGTGTAATCTCCAATTCTTCTTGCTGCTTGCCGGCACTATAAATAGTGATTTCAGGGAATTGCTTTTTAATTTCTTTAATGATGACTGGCGCTAATTCCGAATAGTCACCATCACTGCCGCAAAGACAATAGATTGGGAGCTTAGTCGCAGCTACATAATCGATTGCTTCCTCAACGGTTTGACATCCCTTACTGCCGATTGTTTCAATACCACCTGCTGCCGCAAGACTTTGAACGAAATCTGCACGAGGTTTATAGGATTTGAGATTTATCAAATTAATTAAACCGATAGTTGGAGCCGTTCCGCTTATTCCTTTAAACTTTTCACTGCGTAGTCTTATCTGTTCGAACTGACTGGATACCCGTTCCAATTCAAGTGGGGTAATGCCAACCGGCTTCGCAACTTTCATATATGACACATGTTTATCCTTTGTGGTGGTTTTAATCTTATCAGCGGGATTCGGATATACATTCGTTCCGATGATACTTTCTTTTCTGAAAGCCGCATTTTGAACTCTTCCTTGGTAAACTTCAGCTATTTCTTTCTGAAGGGTACCTTGTTTAATTAGCTCCAGAATCCCTCCAGCTGCATCGATTTCAAGGAATTTTGCCCAAGCCTTTTCAGCCAATTCATCCGTTAGTTGCTCAACATACCATGAACCGCCAGCAGGATCGACAACTGTTGTAATATTTGTTTCTTCTTTTAAAATCAAGTGAGTATTACGGGCAATTCTTTCTGAAAACTCATCGGTTTCACCGGTTGCGTGTGTAAATGGATGGATTTGAAGATATTGAATGCCTCCAATAGCTGCTGCAAAAGCTTGGTTCGTGGTCCGAAGAATATTGACGTGCTGATCATATAGCGTTTCCGTCAACACGGAAGTTACGGCATGTATCGTCATTTTAAAATGGTCCGATGCTGTATCGAAAGCTTCTGCAAGACCTGCCCAAAGCCTTCTGGCAGCCCTCAGTTTAGCGATGGACATGAAGTAATTTGAATCCACTGCAAACGAGAATACTATTTTTTCGGAAACCGCAGCAATAGAAAGCCCTTGCTTTTGCCCTTCCAATAGATATTGGACGGCTGCCGATAATCCGTAAGCTATTTCTTGTACGGCATTGGCTCCTCCATTATGGTAGACTGCCGTATTAATCAAAACTGTTTTTAAATCACTGCCTACCTTCTGATAATTCTGGATCGTCTTCAGCCATTCTGCAAAATAGTTATCCGTATCTTCTGGCAGCTGACCGCAAATGAGCCATTCTGCAATTGGATCTTCAGCAATGACGCCTGTCAATTGGGTATTTTGTGCTTCGGCAACAGCTTTGAATTGAGGGAATAATTCTTTTTGTTTCCCCTTAAGGTCAATGAAAACCGGCATTTCTTTTAATGGGATTTCCTTAAACAATGTTTCAGCCCTTGCTCCCCCGGAAAGCAATCGTGCAGGGTATGCCACGACATTTTGACCGCGTTTGAATGCAGCCCTCATCTTTTCATTTGCTTCTTCAGCCGTGATACCGCTTACAGGTTGAACGGCAAGCCAAGGTTTGTCATGATATCCCGTTGGAGACGTTCCTCGGGTGAAAGGGAAAAATCCTGGCAATTCAGCTACTTTTTCCGTTGATTCCGCCTTTTCTGTATAGAGTGGATATAAAGCGATGCCCTCATATGTATTCGTTTTAAGCTTTTCTACACTTTTCCCTTTTAAACTTGCTTCCGCAGCTTCTTTCCACTCTTCAAAAGAAGGCTTAGGAAAGGTTATGTTTTTTACATCTTTCAGTTCCATCTGTAATCGCTTTCTTATCCTCATACGCCCTTTTCCTTCATTGGGAGAACGAACGCTCAGTCAGTTTTGGATAAGAAAACCACCCTCCCGTCAATTTGATCTGGATTATACTAACATTCTACCATAATTTTCTTGAAATTTAAGACAATAGAAATTAGCAAACCTGTTATTAGGGAAACCACTAGCCTATCTTGCCTCTTTAAATCAAGTACAGCCCCTGACCTGTATTAGAACAGCCCTTAATAAAATAATAGCAAAAATAAAATTTTTGTCGATGTTTTTCTACGGAAAAGCGAAGTGCAAAAAAAAGGAAGGACCTTCCGGCCTTCCTTTTCTTCATTTTAGTATATGGGAGTGTTGTCTTTGGAAATCTTTTCGATGATTTCTTTAACCCTCGCGAGGAATCGTCCGCATACCAGTCCGTCCAAAACACGATGATCAAGTGATAAACAGAGATTCACCATATCTCGTACTGCAATCATGTCATTAATGACCACTGGACGTTTTACAATCGTTTCAACCTGTAAAATGGCTGCCTGTGGATAATTGATGATTCCCATGGACTGGACAGAACCGAATGAGCCAGTGTTATTAACAGTGAACGTACCACCTTGCATATCCTCTGCTTTTAACTTACCTGACTTCACTTTGGATGCAAGTTCCTGTATTTCCCTTGCTATACCTTTGATTGATTTTTCATCTGCATTTTTAATGACCGGAACAAATAGGGCATCTTCAGTTGCAACGGCTATCGATATATTGATTTCTTTCTTTTGTATGATTTTTTCGCCGGCCCACATCGAATTCAGTTCTGGAAATTCCGTAAGGGCTTGAGCAACCGCTTTTACGAAAAAGGCAAAGTACGTTAAATTATAGCCTTCTTTTTGTTTAAAATCGGATTTTAGATTATCACGCAACTTCACCATATTGCTGGCGTCAACTTCCACCATCGTCCAAGCATGCGGAATTTCGTGCTTACTTTTCAACATATTGGACGCAATTGCCTTACGGATGCCGGTTACCGGTATTTCCTTGTCACCAGCCGCAGTCGGCACGTTTGTTACTGGAATTGTTTGACGATTGACTTGAGGGGCGATCACATCAGGAGCCGCATCGGAAATTGCTGAAGGCTCATCCGCATTAGGAAGATTCCCTGATTCAACAAGTTTCAGTAAATCTTTACGGGTGATCCGTCCCTCATTCCCCGTTCCTTTAACTTTTGATAGATCGATTCCATGCTCCTGGGAAAGTTTTAACACAGCTGGTGAATAGCGAGCTTTCCTTGATGGTTCTGCCGCTTGCTGCACATCTCTTATAACAGGTGCATCAACTTTTTCCACATTATGAGAAGCTTGCCCGGCATTTTCATTATCCGTCTTTCCCGTTTCAACTTCAATCGAGCAAATGACTTCTCCGACTGCCAATGTTTGATTCTCATCCGCTTTCAATTCCTTGATGATGCCGGTGAAGGAAGAAGGAACCTCAGCATTTACTTTATCCGTCATCACTTCAGCTAGCGGGTCGTATTTCGTGACATGATCTCCAGGCTTCACAAGCCATTTACTGATGGTTCCCTCTGTGACACTTTCGCCTAGTTGGGGCATCTTCATTAATTCCATAGCCATAATTCATTCCTCCTTCTTAACAGTCATTAATACTCGGCCAATTCCCTCATTGCTTTTTCCACTTTATCGGGATTCACCATGAAATGTTTTTCCATCGTTGGTGCATAAGGCATGGCAGGTACATCCGGGCCGGCCAATCGTTTTACAGGGGCATCCAAATCAAAAAGGCAATGCTCGGCAATTATGGCTGCGACCTCACTCATGATGCTTCCTTCTTTATTATCTTCCGTAACCAGTAATACTTTCCCCGTTTTAGACGCTGCTTCTATGATGGCATCCTTATCCAAAGGGTACACGGTACGCAAGTCAAGAACATGTGCAGAAATTCCATCTGCAGCTAATTTTTCTGCTGCCTGAAGGGCAAAATGCACACAAAGGCCATAGGAGATGACTGTAATGTCTTCCCCTTCCCTTTTCACATCCGCCTTACCGATTGGAAGTACATAATCTTCAGTAGGCACCTCACCCTTGATCAAGCGGTATGCACGTTTATGTTCAAAGAAAAGCACTGGGTCTTCATCGCGAATGGCAGCTTTAAGCAAACCCTTTACATCATACGGAGTGGAAGGCATCACAATTTTCAAGCCCGGCTGATTGGCAAAGATCGCTTCAACCGATTGCGAATGATAAAGAGCTCCATGAATTCCCCCTCCATATGGGGCACGGATTACCATAGGACAGCTCCAGTCATTATTGGAACGGTATCTGATTTTGGCTGCCTCTGAAACGATTTGGTTAATGGCTGGCATGATGAAATCAGCGAATTGCATCTCGGCTATCGGCCGAAGCCCATACATGGCGGCTCCAATTCCAACTCCTGCGATTGCAGATTCTGCGAGCGGGGTATCGATGACCCTGTCTTCACCGAATTGGTCGTATAAACCATTAGTGGCTTTAAAGACCCCACCTTTTTTTCCTACATCCTCTCCCAATACGAATACACGGGAATCTCGTTCCATCTCTTCCCTCATTGCCATTGTCACGGCATCTATATAAGAAATCACTGGCATTCTATTCCCCCCTTACTTTTGTGCATACACATGATACATAGCACTTTCAGCCTTTGGATATGGAGCATTTTCAGCATAATCGGTTGCTTCGTTGACTATCTTCATTACTTCATCATTCATTTGTTTCTCAAGGTCATCATCCATAATTCCCACTTCTTTTAAATAGGCTCCAAATGTCATAATGGAATCCTTAGTTTTGGCTTCGGCCACTTCGTCCGCCGTCCGGTAGCTTCGGTCATCATCATCACTTGAATGTGGTGTGAGCCTGTATGAGACGGTTTCCACTAGTGTTGGGCCTTCTCCCCTTCGTGCACGGTCAGCCGCTTCTTTCACCGCAGCATACACGGCCAATGGGTCATTGCCATCCACCGTTATTCCAGGCATCCCATAGCCAATCGCCCTGTCGGAAACATTTTCACACGATAGCTGTTTCTCTATAGGAACGGAAATCGCATATTTATTATTTTCACACATGAAAATGACCGGTAGCTTATGCACACCTGCAAAGTTGGCCCCTTCATGAAAATCGCCCTGATTGGATGAACCTTCTCCAAACGTTACGAAAGTCACCAAATCCTTACCTTCCATCTTCCCTGCAAGGGCAATTCCGACTGCATGCGGGACCTGTGTCGTTACAGGCGATGAACCAGTGACGATCCTATTTTTCTTTTGACCAAAATGACCTGGCATTTGGCGCCCGCCGGAATTGGGATCTTCCTCTTTCGCGAAACCTGAAAGCATCAAATCTTTTGCGGTCATTCCGAAGGTAAGCACCACACCTACATCCCGGTAATAAGGCAGTACATAATCCTTTTGCCGATCAAGCGCAAACGCTGCCCCAACCTGTGCAGCTTCTTGCCCCTGGCAGGAAATCACGAAGGGAATTTTCCCGGATCGGTTTAGAAGCCACATGCGCTCATCAATTCTGCGGGACAAAAGCATTGTCCGGTACATATCTAAAACCGTTTCCTCATTTAAGCCTAATTGTTCATGACGTTTTTCTACCATCATAAAACCTCCTGACCTTATTCTTTAAGAATGTATGGCACGTCCATCGACAGCAAGGGCCGCCTCCCCGATTGCTTCGGAAAGACTTGGGTGCGGATGAATTGTCTTGCCTACCTCCCAAGGTGTCGCATCAAGCACTTTCGCAAGTCCAGCTTCAGAAATCATATCCGTAACATGTGGCCCGATCATATGAACGCCCAGTATATCATCCGTTTTCTTATCGGCGATGATTTTGACAAAACCATCCGCTTCCCCAAAAACAAGGGCCTTACCAACTGCACGGAATGGAAATTTCCCTATTTTAAGGTCATAACCTTCCTTATTTGCCTGATCCTCCGTCAAACCGACACTTGCAGCCTCAGGGCTTGAATATACACATTTAGAAATGAGCGAATAATCCAGCGGTTCCGGTTTTTTGCCTGCAATATGTTCAACGGCCGTAATACCTTCATGGGAGGCAACGTGTGCCAATTGCAGACCGCCGATACAGTCACCGATCGCATAGATATGTGATTCCTTCGTTTGGAAGAAGTCATTGGTTTCAATAAAACCTTTTTCTTTCATAATCTCCGTATTTTCAAGGCCGATCCCTTCAACATTTGCTGACCTTCCTACGGAAACCAGCATTTTTTCAGCTGTGAATTCCTCTACCGAACCTTTGACTTCAGCAGAAATGGATACTGACTCACCCGTTTTCAGGGTTTCAGGCAATACCTTGGCACCTGTAACGAATTTGACGCCTTTTTTCGTTAGGAGACGAAGCATTTCACTGGAAATATCATGGTCTTCTGTCGGGATGATTCTATCTGCATATTCCAGTACTGTCACTTCCACACCAAAATCATTGAGCATCGAAGCCCATTCAATGCCGATAACTCCACCGCCTACAATAATCATCGATTTTGGCAGGCTCTCAAGCTTTAGAGCTTCATCCGATGTAAGCACCAATTCCCCATCAACCGCTAAACCGGGCAGTGTCTTCGGACGCGAACCGGTTGCAATGATGACATTCTGGGGAATGAGCATTTCATTTTCACTGCCATCATTCATTTCCACGGAAATTGTCCCAGGCATCGGTGAAAATATAGAAGGACCAAGTATACGCCCTAACCCTTCATAAACCGTTATCTTTCCTTGTTTCATCAAGTGCTGAACTCCTTTATAGAGTTGATCGACCACTTTAGTCTTTCTTTCCTGCACTTTAAGGAAATCTACCTTTACATCCCCGGTAACAATACCGAATTCCTCACTTTTCACTGCAGTCTGATAAACTTCCGCACTCCGTAAAAGTGCTTTTGAAGGGATACAGCCTTTATGTAGACACGTTCCGCCGAGCTTGCCTTTCTCCACGACAGCCGTTTTCAATCCTAATTGAGCAGCCCTTATTGCCGCCACATACCCGCCTGTTCCTCCTCCGAGGATAACGAGGTCAAATTCTTCAGCCAAAACCACTCCTCCTCACAAATACATACAATTTGTCACCATTTTTACTTGCCCTATGTTTATTACGTTATCCATGTTGAAAATTCCTGTGTTTATTTAAAAAAACACAGGAATCTAATCTTGTAAAATTACATTCATTTTCTTCCATTCAGGATATGTTTTTCATTTTGCAGGAATTGGCTCCTTGAATTCCTCATGCGAGCAATTCGCTCCTCTGCCATCCTATCCGCCGCTTTATAAGTTGGGATTTGATCACGTTTTGCAATCTCGATGACTCTTTCAATTGTATCATAAACCGTTTCCACTTTCTTAAGGGCTCTTTCCCGATTATACCCTAAAAGCTCATCGGCCACGTTTATGACTCCCCCTGCATTAATTACATAATCAGGTGCATATATAATCCCTTTTTCATGAATTTGATCGCCATGAACAGTTTCCTTTAATTGATTATTCGCAGCACCTGCAATGACCTTCGCCCTGATTTGATTGATTGTTTGATCATTTATGACAGCCCCTAATGCACAAGGTGCATAGATATCACATTCGACTCCATAAATTTCATCTGGATTCACTGCAGTCGCCCCAAAGGACTCAACCGCACGGGCCACGCTTTCTTTATTGATATCCGTAACGATAAGCTTGGCGCCCTCCTCATGAAGATGACGGCATAAGTTATAAGAAACATTCCCGACGCCTTGGACAGCAACAACCTTGCCTTCTAAGGAATCAGTTCCGAATGCCTCTTTTGCAGCAGCCTTCATACCGCGGTATACCCCATATGCCGTTACTGGGGAAGGGTTACCCGAAGAACCGAATGCAGGGGAAATCCCCGTGACAAAATCCGTCTCCTCATGAATGAGATCCATATCTTCAACCGTTGTACCTACATCTTCAGCTGTTATATAACGGCCATTCAGCCCTTGGATATACCTTCCGAATGCACGGAACATTTCTTCATTTTTATCCTTACGCGGATCGCCGATGATGACGGTTTTCCCCCCGCCTAAATTCAAGCCGGCAGCGGCGTTCTTATATGTCATTCCTCTCGAAAGCCTTAAGGCATCTTCAATGGCATCTTCTTCAGATGCATACGTCCACATCCTTGTGCCTCCAAGCGCAGGCCCTAATGTTGTATCATGAATGGCAATAATCGCTTTCAAACCCGATTGTTTATCCTGACAGAATAGCAGTTGCTCGTAATCATACTTCTCAAGATATTTAAAAATTTCCATAAAGGAATCCTCCCTAGATGTTTTAATACATGTCAGATATGAGACTACTGAATTTCTCCTCATTCTTACTTGTTCCTACGTTCGTTTTAAATAAAATCCGCTACTCACATGATATTTTCCCCATGGGGAATGGTTCCCTTGAAAAACCCATGCACCTTTAAATATGCAAATAACATGCCAATAAAATACATAATCAACATCTTTTTATCCAAAAAAAGGACATGCTGGTTAATATGTCGGGCAACTATAGCCTATAACAAATTCAAAAAAATTTCATGTCAGAAGTGGAGTCTCGCTTAAATTAAAATAAATCAGAAAATTCCATGCATTATTTTTCATAGTGTGCAAATAATTGCATGCAAAATTTTTCACAGCTTTAGTTTTTCCATTTTATAATATAGATTTCTAACTGAAATCCCCAGCGCTTTTGCCGTAAGTGTTTTATTTCCCTTGTGGGTATGGAACGCTTGCTCAATGATTTCGGCTTCATACTGGTCTATTATCTCCGAGAGCGGTTTCCCCGATACGTAGCCGGAAGGCTTCATTAATAATTTCTCTTGATTTAATGGAAGCTCTTCGATAAAATCCGGAATATGATGGATATCAATGATTGTCTCGTTCAATTTCATGAAAATGATTGCCCGTCCTAAGATATTTTCCAGTTCCCTCACATTTCCCGGCCAGTTATAGATTTGCATCTTATGTATAGCTGCTGCTGTAATTCCCTCTATGCTCCGTCCATACTCCTGATTGATTTTATTAATCAAATGCTCCGCCAATTCTCTCAAATCTTCTTTTCTCTTTCTTAATGGAGCAATGAAAATAGGCATGCGGTTCAGCCTGAAATATAAGTCTTCCCTGAATGATCCGTTTGCGATCGCCTGTTCAAGATTGAGGTTCGTAGCGGCTATGACCCGGACATTGATGGGGATCGGCTTCGTCCCCCCCACCCTGACGATTTCCTTTTCTTGTAAAACCCGCAGTAATTTAGCTTGGATGTTGGCTGGCAATTCACCAATTTCGTCCAAAAAGATACTCCCTTGATTTGCCTCTTCAAAAAAACCGACCTTTCCGCCCCTGCTTGCCCCGGTAAAGGCTCCTTCATCATAACCGAATAGTTCACTTTCAAGTAATGATTCCGAGATGGCCGCACAATTTACCCGAACGAATTTATTGAACTTCCTATCGCTAGCATTATGGATGGCATGTGCAAATAACTCTTTTCCCGTCCCTGATTCCCCTCTTAATAAAACAGTAGCAGGTGTTCTAGCCGATAATTTCGCCTGTTCAATGGGAAGCTTCATCTCTTCGGAAGCCCCAATTATATCATCAAAGGAATATTTAGCCTGCAATGTCCGGATGATCTGTCTTGCCCGATTAAGTTCGTGGGTCAAGGCTTGAATTTCCGATACATCATGAATGACGCCAACACTTCCTTTCAGGCACCCATCCACGATGATTGGAGCAACATTCACGATCACTTCCTTGTGTTTTGGGCCGACACGCATATTGACACCACGAACAGGTTTTTTTGTCTGAAGCACTTTCATATGCATACTTTCGCCTTCGTAAATATCAATGGAAGCCGGTTTACCGATCACTTGGGTCTTTGTTAAGCCAGTGATTCTTGTATATGCCGGATTGATCAAAAGCCCCCTTCCTTGATCATCCACAACAGATATGGCTTCATCACTGGATTGAATGATTGCCTGGAGCATCGTCTGTATCTCTTTTAAATCAGTGATCTGCTCCGCCAATTGCACAGCTTCCATCTTATTCCTAAACACGGCAAAAGCCCCTATGATTTCCTTATCGGCATTCACCAGAGGTATCCTTGTCGTTATGAGTTCCATCCCATTGCCAAGGGTGATTTCCTGATTCACTTCTTTTTGATTTGTTTGCATCACTCGCAGCAATCCTGTTGATGGGATGAAATCTTTGATATGTCTCCCAATTACATCCTCGCGCTTTGTGTCTGATGCACGTTCCGCACTATCATTGAACATGATGATGAATCCTTCATGGTCAATCACCACCATCCCTTCACTGGTCGTATTAAGGATCAAATCCATTTTTGCGGAGGTATTCTCCAATTTACTTATTAAACGATTTTTCTCTTCAAACAACTTAGTCATAATGAGGGCGACACTTCCAGGAATGAGAATCGTTTGTTCGCCCATGTCCCTTTTTATCTTTTTATAGACAGACGGGTCACCGGTCGTATCAAATATGATGTCCAAATCCCACTTCAATCCCATGCTCCAATTAGTCACGGTAGGAATCCTTCGTTCCTTCGCAGCAAGCATCCCTTCAGCGGATTCATTCGTATCAGCCATACAAACAATGGAGAATACTTCACTTTCCGATAGGAGTTTCAACACGGTCGTCCCTCCTACTCCTCCCCCTACTATCATGACCTTTTGCATCAGCCATCCCCCTTAAGAAATAATTACCCCTTTAAATAGATCATTCCCTGCAATTTTTTTCATACTCCACACCATTTTACCATATCGGCCCCCATTAAAAACAGCCGCCAACTCCCAGTCATTATCTAGATTCCCGTTACTTGACAAATAATTTATATCCTTTATCATTTTTTAAAGATGGAATTTTCGGAAGGGATTTGACTGCATGAAACGTTTAATCGCTTTTTTGATTCTTTTTATACCCGGTGCATTTGCTGCCTATGGCATAAAAATAATGAGGGACATGGTATTCGGTATTTTACAGCCCCCCTATCCGTTCCTTTGGCTGCAATTTTTAATAGGACTGCTCATTACGATAGGCGGAATAGCCTTTATCGCCGGCTTCGTCCTACATCGAGATCGAAAACAAAATAAGGTCCAGAGCAGGTTCAATAAATTTTAAACGCAAAAAGAAGGTGCCTTGTATGGCACCTTCTTTAATTTATCTTGACTTCAATTCTTCTCTTATTTGTACCGCAGCTTTGGGGAAATCGGTTATGATGCCGCTGCACCCCAATTTGAATAACCGCTTCATCTCGGTTTCTTCATTAATGGTATAGGGCCTTACAGGAACACCCATACTAACCGATGATTGAATGAGTGCATCAGGGGCAGCCCGGATATTTGGGTGAATTGCACTTCCGCCTATTGCCTTGGCATATATCCACGGCATGTATAGGCCATCCCTATATAGCGTTGCCGTTTCCAATTCTGGTGCCAATCGATGGCAATTGACCAAACTGTAATGATTGAAAGAAGAAAGGATTATCCTTTCCTCCATTTCGTAGGTACGGATGAGCCGGATGACTTTCTCTTCCAAGCCTGAATACAGAAAAACCGTATTTTTCAATTCAATATTGCAAAAAAGCTGATTATCATTAAGCCAAATAAACAGTTCTTCAAGCGTGGGAATCTTTTCTTTACCAAAATTACCCTTATGGGTTGCGGAAGCATTAAGGGTTTTCAAATTATTTTCATCTAGATCAATTCTACACTCAAAACGCAGGTGATTATTTTCTGCATAGAAGGTTCCTTTCCTCAAATCACTCCATATCTTTTACAATCTGATTTGTGCCGCTTTTTCAACCAAACAAAAACGCCTTTTATTTATGGGATTTGCTGCAAAATCCAATAAATAAAAGGCGTTTAATTTTTTTAACCGGCGTAAAAAGATTTGAAGTTGCCGATTAGAAAAAATCACGAAGCAACTTCTTCCTGTCCTTTACCTCCAGACGGAGAGTTCCTATTTATATTTAGCGGCTCTAGCCTTTATAAGGTCAATAGTTACCCTGAGTCTTAACAACCGGTATTACCCTACCCCTGTCAAGAAGCTTTATGTTCGAGGCGCAGCTTATCGGCAACCATGGCAATGAATTCGGAATTTGTAGGTTTTGCCTTTGTCATGCTTACGGTATAGCCGAAAAGAGATGATATGGATTCTATATTTCCACGGCTCCAGGCCACTTCAATCGCATGCCGGATAGCACGTTCAACTCGGCTGGCCGTAGTATTGTATTTTTTTGCGATATCCGGATATAAAACTTTGGTGATGGAACCCAATAATTCTATATCATTATATACCATGGATATGGCTTCCCTTAAATACAAATAGCCCTTAATATGTGCAGGCACTCCAATCTCGTGAATGATGCTGGTGATGCTTGCATCAAGGTTCTTCGGTTTGGATTCATTTTGGGGACGATAGCTAAATTGACTATGATTTTTTAAAACCGCCTGCCCTTTACCGCTTACCTGACGGATGTGATTGGCCAGATTTTCCATATCAAATGGTTTCAGGATGAAATAAGACGCACCCAAATCAACTGCTTTTTTCGTAACATCTTCTTGACCAAAGGCAGTAAGCATTATCACATTAGGCATGGCACCCCGTTTTACTTCACGAAGTTTCTCAAGTACACCTAACCCATCTAAATGAGGCATGATAATATCGAGGATCAAAATATCCGGATCAACGCTTTCTAGCATACCCAGGCAATCTTGACCGTTATGTGCCACCCCAATCACTTCCATGTCTTCCTGTGCAGAAATGTATTCTTCCAGAAGGCCAACAAGTTCTCTATTATCATCTACAACGCACACCTTAATTTTTTTCACGCTTGATTTCCTCCTCAACTACAATTGGTCTTTTTTTCTATATGACTAAATTCTATTGTAATTGAACTTTTCGACAATGGAAACTAAATTCCTTTTATTTTTGAAAAAATATAAGGAATTCAATATTATTCTCCGGATATCTCTTGTTTTCGACTTCGTTTGCTATTGGAATAAACCGTTTGTCGAAAAATCTTCATATCGTTTTCATTTTATCACATCGTTCCAAAAAAACCTCTATTTTTTGAAGAAATCAAAATTAATTCCGACCCAAACCTATGCTAATCATAATTTTCCATTAAAAAGGGGCATCCAAAAGGATACCCGGATTCTTAGCTTGCCTTTTCATAATTATCTTTGTCGTATATATTTATACCGGCTTCGTTTAACATCCATTCGATATGGACTCCATACCCACTTGTAGGATCATTAACGAATACATGGGTGACTGCACCGATTAATTTCCCATTTTGAATGATAGGACTGCCGCTCATACCTTGAACGATCCCACCCGTTTTTTGAAGCAATTCTTTATCCGTCACTTTTAAGACCATTCCTTTGATTGCAGGAAACTTCTGTGGGATGGAACTGACGATTTCGACATCGAATTCCTCCACTTCAGAACCATTCACCACTGTAAGGATTTTTGCTGGCCCTTCCTTTACCTCATGGGAAAGGGTGATGGGGAGTGGTTTGTCATTAATTCCATTTTTAAAATCTTGATTTAATTTCCCAAAAATGCCAAAGGGACTATTGCGATTGATATTTCCTATTTTTTCTTTATTAGAAGAAAAGCGTGCCAATTTTTCTCCCGGATCACCATTGCTTCCTTTTTCGATGGATGTGACCGTCGATTGAACGATCTGTCCGTCCTTAACAACAATCGGCTTTTTTGTATCCATATCGGATATGACATGTCCCAACGCCCCATATTTTTTTGAATCCGGGTGATAAAACGTCATCGTTCCGATGCCAGCTGCCGAATCACGGATATACAAACCCAATTTGTAAGTTCCTTCATTCTTATCTTTTAGCGGGAATAAGGTACTATGAAGCACTTTATTATCACGGTTAATGACAATTTTCAACGCCTCACCCTTTTCACCTGCCTGCTGAACAAAAGGGGTTACATCCCCCATCTTCTTTATCGTCTGACCATTGATTTCTGTAATAATATCACCGATTTCAATTTTCGCTTTTTCTCCCGGTGATTTTTTCCCCTGCGCCGTATCAATAAGATGATGACCTACTACGAGCACCCCAAGAGTATTAAGCTTCACTCCAATGGATTGGCCTCCAGGCATGACCCTAAAGTCTTTTAACACCCTGATGTCGACCTTTTTGGCAGGCAAGCCTGCTACATCGAGTAACACTTCATTCGTACCTGGTTTCTCGGCACCAAGCGTAATCGAAGCTTGTTCATCATGAAGTGAAATTCCATCACTCGATCCCGAAGTTTTTGCAGAAACAGGCAATGATTTGGAAATACTATATTGACTTCCTTCAAATAGTACAAGATGATTTGGAATTAAAAAATATTCACGAGATGGCTGGTATAACCCTAATGTTAATAGCGAAACAAGGAGAATTCCACCGATGATCCTGTTTATCCATATAAATTTCAATCCATTCACTCTCCTCGCTCTCTGAAACTTTATGGCTACACCTTTAATTTAGCCCTCATGACAGTCATTTATAACAGGTGCAAAAAATAAAAGCTATCCGTTTTTGGATAGCTTTACAATGAATGCTTATGATAAGTTTAAATAATCTTCTTACAGGCCCATCAAGATGTAATCTTCAGCCTTTTGGCCAGCTGGATTAATTCATTGGCATGTTGTTTCGTCAAGTCCGTAATCTCTACTCCCGAAATCATCCTGCCAATTTCTTTTATTTTTTCAGTTTCAATTAGCGGCTTGACTGAGGTATTCGTGCGACCGGCCCTTACATTTTTCGCTATGAAAAGGTGAGTATCCGCCATGGCTGCCACCTGTGGCAAATGGGATATGCACAAAACTTGTGATCCAGTTGCCACTTTATAAATCTTTTCGGCAATGGATTGTGCAACCCGTCCGCTCACACCTGTATCCACTTCATCAAATATAATGGATGTTATGCCTTGATGCTTGGAGAAAATGCTTTTCAAAGCCAGCATGATCCTCGACAGTTCTCCACCAGATGCGATTTTAGAAAGAGGTTTTAACGGTTCACCTGGATTGGTGGAAATATAAAATTCCATTGAATCCAGCCCTGACTGATTAATTCCCCTATCTGACAATTCATCGAAAGTATAGGCTGTCTGAAGGAAATGAGGTTCAAAAATTGTTTTTTCCATATATAGATCCTTTAATTCCTGATGAATCTTTTTGGTTAGCTGCTGAGCGAATTTCTGGCGAAGTTCAGACAGATTCTTTGCTTCGACGATAAGATCTGCCTTGATGGATTTCATTTCCTTTTCAAGCTTCGCGATATGGGTTTCCCTATTTTGCAGCTTTTCGACTTCTTCTTCAATTGCAGCCCCATATTCCAGGATTTCCTCGATTGTCCGTCCGTATTTACGCTTTAATTGATTTATTTCATTAAGTCGACTTTCAATGAATTCCACACGTTCTGTATCATAATCCAAAGAGTCCAATTGGTCACGGATGTTTGACACAGCCTCTTCGAGCAGGAAGTAGCTATTTGAAACGGTTTCAGAGCTGTGCTTTAAACCTTCATCAAGCCCTGCCGCTTCCTCCAAATTATTCATGGCTACGGAAAGCCAATCAATTGCATGCTGCTCACCATTTAAAGCATTATAACTGGTTTGCAGCGCTTCATGGATTTTTTCGAAATTATTAATTTTCTTCCGTTCTTCCATCAATTCTTCATCTTCGCGTAATTTCAAATCAGCTTTTTGGATTTCATCGAATTGAAACTGGATCAAATCAAGGCGGTGGACCATTTGCTGTTCATTTTGGCTCAAACCATTCAATTGTTTAGAAGCGGTTTCATATCGTTTATATAGCTTTTGGTATTCAGTGAGTGCAGCTGCGATTTTTTCACCGCCGAATTGATCGAGCAGCGGAAGATGGAGTCGTTCATCCATTAATTCCTGATGTTCATGCTGACCATGGATGTCTATCAATGTTCGCCCTATCTCACGTAAAATGGAAATCGTCACCAGCTTCCCATTTACCCTGCAAACGCTTTTACCGCTTTGTGAGATATCCCTTCGAAGTATCGCCATCCCATCATTCATATCCAGGCCAAACTCTTCCGCTTTGGCAAAGACTGGGTGTTTTTCATCTTCAATTTGGAATAATCCTTCTATTTCAGCCTTCGACTCACCATGCCGAATGAACTCTGCAGAACCACGTCCCCCAACCAAGAGATGAACGGCATCTATTATGATTGACTTCCCTGCCCCTGTTTCTCCTGTCAAGACCGTCAAGCCTTTCTCAAATGAAACGGACAGGCTGTCTATGATCGCAAAATTCCTAATCGATAGTTCTGTTAACAAACTAGATCACCTCACAACATTATTAGAGCATGTCCAAGAATTTGCCGGAAATGATCTTTGCATCTTCCTCGGAACGGCAGATAATTAAACAAGTATCGTCGCCGCCTATCGTCCCGAGTATTTCTTGCCAATTTAAATTATCAATCAATGCACAGATGGCTTGGGCATTACCCGGGAGCATTTTCATAACCAGCAAATTGTTGGCTGAGTCAATGCGTACAAAGGCATCGACAAGGATTCTCTTTAATTTTTGAAGTGGATTGAAACGTTGGTCGGCCGGCAGACTGTATTTATACCTTCCATCCGTTAAAGGAACTTTTACAAGGTGAAGCTCTTTAATATCCCTTGAAACGGTGGCTTGAGTTACATTGTATCCAGCTAATTTCAATTCTTCAACTAACTCATCCTGTGTTTCGATATCATTATTCGTTATAATGTCCCTTATTTTTATATGTCGTTGTCCTTTATTCATAAGTAGAAGCACCTCTTCTCAACTGTTGCTCATTTAATGGTAATGGTATCACTTTCATTTCTTACTTAAGCAAGCTGCCAATTTGCCTCGGTATCATCAGTACGTGCAAATAGGCCGCTTTACTAAGTGGCTAATATTAATGTTATCGGATTTTTATGCAATTGTACAACTTTTTCTCTAAAATGAATACAAGTCTAATTTTTGCACTTACCTATTTTATGTATGCACCCATAAATGATTCAAGTTCATGACGACAATGTATAGTCAAAAAGCTCCTTTAGCCAACCATTCAGCCAAAGGAGCCATACAAAGTTCTAGCTATTCTTTTTTAAATTGGGCATGGGCCTCTCCAACGATGTCATCAACCGTTTTCGAAAGCAATAATGCTCCATCTTCCTTCGGCCCTTGCCAGTGTAAGTGAAGTAAGAATTCAATATTTCCATCACCGCCGGTAATCGGTGAGAAGGAGGCATCCTTAATATCATAGCCTTCCTTTAAAGAAAAAGAAATGATCTTATCCAACACTTGTTTATGGATTTTGGGATCACGAACAATCCCCTTTTTACCCACTTGATCCTTCCCGGCTTCGAATTGCGGTTTAACCAAGGCAACGACATCACTATTCGGGACGAGCAAGGTCTTTAGTACCGGTAAAATTAACGTAAGCGAAATGAAGGAAACATCAATGCTTGCGAAGTTTGGCATCTCCCCGTCGAGATCGGCGGGTGTAACATAACGGAAATTGGTTCTTTCCATTACTTTTACCCGCTCATCCTGCCTAAGCTTCCAGGCAAGTTGATTATAGCCGACATCAAGCGCATAAGACATTATGGCGCCATTTTGCAAAGCACAATCCGTAAACCCGCCAGTTGATGATCCGATATCAAGCAGTATTTTTCCATTCACTTGTAAATCGAATTCCCTTAATGCCTTCTCAAGTTTAAGACCGCCTCTTGAAACGTAAGGCATGACTTTGCCTTTGATCGTGAATTCTAGATCGACCGGCACTTTTTCCCCCGGTTTTTCGTATCTCTCTTCATTCGCGTAGACAAGGCCTGCCATAACCATACGCTTCGCTTTTTCACGTGTATCGGCCAAGCCTTGTTCTACAAGTAATACATCCACTCTTTCTTTCATCACTTTCATATTTTCAGGCCCTTTTTTCTTTTTTGGGTGTTATCATTTTAATCTTTTTGATGGCTGTCTCAGTCGTCAGACCGATTTCTTCAAGCAGTTCATCGACACTTCCATGTTCAATGAAATAATCAGGTATCCCCATTCGATCTATAATTGCCCCATAAAATCCTTGATCATGAGCATATTCAAGAACAGAACTACCAAAACCACCTTGAAGAACCGCTTCTTCTATTGTCAGGATTGGCATTTTTTCACCAAGGAGACTGCTTAGCATGTTCTCATCCAAAGGCTTAATGAACCGGGCATTGATCACCTTCACTGAATAATCCTCTTTCTCGAGCAGTTCTGCCGCTTCAAGAGCCATGGGAATCGTTGTGCCGAAAGTTAAGATGGCTGCATCCGTTCCTTCTTTAAGAACTTCCCACGAACCGATCGGAATCTGCTGTAATTCAGCATCCATCTCTACTCCCCAACCATTCCCACGAGGGAAACGCATGGCAATCGGACCATCATTATATTTTAAGGCCGTATTGACCATATGCTGGCCTTCGTTTTCATCTTTCGGCATCATCAGCACCATATTCGGTACGTGGCGCAAGAAAGCAATGTCGAAAACGCCTTGATGCGTTTCACCATCGGAACCAACCAATCCGGCACGATCGATTCCTATGAATACGTTCAAATTCTGACGGCAAATATCATGCACCACCTGGTCATAAGCCCTTTGCAGGAAGGTTGAATATATAGCCAGGAATGGTTTCATTTTTTGCGT
The DNA here is from genome assembly GCF_038002945.1 of Peribacillus sp. FSL R5-0717. Classification (NCBI taxonomy): domain Bacteria; kingdom Bacillati; phylum Bacillota; class Bacilli; order Caryophanales; family Bacillaceae; genus Peribacillus; species Peribacillus sp. FSL R5-0717. Next base: position 633,199 of record NZ_JBBOOF010000001.1, read on the forward strand.
TGCCAATCCGGCTGCAAAAGTTGCAGCATGCTGCTCGGCAATCCCTACATCATAGAAACGCTCTGGGAACTCTTGAGAGAAGCCCACCAATTTCGAACCTACGGGCATTGCAGGTGTAATCGCGACAATCCGCTCATCGTCACGGGCTAGCCTGCTGACAGTATCGCTTACGAGAGCGCTCCAAGCAGGACCCTTACTAGGGGATTTCACGAAATCACCTGTCTCGATCTTATATGGGCCAGTCCCATGCCAGTTCCCGGTTGTGTCCAGCTCGGCAGGTGAATATCCCTTGCCTTTTTTCGTGATGACATGCAGCAGGACCGGTCCCTTCGTTTTCTTGGCATATCTTAAATTCTCAAGCAATTCTTCATAATTATGTCCATCTACTGGTCCAAGATAAGTGAATCCGAGTTCTTCGAAAAAGATTCCTGATACCAATAAATATTTCATGCTATCCTTCAAACGTTCAGCTGTAGCCGCAAGTTTACCACCGACTGCAGGAATTTTTTTCAAAAGCAGCTCCAATTCATCTTTTGCCCAGTTATATTTACCTGCTGTCCGCAATCTTCCCAATATCGTGTGTAAGGCACCTACATTGGGGGCTATGGACATTTCATTATCATTCAGGATAACGATCATGTCCTTTTTTTCATCACCGATATGATTCAACGCTTCAAGCGCCATCCCCCCTGTTAGGGCACCGTCTCCGATTACAGGCAAAATAAAGCTGTTTTCCCCTTTGATATCACGGGCAGCCGCCATCCCCATTGCAGCTGAAAGGGAAGTCGAACTGTGACCAGTTTCCCAAACATCATGGGGGCTTTCAATCATTTTAGGAAAACCGCAAAGACCTTTATATTTCTTTAAGGTGTCGAACTCTCCTGCTCTGCCAGTCAGGATTTTATGGACATAGGATTGATGTCCGACATCCCATAAAATTTTATCATTCGGACTGTCGAATTCTTTATGCAAGGCTATAGTCAACTCGACGACACCTAAATTGGGACCAATGTGCCCACCGGTCACCGATAATTTTTCCACAAGGAATTTCCGTACTTCCACACTTAACTCGACAAGTTCTTCATTATTCATCTTCTTCAAAAAAGAAGGGTCTTTTATAGATAGAAGATCCAAACAGGACCACTCACTTTCTGTCATTTTCGGTGGTTAGCATAAACAAAGCCTCATGAAAGAGGGCTATGGAAGACTTGACCGAAAAATTGGTTTTAAGTTAAAAAATAGCCGCCAACACCCAGGTGATTTCGGCGGCTTATTATACCTATTTTATCACGTATCTCAATTAAAAAATTCATTTTGATTTTCACATATTTTTGCACAATGAGTATACCACAAAAACTCAATTGATAACAAATTTAGCCACAATCAATGATTACGGTTCGCAATTAAATCAGTTAGTTCATTCAACAAACCCGTTTGTAAGGTTGTTTTTCCTAAAGCGGCATGGGCAAGTTCTATATGATGTTCCAACTTTTGCTTTGCCCCTTGAAGGGTTAGTAAAGAAGGATATGTGCTTTTATGATTCCCAACATCACTGCCAACCGGCTTGCCGATCAACTCGACTGACCCTTCAATATCCAGAATATCATCGCGAATTTGAAAAGCAAGCCCCAGGTGGTATGCAAAGTCACGTAAATGCAGTTGCTGTTCTTCACTCGCCCCTGCTAATATAGCACCGGAAAGGATGCTTGCAGTCAATAACTTCCCTGTTTTATGTTCATGTATATACTCCAATTCCTGAAGGGTCAGCTGTTTATTCTCACCTTCCATATCGGCAACTTGCCCCCCAACCATTCCTTCGGCTCCGGCGGACTTCGCAATTTCACTTACAAGGTTCAGCTTCATTTCAGCCGTGACCTCGGGATTGATCATATCCGTCACCAATTGAAAGCTATAAGTAAGAAGTGCATCACCTGCCAGTATGGCCACCGCTTCACCGAACACTTTATGATTCGTCGGTTTTCCGCGGCGGAGATCATCATCATCCATTGCCGGAAGGTCATCATGAATCAAAGAATATGTATGAATCATTTCAATGGCAGCCGCTGCAGGAATCCCTATCCTCAAGCTTTTTCCAAAGGCCTCCAAAACCGCAAAGACCAATAATGGGCGAATCCGTTTCCCCCCTGCCTGCAGTGAATAGATCATGGCTTCTTTGACTACTGCCGGGGCTTTAAGTTTATTGACATATTCGACGATTTCCCGTTCTATAATTGCCTTATATTCATTAGAAAACATTTCAAAGGACGCCGTACCCATGTCATTCTTCCTCCTGTACAGCAAAGTTTTCAAGTTCCCCATCTTCGCGTAAAATTTGAGTCAACTGATCTTCAACAGCCTTAAGCTTTGAATGGCAAAGCCTTGATAAATCCATCCCTTGTTTATATATCGAAATGGCTTCTTCCAAGGGCACATCGCCTTCTTCCAACTGCTCTACAATTTTTTCGAGATTCTCCATCGCTTCTTCAAATGTAGCTTCCTGTTTTTTTGTCATGATTCAATCCGCTCCTTAATTTCTTTAATTTCACATTCAAGAGTTCCATCTTTTATCGAAACCGCTATCTTATCCCCTTTTGATACTTGCTGTGTACTTTTTACTAATGTCTCATCCTCAGCAAAAACCAATCCATAGCCCCGTTCCATGATTTTTAGTGGACTGAGAGCAGATAAAGTGGCTGTAATATGGACGAACTGCTGAGATTTATGCCGATAGATGGCTTCCATGGCCCTCCGTAAAACCTTTGCATGCTGCTGCAGTTCATCTTTCGCATTTTTTACCGCTTGTTCAGGATGCTGCTTTTTCAAAATATCGTTCAGCTGATTCAGCTCATCTCTCTTTTTCATGAAATATCGCGTGCTGGTCCTCCCTAGCCTGTCCATCGTCTTGTCTAGTTGTTCCAGCTTCTGTTCGTACATTTTATGTGGGTAACGGAAGGCATAAGACCTCTCCATCCTGGTCAAACGGGTTCGTTCAAAATTCACTGCTTCTTGAATGGAGCGGGTCAATCGATTCTTGCGGTTCATCAGGCGTTCGAGTATTTCATTCAAGTGAGGAACCGCTAACTCTGCTGCACCAGTCGGTGTAGGAGCACGCATATCGGCGACAAAATCAGCAATCGTAAAGTCGGTTTCGTGACCGACAGCAGAAATTACAGGTATATCGGAATCATATATAGATTCAGCCACTATCTCCTCATTGAAGGCCCATAGTTCCTCGATCGACCCGCCGCCCCTTCCGACAATGAGAACATCGCTTTCCGCCCTTGCGTTCGCCATGGAAATTGCCTTGGCAATCGATTTAGCGGCATTATTCCCTTGTACAAGTGCTGGATAAACGATGATCCTGGCGATCGGATATCTTCGCTTGATGGTTGTCAGGATATCTCTTAATGCAGCTCCGGTCGGCGAAGTTATGACCCCTACAGACTTAGGGTACTGCGGGATCGGCTTCTTGTGTTCGGCCAAAAACAAGCCTGCCCCCTCAAGCTTTTTCTTCAGCTGTTCATAAGCAAGATATAAATCCCCCACACCATCAGGGGCCATGCTTTTCACATAAAGCTGATACTGTCCTCCAGCTTCGTATAATGATATATCACCCTTAACAAGTACCTTCATGCCATTTTCAGGCAGGAATTTCATCCCTTTATTATTGGCGGCAAACATGACGGAGAGAAGTCGTGCCTTCTCATCCTTTAAAGTAAAATACATATGTCCGCTTGTATGTTGTTTAAAATTTGAAATTTCACCTTTTATGTATACATTTTGCAAATGGGGGTCGGCATCGAACTTCCTTTTGATGTACTTCGTTAAAGCCGACACACTCAAATATTGTTGGTTGCTCATATAATGTCTCCTTCCGATGGAAATCGGATATAAAGAAAACTCACCTATAGATTATCATAAATCCATGAATGGAAAAAAAGCGGTCTCCCGTTATTATAAAACAAGAGGTCCGCTTCTTTAAAATAATTTAACGTTTTTTTCAGCTTTTTAATGCTTGCTTGTTTGATTCAAGTGCTTTTTGAGCAGATTTGACCGTATTCTTCATAAGCATCGTAATCGTCATGGGACCAACGCCTTTAGGAACAGGTGTAATGTATGAAGCCTTATTTTTCACTTCATCAAACGCCACATCACCGCAAAGCTTCCCTTCATCATTCCTGTTCATTCCGACGTCAATGACGATTGCGCCTTCTTTAATATGGTCACTCGTGATCGTGTCCCTCTTTCCGACCGCTGCCACAACGACATCGGCTTGCTTGGTATAATAAGCAAGATCCTTTGTCCGTGAATGACAGTATGTAACGGTTGCATTTGCGTTTAAAAACAATTGTCCGGCTGGTTTTCCGACGATATTACTTCTCCCTACGATAACAACATGCTTACCTTCAAGGTCATAGTCGATATACTCAAGCATCACCATGACGCCATACGGAGTACAAGGTAAAAATGCATCTTGTCCCGTCATCATCCGCCCAATATTAATCGGGTGGAATCCATCTACATCCTTTTCAGGGGAAATCGCTTCAATGATCGCCTTTTCCTGAATATGTCCAGGCAAGGGCAGCTGCACCAATATACCATGAATGCTGTCATCCTGGTTTAATTCAGCAATGCTCTGAATTAATTCCTCCTGAGAGAGATCCGCAGGCTTTTTAATTAGTACGGAATGCATACCCAAGTCCTCACAGGCCTTTTGCTTATGGCGCACATAAGTTTGAGATGCTTGATTGTCACCCACCAGGATTACAGCTAAACCCGGAACGACATTTTTTTCACGTAACTGTTGAACTTCCTTACTGATTTCCTGCCTAACTGACTCTGCAATTTCTTTACCATTAATGATTTGAGCTGACATGTGTTTATTCCTCCCAAGTTAATTTTGCTAAAGAAATTGCTGAGAGAATCCTTGTTCAAGGCTGCAGCTTTAGCTGCCGCTTTTCACCTTCACTTTGGATAAAACGGCATTTACAAAACTGCTTGATTGATCATCACCGAATTTCTTAGCAATTTCAATAGCTTCATTCATTGCAACACTTACAGGAACATCTTCACTGTGAACCATTTCATAAACCGCGATCCGCAGTAAATTCCGATCAATGTTCGCCAGTCTTTCCAACGTCCAATTCTCTAAATTGTCCCTGATCATTCCATCAATTTGTTCACGATTTTCCGTTATCCCCATTACTAATTTCTTGAAATAATTATCAGTGGGAGCACCATCCAGTACGCTTTCCATTGCTTCTTCTGCATTCGAGTTGGCAATATCTATCTGATATAGTGCTTGAAGGGATTTTTCACGGGCTTCTCTTCTTTTCATAATCTTACTCCTTTTACATCTACTATTATATATGAAAATGCTAGAACAAACGAACATTAAATAACATTTTTTCAAAAATATTAAGATTCTCGCTATATTATTTATAAAAACAAGCTAAATCCCACTAAATTAAAGGCCAAAAGATTCAATATCTTGATTCAAGATTACATTTCAAGATTACTTTCCAATTAAACGGCCAACACAGTCCCATACTTTTTGAAAGTGTCAAAAAGCTCTTGCCTAGCTTTCATGCTCATATTTCACCTTTTACACTCTAACAGAAATCACCCTTGAATTAAAGGGAAATTTCCAGACACCGCCTTATTATGTTCATTTAAATTTAATATTATAAGCAGGCTCCAAAAACGGGCATCTTTGAGTTTACATTCAAAAAACAAAAACCCGGCTTTTTGCCGGGTTTTTGCAGGTGTGAATCGAATGAAGCCCACTTACACTTCTTGTTCGTAATCCGCTTCTTGTTTAGCGTTTTCAAACGCAATGCCCACTACATGAATGTTCACTTCGCCAGCGTCGATAGCGGTCATATTCAATAAAGCTTCACGAATGTTATCTTGCACTTCCTGAGCAACTTTCGGAATTGAAACACCAAACTTCATGACACAATAAAGTTCGACCTTGATGGATTCTCCCGTTAAGTCCACTTTAACACCTTTACCGTGGTTCTTTTTACCAAGCTTTTCAACAACACCCGTAGCGAAGTTCCCGCGCATATGTGCAACACCTTCAACTTCCGATGCAGCGATACCCGCAATCACCTCTATCACCTCAGGCGCAATCTCCACTTTGCCCAGCCCACTATTATAATCATTCATTTCGAGTAATTGGCCTTCCATTTCACTCATTCAAAAGCACCTCCTGTCTTCCTTTACATTATGAGTTCATTACATCATATATTTCAAGGAATTTGGTATTAAATTCCCCGGAAACAAATTGTTCATGCTGAAGTAACTTAATATGGAAAGGAATTGTGGTACTGATCCCTTCAATGACAAACTCACCCAAGGCGCGTTTCATCTTCTCGATCGCCTCTTCTCTAGTCGGTGCATGGACAATCAATTTAGCGATCATGGAATCGTAATACGGCGGAATTGAGTACCCAGGGTATGCCGCAGAATCAACACGAACCCCGTAGCCGCCTGGAGGTAAATACATTTGAATCTTACCTGCGGAAGGCATGAAATTCTTTTCTGGATTTTCGGCATTGATCCGGCATTCGATAGACCATCCGTTATAAGTGACATCCTCTTGCGAAAGCGATAGTTTGCTGCCTGAAGCAACTTTGATCTGTTCTTTAATCAAATCCACGCCCGTTACCATTTCTGTAACTGGGTGCTCAACCTGGATACGTGTATTCATTTCCATAAAGTAGTATTTTCTATTCACATAGTCATAAATAAATTCTACTGTTCCGGCACCTGAATAGTTTACGGCAAGTGCAGCCGTCACAGCGGCCTGCCCCATTTCCGCACGTATTTCACCATCCAACGCCGGTGACGGGGTTTCTTCAACAAGTTTTTGCAAACGTCGTTGGACCGTACAATCACGCTCACCTAAATGGATGGCGTTGCCATGATTATCTGCCATGACCTGTATTTCAACGTGACGGAAGTCCTCGATGAACTTTTCAATATACACGCCAGGATTCCCGAATGCCGTCGCGGCTTCCTGTTGCGTGATGTTAATGCCCTTAATGAGATCCTCTTCCGTCCTTGCGACGCGGATACCTTTACCGCCTCCGCCTGCAGTAGCTTTGATGATGACTGGATAGCCCATTTCATTAGCTAGTGCTACACCCTCATCCGTATCTTTGATTATGCCTTTAGAACCTGGCACGATCGGTACACCAGCCTTGCGCATGGTTTCCCTTGCTACGTCCTTTGTTCCCATTTTATTGATCGCTTCGGGGCTAGGACCGATGAAAATGATATTGCATTCACGGCATAGCTCGGCAAAGTCGGCATTTTCAGCTAGGAAACCATATCCCGGATGAATTGCATCGGATCCCGTTTTCTTGGCTGTGCTGATAATGTTGGTTGTATTTAAATAACTGTCTTTTGATAATTTAGGACCGATGCAATATGCTTCATCAGCAATTTGAACATGTAATGCTTCTTTATCTGCTTCTGAATAGACAGCAACAGTCTCGATTCCTAATTCCTTGCATGCCCGGATGATTCGGACAGCAATTTCCCCACGATTGGCAATTAATACCTTTTTAATCATTTAGAAACAGCTCCTCATTCCGGCTTTACTAAAAATAATGGTTGACCATATTCTACAAGCTGACCTTCTTTTACAAGGACTTCCACGATTTCACCGCTTACTTCAGCTTCGATTTCATTGAAAAGTTTCATGGCTTCCACGATGCAGACGATGGAATCCCCCGTCACTTTATCGCCTGCTTTTACGTATGCAGGTGAATCCGGTGCAGGAGATTGGTAGAATGTCCCTACCATCGGGGAAGTGATTTTATGTAAATTTTCCTGTTCAGTGACGGCAGCAGCCGGTTTTGCAGGTTCAACAGCTTTCGGTACTTCAGGGGCAGGGGCCGCTGAGGGCTTGACCTCTACAGCTGCATTGGCTTGAACAACATCTGGAGCAACTGCTGCTTGGTGTAATACTGTACCCGTTTCGGTTTTTTTCAATTTAATTTTCGTTCCTTCATTTTCGAATACGAATTCACCGATATTTGATTGATCGACTAACTTAATAATTTCACGAATTTCTTGCACTTTCATTTTGTGGCACCCCTTGTCTAATTTAATATGAGTTTGTGAGGCAATAATATTTTATGTAACCCTACCCTTAGCTTATCCTACTTTGTCCAATACTGCACAAAGTAGCCGCTTTCTTTACGCGAATGCGAATAAACTGACTACAAACCTCATCTGTATTATAACAGATATTTCACTTTCTCAAAATATTGTTTCCCTAAGAAAATTGAAAAGTTTATGACCAGCTTCTAACATCATACAATATTAGCTTATACAAATTCAATGATAGATTAATTGTTACTGAATATCCATACTTCCATCTTACACCTTTATTATAATATTGTGAATATTTATCAACTTGGGCACCTTAACGCTTGCTCTTTAATTTTGCATTCCATTCCTGGAAAACCAGCCATAATATCCATTTTAATTACTTTTCTAGAATATTACGGATGATCATTATCACCATTTCTATTTGAGTTCCTGATTCCAATCGACATAAAAAAACTTTTCCTCAAAAGTTTCCAGGTTTGTGAGATAGTTAATAAAATCATAATAAAAAGCCTCCCATTTTTTTATTAAGGGGGCTTTCAAATTTTTATGATGTTGAACTGTTCTGTAGCAGTCACTTTTTTCTGTATGTGTGTTTACTTTTCCGGTTGGAAATCGACCACTACATTTTGTGCATCGCTCACTTCTTTCCTTACGAGGCGGATAATGTTATTGGCCTCTGTTTTCGTTTGTTTATCCGCCTTGACACTCACCTTAACATCCGTTCCGTCAACCCGGACCAGTGCGGCATTGTAATCCATGGCAACAATTAAGTTTTCGATGATATTTTCTTTCACTTTCGTTTCACTTAATTGTTCGATTTTTGCATAAGCCTCGTCTCTTTCTTCAGCTGATAATTCTGTGTTGCCCATCTTAGCAGTCAATTCTTCATTCAGCTTCGCCCGTTCATCTTCAATCTGCATCCTTAACGATTCGAACTCATCTCCAGATGCAATGGTTACAGAGGAACCTTCTGTATTTTTGGAAGTTTCTTTTTCACTTTTATTTTCCCCTTTTGTCTCTGCTTTGTTCTCTGTTTTACTTTCTGTTTTACTTTCTTCCTGTTCCATTTGCTCTGTTGCCGTCATATCGGCGGCATTTTCTTCAGGAGCGGTTAAATAATAGACTGAAAGCACAACGACCAGACTTAGCATAGTCAATAACCAAACGGTTTGTTTTTTTAATAACATGTAGATTTTCCCCCTTATTTTTTAGGCATGACAGAAACCCTGTGACTCGGTACATCAAGTGAGCGTGTGACAGCCTCGATGATCCACTTCTTTATTTGAATGTTTTCGGCCCCTTTAGCGACTACCAGGACTCCTCGTACACTAGGTTTTTTCGTTTCCGAAATGATCGGTCCTTCTTTTTCACCGCTCTTGACCAAAACTAGCTGTTCATCAACGGATGTGTCTTCGACCGTCCTTTTGCCGCCTTCCTGGTCGGTTTCTTCAGTGACTTGTTTTTGGGTGACTTTATTTCTTTCATATACTTTTTTCTCGGATGCATCGACGTAGATTACGACTTTCACATCCTGGACGCCTGCGATGGATTCTAGCGCTTCCTTCATTTCATTCTGTAGATATATTTCATAGTCTTTTGTAGTCTTGAATTCTGATTTCTTCTGGCCGAATGTTTCAACATCCCCATCTTCTTCCTGCTGTTTATCATTATTGAAAACAGTCGTCACTTCAGATGTTTGTCCCGTCTTGTTGGTGGTTAACAAATTCCCGGCCATCATGATTCCCGATCCCAAAAGGACAACTATTAGAGCATAGACATACAGGGAAGGTTTTTTTTCCTTAGGCTCTTTTTGGTCAGGGTCTTTATTTAATAGTTTTTGCAGCCAGGATAATGGACCTTTGTCTTTGTTCAATACTCAGTCACTTCCTTTCCCCGGCGATTTCAATGATCTCTTCATCAACAGACCAACTTGTTGCCAGAAACCTTTTGACAGCATCCAGATTGGCATCATTCGAAGTGGATGGGCTATCTGTATTGATATCAACCTTCGCTACTGCCTCTATCTCCGAGTTTTCTTTCCCTTCTGCCTTTTCCAATGAGATGGTTATGTTCTGCAGATCATCAACACCCGGCTCTTCCTCATTCTTGACCCCTACATCAATTGAACTAATCCTCATGTTATAATCCGCCATCAGCTCCTCTTCCACTTCTGCCTGTAAGTCAACAGCCATTTGTTTTAAAATATATGCACCCTGGGTAGCTTGTATTTCTTTTTTCTTCATTTCTGTCAAATTTCCTAAATCTTTTTTTTTCTGATCCTCAAATTCACTAGTGGCCGCAGTGAGAATATCATCGAAATCCTTATTGAATAATCCCAATATAGGAGTGATGATGATTGCAATCAGTAAAAGCCCGATAACCATTTTGGCATACTTCTGTAAAGCTGAATTCGGCAGAAGCATATCGATCACAGTAGCCAGCAGTACAAATATGATGATGTTGGATACCCAGCCAGCTAAAAAACTCACCAAGTCCTCCTCCTTTCTAACGAACCATCAGGGTAATGTTTCCAGAGGCGATGATTACCGTGATACTTAAAAAAAACATGAGTGAGACAATGGCCAATGCGGCGAAAATATAAATCATGCTTTTACTTATAATGTCAAGGCATTTTATTACAGGTCCTCCGCCCAGCGGCTGCAAAAGACTCGCTGCCAATTTATAGACAAAAGAAATCATCAGGATTTTTATGGCGGGAAATGTGGTAATGAGCAAGAGAATGATGACACCTGACAATCCCACTGTATTTTTCAAAAGGACGGAGGCACTAATGACCGTATCAGTTGCATCGGTAAACATGCGCCCTATGACCGGTATAAAGTTACCTGTCACGAATTTGGCTGTCCTGATCGTCACTCCGTCAGCTACAGCTGAGGATGCTCCCTGAACGGATATCACACCAAGGAATATGGTCATGAATGCTCCAAGGATCCCGATGGCAAAATTACGGAGAAGTTGTGCCAGCTGTGTCACTTTGTAATGTTCGGTCAACGTGCTGACTATGCTTAAAATCGCTGCAAAGAATAATAACGGAAGGACGACGAACTGAATCAAGATGCCGCTTGTATTCATCAAAAACATCAATACCGGATGAAAGAAGGCTGCCGATACAAGTCCGCCTGAAGCAGCTATCAATGCCAAGAGTAAAGGGATGAGCGCCATTAAAAAGGAAATCATCAAATCTATCGTATCTTTTGTATATTCAATCGCCACATGAAAACTGTTAAGTGCCAAAATGATCAGCACCATATAAACGATTGCATAAGCGACCTTACTTACGGAGCTTTGCTCGAACGCATTCTGCAAAGACTGGAGGAACATGCTGAAAACGGTTAATAAAATGAGTGACCCCAGCAGCTTTCCATTCACGAGCAGTTCATGAAAAATGAATTTTGTGATTCCCTTTATCCATTCATCAAATGAAAATTTCTTATCGCCGCTTACAAAATCCATGAAGCTCCCTTTCTGGCTTTCCGGTAAGAATCCTCCATATTCCGTAACGATGTCATCCCAATATTGTTTGAGCTCATCGACGCCCAGCCTTTCTATTTGGGCTTGTACCAGTTCGGACTGCATGATCGGCTCTTGATCAACTTCACCATTTTCTGGATTTTCGGCAGCTTGTCCAATAGATGCATGCAAAAAAAAGAGTAAAACGAATAGAATGGATAAGTAAGGCATCCGCTGCTTCATACATTCACCTCATTGACTAGTAGGAGTAATCCATTAACTTGGGAGCATCTGTAGAATCGTTTCGATAATGACGGTCAATATCGGAATCGCCATGGCAAGAATCAAGATTTTTCCGCTTAATTCTATTTTGGAAGCGAGCGAACCTTGCCCTGCATCTTTTGTAATTTGGGAAGCGAATTCTGCAATATAGGCAATTCCGATTATTTTTAAAATGGTCTCTAGATACACGGTATTTACATTGGCATTAACTGCAATTTTTTCTAACATTAAAATGATTTCGTATATTTTGTCAGCTAAAAAAAGAAAAATGGAGCATCCTACAAAAACAACAAGCAGGAATGCCAAATTTGGTTTTTGCTCTTTGACGATCAGTGCCAAAAAGGTGGCAACTAGGGCAATGGCCACGATTTTTATGATTTCAATCGCGAATCCCTCCCTTACTGAAATAGAAATACAGATTTAATTTTTTGAAATAAATCCTCTACTACAGAAGCAACCATGAATAAAATATAGATAAATCCGAAAAGTGTCACCCACTGGGCATATTCCTTCTTCCCAACCTGATCGAGTATCGTGTGAAGAAATGCCACTACAAGCCCCACACCCGCTATTTTAAATATGATGTCCACGTCAATGCCCATTTTCATTCCCCCCACATATTCCTACATCAGCAAAATGATCAATAATAGCCCTGATAAAAAACCAAGACTTTTCATCATTTTTTCATATTTCCCCTGGCGGTCGAGTGCATCGGTTTCTTCCCGTTCCAAATGTGCCATCGTTAGCATGATTTGCTTTTGCTGATGATATTTATCGCTTTTCCCAAGCGTCTCCCCAAACTGTGAAAGAATCTCGAATTCTCCCTGTTTTAAAGCAAGGGATTGCCATATTTTCTTCAAACTATCATCCCATGCTTCTTTGACGGTGGTTTCACCTGACTCGAGCCGATTTGCAAATGTATCGAAAAAGCTGGACAAAGGTTTGGCCATCTGTTTAGAAAGTTTCCTTGCCGCTTCTTTCAAAGGTGTATGACCGAACATGATTTCAGCTTCAAGCGATTGCATGGCGACTTTCAGCTGTCTCAGTTGACGAGGCCTCATACTTAATTTTTTCGCCGCTTCAAAACCTGCCCAAGTCGTCGCTATAATAATTATCGCTGCTCCTATTAACTTAAACATGCGGGTTCACACTCTCTCCCAAGTAAATGGGAACCCCTGCTGCATCAAGGACTTTGTAGCCCCTCCTACCGAATTTACTTCTTTTTAATTCAATAAAGCGTTCAAAAATGTTTTGCTTTAATATTTCAGCGATAATGGGTCGCTTCTTGATTTCATCCAGTGTATGGCCATGCGTGGTTATCATGAGTTTAATACCTGCATTCACAGCTTCCAGCACAGCCTGCGTATCCGCTTCCCGGCCTATTTCATCCACGATCAATACATCCGGGGACATCGAACGGATCATCATCATCATCCCTTCCGCTTTAGGACATCCATCGAGCACATCAACCCTTGTTCCGAATTCGAGCTGCGGCACTCCATGCACACATCCGGCAATTTCTGAGCGCTCGTCCACTATCCCCACCTTTTGAGGGGCAATGCCGAGTTTTTCATTACCACTGGATATCATTCTTGCAATATCACGTAATATGGTCGTTTTTCCCGTTTGCGGAGCACCGATCAACATGGTATGCTGCCATTCCCCGTCATATAAATATGAAGTGAGAGGTTCAGCTGCACCTATTTTTTCACGTGCAACCCGAATATTGAATGAGGAAATATCCCTGATCGCTTTGACCGAACCATTTTCCAGGATCACCTTGCCAGCAAGCCCCACCCGATGTCCGCCCGCTATGGTTATATATCCTCGCTTTAATTCTTCCTCAAGCGTATATAACGAAAATTGACCTATATTATTCAATAATTGATCTGCATCCGAATGGGTCACTTCATAGGAAAAAAAGTATGGTTCCCCCCCTACAATGACCTCAAGCGGCCTTCCAACCCGAATTCGCAGTTCTTCCATCCTATCGATCACCATCGGTGTCATACCGCGGAGTTGCTCGTATATACTTTTCGGTAAAAAAGAAAGAATCGTTTCCATTTTGACAATCCTCCTGTATACACCACTTTCAATAAAATATATGCCGACAAGCACGCAATGATGACAGGCTATTAAAGAAACGGACCATTTATTGATTTTTTATAACTTCCTGAATCTAAAAAAGACCGAGAAATTAATCTCGGTCTACGTCTTTTTATTTAAAAAAAGTTGCAGTTGATTTCAGAAATCCGCTCCCTTTCCGCCGAATGTCCGCCAAGCCTCCTCGGCGCAAGCGCCTGTGGGGTCTCGGCTAGCAGTTATTCGGCAGGAGTGTCGCAGATTTCTTAAATCCAGTGAGGGTTCCACTCCATAAAAAGTAAAACATGAAGGGTAACCAAGTCTTCTTATAAAATCATGGTTTGGGATGAGAACATACGGACCTTCCAGACTGGGAACTTGAGGAGATGAGGATGCTTTTTAAACATGATCATGATTCGATCAGCATGAATGATTACTTTAGACCAACTGGTGCAAGCTTGTAAAATGGAGATTAAAGAGGACTATCGTGTATACAAATCATCCAATTGCATTTGTGCAGGACTCGTTCATTTTTATCACAGTGTTGTACAGAAAGTAAGGACCTTCAGAAAGTGGTGGCACTCCATATTGGCAGGAATATACGGAAGAAGCAGATCATCTGCGTCATCATGAAGTCCAATCCCATAAAAAATCAAAAAGGTTTCGGAATGAAACCATTCCGAAACCTTTTTGTCTGCAATTTGAGGCCGAGATATTAATCTCGGCCTTCTTTCATTTATGCACGTGATACGTAAGAACCTTCATTTGTATTGATCAATAGTTTGTCACCTTGGTTGATGAAAAATGGCACTTGAACCGAAAGGCCCGTCTCAAGTACAGCTGATTTCGTGCCGCCTGAAGATGTATCGCCTTTAATTCCAGGCTCAGTCTCCGCCACTTCTAGTTCCACTGTGTTTGGAAGTTCGACGCCAAGAGTTTCCGCTTGGAAAGTCATGATATGTACTTCCATATTTTCCTTTAGGAACTTAAGTTCACGTTCAATGCTTGAAGCCGGCAGCTCGATTTGGTCATACGTTTCGTTATCCATGAATACATGGCTGTCTCCACTTGCATAAAGGTACTGCATCTTGCGGTTTTCGATATGTGCTTTAGCAACTTTTTCACCAGCACGGAATGTTTTCTCCTGGATTGAACCCGTACGAAGGTTCCGAAGTTTAGAACGTACAAAAGCTGCACCTTTACCAGGTTTAACGTGTTGGAACTCGATAACCTGCCAAATTCCATTATCTACTTCAATCGTAACACCCGTGCGAAAATCGTTTACAGAAATCATAAATTTGTCCTCCTACATGTACATGTTTACAGAATGATTAACTCTTTAGTTGAATGAGTAAGTGCTTCGTTACCGTCAATTGTAACGATTGTATCATCTTCAATCCGCACTCCGCCTACGCCCGGTAAATAAATGCCCGGTTCAACGGTTACAGCCATACCTGGTTCTAAAATGATATCAGACCTAAAGGATAATGCTGGACCTTCATGAACTTCAAGGCCGATTCCATGTCCGGTCGAATGTCCAAAATACTGCCCATATCCCTTTTCTTCAATTAGATTTCGAGTTAGTGCATCCGCTTCCCTGCCAGTCATACCAGGTTTGATCCCAGCCATTCCTCTCAGTTGAGCTTCTAAAACAATGTCATAAATATTAATAAGTTCTTCACTTGGCTTGCCAACCGCTAATGTCCGAGTGATGTCAGACACATACCCGTTATAATATGCCCCGTAATCCAATGTGACAAAATCGCCTTTTTCGATGATTTTATCAGTAGCCACTCCATGCGGAAGTGCGGACCTTATGCCGGATGCTACAATAATATCGAAGGAAGAAGAAGTTGCCCCTTGTTTCCTCATAAAGAATTCAAGTTCATTGGATACATCCAGTTCCGTAATCCCTGGACGCAGGAAATCCAGAATATGCGTAAACGCAGCATCAGCAATAGCAGCCGCTTCCTTTAATATCTTAATCTCTGACGAAGTCTTTATCAAGCGTAAATTCTCAATAACCCCAGACACCGGCAAAAGTTGGCCATCAATGGCCGCTTCATAAGCTTTATATGTAGCATAAGTCAGGTGCTCTTGCTCAAAACCCAGCTTGTCGATATTCATCCCTTTAGCCTGCTTGCCGACTTCTTCCATGATGGTTCCTTTGTGTTGAACGACTTCATAGTCCGGTGCCTGCTTGCCCGCTTGTTCCACGTATCTGAAATCAGTGATGAATTTAGCTTCTTTTTGGGAAATGAGGACAACGCCTGCACTTCCCGTGAAGTTGGTCATGTATCGGCGGTTATATGTACTGGTGATCAAAAAACCATCAATGCCCACCTTTTCCATCGAGGCTCTTAAGCGCATTAGTTTGTTCATTTAATTTCCCCCTTTGCAATCTTTGTGATCGCCTGCAACGCCAATTCATAACCGTGTATCCCCAAGCCGACAATCTGTCCCGCCGATACCGCAGCGGTCACTGATTCATGTCGAAAGCTTTCACGGGCATGTATGTTCGAAATATGCACTTCCACCACTGGAACATCAATTCCGGCTATTGCATCACGAATCGCATAACTATAATGAGTAAAAGCCCCAGGATTAATGATAATCCCGTCGATCCCATGATCCTCTGACCAATGGAGCTTGTCGATAATCGCTCCTTCATGGTTAGTTTGAAAAGAGGTTAATTCCACATTTAACCCTTGTGCTTGCAGCATTAATCGCGCTTCCACATCCGCAAGCGTCGAGGATCCATAATGCGCAGGTTCCCGCTTCCCCAAGCGATTTAAATTAGGACCATTGATTAGTAAGATTTTTGTCATCATCAAACACCTGCTCATGTTAAAAGATTGCTTTCCATGAACATTCTATCATAATTCCAAATTGTCTTACTACTTTTTTACAACCAAGAAGCAATCAGCTTTCCGATTGCTTCTCGGCCTTGTTTTTATGGCGTATATATTCCTGATGATCATATGATATAGAAAACCCTACAAAAAGACCGTATATAATAAAAATGCATACACTTGTTATAACCGTATTTGCTGACATTTTATAAAAGGTTGGCAAATCGATGAACATCGGTTTCAGGACAAATACAAGTAAAGCCCAGCAGACCACCCCCAAAAAAATACCCGGAAAAATACTCTTCATCCTTTTAAAGAGACTATAGTATATAAAAGCGATCCCCACAGATAGAATTCCGAATAAAATCATGGTCATTACCGTACCGAGCCAATGATCGATCCAGGTCATATTTGACCACGAAGTCAGTATGAATTTTGGGCTAAAATCCATAAAGTTAACATAATGGGCTAGGATTCCGATAAAACTGGCTAAAGCCCCCCCAACAAAACCGACAGCAAGTACATTGTAGATTAACATGCTTTGATATTCCTGTTGAATTTGTCCATTTTCATTAGAAGACATATCAAACACCTCCGCTACGTAGTATGCCCTTTGTTAAATAGAACTATTTTTTTTTATTATTGGGGAGGAGAATCACTAGAGGTTTTGTGATTAATTCTGTATGATTAAATCATAAATAATCTGCTTTTTTCAGAGGAAAATCCCCATCCTCTGTTGAAATTTATAATGTACACAGGATAATACCTTCCTGTGATTCAACATTCAAAAAGCAATTGCAGGGGATAAAGCTTCCATTCCATTTTGGAGGACCGCCTTAAACCCTTGTGATGCTTGATAATACACATGTTAGCACCCATGAGAGAGCTACGTGAATAACTATTAGGTTGGTGTAGAAATGTCTGAGGTTCAAAAACCCGTTTATGGAGGGCAGGCTGTAGTGGAAGGCGTCATGTTCGGTGGCAAACATCACACAGTCACTGCGGTACGCCGCAAAGATTCGACGATTGTATATTATCATCTGCCGCGTGAATCGAAACCTGTTGTAAACCGCTTAAAAAAAATACCGTTTCTACGGGGTATCGTATCACTGATTCAGTCAAGTGCCAGCGGTTCGAAACATCTTAACTTTTCAACTGAACAGTATGAAGAAGAAGAAGACGGGGAAAAACAGGTCGAAACGAAAAAAGAAACGAAAGACCCCTCTAAATTAAGTCTTTGGCTAGGTGTTGCCGTGATCGGTGTGATCTCCTTCCTATTTGGGAAATTGCTTTTCACCTTGATTCCTGTCTTCCTCGCAAAATTGACAGAACCCATTTTCAGTGGCCATACGGCTCAGGTATTAGTGGAAAGCTTGTTCAAGCTGATCTTACTGCTCGTATATATTTATGTAGTTTCCTTGACCCCATTGATCAAGCGGGTCTTTCAGTATCACGGAGCAGAGCATAAGGTGATCAATTGCTTTGAAAGCGGAAAAGAATTGTCGGTTGCGAATGTGCAGGCAAGTTCCCGCCTTCATTATCGCTGTGGCAGCAGTTTTATTTTATTTACTGTCATTGTAGGGATGTTTGTCTATCTTCTTGTACCAATAGATCCGCTATGGGTTCGTGTCGTCAATCGCATTTTGCTTATCCCCGTCGTGCTCGGCATAGCATTCGAAGTCTTGCAGTTGACTAACAAAGTAAGGGACACTCCCATCCTGCGTTACCTTGGCTATCCCGGCCTTTGGCTTCAGTTATTGACAACCAAAGCCCCTACCGATGATCAAGTCGAAGTCGCATTGGCATCCTTCCAAGAACTGTTGAGGATGGAAAAAGAGACCGAAAAAGGTTTAGAATCGGATGTAATTGTGTAAAACATCTATACACATTTTGATGATGAAAAATCATATACTAACTAAATGAATGATCTTCATTTTTTCAAATATTTCACAATTAGAATGTTTAAAATAAGCTAAAAATGCTTATGATGCTCTTAAGGAGGTGTCTTTGTTGAAACGTTTCATATCTTTCATGATATACGGAATCATCGCCCTCGGAGTCCTCGGACTATTGAGCCGACTATTTAATGACCCGATTGGCTTTTTTAGAAACATTCTCATAATAGCCATTGTCGCAGGGATTATTTATATGATTTATACCGGATTAACAAAGGGAAAACCAGTTAAGAAAGAGCAGCAAGCATTCCGAAAGGCTGCCCGCCAATCGAAAAAAAGGTTAAAAAACCGAACTTCGAAAAAAGATAATGTGGCTAGCTTCTCTGCAGCAAAATCATCAAAGAAAATAAAATGGAGAAAGAAAACGGATAGTCACTTAACCGTCATCGAAGGGAAAAAGAATAAAAAGAAAAATCGGGCTTCTTTTTAAGAGCCCGATTTTTTATTTATTATCAATAAGTCCATTTTTTAAGGAATTCCTTCGTACACTGCCTGCCGTTATTGATCAATTCACCCTTTTTTTCATCATTCAAATTAAAATCCATTGCAGAAATTCCCTTCATCGGGATGAATACAATATTATGGACGTGTTTCTTGGAAATATACCTAGCATCATGGGCATCTTTCATCGTTTTGAATAGTGCGGAGAACAATTCAACCGCATTATCCACCTCATGCGGTTTCCATATCTCATCGACGCTTAACCGCAAGCCAATGACCGGTCTTTCCTTTCTAACATGATCTGAATTGAATAACCACATTGGAAAATTGCTTAACACACCTCCATCAACAAAAAGGAACTTGCTTTTTCCGACATTAAGTTTGACTGGCTCAAAGAAATACGGAATGCTGCAACTCATTCTTACTGCCTTTGCCACTGGAAAAGCGCTCGGCTCTATTCCATAATTAGGCAAATCATCAGGCATTACGACCAATTTCCCATTTGAAATGTCAGAGGTTATGATACGGAGTGATTTCGGCCGAACATCCTTAAAGGTAACTACATTCCTTTCGGCAAGTTTACCGGCGACCCATGCTTCCAAGGCGTTGCCTTTATAAAGGCCCAGTTTCCAGTATAAAAGAAGCCATTTAGCAAATGGGATAGGCAAAAGACCACGCCTCTTATCCAGCAGGCCGCTTAAATCTATATCAAGAAAAAACTTTTCCATTTCTTTTCCCGTGTACCCAGCCGCTACGAATGCTGCAATTATGGATCCTGCACTCGTACCTGCTGTTCGATGGAATACAAATCCCTTTTCTTCTAATTCCTGCAGGGCTCCCACTAAACCATAGCCTTTAATCCCGCCTCCGGAAAAAACGCCGTCAATAATCATAGCTGCCCTCCCCTAATCCGGTCTTTACATTTCTAAGCAGGATTAGAGCGATTTATGACAGTTTTAAAAAGAAAATTGCCTTGATTCAGGTAAAATACTGAATTTCCGCTTTCGGGAAGAATTTAGCTATATACCCACGAATGGTCGTTTCCAGTTCTGCCGCTTCCTCGTTTTGATAAACATATTTACCAATTCCATATCGGCCCCATTTATATTTACGCTTCGTTTCGTCCAGTTCCAATTTTGTTTTCGGATAGTTTTTTTGAATCACTTTTTTTGCTGGACCAGTGAACCGATGCTGGATTAATTCGAAAGTCAAGTCAGGGATATCCACCCCTTTTAAGGCCTCACTCAACCGTTCGAATAATTCATGGTAGCCCTCCTTCCATGCTTCATGACGGTATATTGGAGCTACGATAAAACCCAGGGGATATCCGGCACCTGCCACTTTACGTGCCGCTTCCATCCGTTCTTCGAAGCTCGAAGTCCCGGGTTCGAAATTTTTTATCACATAACGTGAATTTATACTGAAGCGAAATCTCGTTTTTCCATTATGTTCAGCATCCAACAGATGATCGACATGATGGAATTTAGTGACGAACCTAAGAACCCCATATTCACTTTTCCCAAAATACTCTATGGCCCTTTTTAACGAATGTGTCAAATGATCAATTCCGACGATATCCGATGTACAGGCTGCCTCAAAACGGGTAATTTCAGGCTTTCTCTCATTTATATATTTTTCGGCTGCCTCGAAAATCTCGTCAAGATTCACATATGTCCGAATATATGGCTTTGATCCGAGTGTCGTCTGTAAATAACAATAGTGACAATGCCCCATGCACCCTGTAGCAAGAGGGATGGCATATTCAGCAGATGGCTTTGAAGAATCGAATTTCAATGTTTTTCTGATTCCTATCACGAGTGTCGATTTGGCGACACGATATTTTTGCAGATCATTTTCTCCAGGAAGATCCCTAATTTGGTTATGCGATGTGGTCTCACGGATTTCAATGTTCAAATCTTCGAATTTCTTCTTCAATTCCCGGCCAAGCGGGTATTCCAATGCCCTTGGCTCGATATATACTAACTGTGGCATAAATGGTTTCATTTCGATCTCCATTCTTTTTTCGATTTGTTCATACTTTCAATCGAACTACACAATCTAATTGATAAGGATAGTTTTTCTTTATTCTTTTATCCTCATGATTGTTTTTACTTGGAAATTCAAAATGAAGGAGATGCGATATGGCTAATAAACGAGACTTCTTGACAAATGGAATGGGAAAACAAACAATCACCGTTCAAACAGATAATAAATTTCCAAATCCAAGGAATATACCGGGAGACTCTGTCGATGAATTTTCGGTATTGAAAGATGGCAACCAATATCTAGCCGAAAAGGAAATAGGGCAGCAAAATGAAAATGGTTGATTGAACGTGAAAAGAAGACCGAATTTACGATTATTCGGTCTTCACCTATTGGTATATAATTGAACAGACTGTCACTGCCCTGGATTAATGACTCTAAAAAAAGCCGTTAAGATAGCTTTGCAGCATACTTAACGACTTCCTTTGCATCAGCTTATAGCCCGCATTTCAATTGCGCTCCGCAATTCGTGCACGTATTGCATCCGCCCATTTCCTGAACTTCACCCTTACGGCATACGGGGCAAGTGTTACCCACTTCCGAACCAATTGTAACATTCGTCGAACGCAGCTCATTTATCGTATCGACCAATACAACTTTTTTCTTTTCTTCCACATCTGTCAATTCATCCATTTCAAGCTGCTCGTCCATTTGGTTTTCTTCCGCTTTGAGCGTAAGGACCTGACTGTCACGGCTTCCATCCACATATACCGTTCCGCCTTTTGCTCCGCCTTTGTATAGACGTTCATATACCTTTTCAACTTGTTCGACAGTATATCCTTTTGGGGCATTGACCGTCTTGCTGATCGAGCTGTCAATCCAGCGTTGAATGATGCATTGAACATCAGCATGTGCTTCTGGAGCTAATTCCATAGCGGAAATGAACCATTTTGGAAGCTCTTCTGTATCGGCTTCTGGATGGCGATCCAAGTATTCCTGTACAATGTCAGCCTTAACTTCAATGAATTTACCAAGACGGCCGCTGCGGAAATACGTGAAGGAGAAATACGGTTCAAGACCTGTTGATACCCCAACCATCGTTCCTGTACTTCCCGTAGGAGCCACTGTCAATAAATGAGAGTTACGGATACCATGTGCAGCAACACTTTCCCTGATATCTTTTGGCATTTTTTCCATAAATCCGGTTTGTGTGAAACGTGTTCTAAGCTCATTGGTTTCTTTGTCCGTTGACCCGATCAGGAACGGGAAACTGCCTTTTTCTTTAGCAAGTTCCACCGAAGCCCTGTAAGCTGTGGTCGCAATCGTTTCAAACACCTTGTCAACCAGGATATTTCCTTCTTCAGAGCCATATTCCGTTTCACAGTAGATCAATAGGTCATGCAGACCCATTACACCTAGTCCAACCCGTCGCTCGCCCAGTGCCTGTTTTTTGTTTTCATCCAAGAAATAAGGAGTTGCGTCAATGACATTGTCCTGCATGCGCACACCGACTTCAACTGTCTGCTTAAGTTTCTCGAAATTAACCGTTTTACTTTCTTTATCAGCCATTTCAGCCAGATTGACAGCAGCAAGGTTACATACTGAATATGGAGCCAATGGCTGTTCTCCACAAGGGTTCGTGGCTACGACCTGTTGACCGTATGCTTTGGCATTCGTCATTTCATTTGCATTATCGATAAAGAAAATACCTGGTTCAGCAGAATATGTTGCACAAATGTTTATTAAGTTCCAAAGCTCTTTAGCCCGGATTTTACGGTAAACACGGACTTTATGACCCATTTTCTCCCATTCGCGAACATCGCCGACATTATGCCATTCTTCATTGTAAATGGCCATTTCTTCGGCATTATAGCTTTCAACATCAGGAAAACGCAATTCATATTCCGCATCTTGTTCAGCCGCTTCCATAAATTCCTTGGTCAGGCAAATGGAGATATTGGCTCCAGTCAAGAAATCCGAATTATGGACACTGTATGTTCCGCCTGTACGGATCTTTTCCTCTGCATCCCTAATGATTTTCTCGCTGAACCCGCCTTGGCCAGGAATCTCCTTATAATTGATGATTCCTTGATACATAGCCGTTTCCTGTTCCGTGTGCGGCGTGAATTTCAATTTATCCGTGGCATATTTCTTGATGGCTTCATCTTTAGTGTTTTCCACTAGGTAACGCAAAATCCTTGGATTTTGCATTTTGGAAATGATGAACTCTGCAATATCGGGATGCCAATCAGCAAGCATGATCATTTGCGCGCCTCGTCTGCTGCCGCCCTGTTCAACAAGATGCGTCAGTTTTGCAATATCGTCAAGCCATGAAACTGAACCCGAGGATTTTCCATTTACCCCTTTTGCCAGAGTGTTTCTTGGACGCAGTGTCGATCCGTTCGTACCCACTCCGCCGCCGCGGCTCATGATTTCCATCACTTGTTTCCTATGTTCTGAAATACCTTCACGTGAATCCGGTACGAATGGCATTACATAGCAGTTGAAATAAGTAACATCCGTATTGGAACCTGCACCGTATAATACTCGGCCTGCCGGGACGAAATTAAGGTTCTTTAATTCTTCATAGAATTTATTGAACCATTCCGTTCTTTTTTCTTCCGTGGTTTCCACTGATGCCAATCCCGTTGCATTACGTTTCGCAATTTGTTCATAGTATATTTCAAGAGGCTTTTCGATTATATCCAACGGACGGTTTACAATTCCCGTCTCAACTTCTTCCGGATTATCCAATACGCCACGGAATTCTTCATCCACCAATACCTTGGCCTTTTTGGTTTCCCAATCAATTTCAACGATGTAGCCGAGACCCCTTGCCGGGAATTTCGGATCTTCCTTAATCGTCAACACGACGAAATCGCCTGCCGAGAGTGTGATTTTTTCAGTATCCTTAAAAGAATAGCGGTCAAGCATGACTAGACGGGACACTCCCTTATGCGCCATTTTCATATCAGCAGTTACAGGGTGAACCTGGGGAAATAAAGAAATATCCTTATTCAACCTTTCTAGATCAACCTTTAAAGCTTCTTTTATTACAACCGACATAATTCCCTCTCCTTTATATGTTTCATGATCCGTTCTTGCTGCCGCAAAAATCCTTATGTAGCCTTACATGTCCGTTTCGCTTAACAAGTACCCTAAATTTATCACAGCGAAACTCAAAAATCAACATATAGTGTCGCATTAAATATTTCAACCACTATATATTGTGTTTGTTTTGAATAACTTTTAATTTTGTCAAACGTTAAATCAATTAATATAGTTAGCAAAAGGGAGGAAAATGTCGATTTATAATAATTTTTCATCAGATTTCAATTAATTTGGACCTTGCTTTTTCCCCATCCCTTTTAGGGCTTATCCCTGCAAGGGATGTGTTATTCGGTCAAACAAATCTGAAAAAACTTTTTATTATCCACTCTAATTATGCTTCCTCTATCTCATGAAATTCCATTCATCGCTTTCATATTTGCTTTCTGCAATTGCCTTCACTTCCAGCAATTGCTTTTCGGTGAGGACATATGGCTCTAAATCGACCGAAAGTCCTTCGGCAAAACCTTTTTCGAAAGCTTCTTTCGCTTCAGGGATGGTTATCTTTCTCCCGGCAATG
The DNA here is from genome assembly GCF_038002945.1 of Peribacillus sp. FSL R5-0717. Taxonomy (NCBI): domain Bacteria; kingdom Bacillati; phylum Bacillota; class Bacilli; order Caryophanales; family Bacillaceae; genus Peribacillus; species Peribacillus sp. FSL R5-0717. The sequence continues at coordinate 658,020 of NZ_JBBOOF010000001.1, forward strand.
TCATTCATGGCCACAGCTTTGTTTTTTAAGTTTTTTTGCATTCTCTCTTTAACCCTGTCATTAGAGAATTTAAATACGCTAAAGAGCTTATCATCATCAAGCTCAAGCAAAATGGACCCGTGCTGAAGGATGACGCCTTTTTGCCTGGTTTGAGCACTGCCAGCGACCTTCCTGCCCTCAACGACCAGTTCATACCAGCTAGGTGCATCAAAGCAGACGGAAGACCTGGGCGATTTTAAAGCCGCTTTTTCCTGTTCGCTTCGAGGCACGGCAAAATAAGCATCCAATCCAAGATTCCTGAACCCCATCAATATTCCTTCAGAAATGACACGATAAGCTTCAGTAACGGTGGTTGGCATTCCCGGATAGGATTCTGGAACGATTACACTATAAGTCAATTCATGTTCGTGCAGTACCGCTCGTCCTCCTGTCGGCCTGCGAACAAAACCAAGGCCCTGCCTTTTGACCTCTTCCAGATCAATCTCCGCTTCTGCCTTTTGAAAATAACCGATCGACAATGTCGCTGGATCCCAGCCGTAAAAGCGTATGATCGGCGGAATTTCCCCTTTGCTTTGCCAGTTTAACAGGGCTTCGTCCAGCGCCATATTAAAAGCCGGTGAACAATACCCCGAATCTATAAAACCCCATTTTTCTTTAGTCATCCTTACCCCTCATTTCGATAGACGTTTTTCAATCCCCCACAAAAAACTCACATGTAGTAGTTTAACAGACTTTAACACTCTAAAAAAGAAAGTGCTATCAAGTCATGAAGAATTTGATGAAAATTCTTTTTGATTATTGGGTAAAGCAATTATATAATAAAGATTGTCTGTATTCGTTAAGGTAGAAGGGAGTTTTTATGTTTGGAAATATTATATACACTGCTCATCATCCTCGGAGTGGTTATTGCGTATTCACTTTTTAATTGGTACCGCCAGCGTAAAATCGTTAAAACACTAACACAGGACGAATTTATCGCCAACTACAGAAAAGTGCAGCTAATTGATGTGCGGGAACCGAATGATTTCGAAAATGGTCATATCTTAGGCGCAAGAAACATCCCTATGACTCAAATGAAAACCCGCTTGGTCGAAATTAGGCCGGACAAGCCTGTATATTTGTACGCTCAAAGCGAAATCATCAGCGGCAGAGCTGCAGCCATGCTATACAAAAAGGGCTACAGGGAACTTTTTCACTTAAAGGGCGGTTTCAAGATGTGGACCGGGAAAATCAAAGCAAAGAAATAAGACCCATCTCGGCATGGGCTCTTTTTAATTCCATAGCTCAAGTAAAAAAAAGTCAACAGTTGGACTTTAATGGAATCTTACATAAACATGAAAAATCCCCGCCGGAAGGCAGGGATTTTTTTCGTGTAAGCTACTAATCTAGGCTTGATAACGCAAAATGGGTTTTCTTGCAGCAAGTGTTTCATCAAGCCGCTTTATAACGGTTGTATGCGGAGCTTCCTGAACGATTTCCGGGGTTTCTTCCGCTTCCTTGGCAATCTGGATCATCGCATCGATGAACGCATCCAGCGTTTCTTTTGACTCGGTTTCAGTCGGTTCTATCATCATTCCTTCTTCCACGTTCAACGGGAAGTAAATGGTTGGAGGATGATACCCGAAATCCAGCAATCTTTTAGCTATATCGAGAGTCCTTACCCCCAATTTCTTTTGCCGCCGTCCGCTTAATACGAATTCATGCTTACAATGACGATTATATGGTAAGTCAAAATAAGGTTCCAACTTGCGCATCATATAATTGGCATTGATGACCGCGTTCTCTGTGACGGCTTTAAGGCCATCAGGACCCATTGAACGGATGTACGTATATGCCCTCACGTTTATTCCGAAATTACCATAATAAGGTTTTACCCTGCCAATGGATTGCGGACGATCATAATCAAGGACGAATTGCTCACCTTGCTTGACTATAAGAGGTTTAGGCAAGTAAGGAATCAAGTCGGACTTCACACCTACAGGACCAGAACCCGGGCCGCCGCCTCCATGCGGGCCTGTGAATGTTTTATGGAGATTTAAATGAACCACATCAAAGCCCATGTCACCCGGTCGTGCTTTTGATAGGACTGCATTCAGATTCGCTCCATCATAATAAAGCTTCCCACCTGCGTCATGGACAAGTTGTGCCATTTCCAAAATATTTTCTTCAAACAATCCCAATGTATTGGGGTTCGTCAGCATCAAGGCCGCCGTATCAGGTCCGACAACCCGTTTTAAATCTTCAAGGTCGACTAACCCATTTTCATCGGACTTCACTGTAATCGTTTCAAGTCCGGCAACAGTGGCAGAGGCAGGATTCGTACCATGGGCCGAATCAGGTACAATCACTTTCGTCCGTTCTGTATCTCCATTCGCTTCGTGAAAAGCGCGAATCATCATCAACCCTGTCCATTCACCGTGGGCACCTGCTGCAGGCTGTAATGTCACTTGGTCCATCCCGGTGATTTCCGTTAAGTGTTCCTGCAAATCAAATAATAGTCCCAATGCTCCTTGTACAGTAGCGGGATCTTGATATGGATGGATATGGGCAAAACCGTTGAAACGTGCCACATTTTCATTTATTTTCGGATTATATTTCATCGTGCATGAACCAAGCGGATAAAAACCCGAATCCACCCCATGATTCCGTTTGGAAAGTGCAGTATAGTGACGCATGATATCCAGTTCGGACACCTCAGGAAGCTTTGCCTCTTCTTCACGGATGTAGTCGGCAGGAAGAATTTCTTCGAGCGGAATAGTTGCAACATCCATTTCTGGCAGACTGTACCCGATCCGGCCGGAAGTACTGATTTCAAAAATGAGTGATTGATCTTGATTATTCATGTTGATCCCCCAATTCCTGCGCAAGTGCATCAATTTCTTCTTTTGTTCTTAGTTCAGTTACCGCAACCAGCATATGGTCTTTCAATTCAGGATAAACCGTTCCTAAATCGAAGCCGCCGATCATCCCTTTTTCAAAAAGGTTTTTATTGACCTCTGAAAACGGAGCAGGCAGTTTAATGACAAATTCATTAAACGAAGGACCGTCGAAAATCACTTCCACCCCTTTTGCCATAATTGCTTTTTTCGCATAATGTGCTTTTTGAATATTTTGCACGGCCATTTCTTTGACACCCTTTTTCCCAAGCGCGGTCATTGCAACAGAAGCTGCCAAGGCATTCAAAGCTTGATTGGAACAAATGTTGGATGTGGCTTTGTCACGGCGAATGTGCTGTTCACGGGCTTGAAGCGTCAGGACAAACCCTCTTTTTCCATTCTCATCGACCGTTTGACCGACGAGTCTGCCCGGAACTTTCCGTACAAGTTTATTAGTAACCGCAAAATATCCACAATGAGGGCCACCGAATGCCGCTGGAATGCCGAATGGCTGAGCATCCCCCGTTACGATATCTGCACCGAGTGCACCAGGGGATGTCAAAGCTCCCAATGCAAGCGGATTACTGGAAACGATAAACATGGACTTGACGCCATGAATGATTTCTTCCATTTCTTTCAATGGCTCGATCCGGCCAAAAAAGTTCGGGTATTGCACGATCACTCCGGCAATGTCATCATTCGCCAATTCCCTTAAAGCAGCTAAGTCCGTCACACCGTCTTTATGAGGAATTTCGATCACTTCCACGCGTTGCCCTTTTGCATATGTCTTCACAACTTCTCTTGATTCAGGATGAACGGTTCCTGAAATGAGAATCTTCTTCCGCCTTGTCTGTCCTGAAGCAAGCATCGCTGCTTCAGCCAGCGCCGTCCCGCCGTCATACATGGAGGAGTTAGCCACATCCATGCCCGTCAATTCACATATCATCGTTTGATATTCAAAGATTGCTTGAAGCTCGCCCTGTGAAATTTCAGGCTGATACGGTGTATACGCCGTATAAAACTCAGAACGGGAAAGAACATGATCGACGATGACCGGCGCGTAATGGTCATAGACACCCGCACCAAGGAAGGAAGCATAATTTTTAAGGTCCGCATTCTTTGCAGCAAGCCTTGATAATTCTTTCATTAATGCAGGTTCCGATTTAGCAGGCTTGATATCGTATTCTCCTTGAAAACGAACGCTTTCAGGGATATCATTGAAAAGTTCTTCAGCAGCGGATACCCCTATCGCTTCCAGCATTTCTTGTTTATCTTGCTCTGTCATGGGTAAATAACGATGTTTCATCTAATGACCATTCCCCTCTATTTACGTGGTTTTTTATAAAAAGGTGTTTGTATTATAACGGCTTTCAAACGTTTGGAACGGATTTCCACTTCGACTTCCGCATCCAGCACCGAAAATTCCTTATCGATAAGTACCAATCCAACGTTTTTCTTCAATGTTGGCGATTGGGTACCAGTCGTGACCTCGCCAATGACTTCATCTCCGCTGTAGACCTTATACCCATGACGTGGAATGCCACGGTCAATCATTTCAATTCCCACAAGCTTCCGGGGAGCCCCTTTTTCCTTTTGCTCAGCAAGAACGGCTTTCCCGAAAAAATCAACTTCCTTATCCACTTTTACTGCAAAACCAATCCCGGCTTCTATCGGGGTGATGTCCGCCGAAAGCTCCTGCCCATACAGCGGCAGTTTCGCTTCAAAACGCAGGGTATCACGAGCACCTAAACCAATCGGCTGAACCCCCTCTTCCTTACCGGCATCCATAATCGCCTTCCAGAGGGCAGGACCATTTTTACTGTCGCTATATATTTCAAAACCATCTTCACCAGTGTATCCAGTACGGGATACCAGCGTGGAGATACCGTTAATCATGACATTATCCTTGAACCTGAAAAATCCAATTTCACTTAAGTCAGTACTTCCGGATAGTTTTTGTAATATCTTCTCTGCAGCTGGTCCTTGAAGTGCCAGCTGTGTATAGTCACTTGATACATTCGTAATTTGCGCATCTTCCGTTAAATTAGCTTGCAGCCAATTGAAATCTTTTTCTGTATTCGCTGCATTGACCACGAGCAGATAGTCGTCCTCAGCCCTTTTATACACGATAAGATCATCAACCGTGCCTCCGTTTTCATAACACATGGCGGTATATTGGGCACCGCCCTGTTGCAGCTTTGATATATCATTGGTCAGCATCTTCTGTAAAAAGGAAAGGCTCCCAGGCCCCTTAACATCGACTTCCCCCATATGGGAAACATCAAATAACCCCGCTTTTGTCCGTACGGCTTCATGTTCATCCTTTATACCCGAAAATTGGACAGGAAGTTCCCAGCCGCCAAAATCAATCGTTTTACCTCCGTATTCACGATAAATCTCAAATAGTGGTGTTCTTTTTAAATTGGTCAAAAAATGACCCCCTTCAGATTTTTTTAAAAATTAATTGGCTTCATTATCAAAAGCTTCTTGTCATTACGCATCAGATATATCCTGATTCATGATGTGAAAAAAGCACAAAAAAGGACAGAGAAAGCCCGTTTGAGCTTTTTCTCTGTCCTGAAACCTGAAAGTTTACCTATGTAATAGGTTTTCCCCTTTGGTGGCCGTCCCATAACGGGCGGCGCTCTCCAGAGTTGCGTCCAATAAGAGTTCTTTTGCCTGAGAGATTCACTGCTAAGTTTGCTCCTTCGGCGCTACATCCGTAGTCTCTCCCCTTATCTTCACCCGCATATAAATGGTCTACCATTGAAAGGAAGCGGATAAGCCCCAAGCATCGGTAAAACCTATGAGCATAAATGGAATGCATTCTCTGCCAATTCTCCTAAAACTTCAGAAACCGTTTGACTGATCTCCTTCAGTAATCTTGGATAAATTAGGAGCCTATAGCCCATACTAAGAAAACGCGAACTGCAAAATCGATGTACAAAAATTCTTTGTAGCGTTTGGAAATTGGAATTTTCTAAATATACTTATATCCTACCCTAAGAAACTTATCTCTGCAATATTTTTTGAAAAAGAAATATTTTTCTTACTTCACATATGAAATGTTCGGGTTTTGACCTTATATTAAGGAAATTATGATTTAAGAGGGAGTTATTTCTATGAAAATCAATATATCCTTCAATTCTGAATGGAATGACGAGTTTCTGCAAAAGATGGAAAATGACGGTCCATGGGGAAATTGGGAGCTTTATAAGTTGGCGGTTCAAATGGAGGAAAACCTTATCATCCCTGATTTTGAAGGTTTACAGGCGCCCAAGCACCTTCCTCAGCTAACCCCGCTTCCCCATCAATTGGAAGCGGCGAAGCAAGTAGTGGAAAAGATGAATGGAAAAGCCATTTTGGCTGATGAGGTAGGGCTGGGAAAAACAATTGAAGCAGGCTTGATCCTAAAAGAGTATATGATTAGGGGCCTTGTAAAAAAAGTATTGATCCTTGTTCCGGCTTCCCTTGTCACACAATGGGCATTTGAATTGAATACCAAGTTTCATATTCCGGCAGTCGTTCAGAGAAAAAGTTATGTCTGGGACTCCTGTGATGTGGTCATTTCATCCATTGATACAGCGAAACGCGCTCCACATCGAGATATCATCTTTACTCAGGAATATGACTTCATCATTATTGATGAAGCTCATAAACTTAAAAATAATAAGACGAAGAACTATGAATTCGTCCAAAATCTGAAAAAGAAATTTTGTTTACTCCTGACAGCCACTCCGATTCAAAATAAAGTCGAGGAGATATTCCACCTCGTTTCGTTATTGAAACCGGGCCACTTGGGAAATGCTTCGCTCTTTTCGGAAAAGTATAAAGGGAAAGGCCGGAACATCATTGAAGATGAACACCTAAAGGAACTGGTCAACACTGTCATGATTCGAAACCGGAGGGCCGATACTGGCATCGAATGGACAAAACGGCATGTAGAAACCATCACCATTGAATTTTCTCCAACGGAACAAGCATTGTATGATGCTGTTTCCAAATTCAAGCCAATTTCGGATGGATCAAAAGGAAGCGCGTTTTCGGCTCTCACTCTCCAAAGGGAAGCATGCAGCAGCAGAGAGGCTGTCTTTTATACATTAAAGAATATGAGAGATAAATACGATCAGCCTTCCCCTGATTTTTTGGCAAAGCTTGATGATTTATTTACTAAAGTGAATGAAACGGTCCAGAACTCAAAGGCTGAAAAAGCTTTGGAACTGATCAAGAAAATTGATGACAAAGTGATTATCTTTACGGAATATAGGGCGACTCAACTATATCTCCAATGGTACCTACAGCAGAATGGAATTTCTTCTGTTCCTTTCAGAGGCGGTTTTAAGCGCGGAAAGAAAGACTGGATGCGTGAATTATTCCAAAAGAATATTCAGGTATTAATCGCAACAGAAGCTGGCGGGGAAGGGATAAACCTTCAGTTTTGCCATCACTTGATTAATTTTGACCTGCCCTGGAACCCAATGAGGCTTGAACAGAGAATTGGACGGATTCACCGCCTTGGTCAGGAAGAAGATGTGATGATTTATAACTTTGCCACGAAAAATACAGTTGAAGAACATATACTGAAGTTACTATACGAAAAAATAAATTTATTTGAAAAAGTAATCGGTGAATTGGATGATATTCTAACCAAACTGGATATTAACAACATTGAAGAATATTTAATTGATGTGGTCGGCGAGTCCAAAACAGAAGGCGAAATGAAAATCAAGATGGATAATTTTTCATCGTTGATCCAATTCGCTCAATCAATGAAGGAAGGTGAGGTTCATGCAGCAACGGGAAATTCATGATTTTTTAATCACTTTCTTTAAAGCCAATGATTGTGAAATACTGGATAATGCACCAACCCATCTTACAGTGCAATTGACGATTGAGATGGATAAAGAGTTAATGAACAGACCCTTTTATTGGCATTATCTAGAAAAAACAGGAGGTGTTCCGAACCCGGCACAAATCACTTTCATTACCGATCCAGAACAAGCTCCATCCGATTTAAAAGGAGAAATGATTCATTTTGGCTCCCCTCGTCTTCACCAGATTATTCAATCAACCAAAAAGCTGGCAGGGTATACTAGACTTTTTGAGAATACGCCTCCATCAAAAGGCAGAAATAATCCTTTGTTTCCTTGGCTGACCCTGAATGTGAAAATATCCTATCAATGCGACCGCAAAAAAGATACTTTCATGTCAATCGGATTGAATTTAATCTCGGGTGAAATAATGGAAGGGTTTCACCATCGGGTTTTACCTATTAACGTCACCCCGAAAATACCGGATTACTCCTTTACGCTTTCACCTCTGATCATGCCCAAGAGTGGATTGGCAAGACTTGATACATACATCAGAACCAGTTTCGAGGATGATGACCATTCCTGGGCGGAGGAAGCAATGCTGCGCTGGCAGAATGACTTGAATTTATTGGAGCATTTTTACAAGGATATGGACGAAAAAAGTGAGAGCTATTATACCGAAAAAGAAGCACTAAAAGCACAATATGAACCCAACATCAGAATATCCATCATCAACGGAGGATTATTTTACCTTTCAGATAGGGCGTTGGGATAAGTAAATAACTAAAAAACAGATGTCCAAGTTCAGGACATCTGTTTTACTTTTTGATCGTTTTCCTTATAAACATCGACAAAGCAAAAGGGACAATGCCAAACCAATGTGACATACCCTGGTTTTTATCCTCTTTTCTGTGAAGGCGTTTTTCCTTTCGTTCTTTTTTCGTCAGATTGAAATACTCGACAAGCTGCTGCGTCAGATATTTAATATAAGCGTTTGTAGACATATAAAATCATCACCCTACGCAAAGTATGTCCGGTTTACGCTTTTTTTATTCCTTTCCTTGCTCCCTTCACCGTAAACCTGTCGCGTTCCCTAATAAAATGTTGTTGATTTTGCTATTACACAGCTTGCTTCTCCAACCATTCTTTCACTTCCCCCGCTTCTTTATCGTATTGAATGATGACCCTGCCCTCTCGATCATTTTTAGTTTTGGAAGAAAACTCGATATAGACGTAAGGACCTTCTTGCTTCATTAAGGAATATCGCACCACACCATTGGGATATGATATTTCCCCTTGGATGATTTTCGGAATCTCTTCGCCCCACTCTGCCGTCACATCCTTGATGGCTAGATGGACAAGATGGTCGGCCACAAGTGACTCTTCCACTTCTTTATAAAACTTTTTATCAATGATAAACTGGTCGATCATTAGTATCGTGAACATGATGAAAACACTCGCCACAATCATGACCATCGGGAAAACGACTCCTTTTTGATTATTCATCAATTTTCGTATCATTCCTAAAGAAAGGATGAAATCTTCGACTGAAAGTGGTCCCTGCTTTATCCGTTATATTTATAACAATGACACTGCCATCCTTATTGACCTGGAATTCCGAAATGTTCTGCAAGATGACCTCATGCCCCATACCATCCACTCGTCTTCGGACCTTATCTTCATATTGTTCCAGCGATGCTAATTGTTCACCTGAAAGCAAATATAATTTATTTCCCATTACATCTTGTGCTTTGGAACTCCGGACCTCCTGCTTCACTTGCATGGTAAAGACCTCCCACTCCTTAGGATGCAATTTATCAACGGACCTCATCTGGGTGTGTATGATCGAGAAGAGCTGCAGAACAAAAAGCGACGTCGTCATTAAAATCAATAAAGAAAAAAGCAATTCGATCATCGTAAAGCCATCATTTTTTCGCAGCATCACAAATGGATTCCCAATTACCCGTTTCATGTTCATAGCGTACACACCCTTCAATCATTCCCGGGAAATCCCCATGGTCCTTCCAAAACAATTCAAAGCTTCTTTTTTTGTAAATGATTTCCTGACCAACTGCTTGAATCTCCCCATCCATGAACGCCGTCAATCTTTCATATAATAAATGGTGGGCTTCGGTCCTTACGGGAATATCTTTCCGCTGCGTCAATACCTCTTCAAGAATTGGTAAAATGGCAAGGGCCAGTAATATACAAATAGAAAATGCGGCCATCAGCTCAAGGTAGACGTACCCTTTACAATTTCTCAATCCGGAACCTCCCTTTACCGATATTGAGGACCAGCTTGTACTTTCCCTTTGATGTATCAATCATAATCGTTCCGGCTTTGGATGCATTTCCATATTGATTAAAATGAAAGCTGAACCCCAAAGTGCCGCTTAAAAACTGGATATCCTCTGGTATGCTTCTCTCTAAAACGATCCCCTCCTTATAAGACGAAACGGTATAAATCTTTTCGGTATTATCAATATGGAGGTAAATCAAGCTCTTATGACTGATGGCATACTGTTGAGCATAGAAAAGATCTTCATGAAATTGTGAAAGAAAAAGCCTATTTTCCATTCCTTTAGTGAAGCTTGGATATAGATTAGGACCGATGGAAATTAGGAGTACAAAAATAGCGAGGACAATAAGGGTTTCAGATAGTGTATACCCACCATCGGAATGCCGTATATTCACTTCTCTCCTACTCAACGACCGTTATCTTTCCTTTACTATCCAAACTAATTTCATCCCCATTAGGGCAGGATGTCTGTTTGAGATAGCCTTGACTTTCCAATTCACCGATACTTTCGGGCAGTTTAGCATTATCGATTTCATAAGCCTGCACCTGTGCTTGGGCCATCTTAACGAAAGCTTCACATCCTTTAGACTGGATTGTGGATTGGTTTTTCGTGATATTGGGGATTGTTATAATCAAAAGGATGGATATCACCAGTAAAACAATAAGCATTTCTATTAGGGTAAAACCACGTTCATTCATCACTTTCTTCAACATATCATCATGCTCCTAAAAGCATCTGAATACCAGATGACCTTCGGGCATTTTCACCTCCGGAATACAAAAATGAAATCCTATAAACCTTCGAGCAGTGAAAACATCGGCAGCAAAACCGCCAAATAAATGGACACGATCAAAAGACCTATCAGTGAAAACATTAGAGGCTGAATGATTTTCAAGATTGCATTCATTCTCTCTTCAATTTTCTCCAGTATAAAACGACTGTAATGAAGTAACTCGGCATCAAGTCTGCCGTATTTTTGACCATTTGCAGCGACCACCGGTAAATTCCCATCAAAATATGGGAGCTCCCGAAAAATCATTTCAAGTGATCTGCCCTCGATCAGATCATCCTTGATGATATTGCAAAGTTTTTGGTAAAAAGGCTGCTGTTGATTTATCGAGAATAATTTGATGCTATCGTTAATCGATAGTCCCCCGGAAAGCAAGCCACTGAATTGGCTTGCAAAAAAATATGTTTCGTATAATTTGATGAACGTCCCGAATATCGGAATTCCCATCAAAATCCTTCGCTGCCTTAATGGGCATAATCCATTGAACCAAAATCGTTTGAGTGCATACAAGAATAGGAGCAATCCGAGTAATAAGAAGGGTAGTGCTGGAAGAATGAACGTGGAGGCTGACATTAATGTTAAGAGAATATGCTGATCGACATCCATCGTGAAATAGATGGTCTGGAATTGGGGAAGGAGAACACTCTGAAGAATATAAAAAACGATGCTTACAAAAAAGACTAAGAATACGGGATACACCATTAACTTTTTTATTTTATCCATATCCTCGATTCTTTTCTTCCAATATCGCCCTCCTTCTTTCAACGCCCGTTCCAGGTCGCCATATTGTTCTCCATAAAATATATAACTTACAAGCTGCGGATGAAAATTAAGATGGGTCAGCACCATGTGCAACGGGTAGCCGTTCCTTAAATCGGCTATAGCCTGAGTGAAGTCTTCCGCTTTCTTCTTTGATTCCTGAAACTCAAGAAAATGTAAAGCTTCCGCCAAAGGATAACCATGATTCAATAATTCACCTAGCTTCGAAATAAAGACCGCCTGCTCTTTTACCTTCCATTTACTTTTTGGTTTCATGGTAGACCAGCCGTTCATATTCCTGAGATCCCACATAGCCCATCGCAACCGCTTTTCCGATTTCATCCTTTAATTGGCGGTAGCTGACCGTTGCCTTTCCTTTTTCATCTCCCATTATCCGGAGAACTTCAGCCAGACTTTTTCCATATAGCAATTCATATACACTTGCCCTTTTATTCCTTGCAGTCATTTTGCAAGCTAAAGCACAGTCCCCTTTACACGGAAGACATCGCAATTCAACCAGCCGCTGCGCTGTCACGCCAATCAAAGTCTGTTCAACCTCAAGTAAGCTGACACCAAATTCCAGTAATCTGGAGATGGCACCCTGGGCGTCCCTCGTATGCATGGTCGTTAGTATCAAATGACCGGTTAATGCGGCACGGACTGCGATTTTGGCAGTTTCTGCATCCCGGACTTCCCCAACCATGATCACGTCCGGGTCATGCCTCAGAACAGCTTTTAGGCCGACTGAATACGTAATGCCCGCCTTTTCATTGATTTGGACTTGCAATACCTTTTCGGATACATTTTCAATGGGATCTTCAAGTGTAATGATATTTCGATTGATCATCTCATGGGCGTGGTGAAGCAGGGAATATAGTGTCGTGGTTTTCCCACTGCCGGTCGGGCCGGTAAATATGAGCATGCCATGGGAATGCTTCAAGAGTGCAATCAATTTTTGAACGGTGTTTGGAAATAAGGATAACTGTTCTAGAGGAAGGATATTCTGTTGGGGTATTAAGCGGATGACCAAACTTTCGAGATGGGCAGTGGGTAAAGTGGAAAGGCGGAGTCCGACCACCTGGTTAGCCAAATTGATGGTGATGGCACCACTCTGGGGCCTCCTTTTCTCCCCTATATCCATCGAGGCCAGGAACTTCAAATGAGCGATCAGCCTTTCAGCTTCAAAGAATGATAATGTTTCCTGGGGAACAAGCTTATTGTCTATCCTGAATTGGATGTGAGGCCCCTCTCCGCGAAAAAAAATGTGGATATCCGATGCCGATTCCACGATGGCACGGGTTAGTATTTTTTCTGCGGTCTTTTCAATCGATATCAATTCATTCATCACCTCCTATGTTTCTTGTTGTATTGATTCGACAACCCACGACAAATTCCTGCTTCAGGATAAAAAAAATTCCCGAAAAACTTCGAGAATCATCTCACATGCTTATTTTCAAATCAAGTCTCCGGGAAACCAAATTTCTTAATGCATCTACATTATGGCCAATCACCAGTTTTTCCCCGTCTATGAGAATGGGCCTTCTTAATAACTTCGGTTCTTTTGTTAATAATTGGATGACATCAGAAAGCATCATTTCGTCAATATTAACTTGTAAGTCTTTGTAAGCTTCACTTCTTGTCGCCAAGACTTCATCAAGTCCCTCCGATGTCAATTCAAGAATTCTTTTTAACTCTGCTACAGTTGGAGTCTCTCTGAATAAATGTCGCTCATCGAAGGAAACTTGATTGGCGCTTAACCATTTTTTTGTTTTGCGGCAAGATGTACAGCTTGGATACGAAAAGAAAGTTAACTGTGCCATACTAATCACTCCCCGTTCACATTTTGTATACATTTATAGTTCATACAATTATTGTACAACGTTTGTATAATTAATGTATACATATTTGCTTTATAAAACCGTTTTAAATGTGAACGTTTTTTAAACTAAAGAGTGTTTGCCCTTTCCCTTATTCCATTTTTTTCTGCCTGCATTATAATGGACATAGGTAAACTATGGAATAGCAGGAGGGTGTAATGGAACAAACGTTAAAAATAACAAACGTGTTAGCTGATCCCACCAGATATTATATATATCAGCATATAGTGAACAACCATGGTGATGTATCGGTACAGGAAATCGCCGATTCATTCAACATCCATCCAAATGTTGCCCGTCTACATTTGTCAAAACTTGAGGATATCGATATGTTGACCTCGATTTCCCGAAAGACCGGGAAAGGCGGCCGCCCAAGCAGACTTTATCGATTATCTGACAAAGTCATACAGCTTCATTTTCCATATAGGAACTATCAGCTGCTTGCAAAGATTGCCGTCCAGTCGATGATGACATTAGGGGAACAAGGAAAACAGGCTCTTTATGAAACTGGAAAAGTATTCGGGGAGGAATTGATCAATCAGCAACTTGCCCTGAACTCGACATCGATCGATCGGCTTGCTTTTGCGGAAAAAGTCAACATGCTTAAAAATGCGGCTACCATTGCAGGGTTATCTCCTGAAATACAAGCAAGCGAAGAAGAAAATAAAATATCTTTCCGTATCTTCAATTGCCCGTTTAAGGAAGTTACTGAAGTCGAGCCAGGAACAATCTGCTCCATGCATAATTCATTTTTAAAAGGTATGTTCGAAGCCTTGTTTGAGAATGTCACTATTGTGGAAATAGAAAATATGATGTCCAATTGTGCAGCATGCTCATACCAGGCTTCGGTTCTCACATAGAAACAAAAGGCATCCTTTACATTACCTTACAATTTCATTTATAATTATTTAGAATGTACACGACTAGACATAAGGAGGGATTCGGATGGAACGCATGTTCAGAGTATGTGGATTTTGGACAGGAATTATGGCCATTTTCTTTTATCTTGGCCATATGCATCAAACGTCTTTGCTTTTCTTTGCACAAACGATCTTTTTTGTACTTTTAAGTTATTTGAAATTATCCGAGCGCATGTATATCTATGTTTTCGGCGCCTATCTTACCGTTTTCTTTGCAGGATTTTCCTACTGGAGCGTATTTATGATGACTCCGGGTGCTGCGCATTAAGAACAAGCAATATTACATAACCCATGAATTTGGATTCATGGGTTTTTACTTGTCACCATTCAGGAAAGATCCTTACATCATCTGCTAAATTCTTCGATTGAAGCAACACTTTGAAATGTTCACTAAATCCCCCAGGAACGATTAGCCCCCGGATTGCCCGATTACGCTTTGCCGTTTTCGAGAATGGATCAGTTCCTTGATGGTCCTTCAATTCCTCTAGTATCCCTGCTTTAAGCAAGAATTCATTTTGAAGAAAAAGCCCTCGATTGGAAAGATCCTTTCTTTTTCCTATCTCGATTAAGGTGTCAAAATGGATATGTGTCGTCAGATCCATATCACCAGGATACATAAGTGCATCTTTAATCATTTTATGCCGATAATAGCCCCTCAAGCTCCCTTGAAGATGAGCAGGCTCCTTCCATTCCCTATCGGTATAGCCATAATCAATTGTAAGGAGAATACCCGATTCGATACAGGAAATGATCTTCTCATATTCACGGATCATGTTTAGCGGAACTTCGTATCGTTGTTTTTCATTTAAGGTGATTTTTCGTTCAGCAAGGTAAGAAAGAATGTCAGGGTTGTCCAAAGGTTCTCTCTCTTCTACCAAATCTCCTTCCTTTTCAGTGACGAATACCTCTACCAAGGCTCCCTTATACTTTTCAATGACATACACAGGCAACGCGTCGAAAAGTTCGTTTGAAAAGACGATTCCATTTACATTCGTCCATTTTTCTAAACTGGCAGCAGAAACTGCCTGTTTGAATATCCCTAAATGTTCGTGCTGAATCTTTCTATGAAATGGACTGCCATCCACAAGAACATAAGTTAAAGAGTCCCATATCTGCGGTTCCGTTTCTTTTATGTAAACGAGGATGTCATACGCCAGTTTACCGTCCCCTGCGCCGACCTCGATGATTCTTGGTGAAACTCCGCATCTTTTTATCAAATATACGAACCATCTCGCCAGTGATCTCCCAAATGCATCCCCAACATTGCCGGACGTATAAAAATCCCCTCTTGGGCCAATCTTCTCTTTTGCGCGTGCATAGTAGCCTATTTTTGGCGTATATAAAACAGCATCCATATAGTCATTATAGGAGATTCTTTTTTGCGGGCTTCCTGCAATCAATTCCTTTAAATGATTTTTCAACACAATAGCCTCCGTCTCCATGATTTTCCACCTAACATAGTAAATAAGTTTTTTTAACGACATTTATACATGAACACAAATTTAAAGTTCACAAAATGTTCAATTTTCATCTCGCAGTTTTAACAGTGCATCCACTAAGTGAATTTCATAGGAGGTTCAAAAATGCACATTGGGGTAGACCCTGTTTTTTTATATTCAGTATAGTTCCGGAATTGACCCATTTCAATATTTTCACATAATTAAGAACTTAAAAAAACAGGTGCCACAGCGGCACCTGTATAAGTAATTATCTCAAAAAGGGATTAGTATTCTTTTCATCCAAAATCGTCGTGACAGGGCCATGACCTGGAAAAACGATAGCATCATCAGAAAGTGTCAGCAGCTTCGTTTCAATGCTATTTAAGAGCACTGACTCGCTTCCGCCTATTAAATCGGTTCTGCCAACGCTTCCTTGGAACAAGACGTCCCCAGAAAAGAGGAGACGTTCGTCCTTCACATAATACGAAACGCTCCCTGGTGAGTGTCCAGGGGTTTCGAATACTTCGAAAGTGAATCCTCCAATCGTAAGCTCTTGCTCATTTGCCAAGATGTGATCGGCAGGCTTCATTCGCATTGGATTTTCAGGGAACCAGTTTTGAGAACCATTCAATGCTGGATCAAGTAGCCACTTGGCCTCTTTTTCATGAATATATGCAGGGATTCCATAATGATCCCGAATAGCATCCAGAGCACCGATATGGTCAAAATGTGCATGTGTCAATAAAATCGCTAAAGGCTTTAAATTTTTTGTTTGTATGTACTGTATGATTTTCTGTGGCTCTTCACCCGGATCGAAAATGATGCAATCCTGTCCATCGGAAACTACATAACAATTCGTTTGCAGCGGGCCTAGAGGAATTTGTGTCCATTTCATTTCCATCAACTCCAATATGATTTTCTATCTTTATCTTACACTAATTAAGCTGCTAATGTTAATTCAGTTTTCTCATGTCATAGAAGTGTCACCTATTAAGCCTCGACAAATAATTGAAAAAATATTAAGATATTAACAAATGCAATCTTTTCTACATATTTTTGGTAGTTGCCTTATTCTCTGGGTATATTATTAGGGATTAGGTATTCATTATGAAAAAAGGGGGTTTTGACATGATATTAATGGTTGTTTTCGGACTTGTGGCTATATTAGGAGTAGCAGCTGTGTTTACCTCATTAAAAAAGAGAAACTTCTTAGGATTCATTTTTGCAGCCGGCAGTGCGGTCGTGTTTGGCTGGTTCACTGTCATGACTGTCATCAACAGCGGTTTTCCTGTTGCCCATTGAAGAAAAAAGCTCGCCATCCGGCGAGCTTTTGTTTTAGGTTATCATGTTTGTTTGAACAATCTTTGTATTTGATGGGTTTTCATATCAATGATTTTCTCAAATTGATATCCATATAAGCAGAAGTTGCCATCAAGCGAACAGCTTAATGGTTCATTTTCCATGTCCTTCATCAATTCTTCTTGTGTGCCTTTTTCCCAATTAAATTTAGTTAAGGTAAACCTTCCCTCATATTGGTCAGCATCTTTTGATTCATTAGGAATAAACGTTATGAATTCCTTGTTTTTTTCAATGAAATCATAGGATGGAATGACCCAATCTGAAAAGCTTTTCAATAGTGGCACGGAAAAAGAGTGGATCGGCTTGTTTGTTAGATCATAAAATGCATATGTACCCCGATCTTGTTTTTCTGTCTCCACTTGAATCGTCATCAGCGCTTGCTTCATTTTTTTAAAGTGAATGACATCGAGCATAAGGCTGTCTGCCCCATCCTCATGCAGCGCTTTTCTTTCTAGGGGAGCCGTCAAAGCAGGTTCTTCTTTGTCCCAATCCAAAAACATCAAGTCATTTTCACTTGCCCATTGAGCAAAGGGCTGTGGAAAGTCAAGGGTTTCCATAGTTTGTTCATCTGGATTCAATACATAACTGCTGTATGTCCAATCTTCATAAAAGCTCGATACAAACAACCGGCCATCTTTAAATGAATTCCACTCATAAGCTAATTCATAGGCTGGAATCGCCACGGAATACAGTGGATTCCCCGTTTTATCGAGTATTGTGATTGATGCTTTATCCGAAGAGGTAAAGGACGACAACAAAATATGTGTACCAGACGGACTGATCGATACTTCAGAAAACGCAAAAGCCGGCTGATAGAAAACGGAAGTTTCATTCGTTTCCAAATTCCATGCCATCAACTGGGATAATTCATTACCATCCCGCTTCACAGAATATAAAATGGTTTTTGAATCCAGCCATCCAAAAATGGCTTCGATTTTTTCCGTTTCTGCGGTCGGGACCTTTAAATTGCTTACTGAAGTTTCCTGGTTAGATTGGGAGTGTTCTTTTTCCGTATCATTTACGGGTTTACTAAGGTCCTTGGAAGGCTCACAAGCCGAGATAAGAAGGATAGTGGAGATAAATAATGGGACGAAACACAACATCTTACAAATGGAAAGCCGCATACAAAGTGCTGCTTTGGATACTTTAATCTCCACACACCTCCCACTTCAAAACTAAAACGCCTGGCATATGTGAGCGAGACATTAGAAAGAGAGTAAGGATTAACCAATCGAGTCCTTACTCTCTTTCATTATAAAGTAAAAAAGAGAAAATGTGGCGGATAATGATCTTATATTTTTTTGGAAGTATATTCCTTAGGGGGATGCATCACATATATAGGCCTGCCATCAAAATCTTGACGGAATCTTCATATATACCAGGCAAATGGGATAGCGGAAGCGGATTGATGCCCTTTCCCAGTTCGATTGTGAATCCCTCGCGTTTGAATTCCTGAATGAACCAATCTTTATACCCAGCATGGCTGTCAACGTATTTTACGGCCCGATATCCGCTGCGCTCCTCAAACTCCCTCGCAACATTCGCTGCCTGTTCAGGTTCATGTCCCTCATATCCCCAATAGAATTCTTTTCCCTGGGTGTGAAGCGCAAGCACTCTTTCAAAATTCCGTCTTATTGCCAGCTCCTTCATGGCCAATGCTTCTGGTTCTGATAACGCGGTTTCTCCTGGAAAATCCCTCGGGGCAGGGGCTTTTGGAATCTTTCTGCGCTTTTCAACCTCCCAGTTAGCAGGATATTGGTTATTCAGGTCTACACCGCGGATATTGGCTTTCCAAGCATAAAAGGCAGGATTGCCATTATTTATTTTTAAAACATCAACCTTCCCCTCTGCCGCCTCCTCCCCCTTTAGGACAAGGTCGACTCCATCCGGATTCACCATTGGAACGATCGAAATGGACATATCCCGGTAGTACGGCATACAGTCCATTCCGCAAAGTGTACGATCATTCGTTACTGCCAGCAGAAAATCATTCAGCCATTTCATCAAAACAGCCGTAGTGATCCATTCATTAGCGTGGAATGAACCGTTATAATGTATGATCTTTTCACCTTGACCGATTCTTACCTCAAGGAGTTCTTTTCCCAGCACACTCTTTCCGACCGATTCAACCTTAATAAAGGGGTAATGACAAGATAGAACATCAAGATCGTCAAGAAGTGATTGATATTCGTAGGGCTTGTCGGTGACTATCACGGGATTCATCACCCGGACGGGTACCGAAAAAGGCTTTTGTCCATCTTGATTCAATAATACTATCCCATCGATTGGCAGGTGATATTGTAAAGCGATTTCAGCAAAATCGATATCTAACCGGGACTCTTGCTGAACAATGTATCCAGGTATCTGTACTTCGATGCCATTTGGCAAAACTCCGCCAGTAATGGCCGGATTGGCATCCTCAATCAAAACCCGCGGAATTTGGAACAATTGACTGTAATATGCCAAATCATCCCCGCTTCTGCTCACAACTTTCATTCAGCCTCCGCCCCTTTCATTGTTTTATCTTTATGAAGGGAAAAACAGAAAGATGTTCAGGAAGTCTCTTGTTTCATAATTGTAAGGATACTGATTTCCCTGAAAAAGCGAAAAAAACTGGATTGCGCCAGGTTTCAGTAGACAAACTCGATGAAAATCAACTACAGTTTTTTTAGGTTTTGTGCAATTTGAACGTCGATTTCCTCTTCAGGCACTCGCTTTCCGCGGGCGGTCCGCCCTCGGCGCCTTCGCGCCTGCGGGGTCTCCCTGGACACGTTTTTCCCGCAGGAGTCTCGCACCTTACGTTCCAATCAACTTTGTTTTAACTTTTAGATAGAACACTTTTGTCTACAGTCTTTTTTGTTTAGTATTAAAACTTGAGGTGACTAAAGAAACTTTCAAAACATAATTCTATTCAGCGATATCGGCTTGAAATGATTACTTTAGATATTTGATCCATCCAAACGATTTTTTAGCCGGCACGCTTGTAACACCAGGTATGATAGTAATTTCCTAAAGGTCTATAGTGGAAAAGTATTGGAAGAGTTGAAACCGGAAGCTGTAGCCGCAGATGCCTTATAAAACACCTGTGATTACGAGATACTTTATCTTGAGTATCAACACCGAAACATAATTGCGCAATAAGTTCTTTTTTGAGCACAATGTACGGAAAGAAAAGATCCCAAAAGTAGTGACACGTCCTAATTGGCAAGAATAAGCGGAAGAATCACGAGAGGTCAACTGTTTCTCTATACCTGCTTCAATTCCAATAAAAAATCAAAAGGAAACCTGGATTGCACCAGGTTTCCTTTTTCAAGGCTGCTCATAAAATCGGAGCAAATCTCCGTAAATGATTTTGTCGGAGTAATCAAGCTCCTGCTTTGCCTTTTCCAAATACTTCTCACATGAATCCTTTGCAGTCGCCGCCCCGGTGTTTTTTTCATAGCAGGTATCCATCGTATAGAGGTAATCCTTCGTGATGAAACTGCTATCGCGAAGAATGGTGAACTCTAATTTCTCTTCGGAAAATAGATCTTTGCCGAATTCAATATAATCATCATTTTCAATTCCCAATAAATGAAGGAGAGTCGGCCTTACATCAATTTGGCCGGAAACGGTGGAAATCGTTTTTCCCTTCTGCCCGGGGACATGTATGATGAGCGGGACACGCTGAAGCTGGATCGATTCGAAAGGCGTAATTTCCTTCCCAAGGAACTGGCTCATGGCAGAGTTGTGATTTTCAGAAATTCCATAATGGTCTCCGTACAGAACAATGATGGAATCCTCATATAATCCATTACGTTTCAAATCGCCGATAAACTGTTTCAAGGATTCGTCGGTATAACGTACGGTCGGAAAATACTGATTCAATGTTTTGGAATTCGAATCGTAAGGTTCCAATGTCCGGTCTTCTTCATTCAAAGTGAATGGAAAATGATTAGTTAACGTTATGAACTTGGCATAAAAAGGCTCAGGCATCCTCTTCAAGTGAGAAATTGATTGTTTGAAGAACGATTTATCATTCAAACCCCAATTGATGGAATTCCCTTCAGACACTTTGTATTCATTACTATCATAAAACCGTTGGTACCCAAGAGAATCGTACATTATATCACGATTCCAAAAGCTTTTATTATTGGCATGCAAGGAAGCCGTATAGTAACCTTTTTCCGTTAAGATTTCAGGTGTAGCTTTGTATTCATTTTGGGCATGAGTGAAAAATACTGCACCTCTACCTAAAGGATAGAGGGAATTCTCAATAATGAATTCTGAATCGGATGTTTTCCCCTGGCCGGTTTGGTGATAAAAGTTATTGAAATAATAGCTATCTTTAATGAATTGGTTCAGAAAAGGAGTGATTTCTTCCCCGTTGACAGTTTTATTGATGACAAAGCTTTGAGTGGATTCCAATGATATAAGAATCACATTTTTGCCTTTTGCCAGACCATAAAGTTCATCATTAACTTCTTTTTGATTGGCACGGACATAATTTTCAATTTCCGACAATTCACTGCCATCAGCAAGTGCACGTTGAGCTGATGATTTCGTCTGTAATATTGCATCATAGAGGTGATAATGGTACGTACCGATATTCTTAACGAGGATTTCGCGGTCAAACGTTCTTGTCAGGAGTTCAGGACGCGCCGCTTCCGCTAATGCTAAGTTAAAAAATGTCACTCCTAAAGCCATTAACAAATAGAATTTACGGTCCTGGGGATTGTAACGACTTTCATGGAACGCTTTTGGTTTGTATTTCAGCAGAAGCATCAAGCACAGAATATCGGCAAAATACAATAGATCACTCGGATTGATCAATTCATGTACACTGCTTCCAAGGTCGTTCATATTGCTCGTTTGAAAAAGAACGGGAATGGTTAAAAAATCATTGAAAAAGCGAAAAAAAACAAGATTGGCAAAGAGGACGAAGGTGATGAAAAAACTCATGATCAATAAGTATGCAGTCCGTCTATTTTCTTTTAAAAATAGATTCACGCCAAGTGTAAGTAAAAGGAAACTGACAGGATTGATGAATAGTACGAACTCCTTGATCCAATTATCAATATCTATCTCAAAACTTGTTTTATAGGCGATATATGTTTTAAGCCAAAGTGAAATCAATACGACCCAAAACAATGAATATCCCTGTTTTTTGAAGACCCTTTTCAATCCTGGTCCCTCCTCATCGAAGAAGCGCTGGATCTGCGATCCAGAGCGCCTCAATAATGGGTCATGGTTCTCCCCCTCAAAAGGGGGAACTATCTTTGAAGATTCCATCTTTTTTTCTTATAACCCCAGATTGCCAGAGGGCAGTATGGGATCACGTATTCATTTGGCTTTTAATGAGCCAGGCTGCACCTATTACCCCTGCATCATTGCCTAGAGTGGCCAGGCTGATTTTCGTTGATTTACTAACCCGTTTGAATGCATACTTTCCGAATGCAGAACGGACAGTATCAAGCAAAATGTCTCCCGCTTGTGAAACGCCGCCGCCAATGACGATTTTATCTGGATTCATGACATTCCCAACATGTGATAGTGCCAACCCCAAGTAATTGCCTACCTTATCCACCACAGCTTTGGACAAGGGATCACCTGCTGCGGCGCATTGGAATAACAGTTTGGAAGTAACCGTATTCCCCTCTTCTACTTTTTGCTGAAGCAATGACTTTTCATCGGCGGCATCCAAGGCTTCTAAAGCCATACGGACGATTCCCGTTGCCGAAGCAACCGTTTCCAAACAACCAGTCTTGCCGCAATTGCATGGTGCCCCTCCGTCCGTTACGACCGTTATATGGCCTACTTCCCCAGCAGCTCCACTGGTACCATGGACGATTTGGCCATTATGGATGATTCCGCCTCCTACACCCGTTCCCAGAGTGACACAAACGAGGTCTTTGGCTCCATTACCGGCACCTTTCCACATTTCTCCCAAAGCTGCCATATTGGCATCATTATCGATCACAGCTGGAAGAGCTGTCTCCACCTCCAATAAATCTTTTAAAGGATAGTCCTTCCAGCCAAGATTGACGGCTTCATATATGGAACCGTTAACAAATTTCACAGGACCGGGAGCACCCATTCCTATCCCCACTATCTTACTCTTCGGTTCATTAAGTTCCACGAGCTTCGCATCGATTGCCTTGGCTATGTTAATCGTAATGTATTTTCCCTTTTCGGAGATGTCCGTGCTGATTTCCCATTTATGAATGATCTCGCCGTATAAATTGATTAAAGCCAGTTTGGTAGTTGTACCGCCTAAATCCACACCCATCAGCCACTTTTCCATCATTCTCACCTTTTTTATCAATTTTTTTTCTGTTTTTCCCTTTCAAGAGACAATTGCTGCCTGATTAAAAGAATCGCCATTTGATAATCTTTCGTATCCATCATCTGCATACGGTGGAGTTCCCTTATTTCGGTCTCCATCAGTTCAAGCTCGGCTAAGCGATCGCCAATATAGATAAATGTACCAAATCTTTTCAAGTATTGTTGAAGATCATAATATGTTTTCATAGTAAACCTCTTTACTCTTTTCTTTAGGAAAGTATATCGAATCAGCACCTCTGTAACAAGCGCCCATTTCCTCTTTTGATAATTTCCCCATCCCCCTCATACATGTCCAACTGTATTCATATGATGAAATATCATGAATGTGGACTCCTTTGATGATTTAACAGCTTAATGTTTTTAAAACCATTCATCACGCGTGAAAACGGAGGGGAAAAATGAAAGTACAATTGAAGTATACCGTCTTTTTGGTTTTAACCACCATTTTTGTCATCCTTTATTTATCAAATCATAAACGGACAGAGGAAACCATCATTTTTTTTCCCATCGATTCCTCGCTCCATTTTGAACATGCTTCCACCCACCTGACACCTAAAGGTACCGGGGATTCCACCTATACCATCACTTGGAGGGTGGATTCTACGTTGGACCAGCCTGCTTACTTACGTCAGGATGTATCGCTTTTATACAAAAATGGAAAATTGGCAGGGGCTTTAAAAAATTGGCGCCAAAATAAACAAGAACTCTCTCAAAAAGCGAAATATAAAGAATCCGAGAGTGGGCGTTATGAAGCTGTAACGTTTCATTATGCCGAGGTCCATCCAAGTGACACCATTTTCACCAGTGCCCAGCAGCTCAGTAAAGATAAACTCTATACAGTAACGACACCGGTTTTTCAATTTTTCCACCGCCCCCTTTCAGAAGAACAGATTCAGTGGAAAAAAACGCTGGACGGCTTGACAGATCAAACGGTTCGAAATGGTTTGGAGAAAGCCGGGCAAGCCTTTCAGGTCAATCTTGATCAGTACAAAATCATTTCTTTAACAGATCTGCCTTCAAAGAAAAACCAATGGCTTGCTGCCTTCCCCCAATTCAAACGGGAAGAAATTGTGGGAAAACTATGGGAAGGACTATACAAAAATTATGTGTTGGGAGTAAAAAAGGAGGATGGCACCACTGTGAGTCCACAAGGTAGCACCATCCCCCTATTGCTTATGACGAAGAATCAAAGGGAAATACTTGTCTTGTTTACCCTGAAAGACGGTACTCCAATCATGCTGCGTCAAGAGTTATAGTTGCTTTTCGATTTCTTCCAGTAGTTTAGTGTATGACTTATTATCCGGGGCAAGCTCAATAGCCTTATCAGCTTGCTCTTTAGCTTGGTCGAATAATTCGAGATTCATGTAGACCAAGGCAAGATTGTAATGGGCTTCATGCAAGTCCGGATTACTTTCAATCGCTTTTTCATAATAACCCTTTGCCTTGTATATGTCCTTTTTATCAAAAGATAAATTTCCGAGCATAAAGAGCGATAGCGGTGCATCAGGATTTGAATCCACATATTTGAATAGCATCTCTTCCGCCTTATCCTCATCATCATCATCAATATACTTTTGGGCCAGCATTGCCATGGTATTATCATCGATAGCTGCACTTTCCTGATGATTGAAACCAAATTGCAGAAGGGAATAGGTCAGTATTAGCGTCCCGATCAGAAAAGCCAGCTGCCGAAGGATATTCTTGGATTTTGGCAGATGTACCACTCCAGCAGCCAAAAACCCACCGATCAAACCTCCGATATGCCCTGCATTGTCAATTCCCGAAACGCTGAAACCATATATTAAGTTAATGATGATCAACACGATCACCGATGAGCCCATCGAGCGCATGAATAATTTCGGATAGACGATGCCAAAGTACAAAAGTGCCCCAAAACAGCCAAAAATGGCTCCGCTCGCACCTGCGGAAAGATTCGGGGTCATGATGAAGCTGCCTAGAGTTCCAGCGAAACCAGCGAATATATAGATGAAAAGGAACCTGGCATTACCATAAATCCTTTCAACTTCAGCACCAATCAAATACAGCGAAAATGTATTCATCAGTAAATGAATGAACCCAATATGGACGATCATCGGTGTAAAGAACCTCCACCATTCCCCTTGGATGATATAAGGGGAAAATTTAGCGCCAAACTCAATCAAAGTCTTGGAATTGGTGCTGCCCCCATTAAACTCCATCAAGATGAACACTGCTATTTGTACCGCCATGAATATATATGTAAAGAATGGCTTATTGGCATTTTGAAATACCTTCTGTTCGGCCTTAGCCTTTTTGACTGACTCCGAGATGGCGTTCTTCTTTACTTCAAGAACCTTTTCCTCATCTATTTCATTTTCCTCAAGAACTTGAATTGAAAGTGGTTTTTTCAAAACATGTTCAAGGTTTTGCAACGAATCATGAAAGTTCTCACAAGTTAGAAGGAACGTGTTGACATCCGTCTTTTTAAAGGAGGCCACCCGTGAACTAAAGTCATGATCATCGACCGGGGCGAATTTACTAACATAGATACTTAATATGTTTATGGGCTTTTTATATAATTTCCTTCTGATTCTTTCCCCATTCTGCAATGTTCGCTCGATATCGCGTTTCAGCCAATTAGCCCAATCCAAATCATGGCGGATGAGTCTTATGACTGGAAACTCCTTATTCTTATCGCTCTCAAGCCAAATCTCCTGATGGTTTTCCGTGACTGTGATCATACGATAATCGTAATGGGCAGAAAACTCCCTTATGGTTTCCCAAAAAAAATAATCCTCTTTAAATCCCAATGCCTTCCCCACTTTCCAATGAAACTTAAGCTTCTAAAATTCCTGTTCTTTAATTAAAACTATAGACGAAATCATGTAAAAAGTAAAAAAGGAGACTGTTTTCCCGCTCCTAAAAAATAAAAAAAGGAACCCTCGGTCAGGTTCCCTTTTCAAGATGCCGGCATCCTCATTTGGTCTGAGTGAACATGCTTTGCATCATTTTATCCCTGAACATTGGCATATCCAAGGATTTAGTCACTAGAAATCTTCTCAGTATGCCGTTGGACAGTGCAACATTTATCAGGCGGTACCGGTTTTTGTAACCTGCATAAACAGCTAAACCAACCAAGAAGATTTGAATAATTAATCGAAGCATAACAATCCCTCCTATCAATAGTGTGATACAGGATAGGATTTTTATGAGCTAAAAGTGATAATTAATAAACTTCTTCTTAATGGGCGTACGTGCGTATAACCTTGGATGGGGTAATGAGTTTGCCCACCGCTAGATCATGTACCTCTATCGGGAGTTCATCCATTAATTGGAGCTCGTATGTAAGGGCCAATGTATCACCTCGGTAATTAGATAGGAAACGGTCATAATAACCCCCTCCAAAGCCTAGGCGATACCCTTCCTTGGTAAAAGCAAGGCCGGGTACGATCAATGCGTCCAATTCCTCTTTGCTGGCCTTGGCTGTTTCAGCCACTGGTTCCAGCAATCCGTAATAAACAGACTCGAGCTGATTGAAGGACGAAATTTTTTTGAATTCCATTGTCTTTTTTTCGGGATCACATTTTGGTACAGCCACTACTTTCCCTTCGCTCCATGCTTGTTCGATGATCCGTACCGTTGGGACTTCAGGCGGAATGGAGATGGTGATGCCAATGGTATCAGCATTTTTCCATTCTTCCAAAGCGAATAAGTTTTCAGCGATTCTGGTGGATAGTTCTTCATGTTCCTCTCTAGTCAGCTGCATTAAACGGGACCTAACTTCTTGACGGAGCTTATTCTTGTTTTCTCTCATCTCTTCCGACTCCTTTATTCTACTTCTATCATTATCTCATAATATTTGTCCATTTACGAAAATACGGTGTCGGAAATCGCCGAATCATTCGTGCATTCTGGTGAAAATATTCACTAAAGGAAAGAGAGAAAAGAGGGACTTAAAAAAATGCATAAAAAAAAACAACAGGAAAAATCCTGTTGCTTACTTTGTTTCACGGTGAGTCGTGCTGCGTTTTTCTCTTGAGCAGTATTTTTTAAGCTCAAGACGGTCTGGATTGTTACGTTTATTTTTTTTAGAAATATAGTTACGGTCTCCACATTCAGTGCAAGCTAATGTAATATTCACGCGCATTGTGTATTTCCCTCCAAACATATTGACATTTTCACATAGGACTTTTCTATAATATCATTATTCAATGCGAATTGCTAGTATGTTTTTCGGGAAATCCAACATTACTTTTTCGTATTCTTAATTGTTTACGTTTTGCATCGTCAGGAGGAGTTGATTATTTATAACTTTCGCTTCTTCTTTCGTATCAGCATGAATGACCCAAGCCACAGCTTCCACACATTCTTTCGGTAAGATTTCCGTTTCTAGCGTAAACACACTGGTAACTTCCCCTTTGGCGAGCGGTGAATAAGCCAGGAGACCTTCTTTCAATGATTTGAAGCATCCTTCTTGATAAAGGCTTCCCTTACCTTGGATGCAATATTGAGAGATGCTTTTTCCTTTCACCAATCCCCCCAATAAGGCAATCGATTGAGGGGCTACATGTAAAATCGCCCGTTCATTCGGGCTGTAAAAAGCCACCGCCTGCCTTTCGAAAGCGTTTTCATAGTGAAAAAACACTTTTGGCCGCTTGGTCTCGAATGAGGTATTCCTGATCGTGAACTTCGAAAAGGTCACCTGCCCTTGGGTATACGTCTGTGAAAGTATCCGGATCTCTCCATTAGGATGACTCATCATATCCTCCTCAGGATACCAATCAAAACTCTCATCCATCCATAATCCAGCCTTTAATCCCTTACGAAATAATTCCTGGTTATCCTGTGGCATATACGCGGATAGCGAATTCATATAATCATCCCTTCCCCTTCTTTTATCTTTATATTACTTATCGTTAGGCGCTGACAGTGAAACTATCCACTTTAAATTCTGCACACCATTTTCTTATAGGATCATTGATTTTTAATAATTCAAAATATTTCGTTTTTTCGATTTATTCTATCTTTATGTTAGCACTGAATTGGCTGATGGACAATAAACACATTTTGTCGAATTTTATGTACGTTATCTTTCAAAGGTTTTTTTCCCATTTTCATGCCTAATTTTTTTCCATCAACGACGGTCACATCGCTTTTCGACAATATTTGAAAAAAAACAGACAATAAATGAAGTTTACTGCCTACTTCCGAAAATATAAAAATATGAAAATCCCCAATTTTTTTCGAATATGTGTAAACTATAAGTATATTGTCGAAAATTATCTTCTGAGGTGAAACCATGGAAACAATTATCGTCCTTCTTTTTTCATTAGCGATAAGTCCTTCTCATCATTTCCTTTTTCGGTAAAGATAAAGTTGCCAAATTAGAAGAAGATTTAGAACAGATGACACTAACGTATATGCAGGATATCTACCAATTAAAGAAGAAGGTGAAGATTCTTGAAGAGGAATTCGTTATCCAAGACGACCCTGTTCCCTCTGTAAAGGATCAATCAACTGTCACTTCCAATGATATCGAACCCATACATGAGATTCTAAAAAGCCAGGTTGTATCTTTATATAGTCAAGGTCTCACTTTGGACCAGATCGCTAGACAATCCTCGTTAACGAAGGAACAAACCATTTCAGTGATTGAGCAGCAAAGATTGCGGGGTGAATGAACATGAATAAAGCAAGACTGCAAGGTCTTTCCACCGGCATCATTTTTACAACAACAATCTTTGCTGCCTTTTATTATGGCACCGATAAGTTCGAAGGCACCACTCCCTCTGCGGAGGAAGCTAAGGAATTGCTCGTAAAGAAGGGATTCGTCGTTACACTTCCTACCGAGGAAGCTAAAAAGACCGTCCAACCAAAGGATCCGGATAAGGTTTTAATGGAGAAGGAAGCTTCAACCTATACAATTAAAGTGAAAACGAATATGACCACAGCCGAGATTGCCGATCTCCTTTCCAAGGAAAAAATCATCGATGATGCTGCTGAATTTGAAGCTTACATGAATGACCGGGATTTCTCGAAAAAAATACAAATCGGCGAGTTTGTCGTTACGAATAATATGATATATAGACAATTGGCCAATACATTGACACATTAATGAATAAGAGAGACTTTTAAATGGACTATGTCCGAGAAAAAGCCTCTCTTTTTTCAATTAGAATGGGGTCATTCATTCCTGCTGATATATCTCCCTCTTACCAGGAAGTAAATATTCTCTGCGATATTCGTTGTATGGTCCGCTGTCCTTTCCAAATATCGAGCAATTAGGGAAAGCTGCGTAACCTGCTGAAGGTTTTTTTCATCTGAAAGGCGTAGGAGACTTCGAATCATTTCTCCATAAAAGCGATCAACCTCATCATCCATTTCAATGATTTCTCTTGAAAGAACAACATCTTCCTTCTCAAATGCTTCTATTGAAAGTCGAATCATCTTTAATGTAATATCATGCATCTGCTTTAATGGTGTTAAAGGCAGAATAAATGGCTGGTCACCGATTCGGATCGCCGATTTGGCGATATTTACACCAAAGTCTGCCATCCTTTCAATATCCGAGGCGATTTTTATGGCAGCAATGATACGCCTTAAATCAATCGCAACCGGCTGTTGCTTAGCAATCAGTAAAATCGCAAAGTCATTTATTTCCTCTTCCAGTAAATCAGCTATTGTATCATCATCAATAACTTCAAGAGCCTCATCTACATTATTATTTTCCAGTGCGGCATATGATTTTGATATGGCGCCTGAAGCTAAATTAGCCAACTTCACGATTTTCTCTTGCAGCTCTTTCAATTGAAGCTCGAAATTTTCACGAACGATCATTATCGCATCTCCTTTTCTCTTAACCGAAACGTCCGGTAATGTAATCTTCTGTTCTTTTATCATTCGGATTAGAGAAGATGGTATTTGTATCAGAATATTCGATGACTTCCCCATTTAAGAAGAAGGCTGTTCTATCAGAGATACGTGCTGCCTGCTGCATGTTATGGGTAACGATGATGATGCTGAAATCCTTTTTCAGTTCCTGGACTAATTCTTCTATTTTCAACGTGGATATCGGATCAAGGGCAGAAGTAGGTTCATCCATTAGAATGACATCTGGTTCGATTGCCAAACATCTGGCAATACAAAGACGCTGTTGCTGTCCACCTGAAAGTCCATATGCATTTTCATGCAGACGGTCTTTCACTTCATCCCAAATCGCTGCCCCTTTTAAACTCTTTTCGACAATCTCATCAAGAATTTTTTTATTTTTAATTCCATGGATCTTTGGTCCATATACAACATTTTCATAAATGGATTTAGGAAAAGGATTAGGCTTTTGGAAGACCATCCCCACCTGTGTCCTTAAATCTTCCACCTTATAGGACTGATCAAGGATATTCCTGTTCCTATATTTAATCTGTCCTGTCGTTTTCACATCCGGGACTAGTTCTATCATTCGGTTCAATGTTTTAATATAGGTGGATTTCCCACATCCTGAAGGCCCAATGATGGCCGTCACTTCATTTTGGTGCATATCCAGATTAATATTTTTCAAAGCATGGTTTTCTCCATACCATAAATTAAGATTGGATGTTTCATACACCTTTTCCGTCAAGGCAGCTGATCCGACATTATCGATTTCGATAGCCGGTGACTCTTTTTCTCTCGTTAAGGTCATATTCATGCTTCCTTCCTCCTATCAGTATCTTTTCTGGAATTTATTTCGAATTATAACGGCTATTGAATTCATGAATATTAACAGGATGAGTAAAACGATGATTCCCGCGGCAGCAACCTGCTGGAATTCCTCCTGCGGACGAGATGTCCAATTATAGATTTGCATTGGCAGCACTGTAAATGTATCCATGACCGTTTGAGGTAAAAAGGCGATGAACATTGGTATGCCAACCACCACCAATGGCGCCGTTTCACCGATTGCCCGTGACAAAGCAAGTATTCCTCCAGTTAAAATGCCAGGTATTGCTGCAGGCAGGACCACTTTCAAAATGGTTTGCCACTTTGTTGCACCCATTCCAAACGAAGCTTCCCTTAAATCACGAGGTACGGCACGTATGGCCTCCTGTGCAGCGACTATGATGACCGGGAGAACGAGCAGGCTCATGGTCAGGCCCGCTGCCAATATGGACCGGTCCAAGGCAAGAGCACGAACGAAAACCGTTAAGCCCAATAGTCCAAATACTATTGACGGGACACCTGCCAGATTGGAAATATTCACTTTAATAAAAGTGGTGATCCAATTCTTCCTCGCATATTCCTCTAAATAAATGGCCGTTCCAACACCGAGCAGCAGGGAAACCGGGGCCACCACTACCATCAACCATATTGAACCGATCAGCGCTGCCTTTATACCAGCCTCTTCAGGTTTCCTGGAAGCGAAATTCTGAAGGAAATCCCCATTCAGACTACCAATTCCTTGAGTGAATATCCGATAAAATAAGATGGCCAATACGAGGAGGCCAACCAATGTTGCCAAGAAGAATAATCCTTTACAAATCGTGTTAACAGCAAGCCTAGCAGGCATTTTTTTTGCAACATGACTTTTGTTTATCAGTTTCATGACTTAATATTCCTCCCTGAACTTGCGAGAGATGAACTGCGCCAGTAAATTCATGACAAGCGTAAAGACGAACAGTGTCATTCCAACCGCATATATGCTGTAGTAAATCGTTGTCCCATACCCTGCATCCCCCGAACTGACCTGAACGATATAAGCGGTCATCGTTTGAATCGATGAAGTGACATCCATGCTCATATTTGGGGTCGAGCCACCGGCAACACTCACAATCATGGTTTCCCCGATCGCTCTGGATAAAGCAAGAACGATGGATGCCACAATTCCAGAAATGGCTGCTGGCAATACCACTTTAATTGTCGTTTCAAGTTTCGTTGCTCCTAAAGCATACGCACCTTCGCGAATCGACTTCGGCACTGATACCAGGGCATCTTCCGACAAAGAAGCTATCATCGGCATGATCATGATACCTACGACGATTCCAGGACTCAGGGCATTGAACATGTCAAGGGAAGGAAATAAATCCCGCAAAACCGGTGTTACAAAAGTTAAGGCAAAAAAGCCATAAACGATAGTAGGAATCCCAGCTAAAACTTCTAAAATCGGCTTGATGATTCTCCGTGTTTTCTCTGATGCATATTCACTCAAGAAAATGGCTGTTGCAAGTCCTACTGGAACTGCAACCACCGCTGCTATAACTGTTATCTTCAACGTTCCAACAATAAGGGGCATAATCCCATAGGAAGGTGCAGATGCAAATGGCAGCCATTTAGCTTCCGTAAAAAATTCGATGATGGATACTCTGTCAAAAAAGATGAATGTTTCAAATATAAGGGTCAGGATGATCCCGATTGTAGTAAAAACGGAAATTGCCGCCGTAAGGAACAAAAGTTTAGGCATGACTTTTTCCATATTGATTTTTTTCTTACTTTTCTTTTCCAGAATCATTTGCTGTACAGAATAGGTTTCTGTTTTTCTAAGTTCCAACTTGCATCCTCCATTTCAGACACGCAATATTTGGATTTACAAGCTGTTACCCCCGCCTTAATCGAGTCAAGGCGGGATTTCAATAGCCTGTAATATCGTTTATTTTTCCAATTCTTTTAATTTATCAAGATCTTTCTGGTACTCTTCTTCCGGCAGGCTGATATAACCCACTTCTTCTGCAAGCTCTCCTGCATTTTCAATGACGAATTGAGTATAATCTGCAACTTGTTCTTTTTCAGCTACCGACTTATTAGCTACATATGTGTAAAGTGGACGTGACAATGGTGCATACTCCCCACTTTTAATCGTTTCATGCGTTGGCTCTACAGCACCTTTGCCGTTGTCGATGGAAATGATCTTTAACTTATCTTTATTTTCAGAGTAGTAGGCATAACCGAAGAATCCAATCGCATTTTTATCGCCTTCTACACCTTGTACAAGAACGTTATCGTCTTCTGAAAGCGTAGCATTTTCCACCATTGGTTTTTCTTCAAGGATCACTTCATTGAAATAATCATATGTTCCTGAATCTGTTCCCGGAGAGTAGAATTTAATTTCTTCGTTCGGCCATTCAGGACGTATATCAGACCATTTCTTCACCTTTCCATTATCAATCCACAGTTTTTGAAGTTCTTCAACTGTTAGTGAATCGATGAAATCATTATCTTTATTGGCAACAATTGAAATACCGTCAAATGCCAGTTTCAATTCTGTATATTCAACACCCTTTTCATCAAGTAAGGCACTTTCTTCTTCTTTCACCGGGCGGGATGCATTGGCTAGGTCCGTATCACCAGCGATGAATTTCTTGAATCCCCCACCTGTTCCTGACGCTCCCACTGAAACCTTCACATCAGGCTGTGTAGCCATATATTCTTCCGCAACTGCCTCCATGATCGGAAAGACCGTTGAAGAACCATCCGTAATAACTTCTCCCTTGAGTTGATCTGAAGCCGCTTCATTTCCTTTACCGCCGTTTGAAGTATCATTAGATCCACATCCAGCTGCCACTGCGATTACTCCACCCATTACTGCGGTCATAGCCATAAATTTGAAACGTCTCATTTGTAAATCCCCCTAAGAATTTTATATGAATATTTTGTCCTACTCTCACATCATACTTTCAGACTGTAAATTCCGTTTAAAGCATTTGTAAATATTGAGTAAATAATTGTGTGGTTATTGTAAAGATGTAAGAACAGTGCTGATCCGTTCTTAAAATGCAAAAAAACACGTTTCCGGTTTTACCCAAAAACGTGTTTTTAACCTTTTATTATTCATTTTCCTGGCTTTTTCTAACTTCAGCCTGGTCCTTTTGAACGTCTTTACCATTCTCCACCTTCAAATCGGTCGAGGTTTCGGTATTTTCCTTCTTAGCCCGTTCTTTTTTCAGTTTGAAATAGGTATCCATAATTTCTTCACCTATCTCTTTACTCATGCTGTGGCCTGAATGTCCTTGGTATGCCCACGGCACAACGACCGCAAAAGCGACCTCAGGATTTTTAGCTGGGGCATAACCCACAAGCGTGATGTTCATCGTTTCTTGGGGCTCGCTATAATCCAACCGGTTCGGGCCGTCATAGAATGCTTCCGCCGTCCCGGTTTTAGCTGCCACTGTATACGATTTATTGCCAAAATAGGTATAGGCCGTTCCGCCTTGTTCCATCGCAACTTTATCGAAACCGCTCTGAACACGTTCAATCCATTCATCCTTCATATCAAGATGATTAAGGACAGTCGGTGAAACGTCTTCGGCAACAGGTCCCAATTCCTCATTATTATCAACTGGATCGCGGATTTCCTTAACCATATGCGGCTTCATGCGGTTACCGCCATTAGCAATGGTTGAAACATATTGCACGAGTTGCATCGGTGTGTACGTATCATACTGTCCGATAGCAAGGTCAAGCAGCTTACCTGGAGATGTTTCGGAACCTTTGAACCCGCTCATTTCATTCGGAAGATCAATACCCGTGCGGACTCCCAAGCCAAACTGGGCAAATGAATTCCGCATGGTCGAAAAGGCACTTGAACTAATGTTCAACGGTTCATTCGGCACATAATGCGCACCCGCAATATTAATGGCCGTCCTGAACATATAAACGTTCGAAGATACCTTCAATGCAGTCAAATCATTAATGTTCCCGAAGTCACTATATGAACCTTTGGCCGGTGTACCTTTGATTCTCAACTTCGTATCATAAAAGTACGTACCCGGCTGGATCGCACCTTCCTGATAACCGGTTAAAACGGTAGCGCCTTTAACCGCAGACCCCATCGTATAGGAAGTCGTAATATTTCCTAATGCGAAGTCCTCAATGGAGGATTTCCCCGTTTTTGGGTCCTTCTCATATTTCTTGCCAGCCATCGTCAATACTTCCCCTGTATCGGGATCCATCATGACGACAAAGGCCCTGTCCAAGAATTTGGTGTTACCCATTTTTTTCTTGGCAATCAATTGCTTTTCAATGATTTCCTCTGTTGCAAGCTGTAAATCCATATCAACTGTCAATATAAGATCTTTTCCCCGTGAACCTTCGGTAATCACTTCGGAATCGACGACATTTCCTGATTTATCGGTCACATTCCTTACTTTCGCTTTCTGCCCTTGGAGGATATCTTCATATTGCGCCTCGATATAACTCTTACCTACACGGTCATTCCGGCTGTAATCACGCGCGAGGTAGTAGTTCAGGCTTTCACTAGGCAACCCTTCTTCGGATGAGGAGACTTTACCCAATACAGATTTAAGTGTTTTATTATATGTATAAAAACGATCCCAATCTGTAGATATATCGACCCCTGGAAGAGAATCAAGGTTTTCACTCACCTTGGCGAATTCTTCTTTTGTTACTTCCTTGTTTTTCACAATTTGCGGGGTAAGGGCATATCCGCTTGCAAATTCCCTATAGATGGCAAGAACTTCAAGATCCTTTTCCGAAAGCTTTGTTTCTTCTTCAGTAATCCGATCAATCTGAAGCTTATACAAATCACTTTCTTCCATCTCGCCTTCTTCCACTTTTTTGCGCTCTTTATCGGTAATCTTTTTCTCGGCCAGCTTCGGATTCTTCAAAATCCAAAAATCCTTTTTATCGCGTTCAGTCACTTTGTCTGTTTCCTTTTCAATCAACTTCGCGAGTTTCTCAGCCGTTTCCACCATTTCTGTTTGTTTCGTACCTTGCTTTCGTGTATATGTAATTGCATCCAGTGGTTGGTTATCGACCATAAGTTTTAAATTACGGTCATACATTTTCCCACGGGGCACCGAATTATTCACGGTTACTTCCTCTGTTCTTTCAATCTCACGCCGGTAATCATCACCATAAACAATCTGTACAACACCCAAGCGTAAAATTAAAGCGGAAAACAAAACAAACACTAAAAAGAAAAGAATATTCAATCTGAAAGGCACATGCGTCTTTTTCTTTTTCTTTTTATTCACACTAAGCCACACATCCTTTTACATAGTCATAATAGATCCTATACTATTCTATAGAACATTTGTCTTTTTTTCTACCTTAGTGTTCTAGAAATATTAAACATCTAACGAACTTTACATAAAAAGTGACTTACGGCTCATAAATCCTACAACCGTAAGTCATGTATATTGAAAAGAGGCCTCTAAGGCCTCTTTTCAATCTTGGTCAATGATATCGATTTTCCGTACAAACCAATATATCACGGTATGCCCTGCCCCGACGATCAACAGATAAATCGGCAGTAATTGCTTTAGGTCGAATAACATGACGGAAAGTATGAATCCTGATATGGATACAATCCTTCCAATATGGACGAACAATTCCCGGACAACGATATATTCAATCCTCATTTCCGCTGCTTTCCAAGCCCGGCCTATAATATCATAGGTCAGTGATATATAAGGGACCAAAAGAATAGGATAAGCGGTTGCGACAATTGCCCCATAAATGAGAAGCTTCCCGAATGTGATATCAAATGCAATCAATAAGACCCCTGCATACAACAGGATTCCTCCAATAAGTATCGCCTTTTTGCGCATCGGCTGTTTTATATATCGTGAAGCAAAAAAATACGCAACGAATGATATGGCCGAATTTAACAGACCATAGCTTCCTAAGGCAAGTTCACTATCCGTCTGAATGAAAACGGTAATCGAAATGATGAACATGAATGTGCCCTCTCGTATCCCTTGAAAAAAGTGAGCACGAGTGATCAAGAGCCAATTCCGATTATTTTTCCGTTCCTGCAATATCCTAAAGAAGCAGTACCTGCCATGAGCCGGACGTCTTTTTAACGAAAAGCTAAGAAAAACCGCAATGGAAAACAATAGCAAAGACAGCCCGAATACAATGGAATATCCCGTGAATTTCTCAAGCCTCGAAATGATGAACCCTGAAAGAATCGGACCGACCATTCCCCCAATGGATGATAAAATCCCTAAAAATCCATTGAAGAAATCCCTGGTTTCCGGTTCAGTTATTTCAAAAGTCAAGACATTATAGGCAAGCCAATAAAACCCATAACCAATTCCTAACAGCCCACCAAGCAACCAAAGGAAATCCGTTGCCCGTGTGCCGACCAATAGGACCGATAAATAAAACAGGGCCAAAAAGATAACACCCAGACGCAAAACAATGATTCGGTCAACCTTTTTCGCGAGCCTGCCGGCAAAGACAAAAGTAAGCGGTTGAAAAAGCACCACGGTTAGATTATATACGGCAATATCAACAATTTGACCGGATTGTTTCCACAAGTACACATTAACGAATGTATTGGATAAAGCAATACTTAGGCTGTACAGCCCGCCAATAAACAAAAGGAGGTGCAAATCCTTCTTCCCGCCCGCTTCACCCAACCATCTCTCTAAAATACCCATTGTTTTAACTCTCCTTTAAATTCCACTCTAGTGTTTGAAAAAACAAAAGAATTTATGTAAAAAAAGGTAAAGAAAACTCTTCGATTGGCGATGACAGAGAAGTAGTTGCCCTTATACTGTTTTCTTTAAAATCTTTTCCCTTTAAATCAAGAACAGTATAAAGAAAACTCTTCGATTGGCGAGCCAGGATGGCGATGATAGAGAAGTAGTTGCCCTTATACTGTTTCCTTAAAAGCTCTTTCAAATAAAATCAAGAACAGTATAAAGAAAACTCTTCGACTGGCGAGCCAGGATGGCGATGACAGAGAAGTAGTTGCCCTTATACTGTTTTCTTTAAAATCTTTTCCCTTTAAATCAAGAACAGTATAAAGAAAACTCTTCGATTGGCGAGCCAGGATGGCGATGATAGAGAAGTAGTTGCCCTTATACTGTTTCCTTAAAAGCTCTTTCAAATAAAATCAAGAACAGTATAAAGAAAACTCTTCGACTGGCGAGCCAGGATGGCGATGACAGAGAAGTAGTTGCCCTTATACTGTTTTCTTTAAAATCTTTTCCCTTTAAATCAAGAACAGTATAAAGAAAACTCTTCGATTGGGAGACGAAGGGGATGTTCATGAATTTGGGGTGTTCACTCGTGAATTCGGACTTTTACTCGTGTATTTCGAGTTTTCACTCATGAATTGGGGTGTTTACTCGTGAATCGTTGCTTTTATTCGTGAATTTTGAGCTTTTACTCGTGAATCGATGCTTTTATTCGTGAATTTTGAGCTTTTACTCAGGAATTGGAGTGTTACTCGTGAATTTCGGGCTTTTACTCGTGAGTTTTGGGCTTTTACTCGTGAGTTTTGGGCTTTTACTCGTGAGTTTTGAGCCTTTATTCGTGAATTTGAAGATTTTACTCGTGAATTTATGCGTTCTCGTAAATTCGGAGCTTTTACTTGTGAAATTCTTTCATTTCTTTTGGGCGAAACAAGCAATACGAGTTGCCTTTATTTGTTTTTCTTTAATATTCCGGTTCGGATAAAAGAAACCAAAAAAAAGACGGGATTCCTTTTTACAAAAGGAATCCCGTCTTTTTTAATTACAAATTATTTTGCAGCGCTGTAACGTTTTGCAACTTCATCCCAGTTTACAACATTCCAGAAAGAATTGATGTATTCAGGACGGCGGTTTTGGTAGTTTAAGTAGTAAGCATGCTCCCAAACGTCCAATCCAAGTAGCGGTGTTTTACCTTCTGATAAGGGATTGTCTTGGTTAGGTGTACTTGTTACTTCCAACTCGCCATTGTTGACTGCAAGCCAAGCCCAGCCAGATCCGAAACGAGTAGTAGCCGCTTTAGCGAACTCTTCTTTAAAGCTGTCAAAGCTTCCGAATTTTGAAGTGATGGCATCCGCTAATTCACCAGTTGGTTGTCCGCCGCCGTTAGGTGAAAGGATTTCCCAGAATAAAGTGTGGTTAGCGTGTCCGCCACCATTGTTGCGTACAGCTGTACGAACAGCTTCAGGTACTGCGTCAAGATTAGCGACGATTTCTTCTACGCTTTTGCTTAGAAGTTCTTGGTTGCCTTCAAGCGCATTGTTCAGGTTTGTCACATATGTGTTGTGATGTTTAGTGTGGTGAATGTTCATTGTTTCTTTGTCGATGTGTGGTTCTAATGCATCATATGCATACGGTAATTGTGGAAGTTCAAAAGCCATAATAAAATTCCTCCCTATGTAAGCTGTTTTTTTGAGGGCTTCAGTTCTCGAAAGATACCTAAAGCTCGCTAGCAATAGAGTATCAAATTTTTGTAACCGTTTCAAACCATATGCCTCAATTTTTCATTTTTCGATTATTTTTCCTATGAGAATACCACGAATATAAAATATCCTATCATCAGAAGCTGAATGATGCCTTTTGTGATTACGCTGCTTATAAAGCCTACAACGGAACCTAGGCCGATTTTGGAAGCAGTAACAGGGTCTTGTTTATGTACCAGGATCTCTGCCAGGAATGCCCCGATGAATGGACCTATCAGAATTCCGACGAATGGAATCACGAATGGCCCGACCAGGAGCCCAATCGTACTGCCCCATATCCCCGCTTTCGTGCCGCCATACTTTTTGACCCCGACCATGTTGGCAATATAATCGGCTGCGAATAAAAGGATGACGAATAAAATTTGGACCGTCCAGAAAAACCAGCCAAATGGTTCAAAAGAATAAAAAAGTCCATATAACAATATTCCGCCAAAAATGAACAAAACACTTGGGATGATTGGAAAAATCAGACCGACAAATCCCATTATGAACATGAGGGTGATTATTATCCAAAATAGTGTGTCCATATCTCAAAAGCCCCTTTCTCATTTAATTTATAATTTGATTTATCTCTCCATAATTACCTCATTACTGTTGTTTGAAACCAATGA
Source organism: Peribacillus sp. FSL R5-0717 (assembly GCF_038002945.1). Classification (NCBI taxonomy): domain Bacteria; kingdom Bacillati; phylum Bacillota; class Bacilli; order Caryophanales; family Bacillaceae; genus Peribacillus; species Peribacillus sp. FSL R5-0717. The sequence continues at coordinate 698,239 of NZ_JBBOOF010000001.1, forward strand.
AGCTGAATACAGGTTGTTTTATTTTTCCCATATAGTTAAAATTGGTTAGGAATCTTATATAGATAGGTGCTGAAAACATTGAACATATTCAAACAACTGTGGGTTAGCATATTTTCCCCTAAAGATATCGCTTCCTTTCAAAACCAAGGTATCGGGAAAACGATTTTATACGTTTTCTTTATAAGTCTCATCGCCTTTCTCCCTTCAGCTTTTTATTTCGGTACAATGATAGTTGACGGGATAGATGCCATGCACGAAACAGTATCCGAAGACTTACCGGCATTTGAAATCAAAAATGGCACGTTGACGACTGAAGAAGATGAGCCATTTAGCCTGAATAAAAACGGATATCAAATTTTTGTGGATGGCACGGGAGCCTTGACCCCGGAAAAGATAGCTGCAGAAGCTGATGAGGCTGTCGCACTTTTGAAGTCTGACCTGGTTTTCGTATCCGGAGGCAATGTGCAATCCTCTCCTTATTCAGTTCTGGAGGGAAATAATCAGGAAATATCCACTTGGCTTGATTCAGTTGAATCTGTGCTGCCGATCATCATTCCATTGCTTCTACTCATATTATACCTGTTTACTGCTAGTGGAATCTTCATTAAAGTGACAATCATTGCCGCTTTTGGTCTTTTTTTCAAGAACGCTCTTGGCCGTCCACTTTCCTACAGGCATCTTTGGAGAATTAGTGCATACAGCATAACTCTTGCCACCATTTTCTTCACCATCATGGATGCTTTTCAAGCAGTTGTGCCATTCGCTTCCATCATTAGCTGGTTTGTTACATTAATGATGTTATATTTATCCATTAAAGAAACATCAGCCAATAAGATGGGGAATTGAGGTTAAATAAGATCCGGACCCACCTCGGTCCGGATTTTTTTGCTTTTGCACAAAACCGGGCAATCCTTGCCATTCCCTCGTATGACTACATTCATCATTTTTTATATCTACTTAATTCGACAAAATACTCACCCAGTTATTACTATACTTATGATTGAAATAGTATTTAAGAGGTGATAGACGTGAAGGAGAGTCATATTGATGTACAGTGGTTGTTACTCATATTGGAGGCAAAAAAGAGTGGTCTTACCCAAAAGGAAATTCGCTCCTTTCTCAGCAATCATTCAAATATTAAGGATGTTACTCAACTGAAATAGACAATTTGAATGGCCACTCTCACATTCCATTTGAAAAATCGCCCATTTTTAGGCATATTTTTTGCCCCCTCTAAGTATAGATGAATTAAAGACAAGCTTGGGAGGATGGAAAATTGAAACGGCTACTGCTTTTTATCTCATTCTGTTTCACTTTATTTATTATTTATTTTGATTTGACTACGGGTACCCTGCCGGCTTCCCATCCACCTGCCTCTACAGGCGAACCGGCCGTGCCGGCCAGCCAGCCTGAATCCGCACCATCTGCCGCTTATAAAGAAATCACCATGCAACCCGGGGATACCTTACTCTCCATCGTTGAAAAGGAAAAAGGCAAAACCAATCACCCAATCGAAACGATCATCTCTGACTTTCAAAGTTTGAATGAGGGATTGAAGCCCGAAAATATGCAGATTGGCAAAACTTATAAAATTCCCGTTTATAAATAACTTTCATATGGGGATTAATGCCTTCACAAACACACTTAAGGGGATTATCAAATACCAATAATTTCCTTTAATAGGAAATGTCACTTATTGAAAAAAGATTATGCGTCCTATTTCCTTGTCAAGCGGTAAGTACATTGATACAATATTTCAGAGAAACAAATTAAAAATCAAAACTGATTTTTTCCTAAAGGAGAGAATTCCACTTGAGTGAAATCATACATCGCACCAAAACGCGGCCAATTAAAGTCGGAAACTTAACGATTGGCGGCAATAACGAAGTTATAGTACAAAGCATGACAACAACAAAAACACATGATGTTGAAGCAACGGTTGCAGAAATCCTTCGTCTTGAAGAGGCGGGATGTCAAATCGTACGCGTCGCCTGTCCGGATGAAAGGGCAGCTGACGCAATCTCTGAGATAAAAAAACGGATAAACATCCCTCTTGTAGTCGATATTCATTTCGATTACAAACTTGCTCTGAAGGCAATCGAAGGCGGAGCGGATAAAATCAGGATAAACCCTGGTAATATCGGACGCCGTGAAAAGGTTGAAGCAGTCGTGAAAGCTGCGAAGGCTAAAGGAATACCAATCCGCATCGGTGTCAATGCTGGTTCTCTAGAGAAGAAAATCCTCGAGAAATATGGCTACCCGACTGCTGATGGAATGGTGGAAAGTGCTTTACACCATATCAAGATCCTAGAAGATCTGGATTTTCATGATATTATCGTTTCGATGAAAGCTTCCGATGTGAATTTAGCAATCGAGGCATATGAAAAAGCTTCAAAAGCATTCGATTATCCTTTACATCTTGGGATCACGGAATCAGGTACACTGTTCTCCGGAACCGTAAAAAGCGCCGCCGGACTAGGTGCCATCCTAAGTCAGGGTATCGGAAGCACGATTCGTGTTTCCTTAAGTGCCGATCCCGTCGAAGAGGTGAAGGTGGCAAGGGAGCTCCTAAAAGTATTCGGCCTTGCTTCCAACATGGCCACTTTAATTTCCTGCCCAACTTGCGGTCGAATCGAGATTGATTTGATTTCCATCGCCAATGAAGTTGAAGAGTACATCCAGACGGTTAAAGCACCAATCAAGGTATCAGTGCTTGGTTGTGCGGTAAACGGCCCTGGAGAAGCCCGTGAGGCTGATATCGGCATAGCCGGCGCCCGCGGTGAAGGTTTACTGTTTAGAAAAGGACAAATCGTACGTAAAGTGCCTGAAGAGACGATGGTCGAGGAACTGAAAAAGGAAATTGACAAAATCGCTGAAGAGTACTATGAAAAACAAAGAGCCGAAGCTGCTGCTGCAGCTTTACTAAATAAATAAAACAAAAAAATCCCGAATTTTCATTATCGGGATTTTTTGTTTTTTATCATTTGAAAAACCCTTTGATGTAAATGACATCAAAGGGTTTAACGATGCTAAAAGAACGGGGCGATAAATATGCCAACGATGATGGAGACAACACCTATGCCGATGGCCCAAGTACCCAGGTTCGATCCCCGGCTTCTTGCCACTATACCTACAATGATACCCACAATCCCTAAAATGAAAGGCATCATGAATAACGATAAAATGGAGATGATCAATGCTATGACACCAATCGCTTTTCCTCTTGATGCCACATTCCCCAAACCATTACCCTCTGCGGTCTCATCATTTTTATATGACCTGATTCGCTGAGGCGGTGTTGAAATCTCGGCAGACGTTTCTTCCTGATAACGGTTATCCATATTGGTTATGGTCTCACCGCTCTCATATCGTCTGTCATCTTCAGGTTTATCTTCATTATAATACCGCTCATGATGCTGATCATCCACAACGGATGGTTCACTGCCCTCTTTCGTCAATTGCATTTCATCGTCAATACTGGAGTATTGATCTTTTTCCATTCGTGCATCCCTCACTTTCGTTTGTGAAGCATTTATAGTGTATGTAAAAATCGCAGGAACCCATCGTGAAAATGGTTTCATGTCTTGGAAATAAATACGGGTTTTTACCAAAGCTATGATGGGATATGTTACACTATTACAAGTATTGAAAATGAGGAGAGATTCATCATGAAAAAACGTTTTGGCATCGATATAGACGGGACTGTCACAAGACCTGATTCCATGGTTCCCTTTTTAAATAAAGCATTTCAACTGAATTTAGCATATGAAGACATAACCGAATATGACTTATTGCCTTTCGTGAATGTTCCAAAAGAGGATTTCACTAAATGGTTCATCGAGACCGAGCCGCTCATCTATTCCGAATCATTATTGGCTGAAGGTGCGAAAGATGTATTGGAAAAATGGACAGAACAGGCCAACCTTTATTTCATCAGTGCCAGGAGCTCCCGTTTATTGGATGTAACGAAGAATTGGTTCACTAGTAATCAAGTCCTATATGATCATATAGAGCTTGTAGGTTCACACGATAAAATTGCTGCAGCCAAAAAATTCGAAGTCGATCTCTTTTTGGAGGACAAGCACGATAATGCAGTGGCGATTTCAGAAGAGTGTAAAATACCCGTGATTTTATTTAATACCCCTTACAACCAAGATCCCGTGCCTGAAAGGGTGATTCGGGTCAACAATTGGCAAGAAGCCTCTGCCTGGGTGAATCAATGGATGTCAGGGGAACCGGCAACTATAAAATGAGACAAGAAAAAACCATTGACTTGAGGTCAATGGTTTTTATGCTTCCAAAGATACGCTGCATGCAGGACAGCGTCCGTAAATTTCAAATTTATGCCCCGAAACATCGTAGTCCTTCAAGCTTTCCTGAAGTTCCTGCATCGGGCACAATTCAATTTCTTTCGTTTTTCCACAGTTCAAACAGATGAAGTGGTGATGGTGGGAAGAATGACCGCATGTAAAACGAAAACGCTTTTCCCCTTCCAACTCGGTCGCTTCAAAGATGCCCAGTTCGACAAATAATGAAAGATTTCTGTAAATCGTATCGAAGCTTAAACCTGGATAATCCTGTTTCATATTCTCCAATACATCTTTGGCCGTTAAATATTTATCGCTGGAAGAGAAAAGCTGAAGCATTTCTTCCCTCTTTCCTGTATGCTTAAAACCTTTATCTTTTAAAAGTTGCATGGCAGTAGTTACGTTCAAAATACATCACCCCATCTATCGATTTTTCCACTTATCAAACAAAATTGACAAGATGAGAATTAGTACAGCTATTATTACAATGGTCCCGCCGGGAGCGAGGTCAAGGTTGTATGATAAGAATAATCCGCCTATGACGGAAACTTCACCGAATAATACCGAATAACCAATCATCTGCTTAAAGCCCTTGGCAAAGCGGAGACTGGCTGCTACCGGGAGCGTCATGAGCGAAGAAACAAGTAATATGCCAATGATTTTCATGGAAGCGGCAATAACCAATGCGACCATGACGATAAAAATAAAATGAATCGCTTTATAAGGGATTCCAGACGCTTTGGCATGCTCTTCATCAAATGATAACAGAAATAATTCTTTATACAATAAAGTGAGCATCAAGGCTACGACTAGCCCCACTGCCAAAATGACGTACAAGTCCGCCCGGCTGACGGCACTGACACTGCCGAATAAATAACCATATAAATCCGTATTGAAACCATCAGCAATGGATATGAAGATGACACTAAGACCCATGCCGCCGGACATAATGATCGGGATTGCAAGCTCTTGGTAATGCTTGTACACCCCTCTTAATTTTTCAATGAATAATGAACCACCTACAGAAAACGCCATTCCAATATAAAGTGGATTCAATCCTGCTAAAGATAGAAAGCTCTTCTGCAGCAATAAACTGAACGCTATACCAGCAAGCGCTACATGACTGAGCGCATCGGAAATCATCGACATCCGCCTTACCACGACAAAAACGCCCACTAATGGCGCAATCGCTCCGATGATGATTCCGGTCAAGAATGCGTTCTGCAAAAATTCAAATTGCAATATCCCCGATATCATTGGGCTATCCTCCAAAACATATTAATGATCATGATTTAAAAATTGGACTCCATGTCCATAAATGGACGAGAGTTCACCTTCATCCAACTCATTATATTCACAGGCATCCCCATGAAAATGAAGCTTTTTATTCAAGCAGGCGACATGTGTGACTTTATCGGTCACAGTACCAACATCATGGGTTACTAAAATCAGGGTTATTCCTAATTTTTTATTCAACATCTCAAGCATTTCATAAAATTGGTGGACGTTTTTTGAATCAACGCCAACAGTGGGCTCATCCAATATCATCAATTCCGGCTCGCTGACCAGTGAACGGGCAATGAATACCCTCTGCTGCTGGCCTCCGGACAATTCCCCGATATTGCGGTTTTGATATTCCAGCATGTCCACTGATTCCAGAGCCTTCTTCACCTTTTGCTTATCCTCTTTGCCAGCGAACTTAAATAAGCCTATTTTTTTGGTCAAACCGCTCTGAACCACCTCAAATACAGTGGCAGGGAATCCTGAGTTGAAGGAATTCGCCTTTTGGGAAACGAACCCGACCTTTTGCCAATCTTTAAAGCGCCGAATGTCTTCACCGAATATTTCAATTTTCCCCTTTTGGAGCTTGAACAGACCAAGCAGCAACTTCAAAAGCGTTGATTTACCGGATCCATTCGGCCCGACGATAGCTAGGAATGCCCCGCGGGGAATTTCAAGCGAAACATGTTCCAGCACCAGATCTTTTGTATATTTGTAAGATATATCTTCAAATTTTACTATGGGGTTTACTACATTATCCAAAGAGATCACCTATTTTTTAAGAATCATTACGATTAACAATCGTTAGTATAAATCAAAGAAGTCCAGATGTAAAGAATCCGGTCCTCCGAACAAGTGCCGATATGCCTTGAATCACAAAAAAATGTAATCTGAACCAATTTCGTAATCAAACAAAGTTTCATGTTCACATACATCCACTTCCTTCATATGTTTTAACAAAGGAGGAGATCGTTTGAAATTATTTGAAATGATGGTCAATCATAAAATCAACAGTATACGCCCAGATGAACTGCTTTCCCTTGCTAAACAGCATAAGGTTGCACTCACTCAAAAACAAGCACAGGATATTACTGCACTTCTAGCCGGTAAAAATATTAACATTTTTGATATACGTCAAAGACAGAACGTACTTGGTCAAATTACAAAAGTTGCCGGAGCAAGCACGGCCAGGGAAATAGAATCCCTCTTCAACAACCTTACATCCAATTTTTAAAGATTCCAAGCCTGCTGACGACAGTCTTTATTTGAGCATACTTAATCCAAATGCAAAATGAAAGGACGATTCATCTTCATATCGATGAATCGTCCCTTTCTATTTGTGATTATTGGAATCTGATCTTTTCCAATAAATTTTCTTCAAATTGTTTATTCTTGAACATATCAATTTCGAATTTATATGGGGCCTTTTTGTCTTTTTTGTCTTCCCCTACATAAGGTGTTTCCAGGATTTTAGGAACAGAGCTTAATTGCGGATGGTGGACAATATCATTCAAAGCCTTAAAACCAATATGGCCGAAACCAATGTTTTCATGGCGGTCCTTACGCGTGCCGCGTTCGTTTTTGCTATCGTTTATGTGAAGTACCTTGATTCGGTCAACACCGACCACTTTATCAAATTCATTCAGTACTCCATCGAAATCCTCGATGATATTATATCCCGCATCATGAGTATGGCAAGTATCGAAGCAAACCGATAATTTTTCATTATGGGTCACACCATCAATGATCATCGCCAGCTCTTCGAAAGACCTGCCACATTCGGAACCCTTACCCGCCATCGTTTCAAGGGCAATCTGAACTTTATCGTCGGCAGTCAGCACTTCATTCAAACCTTCGATGATTCTCTTGATTCCCAGTTCGCTTCCAGCACCGACATGCGCACCTGGATGAAGTACGATCTGCCTTGCACCAATCGCTTCGGTCCGATCGATTTCGCTGCGTAAGAAGTTGACTCCAAGTTCGTATGTGGCTGGATTCGTGGTATTTCCTATATTAATGATATACGGAGCATGGACGACGATATCACTGATTCCATTTTCCTCCATATGCAATCTTCCGGCTTCGATATTTAAATCCTCGATTTTTTTACGTCTTGTGTTTTGAGGGGCCCCTGTATAGATCATGAATGTATTGGAGCCATACGAAGCCGCTTCCTGACTCGCAGCAAGAAGCATGCCTTTCCCGCTCATTGAAACATGCGATCCAATCTTCAGCATCTGATTTCTCCCCTATTTCTTTCTCTGTATACGACGTTCGCGTTTTTTAAAGTTTTCCACATCTCGTTGAATTTTCTTCTTGTATCCTGGCTTGACTTTAGTTGGCTTCTTAATGTGCCTACTCGCTTTAACATCGATATCAGATTTCTGTTTTTTACGGTTTTTCCGTTTATTACGCTCGTCGATATCAACCCAATCACCGTTTTGGATATCGGCATCACGGAACTCGATGCCCATTTTTTCAAGGCGGTTCAATGCATCTTCATCGGAAGTATCGTAAATGGTAGTGGCAATGCCTGAATATCCTGCACGAGCCGTCCTTCCCGTCCTGTGGATATAAAAATCCAAATCTGAAGGCAATTCATAGTTAATGATATGACTTACACCTTCAATATCGATTCCACGGGAAGCCAGATCAGTCGCAACGATGAATTGATACTCCAAATCATTGATTTGCTTCATCATTTTTTTACGCTCACGAGGCGTTAAATCCCCATGAATTCGGCCGACATTCAACCCTTTTTCGATCAAGGAATTAGCCACATGGTCCGCCATTTTCTTTGTGTTCGTGAAAATGATCGCCAAATAAGGATTATAACGAACGATGATGTCATGAAGCAACTGCTCTTTGTTCCGGTGGCGAAGCGGTACGAGAACATGTTCGATTTTCGAAGCGGTCGCCTGCTTGGGATTCACCTGAACATACTTTGGATTCTCCATATATTTATTCAAAAACGGCTTCAATTTTTCTGGGATGGTTGCCGAAAAGACAAGCATTTGAATTTTTTCAGCCATACGTGATGCAAATAAATCGACATCTTCTATGAATCCCATATCTAGCATAAGATCCGCTTCATCGACCACAAGCATTTTTGCCGTATACACCTGTAATGCCTGGGCTTCAACCAAGTCCTTGATCCGGCCCGGCGTACCAATTACCAATTGCGGCTGTGTCTTCAATTTATCGATCATTCGCTGTTTATCAGTACCACCGATGAAACAACGGACTTGAATCTGCTCATCCTCAGGGAAATGGTCAGCAATTTTCAAAGCTTCTTTGTAGATTTGGTTCGCTAACTCACGGGTTGGTGCGGAAATAATCGCTTGAACCTCATTTTTACCAGCATCAAGCCTGTTCATGATCGGCAGCAAATAGGAATGTGTCTTTCCTGTACCTGTCTGCGACTGCCCAATTAAGCTACTTCCCTTTAAAAGCGACGGAAGCACGCGCTCTTGAATTTCCGTCGGCTTATCGAACCCTAAAGTACGAACCGCATCTAGAATGTAGCTTTTCAAATTAAATCGTTCAAATTGATTTTGTTTCATCAAAAAACCCCTTTATCCTGTCAGTCATAAGACATGTCCTGTTATTATAATAAATTTTACACAAATAGCGCAAGCGCCTGGGTTGCTCGTGAAGAAAATAGGGATTGGCCCATAAGGCGCTTTTTGCCTTGTGAGGGCAATCCTCTTTTTCACATCGAGCTAGGCGCTGAAGCTGGATTACACAAAAAGCGCAAGCGCCTGGGTTGCTCGTGAAGAAAATAGGGATTGTCCCATAATGGGCAGGTCATCCACCTTTTCCAATATACCCCCATTCAAATCACAAAAGCGCATGCGCTGAGGTTAGTTCTCTTAAAATGGACTCTTGCAAACGAAAAGCCCCTGTCCTGGTCATAGCGTATCCCCCGCAGACATGGAGCTAAAAGACTACCGTTACCATCTTACCTTCTTTCCGGTTACTTCACAACTGCCCAATCACTCTTTCCTCAAACCTTTTTTGTCGAGTTGCATAATTTATATAGAAGATTACACCAGCATATAATATCTAAGGAGGTGAAACCTATGTTCCCAAATAGAAATCGTCAACCCGGACCCGGTTTTCCGCCACCCAATGGCCGAAGGAGGCAGCAGCCCCCTGCTCCATTCAGGCAGTCACCGCAAATTCCCCATCCTTATCAGCAGATGCAGCGTCCGATGATTCCAAACAGACCGCAGGTACCACAGGGACCTCAAGGTTTCCGCGGCCCATTCAGCCAACAGCAGCGGCAGGAAATGCCGCCAGCAAAGAAAGAAGGGTTATTGTCAAAGATACTCGGTAAGTCGAAACAAAAAGCAGCTTCTCCGAATTTGTTTGCGCCAGCGGGTTCCACTAACCAAAGTTCTTCAAGAAGCAGCGGAGGCGGTATCTTAGAAACATTAAAAAACCCCGATTCCCTTAATAATATGCTTTCCAACACGCAAAAGGTGTTGCAAGCGGCGGAACAATTCACGCCTATGGTGGAACAATACGGTCCAGTGATTAAAAACCTGCCTTCCATGTGGAAAGTTTTCCGAAGCATATCATCAGCCGATGAGACCAAGGACGACGGAGCTTCCGTTGAAAGCGGGCCCGCGGTTGGGGCACAAGAAAACAATGAGGTAAAAACGGTTTCGAAGAAAAAAGAAAAAGCTATAGAAGCTAACCCCACTGCGCCAGTTCGTCCCGAAACCAAAAGGAAGAGATCTTCAGGTCCCAAGCTTTATATTTAAAGGCTACAAAAAAAATTACCAATAACTGATTTTATGTAAATATGATGTTTTGTAATATCATCTATGGTCTTATATAATAGAAAGGTATAAAAAGTGAGAGTTTCTTGCCTTGAAGGAGGACACATAGATGAAAGTGATTAAAATTTCCCCGCGCGGCTATTGTTATGGCGTTGTCGATGCCATGGTCATCGCCCGAAATGCGGCTTTAGATAAAACCTTGCCACGTCCCATTTACATTTTAGGAATGATCGTGCATAACAAACATGTGACGGATGCGTTTGAAGAAGAAGGCATCATCACGTTGGACGGCAGCAACCGCAACGATATCATCGAACAGGTGGACAGCGGGACCGTCATCTTTACTGCTCACGGCGTTTCGCCTGAGATCAGGAAGATCGCTGAGAAAAAAGGGCTTGTGACGCTTGATGCAACATGTCCCGATGTTACCGCAACACATGACTTAATTCGGGAAAAACAAGCGGAAGGCTATCAAATCATTTATATTGGCAAAAAAGGCCATCCGGAACCTGAGGGTGCTGTCGGAGTTGCTCCCGATGTCGTTCACTTGGTTCAAAAGGATGAAGATGTGGAAGCCTTGACTTTGAATAGTGATAAGATCATCGTCACCAATCAAACAACGATGAGCCAATGGGATGTTTTGGATATCATGGATAAGGTCAAGGAAAAGTTCCCACATGCCGAAGTCCATAAGGAAATTTGCTTAGCGACACAGGTTCGCCAAGAAGCCGTTGCCGAGCAAGCTGGCGAAGCTGATGTTTTAATCGTTGTCGGAGATCCTAAGAGTAATAATTCAAACCGTCTTGCACAAGTATCCCAAGAGATTGCCGGGACGAGAGCTTATCGAATCGCTGACATTTCCGAGCTGAACCTTGAATGGCTAAAAGATGCAGAAACGGTTGCCGTCACTTCGGGGGCTTCTACACCAACTCCGATCACGAAGGAAGTTATCGCATTTCTAGAACAATATGAAGCAAATGATGAATCCACTTGGAATACTGAAAAGAAAACGCCATTGCATAAAATTTTACCTAAAATTAAAGTGAAGAAATGATTGCACAAATACAAAGGCAGCCACTAAGGCTGCCTTTTTCGTGTTATCAAATGAAGCGGAATGGGTCTGTATTCAGCCTGGATGGAATGAATTCCACATCAAAGTTCTTTTCGCGGCACGTTTTTTCAAGGAATCGTGCCACCCCTTTTTTCATCACCTTTTCAACATTGTGACCGGGATCGACGATATTCAGTCCAATCATCATCGCGTCATGGGCTGTATGGTAATACATATCACCTGTAACGTAAACATCGGCACCCTTGAATTTTGCTGTCGTAAAGTATTTATTGCCGTCTCCGCCCAAAACGGCCACTTTTTTTATCGGACTTTGCAGATCTCCCACGACACGCACCTTTTCAACATCGAGTGTCCGTTTCACATGTTCGGAAAATTGTTCAAGCGTCATTTCTTCGGAAAGTACACCAATCTTTCCTAAGCCAAGTGACTCCCCTTTATTCTCCAGCTTATATATATCGTGAGCAACCTCTTCATATGGATGGGCTTTAATCATCGCAGCTAGTACTTTCTTCTCGATATTTTCCGGGAATATCGTTTCAATCCGCATTTCAGCTACTTCTTCAAGCCTTCCTTCAGAGCCGATAACCGGTTCACTGCCTTCACCTGGCAAGAAGCGTCCGGTACCTTCCCCCGAAAACGAACAATTGCTGTAGTTCCCGATCGCTCCGGCCCCCGCCTTGCCCAGGGCTTCCCTCACCTTTTGTTCGTCGGTCTTTGGAACATATACGACCAATTTCTTAAGAGCTGTCTCATAGGTTGGAATCAATACCTCTGTGTCCTGCAATTGAAGAGCTTCGGCAAGTAAATCATTCACTCCGCCCTTAGCAACATCCAAATTGGTATGTGCAGCGTAAACAGCGATATCATGTTTGATCAGCTTTTCGATGATGCGGCCTCCAGCTGTGTTTGTATCGATCCTTTTCAATGGTCGGTAAATTAACGGATGGTGGGCAATGATCAATTCCACGCCATGTTCGATCGCTTCGTCTACAACCTCTTCCAGCACATCAAGGGCAATCAGCACTTTAGTAACCGGCTTATTTAGCTGCCCAACATGCAGCCCGATTGGATCTCCCTCCATTGCATAATGCTTTGGGGAGAATTGTTCAAACATCTCAATGATTTTGTGACCATTCACTGTCTTCAACCTTTAAGCACCTCCTCAATTACCGAAATTTGGGATTTCAATTCATTGCGCTTCGTTTCCAGTCCGCTTCTTCCGCTTTCATCCAATTGTTCGATGATTCTCTCCAAATGTTTTTTCTCAAGCTGCCATTTTTTTATGAAAATTTCACTGAATTGCTCTCTTAAGAATGGACCGAAAGTGAGGCCCGTTTGCTTGTTTACACCATAAGGGCGGAGCGGGTCTCCTTTTTTGGCAATTAAGATCTCATAGATCTTCCCATCTTCCTCAAGGATCTCCTCTCCACAAAGCTCCCAGCCGTTTTCGATCAGCCAGCTGCGAACATTCGCTGCACCGACATTAGGCTGAAGGATTAGCCTTTCTGCCTTGCCGAGTTTCGCTTTTCCGCTTTCCAATATACTTGATATTAAAGTCCCTCCCATGCCTGCAATCGTAATGCATGTCGCTTCATCGGGATTCAATACTTCAAGCCCATCTCCTTTACGGACCTCTATCTTGTCTCCAAGACCCGTCATTGCCACTTGCTTGCGTGCTGACTGATAGGGTCCTTCTACAACCTCACCTGCTATGGCGCTGGCACACAAGCCGTTAGTCACCGCATAGCACGGCAAATAAGCATGGTCTGATCCTATGTCTGCCAGGATGCTTCCTTTTGGTATATGTATGGCAACACGTTCTAATCTCATCGATAGTTTTTCATGATTCATATTTATCAACTCTCTTAATTCAAATAATGTCTTGCTATAATTACTTTCCCATTCGATTATACCAAGTTCAATCGAAAAATTACAGAAAGGAGAAATAGGGTTCTTTCTAATGGGCAAAAGAAAAACTGCAATCTGGATTCTCCCTTTTCTGAATAAATGAAAAACTGACCCAAAAAGTTCGCTTTCCAACGATTTCTTGAGTCAGTTTCATGAATTATTTCAGTCCATGAATATATTCGGCCATGGCGTCAATGTTCTGTTCTTCGACTAAACCTGGTGGCATTGCACCTCGTCCATTAGTGATCACGTCTTTAACCTCGTCCACCGACAGGCGATCGCCAACTCCTTTTAGAGCAGGCCCGACACCGCCTTGATAGGCGTCACCATGACAAGAGATACAGTTTTGCTTATAAATGTCCTCAGGTGATGCTGAGGCACTTTCTGTTTCTTCTGTCTTTCCGCCGCCCTCTTTTTCCTTGGCAAGATCTTTGGCATCACCCAAACCTTTAAACGAAAGTAAAAACATAAGTCCAATACCAAAAACCATGATAATAATAAAAGGCATTACTGGATTGCGATTCATAGTATTTCCTCCCCTATGTAGAACCTAAACTTACCATATTTAATATTATATACAAACAGCTATATATTATTTTACTTGAAAAGAGTTTCAAGTAAAAGCCCAAAAATAGAAGATATTATATAATTTCTTAAAATTGTCAAAAACTTATGTATATTTCCAAACAATTTTACTTTTTCTTACATATGTTTCATAATACCCAAAAAACATTATTTAAAACCGCTGGAGTGTCCTTGAATTATATTATTAAAAAGTAAAGAGTGACCAGTGCTCCAAGGCTTCCCGCTATGGAAAAATGGAGCATCTTCAGCTTATTGCCCAATAAAATCCAGAGTCCGCAATTAATGAATAAGAAAATATAAAGGATACCCGCTTTGCCGGGTGCCATGAATTCCGCCAAACTGACAGTTAATAAAAGCAATGATAATACCATCCCCATCAACGCCACCTGAAAAATGATTTTCCTGCCTTTTAAGCGGCGGACCGCTTGCCCAAAGACAAGTATTGAAATTGTTGTCATAAGCATTTGCATTCTTATGGTTATTTCAGTAAAATAATTCAAAAATACAATAAATGCAAAAAAAGTTCCAATCAACACCCCGGAAAGATGTCGTTTTTTTGCTCGCGGTTTCATTCGATTTTGATGGCGGAAGTTCGCCTTGACCATAATGCAAGCAGGTAATTACAATATTGCTCCGGAAGCATACGACTTTCCTTCCAGGAGTTTATTTCTTGAATAATGATTTTCTTTCTCATTTCATCCATGAATCTCACATCCTCATGATGATCTTCTTTTTAACGGCTTAGCTTTTAAATCTTTTTTCCGTTATATGAAAAAAAGGATAACTATTGTTCTGATTGGGATATTTTTACATCGGAATTGAAAAAAAGAGCCGCTCCCGAACGCTGGGCATTCAAAGAGGGCTCTGTTAGGGCATATATTCTATTCAAGGAAATCTTTCAATCGTTTGCTTCTGCTTGGATGTCTCAGTTTACGCAGCGCCTTCGCTTCGATTTGACGGATACGCTCGCGGGTGACCCCAAACACTTTACCTACCTCTTCAAGAGTACGGGTACGGCCATCATCAAGTCCAAAGCGTAGTCTCAAGACGTTCTCTTCACGATCAGTAAGAGTATCCAATACGTCTTCAAGCTGTTCTTTCAATAGTTCATATGCTGCATGCTCCGATGGAGAAGTCGCATCCTGATCTTCAATGAAATCACCTAAATGTGAATCGTCTTCTTCACCTATTGGCGTTTCCAATGAAACAGGCTCCTGAGCTATTTTCAAGATTTCACGAACTTTTTCGGGAGTCAGGTCCATATCCTCCGCAATTTCTTCCGGTGAAGGTTCACGTCCTAAATCCTGAAGAAGCTGTCTTTGGACACGAATCAATTTATTGATGGTTTCCACCATATGCACCGGTATCCGGATCGTTCTTGCTTGGTCGGCAATGGCACGGGTTATAGCTTGGCGAATCCACCATGTTGCATACGTACTGAATTTGAATCCCTTGCGGTAATCAAATTTTTCCACAGCTTTGATAAGTCCCATATTACCTTCCTGAATCAAATCAAGGAAAAGCATTCCGCGTCCGACATAACGCTTGGCGATACTGACAACAAGACGTAGGTTAGCTTCTGCCAAACGGCGTTTCGCTTCTTCATCTCCATCTTCAATTCTCGTCGCCAAAGAGATTTCCTCTTCTGCCGATAAAAGGTCGACCCGGCCAATTTCCTTTAAATACATGCGTACTGGGTCATTAATTTTTACGCCAGGAGGAACACTTAAATCATTTAAGTCAAACTCTTCTTCTTTTGCAAGTTTCTTCTCATCTGGATCATCTTCATCTTCGTCTTCCTCACCATCAGTGAGTATTTCGACGCCATTTTCTGCTAACACCTCATAGAACTCATCCATTTGATCGGAATCCAACTCAAAACCGCCAATCATTTCAGCGATTTTCTCTAAAGTCAAAGAGCCTCGTTTTTTACCTAGCTCTAGTAGTTTTTCTTTCACCTGTTCAAGGCTAAATTCATTATCAACTTGTTTGGAACGTGCTGGTTTTTCAGCCATTAGTTCCCCTCCTTCCAGGACTTACACCTAAACGACTACAACATTTTACGCAATTTAATGATTTCCATGGCTATTTGTGCAGCAGTGACATAATCACTTCGTCTAACTGCATCTTTTTCTTCAACTTGTTTTTCTTTTATCTTTAACAACTTTTCATATTTCAACACTTGATTTATACAATCGGTCAGTTCTTTATCGGTAACTTCCTCATTCACTGACATCATTTCTATTTCCGAAACGATCCTTCTCAAGTTTGGATCCGGTAAATAAGTAAGGAAAAAGCTTGTATCCGGTTCGTGTCCATCTTCATAGAACGCATATAAATAGGTGATGATTGCCTGATGTTCATCTACATGAAAGACCGTTTGCCCAAGCAACTGCTGAATTTTGAAAGTCATATCCCTGCTTTTCAGCATATGGGCAATCAACTTCGTTTCAGCATTATGGTGAGCAGGCTTTAACTTATGCTCATATTGCAGGGCCATTTTCTTTTGGGCTGCTGGCTGCGGCAATGTCCCCTTCTTGCGTTCCGTAAAGAACACCTGACGCTGCTGCTGTTCCAGCGCATCCAATGAAAGGGAAAATTCAGAGGATAGCTGCCGGAGATAATGATCCCTCTCCACTGCATTGGGCAATCGCGAAATTTCTTTAAGGACTTCTTCGATATATTGAATTCGATCTCCTTCATTATTTACATTTTTCCCTCGACGCAAATAATGCATTTTGAATGCCATGTAGGTTAAACTGGCCCCTATTACTTCAGAAACAAAGCTTTTTTCACCGAATTCCTTTATGTAGTCATCGGGGTCCAGGTTATCAGGCATGAGAGCGACTTTCACGGAAAACTCATGGTCCTGTAACATATTGACTGCACGATTGGCAGCGTTCAATCCTGCTGAGTCCGAATCGTAGCAAATAAGTATCTGGTCAGTATTTCTTTTTAAAAGCTGGATATGCTGGTCCGTCAGGGCAGTGCCCATTGTAGCGACCGCATTCTCCACACCTGCGCCAACTGCTGAAATGCAATCGGCAAAGCCTTCAAAAATGACTGCTTGTTCTTTCTTTCGTATGTGTGGTCTTGCATGATGGAAATTATATAAAGTTTTACTTTTATTAAAGATTGGCGTTTCGGGACTATTCAAATATTTGGGCTCATCGTCCCCCATTGCTCTTCCTGAAAACGCAATCGTATTTCCTTGATGATCCATAATTGGAAACATGACTCTATTTCTGAAACGGTCAAAATATGACTCGTCTTTTTCCCTGAAAATAATAAGCCCTGCCTGCTCCATGTATTCCGCTGGAAACCCGCGTTTTAAAAGAAACTTGGATACGAAGTCCCATGAATCCAAGGAGTAGCCAATTTGGAACTTTTCTATCGTCTCTTCAGTAAACCCTCGTTTAAGTAAATATTCGAGAGCATCCTGCCCCTCTTTCGTATTAACGAGGAGATGATGATAAAACTTCCTCAGCAGGTCATGCGCTTCAACCATTTGCTGAGCGCCTGCCGGCATGTTGGAACGCTTGGAATCCTTATTGATTTCAACTTCCAAAGGAACATTTCCTTTTTCAGCTAAAACTTTTGCAGATTCCACAAAGCTGTAGCCTTCTATATCCATTAAGAAGGTAAAAATATTTCCGCCTGCCCCGCAACCGAAACAGTGAAAGATTTGTTTTTCCGTTGAAACGGAAAACGAGGGCGAGTTTTCACCATGAAAAGGACATAGGCCAAAGTAATTGCGCCCCTGCTTCTTCAGCTGGACATACTCCCCAATTAAATCAACAATGTCAACAGCTTCACGAATTTGATTAATTTTCTCATCTTCTATACGGCCATTTATCATTTTTCCACCTTGCAATATTGGTGATAGTTTCTTATTCGATACTGTTTCCTAATTCCCTGCAAAGTTCGACAATGTTTTCATAAGTTTATTTGTAAAACATGCACGATCTTCCTTTGTGAATGCTTTCGGCCCTTTCGTATGCTTACCCTGCCTGCGGAGTTTCGCCGACTGATAACGCATATCCAAGAGCATGAAAATATTCTCTTCCGTGTATTCTTTTCCCCTTGGCGAAAGGACATAAACGTTTTTAGGAAGCAGTGTCCCAGCCAAACCAATATCTGCAGTAACGACAATATCACCCTTTTTTACTGAGTTTACTATATAAAGATCTGCCGCTTCTTTGTCTGCATCGACATATACCCATTTACCTTCAGGGTTATTCATCATATTTTTATATGATGCAACAAAACAGACTTCAATTTCGTGCAAACTTGCACAATGAAGGATTTCGTCTTTGACCGGGCATGCATCGGCATCGACGTGTATCGTAGGTTTATTATTCATACCTTCTAATTCTACATCTTTCTGCATAATCCTTTTTCTCCCCTAAACTTTATGAAGATATGGTGAATTTCCAGCATGATTCAAAGCGTTCCCTCTAAAAGAGCAAACATTATCCTTCAAAGAATACCTGTTTATGCAAGTGAAAGCACCTCATTTGCCTTGAAAAAGACCAGCCCTTCCTGAATTATACGGAACATGTCGAATTATTTTTATGATAAAAACCTTGACATCTCATTAACCTTTAGTTTATTCCTTATTAATTAAGTCTAAACCTTAAGATTACTTTTTTCTCACAATTTTTTATTATAGTCTATTTGATTAGAAGATGCCAACATTTAAATCCCGAATGTGTTTTCATGCAAATCAATGGATTTGCACGTTGAAACTAAGAGGAATTTTATGTAATTATTTTGAATTTATTCTTATTAATCCCTTATTTGACCTTGGCATTAAAATGTGAGCTGACACATAGAGTGTCTAGCTCACATTTGATTTGCCTTAATTTAAGGATCAACGGTTTTTGTTTTGAAGGATATTGATGATTAAATTGGCTGTTTCTTCAACAGCTTTATTGGTTACATCAATGATAGGACAATTCAGCCTTGATATGATTTTATCAAAGTATGTCAATTCTTCTTTTATGCGCTCCACATTTGCGTAAATGGCATGATCATTGAGCCCAAGTGACTTTAATCGTTCTTTACGAATATGGTTCAGCTTTTCCGGGCTGATCTTTAAACCAATGCATTTTTCAGGAGGTACCAGGAACAGCTCTTCTGGCGGTTCCACTTCAGGCACTAAAGGTACGTTCGCCACTTTATAGCGTTTGTGGGCTAAATATTGTGATAATGGCGTTTTGGAAGTGCGTGAAACACCCACAAGGACGATGTCTGCACGTAAAATGCCGCGAGGGTCACGTCCATCATCATATTTTACAGCAAATTCAATGGCTTCCACACGCTTGAAATAGTCATCATCCAGCTTTCTTACCAGACCAGGTTCATTAAGCGGCCCTTTTGGAGCCCTTTCCTGAAGGATGTCCATGAGCGGCCCTAAAATGTCATAAGCAGCCAGGTTTTCTTTCTCGACCTGTGCTTTCATATACGCTCTAATTGCTGGCTTCACCAGAGTATAAGCAATGATTGCCCCATCCAACTTAGCCAGTGATATCACTTCATCCACGTTTTGTTCATCTTCAATATACGGAATTCTCTTTATGGAAAAAGCAGATCCCGAGAACTGGCTTGCAGCGGCTTTTGTGACCAATTCCGCTGTTTCTCCTACTGAATCCGATACAACATATATAATAGAACCGTTCATATTCTCCGTCATTCCTTTTGCAAGCCCCCTAATAGCCTTCATCAGCCAAAGCTACGAATGCTTTCGTAATATTGGTTTTTGTAATCCTTCCAATTACTTCATAGCCCTTTTCTGTGTCTTTGACGACCGGTAATGAGTCGATTTGTTTATCAATCAGTTTTTTGGCAACATCAATCAAAAGGTCTTCTTTTGAACACATTGTAATATTGGGCATCCTAGTCATGATGATATTGACTGGAATGGAGTTAAGCTCTTGTTTCCCAATACTCGCACGCAATAAGTCTTTCCTTGATAAGACACCAACAAGCAATGCATGCTTATCGACGACGAACATTGTTCCGACATCTTCTAAAAACATCATGACGATTGCATCGTATACGGAAATGCCCTCGTCAACGACGACAGGTATCGATTGGTAGTCCCGTACATATAGATGGTTAAGGCTATCTGTCAAAAGCTGTGTCCCTGATCTGCCTGTATAGAAATACCCCACTCTGGGCCGGGCATCAAGAAAACCTGCCATCGTTAAAATCGCTAAATCCGGGCGAAGTGTCGCCCTGGTAAGGTTCAATCTATCCGCAATATGTTCTCCAGTAATCGGTCCGTTTTCTTTTACAATTTGTAAAATTTGTTCCTGACGCTTATTCAATTGGATTATAATCACCACCCCACTGCTTTCGCAGAGTAAAGTAACAAAAGTTATTCATTTAATAATTATATACTAAATAATTTAATTAGGGCATTTTTGTCCTATTTATTGATCATTTATCTTTTTAAGAAATCGGAAACCCATATTCAAAGGGTTTCCGATTCCATACATCCTTTCGATCATGTAAGGATGATTTTATTCATGGCAGCAAAACCTGCAACCAAATCACTGATTTCCTTCATTAAGGATAAACGGTTGTTGCGGATTGCTTCATCCTCTGCCATGACCATTGTATTCTCGAAATATGACTCTATTTCCGATTGAAGCGAAACAAGCTCTTCAAACCGCTCATTCTCATCTTTAGATTCCATATAACGCATTGCCACTTTTTGATATTTTACATATAACGCATTTTCTTGATCATTTTCAAAGGCAGCAGGGTCGACTGTCACCTGATTGTCACATTTTACGGCAATGTTCATGACCCGGCTTAAAGCTTCCAGGCTTTCCTTAAAGCCTGCTTCTTCTTTTTTCGCATCCAATACATGTGCACGTTCCACGATTGAGTGGATATAACCGATCTCATTGAACAAAACTGCGTCAATCAAATCGTAACGGATTTGCTGTTCTTGGAGCATGTGTTTGACACGTGCTTTAAAGAATGTGAACATATCCGCTTTAACTTCTTCAAGATCACGTTTTAAGATACCTTTTGATTCCGGTCCTTTAAGACCTAAACCAATAAGCTCCTCTAATGAAATATCCCATTTCTTCTCAGCTAGAATTTGGACCACACCGCTCGCCTGCCTTCTTAATGCGTAAGGATCCTGGGAACCTGTCGGGATGACGCCAATAGCGAAGAACGAAGACAATGTATCAATTTTTTCAGCCAAACTCACAACCGCTCCAATGACTGAAGGCGGTACAGCATCATCCGCATGCCTTGGCATATAATGTTCATTGATAGCCGCTGCCACTTCTTTGGCTTCCCCTTTTAAGAGAGCATATTTTTCACCCATATACCCTTGCAATTCAGGGAATTCATAAACCATATTACTTACCAAATCGAACTTGGCAATTGCCGCTGTACGAAGCGCCATTTCTTTTTCCGCCTTTAAATTCAAAGCATCCGCAAGAGCACCGGTCACTTCAGTTACCCGGGCAGTTTTCTCGGCCAATGTACCGATTTCTTCATGATAAACGATGCTGTCAAGCTTTTTCAAAGCATCCGAAATCTCTTTTTTCTGATCTTCTTTATAGAAAAATGCTGCATCCGATAAGCGGGCACGCAATACTTTTTCATTACCTTTAGAAACCTTATCCAAATGGCGGTCATCGCCGTTGCGCACGGTTACAAAGTAAGCAAGCAGGTTCCCTTCCTGATCTTTAACAGGGAAATAACGTTGGTGTTCCTTCATTGATGTGATAAGTACCTCAGCAGGAAGCTCAAGGAATTCTTCTTCAAAATGTCCAAATAATACCGTTGGATACTCTACCAAATTATTTACCTCTTCAAGCAGATCTTCATCGACAGGGATGATCCAGCCTTTCTCCTGCTCAAGCTCTTTAATCTGATCCAATATAACTTGCCGGCGTTTATCTGGATCTGCCATTACAAATTGTTCTCTCAGCATATCTTCGTACTGTTCCGGCTCCTCGATGGTGGCGCTATTGCCTAAGAAACGATGTCCTTTTGTTTCACGGCCCGTTTCCACATCAGCAATGCTGAAAGGCACTATTTCATTGCCAAATAAGGCAATCAGCCATTTAATCGGACGGACGAAGCGGAGCTCCTGATTGGCCCAGCGCATATTTTTCGGGAACGTCATGCCGCTGATGATTTCAGCAAGCTCAGATAAAAGCTGAACGGTCTGCTGTCCTTTTATGAATTTATTCACATGGACATATTCCACTCCCTTGAGTTCTTTAAAATAAATGTCCTCTGAAGTCATGCCTTGACCCCTGACGAATCCCAATGCTGCTTTAGACCAGTTGCCTTCGCTGTCCAACGCGATTTTTTTGGCCGGACCTTTTGCCTCTTCTTCGATATCCTTTTGGGATTCTTCCACGTCCTTCACCAATACGGCCAAACGTCTTGGTGTGGAAAAAGCTTCAACCGTCCCGAATTCTATCGCTTTTTCCGTTAGCCATTGCTGCACTTTATCTGACAACTGTTTCATTGATGCTGTCACAAATCGGGCAGGCAGCTCTTCCAATCCAATCTCCAATAACAAATCACGCTTGCTCATTTGTATTCTCCCCTTTCACTTTCAGGATCGGGAAGCCTAATTTTTCCCGCTCTTCATAGAAGGTTTTGGCAACCTTACGCGCTAAGTTACGGCACCGGGCAATATAACCCGTTCTTTCCGTCACCGAGATGGCACCTTTGGCATCCAAAAGGTTAAATGTATGGGAACATTTCAAAACATAATCATATGCAGGATGTACAAGTCCTTCTTCCATTTGTCGATGCGCTTCCTTTTCATACATCGTGAAAAGCTGAAACAGCATGTCAAGGTCGGAGGTTTCGAACGTATATTTCGAATGTTCGTATTCCGGCTGACCAAATATATCGCGAACAGTGAATCCATCTGTCCATTCTAGGTCAAATACGTTTTCCTTATCTTGAATGTAAGAGGCGAGACGTTCGATCCCGTATGTAATTTCCACGGAAACCGGTTTACACTCAAGGCCGCCCACCTGTTGGAAATATGTAAATTGTGTGATTTCCATTCCATCAAGCCACACTTCCCAACCGAGACCGGCACACCCTAAAGAAGGATTTTCCCAATTGTCCTCCACAAAGCGAATATCATGCTCGAGCGGATTTATCCCTAAAGCACGTAATGAATCCAAATACAACTCTTGGATATTGTCAGGCGACGGCTTCATGATCACTTGGAACTGATGATGCTGATACAGGCGATTAGGGTTCTCACCATAACGACCGTCAGCAGGACGGCGGGAAGGCTCTACGTAAGCGACGCTCCAAGGCTCCGGTCCAATGGCTCTCAGGAACGTGTATGGGCTCATCGTTCCTGCCCCTTTCTCGACATCATAAGCATTCATCAATATGCAGCCTTGTTCAGACCAATGCTTTTGTAACGTTAAAATCATATTTTGAATATTCATCGTACACCTCCAGGTTATTTAAACGGCTCTTTTTAAGATTAAAGGTCGGAAACCCATTACATTTTGGCAAACAAAAAACTCCCGTCCCTATGCGAAATGCATAGGGACGAGAGTATACCCGCGGTTCCACCCTAATTGCCGTTTACAAAACGGCCTCTTTTCAAAGCAACATGCTCCGGAAACGCCCTTCTCTGTATATCCATATCCCGGCTTCCACCGTCCCGGGTTCGCTTTTTATGGAGAATGACAGATACTCTTTTCCATCAACGCAATCTTCTTATTTTGATGATTAGAATTTTATACAAACTAGCATGGAATGTCAATAGGTCAGAACCTAAAACATATCTTTCATCGAATCAATCTGTTTCAGGAACTTTTTTGATTTCAAAAGCAGACCGGAATATTCCTCATAATATGCATCGATGATCTTCCGCAGTTCTTTTTTCGTTTCAGGCTTAACGGAAATATTTCCGAGCCTTGATAAATCGAAATAATAAAAAATTCGAAGCATTTTGACGGCTGCAGGTGAAATTTTAAAATGATAAGGGTCTTTCCCCAGACAGCGGTGACAAATAAAGCCCGCTTCCCGAAGCGAGAAGGAGAATTCCCCTTCCGTTTCGCCACATACAGCACACTGATTCAGCACTGGGTTAATCCCATTGACGGGCAGCATCTTCATTTCAAAAATGAATGTCAAAACCTCCGCGTCATATTCCTCGTTTATGTAATGCAAGGTTTGCGAAAGCAATTCATACAAATATGGATTCGGTTTCTTATCCTCGACGCTTTTATCAAGCAATTCAACAATATATGAAGCATAAGCTGTGGCAAAAAGATCCTCCCTTATGAAACGGAGTGAATCGACCATTTCGCCTTGCTGAAGACTGCCGAGTCCGGTTGATGTGGTTACAAGAAAATACCCGGAGCAAAAAAGCTGTGTGACGGCTGAAAGCCTGCTGTTAGGTTTACTGGCCCCTCTCGCCATGACGCCAATTTTCCCTAGCTCACGGGTATATATAGTAATGATTTTGTTATTTTCTCCATATGCAGTTCGTCTTATGACAATGCCTTCACATTTTTGGAGCATACCAAGACACCACCCATGCTTGCCAAGGCTAACCTATGAAACAGGAAAATCAATTTCTGCTAGCTCATCATTCAATCCCAAGTGTCTTTCCTGTCTCTCGACTTCTATCTCCTTAAACAGCAAATAGGTGTCCACATTACCTGTTTCAGTGAATAATTCCCAGGTAAAATCCAACATATAAAGCCCACCTTTCATTTTTAACTAGCAATATGAATATCCGACCATATGATTAGCTTGACCGTTTTCCTAACTTTCATGATGCGTAAATTTTGTTAATTAATACTCGCTTTCATTGAAGCCGTAATCACGAAGCTGGCTTGCTTTGTTACGCCAATCCTTCTGTACCTTCACCCATAGTTCCAAGAAAACTTTAGAGCCCAATAGGTTTTCGATATCCACCCTGGCACGGCTGCCGACTTCTTTAAGCATTTTCCCTTGCTTTCCGATGACAATGCCCTTTTGTGAATCCCGTTCGACAACGATAGTCGCCATGACATTGATGGTGTCGCTATTGTCCATCTTTTTAATTGAATCGATGACAACAGCCACTGAATGTGGAATTTCTTCCCGTGTCAGGTGCAGTACCTTCTCGCGGACCAATTCGGAAATGATAAAACGTTCCGGATGGTCGGTCACTTGGTCAGCTGGATAGAACTGGGGACCTTCAGGCAGATGCTCTTTGATTTGTTCAAGCAGAGTATCCACATTATTTCCTTCAAGCGCAGAAATCGGAACGACTGCCGCAAAAGGGTAAAGCTGTTGGTATTTTTCAATGATCGGAAGCAAATCATCTGGATGCATCGCATCGATTTTGTTTACGACCAGGAAAACAGGCGTTTTTACGGATTGAAGTTTTTCGATGATGAACTCGTCACCGCGTCCGTATCCTTCAGTCGCATTGATCATGAAGAGAATCAAATCAACTTCCTTCAATGTATTCGTTGCCACTTTCATCATGAAGTCGCCAAGCTTATGCTTTGGTTTATGGATGCCGGGTGTATCGATGAATATCATTTGTGAATCGTTTTGCGTAAGTACACCCTGGACCTTATTTCTTGTAGTTTGCGGTTTATCACTCATAATGGCGATCTTCTGGCCGATGACCCGATTCAGAAATGTACTTTTTCCAACATTAGGTCGTCCAATTATTGAAATGAAACCTGATTTGTAACCTTTTACTTGTGTATCGTCAAATAGTTTATCCATTTAAATCCTCCGGTGAAAAAGCTCCTGGAAGCAATTCCTGTACTGTTAGTTCTTTTATATCCCCATGTAAGTTGGTCAAAACGACCGGCATATCCTTTTCGCACAGTTCTGAAATAACCTGCCTGCATGCCCCGCATGGAGCGACGGGACCATCGGTATCCGCCACGACTGCAAGTTTGGTGAATTTTTTATCGTCATGGGCATAAGCGCTGAATAAAGCTGTCCTTTCGGCGCAATTACACATGCTGTATGCAGCATTTTCTATATTACAACCATGATAGACCTTTCCATCAGCGGTTAAAAGGGCTGCCCCCACCTTAAACTTGGAGTAAGGCACATAAGCTTTATCCCTTGCTTTTTTAGCTTCCTCAATCAATTCTTTTGTATTCAATTCACATCTTCCTTTCAAATTGAGTACCATTTCGGCAACCTACAGGCCAACCTTAGGCAAAAAGATAATCAATCCAACTATTATAGAAAATATAGCATATATGAATACAGCTCCGGCTGCAATATCTTTTGCCTGCTTGGCAAGCGGATGGATTTGGTCCGTTACCAGGTCCACTACCCTTTCAATCGCGGAATTAACGAGCTCCAACGTAATCGTACCGGCTATGGCCGCCAAAATGAAAAGCCACTCCATCCCATTCAATGAGAAGTGCCAACCAAAGAATACGACGATTGCCGTTAACGCGAAATGGATCTTGATATTGCGTTCAGTCCGAACAGCCTCCAAAATTCCCTGACAGGCGAAAGAGAAACTTTTTAATAAAGGATACTTTTTTTTATCCTTCTCTTGAAAGTCCATATTCTTCCAAGATCTCCTTTTGTTTAGTGAACATAACTTTTTCATCTTCTTCATTCATATGGTCGAATCCCAATAAATGAAGAAAACCATGCAGTGCTAAAAATCCAAGTTCCCGGTCAAATGAATGACCATATTCTTCAGCTTGTTCTTTCGTGCGTTCAATGGAAATGATGATATCACCTAACATGCGGGGCATTTCCGCTCCGACAATTTCCACTTCATCTTCCCCCATTTCTTCAAGCGCAAAAGAAATGACATCTGTAGCTGAATCTTTATGACGATATTCTTTATTGATTTCCCGAATCCTATCATTGTCTACAAATGTAA
Organism: Peribacillus sp. FSL R5-0717; assembly: GCF_038002945.1. Taxonomy (NCBI): domain Bacteria; kingdom Bacillati; phylum Bacillota; class Bacilli; order Caryophanales; family Bacillaceae; genus Peribacillus; species Peribacillus sp. FSL R5-0717. The sequence continues at coordinate 725,071 of NZ_JBBOOF010000001.1, forward strand.
CAGACAGCTCGGTGTCTTTTTCAATGTTTTCTTTTCTTGCCGCAAATTGAAGAATGCTTTCAACAAGCTGCTGAGCTTCCTCCGTTACTTCATTCGTTTCATCCATTAAATCGATAGCTAAAATCATTCTTTCACCTTCTGTCCTAATTTATCCGGCTCCGGATATTCAATCCTGGAGTGGAAGATACCATTCAGCGATTCACATAAGGAATGCTTCACGATACTTAATTCTCTCATAGTAATGTCACATTCATCAAATTGTCCATCAGAAATCCTGTCCTGAATGATGAAACTAACCAGCTCTTCAATCTTCTCCGGAGTTGGGTGCTTCATCGACCTCACTGCAGCTTCCACACTATCGGCTATGCCGATGACGGCCACTTCCTTCATTATCGCCCTCGGCCCGGGATATCGGTAGGCCGCCTCGAGTGTGGACTCATCCTGTTTTTTTGCCTTATGGTAGAAAAATTTCAATAACGTGGTCCCATGATGCTGCTCTGCAATATCCACAATCTCTTTCGGGAATTTGTGACTGCGCAGCATCTCCCCGCCATCTAAGGCATGGGCAATGATGACATCCCTGCTCGTTTCCGGCTGCAGCCGATCATGCGGGTTCTCTTCACTCATCTGATTTTCGATGAAGAAGTGCGGCCGTTTCGTTTTACCGATATCATGATAATAACTGCCGACCCTTGCCAGTAAGCCATTCGAGCCGATGGCTTCACAAGCCGATTCCGCCAAATTGGCGACCATTACACTATGATGATATGTCCCCGGAGCCTCAATCAAGATCTTCCGCAATAACGGATGATTGGGATTCGCGAGCTCGATAAGCTTAATCGATGATAAAATTCCGAAACCGGCCTCGAAAAAAGGTAACAGGCCCATTGTCAAAACGGCTGCACCCACTCCAGAACCTAGGGCAGCAGAAGCATAATATAAGTACTCCATTCTAGTATAATGGCTGTCCATAATAAAGATGAGCGAAAAAACAAATGCCATATTGATTAAAGACAACAGCAGCCCCGCTACCAGCACCTTTGATTTGAAATTGGGCCTGGATAGGATGATGATTGCCGTCAATCCCCCGAAAATGATATAAAGCCCCATCGAGAAATCCAGATTTCCAGGTGTATCACCATTAAATATAATCGTACCATACGAACCTAACAATATGATCATTGCTACCGCTAACCTATCATTCAATAATATCTTGATGAGCATCGCCGCCATGGCACCCGGAAAAATGTATTCCAAGTTCGAGTTTTTCAGGTCTGCCAGAATGCTGACCGTTTTCATGGTAGCCATTGAAAGGATAAAGACAAGACTGAAGATCAATAACTGATTGTACTTGTTATCCTTTTTGGAAACGGAATAGTAGAAATAATAATAAAAAGCCGCAAAAGTCAGGAATATGAATAACAGCAGGCCGATATACGGGTAAATGGTGGACTCCGTATTTAAGAAGCCTGCCAGTTCAAGCTGCCTATATACATCCCTGTCCACTAACTGATTTTCTTCAACGATGATCTGGCCTTGAAGGATCCTGATCGGCTCCACGCTTTCAACCGCTTTCCTTCGCTGTTCCTCGGTTTTGTCCTTATCGAAAAATACATTCTGAATGATTGCCGTACGCGCAAGGGAAGTGGAGGCTTTTTTCATATCGCCACTAATGCTCATATAACCCAATTCCTCTACAACCTTTTTCTTGGCATTTTCGACGTCACTTGCAGCGATTCGGGAGCTCATCACATTATTCACTGCCGTAATGGTCGAATCCTTCGCTATTTTCAACTCATCTTCATCCGCCTGCACTAATGCTAGGAAAACGGATTCCTCGATATTTTTATTCACTTCATCAGTCAATTTTTCTTTTAATATCGAAACTTTTTGAGCATCCGTCTTTACGGTCTCTTTTTTATCCTCATCTTCTTTATGATCTTCATCGGGGTCCGTTTCTTTATTCACCTCGATCGCTGAATCGAAAATGGATGAAATCAGATCGACTTTATTTTTGGCATATTCTTTTTTTAAAGAATAAACATCCGCCACCTGTTTTGAAATCTCTTCTTTTTCCTGTTCCGTCTTATAGGTATCTTCCACAGTCTTGGTTGATCGGATCGTTTGTTCCGCAGGCTTAAAAAGCTCTACCTGAACCCTTTCCGGCTTCACATTGGAGAACATTAAACCATACGCAAACAAACCAAGTATGATGAACAAAAGCACTTGAAAAAAACGATGGACCAACAGCCCTTTTATTTGAGTGAAAAATTTCTGGATACGATTCAAGGAAGGTCCTCCTAAAAAAATGATGTTTATTATTCTAGATATGTAAAATCATAACAGTTTTCATATGAATTTTCACCTTCGTATTGATAAATGTAAAGGTTCTGTCATTTCATATCCACTTTTCCACCATAAAGTTCGTCATTTAGACACATCACGAAAAATCCGCCGATTGAAATGGCGGATTTTTTCTTATGACTTCGCCTGCTCGTAAGCAGTAATGATTTTAGCGACAAGCGGATGCCTTACTACATCACTTTGTTCAAAATAAACAAAGGAAAGGCCTTTAACATTCTTCAATATCTCTTCTACCCGGACAAGACCTGACTTCATGCCTTTTGGAAGGTCAATCTGGGTCCGATCTCCCGTAATGACCATTTTCGATCCGAAACCAAGCCTGGTCAAGAACATCTTCATTTGGGCTTCCGTCGTATTCTGGGCTTCATCCAATATGACAAAGGCATCTTCAAGCGTACGACCCCTCATATAAGCCAGGGGAGCTATTTCGATCGTTCCGCGCTCTATCATCCTTTGCGTCTGTTCCATCCCCAGGAGGTCATGGAGAGCGTCATACAGCGGTCTTAGATAAGGATCTACCTTTTCCTTCAGATCACCAGGCAGGAAGCCTAGGCTCTCCCCTGCTTCGACGGCAGGCCGTGTCAGGATGATCCGTTTAACATGTCCATTTTTCAAAGCATTGATGGCCATCACTACAGCAAGATAGGTCTTCCCGGTTCCGGCAGGCCCAATTCCAAATACAAGATCCTGTTTCTTTATTGCCTGGATATAGTATCTCTGCCCGATTGTTTTGACTTTAATGGATTTCCCCTTAGCCGTTTTAGCGATTTCCTCATCATATAATTCACCGAAATACTCCAATGTGCCTTTTCTTGCCAATTCAATTGCATAAAGCACATCTCTGGAACTGATTGCAATTCCTTTTCTGACTACAGTCAATAATGCCTTGAGGATTTCCTCCCCCATCGTTACCCGCTCGATATCCCCGGCAACACTCACCGCTTCACCTCGGGTTATGACGGAAATGCCAAGTTCCTCTTCGAGCACTTTTACATTTGAATCCCCATTGCCCAATAACGCGATCGCTTCATTGGGTGATTCGATTTCGAGCTTAATTACTTTCACATCATCTGCCATTCGTTAGTCTCCTTGAATGATTGGCTGTCCAATCGCTATATCTTCAATAACTTGGTAATGTATAGACAATTTAACTTTACCATTCTCCATGCTTTCGTGCAAAATTTTTTCTTCGACGATCTCATCTTCCTCGTCTAAATGTTTCTTTAATTCCGCTTTAGCCATTTTCCGGCCTTCCTCCACCGCTTCTTTCTCCGTATAGCTTCGTACAATATCTTCCTTGCTCCTTAAGGTCACTTGTTTATAAGAAATCGGCAGCTCCCATTGAAGAAAGTGAAAAGGCCTCACTGTCGTTTCCTTTTCCTGTTTTTCATATCCCGGATCCTTGAAGCCCCATACCGGAAGGGAAAAGCCCCCCATTTTCAAAAAGTGCTTGCTCGTTTCATCTCCGTTAAAAACAGAAAACTTGGTTTTTAACGGAACTTCCACTTTCGCTTTATACCACGTTTTCCCTTTTATTACTCCCTTTGCGGATACAATTTCCTGTTTATCCTCTTTACCAATCAATCCTGAAACAAGAAGTTGTCCTTTTCCTACATAATCATTCACATTAACAATAGATTGTCCTTTTTCAACGAACATATCAGCGATGATCGCTTTTTTTGATGCTACCAAATTCTGTGGAGATGTTTTCTCGACCTCTTTAGGCTGCCGTTTTTCCACAACCCGAAAATGATATGTCGTTCCCTTTAGCTCGACCCCCACCCATGTCAATGCACCGATCCGGTCCGACAGCTTACGCTGAATCGTATCCACATCATCAACAAAGAATTGCACTTTACCGATCTTCACGCCCATCTTGTCCAATTCTTTCCGGATGGCATGCTCGGTTGCCGGTTTGGCATCTTGAACCTCGATGCCCCATACCATATTGGAAAGTACAAATATACATAGCAGGAAAGCGATCATCCCCGCTAAAAACCCGCTGTTTTTCATGACTCTCTTCATCAGGAAAGGGAAACCCTTTCCCTGCATGAACTTTACTTTACAATCACTCTTACGCATGACCTGACGTAGTTTGGGGATATCCCTGATATCCATATGGAAAATCAGGGCTTCACTTCCGACACGCTTCACATCCCAGATATGAAGCCCCCTTCTCGTCAGCATATTAATTAACCGTTCTGCACCTTTTCCATAAGCCTTCACCTTTACATAGCCTGTATAATAGTTTGTCCATTGGTTTTTCATGGAGACCTCCCGGGATCATTCATTGATAAAATAAACCTTGTCAATTTTGCCTTCGAGCATGATTTCTTCCGGCAAAATCGTCTTTATGACAAAGGCATTTCCCTTTATCAGCAACTGCCCATTTTTCAGCATCAATCGTACTTCGCTGTCTGTAAAAGCCAATAAGCCACGATGGTTTTCAATATAAATATGTAATTGTCCGATCATTGTAATTCGCGGCAGGTCCATCATGACATCTTGCGGAAGGTCCATTGTTTTGGTCATAAGCTGTTTCACTTTTTTTCCCCAATTGCGTGCCATAAAAAAGAACCCCCTTTCATCTCAATGTATGAAATGAAAGAGGGTTCTAGCACAAAATTATAAGTGAATGAGAGTCTATTTTTTCATGTTCATTCAATGAAGGTCTAAAAAAGCCCGGGGTTCCGAATCACCTTCTGGACCTTTGAAGACTTCTCTTCGCCCTTGGCGGTCCCAGCACTTCTGACATGATGATGCCATCAATCAGCTGCTTTTTGCCAAAAGACGGTCCTTTGCGATAGACCGGACTGTTATTACCAGCAATCGTTGAAGTAAGTTGATCTGCCTTCGCTTTTTGATACAAACGCTCTTGATCGTACTTCTGCTGTAGCCGTCTAAGCTCCGCAATCCTTTTGTTCGCTTCGTTCGTCGTCTCATCGATCACTTCTGCAGCCTGTGCTGCCTGCTGTTCGACTTTCCTTACGGGAACAGGTGCAGGTCTTTGCTGCTGATTCCCTTGCTGCATTTCACCTTGAAGCTCCTGCATGACCTCCTGCCATTTCTTTTTCGGAGGGGTGTTAGGATCTTGAGCCTGTTTTTTCTTTCCTAACATGGACGTTAAAATACCGATCAAGACAATGATAAGGAATGGGTTCTTGAGAAAGAAATCAATAAAATCTCCCATTTAAAGACCTTCCTTCCCTGACCTAATTATTATTATGGTTATTGTTGTTATCTTTTGGATTTTCGGATATTTTACTGATGGAACCGCGCATATCCGTATCGGCCGTGATATTTTGGATATTCATATAATCCATCACTCCAAGGTTTCCGCTTTTCAGTGCATCGGCCATGGCCAGCGGAACTTCCGCTTCGGATTGAACAACCTTCGCTCTCATTTCCTGAACACGGGCAACCATTTCCTGTTCAAGTGCAACAGCCATCGCACGTCGTTCTTCGGCCTTTGCCTGGGCTATTTTCTTATCGGCTTCGGCTTGGTCCGTCTGTAATATGGCCCCGATATTTTTGCCGATATCCACTTCAGCAATATCAATGGAAAGAATTTCGAATGCCGTCCCTGAATCCAACCCTTTCGATAAAACCGTTCTTGAAATCAAATCGGGATGTTCCAGTACATCCGTATGCATTTGCGAAGCACCGATCGTCGATACGATCCCTTCCCCTACACGGGCAATGATCGTCTCTTCACCGGCACCACCGACCAGGCGTTCAATATTGGCCCGGACCGTGATCCTTGCCTTCGCTTTCACTTCAATACCATTCATCGCCACACCTGAGATGAATGGAGTTTCGATCACTTTCGGGTTAACGCTCATTTGAACGGCTTGCAGTACATCACGACCGGCAAGGTCAATGGCTGCACCCCGTTCGAAAGGTAACGTGATATTGGCGCGTTCTGCAGCAATTAATGCATTCACCACTCGATCGACATTACCGCCTGCAAGGTAATGGCTCTCCAATTGATTCGTCGAAACATTGATTCCAGCCTTATGGGCCTTGATAAGGGGATTGACGACCCTGCTTGGTATAACACGGCGAAGCCTCATCCCAACTAATGTAAATATACTGATTTTGACTCCTGCCGCTAAAGCGGAAATCCATAACATGACTGGTACGAATGTGAAAAACACTGCCAATACGATGATAGCAGCAATCACTGCCAGTACAATAAATACCGTTCCTGAAGTTATCACTTAATGATTCATCCTTCCTGTATCCTTTAATTTTAATTTGAATCCGGAATTTCCCGGACGACTACCCTTGATCCTTCAACTTTAACGATAATGATTGTCGAACCTTTGGAAATAAAGCTCCCTTCGGTCACGACATCCACTCTTTCTTCTTTGACCAAAGCTGTTCCTGAAGGCCTCAAATCTGTTAGGGCCTTCCCTTCTACACCTAATAAATCCAAACGATTCGGATTGCTGACATATCCTTGTTCCGTTTTTGTTGCATCGGTTAATATCATTTTCCTGAAAAATTTCATCTGTTTTCCAAACACCTTTACAAGTAGGATGAATACCAAAATGGATACGGTGACCGCAATTAGCAAGGAGATCGTCATATGGACCGGATCACCTGTCGCAAGGAATAGACTCCCCACTACCGCTGTAAACCCGAGCAGCCCGATAATCCCCCCTGGGATAAAAAATTCAATTAGTACGAGAATGACCCCAATGATGAACATCGCTAACGATTCGTATCCGGTGATACCGGCGACAAGATGACCATAGAAGAATAAGACAAGACTGGTGATTCCAATTACGCCCGGAATTCCAAAACCGGGTGAAAACAATTCCATCACAATCCCGATTCCCGCTATCGTTAATAAAATGGGAACGACGATCGGGTTGGTCAAAAAGCGGGCTAGTTTCTCAGGAAAGCTTTCTTCGATTGTCCGAATATCAGCATCTTCAACTCCAAGTATACTATACAGCTCCGCTTTTCCAGAGACGGTGCCTTCGCTATACCCAGCCTTTTTTGCCTGTTCGGCTGTAAATGTCAGCAGCTTCCCTTTTTCCGCTCCATATTCGGGTAGATCGATGTCGACATCCGCCATCGCCTGGGCGTATATGGGATCACGTCCATTTTGTTCAGCAGCGGTCTTCATGGCAGCCAACCAATAAGATTGCGCTTTCTTACTTGCAGCGTTCCCTGTTGAATCAATCACAGCTGCAGATCCCATGGTGGCACTCGGAACCATATAGATCTCATCCGCACTTAAAGAAATGTATGCCCCGGCAGATAAAGCCCTGTTATTGACATAGGCAACTGTCTTTATTGGTGAATCCGCCAGTAACTTTGCAATTTCCCCCGCTGCATCCACAGCACCTCCAGGGGTATTCACCTCGAAAACGACAAGATCTGCATCTGCTGCTTCAGCAGTGGTCAGTGCTCGTTCCAAAAAGGCCGAGAGTCCCTTTTCCACCGTTTCTTCAATGGGTACATGGTAAACGATCTTCTCGTTTGCAGATACCGTCGCTCCACCAAAGGAAGACATGGTGAACAGCAATCCAAATAGGAGAACAGAAAAATAACGCCAAATTTTCAACGGAACGCCCCCTTTCCCGTATTAAACGCGGTAAGTGTCCCATTATCCAGGAACTTACCAGTAAATTCAGCCCGCAACTAAAATTCGAATAAGGAGCAATTGAAGCAACCCTTTACCCTGTTCTTTAGTTATTACGTATGTATATGAAAAAGGTTTCAAAAAAAAGCAAATAAAATTAAAAGTGCCACAATTATCTTGGGCTTCGTTTCAATAATATACGCATAAAATTCATGAAATACACAAAAACCACAGGCAATTTGCCTGCGGTTAGGTTTCGAGTTTTAAGTTTAGAGTTTAAGATAGATGTTGTTGTACTAATTTGTTAACTAGAGAACCATCCGCTTTACCTTTAACTTTAGGCATTAAAGCTCCCATAACTCGGCCCATATCTGCTTTGGATGTTGCATTGACTTCTAAAATCGTTTCGTTAACGATTTTAGAAATGTCTTCTTCTGAAAGTTGCTGAGGCATATATGCCTCTACGTATACTAGTTCGGTGCGGACTTTATCCACGAGATCTGAACGACCTGCGTTTTCAAACTCCTGGAGGGAGTCTTTGCGTTGTTTTAATTCGCGAGAGAGCACTGTCAATTCTTCATCATCTGTTAAATCTTGTCTCTGCTTCAAGGCTTCGTTTTGAATAGAAGCTTTCAGCATCCGAATAACAGATAGTTTGTCCTTTTCCTTGTTCTTCATCGCTTGTTTCATATCATTATTTAAACGCTCGAGAAGACTCATCTTTCCACCCTCTCTTAGAATTTACGTTTTCTTGCAGCTTCAGACTTTTTCTTACGTTTTACGCTTGGTTTTTCATAAAATTCACGCTTCCTAGCTTCCTGAAGCGATCCTGCTTTAGATACAGTACGTTTGAAACGACGAAGAGCATCTTCAAGCGATTCGTTTTTACGAACGACGGTTTTAGACATCTCTTTCCCTCCCTCCGAAAACAACACACTAACTCAAGTTGTCAACATGTTATACATGTACTAAACAATTATAATATATCATCTTTAGCAGGTCAACCAATAAAATCAAACTTATTTTGAATATAATCGTGTTATTATCATAATTTTTCACTAAGCGATGATTCAACTTGCATGAAATTCCAATTTATAGCATGTCCCCCGTTAATGGGCCATAAGCTTACTATGAGGTGACAGTCATGCATGAGCTATTTTTATTCATTTTATTCATTGCGATATTTCTGGCAGGTATGTCAGTTTTACGAATCGGACTGTTCAATATGTCCGGTGCAGCATTAAAAGCATTTCTCTCAAAGGTGACGGATAAGCCATGGAAAGGCTTCTTGGCCGGAACCATCTTTACCGGGATCTTGCAGAGCAGCTCGGCGGTCATGGTCATGACGGTCGGCCTCGTTTCCGCAGGAAGCTTAACATTCCCGCAAACAATCGGGATCATTCTTGGAACGAATATCGGATCCACCTTTACAGCAGAGTTCATGACTTTCTCTTTGGATCGCTGGATCATTCCCGGTGTCGTAAGCGGCGCTTTCCTTTGCTTCATGCCAAAAGCATTACCGAGAAGCCTAGGAATGTCCCTGATCGGAATCTCGGCCATCTTCGCGGCGATGAGCGGTTTTAAAACGCTTTCGACACCGATTGCAGCCTATCCATCCATACAAACGCTTATCCAGTACATAGAGAGCCATATGAGTTATGCCCTGATTGCCGGGTTATTATTGACGGCACTCATTCACTCCAGTTCTGCAACCATCGGGATAGCCATGAGTTTTTTGATGAATGGGGAGTTATCCGTGTCCTCGGCAATCATCATCATGCTCGGATCGAATATCGGCACTTGCATCACCGGATACATGGCCAGCATCGGTTCTGGCAGACAAGCTGCCTTCACAGCTTATGCACATATTTGGCTGAACATCATCGGGGTTGCCGCATTCCTGCCTTTTGTGGACATCCTGGAAAGTACGGCTGCCTATTTCACCGAAAACAAAGGGACACAGCTCGCGCATGCCAGTGTCATTTTCAATATCTTGACTTCTTTGGCCGTCTTGCCATTCGCACGGCGATTCTCCAATCTCATTCTTTGGGTGCATCGGCCACACTTAAAAAAATAAGAGCTGTCCAAAAGTCATTGGCAACTGACTATGGGACAGCCATAAATAAGATAGTCATAACCTAAACGCATAGATAATAAGGGCGGTAAACGATTTCAGCTAACCTTTTATAATTAGTTTTATGGTTCAATAAGCTCAAACCACTCAATAATACAACAGCTACTATCAAAATCAGCAAACTTTCATTAGAGAATGATGTTAGATAAAAAGCAGTTACTGCCATTGTATATAAAACGGTTATTGAAGTGTAAAATTTCACCATGCATTTTACCATTCAAAATGAAAAACCAAATTTAATATAAGCATGTTTACTCCCTGATTGATACCTCCTTATATCTATTAAATCCACAATAAACTTATTTTTGAATGTATGGGTTCCATAAATGATACAGGTCCTCTTTTTTTTGGAAGAAATAGGCTAATATACAGGCAAGGGAAATTGCCAGTTGAATTATTATTGGAATCAATAAAAAACAGGCGGAGAAAAAATAATTCATTTTTCTCCGCCTGCTTTATTTTAGGGAATTATACGGTCCTTACAAAATCAATAATCGGAATCAGCCGTTAAGCCCTTCACGATGGAGACACCTGCACTCGCTCCAATTCTTGTTGCACCAGCTTCAATCACATTCTGGGCATCGCTCGTGTTGCGGACCCCGCCTGAAGCTTTGACACCGATATCCGGGCCAACCGTTTTTCTCATAAGCGCGATATCTTCAACTGTCGCTCCGCCGGTCGAAAAACCAGTTGATGTTTTCACATAATCCGTTCCGGCTTTTACGGCCAATTCACATGCACGGACTTTTTCTTCATCGGTCAATAAAGAAGTTTCAATGATCACTTTTGAAAGAGCCTTACCAGTGGATGCCGCTACCACAGCACGAATATCCCGCTCTACCAACTCATCATCCTTGTCCTTCAATGCGCCGATATTGATCACCATATCGACTTCGTGAGCACCATTGGCAATGGCATCTTTCGTTTCAAAAGCTTTGGTTTCCGGTGTAGTTGCACCTAGAGGGAAGCCGATTACCGTACACACTTTCACTTCTGAACCTTCCAAAAGTTCACTTGCATATTTCACCCAAGTCGGGTTTACGCATACAGAAGCAAAGTTATACTCTCTCGCTTCTTCGCATAATACCTTTATTTGCTCTTTGGTTGCATCTGCTTTTAATAACGTGTGGTCAATTAAACCTGCTACATTTTGTGACATTTATAAATCCTCCTCAAAAACAATCTATACCTAGTTGTACGTACCTCTCATGATACCATAGTTTATCCATTTTGACGATATATATAGTCTTTACCCTAAAGCGCCAAGAAAACACATCTAAAAAAGGATAATAAAAAAAGACAGCGGTTAACCGCTGTCTTAGATATTGGATGCTTGTTGCAAAGGAAAATCCTTCACGACCGTCACGAACTGACCTTCACTAAATGGATAGCCAGATTTTGTAATTTTAACTTTGACGATTTCTCCGACCATTTCTTCCGATGCCGGGAAGACGACTTTCATGTAATTATCTGAGTAGCCCTCATAAAGGCCATTTTCCAACTTCGTTTCAGGAATGACTTCCAGAACTTCCCCCTCGAATCGGGAGGCATACTCTTTTGCCAACTGATCCGACAACGTAATAAGGCGGTGGACTCGTTCATTTTTGATATCTTCATCCACTTGATCTCCCATACGGGCAGCCGGAGTCCCTGTTCGTTTTGAATAAGGGAAAACATGAAGTTCGGAGAATTTATATTTTTCTATAAAGTTATATGTCTCCATGAATTCTTCTTCAGTTTCACCCGGGAAACCTACGATGACATCAGAGGTAACAGCAAGGCCCGGAAGTGCAATTTTCAGCTTTTCGATTCGATCACCGAAGAAATCCATCGTATATTTACGTCTCATCCGTTTTAGAACGGTATCGGAACCCGATTGGATTGGTATATGCAAATGACGTACCACTTTTTTCGAATTCGTCAGCACTTCAATGATCTCATCTGTAATTTGGCTGGCTTCAATGGATGAAATACGGATACGCTTCAGCCCATCGACTTTTTCCAAGTCACGCAGCAGCATCGCCAAATTATAGTCTTTCAAATCGTCTCCGTAGCCGCCCGTATGGATTCCGGTAAGGACTAGCTCTTTATAGCCTGCCTCAACAAGCTGTTCGGCCTGGTGAACGACTTCTTTTGGATCGCGGGAACGCATCAAGCCACGTGCCCAAGGAATGATGCAGAAAGTGCAGAAATTATTGCAGCCTTCCTGAATCTTCAGTGAAGCGCGTGTACGGTCTGTGAAAGCAGGTACATCCAACTCTTCGTAGACACGGTTTTTCATGATATTACCTACGGCATTGATTGGTTCACGCTCAACCTTGAATTGCTCAATGTAATCAAGCAGTTTAACCCTGTCTTGTGTTCCTACAACAATATCCACACCTGGTATGGCCATGATTTCTGCCGGCGATGTCTGTGCGTAACATCCCGTTACCGCTATGACGGCATTCGGATTCTTACGAATGGCACGACGGATGACCTGACGGCTTTTCTTATCGCCAGTGTTTGTCACCGTGCATGTGTTGATGACATATACATCTGATGTATTTTCAAACTCAACACGATCATATCCCCCAGTTTTGAATAATTGCCATATAGCCTCTGTTTCATAATGATTCACTTTACAGCCTAATGTATGGAAAGCGACCGTTGCCATTTTTCATCACCTCAAAAGTTCTACATGATAAGAAACAGCGGAAAGTGCATATAAAGGTGCTGTTTCAGTTCTTAATATTCTTGGTCCAAGACCGCAAGCCATAAAACCGGCATCAGTCAGTTTTTCAATTTCCTTATCTGCCAAACCACCTTCAGGCCCAAAAACGAATAGGATGGATTGCCCAGCAGTAATATCTTTCAAGACAGAAGCGAGTACAGAAGTTTCCCCCCGTTTTGCCTCTTCTTCAAAAGCGATTAATTTATGATCGAAACCAGTTGCATACCCAGCTAGCTGATCTGCCGTCATCGGTTCCTTGATGGCAGGGATAACCGTGCGGTGGGATTGCTCAGCCGCCTCTTTTGAAATCTTCTGGAGCCTCTCCAATTTCTTGCCTACCTTTTTGTGGTCCCATTTTACCACCGAACGAGCAGCAATAAAAGGGATAAATTCAACGGCCCCCAGTTCAGTGCCCTTTTGAACGATATATTCCAATTTATCCCCTTTAGGCAGACCGCTCGCAATCACTACCCTTACAGGAAGTTCCTTTTCTTCATTCTTCCATTCAGTTACCGTACCTATTACAGCATCATCAGTAATTTCCGAAATTTCCGCGATAGCTGTCATGCCATTACCTTTCACCGTGATGATCCGCTCACCTGGTCCCATTCTCATCACTCTGGCGATATGGTGAAAATCATCACCTGATATCGTCACCATGTTTCCATTGATATCTGCTTCGTTAAGAAAATACCGTTGCACACTGCCACCTACTTCGTCTAGTCTAAATAACTCACAGGCTAACAGTCGGGAATCCAGAATGCAAGCCGTGCAAAGATTCAAGCTAAAAAAAGGTACTCTGACTATCAAAAAAACCGATAATCAGAGTAACTTTTCCAATTAAGCATTTCTTTTTGCGATTATTGCCACCCAATCTTCCATCAAGATCGTTTCCTCAACGGTGAAACCAGATGCTATAATCGCTTCCTTCACATCTTGTTTCTTAGTTTGAATGATTCCGGAAGCGATGAAATATCCGCCAGGTTTAACGACTTTCGCTACATCATCCGTAAAACGCATGATCACTTCGGCAAGAATATTAGCCACGACGATATCCGCTTGTTCATTTACACCATCCAGTAAGTTGCCTTGTGACACGGACACTTTATCCTGCACGTTATTTATTTCAACGTTTTGCTTGGCTGACTGTACTGCCACTTCATCCAAATCAAGTGACTGGATTCGTTTTGCATCCAATAATGCAGCTGCAATGCTAAGAACACCAGAACCAGTTCCTACATCAACGACTAAATCCCCAGGCGTTACTGTTCGTTCCAGCGCTTGGATGCACATGACCGTCGTTGGGTGTGTTCCCGTTCCGAAGGCCATGCCTGGATCAAGTTCAATGATCAATTCGTCACTGCTTACCGGAGTATAGTCTTCCCACGTTGGCACGATGGTAAAACGTTCGGATATCTTGACGGGGTTATAATATTTTTTCCAAGCCGTCGCCCACTCTTCTTCATTCACTTCACTAATTGAAACAACATTTTTCCCAAGGTCAATATCAAAAAGAAGGAGATTATTGATTGATTCCTTAATAGCATCAATGGTATCGCCAAGGAAGCTGTTTACGGGCAGATAAGCCTTAATGACTACACCTTCATCCGGATAATCATCGGGGTTTAAGTGGTAGATTTCGCCAAAAACATTTTCACGTTCCTTGACTAATTCTAGAGGATCCTCAATGACAACACCGCTCGCACCTGCCTCATGAAGAATATTCGAAACAGGTTCAACCGCTTCATTCGTTGTTTGGATTGCAAATTCAGACCACTTCATAATCTACCAACTCCCAATTTGTTCTTTTTACTTTTATTCACCTATCTTTGAAAGCCCGCTTCACTTTTGAGAAAAAGCCATCATCTTGTTCATCTACACCTTGTCCGCTGATATCACTGAACTCACGAAGCAATTCCTTTTGTTTTTCCGTTAATTTCTTAGGCGTGACAACCAATACGACCACATGCTGATCTCCTTGGCCATATCCTCTGACATTCGGAACTCCTTTGCCCTTTAAACGGAAACGAGTGCTAGTTTGTGTACCTGCTGGAATCTTCAGCTTCACTTTTCCATGCAGCGTCGGAACTTCTATTTCATCGCCTAATGCTGCCTGGGCAAAAGTAACCGGCATTTCACAATAAATATCATCGCCATCCCGTTCAAAGAATTCATGGCTGCGCACATGGAAGACTACATACAGGTCTCCTGCGGGGCCGCCATTGATTCCAGGCTCGCCTTGGCCTGTTACGCGCAACTGCTGGCCATCATCAATTCCTGCTGGCACCTTGACTTGGATTTTTTTACGTTTTTGGACTTTTCCGTCGCCGCCGCATGTTGAACATTTATTAGGAATGATTTTTCCTGTTCCTTGACAATGGTGACATGCTCTCCGGTTCACAATCCTTCCGAAAGCTGTGTTTTGTTCAACATTCAATTGACCGGTTCCTTGACAATGTGAACAGTTTTCCACCTTTGTACCTGGTTTGGCACCGGATCCTTTACATGTACCGCAATCCTCTTCACGCGGAATTTCGATCTCAGTATCTTTTCCGAATGCAGCCTCTTCAAACGAAAGCGTCATCGTATACTGCAAATCCGCTCCTTGACGCGGTGCATTAGGATCTCTCCTGCGTCCGCCGCCACCAAAGAAGCTACTGAAAATATCTTCAAAACCGCCGAAACCGCCAAAGTCCTGACCGCCAAAGCCTTGATTGGGATCTGTATGTCCGAATTGGTCATAATGGGCTTTTTTCTGTTCATCACTCAATACTTCGTAAGCTTCCTTGATTTCCTTGAATTTATCCGCAGCATCGTCCGCTTTATTAATATCAGGGTGATATTGTTTGGAGAGCTTTCGATACGCTTTTTTGATTTCATCCTTCGAAGCACTTTTCGAAAGGCCTAACACCTCATAATAATCGCGTTTACTCATATCTAAAATCCACTCCCGATTCGATTCACATAAAGGTAATATTATCACTGAACGAAGATAATAATCAACTAGAAAAGTACAAACGGCTTTAACACATTTTTGCAAATGGCATTGCCAGCCCCAATTTGCACACATTTTTCTCTAAAATCCCATGATTCCCCATCAGTGATTGCAACAATGTTTCCATTCACTGTAAAAAAAGCCAAAGTCAAGATAACCTGACTTTGACTTTTTTACAATGGGGCAGAAATACTGCCCGATATATCAGTGTCCCGATTGGGGCACTTTTTATTTTTTCTCTTCTTCGTTTACTTCAGTGTATTCAGCATCAACGACATTATCGTCTTGAGCAGACTCGCCAGCACCCGCTTCGCCAGCTTGCTGAGCTTTTGCCGCTTCTTCATAAAGCTTCATTGTCAAAGCTTGAACGATTTCGTTAAGTGCATCTTTTTTCACGCGGATTTCTTCAAGCTCATTTTTCTCGATTGCAGCTTTCAGTTCATCCTTCGCTTCATTCGCTTTTGTCACTTCCGCTTCGTCCACTTTACCTTCTAGATCTTTAAGCGTTTTTTCCGTTTGGAAAACTAATTGATCTGCTTCGTTACGAAGTTCAACTTCTTCTTTACGTTGTTTGTCGCTATCGGCATTTTCTTCAGCTTCACGTACCATGCGTTCGATCTCTTCATCAGAAAGGCCTGAAGATGATTTGATGGTGATTGCTTGTTCTTTGTTCGTACCAAGATCTTTCGCACGAACGTTCACGATACCGTTTTTATCGATATCGAATGTCACTTCAACTTGCGGAACTCCACGCGGTGCCGGTGGAATGTCACTCAATTGGAAACGACCAAGAGTTTTGTTATCCGCTGACATTGGACG
Organism: Peribacillus sp. FSL R5-0717; assembly: GCF_038002945.1. NCBI lineage: Bacteria > Bacillati > Bacillota > Bacilli > Caryophanales > Bacillaceae > Peribacillus > Peribacillus sp. FSL R5-0717. Next base: position 741,692 of record NZ_JBBOOF010000001.1, read on the forward strand.
CTCACCTTGAAGGACATGGATATCAACTGCCGTTTGATTATCAGCCGCTGTCGAGAATACTTGTGATTTACTTGTCGGAATCGTAGTATTACGGTCGATCAGTTTCGTGAATACTCCGCCCATCGTTTCAATTCCAAGTGAAAGTGGAGTTACATCAAGAAGGACAACGTCTTTAACATCACCTGTCAATACGCCACCTTGAATTGCAGCACCCATAGCCACCACTTCATCAGGGTTTACACCTTTGCTTGGTTCTTGACCGATTTCCTTTTTGATCGCTTCAACGACAGCAGGAATACGTGTAGATCCACCAACAAGGATTACTTTGTCGATTTCAGATGCTGAAAGACCAGCATCTTTCAATGCTTGACGAGTAGGTCCCATCGTACGTTCCACAAGACCTGTGGAAAGCTCATCGAATTTAGCTCTAGTCATCGTTACATCCAAGTGAAGCGGGCCAGCTTCTCCAGCAGTGATGAACGGTAAAGAAATTTGAGTTGACGTTACGCCGGAAAGATCTTTCTTCGCTTTTTCAGCTGCATCTTTCAAACGTTGAACCGCCATTTTATCTTTTGAAAGGTCGATTCCGTTTTCTTTCTTGAATGCTTCAACCAGGTAATCGATGATGACTTGGTCGAAATCATCCCCACCTAGACGGTTGTCGCCTGCTGTGGACTTAACTTCGAAAACGCCGTCTCCAAGTTCCATGATCGATACGTCAAATGTACCGCCGCCAAGGTCGAATACAAGGATCGTTTGATCTTCTTCCGTTTTATCCAAACCATATGCAAGTGCTGCAGCTGTCGGTTCGTTGATGATACGTTCCACTTCAAGGCCGGCAATTTGACCAGCATCCTTGGTTGCTTGACGTTCTGCATCATTGAAGTAAGCAGGTACAGTGATAACCGCTTTAGTGACTTTTTCGCCAAGATACTCTTCAGCGTATGATTTCAAGTATTGAAGGATGATTGCAGAAACTTCTTGAGGTGAGTATTCTTTTCCTTCAATTACTTCTTTATGGTTGGTACCCATATGGCGCTTAATGGAAATGATTGTGTTAGGGTTTGTAATCGCTTGGCGTTTTGCCACTTCCCCAACTTGCCTTTCTCCATTTTTGAATGCCACTACGGATGGTGTTGTACGGTTTCCTTCCGGATTCGGGATTACTTTTGGTTCCCCGCCTTCAAGTACAGATACACAAGAGTTTGTTGTACCTAAGTCAATACCAATAATCTTGCTCATAGTTTCACTACCTCCCAATTATTTATATGTAAGAATCCTATTCGTTCACTTTTACCATTGCAGGTCGAATCACACGGTCTTTAAGAAGGTATCCTTTTTGGAATTCCTCGACGACGATGTTCGGACCGAAGTTTTCATCTTGAACTTGCATGACCGCTTGATGCAAACGCGGATCGAACTCTTCGCCAACCGAACTGATCGGTTCGATGCCTTCTTTAGCCAATGCACCAGTAATCGCTTTATAGACCATTTCCATGCCGGATAGCAAGGATTTCGTCTGTTCATTTTCCGCTTCGATTTTTGTTGCTCTTTCAAAATTATCAAGAGCCTCCACTAAATCACTAGCAATACTTTGAACTCTATATTTTTGAGCCGCCTCCATATCAAGCTTGGCACGGCGTCTAGAATTATCAAAATCGGCCTGCAGACGAAGATAACGGTTATCCATTTCTTCGATTTTCGCCTCAAGTTCGGCAATTTTTTCTTGAGCCAATTGAAGTTCATCTTTTTCAACAGGACCATCGTTTTCTTCCGCTGCTGGAATTTCTTCTTCAGCGAAAACTGCTTCTGCAGCGCTTTCCTCGATTGTTTCATTTTCCAATGTTTGTTCTTCGTTTTTATTTTCTGTCACAATCTCACCTCCCTAAAAGGGTTATACAATTTATGCTAAAGTAATATGCCAGGCCGCGGAATACACTCCTCCGCCACCTTAACAATATTACCTTTGCTACTATTTTTGATACAGTTTTGTCATCAGGGCCGTTAAATCTTTCGAGAAAAACGAAAGCAAACTAATCACTCTCGAATATTCCATTCTCGTTGGACCCAATATGGCCAATGTGCCAACTTGCTCCTGCCCGATTGAGTAGGTTGCCGTAATCAAACTGCAGTCATCGAGCACTGTGTTTTGATTTTCACGGCCGATCTTGACGTGGATGCCCGATGGATTTTGAGTAATTAGTTCATAAAATCCCTGTTCCTGCTCAATCATCGATAAAAGCGTGCTTACTTTCGCAATATCATGGAACTCCGGCTGCCTCAGCATATTCGTTTTCCCGCCGAAAAATATTTTTTCGGGCTTTGTGTCCGTCAGGGTCTCCGCAAGGACCGACACCATCGATCCATAGTTATGAATGTGGCGGCTCAATAGAACGGCAACTTCCTTATAGATCTTATCCTTTAGATCAACTAGCGGAACATCGACCAAACGGGAATTCAATATATTCACCATCTTTTCAATTTCATTTATATCAAAAGAAGGCGGTAAGGAAATCATTCGATTTTCCACATGACCTGTATCCGTAATAATGATGGCTATTGCCGTTTCAGGACTTAAGGGAATGATCTGGATTTTTTTAAGCTTATGCTCATTCACTTTTGGTCCGAGTACAATCGCCGTATAATTCGTCAGTTCCGAAAGTATTTTCGCTGACTTCTGAACGATCTTTTCCAATTCATAAATTCGTTCTACAAAAACGGATTTTAAAATCTTCACTTCATTCTTTTTCGGAGCTTGAGGAGAAAGTAAATGATCCACATAATATCTATACCCTTTTTCAGAAGGGATCCTACCGGAAGAAGTATGGGTTTTTTCTAAAAACCCCATTTCTTCAAGGTCAGACATTTCGTTGCGAATTGTGGCAGAGCTGAACGTGATTTCATCTTTCTTCGACAAGCTTCGTGACCCGACTGGCTGGGCAGAATGGATGAAATCCTCGATTATCACTTGTAGAATCAATAATTGACGATCAGTTAGCATGTATGATCACCTCTGTTAGCACTCTGTCTCATCGAGTGCTAATATACTAATAAATTATCAAATGCAGCTTATGATGTCAACAATGAAAACCGTTAATTCATCGTTAAAATAACATGGATTTCCTTCAGTCGGAATCAATAACGCCTAAAAATGTTTGGAACACTTCATTTCCAAGCAGTTTGCCCCGCTCAGTCAAGCGCACGAACCCGCCTTCCACCTTAAGCAAACCCTTTGCCGATCCTTCTTCGAGCGGTTTCCTGAAAATCTCCGTCATTTCTACAAAAAATTTATTCTTGAAGATTTCCAATGAAACCCCTTGCGTTTTCCGGAGACCCAAAAACATCTCCTCTTCCATCCGTTCATGAAGCGGTACTGGATGTTCTTCCAACACAGGCAGCTCGTTCGAAAGCAATGGAGTGATATATTTCTTCACAGGCCCATGATTGGCCACCCTTTTACCTCCAGTATAGCCATGTGCACCAGCACCAATCCCATAATACTCCACATTATCCCAATATGTCAGGTTGTGCCTGCTTTCAAACCCTGCCCGGGCAAAATTACTGATTTCATATTGATGCAGACCATGCTTCTCCATCTCTTCCATCAGCCTCTCATACATCGAAGCCTCGAGCTCCTGCGGCGGCAGGTTTAATTTACCTCTTCGCATCTGATTATAAAAAACCGTCTTCGGTTCAACGATCAATGAGTAGCTTGAGTAGTGCGGCAATTGAAGGGCGATCGCTTTATCCAGCGTATCCTTGAAATCTTCCATCGTTTGGCCCGGCAATCCATAAATCAAGTCGATGCTTATATTCGTAAAGCCAACTTCTTGAGCCAAATGGATCGTTTCATATACTTCTGAAGCCCGGTGAGTCCGGCCAATTCGTTTTAATAATTCATCATTGAAGCTTTGCACTCCAAAGCTAAGTCTATTGACCCCTGAATCATAAAGTATCTTGAGTTTTTCCCTTGAAAGATCCCCGGGATTGGCTTCAAAGGTATATTCAGCCTTCTTGGGATCAAAGGGCAGGGTTTCATTGATTGCTTCACATAAGAATGCAAGCTGCTTTTCATCCAGTGAGGTCGGTGTCCCTCCACCGACGAAAACCGTATCCAAACCTGCAGTCGGGTATTTGGAAAGCTGCATCACCATTTCCCTTTTCATCATCTGTAAATATTCGTCGACCGGCTGTCCCTGCAAAAATACTTTATTGAAATCACAATAGTGACAAATATGTTCACAAAATGGTATATGGAGGTAGGCGCTTTTGATCATTGTGTTCACAACCTTTTAATCGAATGAGTCGATAGAAAAAGAGGCTAGATCTCCTCTACCCTCTTTTTTCTAACTATCGTTTATTTTATTTATTTTTTGGGTGTCGTATCATCCATTTTCAAAACAGCCATGAAAGCTTCTTGCGGAACTTCAACGGAACCTACTTGTTTCATCCGCTTTTTACCTTCTTTCTGTTTTTCGAGCAACTTACGTTTACGGGAAATATCGCCGCCGTAACATTTAGCCAATACGTTTTTGCGCATTGCACTAATCGAAGAACGGGCGATGATTTTTTGCCCGATCGCCGCTTGGATCGGCACTTCGAATTGTTGCCTTGGAATCAACTTCTTCAATTTTTCAACAATTACTTTACCGCGTTCATAAGCAAAGTCCTTATGAACGATGAAACTTAAAGCATCGACAGTTTCAGCATTCAGTAAAATATCCATCTTCACAAGCTTGGACGGTTTGTAGCCGATCAGCTCATAATCGAATGAAGCATAGCCTCTTGTATTGGATTTCAATTGATCGAAGAAATCATACACGATTTCCGATAATGGAATTTCATAATGAATGCTCACACGAGTCTCATCTATATATTCCATATCAATGAAGTTACCGCGTTTATTTTGACAGATTTCCATGATCGCCCCGACAAACTCCGTCGGTGCCATCATCGTCGCTTTGACATATGGCTCCTCGACACGTTCGATCTTTTGAGCATCAGGCATATTGGACGGGTTATCCACTTTCAGGACCGTTCCGTCCGTTTGCACCACATCATAAATAACACTCGGTGCAGTGGTGATCAGATCGATTTTGAATTCACGTTCAATCCGTTCCTGGATGATTTCCATATGAAGGAGTCCAAGGAATCCGCAACGGAAACCGAAGCCCAATGCTTGCGATGATTCCGCTTCGAACTGAAGCGCTGAATCGTTCAATTCCAATTTCTCCAATGCATCCCGTAAATCATTGAATTTCGATGCGTCAATTGGGTATAAACCGCAATATACCATCGGATTCATCTTCCTGTAACCCGGCAATGGTTCTGTCGCACTATTCACGGCACTCGTGATCGTATCACCGACAGTCGTATCACCAACGTTTTTAATGGATGCCGTAAGGAAACCTACATCACCGACGTTCAGTTCATCCAAAAGCTGTGTTTTAGGGTTGAAAACACCCAATTCGGTAACATCGAATTCCTTGCCAGTGGACATCATTTTGATTTTGTCGCCCACTTTAATGGAACCCTCAACAACACGGATATAGGCAACTACACCGCGGTACGCATCAAACAGTGAATCGAAAATAAGCGCCTTGAAAGGAGCATCCGGATCACCTTGCGGAGCTGGAACCAATTCAACGACCTGCTCCAAAATCTCCTCGATTCCGATTCCGGCTTTAGCCGAAGCCAAAACTGCATCGGAAGCATCCAATCCGATCACTTCCTCGATTTCTCCGCGCACCCGTTCCGGATCTGCACTCGGCAAATCAATTTTATTGATGACCGGAATGATTTCAAGGTTGTTGTCCAAAGCTAAATACACATTTGCAAGCGTTTGGGCCTCAATTCCCTGTGCCGCATCGACAACAAGGACAGCGCCTTCACAAGCTGCAAGGCTTCGTGACACTTCATACGTAAAATCGACATGTCCCGGTGTATCAATAAGATGGAAGATGTATTCTTCTCCATCCTTCGCGTTATATTTCAATTGAATCGCATTCAATTTAATCGTAATTCCACGCTCACGCTCTAAATCCATGGAATCCAACAGCTGACTCTTCATTTCACGCTGAGTCATGGCGTTCGTTTTTTCAATGATACGATCCGCCAATGTAGATTTACCATGATCGATATGAGCGATGATGGAAAAGTTACGAATTTTTGATTGTCTTTTTAATTTTTCTTCTCTATTCATGACGTTCACTCCCACTAGTCGACACAATACACTATTTTTTATTATATCAATAGAAAATGCAAGATTCAACAGAATAGTTACAAAAGAAGCATCATTGCAGGACAAAGCATAAAAAAAGGCTGCATCCCGGATTCGGATGCAGCCTTTTGCAGGGCACAATCAACTTATTTCCTACCTAAATCATATCAATAAGGGCTTGAAAGGCACCTGATATGGTTTCTCCAAGCGTTTTGCCGATCGATGAGAAAAAGTTGAAAGCTTTCATTTCTTCAAGCTTTTCTTTTTTCGTCTCCAAATCATGACTCGTCACTTTTTCGCCAAGGATATCCGCTTCCATCTCCCCTTGGTCCGATTGGTTAATGATAAATGCACTATTCAAGGAGGGATCTTCATACCCCTTCATTTTTTTCATCCCGTCGTTCGCTTGCTGCATCCCGATTAGAACACCTAAAAATAATACGAGCACAATCCCTGTACATTTCAACCAAAATCGAACCATGATAAGAGAACTCCTTTCAAATTACCTTGCTTCCGAATCCCCGGTCGGGTTATCCACCGCTTTGGCATCCCAGTAAAATTCACTGAAAACCTCGGTAAAGGCATCAACGGTCAAGTACATTTCCTCGAAAGTATTATCAACACCGCCAACTTCAATAAGCATGGCATTGCCTGATAAATCCTGATTATATATACCATTATGGCTAGATCCGCCCTGTTTCATAACCCCACGGGAAATACCTGGGTATTTTTTCTCCAATGCTTTATGAAGCTTATTGGCAAGCGCGGCATTTTTTTCATAGTTCGGGTTATTCCCCCCGATCACGAAGGCGATCTTGGCATACTCTTTACCTCTGATTGTAATTGTCGTATGTTTCTTCCGCTTTGAATCGCGGTGGATATCAATCAGGTATTCTAAATCTTTGTTATTGGCCAATGCCGTCTGGACCGATTTCCGTGATTCTTGATACGATTTGGCATAATTCAATCCTTTATTATTCAGATTTCCCATGATATCCGTTTTATCGAGCGAGGAGCCGATCCCCTTATCAGCCAAATCTTCAACCATCCGTTCCCCGAGTTTCGTAATATTGATTTTAGAATGGTAGGCTAGATCGGGGTCGGTCACCCCTTTTAGATATGGAAGATATGACTCCCGGTTATGGCTATGGTATATCTCGACCACTTTCCGGCCATTGGTCGTTTGATTCGGCTGATTGGTCACCCCTTTATCCGGTTCTTTAATCTCATCCAGGTTTTGAAGGGATGCATCCCTTTCTTCATTCAGGACATCCACTGGCGGTGAAGATTCATACGGCATATTCGTATAATTCGTTCCTTCCCCAGCAACGAGGATCTCATTATCAAAAATCGAAAAGCCAGGAAGCTCCCTTCCCAGTAAACTTCGCGGGTCCTCAAGTGAAATGTTGGTCGAGACTTTTATCAATTGATTCGTGATGATCGATTCCTGCTTACCTTCCGGCAGGGCATTAAAAAGATAATGATTTTCGTTGGCCAGCATCGAAAACAGCATTTTTCCCGAGAATTGATTGGCTACAGTATGTACGGAGTTAGAAGATATCCGATACTCCGGTCTTAGGGAAGTCATGACCCCACTGACTGAAAAAACAAAAAGAAGCAAGGCGAGAATACCTAGAAAAGTTTTTATTATTGTTGATCCGTGAATGGCTGTTATGATTCCTGGGGAATTTCTTCTTTTCATCCTTCCACCCTCTCTATAGCTTGTCTATTAATACCTATGACTTTGCTAGAAAGGGTAGAACACCATTTTTGGGCACTGAAAGTGATTTAACGGGTGTAATAGCCGGCATTATCTTGATTTATTGAATGATGCAAGGCTGCATTTAAACCATTGGCTATCAAATTGGCCATATCCTCGATGAAAACATCTACTTCTTTTGGTGTAACCATTAAATTATGACCAAGTGGCGAAAGCACCTCATAAATCAATTTCCGCTTCTCTTCATCAGGGAGGACACCTATCATTCCCAAAAAGGTTTGGCGTTCCTTTTCACCCGGCATATCCTCTTCGGTCAGCTTTGTCCGCTTTCCAAAACTGAATCCAGCAGGTGCCAATGAACGTGATGGTCTGTCCCCTTCATTCATTTCCTTGCCAAAATGCTTTAAAATATAATCAATCGTATCGCTTGCAATCGATACGGCATCCACGACGGTAGGTATTCCAATTGCGATAACTGGAACTCCCAGTGTAGCCTGACTCAATTCTTTACGTTTATTTCCTACACCAGACCCTGGATGGATACCTGTATCCGTAATTTGAATCGTTGCATTCACACGATCGATCGAACGGGCAGCCAATGCATCAACGACGATCAGGAAATCAGGATTACTTTTTTCGATGACGCCTTTTATGATGTCACTCGTCTCGATTCCCGTAATCCCCATAACACCGGGGGAAATCGCACTGACCGGCCGATAACCTTCCTTGACGGATTCAGGCTGCAATTCGAACAAATGTCTTGTAACTACAAGGTTCTCAACGACTGCAGGTCCCAGAGCATCGGGGGTAACATTCCAATTACCAAGGCCGACAACTAGACAACTGCTTTCCTTGGTGATTTTATTCCGTTTCAAGAAGTAAGCCAGTTCGTTGGCGAACACCTTTTCCACCCGTTGCTGCGTTTCCGTATCCTGCTGGCGGATTCCCTGGACCTCGATGGTCAAATAGCTGCCCTGTTTTTTTCCGATTTCTTTTTCCCCCTCAGCCGTGACCTCGACTAAGGATACCTTCAAATCATCCACATCTTTTTCCTTAATAATGACCCCTTCGATGCGGGAAACATCCACTTCCTCTACTACACCTTTATGTTCAAGGGCAATTTCCTTTGCTTCAATCGCCAAATCTGTCCGAATTCCGTATTCACTAAGGTCCAATTTATTTTCCATAACGGCCTCCTGATGTTTGAATTGTATCTAATCTAGTATTTTCAATAGTCTCTCTTAAACATTCTGTCGTTTTTGCTTTTTTATTATTCATTTTTTTGGTACAATGAATGATGACGAGATGAATTTATTACTGAAATTATAATTCCTTTTCGATTCTCAATCTGAAGTATTGCATATTTATGAGCAGTCTGATAGAATATCACTTGTGCTATTTGATATGGATTTGAAAAGTCGAGTTCATATAATCTCGATTTCTTTGTAGGAGGTGAACGGAATGCCAAACATTAAATCTGCTATTAAACGTGTAAAAATCAACGACAAAAAACGCGTTCATAACATTACTGTTAGATCAACTATGCGTACTACAGTGAAAAACGCTGAAGTTGCATTAGCTGGTGAAAACGTTGAAGCTGCTAAAGAAGCTCTTTTAACAGCTGCTGTGAAATTAGACAAAGCTGCATCTAAAGGATTAATCCATAAAAATGCGGCAGCCCGTAAAAAATCTCGTTTAGCGAAAAGACTTAACGCTCTTAACGCATAATGACAAAAAATTAAACGATCCAATCGGATCGTTTTTTTTGTGCCGTTTTTTGCATAAAAAAGGTGACAGGATATCTGCCACCTTTTTTATCATCTAATTTTTAAAAGCAGCAGCTCAAGCGTGATTGCCTTATCTGCTTGGCCGGTCTTCATTTTATAATCCGCTTCCGCTAAGTCGTTCATGATGCTCAACAACTCGCGTTCCTGGAATTTCCCCGTCTTTTCAAGTGCCAGCTTTACCCTGTAAGGGTGCACCTTCAGTTGACCCGCAATTTTTTGCTGGCTATAGCCCTGACGGGAAAGCTCCTTCACTTGATACATGAGCCTGACCTGACCTGCCATGACACTCAAGATCTTGATCGGCTCTTCATTCTGCCTGAGAAGATCGTGCAGTATCGTCATGGCACTCTCCATTTTTCTCTGTAACACATGATCAACAAGTGTGAAGATATTCTGTTCAAGGGATTTTGCGACCAGCTTTTCCACTACCTCGACTGTAATGTGCTTCTCAGCTTCCGTATAAAGCACCATTTTATCCAGTTCATTCGTCAACATCATCAGATTCGTTCCTGCAAGTTCAAGTAAAAGCTCTGTAGCCTGCTCATCTATTCGGACTGAAGAAGCTTCGACCCTCTCCTTCACCCATCCCTTTAACTCATGATCACCAAGCTTCTTCGCTTCAACGAGAACCGCCTTACGCTTCAGTTCCTTGGTGATTTTTTTCCGTTCATCCAGTTTCTCATAAGGTGCGGTCAATACGACAATAGAATATGGAACCGGATCAGCCAAATACGCTTCCAGTCTTTTCACATTATGCTCAACTCTTGACTTCGTTTTTTCAGCTGTCAAAAAAAATGGGTTTTGCATGAAGACAAGGCGCCTTTCCCCGATAAACGGGAGGGTTTCGACATCTTCAAGCGCAGTTTCAACAGGCGTCTCTTCTAAATCAAATTGAGAAAAGTTAAAATCCATCTCATCTTCATGAAGGACATTCTCGATCAATAGCTGCTTCGTTTCATTAATTAGATAGGCTTCCGTCCCATATAACAAGTATACTGGCGCGAATTGCCCTTTTTTTATACTTTTCCAAACGTCTAATACCAATAGAATCCGCCTCTTTACTATGTATTCTTCTCTAATGGTATAGGTGGATGGACCATTTGACAAGCTATAAAGGGAACTAGCCCTTAAAAGGGCTAATTCCGGATCTATATGAACACTTTCAAGAAAGGCCCGGGTAATCTCCCTTGAAAGCGGGTAGAGTATTCATGTAGAACAAATGAGCTTTTCGTTTTCGCTTGCTTTGTTTGTACTTTTATTTTGACCTCAAAATCCCAAACTATTTGTGACAACTCTTGTCAGTAAAGGAAATGAAGGAATGAAGCCTGTAGATTTTTTTTTGGTAATGTTTTATACTATTAGCAGAAATAGGAGGGGTAAATAATGAACGAATTCGAAAAGAATGTTCAATCAAAGACAGATGACGTCGCTGATTCCGCTATAGGATTCATCGGTTCTTTTGTATTTTTCGCTGCCATGTTCACCATAGCTGTCGTCATTAAAGCTGTCGGATCCTGATTTCATTCATTACATGCACTTATTTTTCCTGATGGGGGCTGCTGCTGCAGTCTCTTTCTTTTTGATTTTCTATATACTATGGGAGAGTCTTCAGAAAGGTTCCACTGCTTTTGTAATACTTGTAAATAATAGAACCATCCTCGTCCGTCCTGAACACTTTTATGCCATTCCCCTCCAAATTCCCAATTACGTCTCCATGAGGGTGCCCGTAGCGGTTATCCTTTCCAACTGAAATAAGTGCCGCTTTCGGCTGCAGCTGTTCAAGGAAGGGCGCGGAAGAAGACGTTTTACTGCCATGGTGACCGACCTTCAAGATATCCGCCTGCAACTGCGGAAAGGTTCTCAAAAGTTCCCTCTCCCCTTCTTCTCCCATATCGCCGGTCAATAACCATGACACTCCCCCGAGCTCAGTGAATAGAACGATGGATGAATCATTCTTATCTTCCTCTTGCTTAAATGGACTTAGCACAGCAAACCGCACTCCGCCCGCCACCCATTGATCCCCCCTTTTCAGGACGGTCATTTTCACTTTTTTCTCTTTCGCCACGGTTACAAGTTCCATATCCCTATATTGCTCTTCACTCCAGCCTCCAATGATGATCTCCGCAACTTTAAAATTATCTATTAATTCTTTTGCACTTCCCATATGATCTGCATCCGGATGGGTTAAAATCAATTTGTCCAATTGGTGGATTCCTTTACTTTTCAATAATGGAATAATGATATCATCCGCCGTGTTGAACTTCTTTCGCTTTATCGCCCACGTATCGATTGGAAATGTTATTTGCCCGCCTGTATCAATTAAATAATTACCGCGATTGAAAGGCAGGGAAATGAAAATGGAGTCACCTTGTCCTACGTCGATGATTTGCACTTCACCAAAAGGCGAGAACCTTTGTAAGTTATATTGCAAAAGTAAAAGGACGATTATCATTCCGCACCAGATTTTACTTTTTTCAAAGGATACTTCCCAAGCCAGGCATAACCCTATAAGGAAAATAATAAGTAGTAACATCATGAGGAAAGGCGGCTTTCCAAACGGTATGGAGGCGAGCGGCAATCCTGATGCTGCATCTGCGGCTTTATTGCAGAATACGAAGGTGAAATTCAATAATGATATGAGAGGTTGACCAAAGGAAGGCAGTAATAAATGAATGAGGAGGGAAATCAGTGAAAATGGCAGCAATATGATGGAATAAAGCGGAACATACAATACGTTCAGAAACACGCCAAGTAAAGATACTTCAAAAAAGCGAAAAAGTAAAATCGGAAGGGCTGCCAGTTGGCAGATGGAACTGAGGATGAACAGCTGCATCGATTTTTTCGGGTATTGCAAGAAGATGCTTGTAGACATGATAATGGAGAATGTGACTGCGAATGAAAGCTGAAAACCTATATCATACAGCATATTAGGCCGAAAAAACAATAGCGCCAAATAAGTCGATCCAATTGCGGCACCCGCCGAAATCCGCTTCTTGAATAGCAGGAGTAGAAAGAAAAGCATAGCCATTGAACAGGATCTCACCACTGATGGACTGGCACCTGAAAGTAACATGTAAACCGGAAGGAAGAGTAAGATGGCCATCATCATTCTTTCCCGTGTAATCCCTACCCTGATGCCGATGTAAAATAACACCCCCGTTAAAAAACTGACATGAAGGCCGGAAATCGCCAGTAAATGAACCAACCCCAACCGCTGATAATTAGTAAGGTCCCCTTCATCTATATATCTCTGGTCACCGAATATGAGTGCTGTGACAAAACCGCTCGACTCTTCAGGAAAGTGTTCTCTAATATATGCAATCCCCTTCAGGCGCAAATTACGAATCGAAACCAGAATCGAGTTTCCACCTTCTTTGCATTCTTGAAATGAAATGGAATCCGCTTTGAATATCCAATGGGTGCCTTGGCGGAAAAGATAACGCTGGTAATCGAAACTGTTTTCATTCCTGTTTTTCTCGGGAACTTGCAATGTCCCTTCAGCCGGACATGATAAACCGATTCGCAGAAACTGACTCAGCTTTTCCTGTTCCAATTCGGTCGTGATTTTATAACGAAGCAATAGCCGTTCGCCTTTCTCACTGCCAATGAATCCTTTTAATGAATTTCCATCTATATTCGGTTGGTCGGTAAATGTGATGATAAATTGGCTTTCCGTTCCATGATAGGCAGTTTTGTTTCGGTGATCGGAGAAGGAGGCGGCCCCTAAAAATATCCCCATGATCACCAAATGAAAACTAAGGGCCTTCACACTTAAGCCCACCGAAAAATAAAAGAAACAGAGAAAAATTAGGATAATGATCAGCAGCCTTACATTTAAAAGAGAATGGGCCGTAACACCAAATGTAGCTGAAACGGCCAGTAAGATAAGATGTCTGGCCATGCCTGCCCCCCGTCCTATTTAATTTTCGAATATCTGATTGGCCTGCTTTTCCAGTTCCAATAAATCTTCTTTTCCCAGACCGTTTTGTTCAAGTTGAGCTAGCAATGAGAATACAAAGTCCTTTTTTTGTTTTCCATTCACATCGATGGCCCCTTTTGCTTCAACCTTCTCGGTCTTGACACCCGCCTGTTTGAATAATTCGAGGGCATATGGATGATTTTTATAATCCTCGGCATAATAAACGGCCTTTATGCCAGCTTGGATGAGTGATTTACAGCACTGAAGACACGGAAAATGCGTCACATATATTTCCGCCTGATCAGTCGGCACCCCAAATTTCGCACATTGTAAAAGTGCATTCATTTCTGCATGTATCGTTCTGACACAATGGTTATCAATTACATAACAGCCGTCATCAATACAATGCGTCCCTCCCGCAATGGACCCATTATATCCCCCGGCAATGATTCGATTGTCCCTGACGATGGTCGCCCCTACAGTGAGGCGTGTACATGTGCTTCTTAAAGCTAATAAATGGCTTTGTGCCATGAAATATTGATCCCAACTAATTCTGTTCATGCTGTATCCCCTTACCCCTAGAATGATTTTCTTCAATTTTACCCTCTTCCTGTCCATTTGTGTAGCATTCATTTCACCGAAATGGAATCCCGTAACCTTTCAAACGTTTTATCGCCGATTCCCGTAACCTGCTTCAATTCATCGACCTCCTTGAATTTCCCTATCGCCTCCCTGTATTCCAGGATCGCATTCGCTTTGGATGGTCCAATTCCCGTCAAGGTTTGCAAATCTTCCTGTGTAGCAGTATTCAAGTTCACCAGCCCTCCTGACTTACCCTTAGTGCCGGCATCACCAGACGTCCCGACTTGTATATTCTCCAAGTTCCCTTTGTCTTCTTCACCTATTTCCGGAACATAAATGACCATTTGATCTTCGATGATTTGGGCAAAATTCACTTTATCCGTGTCAGCCTTTTCTGTAAAACTGCCCGCAGCGGAAATTAAATCAATCACCCGGTCACCTGCCTGTGCAGTAAATATGCCCGGGGACTTGACTGCTCCTTTAACGTCCACTTTAATGATCTCAGGTTCGGCAGACGATTCATTTACACTTTGTTCCATTTCAGCTTCTTTTGCAGTAACGGAAAATATATCTTCCGTATCAGCCGGATCCTCCCCTTGTTGATAAAAAAAGTAAATGCCCGCTGCCACAAATGCCACGGCAACGGTAATCATCGTCATTTTCCTTTTTAATATCACTTCCATTTCTTTCCCTCCTTATTGGATTTCGCACGATACATTGTCATAGGACAGATTAAAAATACATAGTGTTTTTAGGAGAATCAATCGCTTTAAGCGAAAGGAGTTGATCGGAATTGAAGAAAATCGGTGTTATCGGAACCGGAAATATGGGTACCATTTTAATCGAGGCATGGCTGGAGGCAAAAATATTGAATCCGGCAGATCTAGTCATTACAAATCGCACACTTTCCAAAGCAATGGTGCTGAAAGAGAAACACCCGGGTATCAAGGTGGCGGAAAGCGCAGCCGAAATCGTCGAACAAGCGGACTTTATCTTTCTCTGTGTAAAACCATTGCAAATTAACAGCCTATTACAAGGCATCAAACAGCATATAAAAAGGGATCAGCTGGTTATTTCCATCACAAGCCCGCTTTCCGTCTCCCAGCTCGAATCGGCAGTGAATGCACCCTGTGCCCGTTTTATCCCGAGTATAACGAACCGTGTGGGTTCAGGCGTATCGTTACTGAGTTTCAGCGAGAGCTGCAGTAAGGAGAGAGTGTCAGCTTTATTTGATTTGGCCTCCGCCATATCGGCACCGGTCATCATTGAAAATGATATCACCCGGGTAGCTTCCGATATTGTCAGCTGCGGCCCTGCCTTCTTCAGCTATTTAGCTCAAGCTTTCATTGACGCGGCTTGCCAAACGACGAAGATAGATAAAAAAACGGCTACGACTTTGACTGAGAATATGCTGGTCGGCTTAGGGGAATTGCTCGGTAAAGGGGTTTATACATTGCCGACCTTACAGGAAAAAGTTTGTGTAAAAGGTGGAATAACAGGTGAGGGGATCAAGGTTTTAGAAGCTGAAACCGGGGAAATGTTCCATCATCTTTTTCAGGCGACACATGAAAAGTTTGCAGAGGATCTTCACGAAGTTGAAAAACAGTTCGGCCATCCTTATTAATATTCGTAATCAAGATCTCAATTCCTTCTAAAAGTAAAAAAAAAGAAGAGGTCAGACCTCCACTCGTCCTTGTACGAACGGGAATCTTGACCTCTTTATCATTTACTGGCTACAAACAAGATTCTTTCGGTTTCCGTTACAAGCGGTGCTTCTTCAAGATCCGCCAGAATTTCAGAAACCGTGAAACCTGCTTGCTCCAGCCACTTTTTATATTGTTCAACCGGGTAGGTCCGTTGATAATGCAACTCATCAAAACGGTCATAAAGACCGCTTTCATCATCCCTTACGAAAAAACTTAAATCATGTTCCACACTGTAAGGTTCTTCACCCGGGAAGCAATCCCATATATAGGATACTTCTTCACCATTGACAGCAAACGTATGATCACTAAAGATTTCTTCCATTTTATAAAGGGAATGGATATCAAACATGAATAATCCGCCATCCTTCAAATGCTCATGAACCCGGCTGAACGTCTTGACGATATCCTCTTCGTCGCGAAGGTAGTTCAGCGAATCACAAAAAATCGTGACACAATCAAATTGGCCAAGTCCTTCGAGTTCTGCCATATTTTGCTGAAAAAGCGGAATCGATAATCCAAGCTTAACTGCTTTTTCATTAGCAACAAGAAGCATTTCATCAGATAAATCCACGCCGGTGACTTCGAATCCGTGCTGCGCCAATTCAACGGTCATTTCCCCGGTTCCACACGCCAAATCCAGGACTTTCCTTCCACCAATTCCATACTGTTCCAGCTTCGCCGTAAGGATCATCAGCCATTTTTCATAAGGTGCGTCCTTCATCAATTCATCGTATACATAGGCAAAGCGTTCGTAAGTCATGAAGTCAGTTCGCTCTCTAGATCTTCAAAAGGTGCATCTCCCCATAGACGTTCAAGGTTATAGTAGTTTCTTTCATCTTTATGGAAAATGTGGGCCACTACATCACCAAGATCCACAAGCACCCATTTCGCCTCGTCAAAACCTTCAAGACGCTTTACATTGATTCCTGATTCATCAGCTTTGCTCTTCATTTCACGAGCTATTGCTTGTACTTGTTTTTCAGAATTACCGTGGCAGATCAAAAAGTAATCCGCTACAAGGGAAATACCTTGCATGTTCAATGCCACGATATCCTCCGCTCTTTTATCATCCGCCGCTTTTGCTGCAATTACAAGAAGTTCACGTTCAGTCATTACATCTTCTCCTTCAAATTCATGATCAAATCATTATATGTCTTAAATGTGTCAGGGTAAATTGCCTGATTTCTTTTCATTAAAAAAACAACTGTATTCCTTAAAGCCTGGATGACAGCATGATCCAAATTTTGCTTTGCTGTCTGCCTGACTTCGTCGACACCGGGAAAAGAACGTCCCGGCTCGATATAATCAGCAAGGTATACGACTTTATCCAAAAGGCTCATGCCAACCCGGCCAGACGTGTGATAGGCAATCGCATCCAAGATTTCAGCGTCCTGAATGCCTGCTTCCTTATTCACCAGATAAGCCCCGACAGGAGCGTGCCACAGCTCCATATTGTATTCAAGTAACGCCGGGTCCATTTTTTCAGCGATTATTATTTGCTCCATTTCTTCTTTAGGACGAAATTTTGCATAATCATGGAAAATGGCTGCAAGTTCCGCTTTTTTGACGTCGGCACCATATCGTTCAGCAAGTTCAATCGCTGACTCGACCACACCCAAGGTATGAATGTACCTGCGCTCGGTGATTTGTTCTTTGACCAGCGCCAATGCTTTCTCACGATTCATATAAACCATTCCCTTTAATATACTTCACCACTGGATCTGCTATTAAATATTTCACGGTTTTCCCTGTTCTTAACTTCCTTCGTATCATGGAAGACGAAATGAACATCTGCGGGACTTTCACCATCGTGATCGGGTATAAGGTATTCTCATTATATCCAGGGCGCTTCACCCCGACGAAATTGACCATATGCACCAGCTCGTCGATACGATGCCAATTCGGTAAGTACTCAATCATATCTGCGCCAATTATGAAATAGAACTCATTGGCTGGCTCAAGTTCTTTAAGCAATTTTATCGTGTCATACGTATAAGATGTGCCTTTTCTTTCTATTTCAATACCCTCAATATAAAAAGATGGGTTTCCGGCTATCGCGTTTTCCAACATGGCCAGCCTGTCCATATCGGTTACTTCCTCCGATTTTTCCTTATGTGGAGGTACGTGATTTGGCATGAACCTGATTTCATCTAGCTCAAGGGCATCCAGCACTTCATTGGCTATAATTAAATGCCCGATATGCGGAGGATTGAATGTACCGCCAAGAATTCCAATTTTTTTCATAGATAGGTTCCTTAAGGTAATTTAAGTTGTTTGTTTTCTTTTGATTCTTTATACAGCACAATTGTGTTGCCGATAATCTGTACCAATTCTGCCCGTGCACCTTTTGATAAAGTAAGCCCCACATCATTGCGGTCCTCTTCACAGTTTTGCAGGATGCTGACCTTGATCAATTCACGTACTTCAAGCGCCTCACCAATTTGCTTGATGAGATTATCATTGACTCCGCCTTTACCAACTTGAAAAATTGGATTGAGGTGATGGGCCTTTGATCGTAAAAATCTTTTTTGTTTTCCTGTTAACATGTGTTACCTCCTAGTTTGTTCAAGACAATATCTGTCATTCTTGCTGTATCCGGCATAATGCCTGTCCATATCTCAAAGGCAAGCGCAGCCTGGTTGATGAACATTCCCAGACCATTTTGCGTTTCCGCCCCTTTTTCCCCAGCTTCACGCAGCAGCTTGGTTTGCAGAGGGTTATAGATGATATCACTGACAATTGCACCGGTTTTAAGCTGGTCGACCTTTAACGGCGAATGATCCAGTTCAGGACTCATTCCAGAAGAAGTCGTTTGGATGATTAAATCATATTGTGATAAGCTTTCTTCCGCTTCGATAATCGAGAGTGCCTTCGATACTTTATCATAAGGGCAATCAGAAACAAGCTGGGCCGCTCTTTCCTTTGTCCGGTTTGCAATATCAACTTGCTTTACCCCTTCTTTCACGAGGGTAAAATAAATCGCACGCGCAGCACCGCCCGCTCCGATCACTAACGTTTTTTTAGCCTTGATGTCACCTGATATTTCATCGCATAAAGATTTAAAAAATCCTTTTCCGTCTGTATTATACCCTATAAACCGACCATTTTTGTTAACAACCGTATTTACAGCCCCGATTGCCAGGGCCAGTTCATCCACTTCATCAAGGAAAGGGATGATTGAAGTCTTATGAGGTATCGTGATGTTAAACCCTTCTATACCAAGGGCTTTCATGCCTTTTACGGCATCGTTCAAACCTTCTTTCGTCACATGAAAATGGTGATAAACCGCTTCTATATTTTCTTTTTCAAATGCATCATTATGAATGTCCGGTGACATCGAATGTGCAATTGGATCTCCCATTACCCCATATATCTTTTTCATAGACTAGACGACCCCTATATTTAGATTAATGATTTGCGAACGATCACATTGACGCCCTTTGGAACATGTGCAACGATTTTCGCCCCTGGCTCATTGACTGTCACCCAGCCAAGACCAGAAAACACAATATCCATTTTACCATCTTTCAAGGAAAATTCATGTGGAATCAGCTTCGGAAATTCCTCGATTTGTTCCGGCCGTGGGGGAGTCAGTAATTCCCCGGCATGGTTTTTATACAATTCATCGGCATTTTCCAGTTTCGTACGGTGAATATTCAATTCGTTCGAAAGGTAGCAAGTCAATGAACGCCTTCCGCCTGAGACATAGTCCAACCTGGCCAATCCTCCGAAAAATAGCGTCTGCCCTTCATTCAGTTGGTACACTCTCGGCTTGATCTCCTTTTTCGGCATAATCACCTTGAAGTCCCGTTTGTCCACATAGTGAGCCATTTGATGATGATTAATGATTCCAGGTGTATCGATCAATGCCTGTTCATCATCCAAAGGTATTTCAATCATATCCAAGGTGGTCCCAGGGAAGTGGGAAGTCGTGATGATATCACTTTCACCGCTCACTTCTTTTATAAGACGGTTGATGAAAGTCGATTTTCCTACATTCGTACAGCCCACCACATAGACATCTTTTCCTCTGCGATACCGCTCGATCGCATCCGCCGCTTCAAGTATGTGCTTTCCCTTTTCCGCACTGACAAGCAGGACATCGATCGGGTTAAGACCCAATTCCTTGGACGATTGCTTCATCCAATTGATCAACTTGTTCGGTTTTACCGATTTAGGCAATAAATCGACCTTATTTCCGATCAGAAGAACATCATTTCTCCCTACAAATCGATGAAGGCCAGGCAGCCAGCTTCCATTGAAATCAAAAATATCGACGATTTTGACGATTAAAGAGTCGGTTTCGCCTACTTTATTCAAGATTTTCAAGAAGTCATCGTCTGTTAAGGATACATCCTGAACTTCGTTATAATGTTTCAATTTAAAGCAGCGCTGACAAACGATGCTCTCTTTTTCCAGAGCCGATTTAGGGGCAAAGCCCAACTCCTTCGGATCTTCAGTCTGGACCTTCACACCGCAGCCGATGCACACTAATTCTTGATGATTGTTCAATTGTGATCCTCCCATTCTATCATTCCTTTTCGTTTAAAAAACGCCATGATCTTTCTTTCAAAATAACGATTGATCCTTGTTCTGAATTCGTCGGTTTGTGCGACAGGGACCACTAAGATCGTATGAAACCCGCCTCTGTTCCCTCCCAATACATCCGTCAATAACTGATCGCCGATTACTACCGTTTCTTCTAATTTCAACCCCATTGTCTTACGGGCTTTATGGAAAGCCCTTGCCATCGGTTTTCTGGCCTGGAAGATAAACGGAATGTGAAGCGGATCGGAAAAAGCCCGAACCCGATTTTCATTATTATTGGACACAATCGTCACTAAAATCCCATGATCCCGCATATTGTCGAACCATTTGATTAAATCGGGGGTGGCAGTCGGCCTGTCCCATTCAACGAGAGTATTATCCAAATCGGTAATGACGCCCTTAATCCCTCTTTTTTTCAATTCTTGAGGATCTATATTAAAAATGCTTTTAACATGTTCACTCGGCAAAAATAATTTAAGCATATTGGCACCTCTATATTTTCATTAAAATTTACCGTTTCCATCATATCGAATTTTCAGCCCACTTTCAAAAAAAATTAGGAAAGAATGGCTAAACGGTAAAGAAACATCATAATGTATGTTTTCTGATATGGAAAGGCATTTTTCATTAAATAATGGGAAATTTGCAGGCAGACCAGAACCAAAGAACTAATTATTCATAAAAGATTTCGACAAAAATTTCATTTATTCAACCTGTGGATAACTTTACTAACATTTTCCATACTGATGGGCACCATTTCGTTCACTTTGCAAACAACTTAACCACAGGTTATCCACTTTCATCTGTGGATAACAGAACGATTGTTCTCCACGTTTATTTCTGATACAGTAGGGGTACATCAAGGAAGACTTATCAATATATGCAGGTAAACACCAAATTATTCCTCGCAATCCCTACTGGAGGTGAGCAGCCCTTAAGTGGCGTTCTGATGCAAAAACTATCTGATGACCTGTTGCTTGAATCCTATTTTAAAGCACAGAATTTAAAGTTGAGTACCGATTTCATCCGCCTCATAGAAACGGAAATTCATCGAAGGTCCCTAACACATAAAATCCGATCCATATTTTAATATGAAATACATAGGCTGACATCAAATGTCAGCCTCTTATTTTATATTTGAAGTTAGACCGCTCTCATGAATCCGATTGTTTCACCTACACGGACATCTGCGGGAATGGATATGTTTCCTTCAAGTTCAAAACTTCCTTTTTCAAAAAGAAGCACAACTGTGGACCCAAAGCTGAAATAAGAAAACTCCTGCCCTTTTTCCAATTGATCCGAATCATCAGTAATGACGATCGAATTTATGAACATGGCCCCGACTTTCACCATTGCCAGATTTCCCGCCTCATTTTGTAGTTCAGTTATTGTCCGGTAATTTTTTGATAAAGGCTCTTTTCCATATTTCATCCCCCATTTATTAACGGGGTATGATTTCCTTCCAAGCGTCCATCGCTTGACCACGGAACCCTTGATAGGCGCATGGATCCTATGGTAATGACTCGGGCTTAAGTATAACACGAGATATTTGCCGCCTAAGTACTTTTCCAATAAAAGCTCATCCCCGAGCATTTCCTCCATTGAATATACCTTTCCCTTAACGACGATCTTTTTATCAGCAAGTATCTCCCCTGAGTCCTCAAGTACACCGTCCACGGGACAAGCTACCGCAGATGGAACTGCCGTAATTGGCCTCGCGTCAGCCTTTAACTGCCTTGTAAATAGCTCGTGCAAATTGGTATATGCTTTTAACTCCTTACCAAATTCCTGTGTATTAAGGTTGAATGTTTTTACATAAAGTAAAATTAAAGGCCTGCTCCAACGAGATTGGCTAAAGTGTTTTAATAAACCTGATGAATACTGACCATTCGTCAGTTCAATAAGAACGCGATACAAAGACTGAAACAAAATATAACCACTCCAAATTGTGAAATTGTAAAATTATTCTAAAATCCCCTTGCATAAATTGTATTAAATAAAATATTATTATATAATAAATACTTATGTTTACTATATTTTGTTTTAATTTGTTTCATTTGAAAGGAGTGAAAAGATGTTTTTATTACACGCCCTAGATCAAACCATTAAAAAAGTGAAAGCACAAACAGCAAATATACTTACCTTAATTAATTTATCCCTTGGTGGATTTGCGATAATTGCCGTGATGCACGGTCAATTGAATTTAAGCTTGCTTTTAATCTTCCTGGCTGCCCTTGCAGATCGCTTTGACGGTATGGTTGCACGGAAATTCAACATTGAATCGGAATTGGGTAAGCAACTTGATTCCATGTGTGACATCATATCCTTTGGCGTCGCACCGGCTCTATTATTATACCAAGGAATATTGATAGAATTCGGAGCACCTGGCACACTCTTCACGGTTTTCTATATTGGCTGTGGCGCGTTTCGTCTCGCCCGCTTCAATATAAGTGAAAGCAATGGATATTTTACAGGAGTGCCCATTACGGTTGCGGGCTGCATCGCCACTTTAAGTTATTTAGCCATTCCGTATTTCCATCCAGTCTTTTTCTTATCCCTCATGATTATATTATCATTACTTATGGTCAGTCCATTTAAACTGAAGAAAGTTTAATAAGAAAAGCGGATGTCCTAGACCGGACATCCGCTTTCTTTTGTTCCTATTCCACCTAAACCCATCTTATGCTTTTCGGACTAATGGGTCGGTCAAACGCATGAATTCTTCTACATCCTCCATACAGGCATTGACCGCTTCCTCCCAAAAATCCCGGGTCTTTAAATCGACGCCTAAATGTTTCTCCGCCAAATCCTCGACCTTCATGGAACCGGTATCCTTTAATAGAGCGATATATTTTTCTTCGAATCCTTCAGGTTCTTTCAGGGCATTCGCGTATATGCCTAATGAGAATAAGTAACCGAATGTGTACGGAAAATTATAAAATGGTACACCTGTAATATAAAAATGGAGCTTTGAAGCCCAGAAAGTTGGATTATAATCACTTAAAGCATCGCCATAAGCTTCTTTTTGTGCATCGACCATCAGTTCATTCAACCGTTCGGCACTGACATATCCTTGCTTCCTCTCGTCATAAAACCTAGTTTCGAATAAGTAGCGGGCATGGATATTCATCAATAATGCCACGGAACGCTGAATTTTATCTTCTAAAAGCACCAGCTTTTCTTCCTCACTGGCTGCTTCCTTAACAGCTGCATCCGCTACGACCATTTCAGCAAACGTGGAGGCGGTTTCCGCCACATTCATTGCATATGACCGATTCAATGGATGGATATCCCTCATCGCATAAGAATGGAATGCATGTCCCAATTCATGAGCCAATGTCGATACATTGGACGGTGTGCCCGAATACGTCATGAAAATTCTTGACTGCTTATTCAATGGAAAGCCGGTGCAAAAACCGCCTGGTCTCTTACCTGGTCTGTCCTCAGCTTCAATCCAGCTGTCTTCAAAAGCTTTTTGGGTGAAGTTCGCTAATTGAGAGCCGAATTTAGCGAATTGCTGGATGATGAAGTCTGCACCTTCTTGATAATCCATTACTTTGGATTCTGCCGTAACAGCGAGCGGTGCATCCAAATCCGCCCAACTTAATTTATCCAAATCCAGTAACTCCGCTTTCCTTTTTAAAAATCTCACAAGCGGCTCTTTATGATCGGCAATTACATTCCACATACTTTCGAGGGTTTCTTTTTTCATCCTTCCTATTTCAAGAGGCTCTTTCAAAATATCATCCCAGCCCCTTTTTTCATTCACACTGAGACGGAAGCCAGCCAAGTGGTTCAAAGTCCGGGCAAACAGGTCACTTTTTTCCTCCCAAGCCTGTTCCCACGCAGTAAATAATTCTTTCCGGGTCCTTTCATCAGGATCAGAAAATTTATTCGCCGCTTGGCCTACAGAAAGCTTTTCACCCTTATAAGGGATGGTCATTGAACCGACGATCGTATCATACATTTGGCTCCAACCTTCGAAACCGTCCATGGCCAATTGGGTGATTAATGATTCTTCCTTCACGGAAAGCTTTTCCTTTGCCTTTTCCCGACGTTCATTCAATACGAATTTCAATTCATTCAATGGTTCTTTTTCGAGGATTTTCATGAAAAATGCATCATCAAGCTGTATCAACTTTTCATCCAGCTTGCTTAACACCATTTTTAGTGAAGCGACTATCTTCATTTGTTTGATCCGCAGCTGACCAGCCTTCTTATCCTGCGCATTTTGAGCTTCCAGGCATCCAATGAAAGCACCTGCCTGCGAAGATTTCATATTTGTATTTTTAAAAAGATCAAATGCCTGGATTAAACTGAATTCATCATTTCCTACCGGATTGATATTGCTTACAAGCCTGTCTAATTCTTTTACTTCTTCGTTGAATTCATCTAAAAAAATCAGGAACTCCTTAGAAGAGCTTCCCCCTTTAAAAAAGATATCCAAATCCCATGTCATAGAATATCCCATACTAAATTGCCCCCTTTTTATCACTAACCCCATTATAGAGGTTCATTCAATATTTTTCTAATTAAAAGGAATTTTCAGTATTTTTCAGAACATTTTTCTATATCCCAGATTAAAAGCATGTTATGATGAATATAATCTTGGGAAAGGGGTGGTTGATTCATATGAAATTCTTTATTCACATGTCTGCCATCATCCTGCTCCTTTGGACACTGCCTATACAGTTCCACCATCATGCACAGCAGCTAACCATTGAAGAACATACCGATGTTCACCATTGGGATAAGGCCGACAAGAAACAGCCTTTCGTTCCGTCCTTTAGTTCATGGCAGTCACTTATCGTAATACTCATTTTCGAATTTACCATTTTGGGCTTTCTTTATTTTCACTCGAATCTTCGACGGCGATATCTCAGTCCCGTTTTTTATCAGGCGAATTACGTAGCCTCACGCTCTTACATTTTATAAAAAATAAAATGGAGGAGTGATTCATATGTGGTTTCGACTAATTATGGTAGGGGTCTTTTCTTTAACCGCTTCACGTCTGTTCCTTTTTCAGGGAATTGAGATTTATCATGCATTTACAGATTTGATCAGAAATAAATATTAAAAAAAAGAGTGCGGGGAATTTCCCCGCACTCTCTTTGTTTACCATTCCTATCCTTTAGCTTTCTTTTCCTTCTCTTTTTCTGCCCTGTAAAATTCATGGAACATCTTCATCAAAGCACGTTTTTCGATCCTTGATACATAACTGCGGGAAATGCCAAGCTCTTTAGCGATTTCCCTCTGGGTTTTCTCCTTTTTCAAATCCAGTCCAAACCTGCCTACAATGACTTCCTTTTCGCGTTCATCCAAAATATCAATATACTTTTTCACTTTTTCAATTTCCATATTGAGCTGAATCGTATCGATGACATCTTCCGATTCCGATTTCAGTACATCGATTAAACTGATTTCATTTCCTTCTTTATCCTGACCGATCGGATCATGCAGGGAAATATCTTTCTTCGTTTTCTTTGTCGCTCGTAAATGCATCAAGATCTCATTCTCAATGCATCGCGCCGCATATGTGGCAAGCTTCGTACCCTTCCCATCCGAATAACTCTCAATGGCCTTTATCAAACCAATTGTCCCAATCGAAATCAAATCCTCTGTATCTTCGCCCGTATTCTCGAATTTCTTGACGATATGGGCAACAAGCCTGAGATTATGCTCGATCAGGATGTTACGGGCATCACCGTCCCCTTCACTCATAAGCTTCAGGTATCTCTTTTCATCCTGAGATGACAAGGGCTGGGGAAAAGCATTGTTTTTCACATAGGAAACAAATAAGTAAAATTCTTTGATAATATAACCGACAACTGTAAGTATTCCGGGCATTGGCTTCATCCCCCGTTTCTTTGGCTTCCCTATTCATACCTATGCAACAGTGGGCTTGTTCGTGCCTGTCCCGCTAAAAGAAATCACGAAAGTGTTAAATGTTCAAACCAGCCTGGATGAATTCACAAACGAACGAAGGCAAATGTTCATATAATGATAGGGAATTTTTCAGGGAAAGGGGGGTTTTTCGATGGGATATAACTATGGACCATACGGATGCAGCTATGGTTATCCGGCTCCTGCGCCTTGTTATTCAGGGTCCGGTTACGGCTTCGGTTATGGCCTGTTTATTGTCCTCCTGATTTTATTGCTCATTTTCGGGTTTTGGTGGTTGCCGGGATGTGGGTTTGGTTATGGTGGGTCAGGCCCGTGCTGCTGATTCAGGCAAAGAAAAAAACTCGGCCCTAAGGCCGAGTTTTCCCATTTTACCTATTCATATCTAACGTTGGCGTTCCGAGTTGATCAGCGTCATGACCATCTTGATCAACATCTCTTCAATTCATCACGTTTCCAATGGCATTTTCCGCTGTTCTTATACATACAAACCATGATAATGCAGGCCATGCACCGGCAAATACGTTAGCCGGTATCCTTCTCCTGCCAATAGCAACGCTTCTCTCCTTTTACGTAAAACAAGTTCAACATATTAACCTCCACCTTTCTTTATTTTTTTAAGAACGGAATACCTACCTCATATGTTTTTAGAAAAAAGGACGATGCTTCATCGCTTTATCCAGATGTTCTTCTCGAATCTTGTGGATTCTCTCCTGTTGCAAACATTCCTCGGCAGTCATTTTTTTCATTTTAATCGTGATTGTGAAAAAAAGCATATTCAGTGTCATAATATCACCTCCTTTAAGGGAGCGGCCCAACAAAAAGGCATAAAAAGGCCGCAGAAAGTTACGTCCTCCTGCGGCCTTTTTTAGAGAATATAAAAAGACCGCAGGATAAAACACTTCTCCCTGCGGCCGCTATGTCTGAATGATTAATAAAGCCAAATTGCTTTAGAAATATTCCGCTTGGCACAGGTCGAATGTTATGTGATTGTCATTTGAAACGGACCGGCTGATTGCGACGACTCCATGTAGATACAATGTCATTTTCTTCGACCTCCTTTGGAATATTTTTTATTACTTGGTAAGTATATCCACAAATTCGATATTTGTAAACGGCTTTTGCCTATTTTTTTGAAAATTTCGATCTTTTTACCCATTTTCAATAATTATTATTGCCTTAAGGAGGTAAGTCGTATGATAAATCTGCCCCTTAATGGGCTACAACAATTGAAAAATAAAAAAACCTGATTCTTTAAAAGAATCAGGACAGACTGTAGACAAACTCGAGTTTGTCTACAGATTTAATGAGGGTTTGTAAAATCTCGAACGTCGATTTCCTCTTCAGGCACTCGCTTTCCGCGGGCGGTCCGCCCTCGGCGCTTTTGCGCCTGCGGGGTCTCCCCTCGACGCGCTTTTCCCGCAGGAGTCTCGCACACCCGCTCCAACGACTTTGTTTTGAAATTTAGATAAAACCCCTTTGTCTAAACTAAGGTTTGCTTCTATTGTTGTAAAGTGTCCTGGTCATCCATTTCGGCCAAGATCTTCTTATATTTTTTGGATAATGAGAAAAATACTATGGATATGCCCAGGAACATGATTGTCGCTCCCATATAGACATATGTGTCAATCATCGCTTTGTCTCCAGTGGGAAGGATGGTTCCTATATAGAAGAACGAACCCACACATAACAAAGTGATCGCAAATTGTTTAAAATCGACCATTTTCGAACGCAGCATTGCCGCCGTTTGTTTTTTGCGGTTTTTCATGCCATTCCACCTTCTTTCAAGCTAATAAGATATCGATATCTCATTCTACCATATTTATTCCAAATGACAGGGTGTAAATAATGGCAGTCAGCTATGATTTCGGGTCCCTAAACGATTATCCTTGCAGCGCTTGTTCCAAGTCTTCCAATAAGTCTTCAACATCTTCCAGACCTACTGAAATACGAATCAACCCATCAGTTATCCCAAGTTCTGCACGACGCTCAGCCGGAATGGAAGCATGTGTCATCAAAGCCGGAATGGAAATCAAGCTCTCCACTGCCCCCAGACTTTCCGCAAGTGTAAAGTATCTCACTTTGTTCAAAACGGACTCGGCCTTTTCCGCACTGCCGACATCAAATGAAACCATACCGCCGAATCCACGCGATTGTTTTTTGGCAATATCATGATTTGGGTGGTTTTCAAGACCTGGGTAATAGATTTTCGAAACGCCTTCATGCCCGGATAGGAAACGAACGATTTGAGATGTGTTTTTTTCATGTTCTTCCATCCTGATTCCCAGCGTTTTAATGCCTCGCATCAGCAACCATGAATCCTGGGGCCCCAGCACGCCTCCTGTGGAGTTTTGGATGAAATGAAGGTCATTGCCAATCTTTTCATCATTCACCACGACAAGACCCGCTACAACATCGCTGTGTCCCCCCAAATACTTCGTTGCACTATGAAGCACGATATCGGCTCCAAGTGAAAGCGGATTTTGCCAGTAAGGCGTACTGAAGGTATTGTCCACAATGGTGAGGATGCCGTTTTCTTTTGCTATTTTTGATACTTCTTCCAAATCGGTGATTTTCAATAATGGATTCGTCGGAGTTTCAATGAACAGTGCTTTCGTATTGTCCTTTATCTCTTTTTCGATCGAGTGTATGTCACTCGTATTGATGAACGTAGCTTCCACCCCAAAGCGGTTAAGCACTTTAGTGATGACCCGGAAAGAACCTCCATAAACATCATCTGTCATCAATACATGATCACCATGACTGAACAGCATCATAACCGCAGTCATCGCTGCCATTCCTGATCCGAAGGCGAAACCTCTTTTTCCTTCCTCGAGATCCTTGATCAATTCTTCGAGGGCATGGCGGGTCGGGTTGCCTGTACGGGAATATTCATAGCCCCGATGATTCCCCGGGCCATCCTGTTTATAGGTGCTCACTTGATAAATCGGCACCGAAACCGCTCCTGTTTGTTCATCACCAAAAATGCCGCCATGGATCAATTGTGTTTTTTTTCTCACTTTACATTCCTCCCTGATAAATTTTTTTACTTAAGTAACGTTCACTTGAATCCGGAAATATGACGACGATATTCGCCCCCGGGGAAGCCTTGGCCGCTTCTTTCATGGCCGCTGCAAATGCCGCACCGGAAGAACTGCCGACAAGTAGGCCTTCTTTAATCGCCAATTCCTTCACCATGTCGAAAGCGTCACGATCGCTTATCGTATGGATTTGGTCAAAATACGTTTCATCCATATAGGCGGGTAGAAATTCCATCCCGATCCCCTCTGTTTTATGGGGTCCGGCTTTTCCGCCGTTTAAAATCGATCCTTCTGGTTCGACAATGACCGTTTTGACAGCAGCATTCTTTTCTTTCAAATATCGCGATGTTCCCATGAATGTCCCGCCCGTCCCGGCACCGGCAACAAACACATCCACATCGCCTTCCATCTGTTCCCATATTTCAGGTCCCAGCGTTTTATAATAGGCATCGGGATTGGAAGGATTGGCGAATTGCTGGGGACAATATGATCCCGGAATTTCAGCCAGCAGCGCCTCAGCCTTGGCGATTGCTCCTGTCATCCCTTCCTCTGTCGGGGTTTGGATCACATTCGCTCCAAGGGCACGCATCAATTCCTGTTTCTCGGTACTGAATTTCTCCGGAACGCAAAATATCACGTCCACCCCACTGTTTATCGCAGCCAACGCCAAGCCAATCCCTGTATTCCCGGCAGTCGGTTCGATGATCGTCCCGCCCTTTTTCACCTTCCCTGTCTGCAGCGCTTTGGCTAAAAGTTCTTGACCAAGCCGATCCTTCACACTGCCTCCCGGATTGAAGTATTCCAGTTTGGCAAAGATACGGACTTCATCCGGAAGCGGGAAATGGGTGATTTCCATCATCGGCGTTTCCCCTATCAGCTCATGAATATTTTTAAAGACTTTCATATTCGGACATCCTTTCATAGTTATCCTACCAATTTAATGAGGATTATGCAATAAAGAATGATCAGCAGAAAAGCTTCCGCTGATCACTTACCATTCATTTCATTTTTTCAACCATTTTCAGAATCAGTGCCGCTGAATGAAGAGCCGCAGTTTCCAGGAATTTATCAAAGGAAATATTGGACTCCTTACCTGCGATATCCGAAAGGGAACGAATGATGACAAACGGTGTTTTGAATTGGAAGGCTACCTGTGCAATGGCTGCCGCTTCCATTTCCACCGCGTATAAATCAGAGAATTTCCCTCTGACGAATTCAACCCTGTCAGGATCATTCATGAAAGAATCCCCCGTCACGATCAACCCTTTCGCCACTTGTATATCCTCGATTTCTTTTGCTGCTTCTTCTGCTATTGCAAAAAGCTTTTCATCCGGTGTGAAAGCTGCAGGCAGCTGAGGTACTTGACCGTATTCATATCCAAAAATCGTCACATCGACATCATGGTGCCGCACTTCCGTGGATATGACCACATCCCCTACATTCAGATCTGGATGATAACCGCCGGCAGAGCCAGTATTGATGACCGCATCCGGTTTGAATTTTTCTAACAGGATTGCAGTGGACATTGCCGCATTCACTTTACCGATACCCGATTTAAGTAAAATGACCTCGATACCATTCAGTGTGCCTGTATTGAACTCGGAACCCGCAATGGTCACCTGCTCCAACCCTTCCAATTTATCACGTAAAATCGTAACTTCTTCTTCCATTGCTCCGATTATGGCTACCTTCATTAGTAAAAACCTCTTCCTATAATTTTTCCGCCTCCATGATCCAGACGAATTGATTGCAGCGCTCGAAGTTCACTTTATATCCATTTGCTTCAAGCACTTTTTCCAAAAAAGGAATCGTAGTATAATATTCCGTTTGCAAATCGTTCGCCAAATTATGAAAGCCTTCCTGCCTTGCATCTTGAATCGCTCGTTCATGAGCTTCCTTTGATTGATACATTGTATCAGCAAACACTATTTTACCACCAGTATTCAGTAACTTTCCATAGTTGGCTATCGCTTTTTCTTTTTCTTCATCGGTTAAATGATGAAACGCGTACGTACTTACAATCGAATCAACCTGTTCCGGCTTCGGAAAATCGATAAAATCACCATCTACAATTTCTGTTTTTCCGCTCAGCTTGCTTACCGCTATTTCCCTCATCGCAGGAGAAGGTTCTATTCCCGATACCTTTAGGCCCTTTTTCAAAAGTCTTTCCGTCAAATTCCCGGTACCCACCCCGAACTCCAGCACATGACCAAAAGCCCGATTGGTGACGCTGTCCAATATGCCATCATAATGTTTAAAAACCTCTTGATACTCAATATCGTGTCCACCAACCGTATCATCATACGATTTCGACCATTCTTCAAATAAATCGATAAATTCTCTGCCCATTTTTAATCACCTTTTATAATAAGATAATAAAACCTATAAGCATAATATGAAATAAACAGAGAAACAGTTCTTGTTTTTAGGCAAATTCATTAGGTTCAGATTCGGACAAAATGGTGGTAAACTAACAGTATCTGAATGTTGGAGGGGAACAGTCATGAGTTTTCAACTCGACTTAAACTTATTCGAAGATAAAATAGAATTTTTCGAGGCAGAAAGCATCAAGAATCTTGAAGAAAAAATCCAATCACAAATTGAAATCAATAAAGCGATCATGCTCCAGGTGGAATCCGTGTCACACCAAATGTATGTAAGTGAAGAAGGCAGACGTTTTTATAGTGCAGTCGTCCACTTTAAAGCTAAAAAATGATCACCATGAAAAACCCCCGAAAAGCGGAATTCCTTTCGGGGGTTTTTCGTTTATACATTTTTTCTGAACATTATCTTTTATCGTTTGTCTTCAGCTCTTCGACTTTTACAGGTTTCCAACCTGATCCGTCCACCCATTCAATATAAACCCGGAAGGTTTTAGGGTTGTCTCCTTCAGAAACCGTACCGATTGCCGTGGTCGACGAACCGCCGTTTTGCAGCCACCATAGCTTCATGCTGCCTTCATCGATTCCAGCTCCGCTTGCTATCGCTTTACTCATCTCATTCCAATCGACCGAGCCCTTTTCGAAGCTGGTAGTGTGCTCCCCGGATTGCTCCGTTCCTACTGGTTTCCAACTCTCACTTGTATATGTAGACGCAACATTGCCATCGCCGCTGCCTTCCACTTCCACAAGTTCGGCATCTCCTGCTTTTTCTGGATCTGCATCATCTTCAGCCTTCTCTTCTGCATCTTCCTCTGTTGCTTTACTATCTTCTTTTTCGGCATCCTCTTCCGTTGCTTCACTATCACCTACTGCGTCTTCCTTCTCCGAATCCGTTTCTTCCTCTTTGCCAGAAGGTTTGTCCACTACTTTCCCCTTTTCTGTCTCGGCGACTTGCTTTGGTTCAGTCGTGGCTTTTTTTGTTTCGGTGCCATCATCACTTAAGAAAATCGAGACTGCGACAATGACGATTAAAATGGAAACGATGGTGATTGCAATATTATATATTTTATTTACTTTTCTTTTTTGATCTCTCTGATTGAAACGTGAGCCCAAGGTCCATTCCTCCCCTTACCATTTCTTACTGCCTCATTTTAACATGATTTAGCCAGAGATAGAAGGGAAGGGTTTCCTACACTTTTCGTCAATTCTCGCTAATGTCCTGGTCCTTCGAGTACAGGACTTTTACAATATCTGAAAAAAGAGGCGTCATGCTGGAACTGTTTTCCTTCGTTTCAAAACTTACGGTAACAAGAGCATATTTGGGATCTTTATATGGAAAGTAGCCTGCAAACCATTTATTGAGCTCCCCTTTTTCGATATTGGTCTGAGCTGTCCCGGACTTGCCGGCGACCTCCACAGGCAAATCTCTCAAGGAGGCGCCCGTCCCTTTCTCTTCCGTCACGACCTTCCTAAGAAGATGCTGCATCTTCATCGCTGTATAGGGTGACAGTTTCTCGCCGCCAATGCTTTGATTGGGAAAATCGACTACGGTCGTACTATTGTTAAATTCGACCTTGGAAACGGCTTTGACCTGTTCCTTCTTGCCGCCGCGGGCAATCGTTGCCATCATATTCGCGATCGCGAGCGGCGTCGTTTGGACATCCTGCTGGCCAATTGCCGTTTTGGCAACCATTTTGGGATCTTTTTTTAAATCGTCATCATGCCAGACCTTTCCTGTTTGTTCATGATGCAGCTGAGTGACTTCCGTGTGATATACATCCCCCTGCCAGCCCGTTTCACCAACCAGCCCTAACATTTTTGCATATTTGTCCAAAAAGTCCGGATCCTTCTCCGCTATTTCCTGTGACAATTCAGCAAACGTCCTATTACAGCTTTGAGCAAAGCTATTTTCAAAATTAAGTACGCCCAGTTCCCTCTGTTTATCCGTTTTGCCGTCTATCGTCAAATTACAGTTAAATGTCCTTGTGGGACTGGCCGCTTCATAATCGATGGCCGCTGCTGCCGTGACCGTTTTAAAGACGGAACCCGGCGTTTTTTGAGTCAGCATCATATTGACGGCCCCTTCGCCATTTGGATCTTTTATATTAAGCGCCGGACGTGATACCATGGCGACGATTTCACTTTTTTCGATATCGATCAGGACGAGACCGCCTTTTTTTATCCCGCGTTCATCGACGAGCCTCTCCGCTTTCTCCTGAATTTCTTTATCGATCGTCGTCATGACCTTCACCGGGTAAAGCGGATTTGCTGGTTCCACATATTTAACATCGACACCGAACATCGGTCCTCCGCTGGCGTCCACGTGAAAAACGAGCTTCGATTCCCCAGCGGAAAGCAAGAACTCATCGAAGGTCCTTTGCAGTCCCGTATTGCCTATTTTCGTTTCAGGAGATAAATTCATGTCCGGGTAACGTTTTTTCTTTTCCGCATCAGATATATTCGTCGTTCCGATCAATTGTGCTGCAGGCATTCGATCATGATATAATTTCTCATTCACGGCAAAGACCCCGGGAATCTTCAATTCATTGATCGCCTTCGACTGGCTGGACGTCAACTCTATCGGTTCATCACCGCCAAATACGAATGGTTCATCCGCTTCTTCTATCGCCCGTTTTAACTCCGCTTCCGATTCCCCTATTATCGAGGCCACTTCATCTATAGGCCATGTCATTTTTTTTAGAAAGGGAAAAAGGACGAGCGTCGGGATTTCTTCATGTGCCAGCGGTTCTCCATTTCTGTCATAGAACTTTCCGCGTCCATCATCAATCTTTAATATTTGTGAACGCTGATTCACGCTTGCTTCCAACAGGTTCACATCATGCTTTGAAAAAGATTCTGTCGATACAAGTTGGATGTAGGCAAGCCTGCCTATGAGCATCAGCATGAAAGTGGTCAAAAAAAGAGCCAGCAACCTCATTCGTTTCTTTTTCATAAAATACACCTCGATAACCATTGTTGACGAGGTGCTAATTTTTAAACAATTATGAACAAATTTAACGCGGCACTTTTCCATATGGCTCTTTTCGTAAAGATTGTTGTTTTTAAACGAAACTATTTAAGGTTGATTGGAGCGGAAGTGCGAGACTCCTGCGGGAGCAGCGGGACAGGTGAGACCCCACAGGCGTTTACGCCGAGGAGGCTCACCGCCCGCCCCGCGGAAAGCGAGCATCTTGAGGGGAAATTAACCACAACTCACTACTGGTAAATAGCAACAAAGTATGTGAAAACAGCCTTACATAAAAAGAGGATGCCCCGATGGACATCCCCTTTTGCATTTTATTTAGTCGATGGATACAATCTTGACGCTCATTTCGCCGCCAGGTGTCATGATCGATACCTTGTCGCCGACCCTTTTCCCTATCAGGCTTTTCGCGATCGGGGAATCATTGGAGATTTTTCCTTCGAATGGGTCCGCTTCAACGCTTCCTACGATGGAATATGTTTCTTCGTCACCATTTGGAAGTTCCACGAAGGTTACCGATTTTCCAAGTGAAACTGTATCTGTATTCGAATCATTGCCTTCAATGATTTTTGCATTGCGGATCATGTTTTCGATCGTTGTAATACGTCCTTCAACGAAAGCCTGCTCTTCTTTTGCGGAATCGTATTCTGAGTTCTCGGAAAGGTCCCCAAAACTGCGGGCGATTTTGATTCTTTCCACCACTTCTTTACGTTTAACCGTTTTTAACTGTTCCAGTTCCTGCTCAAGCTTTAACTTACCTTCTTTAGTCATTGGATATTCTTTTTCAATTGCCAAAACCCTTCACTCCTTCAAATTCTTTACAGCAAGCATTCGCTGTGACAAGTTTATGTACTATATAGTGCTTAACCCTAAATCGAGTCAAAAATATATAATTGCGCGACTTAAAAAGTCGCGCTTCGATACTAAGAAACAATCCGTTCCTTAGTATATAAACCGACTGCGGTGGGCAGCCGGTTCGTTCTGTATCAAGAATAGAGTATTGCGTTTTCCAACATTTGTCCAGTCTTTCCCATTAAATAAATGGGATTTTTAAATAAACGGAGGAAAATGGCACCTATCATTATTTATGCTATGTTATTACAAAAAAGACTTTTGTTCAAGGATTGTTTGAATTTTTGTCACCATAAGGTCAATCGCCACATGGTTTTGGCCACCTTCTGGTATGATGATGTCGGCATAACGCTTCGTCGGTTCTATGAACTGATTATGCATCGGACGGACGACACTGATGTATTGTTCGATGACGGAATCTATGGAACGGCCGCGTTCTTTAATATCACGGGTCATCCGGCGAAGGATCCGCAGGTCTGCGTCCGTATCGACATATAGCTTCATATCCATCAGGTCTCGCAGGCGCTCATCCTCCAGTACAAGAATCCCTTCAAGGATGATGACATCCTGTGGCTCAACTGTGATGACTTCTTCCGAGCGCGTATGGATCGAATAATCATAAACCGGTTTTTCTATCGTTTCATAGCGCAGCAATGCGTTAATGTGATCGATTAACAAATCATTATCAAATGCAAGCGGATGATCATAGTTCGTTTTCAGGCGCTCTTCAAAAGGCAGATGACTTTGATCTTTATAATAATAATCTTGTTCGATCATCAAGATGGAATGTCCTTGGAAGAATTCAAAAATGGAACGGGTAACACTTGTTTTACCTGATCCCGACCCTCCGGTAACTCCGATGACCACTGGTTTCTTTCTTGTCATATCAATTCTCCTTCCGCATCATATTGTTCACATAAACTCTATTATCTACTTGAATGCGGACAATTTGAAGCGGATGGCGGGCTGCCTCCAGCTCCTTACCTGACTCATCCCAGATCGTACCGATTTTTTGAGTGAAGTTTTCGATTTCCGGTCCAAAAAACTCCACTTCATCCCCAGGCTTGAAGAAATTACGTTGCTGCATGGTGACGATTTTAGTTTCCTCGTTGTAATCAAGCACCAATCCTGCGAAGTCGAAGCGAGTCTTTACGGTATGATTCCCGAACATTTGCTGTTTATACCCAGGAATTTCCCCTTCCATGAACGATGATGCCGTCTCACGGTTCGCACACTTATCAAGCTCTTCCAGCCATTCTTGTTTAATCTTGAAATTGTCGGGATCGGCACAATACGCATCAATCACTTTACGATACACGCTGACAACCGTTGCAATATAATGAATCGATTTCATTCTTCCTTCGACTTTTAAGCTGTCTATGCCAATTTCGATCATGCCAGGCAGTGATTCAATCAGCTTCAAGTCTTTTGGACTCATTGCGAATGGAGCATCTTCTTTATCGAATAAAGCCTTTTCCCCATCTTGATCCAACTCATATAAATCATAATCCCAACGGCAAGACTGACAGCAGCCGCCGCGGTTCGAATCACGCG
Organism: Peribacillus sp. FSL R5-0717; assembly: GCF_038002945.1. Taxonomy (NCBI): domain Bacteria; kingdom Bacillati; phylum Bacillota; class Bacilli; order Caryophanales; family Bacillaceae; genus Peribacillus; species Peribacillus sp. FSL R5-0717. Next base: position 778,886 of record NZ_JBBOOF010000001.1, read on the forward strand.
CCGTCATATGGTTCGAAAGGGTGCAGCGTCCAGAATAGGCAATGCACATGGCCCCATGAACGAAAGCCTCGATTTCGATATCGACCTTTTCCTTCATTTCACGGATTTCATCAGCACTCGTCTCACGTGCCAAAACAACACGCTCCAAGCCTTCCTCTTTCCAATACTGAACAGCCTTCCAGTTCGATAGCGATTGCTGTGTGCTTAAATGGATCTCGACTTTCGGAGCGACCCTTTTACAGGTTTCGATGATTAATGGGTCGGCGACGATGATACCATGGACCCCTGCCTCCTGAAGACCTTCCAGATATTCATCAAGACCATCGATATTTTCATTATGTGCGAAGATATTTGTAGTTACATATACTTTGGCACCATATTTATTAGCGAATTCGACGCCTTCCTTCATTTCCTCAAACGTGAAGTTACCGGCATTGGAACGAAGGCCATATTCCTGACCGCCAATGAACACGGCATCCGCGCCGTAATGGACGGCTATTTTTAATTTTTCCAGGTTGCCGGCCGGAGCCAGCAATTCCGGTTTTTTTACAATGACTCTCTTTCCATCAACGATCTTGGAAATTTTATCAGCAATAGCATTCAAGGCTATTCCTCCTCTTTCTCTTACCCTTTTCTTTAATAAACCGATTCTTTAAAGAAGAACCCAGTATCCAACTCACGGTTATCCGGCTGAACCGCTTTGACTTTTTCAAAAAGTTCCGATTTGATATCATCATAGCGGTCAGGGTCTTCAGCACATACGTCAATCGCTTCCCGATATAACCTTGTCATTTCAATGACATATTCCGGAGTTTGTAGTAACCCTTCGATTTTCAGTGAATCAATTTCCGCTTCAAGCAATTCCTGAAGTTCATCAATCATGCACATATCATTCGGACTCATGATATGTGTACCATTTTCATCTTCATAAATCGGGTATTTATTTTCACGTTCCTTATCATGCAAGAACATATTTCTTTGTTCCTTCCGATTTTCCACTTCCAATGCCTTGCCTTGGTATTCAAAGTAATTACCTAGGAGCGTACGCTTCGATTGGAACATGCATGTCATGCCATGCACTTGCACTTCAATCTCCACTTCGGCATTTTCCTTCATTTCCACGATCTCGTCCAGACTTATCTCACGGGCAGCAACGGCACGGACAGCACCTCGTTTTCCCCAGTAATTACATGTGTACCAGTTCGTTACCGTCATCTCTGTATTCCAGTGCAGGGGCATATCAGGTGCCACGGCACGGACTGCCATCAAGACTGCGGGATCACCGAAAATGATCCGGTCGGCACCAGCCTCTTTAAGGAATGTAACATACCCTTCAAGCTCGTCCACTTTTTCATTATGAAAAATGGCGTTCATGGATACGTACACTTTCTTGCCCGCAGCATGTGCAAGTTCAATTGCCTTCTCTACATCTTCACGATTGAACTCCCCTGCCAGCCTTAGTGCATAACGTTGTTCGCCAATGACAAAGGCATCAGCGCCAGCATCGATGAGTTCTGTTATATGATCGACACTTGTCGGAGTCACGAGTAATTCAGGCTTTTTCATTTTTGTCACCTCTATGTTTACTAATGGCCACACCATCACCAATCGGCAAAATTACAGTATCGAAATGGGGATGGTCATGTAACCAGATGTTAAAGTCTCTGATTTTTTTGATAAGAGCTCGCTTTCTTCTCGTCATTTCCATTTCTTCAATGTTTTCGGCAACCAAGCCTTTGAATAAAACATTGTCAGTAATGATGATGCCAGCATCAGCAAGGAATGGTTCAAACAGTTCAAAGAATCGCTTGTACTGCCCTTTAGCTGCATCAACGAAGATGATATCGAACGGGCCATGCTCCATCACTTTCGGTCCCGCTTCAAGGGCATCCCCTTCAATGAGGGTGATCCTTTCCGACAGTCCCGCTTTCTTGAAGTTAGCCCTTGCCTGCTCAATACGGGCTTCATTCCGTTCAAGTGTGACGATTTGAGCTTCCGGAAGGGTCTCAGCCATCCTTATGGCCGAATAGCCAATTGCCGAACCTACTTCCAATATCGCTTTTGGCTGATGAAGCCTTAAAATCTGAAGCAGCACTTCAATTCCTTCGGGCTCCATGATCGGCACATTATTTTCCATCGCAAAATCTTCCAACTCCTTAAGCAAACCCGTACGCTCCGGAATTAAGGAATGAAGATATTGTTCTATTTTTCCGTTCAAAACGTTTCCTCCATTTATAAGGAAAACAAAAGCGCTTGGTCAGTAACATGAAAAAATTGATTGAACAATTTCTTCACAAGGAGCTGAAACAAGTATGCTTGACGATCTACATTTCCTTATCTTTCAAAATAAAACCCGGCATTCGCCGAGTTACGTCACCGATAAGAATCGGGTCAAAAATTCACTTGTACTATTCTATCATAAAAACAAGGGGAAAGTAATATCTCTCCCCCCTCAGTGTCCTTGCATTTTTTTATTTATTTATTGGAAATATGCTCTGCCTTTTTGTTATTGTGGTCATCCAGGGTCTTGGAGTAAAGGACTTCCCCTTCAGGTGTTGCCAAAAAGTACAGGTAATCGGTTTTCTCAGGCTTCAATACCGCATCGATCGATGTCGTTCCGGCATTTGCAATCGGCCCAGGCGGAAGCCCCTTGTTCTTATACGTATTATAAGGGGATTTCACCTCAAGGTCTTTATAATACACCCTGCTCTTATGTGAACCCTTCGCATACAAAACGGTCGGATCCGTTTGAAGCGGCATATCTTCCTTAATACGATTGTAAAAGACAGAAGCTATCTTTCCGCGATCGACTTGTGCCGTCGCCTCTTCTTCGACAAGCGAAGCGAAGGTCAGCATCTCGTGTACGGAATAATCGTTCTTGTCCATTTGGCCCTCGTAAGCCTGCAAAGTCTCTTCGGTTTTCTTCAGCATCTCGATGACGATCGACTCCAGGGTCGGCTTTTCTTCATAAAAGTCATAAGTAGCTGGGAAAAGGTACCCTTCCAGCGGATATAAAACCTTTTCATTTTCAATTTCCGAGGTCAATAGCTGCGGAAATTGCTCTTGCATGGAATTAACGAACTTCTTATCATTCAATTTCTTGAAGACCTTTTTCGGATCTTCACCCGTCTTCCCCGCGATGATATCGGCAATTTGGATTAGCTGCTTCCCTTCAGGAATCGTTATCTTCATTGCCGCTTCCTTCATGAGTTTCCCGGTTTTGATGCTTGTGACAATATCTTCAATCGGCATCGAAGGTGATAATTTATACTCCCCTGCCTGAAAACCGGATTCATTGCGGAATTTAATATAATATTTGAATACGCGTGCGTCCTTGATTATTCCCTGCTCTTCAAGCAGCGTTGAAATTCCGTTAACGGATGAACCGATCGGGATTTTCACTTTCTTGATGGTATCATCATCCGGATCGACTGGTTTCATGGCTGAGTTGATATATAAAAAGCCCACAAGACCAACTATCCCAATTAGTAAAATAAGCGAAGCGATCGTAATCATGATGATTTTACGAACCAGCTTGGCTTCTCCTTGCTGTTCTAACAATTTCATTCGGATATGTTCCTTTTTAGATAGATTTTTATCTTTTTCATCCATGTTCATTCCCCCTGCAAACTCACACCAACTACAGAATGGTTTCTAGATGATGCTTTTTCTCTAATTAATCTTTGCTTCGAACATTATACTAAAATCAACAAATAATTACATGTTTTTTGCAAAACTACATTCATCAATACTCTATTTATGGCAAAAATGCACTAGTTTTGTCAATATACAGGTATTATTTAATAGGAAAATAGTGATATCTTTGTCTAAAGTTTTTTTGAGTGTATATTGATTTCCGCTCCAGTTCAGGCACTCCCTTTGAAGCGTTTTTCACCCAGGAATCTCGCACACCCGCTCCAATCAACTTTGTATAAAAAAATTCAGATTGTAACCCTTTTGTCTAAAAAAGTTGTTCAGAATGCTCACAGCCGAACCATGAAATGTTATTTGGTGGTGGATTGATTTCCACTCCAGGTACTCGCTTTCCGCGGGCTGTCCGCCCTCGGCTTCCTCCTGCGGGGTCTCCTTAGACACGCTTTTCCCGCAGGAGTCTCGCACACCCGCTTCAATCAACTTTGTTTTAATTATAATCTGCTAAAAATGTTTCCTGCATATGTTAGGGAATGACAGAAATATTCATATAGGAATGCCATAATGATTTGAGGAAAAGGAAAGGTGTGAAGGAGTTGGATCAATCTTATTTTGTAGGTTGGGGGACATTGGCACTCATAAACGCCGGACTTGCTCAAGGAAAAAATGTTCGCTACTTTTATGCTTTTATTCGCAAAGAAAAGATAAGGGGTTACTGGTACAAAAATGAAAAAACGACCTTAATGTCACAGTTTTTTATGTGTTTGTACAATTTGTACGGTGATTTCCACTCCAGGTACTCGCTTTCCGCGGGCGGTCTCGGGAGCCTCCTCGGCTTTCGTCTGCGGGGTCTCCTTAGACACGCTTTTCCCGCAGGAGTCTCGCACCTTCCGTTCCAATAAAATTTTATAAAAAATTCAGATTGTAACCCTTTTGGCTCGGAATGTCACAACCCGACCATAAAATGTTATTGGTGTTGGACTTAAATTTCCACTCCAGGTACTCGCTTTCCGCGGGCGGTCTCGGGAGTCCTCGGCTTTCGCCTGCGGGGTCTCCTTAGACACGCTTTTCCCGCAGGGGTCTCGCACACCCGCTCCCATCAATTTTGTTATTAAATTTTAGACTGAGTCCTTTTTCAAAAAAAAAACCGACCTTTAGGGGCCGGTTTTTTTCTTTTATTCTTCTTCCGCTTCTTCTTGGTCTAGGAATGTATTTAACATTTCTTCCACAAGATCCCACTCTTCTTCTGTTTCGATCGGTGTAAGTTCACCATCTTTATTATCTTCGCTCGGTACGAATGATGAAGCGTGGATTTCAATTTCTTCCTCTTCATCTTCTGCAGACATCGGATAGTAAAGTACATAAGATTTGTTGAATTTATCTGAGTCGAATGTGAAAAGGATTTCGCATAGCTGCTCGTTTCCGTTTTCATCTACTACTGTAATGTTGTTTTCGCCGTGTTCCATTTGTATTCACCTCATATTGAATTTGTTTGTCTGTCCAAGAATCCTTGCAGAATCATGACAGCTGCCATTTTATCAATGACTTTCTTGCGTTTGCTTCGGCTTACGTCCGCCTCAAGAAGGACACGTTCAGCCGCCATAGTTGTCAACCGTTCATCCCAGAGAAACACCGGCAGCTTGAATTTGTTTTCTAATCGTTTAGCGAAATCTTGGCTGATCTCGCCTCGCGGTCCAACAGTCCCATTCATGTTCTTAGGTAAACCGAGGACAATTTTAGAAACATCATGCTCTTTTATAATTTCATTGAGGCGTTTAAAGCCGAAGTCATTTCCAGCTTCGTTAATTTTGATCGTTTCCAATCCTTGTGCAGTCCAGCCCATCGCGTCGCTCAGGGCGACGCCGATGGTTTTTGAACCCAAATCAAGTCCCATTGTGCGCATTAGTATTCCTCTCGATGGTTCTTAAGATACGATTTAACCAATTCTTCGATGATTTCATCGCGTTCAAGCTTACGAATAATGTTTCGAGCATCCATATGGCGCGGGATGTAGGCCGGGTCACCAGATAATAGATAACCGACAATCTGGTTTATCGGGTTATAACCTTTTTCCTGAAGTGCAATATACACTTGAGACAATACTTCTTGTACATCTCTTTCGAATGGTTCTTCGGGAAAATTAAATTTCATCGTTTTATCAAAGGAACTCATTAACATGCACCTCTCCTCAGCGTCCAAATCCACTATTACCTACATTGTACAACACTTTCCATTGATTATGAAATCGATAAGACCCATTCTTCAACAAAATTAAGTGCTGCATCCAATTTTTCAGGGTCTTTTCCGCCGGCTTGGGCCATATCTGGACGTCCGCCACCGCCACCGCCGCAACGAGAAGCAACTTCTTTCACCAATTTACCTGCATGGAAACCGCGGTCGATGTAATCCTTGGTCACCCCGGCAATCAAATTGACTTTATCGCCTTGGGCCGAGCCTAATACGATAATGACAGAATCGAGCTTTTGTTTCAAATCATCCGCCATGGCACGCAGATTATTCATGTCGGTAGCTTGAACCTTCGCCACCAATACTTGAACACCATTTACTTCTTTTACGTTAGAAACAAGGCTGCTTGCTTCAATATTACTTAATTTTGCAGTAAGGCTTTCATTCTCGCGATGAAGATCCTTCACTTCAGCCAGCACCGTTTCAATTCTTGAAGGTACGTCTTTCAAGTTCGTTTTCAATTTAGCAGCAGCGTCCTTCAAGACACCGATTTGATCGGTCATCAATTTGTACGCCCCGGCACCCGTTACCGCTTCTATACGGCGAGTTCCTGCACCGATGCCGCTTTCGGAAACGATTTTGAACAAGCCGATCACCGCTGTATTCGGAACGTGGACCCCGCCGCAAAGTTCCAAGCTGTAATCGCCTATTTGAACGACACGTACAATCTTGCCGTATTTTTCGCCGAACAAGGCCATTGCGCCCATAGCCTTGGCTTCTTCGATGTTTTTATAATCCGTATTCACTTGTAAGCTTTGCCAAATCTTTTCATTTACAATCGTTTCGATTTGTTCAATCTCATCCGCCGTTATCTGGCCAAAATGAGAGAAATCGAAGCGAAGGCGCTCAGCCTGTACGAGTGAACCCGCTTGGTTGACATGTGTACCAAGCACATCTTTCAACGCCTGATGCAAAAGATGCGTCGCTGTATGGTTTTTCGTGATATGGATGCGATTTTCTTGATTTACCGCAGCAACGATATGGGAATCTGCTGTTAACGTGCCGGCAGTAACTGCTACACGGTGCAGATTTTGGCCATTAGGAGCTTTTTGGACATCAAGGACATCAACCTTCACCGATTCACTGGCCATCGTTCCTATATCGGCTATTTGTCCGCCGCTTTCCGCGTAGAAAGGAGTCTTGTCCAATATCACTTGAACTTCTTCTCCTTCTTGTGCCTCCGTTACAAGCTCGCCATTTTTAATGATGGCAGCAACTTTGGCTTCGACAGCAACTTGATCATATCCGACAAATTCACTTTCAACTTTAATATCGCCCAATACCCCGCCTTGGATTTGCATGGAATCAACATCTTGACGCGCTGAACGGGCACGTTCACGCTGAGCATCCATCTCTTTTTCAAATCCAGCTTGATCGACCGCCATGCCTTCTTCTTCTGCATACTCTTCCGTTAACTCAATCGGGAAGCCATATGTGTCATATAAACGGAATGCATCGCTGCCCGGAATGGTCGTATTGCCTTTTTCCTTTTCCTTTTTAATGACTTCAGAAAGGATGGACAGTCCATCATTCAAGGTTTCATGGAAGCGTTCTTCTTCATTTTTGATTACTTTTGCAATGAATTCTTTATTCTTGAGGACTTCAGGATAGAAGTCTTTCATGATTTCACCGACGACCGTCACAAGCTCGAACATGAATGGTCGGTTGATGTTGATTTGCTTAGCATATCGAACCGCTCTGCGAAGTAAACGGCGCAATACATAACCGCGGCCTTCGTTGGATGGAAGAGCCCCGTCACCTACTGCAAAGGCTACCGTACGAATATGGTCGGCAATGACTTTGAATGCCACATCTTTTTCTGAATCAACACCATATTTCACATCGGATATCTCTTCTACTGCGCGGATGATTGGCATGAATAAATCTGTATCATAGTTCGTCGCCACATCTTGAACGACGGAAGCCATACGTTCAAGGCCCATCCCTGTATCGATATTTTTCTTTGGAAGCGGTGTATAAGAACCGTCCGGATTATGGTTGAATTGAGAAAATACAAGATTCCATACTTCCAGATGACGTTCATTTTCCCCGCCTGGATATAGTTCCGGATCATTCGGATCATCGCCATATGCTGGTCCGCGGTCATAGAAAATCTCCGTATTCGGACCGCTTGGACCTTCCCCGATATCCCAGAAGTTTTCTTCCAGGCGAATGATCCTTTCAGCAGGAACACCGATTTTCTTATTCCAAAGTTCGAATGCTTCATCATCTTCAGGATGGATCGTCACAGCCAATTTATCTTTGTCGAACCCAATCCATTTTTCATCGGTCAAAAACTCCCATGCCCATGTGATGGCTTCTTCTTTGAAATATTCACCAATGGAGAAGTTTCCGAGCATTTCGAAAAACGTATGATGACGTGCCGTTTTTCCCACGTTTTCAATATCGTTTGTACGGATCGCCTTTTGAGCATTCGTAATCCTTGGGTTTTCAGGAATCACCCGTCCATCAAAATATTTCTTTAACGTCGCCACCCCGGAATTGATCCAAAGCAATGATGGATCTTCATGAGGAACCAATGACGCACTTGGTTCGATGTTATGTCCTTTTTCACTAAAAAAGTCTAAATACATTTGGCGGATTTGAGCACCAGTTAAATACTTCATATATATATCCTCCTTTTAAAAATTATGTAATTTTGAGCACACAAAAAACCCCCATCCCAAAAACAGGGACGAGAGTTGACTCGCGGTACCACCCTGATTATGGACGCAGGAATTCATCCCAGGCCCATCACCTTCATAAAAGCCTTAACGCGGCGTGACGGCAGGTATTAGCTGCTCTCAGGACTAGCTTTCTGCTGCTCTTCACCTGGCAGTCCCTTTCAGCCTGGGGGACCCCTCTCTTTAGATGGACTTCAGCATACTTCATCCTTCAACGAATTATCTTATGTTATGGATTATATTCACAAGACTTTTATTTGTCAATAAGGGGCGGCTTCTTTCTAAAGTGAACGCGGGCATGAAGTACAAAAACTTTCAACACAGCCAAGATTGGAATCGAAAGGACCATGCCGACGATACCGCCTATTTCGCCTCCGGCCAATAATGCAAGCATAATGAACAGCGGATGCATATGAAGGCTTTTACCGACTATTAGCGGAGACAGGATATTTCCTTCAAGAAATTGAAGGACAAGCACGATGACCGCGATGATCAACACCATTTTCACTGACATTGTCGCGGCGATGACCACAGCAGGAATGGCCCCAATAATCGGTCCGAAATACGGAATGACATTCGTTATTCCGATTATCGCCCCCAAAAGAAGCGGATATTTCATTCCGGCTATCCAGAAGAGCAACGAGGAAATCAAGCCGATCACGACACAGACGATGATTTGTCCGCGGATATAGCCGCCAAGCGATGCATCGACATCACGAACGAATGCCCGTCCCTGATTGCGCCATTTTTTCGGGGTCATATACCATGCCATTTTTTTTAAAACGGTGAAATCTTTCAGGATATAAAAAGCAATGAATGGAATCAACGCAATCAGGACGATGAAATCAATCATCTTCATTGCATACTCCATCGCCTTTTCCGGTATACGCTTCAGCCAGCCTTCGAAAAGGGTGACACCCTCTTCGAATCTTTCATGAATTCCGAACGGCCAGGCCGCCGTTTGATGATTGAGCTTATCAATCCTGCCCCGGTACTGTTCAACCAGTTCCGGCACGCTTTCCGACAGCTCGCGAACCTGGCTGACCATCACTGGAATCCCTTTATAAACGGCAAAACCGATCCCCCCGAAAAACAACAAATAGATGATCGTAATCGAAAGCCAGCGACGCATCCCTTTCTCATTCAAATATTCCACTACAGGGTGCAGCAAGTAACTGATGAACGCACCGACCAAAAAGGGCAGCAGCACCGTCACACATACAGTAACGGCAGGTCCCCACATGGGCTTAAGTTTCATAAAAATATAGATGACGAAAAATAAGAGCAATAAAAAACCCAGGCGATAAAACCACTTTAGCCGAATACTCACAAATAAACACCCCCCGCTCATTTATTCTTCGAAAGGCGGAAGGTTTTCATACATAAAAAAGAGTGCCCTCATTATCAGGACACCCATTCCTGCTATAATAATGACTTTAATCTTTTGCGTATTTTCTTCATGTTCCGTTTGATCATCTTCGAGTTCATCAAGTCCGAACCCATATTCATTAGAGTATTGCGTGAACGTCTAGCCATTGCAAACACCTCTTCCGTTATTTACATACCGAAGCGGCGGTCATTTTCCTCAAACAAATCGTCCAATGAGCTTAAACTTCCATCTTCCTCGACTTGGTGCGTATTGATGAGCCCTTCGGACAGAGTCATTTCAATAAAGCAATTCCAACAATAATATTGATTTACGCCAATCTTCCCAACATCTTTACTGCGGCAATTCGGACATTTAATTTCCAAAATGGACACCTCACTGTTCATAAACTGAAACAATGATGGTGTCCTTCCCTAATGCAGGCGGCTGTTTTGATTCTATCACTGTCGACTCCGAGAAAAACCCATCCGTTGTTTCATACGCTATAATCGTGCCCATTTTTTCCTTGAAATATACATCCTGCAGTAAACCAAGTTCTTCGCCCATTTCTGAAAACAGCATGCGTCCCAATACTTCGTCCTTCGATAGGCAAATGGAATCCGCAGGCACTTTCCTTAAGGTTGAATCTTGGTGGCTGATGACGATCCCATCTGGACCAAATGAAGAAATATCGTCAAGTTTCAAATGAAAAGCTCTTTTGAACAATGCTTGCTGATGAATGACCAAGCCCGTTACCTGTCCCATTTCAGAAATTGATAAATCGTGGACCGTGCCGATTCTTTCTCCTTTGATTGTGAAAACCGGCATTCCTTTCAATAAAGAAAACGTCCGCAAGGTCATCCCGCCTTTCCGAACATTTTTATTATCTCTTTACTACTGAAAATAAATGTGCTGAAAGGTTTTCCATTGTTGGTCCATAAAAAAAGACCGGTTTCCCGGTCAGATACACTGCTTTACCAGCCCCTGCTGGCACCTCCGCCGCCGGAACTTCCTCCGCCGCCGCCCCGTGGACCGCCGCTTCCGCCTCCACGGCCGCCGCCGCCGCGACTTATGAATATTAAAAGGATATTGATTAGCGTTTGAAGGAAAAACCCTTTAAAGAACTTGGCATCAAGGATGAATACGATGATGACGACGATGATAATGAGGAAAATCTGTAAACCTGATGGCTGAAAGGTTTCTGACTCGGGCTGAACGGAGAGATCTTGATAAAACTCGTCACCTAGGTTGTATTCTTTCGTGACGTCATTATATACAGCCTTATAGGTCTCCGTCAGGGCAACATCATATTTACCCTCTTTCAGCGCGGGGATAGCCACATCATCCAAAATCTGTCCAGATTTTATATCGGAAATGGCCCCTTCCAAACCGTACCCCACTTCAATACGGATTTTCTGTTCTTCCATGGCCAGCACGATGAGGACTCCATTGTTCAGCTCGGCATCACCAAGCTTGAATGATCTTAATGCCTCGACCGAGTACTCCTCGATCTCGGATCCTTCCATCGAATCAACCGTCAAAATGGAAATTTGTGCTTTTGTGGCATCATCCAATCGTTTCCCAAGTTCGATGAGTTCCGATTTTTCCTGATCATCCAGGACTCCGGCGAAGTCCTGAACATATATATCCCCAACTGGTTCAGGAATGTTAGGTTGTGCTGCGGCCACGTTTGCTAAACTGAACGTGAGAATGAAGAATAGCGCAAACACAGCGAGTTTTTTCATTATTTATCGCTCCCGAAATCAACCTTTGGCGTTTCTTTTTCTTGATCGGTCACTTCAAAATATGGTTTGGCATCGAACCCGAACGCTCCTGCCATCATATTCTTCGGAAAGCGTTTAATCATCTTATTATAGTTGGTAACTTCATCATTATAGTCTTTTCGTGCTACCGTCAGCCGATTTTCCGTGCCTTCCAAACTATCCATGAGGCCCCTAAAGTTCTCATTGGCCTTTAAGTCCGGATAGTTCTCGACAACAACCAAAAGACGGCTCAAGGCCCCGCTCAATTCTTGATCGGCTTCAATCGCATCTTCGGTCGAATTGGCACCTGCCAGCTTCGAGCGTGCATCACTCACCGCTTTAATGGCTTCCGTTTCATGAGCCGCATAACCCTTAACCGTTTCAACAAGATTCGGAATCAAATCCGCTCTTCGTTTTAATTGGTTATCCACCTGTGACCATTTATTATCGACATCTTCACTGGCACTAACAAGTCCGTTGTACGAAGATGCGCCATAAATGACCAGTAGAACGACAACGACTATCCCGATTATCCAACCTTTTTTCATCAAATCCCCCCTGCTTACATTAAGTTATATCCTTATTAGTTCCACCAAAACCATGAATTTTAAACAAAATCAATCAAAAAGAACCTACATAAAATCATATGGCGTGACATTCTCCATCCCGATCATCGGGTCAGCATGCATAAGAATATCAAGATAACTTGCCTCTTGATGCACCTCTCCCTTTTCAACCGGCATTTCTTCTTCACTCAAGATCTCCCGCAGCTTTTCACGCAAAGTCGTTTTCCGGCGCATCTCATCATTACGCTCGATCCCTAAACGGAATGCATCTTCTTCACCACATAGGATCAAGAAATTTTTACTGCGGGTAATCGCCGTATACAATAAATTACGGCGGAGCATCCGGTAATAACTTTTAACTACAGGTAAAATGACGATGGGGAATTCGCTTCCCTGCGACTTATGGATGGAGCAGCAATAGGCATGTGTGATCTGGTTCAAATCCTGCTTCGTGTAAGTCACTTCGATGCCTTCGAACGATATGATCACTTTATCGACAGAATCGGTATTTTCTTTAGCGAACAATATGGACACGATTTCCCCCATATCGCCATTAAAGACACCCTCTTCTGGCTGGTTCACCAGTTGAAGCACCTTATCTCCGGTTCTATATATCACATCGCCGAATTTTATTTCCCGCCGCTTTTCATTCACATTGCTATTGAACACTTCCTGAAGCATTTTATTCAGTGCATCAATTCCGGCAGGCCCTCTATACATGGGAGCCAGCACCTGTATATCTTTGGCCGTGAAGCCTTTCGTCCTGGCATTGGCAACCACTTTCTCGATCACTTGGGGGATTTGATTCGTTTGGCAGCGAATGAACGATCGATCTTCCTGCTGTTTCGTGACATCATCCGGAAGTCTTCCTTTTTTGATTTCATGGGCCAATTCAATGATCGATGACCCATCAGCTTGACGATATATATGTTCGAGACTGACAGTCGGTACACAATTCGATGCAAGCAAATCCTTTAAAACCTGCCCAGGTCCAACAGATGGCAGCTGATCTTCATCACCAACCAATATCACCTGGACATTTTCCGGCAGAGCTTTAAACAATTGATGGGCCAGCCACGTATCCACCATCGAAACCTCATCGATGATCACGATACGGCCATCCAGCTGATTATCCTCATCATGGGAAAAGCCTTCACTTCCGTTCCACCCCAGCAAACGGTGGATCGTGACTGCGGGGAGCCCCGTCGACTCGGCCATGCGTTTCGCTGCACGGCCAGTAGGAGCCGCAAGTACGAATGGAAAGGGATCGCTTCCTTCTTTTTTATAATCGTTAATGTCCATGGATACACCATGCAGCTCTGCATATAGCTCAACGATGCCTTTGATGACTGTCGTCTTACCGGTACCAGGTCCCCCAGTCAAGATTAACATCGGCGATTGCAGGGCTGTCTGGATCGCTTCCTTTTGGGCCGGGGCATAGGAAACATCCAGCCGCTCTTCCAGCTCCCCAAGTGCCAGCAAGAACTCCGATTCGGGGAACTGGTCCTCATACTCGGTTTGAGCAAGCAGCCGCTTGATGTTCATCACGATTCCCTTTTCCGAATAGAATAGCGAAGGCGGATAAATTCGTTGATCCTCGACAACGATTTTCCCCTCTTGCGTCAATTCGATTATTTCCGAGGAAATGTTGGTGAACTCAATGCGATCCCGTTTATTTTCCTCCAGCAGCCGTTTGACCGCTTCCAAGAGCTGCTCGGCTTCTATGTATATATTTCCGTCCTGGAGGCATTGGGATTCAAGCGTATACAAGCACGCAGCCTTGATTCGGTCGGGGTGGCTGCCGGAAATGCCCAGCTGATGCCCAAGCTCATCCGCCCGTCCAAACCCAATCCCTTCAATATCCTCTACGAGTTTATACGGATTACCCTGAACCATCGTGATCGTATCCTGCTTATACATTTGATAGATTTTCATCGACAGCTGCGGACCGAAGCCATATTGATTCAAGGCGATCATCACCTGCTCCAGACCTTGATGCTCGACTAATGTATCATAGAGGCCCTTTGCCTTTTCCCCTGATAGCTTCGGGATATCATCAAGCAGCGAAGGCTGAGCCAGAATTTTTGAAATGGCCTTATCCCCCAGTGTCTCAACAATGCTTTCGGCTGTTTTTTTCCCAATGCCCTTGAAAAGGTCACCTGATAAATAACTGACGATGCCTTCCTTGGATTGAGGCAGATCCTTGCGAAAATGCTCTACATGGAATTGAAGGCCAAAACGCGGATGTTCCTTCATAGCCCCATAAAAAATATAGATCTCATCCTCATGCATCCTTGGAAAATAACCTGTTACGACCGCTTCCTTCTCTTCATAATCCAGATTCGTTTCATGCACACGAATTCTCACAACCGAGTACATATTTTCTTCATTATGAAAGATCGTCACTAAATGACTGCCTTTCATGAACTTTTTCTCTTCTGAAAACAAATCCAACGAATCTTGCTGGCTCAACGCTTCTCCCCACCTTTCCATGCATATGCTTTTTATTTACTCAGCATTCATTTCTTCCAACAGTTTCTTACCGTGCGCAGCAAGCATATGGTCAGGCTGTGCTTCCAAAGCCTTATCAAAATAAACCATCGCGGCTTTCGCATCCTCACGATACCCTGCAAACGCAACACCTAAATTATAATAAGCATCCGCATGGCCCGGATCCTGTTCCACAACTTTATTCAGCTGATCGATCAATTCATCATACAATTCCGCATTAGCAAGACATAACGCATATTGGAATCTTGCATCAACATCCTCAGGGCTCAGCTCCACCGTTCTCTGCAGATAAGGCATCGCCAATTTCGGTTGATCCAATGCCATCAATGTCAATCCAAGCATGAAGTAAGCATCGCTGTTATCCAGTCCCAGACGGATGGCCTTTTCAAACATATCCTTCGCTTCGACCAGTTTAGAATCGGATTCATAATATAAGTTTCCTAATGAGTAGTACGCCGCTGCTGCATTTTCATCCAGCTCGATCGCCTTTTTGTAAAACTTGACCGCTTTATCCGTTTCACCCACGGCAGTCAATACATTCCCAAAGTTTATGTAAGCAACAGGCTCATTCGGGTTTTCCTCGATCGCCTCATTAAAAACTTTCGCCGCTTCTTCGTATTTCCCTTGCTGCATAAATTCAATACCTTGTTGATTCTTATCCATATCCATTCACACTCCATTTTTATATTAAAAAGTATAGCATAAGCCAGTGGTCGAATTCAGGCGGTCACCCGCAATCCAAAAGAAGTCCCCAACCGCAAACACAGCTGGGGACATGATTATTTTACCCTACGTAAGTCAGTTTTTCACCTTTTTTAAATACTTCATCAATCGTACCGCCGCCAAGGCACACTTCACCATCATAGAAGACGACTGCTTGTCCAGGTGTGATCGCACGGACTGGCTCGTCAAAGATGACTTCGACATCACCATTGTCCAAGACCTTCACCTTAACACCGCTATCGTCCTGACGGTACCTGAATTTTGCCGTGCATGTGAATTCATCGGCAGGCGCATGTTCCGCTACCCAGCTGACATTGACTGCACGAAGGGAATTGGAATACAGCACATCATTATCAAAGCCTTGACACACATACAATACATTGCGCTTCAAGTCTTTTCCCGCAACAAACCAAGGATCGCCGCTGCCGCCAATTCCCAGACCGTGACGCTGACCGATCGTGTAATACATCAATCCGTCATGCTTGCCCATAACTTTACCATCCATCGTGACCATATCGCCCGGCTGAGCTGGGAGGTAATTGCTTAAAAACTCTTTGAAATTGCGTTCACCGATAAAACAGATTCCTGTAGAATCTTTTTTCGTTGCCGTGGCAAGACCCGCTTCTTTCGCAATTTCACGGACTTCCTTCTTATCAATGTGTCCAAGCGGAAACATGACTTTTTCCAACTGTTCTTGAGTAAGCTGGTTCAAGAAGTACGTTTGATCTTTATTATTATCGACACCGCGCAGCATTTTGTATTCGCCATCCCGGTATTCAACCTGTGCGTAATGACCTGTAGCCACATAGTCGGCACCAAGGCTTACCGCATGTTCAAGAAAAGCCTTGAACTTAATTTCCTTATTGCACATTACATCCGGATTCGGGGTACGGCCCGCTTTATATTCATCCAGGAAATAAGTGAAAACTTTATCCCAATACTGCTTTTCAAAATTGACCGCATAATAAGGGATGCCGATTTGATTACAAACGGCAATTACATCATTGTAATCTTCGGTTGCCGTACAGACTCCGTTTTCATCTGTATCATCCCAGTTCTTCATGAAAATCCCGACCACATCATAGCCTTGATTCTTCAATAGCAGGGCTGACACAGAAGAATCCACGCCTCCTGACATACCCACGACGACGCGGGTGTCCTGTGGTGCTTTTCTCATTCTGTCACCTCATTTATTTTAAAGTAAGAATTATCTTCTCACTAATCTATTAACGATTTTAACGGTGGTTTCTGCCGCCTGCCTTACTTCCTCTTCCGTGTTGTTCAGACCGAAGCTGAAACGAATCGAATTCTTCGTCCGCTCCGAATCTTTCCCGAACATCGCCACAAGCACATGCGACGGATCGATTGACCCGGCAGTACAAGCGGATCCGCTCGATACAGCAACACCTGCCAAGTCCATATTTACGAGCATCGATTCCACATTCGTACCCGGAAAACTAACATTCAGCAAATGCGGCAGCGACTGTTCCATGGATCCGTTAATTTCATATTGTACATCCGCCTCATCAAAGACGGCAAGCAATACGTCTTTGAATCGCTTGTATTGCTCCTTTTTCTTTTCCATCGTGCTCTGTGCAATTGAAACAGCTTCTGAAAAACCGGCAATTGCCGGCACACTCTCCGTACCAGCACGGCGCTTGCGTTCTTGTTCCCCGCCATATAAATGCGGATTCAGCTTCAACCCTTCACGAATGTAAAGAAAGCCGATTCCCTTGGGACCGTTGATTTTATGCGCGGATACACTCAGCAAATCCACACCCAGCTCACGAACGTCTATAGAGATCAAACCATATGCCTGGACCGCATCCGTATGGAAAATGGCTTGATGACCCTTGAGCACCTGCCCTATTTCAGCAATCGGCTGGATCGTACCCACCTCATTATTGCCGAACATGACCGAAACCAAAATCGTGTCGTCCCTCAATGCCGCCTTCAAATCGGCAATTGAAATAAGCCCCGCCTCATTCACAGGTAAATATGTGACCTCAAAGCCAGACTTCTCAAGGTATTGGCAAGTATGCAAGACCGCATGATGCTCAATCTCCGTCGTAATGATGTGCTTCCCTTGTTCTTTATAAGCATTCGCAACACCAATGATCGCCGTATTATCAGCCTCGGTTCCGCCGCTCGTGAAAATGATTTCATTCCGCCCGGCACCGATGCTCGCTGCAACACTCGAACGCGCCTCATCCAAAACATGCCGCGCCTCCCGTCCGAAAGCATGAATGCTCGACGGATTTCCGAAATCATTGCTCATGACCCTCATCATCGTATCGATCACATTCGGATGCATCGGTGAAGTCGCAGCATGATCTAAATATATTCTGTCCACTTTTTTGTCGCCTCCATTAAAAAACGCAAGCGCCTACATAATAGGCGCATTGCTGATCAATTAAATATAGTACATATAAGAATCGATTTCACCCGTATCCTTGTAGCTCGCCAAATCCATAAGCGTCGTATTATCCAATACATCCTTCACGGCATCGCGAATCCTGATCCAAAGCTGACGCTTCACCGGCTCTTCATCCTCGATTCCCTCAACAGGCGTAATCGGCCCTTCCAATACACGAATGACATCACCTGAAGTAATCTCCTGAGGATCTTTGGACAGGACATACCCGCCATACGCACCGCGGACACTCTTCACCAACCCCGCATTGCGAAGCGGCGCAATCAACTGCTCCAAATAATGCTCCGACAAATTATGCGTCTGGGCAATCGATTTCAAACTCTTCGGGCCTTCTCCATAATGTTTAGCAAGCTCGATCATGATCGTCAAACCATAACGGCCTTTAGTAGATATCTTCATACATATACACCTCAAATTATTTATCCGTTTCTAAATTCTTTTGAAATTATAGCATATTCCCGCCGGAAATGCATTCCCCCGCCCTTCCTTTGTCAATTATCCTAATTGGAGAGGTAGGATAAGTAGAAATAAAGAATGTAATGTAAACCGTTCGAGGGGCATGATCGAATTATTCGCTCGTGAGGCTAAATCGATTGATAACCCTACAGCACATTAAATCCTCATAGAGACTGCCATAATAGGAAATCACCCTCTTTTTATGGCATAATCAGCGCATTTCCCCCATCAGTTGTGATACCTTATATAAAAAGGAGAGGTGCGCAATGAATATTAAACCGCTTGCTTTCCGGATGCGGCCTCGATCGATTGATGAGATCATCGGGCAGGAGCATCTGGTCGGTGAAGGAAAAATTATCGCAAGGATGGTCAAAGCCAAGCAGCTTTCTTCCATGATCCTGTATGGTCCCCCGGGAATTGGCAAGACATCGATCGCAAGTGCGATTGCCGGAAGCACGAAGTTTGCGTTCCGGACGCTGAACGCAGTGACCAATAATAAAAAGGATATGGAAATCGTGGCAGCCGAAGCTAAAATGTCCGGTAAAGTGATTTTGCTGCTTGATGAGGTTCATCGGCTCGATAAGGCGAAGCAGGATTTCCTATTGCCTTATCTTGAAAACGGGATGATCACCCTGATCGGTGCAACGACCAGCAATCCCTATCATGCCATCAATCCGGCCATCAGAAGCCGGTGCCAGATTTTCGAGCTCAAATCATTGGTAACCGATGATATAACCAAAGCGCTGGAAAGGGCACTTCATGATGAAGAGCGGGGACTTGGTGCATATAAAACCGAGGTCAGCTATGATGCCCTTACCCATTTCGCGACTGCTTCGAACGGAGATGTCCGCAGTGCCCTTAACGCACTTGAGCTCGCCGTCATTTCCACCGAACCCGATGAGTCCGGAACCATTCATATAGATCTGCAAATTGCCGAGGAATGCATGCAGAAAAAAAGCTTCTCGCATGACAAGGATGGAGATGCCCATTATGATGTCCTGTCCGCTTTCCAAAAATCAATTCGCGGCAGTGATGTGAATGCCGCCCTTCATTATTTGGGTCGCTTAGTCGAAGCCGGCGACCTTGTCAGCATCGCCCGCCGTTTGGTAGTCATCGCTTACGAAGACATAGCTCTTGCCAATCCCCAGGCTGGCCCCAGGGCCCTCGCTGCAGTCGAAGCCGCTGAGCGACTCGGTTTCCCTGAAGCCCGGATCCCACTTGCCAACTCGGTGATCGAGTTATGTCTATCACCTAAATCGAACACGGCCATTGTCGCAATCGATGCGGCCCTATCAGACATTCGCAGCGGCCATAGCGGCGATGTACCAGATCATCTTAAGGATGCCCATTACAAAGGGGCCACCGAACTCGGCCGCGGCATCGACTACCTTTATCCGCATGACTACGAGAATGGCTGGGTGAAACAGCAATACTTACCGGACAAACTGCGCAGCAAAAAATATTACAAACCGAAAAAGAGCGGGAAATTTGAACAAGCACTTGCCTCGGTCTATGAAAATATCGAGAAAAAGAAATAACTCCGGATCACTTCAAATCCGGAGTTTTTTTATTGAAAACTTTCAACATGCCTCATGTTGACAAAACTGCCTCCCCATTGTTCATTCATCATTCCGCACTGATCATCCCACTAATCTAACGGACGCAAACTAAATTGAGCACGGACCAGTTTTTTGGTTTGTAAACAGAAAAGTGTACAGCCACATTCCATTTAAACTTATTTCTATTAAAATCCCTACTGCATGAATTTCCCAAAGAGATCCAGTTCAATATATTGACCATTATCCCGCAAAAAACCACCAGTAAACCATTGTGTTTTAATCATCCATAGGCAATATGTACAATTGTCAGCCAAACACTCCGACTAGGTCCTTTCTTAAGAAACCGCTTAAGCTAAATTCCCTTTGAATTGCCTTGCTTGGCCAATTTTCCTCGTATCTAGTAAATGGATTACAATCCTAGCGTCAATTATGAGTCTAGCGGCATGTCCTTTTACAAAAGAAGGCACAACAACTCTTTGGTTGCTGTACCTGTATGGTCAATCTTCGTCTTTATAGATACCCTTCGATGCTTTAATCATATTTTCCAGCCACATTTTCTTAAATACATTCACACGACGAGGAGTGCCATTTCCCTCACCCTCAGCTGAATTTTCATTTTCTTCTTCTGCAGCCTCGGAAAGGATTTCATTTGAATTGCCTTCATCTGAAGAACTTTCCGTTGAACTGCTTTCATCTGATGAACTTTCCGTTGAACTGCTTTCATCTGATGAACTCTCCGTTGAGCTGCTTTCATCTGATGAACTTTCCGTTGAATCACTCTCATACGATGAGCTTTCCGTTGAATCACTTTCGTACGAAGAACTTTCCATTGAATCACTTTCGTACGAGGAGCTTTCCGCTGTATATTCCATTTATTCTTTAACCTCCAAAATTTATTTATCCTCTAGGGATATCCGTACTGCATATATATGTTCCTACTTTCTAATAGGGACTTTGCTTATCACCCATTTTTAAGTAAATCTCCGTTCTAATTTAACTAGTTGTTAAATCTGATTAGCTTTCCGTTGAACTACTTTCATCATCTGATTGGCTTTCCGTTAACTCACCCTCGTCTGATGAGCTCACTCTCATACGATGAGCTTTCCGTTGAATCACTTTCGTATGATGAGCTTTCCGTTGAATCGCTCTCGTACGATGAGCTTTCCGTTGAATCGCTCTCGTACGATGAGCTTTCCGCTGAATCACTTTCGTATGATGAACTTTCAGTTGAATCACTTTCGTATGATGAGCTTTCCGCTGAATCACTTTCGTATGATGAACTTTCAGTTGAATCACTTTCGTATGATGAGCTTTCCGCTGAATCACTTTCGTATGATGAACTTTCAGTTGAAAATTCCATTTGTGCTTAGCCTCCAAGACTTATTTATTCTTTAAGGATATCCGTATTGCATATATATGCGCCTTCTTTCTTGGAGGGACTTTGCTCATCACCCATTTTGAAGGAGCACTCTCCATCCATTTTGACTGGTCCAATTCATTAGATTCATAGTTTTTCTCATTCCAAACAAAAAAAGTAACCTCGGACTCTTTTCCGAAGCTACTTTATTATTCCTTCATATTAGCTATGATGTCCTTTTAGCCAACCGATCACTGATATCCCACTAGACTCTCGAAGACCCTCGACACTTTCCTTAGAGATGATCTCGCCATCCTTAATCAGAATGAATTATCCATTGGCCCCTAACATCCCATAAATCTTCCCCGCTTCGAACATCAAGTCCAGTAAAGTTTGCTGTAAAATCATGATTACCCAAGTGCAAAATAAAAAAGATATGCAACTCTAATTATCGGGAATCTAAAAAAGAAATAAACACTAGGCCAAATTGCACAACTAATAACCAAAGAAGTGTAGATTTTCCGATCAGCCACTCCTTTAGCATTAAACTTTTAAATGAAGAATTGTTCTATTTGAGTTACACCAAAATATGCCAAATGTATTATAAAATAGCAAAATATACTATTCTTTTACTATGAAATTAAATATAATAGATGAAGTGGTTACAAAAAGAGGAAGGAAGTAAACTATGAGACATGAAAAAAAGAAGAAAAAGAAACGGACATGGCTGAAGGTAGTTGGGATAATTGTCCTACTTTTTATACTAGCTGGGGGAGCCTTTGCCTACTCCGTATGGAATTCACTGACAAAAACCGTTGATACGATGCATACACCAATAGACCGTACCACCGATAAACGAACGAAAGACCTTGCACTATCAGATCAGGAGCCTTTCTCGATGCTCATGCTTGGTGTCGATGAACGTGATGGCGACAAAGGCCGTTCAGATACTATGATTGTCTTAACAGTCAATCCACAAAAGAAATCGGTCAAAATGCTAAGCATTCCGCGTGATACACGGACCGAGATCGTCGGTCATGGGACACAGGATAAAATCAACCATGCATTTGCCTTCGGGGGCGCGAAAATGTCCATGGATACTGCAGAAAACTTCCTGGATATTCCAATCGACTATTATATGAAGATCAATATGGAAGGCTTTAAGGATATCGTTGACGCAGTCGGCGGCGTGACCGTTCAAAACGATTTGGACTTCACATCCGATGGCATTCATTTTGCAAAAGGTACGCATACTCTTAACGGGAAAGAAGCCCTTGCCTATTCAAGAATGAGACATGATGATCCTAGTGGTGATTTCGGCCGTCAATCCAGACAACGTGCCATCATCGAGGCTGTCATCAAGGAAGGCGCTAGCCTTTCATCCCTGACGAAATACGATGAAGTCTTCGCTGCACTCGGTAATAATATCCAGACGAATTTGACGTTTGATGACATGATGGACATCCAAAAGAACTACAGGGACGCTAGCAAAAGCATTACCCAATCGTCCATAAATGGAAACGGAACGAAAATCGACGGAATCTACTATTATATTGTGTCGGATGAAGAAAAAGAAAAGGTTCAATCCGAATTAAAAGAACAATTATCCATCAAATAAGAAAAAATGAAAGAGCTGTCCGGACCCGCATCCTGACAGCTTTTTCATTTTCCCCGTCCAATATTCTGACAAAAAACGAACACCAAATGTAGAGATTTGTTGGAATTTTTGTTGTTTATTAGGCATGAAAAGACGGTATAATCTAATATGAGCTGACAATTCCATCTTCCCCTTGCCCCTTTCATCACTTGACACAATTATTCTTTGGACCCGGAATTCCATCTACCGTCATTCATCAACTATAATAAATGATCCTAAACAAAAGGAGTGGATTTAAATGAAAATCAAAGCAGGCAGCTGGGCTATGCTAAGCAAACAGGACAAAATGTTTATTCTAAAAGCCATCAGTGACCGTTCAAGAATGAAATATGTTTCATGAGAAGTAAATCTATTCGGCAATACATGAGAGCAGCGCCTCTCCCTTTTCAATAAAACGAACTCGAGCCTGAAAAAGGAGAGGAATTTATTCAAACTGATAATCCCATAACAAACGCCATTCGCCTTTTTCTTTGACGACATAACAATTTTGTTCCAAAGTAAACACCCCAAAGCGAGAATTGAAGACCTGTGTAACCGGAATTTCATAGGCCGTTTTATGCTGCCTTCCATCCTTATTCAGCCTCCAGTTCTTCACTTTCTTTGGACGGCCTACATCATACTGAAAGGTTTCCACATCCATATGCTGTAAAAATACATGTGACCGATTTTGCACATAATCTGCCCGATTCGGAAACCGCTGCTTCATTTCAAAACTTAACAATTTCCAGGATTTCCCAAACTCCGCTTCACTTTCATACTCATAGAAATCTTCAACCACGCTTTTTGATCCGTTGGGAAAAAGAAAAATGATACAGGCTCCTACAGCTAAAACCACGAGAATAGCCGTCAATACTCCTATTGGAATCTTACTGAGTCTCCTCACCCTCATCACCCTCACAGGTTATCATTCATTTATATATATATGGGAAAACGATAAAAAAGAAGCATGTTATTAAACATGCTTCTTAAGTATATGTATCAAAAATGATTTCTTAGATTCATTGACGCCTCCTCCATCGATAAAAGAAAAGAAGATGACCTTCGCCCATGAAACGAGCAAAATGTTGAATATGTTTCTACGGATTATATACTATCAGGTTGTTCAATGATCCCGCTTAATTTCTCCTTAATCTCTTCCACAAGTTCATTTACAGTAACATCTTGTCCAGACTCACCCTTGGCAAAAGTGTCTTTTAAAATATCAAAAAAATCCATTAGAAATTTCCACTCCAATATATAATTGAGCCACCATTTCATACTGTTATCCTAATCCAATTTTCAAAAATAAGGAATATAGCTCACTTATTTGATAATCACATATCTAGTAGGGATTGGCAAGCGGAATATACTATATTATCAGAAAAGTAACTAAACATTAACATTCTCTTAATATTCAAGGAAAGGAATACTACTAGTCAATATGTGTGGATAAAAACAAAAAAAAGGACCGATTCCTCAGCCCCTTCGACGCTCCATATTATACTTGCCCCAAAAAATAAGTCATTAATGAAATCAAAACTAAAATAATAGTAATATAAGTCCCAATAAAAATTTTCTTGCTTCTCTGTTTCTTTTCATAAACTTCCTCAAACGTAATGAATTTATTTTTTGTCATCAAATAGTCTCCTTATATTTTGATGGCAGCTATCTGACATCGCCTTTTGCGAAGTCCCTTTGCTTGATCCCTATAATGTAATATCGGCACATAACCAAAAATCCTTAAGTATTATTAACTATTTTTTTATAGGCTATATTTCTCAAAATTATAGCACACTAAGACTAAAGCATTATGTATACTAACTAATTTCTATGATCATCCTGTTAAATCCTGCCTAGATTTCATTTTAATATTTAAATTTATTAAGCGCTTACTTTATTAAATTCATGATTATTTTTATCCAACCGCAAAATGCCAACCATAACGGAACACTAAATAAAGTTCCCCACATTATTCCCTTCAAAAAGGCAATAGGTACATCCATAATAAAAATCCCCCTCAATAAGGTTGCATTTTTATTATTATCGCCATGTTCTTTATTCTAGATACCTTTTACGTTAATGAAAACAAAAAAAGAAGACTGATTAACAGCCTCCCTAAGTATTTTTATTATCCCCTGATGTCTGCTTTGTTCTTTCCTTTTATGAACTCTCGCACTTCTTCAATGGATAATCCTAAATTTTTGGCCTCCAAAATTAGATGAACCCATTCTTTCATTTCATTGTTAACTTCCAAGACAAATCCCACCCATCTTGTGGTAACACAGCCGTCTTAGCATGTAGCCTTAGACCTGTAATTTTGCGTCCCTACTTTTCAATAGGTTTGCCTTTCTCAAGAATATTTCACATTATTAACCAAGATTAATAAATCTCTTGCATCCCTGTTTCCATGGTGCTACTTAAAACTATATTAATGTTAATTATACTTAAAAACGTAATAATAGCTCTTAATACTATTCGTTTTTTTATGTCATTTTTCAACATCTTTCATCAAAAAATGACATCACAACCGGAAAGCACTGGTATAATGCACTTCCTTTACAACACTTTTATTAAAAATAGATTTATATTAGATAAATAATCTCGAATTTGCTATTCTACAAAAATAATATTCCGAATTAAGTGGGGACTAAGTGATTCATCTTTAATCCCTAAGTAAAAAAGCCAGCATTACAAACCATAATTGGCAGTAACCTGACTTTAGCTCTAGTAAAATATTTACACGCTTGATTCCATTTGGATACCTAATAAATTGCTAAACATCCCTCTTTTTTCATTCGCTAACTGGTTATATTCACCGACCTGAATAATTTCTCCCTGATCCATGACCAGCACTTGATCGGCATTGCGAATCGTCAATAATCGGTGAGCTATGACCATGATGGTCATTTTTCCTTTTAATCTTTCAATAGCGGATTGAATCTTCGCTTCGTTCTCCGTATCCAATGCACTTGTCGCTTCATCCAAAACCAGGATGGCAGGTTTACGTAAGATTGCTCTGGCTAACACTAGAAGCTGCCTTTCTCCTCCTAACAGTCGGACACCCCCATCTCCGATGAGAGTATCTTTTTATTCCGAGTCTTTAATTTCTTATATTATAAAGTTCATTATAATTCTAATCCAACCGAAAAATGACAACCACAAAGGACAGCTCTAAAACGTTCCCCACAATAGTCCCACAACAAGAAATTCTAAAATAAAGATCGTCTCTTTTGTAGTCTTAGGACTCTTAGCTCCTTTGACTACCCATTTCGACAAAAGTAGAGCTCCCTGCATACTTCCTTATTCACCTACTTAACACAAAAATAGGACTGATTTCTCAGCCCTATTTGATAAACACACGTTATGATTTACCAAGAAAAAAAGTCAATAATGAAATCAAGATTAAAATAATAGTAACATAAGACCCAATAAAAATTTTCTTGCTTCTTTCTTTCTTTTCATAAGCTTCCTCGAACGTAATAAATTTGTTTTTTGTCATCAAATATTCTCCTTATATTTTGATGGCAGCTATCTGACAGCGCTTTCTGCGAAGTCCCTTTGTTTGATCTTCATATTAAAATATCGTCAAATTGGCAAAAATATAAACTGTATTATTCACTATTTTTATAATGGGCTAGTTCTTATAAATTAATATCTGTGCTTTACCATATAGTTTACTATAAATCATACAAAATACATTAATTCAAAATATTCCATTATACCCAAAAGTCTTTTATACCAAAGTTTTATTCATTGATGCTAAGCAATAATCCCTATCTGTTCCATAGAACTGTTTTTATGGCTGCAATTTGTTTATCCCCATATCCATTTACCGATAAGTAAATAAAAAGGATAGAAATTCACCTTTTGCCAAAAATAACAAAAGGGATATCAACGGGAGGCTTGTGTCGGATGTTCTTTTTACAGAATTTTTCCTAATTCCCTTCGGATTGTTAAGACACTTCTTCCTTGAATAACGCCATCCGGACGTGCAAAATAGACAAATTCAAAGGAACAAAGGGAAACCTTACCTTTTTCCGCAAATCTTACAGTTCAAGCGTACCTGCCACCATTGGTTTTTCCAAACAAACAGGAATTCCATATGAAATGGGGATTATTAAAAACCCTTATGCTGGTCGGTCATTTATTGAGCCCACACAAGAATTGCGCGACTTAGCTGTTCGACTGAAATTAAGCGCTGTGCAAGAAATTTTGGAAGGAAAAAGGCTGGTATTAGTCGATGATCGATTGTTAGGGGAACGACAAGTAAGCGCATTGTCTAATTGATACGGCAAGCAGGGCCAAGGAAGTCCATGTAAGAATTAGTTCACCTATGGTTAGAAACCCTTGTTTTTATGGTGTGGATATGCCAACTAAGGAAGAACTATTTGCCAACAAACACGAACACGAACGAGCAATGGGAAAGGTTATCTGGGCAGATTCATTAGCCTTTTTAAGCACCGAAGTGTTATTAGAGGCAGTAGATGTGAATCTTGGAGAAACTAGCAGTCGCTGAATTACCTGTTTTAGTGGTGCTTACCCAACTAATATTTAAAGTGATACAACTTATGTAGGATAAAGATGGCAGGCATCACACAACAACAACTATCTTTGTGTGATGCCTGTCATTTTTACTAGGAGCGGAATTGAAAATGGTGAAGGTTTTATGCCTTTTCACCCTAATCTAATTAGTCTTTCGGGTACTTGTTGCTTCATCTAGAGCAAGGATCGATGGTTTAAGTAAAATTGCCTGGGACTAGTACAAGACGCTGTCTTTCTCCTCCTGACAGTCGAACTCCTCGATCACCAATAAGTTTATCTTTTTATTACGAGTCTTTAATTTCTTAATTTATAAAATTCATTATTATTTTGATCCAACCGAAAAAAGACAACCACAACGGAAAGCTTAAAAACGTTCCCCACAATAGTCCCACAACAACATTGCTGGGTTCATACATAATAAAGCATCCCCTTTTTTTAGGATTGTTTTTCTGTTGTTAAATTTAATTACAATAAAAAATCAAGTTTCACAAATGAATGATCTTCACTTAATTAATAAAAATAATGCAGCTTCTTTCTATGTACTATATTATTATAATATCTCACAGAGAAAGCGCTTACAATAGTTCTATATACTGATAAGCCTTACTTTTACATTACTACTTATATGTTTTAGCACCGGAACATTCTAGTCAGGAAATAAATCTAATTATATCCGAATATGAAAACATTTCTAGCTGATAGCGTCCTCACCATTAAATCTAATTAATAAGATTTTCTTTCTTCTCGATATGTTTCCTTATTAATTGCAAACCTAAAATGGTTACATAGAAGCTTTTCGATTTTTCACAATTTGAACAGATTATAGCATCTTGGTGTATTTTATTTATCTTCATTTTCTTCCCCAAAAGTGACAAGTTAGCTTAAATTTAATTCAAACAGAATCACCTCTTTTATAGTTTATTTGTACTCTTGACTCATCTCCTCAGATTCTCAGCCCATTCATTTCGACAAAATGGTGAATTCACTGCATCCTTCTTAAAATAAAAATGAACTGATTTCTCAGTCCATTTCAATAAACACCCGTTATGATTGAACGAGAACTTTTTGTTCGTATCCGTTCGGATTATCTGTTTGCCATTTCCACGAGTCTTTACACATCTCGTTTAAATCCTTTTCTGCACGCCAGCCTAATACTTTTTCTGCCTTAGTAGGATTTGCATAACAAATTGCGATATCACCAGGGCGCCTATCTACAAATTGATAAGGTATTTCTTTTGAATTGACAGTGCTGAAAGCATTAATGAGATCCATAACACTATAGCCTGTACCTGTACCAAGATTAAATGTTTCTATCCCTTTATTTTTATCAAGGAACTCGAGTGCCTTCAAATGGCCTTTTACCAAATCTATCACGTGGATGAAATCCCTGACCCCCGTACCATCGTGGGTGTTATAGTCATTGCCGAAAACAGAAAGCTTTTCTCTCTTTCCAATTGCAACTTGTGTAATATACGGCATTAAGTTATTTGGTATTCCATTCGGATTTTCCCCAATCCTTCCGCTTTCATGAGCACCTATTGGGTTAAAATAGCGTAATAATGCTATCCTCCAAGTCGGATCTGAAATATGTAAGTCTCTTAAAATTTCTTCTATCATCAATTTTGTACGCCCATATGGATTAGTTGCAGACAATGGAAATGATTCATCAATTGGGACACTTTCCGGGTGACCGTACACCGTAGCCGATGAACTGAAGACAAGTTTTTTTACATCGTGCTTGGCCATTAGGTCACACAGATTAATAGTGCCTGTTATATTATTATGATAGTAATTTAATGGGATTTCAACTGATTCCCCAACCGCTTTAAGTCCTGCAAAGTGCATTACAGCTTCGAAATTATGTTTCTCAAAAATAGTGTTCAACTCATCACGATCTAATAAATCGCATTTATAAAAAGGGAAGTCCTTTCCCGTTAATTCCTTAACCCGATTTATTGATTCAAAATTACTATTTGACAAGTTATCCAGTATTACAATCTTATAGCCAGTTTTTAAAAGTTCTACAGCTGCGTGGCTTCCGATATAGCCAGCCC
This sequence comes from Peribacillus sp. FSL R5-0717, assembly GCF_038002945.1. Taxonomy (NCBI): domain Bacteria; kingdom Bacillati; phylum Bacillota; class Bacilli; order Caryophanales; family Bacillaceae; genus Peribacillus; species Peribacillus sp. FSL R5-0717. The sequence continues at coordinate 808,435 of NZ_JBBOOF010000001.1, forward strand.
CTCCAGTTACTAGTATTGTCACGTTTATTTCCTCACTTCAATTATAGAATACCAAATCAAAAGTATTTCTTTTACCTTCCATTTGGTGTGCTTGCTTTTAATATGTAATCTTTTACTAAATAGATTCTAATTATATCCTAAATTCCTTATAATAGTATATTTTATTTGTAATAAAATATTATAGTATTTTGGTCCCAATGATCCTCTTATTTCAACCCACTTTGACTACTTTTGTTAGTAAAGGATTTAATAGTATTATAAAATAGTCATTCTTAAATATCAGTACTCTTATTTTCACATCATTAAAAAGTTGTCGATTAGATTTAACTATTTTGTAGTTGGATAACAGAACTTCGTTCCCAGTTTTTTAACCATATTGTTAATTAAATATAACATATTAAGCTTGGAAGCAGATAGTAAACTATCGATCCAATACGATGCTTAGTAGTGCCTAGAACATGAAAATTGGAAAACATTACTTTCTTAAATCCGTGCACATTAGTAATGTTGACAAGTGACTTCAATCTGGGCTAACTAATTACTGAATGTTTCTGCCCCACAAACTTATATAAATCGAATTAGACTGTATTTCCAGACCTCAATAAACTTTTCATATTTTCCGTTACTTAACAAGCTTGCCTACTCATATATAAAACATATTACTTTATCTTTCTCCGATGTTGGTTTAAAACCTTGATGAAAATACTACTATCATCTGATTTAAAAAACTTAACCCCAACTAATTTTAAAGGTGTCCATATTTCTCTCATTTGGTATAAAGGCATTAAAATTCATCCTTTCTTAACTACCCAATCAATAAAGTATATGCTTTTGATATTAGTCTTTACTTTTACTAGCTGTCGATTACAGTTAAGAATCTATATAATTGTAATTGTATGTTTTATCACCAGAATTATAAAAATTGATTTTTTATATCTATTCTTTATAATGTAAGATGTTGAAATAGCCCTCTCGTTAGAAATAAACTGATTAGCCATAACATCAGTACATAAACATCATTTGTTCTTTATAACGTACACTAAAGATAAATTTACTATTTTTTTATTATTATGTCAAGTATTTATATTGTCTGTACAAACCTATTAGTTCTATTCAAAGTTATAAAATATGGGATCAGAGAATTTCCAGTTGATAAAATAAAAGTTACATACTTGATTCCATTTGGATGCCTAGTAAATTGCTAAACATCCCTCTTTTTTCACTCGCTAGTTGGTTATATTCCCCGACTTGAATAATTTCTCCCTGATCCATTACCAATACTTGATCCGCATTGCGAATCGTCGATAACCGATGAGCAATGACTATAATGGTCATGGTTCCTTTTAATCTTTCGATGGCGGCTTGTATCTTCGCTTCATTTTCCGTATCTAATGCACTTGTTGCCTCATCCAAGACAAGGATAGCTGGTTTACGTAAAATGGCTCGAGCCAGTACAAGTCGCTGCCTTTCTCCTCCTGACAGTCGCACACCTCGGTCACCAATGAGTGTATCAAGACCTTGTGGAAGTCTACTGACAAAATCATCAGCTGCAGCGAACCCTAAAGACTCCCAAATGGATTCATCACTTGCATTCGGGTCAATAATCATCAAATTTTCGCGTATAGTTGCATTAAATAGAAAGGGATCCTGCGGTATATAACTAATCGATTTCCTTAGTGATAATAAGTGATCACTAGTAAGTAAGATATCATCTATCCTGACCTCACCCCGATCAGGTTGATTTAATCCCATTAATAGATCAATTAAAGTACTTTTTCCTGCCCCTGATCGGCCTACTATAGCCGTCATACGGTTAGATGGTATGTGTACATTTATATTTTTAAGGGCATAGGTACTTTCATTAGGATTATATCTAAAATAAACATGACGGCAATCTAGCCCTTTTTTTATTTCGATTGACTTTATATTTTTATAATCCGATTCATATAACTCTCTTGCTTCCCTACATTCATTTTGTAAATCTAACAATGCTTTAAAAGATGGAAGAGTAGATCCTAATTGTTCTAAATTAGATTGGATACTTGTAAACCTTGGCCATAACCTTGAAAAAATAACCATTATCAGCATTAATTGTGCTGGCTGGGCCGAGAACATTTTTATTGAAAAAAAGACAAAAATTGCAATTAAGACTGAAGATACAATTTTGAAGATCATTTGGGACGTCGTATTTAAAGTCGTTAACTTGATTCTGTTTTTTTCCATTTTTTCAGTTAAGGAATGAAACCAACTCAAATGAGAATCTTCTAATGAATTACTTTTGATATCCTTCATTCCATTAAGGTGATCCGTAATACCCGCTAAATATGTTTGTGTTAGTTGAAAAGTTTCTTTTCCTAAAGACTGAGACTTTTTGATGAATTTCCTGGAGAAGAAGATTAGGATCAATCCAAAAACTATGATAAAACTAGTCATTGTAACAGATAAATAAAGAGCTATACAGATTTGAATGAACGTAAAAATAAGAGAAGATAAAAACTGTAAGAATAAATTAATCCCCGCACTAACATTGAACGTTTCATTTGTCATGATGTTGATGATATCCGTTTTCCTCTTTTTCAGGTAAAATCCCCAATTTACTTGCAGCAAACTTCCATAGGCCTCATCTCTTAAATGTCTAATAAAACCTTGTTGGATTTTCACTCCTAAGATTGTTTGATTCCGCTTAAAGATGCTTTGTCCTACCATTAAAATTACGTAAACTCCCAGTATCAATATAAGGCTAATCGTTTCAGGAATTCCTATGAATAATTCATTAACCCAACTTAAAAAAGAAACTTCCTCTGTACTAATATCTAAAATACCGGTCAATCCAATCAACGGGATTAATAAGAAAATTCCTACACCCTCTAAAAAACCTATTAAAATCATACAAATAAGATTGATATATAGAATTTTCCCCGAATATTCATGTATCCGCTTGGTAAAATGCAAGAGATGCTTCAAAACCATATCCTCCTATCACAGAGCTTGTTTCTTAGTTATCCCGAATGTCTACAGAGCTTTTTGCAATATTGCTGAATTACGACATTTGAAGGAAAGGTATTGGGGCACATTGTAGGTTTATAAGAACTTCTACCTAAATGGATATAATTTAATACAAATGGGGTTGGTGATTCGAAGAAATAGGGATTATTACTTTATATACTCTCTTTTATAAACAACCGTTTCTGGAGGAAATCGTGTTAAACGTTCCCCCTGTTATATTAGGTATCGAGAACATTAACTAGATTCTTGTTCTTCCAGCTTTCCAACACTGTTCTCTTTAGCGAACTTAGAAACGACCGTGAATCTTTCCATCACTTCAGCACCGGTTATATAAAAAGGACCGCTGCGTAACCAAGCATGTGCAATGAGTTCTCCATTATCATCTTTAGCTGTACCTAAATAAAGAGTACTATCAATATTTCTTTTCTCTAGCATCTTCATTCCAGCCATTGCTTTTACAAGGCATTGGCTTTCCCAAAAAGTATAGCGACTCATAATATGAATAGCTCGCGATATGTTGGCTAAAACCTCTTTATCCGATGAATTGGAGGTGTATGAGGTCTCTTTCATTTGTTCACCTAGTGAAGGAGCAACTTTTGAAAATGGAATGCTCTTTAGATAACGGGCTCTTCCTAAATGTAAAAAGGCCTCAATAAGCAGCAGCTTGGTTTTAAAGTTCAATCGAAGAAAATTGCGAGCTTTCTTTGTGATATTCATTGTTTCCTCCTAGAGCTAGTCATTCATGATACTAGGAATTGATTCTATCTTCTATTTTAACTAGGCCTTGCTCCAACAATTGATTTATAAAGTCCGTGACTTGTTCCTTACACTCAGTTTGTTCTACATCATATTGAGACTGTAATGTTGTAACTAACTCCTGAATCGTAACGGGCTCCTTCATTAGATCCCATATCTCTCCACCCAATTTACCTAAATTATAATACTTTCCTTTTTGAACGCTTAACATCACTTTTTCTCCATCCATATCACTAACAATGTTTCCTGGACTTTGGCTATATAAAAGGTTCTTGGTAACTCTTTGGTTTTTAATCATGTGCTTTTTCCTCCATTTTTAGCATGTTTACTATTAACTCTGATAAGTCTAGTGCAGTGAAACGGTTTGTAGGTCGACGTAATTGATAAAAATCAATTTTTTTGATCATTTTGGCAGAGGTATTGAAATGCCAGTCCATTAATCCAGACTGTTGAATAAAGGAATTACGGTATGTATGATAGTACAACTTATAAAATCTTTGGAGATGTTCAATAGGTTTAACTTCTATTTCTACATTATCTCCCTTGACCAATTCAAATACACCAGCAAGTGGGAGTGGTTCGGTAACAAACTGATTTTGAACAGGAACAGCGAATTTATTTTCTCTAACAGTGAGTGATTGATAATTAGTTGAATCCATTTCAAAATGATTTAAGCTTTCCAACCATAATTTTTGTTGAGGATATGAAGGTGTTACAAAAGGTACATTTTCATTATTAAGTGTTACTGGTATGACATCATCACTTATGAGCTGATAGCCCCTTTTTAATAAGGCTGAAGCAAGAGTAGATTTCCCAGCACCAGAATCACCAACAATTGCATATGCCTTTCCATCTATGGCTACAGCACTTCCGTGTATAGGAAGAATCTTTCTTTGCATCAATATTGCTCCCATACAAGTACCAAGAATATAAAGTCGAATTTCATCATCATGAGCCCCATTAAATGGTGAAACGACTATCCTACTTCCGCTTTGTATCAAAAAAATGGCTGTTCCTGACACATGGAACATAATCCAATCCTTCCTAATGACAAAATCTTCATTAGGATCCGAATGCTCGTTCCATAATGAATAGAGGTCAGCTTTTTCAATAACAAGATCCGTAATATCATCCTCTATTTTAATATGAAGTAATTCCGGTAGAGGGATTTCACTTGAAACTGTTAAACCAAAGGCTTCATAAACAGTCTTTTTTTCAATACCAATCACATAAATACCCCCAAATATTAACGATTTCATCTAAGGAAGTAATCTCTCTTTATTAAAAACAAATGCTGCTCTTTTTTATTAAAATCCCTTTAATTAATTACTAAATGAATTTTCAAGACAGCCCCCTATTACCTCGATAAATAGGGGCACAGATCTTGTACTTTAAAATCTATTTACGTGCAGGAGAATTTAACTAAAAGTTATATCGTCTTTACCTGTGCCTGCCGGAAAAGCAGCATCCGTGAAATCACCATCTCTTCCAAGCATTGTTTTATTAACATCAAGAACTTCTAGCTCAGGCTTTTTCCATTCCTTTTTCATATGTATTCACCTCCTTTTAATTAAACTGTTTTAAAAAACGATACACGATTAAACTGCGCATTAAAAACTTATATTCAGGATCAGTAGCAAAGTCTGGCCTAGCTCCTTCTTTAATTTTTATTAGTGCTTTGTTTATTGCTTGACCATCTTGAAATTCTAGAGCTTTCTTATCTGTGCTAAGCTGCTCTATCTCTTCTATAAATCCACCCCATTTAGGAAGCATGCGGTGAACCCAATCAGCTCCTTGGACACCCCTGTAACGCTGGTTTAATCTGACTTTATCAGGTAAGTAATTTTCTGTGGCATTTCGAACTAGTGCACGATCGACACCATTTTGTACATATTGATTTTCTGGGAGAGATAAACAAAAACGAATGACACGTATATCATTGGTTGGATCTCTTTTCCACAACTTGTATCGTAAGGAGAGCTTTGTGGAAAGTGTACTCCCTGCATTCCACTGGAAGACATCCTCAAAATGCTTTTTTCTTTCATTAAAAATGTCAGAATTTGAATACCATCCTGTTTGATCAATTCCGTGTTCTTTGAATTTTTCATATACGCCCGTCTTTGCTGCAAAGCCAGGATTAATTAAGGAAGGAATTTTATATGGAACACCTTCTGGAAAGACACGATCAATAATTGGAAATCCGATCCTTGCAATTAATTTCACCTTACGTAATCTAGATCCACCAACATTTATCCTATATTGGTCTAACTCCTGATAAAGGCGAACCCATTTTAATCTTTTTAAAAGCAGAGAGTAATACTCTAGAGGAAACCCCCAGGAAATAGAAAAGTTCCCTCTATCACCATTAAGTAATACCCCTATGTCTTCTTCATTTGCCTTTTCAAACATTCCCTTCAACCAAAAGGAATTTTCAAAGAACTTGTATGGCATTTCCATGATGTCAAGAAAATCTTCAATTTCAGAATAGGAGTCTTTTCCCTTAAAGTCACAATAATGATCGGTAATACCACCAACATGATTTACTGTAGATTTAATGAAAGGCCGCTCATCTGCTAATAAGTATTTAGGTGTAAAGTCTTTAAAATCTTCCGGAGGAATATAACTATATGTATGTAGTTGATTATTTTCACTTTGTAGCTTCTTTACAGCAAAACCAACAACAGCTCCTGAATCTAAGCCTCCACTCAATTGTGCGCCAACTTTTCGATGTGTCCTTAATCGAGAGGTTACAGCCTCCTGAAAGACACTTTGAAATGCTTCGATATATTCTTCATTTGACCTTAGTTTTAGTCTTTTTCCCTGAGTTAAATAGGAATATCTTTTTAGAGTCAGCTTATTCTTCTCAATCGTCATGCTATGAGAGGGTGGTATTTGATTTATACTTTTATAAGGCGTTATTGTAGAATCTACCGCATCTATCATTCCGGATATCGCCAAATATTCAGACAACCACTGCTCGTTTAATTTTTTTTCAATAAATGGTAGTGACAAAAGAGGATTTATCGTTGTACAAAATGCAAATTTCTGATGACTTTGGTGATAATAAAGCGTCCTGTTGCCTGAGAAATCTCTTGCCCCAAACATCTTCTGTCTTTTTTCATCCCAAATCATAAAAGCAAAATCTCCTACTAAGAACTTAGGGGCATCTTCCTCCCATTTAAAGTATGAAAGTAGAATTAGTTCACTATCCGTCATGCCCTTTTGATGAATTGGTTTTACTTGCAACATCTGAAATAACTCTTCACGATTATCAATAATAGCATCCGCAGTGATTGTACATCGTCTTTCAAAATCGTAAAACGGGAGTTGTTCACCTACAGATTCAGGAGTAATCCATTGAGCGTGACAACCGAGAAAAACCTTTTCTGAATGCCATATTTGAATAGAATCCGCAGGGTACTTTTGTAATGCTGTCATTAAATTGCGGCATTGCTTGAGATCTACAGGCTCTTCATTTAATTGATAAATACCGGTTATAGCACTCATGTTTTCCCCCTGCTTATACTTCTAATATCTAGAGAGTGAAGTAATGTGAATAACTAAATAATTTTTTTAACTATACCTTTAACTCCTTTTTAATTTGTCTAGTAATAATGTTTTTATTAATTCCTAAATGGTTTTATTATATTTAAATATATGCATTAAATACTTGGGCAATATTGTGAATAGGTGTATGACATTAATTTGTAACCTCTTACTTTTTCGAGAACCATTTGTTCTTTATAACGAATTAGATAAGCTAAAAATACCATCTATTTATGCCTATGTCAATAACTCTCACTCCCATTTATACACAAAGAAAGACCTATTAATATCCTTATTTTCGCATTTCCTTTTCGTATCAATGCACCTCATTTGCTTTCTATAAGTTAAGATATTTCCTATGTATTTTCAAGTATTTTCTAACCGCCTATACTTTCCTTAGAAAATAATGTTTATCGGTTCAGTTTTAATTATCATGAGCGTTGCAAAAATAACCAATTTCAACCTGTGAAACTCCAAAAACAACAGATGATCCTATCATCTCTTTAGATTTCAAATCAGTACTAAAATGGGGTTTTCGAAATTTTAGTATTGAACATTTGGAAATAATTATAGAATTATACCAATACCTCGAGATGCGTTGAAGATGGATTTACAAATGCTCTATAAAAATTGGAGATTCTTGAACTATGCTACTGAAACTAATGCACCTAAAACAGTTTTGATAAGCATTGTCCGATAGAAATCCGTTTTTTACTCGGACTTTTGAAGAATTCCTGACTTATTACGAAGTCATATAAAGGCGTTTAAGTAGCCCAAGGAAGGTTGAACGGACCGTTGACTACCTAAGAACCTTTTCAAAGAGAGCAAAGGCCAAAGCTCTTAATCACGGTATTCGCAAACGACTGGACCAAACAGCACATAAAAAGCAAAAGAAATGAAATAAAACAAGAAACGCCTGTCAAAAAACTTCAAAAAGAGCAGCCATTCCTACAGGCACTGGGAGCAAAGCCGCACTCTAAAATAAGTGGTACTGTAGAAAGAGTCTACTCACACTAGATACTTAGAAAAAATGTTTGGTTAGTAACTTCATATATTTCTAAGTAACATCCACCTGCTTGTGTTAAATTCATTATACTTTTTTACTCATTTATACAAATATCAAAAAAGTCCCCTATATGCGAACTATGATTTCATAATTAGGAGACTAAACTGTCTTTTACGCGTAATATTTTTTAAAACGTTTTAACCTATTGGAATATTAAATTCTTAAATTAAAAGAATTTTATTATTGAGTTATTGGATATAACTATTTTGTAGCAAAGTAGAATAACCAAATTAATAGAATTCTTTACTCGTCCTTTAAGGAAAACTTGATATCACCATAAAAGCATTTATTCCTTGCATTTGAGGCGTAGGAATTACAATAAGCACACCTTAATCCACCTTATTTATGCAATTGTTATTTCATAGCTTAGAAACAAATTCAGTAGTAGTATTGTCGAAGAGTGTCTCCACAATGGCATTATTTTCTTGTACACCATTTAATGCCATTTAAATTTATTGGATTAGTATCTGTTATGTCGTCTGTGTATACCCGTATATCTTGAAGATTACGCACTTCTACCCTTGCCATTTTCTTGACTCCGCCAGCTCCATCTATTGTTTGTGAAACCAAGTAGTTGAATCTTAGAGTTTCAGATGTGAAGTAGTATGGCATACCTGTTAACAATAAATTAGAAGTAGAACCTGATTTTTTCTTCACAGAACCACTTAGTTCAAACATAGAATTACCGTGGCAAAAAATTTGCACACTTTGATAAACATCCCAATCTTTTGTATTAATGGCAGGAATGTAAGGAATATCTGTTCTTAAAGATGCGAATTTCCAAGTATTTGGATATATATCATTAAAGCTTACACCATTTGCAAATGAATTATTACTTACTTCCATTTTCCCGATAAACCCTTGAACACCTGGATCTCTGTGAAAGAAAGTGTTAATAGGTTTATAGCCTGCAAATGTGTTTTTTGTAATATTCATAGAAACTCTTCTCGCATTGTCCCTTAATCTCAAAAAACACTCCTTATTATTTGCTATGTCAACCATGTTACTATCAAATGTGAAATTATGAATTGTATCATTAGCGGACATTAAAGGAATATCAATAACACGATTATTAGCTTCAAAATAGCTGTTAACCACTGAAACTTGTTTGATAGAATATAGCTCTATAGCTGTGTCACAGTTTTGTACTAAAGTTGCATTGTCAATTGTCAAACCATTTGTTCCCCATGTATCACCAACATCCCCAGGATTTCCGATTTGTATTCCGATATTGCAGGCCTCTATATCTGCTTTTGATATATTTGTCCCATTACAAGAACGCCCTGTAGCTATTCCTATATTACAATAAAACGTTTTACATCTGGTTAATGAAGATGCCCACGAGTCATTCATTTTTATACCAATATTCGCTTCATTTACAGTTATATTCGTTAGACTACTATTCCTTAATCTTGTAAAATCAACACCGTTACAGGTCTTTCTTCCTGATGGGTCGCACCATATAAACAAGTTTCTCCAATCTGCATAAATATAGCCACCAGTAAGACCTTCCTCTGGTGTACTTCCTGTTATAGCTCCGCCTGTTAAACAAAAAGTGCCGTTTCCACCCATATATCGAAAGGATGAATAATTAAATTCTATATTTCTACACTCTTGAGGAATAATAATAGTACTTGTTATTAAATAGTTCTTTCTAGGAAAAATTATTTGATCATAAGGTTTATTTATTCTAAGATAGTTTAAAAAAGCTGTGATTCCTTTTGTATCATCATTAGCAGGTATAGTAAACGCAGAATTTGCATACCATTTACTGTCTACATTATTAAAAAAATTTGCATTGCCTAATACACCAAAATCCCAAGGAGTAGTTTTTGTTAGCTTATCTTCCATTTCTATAGTCTCCTCCAAATACTTTTAAATTTAACCCTACTTCTGAGTCCTCTATCACACAGTTCACTATTTTTATAAATACTTTTACTCCCCCCTTATTCTTCCTTTTGTGCTGCTGCAATACATAATGATGTTAAACAGCAATAGGAAGAGGTATAACATAGCCTACTTTCTTGATTATTATACTGTTCCTATTTCCTGCAAATTTTAGAATTTCATTTTTTTCGAATTAAAGGTTCCCTTTCTAAAAAGCCAATTAACTACGCTTTTTTGGAATTTTGCAAACTAACATTTAAGGCTTGTTGGCCTTTTTCCTTTTATCCTTCAATTAATTAAATACACCTTTACAAATTGATCAATTAATTTGAAGGAAGAAAAACTGTGAAAGTTTACAATTGTAGATATACTGCTCAATAGTTATTTTTGATATTTATTACATTATATGTTTGATGGAATTTAAGGTTCCATACTAAACTATCCTTAATTATGGGATATAACTACTTCCAACCTATTTTAATTTTAATTGGATAATAGGTAATCAAACTTAACTTAAATTATTAGGTTGAAGACTTTCCTGTAAGAAGATTTTTTGTTTGATTGTGATCCTAGAGGGATGTACTTAACTGGTAAAGTTAAAATGTTGCAAAAACACCAACTGATGAGTTGCTCCTTACATAATAAGCATAATGAAATCCTAGAACTTCGTTATATTGTTTATTTCGCTTAATAGGTAAAATAAATATTTAGGGCTTAAAAACCTTCTCGAAATAAAGGAGTAGTCAGCATAATACAGCGGAAGTAAAAATGGATCATATTATTATCATCTGTACTAAAACACACAATATTAACGGTTTAAAATTTCTCAAAATTAACAGATAATCATCTTATCATTAAATAGAGTCTGAATGTTTGAGACGCTGAAGACCGGAAATTTTTCTGATTAGAGAATTACATCAAAAAGAATGGAGAAAAACAGCTATTACTCATAGGCAGGATTTGACGTAAAAAAGCATGTAATAACAAAGTAAAGAGCAAATACCTCAAATCATCTAAGTGTAGAGTTAGGGAGAGTAAATTAGAATGGATTCAGGTCTAATATTTTCCAAAAAATTCAAAAGGAACGACAAACTGGATGGTCTATGGTCCTATTTGAGGAAGTTAATGCCCTGAAATATGAGGAGAAAACAACTACCCTTCGAGAGTTTGTTAAATCTTATCGGTCTTATCGGGTTCAACCGAAACAAACCACTAAAATTTGAAACTCCTCCTGGAAAACAGGCACATTTGCATTGGGCGGTATTAGGCATGTATGAACTGGGATGGTCAAAAAAATTATTCATTCATCATGATTTTAAGTTATTCCTGAATGATATGTGGAATTGGCAACAGATATGAATTTAGAAACTCTAAAAGAAACCTTGACTGGTCTGTATACAACATCGCAAACGGAAGAACCACAACTATTAGTTCAATAAGGTATAGAAAAACTCATTTGGACTTATCTTTCTCTACCAAAGCTCTAATACTACTGATAAAGTTGATCAGAAGGCTGTAAGGCAAAATCAAAAGGGACGATATCTCTTAGTTAACAAATGGAGCTTACCAAATTTGAAGTAGGATATCTTCCTTTTGTTGAACTTACTGCTACATTGGCAATATTTTTCTCGCATTATGAGCAAGAAATTTAGTTAAATCAGATGGCATCAGGATCAAAAATATAAGACTGACTTTCATTTATTTAGTTGTCATGCTGACATTGTATATGATACTTCGGTCTCAGAATAACTTTACAGTTCGTGGGGCATAACTTAGATTAATGAGGGGATATTCAGTAGTCATTATTGTAGATTAGGACCACTATTTGGATCGTAAAATGCAAAAGAACTCTTAGCACAGGTTAGTAGATAAGTAGAACGCCACACTCATTATGTAGAAGAAAAACATTAAAACTTTTCTGACCTTGCAATGTTTGAAATCCCTTCAATTATCCGAATATGTCAAGGCTGTTTAACAATGTCTGTATTCACATTTTTAGAATTTGGAGGATATAACGGAATCGTATTTTTGATGATCATGTTTTTGAGGGGAAATTGTCATGATTTCCCCTCTTCTTAATTTGATTAAGGATAATTAAATCAACGATTAGAAGACAATTTATGCCATCAATTTGGGGACCAAATAATATATTTTAAACATTTTCACACTAAAGGAATATAAATCATTTAAAATTTATTAGTAGATGCTTACCACTTTTATTAAGTTTTCCTCGTCTTTCTCCATGCCCAAAAAAAAGGACGTAGTGGAAAATATAAAAAGTGAAAAGGTTTTGGCAACTTCAGAGCCATTATATCTGCCGTTCTTGGATAAAATAATCTTATTATAAATAAAAACTTCTCCAAATTTGATTTTGAAAAAAAACGATAACCATTAATCAAGAATGACTTCCGCAGATTTGATTTTATTGTAAGTAGAAAATTCTTATGGTATTTAGCTAATTCTTCTTCTGATATTGGAATGTGTATTTGCGCCATTTCCTTAATATAAAAAATTGCCATTTGTGCTACTCTTTTAGAACGTCTTTTTTCTGTAAAAGCCTGCATCTCTTTATTAATAGGTGTATTTAATAACTGGGAAGCTAAAATAAGTGCTTGTCCTACAAAGAGCTTTGCTTGTCCTCCTAAATGGATTTGTTTATATTTTTTTAATAGTAAATTACTTTCCTCTAGACTGAAAGATTTTCTAACTAGTAAATCTATATCTGCTAACCACCTAAGACGAAACCACCCATGTTTGGATCCATGAGCAACAAGATATAAAAACAAATCCTCTTTTCCCAAAAAATAGACAGGACACCTTGTGAGCATACTTACTCTCTTTCGTTCCCATAATTCGTTAAAACTTGGTACTTTCTTAGGACGTGGATGTATTCTCCAATGAATTTCAAGTTGGATATTCTTTTGAGGATGATTATACGTTACATGGTGATTCCTCCATTTCCAATCATTATAATCAGGTTCCTCCTCTCTTTCATAGCCTAAATTGTAAAGTATTTCTTCTGCTCTTTCTATATCGGTGCTTGGAATTAGAATATCTAGATCTTTTGAAGTCCGAAGAGAAATATCACCGTAAATATCAGCAGCTATTACCGGACCTTTCAAAAATAGTAGACGAATCTTTTTTTCAGTAAATAATTCACTTATTTGTACCATCTCACCGCTAAATTGTAACATTTTAATTGTATTTCTTTTGTATTCATAGGACAGGGTTTTGATAACATAAGAAGGAATTACTTCTCCTTCAATCGTTTTTAACTTTGTATAAATTAATGGATAAACACGATGATGCATAACTAAGTGTAGGAAGTACTCCCAATCTATATCTGTAAATAATTCATTTTTTTTTAACCTTATATTTTCGTCACTTTCTGTGTTCATAATTAAAAGTATTAATTTTAATTCTTTTGGCATAAGTGCCAAATCAAGACAGAAATTATTATCCATATTTTTCCCCTTCATTATTTTTATTTATTAGTAGTAACGACTCTAATCTAATAAGGATTTAAAAACCCCTTTTATAACTACTGAATATACATTTATCCCCACCTTTAATCTTTATTATAAAAAAGATGTTTTTTATTTACGTTTTTTATATTAACAGCATTTAATTGGAGAGATAATTCACTTTCCTAAAGAGAAATGAAAACTCAAATGCTCCTTTGTTATTACATGCTTAATAAAAACTTCTAAATAAAAAAATATATATTTAGATTAAGCATTTAACCCCAATTTCTCTTTAAAGGGTTACTTCGCACTTATAAACCTTAAACATTTTGACGGGTCAGTTCTCTTAATGTAAAACAAAAACCACAATTTATAAATATATTAAAATCAGTTTTTTCAGAAAATTAATATCAGTCCACTTTTTTCAAATACTTAGATAAGAACTTAGGTCAAGAAATCAGATACTTTTCACTCGTATCCTCTTTCGTATTAATTGAGGCAGTCGATTGTATAATGCTTACAATTCTCATTGCAAAAAATCATGACATAGTTCAGAGCACTCCTGTAACCTCTTATCTGGAAATAGTAAACTGATTCCAGTAATTATTGTGATGGGTTCTCCCCATTCAGTTCATAGTAATCATGACTTCATTTTTAATAGCCAAACAACATAATCATTAGAACAATACTTTGAGAGTGAATGGTCAATATAGTTATTGTCAGTTTCCTTTAATTAATCGACTTCCAAAGACAAATAGAACAGTCCTTTCTTTATTCTTGATCGATAACCGTATTCCAGCAATTATTTTTTATGGAAATAAATCCATAATCGAACCTTAATACAGTACTACTCCCACGGACAAAAATGTGTGTATAGGCTTATATGGCAGGATGAAAGCATCTTCAACCTAATATGAGTACTGATTTATAATCTTAAAATAAAACTAATTATTCGACTATATCACTAAAGCATCGTAAAAAAAGTTAGTTGTTTTTTATTTGGACAAAATATCTTTTTGGAGGGGTAAATTCCCAGAAAGACAGGTGGCCGCGCCATTTTTCCAATAGATTAACTTTGACAGTTATGTATTATAGGCTTGAACATTAGCATTAAGGATAGAAATGTCACCGCTTGATTGCTCGAGTACAGTGCATAACACTTTAACATAGACGATATCATTAGCCTCGGCATTCCGGAGAAGCTCTGTTAACTTTTTTACGGTTGGTGCTTTCTGCTAGATGTATCTTTTTCCTTTATCTAGACGTAACGTGGTCCCAAAATTTCTTTAATAGATGGGCCTAACATTCTGCTCCTACTTCACCGTTATTATCAAATAAGTGCCATAACTATTCCATTATTTTCTTACCGTACTTGATTAGTTGTATTAGCGGTCATTCATTTAAGTTACTACTGTTTATTAAGAAATATTCCAATATTGTATCCCTGGCTATTTAATATAATATGGTAATTATCTATTTGACACTACCCATTAAAAAGCATAATCCAAAGCCTACCCTATACTCTCGTACACCACCTAATACCATTTAAATTGATACGATTTATATCTGTCGTATCATCTGTATAGATCCATATATCCTGTAAATTCCGTACTTCTAATCGAGATGTTTTTTTAGTTCCGCTCGCTCCATCAACCGTTTGAGGAATCAAATAATTAAAACTTAGTGTTTCCGATGTAAAGTAATAAGGCATCTTTTTTATTAATAAGTTTGAGGTTGCCCCAGGTCTCCTGTTTATCCCCCCCATTAATTCAAACATGGAATTGCCTAAACAGGCAATCTGCACACTTTGGTAGATATCCCAATCATTATCATTGATTGTTGGAGTGTACAGTATATCTGTTTTTACTGCACCCATTTTCCATGTGGAAGGAAAAATATCGACAAAACTTACTCCATCACTAAACCAATTTCCGCTAACTTCCATTTTATCAATTATTCCAAGAACACCTTTATCACAATGAAAAAAGGTGTTAAGTGGTTTAGGCCCCGTAAACGTATTTCTCGTAATGCTCATTGAAACTTTTCGAGAGTTATCCCTTAACCTCAAAAAACATTCTTTTTTAGCTCCTATGTCAATCATATTGCTATCGAATGTGAAGTTGTGTATCGTGTCATTAGACGTCATTAATGGAATATCAATAACACGATTATTAGCTTCAAAGTAACAATTGACTATAGAAGCTTGTTTAATATAGTGAAGTTCGATAGCAGTACCACAAGCTTGAACTAATGTAGCATTATCAATTGTCAAACCGTTCGTTCCCCAAGTATCACCTATTTTCCCAGGGTTCCCAATTTGTATTCCAATATTGCAGGCCTCTATATCTGCTTTTGAAATATTTGTTCCATTACATGAACGCCCTGTAGAAATACCGATATTACAATAAAATGCTTTGCATTTATTTAATGAAGATGCCCACGTTTCATTCATTTTTATTGCAATATTAGCATCATTAACAATTATATTTGTAAGACTACTATTCCTTAATCTCGTAAAATCAATACCATTACATTTCCTACTTCCTAATGGGTCACATTGTATAAATAAGTTTTTCCAATCCGCATAAATGTAACCACCAGAAAGTCCTTCCTCTGGTGTGTTTCCCGTTACAGCTCCGCTTGTAATACAATATGTGTCATTCGCACCGATATATTGAAAAGATGAATATTTAAAATCTATATATCTGCACTCTTGAGGTATAATAATGGAACTTGTTATCAAGTAATTTTTCCTAGGAAAAATTACTTGTTCATACGGTGCATTTGTTTTTAGATAGTTTAAAAATGCCCTAATACCCTTTGTGTCATCATTAGCTAGTGTGGAACATGTGCTGTCTGTATACCACTTTTTATCTGATTCGTTAAAATAATTCGCATTACCTACTACACCAAATCGCAGAGGAGTTATTTTTGTTAATGTGTCTTCAATTTCTGATTTATTCACTTTCTCTGCCAATTGTTCCTTTAAAGCATTAATCTCATCATCAATCGCACTCCCATTCTTACCTCGTTGTAATACTATATTTTCAGCATCTTTTTTTACTATATAGCCAAAAAAGAAAGCAAAAATAAAAAGAAAAATATCCCTTAAGAAGTTTCTTCGTTTCATGAATATCCCTCCCATTCCTAACTATAATAATGTAATTTCAGGAACTTTTACTTCATATCCTTTTGGGTTGTTGGATTGCCATCACCAAAAGCCTTCACACATTTCTCTGACTTCTCTTGCAGTGACCAATTAAAATTTGCTTTTGAAGGATCAGAGAAGCAAGTTGAAATATCACCTGGTCTTGGTTCCACTTTAACCTAAAGTATTTCTTTACCAGAAGTTAATTCAAAAGTATATTACATTTCTAGTACAGTATAACTCTTTCCAATACCAAGATTAAAGCATCTACAAATTGCTGTTATTACCTTTTATTGTGCTTTAATATGCACTATCGCCAGATTTACCAGGTGGATGTATCTCTAACAATGTAGGATATTCCTTATCAAAGACTCTAAGTTCATCTAGTTTTCCAAATATCACCTTTATAATATTACTTTAAGTTATTTGGGATGTCACTAGAATGTGCACCAATTGGGTTGAAGTAACGTAAAAGAGCAACGCTCCACTGTCGGATATATATTAAGCAATCATTTGTTTTGTTCTGCCATAAGGATTAGTAGCACCAAGTAAGAAATTCTATGTAATTGGAACGCTATTAGATATGCCGTAAACTGTTGCCGAAGGGCTGGATACTAGGCCTTTAACACCAAATTTAGCACCATATCCAAAGAATAAGCGTTCCTGTAAATAATATAATAATTTAGTGTAGTGGCGTAGATACAGACTCCCTAACTACCTAGTCCAACAAAAAAATTACTGCAACGATGATGTTATTTAAAAAAACTTCCTCTAGATCTTTCCGAATAAGCAAATCTACTTCAAAAAAGGTAAAAACTTTATTTGTATTGTCCTTTATCATTTAAATAATTCTTATTTATTATTCAAAAGTTTTCTAGAATAATAAAATCGGTCATAAATTAAGTAATTCAATACTTGTGTGACTACTAATATAGCCTGCTCCTTCTGTAACTAATATTGCCATAGATTAAATCATTCTTATCTACTATTATGAACAAACTATAAAAGTTATGTGAATTTTAGGAAAAGGTACAATATAAAATAGACTGCAATCTACGGTCGCACATAAAATGATAAAACACAATGTAAAAATAAATTTTAAATACCCCTGATTATATCAAATATATAATGCGTTATAATTTACGACTCTTCCTATTTTAAACGAACAAATTTCCTAAACATGTACATTGCGAGTTTATCCTTTATTAAATATAAAAATCCCCCATAAATAAAAATCCCCAAGAAAAATTTCAAGATAATAGAAGGAAATTCTGAGAGATTAAAAAACGAGGATATTCCATAAGTCAAAAGTGCCATAAATAAGGCAATAGTTAAATATTTCAGAATAACCCCCTTTATTATTTCCTTAATATTCAGCACATGCCTTAAATACCACATCTGTATCATGAGTATCAACACTTCTGTAATAAGGGTTGAAGTCGCCGCACCAATAGCATTGTACCGTGGAATCAGCATAATATTTAAAAAAAAGTTCAAACCCGCTCCAAATACAATTGGCAAAGTATATTCTTTATTTTTTTCCATTGGGACAAAATACCAAGAACCAAAAATAACGCCTAATGACTTACAGATAATAATTGGTGCCATAATAACAACTATAATTACACTTGGCCGGAATGCTTCTCCTAAAAACCACAAAACAAAATCTTCAGCAATAACAAGTATACCTAGAGTAATTGGAAATACCAGAAGACCAGTGATGGATATGCCATACTTGAGAAATTGAAACAGTTTTTCAAAATTTTTATTAGCTATTAAAGTGGCATTTCGGGGTAGCATGACAGTACCAGATATACTAATAAGTGAAAAAATCATAAAGACAATTCTACCAGCTTGTTCGTAAAAACCTAACTGGCTTGTTGTAGACATGATCCCCAACATAGTTTTATCGAGCACAGAATAAATAATTATAGAAAAACTTGGAATAAACATGATAATCATCTGTTTAAGATGCCTACTGAAGTTTGTTTGTGAAATAGATATTTTTAGGACAACTTCCTGTTTAAGCTTGTAAAAAAGAGCTAAATTGCCCAATATTGTAGAAGAAGCCATAATTAAGATATATATAAGCAAATCATTTTCATCATTGACAAATACAAAGACACTTACAAATCCTAATAATTTTATAATCAAATTACGTGTTACTAATTTTTTAAAGTTTTCAATTCCCTGAAATAGCCAGGTTATATCAAATAAAGCCCCCACTAAATGTAATGTCTGCCAGAAAAAAACAGAGTTATTTTTGTCAATTAAATTAGCAGTAACCCAATAAGCAATTAATGCTAATAATAATAGCATTGTTCTAATGAGAAATATTTCACTAAACACCCTTGATAACAAATGTTCTTCCTCTTTTGCCTTGGCAATTTCTCTTACAGCATAAAGGTGAGAACCTAAAAGAAACACATTTATAAATAAAGTAACAATCGAAAAACTGTAACTGTAAAGTCCAACTCCATTAGGTCCTAATACCCTTGAAATATAAGGGATTGTTAAAAAAGGTAGTCCGAGTAAAACAAACTGCTGAAGAAGAACAAGAAGAAAATTTTTCTTGAGAGTAGACAAATGAAGTACCTCCTTCTAAGGTTCTGAAACACGTTAAGAAAAAACACATTACATAGTATATATTCACCCAAAAATATTCGCATCAAATAGGAGATGTACCAGCTCTCACTCTTCTATGTCCTTTCACCAAAAAGAAAGAGTACCAGAAAAGAGGAACCTCAGTAAATTCAAAAAAATGAACTATCCTTTAAAGATCATTTAAACGAAAATTCAAACAAACCTTAACTTTAAAAATGAGTCTTACTCATAAATAAAAAAATGGATAGATGATTAATTTTCTTATAAAGATTTACTGCGCAGCTATCCATCTGTCATACAAACAACTTGTGTTTTAACATATAGAGAGTTACCTACATTATCATGATAAGAAACACCCTGTAGAAGATTTAGGATTTAGTCAAAGGATTAAAAGGGGTAATGTTAGTATCCAACCCACATTATCAATGAAATACGAGCTCTATACCCGAATATTCAAAATAAATTATAATAAGGTCACAATCATTGTTGATTCCAGGACTTTCAACTTACGGAAATAAGATAAAGCCCAGTTTAATACTTATTACAAAACAACTGAATTTCATACTAATATGTATGGCAGGTATTTGTTGTCGACGTAAAGTCATCGCACAGGCGAGTTATATGCATCTACAGGACCAAAAAAGGGTAATTGGATTAACTAAAGCCACCTCTCCGAATATGGACCTTTCGTATGTAGTGATAGTGAGTTCGCCTTTCTCCTCTTTATAAAACATGAGATGACGAATAGTTCACTATGCCATTCAGTTAAATGTAAACTGCAAACTTTATTCCTTTGCTAAAGGAATTTGATCCTACTTCAACTTCCTCTTTTGAATATATGAGGTTCATTATGATGAATTTGATTATCGTGCCAATTTAAGCGAAGACAATATAAAGTCGTGTCTATATATGGTAGACAGGCCTAATTACTCTATTTTTAATACACTCAATAATTATGAGGTACCTGATTTCTGTGCACCGAAAACCATTTACCGACTCTACTAAAAACTAGGAGAGATAAAGCTATTTTTTTAGGAAGTAAAAAACGATTACAGTCTTAGATATATCCTTAATAATCGAGCAAACTGTACAAGAATGAACACTTCTCTATCTCTACCTTATTATCAATTACATTCTAGCGAATATTTCCTTAAACCTTTTAAAAAAATTGAATCTCCCCTTTCATTTAGACAGATTTTCTTTATTGCATTTTGGTTTCGTATTGCGGTCTTAAGTTGGCCTTATTTTCCATTCACAAGTGCAATGGCCTTAACTTAATCCATCGTTACTTCAAATAACGCCATATTCGCTATTTAACTTAATTGCCGTGCTACCAATATGATACAGGTCTACTACCACTTCACTAAAATCTTAATTATAAGTTCGTTTATACTTTTTTGTTCCAAGTGGGACACATCCTCACTATTTTTGTCATAGAGAGTTAACTACACAGAGTCCATATACTTTCATCAATTACACTACTTCGTTAATTTATATAAAACATTCTTGTGTTACTCTAACTTAAATACTCGCGTAACCAATAAAGACCTATTAAACGAAAAGGTACCCTTGTTTCTTTAAATCGAAGTAATGATAGATTTGCATATTCAGAGAAATCCTTATTAAGCAAAAAGTTAGCATAATTAATTGCTTCTTCTAATTCACCTTTTAACTCTTTATCTAATAGTTCATGATGATTTTCATAAACTAGGGATTTACCGATTTTCAATTTCCCCCGTGTAAGAATGTAACTTAAGACAAAAGCACTCAGAAACACTTTCCTTATATTTGGATAAAATCCACTAAACTTTTTGTACCCCATTGGAATATTTTGGGTCGGGATATTAAAAACTTCTGGGAATAATTCCTTTGCTGCTTCCGTATAAAGATATCTTCCTTTTCTCAGTTCATAAGGAAGAGTATTAAAAAACAAACAATATTCTTTAGAAATAAATGGTCTAATAATAGTTGATTCTTGTTCAATTGGGGAGAATACGTTTGCGATTAAAGCAAATTGTCTATCTACATTATGGACATATTCATCGAAATGACATGGTAAATTAACTCGACAACAATCTTCTAAAATTTCCCACAGATCATTTATAAATTCTTTTTTCTCTTCTTCATTTAACATAATCCATAGATGATGCTTTTTAACCTTATTTATATACATTTGTAAAGCTTGATCCTTAGAAATTGTAAAATCATTTGCAAAACTTGGCTGACTATCACCTGCATAAACATCACCCATAAAGCCATGAAGAATATATTTAGGACTAAGTTTATTAGCCTTTAATATTGAATATAAGTGACAATGCATAGGACTACTTAAACCACCAGTATATCTAACCACTTCTTCACCATAATTCAAATAATAAAAATTCATTAACTCTTTATATTCTAGTTTTATATTTAATCTTTTTGCTACTTCATTAGCCACCACAACTTCATTAGAGTGTCTAGTCCCAAAAACAAGACTATTAAAATTCAATTTTTCCTTCTTAGCCAAACTTACTAATAACCTCGAATCTAGTCCTCCACTTAAGGGAGCTAGTAGTTCCTTTTCATCACTCAATATCTCAGTATATGGTTGTAAAAGATTATTTAAAATTGATTTTGCTGTAGCTAAATATTCTTCTTTACTTTTTTCATAACCTCCCTTATTAAATGGTAATATCCATACATTTTCTCGTTTTATTTCTCCATTATTTAAGTCTATACTTATTTCTTCCCCAGCAATACATTTAAAAATATCTTTAAATAATGTTCTTCTTCTCAATGGATTATCTAATATAGCTGCTTGATAAAAACCCACAGAATCAATTTCCACTTTTTTCTTTATAAATTGTAATCTCTTTATTATTGATTCAAAATTAGAATCCACCAAAAGAGTCTTTTCCTTAGCAGAAAAATAAAAAAATAGAGGAAACTCACCATACCAACTACTTTTTATATTAACTTTATTATTTACTAAATCAACTTCTATATATTGGGCATCCTCTTCCCCTTGAGAGAATTCATTTATTTCAGCTATCTTATAACTATGGCTATTTATAGGTGATAAAATAAATTTATTTTCATTAGATTTATTAGAGCTTAAACATGAATTTAAATTTCCATTGTTCAATTCTATTAACAAGCTTTCCATGGGACTTTCACTCCAATTAATATTTAATATAAGATAATGTCTTTTTTAACGATTGGAAATAAGCCCAAATCGGTTTCTCTATTTTTTACCATGAACATATTGGAGAATAAACATTCTTCGAAATAAAGGACAGAACTGTAAAACACATATTAGAAATAGCAGTGAGAAATCTGAGCTTCTGCTTATTGTTAATTGATTAAAAAAAACATCTTTCAAAAAATTACCCTTCATTCGGTAAAACTTACACTTATAGAGAATTATTTATGCAAAGAATAACTACCTCTATATTAAAGAGTTGCAAATTTGAAAAGATCTTACACTTGTACATAATAGTATTTTTCAACTACCAGATAATTACTTCTAAATCGGTATTTAAATGGTATTATCACACTCACACAATTTAACACTATCCCGATATGCTAAAACTCATTGATTCATGAATTTATAGGGTTCATGAAACCATTGAGGATTTAAATACCCCGACCTTACCGATGAAAGAAAGAGAAAAATAAATAATATACAATAAGCAAACAATATTAATGGTCTAAATTTAGCTAATTCATAATTTTTTAACCGTTCAATTCCAAAAGGAATCCCTAAAGAGGCAGCAATAAAGAAATAATATAGTAATCTTTTTGTGGAAAGGTAAGGACTTGCTATAGGGTATAACATAGCGAATATTATATACATATTTACAGGAATAATTTTTTTACTGTAAATACTAACTTCTTTTTGACATAGTAATATTACTACGCTTGTTATTAAATGAATAAAATAAACTATTCCAACAGTTCCTTCATACTGAACATCATTAGACAAATCGCTAAGGTATTTCCAATCAGGAAATACCTTAGCGATATATTCCACAAGAATTACAGGTGTAAATATTTTGCTTAGTAATAAAAAAAGTAGAGAAACTATAATGTAAAAAAACGGATTAATTTTTTTATTCAGTACAAAGTATGTTGGGATTAATAAAAGTACAGAAGTATGAAAGAGTGAAGCAACAAACACCCATATCAAAAATAAGTGGAATTTCCTTTCAGTAATATATTTGGTAGAATAAAAATATATAGCAACTCCTACAATTTGACGTACTGCGTCAAGACCAGAAAAAAACATCTGAGAATAAAATATAATGATTGCAATAATAAAATATTTTCTCTCTTGATCATAATAGGTTAGTGCCTTATAAAGGAAAAAAAATGTAAGGCCTGAACAAATAAAATAAACAAAGTTTATCCCCAAACCCCACTTAAACCCCAAATAGTTAATCAACAAATAAAAAGTTTCTATTTCAATTTCTTGGGATAGCGTAGGTAATTCTTTTAAATTTGTATATCGAGTTATATTAAAAATTTCCTGATATGCTTGCTGATCAATCCCAATTTCTCCTCGAAATGCATATAATACAAATAAAGGTGAAAAAGATAGTATTGCTAAGAACGTGTCTAATTTCCCATTGAAAACTTTCTTCCCGTTTTTCCTCAGACTAACTAATACTGCAAAATAAATACAAAATAAAAAGGAAAAAATATAAACCATTATGTTACCCTCTTAATATTTTTTTTGTTTTTATTAATAAATTAACTAAAGCATATCTTCTATTTATAAGTAGGATTAGAATCATTTTTATCCTCTTATTATTGTATCTGCTATTTTTTAATGGTTGATTAACCTTTTTTAGAATAAAGTATCCAAAATCATTCAAAAATTCATTTCTTTTATCAATATCTTTAATTTCATATATTGCACGCATACAAAAGGCTATATATAAATTTAAAAATAATTTGTCAAGCGACTCTCGAGTATGAAGAATAAAATTATTCTCTACAAAAAACTGATCAATTTCATTTAATACAATAATAATATCTGTATACTTTTTCATATTTACCGATGTAGTTATTGAATTTTCTCTATGTTTTAAATAATGGTAAAATGCTTCCTTTAAATAATATATCTTTTTACTATGATAAAACAGTTTAGCTATTGTAAGCCTATCTTCATGAAGTAGTCCATATGTAAAATCTATGTTATTTTCATAAAAAAGACTTCTTTTAAATAATTTATTGCATACACTTGGTTCAATTAGTAGTAATTCAGGATTGTTCTTTAAATTAAGCTCTATAGTATCTTCAAGATCCGAATTAATAACAATATTATCTGGTTCAAAAATAAAATCGGAAATTATTATATCAGCATTTTTTTTTATTGCATAATCATATAGTTTTTCATACATATCAAAATCTATGAAGTCATCAGAGTCTACAAAACCTACATATTCACCACTTGCGTGTTTCAAACCAAAATTTCTTGCATCCGAAAGACCACCATTTTCTTTATTCAAACTAACTAATTTATTACTATAATTTTTAACATATTCATCTATAATATTCTGTGAGTTATCAGTTGACCCGTCATTTACAATTATAATTTCAATATCCTGAAGAGTTTGATTGACAAGACTATACAAACATTTATCGATAAATTTTTCTACATTATACACAGGTACAATAATACTTAACAGCACATATAACGCTCCTTATTTTCATTTCCCTACTATGATAGATAATTTTTTATCCCTAGCTCTTAGTTGTAATAACTCAACTTTCCTTAAGAAAATAAAAGTTTAATTTTTATCAATATGCTTAAACAAAGAAAAAACACTTCAACCTTCGTTATAGTGTTATTGACTAGATAAACACTAACAAATAGAAAAGTGAATTACTCCTATGACAGCGAATAAGGACCCAAATAATAAACTACTAAATTGAATTAAGATCTGCCTTTATTGAACTAGAATTTTTTAAAAACTTACAGAATGCCGGCATTTAATTTACATGTACATATATATTTCATTTTTTTGGTTTTTTTGAATAAAAAATTGGTTTCGACTTATGGATGTAAGAAGGAGACTGTGTTCATCTAAGAATTCTGTCTAATGAATTTCTAAATTATCCAAAATCGCATACGCTATTTTGTATTTACCTTAAACCAATCAGCTAACTAGCAAACAACAACCAAGTGTTCTGATTAATGATGATTATTCTTATAATCATAACTAAAAGCACAAGTCAATAAGGTATAAGGGATACAAGCGCTGTATTTTTAAAAACCATAGCTGTTTAACAACATAATAAAGTCTATAAACTGCTACAAAATCTTTTATTTCCATTAATTATTTTAGTGTTTTTTTAAACTTAAAGTATTTCTCAGTCTTGACCTAATATTCCTTTGTATAATAGAGAATATTGCTCACATACTTGTTGAATATCATATTGTTTTGAATAAATATATGAATTATCACCCATTTTTTTTCTTAATTGATAATCAGAAGAAAGTTCATTTATGGCCTTAGCAAGCCCTTCCTTATCACCCAGATTTACCAATATACCATTTTCACCATCTTTTACAATATCCGGGGTACCTCCAGACTTTGTTGATATAATTGGCAATCCACAAGACATAGCTTCCAACACTGATATAGGCAACCCTTCCCAATCAGAAGATAAAATAAATGCATCTGAACTATTCAGCTCAAATCTAACATCTTTTTGTATCCCTTTTAAGATAACTTTATCTTCAACCCCTAAAGCTGCTATCATATTAATAATTTCTTGTTTTAATGGACCGTCACCTATTAGCTTTAAAACCATATTAGGATTTTTCGTTAATGATAAAGCAAATGATTCAATAAGTAATTTATGGTTTTTTTGTTTTGAAAAACGCCCTACATGAACAAAAGTCGTCACTTTTTCGTTTTTTCTACTAGACCTAGTAAATTTATTAGTATCAATTCCATTGTATATACAAGGGATTTTATTAGTATTTATATGATATTCTATTTCAATTGTCTTTTTGATATAATCAGAAATAGCAACAGGTGTTACTTTAAAAAACTGATATGCAATTTTCATTATTTTTTTTTTGAAATTACCGAGCTCCATCGATGCAATATTGTGCACCGTATGTACTCTTCCATTAATGTTATTAATAATCATAGCTGGAAGAACGTAAGGAGCAACATAAAGGTGTGTATGCACTATATCTGGTTTCTGTTCTCTAAATAATTTGTTAAGATTAATTAAAATTTTATAATCCAAACCTTTATGTTTGTTTAAAAAAATAATATTTAGATCATTCTCATCTGCTATTTGTTCATATATACTGTTTTTTGACGGATAGAGTGATATAAGGGTTGTATCAAATTCATCTTTATTCAGAAAAGTACATATATCAAGCGCTAATTTTTCAGCTCCTCCAGTTCCTAAATCAGGTAATATGTGAAAAACTTTTATCTTTTTCATAACTTCTCCTTTTTTCATATATAAATCAAATACAATTGTTAATATACGCTTTTGTTGCATTTTCTACTGGAATTACCTTCGCTGGATTTCCAATTACAATAGAATGGGAAGGTACATCAAAATTCACATAAGCATTTGGGGCAATCAAAACATCACTATTAATTACAATATTACCAACAATTACAGCATTACTTCCTATCCAGACTTTATCACATATAGTAGGAACACCAATGTTCTTACCTCTATTCGATTGCCCTAAAACTACACCTTTTGCAATGTTAACATTGTTACCTATTGTTACTTTAGGATTTATTACAACACTTCCAAAATGACCTATATAAAACCCTTTTCCAATTTCAACATTGCTAGGTATTTGATATCCATATTTAACCATCAACATTCTTAATTTTACTTTATAGTAATACTTAAAAATTGAAAACCTCTTTGCAGAATAATATTGAGTCTTCCTAAATACATACGTATATCGAAATGCTGGATTCAAAATTAAATTTTTAATAAAACTAAAATAACTAGTATTCCCTGTATATCTATACAGGTCAGAGTATATTATTTTTTTCATAACGTTTAATCCTTATCTATTAAATCTAATAATTTTGGAATTACTATATGAGAAGAATACTGGAAAGCCTTATCCAAACAATTTTCTTTCATGCTAGTTATCTTTTGTGGATAGGTATAGGCTTCTTTCAATTTACTAATAAGATCATTTATATCCCCCATCTTGAAAATTATTCCAGTTGAGTTATCATCTACTACATCTTTGCATGAATTCCAATCTGATGAAATAACTGGGACTCCAGATGCATATGCGTCTATTATTGTTCCAGGAACCCCTTCAGTTTTGTATAAAGTTGGAAAAGCAAGCAAAAAGTATTCCTTTATTACATCAACTGATTTATCATAATCAATAATTCCTTTATACCTTATAAAATCAGGGGATTTTTTTATTAGTTCTTCGAAGTCTTCTTGATATTCAGTACCAATTTGACCATAAATATCAAGATAATATATGACTTTACCTTCTTGCTGATTTATCCTAGTAATAGCTTCTATAATATCTTCTATACCTTTTTCTTTGATAACACGAGAAAATGTACAAATTTTCAATGGAAAATTAGATTTAAGGTTCAAATCACTTTTTTTGACCATAGTTAATTTTTTGAAATTATTTAAATGATAAACGTTATCATAACCCAAATCATGCATCGCATTTAACATAACAGTAGTCTCTACATATATTCCATCTATTTTTCTAGAAATTCTTCTAACGAATTTATTATTTTTCATTTGTTCAGGAAAACCCCCGCCAATTACCATGCAATGTACTCTTGTCCCAAACACTTTTTTCAAAAAATAACACAAAGGTATAAACACATATCTTCCTTTTGTAGAAAGATTAATTACAACATTTTCACTTTTATTAAAAAGCCTTAAAGTTTTAAATAACAACCTAATAACATTCTTTTTATAATTATAGGTATCAACATATAAAACATTATCATTTCCCAATATACTTCTAAATTCATTGTACAAAATCTTCGTTTTTACAGTCTGGCCATCAAAAAAATCTTTTCCAAATGCAAAATGTCCGATAATTCCTATTTTTGACTTCATTTATTTCCCCTTTCTAGTTTAACTATCTTCGTATTATTACTTAACCTTACATTTTTATATCATTAAATACTTGTATTAAAAGTAAAACTATATAAAATAAGATTCATTGTCAGGCTACACTATCTATATTCTAAGCAACAATAAATCAGAGTAAAAACAATAAGTGCTTTAACACTAACAGTTAAAAAAGTCAATGCCTTTAATACCTTTTTTTCTTTACTATAGTCAAAATCCACATTACTTCTTCTAATACTTATATTACATTTTAATTACTTCTAGCTTAAAAGAGATAGAAATGACTTTGGTAAAGGTAGCTTCTTTATGAACATTACTATCTATCTTTCAAAGAAAACTTTCATCCCTAAAATATAAAGCCCTTAAAAAAGATCATTATAAATAAACTTATCACTTGAATAATTTCAGACATTTTCGAATTGTGAATTATCAGCATTTGTTCAAGAAATAATTACTCTATACCATTGTTAAAAAACAATTAAATAATAAATGCTAAAAGTAGAATCATTTCGAAAAATAATATATTCCAACTTAAGGAAAATTAAGATTCAACGAAGCTATTTACAATTTCTGGCCTGCCGATAGAATAATATTCTATATTATATTTTTTTACTTCATCTAAATTAAAACTGTTTCTCCCATCGAAAATTATTGGATTACTCATTAACTTATCTAAATTAGACAAGTCTATTAGCTTTAATTCATTCCATGCTGTAAGTATTAGAGCAGCATCGCTTTTGTATAGTGCACCTTCCAAGTTTTCTGAATAGGTAATATTTTCATTTAATATTTTTTTTGCATTATCCATAGCTATAGGATCGTAGGCTATAATTTCAGCACCTTGTTCCACCAATTTATTAGTAATAATAATCGAAGGTGCTTCCCTCATATCGTCCGTATTCGGCTTAAAAGCTAACCCTAAAATCGCAATTCGCTTTCCTTCCAGATTATTATCAAACCGATCATTTAACTTCTCCAATAACACTTCCTGTTGCTCTATATTAACCCTCATTGCACTTTTAACAATTTGAAGATTATATCCAACACTATCAGCACTTTGCACCAACGCTTTTGTATCCTTTGGAAAACAAGATCCACCAAAACCAATACCTGCATTTAAAAACTGATTCCCAATTCGACTATCTTGCCCCATTCCTACAGCGACATCTTCAATATTTGCACCCAATCGTTCACAGATATTTGCTACTTCATTAATAAAACTGATTTTGGTAGCTAAAAATGCATTAGAGGCATATTTAATCATCTCAGCACTTCTTAAATCGGTTCTAAATACTGGAATACCAAAAGGTTTATTAATCTCTTCAATTAAGTCTGCAGCTGCGTCATTGTCAGCTCCAATAACAATCCGATCACCATAAAACGTATCATGAATTGCTGATCCTTCACGCAAAAACTCTGGGTTAGAAACAACAAATACTTTTACTTTATTCACTAAATGAGATTGAATAATTTTATTAATTTTATCATTCGTTCCAACTGGAACAGTACTCTTTGTAACAACAATTACATCAGAAGTCACATTTTCAGCGATTTCTTTTGCAACTTGTTCTACAAAGGAAAGATTTGCTGAGCCATCTTCCCTCTCTGGGGTACCAACCGCGATGTAAATTGCATTAACACCTTGCAAACCTTGGTTATTATCTGTTGTAAAAAACAATCTTCTTTCTCTAATGTTTTTTAACATCAGTTTATCTAATCCAGGTTCATAAATTGGAGAGAATCCAGTACGCATTTTCTCTACCTTTTCACTATCAATATCTATGCATGTAACTTCATGCCCTATTTCAGATAAACAAACCCCTGTGACTAACCCTACATATCCAGTACCTACTACAGCAATTTTCATATCATAATACCTCTTTTATTGGTTTACTTTGTTATTATCTAATACTGTTCTCATTAAATTAATTAAATTTTCTCTTAGATCTTCTCTTTCTAAAGCAAATTCAATAGTTGCCTTAATAAAACCAAATTTATCACCCACATCATGCCTAACACCTTCAAATTCGTATGCAACAACCATTTGTTTTTTATTAAGAGTATTTATAGCATCAGTCAATTGTATTTCTCCGCCTGCTCCTGGCTTTTGCTTTTCTAGAATATCAAATATTTCTGGTCTTAATATATATCTTCCCATTATGGCATAATTAGATGGGGCATCATTTATTGCAGGTTTTTCAACCAAACGATCAACGCGGAAAATTTTTTCACCAATTTCACCGTTTTCAATAGACATAATTCCATATTTAGAAACATCCTCATACGGAATCTGTTGTACCCCTATTACGGAAGAATTATATCTTTCATACACATCAATTAATTGTTTTAAACATGGCACTTCATGTGAATTAACAATATCATCACCTAATAATACAGCAAAAGGTTCATTTCCAATAAATCTCTTTGCACAAGATATGGCATGTCCTAACCCCAATGCTTCTTTTTGTCGGATATAATGAATATTAGCTAAATTGGATATATTTTGAATTTCTTTAAGCTGTATTATTTTCCCTTTTTTTTCAAGAGTTTCTTCCAATTCATAAGATTTATCAAAATGATCTTCTATAGCTCTTTTTCCTCTTCCAGTTACAATAATAATATCCTCTATACCTGATGCAACTGCCTCTTCAATTATATATTGAATAGTAGGCTTGTCCACTATTGGTAGCATTTCTTTAGGTTGTGCTTTAGTAGCTGGCAAAAAACGTGTTCCAAGACCAGCAGCTGGAATAATCGCTTTCGTTATTTTTTTCATAGTACCACTCTCTCCTATTAACAAATTCACATCAAGATTTACTATCCTGATCATCTGTTTAAATTTTTATTAGTAGTTAAACTAGAATAAATTAGCATTTTCGATTTCAAGTTTAATTATTTTATTAAACCCCCAATTTATAAATCCTCAATACTATAGATTCCGATAACTGGAAAGAATAATATTCTGGTTTAAAATCTTGAATGTTATAACACAATATGTAATTGTGTTTGAATCCAATTCATCAATGGTGTCAAATCTAAAAAATTCTAAATGCACTAATCTATTTTTATTTTTCAACTATCTTCTAAATACAAGTAAATTTTTAACAATCGCATTCCATACATAGTTACTAAAACACCAAATAGAAGTAACCAAATCTAATTTTTCAACATTTCTATAAATATTCCAAGTTCTCTTTAAAGCTTTAAACTTATTACTAGATATTGAATTTTCAACTTTTCTGTAGAAAGCTAATTCTTCCTGGAATCCTTTAGCAATAATACCTGACCGCAATATTTCCAGCCAAGTTGCAGTGTCTTGACCAGCACGTATATTCGGCATTTGTGGTTTCCCAATTTTTGAAACATCTATTATTACCGTTAGACAACCAATTATTGTATTTTTCAAGAGACCTTTATAGTTTATTTCTTGAGGTATATTTATCACTCTTTGTGTCTTCTCACCACTTTCTGTAATAATTCTGTATTTGGTAAAAGAGAATGCACAATTATTTTTAACCATAAAATCCAATTGTTTTTCTAACTTTAAAGGGTCCCAGAGGTCATCACCATCTAAGAAAGCAATAAAGCGTCCCTTGGCTTTGGATATAGCTGTATTTCTAGCAACTGCTGCCCCACTATTTTTTTTCAACATCACAAGTTTTATCCTAGTATCTTCCTTATAAAAAGTTTTTATGATATTACATGTATTATCATTTGAACAATCATCAACGATAATCATTTCCCAATCCTGATAGCTTTGATTCCGAACAGATTCAATAGTTTCTCTAATGAATCTTTCAGAATTATAGGTAGGAGTTATAATAGAAACCAGATTATTTTTTTGATACTTTCCATTCATTAAATGTACACCTCAAAAAATATTCTTATGTTAAATTTAAATTAATATACGTTTTCCTAGAATATAATGTATTCTAAGTTCCCTTATAGACTTTTAAAAGCGAGTTCCAATTAAGTTGTACTTACTTATTAGAATTTCCAAGTACACGTGCCTAATATCCCCCAAACAAAATCTCTATTATATACTTCATAAACTTCTTCAAACATTTATCTACACTAATAAATCCTTCTCCATCAGCTATTAACACTTTTTTCATCTTCATAACTTTTTTTCCATTTTTTTATCTAGCACCGTTACCAGTAACGCAAACTTTTACCGTTTTTAATACTATTTTAATATCTAGCCAATAACTTTGATTGTTTATATAGTAACGATCTAAATTAATTTTCTCTTCGGGTGAAATATCATATCCCCCATTTATTTGTGCCCATCCTGTTAAGCCAGGCGTTACTTTAAGCCTATCAATAAATCCGGGTATTTCTTCATTAAACTGTGCTGTAAATAAAGGTCTTTCTGGACGAGGCCCTACTAAACTCATTTCACCTATTAAAATATTCCATAACTGCGGTAATTCGTCGATTCTCGTTTTTCGAATGAATGCCCCTACTTTTGTAACTCGAGGATCGTTTTTTTGCGCCCACTGGGCACCGTTCTTCTCTGCGTCTACCCCCATAGAACGTAATTTATAAACATTGAAGTACCTACCATCTAGTCCTACTCTTTCTTGTTTAAAAAAAATAGGACCCGGTGTTTCAAGCTTAATAATTACCCCAGTAAAGATGATTATTGGACTTGCTACTATCAATCCCAGAAATGCAAATATAATGTCAATAAACCTCTTAATATAGAAATATAGCGCAACTTTAGATTGTCTGGAGTCATGTTGTATACCTTCAAGAGTTGCCGCATATTCCCTAAAAAAATTATTCTTTTCAGTACTCAGTCTCATTAGATTTTCCCCTCTTAAAAAGTATATAGATTATATATGAAAGCAAAAATATGTTGGCTTACAGCGTACCCTTTTTTATGTAACGCTTTTTAATGGACTTTGGACAAACATCAAGTATTGTCAAATTACCCTATATATTCAACTTATAAATTCCCTATTTGACTGAATCCAAAATTCCAAATTTCATCTAATGACCCCTACAAAACTTTACACAAAAACGAAGTTTATATTATAATAATGAAAGCGTTTCCTGATTAACTGTAATTCTAAAAGATTCCAAAGATTTTCTTTTTAAATGGTGATGGTTTTATAATAGAGGGATCTTGTCCCTTTATAAGCAGTTTAGCATTTTCTTTAAAATAAAATGTACGTTCAATTCCATATGTTTTTGTGATGGCTTCATAAGCCTCTTGTAAAGTGAATCCCCTAGAGCTCATGTTATGGGCATCGGTTGCAATAAAATGAGCCAAATTATGTTCAATAATTTTTTTTGAAAATGACTTAACATTTTTACCAAAGAGGCCGATAATACTACCAGATGTAAGTTGAGTTAAGGCACCTTCTTGAACTAAATTAAATAATAAATTATGCTTCTCTATCAATTCTTTGTTTCTCTCCGGATGTACAATAATGGGTGTTATCCCTTTTAACAACAGCTCATAGATCAGTTCTTGTGTGTATGTAGGCACATGTCCTGAAGGAAGTTCTAGCAACAAATACTTGTCGGTATTATCAAGCGTTAATACTTCCCCCCTTTCAAGTGAAACAAATAATTCTCGATGTATTCTTAATTCTTGTCCGGGAAGAACAGAAAGAGGAATATTTTCTTGTTGTAAACACTCATTAAACTCCAATACACGATTAATAATGTCATTCTTCACATTAACATATCTCTCATTCAAGTGATGTGGTGTGGCAAATAAGTGGGTTATCCCTGCTTCTACAGCTTTCTTTGCCATGGCCATGCTTTCCTGCATATCCAGTGATCCATCATCAGCCCCTGGAAGAATGTGACAATGTATGTCGATCAAATTTCATACACTCCCTTTAAAAACAGATAGCTAAAAAGACCTAATATTTTAAAAATAGGAACTATTACCCTGATTAATAGTAGCATATAAAACTGCCATCAAACAGGGTGTTATTTTGTCGAAAAATGTTTTGTTTCATTAAGATTGATAGTAATAATAATTGCTATTATCTGTTTCAACGCCATTCAAAACGACTCCAAGCAAGGATGTATTAGCTTTCACTAAATGCTCCTTTGCTTTCACTGCACTTTGTTTGTTTGTCTTGCCGCTCGCCACTACCATGATCACGCCATCACATTTATTGGCTACAATCTGGGAATCCGGCACTACAAGAACAGGCGGTGTATCCAAAATGATATAATCATACATTCCTTTTAGTTCATTAATGGCAATTTCTATCGCTTTGGAATTTAATAACTCTGAAGGATTAGGTGGTATCGGCCCACTTGTTAAAATGTCTAAGTTTGAAACATTTGAATTCAAGATAGTTTTTCTTAAGTCCATTTTCTTTGTCAATACGCTAGTAAGTCCATGTATATTACTAAGGTTAAAAGCATAATGTACTGATGGTTTCCTTAAGTCTGCATCCACAAGTAATACTTTTTTCTCTTCTTGAGCAAGCACAATCGCTAGGTTGGCAGCTGTAGTCGATTTCCCATCATTAGGCTCCGATGAAGTAACCACAATAGTTTTGATTTCTTTATCTACTGAAGAGAATTGTATGTTTGTCCTAATTAATCGATATTGTTCAGTAATAGGCGATTTAGGATTAGTCTGCGCAATTAAATTCACTTGTTTTTCATCTTTACTTCTCAAAAATCCCACTTCCTTTCTTAATGTCACTGAATGGTTCTTTATTTATGTTGCGATATTTTTTGAATAGATCCAAGTAATGGCAAGTCAAGGAGTCTCTCTATATCATCCTCGTCCTTAATTGTATTGTCAAAATACTCTAGTAGGAATGCCAAGCCTATTCCAGCCATCAATCCCACCACAACTGCAATAGCGACATTCAACAATGGAGATGGTTTTACAGGAGTAGGATTTTCATTTACTACTGCCTTCGCAAGTATGCTAACATTGTCGACATTCATTATATCTTTGATTTCCTTTTGGAATGTTCCAGACACTGCGTTTGCAATTTCAACGGCCTTCGATGGATTACTATCTTGAACCGTTAAAGAGAAGACTTGAGAATCTTCTTGACTGTTAATCGTAATTTTTTGACTAAGTTGATCCACGTTTTGTTCTAGTTCAAGATCATCAATGACCTTCTCTAATATAGCAGGGCTTTTTATGATCACACTGTATGTGTTGATCATGTCAATATTAGATCGTATTTGATTCGAGTCCAATTGGTTCCCCAATTGTTTCTGATTAACGAGAATCTGTGTTGAAGATTGATAAACGGGTGTTAATAAGAAATAAGAAATTGTTCCACTAATCAAAGCGGCAATCAATGTCAGTAGCATGATTAGCTTCCAACGTTTCTTTAATGTTTTAAAAATATCTTGAATACTAATAGTTTCTTCCATTTCATCCTCCTGATATGTTAAAAATGACCTATTGCATTATACCATAATATTACCTAGTTTTTATGTATTTCCAAGAAAATTTACATGAAACTTACAATGAAAGAATACTTTTCAAAATGCCAAAGTAATTTTACAAAAAAGAAAACGGAAATACAAAGGAAATAATTCCTAAATTTGAAATAATGCATTGAACATATATATATTACTCATTTACCAGAATATTTTCGACTTAAATATTCAATAAACCTAAGTATACAGCAATTCCTATTTTTTCTATCTAGTTACCTGTTTTTATAATATTTACTAATAACGAACCTAACTAAATGCCTACCAAAACAGAAAAATACGTTTATACATATAATTGTGTCAAGTATTTTAGTGCCTAGTTATCATTAAAAATGATAGGAAAATGTGTACACTGAAAGTGATAGTTTAAATCAGTATATAATTTTCATATTAATGGTTAGGTGTGGTCAAAATGATAGGTTACCGAGTTAAGTTACTTAGGGAAGAAAGGAAAATGTCAATTAGTGAACTCTCCACAAAATCCGGCGTCGCAAAATCCTATATAAGCTCACTGGAAAGAAACCTTCAAACAAATCCTACTATTTTAGTTTTGGAGAAAATCGCTAAAATCCTTTGTATTAAAGTGGATGCTCTGTTGAATGAACAAGCAGACAAGAGCATGGATGAAGAGTGGCTTGAAATCATGCAGGATGTTTTGGGTTCAGGAATATCGAAAGAGGAAATGCGCGAATTCATTCAAGGTAGAAAGTGATGTCTTTAAGGCTTGAGAAATTATGAAATCGCTTTCTTTTAGGTGCAATGAATAAAATTAAAGGGGGAAACGTGAATATAGCCACATTTCCCCCATTTATATATACTACTTTAACTTAAAATATTCCTG
Organism: Peribacillus sp. FSL R5-0717; assembly: GCF_038002945.1. Classification (NCBI taxonomy): domain Bacteria; kingdom Bacillati; phylum Bacillota; class Bacilli; order Caryophanales; family Bacillaceae; genus Peribacillus; species Peribacillus sp. FSL R5-0717. The sequence goes on from NZ_JBBOOF010000001.1 coordinate 845,298, forward strand.
CATCACCTCGAACCATATGTAATGCCCTAGATCATTGGGATGGATATTATCATTCGTGAGTATATCAGCCAATCTCATATTCTTTTCACTTAGCTTCTTTTCTATCTTTTCTTTACTATTCAGATAGTTCCATTTATTCGTTTTAATGACCTGCTCGGATGCTTGAATATAATCAGAATAATTCAAACCTAAACTATTCTCTGTTTTACCATTTGCGACTGGGTTTGGTGAAAGTATTAGAATCTTTGCATTCGGCAGCTCTTTCTGTAACTTTGTCGTGATGCTTTCCAAATCTTTTTGCGTCTGTTCCAAGCTTAATGATTGATAATGATTATTTATCAGCGAATTTTCAAAAATAATCAGATCGGGATCATCTTGTATCACCGCTTCAATTTTCTTTCCTTTTATCAAATCCTCTGTTGAATACCCCTCATGCCCATGATTAATGAAACTTAGTGTTTCTAAATCATCACGATCTGCTCGCAGACTCTTCTCTAAGCGTCCTGCCCAACTATTGGAAGTCTTACTTGCCCCGGTTCCTGAGGTACCGTTACTACCCAATAGAGAAACAATAATCCTTTCTTGAGTCAGAGACTTATAATGCAGGTAATCTATTAACGGTTGCTGTTTATTATTTTCCGGTTTTAAACTTTGTATTAAAGCTTCCGTTTCTTCTTTTTCCTCTTCTTTTACTTTTGCTGCAGCTTCTCTAGCCTCTACCCCTGCTGCCTGACTTATGTTTTTCCAATGCAGATGGCCAAAAACCAGCACTGCTAAGCAAATTCCAGCGATAATGACTAAACCATATTTCCTCATCTTTACCTCCCATAATAATTGAACATTAGTGACTGACATGGAAGCCTTATAAAATAGAGTAAAACTCTTATTCTTGTACTGCTACTAGAGCTCTATTTCACATTTTTCGGTTATTTTTCTCTCATTAATTATAACTATCAATTTTTTTGCGATAAAGAATATTCTTCCAATTTATTCCGACAACACTCGACATTGTTATGGTACCGTCTTCGCCTTTTAAGGGGTATTTTATTATCAGGAGGGATACCGGGATACCTAGCAATTACTCATATTGGATAGCTGTACCTAATTAGATGCTGCAAAATAGTTATTTTATGAGTAAGCCGACTGATTCAACTTTTCTGCTTTCTCTTAAGGATTAAATTGTAAAGTAATTGCTTCAAATGTCTCATATATAAAGAAAGCGCTTTCATTTATAATTATCTCAAGAAAACCAAGCCGAGAGGTGTGTTCAATATGGTAGGTGAAAATGAAGGGAATTTCTTTAAAGGACTTTTGTTTGGTACATCTTTGAGCATACCGTTATGGATTTCTTTTATTGGTTGGATAAAATTGATCATTAATAGTTTATTTTAGAGCCCAAGGGCTCTTTTTATTTTGTTATAGTCAATATTACTTAGATTTATAGTAATCACTCAATTTTTATAGATTGTTCTCTATAACTTTAGTAAAATGAGAATGATAATTACTATCAGTTGAGGAGAATAACTATTATGGGTGTACCTTTGTTAAAAGAAGAGCTTCCTGTTATTAATAAAATCTGGTCGCGTGATTTTATTATGATTTTCTTGGCCAACTTTTTTGTTTTTTTATCCTTTCAGATGACCTCCCCTACCCTTCCGCTTTTTGTAAAAGAGCTTGGCGGAAATGAACGGTATATTGGGTTAGTTGCTGGGATGTTTTTATTTTCTGCCCTGATTGTCCGCCCCTTTGCTGGACAGGCCTTGGAAACAAAAGGCAGACGTTTTGTTTTCCTGTTCGGTCTAGCCCTTTTGGCGGTATCAATTGGTTCATTTGGATATATGATGAGCATTTTCCTTCTATGCGCTATAAGGATTGTACAAGGGATTGGGTGGGGATATACGACCACGGCATCAGGTACGATTGCGTCCGATCTTATCCCAGCAAAGCGTCGGGGTGAGGGTATGGGATACTTCACTTTATCAGGAAATTTGGCGATGGCTATTGGCCCTTCATTCGGGCTTTTCTTAGCGGATGTTTTAACCTTTCAACACTTGTTTTTATTTTGCGGTGCATTAATTCTTGCAGCTTGGATCATGGCTTCAACAATTACTTATAAAAAAGTAAATCATGCTTCTGTCCCAGTTAAAACTAATAGGTTTGACATTTATGAAAAAAGCGCTGTTGCTCCGTCCGTTCTTGTCTTTTTCATTACGGTAACTTTTGGCGGGACTGCTACCTTTTTACCGCTTTATACAATCGAAAAAGGTTTGACAGGTATTCAAGGATACTTTTTTCTTTACGCTTTAGCTCTTATTTTCACACGAATGTTTGCTGGAAAGATCTATGATCAAAAAGGACATCAAGCTGTCTTCATTCCATCCACTCTTTTTATCGTAACGGCGATGCTGTTGCTAGCCTGGATGCCAAGTAACATGATTCTGTATATGGCAGCTATTTTTTATGGCATTGGATTCGGTGCTGTCCAACCGGCTCTTCAAGCGTGGTCTCTTGAACACGCTGCCCGAAACCGAAAAGGCATGGCCAATGCCACTTTCTATTCCTTCTTTGATCTTGGAATCGGTTTCGGTGCCATCCTCTTCGGACAAATTGGTTATCTTTTCGGGTATATAAGCATTTACATAATGGCAGCAGTCTCTGTGGGGATTTCAATAGTGGCTTACTTATGGATTTTGCGAAAAATGAAGTAATTATAAATTGAGGGACATCTTTATGGATGTTCTTTTTTTCTTAAAACAGAAGTGATTTTGTAGAACAGTTTATTGCATTTGCGTCAGCACAATTTTAACCCCATGTAAAGTATGTTATGGTTTTATTTGTTTTAAGTAATGTTATTGTATTTCCTGTTTCCATCTCTCTTTTTCGTTGTATGATAGAAAAAAAAGGAGTTTTGGGAATGATTATTCTGCAGTATATTGGAAAAGTTTTTTCATTCATGCATAAGGATATACCGGAAACTCATGTTAAATGTCATGTTTGTGCAGGTACAGGCGCCTACGATATTTATACAGATTGTCTTACCTGTAATGCAAAGGGACTGATCAGTAAAGTTGAGTATAATAGGAGGCTTGAAGAGGGTGAAATTTAAAGAATTTCATGAAGTCGATATATGTAATCATAGAAGCAATATTGGCTATTGCTTCTTTTTTTTGTCCCTTAAAAGGTATTTTTCTCTAATTTGAATGTATGATGTAAATCGCATATTCAAAAAAAAGACCACCATTTGGTGGCCTTCTCCCAGAACAATCAAGAAGCAGAAGATTGCTTTTCAGACATAGAAAATGCACTCTCTTCCTCAAGAGGGTTATGTTCATTTTGGAAAATGATGTTTTGAATGTAGTCATAGGTATTTTCTGTATTGTGACCGCTAGTGCACTCCATTAATTTTGAGAATTGTGCAATATGGAAAGGTGATTGCGGGTTATTGTAATTGTAAACAATTTCAGAGTGCAAATCTTTGAATCTCTCCACTATGCCGCCAAAAGCAATTTCCTTCTGAAGAATGTTTGGCGCTCCATATTCCACTTCTGCAAGAGCCTTGTCTTCCCAATAGAAGATTACATTACTTCCGCCTGCAAACGCATAGAAAGTAATAGAAGAATAATCGGATATGACAACTTTACTGTTTAATAGAGCATCCTTTATATCCCCTTCAAAAAACGATTCTTCGTATTTATCATATATATCCGGGAACTGTTCTTGAAGTATGATTCTTGATTTAGGATGGAGAATGACATTAATTTTTTTATCTTTGTAGAACTTCTCTTCTCGAATTAATTCCAAGAATGAGAAATAACGGTCTAAATAGCTTCCAACTTCAATGCTTCCTGTGAGATCCCATGGTCGCCATGTAAGCATGAATGTAATTTGGTTTTTTTCATTTTGTTGTTCCTTGACATATAAATCAATATTAGGCAGCCCTGTTACCATAAGTTCTTTTTCCGTATAACCTGTATTTTTAAGGAACAAGTTTTTCTCGAAATTGGAATTTACGAGCATGTAATCTGGTGCAATCGGCACTTTACGATTAAAGTAACCACGTTCGAAAATATTGGTCGCCATACATGGTCCATGCTGCAACATTATTTTTTTATCAGTTGAAAGAACCTTTTTCTTAATTAGGTAATCGTTATCGTACAATCGGCGTTGTATATGACCCACAAGATCGGAAGATTGAAAACTCCTGGCTAAAAAGATGTGATAGAAAGCAAGAAAACTATTTTTCCCAACTAGGGCTTTTCCGTATTGTTGCTTAAGACTCTTGAATTCGGGGTGGCCTTTTTCTAAGATATAAACGCAGGAATCCCCCATCTTGAATGCATATTTAAACAGTTCAAAGGCCGATTCCGAAGCCCCTGCACTGAATTTTTCAAAATAGATATCGTATTTTTTTTTGTTTAGTGAAAAAAGGCTGATCAAATAAGCAAATCTTTCTTTAATTATAATGCTTTTGCTCATTATACTTGTCAATACGATAACGTATTGTCCTGTTATAGACTTTCGAATAAAAAGTTCACTATTCATCTGCCCCAAACGATAGGACCGGGTGTTGTACAGATAATGATTTTTATTGTATTTATGCTTAGAGTCTGATTTAAAATTATACCAATAATCATGATCAGCGTGACTGAGTTTGATAAAAATAGGCGTATTGATCTCGCTAGTGGTTACATAATGTTGATAAATTTCCTTCATTGGTATGAAAGACCAGTAGGTATGAATGAATATCGATATCTTCCCTGTCTTCATTGCGAATTTCTCTCTTATTTTGACTGGAAAGAGAAAATGCACTTTGAAATTTATGCTTTTATCGTAACCGAAAGATAAGTATACGTCTTTAAACGAATAATTTCTGCTACGCATGACCCCAACAAATAGGAAATGAAAAAATAAAAGGAATACTAAACTTTTGAAAAACGGGCTTTTCTCAATCTTATCCAGTGTTTTGTCTATCTGCAGATTTTTTTGGTTTGTTTTCACGAAGGAAAGTTTGCAGTTTGTATCAACGAAGAAAATAATTCTTTCCTTAACATTTCCTTTCTTTGAAGTGATCGTTTGCAGGATTGTCATTGGTTCATATCCTGAAAGAGTAACCGTATTGTTCGTTTTTTGACTATAGACGAAATACTTCATATTATATTTTCTTTTTTTACTAATACTCTTAGTGCCATTGAAAAGGCAATAGTCATCTGCTAAAACAGGATTTCCATTTTCAAGATGACCATAAACAGTTTCTTGTTTCAAAGCTTTCCCCCCATGTTTTCCGGTACTTGTAATCCTACGGCATATTTTGCCGGTACCTTTGTCACAGCCTATATTTTGAAAAAAAGACAATATACCTATGATATTATACTAGTTATACACTTCATTGTAATTATATTTTAGAAAACTTTTAACTTTTGTTTGTTCATCCAAATAGCCGTCGTGTAACTTTCCCTTATTGCAGCCATAATCATAAACAGCCCCCAATTAGATGATTGGGGGCTGTTCTTGTTTTTCCATCACTTTTTAACTGTTACTTTTCTTGATTCGCTTACGTTTTTCGCTTTGTCTTTGGCACGAATATATAGGTTCTTTCCGGCTTTTTGCTTGGGGATTCGAACCGAGAATGTGCCTTTGGTCGTTGCTGTTGCAGAGCCGATCACTTTTTTTGATGCTCTGATGAACACTGTGGAGTTAGCTTCTGCCTTTCCGGTTACTATTGTCGTTTTTGTCGTGACTGTGTTGACCGTCGGTTTACTTGGTGCTGTTTTGTCTGCGACGGTCACGGTTTTGATCGAGCTTATATTGCCCGCTTTATCGGTTGCTGTAACGGATAGGACTTTTCCGGCTTTTTGTTTTTTTGACATCGTTACGGTGAAATTCCCTGCGCTGTTGGAATTTGCTTTGCCTAGAACCGTTTTGCCGGTTTTGACGGTGACGGAAGAGCTTGCTTCCGCTTTTCCGGTTACTTTTACGGTATTATCACCTACCGTATTTACGGACGGTCTTGCAGGAGCCGTTTTATCTGCCACTTTAAATGAAACGGGTATACTTTTATTTCCCGATTTATCGATGAGCCTAGTAAAGATGGTCGTGCCGACTGTTTGTTTTGCGATGGTCGCTGTAAACGTTTTTTCGCCGTTGATTTTCACTGTGGCGAGTTGTTTTTTATCGGTATAAATGGAGACGGTCCCCGTTTTGAAATCTGCTGGGATTTTCCCGTTGATCTTGGTGTCCTTATCGGATATCGCAGTCACGGACGGTTTGGTTAGCGTCTTCATTTCCAGTGCTTTTTTGGCATTGACCCGCCCGTTTCCATAGTAGATGTCTTTCCCTTTTGTACCTAGGTCCACGGCTGAATCATAGAGACGGTATTCAACCTCCGTTTTGTTGAGCTTTGGCTCGTGGGACCAAATCAATGCCGCTACACCCGCCACCATTGGCGTCGCCATCGATGTTCCGCTCATCCAGCCGTATTTACCATTTGGCAAGGTTGAAAGGATGTCATCTCCAGGGGCCGCAATATCGACTGTTGAATGGTAGTTGGAATAACTGGGACGTTTGTCACTTGAGTTAGTGGCAGCAACGGAAATGACGTGACTGAATGCAGCTGGGTACACACGCTGTACATTTTTCCCCATATCCCCTTCATTCCCGGCAGCCGCGACGATCAGTACGCCTTTTTTATAGGCTTCCTGGACGGCCTTGTTCAAGGACTCCGAATAACTGGTGTCGCCTAAACTCATATTGATGATGTTTGCCTTTTGCTGAACGGCATAATGTATCGCGTCAATGATATCGGCCGTATCGGCATACTCTCCATCAAAGACGTTGATCGGCATTAGTTTAACGTTCGGGGCAACACCCGTTCCGCCTATGCCGTTGTTCGCAGAACCGGCAATGATGCCAGCGATATGCGTTCCATGCTCCCCTTTTGGGACAATATGCTTCCGATTGCGTATCGTATCATAGGCATTGACGATCCTCCCTTTTAAATCTTCGTGGTTGCGATCGATGCCGTCGTCAATGATGGCCACGATCAATTCCTTCGATCCCATTGATTTTGTCCACGCTGCACCCGTACCAAGCTTTTTATGGTGCCACTGGTCTATGTAGGCTGGATCGTTCGGGCTTTCCATCTTCTTGAACAGATAGTTTGGTTCTGCATATTCCACATCCTTCTGTTCTTCAAGTTCCTCGATCAGGTTATCGGTTGATTCCCCTTTAGGAACCTCCACCTTTTCTATCAACTCGTTGATCGGCTCATCGCCCGTCTCTTTGTACTTGACGATGACACCATCAGATTGCGGCGTCTCTTCCGCAGATGCAGCATCTGGCTGGTAGATTGGCAGAATCATAAATAGTAATAATACCGGCAATATGGCCTGAATAAGCTTGTGCATACAATCACTCCAAAAAATATGATTAAGAATAGCTATCGATGAGGTTAGATCATGAACCAATTCTACTATTATTCCTAACTAGATTGTATACCGTCCGATTCGGTTTTACTAACCTTTTTATCTAGTTGAATTAAGTTATTTGCACAACAAAAAAAAACGCTATAAAGCCGTATAATTGAAGCATACACAAACCCGGAAGAAGCATGCTTGCCTCCAAATGTGCCTCTAGCAAGAGTAGAAAACCCTGGAACGCCGCCTGTGTGTCCCCACCCTTGTTACTGGTTTGTTTTTCATAAATAGGTCATACCTGTTTCCCCTTTCACTCCTCTTTATATTTTTATCATACACAATGAAAATCTCCCCTCCTCATTTATTGTTAATGCGTTAAAAACTGTTCTTTGATTCTAGGTGTTTTTCTGTCAAATACGGTAGTGTCAAAATGTCATGGTTTCTATGACATAGCTATTAATACAGCCGTATCCCACTCAATTTTTGTTGTTCCTTATAAATATGACAAAAGCTCACTATCGACTATGACTCGCCGCTTGCTACACTCTGTTCATACGCTAACGAGGCGCTAACTCGTTGTGCTAACAAAAAATTCCAATCAAATAAAGGAGCGTACAAAAATGAAACAAGCAATTAACAAACTGGGGATCGTTGCAATTCTTCTTACTTCTTCAACCATGATTTCTGCGTGTTCCCAACAATCGTTAGAAGCAGGAAAATCAAAACCATCGGCATCCACGACTAATATCCAAATGACGAAAGGACCTAATAATAAAAAAGAAATAGAATCTTTTGCTGATCCGTTATTTGAAGAAAAAATGAAGAAGTTCAATGTGAACGGTTCTAGTTTTGTCGTCGTTCATGATGGAAAGGTCGTTGTCAATAAAGGGTATGGATATGCCGATAAAGAAAAGAAAATCCCCGTCACTAAGGACACGGTCTTTCAAATCGGTTCAGTCACGAAAACTTTTACTGCTTTGGCTGTGATGCAGCAAGTCGATAAAGGAAAGCTTAAACTAGATCAAGACGTACAAAAATATTTTGGTGGATTACAAATACCTAATCAAACTGGGAAACCTCTTACCCTGTTTGATATGCTCACTTATACCAGCGGGGTGGATTTTCCCGATCTTACAAACATAACTGGACCTGAATATATTAATAATAGTATACCGATGAAAGAATTTTTCTCTAAACAAATGCCAACTGTGGTACGGCCGCCAGGAGAAGTTTATACGTATGACAACGTCGGATTTGCGCTCGCAGGGTTTGCAGTGGAGAATGCTACCAACACCCCTTTCTCGAAATATATGGAAAAGAATATTTTCAAACCATTAGATATGAAATCTACAAGCATGAGCTTTACGCCTGATCTTCTCGAAAAAATGGCTACACCTTATGGTCCCACTGGTGATCCGATTCCAACAAGCGGGAGCGGTTTAAAGGATACACCACAAGGAGGCATTTTATCTACTGCGGAAGACATGTCAAAATACATGATTATGCAACTACAGAAAGGAAAGTTTAAAGACAAGGAAATTGCAAGTAAAAAAAGCATGGATATGATGCATGCCTATCAAGTTTTTGATGATAAGACGATTCCTGTTGCGACAATTGGATTTGAAACGCCTTTTAATGAATTTGCAAACGGTCAACACGTTGTAATAAAAGGGGGAAGCATGCCTGGACATCAATCACTGCTGATTTTAGTGCCTGAACAAAAAACAGCATTCTTCATGTCTTACAATAATGATTCAATGATGAGTGTAGACATATATGAAACTCTCATGGATCACTATTTCCCTGCTAAGAAGAATGAAGGAAAAACAAGTTATCTCCCGTTAGAGGAAAAAGAAGCTCATAAATACTTGGGCTTATTCCAAAATACGCGTTTCGCTGCACTTCGCACTCATTTTACTTATGAAAATGGGAACTTGGTCATGGAGAGTGGAACTGGAAAACAAGTTCTCAAAATGATTCATCCGTTGTTATTTGAAGATTCGGAAGGCAGCAAAGTTGCTTTCAAAAAGAATTCAGCTGGAGAAATCGCATATTTTCACTACAACTCTCCTAAAAGCCTTGATTTTGTAGCAGATGCCCAGAGATTTAACAACAAACCACCTTTTGATGACGTTCCACAAAAGAGTAACTATAGAAGTCATATTGATAATCTTCATGCTCTAAATATTATGGGTGCTAAAACAGGTAATCTATTCAAACCGATGGACATCATGACACAAGGAGAGTTTGCGGATACGTTGTTACTTGCTTATGGATGGAACGGTTTTCCAGACGATTCCAAGGAGGCAAGGGAAAAAGTTATGAAAGGAATTCCAGGATATGACCGTGCAACTCCGATTACCCGACAGGTCGCAGCAAGCATGATTCAAAACTTAAAGCAAATTCATGACATGAAACCGATTCAACCTGACAAAGCTATTAAAGTTAAATTACTTGATGCTACGGATGACTGGGCAATTCAATCGATTCAGGCACTTGCCTCCCAAGGAATTCTAGACCCTGATACTTCCATTAATGCTGACGGATCCTTAACCTTCCGTCCGAAGGATTTGTTACTGCGTCAAGAAGCAAGTGCTTTGCTGGATTTAGCTTTTGGCTATCATGCACAACCTAACAAACAGCAGTAAATATTTTATTCATAGATTGAATCATGAAAAAATTGAATACTGATGAGAAACCAACATCCAGCTAAATAATACAAAAAATTCGACTTTGTAAGATCTTTATGAAAGCGGAAACGATTCTAAAGATAATGTTATTGCATTTAAAGAAGGAACCTATCATGAAATATGATAGGTTCCTTCTTTGTTATATAGGGGGAATCATGTTAACCATCAACTTAAGAAATTAATTGTTCCCAAAAACGAAAAAATGAGCCAAAATCTCATAAATAACTGTGGAGGGGTAAACTTTTCGTTATGGGGTAATTAAAAACCTTAGCTTGATAGGCATGGGGTTCTATCTACGAGACTCCTGCGGGAAATGCGAGTCCAAGGGAGACCCCGCAGGCGCAAAAGCGCCGAGGGGCTCCCGGACTGCCCGCGGAAAGCGAGTGCCTGGAGTGGATATCAACGGTTCGAGTTTTACAAACCAAAAAAACTGCAGCCAAACTCGTTTTTCCTCGAATATATCTCCAGTCAGTCTGGGAGTTCCGATTGGTCTAATCCTAAACTATGATTTTAAACTAAATTATTCTTCATGTTTTTTTACTGTAATCCTTAATAGATGGAAGAAATTTGCGACACTCCTGCCGAATTACTGGCTAGCCGAGACACCGCAGCCGCTAGGCAAGGAGGCTTGGCAGACAGTCGGCGGAAAGGGAGCGGATTTCTGAAATCAACTGGAACCTTTTTTTAAAAAAACTTGAAAGAAACTCGCTTTTCCTCGAATATATCTCCAGTCAGTCTGGGAGTTCCGATTGGTCTAATCCTAAACCATGATTTTAAAACAAGACTAGATTATTCTTCATGTTTTTTTACTGTAATCCTTATTGGATGGAAGAAATTTGCGACACTCCTGCCGAATTACTGGCTAGCCGAGACACCGCAGCCGCTTGGCGAGGAGGCTTGGCAGACAGTCGGCGGAAAGGGAGCGGATTTCTGAAATCAACTGAAATCTTTTTTTTAAAAAACTTGCTGGCAAACTCGTTTTTCCTCGAATATATCTCCAGTCAGTCTGGGAGTTCCGATTGGTCTAATCCTAAACTATGATTTTAAAACAAGACTAGATTATTCTTCATGTTTTTTACTGTAATCCTTATTGGATGGAAGAAATTTGCGACACTCCTGCCGAATTACTGGCTAGCCGAGACCCCGCAGCCGCTAGGCGAGGAGGCTTGGCAGGCAGTCGGCGGAAAGGGAGCGGATTTCTGAAATCAACTGGTACTTTTTTCAATAAAAAACTGCAGGCAAACTCGCTTTTCCTCGAGTTCGTCTGCAGTCTGTAACAGGTTTAATGTCCGCCTAAATAGGCATTCTTGATTTCTTCGCTTGCGGTCAGTTCCTCTGATTTGCCTGATAGGACGATTCGGCCGGTTTCGACAACATAGGCTCTGTCCGCAATGGATAGTGCTAAGTTGGCATTTTGTTCGACCAGCAGAATCGTCGTACCTGTTTTGTTGATTTCTTCGATGATATGAAAGATTTGCTTCACCAATAATGGAGCAAGTCCCATCGATGGCTCGTCCAGTAACAGAAGCCGGGGCTTGGCCATGAGTGCCCTGCCCATCGCGAGCATTTGCTGTTCCCCGCCGGAAAGGGTTCCGGATTGCTGTTTCAGACGCTCCAGCAAACGCGGGAATAATTCATAGACTTTCTCCATGTCCTGCTTGATGCCTGCCTTATCTTTGCGCAGATAAGCACCAAGCTGAAGATTTTCCTCGACGGTCATGTTAGCAAAAACCCGCCGGCCTTCAGGGACATGGGAAATGCCCATTTTCACGATGGATTGTGCTGCCTTCCCTCCGATGGAATCCCCTTCGTATATGATCTTCCCTTGTTTTGGTTTTAAAAGGCCGGAAATGCTCTTCAGCAACGTGCTTTTCCCTGCTCCGTTCGCCCCGATCAGGGTTACGATTTCGCCTTCGTTAATAGAAAGCGAGATTCCTTTCAAGGCTTGAATGTTTCCGTAATAGACGTTGATGTCCTCGATTTTTAACATTATGAAACCTCCTCGCCCAGATAGGCCTCGATGACTTTTGGATTGTTACGGATTTCCTCTGGCTTTCCTTGAGCGATCAGCTGTCCGTGATCGAGTACATATATGCGTTCGCAAACACCCATGACGAGCGGCATATCATGTTCTATCAATAATACGGTCAAATCGAATTTCTCACGGATGAGGGCAATCAGGTTCATGAGTTCGTGCGTTTCCTGAGGGTTCATCCCCGCTGCCGGTTCATCGAGCAAAAGCAGTTTCGGGTTGGCGGCAAGGGCACGGGCGATTTCCAACCGTCTTTGTTTACCATATGGCAGGTTCTTTGCCTTTTCATCCTTATATTGATCAAGGTTGAAGATCTTCAGGAACTCAATCGCTTTTTCATCCATTTCCTTTTCGCCTTTAAAATGGATCGGCATGCGGAAGATCGAACTTAAGATGCCATGCTTCGAAAGCGAATGATAGGCCACTTTTACATTATCGATCACGGATAGCTCACTGAATAAGCGAATGTTCTGGAATGTCCGGCTGATCCCTTTTTGCGTGATTTTATATGGAGGCAGTTTTCTTAAGTTCTCACCTTCCAAAGAAATGGTGCCCTCCGTCGGGACGTAAACTCCTGTCAGCAAGTTAAAGAAAGTGGTTTTTCCAGCGCCGTTCGGCCCGATCAAGCCAATTAGTTCTCCTGGATATAATTCGACGTTAACATCAGAAACGGCTTTAAGCCCTCCGAACTGGATGCCGACCGAATCGACTTTAAGCAGCGGTGTTTTTATTTTTTTCATGGCTGCTTCCTCCTTTACGTTTGAACATGGATGTTATTTCTTTGGTACCCATTAAACCTTGCGGGCGATAGAGCATCATCACGATAAGCACAAGACTGTAGATGATCATTCGTGTTTCCGGATAATCCTGCAGGAAAGTCGTGACTACCGTCAGTAATATCGCTGCCAATACGGCACCGGAAAGACTTCCAAGACCGCCAAGTACGACAAGGATCAAAATATCAAATGATTTCAGGAATCCGAAGTTCGATGGCTGGATGATGTAGAAGTTATGAGCGTAAAGTCCACCAGCGATACCGGCAAAAAAAGCACCGATCGCAAAGGCGACAACTTTATAATAGGTCGTGTTGATTCCCATCGAATCGGCAGCCGTTTCGTCCTCGCGGATCGATATGCAGGCTCTTCCGTGGGTCGAGCTAGTAAAGTTTCGGATGACGATGATCGTTACGATGACGGATGCGAATACCCACGGCCAAGTGGTCAAATGGGAAACCTGCATGCCGCTCGCCCCGCCGACATAATCGATATTCAAGAGCATGATCCGGACGATTTCCCCAAAACCAAGGGTCGCAATCGCCAGATAGTCACCTTTTAAGCGTAAGCTTGGAATTCCGATGATCAATCCTGCCAGCGCTGACGCCAAACCGCCGACTATCAATGCCGCATAAAATGGCATTTCCAGCTTCATCGTCATGACGGCTGAAGCATAGGCACCGACTGCCAGGAATCCGGCATGCCCGATGGAGAACTGCCCGGTTATCCCGATGATCAAGTGCAGGCTCGCCGCCAGAATGATGTTGATCCCGATGAACATGAGCGTATTTTGATAAAAAGGATTTAGCGATCCGCCGCCGATTAACACTTGAACTACGGCGAAAAAGATCAATGATAGTGAAATCGAGAGCCAAAAACCTTTTGCTCGCTTAATTGTAGTCATTGCTTTGTCTCCCCTATACTTTTTCTTTTTTGTTTTTACCGAATAAGCCTTGTGGCATGAAAATCAAGATAAGAATCAGTACGACGAAGGCTACAGCATCACGCCATAATGAGTAACCGGCGGCACTGACCAAAGCTTCGATGACACCTAGCAATAGGCCTCCGACCATCGCGCCCGGTATAATCCCGATCCCTCCAAGTACGGCAGCAACGAATGCCTTCAATCCCGGAAGCACACCCATGAGCGGCTCGATCTTAATATAGTAAATACCGAAAATGACGCCCGCTGCCCCAGCCAATGCGGAACCGATTGCAAAGGTGGCAGAAATCGTGTTATCGACATTTATACCCATCAGCTTAGCTGCATCCGCATCGTAGGAAACGGCACGCATCGCTTTTCCAATTTTCGATTTATGAACGATGATTTGAAGGATGATCATCAAGACTACAGCCACTCCAAAAATCAAAATAGATTGACTATTGATGGAAACTCCAAAAATATTGAACTTGTCTGTCGGCAATACATCATTCGGATAAGCTTCCGGCTGTGCACCGCGGACGTAGATGAATCCGTATTCGATCAAAAGGGAAACACCGATGGCAGTGATAAGTGCCGCGATACGTGTTGCGTTACGCAATGGCTTGTACGCGATACGTTCGATCAATACTCCAAACAGAGCACAGACCGTCATCGAGATTAATAGGGCGGGCACGAATGACAGATCCAGGACCGTTATTGAGTAAAACCCAACGAATGAGCCGACCATGAATACATCGCCATGTGCGAAGTTTATCAATTTAACAATCCCGTAAACCATCGTATATCCGAGAGCGATAAGGGCATAAATACTTCCTAATGAAACCCCGTTAATTAACTGTTGTATCAATTCCATGTTCGACTCTCCTTGAAAATCTAATTTTATGAGTGATTAGTCCAGACTCTTTTCATTCCGCTAAGGGGATGTTCAGCACCCTGGCATGCTTGAAAAATGAGAATTCGCCAGCACCTTCTTATTAAGGAAGGGCCGGCGAAAGGGTTGGAGTTGTTCTCCGAAATTAAGGATTGATTTTTGTGTTGAATACTTGTTTTCCTTCTTTAAATTCAAGGATGGTGGCAGATTTGATTGGATTATGTTTTTCATCCAATGTGAATGTACCCGTAACAAGCTCAAGGTCAGCCGTTTTTTCCAGCGCTTCTTTGATTTTTTCCGAATCCGCTGAACCAGCACGTTTAATCGCGTCTGCAAGGAAGTATCCTGTGTCATATCCTAGGGCATTGAATGCATCCGGGGACTTATCTTTGTATTTCGCTTTAAATGCTGACACAAAATTCTGAATTTTCTTATCAGGATCGCCTGAAGAATAGTGGTTCGTGATGAACGTATTATTTAGAGCTTTTGCACCGGCAATTTCAACTAGCTTAGGAGAATCCCAGCCGTCGCCGCCCATGAATGGAACGTCAAGTCCAGTTTCCCGTGCCTGCTTCACGATCAGACCAGCTTCCTCATAGTAACCAGGAAGGAAAATGAAATCAGGTTTTGCCGATTTCAAACGAGTCAATGTGGAACGGAAATCAGTATCCTTCGCAATGTAAGCTTCCTCAGCAACAACTTTTCCGCCATTCTTTTCGAATTGTTCTTTAAAGGCTGCGGCTAACCCTTTTGAATAATCACTTGAGCTGTCAATATAGATGGCTGCACTTTTCGCTTTGATTTCTTTAGCGGCAAAGTTTGCAGCTACCGTCCCTTGGAACGGATCGATGAAGCTTGTCCTGAAAACGTAATCGTTCAATTTATCCTTGCTGAAAGTGATTTCAGGGCTTGTACCAGAAGGTGAGATGACCGGCACTTTATTATCTTGGGCAATCTGTACTTGTGCAATCGAGTTCGTGCTTGTTGCTGCGCCCACGATCGCTGCAACCTGATCTTGCGATGTCAGCTTGATCGCCCCGCTTGTCGCTTCGGACGCTTCAGATTTATTATCGACTTTAATTAGTTTGATTTTTTTACCGTCAATGCCTTCTTTATTTATTTCTGCAGTTGCAAGCTCCAGACCTTCTGCAATCGATTGTCCATATGAAGCTACACCGCCTGATAATTCAAGGTTGACACCGATTTTGATCGTATCTCCATCCCCGCTTGATTTTTCAGATGAACCAGAGCCGGAACAACCCGCTAGCACTCCTGCAGCAAGTGATAGAGAAAGGAATGCACTTGCTAATTTTTTCTTTTTCATAAATAATCCCCCCATTTTGTAATCAAGCTCTGATGCATGAATATTTATTCATGATCCTTCAGAAAAAAATTGATTAGATGAAATGTTTCAAATTAAATTAATATTTCGAAAAATAGTTTACCGCATAATTTTCATTCCGTCTATACAATAATTGCGAGAAGATTTCGGTAATTAGGATATTTTTCACAGGTAGCGCTCTATCATTTTTATCTTTATATATTTTAAATATTGCGACAATAGGCGTTATAATCAGAAAAAACGGATAATTAAATTATATTGATATTATAAATCCCTTACTTACAGATCAAAAAATTTTATTCATTCTCTAATTTTTCTCATCCTAATAATTACATTTTTACCAAAATACAAGTATATTGATAGGGAATTAAACCCAGTTTTTTCGTGTTTTTTTAGTCTTAATTCCTATATCAAAATTGAATAATACTATATTGGATGTATAAAATCATGCATGAAACCCTGTGTTTTTTTATCTTTTTGCATATTTTGCATAACCCGATCAACAAACAAAAAAACCGCCAAACGGCGGTTCAGTGGCCTCCTAAATAGGCCATTTTAATTTCTTCACTTGATGTTAGTTCTTCGGCATTGCCCGACAGGACGATTCGGCCCGTTTCAACGACATACGCCCGATCTGCAATGGATAAGGCGAGGTTGGCGTTTTGCTCGACCAAAAGGATCGTTGTGCCGGACTCACTGATTTCCTGGATGATGTTGAATATTTGCTTCACCAGAAGCGGTGCAAGGCCCATCGAAGGTTCATCGAGCAGTAATAATCGCGGTTTCGCCATTAAGGCCCTGCCCATTGCAAGCATCTGCTGTTCGCCGCCTGAAAGCGTGCCAGCCTGCTGTTTGATTCTTTCCAGCAGCCTTGGAAATAGCTCGTATACCTTTTCCATATCCTTATGGATGCCATCCTTGTCTTTTCGCAAATAAGCTCCAAGCTCCAGGTTTTCGGCCACCGTCATGTTGGCGAAGACACGTCGTCCTTCAGGCACATGGGATATGCCCAGTTTCACGATGGCCTGTGCCGCTTTTCCCCCAATCGAATCGCCTTCGAACAGAACTTTTCCTTGCTTTGGTTTTAACAGACCGGAAATCGTTTTGAGCAGCGTGCTTTTTCCCGCTCCGTTCGCCCCGATCAAAGTCACGATTTCCCCTTCATTTATCTCCATGGAAACCCCTTTTAGCGCTTGGATATTGCCGTAATAAACATTGATGTCCTCTATTTTCAGCATCAGGAAACCTCCTCCCCTAGATATGCCTCGATAACCTTTGGATCGTTGCGGATTTCATCCGGCTTTCCGTGAGCGATGAGCTGTCCATGATCAAGGACATAAATTCGTTCGCATACACCCATGACCAGTGACATATCATGTTCGATTAGCAAAACGGTAAGGTTGAACTCCTTCCGGATAAAAGCAATGAGGTTCATTAATTCTTTCGTTTCATGGGGGTTCATCCCGGCTGCCGGTTCATCCAGTAAAAGAAGTTTCGGATTGGCGGCAAGGGCACGGGCGATTTCCAGCCGCCTTTGCTGTCCGTATGGAAGATTCTTCGCTTTTTCATCCTTAAAATGGTCAAGATTGAAAATCCGCAAAAATTCGAGCGCCTTTTCATCCATTTCCTTTTCCCCGGAAAAATGTCCGGGCAACCGGAATATGGAGCTTGGAATTCCATGCTTGGCAAGCGAGTGGTAAGCAACCTTCACATTATCGATCACGGATAACTCACTGAAGAGACGAATGTTTTGAAAGGTCCTCGAGATCCCTTTTCGGGTAATTTTATAAGGCTGCTGCTTATTTAGATTTTCCCCGTTCAAGGCGATCGTTCCTTCTGTAGGGACATACACACCCGTCAATAAATTGAAGAAGGTCGTTTTCCCAGCTCCATTCGGCCCGATCAGGCCTACAAGTTCCCCTGGAAATAATTCCACGTTCACATCGGACACCGCTTTCAATCCGCCAAAGCGTATACCAACCGAATCTACCTTAAGCAACGGTATTGTGGCTTCCATCCTTTGGGCCCCCTTTCGTTTTTTTATGTGTGAACAATGATGTGATTTCTTTTGTTCCCATTAACCCCTGCGGGCGGAAAATCATCATCAGGATCAGGACAAGACTGTAGATGATCATCCTCGTTTCCGGGTAATCCTGAAGGAATGTCGTCACGATCGTCAGTAAAATGGCGGCCAAAACCGAACCTGAAAGACTTCCAAGACCGCCAAGTACGACGAAAATCAGTATATCGAAGGATTTCAGGAAACCGAAATTCGATGGCTGGATAATATAAAAATTATGGGCATAGAGCGATCCGGCAATTCCGGCAAAAAAAGCTCCGATGACGAAGGCCGCCACTTTATAATAGGTCGTATTGATTCCCATCGCATCAGCCGCCGTTTCATCTTCCCTTACGGATATGCATGCACGCCCGTGAGTCGAATTGGTGAAATTCCTGATGACTAAGACGGTGATCATGACACAGACAAAAACCCATGGCCAAGTAGTCAGGTGGGATACCTGCATCCCGCTTGCACCGCCTACATATTCAATATTCAAAAGGACGATCCGGACAATTTCCCCAAAACCAAGGGTGGCTATCGCCAGGTAATCCCCCTTCAGGCGCAAGCTGGGTATCCCTATCACCATACCCGCAACAGCGGCGATGACGCCCCCAGTCAATACTGCTATGATGAAAGGAAGTTCCAGCTTCATTGTCATGACTGCCGAAGCATAGGCCCCGACCGCTAAAAAACCTGCATGCCCGATCGAGAACTGCCCGGTTATTCCAATGATTAAATGAAGGCTCGTCGCCAGCATGATATTGATGCCGATGAACATGAGCGTGTTGATATAAAATGGATTGAGGATACCGTTTGAAATGGTGTACTGCATGATTCCGAAAAAAATTAGTGCGAGCACGATCGAGAGCCAAAAACCCTTTGAATTCTTTAAAGTAGTCATCGCCATGTCTCCCCTATACTTTTTCTCTTTTATTTTTACCGAATAGTCCCTGCGGCAAGAAAATCAAAATCAAGATAAGTACGACGAAAGCCACACCATCGCGCCATAATGAGTAACCGGCGGCACTGACCAAAGCCTCGATCACTCCTAGCAGCAGACCGCCGACCATCGCTCCCGGAATGATGCCGATGCCGCCCAAGACGGCTGCAACAAATGCTTTGAGGCCAGGAAGGACACCCATCAACGGTTCGATTTTAATATAGTAGATGCCAAAAATGACACCAGCCGCCCCTGCCAGGGCCGAACCTATGGCGAACGTAGCTGAAATCGTATTGTTCACATTGATTCCCATCAGCTTGGCCGCCTCGGAATCGAATGAAACGGCACGCATCGCTTTGCCGATTTTGGTTTTATGGACAACGAATTGCAGGATGATCATTAAAATGATGGATACGGATAAGATCAATATCGATTGACTGCTGATGGAAACTCCCAATATATCGAGTTTATCCATCGGAAGGACATTATTTGGATAGGCTTCCGGCTGGGCGCCCCGGATGTAAATCAGCCCATTTTCTATCAGAAGGGAAACACCGATGGCCGTTATCAAGGCCGCGATCCGTGTTGCATTACGAAGGGGTTTATAAGCAATGCGTTCGATTAAAACGCCAAAGATGGCACATATGGCCATTGAAATCAATAAAGCCGGGATGAAGGATAAGTCCATTACGGTAATGGCGTAAAAGCCCACAAATGAACCGACCATGAATACGTCTCCATGGGCGAAGTTTATGAGTTTGACGATTCCATACACCATCGTATAACCAAGCGCGATCAAAGCATAAATGCTTCCGAGTGAAATGCCATTTACCAATTGCTGAATCAGTTCCATATTGCACTCTCCCCGTTAAGGTGTTTTTTAAGTGAATATAGAATAGGGGGGACTTGCCCCCTATCCACGTAAGGTATTATGGATTGATTTTTGTCTTGAATGTTTGTTTGCCATCCACATATTCCAGGATGGTCGCCGATTTGATCGGATCATGATTTTCATCAAGGTTCAGCGTTCCGGAAACTAATTGAAGATCTTTTACATCTTCCAACGCTTGTCTGATTTTTTCAGGGGAAGCATCTCCAGATCTCTTGATGGCATCGGCCAGGTAGTACCCAGTGTCATAGCCAAGTGCAGCAAAGGCATCCGGTGTTTTATCGTATTCCTTTTTGAAGGCTGCAACGAAATCCTGGATTTTTGCATCTTCATCTTCCGGGGAATAGTGATTCGTGATATAAGTATTTTTTAAAGCTTCCGCTCCGGCAATTTCAACGACCTTCGGGGAATCCCAGCCGTCCCCGCCCATGAATGGAAGGTCTATGCCGTCTTCACGTGCCTGTTTTAGGATCAATCCGACTTCCTCATAATAACCAGGAAGAAAAACGAACTCAGGTTTTGCCGATTTGATACGTGTCAATGTAGAACGGAAATCAGTATCTTTCGTTACATAAGCCTCTTCCGCCACGATTTTACCGCCCTTGGCAGTAAATGCTTCTTTAAAAGCTGCGGCCAATCCTTTAGAATAATCGCTTGCGCTATCCACATAGATCGCAGCCGTCTTTGCTCCAATTTCGTCAGATGCGAAATTGGCTGCCACCGTACCTTGGAATGGATCGATAAAGCAAGTTCTGAACACATAATCATTTAATTTTCCAGCTTTGTTGGTAATGTCGGGATTTGTTGCAGTTGGTGTGAGTAGAGGAACTTTATTATCCTGTGCGACTTGAACCTGTGCCAATGTATTCGTGCTTGTCGCAGATCCGACTACAGCCACAACCTTGTCCTGGCTGACTAACTTGATCGAACCGCTTGTAGCTTCTGCTGCATCTGATTTATTATCAACCTTCACGATTTCCAATTTTTTACCGTCGATGCCCTCTTTATTAATCTCATCGATGGCCAGCTTCAAACCATCGGCAGCCGATTGGCCGAATGATGCCGTACCTCCGGATAATTCAAGGTTGGCCCCAATTTTAATGGTGTCACCCGATTTTGATGAACCCCCGCTTGAACTGCTGGTTTTCGAGTCGCCGCTGCAGCCTGCCAGCGCCCCTGCAACCAAAGAAAGTGATAGAAACACTCCTGCTAGCTTTTTCTTCTTCATTTGAAACCCCCTTGTTTTAATATGTTCTTTTAAACAAATAGAATATCTGAATAAAAATAATATTCTGAAAATATAGTGTATCTCATTCTTTCGACCCCGTCTATATGATATGGATAAAAAAGTTATTTAAAGGAATATCTACTATTCGCCACAAAAAAACTGACCCTTTATAGAGTCAGTTGATTATTATCAATCATTTACACGGCGAACTTCAATGTCTTTCAATATATCATTGATCACCCAACTTGCTGCAATTAAGCCCGCAACGGATGGTACGAAAGCATTCGAAGACGGAGGCATTTGGGCTTTACGGATTTTTGCCTCATCATTGCCGACTTCTTTCCGCACATCCTCCCGAATGACAATAGGGCTCTCGTCGGAAAAGACAACGGGAATTCCCTTTGTTATGCCCTCTTTACGCAATCTAGTACGAATGACCTTGGCAAGCGGATCGGTATGCGTTTTGGAGATATCAGCAATTTGAAAACGCGTCGGGTCCATCTTATTAGCTGCCCCCATGCTTGAAATCACCTTGATATTCCGTTTGAGGCACTCCTTCATCACATGGATCTTGTAAATGACCGTATCCGATGCATCAATGACATAGTCCAAGCCATAACTGAAGAATTCTTCAAACGTCTCTTCTGTATAGAACATTTTAAGAGCGATCACTTCGCAGTCGGGATTGATATCTTGAATGCGATTTTTCATCAATTCCGCTTTCGGTTGACCGACTGTTGATAATAGAGCATGGATCTGCCTATTTACATTTGTGATGTCGACATCGTCTTTATCCACAAGAATAATACGGCCTACCCCGGAACGTGCCAATGCTTCGGCTGAAAATGAACCAACGCCTCCAACACCCAGGACTGCAACGGTCGTATTTTTCAGTATATCGATTCCTTCCTTGCCAATTGCCAATTCATTTCGTGAAAACTGATGCAGCATATATATTCAACTCCAATAAATTCTGTTCTTATTTAGCTTCCCAATTAACAATATATCATAAACATCATTAATGACAAGCGAAATATGAGCAGTCTAATCGGAATTAGTGTGCTAGGTCATTTTTGATAATTTTTGAATGACAGTTGCCAATAGGAGTGTCCTTTCCGTAAGGCTTGGAATTTCCAAATACTCCTCTTCACTATGTGCATTCCCTCCAATGGGCCCGAGTCCATCCACTGTCGCGATTCCCAAATCAGAAGTGATGGAAGCATCCGAACCTCCACCCGTGGCCGTATCCGTGATTTCGATGCCGATTTCCTTCCCAGCCTGGCGGATCGTCTCTAAAAGCAAGTTCGTTTTCTCATTCTTTTCCATGGGAGAGCGGTCCATTTTCCCGCTTAATGTCGTTTTCGTTCCTGGAATATAGGTTTCCGCACAGATTTTTTTCAGTTGCTTGAGGATGATGGCTTCCTGCCTTTTTTCCGAAATCCGTACATCCACAAAAGCGGCAGCATGGGAAGCGATCATATTTACAGCGGAGCCCCCTTCAATTTTGCCGACATTCACGCTGATTCCTTTCTGCTGATCATTCAATCGATGTAAGGCGATGATCTTATGGGCCAATTCTTCAATTGCACTTCGTCCCTTTTCCGGTTCAATCCCTGAATGGGCGGCCACCCCTGCAATATCCACTTTAAACTGACCGCAGCCCCTTCTTGCCGTTACAAGCGAACCGTCCGTCCTTGCCGGTTCAAGAATTAGCGCAAACTTCTTATTGGCCGCTTTTTCCGATATGAGTGAAGCGGATGACGGAGACCCGATCTCCTCATCACTATTAAGAATGATCTGGACATGCTTATAGCCTGTCTGCCCCGTCTGTTTCAGGCAAAGGATCGCATAAAAAAGCTCAACCAAACTAGACTTCATATCCGCTACACCAGGACCGTATGCCCGATTTCCCTTCACTTTAAAAGGACGTTTTTGCGCTGTGCCCTCCGGAAAAACCGTATCCATATGGGCAACGACCAGAATATGCGGTTGATGCGCATCACGATGCTGGATGAGCAGCTGATTGCCATAATTCTGCTGCTCAACGGTATCCACAATAAAATCCAGGCTTTCAAATTTCGTTTTCAAAATCGAACCAATTTCATCAATACCCTTTTTTGTATGAGAACCACTATCTATATTCACTAGCCGCTCCACTAATTGAAGCATTTCCATCCTCTTTGCATACAATAAATCTTTCAAAGCCCTCACTACTTTCTATCCTTAGCTGACTATTGCTCAACCTTACTATAATTTACGACTCAATATTGCGGAGTGTTACTTAAATGGGAATATTTGAAGATTATTCGCTGGTTTTTGGTAGTTTTCTTTGAGTATGGGGTCTTTATTCGTGAGTCTGGATCGTTTACTCGTGAATTTGCGGCATTTACTCGCGAGTTTAAGCCATTTACTCGTGAATTTGCGCCGTTTACTCGTGAGTTTGCACCATTTACTCGTGAATTTAGCTCTTTTACTCGTGAATTTCCGCCGTTTACTCGTGAGTTCGCCATTTAATTGTGAATTAATCCATTAAGTTTATAAGCTCTATTTTTAAATTGCCCCGAATAAGGCAATTCCAGTGAAGACAGCATCCGCTGCATGATATCAATTGAATCTATTTGTAAAAAGAGCCGTGCTTGTTTATTTGTTATATTGGGTTTTATGAGGAGAGCAAAATCGCGAAGAGTTTGAATGTGGGCATCTTTGGAGGCGTAAGAACATTGACTGCATGACCATTTGCCCCAGTGATAGTGCATATGGAGAGCAGCGCATTCAGGACATTGAACGCTTTTTAGCAGATCTTGCTCATCAATTTGATATAAATTGAGTATATCAGGATTATGTGGAGTGTTTTTTTGCAGAATCGTGTTCGAAAGTCTAGTGCTCTGCCTTTGGGTTAACTGTTCAGAAGGATACTTTTCTTCAATGGAATGGATTTTGGTGATGAGAGTTTCTTTTCCCGTGATTTTTTTGAAAATGGGGGTAAAACCTGGGGTAGTCCTGATGATCGTATTCGAATTTGCATTGGCAATTAACGTTTCAATCGGCAGCGAGGGGAATTTGTGAAAAGTAAGCCAATCATTTAATCGGGATTTTTGCACGTCGACCTGGATTAGCGGATCTAGATATGCCTGTTCCTGTCCATCTTTTGTCCGGATCAATTGGGGATAGGTGCGGTCAAAATAGAGCGTTCCCGCAAAGTTTTTCACTTCAATGATGATACAGTACTTCCTGGTGATTATTAGGAAATCCATTTGAAAATAACGGCTCCCATCGTGGTCTAACCTCAAATCATGAAATACTCGATATTCTTTCGGGAGATTCTTCAACTCCTTTCCGATACTCCGCTCCCCGTTAAATCCTGTACGAATTTTCTGGAAATCGTTCTTTATTCTTTCCTGTTTTGGATGATTTGCTGATAGCCTCCTGCTTAATGCCTCCAGTTTGAGCATTTTCATAGGCCTCTCACACGGTTTTAACATCCATACATCAACTCCTTCTCCTTAAGCTTCTTTATTAATGCCCTTTTTTCCTGCTAGGATTTGAAATCAGACGTTTTACCGTAAGTTTACTCTTTTTAATTCATGAGATTTGTAGCTTACTCGTGAATTTCCGCTATTTACTCGTAAGTTTGCACCATTTTCTCGTGAATTTACGCCGTTTACTCGTGAGTTCGCCATTTTCTCGTGAGTTTGCACCATTTTCTCGTGAATTTACGCTGTTTACTCGTGAGTTTGCACCATTTACTCGTGAATTTACGCTGTTTACTCGTGAGTTCGCCATTTACTCGTGAATTTACGCCATTTACTCGTGGATTTCCGCCATTTACTCGTAAGTTTGCTCCATTTACTCGTGAGTTCGCCATTTACTCGTAAGTTAACTATTTTAATGCACAAAAAAACCCATGTTATTTAACATGAGTTGCTTTGTAAGGTGTAAGAGTCCCAATTGTGCCGTTTACGCCTTTGTTTTGAACCCGCTCTCCGCAGGTGGGTGCTCGGTTCCTCGCGTTTGTAAGTCCTCTTCGAGGGAGGCTTTTACGCGGCCAGGAAACTAGTGCTCCCGGTAACTATAAGTGTTCGGTCAAAACTTATAGGTTAAAGAACGAACACATCAGGACTCTTACTTATTGAAAACATCATAGCATAATGCTTAACTCTATTTCAAGGAAAAACACATAGGTATTTTTTCATATTTTTCCCAAATGAATTATTTTTTAAGTGCAGCAAGCCTTAGGTTAAGTTCGGCCAATTGCTTGTCACTTACGGTACTCGGTGCGTCAACGAGCAGGTCGCTTGCGCTTGCTGTTTTCGGGAACGCGATGGTGTCGCGAAGGTTCGTACGGCCTGCAAGCAGCATGACCATGCGGTCCAGTCCAAGGGCGATTCCGCCGTGTGGTGGCGTTCCGTATTCGAATGCATCCATTAGGAAGCCGAATTGTGCGTTTGCTTCTTCTTCGGAGAATCCAAGAACTTTGAACATTTTTTCCTGAACGTCGCGTTCGAATATCCGCAGTGATCCACCGCCAAGTTCGTAGCCGTTCAAGACAAGGTCATATGCTTGTGCACGGACGCTTGCTGGGTCTGATTCCAGTTTGTCCATGTCTTCACGGAATGGCATTGTGAATGGATGGTGTGCTGCATAGTAGCGTCCTTCTTCTTCGTCATATTCAAGTAATGGCCAGTCCGTCACCCATAGGAAGTTGAATTTGCTTTGATCGATCAAGCCCCTTTCTTTACCAAGCTTGATGCGAAGTGCTCCAAGTGCATCTGCGACTATGCCTTTCTTATCCGCCACGAATAGGATTAAATCGCCCACTTCAGCTTCCAATGCAGATACTAATTGCTCTTGATTTTCTGCGAAGAATTTGGCGATTGGCCCTTTTACACCGTCTTCTTCAACTTTTAGCCATGCAAGGCCTTTAGCACCGTAGATCGCTGCAAATTCAGCCAAGCCATCAATGTCTTTACGGGAATAATCCGCATTTCCGTCCTTAACGACGATCGCCTTAACTTGTCCTCCGCTTGCAACAGCACCGGTGAACACTTTGAAATCACTGTCTTTGACGATTTCGGAAACATCTTTAAGTTCCATTCCGAAACGTGTATCCGGTTTGTCGGAACCGTAACGGCTCATCGCTTCGTTGTAAGTCATTCGAGGGAATGGCAGTGTTACGTCCAATCCTTTTACGTCTTTCATCACTTTAGCCATCATGTTTTCAGCCGTGTTAATGATATCTTCTTGGCTCATGAAGCTTGTTTCAATATCGATTTGCGTGAATTCAGGCTGTCTGTCAGCACGTAAGTCTTCATCACGGAAACAGCGGGCAATTTGATAATAACGTTCGAAACCGGACACCATCAATAGCTGCTTGAAGATTTGCGGTGATTGCGGAAGTGCATAGAACTCCCCTTCGTGTACGCGGCTAGGCACTAAATAATCACGTGCTCCTTCAGGTGTACTTTTTGTTAAGATAGGTGTTTCGATATCAAGGAAGCCTTCACCGTCCAAGTAATCACGGATCGCTTTTGTTGTTTTGTTGCGCATTTTCAATGTTTCGAACATCGCCGGACGACGCAGGTCCAGATAACGATATTTCAAGCGGATGTCTTCTGATACATCCGTTCTTTCATCAATGATGAATGGAGGGGTCTTTGCTTCGTTTAAAATTGTAACGTTTTCGGCTTGGACTTCGACGGTCCCTGTTGTTACGTTCGGGTTGAAGTTGGCCTCGTCACGTTTGATGACTGTACCTTGGATATCAAGGACGTATTCATTACGGATTTTTTCGGCTGTGGCAAGCGCGTCTGCCGAAATGTCCGGATTGAAAACGACTTGGACGACTCCGCTTCTGTCACGTAGGTCGATAAAGATGACCCCGCCCAAATCCCGGCGTTTTTGTACCCATCCTTTTAATGTTACTTTTTCACCAATAGCTGCTTCTGTCACTTCACCATTGAAGTATGTTCTGCCAAACATGGTATTTCCCCCTTAAGCCTGTAGCTTTTTGAATTGTTCAACGAATGTTGCAAGATCCATTTGGACTTGTTCACCGGTTTCCATGAACTTTACATTGATTTTATTATTTGCCAATTCATCCTCCCCAAGTGTCGCCACATATCTTGCTTCGAGGCGGTCGGCTGATTTGAATTGTGCTTTCACTTTACGATCTTGATAGTCTTTTTCGACGGTAAAACCGGCATTCCGCAATTGATGGGCAAGTTTGACGGTATAATCCTTGGCTGTTTCACCTAGTGAGACAAGATAGCAATCAATTCCCTTTTTGATCGGAAGCTCGATGTTTTCTGCTTGGAGGGCAGCAATCAGCCGTTCAATGCTAAGTGCAAAACCGATTCCTGGTGTTTCCGGTCCGCCAAGTTCTTCAGCCAGCCCGTTATAACGGCCGCCGCCGCAAAGTGTAGTGATGGCGCCAAAGCCTTCTGCATCACTCATGATTTCAAATGCGGTATGATTATAGTAATCCAAGCCCCGCACTAGAGTCGGATCTTCGACGAAATCGATTTCCAAATCGGTTAAGTGCTGTTTCACCTTTTCGAAATAAGTACGGGATTCATCATTTAAATATTCAATGATGGAAGGAGCCGTGTTCATCAATTCGTGATCGTGATCCTTTTTGCAATCCAGGATCCGCAAAGGATTTTTTTCGAGGCGGTTTTGACAATCGCCGCAAAACTCGCCGATGCGGGGTTCGAAATGTTTGATTAACGCATTGCGATGCGCTGTCCGGCTTTCCTTATCACCAAGGCTGTTGATGACTAGCTTCAGCTTTTTCAACCCAAGTTCCTTGTACAGGTTCATCGCCAGTGACAGAACCTCTGCATCGATACCGGGATCCTTACTTCCTAAAGCTTCGATGCCGAATTGAACGAACTGGCGGAATCGACCTGCTTGCGGACGTTCGTAACGGAACATCGGCCCGATATAATAAAGCTTGACCGGTTGATTGGCCCACCCGAACATTTTGTTCTCGATATATGACCGTACAACCGATGCAGTGCCTTCCGGACGAAGGGTTAAGTTCCTTTCACCGCGATCTTGAAATGAATACATCTCTTTTTGAACGATATCGGTTGTATCCCCTACACCGCGTAAAAATAATTCCGTGTGCTCAAAAATCGGTGTGCGGATTTCTTTATATTGGTAACGGTGACAAATATCACGCGCTGTGTTCTCAATATACTGCCAAATTTCCGTTTGGCCAGGCAATAAATCCTGGGTACCTCTAGGAATCTGAATAGACATATGTGTTTCCTCCTTTAAAGCAAAGCGCCCTTTCTTATTCGGCACGCTATACTGATTTTTTCCAAACAAAAAACTCCCGCCCCTTGTAACGTATATGTTACAAGGGACGAGAGTTTGGATATCCCGTGGTGCCACCCTAGTTGAAGCACAAAAAAAGTGCCCCCGCTCAAAAACAGTTAACGCCTGTTTTACGTCCATCTCCTATTAAGTAAATCCGTTCGGAGTGAAGCCTACGGAGGGTTCTTTCATTAAGTCATCATGTGGAATGCTTTCAGCCTCGGCATTTCCTCTCTTTTCATGTGTTTCTTAATTACTCTTCTCCATCATTGGTTATTGCAGTAATAAGTCTGATATTTTATAATCATACGGACGTTAACATCAAATGTCAAGGCAGACTGAGGATTTTTGTCGCATTTTACTGGTTCAAACGTTTTTTCAAATTTTTGATCGTCCGGACATTGACCCCGAATTCGGATGCCAATTCAACAAGGTTTGCGCTTTGTTCCTTTTGGATGAAATCGTGAAAATCGACACCCAGTACTTGATTGCCTCCGCTTAAGCTCGTTTGATCTTTTTCGCTGAATTTCATATGGTTTCCCTCCTACAGTTATATAAGCTCTATTCTTTCCTAAAAAAAATGTTTTTTGCACAGGGAAAGAGGGAAATTTTCATTGAACGAGAATACATACATATAGACATTAAAAGGGAGAGACAACTTATGAAGAAGAAATCGGGTTTATTCGGCCTGACACTGATGCTGATATTCTCAGCGATTTTCCCCGTCCATCACGCTTTTGGAAAAGATGATGGGGAAAATATCGTGACGACCCAAGTGGTCAATGTCCGTGAAGGTGCAGGTCTCAGTTTCCCTATCGTAAAAAAACTGTCAAAAGGGGAATCGTATCCCATTCTGAATGAAGATGGCGACTGGATTGAAATCCGGATTGGCACCGGCAAAACGGGCTGGGTTGCCAATTGGTTAGTGGAGAGACAAACAGGGTCTGACACCAATCAAGTCAAAAAGGAATCCGGACAAGGGACGATATCAGGCAGCTCCGTCCGTGTCCGAACAGGTCCCGGCACTACATTTCAAACGGTTGGGTCCTTGAGTAAAGGGACTTTTGTTGACATCATTGAAAAGAATGAGAATTGGATAAAGGTCAAAACGGCGGATATCGAAGGCTGGGTCTCTGCTGACTACATAACGCTTCCCTTTGCATCAGAAAAAGCAGCGAAGAAAGATTCAACTAGGGAAAAAGGAACGAATCAATCCGTAAAAACCGGAGTAACTTTGGTGGACCGGCTCAATGTCCGTTCGGAACCGTCAACAAGCAGTGCCGCTCTCGGAAAGCTGAATAAAACTACGTCAGTGACCGTCTACAGGGTTGAAAATGAATGGGCGGAAATTGATTTCCAAGGAACCCGTGGTTGGGTAGCTGAACCCTACATACAAGTAAGCGAAAATCATGATGATATGAAAAAGGACACGGCAGGCGCTACTGCCAGGGTGACCGCCACGGGTTTAAATGTCAGGAATGAAGCCTCGCTCTCAAGCAAGGTCATCGGTTCGGTGAACAAGGATGAGACTTACGCTGTGCTCCAAACAAAGGGAAATATGACACAGATCCAGCTCACTGGTTCAAAAAAGGGCTGGGTAGTGAGTTGGTACCTGGAAAAAGAGAATGTTGAGCAAACGGCGAAGGAAAAAAAGGTTGATGTAAAAGGAAAAAAGATTACCATCATTCATGATGGTACAATCCTTAGGAATGAGCCGGATGGCAACTCGGGGATTGTAGAGCAGGTCAATGCAGGTGAAACGTTCACGGCATCAGGTATGGAAGGCGACTGGTATTCCATTAAACTAAAGGGCGGAAAAACAGCTTATGTGGCCGGATGGATCGTGACGATCGAAGGGCATGCCGAGCAGATCCAACGACCTGGCGTTGAGAAATACCTAAAGGATAAAACGATTGTGATCGATCCCGGACATGGCGGCAGGGATAGCGGTACAATCGGGGTCGGTGGAACACTTGAGAAAAACCTGACGATTCGAACGGCAGAATTGCTGCGGGACAAACTTCAGGCTGCAGGGGCTAAAGTGATCCTGACCAGGAGCGGAAATACCTATGTTCCACTCCCTTCCCGGGTCAGCACTTCACATATACATAACGCGGATGCTTTCATCAGCCTCCATTATGATAGCACCAAGGACCAGATCACCAGCGGGATAACCACATACTACTATCATGATTACCAGCGTGCGTTGGCGGCGACACTGGCCAATTCACTCGGTTCCACCATGCAGGTGCCCAATCGCGGTTCACGATACGGGAATTATCATGTGACCCGTGAAAATAAACGGGTAGCTACACTCATTGAACTAGGCTATTTAAGTAATCCAGTGGAAGAATTGACATTAACATCGAATGAGTATCAAGAAAAAATCACATCGGCCATCTATAATGGCTTGGCACGGTATTTTAAATAAGGACCAGAAAAGCCAGCTTCGTTTCGAAGCTGGCTTTTCTACAAAAAAAACCTGCCGCAGCAGGTCATTTTTTGCTTTCGAGTATTAATGTGACGGGCCCGTCATTAGTAAGCTGAACATCCATCATGGCACCAAATTGACCTGTTTCCGTATGGACGCCTTTTTTGCGGAGCTCCTCGTTAAATGCTTCATATAATTCATTCGCCTCTTCGGGACGGGCGGCGTCCATGAAGTTCGGTCGACGGCCTTTACGGCAATCGCCGTATAAGGTGAATTGTGAAACGGATAAAATCGAACCTCCCACATCCAATAGTGAGTGGTTCATCTTTTCATTTTCATCTTCGAATATTCTTAGATTGACAATCTTTTCGGCCAAATAGGCGGCGTCATCGATCGTATCTCCATGGGTGACACCAACCAATAGGACGAGACCGCTGTCGATTTGTCCGATTATTTGGTCTGCGACAACTACTTTTGCCGCTTTGGAACGTTGTAAAACAACACGCATGGCAATAAAAACTCCTTAGTTCATGATCCTTCTAACGGAATAAACATCTGAAATTTGTTTAATACGGTCGACAACCTTTTGCAAATGGGCAATGTTATGAATATAAATCGACATGTGAATGGTCGCCACCTTATTCCTGTCCGATTTACCCGAGACCGCTGAAATGTTGGTCTTGGTTTCATTGACGGCTTGAAGGACTTCATTCAATAAGCCGCGACGGTCATAGCCGCTGATTTCAATTTCCACGATGTATTCCTTGCGTTCGTTAATCGTACTTTCCCATTCAACCGGTACAAGGCGATGATCGGCATCCCCGCTATCCAGGTTCGGGCAATCTTGCCTATGAACTGAAACTCCACGGCCTTTGGTTATATAACCAACGATTTCGTCCCCTGGTACTGGGTTGCAACAGCGTGATAAGCGGATAAGCAAGTTATCAATCCCTGGTACCTGTACGCCCGAGTCACGTTTTTTAGATGTATTCGAGAAGGTTTTCAGATCGGCTACCGCTTCAGAAATATCCGCTTCTTGCTCGACCATTTTCTGCTTACGCCATTTTTCGGTAAGGCGGTTAGCTACCTGAAGGGCTGTTATTCCATTATATCCGACTGCTGCATACATATCCTCTTCATTCAGGAAGTTGAATTTATCCGCAACACGCCTGATATTTTCGGCAGCCAGGATTTCCTTCAGGTCGAACTCCATATCCTTGATTTCCTTTTCAACAAGCTCTTTGCCTTTTTCGATATTTTCTTCCCGGCGCTGC
Source organism: Peribacillus sp. FSL R5-0717 (assembly GCF_038002945.1). Lineage (NCBI taxonomy): Bacteria > Bacillati > Bacillota > Bacilli > Caryophanales > Bacillaceae > Peribacillus > Peribacillus sp. FSL R5-0717. The sequence continues at coordinate 877,505 of NZ_JBBOOF010000001.1, forward strand.
TTCTTGAAAAATTGGCGGATCTTATTTTTCGCTTGAGATGTTTGCGTCAGTTTAAGCCAATCCTGACTTGGACCATATGAATGCTTCGATGTTAAGATTTCTATGATATCGCCAGTTTTCAGTTTATAATCCAGCGGTACCATTTTCCCGTTCACTTTAGCACCAATCGTTTTGTTCCCGATTTCCGAATGAATCCGGTAAGCGAAATCAATCGGGTTGGATCCTGATGGCAGTTCGATGACATCGCCTTTTGGAGTGAAAATGAATACCATATCAGAAAAAAGATCTATTTTAAGGGATTCCATGAATTCCTCGGCATTGGTCGCATCATCCTGGAATTCAAGAATTTCCCGGAACCATGTCAATTTTTCTTCCAGTGAAGGCTGTTCACCGACATCTTTTCCCTCTTTATAAGCCCAGTGCGCTGCAACCCCGAACTCGGCAATGCGATGCATATCGGAAGTACGGATCTGCACTTCCAGCGGATCGCCTTTCGGTCCGATCACCGTCGTATGGAGCGATTGATACATATTCGGCTTCGGCATCGCGATATAGTCTTTGAATCGGCCAGGCATCGGTTTCCAGCATGTATGGATGATCCCTAAAACGGCATAGCAATCTTTTATGCTATTGACGACGATCCGAACGGCAAGCAAGTCATAAATTTCGCTGAACTGTTTATTCTGCAAAGCCATTTTGCGATAAATGCTGTATATATGTTTCGGCCTGCCGGATAGGTCAGCCTTAATGTTGACTTCCTCAACGTTTTTACGCACTTCATCAATGACTTCTTCCAGATAGTTTTCACGTTCTGCACGCTTTTTCTTCATCAGGTTGACGATTCGGTAATACTGCTGAGGATTCAAATACCTTAGTGCAGTATCTTCCAGTTCCCATTTAATTGTGCTGATACCAAGACGATGGGCAAGCGGTGCGAAGATTTCCAACGTCTCGTTCGATATCCTTCTCTGCTTTTCCTGCGGCAGATGCTTCAATGTCCGCATATTATGCAGTCTGTCCGCAAGCTTGATCAAGATGACCCGTATATCCTGGGCCATCGCCACGAACATTTTCCGATGGTTTTCCGCCTGTTGCTCCTGCTGTGATTTGTATTTGATTTTCCCTAACTTGGTCACGCCATCCACAAGCATGGCGACTTCAGGACTGAAGTTTTCTTCAATATCCTTCAACGTGATCTCCGTGTCTTCAACAACATCATGTAAAAAACCTGCCGCAATGGTTGCAGGGTCCATTTCAAGATCAGCCAGAATGCCCGCCACTTGAATCGGATGAATAATATATGGCTCTCCCGATTTACGGAATTGTTCTCGGTGAGCATACTCTGCATACTTAAACGCTCTATGAATAAATTCAGCTTCTTCCGGCTGAAGATATAAGCTGGCCCGTTCTACAACCTGCTCGGCAGTCAATATTTGATCATTAGCCATTTAATCACCTTAACCCCACTTTAACTGCCACCGGATATGATCCGGATTGAGTATGATTGGTAGCACTTCCCTTTATTCTGCAAAACGTGACAATTTTTGCGAAAAAAAATAAATCCGCTTAAACGGATAAAAGTGCAAATAAACTTATTAGCAGAAAAACTCTTTATTATTACTATTATCGAAAAAAAAGGCAAGGATGTAAAGAGTTAAACGTGTATTTTATTAAGAATAGTGCATTTTTTCACTGGAAATTCGACAAAATCCAGCTAAAATGGGAAAAACAGAAAGAGAGCACCCTGGTCAGAGTGCTCTCCTTTATTAAAAGCTCATTAATGTCAAGACATCATAGCCGTCTAATTTATCTTTTCCATCCAAGTCAGTCAATTCAATAAGGAAGGCAATCCCTGCTACAATTCCGCCAAGCTGTTCAACCAACTTGATCGTCGCTTCGATTGTTCCCCCGGTAGCAAGCAAATCGTCCGTAATCAGGACACGCTGTCCCGGTTTAATGGCATCTTTATGGATAGTCAATACATCCTTGCCGTATTCCAGTCCATATTCGACTTTTATCGTTTCACGTGGAAGTTTTCCTTCTTTTCTCACTGGCGCAAAGCCCACTTCCAATGAGTATGCGACTGGACATCCGATAATGAATCCGCGTGCTTCCGGCCCGACCACCAAGTCGATATTTTTATCGCGAGCATACTCGACGATTTGGTCTGTTGCGTATTTATAAGCTGCGCCGTTATCCATTAATGTTGTAATATCTTTAAAGACGATACCCGGTTTTGGCCAGTCTTGCACAATTGTTACATATTGCTTTAAATCCATTGCTTTGTTTCCTCCTCAAGGTCTGTTGCCTCATGAACTAAATAATGATTGAACCAATCGAATAATTGCTGATAGGAAGAATAAACAAGCTCTTGTTCAAGCTCAAATTGCTCTTTCTTTCTTGTATACGATTCAGATTCACTGAGATCGCGTTTTTTCGCATTGGTTGTGAGCATAATTAACCCATTTTCTATTGTAACAAAATCAAGCTCAAAAAACACCTTAGAAATGAAATCCACTGTATCTCTTGACCAGCCGCGATATTTGGCCAGGTCATCACCATATCTTTTCACATCAAGCGGACCCTTCTTGGCAAGGAAGGCATAAAACCATTTAAAATGATCCCTTGTCGGCATCGTACTTAAGAAATGGTCCTGTTCATGGGAAAGGTGAGCGTAGATACGGGAAGGGTTCTTTTTGGCAATCACCCGTTTCAAATATTCCCTGGACGGCGGCATGTCCATGAGTACCAAATGCCCTTCGAAGCAGTCGAGCTGCTCAGCATCCAGTTCATTCTCGATATGAACGAGATCTGGATGGTTTTGCAAAAATGGATATCTGCTATAAATATCTTCCGAGAAAATGACGATCTTCCGGTTTTGTGCAGGAATGTCGGCAAGCCACTTCTCTGCCTGTCCCTTGCCACGGTAATCGAATAACTGCCAATGGTCCACCGAGACATCCTGGACAAAGATCTGGGGCTTTTTCATATTATTCCACTCATTGATGGAGAGTTCTCCAATCACCGAAACTTCAGCGTGCGGAGCTATTTCATCGACAAAATGACCGAGACCGAAGCCCACACCGTCAAGTTTGTGTTTTTCACCATCTTCCAGCTGAACCTTCAAGTGATTTTGGTTGGCACCAATTTTGCGGAAACTTGATAGTTGTACGGAATCTATCAAAATCTTAGGCTTGGGATTCGTAACCCCAAATGGTGCAAGCAAGCTCATTTCCTGAATCGTTTGAATGGAAACTTCAGCTAAAGTCGTAGCACCGTCCAAGTTTGTAATCGGTGTGAAGTCCTCTTCATTCAGTTCTTCCTTCGCAATCAAGTTCATGCGGTCCCTAAGCTCCTGAACATCTTCTATTTTCAACGTCATTCCAGCTGCCATAGGATGTCCGCCGAAATGAGGCAGCATTTCACGGCATTGGGAAAGACTTTGAAAAAGATCGAAACCAACGATGCTCCGAGCAGAACCTTTAGCTAATCCCTTATCCCGATCATAGCTCAATACAATCGTCGGCCGGTAAAAGCGTTCAACAAGTTTAGAGGCCACAATCCCCACAACTCCGGCATTCCAGCCTTCCCTGCCGATGATGAGCACGCCATTGGACTCCGGCGGGAAGTTTTCCTCGACTTCAGCAATCGCTTCCTTAGCCATTGCTGCAACCATTTCCTGCCGCTCTTTATTGATATCATTGATTTCATTAGCAAGTTCCATTGCTTCTTCGAGACTTGCGGACATCAATAAATCAACAGCGGGATCGGCATCTCCAAGGCGGCCGACAGCATTGATCCTCGGTGCCATTGCAAAGCCGATCGATTCTTCATTCAATGCTTCCTGCTGAACATTCGCCACTTTCATTAACGCAACAAGTCCCGGGCGGCGAGTCAATCGTAACTGCTCGATGCCTTTCGCAGCAATGACGCGGTTTTCCCCTTGTAAAGGCACTAAATCCGCTATCGTGCCGATTGCCGCTATTTCAAGCAAATCCTCAGGCAATTCCCCAAGCAAGGCGTGTGCAAGCTTAAATGCGACCCCTACTCCGGCAAGGTCTTTAAATGGATAGGTACTATCATCAAGTTTAGGATGGATGATCGCCAATGCCTCAGGCAGCTGCGGTCCAGGTTCATGGTGATCGGTCAAAATATAATCCATGCCCAGCTCGGCGGCAAGCTTCGCTTCAGCGACTGCGGAAATTCCGGTATCGACGGTTATTAATACCTTCACACCTTGCTCGGCTGCAAGGCGGAATGCCATCGGATTCGGACCATATCCTTCTGTAAACCGATTCGGGATATAAAAATCAACATCGGCCCCCAATCTCGTCAGCGCGGTCATCATCACTGTGGTCGATGTCACGCCGTCCGCATCATAATCACCGAATATACGTATTTTTTCTCCATTTTGAATCGCTTCTTTTATTCTATATACTGCTTTATCCATATCCTTCAATAAAAATGGGTCATGAAAAGTTTGATTTTTTACAAATAAAAACGATCGGGCACTTTCAATCGTATCCAGGCCTCGATTCACAAGCAGGGCTGCAACCAAAGGTGTGATATGAAGCTCTTCAGCTAGTACAGCAACTTTGTTTTCATCGGCAGTTCGCAAGTTCCACCGGGTTTTTGGCTTTAACATTTATTCACCCCTCAACCTACTCATTATACAAAACGAATATACCAGTTTCAATTTTATTTTAAACTCATAATTGGCTGTAATTCCCTATTCAATAAGCTAGTTCAACAAAAAGAAGGCTGGCATCATGCCAGCCCTCTCACCTATTAAACTTGTCCTTCAAGACTTTGTTTCTTTTCTTTTGCGGTATTCAGCGGACCTTTCTTCTTCAATTCCCTGATTTTCAAATCAAGCCAGAATTGGGAAGCGATCAATAGCGATGAATACACGCCGCATATTAAACCGATAAACAGGGCAATGGAGAAGTTACGAATAGCTTCACTGCCGAAGATCATCAACGCGATGACCGTTATGAGAACGGTCAGAACCGTGTTAATGGATCTCGTCAGCGTTTGCCTGATACTGATGTTCACAATGTTCTCCAGTTGTTCGACGGTTTTTACTTTACGGCTGAAGCGCAGGTTTTCACGAATACGGTCAAAGGTTACGATCGTATCATTGATCGAATAACCGACGATCGTCAGAACCGCAGCAATGAAGGTGATATCCACTTCGAGCCGGAGCAAGCTGAAAATCGTGATGATGAAGAATGCATCATGTATAAGCGCGACCACAGCTGGTACAGCCATTCGCCATTCAAATCGTATCGATACATACAATATGATTCCGATTGAGGCAATCGCTAACGCAAACATGGCATTTTTCGCAAGCTCTTTTCCTACTGTCGGTGATACGGTGCTGACATTCGGTTCTGCTCCGTGATCTTTCTTGAAATGGTCCTTCAATTCAGCAATCTCTTGCTTATCGAGGACACCTACTGTCCGAACGACAGCATTTTTATTGTCTTGTCCAGCGAGCCTGACATCCTTGATATCATCTTCGTCGATACCGACCTTTTTCATTTCGGTTTTGACTTGCTGAGTCGTCAAGACGTCTTTGGACGCAATCTCGATTCGGGTGCCGCTCGTGAAATCAATCCCAAGATTCAATCTGAAGACGAGCAGGAAGATGATTCCGATAATGGTGACACCGATTGAAATGCCGTAAAAAACCTTCCGATGTTTCACGAAATCGATTTTATCAAAGCGTGTTGGCAATGACATTAAATCCATTTTCTCGGATAAATCGTGAATATTTTTCTTCTTCACGCCAAACCATCCTGTACGTTTGTCCAGGAACCCGCTATTCACCCACAGGCTCATGAAGAGGCGTGTACCATAAACGGCAGTAATGAAACTCATTAAGATCGAAATGATCAAAGTGGTGGCAAACCCTTTAACCGAGCTTGTTCCATAATAGAACAATACGGCCGCAGCCAGCAGGGTCGTTAAGTTGGCATCCGTGATTGTAGCAAGTGAATTCTTGGTACCTTCTTTATATGCTGCCTTAACCGATCTGCCAAGTTTCAATTCATCCCTGATTCGCTCATAGGTTATGATATTGGCGTCGACAGCCATCCCGACCCCGAGTACCAATGCCGCAATACCTGGGAGCGTGAGCACCGCATTCATCCAATCGAACACTAATAGCGTCAAGAAAATGTAGATGCTTAAGGTGACGACTGCAATGAATCCCGGGAAGCGATAATACACAAGCATGAAGATGAAAACAAGTGCAATTCCGATGATTCCCGCAAATATGGTATCATTCAATGCTCCTGCACCGAATTGGGCACCTACTGAAGTGGAGTACTTTTCTTTCAAATCTACAGGCAGGGCACCTGCATTCAGTAGGGCTGCAAGCTCTTTCGCTTCTTCCACCGTGAATTGACCGGTAATATACACCTTCTTCGTATTGAAAACTTCACTGACAGCTGGAGCTGAAATCATATTGTCTTGTGAAGAGGTATCCTTAATGGAATCTTTTCCTTCCTCGAAATCCAGCCAGATTGCCAGTACATTGGTCGGACTTTCCATCGAGGAAATTTTTTGAGTGATTTCTTTAAACTTATTCACGTCTTTCAGCGTGACTTCGACAACCGGTTTATTATCTTGGAACGTTTGTTTCGCGCCGCCTTCTTTCAGGTCGGCACCGGTCATCATTTCCTTATCGTTATAATCACGGAAGGATAATTTAGCTTGTGTAGAAAGGATTTCCCGAGCGTTGTTTTGGTCTTTGACCCCAGCCAATTGAACGCGGATCCGGTCTTTCCCTTCTATTTGTATGTTAGGCTCGCTAACACCCAACACATTGACACGCCGCTCAAGTGAGCTTACTGTAGCCCGTAAAACGTCCGGGGTGATCTTTTCCCCTGACAGCGGTTTTACTTCATATAACACTTCAAACCCGCCTTGAAGATCAAGACCCAGCTTGATATCCTTTAGGATTCCTTTTGAAGTCGTACCCATCGCTGCGAAAATCAAAAGTGCGATTAGAAAAAACGCAACGATCCTGCTTCTTTTTACCATTATGTAGTAGGCCCCTTTCTATAATACGCCTGTTCCTGAAGTTAATAAAACCGTCATTTGTTGTTTAAATGATAACTGCATACCCTATGCTTCTTGAGAAAAAAGACACATCTTTCCATACTTTTTCCAAAAAAAGCATAACCATATCTATTATGAGTCATATACAAACAGCTGTCAATTTAAGTATATCTTTGCGTTATTCTTTCAAAAGCTCCTTCAGTTCCTCTTCGGAAAGCGGCTCGAATAGGTTCGGTGATTTATAAGCTTCGACCATTTGGAAGGTCATGAACTGGTTGCTCGAAAATGTCACGATATCTGCGACAAGTTCATGAAGGTGAATGTTTTCCTGCGGGCGCTTCCATTTATTTTTGGTTAAGGTTCCCCATATGTCTTCCTCTGTTACGGCATTCAATCCGACCATTTGGAATTCCTCACGCTTACTCTTCAAAAATGGACGCACCTTTAGGTAATACCTTTGATAGGGATGATTCTTTTTTGCCATCACTTTGCCTCCAGTAAAATGATTCTCAAATGAATGCGCAGTTTCTTAGAAGGGTTTCTTATCATTTGTTAGAACGCAAACAAACACTTTTGTCATGCTTTGTCCAAGTACAAGCATATAGATAATTGTATAGCATAACCGCTTTTTTGAGAAGGCAGGGAGGGAGTTCAATGTCCAAATTTTTAAAAGGGACACTGATTTTATTAATCGCAAGCCTGATTACAAGGGTTCTTGGTTTCATTAACCGTATTGTCATCGCCCGCTTCATCGGCGAAGAAGGCGTTGGTTTATATATGATGGCTTTACCGACACTCTTTCTCGTCGTGAACATAACCCAGTTGGGCCTGCCAATCGCCATTTCGAAATACGTGGCCGAAGCCAATGCCAGGGGTGATGAACGGAAAATCAAGAAAATCCTTGTCGTCTCTTTGGCGTGCACCTTTACTCTATCGATGATTTTCACTCCTGCGATGCTGCTTTTCGCACCGGTTCTATCAGAATACCTATTCACGGACGAACGGACGTTATGGCCGCTCATGGCGATTGCCCCAATCGTACCGATCATTGCCATTTCATCCGTACTGCGCGGTTATTTCCAAGGCAAGCAAAATATGAAGCCCTTCGCTTTCTCACAAGTTATCGAACAGGTGGCCCGTATCACTTTCATAGCCGTCCTGACCAAGGCCTTTTTGCCATATGGAATCGAATATGCGGCAGCCGGGGCAATGCTTGCATCGATAATCGGTGAGCTCGTCTCTCTCATTTACTTATTGACCAGCTTTAAAATAAAGAAACATTTTAAGTTCAGAAAGGGTTTCTTCAAGAATGTCAAATCCGGAAAAGGAACGTTCACCGAATTGATGGGAATTGCCCTTCCTACCACCGGAAGCAGGATGATTGGATCGGTATCGTGGTTTTTCGAACCGATAGTGGTCGCCCAGAGTTTGGCACTTGCCGGAGTCACCGCGGCCGCGGCCACCAGTCAATACGGGGAGTTGACTGGATACGCTCTGCCTTTACTCATGCTTCCTTCCTTCGTTACCTCATCATTGGCGACGGCACTTGTCCCGGCAGTGAGCGAAGCCCGTACGACCGGAAACTTTTTACTCGTTGAACACAGGCTTCAACAAGCCCTGAAAATCACTTTCATCACAGGCTGTTTAGCTATCGTCATTCTGTTCATCTTTGCCGAACCGATATTGCAAGTCATGTATGGATCTTCGCATGCTGCCGTTTTCATTAAATTCCTGGCACCTTTTTTCATCCTTTATTATTTTCAATATCCGCTGCAATCCATGCTGCAAGCACTGGACCTTGCAAAGGCCGCAATGTTCAACAGCCTGGCTGGGAACATCCTTAAAATCGGAGTGATCTGGCTGCTGGCTTCAAAGGAAAGTTTCGGGATCATGGGAGCCGCAATCGGGATAGCTGTCGGTACGATGCTCGTTACTTTCCTGCATTTTTCAACCGTGCTGAAGGTCGTCCCTTTCACGCTTCATTTCCGAAGCTATATGTCTGCTCTGGTCCTTGCTTTAATTTCAGGATGGGGCGGTTATTATCTTTATCAATTCCCGCTCTCCTCACAGCCTATCGGCATACGGCTTTTGCTTTCCGTAACCGTCGTTATCCTGCTGTTCACATTTTTCCTGCTCATGACCGGCAGCATAAAAAAGGCCGATTTGATCAGGATTCCTGTAGTGGGCGGCTTTTTGTCAAAATTAGCTTGGAAATAAAATGAACCGAAGCACTCAAGGCTTCGGTTCATTTCTTCGTTTCATTTTTATCGATGTAAAATTGGCCATCTATGTACCCGCAAATCGAAATCTCTTTAACCTTCGTTTCTCCATGTTCTTTTAACTGATTCAGAAGCCAAAAATGGTTTTTCCCAATTTTATCGAGGTTTTTTTCCTGTATCTCTCCGTCGACAATCAGCGGGAATGGTACCTGACTTTCTGATCCTTCATTGTCGCTTTTTTTAATCACCGAGAGCCTTCCTGAAGTTTCAAGGATGGCAAATTGAACTTCGTTAATATCAATAATTCCTTGTTCACGAAGTTGGGTCAATAAGTCATCAAAATTATATCGTTGTCTGCGCATCGCTTTTTCATCTATTTTCCCCTGATTAATGATGATCTGTGGCTTACCGTCCATAAAATAGCGAAATTCAACACTTTTCAATGAGGCAAATGCCAATGTAATTTGGAGGATCGCGAGGACAAACATTGGGATAGTCTGTCGGATAAACGGTTTTTCCAAATCTTCAAAGGATAGCACAGCAATGTCCCCTATCATGATGGATACCACTAAATCGAGAACGCTCAGTTCCCCAACTTCCCGCTTACCCATCATTCGAAAAAGGAACCAGATGACCAGATAGATTACCGTCGTTCGAAAAATAATCCCTAGATAGATATCCACTTCAACAACACTTCCTTCATCCATAGCATGGCTTGGGAACTGAAAAATTACTCCATAATCTTTTCTAATTTTACGGGAAGCTTCTTAAACCTGGTCTAAAGGTTCGATATCGGGAATATGCTTGTACAAACACATTAACAGGCTATACGTATCAGCCTTTTAAAAAGGAGGAATACCCATCGAAACTAAAAAAATGAGTGTCGCCGTAATTTATGGCGTAGGCTCCATCTTTGCCATAGCGATGATTGCTAGTTTAATCGTTTCCATCCTTCTTCGCTTTACTTCACTGACGGAATCATCCCTGACATACGTGGTCATGATCGTGTCCTTTTTATCGCTGTTCATTGGTGGATTCATATCAGGAGGCAAAGGGAAAAAGCAAGGATTATTCTTGGGCGGAAGCACTGGGCTGCTTTATCTGTTGGTCGTGTTCCTTTTTCAATATTTAGGTCACGATGCCCTTTTCACCATCAAGCAATGGATATACTATGGCTGTTTTGTGATTACGGCCATGATGGGTGGCGTTCTTGGGGTCAACATGAGTTCCGACACACGCTCCGATTAAAAAAAGACAGCAAAAAACCGGGCACATGGCCCGGTTTTCGTTTGTTTTATAGGGATGCTTCTTTATTCGGTGCGCTTTCCGTAATTTCACGGATTGCCGCACGGTCAAAAGTCAGTTTTGTACCGTCTGGTGATTTAATGACGATTTGCTGTTCATCGATTGCATCGATTGTTCCGTGCATGCCGCCGATAGTAGCAACTTTATCACCTTTTTTCAAACTGCTTTGCATGCTTTGCGTAGCCTTTTGGCGTTTTTGCTGCGGACGGATCAATAAGAAATAGAACAATACGAACATTAAAATCAACGGAAGTATTTGTGTTAAAGAACCCATTTAAGTATATTCACTCCTTTCGTTCATTAAAATATTTATGGAATTAGAAGTTTCTCGCATTTGGTTCATTGAAACCATACTGCTCAAAAAACTCTTCCCTAAAGTCTCCAAGACGATCTTCTCGAATAGCTTGTCTGACCTGTTCCATCAAGTTTAACAGAAAATGAAGATTATGGTAAGTCGTAAGGCGAATTCCAAAGGTTTCTTCACATTTAATCAAGTGGCGGATATATGCCCGGCTATAGTTCTTGCAAACATGGCAATCGCAATTTTCATCGATTGGACCGAAATCGCGTGCATACTTCGCATTTTTCACAACCAGCCGCCCATTGCTCGTCATGAGCGTACCATTACGCGCGATTCGCGTCGGCAGTACACAGTCAAACATATCAACACCGCGGAGTGCACCATCGATCAATGAGTCCGGTGAACCGACCCCCATAAGATAGCGCGGTTTGTCAGATGGCAGCAGAGGAGTTGTAAACTCAAGGACGCGGTTCATGATATCCTTCGGTTCCCCTACGGATAGTCCTCCAATAGCATAACCCGGGAAGTCAAGGGAGACAAGGTCTTTTGCACTTTGTTTGCGAAGATTTTCAAACTCCCCGCCTTGAACGATCCCGAACAACCCTTGGTCATTTGGACGCTCATGTGCATTCAAACAGCGTTCCGCCCAGCGCGATGTCCGTTCAACCGACTTCTTCATATACTCTTCAGTCGCCGGAAATGGCGGACATTCATCAAATGCCATCATGATATCGGAGCCAAGCGCATTTTGTATTTCCATCGCTTTTTCCGGAGATAAAAATAATTTATCGCCATTCAGATGGTTCCTGAAATGCACACCCTCTTCTTCAATTTTGCGGAACTCGCTTAAACTGAAGACTTGAAAGCCGCCTGAGTCGGTCAAAATCGCCCGATCCCAGTTCATGAACTTATGCAATCCGCCAGCTTCCTTGATGATTTCATGCCCTGGACGCAGCCATAGGTGGTACGTATTGCTCAGGATGATGCCTGCCCCCATTTGTTTCAAATCTTCCGGGGACATCGTTTTGACAGTAGCCATCGTTCCAACCGGCATAAATGCCGGCGTTTCAAAAGAACCATGCGGCGTATGGACCCGGCCTAGCCGTGCCCCTGTCTGTTTACATGTTTTGATTAACTCATATCGTATTGCAGTCAACGCAATAACTCCCTTCAAGAGCTTCTCACTCTTATATTACTTAATTAACATTGCATCTCCAAAGCTAAAGAACCTGTATTTTTCTTCCACAGCCGTTTCATAGGCATGAAGGACATGCTCCCTGCCTGCAAGTGCAGAAATAAGCATGATTAAAGTCGATTTAGGCAAATGGAAGTTCGTTATCATCGCATCGATCCCTTTGAACTCATAACCAGGATAAATGAAGATGCTCGTCCAGCCATTCTCTTCCTTGAAAACCCCATCATTGCGGGACGCAATCGTTTCCAATGTCCTTGTGGACGTAGTGCCGACCGTAATGATTTTCCCGCCTTTTTCCTTCACGTCATTCAGTAATCTGGCAGTGCCTTCCGTCATTTGATAAAATTCCGAATGCATTTCATGGCTGTCAATATCGTCGACGCTTACCGGACGGAATGTACCAAGCCCGACATGCAGCGTGATGAAGGCGATGTGGACACCCATCCCTTTAAGTTTCTCAAGCAAATCCTCCGTAAAATGCAGGCCAGCAGTAGGTGCCGCTGCAGATCCCCTTTCCCGCGCATAAACGGTTTGATAGCGGTCCTGATCATCAAGTTGTTCCTTGATGTATGGAGGTAACGGCATTTCGCCCAGCTTCTCCAGTATTTCATAAAATATGCCATCATATTTAAATTCAAGGATACGGCCGCCATGCTCGAGTACACCTGTACAGACGGCACTCAGCTTACCATCGCCGAAAACGATCGTCGAGCCTTCCTTAATCCGTTTGGCCGGCTTCACAAGCGTTTCCCAGACATCATCATGCTCTTGCTTAAGCAGCAATACTTCGATCTTTGCACCTGTCCCTTCTTTACTGCCGTATAGTCGGGCCGGAAGCACTTTTGTATCATTCAACACCAGGCAATCTCCCGGTTTGATATATTCCGTGATATGGCTGAATACATCATGCTGGAGCTTACCGGTTTCTTTGTCCAGCACCATCAATCTACTTGCTTCCCTATCCTCCAAAGGAACTTGGGCAATCAGTTCCTCCGGTAAATGAAAATCAAACATATCCAATTTCATCTGTTCCACTTCCTTACGTGTCTATCAAGCTGTAATCATTATTTAAAACGGCCGATCAAATAAAAAATCGCGGACAACACAACACTGACGATGATTGATGTAACGATAGGAAAGTAAAAAGTCGTATTCCCCTTTTTCAGAAAAATATCTCCCGGCAGCCTGCCGAGATGGATATATTTCATCGCAAAACCAATCACGAAAATAATCACACCCAGAATCATGACCATCTTTGGTATATTCATCATTCAGGCATCTCCATGCCGAAATGCTCATATACAAGCTGTGTTGCCACCCGGCCTCTTGGGGTGCGCTGAAGAAAACCGACTTGCAGAAGATATGGTTCATACACATCTTCGATCGTATGTGCCTCTTCGCCAATCGTTGCCGCAATCGTTTCCAGGCCCACGGGCCCGCCACGGAATTTTTCAATGATCCCTTTAAGTAATTTATGGTCAATATGATCGAGTCCTAAACGGTCGACCTGCATTAATTCAAGCGCATAATCGGCAAGCTCCGCCGTTATCGTCCCATCACCGCGTACCTGGGCGAAATCCCTGACCCTCCGTAAAAGCCGATTGGCTATTCTTGGTGTGCCCCTTGACCTTCTTGCAAGCTCTGCCGCTGCTTGATCGTCCATTTCCGTATCCATGATTCTTGCTGTACGGATGATGATATCAGTCAAATGGTTTTCGGTATAATATTCAAGACGGCTCAATACGCCAAAACGGTCCCTGAGCGGTGCAGACAGCGAGCCTGCCCGTGTCGTGGCCCCTACAAGGGTGAACGGCGGCAAGTCGATCCGGATCGAACGGGCTTCCGGTCCCTTACCGACTACAATATCCAGACAGAAGTCCTCCATAGCCGGATATAACACTTCCTCAACGACACGAGGGAGACGGTGAATCTCATCAATGAACAATACATCACCTGGTTCAAGTGCACTCAAAATGGCCGCCAGATCTCCCGGCCGCTCAATGGCGGGACCGGAAGTCGTGCGGATATTCACACCCATTTCGTTGGCGATGATGACGGCAAGCGTCGTCTTGCCAAGACCAGGCGGTCCATATAAAAGTACATGATCGAGCGTTTCTTCACGCATCCTTGCCGCCTCGATGTATACACTCAAATTCGCTTTCACTTTATCCTGTCCGATATATTGTTTTAAGTTTTGCGGCCGCAGGCTTTGTTCAAAGGACAGTTCGTTCAGATCGGCTTCCTGATTGAATATTCTCTCCTCCATTGCGCCACTCCTTATCTTAACATCATTTGCAATGCTTTCTTAATATATTGCTCGGTCGTCATATCTTCAGCCTGCAATTTCTTGGCTACCTTTTGGACTTCCTTTTCAGAATAACCAAGAGCCTTCAATGCAAGAATGGCTTCATCCAATTCCTCCGTATAACCATTTGGACTGATTGCAGCCGTGACGCCTTCGTTAAACAAGCTTGGAAACGCATCAGGTATAATGTTCTCCAGTTTCCCTTTTAAGTCGAGAATCATTTGCCGTGCCGTTTTCTTTCCGACTCCCGGGAATTTCACCAAAAATGATTCATCTTCATTTTCGATCGCCTGTACCACCTGATCAACCTGGCCTGATGCCAATATGGCTAGGGCACCCTTCGGCCCGATTCCGGTTACATTCAATAATTTTGTGAATAACGCCTTTTCTTGACGATTCTGAAATCCGTATAATGCCACCATATCCTCACGAACATAATGATACAGGAAAACTTGGATTTCTTTCTGGTATTGAGCGGAAAAAATAAAAGGATTCGGCGTCATCACTTGATATCCGATCCCCCCATTTTCCACAACTATGTATTCAGGTCCAATATAATCGACCTTGCCTTTTATATAATCATACAAATTAATTCTCTCCCTGATTTTGCTGTACCTCTCATTTTATCATAAAAAGGGGGTGTTGTTCATTAAAAGTTATTTCATAATCGGCAAAGTCTATTCACGGGGAATTCCAGGTGTCACCTCACTGCTTAAAACAAAGTTGATTGAAACAGGCGTGCAAGACTATCGTCCAAGGGAGACCCGGCAGGCGCAAAAAACACAAAGGGTGGACCGCCCGCGGAAAGCGAATTCCCGCAGTTGAAATCAACCGTAATGATAAACACCAAAAAAACTGTAGACAACTCTCCATCATTATCGAGTTAGTCTACAGTCTGAAGGGTGGGATATCATCCCACCCTAGTTTACCGAATATGGCTCATATTCTTTAATGAGCTGTTTATATTGGTCTTTATTCATGATCGGAATCCCTTTTTGCAGTTCCTCCTGCTTGTATGCTTCAAGTTTACCAACGTCTATTTGGTAGAATGTATGAATGATCTTGGCGTGCTCAGGCCTTCCGATAAAAATGGATAATGTACCATCTTCCCTCATCCCAAGGTAACCATTCGCTTTTAACAGCGGAGATATGTCATTCTCAATTTTCTTCATGACAATCTGCTCTTCATTTTGATCGACTACTTGCCATCCTTCATATTTTGCCCAAAAGTCCTCCATCGACCAAATTGTTTCTGTCAATTTCTCTTCACTTAACTCGCCATCCAAATACATACGCTGAAGAATGACCTTCCTTTCAATTGGATCATTTTCCTTTTGAACGGTTTCTTCCGCAAAAACGGTTAAGCAAAATGGCAATATGAAAAGTGCCATGAAAAATTGGATTCTAAGTTGATTAAACAATATACTCACCTCTTAAGGCGTTTACTTTTTATGTAGTTTGACCCAAATAAGGATTATTAACCAGAAAAAAATCAAAAAGAGCTGACTCCAAGTCGGGTCAGCCCACAAATTATTTTAAGTGATTTTCGTGGATGTTAAGGTTATCGAACATGTCATTGGCATCCAAAATGATCATTTCCCTCGTATCTCCATCCCGAAGATTGTTATCAAGTGTCATCGTCCTGAAATAGACACCTTCATCGGTGGTTACATATAGGGTACGGCCATTGGTAAGCGGTCCGATCTCCTTCTTGATTCTTTGTTTAACATCATTTGCTTGGCTATAGTCATCCAGCCGTAAGGCGACCAGCATTTCATCTTGCATGATGATTGTCCTGGCATCGCTAACCGGCTCCACTTTATTGGCGACACCATTTACTCTGTCGGCTAAGGAGCCTTCATAAGAATTATAATAAGATGATTTTGCCTTTAGCGGCTTACTTTCATGTCCATGGTAGTTACGGTCACTCTTACTGTACGCATCATCTTTATTGTATAAACCATGCGCCATATTCTCATAATTGATGTTTCGCACCAATGCATCTTTTTCATGGTACCCTGTATCATTCGTGATATTTTCATTTTCCGCTGTATCATTATTAGCACATCCAACCAAACTGACGGCGGCCAATACCGTACAAAGCGGCTGTGCCCATTTTATTTTCTGCACCAATAACCCTCCCATTGCAATAGAATGAGCTATATTCCGCTCATAATTAGCATGGGTGTCGAATGGGAAATGTACTCTGTAAGATCCGGCCAAAAACCCGTTTTAATTCCTATTAAGGGAAGAAATCCTTTTCGCCAATTTTTCATTCATCTCCATCCGCTCCGAAAAACCTTCCACTGTCATTTTCCAGACCGAATGAAGCTGGGAAGAACTTTTATTAAGACGATTCCATTCACGGAAGATATCGGTAGGGTAAGTTAAAGCATATAAAAAGGCCAGGTCTGACTGATACCTTTGCAATTGCGGCACTTCCCACAGCTCGTTTGCCGCATCTTCCAGATGTGGCGAAATTCGATTTGCGTACTGTAAATAATCAATGCACCTCGGGGCATTTGCCATTAAGTCAAAATCGATTAAAGTCAAAGTGCCGTCCGCTCTCCGTAAGAAATTATGGTGGGCACAATCACCATGAATGATGACTTTCTTTTCCTTATCCCATAAAGACTGATATTTATCAAACCCCTCTAGCGACCATTCCCCCCATCTAATCCATTCCTTGATAATATCTTCGGAAACATATTGGCGAACATAAGAAAAGTTCTTTTTAAATAGTGATAAGCGTTCTTTCCACTTTTTTGATTGATTGAACACAGGCGCGTTTATGGAGAGATTTTCCGACACATCATGGAAGCTTTCCAGTAACTGAATGCCTTCTAAGCGGTCCTTATCATTGGAAAACCTGAATTTTTTCTTGTTCGGCGGAAAATAGTCCATACTGCCATACCACTTCCCTTTAAATTGAAAGGGCATTAAATTCTGATGAATATAATACGTTTGATGAAATCCCTTTTGTTTTAATAAAGAAGTCAGTTCTCTTTGTCGATCCCATTTTTCAAAACTGTCAAACCCTTTAAGGATCATTGAATGACCTTTTTCAAAAGTTATTAAATAGACACTGCTTTGGATATGGTGGACATTCTTTGGCTTACGATTTAAATAAGAGAGGAGACGAGTGTTAAAAACACTGTCTCCTTGATGATTAGTAGTCATCGCTTTCATCTACATATGTCGGTATCCCAAATGTTTCAGGTGCACGCACGCCCCCGAATTGGCCTGGCTGGCCTCCCATTTGTCCAGGTAACATAGCTTCAGGTTGCCCCCCAAGCTGTCCGCGCATCATGTCCGGCTGACCGCCAAATTGTCCCGGCATCATTCCTGGTTGACCTCCGTTTTGGCCGCCCATCATCCACGGCTGGACTCCGTTTTGACCACCCATCATGCCTGGAGGACCTCCGTTTTGACCGCCCATCATCATGCCTGGCTGGCCTCCGTTTTGGCTGCCCATCATCATGCCTGGCTGGCCTCCGTTTTGGCTGCCCATCATCCCTGGAGGACCTCCTATTTGCATCTCCTTTATGCCGGGCTGGCCTCCGTTTTGACCGCCCATCATCATGTCCGGCTGACCTCCGTTTTGACCGCCCATCATCATACCTGGTGGCTGACCTCCGTTTTGGCCGCCCATCATCATGCCTGGGGGCTGACCTCCATTTTGGCCGCCCATCATCATGCCTGGTGCCTGACCTCCATTTTGGCCGCCCATCATCATGCCTGGGGGCTGGACTCCATTTTGGCCGCCCATCATCATGCCTGGTGCCTGACCTCCGTTTTGGCCGCCCATCATCATGCCTGGTGCCTGACCTCCGTTTTGGCCGCCCATCATCATGCCTGGTGCCTGACCTCCGTTTTGACCGCCCATCATCATGCCTGGCTGACCTCCGTTTTGGCCGCCCATCATCATGCCTGGTGGCTGACCTCCGTTTTGGCCGCCCATCATCATGCCTGGCTGGCCTCCGTTTTGGCCGCCCATCATCATGCCTGGCTGGCCTCCGTTTTGGCCGCCCATCATCATGCCTGGTGGCTGACCTCCGTTTTGGCCGCCCATCATCATACCTGGCTGGCCTCCGTTTTGGCCGCCCATCATCATGCCTGGCTGGCCTCCGTTTTGACCGCCCATCATCATGCCTGGCTGGCCTCCGTTTTGGCCGCCCATCATCATGCCTGGCTGGCCTCCGTTTTGGCCGCCCATCATCATGCCTGGCTGGCCTCCGTTTTGGCCGCCCATCATCATGAATCCTTCCGATTCTACTGACTCATCATCAAATTGATATTGCATATCCATTCCCATCTGAGAATCGTTAGGTGACATCCCTGGGTATGGGGCCTGTTGCTGTGATTGAACGGATTGATATTGGTAATAATCCTGTGCATTGGCATCCATCCCTTGGTTCCCTTGATACTGTCCCTTCACCTCCGGGCCATAAGTTCCAAGTAGCCCCTTATTACAGCCGCAATCTTCCTCTTCCTCACCGGCAGTCTGTGAAAACTGAGGGAAGTTTTGATTGTAGGAAGATGATTCGCCTGGTGACTCATAATCTTGTTGCATATATGAACCTGCTTGAGGTTGTTGATTCATCCCTCCATAATAATGGTGCGGAACCGGTGCGGAGGCTTGATATGGATAATATTGCTGGCTTGGTGCATTCATGCTCGCCCCTTGGACAAATCCATGATCCATCATTTCCATGTCATGAGATTCTCCCCAAATATCAGAGCTCTCTTCCATCATTTGATAACCATGCATTTCCGGAGCCGCCTGATACCCTTGAACGCCTTGATATGGGGCTTGCATGCCTTGCATGTGCATATGCGCCCACGGTGGCGGTTGAATGCAATAGCCGCTTCCAGGCAAGATTGGCGTTACTGGAATACAATCATCCACCGGCTCATCCTGAGCTGACTGTACAGCTGGCTTTTTCTTCTTCTTTTTAGTGACTGCAGGCTCTTCTTTTTTCTTTGGTAAAGGCGGTGGTGCAGGAGGCTTTTGCACACTCATATTGGTCATGTTGACCATATAATAATTATTGACATCGATCTCCGGAATTACCGGCATAGGCACCGGCATTTCTTTTGGAACGACTTTTTGCTTTTCTTTAATGATAGGCTTTGGTTGAATGATTTGCTGCTCTTTTTTTGGTTTTTGAATGATTGGTTGCTCTTTAACAGGCTGTTGAAATTTCGGTTGCTCTTTAACGGGCTGTTGAAATTTTGGCTGTTCTTTCACCGGTTGTTGAAATTTCGGCTGTTCTTTTACCGGTTGTTGAAATTTTGGCTGTTCTTTTACGGGCTGTTGAAATTTTGGCTGTTCTTTTACAGCCGGTTTTTGCATGATTTGCTGCTCTTTCATAGGCGCTGGCTGAGCCTGATACGGTTGAATTTGGGATTCTTTCATTCCCGGCTGAATATTCACGTTTGATTTACCCGTTTCTTTTATTACAGCTCCGGATGTCCCTGGAATTTTAATTTTCATTCCGGGCATCATCATGTCCGGGTTGCTCAATTGCGCGTTAACTTTTTTAAGTTCTTCAAAACTGACGCCGTATTTTTTGGCGAGTTTCCAAAGTGTATCGCCTTTTTGGACTATATGAATTTTCACGCTGTTAACCCCTCCTGTGCATATGTCCATATATTCTATGAAGCAGTGGGTGAAATGCTATTATTTTTATCATGAAAACTTATGCGTGAAAAATGACTTTTATGATTGGTTCAATGATTTAGGGACATGGAAGCTACTTTTTTGGAGAAGAAATAAACGATATGACATCTTAAAAAAGGAGATTCCATTGCATTCAGGAGGCAATGGTTTTTTAGTTATGTTCTGGAATGCTTCATTCAAGCTTCTGTCTAAACTTAGGGAAATACGGGTATAAGAAAGTAAATGGCCTAAAGCTTTGTCTTCAGGTACTTATCTTACATTCCTGGGGGGAATAATAATGAAATGGAAAGGTAGACAGGGCAGCTCGAATGTCGAGGACAAAAGAGGGATGACCGGAAAAAGCATGGCAGGAATCGGCGGAGGGGTCGGATTGGTAATTGTCTTGATCGTGACTCTCCTTAGCGGTAATCCAAGTGATTTGCTGGGCAGCTTGAATTCTACTGAACCGAACAATGGCAGCTCTTATGTCGAAACGGATGAAGAGAAGGAGCTTGCGCAGTTCGTATCTGTCGTCCTTGCAGAAACGGAACAGGTCTGGACAAAAGAATTCCGTAAAAATGGACTGGAATATAGGGAACCTACCCTTGTCATGTATTCAGGCAGTGTTGAATCGGCATGCGGGATGGCAGCTTCTTCGGTAGGGCCATTTTATTGTCCTGGTGACATGAAACTGTATATTGATCTCAGCTTTTATCAAGAGTTGAAGCAAGAATTCCAGGCACCCGGGGATTTCGCCATGGCCTATGTCATTGCCCACGAGGTCGGACATCATGTTCAGACACTTTTAGGGACAACGGAAAAGGAAATGCCCGATCGGTCAAAGGTCAGCCAGACTGAATATAATAGGTATTCTGTCCGTCTTGAATTACAGGCCGATTATTTGGCTGGAGTCTGGGCACATCATGTCCAAGGAGAGAATTTGCTTGAAAAAGGCGATCTTGAGGAAGCCTTGAATGCGGCAAGTGGTGTGGGAGATGACCGTATCCAAAAAAAGGCACAAGGGTACGTGGTTCCAGACAGCTTCACGCACGGTACATCCGAACAGAGAAAACGGTGGTTCAATAAAGGATTTAAATCCGGTGATATGAATGAAGGCAATACTTTTAAAGCGAATAACCTTTAAAAGTTCTACTTGTTTCAAAACATAAAAAAAGGGGGAGTTTATCCCCCTTTCAGACTGAAGACAAATTCGAAGAAAAGCGAGTTTGTCTACTTTTTTATGGTGAAAATTATATTCGACTTCAGAAATCCGCTCCCTTTCCGCCGACTGTCTGCCAAGCCTCCTCGACGCAAGTGTCTCGGCTAGCCAGTTATTCGGCAGGAGTGTCGCAATCCTGTGAGTTTCAGCTAAAACAGTAACAATACACGTGGATTACTCGGTCTTGTTTTAAAATCATGGCAATAACCCCATGATAAAATTGCATTCGGGATAAGACCATTCAATCCTCATTAGGTCTACGGACCGAACGGGTGTTTCTCCCCTCTATTTCTTATGATTCAAAGTCTTTTGGACTGACTCAAACGCGCTCCAGCATTCTGTTTAATGCTAGGATGGCATTATCCGCAATGTTCTTCTCCACTTTTATCGGATTGATGATGATACCTTCTTCAATGGATTCAAGCGCCCATAGCAGGTGAGGCAGATCAATCCGGTTCATTGTAAGACATGGACACATATTCGGATTTAATGAGATGATGTTCTTGTCAGGATTATTGGCGATAAGACGCTTGACAAGGTTCATTTCCGTGCCGATTGCCCAAGAACTACCTGGTTCGGCTTTTTCAATCATATTTATGATGTACGATGTCGAACCCGCATAATCTGACAGGGCGACTACCTCACGGCGGCATTCGGGATGAACGATGATATTCATTTCAGGCTGCTCCGCTCTAAGCGTTTCAATATTCGCCGTAGTGAAATTTTCATGGACTGAACAATGTCCTTTCCAAAGAAGTACCTTCAGATCTTCCAGTTCCCCTTCATAGATCAATTCATCCTTATGCGGGTCCCAGACAGCCATTTCATTCAACGGGATTCCAAGGTCAAAGGCGGTATTCCTCCCAAGATGCTGATCGGGAAGAAAAAGGATTCTTTCTTTTTGCGAGAGGGCCCACGAGACCATCCCTTGTGCATTGGAAGACGTCACCGTCGCCCCGCCATTCTTCCCTACAAAAGCTTTGATGGCCGCAGTTGAATTCACATAAGTTAGCGGAAGGATCGTATCGCCAAAAAGATCCTGAAGCTTTGTCCACGCCCGTTCCGTTTGTTCAATATCGGCCATATCCGCCATGGAGCAGCCTGCACGCATATCAGGAAGGATAACCGTCTGCCCTTCTTCCGTCAAAATATCCGCTGTTTCGGCCATGAAATGCACGCCGCAAAACACGATATAATCCGCTTCACGATTTTGCGCGGAAAGCTGGGCCAATTGAAGTGAATCCCCCGTTGAATCCGAAAATTGAATGACTTCCTCCCGTTGATAATGATGACCTGGGATATAAAGACGGTTCCCCAGTCGTTTCTTGATATCATGGACCCGATTCTCCATCTCTTCCTTTGTCATCGTTTTATACTTTTCAGGCAATGTATTTCCTGCTGTTTTAGCCATCTCCAATATGTTCATTTCAATATCCCCTCCTGCTCTTTGACCTTTGCGCTAATATCAAGTGCCCTGACACTGTGCGTCAAGCTGCCCAACGAAATATAATCTACCCCTGTTTCCCGATATGAGGCTAGATTGTCTAAATGGATTCCTCCAGAAGCTTCAGTAATGATGTGGGCGGGAACCAATTTGATCAGTTGCTTGATTTCTTCGGGGCTCCGGTTATCGAACATGATGATATCTGCACCGGCTTCCACTGCTTCAAGCACCTGCTGTGGTGATTCTGTTTCCACTTCCACTTTAGTGGTATGTCCCAGTTTGGATTTTACCGTTTGAACCGCTTTCGTTATGGACCCAGCGAAAGAAATATGGTTGTCCTTTATCATGACTGCATCATACAGACCATATCGGTGATTGAATGCCCCGCCGGAACGGACCGCATATTTTTCAAGCATCCGCAGGCCCGGTGTGGTTTTCCTCGTATCACAAGCTCTCGTCCTCGTCCCCGCTAATATCATGGCAGCTTTATGGGCCTGTGTCGCAATTCCGGACATACGCTGCACCAAATTCAAAACGACCCGTTCCCCTTTTAAAAGGGAGGCCATATCGCCGGTCATTTTCGCAAGCTGCTGTCCTTCTTCGAAAACTTCGCCATCTTGAACAAAAAGGAAAACCTCTATTTGCTCATCCAGCAATGCAAATCCCGTCTTGATGACGTCCCCTCCACTGAAGACGCCGCCTTCTTTTGCGATGAATGTCAAAGTACCTTGTTCACCTTGGTCAAAAATCGTATCGCTCGTTACATCGCATTCCCCTATA
The DNA here is from genome assembly GCF_038002945.1 of Peribacillus sp. FSL R5-0717. Classification (NCBI taxonomy): domain Bacteria; kingdom Bacillati; phylum Bacillota; class Bacilli; order Caryophanales; family Bacillaceae; genus Peribacillus; species Peribacillus sp. FSL R5-0717. The sequence goes on from NZ_JBBOOF010000001.1 coordinate 901,003, forward strand.
TCTTCCATTAAAAATTGTTGCAGCATCTGCTTAAGCTTCAATATATTCATATAGTCGTCTCCCTTTCACTCGGTTTTTTACATCCGTGCAAGCAAGGATAACCGAATTTTCAAGCCATTGGGTGTCATCTTCGTTAGGATAGTCACTGCGGAAATGACCGCCCCTGCTTTCGGTTCTGGTCAATGCGGATTCGGCAATCAGCCACGCCACGATGATGGCATTGATTTTCGTTATTTCCTGTATCGGTAATGCCGTCACTTCCATTTGCAGCAATTTTTCGATATTAAATGTCTCAAGATAATCCTTCAGTCGAGTTAAACCCGCTTCATTTCGAACGATTCCCGCTTCGTTCATTAATTTTTCCTGCAATGTCGTGAGTTCAGGTAGAAAGGAAATTTGACTGGAACTTTTGGACTGCTCTTTTTCTTGCGGTATCGACCTTGCCGGCACTTTAGCAAGGAAACGGCCAAGCGTATTTCCAAAAACCAATCCTTCGAGAAGGGAGTTGCTTGCCAATCGGTTTGCACCATGTACACCAGTGCATGCCACTTCACCAACTGCATACAAAGAGGGTACAGAGGTTTGCCCCGATTCATCCACATCAATCCCTCCCATTAGAAAATGGTTTCCAGGTGCAACCGGGATTTTCCCCAATTGAAGGTCCAGCCCGCTTTTTTCACATAATGAGAACACTGTCGGAAAACGATTTTTAAAATCCTTGATCATCGAAATATCCAAAAATACCTTTTCACCGCGCTGCAAATAAGAAAAAATCGTCTGTGCAACAATATGCCTTGGTGCTAGATCCTTCAAGCTATGGACATCCTCCATGATCGGCTTTCCCATTTCCGTCACTAATCTCGCACCATCCCCGCGAACCGCTTCTGAAACCAGCCCTTTCACTTTGCCATTCACAAAAAGCAGGGTCGGATGGAATTGTATGAATTCCATGTCACGCACTTTTGCACCGGCCTTGAATGCAAGTGCGATCCCATCACCTGAAACCGTTTGTGAATTTGAAGTGAAATGGTATAGGGAACCACAGCCTCCTGTTGCCAAAACCGTCCGTTCCGCGTGATAGGCAACAAGTTCCCCTGCCTTATCAAGTGTTTTGACGCCTATGCAAGAATCATCTTTTCCGATGATCAACTCCACTGCAGCAACATTCTCCATCACAGTAACCGATGATTTTTTCAAGCAGCCTATAAGATGTTCCATCATGTACTTTCCGGTAGCATCCCCGTGACTATGGAGGATTCTTCGTTCACTGTGGGCCCCCTCCATGCCAAGCAATAAATTTCCGTCATCATCTTGGTCAAATCGCATACCCGAAGCAATAAGTTCAGCTATAACCGAAGGTGCCTCTTCAACGAGTTTTTCCACTGCCTTCACCTTGTTATATCGCTGACCAGCCGCCAGCGTATCTTTTTTATGAAAGGATACTCGATCACGATCAGATATTGCAGCAGCAATCCCGCCCTGGGCTAAATAAGAATTACCATGACGGATATTTGATTTTGTGATGAGTATCACATGCTTATGTTCACTTGCTTCCAATGCCGTTTTCAAGGCAGCAATCCCACTGCCTATCACGATGATATCCGCTTTTACCATTATTTCATTCCTCCTGTTTATGACAGGTGTCTTGACAACTATATTTACATATTATTAAACTATTATCAAGAGTTTTTTAAGATTAAAGGATGGAAGTGATTTCTTGATTTATTTGGATTACGCCGCTACAACTCCGATTGATGAGGAGGCTCTTGACGTATTCAGCCAAGCATCCCGGAAGTTTTTCGGGAATGCGAGCAGTTTGCATGATATTGGCTCTGAAGCGGCACGTTTATTGGATATGTCACGGCAGCAACTCGCAGAAATGCTGAACATAAAAAAGGAAGGAATCATCTTTACGAGCGGCGGATCAGAAAGCAACATGCTTGCGATAGATACTTTCATCGCTTCGAAACCATCCTGGCAGAACCACTTGATTGTAAGCCGGACTGAACATGCATCTCTTGCCAATTTCGTCGAAAAGCTTGAACAAGATGGCTTCGAGGTTACTTATTTACGGCATTTGAAAGATGGCCGTGTTGATATTGAACATCTGCAGGAATGCATGTCGGAGAGAACATGCTTAGTCATTGTCCAACATGTGAATTCGGAAATCGGGGTCATTCAACCCATTGAGCAAATAAGTGAAATCGTTCGAAAACACCAGGCTTTTTTTCATGTGGATTGCGTCCAATCATTTGCTAAATTACCGCTTGGCATGATAGCCGCCTCATGTGATGGACTATCCGTTTCCAGTCATAAAGTTTATGGTCCAAAAGGGACTGGTGCCGTCATTTTCCCGGCCATCCATAAGTTGAAGGCTTCGGTACCGAATATCACTCATGAATATGGTTTCAGACCAGGAACAGTGGACGTCCCCGGGATAGCTTCCTTCGTGACCGCTGCTAAGAAATTGGGCGATATCATGGAAGAAGAACGAAAACGGATTTCCGCACTTAGGACGCAATTGATTCAACTGCTGACGGAAAGGAAAATCGATTTTCAAATCATCGAAGCAAAATACGAGCAATTGCCTCACATATTGGCGCTGACCTTCGCTGGATTGCAAGGACAGTACATCATGCTGGAATTAAACCAGAAAGGATTCGCCGTTTCGACGGGAAGCGCCTGTCAAATCGGTAAACAGGATCCTTCAAAAACGATGATGGCCATTGGAAAAAGCGAAGATGAAGCCCATCAATTCGTCCGCTTTTCCTTTGGCAAAAACACGACGGCCGACGACATTCACAAGTTGGCGGACTGCATCGAAGGAATAGCTTCCATTCGATAAACCCCTCCAATCTGTGTTAGAATGTTTGTAATTAAAGAGGTGAATGTTTATGGAAAGAAAGAAATTACTTGGGGAAGAAAGACGGACGAAACTCTTACATTTATTGCAAACAAGCACGGAGCCTGTAACGGGCAGCGAGCTTTCGCAAATAACGAATGTAAGCCGGCAGGTTATCGTTGGTGACATAACCCTCCTGAAAGCGCGGAATGAACCTATCATTGCCACAAGCCAAGGCTATCTGTACCTGCAAACGGGGAGCACGCAGAAGCCGGAAAGGATCATTGCTTGCCAGCACGATCCTTCCCGGACCCAAGAAGAACTATATTTACTAGTGGATATCGGCATCACGGTGAAAGATGTCAAAATCGAGCACCCCGTATACGGCGACCTAACCGCTTCCATCATGGTCAGCAGCCGTAAGGAGGTCCAGCAATTTCTTTCAAGGGTGACGGCAACGAATGCATCGTTTTTATCGGAACTAACGAGCGGCATCCATCTCCATACACTGAGCGCATCATCTGAAGAACTGCTCGACGAAGCGGAGTGCGCTTTGAGGGATGCCGGCATTTTAGTCGATTGAATGAACGAAAAATCCTCAAAAGATAGGGCTTTTGAGGATTTTTTTTATGGACTCTCATGCTCACTCATCATTGGAATTGCTTTCATTTGAGCTTCCATTCCCGGAGTTTTCATCTTCGTTACTTCTCAACTGCCCTATAAGGCTAATGACGGAACCGACCGCCTGTACCCATCCCCCCATCACTTGGATTAATTCTCCATCAGATGGCTTCTCTTCCAAATTAGGATATTGATATTTTTGCTGTTCCTGCTCCTTATCTTGTTCTTCTTGTTCTTGATCCTTATCTTGGTCTTTTTCTAGAATACTATTTTTAAGTTCGGCAATTCCACCCATCGCTTGCATCGAATTCCCAATCGCCTGCAACAAATTTCCCGTAGCATTAAAGGCCTGTTCCGGTTCATCCGGATTTTCGTATGCCCCCGCCAAAGCGGTTCCTCCTCCCAACGCTTGAATCAGATTGCCTTTGATGATTAATTCCTGTTTCGTTATTTCATCAAAATCAATGACTAGGCCTAAGATAACAGTCGAATTTCCGATTGCCTGTATTATATTCCCGAATTTATCCAGGGACCAGGTTTCTTCCGCGTCGGCCAATAAGGCATTTCCTGTTGCTTGAAGTTCATTTCCAATCAAATCCAAGTTATTACGAAATTCTTCGTCCAAGACATGGGAGGGTGTACCCGCTATAGCAGAAATGACAGTTCCTATCGCTTGAATCCAAGAACCGAAAGTTTCTTTGAATTGATTATCCATCTCTGCTGACCACCACCCTCTCTCTGTATTTTTTGATAAAAAAGGTGCATCCACTGAATTAGTTTTCAAAATATGTATTGCGAGTTCCACATATGGCCCACCGAGATTTACTTATTGTATTTGCTTTCAGCACAATCGGTGTTTGTTTTCCATCCAGAATCATAGGCACTTTTTATCATGAAAAACTTCGCCATCTTCCGAAAATCCAATAAACCTGCCTATTGCTATATATTTCATCAAATGACAGCCCACCATTTTAGGAACTTGTACACAAGGGAAATACAAATCTTAACGAACACAAAAAATGCCCCGGAAATAATCCCGGGGCACCCTTCTTATTCATTGTACTCAGCTTTTAACATTCATCGTTGCGGTACACCAGTTTGGACTTTAAAGCATGTATAGCTTCCCATGATCGATACCGTACATCCTAAGGCCTCGAGCTCAGAGATCGCTCCTGGGATCAGGACATCGTCAAGGGACATTTCGATGTCGATGATGAAGAAGTAATTGCCTAATCCTGTTTTCATGGGTCTTGATTCAATCTTGGAAAGGTTAAGTTTCCTCCAGGAAAAAGCGGAAAGCACTTGGTGCAGCTGCCCTGAGTGGTCGGCAGGCAGCTGAATCATCAAGGTCGTTTTCTTATCCCCTTCAACGGTCAAATGCCCTTCATAGTCGACTTCACTGTTGGATACGACGATAAACTTGGTGTGATTATGTTCATAATCGTGAATATTTTGTTTGACAATCGTCAAACCGTACTCCTCTGCAGCCATATCATTTGCAATCGCCGCAATATTGATATCGGGATTCTCCATCACCATCTTCGCAGCGGCTGCAGTGGATGTGACATACTCATATGGAATGCCCCTTAGCTCATTATGTAGGAATTTGCGGCATTGAGCGATGGCATGGGAATGCGAATAAACCATGTCAGGTTTGAAACCAGGATATGCATGATCCGGGTGCACCATATAATGCTGTTGGATTGGAATCGTCACTTCGCCTTTCATCGGCAATGTGACTTCATGTACTAAGTAATCCATCGTTATATTTACCGACCCCTCTAAAGCATTCTCGATCGGCACGAGCGCGTGATTCACTTCCCCGTCCCGAACAGCATCAAGGCAGTCCGGAATCGTGTTCATCGGTATTTTTATATCATTAGGAAATAGTCGCGATACAGCTAAATCCGTGAACGTTGCTTTTGGTCCAAGAAATGCAATTTTCGCTGTCATATTATAAACTCCTTTTCACGGAAAATCTATTGTTTATGTTATGCCATTTTCTGATTTTTTACAATAGTTAATCGTTAATTTCCTCTTACAAATGAAAACAGCCTGAAGACAAACCCGATAATAAATGAGTTTGTCTTCAGGCTGTTTTATGTTTTTAAACGCTGACCGTCGATTTTCGCCCCAGGCACTCGCTTTCCGCGGTCGGTCACCTGTTTGAACAGATTTACTATTGCATCTTAATGAAAGCTTCCGGATTTTCGCGGAGCTACTATCGCCCCCACCATAAATCCATTACGGTCTGCACCGCATGAAACGAATAGGCAAACTTTTTTGTTCAGTATCAGTTGGAAAAGGTTTGGGAAACCTCTTGTCTACAAACTGACAGCCTGTACATGTGTCATGTACAGGCTGTTTTCATGCGCCGTTACCAATGATTTCGACTTTTTCGACGAACTCCATTTTACGCAGTTTAGTGAGCAGTTCATTAATATCCATCGTCATCCCACCCGTATTCAGGGATAGGGTGACATTTGCACGTCCCTGTAAAGGAATCGTTTGGTGGATGGTCATGATGTTGCAACCGGATGAGGCGACGAGCCGTAAAAGCTCCGATAGAGTACCAGAACGATCTTCAAGATAGAAGAACAGTGTAATCAGCTTTTCCTTAACAACTGTATGAAACGGAAAAACCGTGTCACGGTATTTGTAAAAAGCACTCCTGCTTAGGTCCACTCGCTGTACCGCTTCCCAAACTGATTCCGCTTTTCCCCGTTCAATCATTTCTTTTGCATCCAGCGTTTTTTTCATCGCTTCGGGAAGGACATCCTCTCGAACGAGGAAAAATTTCTGATCGGACTTATTCAAACTCCGCACGCCTCCTTTTGCCTGCCATCATGGTCTCCAATCAATCAACAAATTCAAATTCATATTCAAGGATACGGACGATATCGCCATTTGTCGCACCTTTTTGGCGAAGGCCTTCGTCGACTCCGAATGAACGAAGCTGTCTGGCGAAACGACGTATGGACTCTTCACGGGTGAAGTCAGTCATTTTGAATAGACGCTCGATCTTGAATCCTGATACGGCAAAGCTGCCATCGGGTTCGCGTTCAATGTTAAATTCATCCGACTGTGATGTATGTTTATATAGAACCCGGTGTATTCCAGTATTCTCTTCTTCATGTTCAAGAGGGAACTCAGGGGTCTCTTCGATTTTATCAGCGATTGCATAAAGAAGCTCACGGATCCCTTCACGCGTCACGGCAGAAATCGGGAAGACAGGATAGTCTTCTTCCAGCTTTTCTTTGAAAGCAGCTAAGTTATCTTCTGAGTCCGGCATATCCATTTTACTTGCTACAATGATTTGCGGACGTTCAGTCAAGCGCAGGTTATACTCTTCCAATTCTTTATTGATTGTTTGGTAGTCTTCATATGGATCCCGGCCTTCAAGACCCGACATATCGATTACATGAACGATTACCCTCGTTCTTTCAATATGGCGCAGGAATTGATGTCCAAGTCCCACTCCTTCTGAAGCGCCTTCGATCAGACCAGGTAAATCGGCCATGACGAAGCTGCGGTGATCTTCCGTTTCCACCATTCCGAGGTTAGGTACGATCGTTGTAAAATGATATTCGGCAATTTTAGGCCTTGCTGCGGATACGACAGAAAGCAAAGTGGATTTCCCTACACTTGGGAAACCAACCAAGCCGACATCAGCCAACAGTTTCAATTCCATGACGATATCGCGTTCTTGGCCGGGTTCGCCATTCTCCGCGATTTCAGGTGCAGGATTGGCAGGCGTGGCAAAACGGGAATTTCCCCGGCCTCCGCGGCCACCTTTGGCGATAACGGCGCGTTGTCCATGCTCAACTAAATCAGCAATGACTTCCTTCGTTTTATCATCGATGACAACGGTGCCAGGTGGAACCTTGATGACCATATCTTTTGCAGCCGCACCATGCATGTTCTTGGACATGCCATGTTCTCCGCGAGGTGCCTTAAAGTGACGTTGGTAACGGAAATCCATTAATGTACGCAAGCCCTCTTCCACTTCAAATACGACATTGGCCCCATTACCGCCATCTCCACCAGCCGGTCCGCCTTTAGGTATGAATTTCTCACGACGATAAGCAACTATCCCGTTACCACCGTCTCCGCCTTTTACATAGACTTTCGTTTGATCGACAAACATGCTATCACTTCCTTGTTTTCTGCAAGTCAATTCTTGCTGTATACTTCTCTAAAAGTTAATATCCATCTTAAAAAATATTTCATCCTCATTACATTCAAGAATTTCAATTGATTGCTCGGCCGTTAATGAACTCTCCAAAAACTCGATCACTGGGGATTGATCAATGAACCTGCCTTGCATATGAAATGTACAGTGCATATCGCTCACTTCTTTTTTACACATAGAAACAGCCAGTATATTTTCAAAAAACGGATCCAGGTTTTTATCCAGAATCTTGAAGAAATCGTTTGTCCAGCGATACATCAGCCCGTCCATCTCTGTTGAGCCTTCAAAAACATCAATGATTTCATATTCGCAATAAAATGATCCATTATTCCAATTCGACGTCAACAGCATCTCGGTGAACTTAGGCAAATTCAAACTGGAAAGTCGTGCTTCATTCTGGGTTTCAACAATGATTTCATCAATGATGCCCTTGACACGATCAATTCTGTTCAACTCCAGATTCCCTTTGATGATTTGAATTTTATTCAGCCAGTCATGCCTGGTTTGACGCAGAGTTTCAATAGTCGTCCAATTTTTATCCATTATTAACACCTTCAATTATGATAAAGAAACTTTTTTCAGCTCTATCATGTTGAATACTTCCATTTGTACAGTATATCAAAAAAACAACAAACAGGAAATGAAGCTCGATTCACATGCCTTCACATGAAAGCCCCCGTCCAAAAAATACAGCCGCACACCCTGAGTTCTTTGGACGATGGTAGAGCCATTTGAACTAAAAAAGAGAATGGGCCTTATTTATGCACCAATTGGAGATATTAAAGTTGAATTGGAGTGTCTATTTGGTTTAACCAAATCGGATGGATGAATAATCTTGGATTTACCCCCTGAAAGTTTAAGAAAGCCCGCCTATTGGCGAGCCTTTTGTAAGTCAGAGGTTGTTTCCTTATACTAATGACTAAAGTCTCCTGCAAAATGCTGGTTCGTTCCTATAGTATAAATAAAGGGCCGGACCCCTTCATCACTATATAGCATACCATTATTAATAATGACGCGGTATATAGTGTCTTGTAGAAGGAATCAGACCCTTTTGAGTCAGCCTCTGTTCAAAGATGCCAATTATGCTTCTTGTGCAACTGGATATACGCTTACTTTTTTACGGTCACGTCCGAAACGTTCGAATTTAACAACACCGTCTACTTTAGCGTATAGAGTATCGTCTCCACCACGGCCTACGTTCTCACCAGGATAGATTTTTGTTCCGCGTTGACGGTAAAGGATAGAACCACCAGATACGAATTGACCATCTGCACGTTTAGCGCCAAGACGCTTGGAGATTGAGTCACGTCCGTTCTTTGTAGAACCTACTCCTTTTTTCGAAGCGAAGAACTGAAGATCTAATCTTAACATTTGTTCCACCTCCTATTGGTTGAGGATAATTTTCATGTATTTACCATAATCACGTTCGATGGTTTGCAGCGATATGAGCATTCCGTTCAAAAGCAGCTGAACCTTCTCTTCCGATTCCGGCGAAAGGTTCCCCGGAATGGCGCAGCGAAGATAGCCGCCTTCTCGCCCTTGCTCAATCTCAGGCTCTACGTCCGTTAAGGACATGATGGCATTGACTGCCCCGAAGGAAACAGCCGATACACCTGCACAAACGATATCAGAACCTTTTTTAGCAAAATTAGCATGTCCGCTTAAGGTGAACGAAGCAATCCGTTCCTGCGGAGCATCAAATACAACTTTGATCATCTAGAATCAGCCCTTACGCGTTGATTGCTTCGATAACAACTTTAGTGTATGGTTGACGATGACCTTGTTTTTTACGATTGTTTTTCTTCGCTTTGTATTTGAAAACAGTGATTTTCTTTTGCTTACCTTGTTTTTCGACAGTACCTGTTACAGTAGCGCCTTCAACTAGTGGAGCACCGACTTTCACGTCTTCGCCACCTACGAATAAAACTTTGTCAAATGTAACAGTTTCGCCTGCTTCTGCGTTTAATTTTTCAATGTAAACCGCTTCGCCAGCTGCTACTTTAATTTGTTTACCGCCAGTTTCGATAATTGCGTACATACTTGCACCTCCTTAAATGTCTCAGACTCGCCAATCACAGGCGTTTTACCAAAAAGGCAAAAGCTTAAAACCTGATGTTGAGCGGTTGTAGCACGGGTGCTACAAACATAACATTAAAATCCTACCATGAAACAGGAAAGGCTGTCAATATATTTATAACAATTCCCGCTCTTCACTCGAAAGCCCGCCCGATTTCCTGAATGCTTCCGAATCGCTTGATGGAATAGGCATTCGTCAAACCTGGGATAAAAGACAGGAATATCTTCTTAGCGATCAATTCCTCCAATGCCGGCCGATATGATTCCTTTTCACCAAGCAGCACGTCCGCCACCGCTTTACTGACCTCCACCCATACCGCTTCATCATCCGTCTTCCTGTGTTCCAGCAGTTCACGTTCCAACCGGAAGGCCACCGTTTCCGGGCTCTCGATTTTACCGCTTCCACTGCACACAGGGCAGGACACCGTCGTCATTTCACTTAAAGACGGGGAGGTTCGCTTTCTCGTCATTTGTAAAATGCCCAGTTCCGTAAAACCGATGACCTGGATTCGCTTCTCATCCCTCACCGCTTCCTTTTTGACGATTTCGATGATTTCCTGCTTATGCCGGGACTGGTCCATATTGATGAAATCTATTAGGATGATTCCGCTGATATTCCTCAATCTCAGTTGACGGGCGACCTCTTTCGCCGCAGCCTGATTGACCGCAAACAATGTTGCTTCCTTCGCCACCTTGCCGGTGAACTTACCTGAATTGACATCGATTACGGTGAAAGCTTCCGTTTCTTCAAAAATTAAATATCCGCCATTATCAAGCCAAACGATTTTCTTGGCCATTTTCTCAACTTGCGCTTCCACATTCCATTCGGAAAAAATATTCTTGGTACCCGCTACATGGGATATTTCCCACTCCTTACGGTTTTCCTGTATCCACTTTTTCAACTCGCGATAGGCCTCAAAGTCATCGATGGCAAGTTCCCCGTTCGCCGTTCCCGACATTTCGGAAATGATCATATCAAGGTATGCGTCCCTTTCATAGAGAAGGGACGGGGCCTTTAGGGACGCAGCCTTGACTTCAAGCCCTTTATGGAGCTCCCGCAATCCAGTTAACCTGTCAAGGAAGACCGATTCACTTTCGTTCTCCATCGAGGTGCGGACAATCAGTCCCTCATCAGGATTTTTATGCTGCATGGCCGTTTCCCGCCATTGCTTCTGAAGATCGTCGTTTTTGAATTTCTTTGAAACACCAACATAATCTATTCCATGTATGTAAACGAGGGACTCCGTTGAAAACTCGATCAGCCCCGTCAATTTAGCTCCTTTTGTTCCCGTTTCATCCCGGGTCACCTGAACTAGCAGCTTTTCTCCCTGACGGATAAATTGACCGATGGGTGCTTTCCCATCACTTTTTTTTGTAAGCTGGAAGGAGGGAATCTCGTCACGGTGTAAAAAACCATTCTTCTCTGCACCATAATCAATGAAGGCGGCATCCATTCCCGGCAGCACCTTCGTCACCTTCCCAAGATAAATATTACCGACCGTACTGCGCTTTTGAGGCGGCATGATTTCAAGTTTACGTAAAACACCATTCTCAAGGACGGCCACTCTTTTTTCGCGTGAAGCTAGGTTCGCGATCATTTTTTTCATCAAAAAAAATCCTCTCCTCAATTTGAAGAAAGGATAACATATTTAATAAGAATATAATAGGTCGCCGATTTTCCCGTTCGTCATTTTCTCCGAAAAATAGGCGTGAAGGATTTCCGTTTCATCCAACGAGCCGCTCTCTTTCCCGTTTTTCATGATGATGACGGGGTGTTTACAGCCGCGTTGAAACAGTTCCAGCACTTTATAAATCGGTTCTTGTGAATCCACCGATATCGGCTTCAGTTTCGCCAAATCATTCGTATGCCCGTAATGGCGCTGCAAAAGAAATCGGATGAACGCGTAATACCTCTGCCGCCATTCCATGACGAGTGAGAGACTTATGAAAAAGATGATGAGCCAGATGTTCAAATTGAGCGGATCCAGTATGATCCAGGTCAAAAAAGCCAGGACAGCGAATACTGCAGAAAAGTGAAGGGTATGCTTCTGCGCTTCCAAAAAGGTGCAGTATAAGGAAATACCGATGAATAGCAAGCGTCCCCCGTCCAAGGGCCAAATTGGCAGTAGATTAAAAATCAGCAGCATGAGGTTCATATACAAAAAGGGCTGGTACAGCTCATATGGGATAATAGTGAAGAAATAGAGCAAAAAAGCTGCGCCAATGAGCCAAACATGTTGAAGCGGACCGGCAAGCACCACCGCCAAATCCTCCTTCAAACTCTTATTTCCATACTCCTCAGTCTCGACTGCCCCGCCAAAAGGAAGCAGCTGGATTGACTTTATCCGCCATTTGAAGTGCTGGGCACAGACAGCATGCCCCATTTCATGAATGAAGACGATGAGCAGCAGCATCATCATTTCAACGAAATGGGCTGTGAGGATGGCGATGCCAATGACAAACCACAGTGTCGGGTGCACCCTGATTTTAAACAGTAACTTCGCATATTCACTCAAAGGAAATCACCTTTTTAGGATCGACGAAAGCATCATTTTCTTTTATCGCTAAATAAAATCTGCCCTTCGATCCATCTTCACTTAGTGTAACCTGTCCGACTTCATTGCCCTTTTTAACGAACTCATACAATTTCACATCAATTTCTTTCAGCTGCCCATACCAAGATTCAGTTTTATTGGCATGCTGAATGACTACCGTCTTTCCGATCCCCTCCTTTTCACCGGCAAAAATGACGACCCCTTCATTAACGGCCTCGACCTTTGAGCCTTTGCTCGTTTCCAATATGATTCCCTCACCGTTCGTCTCGAAGTTTTGGGTAATCTTCGCAGAAGCTGGCATTGCATATTCCTCATTCGAATCAACAGTTTCCGTTTTGGCTTCATTCGGTAAAAAAGCGATTGGTTTACCAAACGCACTTTCGTACCAATTGGAGATTGAAGCGAACTGAAATTCCTTGTTCATGTTCTCCGTGACAAAACTCCTGGCAGGGTCCAGCCGCACAGAAGGGTGTTTGAACATCACCGCAACTATCAGGAACAGGCATACACTGGCAAGGATTTTAAAGAAAAAATATTCTTTCTTGAAGAGCGGATGATCTTTCTCGGAATACCCGTTATATGAATCAACCCCATATGGTTCCTCATTGTTGATTTCCGTCCAACTGCTGCTTCCTGCCGGCTTATCATTAAACTTGCGTCTCTTGGCAATACGATTTCGGATATCTTTCCTGCGATCATCCATTCCAGATTCCCCTCCCTGCTCATGTCAAAGCGCTATATTACAACGTATGAGCAACTTGTCCAGACTATGACGGAGAAAAGATATTCTTTCTGCACATCCTGAAAAATTTTTTCCAATGAAAAATCATCAGGAAACTAATGAATTTCCAAGGTGATTTCTGTATCGATTCAGAAAATCTAATAATTGAGATTGATATTGTTCCCTGAAATTTGTTATAATAAAGTGGTTTTAACATTATTGAGGGGGAACATTTTTTTATGTCAATCGAAATAGGCAGCAAAGTACAAGGTAAAGTAACAGGTATCACTAATTTTGGAGCATTCGTAGAATTACCAGGAGGCTCAACAGGTCTTGTGCATATCAGTGAGGTAGCAGATAGCTATGTAAAAGACGTAAATGACCATCTTAAAGTAGGCGACCAAATTGAAGTAAAAGTGATTAGTGAGAAAGACGGAAAAACTGCCTTGTCCATCAAAAAGGCTATAGATAGACCCGAAGGGCAAACCTCTTCTTATACCAAACGCCCACCACGCCAAGGGGATAGCCGTTCTAAAGATTTTCGTTCAAAAGGTAATTTCCAACCAAAGGAAAATTTCGAAGATAAAATGGTGCGCTTTTTAAAGACTAGCGAAGAAAATTTATCGACTCTTAAACGCAGCACTGAATCAAAACGCGGCGGCAGAGGCGGAAGACGCGGATAACCCGCTGCATTTTAGCATATAGAACAGGCAAGCCGGGATACGGCTTGCCTTTTTTATTTATTTTCATGAAGTTCCGTGCAAAAAAAAAGCGAGGGCATCAAATGCTCCCCGCTTCTTGACAAAAGAATATAGATTTACCGCACGCTAAAGAATTTTTTCAACTTGGACATGAAGCCCTTTGGTTCGCTGCCAATTGGAGTCAAGGGCACAGATTCACCAAGGATCCTTCTGGCAATGTTCCGATAGGCAAGCGAGACTCTATTGTCCGGATTGTAGGCAATGGGTTCCTTTTTATTCGCTGCCACAATGACCTGGTCATCATCAGGAATGACGCCGATCAAATCAATCTTAAGAAAATCGGCAACTCCATCGATATCCATTTCTTCATCCTCATGAAGCAAATGGCCGCGAATCCGGTTGATGATCAATTGAGGCGGTTCAATATGCTCTTCTTTTTCAAGCAGGCCAATAATACGGTCAGCATCCCTTACAGCCGGTCTCTCTGCCGTCGTAACGATAATCGCCTTGTCTGCCCCAGCTATGGCATTCCTGAACCCCTGTTCGATGCCTGCAGGGCAGTCAATGATGACATAATCATAGTCAGGCTTCATATCGCTTATGAGTTTCCTCATCTGCTCTTCATTCACCACTGTTTTATCACTATTTTGCGGAGCTGGAAGCAAATAAAGCAAATCCTCGAAATGTTTATCCTTAATGAGCGCCTGGTGTATCTTGCAGCGCCCTTCGACCACATCGACCAAATCATAGATGATGCGATTCTCCAATCCCATGATCACATCCAAATTCCGAAGACCAATATCCGTATCAATCAAGCAAACCTTCTTGCCTAGAAGAGCTAAAGATGTTCCTAAATTGGCGGAGGTGGTCGTTTTCCCGACACCACCCTTACCGGATGTTATAACTATTGCCTCTCCCACGATTAGAGACCCCCTTCTAATCTATTTAAATTAGGTCTATATTTCTTTAAAACTTGCAGTTTTTCTATAATGATATTTTCTTCTTCATCCATGAAGGCACATTCCAAGTCATGTCCCCATTTTGAGTATTGATCAGGAGATAAGTTCACTTGTCCGGCAATGCGCAGCTGGGCAGGCTTCATGACAGAGGCAGCTATGATGGCCTCATTATTCCCTTTATATCCGGCATGGGCTATTCCCTTTAGCTGTCCCATGATATATATGTTGCCACCCGCACGAACCGTTCCGTCGGGATTGACATCCCCAATTAACAGTAAGTCACCGGGAACTTCAAAAACCTGTCCCGACCTTATCACCTTTGTCACGGTCGTCACTTGGTTTTCATCTTTCCATCGTTTCGCTTCATCCTTCGTCAGGACATTCGAAATCATCTCAACCACGAAAAGCTTCTTCTTTTTATGGATGACCTCTTTAATCTTTTCTTCTTGTTGTTCATCAAGATAGCGGTTCCCTGTATGTACTTTTACGGAAATGGACGGGTCATTTTCTTGAAACTGATAGTTTGCCGAAAGCTTCACTTCTAACTCTTTCAATAATTCGGAAAATGAGCAAGAATCATCGAGATGAAGCATAAACCCGTCTTTTGTTCCCTTAATCATGACATTTTGCTGAATTCTTTTATTCATGACGTTTGTTTCACCTCAATGAAATATAATTCGACATAGGAAAACAAATTTCCTTTTTTTACGTACACGGAAAAGAGAAAATACATTTCCCACCTGCTTCTTAAAGACACAGGAACGTTATTCCGTTTCTCCTTGCAAATCAAGCATTTCAATCATTCTTTTTAAAGGATAGCAGCTGATGATAATGAATGCGAGATTCAATAATAATGTCGGAATCAATCTCCGTTCCGCAAATTCACCAAATCCCATATCTGCAAATGATAGGATGATATTCATCTGAAAGATGACAACCTCTAAAACTGCCGTGAATAAAAGCGCAGTAAGGCAGGCAACCAAAATATTATTTTGGAGGATTTTCATGCCTTTCGATATCAGATAGGCAAGAAAAGGCAGCAGGAACATGTAAATTCCAAGGATTTCCGTATATACGACATCATAAGTCAACCCAAGAATCGCCCCATAAAGCATACCCATTTTCCTGGACCCATACATGGTCAGGAAAAAAACGAATATCATCATGAAATGGGGCACGACGATTTTATCGGCCCCGAATGCATCTCCAGCGAACATCTGGGCGAAGATGCTTTCAAAAACAAAAAAAACCAAGGCTATGAAAGAAAGGATGAAATATCTCACTCAGCTTCATCCTCCCCTTCACTTTCTTTCGGTACACCGTCCACTTCACGCTGAACGACCATGACATTATTAATATCATAAAAATCCGTCGAAGGTTCGATATATGCAGTCTGGTTCAATCCATATTGATCCACTTTGACATCGACAACTTTCCCGATCAGCAGACCTTTCGGAAAGATTCCTCCATAACCGGATGTGATGACCAATGAATTTTTCTTGATCTTTTTATCGTAAGGAATCCGTTTCATCAGCAAAAGGTTCTTCTTATCATCGAACCCTTCAATCAAGCCATATGCTTTATCATCACCCTGAACGATGGCTGAGACACGGTTGGCTTTATCGATCGAACTTAAAAGTTGAACCGAGGCCGTGAAATCCGTCGCCGATTTCACCTTACCGACTAACCCATTGGAAGTGATGACAGCCATGTTTTTTTCTACCCCATTACGCTTCCCTTTATTGATCGTCAGCATTTCATGCCAGCGGTCGGGATTACGGCCGATGACCGTCGCCTGAGTGGGCGAATACTTCCGCAGGTCATCTTCTTTTTTGAGGTTGTCGCGAAGTTCTTCATTTTCTTCCTTTAAATCTTGGACTTGGGTTTTCAATAATACATATTCATCCAAGCGGGCTTTCAATTTTTTGTTTTCATCGTATGTATGTTGAAGGTCTTTTAAGCCCCCTACAAAACCTGTTATACCCGATACTGGCTTATTAAACACATTTCCGACCCAGCCTGTCGTATCTTTCAGGAATTGCTCCGGCCAGGTCAACTCTTCTCTCTCCCTTAATGAAAAACCGATCAATGCCACGAGAACGATAATACTAACGAGCAAGAGAAGGAGCTTTTTATTAAAAAACTGTGGCATGGTGATTACACCTCTATCTAAAATTTACTCTATGGTTTTTAAAATTACACTATGGATTTAATGAAACAGCAAAACATAAGAAAACCGGCTCAAAAATGCACCTTTTGTTGAGCCGGCCCTATTTGAGAAGTAATGCTTATCGCGAATCTCTTGATTTAGTCTTGAATAAATGAATGTGGTCCAGCGCTTTTCCCGTTCCGATCGCAACACAATCCAGCGGATTTTCAGCGATGATCACCGGCATTTGCGTTTCTTCACTGATGACTTTATCCAAATTGCGCAGCAAAGCACCCCCGCCTGTCAGTACAATGCCTCTGTCCATGATGTCAGCGGCTAATTCAGGTGGTGTTTTCTCTAAAGTGTTTTTCACGGAATCCACAATTGCAGAAACGGTGTCGCTTAATGCTTTGGATATTTCCTCAGCTGTAATTTCAATCGTTTTTGGTAATCCAGTCAATAGGTCACGGCCGCGAATTTCCATGTTTTCGACGCCTTCCGTGTCTCCAGCAGAACCAATTTCCATTTTGATCGCTTCAGCAGTACGCTCACCGATCATCAAATTGTAGTTCTTACGGATGTAGACGATTATGGCATCATCCATTTCGTCACCGGCAATACGGATCGATTGGCTTGTAACGATTCCGCCAAGGGAAATGATGGCCACTTCCGTCGTCCCTCCGCCGATATCGACGACCATGCTGCCTGTAGGCTCCCAAACGGGAAGGTCCGCACCGATCGCTGCTGCAAACGGTTCTTCGATAGGATATGCGTCACGGGCTCCAGCTTGTCTTGCTGCATCGATGACTGCACGCTGCTCAACTGCCGTAATTCCAGAAGGCACACAAATCATGACATATGGCTTGTTGCCGAATACGCCCTTCTTTTGCGCTTCCTTCATATAGTACTTCATCATGGTAGCCGTCGTTTCATAATCGGCAATTACTCCATCCTTCATCGGGCGCAGGGCAACCACGTTACCAGGTGTACGGCCGATCATGTTTTTCGCATCGTTTCCGACTGCAACGATTTGCTTTGTATCTGTTTGCACCGCTACAACCGATGGTTCACGTACAGCGATGCCTTTTCCCTTCACATAGACAAGCGTATTCGCCGTGCCTAAATCAATCCCTATATCTCTTGCTCCAATTCCAAACATTATGGTATCTCCCTTTCGTAAACAAAAATGCCTTTTTATAAGTTCAAATAATAATTTGTCGTTTTTTGACAATAAGAGTTTTGAAAAAGTTTCCTCTTTTAAAAATCATAAACAATATTATATCGTATCGTCAAAAAATTTGATAGTGTCATAAATAACCTTTTTCCTTCAAGCTAACATATTTATGTTCCCCGATGATGATATGATCCAATACTTCAATGCCGATTATTTTACCACATTCGACTAACCTTTTCGTCACTTCAATATCTTCTCTGCTGGGAGAGGGGTCTCCGGAGGGGTGGTTATGAAGACAAATGATAGAGGCAGCTGACCTTTTGAAAGCCTCTTTAAAGACCTCGCGCGGATGCACGATCGAGGCATTGAGGCTCCCGATGAATACCGTAGTTTTTTGTAGCACTTGATTTTTCGTATTTAAATAGAGACAGACGAAATGTTCCTGTGATAAAAACCGCATTTCCTCCATGCAATAATTAGCTCCATCTTCAGGAGACCGAATCACATAACGGTCTTGGTCATTCAAATTGTTAATTCTCCTGCCAAGTTCGACAGAGGCCAGGATTTGTATCGCTTTTGCTTCTCCAATCCCTTTAATCACGGTCAGTTCTTCCACTGAGGCTTCTTTTAGCAGGCGTAGGCCCTTGAAGGAATTGATGAGCCTGCCGGATAGTTGCAGGACTGATTCTTCCCTTGATCCCGTCCTCAATAGCAAAGCAAGCAATTCCTGATTGGAAAGACTTTGCGGCCCGTCCTGGAGAAACCTTTCGCGCGGCCTCTCTTCTTTCGGGTAATCCCGTATTAACATTTTTTCGCTCAAAAGATCAACCCTTCCTTAGAAAAGGGAAGATGCCAGGGGAAATCAGATTATCCTAACTCTTCCTGCATCGCTTTAAGTTCCCGGGCCAGTCTTGAGACCGGAAGCCCGACGACTGAGAAATAGTCCCCTTTGATTTGTTTGACAAGAAGGGATCCGTATCCTTGAATCCCATAGCCGCCAGCTTTGTCAAAAGGTTCCCCGCTATCCAGATATCGTTCGATTTCAGCTTCTGGCAGCTCCCAAAATGTCACTTCCGTTTTTTCTGCGAATACTCTGTGATGCTTTCCGAACAGGATGGCGACACCTGTGTATACTTCATGTGTCCGTCCTGATAAAATTTCCAGCATTCTTTTTCCATCCGCCCTGCTTACCGGCTTACCCAAAATCTTACCATCAAGGACAACAACGGTATCCGAGCCGATTACCCAGCTTTCCTGAAATTTTGCTGCGATGGCTCCCGCTTTACGGGATGCCAGTTCTTTCACCGCTGCATCAGGACACATGTTTTCATCAATACTTTCATCAACATTGGAATTCATGCTTTCAAAGGGGATTTGAAGAAATTGAAGAAGTTCTTTACGACGTGGTGATGAGGAAGCTAAAATCAATGGCTGCATAATATAAAAGTCACCTTTCTTTACATAGGGAGATACATATCTATCCTATCAAATAATGATGCAATCCACAATTATTGTTTACTAGGAATCGACAAATCCCTGTAAGTATTTCCCGGAAAATAAAAAAGGTGTCACAGATGGTTTCATATTGGGAGGCTTGTCCCATTAGGCAGCCCCCCTTTTTTCTTTACTTTTGGTAATTCAATAAAAAATTCAGAAGACTTTCTTGGGCCTGGAATAGCTTTTCTTCATTTTTGGAAGTCTCATATTCATCAATCGACTTTGCCGCAGCAGTCAGGTCATCGTTCATCTTTGAAAACGCCGGCGATAATTTCCCCGCCTTCAGTTCATCCATGTTTTTTTTCAGTGTTTCCCCGTTTACCGTCCCTGCCTTTCCGCGAAGCTTTGTTGCGGATGTTTCTGCCAACGAAGCATATACTGACTTCATCTTGTCGAGGGTTTTTTCATCTTCTTGGCTTGTCCCGGCCGCTTCAAAATTGATTTCCTTCCAATATACATCCACATCATATGACTTTAAGAACAAGGCCAATTCTTTACTTGCAGCTAGACTCTCTGCCGATCCCAGAAATAGATAATAGCTTTCTTCCAATTTGAAGATTTCAGCAGGAACCTGCTTTTCAATGATTTTCTTTTGAATTTGCCTTGCCGCATCCTCGCTGCTGAATACTCCACCCTGTACAAGGAATGTCTTCAGCTGGTTTCCCGGTTCGGTCACTGCCGCTTTTTTATCTTCAACAGTGGCTTCGGTTGGAATCGGGGTCTCGACCGAAGATACTTCGGCTTTTTCCTTTGTTATCGTTTTAACGGCGATCAAGCCAAGAATCGACCCAAAAAACACAGCACAAATGACTGCAATCATGAATGTCTTGATCGGTCTTTTATCCGAGCTTTTCAGTGACCCGGTACCAAAACCGATGAGCTTCGGCATTTTCTTCTTTGGCGGTGTGGGTACCAATACGATCTTGCTTTCATTTGAATCCTCAGGGAGTATCCATTCGAAACTCTCATCAGTTTGTTCCTGTTCCTGCTCCTTACTCGCCGCCTCTTGACTTTCAATTTTTTTATCGGCAAATACTTTTTCTTCCCCATTTATTTTAATCGTTACACCCTTGCTTTGTTCCGGCTTGCCCAATTTTTTTCCTCCCCTCCAGATCATTTTTTTCATCCTATCATAGAGGTAAAAAAAAATAACAAGACTTTTGTCGTCTTGTCATTAATAGGTTTCGTCAAATTTCCCGATTCATATATGGGTAACAAAAAAGGAATTCCAGGCACTGGTACTATTGCTTCATGAAACCATTCCATATCACCTCTCACGAATTACATACATCCCTCCATCATTTCATAATCTCTTGCCGTCAAATGGGGATGGTTCCCTACTGAGCTATTGTTCAGGTGATTTTTGACAAATTCCTCTTGGCTCAGCATGGCCCTTTAAGCTCATCTTAAAAATGATACATACCAATGTAATAGCGAATCGCCCCAAAAATAAGCAGTCAATGTCCCAAAAACGATATACGGTCCGAAAGGAATAAGGGTTTTCTTTTTTAAGATTCCGGTCAGCAACCCGATGATGCCAAGCAATGCCCCATAAAAGCACGCAAAAAGCAAAGATAACAGCACCATCTTCATTCCCAATACGAAGCCTATCACTGCAAACAGCTTGATATCACCGCCACCCATGCCACCCTTACTCACGACCGCGATTGATAACAGCAGGCTAAAGCCAACCGCTGCCCCGACAATTGAATCCCACCAGGGCGTCAGTGGAAACGAGACTCTTAAAACAATAAAAATCACTATAAAGAAAAGCAGTATTTTATCGGGTATGAGCATAAAGGCGACATCAGTCACGAAGATGATCATAAATAATGAAATCAATATCCAGCCAACCAAAAGTTCGCCCGACCAGCCAAGGAATATCGGAGCAGAGGCAAACAAAACACCGGTCAGCATTTCCACGGCCGGATAAAGGGGGGATATCCTTGCTTTACAGCCCCGGCATTTACCGACTTGCAACATATATGAAATAACCGGTATCAACTCGAAGAATGTCAATGTACGCCCGCAAGAAGGGCAGGCGGAGCGACGATTCGCGAATGAATGACCAGCTGGAACACTTAAACCGACAACGTTAAAGAATGAGCCTAAAATTAAGCCCAATACGAAGAGATAGATATGGATAGCCATCATTTATACAAAGTGCATGAGGATTCGATTGCCTTTCTTTGAAACCCTGATATAAAAGTCCCTTCCGCTATGTAATTAACCATTGGGTTCTTCATGCTCATCCCTCCCGTCATTTTATTAAGCAGATCCTACTATTCAACATTCATATGGAATGCAATATATAATCATATTTTAACAAATAAACTGGGTGATTTGTTATCAATCACTCTATTGGAGTTATTTCTTTTCAAGAGGCTCTTTAACAAGAGAAAAGGACCTTTGAAAGGGTCCTTTCAGACTGTAGACAAACTAATAAAAATCGAGTTTGTCTACAGTATTTTTTGGCTTGTACAAATTTGGACGTTGATTGGAACGTAGGCACTCGCTTTCCGCGGGCGGTCCGCCCTCGGCGCACTTGCGACTGTGGGGTCACCCTTGGACTCGCTATTCCCGCAGGAGTCTCGTACACCCGCTCCAATCAACTATGTTTAAAATTTCAGATGGAACTCCTTTTGCCTATAGTCTATTTTGTTTTAAAATAAACTATTAAAACCTGAGGTGATGTGGATGCTTTCGAAACATGATTCTATTCAGCGAGACCAACTTGAAATGATTACTTTAGATCAACTGGTGCCGGCGAATCATTTGGTTCGTAAAATTGAGGCTGCCATTGACTTCACTTTCATTTATGATTTGGTGAAAGATATATATTCAGAGATAGGAAGCCCAAGTATTAATCCAGTTATATTAGCCAAACTGACTTTCATTCGATTTACCCTCGGTATTCGTTCAATGCATAAAGCAATTGAAGAAGTTGAAACAAATATGGCTTACCGTTGGTTCTTAGCTTTGGTTTCCATTGCCTCATTGCGGTAATGCACATCCTTTAGGCATCTTCTCTGATTAGGAACTCCCTCACAAGTGAAAGGAAATGAAGGGACCCTGTAATGACAAGAATCTCTTTATCCCCCGTTTTCCTTCTGCCTTCCGTTATCGCCGCCTGCCAATCCTTGTTTATACTTTTATTGGGATGACTGCATTTTTCATAAAGCGTTTTCGCATCCGCCGCCCGTTCATGGTCGAATTCGGTAATGATGATTTCCATTGCCCCCGTTTCCAGTCCATGAAGCATCTCGGAATAGTTTTTATCTTTAAATGAGCTGAATACGAATCGGTACTTATAGTCGGGGTAATGCACTTTTAGCGTTTCCTTCAGTACGTCGATGCCGGCAGGATTATGTGCACCATCAATGATCACCAATGGCTCATCCGATATTTTTTCGAAGCGTCCATCCCATTTCGCTGCACCTATTCCTTTAAGGATGCTTTTTTCATCGATATTTTCCATCCCTACTGTGACAGCAGCAATGGCCAGTGCCGCATTCTCCATTTGATGACGGCCCAGCATCCGCATTTCCACATTTTCAATCGACCTATCGGCAAGCGCAAATGAGAAACTTTGCCCACGTTCACTTCGCTTCATATTGCAAACACGAAAGTCTTTCCCCAATTGGTAATAAGGTACGCCTAAAGCTGACGCTTTTTCTTCAATTACTTTTGCGGGTTCCCCGGCTGTGACTCCGCTGATGACCGGCGCTCCGCTTTTTATGATGCCTGCCTTCTCAAAAGCAATTTCCCCAAGTGTGTTACCCAGGATGTTCGTATGTTCCAAAGAGATCGAGGTAATGATCGAAAGAAACGGCTGGATGACATTCGTTGTGTCAAGCCTGCCTCCCAAACCGGTTTCCATCAAAACCAAATCGACTTCCTTTTTGCTAAAATAAGAGAATGCCATTGCAGTCAAAATTTCGAACTGGGTGGGACCATTCCCCTTGCTGTCCATCTCATGGATGATCGGCCAAAGCTTCCGAAAGACATCGATGAAATCCTGATCACTGATTTCATCCTCATTCACCTTCAGCTGTTCATTCATCCGGATTAAATAAGGAGATGTGAAGGAAGCGACCCGAATCCCTTGGGCAAGCAGAATTTCTTTAATATATTGCAGTGTCGATCCTTTCCCGTTGGACCCCGCAATGTGAATATACTTTAGCTCCTTGTGCGGGTCGCCTAATTCAGTTAACAATGTTTCCATCCGTGACAGGCCAAAATTCATGCCCAATCGAACTTGGCGCCGTTCAAAGAATTGATTGATTTCTTTCATGGTTGTAACCATTATCGTGGAGCCTCCTCTTTCTTTATACCGCTCTTATGCGTTAAGATTATTTTATCAATATATGTACGATTAACCTAGATGAAAGGTAGTGTTTTACCATGAAAACTTCAGATTTCCACTGTTGGATTGTCGTCAACGGCTATTTACAGCATGATAAGTTTTCCAGTTTAGCTTTGTTCATTAAAGAGGCGGCTGAAAGGAAAGATATCATGGCAACCCTTATCCGCAATTCAGATCTCATGCCCATAATCGAAAAAGGAGTGCCGCTGCTTAAAGGAACCTTTGATAAGCTGCCGGATTTTGTTCTGTTCATGGATAAAGACATTCATTTGGCGCGCCATTTGGAATTGCTCGGCATCCCCGTATATAACAGCAGTGCAGCAATCGATATATGCGACAGCAAAGCAAAAACACATCAAGCCTTAACAGGGCATGGCATACCGATGCCGAAAACCATATTTCCCCCTTTTACGTACGAAGGGATTGAAAGGGTCAATATGGATGCTTTCATCCAAATCGGCAATGAACTCGGGTATCCTCTTATCGTTAAGGAAGCATACGGTTCTTTTGGGGAACAAGTATATTTAATCCAAACAGAGGATGAGTTACTGAAGACGATCCGTGATCTTGGCCACAAACCTTTTATCATCCAGGAATTCATCGAGCACAGTAAAGGTCGGGATATTCGCGTGAATGTCGTGGGCAATCAAGTCATAGCAGCGATGCAACGTCATTCCGAGCAGGACTTCCGAGCTAATATGACTGCCGGGGGGCAGGCTGCACCATATATACCCACCAGTGAAGAAGCACAACTTGCCATTCGATGTGCGCAAATTCTGGGTGCCGACTTCGCTGGCGTCGATTTGCTGTTTGGTGAAGAAGGTCCGCTTCTGTGCGAAGTGAATTCAAATTCGCATTTATTGAACATTTATGAATGTACTGGCATCAACATCGCCGATAGCATGTTCGATTATATCTTGAAAGAAATAGGAAAAGGAAGTGCATCTGATGAAAAAACAAGCAGGCTGGTTGATTTATAACCGTGAGGATGCCTTGAAAAATAAAGGATACATAGATTGGATGCTTGACGAAGCCAGTAAGCTTGATCTTGATTTACACTTTCACTTTCGGGAAGACCTTAGGATCGGACATCGTTTCAACAAGTTATATGTTGAACATGAAATGCAGCCAATTTCATTGCCGGACTTTGCCATCGTCCGGACCATCGATCCTTTTTTCACTAAGCAACTTGAGCAATTGGGGATTGCTTGCTTTAACTCCTCCTTCGTATCGGAAATCGCGAATGACAAAGCAAAGACGCATCAATATTTGTCCTCACTTGGGATTCCAATGGCCGATACCGTTTATTGTAACGGAAGGCCGAGTGCCGATGACATGGAGCTCCCTTTCATTGCTAAAGAAACTAGCGGCCGCGGCGGGAAACAAGTATTTCTAATCGAGCATGCCGATGATCTTGCCCAGCTGAATGATGGGAATTGGATAGTTCAAAAACCTGGCTTATTCGGTAAAGATATCCGCGTTTTTGTAATTGGAAAAAAAGTGAAGGCTGCTGTACTCAGGGAATCCGCTTCCAGTTTCAAGGCAAATTATACGCTGGGCGGATCGGCTTCGCTATATGAGCTGACTGCATCTGAATTAGCCCTTGTTGAAAGAGTAATGAGTTCATTTGATTTCGGCCTGGTCGGTATCGATTTCATATTTGCCGAAGATGGCAGCCTCATGCTGAACGAAATTGAGGATGTCGTCGGGAGCCGGACATTAAGTGCACTAAGTGATATGAATATCGTATGGGAGTACTTTACATTCATAAAAGAAAGCATATCCTCTTCTTAAATAGCATGTAAACAGAAAAAGGATGAACCGGCTTCAAGCTGGTTCATCCTTTTGTTTTACAGTTGTTTCAGTTCGCTGATCCTGTGGATTACAGAGTCGCGTTTTTCGCTATAGTCTTTTTCCTTGGCACGTTCTTCTTCGATGACGCTTGCCGGCGCCTTTTTAACGAAGCCCTCGTTGCCTAATTTTTTCTGTACACGCTCAACTTCTTTATTAAGTTTGTCGAGTTCTTTTTCAAGACGTTTCACTTCTTCGTCAATATTGATCAGTCCTGTAAGCGGAAGGATTAGTTCTACGCCAGTTACGACAGCTGTCATGGCTTGAGCAGGCTCTTCGACTTCGATTCCGATCGTCAATTGTTCAGGATTACAGAAACGCTCGATATAGCTGCTGTTTTTCTGTAATGTCGCTAAGATGGCCTCATCTTTCGCTTTTAAAATTAAATTGATTTTTTTGCTTAACGGTGTGTTCACCTCAGCACGGATATTACGGACGGAGCGGATGATTTCAACAAGCAGCTTCATTTCCTCGGCTGCAGCTGTATCTGTCAACTCTTCATTCACTTCCGGCCAAGCGGCAACAGTGATGGACTCACCTTGATGCGGTAGGTTCTGCCAGATTTCTTCGGTAATGAATGGCATGAACGGGTGTAACAATCTCATTGTGTTATCCAGTACATACGCCAAGATCGAGCGCGTCGTTTTCTTAGCCGCTTCGTCTTCTCCATATAGCGGAAGCTTCGCCATTTCAATATACCAGTCACAGAAGTCATCCCATATGAAGTTGTATAGCACACGGCCCACTTCACCAAACTCATAACGGTCCGCAAGTCTGGTTACGTTAGAAATCGTTTCATTCAAACGCGTCAAGATCCATTTATCGGCTACAGACTTCTCACCGCTTAAATCGATTTCGTCATACGTCATGCCATTCATGTTCATCAAAGCAAAACGTGATGCGTTCCAAATCTTATTGGAGAAATTCCAAACTGCTTCGACTTTTTCCGTACTATAACGAAGGTCCTGGCCTGGCGAGCTGCCCGTAGATAAGAAGTAACGCAGGGAATCGGCACCGTATTGATCGATGACATCCATCGGATCGACACCATTGCCTAGCGATTTACTCATCTTGCGCCCCTGTTCGTCACGAACCAGACCGTGGATCAGCACATCTTCAAATGGTCGTTCACCTGTGAACTCAAGTGCTTGGAAAATCATCCGCGATACCCAGAAGAAAATGATATCATAGCCTGTCACAAGTGCCCCGGTTGGATAGTAACGTTGGAAATCAACACTGTCCTTGTCAGGCCAGCCCATAGTCGAGAATGGCCATAATGCCGAGCTGAACCATGTATCAAGGACATCTGTATCTTGTTCCCAGTTTTCAGCGTCCGCCGGCTCTTCATGACCTACATACACTTCACCTGTTTCTTTATGGTACCAGGCGGGAATGCGGTGACCCCACCAAAGCTGACGGGAAATGCACCAGTCGCGGATATTTTCCATCCAATGCAGGTACGTTTTCTCGAAACGGTCCGGTACGAAATGAACTTTTTCCTCATCGGTTCCTTTTTGAAGCTCAACGGATGCATCAGCCAGCGGCTGCATCTTAACGAACCATTGCGTCGAAAGATACGGTTCAACAACAGCACCGCTTCTCTCTGAATGGCCTACTGAGTGAAGGTGATCTTCGATTTTGAAGAGTACTCCTTCTTCCTGAAGGTCCTTGACGATTTGCTTACGGCATTCAAAACGGTCCATGCCTTCATATTTACCGGCCTTTTCATTCATCGAGCCATCTTCATGCATGACAAGGATGCGCTCCAAGTCGTGACGGTTCCCGATTTCGAAGTCATTCGGATCATGTGCAGGAGTAATTTTGACCGCGCCTGAACCGAATTCCATATCGACATAATCATCACCGACAATCGGGATTTCCCTGCCTGTAATTGGCAAGCGGACCTTTTTGCCGATCAAGTGTTTATAACGGTCATCTTCAGGGTGTACAGCAACAGCAGTATCGCCAAGCATCGTTTCTGGACGGGTGGTGGCAATTTCAATTTCACCCGATCCGTCAACCAATGGATATTTCATATGGTAAAATGCGCCCTGCACATCTTTGTAAATGACCTCGATATCGGATAACGCCGTTTTCGTTGATGGATCCCAGTTGATGATGTATTCGCCGCGATAAATCAAGCCCTTGTTATAAAGCGAAACGAACACTTCGCGCACTGCTTTTGAAAGACCTTCATCCAGGGTGAAGCGTTCACGGGTATAATCAAGTCCAAGACCTAGCTTTGACCATTGTTCACGGATATGGCTCGCATATTCCTCTTTCCATTTCCATGTCTCTTCCACGAATTTTTCACGCCCAAGGTCATAACGGCTCACGCCATCCGCACGAAGTTTCTGTTCTACTTTCGCTTGAGTGGCAATACCGGCATGGTCCATGCCAGGTAACCATAAAACATCATAGCCTTGCATCCTTTTCATGCGTGTCAATATATCTTGAAGTGTCGTATCCCAAGCGTGGCCAAGATGCAGCTTACCTGTAACGTTAGGCGGCGGGATGACAATCGTGTATGGTTCTTTTTTATCGTCACCCGTCGTTTCGAAAAACTTTCCATCAAGCCACCATTTGTAGCGGCCTTTCTCTATCGTCTGCGGATCATATTTAGTCGGCATTGAAATTTGGTTCTCTTCCATATCATTTCCTCCTTTTGGGCATAAAAAAAACTTCCATCATCTCAAAAGGACGAAGGAAGTTGTTCGCGGTGCCACCTTTTTTCCGAAAAAGAAAAAAATCCCTTTCGGCTCTCAAATCGGATAACGGCTCTTCACCGGCCTTCGCTACTAAAAAGTTCACGAAGACTGCTCGCGGACGACTTCGGATGCTGCTGCCTGGAAACCTCGCACCAATTTGGTTTCCTCTCTGAAAAGTGCATTTCATCTTACTATTTCCGGTCTTTGCATTGATTTATATTCATATGTAAAAACATTGAATGCATATAGTATATAGTACAAAAAACATGGGGTTCCAGTCAATCATCTTTTCGCTTACTTACTCAGGAATCATCCCATTTGATGCATTCATGTTCATTTTCTTTATTTTATCCTCCAGAAACAGTGAATGTGACGGCTGTTTCACCTTTTTCACTGCCCACCCATAGAATATAAGAAGTCCTAAAAAGGAAGGTAATAATATGAAGCGAAGATATACTCCCTATACTTTACCGCCTTGGGTGAAAAAATTCCGCGGTGTCTGCCAGCAGTTCATCGTCCCCTTTATCGTATTCCAAGGATTACGTACGCTGATTTTCCCGACTTTTTTCGATATGCTCCTGCTTATCGCGTTTATTTTCCTGGCCATGTCTTTGTATTTCGAATGGATTTAATTATTCCCTTACAGCAAAAAAATATACATGACTGGAGATGATCCAATCATGTATATTTAGCTTGGGGGTGATTGTTCTTCTTTGGCAGCCTCGGCAGCGGCCTTTTTCTTCTGTTCGATTTCTTCGATTCTCATCACCATATATTCAATATTTTTCAATAGCCAAAATTGCCGCTGAAGTTTCGTGACATTATCAAGCTCTGAACGATGGCCCCTGCCATCGGAATACCCCTTCACTAATTCCAAAGCTGATCCAGGGAATGCCAGATAACTTTGCATGAGCAATAATTCTTCTTCTTTTAACGGAAAATAACGAAAATAGTTATATAGCCAGTCAACACAGTCATCGCATTGGACAGGATAGGTCCTGGCCGATTTAACGAGAAATGGCAGTAAATCGAAATGCGGCGGAGCCGTATTCGAATTTTCAAAATTGATGAAGTAGCCATATCCCCGCTCATCATAAACGAAATGCTTCAAAGAAACCTTTCCGTGCGTTACCACGGTTCGAACCTTTTCACTATCCTTCGTTTTTTCATACCAGGTTTCAAACTTCTTGATCGAGTACTTCAGCGCCTGTGAAATATCAGTATAGAAAGAACAAACCGTCAGTTCGAATGGAGACATATACCACTTCTTTTCACAGCTGACAATATACTCTTCTATAAATTCCTTTTCGTTATTCCAGGCATCAAGCGTCCGCTCATAATGTGCTTCCCGTTCCTCAATATCCACTTGTATTTCCTTAACGGAAAGTGTATGCATCCGAGCAAGTTCCCTGAACAATTGCTTATGCTTTTCATCGCGCTCCCCGTCCCTTTCATCATTGAGCCAGGGCATCAGGTAATACAAACGTCCATTATGAAGAACAGCGTAACGCTGATCCATCGTTTGATAAATGGGAACGATTCGATTATAGCCGCGATGGTACAGTTTTTGAACATTTTTGATAAAATCAATGCCGTTATGCGGTGACATGGATTTCAAGGCAAATGTACCGCGATCACTGTATACTTTTTTTACACGCCCGAAGTCCTCAATATATTGTACATACATGGCATATTCCTTCAATACGGTCTCCGTGTCCCGATCCCGATTGGCAGGCTGCTGATTCTCGTTTTCCCTCACGAGACTCACTCACTTTCTCTAAAAAAACTAAACAATCCGCTTCCTCTAGCATTTAAAAAACAGGAGCAGAGCATATGCCCTGCTCTCTGTCCCGGTCAATTCTTATACGCAACCGCCTTCGGTATATAAATGACTTGCCCTTCATGGACGTTCTGATTCGACTCCAATTCATTGCTGAAAAGAATCGATTGAACCGTAACATCATATCGTTGAGCCAAGTCATCAAGCGTTTCCCCTTGCTGAACAATGCAAACCTTCATCCTTACCAGTTCTTCTTCTTGTTTCCGTCCGAATAAATCCATGATGGAAAGCTGCTTTTCATCATGATCGGCCGTTTCTTTTTCATCACGTTCCGCTGCTTGTTTCCTGCCTTTGAAACTCTTACCCTCCTTAGCCGGAGGCGCAGGTCTTTCCCTCTTTTTGAATAGATCGCTTATGGACGAATTGGATTCCTCTTCTTGCTCCACCTTCACATTCTCATTAAGGATAGGACCCGCTGTAACGGCATCGTCTTCCTGCCGGATGACATCCTCGGTTTCTACATTTAAAACTGGGCTACTTTCATGATTGGTTGCTTGACTTGGCTCTTCTTCTACTTCTTCTATAAATGTCACTCTAGGAATCTCCAAGGAATCCTGCCTGCTTGGTTCTTCCTCCAATTTTGCCTCTCCCATGGAAGGTACCTTTTCCGGGGAGTCAGGCGGATCACCAATTACTTCTTCCTCTACAGCTTGAGCTTCTTCCTGTCTATGCACTTCCGTTTCCCATTCCTCCTCTTCAGGATATGGTGAAACCGGGATTTCAAAAACGGGAGCATTATGCTGATCGCTTAAATAAATCGGTTCCTCTTCTTCTTCTTCGTTTGCTTCAGAAACCCGTTTTGACTCTGCAGAAAAAGGCGCGTATAACTCTTCTTCCTCCTCATCACGGAAAACGGGCTGAAAATCCGGGATTGGCGGCACTGCAGCTGCATAAGGAATATATGACTCATTTTCCCCATCCGTTTCCTCCTGATCCTCCGTTTCCCCAACTTCCTGCTCAGTATCAAACCGTTCTTCCACATATGAATCATTATAGATTCCGGTTATCAAAAGGTCCGCCTGCAATTTCAAGCAGTTATGCTCTGGCATGGCATAATCAAAGCTTTGAATCGAGACATCAACCTCATCCAAAGAGGCAATCCGATTATTCGGAATCGTTATATCAACCGGAAAACGGTGTGTGAACTCATTAAGTCCATTAGGATGCCTCTCGACCTTTTGAACCGCTTTTGGCAAAAAGGTCTGCGAAAACTCCTCTTCTTCACCATTTTGCGAGTCTTTGTATTCACCGCTTAAATCCAACGAGCCTCGTATAAAAACATATTGATCACTTTCTTGAATCGACACATTTGGATCAAGGGAAATAGAGTATAGCTCAGCCACTTCCTGTCCCTTCTGGAACCAAACGGATTCCTCTAAAGAAAATCGTAAATACGATTCATTTTCTTGCGACAAGACAACTCCTCCTTTCAGCTTCATGAAACGGTACCTATACCAATATCAATCTATGAAGGGAGGAAGCTGTTTATTCCTTAATTCATTTGCAGCTCTACATAGATATTCCCTGAATTAAAAGAAAGAGGTTCAATTTTCAGGCTAAATCAAGCGGGAATAACAATCAGCTTGAAAAACCCGCTCGGCATACCGCCATATTAATTCCCAACAGCCTATTAATTCTGCTTTCTACCAATTATTTTAACCTACCTCAAATTAATTCGGCCGTGAACGTTAAATTCGGTTCTTACACATACGGATTGAATTCAAAAAAACTGGCTGCATTTCTCCAAAATTTTTTGGAAAAATGGCAGCCAGTTCAAATTTATCATTATCGAATATCGCGGTAGCTCATGAAGCCTTGAATCATTTTTTTAATTTGGCAAAAGCCTGTTCTGCCGCAGCAATGGTTTTTTCGATATCTTCATCACTATGTGCAGTAGAAAGGAATAACCCTTCAAACTGTGACGGCGGCAAGTAGATGCCTTGATTCGCCATTTCCCTATAGTAGGAAGCAAAGAACTCTAAATCGGATGTTTTTGCTGTATCATAGTTTACGACATCTTCATTAGTAAAGAAAAGTCCAATCATGGAACCGGCACGGTTGAATGTATGGGGAACACCGTACTTATCCGCTGCCGCTCCAATTCCTTTTTCGAGCATATCCCCTTTTCGGGTGAACTCAACATAAGATTCTGGAGTCAATTGGCTCAGCGTTTCAAGGCCGGCCGTCATGGCAAGAGGATTACCGGACAATGTTCCCGCTTGATAGATTGTCCCACTCGGGGCAATTTGTTCCATGAATTCGCGCTTGCCTCCGAATGCTCCGACTGGCAAGCCGCCGCCAATTACTTTCCCAAGACAAGTCAGGTCAGGTACGATGCCAAAATAGCCTTGTGCACAATTATAGCCGACACGGAACCCTGTCATGACTTCGTCAAAAATCAATAGAGCCCCGTATTGGGTCGTCACTTCACGTAAGCCTTCGAGGAAACCAGGTTGTGGCGGAACCACACCCATATTCCCTGCAACAGGTTCTACGATGATACAGGCGATGTCTTCGCCAAATTGTTCAAACGCATATTTGGTTGCAGCAAGATCATTATATGCTACGGTAATCGTATTTTTTGCAATGCCTTCCGGTACACCAGGGCTATCCGGTAAACCTAATGTTGCAACGCCGGAACCCGCTTTGATCAGCAATGAATCGCCATGGCCATGATAGGAACCTTCGAATTTCAGGATTTTATCACGGCCTGTAATGCCTCGTGCCAGCCTTAGCGCACTCATCGTCGCTTCGGTTCCTGATGATACCATCCGGATCATTTCAATCGAAGGCACCCGTTCCATGACCAGCTTGGCCAGTTCATTCTCAATCAGTGTAGAGGTTCCAAAGCTTGTACCTGACTCCGCTACTTTTTTCAATGATTCCACGACACGGTCATTCGTGTGACCCAGGATGAGCGGTCCCCATGAAAGAACATAGTCGATATATTCATTTCCATCGATATCATACATTTTCGAGCCTTTTCCACGCTCCATGAAAATGGGATCCATGTCCACAGATTTGAAGGCACGTACCGGGCTGTTCACGCCGCCTGGCATCAAATTTTTTGCTTCGGCAAAAGCTTTTTTCGATTTTTCATATGACCGCATGATTCAATCCCCTTTTTCCATTACAGGTTATATTTTTTTATCATTGATTATCTTCGTTAATCCAGCGTGCTACCTCTTTTGAAAAATACGTGATGATCAAGTCGGAACCTGCGCGTTTCAAGCCTGTCAGCATTTCCATCACTATCGCTTTTTCATCAATCCAGCCGTTTTGGGCAGCAGCTTTGACCATTGAATATTCACCGCTGACATTATAGGAAACGATCGGAAGATTAAAGTTATTCTTAACGTCCCTGATGATGTCCATGTAGGAAAGGGCCGGTTTCACGATTAGGAAGTCCGCACCTTCAGCAACATCGGATTCAGCTTCACGAAACGCTTCAAGGCGATTGGCGGGATCCATTTGGTAAGTTTTCCTGTCGCCAAATTGCGGCGCACCATTCGCGGCATCACGGAATGGGCCATAAAAAGCCGAAGCATATTTCACCGCATAGGACATGATCGGAATATCTTCATAACCCGCTTCATCCAGACCTGCACGGATGGCCGCAACGAAACCGTCCATCATATTGGAAGGCGCAATGATGTCTGCGCCGGCCTCAGCCTGGCTGATTGCCGTTTTGGCAAGAAGGTCAAGAGAAGCGTCATTAAGGATTTTTTCCCCTTCAACGACCCCGCAATGGCCGTGGCTTGTATACTCGCAAAGGCAGGTATCCGCTATGACAATAACTTCAGGATATTGTTTTTTAATAAAGCGGGTTGCTTCTTGCACAAGTCCGTTGTGATGAAATGCCCCTGTTCCCTGTTCGTCTTTATCATGATCAAAAGGGACACCGAATAAAATGACTGATTTAATGCCCAGACTCACGACTTCATCCATTTCGGCCCCCAGATTATCCATGGATAGCTGATAGATACCTGGCATGGAGTTGATTTCATTTTTCACATTTTTCCCGTCGATGACGAAGATCGGATAAATCAAATCCTCTTTATGCAATTGTGTTTCACGGACTAAAGCCCTCATGCCAGCACTTGCACGCAAGCGGCGGTGGCGATTGAATGGAATGTTTTTCATTTGAAAGTTCCTCCCTGTTTATTTCTTTTCAAGATAAAGCGTATTAACTCCGCAACCATGGCATCCGTCGTATAAACATCTGGACAGACATCGACGGATAGCCCATGTTTTTCAGCCGTTTTAGCGGCAATCGGCCCGATGCAGGCGATGATGATCCGGTCTATGTATGTATCCAATTCATGGCTTTTCATGATCTGTAAAAAATGATTGACCGTCGATGAACTCGTAAAGGTCATGATGTCGATTTCATGGTTCTTTATAAGCTGCACCAGCTTTTTTTCACTGCTTCGAGGAAGCACTGTATGATAAATAATCACTTCATCACAGATTGCTCCAGCTTCATTGATCGCCTCCGCTATAACCGCCCTTGCGAGATTTCCTTTTGCCAGCAACACGCGGGCACCCGGATCAAGCAGGGTATTGAACTCCGCCACGAACCCTTCGGCAACAAACTGAGCTGGAACGAAATCCGCCTTATAACCATGCCGTTTCAGGGCCGCTTCTGTTTTGGAGCCGATTACGGCTATTTTCGGAAGCTTCAAAGGCTGGTTTCCAAGAAGCTTAAAGAAGAAATCCACCCCATTTTGACTGGTCAGAATGATCCAGTCATATGTAAGCAACTCTTCAAACCGCTGATGCACATCTTCCATATGATCTGGAAGGGTGAACTCAAGCAATGGCACAAGAAGCGGCGTTCCGCCATTTTTTTCGATCGACTCTTTTAAACCATCTGCCTGTCCTTTCCCTCTGGTGATTAATACCTGATAATCCTTAAGAGGTTGAACTGGGTTCATTACTGATCAAGCTCTTCTTTTACGCGATCGATCAATTCTTTACCGCCCATTTCGCTAATCTGTTTGGCAGCAGCATGCCCAACCGCCTCTGGATCAGCACCTTCAACCATTTCTTTATATATCACCTTTCCATCCGGAGCAGCGACCAAAGCCGTCAAGGAAACGGACCCATTATCTTTTGCCACCGCAAATCCGGCAATCGGCACCTGGCATCCGCCTTCCATTTTATCCAAAAAGGCACGTTCCGCCTCAACCGTCCTTTTCGTTTTTTCACATGTCAACTTTGCAAGTTCCGCCAGCAGTTCTTTGTCGTCTTCACGGCATTCAATGGAAAGAGCTCCTTGTCCAACTGCCGGAATGCATATATCTTCATCTAAAAATTCCGTTACGATGTCCTGCTCCCAACCCATTCTTGATAGTCCAGCTGCCGCTAAAATGATAGCATCATAATCTTCCGTTTTCAGCTTATTCAGACGGGTATCGATATTTCCGCGAATCCATTTAATTTCAAGGTCCGGCCTTCTAGCCAAAATTTGCGCGCCACGCCGCAAGCTGCTAGTACCTATGATGGAACCGGGCTTCAGTTCGGAAAGGGTTTCATGGTTCTTTGAAATCAAGGCATCCCGATGGTCCTCCCTCGGTGGTATGCAGCCGATCGTCAAACCTGGAGGCAGCACTGCCGGCATATCCTTCATACTATGTACGGCCATATCAATTTCTTTATCCAGCATCGCTTGTTCGATTTCTTTAACGAATAAGCCCTTTCCGCCGACCTTGGAAAGTGTTACATCAAGGATTTGGTCACCCTTTGTGACAATTTCCTTCACCTCGAACTCGTATGGGACCCCAAGTCCTTTAAGTTGATCGATCACCCAGTTCGTTTGGGTGATCGCTAATTTACTACGTCTTGAACCGACAATTATTTTTCTCATAGTTTCCTCCTATGTATTCCAAAAGTGGAATGTTGAAAGGCTTCCGAAAAGGAAAAAGTTAATTAACACAATCATGAAAGATCCAATATTCAGAAAGGCTAGCGTCCTTCCATACATTTGTTTCCGAATTTTCAAGTATAAAAACACACTGTAAGCAATAAGCAAAATAAATGAGCCGATGATCTTCATGTCCAGCCAGGATACCCCAGGGACTTTTATATAAGCCCATTGAATCCCCAGGATGAGGGAGACCACCAATAATGGAACACCTATAACTGCGAGGACATAGGACATATGCTCGAGCTTTGTTAAATCGCCGAGTCGAAGCAGGCGTTTTCCCCATTTCTTTCGTTTCAATAAATCATATTGAATTAAGTATAAAACTGAAAAAACGAAAGAAAGCGTGAATGCCCCATATGATAGGATCGCAAAAGTGATATGTATGAGCAATAGCTCTGAAACCAGGCGCTGTGCAAGCACTTGAGATTCTATCTGAACAGGTGCAAAGGTATGGATGGCCATAACCATGAAACCTAATACATTCGTAAAAAAGACCGTAAAATCGACTCTTAGCAATCGGTTAATGATCAATGATAGCGATATGAGGACCCATGCATAAAAATATAAGCCTTCAAAAATCGTCAATACCGGGAACCTTCCCGTTTTCAACACATACAGAAACAAAAAAATTGTTTGCAGCACCCAAACAATAGAAAGCAACCAGAAGGCGACCCTGTTCGCCTTCTGGTTATTATTAAGGAAATCAATAAAGTATAAAAGCATACTGATGGCATACAGCAAAACAGTGGCTTCATGCAATCTTGTCATTAGTAATTCCATATCTACCTCATTACTGGACAGGAACTGGATTCAATAGGGATGACTTGGAGCTGTTCCGTTCTTTTTCATCCGCAACCAGCTGGTCTTCAATCAATTCCTCTAAATGGAAGATTTTCACGAAATTATTTAATTGCTCTTTTGCATTCGGCTCATCTGCCAGCTCTTTTGCATAAAGTATCGGATCTTTCAGCATTTGGTTGATGATGCTTTTCGTATGCTTGTTCAGGACTTTTTTGTCACGTTCGCTCAAATGCGGAAGCTTTCTTTCGATGCTTTCCATCGTTTCCCTTTGTATCGATAGGGATTTTTCCCGTAAAGAAGAAATGACGGGAACCACACCAAGTAAATTAATCCACTGGTTGAAGTCCACGATTTCTGATTCGATCATCATTTCTATTTTCTCGGCAGCTTTTTTACGTTCTTCGATATTGGCTTGCACGATCCCTTCCAGATCGTCAATGTCATACAAGAAGACATTTTCCAGCTCGGCCAATGTTGGATCAAGGTCACGCGGCACTGCGATATCGACCATGAAAATAGGACGGCCCTTACGAAGCTTATTGACGAATGACATCATTTCTTTTGTTACAAGAAGATCTTTTGCACCAGTGGAAGTAATCAGGATATCGGTATCCACTAAAGCGCATTGAAGCTCTTGCAGCTGTTTGGCCGTACCATTGAATCTCTCAGCCAGGTCGACCGCTTTCTGAAAGGTGCGGTTAATGACCGTAATGCTGTCGGCGCCATTGCTATGCAGATTTTGAATGGCCAGCTCACCCATCTTACCGGCCCCAAGAATCAAGACATTCTTGCCGTTCAGGCCTCCAAAGATTTTTTTTGCAAGCTCGACTGCCGCATAGCTGACGGAAACGGCATTGGTATTGATTTCGGTTTCCGAATGAGCTTTTTTAGCTAATGTAAGGGCTTGCTTGAAGAGATGGTTAAAAACGGTACCGATCGTATCTTCCTTCTGCCCTAACAAATAGCTTGAACGTACTTGTCCCAAAATCTGAGTTTCTCCCAGTATCATGGAATTCAAACCGCAGGTAACTGAAAATAAATGCTCGACAGCCCCATCGCCTTCATAAATGAACAGATATTTAGAAAATTCTTCTTTATCGATGTTAAACCATTCCGAAAGAAATTCCTTGATATAATACCTACTTGTATGGAGCTGGTCCCCGACCGCATAGATTTCCGTCCTGTTACATGTTGAAATAATAATATTTTCCAAGATGCTTTTTTTATTTTTAAGAGCTTTCATTGCCTCGGCAAGTTCGGCTTCGTTAAACGATAGTTTTTCCCGAATTTCTACAGGGGCAGTTTTGTAATTTATACCAACCGCTAGAATATGCATCCTTTTGTTTTGCACCCCCAAAATTTTTCATGTAAATTAATTATACCATGTACTAAAATGGATTCACGCAAATAATATGAACAGTTTATGAAAACATATGCTACCATGAAAAGACAGCCAAAACGCCTCAATGCTACAAAAGGTGTCTAAGCGGGATTTGTAAAGTTACATACATATTTCGACATTGTGTACAAAAGTACCATATCAAAAATGGCAAAAAACTTCAAGTAATCGAATTGCATAGGAGGATAAAATGAAAACGCATCGTATTTTCCCAGGAATCGTTTTAATCGGTTTCGGGCTCTATTTTTTTCTTGAACATTCCCAAATCGAAATCTTTCCGGGCTTTTTCAGCTGGCCCACTTTATTATGTATTGTCGGTGCCGCCTTCCTGATTCAGGCATATAGCGGTAATGAATATGAGTCCATCCTGCCAGGCGTCATCTTACTTGGGTTCGGGGCCCACTTCCACATCGCCGAGAACCTGGAGATTTGGCCGGATGATATAGGTATCTTTATTTTAATCATCTCACTGGGATTTATTCTCCGGGCACGTAAAACAAATTCTGGAATGTTTCACGGGATGGTCATATTCATCGTCTCGATCACATTCTTATTCTACGATAAAATCACAACGTCTTTCGGGATTGTTGAAACAACCACCGCTAACATCGAAAGGTTTTGGCCCTTTGCCTTGATGGCGATCGGCATTTATTTTTTGGTTCGAAAAAAGTGAAGATTTTCGATTACATAATGAAAAAGGGTATTCCAGATGCGGAATACCCTTTTCTTTTACATATATTTCTTAAGGACGCCCCATGCTTGTTCCTTACCTTCGCCTGTTTCACCAGAGAATAGAAGCAATTCATCTTCTTTTTCCATATTTAACGTTTGGCGCGTGATTTTCAAGTGTTTCTGCCATTTGCCTTTTGGAATTTTATCCGCTTTGGTGGCAATGACGATCCGGGGCAGGTCATAATGCTTCAGGAATTCATACATTGCGATATCATCCTTTGTCGGCGGATGACGCAAATCGACGATCAGAAGCGCAGCGCGGAGCTGGTCACGGGAAGTGAAGTACGTTTCGATCATCTTCCCCCAAGCATCACGCTCCGTCTTGGATACTTTTGCATAACCATAACCCGGTACATCCACAAAATGGAGTGCTTCATTTATGATATAAAAATTCAAGGTCTGCGTCTTACCCGGTTTAGAGGATGTGCGCGCCAAGTTTTTTCGATTGATCATTTTGTTGATGAAACTGGACTTCCCAACGTTGGAACGGCCTGCCAAGGCAAATTCCGGTATTGGAGTATTGGGATATTGTTCAGGCTTCACAGCACTGATGACAATATCTGAACTTGTTACTTTCATTCGTTCACACCTACCAATGCATGCTCAAGGACTTCATCGACGTGTGAAACTGGAACAAATGTTAATGCTTTACGGACACTTTCCGGGATATCATCAATATCCTTTTCGTTATTTTGCGGGATGATGATTTTCGTAAGTCCTGCGCGATGGGCCGCTAAAGATTTTTCTTTAAGCCCGCCGATCGGAAGAACCCGTCCGCGTAATGTAATTTCGCCTGTCATGCCTACCTCTTTTCTGATCGGCCTATTTGTAAGGGCCGATATTAACGCTGTTGCAATCGTGATGCCTGCAGAAGGGCCATCTTTTGGAACCGCACCTTCGGGGACATGAATATGAATATCATATTTTTCATGGAAGTTCGCATTAATCTGAAGTTTCTCGGTTTTTGAACGGACATAACTGAAAGCAGCCTGGGCTGACTCTTTCATTACATCGCCAAGCTTTCCTGTAAGGATCAGCTTCCCTTTACCTGGTGATAAGGAAACCTCGATTTGCAGCGTATCGCCACCTACCGACGTGTATGCTAAACCATTAGCTACACCAACTTGGTTCTCGACCTCCGCCTGTCCATAATGGAACATGGTTTTCCCTAAAAACTCCTCGACATTCTTTTCAGCAATGACGACCCGCTTTTTATCTCCGGACACGATGATTTTTGCAGTCTTCCGACAGATGCCTGCAAGCTGTCGTTCCAGACTCCGAACACCGGCTTCCCGAGTATAGTAACGGATGATTTTTGTAAGTGCTTCCTCACGGACTTGCAATTGTGTCTTCAATAAACCATGGTTTTCAAGCTGTCTAGGCAGCAAGTGATCCTTGGCTATATGAAGTTTCTCTATCTCAGTATAACCTGCAATCGAAATGATTTCCATACGATCACGAAGCGGACCAGGAATCGATCCCAAATTATTTGCCGTTGCGACGAACATGACTTTGGAAAGATCGTAGGTTTCTTCAATATAATGATCACTGAAATTATGATTTTGCTCTGGATCGAGCACCTCAAGCATCGCTGCAGATGGATCTCCCCTAAAGTCATTGGACATTTTATCCACTTCGTCCAGTAAAAAGACCGGATTTATCGTTCCAGCTTTTTTCATGCCTTGAATGATCCGTCCCGGCATTGCCCCTACATATGTGCGGCGATGTCCGCGGATTTCTGATTCATCGCGCACCCCACCTAAAGATATACGGACGAAATTCCTATTCAGGGATGAAGCGATCGATTTAGCCAAGCTCGTTTTCCCGACTCCTGGCGGTCCCACCAAGCAAAGGATCGGTCCCTTCAATGATTTGGTCAATTGCTGTACGGCCAAATACTCAAGCACACGCTCCTTCACCTTTTCCAAACCATGGTGGTCCCGGTTCAGGATTTTTTCGGCTTTATGAATATTCAAGTCATCTTTGGTCGCTTTGGTCCAAGGAAGAGAGATCAGCCATTCGATATAATTGCGGATCACAGAGCTTTCGGCTGAGCTCGAAGGAACTTTTTCATAACGGTCCAATTCCTTTAATGCCGTTTCTTTGATATGCTCAGGCATATCCGCTTCTTCTATCTTTTCGTTCAGGACTTCAATTTCCCCTGTTTTTCCTTCTTTATCGCCCAATTCCTTTTGGATGGCTTTCATTTGCTCTCGTAAATAATATTCCTTTTGAGTCCGTTCCATCGAACGTTTAACACGCTGGCCGATCTTTTTCTCGAGAAAAAGAACTTCTTTTTCGTTATTGATGATCTCGATTACACGGCTAAGACGCTCTTTCATATCAATGGTCTCAAGCACTTCTTGCTTCTCCTTCAATTTCAAAGGCAAATGGGAAGCGATTATATCCGCTAATCGCCCAGGCTCTTCAATATCCGAAGTGGACGAAAACGTTTCACCGGTTATTTTCTTGGACATTTTTATGTATTGTTCAAAATAATCCAGTAGTGTGCGCATTAATGCTTGATGTTCAGCATCCTTTTCATCACTGTCTTCATATATTTTAATCTTGGCACCATAATGTGTCTCATAATCGTAAAATTCCATGACTTCTGCACGGTTCAACCCTTCCACCAACACCCGGATTGTACCATTCGGAAGCTTCAA
This sequence comes from Peribacillus sp. FSL R5-0717, assembly GCF_038002945.1. NCBI lineage: Bacteria > Bacillati > Bacillota > Bacilli > Caryophanales > Bacillaceae > Peribacillus > Peribacillus sp. FSL R5-0717. The sequence continues at coordinate 942,782 of NZ_JBBOOF010000001.1, forward strand.
CATCTGTTTTACCTTTGTTAAAGTTCCCATTGTAAATAAATCTTCTTCACCTGGTTCGTCCAACGAAACATCTTGTTGTGTCGTCAAAAATATAAGATGGTCTTCCACCATTGCTTTCTCAAGGGCTTGTACCGATTTATCTCGGCCTACATCTAAATGAAGTACCATCGTTGGATATACAAGCAGTCCTCTAAGCGGCAGGAGGGGGACGATGATTTCTTTATCAGTCATTTCCTGACACCTCCATCTAATTAGTATCGTCGTTGTAAACTATTTACCCATGTTCTCAACCTTTTAACAATTCTATCCTATTTATATAGAAGTGTCTATTCGTTTACCTTAACACGTTTCGACTGCTATTATTATCTCCAATATTAGATAAAAAAGCACGCCTGAATGCGTGTTTATTTTTTACGGCAGGGTGGCTGGGAACGCCAATTTTGTCCTTAAAATGCCCCGGTTCTATTTTTAGCCGGGGCATATCCTTTATACACTTTCTTTTTTTGATAGGTCCAAGGTTGTGAGGATTTGTTCCGACATCAATTCTTTCTTCAGTGCCAGATCCAGCACTTCTTTCACATTCGAAACAGGAATGATCTCTATATCCTTGATTTCAGATAGAAGCGGCTGCATGTTTTCGGCTGGGATGATTACCTTTTTTGCCCCGGCAAGTTTAGCCGCCTTGATTTTCGGAATGACACCGCCGATCGGTTTAACGCCGGCATGAATGCTTATTTCCCCAGTCATCGCCACAGTGTGGTCAACAGGGATTTTATATATGGCCGAGTATATTCCTGTGGCCATTGCAATTCCTGCAGAAGGGCCATCCACTGGACTTCCGCCCGGAAAGTTCACATGGATATCGAATTGATTGGCAGGCACTCCCATCGAACGTAATACCGTAATGACATTTTCAATCGAACCTTTCGCCATGCTCTTGCGTCGAACCGATTTGCCACTCCCGCCGCCGATACTTTCTTCCTCAACGATACCGGTAATGTTTATCGAACCTTTTTCATCAGAGGCAGCCATTACCGTAACCTCTATTTCCAGCAATGCCCCGCTGTTTGGACCATAGACTGCAAGACCGTTGACAAGGCCTATTTTGGATTTCGCTTCTATTTTCCTGTCCATTCTTTGAGTCAGCTGGCTGCTATGGGCCATCCAATCTATATCTTCTTCCCTGATGAAAGTCCTGTTTTCATTAATTGAGATTCCTGCAAGGGTCTGAATCATGTTGACAGCTTCCCTGCCATTTCTGGCATAATCCGAAATCGATTCCAAGCCTTTATCACTGATGGTGATACCCACTTTATCTGAGGCATTCTTGGCCACGGCGATTATTTCTTCCCGGTCCAGTTCACGGAAAAACACTTCTATGCATCTTGAACGTATCGCAGGCGCGATTTCATTTGGCGTTCTTGTTGTGGCACCAATCAACCGAAAGTCAGCCGGCAGTCCATTTTTAAAAATATCATGGATGTGAGTGGGAATATTTTGATTTTCCTCTTGATAATAGGCACTTTCCAGAAAAACCTTACGATCTTCCAATACCTTTAAAAGTTTATTCATCTGTATCGGATGAAGCTCCCCTATTTCATCTATGAACAGTACGCCTCCATGTGCATTGCTGACTGCACCCTGCTTTGGCTGCGGAATGCCTGCCTGTCCCATTGCCCCGGCTCCTTGGTAGATTGGATCGTGCACAGAACCGATGAGCGGATCGGCAATCCCTCGTTCATCGAACCTGGCTGTGGTGGCGTCCAATTCAACAAAAACGGCCGAATTCTTAAAAGGGGACTTGCCATTTTTCTTCGCCTCTTCCAAAACAAGTCTGGCAGCTGCCGTTTTCCCTACCCCCGGAGGACCGTAAATTATCACATGCTGGGGATTCGGCCCACATAAAGCAGCTTTTAAAGATTTAATCCCATCTTCTTGACCGATGATTTCATTAAATGTGCTTGGTCTAACTTTTTCTGCCAATGGTTCTGTTAACGAAATCGATCTCATCTTCCGTAATTGGTCCATCTCCTTACGTGAATCACGGTCAATGGAAACTTTTTGTGTCCGTTGGCCTTTCAATAAGTTCAAAAAATACAATCCAATAATAATCCCAAAAAACAGCTGGATAAACAACGCCAATCCTGTCCAATTCATCTTATTCCCTCCTGCACTCTCCTAGTTTGTCATTTCTGTTAGTATCTCCTTTGGAAGGGCGAAATTATCCAAGAAATTCGTGTTGAAAAATTGGCGTTTTTATCCTAAATACAACAATTTAGAAAAAAGGGAAAAATCGAGTAGGAGGAGGCGCCTAGCCTCCGACCTCTCACACCACCGTACGTACCGTTCGGTATACGGCGGTTCAGTTTAAGTCTGACGTAGTTTTGTATATCGTTCATATAGATTTACTAACCCTTGGTGGAGCCAATAAACATTATTAAGGATTTTGTCTAGAATAGGACTATGCGCTATGCGCCAATAACCCTTTCTGCTATTTCCCCATTCATATGCTTTTCCAAATGGGACGCCTAATCCTTTGAGTTTCCTCACTCTCGTTCTTGGCAATTTCCATTGTTTCCATAGGCACATCCTGAGTCTTCTTCGAATCCATGAATCTAAATTCTTCAATACGTTCGGAGTATCAATGAGGGCGAAATACCCCATCCAACCTCTAAGGTATTGCTTTAACTTATTTATTCGGAGTTTCATGGGTATCGGTGATTTTCTCGAGGTCATTTCCCTGATTCGTTTCTTTACTCTCTTCACCGTTTGTTTAGCCAGTAGAACCTTCGGGTTCTTCTTTGACTTCGTGAAACTAAAACCGAGAAACGTTCTGTTCCAAGGGCGATCATACTTCGACTTCTCGTAGTTGACCTTTAGCTTCAGATTATTTTCAATGAAGTTTGAGATATTTCCCATTGCACGTTTAGCGGCTTTTCGTGTCTTCACAAAGATAGTACTGTCATCCGCATACCTTACGAATCGAAGATTACGTTTCTCTAGTTCTTTATCTAAATCGTCTAACATGATATTAGATAATATAGGACTTAACGGACCTCCTTGCGGAGTTCCCTCCTCACTTTTATGAAAAAGTCCGCCTATCATAATGCCTGCTTGAAGGAATTTACGAATCAGTTTGAGAACTCGTTTATCTTCAATTTTCCGCTCTAACATTCCCATGAGCTTGTCATGATTCACTTTATCGAAGAACTTCTCCAAGTCCATATCCACTACCCATGTATAACCTTCGGTTATATAGGACTTTGCCTTTCGAACCGCCTGGTGCCCTTGTTTGTTAGGGCGAAACCCATAGCTATTCTCCGAAAAGGTTGGGTCATATATCTTGGTCAATATTTGGGCAATGGCTTGTTGAATGAAACGGTCTAGAACGGTTGGAATACCCAATAGCCGAACTCCGCCGTTTGGTTTCGGGATTTCGATACGACGGACGGGCTGCGGTTGATAGGTACCCTGTAAAAGAGCAGTTTTCATGTTGTACCATTCGGTTACGAGGTGCGGTCTCAGGTTTTGAACCGGCATTCCATCTACACCATGGCTTCCCTTATTTCTTTCTACACGCTTCAATGCCTGTATTAAGTTTTCCCTCTCTAGTATCTGTTCCATTAACATCGTTGATATCCTTTCCCTACGTGGACGAGATGGTCTATTTGTGCCTTTATCTGCTCCGCCCTTTTGAAGTTCCCCGTGGATTCACCACTTCTTCCTTCAAATAAGTTCCGTTAGGAATTGTTTGCTTCTTCGCAAAATAACGAACGCCTAGTATCCGTCCTCCTCAATCTGTTCGGTCCTTCCTTATCTTCTCGAGTAGACAAGTACTATGACCTCTGCTGACTTCTGATGATTCAGCTGTCCATCACTGGACAGTTTACCAAGTGCACTTGGCTGTCATCAGACCTCCCCGGGTAAGAGTGCAATCTTTCCCTCCATCTGTCTGCTTCATTTACTCAGTACCACCTTCGGCAGTAAGGACTTTGTTTTGTTTCGCAAACTCATCCAATGATACCTAGCCTTATATGAAGTTCGTGTTCCTCAGACCGGAGGTTTGCCGCTTGCTTCCTTCAGATTCCACGTCGCCATGGACACCCTTGCATTAAGCTAACCATTACTACTGCCTTCATGGTTCGGGACTCACACCCTATAGATTGCACCCATGCCGGGCGCACGAAAAAGACTGCCAGGATGAACTGGCAGTCTCAGACTGTAAACAACTCGAAATTATCTGGTTTTACCCTACTGTTTTGAGGTTTTAACGTTGATTTCCACTGCAGGCACTCGCTTTCCGCGGGCGGTCTGCGCCTGCGGGGTCTCCCTCGGACGCACATTCCCGCAGGAGTCTCGTACCTTCCGTTACAATCAACTTTGGTCTAAAAACAAAAAGACTGCCAGCATTAACTGGCAGTCTTTCTTTTCCTTATAAATCAAGCAGATGTTTTCTTTTCTTGTCCTTTTATGGTTGTACCGTCTTTAAGGACGAGCTTTGGAGATTCATTTTTCGAAATCGTGCTGCCTGTAATTACACATTTTGCAACATCATCACGTGAAGGCAGATCGAACATCACTTCAAGGATGATGCCTTCGATGATGGAGCGCAGACCACGTGCACCAGTTTTGCGTTCAATTGCCTTTTTAGCAATTTCACTTAGCGCTTCCTGTTCGAATTCCAATTCAACATCGTCAAGCTCAAGTAATTTTTGATATTGTTTAACAAGGGCATTTTTCGGCTGTGTAAGGATTTCAATCAAAGCCGCTTCATCCAATTGCTCAAGAGTCGCAATTACCGGAAGACGTCCGATGAATTCCGGAATTAATCCGAAACGAAGCAAGTCTTCAGGAAGAACTTTGGAAAGCAATTCTTTTTCCGCAACATCATCCTTTTTCACGTCAGAGCCAAAACCAATGACTTTTTGCCCAAGACGGCGTTTGATGATCGGTTCGATGCCGTCAAAGGCACCGCCGCAGATGAACAAAATATTGGTCGTATCGATTTGGATGAATTCCTGATGTGGATGTTTACGTCCACCTTGAGGCGGAACGCTTGCAACCGTTCCTTCAAGAATTTTCAATAAAGCTTGTTGCACACCTTCACCAGACACGTCACGTGTAATAGAAGGATTTTCCGATTTACGGGCAACTTTATCGATTTCATCAATATAAATGATGCCTTTTTCCGCTTTTTCCACATCATAATCAGCTGCTTGGATTAATTTGAGAAGGATGTTTTCAACATCTTCCCCAACATATCCAGCTTCCGTCAAGGAAGTGGCATCAGCAATGGCAAAAGGAACATTGAGTAAACGTGCCAATGTTTGCGCAAGAAGGGTTTTCCCGCTTCCCGTCGGTCCGATTAGGGCGATGTTACTTTTAGAAAGCTCAACATCGTCGACTTTGCTATTGGAATTGATACGTTTATAATGGTTATAAACAGCTACAGCCAAAGATTTCTTTGCCTGTTCTTGTCCAATCACATATTCGTCAAGAATTTCGCGGATTTCCATAGGTTTAGGAACATCTCTGAATTCTACTTCTTCATCAGTTCCCAGCTCTTCCTCGACGATCTCCGTACAAAGTTCTATACACTCGTCACAAATATAGACACCTGGACCAGCAACCAGTTTACGGACTTGTTCTTGTGTTTTACCGCAAAAAGAACATTTTAACTGTCCTTTTTCATCATTAAATTTAAACATGTACGTTCACCCCTTTAAATACTCTTCCAACTCTATTACATAGCGGTACCTAATCGTAAAGAAAAAAAACTAGGCACACATCTGCTTAAACATTCCAAAATCCCTAGTATGTTTTGCATTTTATCATGTTCTTGGAAGTTTAGTAACAAAAATGCTCACGGTCCGAGTTGTTAAATAAGTACAATAATCAATCAATATGTATTTGCCCTTTACCAGCATGCCCAAAACTTCGGATTTTTAAAAGCAGGATTTGCTGTATAAATATGTATATGCGGTATTAGAACTAATCTACACCGAAATCCAAAAAAAATCAATCAGGAATTAACCGATATTTAAAATTTACACTAATTCTCAATATGTATAAAACAAGGCACGATTACTCGCGCCTTGTTTTTTTAAAGGAAATATTTAAATCTACTTATTTATAAAAATTATTTAGCGTCAACTGTTTTGCTGTTTTCTACCAAAAAGTCAATTGCTTTCTTAATTTTAAGATCGCCTTTGATTCCTTCTAAGTTTCCAAGAGCTTGTTTGATCGCGTCAACTTCCATATTGTACATAGTAGCCATTTGTGCAAGTTCAGCTTCTACATCTTCGTCAGTCGCTTCAAGTTTTTCAACTTCTGCGATTGCTTCAAGAGTAAGGCTCGTACGAACTTGTCCTTCAGCTTCTTCTTTCATTTGCGCTTTTAAAGCTTCTTCGTCTTGACCTGAGAATTGGTAGTAAAGTTCCAAATTAAGACCTTGAGATTGGATGCGTTGAGAGAACTCATTCATCATGCGGTCAACTTCGTTTGAAATCATTGCTTCAGGAACGTCGATTTCTGCACCTTCAACAGCTTTACCAATTACAGTGTTTTGGATGAAGTTTTCTTCTTCATGTTTTTTGTCATGCTCTAATTTATGTTTTGTTTTTTCTTTAAGTTCAGCCAAAGTTTCCACTTCGTCGTCGACATCTTTCGCGAACTCATCATCCAACTCAGGAAGTTGTTTTGTTTTGATTTCGTGAATTTTCACTTTGAATACTGCTGGTTTACCTGCAAGTTCAGCAGCATGGTATTCTTCAGGGAATGTAACTTCGATATCTTTTTCAGCGCCAGTTTCAAGACCGACAAGTTGCTCTTCGAATCCTGGAATGAAAGAGTTTGAACCGATTTCCAATGAATGGTTTTCTGAAGCTCCGCCTTCGAATGCTTCACCGTCAACGAATCCTTCGAAGTCAAGAACAACCGTATCGCCTTCAGCGACTTGTCCTTCTTCTTTAACGACAAGTTCAGCTTGACGCTCTTGTAAAGTTTTCAATTCGTTTTCAACATCTTCGTCAGTTACTTCAGTATTGAATTTTTCAACTTCAACACCTTTGTAATCTCCCAATTTAACTTCAGGCTTAACTGTTACAGTTGCAGTGAAGATCAGGTTTTCGCCTTTTTCCATTTTCTCGATGTCGATTTCTGGACGATCTACAGGCTGAATTCCAGCTTCTTCGACAGCATTTGCGTAAGCATCTGGAAGAATGATATCAAGCGCATCTTGGTAAAGTGATTCTACGCCGAATTTTTTTTCGAACATTTGACGTGGCATTTTACCTTTACGGAAGCCAGGTACATTTACTTGTTTCACTACTTTTTTGAAAGCTGCGTCTAAACCTTCGTTTACTTTTGCAGCGTCAACTTCAATTGTTAGTACGCCTTGATTACCTTCTTGTTTTTCCCATTTTACAGACATGTGTTTCCCTCCAAAAATCTATATACTTCAATAATAAGCATTGGATGATTATGCTTTGCAAGTGTTAACAAGTCATCCTTCAAATATACCCCCAAAATAATGGGGAAATCGTCAAAATTAGACGAATTATACATTACAACCACTACATTATACCACAGGATTAATCTGTTACAACAGCAATAGCTTAAATAATAGGATAAGAAATTTCTTCAATTTCTTTTATATAGGAAAGAATATCCGCAACGCTTTCCTCATCTGCCTGGTAAAGATCCGCTAAGTCCCTCACGGAAACTTCCCCGGTCATGTACTCTTCCGCCAAGGCATGGTAGGCAGCTGCCCATGCAGGCAAGCTTTCAGGTCCTGGTTCAAAAGGAAACAATAAAAAAGAATGACGTTCAATCAAACTATGGACCATTTCATATAAGCTCGGATTATCCTGACTGATTTCCTCTTCGGCCAGTCCGGTCACCATCTTATAGAAGTCCGTCTCCTTCAAACTTTTCAATTCCCTTGGGATGACCGACTTCGATTGATTGAATTTCCTCACCGTCATTTCCTCGTTATACTCCTGGTCGATAAGGATGTTAAGGAGCATCGTTTTGAAGAAAGGATGTCCCTCATCTTTTTGTAGAAATTCTTCGATTTGAGGGATAAATGGTCGAATATTGATATTCGTGAGTTTTGAAATGACCATAAGCATTTCATTATCCGTTTTCCCTTCAAAAAGTTCATCCTCTTGCATTTCCTCTGAAAGCTGTTGATTTTGCCTTTCTTTCTCTTCTTTTTTATCCTCAAGGGCCCTTTTACTGAACTGAAGCATCTTTTCGAAATGTTCCTCTTTATCAAAGGGAATTTGGTTTTCTTCAAATAGCAATTCGATCGTCGTGACCATTTCCTGATGCTCGCCTAATTGCAGCAGTACCATCAAATAAATATTGATCAGTTGAAAATAGTCGCCGATGCCTTTATTCAGCATCTCTATACACAACTCTTTTGCCTCCTGGTAATACTCAAGTTCAACTAGTGAGACCACCAGTCCCATGCAAACTTCATCATTTTCAGGCTCATACTCCCTGGCTTGGCTGAAAAGCTGTGCAGCCGCTTTAAAGTTCCTGTTACCAAGCTCATCCAGTCCTTTTACAATCAGCCTCTCACCGAGATTTGGAAAGGCGATAATCTTTGTTTCTCCGGCCTTCTTTTGGTTGTTCCCATCATCCATCCTATTTTCCGCCTCACCGTTCGCTTTTTGAGAAACAGTTTAGCATGTAATAGCTGGAAACACAAAAATTTATATGGGCGGATACCTTCTTTCCCCGATAAAAAAATCCCGTATCCTTTCAAATAAGAAAGGATAACGGGAAATGACTTTTTTCTATTAAATACTCGATACAGCCTTTTTTTGAGATTCATAGGCAGAAATCTCTTTATCATATTGAAGCGTTATCGAAATTTCATCCCAGCCTTTGACGAGCATTTCCTTCCAATATGGATGAATTTCAAAGCTCGTTTCAAACCCTTGACCATCTTTCAATGTCTGATTGGGAAGGTCGATAGTCAGCTCATAATCAGGTGCCGACACTCTCTCCATTAAATAGTTTACTTCAGTCTGGGTCAAAGCGATGGGGACCATGCCATTTTTCATGCAATTACTTTTAAAGATATCAGCATAAGACGGAGCGATGATGATATCGAACCCGTAGTCTTTCAAAGACCAAGGGGCATGCTCACGGGACGAACCGCAGCCAAAATTTTCACCTGCTATTAATATGGACGTGTTTTGATTATGGGGCTGATTCAATTCAAAATCAGGACGTTTCTTCCCATTTTCATCAAAACGCCAGTTATAGAATAAAAATTCGCCAAATCCGCTTCGCTCAATCCTTTTTAAAAATTGCTTTGGAATGATTTGGTCCGTATCCACGTTTTTACGGTCAAGTGCCGCCGCTCTTCCTTTATATATAGTAATGGGTTCCATTTTCTGCACCTCCGGTTAATTCGTATTCTTATTGGACTTGTTCAGTTCTTTTCAAATTCCTAATATCGACAAATTTCCCATGAATGGCGGCCGCGGCAGCCATAGCCGGACTAACCAGGTGTGTTCTTGCCCCAGCTCCTTGCCTGCCTTCGAAGTTCCGATTGCTTGTGGAGGCACAATGCTCGCCTGCCGGAACCACGTCAGGGTTCATGCTCAGGCACATGCTGCAGCCCGATTCGCGCCATTCGAAGCCAGCAGATTTGAAAATTTCATCCAACCCTTCATCTTCCGCTTGCCTTTTGACGCTTTGTGAACCGGGAACGACCATCGCCCGAACCCCTTTTTGAACAGTTTGGCCATCGATCATTCCTGCGGCTTGCCTTAAGTCCTCAATGCGTGAATTGGTACACGATCCTATGAATACATGTTGTACGGGAATTTCCGTGATCGGCATCCCTTCCTCAAGGCCCATATACTCAATGGCTCGATTCAGTTCCTTAGGATCCATGATATCCTCTGCGAGGGTAGGTACTTTTCCGTCCACGCCACTAGCCATTCCAGGATTTGTCCCCCAGCTGACCATTGGTGAAATCAGGCTGCCATCAAGAATGATTTCTTGGTCATAAACAGCATCCTCATCACTGGAAAGTGACTTCCAGTCCTGAACACATTGCTCGAACTCTTCTCCTTTCGGCAAATATTTACGGCCTTTCAAATAAGAGAACGTTGTTTCATCAGGAGCTACCAGCCCTGCTCTTGCCCCGCCTTCAATCGACATATTGCAGACCGTCATTCTTTCTTCCATTGACATATCCCGGAAAACTTCCCCGCAATACTCGATGATATGTCCCGTACCGAAATCGACGCCGAATTTGGAAATTACATATAAAATGACATCTTTCGCCATCACGCCATGACCAAGCTTGCCATTGACCTCAAGCTTCAATGTTTTGGGTTTTGTTTGCCATAGGGTTTGTGTGGCCAAAACATGCTCGACCTCACTCGTACCGATTCCAAATGCAATCGAGCCAAACGCACCATGCGTGGAAGTATGACTGTCTCCGCAGACAATCGTCATCCCTGGCTGTGTAAGCCCTAATTCAGGCCCGATAACGTGAACGATACCTTGATCCGGACTGTCTAAATCAGCAAGGCGGATACCGAACTCCTTACAGTTTTGCTCAAGCGCCTCTAGTTGTTTCCTCGCAATATCATCCTCGATGAAATAGCGATTAACGGTTGGCACATTATGATCCATTGTCGCGAAAGTACGATCGGGTCTCCTGACTTTCCGTCCTTTTAATCTCAATCCTTCAAATGCTTGCGGAGAGGTCACTTCATGAATATATTGAAGGTCTATATAAATTAAATCCGGTTTATTCTCCTCTTCATTTACAATATGGCGATCCCATATTTTCTCTATTATCGACTTACCCATCACTATCCCACCTCGATCAATCTTGTATTTTTTTTAAAAAACACGGCCTAATGTTAGGCCGTGAAAGAAGTTTATGCATAAGCTCCCATGATGTTGGAAATGGCTTCCTGGTCTAAAAGGTTTGCTTTTATTTCTGCAATCATCTCTGAGGTAGACGTAATTGTCGGTTGGCCATTTGCGATATCGCCTGTTCTCAAGCCATATTCAAGGACCGTTTCCACCGCCTGTTCAACTGCTTTCGCCTCATCTTCCAAACCAAAGGATAGACGCAGCATGGAAGCCGCCGATAAAATCGTCCCAATCGGATTAGCCAGGTTTTTGCCTGCGATATCCGGGGCAGAGCCATGAATCGGTTCATATAGATTAGGACCATTAGTTGATAGGGAGGCGGAAGGAAGCATTCCAAGCGAGCCAGTCAATACCGACGCTTCATCGCTTAAAATATCACCGAACATATTCTCCGTCACGATAATATCAAATTGTTTCGGGTTTTTGATCAATTGCATGGCTGCATTATCAACAAGCATATGTTCAAGGATTACATCCGGATAGTCCTTGGCAATTTCTTCAGCCGTCTCACGCCACATCCTGCTTGATTCAAGAACATTCGCTTTATCCACGGAAGTTACTTTTTTCTTGCGCTCCGATGCTAATGAAAAAGCAAGTTCGATGATGCGCTTCATTTCGCTTTTCTGATAGAAAAGTGTATCGACGACCGCTTCTTTCCCTTCTTTTTCAACGCGCTCACTTGGCTTTCCGAAATAAAGGCCGCCAGTTAGTTCCCTGACAATCACGAAATCCACATCTTCAATGAATTCCTTCTTAAGAGGAGAAGATTCCGACAAGCTGGAATAATAGCTGATTGGACGGATGTTAGCATAAAGATTCAAATCTTTTCGGATTTTCAACAAACCTCGTTCCGGTCTTAGGTGCGCAGGCTGGTCATCCCACTTAGGTCCTCCAACGGCCCCTAATAATACCGCATCGCTGTTTTTACAAATCTCCACTGTTTCATCCGGCAGGGGTGAACCTGTGCTATCGATGGCCCCTCCGCCAATCTCACCATATTGAAATTCAAAATCGTGTCCATATCTTTGGGCAACGGCTTCGAGGATTTCTACAGCGCCTCTTGTTACTTCTTTCCCGATGCCATCTCCTTGAAGCACCGCAATATTCCTTTTCATCGAAATCTCCCCTTCCTATTGTAATACTGCTTTTTCTTCCAGTTCCTTCATGATGATCACACGGTTAACAGCGTTCAAATACGCTTTGGCGGATGCTTCCAAGACGTCCTGATCAAGACCCCTGCCGCTTGTTTCCACACCGTTATAATCAATTTTCACAAAAACCTGTGCGAGGGCATCCATTCCGCCCCCCACCGATTGAATTCGATAGTCCAGCAAGTTGATCTCTTTGCCCAAACATCTTTCAAGCGTGTTATATAGGGCTTCTACACTCCCTGCACCTGTAGCCGCTTCCTGAATCTCTTCATTATCGCCTTTTTTCAGTTTGACCGTTGCAGTCGCCGTCTGATGGGTGCCATGTGAAATCTGTAAGGAAATCATGTCATAGAAACTGATATCCGTCGCTTTCTCTTCAAGCACCAGCGCAACGATATCTTCATCCGTCATGGTCTTTTTATTATCGGCCAATTCCTTGAACTGGACGAATAATGAGTTCATTTCCTCATCCGTCACCGTAAAATTCAACTCTTGTAATCTTTCTTTGAAGGCATGGCGTCCTGAATGCTTTCCTAAAACGAGTGAATTGGACGAAACCCCGACGAGTTCAGGTGATATGATTTCATATGTCGTTTTTTCTTTTAACACGCCATCCTGGTGAATGCCTGATTCATGTGCGTAAGCATTGGCACCAATAATGGCTTTATTAGCAGGAACTTGCATTCCCGTAAGGCGGCTGACCAAATCACTGGTCCTTTTAATTTCATTCAATACAAGACCCGTTTCCGCTTGATAGAAATCTTTACGGATGTAAAGTGCCATGGCCACTTCTTCAAGTGCCACGTTTCCGGCACGTTCACCAATTCCGTTGATTGTGCCTTCGACTTGCGTAGCCCCGCCTTCGATGGCCGCCAATGAATTGGCCGTCGCCATTCCAAGATCGTCATGACAGTGTGCAGATAAACTAACTTTTTCAATAGAAGGAACATGTTCACGAAGGTATCTGAAAATGTTGCCATATTCGATTGGAGCTGCATACCCTACTGTATCCGGGATGTTAATGACCTTGGCACCAGCCTGAATGACCGCTTCAACGATTTCAGCCAAATAGTCAAGTTCCGTGCGGCTTGCATCTTCTGCAGACCATTGTACGATCGGAAAACGCGCTGCTCCGTACTTAACCATTTCAACCGACCTTTCAATCACTTGCTGCTTAGACATTTTCAGCTTATATTCACGATGAATGGGCGAAGTGGCGATGAACGTATGCAATCTTGGTTCTGCGCCGCCCCTTAATGAATCCCAAGCTGCATCGATATCTCCTTTTACAGCACGCGCCAGCCCTGTGACAGAGCTGTTTTTGATTTTGCGCGCGATTTCCTGTACGGAGTTGAAATCCCCTTTGGATGCTGCCGGAAAACCGGCTTCGATTATATCAACACCCAATCTTTCAAGCTGATAAGCAATTTCAAGTTTTTCGGTAAAATTTAAATTTACACCGGCGGATTGCTCCCCATCACGAAGTGTGGTTTCAAATATATTAATTTTTCGCAACGGCTACCACTTCTTTCTCTTTTTGTTGAGGTTTTACGAATGGCATCATTTTTCTTAATTCACGGCCAACCACTTCGATTTGATGTTGGTTTTCACGATTATTGATCGCATTGAAGACTGGACGATTCGCTTGGTTTTCCAAGATCCATCCTTTAGCGAACTCACCGTCTTGGATGTCTTTCAAGATCGCTTTCATTGCCTCTTTCGTAGTTTCCGTCACAACGCGTGGTCCAGAAACGAAATCTCCCCATTGAGCTGTGTCAGAGATGGAATAGCGCATGTTTTCCATACCGCCTTCATACATAAGGTCGATGATTAACTTAAGTTCATGCAAACACTCGAAATATGCTACTTCCGGTTGATATCCAGCTTCTGTCAAGGTTTCGAATCCAGCTTTTACAAGGGCAGTCAATCCGCCGCAAAGTACAGCTTGCTCTCCAAATAGATCCGTTTCCGTTTCTTCCTGGAAAGTGGTTTCCAAACCGCCAGCTCTTAAAGAACCGATTCCCCGAGCGTACGCAAGTGCCAATTCTCTTGCTTCACCCGTAACATTTTGATAGATGGCGAACAATGCCGGCACCCCTGCCCCTTGTTCATATGTACGGCGAACAAGATGTCCCGGACCTTTTGGAGCGACTAATAAAACATCTACGTCTGCCGGAGGAACGATTTGATTGAAATGTACGTTGAATCCGTGTGCGAACATTAACGCTTGACCTGCACGCAATACCGGTTTGATTTCTTCTTGGTATACTTTCGGCTGAGTTTCATCCGGTAATAGGTTCATGATCACGTCAGCCTGTTCAGCTGCTTCCTTCACTGTGTAAACATTAAAGCCGTCTTCCACCGCTTTATCGAAGGATTTACCTTTCCTGATTCCGATGATTACATCTACACCGCTGTCACGTAGGTTTTGAGCGTGTGCGTGTCCTTGTGAACCATATCCGATTACCGCTACCTTTTTATTGTTGAAGAAATTCTCGTTTGCTTCTGCGTTATAATATACTTTTGCCATAATAATTACATCTCCCTTTTCATCATTGTTTTTGTTTTTGTTTTTGTTTTTGTTTTATACGATTGTCGCACTCTTAGCGTGTGCAATTTGCATTCCACGCGGGATGGCGGCAGTCCCTGTCCTTGCCAATTCCTTGATGCCATATGGCTTGATCAGTTCAATGAAAGCTTCGATTTTATCCGATTCCCCTGTGATTTGGACGGTCACGCTATCTTTACTGACATCAATAACTGAAGCTCGGAAGGGTTCGATGACTGAATAAATCTCGGCTCGGGTTTGTGTAGTCACCAATATTTTAATGAGTGCAAGTTCCCTCGCCACAATCGATTGATTCGTAATATCATATACTTTCAAAACATCGATCTGCTTATTCAGCTGCTTGGTGATCTGTTCAATGACAGTTTCGTCATCGACATCGACCACAAAGGTCATCCTTGAAATGCCATCCTGTTCGGAAGGTCCGACAGTCATGCCTTCAATGTTATAATTTCTTTTCGTGAACAGGTTCGTAATCCGATTAAGGACGCCTGGCCGGTTGTTCACGGTGAGGCTAAGAATTCCCTTCATTGATTAAACTCCTTCCATTTCATCTAGCCCTTTTCCTTGTGCTACCATCGGAAAGACATTTTCGTTTTGTTTGACCCGGAAATCAATCAACACTGGACCATCAGTCTTTAACGCTACATCCAGGCAGTTGCTTGCTTCTTCCTCCGTCGTCACCTTATATCCCGGAATTCCATAGGCATCGGCCAATTTCACGAAATCCGGATGCGATTGAAAAATACTGTGTGAAAAACGGTTATCATGAAAGAGTTCCTGCCACTGTCTTACCATCCCTAGTGCACCGTTATTGACGATGATGATTTTGATTGGCAGATTCATTTCGGCAATGACCGAGAGTTCCTGCAGGCACATCTGGAATCCACCATCCCCCGATATGGAAAGCACCGTCGCTTTCGGATTCGCCAGCTGCGCTCCGAGAGCCGAAGGTAAGCCAAAGCCCATCGTCCCCAATCCACCGGAAGTGACCCATGAATTCGGTTTGTTAAATGGATAGTACTGTGCTGCCCACATTTGATGCTGTCCAACATCGGTCGTAACAATGGCCTCCCCATTCGTTTTTTCATGAAGCATCTGGATGACCCGCTGAGGTTTCAATACGCCTTCTTCATGGGTATAGCGCAATGGGAACTCTTCATTCCATGCAGTAAGCTGTGTTGTCCATTCATCAATTTCCGGTTTCTTGCCATTTTGCGCAATCAATTCCGAGAGTGCTTCTTTAGCACTTCCGACAACTGGAATTTTTGTCGGAACATTTTTACCGATTTCGGCTGGATCAATATCGATATGGGCAACCGTTGCGTGCTGTGCGAATTTCGCTAGATTCCCAGTCAATCGATCATCGAACCTTGCACCGATATTGATTAATAGATCACATTTCGCTAACGCCATGTTTGCTGCATAGCAGCCATGCATACCACCCATTCCGATAAAGAGTGGATGTTCCGCCGGAAAGCCCCCAAGACCCAATAAAGTGTGGACGACGGGGATGCCTTGCTGCTCGACATATTCCTTTAATAGATGGGAGGCCTTTGCATGCAGGACACCTGCCCCTGCAAGAATGACCGGTCTTTTCGCCCCGCTTACGGCTTCAACAAGCTTTCTGATCTGTAAGTAATTCGGCTTGGTCGTCGGCTGATAGCCAGGGAGATTCATTTCTGGCTCCTCATCCGTCGATACACCTTCCAAAATGGCCATGTCCTTAGGTATATCGATCAATACCGGACCAGGCCGGCCGCTTGAAGCGATATAAAACGCTTCTTTTATGATGCGCGGAAGGTCTTCCGGCTTCCTTACCTGATAGTTATGTTTTGTGATCGGGGTAGTAATCCCCAGTACATCCGCTTCCTGGAAAGCATCCGAGCCGATTACACTGGTAGCTACCTGACCTGAAATTACAACTAGCGGTAAAGAGTCGATCATTGCATCGGCCAAACCAGTGACGATGTTCGTTGCCCCTGGACCGGATGTGACGATGACCACCCCCGGCTTGCCGGTAATCCTGGCGTATCCTTCCGCTGCATGAATCGCACCTTGTTCGTGCCTTGTCAAAATATGAAAAAGTTCTGAACTGTAAAGTTTGTCATAAATCGGCAATACAGAACCTCCTGGATAACCAAAGATGACATCAACATTTTCCTTTTTCAATGCTTCCAGCAGAAATTCGGCACCACTATAATGTGTCTTTCCACTTTTCCGATCAGCAACAACTGACTTTTGTGTCATTTCGTAAAAAACCTCCTTCGCTTTCCTAATTGATTTTTTCTCAAAATTCAGAATTTTCAGCTTTTTAAGCATACAAAAAAGCCTTTTCACCCCAAATGTACTTGCACTCGGCAAGTTAAAGGGGTGAAAAGGCTTGATGAGCCACTCCACGGTACCACCCTTTTTCGCATGAAACTCCATGCGCACTTTGAATAGACTACACTATTCTCTGTTTTGGTAACGGGTACTGGTACGCACCCGTTCAGCTCTACTAGTCAGACGTTCAAGCTGAAACTCCAAGGTGAGTTCATCTTTCGGGACAATACCGGCTCTCAGCTACCCGGCTCTCTGTGACTGCCTTTTTAAAAGACTACTTATCCTCTTCAATGCTTTTCGCATTATTCATATTTTTCGAAACGCTTATGTTTGATGTCTTGTATTTGTGATTATCTTACGTGTATTTCAGGTAGTAGTCAACAGGTTTTTTGAAATTTTTTGATAATTCTAAATTGAAAGATTTGTTGTATCCGCTTACATACCTATCATGGCCACATTTTACAAAAAAAGTTTTTTCAATTTTTAATTTTAAAAAACACCGGATATCCCAATTAAATGATTCATGTCACGCATCATCCACATGATGGCAGTCACAAGTATCGGATCCCTAAAAAAAGAATCATCCATTTTCCCTTTCAGCCTCATTTTCACTGATTGCGGACGCCACTCTTGATATAAGATTCGGCCGCCATCCCTTTTGAAGATCTCTCGTTGATAAACCGCCTGACATTCCAAGGTGAGGAAAATCACGGAACAATTCAAAATCCCCTCCCCAAACAAATCCCAGGGATTTTGCTATGGCTGCCACCCTTGTCCGCTTCTCGCCCTCTGTCCACAGTGCCCGCTTGCCGTCATCACTAAGGATGACAAAATCGACTGCAAGGCCATAGTTATGCAAGGATTGCCCCCCTCTGGCATAAGTCACGATTGGCTTGGATTTATTCGTTCTGCCTCGTTCATACAGTTCATGTTGTTCCCGGAAACTTCGATAACCAGCCGTTATTTGAACAAATATCCCCGCTTCATAAGCTAATTTCACCACTTCGAGTATCGTCTCGTTCACGACCGGGTTCATACCGCTTCCCATGTTTTCCTTTGCGTGATTCAATAGGGTTTGTAATTTGATGGCCATCCTAGCACCTCCCCTATATTAAATGCAAACATAACTGCAGGAGGAAAGGCTTTACCATTATTTTATTGGGGGTGTAAAGATTATCTGAAAAATGAAAAAAGGCTGAACTTAGGAGATATTATTCATCCCCTAAGTCAGCCCTCCGGTTCATTTAGTCAATACATCCTCGTATTCTGCATTTTTTTCAAATTGTTTTTGAACGAACGAACATACCGGAACAATTTTCAGGTTTTCCTCCCTTGCGAATCCTATGATCTTTTCAACAAGGGCATTTCCTACCTTTTGCCCGCGAAGAGTGTCAGAAACAACGGTATGATCGACCGTGATCTCATCATCACCTGATTTAAAGAATGTAATTTCCGCTAGTTTCTCACCAGATTCTTCGACAAAAAAAGAACTTTCACCTTTTTTGATATCCACCATCACGATGACCTCCTTTTCATTCCTCTTTATCATATCTCACAAAAAGGAAATTAAACAAATATTTAAAACGTGATTGAAATTGAATAAAGCAAGTACTTTCAAGGATTATAAAGTTAGGAATTACCCATGTGAAGTTTATTCACAAACCGATGATGGTTTATATTTTAAAAGGAAGGCACAAGACAAAACTTGATCGATCTTTTCCCTACGCTTATATACCCTTCCGGTTTCAAATTTCACCATGTTTAACTATTTCAATTTGTCTACAGAAGGGGTTCAACGTATCTTTCATCAAATGATGCTTACGAAACCACCGGACCTTAAGTACCCAATACCTTTAACTCCTATAGTATCATTTCTTTCTGATCTTCATAACGAAGTTGATTGTAGAGGAAGGTGCGAGACTCCGCAGGCTCACCTAGGCCGCCCGCGGAAAGCGAGTGCCTGGATCGGAAATCCACGCCCAAATTGTAACCGCCATAACATTACAACAAACTCGTTTTCTTCGAATTAGTCTAAGTCTGAATGATTCTTTCATAACCTGAAATACAGTGTTTTTAAAGCTTTCGTTTTTTGATGGCATTAAATTGATGGAAGAAATCTTTCCGTAACGATGTGAGAATAAGTATATAATAGCAGAAACTGAAAAAACTGCCCTATTCAGATTAGGACAGTTTTAAATGAAAACAAAATATAAAATGATCATCGATAACAATATGACCATAAAAACGGCGATTAGAATTACGTGCGCACTTGAAGACTGGAACGTCCCTTCATTGATTTGCCGTTTCTTCTGAAGATAACCGATTGTCGCCAGAACGGTAATCACAAGTCCCAATGCACATGCAAACATCCCCAGCACGATGCTGATCAAGTCAATCCGGGCATCCCGATGCACACCAATCGTAAAATGCAGGCTTGTCGCAAGAAAGCCAACTCCCACTATTGCAATCACCGTTCTTATCCATGCCAAGAAGGTGCGTTCATTAGCCAGATGCTGCTGGGCATATTTCAATTGGTTTTTCTCCATGTCATCACCTTAATCGAGCGTTTTTATCAAATGGTAAAATCAGTCATCTTTTCAGGAGCGAAAAGGCCCTGAACATTGACCCGGCAAACATTAGCCCTGCACCGCCGAGCAATAAATATATACATAGAGTTTTATCAATAACATTCAAAGGGTAAAGCAAGGCCCCCAGCGCCATGATTGCCCCTATTCCCGTTATGGTCCATCCTATTTTTTTCATTCGCAACTCCTAAGATTAATTATTATTTAGTGAAGGTCCACCACGGGTTTCCCCTTTTTCATAGACAGGTTCCTCATTACTAGCTTAAACCATTTAAAAACTTACAACAAGTGAGATCCACCGATTATTTTTTCCAAACAAAAAAAGAGCCACAAATGACCCCCTGTTTTGAACACGCCCAAATTCAGCCGTTCTTTTTATCCTTTTCCATATATTCTTTTATTTTTCTTTCTTCCCACTCTGACCCGAAGTTTCCTTGTGCAAGAATGGTAATTCCATGTATCAGAACACCAATCCCCCACCCACCGAGGGGATAAAGGAACCACCAATAACCGGGATCCGTCAAAAGGTTAATTGCAATTAACATGACATTCACCAATACATACACCATTATATGAATGTAGAATGCCTTAAGGTTTTCAACCTTTTTTTTCGCCCGTAGATATCCATCTCCATTTTCCATCTCAGCACCCCCTAATCATAAACACTTAAATATATTACCATCCGCTTCCATAATACCTTATTTTTCATAAAGAAATAAGAATGAAATGCATCAAAGGTAAATCGGGAGCCGGGAATCAAGGAGAATCCCTAAAGACCACTTACAAGTCAGCGGGTTTCATTCTATTGTATCCCCGTTCTTCGTAAGGCTGTATTTTTCCCATCCACTTTTCTTCAAGTTTTTTCAATTCCCGTTTAGCATCAAAAAACCCTGTTTCTTTTGGCTTCAATACCTCCAGTACCTCAAAAGAAAAAGCATCTTTCCCATATTGGTTCCACTCACTTTGCAGCACTTTATTGGTGTTTGTCCCGACTTCCAATTCAAATTGTTTCCCCTTCAACGTCTTTAAATTCCTGGTGCTTCCGATAAAGACTTTATTATTTACCGTATTTCTGATTTGGTATATCCCTGCTTCAACCTTCGTTTCTTTATATAATTGCTTCAATTCTTTTTTACGATCCATCTTTCTTGCCCCCAGTCATCATTTCTTCAGCCAATATTGGCTCCCATCAGGCTTTCTATCCAAAAATCCATATTCTATTAAGTACCTTCTCAAAAGAACATGATCATGATAAATCGCACCCAATATTTGATTGATTTCCTTTTCTTCGTATTTCCGCTCATTTTCAAAACGGTTCATAATTTCCTGGAGAATGATCAGCCTTTGTTTTTCCTTTGGCGGAAAAGACTTTAATGCATCCTGACTGCCTTTAGGGAAGTATTTTTTCAGTACAGTCACCTTTTCATCCTCAGTAACGTTATAACGATCATCGACCATCCTTGCTTTTTGATGAAGCGGGATAAATGCCGGCGCGTGTTCATCTTTATCTTTCAAAAGTTCCATCAGGGCTAAAAACAACTTAGCCTGACGCTCTTTCTCTTTCAACACAAAACGATGGTTCCGAATCGTGGAAGGACTGCCAATTCCCATTTCCTCCTGAACCTCAGCATCATTTTTCCCTTGGTAAAAAAGGCGAAGGAGACGGTTTTGATGATCGGTGAGACCTGTAAGTTTTTTATCGAGATCAATCAAGTATTCAAAAACCGAGCTGTGCGCATGTTCAATATGAATGCGCATATACCTCTTCGCTTCATAAAGAACTCCATCTTTCGGGTATACTATCCCCTTTTCAACTGCATTTCCACACAGCAAACAAACATATTGATTCTCACCTTCGATGTACCCTTGTTTAAGCTCATCCTGAGATGCGCTCCAAAACATTTCCGCGTCCTTCATTGAACAAACACTTCCCTATAAAGTTTATAATATAATAAACATAATATTAATTTGTTTGTATTATGTCAATGTTTTTTCTGTTTTTTTATAACTCCAGCAAATTATGGCCTTCTTAGTCAGAGGGGCTTCATAACATAAAGCTGATAAGGGATTTCACCTTCCACTTTACGGTTCCCATGGCACTATGCCGATATAGTATCATGAGTAATAAGCGGAATTTCCCCAATAATACGCTTTATAAACGTGAATAAGCTTTAGAGGAGGATATCTTATCGAAAGAGGAAAACGAGGCGATTCCATCGATCCATAACACCGATTTACACATGGCATTACAACATGTATCCGAACAATTCAAGGTCTCACGATTGAATCACTTATACAAAAACAATCGATGCAGCTGAGTGAAGCTGATGAAAAAAGTTCACCCGTCGAAGAATTGAATACGGCAATAATCAAAAACCGTGAAATCATAAAAAAAATCTCCAAACCTTAAATAGAATTTGATATCAAAAAAAGACATCCAAGTATGGATGCCTCAGCTGCAGACAAAATTCGATGTAAGTCGATTTGATCTGACCCAATAAAGTTAGACATATAATTTAAGCAGCTTCTAAGACCTGAGTTCGGTATTCTATCGGACTCAGGTCTTTTAATTTTACCTTCATTCGTTTGTGGTTATAGTAATGAATATAATCATCTAATTCCTTTTCAAAGTGCTCCATACTTTCAAACTCTTGGAGATAAAGCAATTCAGACTTTAACAAGCCAAAAAAGTTTTCAATGACTGCGTTATCTAAACAATTTCCCTTACGGGACATGCTTTGTATAATGCGGGAATCTTTTAAGGTTTTTTGATACTTCTTCATTTGATAATGCCACCCTTGATCCGAATGGAGGATGACCGTATCTTCTGGTTTTAGGTGTTTAATCGCCTCATCTAACATATCTCCAACAAGTTTATAAACAGGGCGTTTCATCACTTTGTAGGCAATAATTTCACCATTACATAAATCAAGGATAGGGGATAGGTAACGTTTCTCCCCAAATAAATGAAATTCCGTTACGTCTGTTACCCATTTTTGATTCATTTTCTCAGCTTGAAAATCACGTTGTAAAATATGGGGGGCAATTCGACCAACACGCCCCTTATACGAACGATACTTTTTCATACGGACTAAACATTTTACGCCCATTTCATTCATGAGGCGGTTGATGGTCTTTGGATTGTGAGAAAACCCATATTTTTTTAACTCTTTTGTGATACGACGATAACCGTAACGTCCTTTATGTTCATGATAGATAGACTGAATAGTGGCTTTTACCTTCGAATACTTATCTTCTCGATTCAAGCGTTTTTCCCAATAATAGTACGTGCTACGTGGAATATCAGCGACTTTAATTAAGGCCACAACCTCATAAATGGACTTTAGTTCATAAATTACTTGCGCTTTGATTTGGGTTGTAATTTTTCCTGCATTTGAACTAAAGTATTTAACTTTTTTAAATACGCATTCTCCATTTCCAGTTGTTTAATTCGTTCTTCAAGCTCTTTAACCGAACCTTCAATTTGTTTGGATGGATTGATATCTTTTTTCATGGATGGTCTCCCCTTTTTCTTAGAAATTAGGGCATCTAATCCATAGGCATTAACATTTATTCTCCATGTCCGAATTAGCGCTGGAGATGAAATATTAAACCTTGCGGCTGCGTCGTAAGAAGATATACCCGTTTCATTCATATAATTAAGTACATCCATTTTAAACTCCGTAGAATAACTTGTATAGGATTTCTTAAATCCATCGACTCCTTGAATTTGGTATAAACGAACCCATCCTTGAATCATTTGATACGAAACTTCAAATATTTTTTGAAGATCCATATAGCTGTGCTTTCCTTCAAGGTAAAGTCGTGTAATGAATATTTTCTGTTCGGCAGAAAAATTAGCCATAAAAAACACCCCGTAAATGTTAGTTTGGTGTCTAACATTTACGGGGCAGTTCAATTTTACCTACAGTTTTTTTAGCTTGTACAAATTGAACGTTGCCCCAGGCACTGCTATTCCCGCAGGAGTCTCGCACACCCGACCCAATCAACTATGTTTAAAAATTCAGATAGAAATCTTTTTGCCTACAGTTTTTTATTTGAGAAAGTTGGAGTTGATTTAGAAATTCGCTCCCTTTCCGCCGACTGTCTGCCAAGTCGCATCAAAGCAAGCACTTTTGGTGTCTCGGCTGCCAATAATCCGGCAGTAGCGCTGTGCAAATTTCTTAAATCCAGTGAGGATTACAGTTAAGACCATAAAGACCTGAGCTGTTTATCGACCTAAACCACACAATATTCGACCGTTCATGAATTTTTTTAACCCTCACCTCACTGTTCGGTCTCCCATTCCCATTTTGTCGCAAAGGATGTTTTATAAAATTCCTTATAAAAATCCTTCGCAGAGCTCATTAAGTATTAGCTAGGCACAAACTTAAGTATTCCTTCCAGATAAACACCTTTTTCTTTTCGTTTACATTCCCTCAACTTTATTCTTCCTTCTTTTTCTAACTCTTTGGCTAATTGGACCACTTCTGTTCCATCTTCGGTTATTTCGACTGAGAAGAAATTGCCCCGAGTGGAAGTTTGAATGAACTTGAATAATCTATCTTTATTCATTTAAACATCTCCTTATTTATTACAAGTTCGACATAAATGGTCATCCACCTGCGATAAATATGAAATAAAAAATTTCATGGTTAAAAGGATGCAAATCAAAATGACCCTCGTTAGCTTAAACACCCAAAAAAGTAAAAAAGCCAAAACCTTTAGAAGGTTTTGGCTTTTTAAGTTAGTGTCCCAGGAGAGATTCGAACTCCCGACCGACGCCTTAGAAGGGCGTTGCTCTATCCAGCTGAGCTACTGAGACGTTTATGATATAAGTTGCGGTAAAACTTATGTATTACCTTAACTGTTCCCTTAGGACACTTCTTATTATAGTAGGATATCAAAAGGAAGTCAACGGTTTTTCAAAAAAAGTTTTTTTCTTTTTTTAAGAACCAGGAAGCGGGGAAAAACGCTTCCTGTTCATTATACATGAAGTCATTCCATTTGATAAGCATTTCTTAAATCCTCAACGATTTTTCCTTCAAGGTCATAATAGATGATTTCAAGTTGGTCATTTCCAATCTCCAAAATGGCGTATGTTTTCTCTTTTCGTCCCCGCGGCTGCCGTATGCTTCCCGGGTTGATGAAGAGCTTGCCGTCAATCCACTCTGAACCTGGAGCATGGGAGTGACCAAAGCAAATAATATCCGCCCCTGTCTCCTCACTTTTATAAGATAGGTTCATCAAGGTCATATTTATGTTATAGAGGTGTCCATGCGTAACGAAGAAACGCTTGCCTGAGATATTCTCCACAATATCATCCGGATATGCCGAATCATAGTCGCAATTCCCGCCAACGGCCAAAAACTCCGCCATGTGAGGATCATTTCTTTCCAACTCTGAATCACCGCAATGGATCATGGCGGCGACCTCTTGTTTATGACGTTCGGCAATCATGCTGATTTCATGAGTTAAGCCATGACTGTCACTCATTATTAGCACTTTCATCGTCACATTCCTTCTTCCCTTTTTAGAAATAGATCAAGTTTTTCATCTAGAGCCCTCAACGCGTTGGCACGGTGGCTGATTTGGTTTTTTTCCTCTTTTGTCAATTCAGCGTTTGTTTTGCCCTGTTCCTCTACAAAAAAGATGGGATCATAACCAAATCCATTCGTTCCTGAGGGCTGTTCCGTGATCAAGCCTTCCATCGTTCCCGATACCGTAATCGTTTCCTGGTTGGGTGACGCTAGTGCCAAGGCGCAATAAAATCTCGCCGTCCTAGCCTCTTTTGGCACGCCTTCCAGTTCGCGGAGGACTTTTTCCGTGTTTGCTTCATCACTCTTGGCCTCTCCAGCATAGCGGGCAGAATAAACGCCTGGACGGCCCTCCAATGCATCTACAATCAATCCGGAGTCATCAGCAATGACAAAGTGGCCTAGCTGATGGGCAATGGCCTCTGCCTTCAGGATCGCATTTTCTTCAAAGGTCGTGCCTGTTTCCTCCACATCCGGGGCATCCGCTACATCGAGAAGTGTTTTGACTTCATAACCTTTAGCAGAAAATAAGCTTTCGAACTCCTTGGCTTTCCCTTTATTTTTCGTTGCAATGATTACTGTCTTCATTTTCATTTCACCCTTTTTCATTTTATCGGCACAGGAGCTCTTTTGGGGCTGAGAAAGAATTTGCTAGTCATTCGTCATATGTAAAAGCCGCTTCTTCTCCAGTGCCAACGGACGGATTCAACTCTGCCTATCATGATCAACAACAGCCGCTGAACTTTCCAGATAAGTTAAGTCTAACACAACTCCCTCACCTGCAATAACCTGAAACTTATAAACTAACGTTTGTAATTTTCACTATGTTCAATATGGATATTAACTTTTATGTTATTTATTGAAGTCTTATCAAAGGAATTAATAATTTTATTATCCCACTTATTGACATGGTATCTGTATGCCTTTTCACTTATGTTAAAAAGGTCTGTATTGATTTTTTCCCCCGTCTCCAATGTCTTCAAAATATCTTGCTTAATTTTTATTTCTACCTTTTTTTCGATTTTTTCCATATCCAGGTTGTCTAAATTTCGTTTCAATATCCCATTTGCTTTAACTTCTAAATCATATAAGGGTTTCTTTTGTTGTTCCAATACTTTGATGTTTGTTTTGGGGTCCATGATTTCAACACTTACCTTTTGTTTATTCAGGGAAAAAAACATGACTGTCGCCTTATTTTCAACCCATTTCATACCAGTCAAATCTTGTTTACTTACGAACCCTTTATACTGTTGTTTTGATAAAACATAGCCGCCATTCAACGTTGGTATCTTTTTTTCTTTCCCCCTGTCTGTGTAATGATGCTCATTTATTACCATTGAGGGAATTAAAATGGAACCAACCGGTTGATAAAATTTCGAAACCAGTTCACTGAATTTTAACGGGGAAATGAAATAGTTTTCATTAATAACGGTCTCTGGCCTTTGAATGATCGTGAATAAGTTAGGAAGATTAAAGAAACTATCACCGTTAAACACCTTTTTAATATCCTCGTTTGTAACAAACAGCCATGAATTGTATCGCAATAAGGGCTCTTTCCCTACATATTCAATGAAATCCTTCATTTTCTTATTGATTACATCCTCACTTAAAATGAAGGAGTTAACATGCCCGATATAAAGTGGCAATGCTGCATTTTGTTCTAATTCAGTAAATGCTTCTTCGATACTTTCCCCTTTACCTTTCCCAATGACAACACCAGTTTTTTCTTGTAATGCTGTGGCTCCCTCTTGTTTTGCTATATCCGCAAAATTCAATGCTTGAAAGTATAAGATGAATTCACCCTCTTTATAATCGATCCCTAGAGCGGATCCATATGTTTGAGCTTGAATTTCCTTCATTCCCCAGCAGCCTGTCGTCAATAAAAGTTGACAGCCAATTACCATGACTGCAATTAGCTTTCTCATTTGTCCGACTCCTTTTGCGATTCATTATCACTGGATTGTAGAGCTTGATTCCGCTGCCTTAACATCCCATACGGAAGCTTGAATAAGACTTTTAACATGTCCGATTTATTTGGTTTGGAAAATGGATTCACAAAAGGCTGTCCGAAACTTTCCAAGGAAACCACAACAATCAAGATAAGAAATATTCCCATGAAGAATCCAAACAAGCCTAGAAATGCTGAACATGCAAATATGAATAACCTTATAAGAACGATATTCCCAGCGATATTCTGATTGATTAGGGTATAGCTTGAGAAAACTGTAACAGCAATTATTACGAGCATGGAGGGTGAAGTCAGCCCTGCCCGAATCGCTGCATCACCTATAATCAATCCACCCAATACAGAAACAGTCGGACCAACTGCTTTTGGCAGGCGAAGACCGGCTTCCTTAAATAGTTCAAACAATATGATCATTACGAATGCCTCCAAAGAAGCAGGTATGGGTAATCCCTGTCTCGTGATGGAAATCGTCGCAAGAAGCGAAAAGGGAATTTGATCGAATTGATAGGTAACCAACGCTATAAAAAATCCCGGTAACGTAACCGTTACAAATAATGAGACTACACGAATGATGCGCATAAAACTAATGTAAAAAAAGCTTGCATGTGCGTCATCGGCAGCATAAAGTAACTGATTAATACTCGTTGGTCCGATCAAGCTTGTGGGATTCCCGTCTACCAGGATGGCAAAGCGCCCTTGATTCAAGGATTCAACAACATAGTCCGGTCGACCGATATACTCCATTAAGGGGAAAATGGAAAATTGAGTATCATATAAGAGTTCTTCAACTTGGTAACTGCTGACTATGATATCAGCCTTTAATGAATCCAATCGTTTTTTAACATCCAATAGAATCGAGGGATTGATAATGTCATCAATATATAGCAGCAATATTTTAGTTTTACTTCTTTTCCCGATTGTATATTCTATACATTTAAGTGATGCCGTTTTTAACCTCTGGCGAATTAAAGACATGTTATCCGCTATATTCTCAACGAATCCATCCCTTGGTCCCCGAATGGAAGATTCTATATTGGATTCTTCCGGACTGCGCTTAGGGGAATTAGCTAATGGGGTATGGTAAATTTCGTTGGAAGATTCATTAATAATGATCAGGTCCCCTGAAAAAAGAATGCTTTCTACTCCGTCTTTTAAATCGGAGCCCTTTTTAAGCGTACTGATCTCCATGATATTGCTTAATTGATCAATTGTTAATTCGCCATTTTCTTGAACCGCTTTAGATATTGTAGGCAGAATCACTTCATTGATGAATGGCATATCCACTAAGTTTGGCGCATATAAAAATCCCAACAAATAACGACCTTCATTATCAAAAGTTTTTGTTCTTAAAACAACATCGGAAGAATGTTCGAACCATTTTCGGATTTGGTCAATGTAAGAAGGAGTACCATTCAAATTTCCCTTCTTCATAATGTTTCACCTTTTCCTTTTCCCTTTTTAAAAATAATAAATAACAGTATAATTGCAGCACTAAAAAGAAACAGACTGCTTATCGGAAAGAAATATTTGTATAAAAGATTAAAAAATGAAGTAGCATCCCAATGGATTAGCGTTCCAATAACAATTAACAAATATAGTGTAAGCAGTATCCACTTCTGATGTTTTGAATTCGAGATTAACTTATAGCCTATAAATAAACATAAACTTATTCGGATCATGGCACCTGAAAGCCATTGGAAAATGGAAAGGAAATCGAGTCGAGTAATATAATAGCCAAATCTTAGCAACTTCCACTGTTCGTAAGCCGGATTCCTCATTTTCACCGCTTCCACAGAACCAAATTCCGCCATCGCTCCCATGAGGGGGCCTAACGTCAGCATGATGAGGATAATACCAACCAGTAAAAGCCACTTGGCTTTTAGCTTGTTTTTCAAGTAAGGAGTTAAAAATAAAAAAACGATGATTTCTAAATATCCTGCACTCGTATACAGCATTCCATTTAGTGTATGGCGATACCCGCTTTCAAATATCGGGAACAATAATTCGTAATTCTTATTACTCGTGTTCCCCAGCCCCACAAATATCCCCAAAATAGTGACGACCGGAAGAAATAGGAGAGCCAAAGTACTTATGGTGCGTATTCCTTTATAACTTGCAAAAATACAAATAAAAGTGAATAGACTGACGACTACGATGTTTGGTATGTCATGAGTATAATTAGCTTTTGCCCAAATCAATGTAAATTTGACGGTTATGAAGGCGTTAATTATAAAGTACAAGCCAAATGCTATCGTGAAAATATATGTAACAAAAGGTGTAGACCATTTTTTCAGAAAAGAGATTATATCTTCTTTATCTAGTTTTTTATAAATATAAAAAATAAATAGTGTCCAAACGATACATGGAACAACACTTATTATGACACTTATCCATCCGTCGCGTTGAGATGCGGATAAGATATTGGGGAGGAGCAGGACATGCACCATGAATCCTGTATTCATGATGATTAAAACATAGATGTGTAAAGCCTGAATGACCTTTTGATCCATAATATCCCCCCATCAATTACATAATTAAAAGTAATTTCCCCTTCTTAAAATTTATTTATGTAAAAACTTTCCCACAACACGGGAAATTGCCTTGGGGCGATATTAGCTTTCACTCTTTAACAGCGTGGTCATTCAATGGCGGAGGCAAAAAAATAAGAGGCAGCTGCAAGCTGCCTCATTGTTTTATTTCTAAATATATTTAAAAACTGCCTGTGTTGACTTTCTCTGGACGGACGACTGGTTCGGATAATTTCTTACCTTCTTCATTAAGAACATCTGCGCTGCCCTGCACTTGCACTTCAACGCTTTCAATTCCTTTCTGTTCCGTCAAGGAAAGGACCAAGGCATCAAGGACCTCTTGTGATACTTTTTTCTCTTTAAAGCTTCCAAGGATATTTTCGTTAAAATTCAGGCTGACCTTACCTTCTGCCACTTTTGGCTCGTCAAGTAAAGCTACATCACTCATGAACCCTGTTTGCAGGCTAGAACCCGAAGGACTCTTCGTTAATTCCTGAATGACTGCTGTTACATTATCAGTCACCGTTTCGCTGATCCTGCGCGTCACGGGAACATAATAAGTGTACTCTTCATCACCGCCTACATAATAAACGGTGAGTGCTTTGGTATTGGAAATGTCGACTACATCACTCGTATCGATATTGATTCCTGAAGACCTTGAGATATTTTCATCTATCGGTGTACCATTGACCGGCATTTCGGAAATATCTTCCCCATTGATTCTCATTTGGATTTTATCGACCGAATCGAATTGTGTCAGGGTCCATGTGATGGCTTGAAGGATTTTAAGTTCATCCTCTTTCTGATAGTTTTTGAATTCCGGCGAAAAGTCCGCCACAGCCACCCCGTCTTTAATGTTCACGCTTATTTGGGTATCGGCAGGAATGACGGCCCTGAACCCATTTGGAAGTTTATCCGTGACTGGTCCGTTATTGACAAGGTAATCAAGGGCTTGTTTAGCGACAGCTTCCGATTTAGGAAGTTCCAATGTCTGTGGAACCACATACCCGCTTTTATCAATTAAATATAACTCCGTCTTCACCGTTTTCGATTCTACAGCGCCTTCTTCCCCCTCAGTCGCTGGCTTTTCCTCACCATTCGTTTCTGTTTCTTTTAATGAAGATTCATCCTCGACTAATGAAACATCCTTCGGGGGATCAATTTCCTTTTTCTCTTCACCGCCAAATAATCCGCAGCCTGAAAGCCAAAAAGAAGATGCCAGAATGGTCACAGCCATTGTTACTTTTGATTTATTGGACATAAAATCACTCCTAGGACAGTTTGTACTCCTATTTATACGAGCCCTAGGGGAAAATAGACCAATTATTTTTCCCTACGATAATGGAGCTGGGCAATTTGCCCGTACTGAAGCATCTTTTTCAGCTTCATTAGGATTTGGGAGACTTCCTGAATGGAACAATCGAATCCCATCCCCAAGTATAATCTGAATGCTGGATAGGATCCTTTCATGCACCTGCAGGGAAAGCGAGTCCCTCACGTTCCAATCAACGGCCAAATGTACAAACCATAAAAAAACCACAGACAAACTCCATTTTCGTTAAGTTTGTCTGCAGTCTGAAACTTCCAAATGGAAGTCTTATAAGTGATCGATTTTAATTGTTTCGATGGTATTGGCATGAATACCGAGCCAGCTCGACGCGATGGAACCAAACATATCTCTTGAACCGGTTGTATAAAAGCGATGAACTGGACGGAGCTTGCTTTTATTGATTAATTTATAGTAATCCAAAATGACACTTGCCTCCCGGGCCGTCTCTTCTCCGGAGGAAATGACTTGTACATCATCCCCCATATAGGAAGAGATTACAGGCCCCAGCAGTGGATAATGGGTACAGCCAAGGATCAGTGTATCGATTTTCGTTTTCTTTAACGGGTTCAAGGTTTGTGCCACGACCCGATTGACGATCCCCCCTTGAAACTCCCCGCTTTCTACGATTGGGACAAATTTCGGGCATGCTAAACTATCTACTTTCACATCGGAATTGATGGAAGCAAGTGCATCGTCATAAGCTTTGCTTTTTACCGTGCCTTCCGTACCGATAACTCCAATATGCAAGGAATCAGAAACTTTCAATGCCGCCCTTGCCCCTGGGTGTATGACACCCAACACAGGAATCGGAAGTATAGCCCTAATTTCATCCAATACAGCTGCAGTCGCTGTATTGCAAGCGATGATCAGCATTTTTATATCCTTCTTCATCAAAAATCTCGTCATTTGCCATGTGAAGGTTTGGACATCTTTTTTTGTCCTCGGCCCATATGGGCATCTTGCTGTATCACCTAAGTAAATTATATTTTCATTTGGAAGCTGACGCATGACTTCTTTAGCTACTGTCAAGCCGCCTACTCCTGAATCAATGATGCCTATCGGTTGTTTCAAAAAACTCGCCTCATTTTTCTTTCATTTCTTGATGTAGTTTTACTAGAATCCCTTTGAGGGACATGATGTCAGATTCGTTAAAATTGACTAACACGCCACTCAAGTACTGCCTCCGTTTATTAATCACTTCTTCGATTATCCGTTCGCCTTCTTCAAGAAGGTGAATTCGAACCACACGCCGATCCTTTTCATCCCTGACACGCTGGACAAGCTGATGTTTCTCCATGCGGTCAATCAGGTCCGTCGTTGTACTGAAAGCGAGAAACATCTTCGTGGACAATTCGCCAATCGTCATGTCCCCTGATTCAAAAAGCCATTGCAAAGCCACGAATTGAGGAATGGTAATTTTATAATCATGGAGAATTTCTCTTCCCCTTTGCTTAAGCCATGACGATACATAGCGCAATTCCTTCTCGATATCGGCTACATATGCCGCCTGCTTCTCTTCATCCATAAACACAGCTCCCCACTTCATGAAACTTATCATACTACCATTTTGGATGAAAGTGAAATGATTTTCAAGATTGATTGACTGGAATCATAATGAAACCCCGCCATAAAAATAAGCAGCATCCAAAGAAGTCAAAACAACCAAATTGTTTTGCCCTTCCTTATATGCTGCCAATGAACGGGAGAGAAATTATTTATAAGGCTTACGTATTAAGAGTTAACACATTAAAGCTTAAGTTCTCCCATACGAAGGAGTTCTATGACTGCCTGCGAACGTCCTTTAACTCCAAGCTTCTGCATCGCATTCGAAATATGGTTTCGAACTGTTTTTTCGCTAATAAACAATTCACCTGCGATTTCTTTTGTTGTTTTGTCTTGTACTAGTAACTCAAATACTTCTTTTTCTCTTTTGGTGAGTAATGGCTTATGAGTGAATTCGTTCTCCTTCAAGTAATGTTACCCTCCTTGCCTTCACCAGCATAAAACCCGGAGTGGGTGTCTATTTAGTCAAGATATAGTATGTCGGCTGGGGCAATGGAGTGACTCTTTTACTTGTCTAAATGGAAATATTTTTAGGAATGTTCCAGCACAGTATACAGCATCGAACGCTTCATGTCTTCCGTCCAAGGTACCGGCTTCCCGGTGGCCTTGGACACTTGTACAATCGTCCCCCTGCCCGTTAAACAAATTGAACCATCTTGTTTAGTCCCCATATAGTGTAGGTCCACTGAAGAATTTCCGATATGGTCAGCTTTCACATGGATTGTCAATTGATCATTGAAAAACATCTGCTTAAGGTAATCACACTGTAAATTGGCAACAACCGGCATCTCACCGCATTCAGCCGAGGTCCAATCCTTCATGAACCCCATACTGTTGAAATACTCAATCCGAGCTTCCTCAAAATAAGTAAAAGGAATCGTGTTATTCAAGTGCCCAAACATATCAGTTTCCGAAAAGCGGATCTTAATCTCATGTTTAAAAGAAAAATCATTGATCCACTCCGTTATATTATCGATATATGATATTTTGCCCAACTTGTGCACACCCTTTCTGAATTGAATGACTATTCACTCATTTTATAAGAAAACAACGATAATGAAAAGGATTTTCTATTGAAAGCAGGGGAAATTATCAAGCTCACTTCACAAATCCTTCACAGTTGGCCTGGTGCCGGATTTACACTTCAACCCCAGTTATCAATCGTTTATGATTCTCTCGATTCCCAACCAAGCCTCTGTATGTAAAACAATGAAAAAAAGAACCCATATCATAAGATACAGGTTCTTTCATGTTCATGATTAAACTTCATCACTGCCAAAGAAGTTACGGAATTGTTGGATCGTAGTATCACGGTTCAACGCAGCAATCGAAGTCGTTAATGGAATGCCTTTAGGGCAAGACTGCACGCAGTTTTGTGAGTTACCGCAGTTTGCAAGTCCTCCATCACCCATGATCGTATTTAAACG
Source organism: Peribacillus sp. FSL R5-0717 (assembly GCF_038002945.1). NCBI lineage: Bacteria > Bacillati > Bacillota > Bacilli > Caryophanales > Bacillaceae > Peribacillus > Peribacillus sp. FSL R5-0717. The sequence continues at coordinate 976,674 of NZ_JBBOOF010000001.1, forward strand.
TTCAGCTTTGTTCATTGCACCAGTTGGATGTGCATTGAATAAACGAACTTGTGATAATGGTTGTGGCCCAATGAAGTCTGAATTGCTGTTTACGTTCGGACAAGCTTCCAAACATACACCGCAAGTCATACATTTAGATAACTCGTAAGCCCATTGACGTTTCTTTTCTGGCATACGCGGTCCTGGTCCAAGGTTGTACGTTCCATCGATTGGAATCCATGCTTTTACCTTTTTCAATGAGTCGAACATACGGCTGCGATCGACTTGCAGGTCACGAACAACAGGGAATGTACGCATTGGTGCTAGACGAACCGGCTGCTCCAATTGATCGATAAGAGCTGTACATGATTGTCTTGGTTTACCATTGATAACCATTGAACAAGCACCACATACCTCTTCAAGACAGTTCATGTCCCATGCGATAGCTGTAGTGTGCTTGCCTTGTACCGTTACTGGATTACGACGAATTTCCATTAGGGCGGAAATTACGTTCATATTCGGACGGTACGCTAATTCGAATTCCTCATCATAAGGAGCTGAATCCGGTGTATCTTGACGAGTGATTATAAAACGGACTGTTTTAGTCTCAGATTTAGTTTCAACCATTTTTTTGCTCCCCCTCTTTAGTGTTTCGTAGTGTAGTCACGTTTACGCGGTGCGATCAGTGATACATCAATATCTTCATAATGGAATTCAGGTGCTTGATCCAAGCCTTTGAATGTTGCCATAGTAGTTTTCATGAATTCCTCATCATTACGTTCTGGGAAATCAGGTTTGTAATGCGCTCCGCGGCTTTCATCACGGTTTAACGCACCAATTGTGATTACACGGGCCAATTGCATCATGTTTTGCAGCTGTCTAGTGAATGCAGCTCCTTGGTTACTCCATTTTGCCGTGTCATTAATGTTAATTTTCTTGTAACGTTCCATCAGCTCAAGAATCTTGTTATCCGTTTCTTTCAGCTTGTCATTGTAACGAACTACAGTAACATGCTGAGTCATCCACTCACCAAGTTCTTTGTGAAGGATGTACGCATTTTCGTTACCATCAAGAGACATGACTTCATTCCATTTCTCTTGTTCTTGTTTTTCGTACCCTTCATACAATGAAGAAGGAATGGATTCTGAAGTTTTAGCAAGGCCTTCAATATATTTAACGGCATTCGGTCCAGCGACTGAACCACCATAGATTGCAGAAAGAAGTGAGTTGGCACCAAGACGGTTACCGCCATGTTGTGAATAATCGCACTCACCTGCAGCGAATAAACCTTTGATGTTAGTCATTTGGTCATAATCAACCCAAAGTCCGCCCATGGAATAGTGAACGGCAGGGAAAATTTTCATTGGAACTTTACGAGGATCTTCACCCATGAATTTCTCGTAGATTTCAATGATTCCGCCAAGTTTAATATCAAGTAATTTAGGATCTTTATGTGATAGATCCAGGTAAACCATGTTTTCACCATTAATGCCAAGCTTCATGTTCATACATACGTCGAAGATTTCACGAGTCGCGATATCACGAGGTACCAGATTACCATAAGCAGGGTATTTTTCTTCAAGGAAATACCAAGGTTTCCCGTCTTTATATGTCCAGATACGTCCACCTTCACCACGAGCGGATTCACTCATTAGACGAAGTTTGTCATCGCCAGGGATTGCTGTCGGGTGAATTTGAATGAACTCACCATTAGCATAATTAACACCTTGCTGATAAACGATGGAAGCTGCTGAACCTGTATTGATCATTGAGTTCGTTGATTTACCGAAAATGATTCCAGGGCCGCCGCTCGCCATGATGACTGCGTCTCCAGGGAATGATTTGATTTCCATTGAAGTCAGGTTTTGTGCTACGATACCGCGTGCTGTTTGCTCATCATCGATAACAGCTCCAAGGAATTCCCAGCCTTCATATTTCGTTACAAGGCCTTCAACTTCATAACGGCGAACCTGCTCGTCCAATGCGTAAAGTAATTGCTGACCAGTTGTTGCACCAGCGAATGCTGTACGGCTATGTTGAGTACCACCGAAACGACGGAAATCAAGAAGACCTTCCGGAGTACGGTTGAACATAACACCCATACGGTCAAACATATGAATGATTGATGGTGCTGCTTCGCACATCGCTTTAACCGGCGGTTGGTTAGCCAAGAAATCTCCGCCATAAACTGTATCGTCGAAGTGGATATATGGAGAATCCCCTTCACCTTTTGTATTTACTGCCCCGTTGATTCCGCCTTGGGCACAAACTGAGTGAGAGCGTTTAACAGGCACTAAAGAAAATAAATCAACCTGTTGTCCCAGCTCTGCTGCTTTGATCGTAGCCATTAATCCAGCTAGACCTCCACCAACGATAACTATTTTACCTTTACCCAATTCTGTCACTCCCTTATTTCCATTAGCCAAGCTATGTTTTTCCTAATTCTTATAAATGAACTCTATCTTCTTATACGAATGCGAAAATTGCGCTGATTCCGATATAAGAAAGAAGAACGAAAACGATCAATGTAAAGTAAGTCATGATTCTTTGCGATCTTGGTGAAACTGTAAGACCCCAGCTCACAGCAAATGACCATAATCCATTAGCAAAGTGGAAGATTGCCGAGATAATACCAACAATATAGAACACAATCATGAATGGACTAGAGAAAATCTCTGCCATCATGTCAAAGTTAACTTCAGCACCCATAGCTGCTTGGATTCTAGTTGCCCATATATGCCAAACAAGGAAAATCAACGTTATGATTCCAGTTAGGCGTTGTAGCATGAACATCCAGTTACGGAAGAAACTAAATCTGCCTAAATTGTTTTTTGCTGTAAAGGCAATATAGATTCCGTACACAGCATGGAAAATGAGCGGTAGATAGATGACGACCCATTCTACCAAAATCTTCACGGGCGTAAATTCAATTAAATGAACTGCCCCATTAAAAGTCTCTTCTCCTTTTGTTGCCATAAAGTTTACAGATAAATGAAAAATTAGGAATAGACCAATTGGAATTACTCCTAGAAGTGAATGAAGCCTGCGATTCCCAAACTCACGATTTTTTGCCACTAAGTGCCCCCCCTTAATTTGTGAAAAATCATGCAAAGATAAACTGGTGGCTACCTTTTATCTCCGCGTGAAAATACAGTATAGAGTCAAAAAACTCCTCTATACTTCCTTTACAATTATGTGACATGTCCATTTTACTCCTGACTTCTATGTGCGTCAAGAAAACGGATACAAGAAATCTCTTTTTCAGAATAGATTTTATTGGATTATATTGGGTATTTTTTGTTTGTCAAGATGATATTTTGAATAAATTTCTAATTTAACTATTAATATCTCGGTATAATTTCTCATTTTTTTCCAATTGCTATTTAAATAAATAAAAAACAGTATAATTTGCAAAAGAAATACGTTTATAATAGATTTACAGAAAGAGGCGATAAACTATGAAAAAAAATATTGCTGCTGCGATAGAAGAAGAGATTCAAACGGAAGAAATTCAAACTGAAGAATTCAAAGTTCCAGCTTTCGGGTACGAATTAATCAGAGAAGTTCTATTGAACGATATTCTCGGAAAAGACTCTAATCAAATCCTCTATTGGGCAGGTAAACAATTAGCAAGAAAATTCCCATTGAATGGCGATCAGGAACTGATTGAATTTTTCCAAAGCGCTGGATGGGGCAATCTGGAAATCTTGAAGTATACGAAACACGAGATGCAATTATCCCTCACGGGTGAAATAATCAGCCGCCGCCTGGATTTACACCCTGATTGTCACTTCCAGCTTGAAGCCGGTTTCCTTGCCGAGCAGTTTTCACTGCAAAAAAAATTCCTCAGCGAATCAACGGAAGAAATCAAACGCCGCGCAAAAAAAGTGATATTCACCATCCAATGGGATCCCAGAGATCCAATCTAATGAGCCCTGAAAACAGACTTACCCTTTTTACCGGAAGTCTGTTTTTTATTGGACTCCTGACACTTAAGCTAGCACATTTGCATGCTGACCAAGTTTAAATGCTTCATGAAGGGATTCAACCGCCTTCACCATTTCCTTTTCATTGACGACGGTCGAAACTTTAATTTCCGATGTGCTGACCATTTTCACCTGGATGCCTGTATTGGCCATCACTTCAAACATTTCGGCAGCCACTCCCGGATTGGATACCATACCAGAACCGACGATGGACACTTTGGCCAATCCGCTCTCCGTTTCGACCCGGTCGAATCCCAATTGTTCTTTATTATTTTCCAGAACGATCAAGGCCGCTTCCGTATCTTCACTTTTTGTGGAAAAAGATAGATTCGTCGTATCCTCGGCAGTCATGCTTTGAATGATGATGTCCACATTGATCCGGTTTTTCGCAAGCGTCGTGAAGATCGTGGATAATGCACCAAGTGATTGGGGCAAACCATATATCGTGACCCTCGTAATACTGTCTTCAAAAGCAATGCCGCGTACAATTAAGTTTTCTTCCATAGTTGCTTCCTCCTCTATGATCGTACCTGATTCTCTCTCCATGCTTGAACGGACTTCAAGCGGAATTTGATAATTTTTTGCATATTCGACAGCCCTTGGGTGAAGGACGCCCGCCCCCAGGTTGGCAAGTTCCAGCATTTCATCGTAAGAAATGGATTGGAGTTTTCGCGCGCCTTTTATGTAGCGTGGGTCCGTTGTGAAAACACCCGTTACATCTGTATAAATATCGCATCTATCCGCATTAAGCGCTGCTGCGATGGCAACTGCCGTCGTATCGGAACCGCCTCGCCCTAAGGTAGTGATTTCCCCATTTGCATCGTTACCCTGGAAACCGGCTACGACCACTATTTTCTTCTCCTGAAGCTGGGCTTGGATCCTCGTGGCATCGATGTTTAAAATCCGGGCATTCCCATGAACGGATTCCGTTTGCATGCCAGCCTGCCAGCCGGTATACGAAATGGCTTCATGTCCTTCTTCAATCAATGCCATCGTTAACAGGGAAATCGTTACCTGTTCCCCAGTCGTCAATAGCATATCCATTTCCCTCTTGCTTGGGGATCCGGAAATATCACGCGCCATTGAAACCAATTGGTCCGTTGTTTTCCCCATAGCTGAAACAACGACGACAACCTCATTTCCTTTCTTCGCTTCCTCGATTACCCGATTGGCAACATTTTTGATTTTTTCTACGCTACCGACGGATGTTCCGCCGAATTTTTGAACGATTAATGCCATCCTCATGCACCCTCTCTACTTTTTAGGCAATAAAAAAAGCAATGAGAAATATCTCATTGCTGTGGTCACATATCTTAATACTGTAATCACAGTGAGATAGCTCTCCAGGGTATAAACCCTGACAATCCGCCATTTATTAAATGTCGGACCAGGAGGACAAGGTATGAGTCTTGTCTTCCTTCGGCGGCGTCCCCTTTCAAAACCTTTCATGGAAGCTCATACTTCTCCAGGTTTTTACTCTTGAATTCCGCACCTCTATCAGCACTTTTAAGTTGTCTAGTTAAAAATTCCTTTTAATCATAGCATAGAGATTTATCGGTAGCAAGATTATTCTTGTAATTTTCTAACGATTCCCTCGGCTACCCCTTTTGGCATGCCAGCTTCCATGATTTCCTCGGCCGTCGCCTCTTTGATTTTCTTCAATGATCCAAAATGCCTTAATAATTGCTTCCTTCGCTTTTCCCCGACTCCTGGAATATCATCAAGCTGGGAGTGAACCGCATTTTTCCCGCGTAGCTGGCGATGAAACGTAATCGCGAACCGATGCACTTCATCCTGAATTCTTTGTAATAGGTAAAATTCCTGGCTCCTTGAATCAAGAGGTACAAGTTCAAGCGGATTTCCGATCATCAATTGCGAGGTCCTATGCTTTTCATCCTTAATGAGGCCTGAAAGTGGAATATCCAAGCCTAATTCATTTTCCAGAATATCCCGTACCGCTTCGACATGTCCCTTTCCGCCATCAATGATGATCAAGTCCGGAAGCGGCAGCCCTTCTTTCAATACTCGTGAATACCTTCTTCTGACCACTTCACGCATCGATTCATAATCATCAGGTCCCTGGACAGTCTTGATCTTATATTTTCGGTACTCTCTTTTTTCCGGCTTCCCATCAATGAACACGACTAAAGCGGAAACGGGGTCACTTCCCTGGATATTGGAGTTATCGAAAGCTTCAATTCGATGCGGGGTGTAGATACCCAGTTGTTTCCCGAGGTTTTCCACCGCATTGATCGTTCTTTCTTCATCCCTCTCAATCAAAGAGAATTTTTCCTGAAGGGCGATGGAGGCATTTTTATTCGCCAATTTAAGCATGTCTTTTTTCGCTCCCCGTTTCGGGTGAATCGTTTTGACACCAAGCAGCCCTTCGGCCATTTCGGCATCCACAGATTCAGGCAGCAAGATTTCCTTTGGTTTAAAGTGGTTCGTAATCTCGTAAAACTGACCGAGGAATGTAAGAAGTTCCTGTTCGGGTTCATCGTAGACCGGAAAAAGCGAAACATCCCTTTCTATCAATTTACCCTGCCGGACAAAAAATACCTGAACGCACATCCAGCCTTTATCATAGGCAAAGCCAAATACATCCCTGTCGATGAAATCGGTCGTCATCATTTTCTGCTTCTCCATCGTAATATCGATGTGGGCAATCTTGTCACGGAACTCCTTGGCCCTCTCGAAATCGAGTTCTTCCGATGCCTCCAGCATTTTTTCAGTCAGTTCTTTTTTTATTTCAGTATGCCCGCCGTTCAAGAACCGGTTGATATCATCGACCATTTTTTTATATTCCTGTTCCTCTACATCATATACACATGGGGCCAGGCACTGACCAAGGTGATAGTAGAGACAAACGCGATCCGGTAACGTATTGCATTTTCTTAGGGGATAGATGCGGTCGAGCAATTTTTTCGTTTCGTTAGCTGCAAATGCATTCGGATAAGGACCGAAATATTTCCCTTTGTCTTTTTTGACTTTTCGCGTAATGATTAGACGCGGGTGGCGTTCCGCAGTCAGCTTGATGAAAGGATACGTCTTATCATCCTTTAGCATGACATTATATTTTGGGTCATGTTTTTTGATTAAGTTCAACTCTAAAATAAGAGCCTCGATATTGGAAGAGGTGACAATGTATTCGAAATCCTCAATCTCGTTCACGAGTCGAAATGTTTTACCATCGTGAGATCCCGTAAAATAAGAGCGGACACGATTTTTCAACACTTTCGCTTTGCCTACATATATGATCGTTCCCTGACGATCTTTCATTAAATAACAACCAGGTTGATCGGGAAGAAGGGCAAGTTTATTCTTTATTTGTTGATTCATGCATTCAGCCTCCTGTTCTCCCATTTTTACAATCATTATATATCAAGATAGCGAAAAAAGCTTCAAGTCCGCAGACTTGAAGCTTTTTTTAGCTATCTTACTATTACGCGTGTTTTGCAATAAGTTCAGCAAGTGCTTCTTTAGGTTGGAAACCAACAACCTTATCGACCACTTCACCGTCTTTAAGGACGATTAATGTCGGGATGCTCATCACACCGAATTTTCCAGCTGTTTCTTGATTTTCATCTACATCCACTTTTACGATTTTTGCTGTATCGCCAATTTCAGTATCAAGCTCTTGAAGAACAGGAGCGATCATTTTACAAGGTCCACACCATGGAGCCCAAAAGTCTACAAGAACGACACCTTCGCTAGTATCTGTTGTGAAAGTTTGGTCAGTTGCATTTACAATAGCCATATATATTTCCTCCTCAAATTTACTCAAATAACTAAAAACAGTATACCACTGTTGCTCAAATCGATGCTAATATTTTGCTTCAGTGGTAGGATGTCCAAAAAAAAAGTAACTATGCAGGCAAAAAAACCTCCCCATTAGCGCAAACAAAGGGGCAAGACATGTATCGGCTTATGCCGAATGTCTTGCCCCTCATCTGTATTATTTCTATTACGCGTTAACTTTAAGTTTTTTGAATTCTTCCGTAAGTAATGGAACGACTTCGAAAAGATCTCCGACAATTCCATAATCAGCCACATTGAATATGTTAGCTTCCGGGTCTTTATTGATGGCAACGATAACCTTGGAGTTGGACATTCCCGCTAAATGCTGGATCGCACCGGAAATTCCGCAGGCGATATAAAGATCAGGTGTTACGACTTTACCCGTTTGCCCGATTTGTAATGAGTAATCGCAATAGTCTGCATCACATGCTCCCCGGGAAGCTCCTACTGCTCCGCCAAGAACCTGTGCCAGTTCCTTTAATGGTTCAAAACCATCTTCACTTTTCACGCCACGGCCACCCGCGATGATTACTTTCGCTTCTGAAAGGTCGACCCCTTCACTGGCTTTTCTAACAACATCCTTAATGATTGTCCGTAAGTCCTTAATATCCACACTTAATGTAGAAACATCACCAGAGCGGGACTCATCTTTCGCTAATGGTTCGATATTGTTAGGACGGATTGTCGCGAAAATCACGCCAGCTGTAACAATTTTCTTTTCAAATGCTTTACCAGAATATATCGGGCGGGTGAAAACGATATTTCCGCCTTCTTCTTCAATGGATGTAACGTCGGAAATCAATCCTGATTCAAGTTTTCCAGCCAATTTAGGTGCAAGGTCTTTTCCTAAGGCTGTATGTCCAAAGAAAATTCCTTCCGGCTTTTCCTGCTCGATGACGGCAAGCAAGCTTTGCGCATATCCATCTGAAGTATATTGTTTCAATTGATCATTTTCGACTGCAATAACCCGGTCTGCACCATACTGGATCAATTCATTACCGAAATCCTGAACACTGTCACCAACTAAAACACCAACGATTTCCCCGCCATCCGCTGCAAGCTTAGCCGCACCGATAGCTTCAAATGATACATTTCTTAGTGAACCATCACGAACTTCGCCCAATACAAGAAACTTTCTAGCCATTTATAAAAACCTCCTGTGCTCTATTTTTCTTTTTGTCGTGTGTTGTTGTTTTGAGATGTACCGTATCGATTAAATCACTTTTGCTTCACTGCGTAATAACTGAACAAGCTCGGTAACTTGAGCACTGATTTCCCCGTCCAAAACTTTTCCAGCTTCTTTTTTAGCAGGAAGGTAAATTTCAATCGTTTTTGTTTTGGCCTCAACATCGTCCTCTTCCAAATCCAGGTCATCCAATTCCAATTCTTCAAGCGGTTTTTTCTTTGCCTTCATGATTCCTGGCAATGAAGGATAACGTGGCTCATTTAGCCCTTGTTGCGCTGTCACCAATAATGGAAGAGAGGCTTCGATCGTTTCAGAGTCCCCTTCGACATCACGGATAACGCTTACATTTCCATTTTCTATGTCCAATTTAGTAATGGTTGTAATATAAGGAATTCCCAAAATTTCGGCAACGCGTGGTCCCACTTGACCAGAGCCGCCATCGATTGCAACGTTCCCTGCAATGATTAGATCCGCATTTTTATCTTTTAAGTATTCGCCAATAATTTTGGCAGTCGTGAATTGGTCGCCATTTTCTATGTCGTCTTCTATATTTATCAATACAGCTTTGTCAGCACCCATTGCCAGCGCTGTGCGTAATTGCTTTTCAGCCTCTTCTGTTCCGACAGAAATAACCGTTACTTCGCCGCCTTGTGCATCACGCACCTGGATTGCTTCTTCAACTGCATACTCATCGTATGGATTAATGATGAATTCTGCCCCATCCTCATTGATTTTCCCGTTGGATAGTGTAATTTTTTCTTCTGTATCAAATGTTCTTTTCAGCAGTACATAAATGTTCACGATAATACCTCCCGAATAATTTGAGTTTTGAAGATTATGAATTTTATTGATATATAGTAATGTTCTACAGATTTCACCAAAATCCTGCATGATATATAAAAATAGTTATTTAAACCGAAACATCATTTCCCTTTGAATACAGCTTCCCTTTTTTCAATGAAAGCGGCGATTCCTTCTTGTGCATCGGCAGTATCGAAAGCCTGACCAAAGAGGGCAGCTTCCCTTTCCACACCTTTATGGTAGGAATCATGCTTGGAATAATTCAATAACTCAATGGCCGCCTTTAATGCCAGTGGGCTCTTCTTGGCAATTTTATTGGCTAGATCCTTAGCTTTTGGAATCAGTTCTTCATCCGTGAAGGCATGATTCGCCAATCCGCATTGCACAGCTTCGGTGCCTGAAATCGGTTCACTTGTAAACAGCATTTCAGCTGCCTTTGCCATGCCTACGTAACGAGGAAGACGTTGGGTCCCAGCAAATCCGGGGATTAAGCCCAACTGCAGCTCAGGCAAACCAAGTTTAGCCCTTTCGGTGACTAAGCGGATGTGGCAGGCCATAGCCAGCTCCAATCCTCCGCCAAGCGCCGCTCCATGGATGGCTGCAATGACCGGTTTTGGAAAAGATTCGATTTTCTCAAATACAGATTGACCATTCTTGGTCAGCTTCTCGAAAGCTTTCCCGTTTTTCACTTCCGTAAACTCTTTAATGTCCGCTCCTGCAGAGAAGAATCTTCCTTCACCATGAAGAAGGACAACCCGTACGGCTTCGTCTTTCCCAATTTGATCGAATGCCTGTGAAAGCTCTCCGATGATAGCCGAAGAAAGTGCATTTGCTGGTGCATGATCAATCGTTATAAAAGCCACATGATTTTCGACAGAAAGCTTAAGATATTCCATATCAATCCCTCCAGGCATGATAGTCAAACTTTTTTGATAATTCTCTATGTATCACTTCCAGTTAAAGCTGGAAGTTGAATTAACCGATTCTTTCGAGGATGGCTAGCCATCCTCTATTTAAATCGTTAACTTTTCAGGCCACAGCCGCCAATCAGCAGGCGGTGAACGTCTGGTGCAAGGTCAGGAAGCGAATACTTTTGCTCATTCATGACCCAAGTCGTCACAGTTTCATCAATCGTTCCAAAAATCATCTGCCTGGCAAGTAAATTATTTAAATCAGGCAGGAATTCGCCGTTCTCTTTTCCTTCTATAATGATCTGATCGATTAAATTTAAATACCCTCTTAACACATCATTGATCCTAAGGCGCAATTCTTTATTCGACTGTCTTAATTCCAACTGAGTGACAATTGCTAAATTCACGTCTTCTGAAAGGTTTTGAAAATGTTTTTGGATGAGCACATGCAGTTTTTCCGAAGCAGTGGTCTTTCCTTTTATCTCTTCTTCGATCTGTTCCACAAAATACCCCATCTTTTCATGGAATAATGATATTAAGATATCTTCTTTATTTTTAAAATAAAGATAAATGGTGCCATCCGCTACGCCTGCCTGTTTGGCGATTTTGGATACTTGGGCTTGATAGTAACCGTTTTGGGCAATGACAATAACGGCCGCATCAATAATTTGATTATACTTTGGTCTGTTGCTTTTCACTGGATGTCCCCTTTCAGAAAAATGAATGAACCATCATTCATATTTCTATCATAAAATGATGACCCTTTACTGTCAAGCAAAACCTTATATAAGGCTTCTGACATTTCACTTCTGTTCATTGTACAGCCACCATCCATAGATTGTCCAGCTGTTCTGCAAAACGGAGCCCTCTTCCGCTGCTCCGTTAAAAGGGGGTGCTTGTTTAAGCTTCTTTTCTTTCCTCGGATATTTTTTTCTTTTCTTCCTCGATAAGGACTCTTCTCAGGATCTTCCCTATCGTCGTTTTAGGAAGTTCATCCCTGAATTCATAGCTTCGCGGCACCTTATACGAAGCCAGGTTCTTTCTGGCAAATTCATTCAATTCCTCTTCAGTGACCCTGGCATTTTTTTTCAGGACGACATAGGCCTTGACGGTCTCTCCTCGATAAGGGTCAGGGATGCCTGCCACAACTACTTCCTGTATGGCCTCATGCTCGTATAGCACCTCTTCCACCTCACGTGGATATATATTGAAACCCCCTGCAATGATTGTATCCTTTTTCCTCTCGACGACATAAAAGAACCCCTGCTCATCCATATAACCCAGATCGCCAGTAAGCAGCCAGCCATTTTTAAAGGTTTTTTCCGTTTCATCCGGACGGTTCCAATAACCTTTCATTACCTGTGGTCCTTTTATGGCAATCTCGCCTATTTCATTCGGAGGAAGCTCTTCATTGGATTCCAGGGACAGAATCGCCGAGTCAGTGTCCGGCCACGGCAGTCCAACGCTTCCTTTTACACGCGGCTGATCCCAAATGAAATTAGCATGTGTCACAGGTGAGGTTTCTGAAAGTCCATAGCCTTCAACTAGCTTCCCGCCGGTAATCTTCTCAAACTGCTCTTGAACCTCTAAGGGCAAAGATGCAGAACCGCTAATACAGGCATTGATGGAAGAAAGATCATATTTAGCGATATCCGGATGGTTCAAGAGGCCGATATACATCGTTGGCGCTCCTGGAAACATGGTCGGTTTCTGTTTTTGGATGGTTTTAAGCGTCGCTTCGACATCAAACTTCGGCATGATGATCATGGTGTTCCCTTCCATGACGGAAAGAACCAAGACCGTAGTCATACCGTACACATGGAAGAAAGGCAGAATCGCAAGGATCCTTTCCTCACCGCGCTTATTTTTGTAAAGCCATGCATTGCACATTTTCGTATTTGCCAGCAAGTTCTTATGAGTAAGCATGACCCCTTTGGGAAAGCCAGTTGTCCCGCCTGTATATTGCAAAAGGGCAAGGTCATTATTGACATCGATCGGCACAGTGTCGACTTCTTCAGTGATCTTTCGTTTCATGATTTCGGAAAATAAATGATGATTCCCTTCATGCTCCACATTGATGACAATGCCGTATTGCTTTTTTTGAATAAAAGGATAGATAAGATTTTTCGGGAAAGGTAAATATTCCTTGATAGCGGTTACAATTATATGTTCAATATCCGTTCTTGATGCCACTGCAGAAACACGGGGAAATAAAATATCCATCACTAAAATCATTTTCGCTCCGGAATCTTTCATTTGATATTCTAATTCACGTTCAGTATAGGTTGGGTTCGTTTGAACCACGACTCCTCCGGCCATCAATATCCCAAAAAAGCTTATGACACCCTGAGGGCAGTTAGGTAGCATGACGGCAACGCGTTCGCCTTTTTGAAGTCCGATACTTTTTAAATAGGCTGCAAACTTTAAAGCAGATTCATGCACTTCCCGGAAAGTTAATTCTTTTCCCTGGAAATGAATCGATACTTTATCAGGGAATTCCTCGGCTGATTCCTTCAAAAAAGAATAAAGAGGTTTATCTTCGTACGACAAAACAGCGGGTATCTGTTCCGGATAAATAGCTTGCCATGGCTTATTGCTCATATGCCCCCTCCTTCTGAATATTCTCAATACTCTTAATCATTATAATACAATCGGGATTTTCTTACAATTGCCGAATCAGAGTATAAAGACCTTACAATGAAAAGCTGGATAGTATATATGTCCTGTTCTACTGCTTCCGAGCCTCCTCGGCACAAGCGCCTGTGGGCCCTCGGCTAGCCAGTTATTCGGCAGGAGTGTCGCAAATCTCTTCCATCCTTAAAGGAATACTGTAAAAACTATGAAGAATAATCTAGTTTACTTTTAAAATTTTGGTTCGGGGCGAGAGCAATTCGGAACTCCTTTTGCCGGAAAATTGATGGAACCGCAAGACTGAAGACGAATTGGAGAAGGAGAGCCAGTTTCCCTACAATATTTCTTTAAAAAAAGTTCCAGTTGATTTCAGAAATCCGCTCCCTTTCCGCCGACAGTCTGCCAAGCCTCCTCGACGCAAGCGTCTGCGGTGTCTCGTCTAGCCAGTTATTCGGCAGGAGTGTCGCAAATTTCTTCAATCGATTGAGGATTATAGTAAAAAAACATGAAGGATAAACTAGTCTTAAACATGGTTTATATGAGCCTGGCCTGCAGTTTTTCTTTTAAAACACAAAGTTGATTGGAACGGAAGATACGAGACTCCTGCAGAAAAGCGTGGCATGGGAGACCCCGCAGGCGCAAGCCAAGAAGGCTCCCCGACCGCCCGCGGAAAGCGAGTGCCTGGAGTGGAAATCAACGTTCCCATTTTACAAACGCAATTAGTAGACAAAAGGGTTCTAACTAAATAAAAACTAAGTTGATTAGAATGGAAGGTACGAGACTCCTGCGGGAAAAGCGTGGCAGGGAGACCCCGCAGGCATGCCGAGGAGGCTCCCGACCGCCCGCGGAAAGCGAGTGCCTGGAGTGGAAATCAACGTTCCCATTTTACAAACCCAGAAAAAACTGTCGGCAAACAATTATTATCTAGTTTTTAACAAAACGTTCTATCTAAATAAAACAAAGTTGATTGGAACGGAAGGTACAAGACTCCTGCGGGAAAAGCGTGTCTAGGGGAGACCCCGCAGGCGCAAGCCGAGGAGGCTCCCCGACCGCCCGCGGAAAGCGAGTGCCTGGAGTGGAAATCAACGTTCCCATTTTACAAACGCAATTAGTAGACAAAAGGGTTCTAACTAAATAAAAACTAAGTTGATTGGAACGGAAGGTACGAGACTCCTGCGGGAAAAGCGTGGCAGGGAGACCCCGCAGGCATGCCGAGGAGGCTCCCGACCGCCCGCGGAAAGCGAGTGCCTGGAGTGGAAATCAACGTTCCCATTTTACAAACCCAGAAAAAACTGTCGGCAAACAATTATTATCTAGTTTTGAACAAAAGGGTTCTATCTAAATAAAACAAAGTTGATTGGAACGGAAGGTACGAGACTCCTGCGGGAAAAGCGTGTCTAAGGGAGACCCCGCAGGCGCAAGCCGAGGAGGCTCCCCGACCGCCCGCGGAAAGCGAGTGCCTGGAGTGGAAATCAACGCTCAAATTTCACAACCCCTCAAGAAAAAAAATAAAGGATATTCAAATTTTCTTTAAGATCACAGATTGGGGAGAGCATTCCGATCCTCTTTTGTCGTCTACTGAAAGGTGTGGCTCTACTCCTTAGTTTTAATTCTATACCAATACTTATATTTTTCTTCAAACCCCAATTTTCCGTATAAGCTTAAAGCAGGTGCGTTCGTTTCTATCACCTGAAGATAAGCATTTTTTGCTCCATTTTCTTTACCCCAATGCAATAGATTACGAATGAGTATTGCACCATTGCCTTGGTTTCGAAAGTTTTCATGGGTAATGATATTGTACAGGCCTATGTATTCGTCTTCCAAAACACCCAGTCCACTTGCTGTAACGGTTCCACCTTCATCAGTCAACAACATAAAGCATGTTTTTGGAATGATATTCCCTAACATCTTTTTCAGGATGGTTTGATCATGATCATCAATATTACTTAGCAGGCAGAAATCGTGAAACCATTCATCATGTAAATGATCATACTTTATGACATTGGTTTCATTCGGTGACTCTGTATCTGCCAAATTCAATACCTGGACACTTGTTGTTCCTTCAAGGGCATAACCAGACTCTTCCAGCACACGATCCAAGTTGATAGGGTTTGCCTGTGGAGTCACTTTGTACACGGCCTTATCATTCCTTGCAAAATATAATTGTTCACAATTCGAAATTTTCTTTTTCACATTTTCATTCGATTGATAGATGGGGGTGATGGAATTCGCCCTTTTCGTATATCCATCCGCAAATCGGATAACCCATCCATCATAGATTTGCGTTTGCATGGCGGGTAAAGCATTCAGCGATAATTCTTCAATCTTCTGTATCCATTTGGACTGATCCATATTCCGCCTCCTCTTCAAAAGTCTATTTGACCATTATTATTATACATGGCCCCCCATTTTTTTTAATAGAACCAAATAAAAGAAGCGGCACACTGGCCGCTTCAGTTGAACAATGTCATATAAATGATTCCAAACAGAAAAAAGATTCCGCAACAAACAATTAAGACTTTTGCAAGTTTCTCCACAGCTTACTCCCTCTCATGAAGGGCATTAAGAAATTCCGGCGCCGATGACAAAAGATAATGCAATTGATATGATCATCGATAGGAATCCAACTGCCCGATTATCTTTTTGTATTTCTTCATCTATTTTAAATCCAGGAGTCATAAATTCAAAAATGAAATAACCGATCAACAGCAGGACAAAACCGTAGACGCCCCAGCCAATCATGGTAAGAAGCGAATTCTGATGGAGAATGGACTGTTGGAATACATAGGCGATCCCAAAAATTTTACCACCTGTTGCCAACGCGACAGAAATGTTTCCCTGTTTGATCTCCTCCCAGTTCTTGTACTTTGTGACAAGTTCAAAAATGGCTAAAAAAACAATCATGCACAGAATAACGACACTGTAACGAGCAGCTATATATACATATTCATTTTCCCACATATTCTCCATGGTCCAACTCCCGAATGGTAACTAGCCACCCGGCTTGGCTGAATTGCCGGAATGACCGCTTTCCTTTATTTAAATTCCACCACCGTAACACCTGTTCCGCCTTCACCGGCTTCGCCGAAGCGAATCCTTTTGACAGAGCGGTGATTTTTCAAGTATTCCTGGACCCCGGACCGAAGAGCACCCGTCCCTTTACCATGAATGATGGAGACACTCGAATAACCGGCCAAAAGAGCATCATCAACGTATTTTTCCACTCTTGATATGGCATTTTCAAAGCGTTCTCCACGAAGGTCAAGTTCGACGCTAACGTGATAATCGCGGCCTTTGATCGTGGTAAGCGGCTTTGTTTCTTTTACTTTTGTGCTCTTGATGAATTCCAGGTCAGACTCCTTCACTTTCATTTTCATGATGCCGATCTGAACCTGCCATTCATTATTTGAGACCTTTTCAATCAAGTGACCTTTTTGACCAAAGCTTACGACCTTTACTTCATCTCCAGGTTTCAAGCTTTTATCCAGCGGCCTCGCAGCTTTATTTGTTGTTTTTTTCACTTTAGGCGCTGCTTCTTCAAGCCGTTTTTTTGCATCGATCAGTTCATGCTCTTTAACATCGGCATGCTTTTCAAGTCGCAGTTTACGTAAGTCGGCAATGATCGCTTCCGCTTCCCTTTGTGCATTTTTAACGATTGCCGCTGCCTCTTTTGCTGCCTTTTCAACCATCGCATCCCGTTCTTGATGGTACTCATCAATTTGCTTTTGAAGGTTTTTATGAAGAATTTCCGCCTGTTTCAGGTGATTCTTTGCTTCCAATTCCTCTTCTTCAGCCTTCTTGCGGCTGTCTTCAAGGGACGCTATCATATTTTCAACTTTATTCGTATCCTCACCGATATGGCCGCGGGCGTTGCTGATCACGTTTTCTTCCAAACCAAGGCGCTTGGAAATTTCAAACGCATTACTCCGCCCTGGTACACCAATTAAAAGTTTATAGGTGGGACTCAAGGTTTCCACATTAAATTCGACGCTTGCATTAATGACGCCTTCCCGATCATATCCATACGCTTTTAATTCCGGGTAATGTGTCGTTGCAATCACACGTGCTCCGCGCTTATACACTTCATCCAAAATGGAAATGGCCAAAGCTGCACCTTCCTGTGGGTCAGTTCCCGCTCCAAGCTCATCGAATAAAACAAGACTGTCATAATCGACATGCTTAAGGATATCGACAATATTGACCATATGCGAAGAAAATGTACTTAAGCTTTGTTCAATCGACTGTTCATCGCCTATATCGGCATAAACAGAGGAAAACACAGCCGTTTCGGAACCATCCAGCGCAGGGATCTGCAGACCGGACTGGGCCATTAACGTACAGAGGCCAATCGTTTTCAGGGTAACCGTCTTACCACCTGTATTCGGACCGGTAATGACGATTGTCGTAAATTCATCACCAAGAAAAATATCATTGGCCACGACGACATCATTCGGAATGAGCGGGTGTTTCGCTTTGAATAATTTTACGCGCCCCTCATTATTCAGAATCGGCTTGGATCCTTTTATCGCTTTTGCATATTTTGCCTTGGCGACAAGGAAATCGATTTGTGCCAGCACTTTGACATTATGAAGCAATTCAGGGGTGAACGCACCGACTTTTTCCGATAGTTCGACCAATATCCGTTCTATTTCCTGCGTTTCCTTCACTCGGGTTTCCTGCAGGACATTATTCAGCTGAACGATTGCTTGCGGTTCAATGAACAACGTCTGTCCTGATGATGATTGATCATGAATGATCCCGCCATACACACTGCGGTATTCCTGTTTTACCGGGATGACGAATCGGTCATTCCGGATGGTGATGATGGCATCGGATAACATGGTTGATGCATTGGAAGAACGGATCATACTTTCCAGTTTTTCCCTTACACGACTTTCATTCGTCCGAATTTGGTTTCTTAGGGTACGAAGCTTGTCGCTGGCAGAATCCATCACTTCGCCATGTTCGCTTACTGCATACGTAATTTCCTGCTGCAAATCAATCAATGGATGAAGGGAATCGATATATTCGGCTAAAAGCGGAACATCAATCTCCTGCTCTGCCAGTTCTTCGAAGAAACGGCTTAAGATCCTGCCGGCACGAATCGTACTCGCAAGTTCCATCAATTCCATCGGTGAGAGCATACCGCCAATCTGTGCCCTTTTTGCATGCGGACGGATATCGAAAATCCCGCCCAATGGCAAGTTACCTTTCAACCTTACGATTTTGGCAGCCTCATCTGTTTCTTCCTGCCATCTCGACACTTCTTCAAAATCCGTGGAAGGCATCAATTGCTCCGCCTTTTCTTTTCCTATGGATGAGGATGCGTGTGAGATTAATTGTTCTTTTATTTTATGAAATTCCAATGTCTTTAAAGCTTTATTATGCATGGAGTTAAAGCTCCTCCTTATTTATGGGCAAATAGTTAATCATTTCTCTTTAAAAACGCCAATAAGCCATCCGTATCCCTTGCATTAAGAACCGTGGATTCTTTAATCCAGCCCTTTTTGGCTGACGAGACCCCCACAGGCATATGTTCAAGCATGTCGATGCTGTGGGCATCCGTATTGATCACGATCGGAACGCCTGCTTCCTGAGCCTTGCGCAGATGCGGAGGTGCCAAATCCAATCGGTTCGGATTCGCATTCAATTCCAAGGCCGTATTCGTTTCACGGGCCAGTTCGATCAGCATTTCTATATCCACATCATATCCGGTGCGCCTGCCGATGATCCTTCCCGTTGGATGTGCGATGATATCTACATGCGGATTATTCAGAGCCGTTTTTAAGCGCTCCATGATCGTTTCCCGAGGCTGTGAAAAGCTTGAGTGAATCGATGCAATGACCAAATCCATCTCTGCAAGCAGCTCATCGTCATAATCAAGTGTCCCATCAGGAAGTATATCCATCTCTATCCCGGAAAGAACCGTAAAGTCAGTGTATTTTTCATTAAGTTCATGGATGATCCGTTTTTGTTCACGTAAACGTTCAGCGGTCAAGCCGTTCGCCACTTTCAGATATTGCGAATGATCGGTGATGGCCATATATCTATACCCTTTTGCACGGCATGCTTCAATCATTTCTTCAATCGTATGAGCACCATCACTCCATGTGGTATGCATATGCAGATCACCTTTAATGGCCTCTAAAGATATGAGAGGTTCATTAGCATCATAATGCTCCACTTCCGTTCCGTCTTCACGCAGTTCTGGGGGAATGAAAGGAAGGCCAAAATGATTATAAAATTGTTCTTCCGTTTCAAACGTCAATACATCACCGGTTTCAGTCACTTCCACCCCATATTCGCTGATTTTCTCTCCGCGATCTTTAGCAAGCTGGCGCATCCGCACATTGTGATCCTTCGAACCTGTAAAATGATGAAGTGTCGTGATGAATTCCTTATCCTTAACGATTCGGAAATCGACAGAAATGTCATATTCATAATCAAGCACGACCGATACTTTTGTATCACCGGCCGCAATCACTTGTTTTATCCCTTTTATTGCAAGCAGTTGATTCTTAACCTCTTCGGGATGATCTGTCGAAATGATGAAATCGAGGTCCTTGATTGTTTCCCTCATACGCCGGATGCTGCCCGCCCTGGAAGAACGGATGATGTAATCCATGTTAGCAAGGGCCGTTTCAATATCAGCCGCAATCGGTCTCATGAAGGCTAGGGGCAGCCGATCGGGCCTTGAACCCGCCTCGGCAATTGCAGACAGGATCTTCTCTTCCGTTTTTTTGCCGAAACCGGCAAGCGCCGCGACCCTGCCTTCCTCACAGGCGATTTTAAGATCATTCACATCTTTGACATGCAGCTCTTTATGAAGCTTGGCAATTTTCTTACCGCCCAAACCTTGAAGCTGCAGAAGCGGAATCAATCCTTTTGGCACCTGATCCTGAAGCTCTTCAAGTACAGTCGATTTCCCTTCATTTATATACTCCTCGATGACGGATGCCGTTCCTTTCCCGATTCCATTCAAAGCGGTAAAATCTTCGATCTCCGTCAGGCTCCGGTCATCCGTTTCCAAGGCGCCCGCTGCCTTTCGGAAAGCTGAAACCTTAAACGGGTTCTCTCCTTTTAGTTCCATATATATTGCAATTTTTTCTAATAGTTTAATGATATCTTTTTTATTAATTGTCATTTAATTCACCGCCGAAAAAATTAGTAGGGTGTCCCATGTTCACTTTCTTAAAGATACCTTTCTTGGAGGTAAAGTACAAGCAGTCAGGTTCTTAACCTTCGAATCAAATAGAATGAAGCTACATGCCGCTACATAAAAAGGGGCCTCCCCCGTGTTCAAAGTATAGGAATCCAGGACTTTGAACACGGGAGGCAGGCCCTCTTATACTGACATTAAGATTGTTTTACATCATGAAACCAAAGTTCCTTCACTTGCTCGGAAAGGAACGGCGTATGTTTCACGATCGATTCTGCCAGAAATGAGCCAGTTAATGGTTTCTGGATGGAATCCATTGGCAGCATGGCAGCTATATATAATATAATAAACATGATAAGATAGACTTCGAGAAAACCCAATATCCCTCCGCCCCAGCGATTCAGCTGCTTTAATATCGGTAGATGGGTAATGAAATTGAGCATGGATCCTATCATTTGCCAAAGAATCTTGGCAGCAAAGAAAATGATTGCAAAGGCTATTGCATTGTAATACGCCGTATCAAGCCCGACTGTATTGAAAAACATATTAAGGGTCGAGGAATCACCCATCGTTGGGAACGGAATCCATAATTTCAAATTGGGAGCAAGATCTCCGTAAAATACATAGGCGACGATGAAGGCTACAATGAACCCAGTCATATGAACCGTTTGTAAAATGAAGCCACGCTTTAAACCGATTAATAAACCGATTAAAAGAATGGCCAGAATTGCTAAATCAAGCATGTACTCAGTCCTTCTCTCTCTTTAATTCCAGTTGAAGCTGGTCTAGTTCATCTTTTAATTTAATATATTCATGGATAGTATTCACGGCCGTTAGCACCGCTAGCTTGCTTGTATCCAAGTGTGGATTTTTCATCCTGATCTCTCTCATTTTTTCGTCAACCATCGAAGCGACCAGGCGCATATGACTTGCGCTTTCTGTGCCGACGATTGTATATGGCTGTCCGTATATATCAACTGTTGTTTTATTTCGTTTATCGTCTGACAAAATGATGCCCCCAATCTAAACAATCCTAATTCTATCATATCATGAAGTTTTTCGTCATGAAAGAGAGTACATCGTCATTTCTTGCATTAAAATTTCAATAATTTGTCAAACGATATCGAATTTAGGAAGAAGATTACATAATAAACAAAATGAAGTTAGGAGCTAACCCATTATGTCCCATGTTGTTTTACTTATCAGTCCTGAACAAATAAAGGCGATGAAGTCCCATTATTCTTCATCCTTGGCCGCCAAGCAGCCGCCGGGGAGCATCTTTTCCGCCAAACCGCCGCTATGTACGGTGACGGCCTATAAATCCGGGAAGGTCCTTTTTCAAGGTAAGAATGCCGAAATAGAAGCGGTAAAATGGCAAAAGGGTACCACTGCTGCGGCTCCAAAGAAAAAAACGGCATCCTCTGCATCGGTCAACGTCCATCGATATTCGCCACCTGCAAATATCGGAACCATGTCAGTGATTGGTTCAGACGAGGTCGGAACAGGAGACTATTTCGGCCCGATGACCGTCGTAGCCGTATATGCCAAGAAGGAGCAACTCGCTCTATTAAAGGAGCTTGGTGTCCAGGATTCCAAAAATCTGAAAGACCCACAGATCATCGACATTGCCAAACAGATTAAGGATGTAGTGCCCTTCAGCCTGCTCACATGCGACAACCCGAAATATAATGCGCTGCAGGCAAAGGGAATGTCACAAGGAAAAATGAAGGCACTCCTCCATAACCAAGCAATCAAGAACCTCATGCAAAAAATCCAGCCAGAACAAGCTGAAGCCGTCCTTATTGATCAATTCGCTCAACCAGAGGTATTTTTCAATTACCTAAAAGGTCAAGAACTATTCCAAGCTAATGCTACCTATCTATGCACAAAAGCGGAAGGCATTCACCTTGGAGTGGCAGCCGCATCCATCCTGGCCCGATATGCATTCGTCAAACGCTTTGACTTGCTGAGTGAAAAAGCCGGATTCAAAATCCCTAAAGGTGCCGGATTTGCAGTCGATGAGGCGGCCGCAAGATTGATTCACGAAAAAGGAATCGATTCATTACACGAATTCACGAAAACCCATTTTGCCAACACAGAAAAAGCGAAGCGACTCTATCAACAGAAATATCATAAATAGAAGAAAGCGGCTGATCTTCCTGAACAGCCGCCTTTTTCTCGTGAAATTGTGCGGTTTATCCGGAGTTTACGCCATTTACTCGTGAATTTACGCCATTTACTCGTGAGTTTACGCCATTTACTCGTTAATTCACTATTTACTCGTGAGTTTGCTCGGTTTACTCGTGAATTTACGCCATTTACTCGTGAGTTTGCTCGGTTTACTCGTGAGGTTGCGCCATTTACTCGTGAATTTGCGCGGTTTACTCGTGAGTTCACCATTTACTCCTGAGTTTGCACCTTTTACTCGTAAAATCAAAAAAGACAGCTCCCCATGATTCAGGGAGCTGTCTTTTTGGTTTTATCCTCTTAGCTCTGCGCCGGCTTTTTCTTTAACGGCTTCAAGCACTTTATCATGTGCTTTTGTAATGTCCTCGTCCGTCAGGGTACGTTCCGGGTCGTAGTATTTCAGTGAGTAGGCAATGGATTTCTTGCCTTCCTCCATTCTTTCACCTTCGTATAAATCGAAGATGCTTACTTCTTTCAGCAGTTTGCCGCCGGCTTCTTCAATAATATCCTGAATGTCCCCGGCTTTCGTGGCTTGATCCACAACGAGCGCGATATCGCGTGTGGTTGATGGATAGCGCGGAATCGTTTGGTACGCTATCGGTGCTACTTCTGCTTCGGCCAATGCTTTTAAGGAAAGTTCGAAAATGTATGTTTCTTTAATATCCAAGTCTTTTTGGACAGTTGGGTGCACTTGGCCGATAAAGCCAATTACTTCACCATTCAATAGTACTTCCGCTGTCCGTCCTGGATGCATATCGTTGATTTCCGCTTGGCGGTAACTGATTTGATCAGCTAATCCAAGTGTGTCGAATAATGCTTCGATCACGCCTTTGGCTACAAAGAAATCCACTGGTTTCTTTTCACCCTGCCATAGATGTGACTCCCATAGACCGGTGATTGCTCCAGCAACATGTTCTTTTTCTTCAGGCAGTTCTTGTTCGTCACGCTTAAAGAATACCGAACCGATTTCATACAGTGCCAGTGAATCAATTTGGCGGGCATTGTTATATTTCACGACTTCCAGCAATTGAGGCACGATGCTTAAACGCAGCTGGCTTCTTTCTTCACTTATTGGCATTGCCAATCGAATGGATTCTCTTGCTTCCAATGCGAATTGGGACGCTTTTTCCTGGCTTGTCAGTGAATAGGTCACTGCTTGATAAAGGCCTGCGCCTTCAAGTGTACGGCGTGCCTTCCGCCGTTTAATTTGATAGTCTGTCAATTGTCCTGGATTAGCAGAACCGATCGGCAGTGTTACGGGGATGTTATCGTATCCGTATAAACGTGCAGCCTCTTCGACTAAATCGGCTTCAATCGTAATATCACCACGGCGCGTCGGGACAGTGATCGTGAATGTTTCATTGTCAAGTTCCACGCCGAATTGCAGACGTTTGAAGATTGATTCCACAACTGATACAGTCATGCTTGTTCCAAGGAGTGTGTTGATTTTTTCAAGTGTAATGCTAATGACCGCAGGTTCCATTGACAATTCGTCAACTTCTGCTGCTCCTTGTAAGACTGTTCCGCCTGCATATTGTGCAATCAATTGTGCAGCACGTTCCCCTGCTTCACGAACACGTGCCGGGTCGACGCCTTTTTCAAAGCGGGCACTAGCTTCACTGCGTAATCCATGGTCCTTTGAAGCTTTGCGAACTACTGTACCAGCAAAATATGCACTTTCAATAATGATGTTCGTCGTATCATTTTTGACTTCGGAATCCGCTCCGCCCATCACACCAGCAATCGCAACAGGCTCACTGCCATTCGTGATCACTAAATGGTCAGGTGTCAAAGTGCGTTCCGCCTCATCCAATGTTACGATTTTTTCAGCATCCTTCGCTCTGCGGATGACGATTTCCTTTGAACCAAAGCGGTCATAATCAAAGGCATGGAGCGGTTGGCCGTATTCAAGTAAAATGTAGTTCGTGATATCCACCACATTATTATGAGGTCGGATACCTGCAGACATCAACCTAGTCTGCATCCAAAGCGGTGAGGGTCCGATCTTAACATCCTTGATGATTTTAGCCATGTATATCGGGTTATCTTCTTTCGCTTCCACTTTGACACTGATATAATCAGTTGCTTTTTCAGCTGCCTCTTCTTTCTCGACTACCGGCCATTTCACTTCCCGGCCTAGAATGGCTCCCACTTCGTATGCAACACCAAGCATGCTTAGCGCGTCGGAGCGGTTTGGAGTCAGCCCAAGTTCCAGCACTTCATCACTTAAACCAAGTTCCTCCAATGCATCTTTCCCTACTTCCACATCATTAGGGAAGACGAAGATTCCTGTAGCATAATCCTTGGAAACAAGCTTGGATTCGAAGCCCAATTCTTGAAGCGAGCAAATCATTCCGTGCGATTCTTCTCCGCGAAGTTTCGCTTTCTTGATTTTGAAATTACCTGGAAGAACTGCACCAACAGTAGCGACTGCGACTTTTTGGCCTTTATCGACATTCGGTGCCCCACAGATGATCTGAACGGGATTTTCGGCCCCGATATCAACTTGGCATTTATTCAATTTATCCGCATTTGGATGTTGTTCGCGTTCTAAGACATGCCCGATGACGACCCCTTTTAGCCCTTCACTTTTCTTTTCCACCCCTTCAACCTCAATGCCGCTTTTCGTGATTTTGTCAGCAAGCTCCGTCGCATTGATGCCTGAAAGGTCAACATAATCTTGTAACCATTTATATGACACAAACATGGTAGGTCCTCCTTTTTAAAATAAAAATTTATGCTTCGTGATGGTTGAATTGTTTTAAGAATCGAACATCATTCGTATAGAAATGACGGATATCGTCCACACCGTACTTCAACATGGCAATCCGTTCCACGCCCATTCCAAATGCGAATCCAGAGTATTTCTTGGAATCGAAGCCAGCCATCTCAAGGACGTTCGGATGAACGATCCCAGCGCCAAGCACTTCGATCCAGCCTGTTTTTTTACATACGCTGCAGCCTTTACCGCTGCAGATTTTACAAGAAATATCCACTTCGACGGAAGGCTCAGTAAATGGGAAGAAACTTGGACGAAGACGGATTTCACGGTCTTGCCCGAATACTTTTTTCGCAAATACGTCTAGCGTTCCTTTCAGGTCGCTCATGCTGATGTTCTCATCGATGACCAAGCCTTCAATTTGCTGGAATTGATGGGAGTGTGTCGCATCATCGTTATCCCGGCGATATACTTTTCCTGGGCAAATGATTTTAACAGGGCCTTGACCTTTATGTTTTTCCATCGTTCTGGCTTGAACCGGTGAAGTGTGCGTCCGCATCAGGATTTCATCCGTGATGTAGAAGGAGTCCTGCATATCACGTGCCGGATGGCTTTTTGGCAAGTTAAGTGCCTCGAAGTTGTAGTAGTCACTCTCGACTTCAGGACCTTCCGCAACCGTATAACCCATCCCGATGAATAAGTCTTCGATTTCTTCCACGATTCGTGTTAATGGGTGAAGATTCCCCTTGTTTACCGGACGTCCTGGAAGTGTGACGTCAATCGTTTCAGTTGATAGCTTTGCATTGACTGCCGCGGTTTCAAGCGCTTTTTGTTTCTCCTCGATCTTTGTTGCGATCGCTTCACGTACTTCATTGGCTAGTGCCCCGATTTTCGGGCGCTCTTCGGCAGATAATTTACCCATGCCGCGCAATACCTCAGTGATTGGCCCTTTTTTCCCCAAATAAGCAACACGGACTTCATTCAGTTCTTTTAATTCGGAAGCGGCGGCAACTTTTTGCAACGCTTCTTCCTGCAGTTCTAGTAAACGTTCCTGCATCATGTCTTCCTCCTTTATTTTCCTTTTGTAAAAATGAACACAAAAAAACCCCGATCCCTAAAGGGACGAGGTTTATGTATCGCGGTACCACCCTTATTAGTGCATAAACAAAAAAACTTCTGCACTCACTTCATTAAAAATAACGGCTCTTCACCGGAACATTTTTCGGACATTCTGTCTTCCCAATGCCAACTCGAAAGGCGAATTCACTTAAGCAGTGCCATAAAAATGCTTTCAGTCAAGGCATTTTCTCCCTGGATATGGTTAACTTTAAGCTACTACTCTTTGTCATCGTTGTTTTCATTATAAAATTCTGTTTTATTATATTATAATTCTTCGGCCGTTTCAAATCGATTTTCGTAAATGGTACATTAAAATCCCGGCAGCGATCCCCACATTCAAAGATTCACTTTTTCCGTAGATGGGAATATAGAGGTTTTTAGTCGTTTTCTCCAGTAATTCCTTCGATACCCCTTGACCTTCATTACCGACCAGCAGGGCAAATCGGGAAGACTTTTCCACTTCTTCAAATGGCGATGCCCCTTCTAATGCCGTGCCATAAACCAGTATGCCGCTTTGCTTAAGCTCATCGATGATTTCGGATAGGTTCCCTTTAATGACAGGCATATGGAAGAGGCTCCCTTGGGTCGAACGGACCACTTTGGGATTATACAAGTCAGCACACCCTTCCCCAAGGATGACCGCATCGATTCCCGCTGCATCCGCTGTCCTGATCATCGTTCCAATATTCCCAGGATCTTGTACGGCATCGATCAACAATAATTTCTCCGGATTGATGGACGCCATGCTCGTTGATTTCTGTTCACAAACCGCAGCAATTCCCTGCGGTGCTTCGGTATCGCAAATCGCCTTCATAATATCATTTTTCACATAAATGAGTTCTGTGCCTTCCACCTTAAAATGGGCAGGCATTTCAGTTTCTTCATTGATGATCACTTCCAAGACGATTTCCTCTTTTAAGGCTTCTTCAACTAGGTGAAAACCCTCGACTAAATATTTACCTGTTTTATCTCGTTCTTTTTTCGTCAAAAGTTTTTTCCATTGCTTAACTTGCGGGTTTTTTACGGATTCGATATATTTCAAGGGTAAACGCTCCTTTAACTTCACACTGATTTTCCTATTATAACGCAATTCACATACATATTGCATGCGAGTTTGTGAAATGCTATTAATGTCAGTCATTATGTGTTAGAGGAGGAATAATTATGAATTTAAACTTACGTAATGCGATCATCCAAAATGTATCAGGAAATACGCAAGAGCAGCTGGAAGACACGATTGTCGATGCCATACAAAATGGCGAGGAAAAAATGCTTCCTGGATTGGGAGTATTATTCGAGGTCATCTGGCAAAATTCATCCGAGCAGGAAAAACAGGAAATGATCACTGCCCTCGAAGCAGGATTAAAAAAATAACAGCCTTCAAAGGCTGTTATTTTTTTAATCTCGCCTCGCCAGCCTTCAGTTCTTCGATGGAGACTTCTTCATCAAGCAGCAAGATGAATTTCTTTGCTTTCACTTCTTCAAGCATCGCTTTTGCCTCAGCAAAAGAGTAGCCGTATTTCGTGAAAAAGCTGCGTAAATCTCCAGATCCTTCATCTGTGAAGTAATGGAAGATTTTCAAAAAAAGAGTGTCCTCCTTATCCTGATTGGCGATGATCAGTATATCCGTATGTTCATTTCCAAGCTGCACATAATTTTTTATATCAGCTGCCACTGTCATTTGGGTGCCAGATATGCCTTTTGCTTTTAAGTCTGAAATTGCAGCAAGTAGTTCCGGATTAGAGTCAAAAACACCATATACGTTTTTTTCCATGTTCCTCCCCCTCCTTGTTACTCTACTTAAAATAAAATTCCTTTGTCATTATACCTTGCAGCTTTATCAATAAACAAGCAAATAGTCTATGGAGACGAACAAGGGAACCCTCTGCCTAAAGGTTTTTTTAAAAATAACAGCCTGTAGCAAACTCTAAGAAAATCGAGGTTGCTTGCGGTCCTATTAAAAAGGCTGTTTTCACATACTTTATTGCTATTTACCAGGTAGTGAGTTGTGGTTGATTTCCTCTCCAGATGCTCGCTTTCCGCGGGGCGGGCGGTGAGCATCTGGAGGCGTAAACGCCTGTGGGGTCTCACCTGTCCCGCTGCTTCCGCAGGAGTCTCGCACTTCCGCTCCAATCAACCTTAAATAGTTTCGTTTTAAAAACAACAATCTTTACGAAAAGAGCCATTAAAAAAAGTTCCACTCCCTTTCCGTCGACTTTCTCACAAGCCAAAGCAAACGGCTGCGTGTCTCAGCTAGACAGTGATTTTGTCGCAAATTTCTTCAATCTAAGTAAACAAACAAAAACAGCCTTATGCAGGCTGCTCTTGTTGCGGTATTACAGATTGTCGGTATTGATTCGATTTTTGATGTATTCATCTTGTAAGCCTTCCTCTTGCTGTCCGCTGGCTGTCGGTCCCGCGGTCCGATCCAGTGATCCTTGAGCGCCCAGGTTTTTGTCAGCATCGTCTGCAAACGGGTCGCTTGCCAGTGTTCCTTCATGAATCCCTGGTTTTTGCTTCTTGAATTTTTCTGTGGAATTCCCCCAGATTTCCCTTTCTTGAGCTCGCTTCATATCCAGCTCTTCATTTTCATAGATATTGGCGGAATTTCCGTGAAGCTCTTCGCTTCTTCCTGGCTGTGCTTCCATTTCCCTTGTTTGATAGGCATTCGCGGTTGTTTCCGGAAAAAGGTTCGGGTCCGGATTGTTCACCACCCCTGTTTTAAGCGGATTCTTTGCAGGTGCGTCCGTATCCTCGATGCGATTGGAAGTTATGTTCTCACGTGCTGTTACGGTTTCCGATTCATCTAAAAGAATGAGGAATTTTCCAGCCTCCACTTCATTTATATAAGCGGTTGCTTCACTATCGGCAAGCCCTAGCTCACCTAGACGGTTCCTTATATCTTCGGAACCCTCGTTCAGGAAAAAGTGTTTCATCTTATCAATAAAGGATTCCTCGTTAGAGTTAGTAACGACTTCGACATCCGGATCATGCTTTTCATTAACGAAATCCAAATCTTTTTTCTTATCAGCCATTACCGTTATTTCCCCTTCATGAACCCCCTTTTCCTTGAGGGATTGTATAGCCTGGATCAATTCTCTTTCCGTATTAAAAACACCATATAACGTTTTTCCCATGCATATTCCTCCTCCTTTTTCCGATATTTCTTCTTATGTGTATTTATACCCTGATGGGTGCCAATTAAACAAAAAGGTTTGCCTTCCCTAAGCTCGAACCTTTAATCGGTCTAAAAACCAAAAGGAAACCTGCAGTTTTAAAACTGCAGGTCATTTCCTTCACTCTTAGAAGCGGTTGGTTCTACGTTCAGTTGCCTTTTTCTCATTCACGATCGATTCATCTGTACTATCAAGCTGGATATCTTCCTTTTTAAGAGTATCCTGAACTTGTTCCGTTTCTTGTACAGCATGTTTCTTGATGACAATTTCATCGGTGACAACCGGTTTTTTCGAAACTTCCAGTTTTTCTTCAACAACCGGGATTCGTAATGTTTCCCCATCTTCAATGGTTCCGGTTTCCCGATTCGCTTCACGTCCTGAAACCGATCTATGCTCAACTGTCACTTCTTCGTGTTCAACAGGGACATTGATCGTTTTATGCTGTTCATTGACTTCTTTATTAATGACGACTTCTCCTGTCTGAACTCTTTCTTTGTCAATGTTCAGCTGTTCTTCCCGAAGTGTAAGTGTCCTTTCATCTTCTGGCAATTCACGGCCTTGTCCGTTAACTCCATAAACATCTTCTTTATTTAATGCATCGGTTTTTTCCGTGCCATTATATAGTGGGTTGGTGGAGTTAGTATCAAGCCTTGTACCGGCAGTGTCCATTGTTCCGGTCGTGAATTTATCTCTTGCCGTTCCAAGATGGCCTTCACCTTCTTCAACCAGAACCAGGACTTTTCCATTTTCTACATCAAAGACATGTTCAGCCGCTTCGCTATTCGAAAGGCCTGCATTCGCCAATCTTGTTGAAAGGTCTGCCGTATCTTCCGGCATGAAGAAACGTGCCACCTTGTCCATAAACGATTCGTCGTTAGGAACATTCGTCATTGTGTGAACATCGGTTTCCCGTTGATGGTTCGTGAAATCCAATGTTTCTTCCTTATCTGCGACGACCGTAATATCGTCCCCTTCAAAACCCTTTGCCTTAAGTGCATTAATTGCTTGGATCACTTCTGCATTTGATTCATATACTCCATATACTGTTTTATTCATTTTACATTCCTCCTTAGGTTTTGTTGTTTCGTTTAGTGGATGCTATATATAAACAATACCCGCCAAGTTCCTAAGTAAACGAGGAATCCATATTTCATTTTTGTTATATCATTTACAATTCGTTCTCAGCACAGAACGCTTTTTAATTGAAATCCAAGCTTTACAAGGGTTTCCCCCTTTATAAAAATGTAATGTTTAACCAAATCATGTCATTTCGTTTTTTCAAATAATGCTTGTGATCTTTTTTCTTCTATTATAACGCCACAGCATTTATTAGCAGGTCCGCAATATGCACCGCTTTTGTGCATTCCCCCAAGTTTTCCCGCTCGATCCCCAATTGCATTTGCAACAGGCAGCCAGGGTTTGCCGTGACAACAATATCGGCCTGTGTCGATTTCGTGTGCTCCATTTTAGAGTCGAGAATGTTCATGGACATCTCTGATTCAACAATATTATATATCCCAGCTGAGCCGCAGCAGCGATCGGCATCCTTCATTTCCCTGAAATCGATTCCTTCTATTGATTGAAGGAGAATTCGCGGAGCCGAGGAGGTGTTCATCACATTCCGTAAGTGACAGGAATCCTGGAAAGTTACGGATTGAGCTGGCAGTTTCAGGCGGACTTTTTCCTGAAAACGCAAATCAACAAGGATCTGGCTGATATCTTTCAACTTATTTTTAAATGAGATTGCACGGTCATGCCATTCCGGTTCATCTTGGAGCAGATGATCATAATCTATGAGAAAAGCGCCGCAGCCGCCGGCATTCGTAATGATATAATCAACTTCCTCCATTTCAAAGGCTTCAATATTTCGCTTGGCCAGTTGCTTTGCACCTGCTTTTTCACCACTGTGACCATGCAGCGCACCGCAACAGGCCTGGGATTTCGGTATCACGATTTCACATCCGGCCAGCTGAAGAAGCTTTAGTGTGGCCTTGTTCGTTTCCAAAAACATCGTATCCATCAAGCAGCCGGAAAAGAAAGCCACCGTTTTGAGCGGCGTTCCGATTGCAGGCAGCTCGGTTGGCCTATTTTTCATTTCTGCTTTTTTCGGGACTTTCGGTAGCACTTTTTCCATGGCTGCCAAATTATCCGGAAGCATGTTGAGGACTCCCGTTTTACGGGCCATGTATTGCAGGCCTGATTTCTGATAGAAGCCAAGCAAACTTGTCATGGTCTGCATTCGCTCCTGGTGCGGGAATAGTCCACTAAAAACCGCCTTGCGGATCGTTTTTACAGGGAAGCTGTGTTTTTTATTCTGATGGATGATATCCCTTGCTTCTTCAAGAAGGTGTCCGTATTTCACACCTGAAGGGCACACAGGTTCACAAGCCCTGCAGCCGAGGCAAAGACTCAACGAACTTTCTACATCCCTATCTGGCTCAATCACGCCATCCGCCACCGCTTTCATAAGTGCAATCCGGCCCCTTGGTGAGTGGGATTCCTTCAGCCCCGATTCTATGTATGTCGGGCAATGGGGTAAGCAAAAACCGCAGCGCATACAATTCAACAATTCATCTTCATTCATTTTTTCCGCGAATTGAATGGCAATGGTTTCCCTTTCCTTAACTGTCGTCATGAAGAAACCACCACCCTTTTCCTGGTTTCCTTGGCAAATACTTTGCCGGGATTCATGATGTTATTGGGATCGAAAGCCTGTTTAATCGCCCTCAAGGCATCAATCCCTTCTTTCTTCAGCTTCCATTCAAGATACGGGGCCTTCATCGCTCCTACACCATGTTCACCGGTAATCGTCCCGCCAAGGTCGATAGCTGCGGCAAAAATGTCGGCAAAAGCGAGCTCCACCCTCTCCATTTCCTCATGATCACGAGCGTCGGTAATGCATGTCGGATGGAGGTTCCCATCCCCAGCATGACCGAACGTGCAAATGTCCACGTTATGCTTGTCAGCGATCTCATTAATCGCTCTAACCATTTTGGCAATTTCCGAGCGAGGAACGGTGGCATCTTCCAAAATGGTCGTCGGCTTGAGGCGTGCCAATGCGGAAAGTGCTGTCCGTCTTGCCGTTTTCAAGGCGACAGCGTCAGAATCCGTTTCGGCAATTTCCACGGAAACCGCCTTTTCCTCTAGACAGATATCGGCCATCCTTTTCATATCACGTTCCACCACTTCAGGCGGACCATCCTGTTCAATCAGCAGGACGGCTTCCACATTGGTAGGCAAACCGATTTTCGCAAAGTCTTCAACAACGATCAACGTCGGCCGATCCAGAAATTCCAA
Source organism: Peribacillus sp. FSL R5-0717 (assembly GCF_038002945.1). NCBI lineage: Bacteria > Bacillati > Bacillota > Bacilli > Caryophanales > Bacillaceae > Peribacillus > Peribacillus sp. FSL R5-0717. The sequence continues at coordinate 1,009,623 of NZ_JBBOOF010000001.1, forward strand.
TGTCACAGGAATGATCTTATTTGAAATGATCTTGGCCACTGACTGGGCTGCAGCATCCAGATCTTGATATAAGGCAAGCATCGTCTTAGTCGTTTCCGGCATTGGAATCAGCTTTAAGGTCGCTTCCGTAACGATGCCCAAGGTCCCTTCCGATCCGACAAAAAGTTTCGTTAAATCATATCCGGCTACATCTTTGGCAAGCTTGCCCCCTGTTCGAATGATGTCCCCATTTGGAAGGACCACTTCAAGCCCGATGACATAATCACGGGTGACTCCATACTTTAAGCCTCGCAGTCCACCAGAATTCTCATTAATGTTGCCGCCAATCGTGGAGATTTTCATCGAACTTGGATCCGGCGGATAAAACAATCCCTTCTCTTCAACTGCTGAAATCAAGTCCAAAGTGATGAGCCCAGGCTGTACGGTCGCCGTTAAGTTCTCCTCATCTATTTCAAGTAATGAATTCATTCGATTGAATAAAAGGACAAGCCCCCCTCTGTCGGGCATGTGCCTCCGCTTAAATTCGTCCCAGAACCGCGCGGAACGATCGGAACATTGTATTCGTTGCAAACTTTGACGATGGCTGCGACTTCAGCTGTGCTGCCCGGTTTGATGACAGCATCCGGCAACGCTTGAAATCCAGGCGTTGCATCATATGAATAGACTAGACATTCCACTTTCGAGTCATCGTAATTCTCCTGACCGACGATGGCAAGAAGTAGCTGCTTAACCTGCTTTGTTAACATGTACATCCTCCTCATATAAACATAGGAAATTCTAGATTTTTTATATGAAGTAAGTATAAGAAAAAAAACACTCTGCCTTCTATGTATGAACATATAGAATTTTGAGCTTTTCATAGAATTAATTTGTATGTTTATCCAATACACTTAATGCAAGATACATCATGACTAAATCGCCTGGCTTCCTAGGGTTCAGCCGGGTCAAATCCTCAATGCGCTTGAGCCTGTAATGGAGGGTATTGATATGGATATGGAGGGCTCTAGCGGTCTCTTTTAAAGATAGATCACATGTAAAATACATGGAAAGGGTTTTAAGTAGCTCCTCATTAGGTAGCAACTCCTGAATCGTCCGGGATAAATATTCCTGTCTTGTTTCAGCGGTAACTTCATCAAGCAGGACCTCAAGTTTCAAGTCCTCGTCAAATATGATACCTGATGAAGGAGACGCGATTTTCAAGGAACGTTCCGCTTTAAAAAACGCTGACCTGAAAGCGGATCCTGATGCACGCGAACTAACTCCTGCACACACTTTATAGCCCGAACTCTCTTCCAGCTTTTTTTGCAGTTTACTTAGTTTCCTATATTGCTGGTTTTTTGAACCGATGAAATCGGCCATTGAAAGAATGACGAATCGGTTCCTTCCCCAACGTACTGCGATGTCATTGGAATGTTGTTGTCTTATGAATATCTGAAGCGTTCTCCATACATGAGGTTCAATGATTTCATCAGTCTTGAATTCACCAAGGGTGATGATCCGGTCCGCATGAACATCGACCCCAAGCAACTTGGCCTTCTGAAGGAATTGCTCATTGAACGTCTGCAGCTGATGCCATTCAAATACAAAGAATTCCATCAGACGTGATCGGGATTCTGCTTGTTCAATATGATAGCTTTCCTGAATGAACATCTCCGTCATCTTTTTTAATAGTTCCGCATATGGGGAAACATGTTTGGGGTCACCTGTAATTCCAATGACACAAACGGCTTCCTGATTAAAGAAAATAGGCAGGTTTATCCCTGCCTTCACTCCTTTCCAACTTCGTTCATCCTGTTTATTGATGATCAATTTCTCACGATTGTTGAAAGCGTGGATAGCTCCTTCATGAAAAGATCCAATGCGGCTGCCATCGGTGCTGGCGATAATCATGCCGGCATGGTCAATAATGATGATCTCCTCATCAATCAGTTTTCGAACCTCATGCACCAATTTCCCTGCAACAGCTGCCAATTGCATGATATGTCCTCCTTTTTTGAATGTACTTGAAAATATTTCGAGGCTCCCCGATGAAAAGGGAGCCTCATTCTACTTATGGAATCATCCAGGAAAGGACGCCATTTTGCAAGAAGGTAATCACACAAACAAGCAGCAATAAAAATAAGCTATGTTTAAGCGTGAATCTCAATAATTCCGATTCCCTGCCCGCCAATCCTACGGCAGCACAAGCTATCGCTATCGATTGGGGGGAAATCATCTTTCCGGTGACCCCTCCAGAAGAGTTGGCCGCCAGTGCCAGAACCGGTTCCATCCCCACTTTAAGCGCAGTCACTTTCTGCAGACTGCCAAATAAGAGGTTTGCTGATGTATCCGATCCGGTAATGAACACACCTAGCCAGCCGAGAATAGGTGCGAAAAACGGAAATAAATCACCCGATTTTGCCAGGGTCATCCCTAATGTTGTCGACATGCCTGAAGCATTCGTCACATAAGCAAAAGCAACCACGGTAGAAATCATCAAGATTGGTTTGGCCAACTCTTTCATCGCTTCAACAAAGGTGCCATAAAAGTCTTTTGAAGACATGTGTGCGATGAACTTCGTTACGATGGCAGCCAGTAAAATGGCCGTCCCGGCTGCTCCGAGCAGTTCTATTTTATAGAAAGCCGCAATCGGCAATCCATTACTTCCGATTATCTCATTATGCAGACCTGGCACTTCGATTTGGAAGGTTAATAGTTTCCCGATTTCATTGATTCCGCCAAGCAGCACATTGTTGCCTTCATAATGTCCGGATAGTGCCGGCTTTATTGGGTTCATCCCCCATATTGTGATGAAAAGCGTTAACAGAAGGAATGGTGACCAAGCATGGAATATCTGCCATTTCGTGTATTTTGTTTCCGCTTCGGCTGTATATAATGGTTCGACAGCAGCTGCCGTTTCCTCTGATGCAAAGCGAAAGATCGTCTTAGGTTTCCAGAATTTAAGGAAAATCGCCAATGCAAACAGTGACACTAACGCGGATAGGATGTCGGGTAATTCGGGCCCAAGAAAATTCGAACTTAAGTATTGTGTGATGGCAAAGGAAATTCCGGAAACCAAAATTGCCGGCAAAACCTCAAGCGACCTTTTCCACCCAGTCATGATTAAAATGAGATAAAGCGGAATGAAAGCAGAAAGGAATGGCAATTGGCGGCCGACCATTTTGGAAATCTCCATGGCGGCTATGCCAGTAGGGCCTTCCATGGCGATGATCGGTATTCCAACCGCCCCGAACGCTACCGGAGCGGTATTCGCGATCAAACAGATCCCGGCTGCATATAGCGGATTAAAGCCGAGACCGACTAAAAGCGCGGCTGAAATGGCGACCGGTGCTCCAAATCCCGCAGCACCTTCTAAAAAGGCCCCGAAAGAAAATGCCACCAATAATGCCTGGAGGCGCCTGTCTTCCGTAAGCGAAAGCACAGAAGAACGAATGATATTGAATTGCCCGCTTTTAACAGTCATCTTGTACAAAAATACGGAAGTGATGATTATCCATCCGATTGGGAGCAGCCCATATACGCCTCCTTGTGAAGCGGACATCACTGCTTTTCCTGCAGGCATCCCATATATCAATACAGCCACTGCAAGAGCTACAAGCAACGTCGTTATACCTGCCATGTAACCTTTCATGCGTTTGATGGTAAGCGCCCAGAAAAAGTAAAGAATTGGAATGAGTGCGGCAAGAGATGATAAAACTAAATTATCGGTGATCGGCGTAAAGTTTTGTGTCCATATCATTCATTTCGACTCCTTTTACTATTGATTTTTTAAAAAATTCAGAAATCAAACGCTAATTGAAACCCCTTACATATCCAAATATTCAAAGTCATCAGATGACTTGATGAGTACTCATTTAAATTAAATGATTGAAAATATAAAAGCAAGATTTTTTTTATTTTTTGTTGATTTTTTAACTCTTCTGGAAGTGTCAAAGATCATTTGTGTTATATAATATTAACTAGAGAAACTCATAGAAAATAGAGGTGCTACTACTTGGTATATAAAAAAATAAAGCCGAAAAAAATTTATGAAGAAGTCAGCGATGAACTTTATGAAATGATTCGGTCAGGCAGCCTGAAACCAGGTGAACAATTGGATTCCATTCAGCAGCTTGCGGAAAATTTCCAAGTCGGGCGCCCGGCCATCCGCGAAGCATTAAGTGCATTGAGTTCAATGGGTCTTATTGAAATAAAACAAGGTGAAGGAACATTCGTCAAAACCTTCGACCCCGCCATCATGAACCACCCCTTGTCGGCCGCCCTTTTGATGGATCAAGACAATATCAAGCATTTACTGGAAGTCCGGAAAATCCTTGAGTCCGGTACGGCGGAAGTGGCAGCGAAGAAGAGAACGGAAGAAAACCTTATCGAACTTAAGGACATGCTTTTTAATATGGAAAAGGTCTCGGATGATGAAGAACTTAGTGATAAAGCGGATATCTCCTTCCATGTTGCCGTGGCAAATGCATCACAAAATGAGCTGCTGATTACATTGATGAATCATGTTTCAGAATTAATGACGGAAAAGATGCGTGATATCCGTCGGGCTGCGCTTTATTCCGAAGAGATGACACTCAAGCAGCTTTACCAGCAGCATGTCAGGATATATGATGCAATCGTGGCACAGGATGAGGCCGGAGCCCGCAGTGCCATGCTGTTTCATCTTCAAAGCGTCGAGGAATCGCTGGACCGGGTCATCCAAAAAAATCAGCAAAAGAATCATTGACATTCCTTTAAATTTCAAAAATACCCTATACAAAAAAGGATTAAATTGATATATTATTTTGAAAACGATTACTTCATTTAAAAAATCTTGGAAATTGGTATCTTCTCTTAGCCATTTCCTTTTTCCATTTTCTAGTCATCAGATGACCTGTTAACCTATTTTGAAAAAGGAGGAATTCAGATTGAAAGTTACTCTCTTTGCAACATGTTTAGTGGATTTGTTTCAATCCAATGTCGGCAAAGCGACAGTGGAGCTACTCGAGAGATTAGGCTGTGAGATCGATTTCCCGGAGTCCCAGATATGCTGCGGACAGCCGGCATATAATAGCGGGTATACGAAGGAATCGAAGGAAGCCATGAAAAAGATGATTAAAACGTTCGCGGATGCTGAATACGTCGTAACCCCTTCCGGTTCCTGTGCAGCGATGTTCAAGGAATATCCGGTACTTTTCAAAGGTGATGCCGTATGGGAAAAGAAAGCGGCATCATTAGCGGCTAAAACATATGAATTGTCCCAATTCATCGTGGATGTCTTAAAAGTGACCGACGTCGGGGCTACCCTCAAGGGAAAGGCCACTTATCATACTTCATGCCATATGACACGGCTGCTTAAGGTGAAGGAAGCACCTGCCATTTTATTAAGCCATGTCAGGGGGCTGGAAATGACACCACTTCCGGATGCCCAAAACTGCTGCGGGTTCGGGGGGACCTTTTCGGTTAAGATGGGTGACATTTCCGGACAAATGGTCGAGGAGAAGGTTTGCAATATTGAAGAAACCGGTGCCGACTTTTTAATCGGCGGGGATGCAGGATGTTTGATGAATATCGGCGGACGGATCCAAAGGAAGGGGCAACCGGTGAAGGTCCTTCACATTGCGGAAGTCCTGAATAGCATTTAAAGAAAGCGAGGAGGGAAAAACTTATGGCTATGAAAACCAGCTCTGCCAAATTTAAAGACCGGGTGGATGAAGGAATCCATAATGACTTTATGCGATTGGCCGTATCCAGTGCCCAAGAACGATTACACGGACGGCGGCTGACTGCCGTTGATGAATTGGGAAGCTGGGAGGATTGGCGTTCCCTTGGGGAAGAAATTCGGCAGCATGTGCTCAGTAACCTTGATTTCTATTTGCACCAGCTTGCCGAAAACGTTTCGAAAAGGGGCGGTCATGTCTTCTTCGCTGAAACCGCTGAACAAGCAAGCGGGTACATTAAGGATGTCATTGTAAAAAAGAATGCCAAAAAGGTCGTTAAATCCAAATCGATGGTTACGGAAGAGATCAATTTGAATGCAACTCTTGAGGCAGTTGGCCTCGATGTCGTTGAAACGGACCTTGGAGAATACATTTTACAAGTGGATGATCATGATCCCCCTTCCCATATCGTCGCACCTGCGCTACATAAAAATAAAGAACAGATCAGGGATGTTTTTAAAGAAAAGCTTGCCTATACGCAAACCGAAAAACCGGAAGAGCTTACCGCCCATGTGCGGGGCATTCTGCGGAAAGATTTCTTAAGCGCCGATGTGGGCATTACCGGCTGTAATTTTGCGATTGCGGAAACGGGCTCAATCGGACTGGTGACGAATGAAGGAAATGCCGACTTGGTGACTGCCCTCCCAAAAACGCAAATCACCGTGATGGGAATGGAACGGCTTGTACCTACATTCGATGAATTCGAAGTCCTTGTCAGCTTATTGACAAGAAGCGCTGTCGGCCAAAGATTGACCAGTTACATCACCGCACTTACCGGACCGCGTGATGGAGGTGATGTAGACGGACCTGAGGAGTTTCACCTAGTGATCGTGGATAATGGACGCTCCTCCATCTTAGGAACTGAGTTTCAATCCGTTCTTCAATGCATTCGCTGTGCTGCCTGTATAAATGTCTGCCCGGTCTATCGCCAGGTTGGCGGTCAGTCATATGGTTCAATTTACCCCGGACCAATCGGCGCTGTGCTTTCACCCTTACTCGGAGGATATGATGATTTCAAGGAACTGCCGTATGCCTCCACTCTTTGTGCAGCCTGTACAGATGCCTGTCCGGTAAAGATTCCTCTCCATGATTTACTGAGGAAGCATCGTGAAGTCATCGTTGAAAAGGAAAAAATGGCGCCGTTTTCAGAAAAGATGGCCATGAAGGCCTTTGGGATTGGTGCGGCATCACCTATGCTTTATAAATTCGGCTCCAAAATGGCCCCATCAGCGATGTCACCTTTTAAAACGGGGGATATCATCTCGAAAGGCCCGGGACCGCTCAAAACTTGGACAGAAAGCCGCGAGTTCCCTGCTCCAGGGAAAGAGAGCTTTCGGGACTGGTTCAAAAATCGGGAAAAAGGAGGGAAACCATCATGAATGGAATCATCCATAATGAAGGGGCATTTTTAAACAATATAGCCAAAAACCTGGGAAGGGCTCCTGTTACGGAAGGCATCTCCGTTCCGGAATGGAAGCACGCCCCCCAAAAAGAAGTTTTGAAACATGCGACACAAAATGATCTTGTCGCGGAATTGAAGGAGCAATGTAAACGGGTGCATACTCAATTTCACGTTACCGACTCCAAGCAAGTGGTGAATTGCTTAACAAAGGTGATCGAGGAACTTGGAAACGGACCCGTGATCATCCCTAAGGACGGTCGATTTACCGAGTATGGGTTAGAGGGCATCTTAAAGGAAAATGATGTCCATATATGGGATCACCAAGCCGGGAATGAGAATATCGAAAAAGCAGAAAGTGCAAACATCGGAATCACATTCAGTGAGATGACACTAGCAGAATCAGCGACCGTCGTCTTGTTCAGCGACAAGGATCACGGCCGTTCCATCAGCTTCCTTCCTTCCTGCCATGTTTCCATCATTCCAAAAAGCACCATCGTTCCGCGAATGACCCAGGCTGCTGCGGCCATCCGTTCAAAAGTTACCCGGGGCGAAGTCGTTCCTTCTTGCATCAATTTCATAACAGGGCCGAGCAATTCGGCTGATATTGAAATGGACCTTGTCGTCGGCGTCCATGGACCCATCAAAGCCGTCTATATAATCGTCGAAGACAAGTAGAAATAAGAAAAAGAAAATGGAGAGGACCTATATTAGGCCTCTCCATTTTTAACTTACTATATTACTCGTAAATGATCCGATCAACCGCTTCGCGATCGAGGCGTTTAATCACTTCGACAATGAGCTTAACTGCATTCTCATAATCATCCCTGTGAAGCATTGCTGCGTGTGAATGAATGTAGCGTGTGGCAATCGTGATCGCCAGGGCGGGAACACCATTTGCCGTTAAATGGATGGAGCCGGCATCCGTCCCGCCGCCAGGAATCGATTCATATTGATAAGGAATATTCATTTCATCAGCCGTGTCGGTGACGAAATCGCGTAATCCCTTATGTGCCACCATCGATGAATCATAGATGACGATTTGCGGGCCTTCCCCCATCTTGCTCATCGCTTCTTTTTCGGAAACCCCCGGTGTATCACCAGCAATACCGACATCGACGGCAAAACCGATATCCGGCTGAATTTTGAATGTGGATGTTTTGGAGCCACGCAGGCCGACCTCTTCTTGCACTGCTCCAATTCCATAAACTACGTTAGGATGGTCGCTGTCTTTCAGCTGTTTAAGCACATCAATGGCGATTGCACAGCCAATTCGATTGTCCCAGGCTTTGGCGAGCAGCATCTTTTCATTATTCATAACCGTGAATTCAAAATATGGCACAACCATATCCCCCGGCTTGACGCCCCATTCCTTAACCTCTTCTTTGCTGGATGCACCAATATCAATGAACATATCCTTAATATCAATCGGCTTCTTCCGCGCTTCCGCTGAAAGGATATGTGGCGGCTTGGAACCGATAATGCCCGTTATATCACCTTTACCCGTAACGATCGTCACGCGCTGGGCCAGCATTACCTGTGACCACCAGCCCCCTACCGGCTGAAAACGCAAAAATCCCTTATCATCAATTTGGGTAATCATGAAACCGACTTCGTCCATATGCCCGGTAACGACGATTTTCGGTCCGTTTTCATCTCCCGTTTTCTTGGCGATCAAACTTCCCAGCCCATCTGTCGATATTTCATCCGCAAATGGTGTTATGTATTCGGTCATCACTTTTCTTACTTCACTTTCATTTCCTGCAATGCCTTTAGCATCCGTTAAGGCAGCAAGCATCTTTAACGTTTCATCCAATTGAGCCATACCCTTACCTCCTTATAACTTACATTACAAGAATAATTATACAGACAATCGATTTCATAAACAATCAGTAGCCTTGCTTTTGCCTTTCGTAATTGACTTCATTTTTGCTTACATATGCTTTTTCCACATCCGCTGCCGAAAATCCGAGCAACTCTCCTAAAAGTAAATACGCAGTAAAAACCTTTTGGTAAGATGACTCTGTCAACTGTGTGCGAAATTCACTGATGTAGCCGTAAATGGCAGTAAATTGAACCGTCAAATCCTCCTGATGCATCTTTATGGCAGATGGAAATTCCGGTACAAAACCCCGTTCGATCCCGAGTGACAAAATGAAATGAATGCCATCCACATATTCAGCCAAAATCGTTTCTTTATCAGAGGGTCCTTTAAGACTCCAGAATTTAAAACATCTTGTTTCATTGGCAAGCTCTCCAAGCTCCACTAAAAGAGCAAGTATCTTTCGTTCCACCAAGTCTTCCCCACCCAAATCATGCTTGGATTGTATATGCTCATCCAAAGCCGCCTGCATTTCCATTAATTTACTTATGTTCATTTTCATCACTTCTTTCCTTCGTCTTCCCCTAAATTATATCAAATAAATGAAACTTATTAAAAACCCATACGTAAATGAAAGGGAATCACTCTGTTTAAGGAGGTATCTCCATGGTATTGATCATGCGGTTCATACTTTTGGCTCTCATCATTTTCTTCATCTATACAGTCATTAAATACCTATTTAATCCGAAAAGAAAATTAGAGCTGGCACATGAACAGAAAAAATTCTTTCTGCTCGACGATACAGCCAATATACGAAAGAATTTTTTATTGACGTACAACGGGGTGATGTTTGAAGGGGAAAAGTATTTAGGGACGACGGAACGCTCCTTCGAGGTCATCTCCATCTTCATTTGGCCTAAAAAAGTGGCAGGCCTGAAAGGCTTGAAGCGAAATGATTTCTTGAAAATCGAGGCAGCCATAAAAAAACAATACCCGGATGCCGTTATTGATTGGAAGAGCCCGGTCAAGGAGTTCTTACAAAATTGAAAAAATCACGCATAATGAAGAGCCTTGAGGAAAATGGACTCAAGGCTCTATATTAATCATCTGAACGAAAAAATTCCTTCCAGGGGACGACCGTCTGCTTCTCTCTCAATAAATAGATCAATAAGGTTAAGGATAATAAAATGATGACGATCAGCGTGGGACTGAAATCTGCAATATAGTGGCCAAAAACCGTGTATACGAATGCTACAGGAAGATTGGTCATGAAGGATAGGTAAAAATAATTTTTCAGCCCTTTATTGGATTCCAATAAACAAAGCGACAATAAATAAAAGTGTATGAATGGTATTAGCCTGAGTACTGCAATTTGCCGGCTGTTCAGTTTTCGGTTACCAAACAGCTTATTCTTAAGCCGCAGCAGCCTATCCTTTGTTCTCGGAAATTTGCCTATCACGAAATAAAAGGCCATGCTGGAAAGAGTCAAACCGATTACCGAATAGATGGTTCCAAAAGCTGCCCCGAATAATACTCCTCCAGACATGCAAACCACAATGACGGGAATGAATAAAAATTGCCTTAATAAATGAAAAGTGATAAAAATCAACGGTGCAAACACGCTTCCAGATTGAACGTAGCTCATCACAAGTGTCAGTTTATCATTCATGCTCTCCCTCCAGCTACTCTTTGCTGCTTCTACAAGCATATACACTATACGGGCTACTTATTACAATTGAATGAATACCTTAATCAATAAGCCTATCTGAAGAATCATCAATATAGGCAGACCCCACTTAAAAGCGGCATGCTTCGTCTTATGGCGGAATTGCTTCATCCCCAAAAAGGACCCAGTCCCTCCTCCTATGACAGCCCAAAACCAAAGTGTCTTTTCGCTGATCCGGTACTCCCCATTACGCGCTTTCCTTTTGTCGATTCCCATTAAGGCAAAACCGATGATGTTCGTGATGATCATATAAGCAGCAATGAACCATACTCCTTGCATTCCCATTCCCTCCTTTAAATATGTAAAAAGCCACCCTCTTGAAAAGAGAGTGGCTGTATCAGTCAGACTTATTTGTCTAATTGTTGTTTAGCAGCAGTTGCTAATTGAGCAAAAGCTTGTTCGTCAGCAACAGCAAGATCAGCAAGCATTTTGCGGTTCACTTCGATACCAGCAAGCTTTAGGCCATGCATTAAACGGCTGTAAGAAAGACCGTTGATGCGTGCTGCAGCGTTGATACGAGTGATCCAAAGTTTGCGGAAATCACGTTTCTTTTGACGACGGTCACGGAAAGCATAGTTTCCTGACTTCATTACTTGTTGGTTAGCTACTTTGAAAAGAATATGTTTCGCGCCATAGTAACCTTTAGCTAATTTTATTACCTTTTTACGACGTTTGCGAGTAACAGTACCGCCTTTTACACGTGGCATGTTATTTCCCTCCTATTTAACTCGATAAATCGAACTTATTTAATGTTGTCTAGCATATGACGAATACGTTTGAAGTCACCTTTGCTTACAAGGCTAGCTTTGCGAAGCTTACGCTTTTGCTTAGTAGATTTGTTAGCAAATAAATGGCTTGTGTAAGCGTTAGAACGCTTAAGTTTGCCGGATCCAGTCTTTTTGAAACGTTTAGCAGATCCGCGGTGAGTTTTCATTTTAGGCATAAGGTATTCCTCCTCATTACAAATTACTTTACAATTACTTTTCGTTTTTCGGTGCTAAGATAATGAACATGCTGCGCCCGTCCATTTTTGGGTGTTGCTCGATTGTAGCCACTTCTTTACATGCTTCAGAAAAACGAACGAGTACACGTTGACCAATTTCCTTATGCGTAATGGCACGTCCTTTGAATCGGATAGAAGCTTTTACTTTATCGCCTTTTTCAAGGAATTTAATACCGTTGCGAAGCTTCGTATTGAAATCATGCTCTTCAATCGTCGGGCTCAAACGAACCTCTTTCAGACTGATGACTTTTTGATTTTTACGTGCTTCCTTGTCTTTCTTTTGCTGCTCGAAGCGGTGTTTTCCGTAGTCCATGATCCGGGCTACCGGAGGCTTTGCATTTGCAGCAACTAAAACTAGATCAAGATTTACACGAGCGGCAATTTCCAATGCTTCGAATTTCGTTTTAATTCCAAGTTGTTCTCCGTTTTGGTCAATAAGACGAACTTCACGGGCTCGGATGCCCTCGTTTACCATCGCGTCTTTACTAATAGTTAGCCACCTCCAAAGATATTGGCGAATACGAATATTTGAATAAATTCGGTCACGCTCACAACTCGCTTACAGGATATAATCATAATAAAAAAGTGTGGATGCATGTTGCACCCACACTTGATAGACTCATTCAGAAAGATCCAAATAATCAAATCATGACCTGTTAACTGCATTGTTTGCGTCAACCAGGTGAGAAGCGGGTGCTTCTTCTTTTCCTCAAACACGTATTCAATTCACTTTAGAAATATATCATAAACACTGATGACTTGTCAAATGCTAATTTATTCGTTTTTTACAACAAAATTAATATTATCAGACATTCAGTTATTTGACAATACGTTTTTTAAAGTAATTTGGACAAAAAATATTCATCATGATACTTTCCATCCAAAAACAGTGATTCCCGCTTTATTCCTTCCTTTTCAAAACCCATCTTTCGATATAAGGAAAGCGCAGGGGCGTTGTTTCCGATGACGGACAATTCCAGGCGCCGTATTTCGTTTGTCCGTGCATGCTCCTCCATTTTCTGAAATAGCTTCGTACCGATGCCTTTTCCTCTGTCCTGTTCATGGATGCCGATGACGATTTTGGCGGAATGCCTCGTTCGGCCCATTTGATTGCCCAATAAGATTAAATAACCTTTCAACTCATGGCCGCTAGCGGAAACGAGGACAATGGAAGGGGGATTTTTTTCGATTTGCTCCAATTGCTTTTCCATTTGTTTTGCCGTAGCTTTTCTTTCCCCAGGGTTAAACAGCATATACCCGGAATCTTCAACATGATTGAACAGAGCAGCCAGGTTACCCGCGTCTTTCCTTGAAGCCTTTCTAATCTCCATTTATCCCCATTCCCCCTTTGGTTACAGTCTATACTGATCGAAGCGATCAAATGCTAAGAGTTTTCTTTCGCCTTTTTCTTTTTCTCAATGGCGTCCCAAGAAAATAGCGCTATCCAAAAAAACAGAACCGGGACGATGGCATATTGTCGATAATCATCCAATAACAATAAGATGATGATGACAAGGAATGTCGGTCCGAATAGATAAGTAAATTTCTTTTTCATGCTGCCCCTCCTTTTCATTGCTGTACATATTTTCACATGATGGTTTCATTTTATCATGCCATGATTAAAAAGAGGGACACAACTATATGTGCCCCTCTTTTTGCTGTTAACGGCTCACTTCCGCCTTAATCGCTGAAACGAAATCTTCAAATGCGATCGTTTCGGATTTTTGTTCACCGTATTTACGTACATTCACGCTGCCTTCTTTGGCTTCATTGTCTCCAACGACCAGCATGTACGGGATTTTTTGCATTTGCGCTTCACGGATTTTGTAACCGATTTTCTCGTCACGTGTGTCCAGATCGACACGAATGCCTTGCGCTTTAAGTTTTTCCTGTACCTCTTTCGCATAATCCAAGTGCACTTCAGGTGAGACCGGGATCACTTGTGCTTGGATAGGTGCAAGCCAAGTAGGGAATGCCCCCTTGTATTCTTCAATCAAGTAAGCGACAAAACGTTCCATTGTGGAAACGACGCCGCGGTGGATAACAACCGGACGGTGCTGCTTGCCGTCCTCACCGACGTAATTGAGGTCAAAACGTTCAGGAAGCAAGAAATCAAGCTGAACAGTGGAAAGCGTTTCATCTTTCCCTAAGGCAGTACGCACCTGAACATCAAGCTTAGGACCGTAGAATGCCGCTTCACCTTCCGCTTCAAAGTAATCAAGACCAAGCTCATCCATGGCGCCTTTTAACATGCTTTGCGCTTTTTCCCACATGTCATCATCATCGAAGTATTTTTCTGTATCCTGAGGATCGCGATAAGACAGACGGAATGAATAATCCTTGATATCGAAATCTTTATAAACTTCCAGAACAAGGTTCACAACACGCTTGAACTCTTCTTTGATTTGGTCGGGGCGAACGAAAATGTGCGCATCATTCAATGTCATCCCACGTACACGCTGAAGGCCTGAAAGGGCACCTGACATTTCATAGCGGTGCATCAAGCCTAGCTCGGCAATCCGGATTGGCAGTTCGCGGTAGCTGTGGATGCTGTTTTTATAGACCATCATGTGATGCGGACAGTTCATCGGACGCAGGACAAGCTGTTCGTTTTCCATCTCCATGACCGGGAACATGCCGTCTTGATAATGATCCCAGTGTCCGGATGTTTTATAAAGGTCCACGCTTCCCATTACAGGTGTGTAGACATGGTCATAACCTAAACGTTCTTCCTTATCCACGATATATCTTTCGATTGTACGGCGAATTGTCGCGCCTTTTGGCAACCACATCGGCAGCCCTTGCCCCACTTTCTGTGAGCTCATGAACAAGTTCAATTCTTTGCCGATTTTACGATGGTCACGTTCCTTGGCTTCTTCAAGGAGACGCAGGTGTTCGGCCAAATCTTCTTTTTTATAGAAAGCCGTACCGTAAATGCGTTGAAGCATTTTGTTTTTGCTATCGCCCCTCCAGTATGCTCCAGCGATGCTCAATAGCTTGAATTCTTTGATTTTCCCAGTTGATGGAACATGAATTCCACGACAAAGATCAAAGAATTCCCCTTGCTCATAAAGTGTTACCTGCTGATCGGCAGGAATCGCATCGATCAACTCCAATTTATACTCGTCGCCGATTTCTTTAAAACGGGAAATCGCTTCATCACGACTCACTTCGATGCGGGAGATTGCCAAGTTTTCGTTGACGATTTTCTTCATTTCTTTTTCAATCAATGGAAGGTCTTCAGGAGTCAATGATTCCTCTAGATCCATATCATAGTAAAAGCCGCCCTCAATGACTGGCCCTACGCCGAATTTAGCGTTTTTGTACAAACGTTTGATCGCTTGTGCCATCAAGTGCGCTGTACTGTGACGCAATACTTCAAGAGCATCCGCTGCGTCCTGTGTGACGATTTCGATTGTACCATCTTGTTCAATCGGACGTTTTAAATCATATAATTCACCATTGAATTTTCCGGCAATGGATTTTTTCCTTAAACCAGGACTGATGGACGCAGCGATGTCTTCAGTTGTTGTGCCTTTAGCAAACTCTTTGACCGCTCCGTCAGGAAAAGATATTTTCAGTAGTTCTGACATTCAGTTTCACTCCTTCTTATTTGTTCGAACAAATTACAGGTTTTTGATTCCATTACAACACAAAAAAGCCCGCCCCTGTATAAAACAGGGACGAGCTTAGTAATAAATATCATTAACCCGCGGTTCCACCCTCGTTCCAGCTTGCTTTTCACGGCAAAATGGCACTTGTAACTTGGTAACGGCAGCTTCCCGTCAGCTCATATTCGCAGAATGCCTGCTTTCCGAGCCGAAGTTTAAAGGTGGTAAGTGTTCCATGCGAATAGGAAGCTTACAGCCTGTTGGCTTCCCTCTCTGATAATCGGCAACTAGAATACCCTTGTCCTCATCATAACTTTTAGTTTTTTAATAGTATGTAGGAAATTATAATTTGTTATACGGTGAAAATCAAGGTTAATTTTCTTTTTTCCACGAAAGTTCATTCAACTGCATAGAAAATGACGAAAGTGGTAAAATGGTCGCCCGTTCTTCGAAAATCCTTGAAATGGTCTGAATGAGCCCCTCTTCCTTGTCATCGGTATAGATGCACAAGTTTTCAGGAGCAATCGATAAAAGCGGGGCAAGTATCACCGTATCGAGAAAAAGTGAGCTTTTGGCAAGAAGCCTCCTGTCAATCATACTATTGATTTTTGGACGGTCGAGTTTGCTGAATTTCTGATCATAGAAGTGAAAACCGTCCCGGTTGACCAGGTGAAGCTTTCTTAATTTCGACTCCTGCCCTTGAAGGCAATCACGGAGCGTAGCAATGAAATTTTGATAGTCCTGTTCCAGCTTATATTCATCAATCGCCTTGACGACATACTTTTCCAAAGTGTGCTGAAACGATTTTAAACGGAAGGTCGTAAAAGAATCGAATGAAAAAGATACCTTTCCAGCCAAGATGCTTTGAAGTCCTTCCTCAATCAATCGTTTCTCCGTACTGAATGCTCCATCTTGATTCCTGGCTCTTTCCGCCTCGATGATGGATGATGCAATTTCAATGATGGCTTCAATTTCTTCCCGTTCCCTATAAAAAAATTTACCGACTATAATTTGCTCCAGAACAGGAAGCGTCTTTTCTTCCAATAAAAAAGAATGGAATGCATCACGAAGCAGAATTAGCCATTCATCACCTGAAGATTCCGTCATATCCACATGCATGCCTTGTTGCGGAATAAATCGAATATATGCTTGAAATTCTGCCCCCAGTGGATGGACAGAAACGAAATTCAGTAATTTCAATGCCTCTGAATCGTTTTGAAACAAAATTTGCACTACGACATCCCCCCTTCCCCCTTGCTTCTTTTTTCATGTATATGGGGATGGGGACGTGTTTAGAAGTAGGATGGGCCTTGTAAGAAGAAAAAAGTGACCTCCATTAAGAGACCACTTTTCTTCATCTTCTCCGATTCACGCCATCAAGCTTGACCGGCTCGGCTAAATATTGAATTCTTTCCAGTACCCGGGCCGCCTTCACTTCTTCTTTCTCACCGCGCTGTGAAAAGGTCAGGTGGTTCTCCAGGCCATTCAAGTCAAAATTCGAAGTGAAAAATGTCGGCAGGTTTTCCAGCATCCTAAATTGCAAAATCGGACCAAAAACCTCATCGCGTCCCCAGCTCGTCATGGATTCCGCTCCAATATCATCAAGCATGAGGATAGGTGCCGTTTTCACCATTTCAATTTTTTCATTGACCGTATTATCACCTATCGATCCCTTAAGTTCCCTCAAATAGTCAGGTACATAGACTATAAGGGAGGAAATTTGCCTTTTTGCAAGTTCATTGGCGATCGCACCTAATAAGTACGTTTTCCCAACACCGAATTTCCCATATATATACAAGCCTTTTTGCCTTTTACCCGGCTCATATTCCATAATGAACGACATCGCTTTACTTAGGACAGACAAGCGTTTGTTTTCATTATCTGTTTGGGTAAAATCTTCAATGCTGGCCTTTAAAATATCCTTCGGTACATACAGGCTGCGGATCAGCTTTTCCCGTTTCCGCTTTTCATCCTCTGCCAATTTCCTCGGGCAGACTTCATAATGCAGGTTCAGGGCTTTTCCTTGCACCACCAATTTAGGATAATACCCTTGCATCATATTGATGCAGCCATCCAAGCTCGGACATTTATCACACTTATTGCTCTGTGAAGTGAACTCATAAAGCTTCCCCAAGTTTTTATCAATCATTTCCTTCGTGACCGTCGAGCTGTTGGCATTCATGAATAACCGCACCTGTTCGTTTTCAAAAATCTCCTGTTTCAGCTTTTCATAACGTTGTTGAAATTGATTTGTATTGGCCAATTTATTAAGGGACCTATTAATCTTTTCCATCGTTCATTTCACCTCCCGCTTTCCACAGCTTCCATTTCTCCAGAAGTTCGCGTTTTTGGGCATCCAATTCAGGCTGATCCGCATTCTGCTCCTGCTGTGCTTCTTCTTTTTTCTCAAGCCATTCAGGAACCACTTCTTCCCGTATCGCCTTTTTCCGGCTGCCCTTCGCAGCATTCCTGCTTCCTTGAGCCCAGTCCTGATATTTCCTATGTTCATTTTTGGCCAGTTCCATCGCCTCGACGACTGTTGAGACCTTTAGCCGTGCCCAATGGCCTGCCAGCTTTTCCACATAACCCTTCGTGAACTTCATATCCGTTTTGAGCATGACATATTCAATCAAGACATTGACGACACCCGGATTCAGCTTTTGGTTGATCATCACGCCCTCAACCACTTTCAAATCACCGCTTGACGGCTCTGCACCGCCAGACAATTGCATCAGCCGCTCCCTCGGGGAAATCGTCTCCAAATGACGGATTAACTCTTGTTCCTTTGTTTTCGGTTCTTCTTTTTGTGTCCGTTCACGAATTGGCTGCACTCGATTGACAAGGGAAGGCATATCGGCCTGCCGTTCGATCTGGTACCAGTCCCTTGCCGCCTTTCTAAGCAATTCCTCATCAATCTCATCATCCAATGAAACGGCATCCATTACTAGTTTTTGCATTTCCAGCGGATCAATGCCATATAAAAAAGCGAGTTTGGCAATCGTACTTTTTATTTTAGGAGTAAAAGCCTTTTTCGGCACGATCGAGGATTTCATCCCGGCAAATAAAAGGTCAAAATCGAATAAGTCATCAAACCCCGATGGCTCAACGCCTTCTCCCCGATCGATGTATTGCTGTTCAGGCACCGGTTTCCATTCGTTTTTCGCTTCATCCGTTACATATAAAGAGTCCAAATGGTCTGATGAGAATACTTCCGCAAAAGATTTAGTCACACCTTCATATTGATCGGTTAAGATATGGTCATCACAAAAGAACCTCTTTAACCGGTTGAATTGAGCT
Source organism: Peribacillus sp. FSL R5-0717 (assembly GCF_038002945.1). Taxonomy (NCBI): domain Bacteria; kingdom Bacillati; phylum Bacillota; class Bacilli; order Caryophanales; family Bacillaceae; genus Peribacillus; species Peribacillus sp. FSL R5-0717. The sequence goes on from NZ_JBBOOF010000001.1 coordinate 1,028,180, forward strand.
TTACCGATTTTTTTGTATAAGTAAATATTCAGCATTCCATCCGTGAAAAACTGCTGGGGTGAAAGCGGCGGGTTTAACTCATAAATGAATTCCTTCGTTTCATTTTTCGATTTCTTATATACATTCAACAGGCCGATTCCTTCAAGTAAAAGGCGTGCTTCGTAAATATCACCTAACTTAAGGCCGATGGTATTCATTAATTGATAATGCGAGGAGGTTTCCGACCATAGCCTGTTTTCCTCCAATTCACTCCATAACGTCATATACAGGCTAATGCAGATAGGTCCAATAAGAGGTTGATATAGTCGGGTAAGTATTTTCCGATCATAATCATGAAGCAGCCCCGCAGATGAGACCAAATATGAATCAGCTGGGAGCAATTCTTGCCAATGCATTGACATCTCCATTCAAACCTTTCAAAAGATGTAGTGAAAAAAGAGCCAAAGTGAATCTTCAGCTCTACTTTCTTTCTTTATTTATTAAATCTTTCAGTTCATCAATAAAGACATTGATATCTTTAAATTGTCGATAGACGGATGCGAACCTTACATAGGCAACCTCATCGACTTCTGCCAGCTTGTCCATTACCATTTCGCCGACACTGTCGCTTTTCACTTCCGATATGCCCTGGTTGCGTAGTTCTTTTTCTACATAACTGGTAATTTGCTCTAGTTCTTTCAAGGGAACCGGACGTTTTTCGCAAGCCCTGATTAAGCCACGCAGGATTTTATCACGACTGAACTCTTCACGTGTCCCGCCCTTTTTCACTACAATAAGCGGTGTTTCCTCCACCTTTTCAAATGTCGTGAATCGAAAACCACATGCCTCACATTCACGGCGTCGTCGAATCGATTTACTTTCATCGACTGGCCTGGAATCGAGCACTCTTGTTCCGTTATATTGACATGATGGGCATTTCATCATTATCAGCTCCGTATTTTATGTAGGACTCCCCTATCTAAATGTTCCCCAAGGAATTACTTCTCTATCTTAATCTTATATTAAAAGGAACGGACAGTACAAGTAAAAAGTGTAACTTCCGGCAGCAGGCACTTTTTGTTCTGCCGTTGAAGCACCGTTGCCAAGGGCATTGTGCTACAAGGCAATCCTCTCCAATAAAGTGAATCAGACTGCCGATTCATTGCATTAAAAAAGAGATGCACCCATGGCATCTCTGTGTATACATTTTTTTATAGGGCACTTATATTGGCTTTTTTCATTTGTACAGGACCTAATCCACGTGGTAATTCTATGTTTTCACGTGTTTGCGCATTCAAAGCTTCTGCAATATAATCTGCCGCAATATTCGGATCCAAGTTACCGCATGTATAGACATCAATGCTCGCGTAGCCGTGTTCTGGAAAACTGTGAATCGTTAAGTGTGATTCAGAAATGATGACAACCCCGCTGACTCCTTGTGGAGCAAATTTGTGAAAGGCAACTTCTCGTACCTCTGCACCTGATTTCAAAGCAGCGTCAACAAAAATCTTTTCAATTAAATCGATATTGTTCAGTTTTTCAAAGTCACAACCCCAAAGTTCAGAAATGACATGTCTACCCATTGTTTCCATAGTGTAAGCTGTTTCCATATTAAGCTTCCCCCTTACCATGATTTAAAAATAAGTTCTGATAACTACCACGGGGGAAAGTTAGTCCAAAGAGGTCCTAACCCTTTAAGTAGCCATCATGCAAACCGTTTTGAAGAAGTTCACGATTCATAGTATATATGGTTTGAATTTTTTTTGCAACTCCAAATTGAATTTTTGGAAAGATAAACTTTATATGTAATGGGGAAATAGCGAAGGTTCCAATGTGGAGCAAATTCCGTCTTCTGTTAATTCAGCGCCATAAAGCAGCCGGGAATTCATGGATCACTGCATGAAAAATAGCCCGCTAAAAAATTTTAGCAGGCTCGGGTTTTTCATTTTATTTTACTGATAATTCGACTTCGGACATTTTTTTCAACTCGGAGCCAACCAATTTTACAAGGTCCACTACACGGTTAGAGTAACCCCACTCATTATCATACCAAGCAAGGACCTTCACTTTCCTGTCCCCGATCATCATCGTTGTCAATCCATCGATGATTGCAGAGTGTGGATTCGTTTTGAAATCACTGGAAACTAAAGGTTCCATCGTGAATTCCATGATTCCTTTGAGTTCATTTTCTGAAGCGTCGATGAAGGCTTGGTTCACTTCTTCAATCGTGACATCACGGTTTAAATCCACAACAAGATCGACTAAAGATACGTTTGGTGTCGGTACGCGTATCGCCATTCCATGAAGTTTGCCTTTTAATTGCGGCAACACTAGTGAGATGGCTTTTGCAGCTCCTGTAGTCGTAGGAATCATGCTTTCCGCAGCGGCACGGGCACGTCTCAAGTCTTTGTGCGGGTTATCGATATTATTTTGATCATTTGTATAAGAATGTATCGTTGTCATTAAACCGTTGTTTATGCCGAATTTTTCATCAAGCACTTTTGCAACAGGTCCAAGGCAGTTCGTTGTACAAGATGCATTGGATATGACGAAATGCTTGTCAATTTCCAGCACCTCCTGATTCACTCCCATTACAATGGTAACGTCTTCATTTTTACCCGGGGCTGATAATATTACTCTTTTTGCTCCTGCGTCTAAATGAAGAGCCGCTTTAGAACGATCATTGAATTTGCCAGTGGCTTCAATTACAATATCTATGTTCATCTCTTTCCAAGGCAATAGCTTTGGATCGCGGTTATTTATTAGTTTTACTTGGCGGCCATTCACTACTAGTGAATCATCTTCAGCTATAATGATACCGTCGAATTTACCATGTATCGTATCATATTTTAGTAAGTGTGCTAAAGTTTCAGCTGGATAGCTTGCATTTATGGCAACAATGTCCAAACTCTCGTCTAATATGGCTTTTCGGAAAACCATTCTTCCAATTCTCCCAAATCCGTTAATCGCTATTCTTGAATTCATTGTTCGGACCCTCCAGAAATATTAGTGTTATACTTATTACCTTTCACATGTAATTAGTATAACATAATTCAGAGGAATTGTGCTAATAAAAATGCGGATTGTTCTTATTTTTTCAACATAAAAAGAAGAAACCGGGCGGTTTCTTCTTTTTATCATGATTATATGACATACCATTCGCTAAGTATTGCCTTCACTTGCCGCTTCGTTTCATTAATATCACCATTATTATCGATGACGGCATCCGCTAAGGCCTTTTTATCGGCCAAGGGCATTTGCGAATTGATCCTGGCAAGTGCCTCCGTCTCCGAAAGACCATTCCTATTCATTAATCGCTTCAATTGTACTTGCTCATCCACATAGATCAAAAGCGTCTTATCCACCATGAATGTCAGCTTGCTTTCGAATAGGAGCGGAATATCCATGAACACCGTTTCTTCTCCTGATGATAGTGCCGCTTCCGTTTTTAGCCGCATCCAATTCCTGACGGCAGGATGCACGATGCCATTCAACAGCAATCTCTTTTCTTGATCATTAAATATGATCGACCCAAGCTTTACGCGATCTATATTCCCATCCGTCAATAAGATATCTTCTCCAAATGCTTTCACAACTTGGTGATAGGCTTCTTCACCTGGCTCAACGACAGCACGGGAAGCCAGATCTGCATCGACAATCGTGAATCCGAGTTCCTGTAAATAGAGGCTGACGGTGCTTTTCCCACTGGCAATGCCTCCGGTGATTCCGATGATTTGTCCCATAAGCTCCCCCCTTTTAACCTTATCATAACTTGAATAAACCGATGATAATCAATAATACACCTGGGAGAAAGGTCAAATGCTGAATAACTTTATTATTTGAAAGCAATTTTCCGCTTTGAATTCCGCTCCAAATGAAAATCGAACTCATAACAGCGATGCACCCTGCGAGGATGATCGGTGAAATCCCGATCATAGCCGCTCCAACTCCGGCCCCGAACGCATCCAGCGAAAGTGCAAACCCCAGAACAAGCGCTTCAACACCTGTTATCGTACCTGATTTATCAAAATCGGCATTCAATGGTTTTTGTAAAATATTAATGACTACCCCAAGTGATTTAATTTCAAAATTAAAGATGATCTTTTCATGATATCTATCATCTTTCAAATCCTTTTCAGGCTTAAAATACTGGTACACCATCCAGGCACCAAGAAAAATGAGGATGATGCCGCCTGTTTTTTCAGCCGCCCCGATAGATATGAGCTGACTGATGAATTGTCCGATGACCATCGCTATACCTAAACTCAATGCAGAACAAAATGAGATGACCGCTATTGACCTTAAGGGGATTTTCATCTTCCGCATACCGAATGTCAAACCGACGCCAAATCCGTCAATACTAACTGCAAAAGCGAGAAAAATAATTTGTAGCCACATCGGAATATTACTCCTTCCCTACTCGTTGCTACCCTAGTATATGGAAGGAGCCCATCCGATGTGTTTGAATAAACATGACCTATTTTAGCGGCTGGCATGACGGACAAATATGTGTGCCGCGTCCTGCAACAACCAGTTTTTCAAGTGGCGTGCCGCATGTTTTGCAGTTCTCGCCTTTTCGTCCATAAACATTCAGTTCCAACTGAAACATGCCGATTTGCCCTTGGGAATTAATGTATGAACGAATCGTGCTTCCGCCTTTTTCCACAGCTTCACCTAACGTCGCAATGATTTCAGCATGCAACGTTTCGATTTCCTGCAACGTGAGTGAAGATGCCATTCTCTCCGGATGGATACCGGAACGGAATAACGACTCGTCCACATATATATTCCCAATCCCGACGACAACGGTTTGATCAAGGAGAACGGGCTTGATTTTCCTGTTGGTTCTTGCCAACTTCGCACGAAGACCTTCGACAGTAAAATCTTCGGATAACGGTTCAGGCCCTAAGTGCAGCAGGGGCAACTGTTCAAATTCTTCCCCTTTGGCAAATAGATGCATCGTTCCGAATTTCCGGACATCCCTGTACCGAAGTTCACTGCCATCCGTGAAAGTGAAGATTACATGGGTATGCTTATCATACGGCTCTTCTTTTGGATGAACGCCGTATTTCCCTTCCATTCTTAAATGCGAAACCATCGAATAATCATCCAAGGTGAAAATGAGGAACTTGCCCCGACGGCCTATTGCAGAAATCGTCTGCCCCCTTAAGGCATCCTGAAACTGTTCGACAGGCTCAGGCGCTTTAATGATCTTTGGCCAGAAAACGGACACTTCCTTGATCTCTTTTCCGAGTACGAGCTGCTCTAACGTTCTTCTGACTGTTTCCACTTCTGGAAGTTCTGGCATTGCAATCACCTATCTTTTATTATTTGGCATCAAACCATGTTGGCCCGAAAGCATAATCCACTTTAAGGGGCACGTTCAATTCAATGGCATTTTCCATTTCCTCCGGAACGATCACTTTAAGGATTTCGAGTTCCTCAGGAGGGGTTTCAAAAATCAATTCATCATGAACCTGTAGAAGCATTCTCGTTTTGAGCCCCTCCTTTTTCAGGCGTTTATTCATGTTGATCATGGCAAGCTTGATGATATCAGCGGCACTGCCTTGAATCGGCGTGTTCATCGCTGTCCGTTCGGCAAAACTCCTGATGTTGAAATTCCTGCTTGTTATCTCAGGTATATATCGCCTTCTTTGCATCAGAGTCGTGCTATATCCTTTTTGCCGGGCCTCATGTATGCTTTCTTCCATATATTCCTGAACACCTGGAAAGCTTCGTAAATACTTCTCGATGAACTCTCCAGCTTCTTTTCTCGTGATTCCAAGACTTTGCGATAGCCCGTAATCACTTATACCATAAACGATTCCGAAGTTGACCGCTTTGGCATGGCGCCTCATATTCGAGGTGACTTGATCTGCCGATACATGGAATACGTCCATGGCTGTCCTTGTATGGATGTCCATCCCGGCCTGGAATGCTTCCACCAATCCGCTGTCATTGGCGATATGCGCCAGGACACGTAATTCGATTTGGGAGTAGTCGGCAGCAAAAATGATCCAATCCTTTTCGGAAGGAATGAAGGCCTGCCTGATTTTCCTCCCTTCTTCCAGTCTGATCGGGATATTCTGGAGGTTGGGATCTGTAGAACTTAACCGGCCGGTCTGGGTCAATGCTTGGTTGAACCGGGTGTGCACCTTGTCCGTTTTGCCATTGACCACTTTAAGCAATCCTTCAATGTAAGTGGATTGCAGCTTACCAAGCTGGCGATACAGCAGTATTTCCTTAACGATATCATGCTTGCTCTCCAGTTTTTCCAATACATCGGCTGAAGTCGAATAACCTGTTTTGGTTTTCTTCATGACCGGAAGCTCCAACTTTTCAAACAGGATGGCCCCAAGCTGTTTAGGTGAATTGATATTGAACGCCTCTCCAGCCAATTCGAAAATTCGCGCTTCGATATTTCTTAAGCGAATGGCTAATTCCTGTCCCATGTTTTTCAGTCGGCCTATGTCCACCTTGATTCCCTGCCATTCCATATTTGCCAGGATGATCGACAAGGGCAGCTCCAGTTCCGTAAATAGGTGATACTGCTCGAACTCTTGCAGCTTATCTATCATCGGTTCTTTCAGAGAAAAGATCGCCTTCGATTTTCTGGCGATATGCTCCCTCAATTCCGCTTCCTCTGGTATTTTGCGTTTTGCACCTTTTCCATAAAAAACATCATCTGTTTCAAGCCGGATAGTACCTTGGGTTTTCGTGATTTCTGCGACTTCGTCCACTGACTCTGCCGGATCAAGGATATAGGATGCCAAAAACACATCAAAATCGATGCCTTTTATTTCGACTCCCCGATGACGCAGTGCCACGACCGTACGCTTCGCATCGAAAACCGTTTTCTTTTTTGTTTCATCCTCTGCCCAGGATTTAAATGCATCGGAACTCAGAGCATCCTCTCCATTGAAGTAAAAATGACCTTGTTCATTACTGATGGCGATCCCTATTATGTCGGCTCGATGATAATTATCTTCTAAAATTTCAACATACAAGGCACTTTCATCTGCAAACATTCCTTCTGTCATTTCAGCAGTGTGCACCTCTATCTTCTCCTGTTCAAGCGGTGCGCTTTCCGTTACATCCAATTTATCGAGTAAAGTCGAAAAACCAAGCTCCTTATAGAATGAGATTACCCGATCCTGATCCATGCCCGTGTACTCGGTCTCGTTAACGGAAACTTCAAGCGGTGCTTCCCTCGTTATCGTAGCCAGCTCTTTGCTTAATAAGGCCAGGTCTTTATGTTCTTCGATTTTCTCTTTCAATTTTTGTCCGCTTACCTCATCAATCGACTGCAGAAGGTTTTCAACCGTTTCAAATTGATGCAATAATTTAAGGGCAGTCTTTTCACCAACACCCGGAATACCGGGGATATTGTCGGAAGCATCTCCCATCAGCCCTTTTAAATCAATGATTTGCAAAGGGGATAGACCGTATTTTTCATGTATATGCTTTGGAGTGTATTCCTCAATTTCAGTTATCCCCTTTTTCGTGATGGAAACTGTCGTACTAGGGGAGGATAATTGCGTTAAATCCTTATCACCGGAAATGACCTTCACTTCAAAACCATCTTTTTCCGCTTGTAAAGACAGCGTACCGATAATATCATCGGCTTCGTAGTTCTCCAGTTCATACCTTTTTATTTGAAAACAATCAAGCAGCTCCCGAATGAAAGGGAATTGCTCGGATAATTCTGGCGGCGTTTTTTGGCGCCCCCCCTTATATTCTTTAAATGATGCATGCCTGAATGTCGTTTTACCCGCATCGAATGCCACAAGTATGTGCGTTGGCTTTTCTTCTTCAAGAATGCGGTTGAGCATCATGGTGAATCCGTACACGGAATTCGTATGGACCCCCTTATCATTATTCAAGAGCGGAAGCGCAAAAAACGCACGGTATGCAATGCTGTTTCCATCTATGAGCACTAGCTTTTTATCCAAATCCGTCTTCCTCCAGTCATACAGGTTTATGTAGTTATAGCTTCTATATAAAAACGCAAAAAGCCGTTCATTTTCCTTCTCTATTCTACCATGAGTAGAAGCGGAAAGAAAAATGACGGCATCAAGGTTATTTAGTATTTCCCATCAACAAGCTGGCATAAGGGGAATCAGAAGGCAGAACGATGACCGTTTGATCTCCAATCGTTTTCTTGTAGGATTCAAGAGTCCGGTATAGTTTATAAAATTCGGGGTCTTTGGAAAACGATTTATTATAAATTTTCGCTGCTTCCCCTTCCCCTTCTGCCCTGATCACTTCTGCATCAGCCTCCGCAGTAGAAAGCAGTTCCTTCACTTTCCGATCGGTATCCGCAATGATACGGTTTTTCTTCGCATCACCTTTGGACAGGTATTCTTGCGCTTTCGATTCCCGCTCGGAAATCATCCTCTTGAAGACGGATGCTTCGTTTTCGGAAGGCAGGTCAGTCCGCTTGATCCGGACATCCGTCAAGCTGATTCCATAACTGTCCTTTTGCAGCAAATCGTTGACTTTTTCGGTTATGCGGTCGTTTAAACTTCCCCTGGATGACTTCTCATCATTGATGATCTCATCATAATTCAGCTGGCCCAGCTCTGAACGAACTGCCGAATAGATGAACTCTTCCATTTTCGTTTCGGCATTCTCAAGTGTCCTTGCATTTGTAATCAATTTCTTCGGATCTTCTATTCTCCAAACTGCATAGTTATCGATCAGCATCCGTTTTTTATCTTTCGTATTGATTTCCGCTTCGGAAACATCGGAAGTCATCTGATACTTCGGTAAGGTCATGATACTCTGAATGAATGGCACCTTCGCCTTCAATCCCGGAGTCTTATCGATCCTTACCACCTCACCGAATTGGCGGACGACCTTGTATTCGCCCTCTTTGACGATATAGACATTGGTGAAGATGATTAGCAGCAGCGCGATGAAAATAATCAGGAAAATGCCGATTCTCACATAGCCCCTCCAATGAAAATCCCCTTTTTTCAACTCAGAGAAATCTATTATTTTTCCACTCATTGTTTAGTGCCCCCTTCCCCTGTCGCTTTTTCTTCCGATGCATTCCCTTTTTTCGTTTCTCCTTCAGGTATGGCGGCTTCATCAGGGGCAGGAATTTTTTTCGTTTCCTCCTTTTCAAGCGAGCGAAGCGGCAAGTACTTCATTGTGTTTCCATCATCATTCATAATATAAATCTCAGCATTCGGCAATACTTCCTCAAGGGTCTCAATAATTAGACGGTCCTTCGTAATCCCCTTATTGCCTTTATACTCACTGAGTAATTTTTCAAAGACCGCTACATCCCCGCGGGCAGCTTCCGTACGGGCAGCTTTATCCCCATTGGCCTGTGAAATGATGGCATCTTTTTCCCCTTCCGCTTCATTCATACGCTTATTTTCATATTTATCCGCTTCGTTGATTTTCGTATTCGCCGTTTCACGGGCATCCGTTACATTGGTAAATGCTTTCCGCACTTCTTCATTCGGTAACTCGACGTCCTGGAGTTTAACCGCAGATATGGAAATCCCAACATCATACTTCTTCATTAGCTGTGACAATAAATCGCGTACATCCGCTTCGATTTGCGCTTTACCAGATGTAAGGGCATCATCGATTTTCGTGCTGCCGATTATGCTCCGTAATGCAGCTGAAGTCGTATCGTATAATATTTTTTCTGGATCTTCTGCATTGTATAGATATTTTGGAGGGTCGGTGATTTTCCACTGAACGACTAGGTCTGCCAGCACAATATTTTCATCACCCGTAATCATTTTGGTCTCACTCGGGTAATCCTTCACCTCTCCATCCTCTTCCTTATATCCAAATTTAAGACTGAATGTTTCTTTGGATAATTTCTCGACCGATTGAATCGGCCAAGGCAGTTTAAAGTGAAGTCCTGGTTCCGTTATCGTCTCCTCCACTTTACCAAACGTCATTATGACAGCTTGATCGGATTCATCAACCGTGTACCAGGTCGATATCGCCACTACACCCAAAATTAAAATAAGAAAGACAAGTCCTGTAATTGTATATATCCTTTTTAAGCTAACGATATGTATCACCCCTTCTTTGCAGTTATATCTTATTTACGCAAGAAAGGGCCTAAAGTTTCATAAAAATCAAATATTTTCCCAGAAAAATAGGATAGAGGAATGGTATCCGGGGAATATAGCCAAAATTAAAAGACAGAGACCATGTCTCTGCCTAAGGTTTAAGGTTTGTACGATTTGAACGTTGATTGCAACTTAGACGCTATTCCTACAGGAGTTTTGTCTACCTGTTCCAATCATCTTGTTTTAAAATTTTGGTTGAACTTCTAAATAATCAAACAGAGACTATGTCTCTGTCAATGTTTAACTCCTTGGATGAGGGGTTGTACAACCATTGTACCCCTGCATTATGAAGTCCGTTTTAAGGAATTGTAAAGGACATGTAAATAAAATGCCCGCTACATTTTCCCTTTTAAGCTTTTATTTAAAGTGACTGTAAAAGTCGTCCCGGTTCCAGGTGTGCTTTCCACGTTGATTTTACCTTTATGGACTTCTATTATATGCTTGACGATTGCCAGTCCAATGCCCGTTCCTCCTGAATCGCGGCTCCTCGCCTTATCGATCCGGTAGAACCGTTCAAAGATCCTTGGCAGTTCTTTTTCTTCGATGCCGATCCCGTTGTCTTGAACTGTAATATCGACGGTCTGTTCATTTTCAATGATGTCAACGGTGACCCTGCCGCCATTTGGTGTATAGGTCAATGCGTTCGTAATCAAATTGATGAAAACCTGTTTGATCCTGTCAGATTCCCCTTCAATGAAAACTGGTTCCGGTGATGTTTTAATTTCAAGGGATACTTCTTTTTCCTTCAGCTTGCCTATAAGCATCTCTTGTATTTCGCCAAGCACTTTCGTAATATCCACGACCCCTGCGTTTAAAACGAATTCCTGCTGCTCCATTTTGGATAAATTCAGCAGCTCCTGAATGAGTTCTTGCAGCCGGTCACTTTCTTTCAAGATAATCGATAAAAAGTGCTTTAAGGTCTTTTCATCTTTTAAGGCTCCATCCAACAATGTTTCAGAGAAGCCTTTGATGGAAGTGATCGGAGTCCTCAATTCATGGGACACATTGGCCACGAAATCCTTCCGCATCTGCTCGAGCCTTTTCAATTCGGTGATATCATGGAAAATGAGGAGGATCCCCTTCCATTCGTCATGATTCCCGATTATTGGAGCGCCGTAAATCTCAAAATGCTTTCGTTCTATGGCAAGCGGTATCTTCACCTGCCGTTTTATCGTTTTTTCCGTTCGAAAGATTTCTTCGATGATGGCTATCACTTCCTGGTCTTTAATGACCGAATAATATTCCTGAAACAAAAACGTGGCGGCGTTCACACGGAAGCTTTTCTTGAATTCCCGGTTGATCAAGGTCGTATACCCTTTACTGTCTATCAGCAAGACCCCGCTACCGATATTCTCAACAAGAGTTTCCAAACGATCCTGATTCATTTCCCTCGCTATCTCTGTTTCCTGAAGATTCCTCGCCAATATGTTCAAGGAAGTTGTCAGCATTCCCGTTTCATCGGAATGCCTCCCGAATGTCCGGGTTCCGTAATTCCCTTTTGCCAGTTCAATGGCTGCCATCGTCGCCTCTTCGATCGGACGGGTATAATATGAAGTGATTTTGCTCGCAAGCATCAGGATGATGATCAAGGCAACCCCTAAACAAATGATCAATATTTGCCACATTTGTTTATTCACTTGATGGATCGCTTCTATTTCATTGCTATGGACGACAAAGCCTTCGATCTCGCCGTCCTTTTCAACCGTCTTCCAATAATAATGGAGGTCCGATTCGCCTTCGACCACTTCATACCCTTCCCCATTCTTAAGCCCTTTTTCCAAAGTTATTTTGCGAAGGACATTGGCATGGCTTTTAAGTATTTCATTGGATGATGTCGAATCGTATAATATTTCCCCACTCGCGGAAAGAATGGTTAAATTAGAATCTAAAAGGGGTGTCAGTTTTGCCGTCTTCCCTTTTTCCAAAAAGGACTCGATCCCGCCATGCTCCTTAATATATGTAGAAATGAAAAATGTTTCGTTCTGTATACGCTCATTGAACGTTTTAATATAATAACTTTTGAACAAGTGCCCTAATAAAAAGCCCACGGCCATCAGGACGACCATCACCAATGTGATGAGGGTATATAAGAGCTTCTTACGATAGGTCGTCATTCTTTTTTAGGCTCCTCAAGCTTATACCCCAAGCCCCTTATCGTTTTAATATAGAGTGGTTTTTTTGTATCTTTCTCTATTTTTTCACGAAGATGGCTTATATGGACATCGACGATCCGTGAATCTCCCGCGAAATCATAATTCCATACCGCACTGAGAAGTTGATCCCTGGTCAGCACTCTTCCTTTATTCTTCGCCAAATATAAAAGTAATTCAAATTCCTTTGGAGTCAATTCTAATTGCTGTTCATCAAAGAATGCTTCGTATCGTTCCGGGAACACTTTCAATTCCCCTAATTTCAGGAGACCCTCTTCTTGATCCTGACTTGACTCACTTCCGTTCGATTGCAACTGGGATCTTCTTAAAATGGCTTTAATCCGGGCCACTACCTCCCTGGGACTAAATGGCTTGGTCAAGTAATCATCCGCCCCCAGTTCCAGTCCCAGCACCTTGTCAAATTCATCGTCCTTAGCTGTCAGCATCAAGATCGGTATATTGATTTTTTGCTGGCGAAGCTGCTTACATACTTCAAGCCCATCCATTTTAGGCAGCATCAAATCCAATACCACTAAATCGGGTCGTATATCCACGGCAGCCTCCAGCCCTTGTTCTCCATCCAAAGCTGTGATCACCGTATAACCTGATTGTTCTAAATTGTACTGAAGTAAGGTAACTATTGATTGCTCATCATCCACTACGAGAATTTTCTTTGACATTAGATCCTCCTGAATTATGTATTACCCAAAAGACCAATTTATTGGTCTACTCATCCAATTCCATTATAAAGAATATTATATGAAATTTACACATAAAAAAAACGGAAATAACGTTATTCCTATCTTCAACAGGTAGATTATACGTTCCAGGGTTCTTTCGAACGGTTTAAAAAACTGCCCGGAGTCGGAATAAGGCGCCTGGGCCTTTTCTTCCAATATCCGGGCAGTCCGATTATGATCTTTTATTGAAGGACTTGCATGACTGCTTTAACTGATTCAACAGATTTTGAAAGTGCCGCTTTTTCGCCTTCAGTCAAATCAAGTTCGATGATTTGTTCAATGCCGTTCGCACCAAGCACAGTCGGCACTCCAAGGTAGATGCCTTCAAATCCGTATTCACCTTCGAGAAAAGCGATTGACGGAAGAACGCGACGTTGATCTTTAAGGATCGCTTCAGCCATTTCCACCAGGGATGCAGCCGGTGCATAATAGGCGCTTCCGTTTCCTAGAAGGTTTACGATTTCCCCGCCGCCAGTGCGGGTACGAGCCACTATTGCTTCTAAACGATCTTGAGGGATCAATTTTTCCAAAGGAATTCCGCCTGCATAAGAGTAACGCACTAGAGGAACCATATCGTCTCCGTGTCCGCCAAGTACGAATCCAGTTACATCTTTAACGGATAAGTTTAATTCTTGAGCCACGAAAGTGCGGAAACGAGCTGTATCAAGAACACCTGATTGTCCGATGACGCGTTCTTTAGGGAAACCGGATTCTTTGTATACAGTATAAGTCATTGCATCTACAGGGTTAGTCAAAACGATGATTGTTGTATTAGGGGAATATTTAACGACTTCTTTAGTTACTGATTTCATAACTTTTTGGTTAGTTTGAACTAAGTCGTCACGGCTCATGCCGGGCTTACGGGCAATTCCGGCAGTGATGATCACCACGTCGGAATCAGCTGTTTCTGCATAGTCGGATGTACCGATGATGTTAGCATCGAAACCTAGAACAGGTCCTGCTTCCGCCATATCAAGGGCTTTACCTTTTGTAGGGTTTTCAGCTTGCGGAATATCAACTAAAACGATATCACCAAGCTCTTTTTGAGCTGCCAGGAATGCTGCTGTAGCACCAGTGAATCCAGCACCTACAACTGTGATTTTTTTACGTTTAGACATGTTATTTCCTCCTTAAAATATATAAATACTTTTGGAATACTTTTAACATCCTCTGAAAATATATATAAGCCTTCTGGAAAAGCAGCCCGTTCAGGCACTTTTCCAGAAAGCATATAATGAATTATTTAAGGTTTTTGATAAGCTCGTCAGCGAACTCAGAACATTTAACTTCCGTTGCACCATCCATTAGGCGGGCAAAGTCGTATGTAACAACTTTAGAAGCGATTGTTTGTTCCACTGATTTAGTGATGCTGTTTGCAGCTTCGTTCCAACCAAGGTGCTCAAGTAAAAGAACGCCTGAAAGAAGAACTGAAGATGGGTTAACTTTATCAAGACCAGCATATTTAGGAGCCGTTCCGTGAGTTGCTTCGAAGATGGCATGTCCAGTTTCGTAGTTGATGTTTGCTCCTGGAGCGATACCGATTCCGCCAACTTGTGCAGCTAATGCATCAGAAATGTAATCTCCGTTCAAGTTCATTGTTGCAACAACATCAAACTCTTTAGGACGAGTCAGGATTTGTTGTAAGAAGATATCGGCAATGGAATCTTTAACGATGATTTTGCCTTCAGCTTCAGCAGCAGATTGTGCTTTGTTAGCAGCTTCAGTGCCTTCAGCATCTTTAATTTTGTCATATTGGTTCCATGTGAACACTTTATCGGCGAATTCTTGTTCAGCAACTTCATAACCCCAAGTTTTGAATGCACCTTCAGTGAATTTCATGATGTTACCTTTATGAACAAGCGTTAATGATTTACGGCCTTCTTTGATCGCATAGTTAAGTGCAGCGCGAACAAGACGTTTTGTTCCTTCTTCGGAAATCGGTTTAATTCCGATACCTGAAGTTTCAGGGAAACGAATTTTTTGAACACCGAATTCATTTTGAAGGAATTCGATTAATTTCTTAGCTTCGTCAGAACCTTTTGCATATTCGATACCAGCATAGATGTCTTCAGTGTTTTCACGGAAGATGACCATGTCAGTGTCTTCTGGACGTTTAACTGGTGAAGGTACACCATCAAAGTAACGTACTGGACGAAGACATACGAATAAGTCCAATACTTGACGCAATGCAACGTTCAATGAGCGGATACCGCCACCGATTGGAGTTGTAAGAGGTCCTTTAATAGCGATTAGATATTCGTTAATGACATCAAGAGTTTCTTGTGGAAGCCATTCGCCCGTTTGGTCAAATGCTTTTTGTCCAGCTAAAACTTCTTTCCATTCGATTTTCTTTTCGCCATTGTAAGCTTTTTCAACTGCTGCGTCTAAAACGCGGGATGCTGCAGCCCAGATATCAGGACCGATTCCGTCTCCCTCAATATAAGGAACGATTGGGTTGTTTGGTACGTTAAGAACACCGTTAGTAACTGTGATTTTTTGGCTTTGTGTCATGTCTCTTACCTCCGATTCAAATTCAAAGGTTAGTTGGCCTGCCATTAAATAAAGCAGAACCACTAACCTTTTTTACTCACATCTATTAATTTACTACAAATTCGATGAAATAAAAAATGATTTTCGAAAAAACTTTTAATTAGCGGTTTTCAATCGGTACATATTTTTGCATACCTGGTCCAACATACTCTGCACGCGGACGGATAAGGCGGTTGTTTGAATATTGCTCAAGGATATGAGCGATCCAGCCTGAAGCACGGCTTACAGCAAAGATTGGTGTAAATAGGTCATGCTCGATGCCTAAACTGTGGTATACGGAAGCAGAATAGAAATCCACATTCGGCGGAAGATTCTTTTGACCGGTTACGATTTCATGAATTTTGATGGACATATCATAATATTGCGGTTGCCCAGTAAGTTCAGTCAGTTTTTGTGACATTTCTTTAAGGTGTTTAGCACGGGGATCACCTTTACGGTATACACGGTGGCCAAAGCCCATGATTTTTTCTTTATTGGCTAATTTTTCGTTGATATATGGCTCAACGTTCTCAACTGAACCAATTTCTGTAAGCATTTTCATGACTTGTTCGTTAGCTCCGCCGTGAAGTGGGCCTTTTAAAGCGCCGATGGCAGCAGTTACACCAGAATAGATATCAGCTAATGTAGCCACACAAACGCGTGCAGTGAATGTAGAAGCGTTTAATTCATGGTCAGCATGAAGAACCAATGCTTTGTTGAATGCTTCTTCTTCGATTGCCGTTGGTTCATTACCGCTTAACATATATAAGAAGTTAGCAGCAAAGCTTAAATCTGTACGTGGAGCAACAGCTTCTTTCCCTTGACGGACGCGAGCGAAAGTTGTTACCAATGTAGGGATTTTTGCTTGGATGCGGATTGCTTTACGATAGTTAGCTTCTTCACTCATTACATCTGCTTCTTCATCATAAAGACCAAGAAGGGATACTGCGGTGCGAAGAGCTCCCATTGGATGTACTTTATCAATTGGGTATGTTTTGAAGTGATTAACCACTTCAGCTGGAATTTCAGCATTTTCAGCAAGTTGTTTAGTTAATTCTTCTAGTTGGCTTTTGTTCGGAAGAGCTCCGTGCCATAAAAGATAGATTACTTCCTCGAATGTTGCGTTCGAAGCCAAATCATCGATGTCATAACCTACATACGTTAATGTGTCATCGATAATGGAGCTTACTGATGAAGTTGTTGCTACCACACCTTCAAGACCTTTTGTTGCTGTCATACTAAATCTCTCCTTTTCCTAGATATTCCCCTATGCCCTTGCTATTAGCGTATAAATGTAGCGCTTCCAAGAAATTAGCTATTGTAAACAACCATCTATTTTTTAGCAGAAGACATACATCTTGTATTGGAAGCGTTCACAGAATATGACCCCAACAATAGTAAAATGTACGATAATCTTTAATAAGAAATTCTAAAAATAATGCTTGTAGCTATTCCTAGTGAGCGCTTGCTCAATAACTACATCTTTTTTTAAGATTCCTCAAAAATATCAATGATATTCTGAATCCCAATTTTAATAAATCAGAGCAGTTACATGATTATTATAAACAATAAACACTTTTTTGGGAATGAAAAGCACTTAAAATGTGAAAAAATTATTATTTTATTAGAAAAATTAGCTCCATATTCTCTTGCTTTATTCATGCGTTTAAAATCGTTTTTTTCAAAAAAAATGTCCCAAAGCAGAATAAACGAAACATTAAATAGAAAATTTGCATTTCCAGTACTGACGGGCTTTTCTCCCCTTAGCCTCTCACTTCATTTAAAAAAATTGAAGATCTGCATGCATAAATAAGCAATTCCTGCCCCGATTAACGGGCCGACAGCCACACCTTTGAATAAGGCGACCGCAAGAATCGTCCCAAATACAAGAGCGGTGGTAATGTGTGGATCATGCGACAGCAGTGTAATCCCATTTTTTGCTATGAGTGCAACGGCTATTCCGGATGCAAGTGCAATCCAGGCATAAGGGGATTTTATCGCGTCTCCTAGTTCCTTGAAACCAATCGCCCCGTTTGCTATGGGAATGAGTACGGAGATCGTGATGATCGTGACACCCAGGTTGATTCCTTTCGCTTCCAGGTATGGAAACACTTTAGCGTCAAGGCCAATCAGTTTCATGCTTAAAAGAAAACCCGCAGCCATGATCAGTGAGGTATTTTTCCCAAACCAACCGATTGCAGCAAGCAGAATTAAAAATACGACAGGACCGTTGATCATTATCCCTTCACCTTCTTCCTTCTGTTTTTTGTTATTTTAACATAACAAACTCCCTTGTTCTTGGGAGAAAAATGGTTTTAGGAACGATGCATCTGCAGAAAAAATTCAAAACGAAGGATGAAAGAATCTTTCCTTTCTTTTCCATCATCGTTACAATTATAATACAAACTTAATGGTTGAAGGAGGGATATGACTTGAATCCGGTATATATGTATCGTTTCATTCGTTCTTTACTGGTCGTCGGAGGGATAATATTAGGTGGAATTGCCTTGTTTTATTTATCTAAATATACATATCCATTCATCATTGCCATGATCATCGCTTTCTTGATGAATCCCCTGGTCATTTTTTTCGAAAGGAAAGGACGGCTGCCACGGGGGTTGGCTGTATTCGTTTCCCTTTTACTCATTTTCCTTTTATTTGCGGGTCTTATCACCTTACTCGTCACCGAGATCATTTCAGGGACCAATTACCTTGCCGGAGTCATCCCGAAACACATTGAAACCATCGTGGATTATATAGAAACATACATCGCTACCACCGTCATCCCTTTATATAATCAAATAGCTGCAATGTTCAATAATTTGGATACCGAACAGCAAGACACAATCCTCAAGAATATCCAAAATATCGGTGAATCCATCACGACGGGAGTAAGCGGCTTCATTCAAGCCTTCTTGAAGAACATCCCCACAATCATCGGATGGTTTCCAACTACAGCAACGGCACTCCTTTTTACTTTGCTTGGCACATTCTTCATCAGCAAAGATTGGGATACCTTCGGCCGCATGACCGGAAAAGTGTTGCCTGATAAGATTTTTGCGGGTGCAAAGCGTTTATTCAGGGATTTAAAACGGGCTTTATTCGGGTTCATCCGGGCACAATTCACTCTTGTTTCATTGACGACTGTCACGATTTTAATCGGATTTCTCATTTTAGGGGTGAATTATTCAATTACCATTGCCCTGATATGCGGACTGGTCGATATCATTCCCTATTTAGGGACAGGTACGATTTTCATTCCTTGGATCATCTTTGAATTCATTGCCGGGAATACAAGTCTCGCAATCGGTTTGTCCGTCCTTTACATAATCGTCGTTGTCCAGCGTCAGCTAATAGAGCCAAAAGTACTTTCATCCAGTATTGGTTTGGATCCGCTTGCCACTCTCATCGCCTTGTTCATCGGATTCAAATTGATCGGTTTCCTAGGTTTGATTGCAGGACCTGTCGTACTTGTCATATTCAATACACTTCAGCGCGCCCATGTCTTCAAGGCCATATGGACTTTCATCATCGGGGATACAAAGAAAACCACTTAAGGGAATCCAGACATCTATTAGCATTCACTCTTTTCCACTTAAAAATCCGCCTCGGGTACAAGGCGGATTTTTGGTTTTAAACTAGAATTATTTCGACGTCTCGAATTGTTCTGTTTCAGTAGAACCTGCAAGTGCTGTTGTGGATGATGTTCCACCAGAAACGACTTGTGCCACTTCATCAAAGTAACCCGTTCCCACTTCACGCTGATGGCGTGTTGCTGTATAGCCATCCGGCTCACTAGCGAATTCCGCTTGTTGAAGTTCAGAGTATGCAGCCATGCCGCGTTCTTTATAACCAAGAGCAAGGTTGAACATGCTATGATTCAATGAATGGAAGCCTGCAAGTGTAACGAATTGGAATTTATAACCCAATTTACCCAATTCCACTTGATAATTGGCAATCTCTTCATCACTTAATTTCGCTTTCCAGTTAAATGATGGGGAACAATTGTAAGCAAGCAATTTTCCCGGGAACTCTGCATGGATGGCCTCGGCAAAGCGGCGAGCATCCGCTAGATTAGGTTCAGAAGTCTCACACCAGATAAGGTCGGCATATGGCGCATAGGCAAGGCCTCTTGCAATTGCTTGGTCAAGCCCTGCATTCGTGCGGTAGAATCCTTCTGGAGTCCTTTCACCAGTGATGAATGGTGCATCGACCGGATCAATATCATCCGTGATCAAATCTGCAGCATCAGCATCCGTACGGGCAATCAAGATGGTCGGTGTACCCATTACATCTGCTGCCAATCGGGCGGAAACTAAATTACGTACTGCCGTTTGGGTAGGAAGAAGGACTTTACCGCCTAGGTGACCGCATTTTTTCTCGGAAGAAAGCTGGTCTTCGAAGTGAACGCCAGCCGCTCCAGCTTCGATCATGCCTTTCATTAATTCAAAGACGTTAAGGGAACCGCCAAAACCTGCTTCAGCATCCGCCACGATTGGAGCGAACCAATCGATATCATTTTTCCCTTCAGCAAAGCTGATTTGGTCTGCACGCTGAAGTGTCTGATTAATGCGTTTAACGACTTGGGGCACGGAGTTGGCTGGATATAAACTTTGGTCAGGGTACATTTGCCCTGCGATGTTAGCATCTGCCGCCACTTGCCAGCCGCTTAAGTAGATTGCTTTTAAACCAGCTTTCACCTGCTGCATGGCTTGATTACCGGTCAATGCTCCTAATGCATTGATGAAATCCTCTGTTTTTAATAGATTCCATAGTTTTTCGGAACCGCGGCGTGCCAATGTTTGTTCAATATCGATGGAACCTCTCAGTTTAATGACTTCCTCGGCCGTATAAGGACGTTTAATACCAGTCCACCGTGAGTCATTTTCCCAGCTTTGTTGTAATTTTTGCGCTCTCTCATTCATCATCATTATATTTCCTCCTAATTCATATTATATATTTTGAATATTAAGATAATTTTTCATATGCCGCGTTAGTTAAGAAATCTGCAAAGTCATCCGCTTCAATCAATTGTTCAAATAGTTTAGTAGACTCTTCAAACTTTCCAGATTTGAAAGTTTCTTCCCCTACTTCCGATTTAATGACCGCCAATTCTTCTTCTTTGATTTGATGGAATAATTCCTCGGTTATTTTCCTGCCATCTTCGAGAATGCCTTTTGGATGACGGATCCATTGCCAGACTTGAGCCCTTGAAATTTCAGCGGTTGCAGCATCTTCCATTAAGTTATTGATAGGTGCCGCACCTCTGCCGCTTAACCATGAGGCGATATATTGGATGCCTACATTAATATTCGTCCTTAAGCCTGCCTCTGTGATCGTTCCTTCCGGTACAGCCAGCAACTCTTGTGCCGTTACATGGACATCTTCCCGTTTCCGGAAAATTTGATTCGGTTTTGGGACGAGCAGGTCAAAAACCTCTTTTGCCGTGCTTACCATACCTGGGTGGGCAACCCATGTTCCATCATGACCGTCTCTTGCTTCGCGTTCTTTATCTGCCTTAACTTTCGCAAAAGCCTCATCGTTCTTAACCGGGTCATTTTTAACGGGAATTTGTGCGGCCATCCCGCCAATTGCAGGAGCATTACGGCTGTGACATGTTTTGATCGCCAGTAAGGAATACGCCCTCATGTTCGGGACGGTCATCGTGACCTGCTGCCGATCTGGGAAAATGACATCATCCGAGTTACGGAATTTTTTCAGGAAACTAAAGATATAATCCCAGCGGCCACAGTTCAAGCCTGCCGAATGTTCTTTCAGCTCGTACAGAATTTCGTCCATTTCGAATGCAGCAAGAATTGTTTCTATCAAGACCGTTGCCTTGATGGTTCCTTGCGGGATTCTCAAATCGTTCTGTGCATATACGAATATTTCATTCCATAATCTTGCTTCGAGATAGCTTTCCATTTTCGGTAAGTAAAAGTATGGACCGCTTTGTTTTTCGACCAATGCTTTTGCGTTGTGGTAAAAGTACAGTCCAAAGTCAAAAATGCTGGCTGATATAGGCTGTCCATCCAAAAGGACATGTTTTTCCTCCAAATGCCAGCCGCGTGGCCTTACCTTTAGCACAGCTGTTCTTTCATTTAATTCATACACTTTGCCATTTGGATTTTTAAATGAAATGGTTCCTCGAATTGCATCGCGCAGATTCAATTGGCCATCGATGCAATTCTCCCAAGTGGGTGAATTGGCATCTTCAAAGTCCGCCATGAATACATTGGCACCTGAGTTCATGGCATTTATGATCATTTTACGATCAACAGGTCCAGTGATTTCAACCCTGCGATCCTGCAAATCATTCGGGAGGGGCGCAATCGTCCAATCACTTGCACGAATATGCTTCGTTTCTTCAAGGAAATCAGGAAGCATGCCTTGATTCAGTTCTTTCTGAACGCTTTTCCTCCGTTCTAGAAGTTCTGCCCTTCTTCCACTGAAATGCCGTTCCATTCTTTCGATGAATTGAAGAGCTTCCGCTGTAAGTATTTGTTCATATCCTGGCTTAATGTTGCCTGTAATCTGTAAGCCTTTTGCTTCCGTAATCATGTTGCCTCTCCACACCCTTTCCAACTCTTTATATGTTATAATACAGATGTTTTATTTCCTGTTTGTATTATATAACACGTTGTATAAATTTGTCACCAGTTTTTTCTAAAAAATCTAAAAAAAGATTTTTGAGCATAGAAAATCCTTATTTACCAATGTTTCCAAGGGTTAATCATTTAGAAATCCTGTTATGATACACATTTCATTCTCGTGGACATCATCATTCAATGGTGAAACAGGGAGCCATTTGTAAAGCAAAAAAGCACCCCATAAAAAACTGGGATGCTGTTGCGGACCTTTTTCAAGGACCAAAAAGGCTGCCTAAAAGCTTATGCCTTTAGACAGCCTTATATTATTTATGCCGAATGATGGTAACTTTCCCTTTATTCATCCTGTTCATGATAAACCGGATAACAATCGGTTTGAGGAGATTCCGGGTTGGCGGAAACACAAGGATCAATCCCATGATATCCGAGATGAGCCCAGGGGACAGCAACAGTGCAGCTCCGATAAAGATACAGATTCCATCAATGATTTCATTTCCTGGCATCATTCCGTAACGAATCTGTTCCTGTGCCTTTTTCCACGTCTCCATCCCTTGCCGTTTAGCCAAATAAGCTCCGATCAAACCTGTGGCTACAATCAGGAACAGCGTTGGCCAAAAACCAATCAGATTGCCTGACAGCAAAAGGACAATAATTTCAACGACCGGCATCGCAATGATAAACATTAAAAAATACTTCATCTTCATTCCTCCTGCACAGCCCATTTCTGGTGCGGTACATCCATCTTACCTCATTGGCAAGGAATCAGCCAAAATTTCGTTTTACAGAACGTTTGCATGTCCATCATAAATGACTCCACGACCTGCATCGACCGTTATTCTTTGACCATCCGTGAAAACCTTGGTCGCGTCCTCCGCCCCAACGATTACCGGTATGCCCAATGTAACTCCCACAACAGCTGCATGGCTTGTCAAACCGCCTTCTTCCGTAATCAATGCCGCACACTTTTCAATTGCCGGCATCATTTCGCGGTCAGAACCGATCGTAACCAATACAGAGCCTTCCTTCACTTTTTCCAAAGCTTCCTTTGCATTCTTAGCGATAACCACTTCACCTTTCGCTGATTTCCTGCCGATTCCTTGAGCCTTCAAAAGAACCTCTCCTAACACATGAATTTTCATCAAGTTAGTCGTACCCGTTTCACCTACAGGCACACCGGCTGTAATGACGACTAAATCCCCATGGGAAACTAAGCCAGAATGCAGGCTTTCATCTATTGCTGTTTGAAGCATTTCATCGGTAGTCGTCGCTTTTGGACCAATCTGCGGATAGACTCCCCATGCCAATGCAAGCCTTCTTGAAACATGATCATTGGATGTAACCGCAATGATCGGTGCTTTAGGGCGGTATTTGGAAATCATCCTTGCCGTATGACCGCTTTCTGTAGGCGTGATGATTGCCCCGGCATTAAGATTAAGCGCAGTGTGGGCAACGGATTGACCAATGGCATCCGTAACATTATGACGGTTCACTTTGCTTCTGACTGATAATATATCCCGATAATCAAGGGCAGTTTCAGCACGTGAAGCAATGTTATGCATCGTTTGCACCGCTTCGACAGGATAGGTTCCAGCTGCTGTTTCGCCAGAAAGCATGATGGCATCCGTTCCATCAAATATGGCATTGGCCACGTCACTTGCTTCTGCACGGGTCGGCCTTGGATTACGCTGCATCGAATCGAGCATTTGTGTAGCCGTTATGACTGGTTTTCCGGCATTATTACATTTTTTGATCATTTGTTTTTGGACTAATGGCACTTCTTCTGCAGGAATTTCCACTCCCAAGTCTCCACGTGCCACCATCAAGCCATCTGAAACTTCCAAGATCTCATCAAGACGGTCCACGCCCTCTTGATTTTCGATTTTAGGGATGATTTGAATATGCTCAGCACCATTTTGCTGCAATAATTCACTTACTTCAAGCACGTCGGAAGCCCTGCGTACAAATGAGGCAGCAATGAAGTCGATACCCTGTTCGATTCCAAAAAGGATATCCTGTTCGTCTTTCTCCGTTATGCCAGGCAGGTTAACCGAAACTCCTGGAACATTGACGCCTTTTTTGTTCTTAAGTGTACCGCTATTCAAGATCTTCGTATGGATTTCTTTTCTGAACTCATCAATCTTCAACACTTCAAGCCCGATCAATCCATCATCCAAAAGGATTTTAGAGCCTGGGTGAACATCATGCAGAAGCCCTTCATAGGTAATGGAGAATTTTTCAGGTGTTCCCAGGACTTCATTCATGGAAATAATGACTTCATTGCCGGCTACAAGCTCAATGGAATCATTTTCCATGTTATTTGTCCGTATTTCAGGTCCTTTTGTATCCAACAGGATGGCAACCTGTTTACCCGTTTTTTCGCTCGCTTCTCTTATATTGCGGATTCTATCTGCGTGTTCTTCATGATTTCCATGAGAAAAGTTAAGCCGTGCTACATTCATTCCCGCCTCTATTAATTGAACCAGCTTTTCTATACTTTCACTTGCGGGGCCAATCGTACAAACAATCTTGGTTTTACGCATAGTGTCATCCTCCTTTAAGGAAAACTACTCGTCGCCTGTCCACTTCTTGAAGACAGGGGGCGCAGTGTTTTATGTCTTCTTTTAAATACCCATTACTAAAAAGCGATTCCTATCGGTCAATAAAAATGATTAAATGGATAGCTCAGCGGATAATTCATACATTTTCTTGTCAATTGTATGCGGTTTAGCAAGAGCTTCGATGATATCATAATCAACAAGTTGATTTTGTTCGATCCCGACTGCCCTGCCCCCTTTTCCTTCTAGAAGCAATTCAACGGCTCTTGCCCCAAGACGGCTTGCCAATACCCGGTCATTTGCAGAGGGTGATCCTCCGCGCTGAACATGGCCCAGGACCGTTACACGAGTTTCAAATCCTGCTTTCGCCTCAATTTTCCTGGAAATATCAACGGCACTTCCCACACCTTCGGCTACAATGATGATACTGTGCTTTTTCCCACGGTCATGACCGCGGTTCAGCTTCCCAATCAGGTCTTCTATATCATATTCATATTCAGGACAAAGAATCGTTTCAGCTCCGCCAGCCAATCCAGCCCAAAGTGCAATATCGCCGGCATCTCTTCCCATCACTTCAACCACATAAGTCCTCTCATGAGAAGTGGCCGTATCCCGAATTTTATCGATAGCATCGATGACTGTATTCAGGGCCGTATCGAAACCAATCGTAAAGTCCGTACCCGGTATGTCATTATCAATCGTTCCAGGAACCCCGATACAAGGGAAACCCCTTTCCGTTAAAGCTCTCGCCCCGCGGTAAGAACCATCGCCACCAATTATGACAATGCCCTCGATACCATGTTTATTCAATTGTTCAATCGCTTTCAGCTGGCCTTCCTCCGTCTTAAATTCCGGACAGCGAGCCGTATGTAACATCGTGCCGCCTCTATGAATGATATCCCCGACCGACCCAAGTTCAAGCTTTTTTATATTGCCATTTATCAGACCCTGATAGCCATGATAAATACCGAAGACCTCCATTTCATGAAAAATTGCTTTCCGGACAACTGCTCGGACTGCCGCATTCATTCCTGGAGAATCTCCTCCACTTGTCAATACACCTATTCTTTTCATAAATGTCACCTCTCTACAGCACTAATCAATTTTAAGCTTCGCTATATCATTGTACCCTTTTTCAAGCTTCAATAAGCAGTAACTGTTTCACTTATGCATACTTGATGTTATAAGCCTAACCGATTCTCTTCAGAAATTGAAGTAAAATGGTGTGAAACTTTACATTCTACACACAAACCATATTCTTTACTCGTTTCGGTAATGAATACATATGCACGAATGAAAGGATGAAAAAACGTGTTGCCCCAGGCAGCACGTTTTTCCTTTTCCAAATGTGTTTATGAATGCTGTTCCACTTCCTTAGGTTCGCCCTCAGGTTGTTGTTTTGCAAATTCATATTCACCGATTTTCTTGAATTTCATATAACGCTGGTTGATTAGATCTTCACTATTCAATGGCAACAGTTCATTGAATGAACGTTTCAGGATTTCCTTGATGGCTTCTGCCTGTAAATTCGAATCCCGATGGGCGCCGCCCCTCACTTCAGGAATGATCTCATCGATGACTCCTAAGCGGTTTAAGTCGGGAGCCGTGATTTTCATCGTTTCCGCAGCCCTCTTAGCCTGAGAGGCATCCTTCCACAGCAAGGCTGCAGCCCCTTCTGGGGAAATCACGGAATATGTTGAGTTTTCAAGCATGAAAATTCGGTCTCCGACGCCAAGCGCCAATGCACCGCCGCTTCCGCCTTCACCAATGACAATACTGATGACCGGCACCTTCAGCCCTGCCATTTCGAAAAGGTTTTTCGCAATGGCTTCACTTTGCCCGCGCTCTTCAGCGGCTTTACCAGGGAAAGCTCCCTTCGTATCAATGAAACAAATAATCGGCCTGTTGAATTTTTCAGCCTGTTTCATAAGGCGCAAAGCTTTTCGATAGCCTTCAGGATGGGGCATGCCGAAGTTACGACGGATGTTTTCCTTCGTATCTTTCCCGCGTTGATGACCGATGACAGTCACGGCAAGTCCATTGAATTCTGCGATTCCAGAAACAATCGCTTCATCATCCCCATAATACCGATCTCCATGAAACTCGATGAAGTCATTGAATAACAGCGGAATGTAATCAAGCGTCGTCGGACGGGCTGGATGCCGGGCAATCTGAACACGATCCCACGGTTTAAGATTGTTGTAGATATCCACTTCCAGCTTCTCTAAACGCTTTTCCAATGTTTCGATTTCTGCTGTAAGGTCTACATCAGCATCCTTCGAGATTGCCTTTAGCTCTTTAATTTTATTTCTCAGGTCCGTAATGGGACGCTCGAACTCTAATTCGTAAATCATAACCACTCACCGCCCGGGGCATGGATTTTAAGGATTGTCGTCAAGGTTTCCTTCATTTCCGTACGTTTGACGACCGCATCCAATTGACCGTGCTTCAACAAGAATTCAGCCGTTTGGAAATCTTCAGGAAGCTCTTCACGAATCGTCTGCTCAATGATTCTTCGTCCCGCAAAACCAATAAGTGCTCCAGGTTCGGCTAGATTAATATCGCCAAGTGACGCGAAACTTGCCGAAACCCCGCCTGTGGTAGGATGGGTCATCATTGATATGATCAGTCCGCCTTCATTGCTGAATATCTTGAGTGCTGCACTTGTCTTTGCCATCTGCATCAAGCTCAAAACACCCTCCTGCATCCGGGCGCCGCCTGATGCCGTAAATATGATGAACGGAATCTTCAATTCACCAGCACGTTCAATGGCACGGGTAATTTTTTCGCCAACAACGGATCCCATGCTTCCCATCCGGAAATTCGAATCCATGATGGCAGTTGAAACTTGGTAGCCATTGATGCTTCCGACTCCTGTGACAACCGCCTCATTAATCTTGGCTTTCTTTCTATCTTTTTCCAGTTTTTCCAAGTAATCCGGAAAATCAAGCGGGTTAACGGAAATCATTTCTTTATCAAATTCATTAAAAGTGCCTGCGTCGAATAAAAATTCGATGCGCTCATGGGAAGACATCGGATGATGGTACCCGCAATGCAGACAGACTTTCTTGTTTTTCACCAATTCTTTTGTATACATGATTTTTTTACAGCCGGTGCACTTTGTCATGATTCCTTCTGGTACATCTTGTTTCTCCCGATCTAAAGGAACCGTTGCATATTTCTTCTTAGACTTCGCAAATAGCTCTTTAAGCAAGCTTAATCCTCCCTTTACCACCAATTATCTATTTTATGATACTTGGTACAAACTATATCAGAAATAAAATTAGTATCGTGTAAAAAGGTGTCATTCGCCCTTCGACATATTTCTAATTCTAATAAGATACGTTTCGATGGCTTTTTCTTCATCACGTTCGAGCAAATATGTAAGAAGTGCCAGATAGTCTTCTTTTTTCACATTACCCTGTACCATCTCTGATGTTCTAGCATAGCTGTTGACAATGCGCCAAATTCTTTCCAGCAATCGATTGCGATTCAAAATGGCAATTCTTAAAAAGAAATCATCATCATGAAACATATCCGCTTTGACCCAGGCCATTAATCTTTTGATGTCCTCAGCCGTAGCGAAAAAGGCGACGATCCGCAAACAGTCAATTTCAATCAGCCTTTTCGTCTCAGCCAAATCTTCTTGTACTTTTTTATCTTGCAAAAAAAAGGTTCCCAGAAGCTCGACTAGCTTATGCTCCTGGAAATCCCTGATAAACGTCCCTTCACCACGCCTTGTTTCTATTAAGCCTAATAGTTCTAAGGCACGCAATGCTTCACGGACAGAGGAACGCCCAACATTAAAACGATCCGATAACTCCCGTTCTGATGGGATTTTATCTCCCGGCAGGAGGCTGTCCGCTTCAATCATGCTACGTAGGCTCTCAACGACATCGAGATAAATTTTGGATGAAGAAGTACGACCTGCCAAATTAATTATTCCTCACTTTTTCCAATGATCGCTAATTTCTTTGTTTTTTCTTTAATTTCCTCTGGATCTACATTGATTCTAGCTACTCCGGTTTCCATCGCTGCCTTGGCAACAGCAGCCGCAACGGCAGGTGCCACCCTCGCATCAAATGGAGCAGGGATCACGTAGTCTTCGTTCAACTCATGCTCCTGTATTAATCCAGCAATGGCTTTTACTGCAGCTACCTTCATTTTTTCATTGATATGAGTCGCACGTACATCCAAGGCCCCACGGAAAATCCCTGGGAAAGCAAGGACGTTATTGACCTGATTCGGGAAATCCGAACGGCCAGTTCCAACAACCTTGGCACCCGCTGCTTTTGCATCTTCCGGCATGATTTCCGGATCTGGATTAGCCATCGCGAAAATGATTGCATCCCGATTCATCGAAGAAACCATTTCTTTTGTCAATGCACCTGCGGCAGAAACTCCTATAAATACATCAGCGTTTTCAATGACTGATTCCAAAGGCCCTGAAACCTTATTTCGATTGGTCACTTTCGCCACTTGTTCTTTTGTATCATTCATACCTGTCGAACGGCCCTCATAAATGGCACCCTTCGTATCACACATGATGATGTCGCGAACTCCATAGCTATAAAGCAATTTAATGATGGCAATGCCCGCAGCCCCTGCGCCATTCGCTACCACTTTAATTTCTGACATTGATTTATTCACCAGTCGTAACGCGTTCACAAGACCCGCAACAGTAACAATGGCTGTACCGTGCTGATCATCATGGAAAACAGGAATATTCATTTCTTTTTTGAGTCGTTCTTCAATTTCAAAACAATTTGGTGCGGCTATGTCTTCTAAGTTCACTCCACCGAAAGTCGGTTCGAGTAATTTAACGGTCTCTACAATTTTGTCCACATCCGTCGTTTTTAAACAAATCGGGAAAGCGTCCACTCCGGCGAAACTTTTAAATAAAACGGCTTTTCCTTCCATG
This sequence comes from Peribacillus sp. FSL R5-0717, assembly GCF_038002945.1. Classification (NCBI taxonomy): domain Bacteria; kingdom Bacillati; phylum Bacillota; class Bacilli; order Caryophanales; family Bacillaceae; genus Peribacillus; species Peribacillus sp. FSL R5-0717. The sequence goes on from NZ_JBBOOF010000001.1 coordinate 1,057,765, forward strand.
ACCGGCATAGCAGCTTCCGGACCGATGTTTCCAAGTCCCAAAACAGCCGTTCCATCAGAAATGACGGCAACCGTATTCCCCTTCATTGTATAGTCATAAACGGTTTCCGGCTTATCGTAAATATCTTTACACGGTTCTGCGACACCAGGAGAATAAGCCAGGCTTAAATCTACTGCGTTCCTAACCGGCACTTTCGAAACTGTTTCTAATTTTCCTTGATTCAAGCGGTGCATATGTAATGCTTCTTCTCTTAATGTCATAGTTTCACTCCTAAAACAAATTGGGTAACCCATTATCTTATATGCTGAAATTATGCTGAAATCTAGTGGTCAGACCACAGCGGCCTGTTTTCAATATAACATAACTATTAAAGTTGTAAAACAGTTATTCTTTCTTGTAAACCACATTCCCTTTTCCCACCAAGTCAAATAATGCCTGCATCAGTCTATCTGTAGGATTAACCCAATCCCAATAAGATAGCTGTACATAGCGGTTTTCCCTCTCGTAAAAAAGCATGATCTTGGTTTCACCGCTATGCTGCATTAAAATTTTTTTTATTTTTTGCAGTGTATCCTTCGTTTGCTTGCCAGCCTCAATTTTCAGGAATATCGTTCCGTTTTTTTCCTCTTTCATCTGCTTCACTTTTTCAAGCGGGTATACGTTCCGGATCAGCAGCTGTGTTTTTCCATCCCGCTCTTCCAATGTCCCTTGCAGCATAACGAGTTGTCCATGATTCAAGTCGGCAGAGTGGTTTTTATAAACATTTGGAAAAACGACCGCTTCAATATCCCCCTCTTCATCACTGACGCTCAAGAAAGCCATCACATCGCCCTTTTTTGTCCTTATGGTTTTAACCGACGTAATGTAAGCGCCAAGTAAGACTTTCGATTCCTTTTTATTAATAGCTTCATCTATAGTCAAACAGCCGAAGTGCTGAAAAAGTTCTCTGTAGCTTGTCACAGGATGATTCGATAGATAAAGCCCCAATGCGCTTTTTTCCAACGAGAGTTTGTCCTCGATTGGGATAGGATCGACCCGGTGGTATTTCGGTTTTAGTGAAAACTCGCCATCCGAAAACATATCGAATAGGTCATCATCCGGATTAACCAATTCCGTATGATTGATCGCTACGTCCAAGCTCGCCAACAATGTTGCCCGGTCTTCACCGAATTCATCAAATGCACCTGAATGGACAAGCGCCTCCAACACTTTTCTATTGACGATTTTCCCCGAAACGCGCAAACAGAAATCGAATAAATCAGCGAACTTCTTCTGACGCCTTGCAGCGAAGATATCTTTTAGGACCGTCCCGCCTATCCCTTTTATGGCGCCCAGGCTATAACGAATCCCCTCCTTTTCCGGTAAAAACGGGTAACCGCTCCGGTTAATCGAGGGAGGCAGAACCGCTATCCCTTTCTTTTTTGCTTCTCGGATATATTGCGAAATCTTTTCATCATTCCCGACAACCGATGTCAAAAGTGCTGCCATGAAATATTCCGGATAGTGGGTTTTCAAGTAACCCAGCTGATAAGCGATGAAGCTATACGCCACCGCATGACTTCGGTTGAATCCATAGTTAGCGAAGCGGACAATCAAGGAATAAATCTCATCTGCCGTTTTTTCGGAGTATCCTTGTTTCAATGCGCCGCTCATGAAATGCTGCCGCTCTTGATCCAGAACATCCTTCTTCTTCTTCGAAACGGCACGTCGGAGCAGGTCAGCCTCCCCTAATGAAAACCCGGCTAAACGGGAGGCGATTTGCATGATTTGTTCTTGATATACGATGACCCCATATGTAGGCTCGAGGATATCCTTCAAATCCTCGTGAAGGTAATCAATCGAAGCAAGTCCATGTTTTCGCTCGATGAACAGCGGTATATTTTCCATCGGACCTGGACGATATAGGGCATTGACCGCAACGATATCCTCGAATCGGTTCGGTTTCAGCTTGATTAAAACCTTACGGATGCCATCCGATTCAAACTGGAATACCCCGGTTGTTTCGCCTCTGCCTAAAGTGGCCAGCGTCTCGGGATCATCCATCGGAATATGGGACAAGTCGAGCCTTTTCCCCGTTCCTTTTTTAATGTTATTTAAAATATTATCGATGAGCGTTAAATTGCGGAGTCCAAGAAAATCCATTTTAAGAAGTCCCAGTTCTTCGAGAAGGTCCATTGGATATTGAGTCAGGTGGATGCCGTCATGCCCTCCCTGAATCGGGATATGCCCGGTCAGTGCCTGGTCACTGATGACGACGCCGGCGGCATGTGTCGAAGCATGGCGAGGCAGCCCTTCAAGCAATAACGCGGTTTGAAATAGTTTTTGATTCAGGTCACTCTCATTAACGAATTCCCTAAGCCTTTTCGATTCCTTGAAAGCCTCGGGAAGCGTGATGCCCAGACGTCCTGGAATCATTTTCGATACTGCTTCCTGTTCCTTTGAATTTAGGCCGAAAACACGTCCTGTATCCCTTAACGCAGCCTTGGCAGCCAATGTCCCGAATGTAATGATCTGTGCTACATGAAGTTCCCCGTATTTCTTCGCGACATAGGCAATCACTTCTTCACGGCGGTTATCCGGAAAGTCAATGTCGATATCCGGCATCGAGACACGTTCCGGATTCAGGAAACGCTCGAACAGCAATGAATGTTCGATTGGATCGACATCCGTGATCGACAGCACATAAGCGACCATCGAACCTGCGGCCGACCCCCTTCCTGGACCAGTCAGGATTTGGTGGTCCTTAGCGAATTTCATGAAGTCCCAAACGATTAAAAAGTAATCGCTGAATTTCATCTTGGTGATGATATCCAATTCATATCGCAGGCGCTCTTCATATTGAATGGATGGCTCCGGCACTCTTTTCTTCAGCCCTTGGAAGCAGATGGCTTCGAGCATTTCTTCGGCTGTGGCTCCATCTTCAGTAGGGTACTTAGGAAGAAGTGAACGATGAAATGGAATTTCCAGATTGCATTGCGCGGCAATATGCAGTGTATTTTCGAGAGCATCCGGTCTGTCATGGAATAGTTCTGCCATCTGAGACCGGCTTTTCAAATAAAATTGATCGGATTCAAGAACCGTATGCGTCTCATCCGCCAGCTTGTCGCCATTTCCGATTGCCAATAAGACTTCATGAGCGAGTGCATCGCTTTCGTTCAAATAATAAACTGGATTCGTCGCGACAATCTTTATCTCTAAATCTCTCGCCAACTGACTTATGGCTTCGTTACTTTTTTCCTCATCCGCAATCGACAGTCTCTGTATGGATACATAAAAGTTATCATGACCAAAAATTTGCAGAAATCGCCCTGCTGCCTGTTTGGCTTCTTCAGGGTTTTCTTCTCTCAATATCGTTTCTATCTGCCCCTCTGCACCTGGTGTGACTGCAATCAAGCCCCCGGAATAGGCTTTAAGCCAATTCATTGGAATGCCTGACGGGGATTTCGTTTTTATGGCACTGCTTATTTTAAGCAGGTTTTGATATCCTTGCAGACTCTTTGCCAATAAAAGAAGTCCATGTGGCGATTCCCGTTCATCAAGGACATCCGCAAGTATGCCGATGATCGGCTTTATGCCCTGCTTCTTGCATTCTTTATAAAAATAGACCGAACCGTACATAACATTTCGATCGGTTAAGGCAAGACTTGTACAGCCATCCGCTTTCGCTTTGGCCACAAGTTCAGTGATCTTCACCGTACTTGTCAGCAGGCTGTATCCGCTCTGAATATGGAGATGAGTATACACGTTTTTTTCTCCCACCTTTGTAAGGCATGTTTCTTTTCATTATAGTGTTTATTTCAAAAAAAGAAAATATGTTCTCATTACCAATGCAATTTAACCTCCTGATTTCCGGCGACTATCATAATACCTCTGAACATCCCATATAAATGGAATAGAAGAATATCAAGCAAAAAAGGATGATGATATATGAATGAAGCCTTTGTTCCAGCCTTCCTCAACAGCTTTTTCATATCGCTTGGCGTATTGCTTGGCGGCTCGATAATCGGGGGCCTCGCCGCGTTTTTTACTGGACAAGCCCCGATGACGACTGTATTCCGGCTGTCGGACAGCCTTCGTATTTGGGCGATTGTCGCTGCGATCGGGGGAACTTTTGATATGGTCTATAATTTCGAACGCGGTATTTTCCACGGGGAAACGAAGGATATAGTCAAGCAGGTCCTATTGATACTCTCTGCACTTGGAGGGGCACAGACAGGAGCACTGATCATCAACTGGTTCACGCAGGAGCATATTTCACCATGAGGATTCCTCCCTATCACCGGACTCCCACCTGGCAGCGTTTTTTTGCCGGGGCCGCACTTGGCGGATTGATCAGCTGGGTGATTTTCTTTTATATGCATGGCGTCCAGCAGGAGAAGCAGATCCGGTCCCTTCACGAACAAAGAGAAGAAATCAAGGATTTAAACGGGAAAATCGCAATTTGGGAGCAGGATTATAAAAAATTGAACGAGAAAAACGAGGAAATCCTGACGATTCAGGAAGTGGAAGTAACGATCACGAATGAAAAATACAGTCTGGATCAGTTGAGTATTGCAGAAGCGGAGGATGTGATTGAGGACGACCTATCCTCTCTTCTCGCCAAAGATGTCGCCAGTGTCTATGACGGTAAGGTGCTGTTGAAAAAATCGATAGAAAATAAGATCATGACCATCAATAAAAAGCGCTATCGACTTGAAGTCGTTGAAATCATGTTTTATACGAAAATGAATATTGAAATCAAACTAAAAAGGACTACTTCTTAAGGATGGGTGAATATCCACTGAATTTAAAAGACCAAATCATTTGTGATTTGGTCTTTAAGTTTTATCATTCCGCTTTATTCAACTCTTCCATGTCGGCAAGGATATTATCCACTTCATCCCAAGAATAGATCGAAGCCCCTGCTGCAAACGGGTGGCCTCCGCCGTTATATTTACGGGCAATCGTATTGATGACCGGTCCTTTAGAACGGAAACGAACCCTGATTTCTTGATCCTCTTCAATGAAAAAGACCCATGACTTAACATTTTTAATCGAACCTAGCGAGGAAACGAGCTGCGATGCCTCAGATGTGGAAGCATTGAATTTTTTAAGTATATCTTTCGTGATGATCATTTTCCCCGTTCCATATGGAAGGATTTCAAAATGCTGCAGCACATAGCCATTCAACCGGACTATGCTTTCCTCGACGTCATACATCTCCTGATATAACTGCGGGCGGGAGAACGAATAGTGAATCAATTCACTTGCATAGGCAAATGTCTTTTCAGTCGTGCTTTGGAATAGGAAACGACCTGTATCGCCAACAATGCCTGCATATAGAAGGCGTGCCGCTTCATCACTCATCTTCAAACCCTGCTCTTTACCGAACTGGTAAAACTCGTAAATCATTTCACTTGTGGAACTTGCCGATGTATCGACCCAACGCATATCCCCATATGGATCTTCATTAGGATGATGATCGATTTTAATCAGTTTATCCCCCGTCGTGTAACGTGCATCACAAATCCGGTCCGTATTTGCGGTATCACAAACGATGACCAAGGCACCTTGATATGTTTCATCCGAAATCACATCGAGCCTTCTTAAATAATTCAATGACGGTTCCTCTTTCCCGACCGTATAAATTCGCTTTTCGGGGAAAGATGCTTTCAGGATTTCCGCCAATCCCCCCTGTGAACCATAAGCGTCCGGATCTGGACGGACATGTCGATGGAGAATGATAGTATCATAACGCTTTATATCTGCTAATATTTCAGCTTTCATATTGATCTCCCCTTAACATATGTATTGTCGAGCCTTATAAAGATGATATATTTCATTTAATCAAAAAATTGCGGAAATAGGAAGTCTCATCTTGTTTAATGTGGCATTCTCTTTCATTTCCCGCTACAATAAAAAGGTACATATGTTAAATTGGGGGAATTTCAAACGATGCCTATTCTTGTCACCTTGATCGTTCTTTCACTAGGGGTCTATCTGTTTTATAAAATCAAATCGGTCCGAACCAAAATGCCGATGGAGAAAAAGTGGATTTCAGGGAAGTCTTCCATTGCCCTCGGTGCGTTTGTCGCACTATTCGGAATCAATCAGCTTTTTCTATTCCACACGACCATCACTTATATCATTGCCGCCGTTTTCATCTTCGTTGGCTTATTCAGTATTTGGGGCGGCTATAAAATGTATAAATTTTATTTGCCGCATGCAATCGAAGAAGCTGCAAATCAAAAAGGATAATCGAATTTCGATTATCCTTTTTATTCTTCATGATCGGTCCAGCAATTGACAAGTCAACATCGCCTTGCCGACAAGTTTGCCTTGGTTAAACACCTCGACATCGACTTTTCCGAATTTACGTCCTACATCAAGGACACGCGGATGGATTTCAAGCGTACTGTCGATCTGGACTGGCTTGATGAAGTAGATCGTCATGTTTTCCACGACCAAGTCACCGCGCTTATAGCTTCTAAGTGCTCGATTTGCCGAGTCGGTGACCAATGTCGTGAACACACCGCTTGAAATGGTACCAAGGTAATTGGTCATCTGCGGGGTGACGCCATAGTTATACACTTCCTCGCCCTTGCCGCGATTCGAAGTCATCACAAGCTGGCTGGTGATCGTATCGTCGATCGTTTCGCCGACCTGAGGCTGCCTTTGACTCATTTGCAATGCCTTCAGCACATCCTGCCTGCTCACGATACCCTTTAGGATATGACTGTCATTCACGACCGGGATTAACTCGATCCCTTCCCAAACCATCATATGTGCAGAAGATGCCACACTCATTTTATCGCCTACGGTCATCGGGTTTTTCGTCATCACCTTTTCGATGAGCGTCATCTCTTCCTGTCCGATGATATCTTTTGATGTGACCATTCCTTGAACCTTCATATTGTCATCGACAACAGGGAAACGGCTATGCCCCGATTCCTGATTCAGTTCATGCCAGGTCTGAACCCGGTCACCCACGGTCAAAAAGGTCGTTTCCTGTACGGGTGTCAAAATATCCTCCACCAGCAAGATTTCCTTTTTGATCAATTGGTCATAAATCGCCCGATTGATCATCGTTGCGACGGTAAATGTATCGTAACTCGTTGAGATGACTGGCATCTCCAATTCATCGGCTAACCTTTTAACGGGCTCTTCGGTATCGAATCCCCCGGTGATCAGCACCGCTGCACCCGCTTTTAACGCGTGCTCATGGGCCTGTGTACGGTTCCCGACGATCAGCAGGTTTCCTGCGCCTGTATATCTCATCATGGCATCCAGCTTCATCGCCCCGATGACGAATTTATTTAATGTCTTATGAAGTCCCGTTTTCCCTCCAAGAACTTGTCCGTCAACAATATTGACTACCTCTGCAAAAGTGAGCTTTTCAATATTCTCTTTTTTCTTTTTCTCAATGCGGATCGTGCCTACCCGCTCAATCGAGCTCACGTAGCCCTGGTTCTCCGCCTCTTTAATTGCCCGGTATGCCGTACCTTCACTAACATTCAATGCTTTCGCAATTTGACGGACGGAAATCTTCTCGCCGACAGGGAGCCCATCGATATGTTTCAATATTTGTTCATGCTTTGTAGCCAAGCGCTTCACCCTTTTCACGGTATTCCTATTACCCATTATAAGGTCAAAGAGCCCAGTTTATCAAACAACTACTAGTATTGGCGCAACCTTTTGTATTCCGGCTGGCGCTTTACCTTTTGTTTCTTAGGAGAATATAGTATGCCCGTCAAGTTTCCAGCTACCGCCAACAATGCAAACAACAGCCAGGATCCAGCAAACAGACCCTCCAGACCGCCACTTTCCAACGACAAGCGCGGCACGGCATAATACAGCATCACACCGCATAAAAGCAAACACAGTAATAACCTCTGTTTCATCCAATCCCCCCTTTTTATTCGTCTATTCATTTTATGCCTGCGAAAGGAAAAAAGACTTGGCTGCTGAGCGAGAGTTTACTTTCAGATAGATTCACTTTGTATGGATTCTTTTTTCATAAAAGAGGAGTGAATTTACTCGATATACATAAGGAGGGATTAGTTTTTGTTAAACATATCAATTCAATAATAGTTGCTTTGAGCGCCCTAACTATAGATGGATGTTCCGAAGCAGGTACTAAAGTGGCAGTCAAAGGCGAGGAAAATGATTCTAAACAGACAGATAATAAAGAAGTGTCAGAAATAAAAATGAAGTTTAGAAAAGAAACTCACTGTACGAGGTAGTTTGCAAGGAAAACAGGAAGCAGTAGTATTGGTAAAACACCAATCATCACTTGGTCCACAGCGGTGCAGACAAACGCACCAACAACCACGACTTTCCCATGCATTAGATTTTGGAAACCGGACGCTATCTCGATAATGAGATATACGGAAGTGTATATGTAAAATAATGAACTTGACTTATTTTCCTAAAGTTCTCCTTTTCTAATAAAAAACAAAAAGTCTTTAGTAAGGCGGATATAAATTGTTAAGTCTTAATGGAGAAAGAAACAGTCAACTTACAACCCTTCCAAAACTGAGGGCAATTGGGTTTCTCTCTTAGTATTAATGCAGAGTTGATTGGAGCGGGTGTGCGAGACTCCTGCGGGAATGCGAGTCCAGGGAGACCCCGCAGGAGTCTCCCTGACCGCCCGCGGAAAGCGAGTGCCTGCAGTGGAAAGAAACGGTCAAATTTTACAAACCTAAAAAAACTGTCGACACACTCCATTATCATCGAGCTTATCTATAGTCTGACGGTAGCAACTGCAGGCTCCCGTCCTTTTAAAAGTCTATTTCATCCCCGGCTTCCATGATCAGTCCATTTTCCTCTTCAAGCAGGTCGAGGAATTTTTCAGGATCCTGTTTGATGACAGGGAAAGTATTGTAATGAATCGGCACGACTTGTTTGGCTTGAAGGAATTTCGCTGCAAGTGCTGCATCTTCCGGGCCCATGGTGTAATTATCGCCGATAGGCAGGAATGCCAAGTCAATCGGATGTCGTTCCCCGATCAGTTTCATATCGGAAAATACCGCTGTATCCCCTGCATGATAGATCGTTTTCCCTTCTATCGTAAGCAATATTCCAGCAGGCATTCCTAAATAAATGATTTGCCCCTCTCCATTATTGAATCCCGTCCCATGGAAAGCTGGCGTCAGTTTCACTTTTCCAAAGTCGAACTCGAAAGCTCCGCCGATGCTCATCCCGTGGGTCCTGACCCCTTGATCACCCAGGTAATCGGCAATCTCTGCAATGCCGATTACAAGCGCATCATGCCTTTTGGCCAATTCAACCGTATCACCGACGTGGTCATTATGGCCATGTGTTAAGATGATCACATCCGGTTTCACATCTTCCACCTTCAAATCGGTCAATTCGTTTCCAGTAATGAATGGATCGATTAAAATCGTTTTACCATTCGTTTCGACTTTTACAACTGCATGTCCATGAAAAGATACTTTCATTTTTGATGCTCCCTTCCCATACCAACAATTTTTTTATGTAGCTTTCTTAGGCCTTTCCCATTTACTATACTTTTAAATATTGCTAAGGTTATTATATCTTATTAATGGAGGTACCGTCATGAATGAACGTTTGAAAGAACTACAAACTTGGCTACAGGCGAATGAGGCTGAAGCCGCTTTACTTACATCTACAGAGAGCATCTTCTATTTGAGCGGTTTTTTTAGTGATCCTCATGAAAGACTGCTGGCACTTGCCATTTTTGCAAATGCCGAACCTTTCCTTGTCTGCCCGCAGATGGAAGTTCCGGATGCTAAACAAGCTGGATGGGATGGAGATATCATCGGTTACACCGACATTGAAAACCCTTGGGAAAAAGTTAAGCAGGCAGTCAAGGATCGCGGTTTAACCATTCATACCATGGCCATTGAAAAAGAGCATATGAATGTGGAACGTTATGAAAAGGTCCAACAACACTTCGGAGCACCGAAGCTTGTTTCCGCAGAAGAAAAACTTCAAAAGATGCGAATGATCAAATCGGAAGATGAAATGGTCAAAATCCGTGAAGCATGCCGCCTTGCCGACTTTGCGATTGAAGTGGGTGTCAGCGAAATTCATGAAGGTAAAACGGAAATGGAAATCCTTGCAGCGATTGAATACGAATTGAAAAAGGCTGGAGTGAGCCAAATGTCTTTCTCCACCATGGTCCTGACTGGTAAAAATGGCGCTTCCCCGCATGGCACACCTGGGAATACGAAGGTTCAGCGCGGCGACCTTGTCCTCTTTGACCTTGGCGTCGTTCATGAAGGGTACTGCTCTGACATTACTAGAACGGTTGCTTACGGAGATATCAATGATAAACAGGCAGAAATATATGAAACTGTACGTAGAGCACAAGAAGCTGCCGTTGCAGCCAGTAAACCTGGTGTATCCTGTTCCGAGATAGACTTGACGGCCAGAAACATCATCAGGGATAAAGGATACGGTGAATTCTTCCCGCACAGGCTCGGCCACGGACTTGGGATCAGTGTCCATGAGTATCCATCCTTGACTGAAACGAATTCACTCGAACTTCAATCCGGAATGGTTTATACGATCGAACCTGGCATATATGTTCCAAATGTTGCAGGTGTCAGGATTGAAGATGATCTATTGATCACCGATGCCGGCTGTGAGATTTTGACCAAATTCCCGAAGAGCCTGCAAATCATAAAGTGATAATGCATGAACCATTTAATATAACGAAATCCGAATACCCCCGCCTTCATTTAAGACGGGGGTATTTATCCAACATATCAACTAATCGGTCCGCAGTTCATACTTCATTGCTTTATCACTGCCGTCAAACCAAATGACCAGCCATTCACTATCTATTCTTATGATTCCCCTCTCGTCACCGAGATAATAAACAACATTATCTTCCTCTTTAAAATATTCCGTTTCTGTTGGAGACCCTAAAAGCGTGAACACTTCATCTTTTGTCATGCCTATCAATTCATGTTCATTAATTAAGTCATCTACCAGGTAGACTCTCCCTTCAACATCATTTAACCATCTTTCAGTGGTGAACCTTGATTCAGATTCATTTACCCCTAACATAACCACACAAAAAACCAGAAGGGCAAAGCCAAGGCTTGATATGACTATAAATCTAATTTTGAGTTTCCTTTTATTATGCTTATTGATATATTTCCATGAAATCCTTTGAAAAAATAGTAATAGAATAAATGGAAGCAGCAGTGCTGATATACTCATTAAACTGATCGTAGCATGTACAAAATTGATGTAAGAAATAAAAATGTAATAGATCAGAGCATACAAAAGCACGTATAAATATAATGCATAGTTTACTATATTTGAAACACTCAAAGAAAAAAACCCTCCTCTCACATTAGAGGTTACCATAAATAAACAAATAAGGTAAAAAGAATAGATATTCGTCATGCAATGATTCATCACATCATAATAAGGTTGGAATCATATAATTTCCAGATTATTGGCATAAACATTCGCTAATTTGTTACAATTGAAATCAGATCCATAAGGTAAATCATTGTATAATAGGAATGAAATAGAAGGAGGAGATTCACTTGAATAGTATAGATTATAAAAATATTCTTGTAGCAGTGGACGGCTCGGAAGAAGCAGAGTGGGCCTTAAAAAAGGCCATCTACTTAGCAAAACTCAGTGACGCTACCCTTGTGCTCACACACATCGTGGATACAAGGAATTTCCCTACTGTCGAAGCTTATGATATGACTATCCGTGATCACTCTGAAACCTTTGCCAATGAGCTATTGGACAAGTATAAAACGGAAGCCATTGCCTCCGGGATTACAAAGGTCCAAACAGAAGTTGCCTATGGTTCTCCTAAAGTTCAAATTCCAAGGGATTTAGCGAAAAAGCATTTGATCGATTTAATTGTCTGCGGTGCAACAGGCCTTAATGCGGTCGAACGTTTCCTTATCGGCAGCGTATCGGAAGGCATCGTTCGCCATTCAAACTGTGATGTAATGGTCGTGCGTACGAATCAATAAGAGAAAATGATAAAAAGCTCGTTCGCCAAATTGGTGAACGAGCTTTTTCCTGTTATTCACTTACCAGTTTTTCCGCTTTTTCAATCGCCAGCAGGACTTGGGCAAAACCTGTACCGCCCGCACTGTTACGGCGTTTAACTGCCTCATAAGGATTTAATGCATCATAAATATCCTGATCAAACAACTCGGAAGCTTCCTGGAATTGTTCAATGCTCAGGTCGACTAAATAGCAGCCATTCTGGACACAGAACAATACAAGCTTCCCGACCACTTCGTGCGCCTCACGGAAAGGCATTCCCTTTGAAGCCAGGTAATCAGCTAATTCCGTCGCATTCGAGAAGTCATTTTTTGTTGCTTTTTCCATTACGTCCGTTTTCACTTTCATCGTTGAAATCATGCCGGCAAATATTTTAAGTGAACCAACAATGGTCTTAACCGTATCAAAAACGCCTTCTTTATCTTCTTGCATATCTTTGTTATAAGCAAGCGGCAGTCCTTTCAAAACAGTCAATAACCCCGTTAGGTTCCCATAAACCCGTCCTGTTTTACCACGGATCAATTCCGCCATATCAGGGTTTTTCTTTTGCGGCATGATGCTGCTTCCAGTGGAAAACGCATCATCCAATTCAATGAATTGGAATTCCTGGCTTGACCAGAGAATGATTTCTTCGCTGAAACGGGATAAATGCATCATCATTGTCGCGCTGTTGCTCATGAATTCAATGGCAAAATCACGATCACTTACCGCATCAAGGCTGTTTTCGTAAATTCCCTCAAACCCCAATAGCTCAGCACTGAGGGCACGGTCAATCGGGAAAGTCGTTCCAGCTAATGCCCCAGCACCCAATGGAGAAATGTTGATTCTTTTGAAACTCTCGGTGAAGCGCTGCTTGTCACGCTCAAGCATCCAAAAATAGGCCATTAAATGGTGGGCAAACGAAATGGGCTGTGCACGCTGTAAATGTGTATAACCTGGAATCAGTGTTTCCACATTTTTCTTGGATTGTCCCAAAATCGCTATTTGCAAATCATTGATGAGTTCCAGAATCACTTTCGTTTGGTTCCGCATATACAGATGAAGGTCGGTTGCAACTTGGTCATTACGGCTTCTTCCTGTATGAAGCTTTCCGCCAACTGGACCGATTTCGCTTATTAGCATACTTTCCAGGTTGAGGTGGATATCTTCCATCTCAACCTTAAAAGTCAATTCACCTTTCTCAGCTTTTTCCTGTAAACTTTTCAGACCCGCAATGATCTGATCCGCATCTTCTTCAGGTAAAATGCTGCATTGCTTTAACATGGTTACATGAGCTAAACTGCCTTGAATATCTTCAAGGACAAGTTCCTGGTCAAAGGAAATGGAAGCTCCGAACTCATCTACCCATTCTTCGGCAGATTTCGTAAATCTTCCTCCCCAAAGCTTGCTGCTCACACTGTCACCTTCTTGCTATTGACCATGCTGTTCACTTTCGTTGGAAGTCCCCATAGCTTAATGAATCCAACTGCTGCATCATGATCGAATTCGTCCGCTTTTGTATAGGTAGCCAATTTTTCGTCATATAGGGAGTACTCGGATTTTCTTCCTTCAACAATCGCATGACCTTTGAATAGTTTCACACGTACCGTACCCGTTACATTCACTTGTGTTTCTTTCAGGAATGCAGCCAAAGCTTTTTGAAGCGGAGAGAACCAAAGTCCCTCATAAATCAATTCAGTCATTTTCTTCTCGATCACCGGTTTGAAGTGAGCCAGTTCTTTAACAAGCGTGATATCTTCAAGTTCTTTGTGTGCAGCTATCAATGTCATCGCACCAGGAGCTTCATAGACTTCACGTGATTTGATCCCTACTAATCTATTTTCAACGTGATCGATACGTCCAACTCCGTGTTTGCCGGCAATTTGATTCAACTCGACGATCAGGTCAGCCAATTTATAGTTTTTATCATTCAATGTAACCGGCACACCTTGTTCAAAACCAATTTCAATGATATCGGCAGTATCTGGCGTACATTCAAGGCTTGTAGTCAAATCATAGGCCTCTTCCGGCGGAGCTGCCCAAGGATCTTCCAGGATTCCGCATTCGTTACTTCTTCCCCAAAGGTTTTGGTCAATCGAGAATGGGCTCGCCATGCCAATCGGAACGGGAATGCCATTTTTCGCTGCATATTCAATCTCCTCTTCACGAGACCATTTCCAGTCACGAACAGGTGCAAGAACTTGCAAATTAGGGTTCAATGCGGAGATTGATACTTCGAAACGCACTTGGTCATTTCCTTTTCCCGTACAACCGTGCGCAACGGCAACCGCGTTTTCCGCTTCAGCCACTTCCACTAATTTCTTCGCGATCAGCGGACGTGATAAAGCTGATACCAATGGATATTTCCCTTCATACAAAGTATGTGCCTGAAGAGCCGTCAATGCGAATTCATCAGCGAATTCGTCCTTCGCATCAATGACATATGAACTTACCGCACCAACAGTGATCGCTTTTTCCTTAATGAAATCCAAATCTTTTCCTTCTCCGACATCCAAGCAGCATGCCACAACTTCGTACCCTTGATCTTGTAACCATTTAATTGCAACGGAAGTATCCAAACCTCCGGAATATGCTAAAACAACTTTTTGATTTTCCATTTCCATCGTCCTTTCGTGTGAATAAAAATTCATCGTTTGTTATTTTTATTCATTCTATGATTAGTACTTTATCATCTTTATTAATGAAATACAAGGGGTATTTTAAAGATTTCGCTAAATAATCCCCTATTATTTTCAGGGAATTTACACATTGGATGCTTCCGCGAGAATATAGTAAACTAGGAGTATGATAAATCGAAAAGCGGAGGGCATATGAGAGAACTATTTATCTATGATGAAAGGCTCGGCATCTCCATTCCTGATTTGAATCTGGAGTGGGATGAATATACAAAAGGCGAACAGCAGCAAATACTCGTACATTGGGAGAATATCAGGGGAAGCATTCCGGACCGCATCAAGGAACTGGAATCCACGATAAACCGAAAACAGTTTCGGCTCTCCGATGAGAGTAATTTCGCCAAATCATGCCAGCTCAATTCCGAAATTGCGGAACTTGCTTCCATCATCAATGATTTATGGCTTTGGTATCGTGCCAATCAAGCCGTGACGGAAAAGATGCATAATTAAGGCCTATTCCATGCAAAAAAAGCCACAGTTTAAAACTGTGGCTTTTTTTGCATCCCTCTTATAAATCCTTGCGAAGTTCACCGACGACATGTCCCAATTCCGGAAGTATCAATTTATTCATTGCAAGCCGAACCGCCCCTGATGAACCTGGGGTGGAAAAAACCGCTTTGTTGTTCACGACTCCGGCAATTGCCCTGGATAGCATGGCAGCCGCCCCGATATCCTCTTGATAGCTGAGCATACGGAAAATCTCGCCAAAACCGGGTATTTCCTTGGTCATCAATTCTTTGACCGCCTCGATCGTTACATCCCTTTTGGCGATGCCAGTGCCCCCATTTGTTAATATGACATCAACCATGCCGCTTTGACTGCCAGAAGTGACCGCATCCTGAATCGCCTTCCGCTCATCCTTAACGATTACATATTCCGTCACTTCATGACCACTCGATTTCAATAATTCCTTCATCAATGCCCCGCTTTTATCCGTTTCTTCATCGCGGGTATCGCTGACGGTTATCACCATGCAGCGAACTGCCTCCGTGACGGCTTTTTTATGATTCTTGACACTCATTCTCCATCAGCCTTCTTTTCCAGTAAATAACGATATTGATAGAACTTCTGGGCAAATTCACTGACATTCCGGGTCATTTGATAATTGGATCCAGCCCCGATGGCCATGCTGATGAACGGTATGCCCCGAACCAGTTTTTTGCGGAAAACGGCAATGGATAATGCTTTCAACAGCTGCTTGAGCGGCTGTTCCATCCATGTAGGGTTTGTCAATTCTTCGATTCCTAAATAAAAATAGTCATCTTCTGCTGTCTGTACCTCACGGATCAATTCTTCCCAGGCTATTCCTTGGAGCCTCTTTGGCATCGCTCCTGCATTGAATACCTTAAGGGCCAGCATCATTTCAAACGGTGTATTCACCTCGACACCATAAGACATCGCAATCAGCTGTACGATCCTGACATTGATGACGGTCATGGCCGGAATATCGCTCCCCAGCAAAAGCAGGCCTCCTGATCCGCTCATCCCGCCTTGTGCAAAAGAATATAAGCGATGCTTAGCAATATGCTGATTGGCTATGTAATTCAACTGGTCGATCGATAAGTGATTCAAATCACTCAACGTTTCGATTTCTTCATTAAACACGCGCGCAGATGCTAAAATCCGCTCTCTTGCATCTATTTGAACTTGTGAGCTCTGAACCATGGCATGTAAATGAAAAAGCCAAGTATCAAGCTTTTCAAAAAACTGTTGTTGGACGTTTTCCGGTAGCAGGGCAAACCCCTGCTCCAACCATTTATCATACAATGCAGCAAGATCCGTTGGCTCATATTGATAGAGTTTTTCCTGCCATTCACTAATTTCATTCCAAACTTTCATTTCCCGGTTCGTGAATTCCATGCATCAAGCCTCCTATGTACAGAATTGGTGGATTCTCCCTTAAGTATACCATAGAAGGGAGCATTTCTGAGAATGGATGATGGCGATCCGGCGTTCAAGGGTATGGATTGCCAATACATAATATCAACGAGAAGTCGAATTCCGCTGATGAAAATTGATAAACTTCATTCACTGGAAAGACCCCCTTACCAGAGAGATAAGGAGATCATTATAAAAAAACAGGAAGTCATGCTTTCCAGGTTTCTTTCAAAGCTATTTTCACGGTATCCCTGACAATCATGATTTCTTCATTGGTTGGGATGACCATGACTTTGACAGGGGAATAAGGTGTATTGATGAACGCTTCCTTTCCCTTGGTATGATTGAGATCCTTATCCCAATATACCCCCATGAATTCAAGTCCCTCCAAGATACGCCCTCTAATTGTTTGACTGTTTTCACCGATGCCCGCTGTAAAAATGATGCCGTCCACACCTCCCATTTTAGCTGAATAGGAGCCAATGTACTTGTGAATCCGATCTGCAAATACTTTAAGTGCGAGTTCAGCCCGCTCATTTCCTTTATCCGCTTCAACTTGAATATCGCGCAGGTCGCTGGAAAATCCGGAAAGGGCTAGCATGCCGCTTTTCTTATTCAGGACATCCAGCACTTCATCTGCAGTTTTTCCCGTCTTCTCCATGATATAAGGAATCAGTGCAGGGTCGATGTTCCCTGACCGCGTTCCCATGGTAACACCTGCCAAGGGAGTAAACCCCATTGATGTATCAATCGATTTGCCTCCCTTTATGGCAGTAATGCTTGCACCATTCCCTAAATGGCAGGATATCAATCGAAGCTGTTCAATTGGGCGGCCAATCATTTCGGCAGCACGCTGCGATACATATTTATGTGAAGTACCATGAAACCCATACTTCCTAATTCCGTACTTTTCATAATATTCAAGAGGTAAGCTGTACAAATAGGAACCTGCTGCCATCGTTTGATGGAAGGCCGTATCGAATACCGCAACCGCTGGCACATCATCAAGTATTCGCCTGAAGGCTTGTATCCCGGTGATATTGGCAGGATTATGAAGGGGCGCCAACTCGGAAAGCTTTTCGATTTCCTCTATTACATCCTCCGTGATCAAGACCGAGTCACTGAATACCTCGCCGCCATGCACCACCCGATGCCCTACGCCATCTATCTCTTCAAAGGAGTCAATGATTCGATGGTCAATCAGCTTTTTCAATAAAAGCCCTACAGCTACTTCATGATTGGGTATATCCACCGTTTCAGAAACCTTTTCGCCTTCGACGCTTAAAGTGAATGCGGCATTTTTCAAGCCGATTCTTTCTACAAGACCTTTTGTAATTACTTTTTCACTAGGCATCTCAAAAAGCTGAAACTTCAATGAAGAGCTGCCCGCATTAATAGCCATGACTTTTGACATCGATCCTGCTCCTTTACTCTAAGTTACATATTCATCTCAATGAAACGTGCTGTGTATAGTACAATCTTATCATGGCATGCGATTACAACCAAATGATAACGAAGAATTGCAATAATCATTCCTTCAAAAAAAAATGAAAGCCAATGCCTGCGGCATCAGCTTTCATTGATTATTTTTCCTCTTTAAACCAATCATCCATCTGTTGCATGACAGACCTTGTCGCTTCGAAATCCGACAACTTCGGAAGTTGTACAAGCAATGCCTTCTTCGGAGCTTCGATCCCCTCTTTTTTCTTTTGAAGGATCAGGATGCTTTTGGCAGCCGATTCATTCTTGAACATGGAAAGCGGCAGTTGCACCATCCCTTGGATATGTGTATGCTTCTTCAGGAAATCATTGAGTTTCGGAGCTTCCTC
The DNA here is from genome assembly GCF_038002945.1 of Peribacillus sp. FSL R5-0717. Taxonomy (NCBI): domain Bacteria; kingdom Bacillati; phylum Bacillota; class Bacilli; order Caryophanales; family Bacillaceae; genus Peribacillus; species Peribacillus sp. FSL R5-0717. Next base: position 1,076,159 of record NZ_JBBOOF010000001.1, read on the forward strand.
CGAGACGAACAGGTTATTCGGGACAATGAAGAATAGGTGTCCGCCATCCTTCGCGTGTTTAACACCTTGTTCAATAAACAAATGATGTGCATACGAATGTCCCTTGTCGGCCTTCAATTCATATTCAGCTGCACGCACATCATTCGGGTAATAACCAATCGGCAAATCACTGACCACAACATCTGAAGGATCGATGAAAAGTGGCTCCAAGCTGTCCTGATTGAAAAATTCCAGTGGATGTTCTTGCAGGTTGGCACCAGCATAAGCAAGCCTGATCAAGGTTTCATCAATCTCGACACCATATGAAGCGATGTTCTTATCAGTAAGCTGATTCATGATCGCAAATAGTAAGTTCCCTGTCCCAATGGCTGGATCGAGCATGACTATCTCTTTTTGGTCCTTGGTGAATTTACCGACTAAATAGCTGACGAACATGCCGACTGCATCAGGAGTCATATGATGATTCGGCTGAACGCTCTGCTGCATGCCTTTTAAAATGGCAAGCTGATACGCTTTACGGATTGCTTCCTTCTCATATTTCTCTGGTGAAAAATCTGCATAATGCTTCGCTAACCTTTTCTTCGATACTTCACTTATTTCATCCTGCAGGACTTTCCCTTGGAAGAAATTCTCGCCCGTTTCGCCCAAGGCGTCCAGATACGTACATGATAGTTCACTTTGCAATATTTGAGCTGTTTCATCAAATTCATAAAATAATTGTTCAACTGGGGTAGACTTCACTTATTAATTCCTCCTGTTTGCTTCTGTCCCTATTTTAAAGGTAAGAAGAAAGAGATACAAGCCGTACGTCCTGCTCATCATTCTTCGATTATTTAACTTACCGTTTTCCGTTTGATAAGGAATCTCTCGCCCACTCCCTTTTCAAAATTTTAACCATGAGTAAGTAAAAGGAAAATTAAATACAAGGTGTAAAATTTGGACGTTGATTTCCACTTCAGGCACTCGCTTTCCGCGGGCGGTCGGGGAGCCTCCTCGGCTTGCGCCTGCGGGGTCTCCCTAGACACGCTTTTCCCGCAGGAGTCTCGTACCTTACGTTCCATTCAACTTTGTTTTGAAATTAGATGGAAACTCTTTTGTTTAAAACGGGTTGTTTTGTTGCCCTGTAATTTTTTATTACTTGGATAGGCTCAATGAAGGCCCAAACAGAATACCATGCATGAGGTGGTGATTATATATGGATAATCAATATCAAAACTATCATGAGCAGGTTAATCCGATAAATCAGCAACATGATATTCAGTCAGCAGATGAATTTAACAGGCAACAGCAGGGGTTTCAACAAGGTTTTCGCCAAGGATTTCGTCAAGGGTATCGACAAGGGTATCGACAAGGATATCGAGAAGGATTTCGAGCAGGGCAACAAGCGGGGTTTTTCCCAGGACCAAGACAAATGCCATCGTGGCCTAATGAAATTGACATAAGAGTTGGAACACCTAATGGTCAGGAATGGTCTGGCAAGGTTGTTTTACCACAAAATGGTCCGACATTCGAGCCTTAACTGAATCCAGATATAATAAATGATACCCTTCAATTGAAATGAAATGTATCGATCGACACAACTTTCCAATGAACATTAAATCCTAAAAAGGACCTGTCCACTTCAACGTCATGGTTTTTATCAACAAGAAAATCAACATTATAACAAAAAACCGGGCACATTGTGCCCGGTTTCTTAAATTCGCATCTTATTTTGCCGCTTTCGCCGCTTCGATTGCACCTTCGTAATTTGGATGGTTCGTACCTTCACTCACATATTCTACATATGTGATTTCATCAGAGCTGTTCACAACGAATACAGAGCGAGCCAATAGACGAAGTTCTTGCATGACGACACCATATGCTTCACCGAATGAAAGGTCACGGTGATCGGAAAGAACTTGAACATTGTCCAAGCCGCTGGCAGCACACCAGCGTTTTTGCGCGAAAGGAAGGTCGTTACTGATCGTCAGTACTTTCACATTATCCAATTTTGCCGCTTCTTCGTTGAATTTACGTGTCTGTGCATCACATACGCCTGTATCCACGGATGGAACAACGCTGATAATGCGGACAGAACCTTTGGAGTCGCTTAAAGTAACCGGTGATAAGTCATTAGCCAATACTGTAAAATCAGGTGCTTTGTCCCCAACTTTTAGTTCTTGTCCCACTAAAGTGATCGGGTTGTTTTTAAATGTAACTGAAGCCATTAATAATTCCTCCCTTTTCTGCTATATGTACAAGCATAATAATATTTGTTTTTCCGGAATTTTGCAATTAATTGAATCAGGAAATGTGAATGATGCTTGCACAAGTTCGCCATCCGAGCTTTTTTCGGTAAAGGAAGAATGCAGCAAAAAGAAAAACTCGGCGGATGCCGAGTCGCAATTAGAAGTCTATATCCTGTTTAGGTTCTTGGTACCTGTTTACAGCTGGTTGACTGCCGCCTTGGTATTGATTATTTCCTTGGTTTTGATTATTGCCTTGCTTTTGATAATTGTCTTTCTTGGATAGCATGGACTGAATCTTATCGACGACTTGAGGAGCTAAATCCATCATTTTTTCTAGAAGGTGCGTCCCTTCATCGAGATGAATCATTTTCACTCCATGGGAACCGACAATCAAAAAGGCAATTGGTGTTATGGAGACCCCACCACCGCTACCGCCGCCAAAAGGCTGCTTGGAACCGCCTTGCTGTCCCTGATGGTTTCCATCCATCACAAATTCGCTGCCACCGGCTGCAAAGCCAAACCCCACTTTGGATACAGTTAAAATGACACTTCCATCCGGAGTTTCTACCGGATCCCCAATGATCGTGTTCACATCGACCATTTCTTTAAGATTTTCCATCGCTTCTTTCATTAAACCTTGGATCGGATGATCTGACATTTAAATTCCCTCCACTCTAGAACGATTGTTTATTGGAATCACCTAATAGCTTCGCTAATTTCCTCGACTTGAAATGCGGCTTTCCGCCTTTCCAATAACGAAGCAGTTTTATTCCAGTCACCATAGCCTGCCCGATTCTGAATTGTAATATGCAGGAAATCGACGTATTTGCCTGCCATCTCTGAAAGTCGGGTGTAATGGAATAGGAGGGCATGATCCGAAAGTTGAAATAGGTTGTCAGCAAACCGATGATTGAACCTTTAAGTGCCCAGCATGCACCAGTTAAAACACCGGTGTGTGCAGCGTTTTTAGTACCGACCTTACTATGCCAGGTGAATTTTTTGACTTGGACTTTCCCAGCGAATTGACGGACGATCTTATGGAATCCGATTATATGCTGAAGCGTTTCCAGAATGTCTGCGAATCCGTCCCGCAAATCTTCGGCTGTGATTTTTTTCTTTTCTTCCTTATTAGTTTTTCCGTTCATTTCTTGCTCTTCCTTTACCATTACGGTTGCCGAGTCATCTTCCATTTTCATGACCGGAACCTTGAATGTATAGTGAAAAAGCCCGTACCAAGCTGATAATTTAATATGTATTAGGTCATTCGTCTGGACACGTTTGTAGTCGATGGACACTTTTATTTTAGTGAAAACAACAAAAAGCAGCACCAAAATGAGGATACCAATAATCAACAAAAGCCACTTCATGCACCCACACCCCTTCAGCCTATCATTATCGGCATATGCAAAAAAAATAAACCTGCAAAAGCGAAAATCACGCTCTTACAGATTTATGAATGGAAGAAATCATCTTCTGATCAACACAACGCCCGTGTCAGCAAAGATATCATGCAAAGCCTGTTTCTTCGGTAATAGGCCTGCCAAGAGATAGCCAATCCAGGTTACTTTTGAAATATAGCGGCCAATCAGCTCCCTGAACAATATCGTGCTCCATGAAATGGTTTTTTTCTCTTCCTTCAAGGCAACGACTTTCAGTCCAAAAATCATCTTGCCAAGGGTTTGATTCAAGAATTTGGTCATCAATACAAAGTATAAGAAAAATACGATCCCCGTTAAGAAGCCCTCTGCGGAGAACCAGAGGTCATCAGTCCCTTCATAAAATTTAAAGATGGGATGAATCAAAATCCGGTTCAAGCTTCCGATAACCAATAGATCGGCTAAATAGGCCCAAAACCTCATCCAAAAACCAGCAAAATGCACTTTTTTGACTTCATCATCACCCACAGCCTTTTTGGCTGATGTAAATTCCTGCTGAACGGGAACCTCTTGATCTGCCATTAGATTGGATGAAGCGATTTGTTCATTGTTTTCATTTCTTTCCGTCATCCTTCAGCCCCCCTATTCCGCATACAAATACATTAAGCGTGGAGAATTTGAAGAGGAAAGGATTTTTGTCAAGACTGCCGTTTCCACATCATTTCCCAACATTTTTTGCGCACCCATACTGAATAATGAACCGAAACCTGCCTCATCTGTATAACGGATAACTTGAGCATCCTTTTTACCGATATCCGTTTTCATTGCGGCAATTACATCATCCAAATGGCCGAAATCATCGATTAGATGGTTTTCTTTAGCCTGACGTCCATCATAAATGCGTCCATCGGCAATTTCCCTTACTTCCTTCTCTGTCATTCCGCGTCCATCAGCAATGACTTTTACAAATTGATCATAAGAATTATTAATCATATTCTGCAGTATTTCACGTTCTTCCCCAGTCATTTCCCGGGTTGGACTCATAATATCTTTGTGTGGTCCGCTTTTGATTGTTTCGAACTCGACACCATACTTCTTGGCCAGCTTCTCGTAATTATACCCATGCATGATGACTCCAAGTGAACCCGTCATCGTTTCTGGGCTGGCATAAATCTTGTCGGCTGGTGCAGAAATATAATATCCGCCTGAAGCAGCCATAGACCCCATTGATACATAAACAGGTTTTTTCACTTTCTTGATATCAAGGATCTTTTCATGAATCTCTGCACTTTCGACAACACCGCCGCCTGGAGAATTTACTCGAAGGATAATCCCTTTGATATCATCATTTTCCTCTGCCATCTTCAGCTTATCCATGAAGGCACGGTGATTATATGTTGCTGAACTAAGTAATGAGGCTTCTCCTGTATCTTGAATCGTGCCCTCTACATCAAATACGGCAATAACATTAGTGTAATCATCGCCTTCAATGACTTCCTCGTAAAATGCACTTTCGGAAGCAAATAATTCATCAATGATATTTTCCGTATCCGCTGTAAATAGAGTAGTGGCCGCCCCTACAGCAATAGATACAAAAAATAAAACGGCTGCGATTCCAAGTGCAGCCCAACGCTTTCCATTCATCTGTTTTCCCCCTTAAATATATGTATCCTTCTTACCATACGAACTAATACCAAAAATGTTTCATTCCATGATAAACTAAGACATATAAAATTGTAGCAAAGAATCCTCAAATTGGAAATGCGTTGGTCCATTTTGCACAAATTGCATTTATTGTAAACAGGGTTTAGAAAGCCCTTTCATCACCATACATACTAGGGGGGAAACGATGAACACTCGAAGGAATATTTATTTTTTCCATGCACCGAATGAAGAGATGCTCAGCAAGGTTGAATACTTATCAGACTTGGCGAAGCAACATTCGTATGAAGTCATCCAGGATTTCACAAAAGCGAACATCATCGTAAGCATCGGTGATGACGGCACATTCCTGCAGGCAGCCCGTAAAACCGGGTTCAGGGATGACTGTTTATATGCGGGCATTTCCACGACAGGTAACTTGAATATGTATTGCGATTTCCACTTGGAAGACAGTGATAAAATGATTGATGCCATGACAAGGGAGCAAATCGAGGTGCGTAAATATCCAACCATCTCTATCCAATTGGACGATCAGCCCTCCTTCTATGCCCTTAATGAACTCAGTATCCGCTCTTCGATCACCAAAACGTTCATCATGGATATTTTCATTGATCAACTCCATTTTGAAACTTTTCGCGGGGACGGGATCATCATTGCGACTCCGACCGGAAGCACCGCCTATAATAAATCGGTCAATGGGGCCGTTGTCGATCCCCTTCTCCCTTGCTTCCAAGTGAGCGAGCTTGCTTCCGTCAATAATAATACCTATCGGACCCTAGGCTCCTCATTCATCTTAAGCGGTGCTAAGACGTTGACCGTCCACCTTGAACAAAACGGACCAAGCTATCCGATCGTCGGAATGGACAATGAAGCGTTAAGCATCAATCATGTCGAAAAGGTAAAGGTCCGGTTAAGCGGTAAGGTCATCAAGACCGTTAAGCTAAAAGACAATTCCTTTTGGGAAAAGGTTAAAAGGACCTTTCTCTAAACGAAAAAAGGTACCGGATATGATAACCGGTACCTTTATATATGATAAAAATCTTTCGTATTTTGATAAAGGGCTTCATAGACATCCTCAATCGGCAATCCTTTAATCGAAGCAATTTGACGCACACTTTCATGCATCATGCCAGGATGGGTCCATTCCCCATTGAAAACCCCTTCAAACGGCCATGGTCCATCCGTTTCTATCATCATCAGCTTAAGTGGATAGGCCGAAACTAATTCCTGTATTTCCCTCTCATAACAAACATCAGGTGTAATCGAAATGCGGTAGCCCTTTTCGGCCATTCTTTCAACTGTCCGGATATCGCCTTTAAACCAATGAAAGTGCGCCCTTGTAATTTGATGCTTATCCAAAAGGTCGCAAACGATAGGTGCATCGTCATGAACGGCATGAAGGATAACCGGTTTTTCAATCTCTTTAGCTAAGGTCAGGAACCTCTCCAGTATCACTATATATGCTGTGTTATCAATATTGGGGTTTTCCTGCCTTAGGTAATAGGGCAGCCCAACCTCGCCTATGGCAACCATATCGTGACGATGTTCCCGCATCCAGCTCAATAATTCATACACTTCTTCATCACACGGGAGGGGCTGCTCTGGATGAAAACCAAAGGCAGGCTTAATTCGTGAATCTTTAAGTGAAAGCTGATAATTGTTAATCGAAGAAGCCAAATTCATGGAAACAGTCAGCAAAGATTCCAACTGAACCTTTTCCATGTCTTTCAGGATCTGCTTCCGCTTAACAATTTCATACTTATCCAAATGGATATGGCTGTCGATGATTCTCAAATGGTATCGCTTCCTTACTTAAGTAGTGAAAGTTGGCTTGAGTGCTGCATATAATTCTCTCTTCAAATGAATAAATTCATCACTGAGAAGCTGTTCTTCTCTTCTTGGCCTTGAAAATGGAACTTTCACTTCTTTGATGACAGCAGCCGGTTTTGCTGATAACACATAAATTCTATCTGATAGGAAAACCGCTTCATCTATGCTGTGAGTGACAAAAAGCACCGACCTCCGATTTTCTTCCCAAACCGACAACAGCCATTGTTGCATTTGCAATCTTGTCAGTTCATCCAAGGCAGAAAAGGGTTCGTCCAGGCACATCAAGTCCTGAGGACTTAAGATACTCCGAATGAATGCGGCCCTTTGCTTCATGCCTCCAGATAATTCATGGGGATATGCTTTATCGTATTCTTCTAAACCAGCTTTCATCAAAAGGTTTTTTGCCTTTTCTTTATCTCTGGTACCAGCAAGTTCACTTCCAAGCAAAACATTTTCCAATACCGTTCTCCAAGGTAAAAGGGAAGGCTGCTGAGGCATATAGCTGATATGTCCCTTTAAGCCATTTATCTTTTTACCATCCAATGAAATGATGCCATGATCAGGCTTCAAAATTCCGCCGATCAAGTGGAACAATGTACTTTTACCGCTTCCCGATGGCCCAAGGATCGTAACGAATTCCCCATCATTCACATGGAAATTCATATTCTCCAATATATTCTGCTTACCATCGAAAGAATAGGAGACGTCTTTAATTTCCAGCTTCACCCTTTTCGCCCTCCTTTCTCTTCCAAGAAACCAAGTATTTCTCCAAGAAAGTGATGATTCCAAAAAAAATCAGGCTCATTCCCATAATGATGAAAATGGCTACAAACACCCGATCTGTCCTGAACGCTGAAGAAGCGAGAGTCATATAAACACCAATCCCCGATTTTGCCCCAAGCCATTCCGAAATAACCGCACCCATTACACTATAGGTAGCCGAAATTTTCAGGCCGGAGAAAATGAACGGGATCGAGTGAGGAAGTTCCAGCTTCCAAAATAACTGGTTTTTCCCCGCTCCCATCATCTTTAAATAATGCTTAAGCTCGTATGGTGTCTGGCGAAAACCGTCCAATGATGCGACCGCAACCGGAAAAAAACATACAAGTGAAATCACGATTAACTTAGGCAGCATGCCAAAGCCAAACCAGATCACCAAAAGCGGCGCCAAAACAATGATAGGTATATTTTGTGATAGTATGAGCAGAGGATAAACCGCGTCCTTCACACCTGGAAATAGATGTAGGATTGCCGCGATCAATAAGCCGATGCAGCTTCCAATAAAAAAACCTGACAACGCAAGCTCGGTTGTGGATATAAGGTGTCCGTAAAGATTGCGGGACGACTCAATTCCTTCAATGAAAATGGCCGATGGAGCGGGAAGCAGCCATTCTTCAACTTTCAATAAGACTGTCACTGACTCCCATACAATCAGCAACAATAATAAAAGAAAGAAGGGAGCCCCCTTCTTCCAAATTCCCCTTCCGATCATGCCCGATATTTCTCCGTTAACGTATCCATCGTAATCCCGCTTGGCTGATATAATATTTTCACTTGGGAAATGACATTCGGCGATCCTATTTCAATCATTCTTACATTCATTTTTTCTATCACGGCAAAAAGCTCGGAAAGCTCCCCCTCCATTGTCGTTTCAAGCGGGTGAACCTCATACTTGACACCTGATTCTTCAATGATCTTGATTGCTTCATCGACCATAGGGATGACATTTTCCCCTTTAGGAATAATTTGTATACTAATTAATGAATTGGCCATTGTATTTCCTCCTATTTTGGTAAAAATTCATTGGTAAATGCCTTTTCAGGATCGAAATCACCTTCAAGAAGCTTATTTTCAGTCATCCACTCACTGTAATTCTTCCAAATTTCAAGCTTTTGTTCACCCCATCGCGGAGCATCATCCTGATACTTGGCTGCAAGCCACTCCTGGCTTTTCTTCACTAGTTTTGGATCAAGATCCGGTTCAGACTCAATTAAAATATCTGCTGCATCATCAGGATTCTTAATCGCAAACTGGTACCCTTTCGAAGCTGCATGAACGAATGCTTTAACAGTCTCGGGATCTTCTTTTATCATCTTTTCATTTGTAGTCAAAACAGGCGTATAGTAATCAAGCTTATCAGAGTATTCGGTTAAGTACACCATATTAAGCTTTTCATTTCGCAACTCAGCCTCAATGCCTGTCCAACCATAATAAATCCAGGCAAAATCTATATCCCTTTTAACCGAAGTGAAAAAATCCATGTCTCCTGTATTGACTATGTCCACTTCATTTACATCCGCATTTTCCTTTTTCATGAGTGAATCAATAATGGCCTTTTCAACCGGAGATCCCCAGCCACCATACGTTTTCCCTTCAAAATCTTTGGGAGTCGTAATGTCCTTAGCCTCAGGGGAAGCGAATCCCGAAGTATTATGCTGGATGACGGCAGCTACCGAAACAATCGGCACACCCTGTACGCGGGCCTGCGTTATGCCCTCTTGATAGCTCACGCCAAATTCAGATTTCCCTGAAGCGACAAGCTTATCAGCTCCTGCTTCACCTGGCATGATAATTTCCACATCAAGACCTTGTTCTTTAAAATAACCTTTTTCCTTGGCTACATACAATCCTGTATGGTTTGTATTCGGTGTCCAATCGAGCACGACCGATACCTTCTTTAATTCTTCATTTTTAGATGCTTCTTCTTTTTCATTAGTTCCGCCTGCTCCGCATCCAGCTAAAAGGAAGAACGAAGTTAACAGTGGTAAGAATTTATTCAAGTCATTATCCTCCTACACATCTTATAAAATTCATATGCCGGAACCATAATAGGGCTCCAGGGCTATTCAAATACTGGATAAAAAAGCAAAAAACGCCCGAAGATGAATTCGGACGTTAACATACAAAACAGGAAATCAGTCATAATATGTTCCCTCCGCTGGCATCACCCAGATCAGGTTCAAAGAGTCAGCATCTAATGGATGCAATCTCAGCCAGCAGTACTGGCCCCCCTACATTTCTCGCACATATGAACTTTTCTCTCTCATTATATCAATTCATGGGGAAAAAGGAATACTAATTTGCTTCTTCTCTCTAATTGGAAAGGTATTCCTGGCACTTCAGGATATCTTGCAAATATCTTTTGGAACGAAAATCATTGAAAGCAAAATAATTCTGCCTCTTTCCGTTCCAATATTTCTTGGCTGCAACGGCGGCGGACACGTTCCAAATAGTCATTTCTTTTCAAGCATTCATATAATGAGCATTACGTGTAGACATTTTTGTTTACTTGTTTTATTAAACCCTTAATTTCATAAGCAAAAGGTGGATATGTCATGATAAAGATTAATCACAAATGGTTAGATGTCAGTCAAATCCAACCAGGTACAGCCTCTGCCAAATCGCTTGAAACTCTTCAATGCTTGGCGGAAGATTCTAACGTTTTTGAATACCGGAACTTTTGGGATTTTAATTTCGAGATACAGCTGAGGAACCGAGTCATAGAGGCAGCTATTGCGTTGGATAAAAGCGGTCCGGATTTTTCCACACTTGAGGAGTCTCAATCCAATCAACGTTATTGGCACCTTTCAAAGGATGGCACCTTTACCCTTCAGCCAGGGATTCTCCCTCATGCTGCGCTCGTTGACATTTTCATGAATGGAGGGCTTTATGCCTTCGAATGCGGGACAGCAATGATCGTCACTTTTTTAAAGGCGATTTTGGATCTAATCGGCCCTAGGAATTTCGACTATCTTTTTTCAGACCTATTTTTATATGACTTTCGCCCTCCAAGGAATATGGCTCTCATCGTTCACCAAGGAAGGGATTATTCACCAGGTGATTGCGTTTACTTCAAAAACCCTGATCACGACTTGGCAACCCCTGAATGGCAAGGTGAAAATGCCATATTATTAGGGAATAACCTCTTTTATGGCCACGGGATCGGGATTACCACTGCACAGGGAATCATCGATGAATTAAATAGCAATAGAAAGCCATTTGCCACCATATCAGCATTTCTGACAACGCATATCATTTTCCTGGATAGTTCCTTCTATAGACAATTCCAACTAAATAACCCCCGTGCCAAGCCCGATAACAGTCCTGCCAGCCTTTCCAATTGTATTGTTTCTGAAATAGGTTCGAAGATATACCTTTCATGACCCTGGCATTTCGCCTATGCCATAAATCCGTTTTATTGAATATCGACATAAAAAAAATGCTTGGGCAGAAATTTCCCCAAGCATTTTTTTCTTTTCACGCACCAATATTGCCTTTGCCTTTGAACCTGCGGGCACTTGCCTGCCCCCATTTCGTTATGGATAGTGTATAAACAGCCAAGGCTGACCATATGAACAAAAAGGCTAAAAGATGTGCTTTGGTGAAACTTTCATGATAGACGAATACCCCGATCAATAAAGATAAGGTCGGAGCGATATACTGAAAAATGCCTAGCATCGATAACGGGATCTTCTCAGCCCCTTTTGCAAAATATAAAAGAGGCAATGCCGTGGCAATCCCGCCGCCCACCAACAGCAAGCTTGTGCTCCCGTCTGTAAAGAATTGCATTTCCGACCTGTTCATCAAGTAAATCAGGTAACCTAGGGCCAGAGGCGTTACCATCATCGTTTCGAGCGTCAGCCCGATTGCCGATTCGGCCTTGATCATTTTTTTTGCCAGACCGTATAATCCAAAGGTCATGGCCAAAACAAGAGAAATCCACGGGATCGTGCCGAAATGAATGCCAAGTATCAAGACTCCGATTCCTGCAAGCAGGAATGAAATGATTTGGGCCCCGCTCAATTTTTCTTTTAAGACTATCACTCCCAATAGTACACTGACGAGCGGATTGATATAATATCCAAGGCTCGTGTCGAGGATCCGTCCTGAGTTAACGGCCCATATGAACACTCCCCAATTAGCTGTAACAAGCAGTGACGCCGTTAGTAATGCCGTAAAGAGTTTCGGATTGCCCATTATGTTTTTGACATAATCTAGAAACGCCTGCCATTTTTTCATGAACATCAATAAAACCAGCATGAACACGAAAGACCATAATACCCTCTGAGCTAAAATTTCTATTGCACCGACTCCCTGAAGGAACTTCCAGTAAACCGGCACTACTCCCCACATCATGTAAGAAAGGGCTGCATAAATCGCCCCTTCTTTTTGTTGATCCACTTTCATATCAAGCCTTCTTTCCATTTACATTCCTTTATCTAATTCCATCTAACAATTTTGTATTTCCATTTCTTTTTTTGCAACTGTTAATTTTTATCATACATGATTTTGTCATCGATGACCGTCATGACCGCCTCAGCTTTCAGGAGATCATCCGGTGCAACAGCAAAGACGTCCAGATTAAACACGGTAAAATCGGCATCGTACCCTTTATTGATCACACCGCGGCGTTTTTCCTGGCCGATTGCTGCAGCACTCCCTTTGGTATACAATGCGAAAGCCTCGAAAACGGAAAGCCTTTCAGACAAACCATATACGGTACGGTCCTCACTGTTGATTTTCATCCTTGTGACAGCGGCATGAATGCCCAAAATCGGATTTAATGGTTCAATGGGTGCATCCGACCCTCCCGCACAAATGATGCCCATGTTCAAATAGGTTCTCCAGGCATAGGAGGATTCCAATAGATCGGCTGATACCTTTTCTTCCACCCACGGAAAATCGGACGGAACGAACCCCGGTTGAATATCGAAGATTACCGGCAGCTTTGCCGCACGCTCCAAAAGCTCCGGCCGTACAATCTGCGCATGGATGAGCCGGTCCCTCTGTCCCTTTTTCGGGGGGAGGGCTTCAATTGCATTCAATACGTATTCAAAAGCGAGATCGCCAATCGCATGGACAGCAATCGGCATTCCGGCAGCCCTTGCTTTTTTCACCCATTCCTGAAGCTCGTTTTCAGTGAATATCGCGACTCCATTCGTATTCTTTTGATCTACATAAGGTTCGCTCAACAGGGCTGTGCGTCCGCCTAAGGAGCCGTCGGTAAAGATCTTCATGCTGTCGAATTTGATATATCGCGTACCTTTCTGATAGCCGCCGCCTGCTGCCAGCATTTCTTCTAACGCTTCGTGATGGACGAGCAAGTTGGCGCGAAAGGCCATTTCCCGGCCCTCGATTACCGATTTAAACGCCTGATATGTCGGCATGAAGCCATTGTAGTAATGGAGGTCCTCGGTATGACCGCCAGTCAAACCTAGCTTATATGCGTCTTCTATGGCCTCTGTGAGCGCGTTTTCGATATACTCTTGATCAATGCCGGGAAGGCTGTCTAAAATAAGGTTCTGCGCCTGGCTTTCTTTAAATAATCCATTTAAACGTCCGTCAGGATAACGGCAGATCACCCCGCCTGAAGGTTCTTTTATATCTTCTTTAATATCCGCTTCCAAAAGGGCCCGGGAATTGACCACCAAGGCATGACGGCAGACCCTTTTCAATACGATGGGATGATCTGCCGATATCGCGTCAAGCTCATCCCGTAATATCAATTCAGGCCTCGGCCATTCATTTTCATTCCACCCTTCGGCAACGATCCACTTTCCGGCCGGGGTCTTTAAGCACTTTTCCTTCAAGGATTTCATGATCGACTCCCTGCTATCCATCAAAGAGAGGTCTAGACGAAGCAGTCTCTCACCATGTCCGACCAAATGAAGGTGACTATCCACTAATCCCGGCAGCATCGTTTGTCCTTTTAAGTCGATTTCCCTGGAAATATTGCCGGCATATTCATTTTTCAACTGGTCCAGGCTGCCGGTATCAACAATTACCCCCTTTTCAGTGAATACTGCCTCTACTTGATCATTTTCTTTAATCATCGTATAAATCGACCCATTGAACCATAACGTTCCCATTCCGGCTTTACACTCCTTATTAAATGATTGTTACTGTACAGATATGCAGTAAGTGTACCATCTCATAACACGAATTCCCATATTTATGCTTTTACCCAAGTCTCAGTCAATAAAAAAACGCCAGCCTTGAAGGCTGACGTTCATGCATTTCGATCAATTGTTAAGGAGTGCTTCTTCCCTTTTCCGTAAATCCACCCGTTTGATTTTACCTGATGTCGTTTTGGGCAGCTCTTCTAAAAATTCGATTTTCCTTGGATATTTATATGGAGCAGTCAATTCTTTTACGTGCGATTGAAGCGTCTTGATCAAGTCCTGGCTGTTCGGATCGATATCATCCATCAAGACGACATACGCCTTGACCACATTTCCCCTTATTTCATCAGGACTTGCTATAACGGCACACTCTTTAACATATGGATGCTTAACGAGTGCATCTTCCACTTCAAACGGTCCGATCGTATATCCCGAACTGATGATGATATCATCAGAACGACCCTCAAACCAGAAATAACCATCCTCATCCTTTTTCGCTTGATCGCCGGTGATATAATAGTCCCCGCGGAATTGCTGCGATGTCCGCTCGGGATCTTTAAAATATTCTTTAAAAAGAGCAGGTGTATCGACATGTACGGCAATATCCCCCACTACGCCAGGAGAACAAGGTTTACCGGAGTCATCGATGATTTCCACATGGTTGCCCGGAGTCGGTTTGCCCATGGAGCCCAATTTAATTTCCATGCCTTTCGTTACACCAACCAACAAGGTATTTTCGGTCTGTCCATACCCATCACGCACTTCAATCTGGAAATGGTTCTTAAAGACCTCGAACACTTTTTGATTTAAAGGCTCTCCCGCTGATACAGCACTATGAAGATGGGATAAATCATAATCATCAAGGTTATCCACCTTTGCAATCAATCGATACTCGGTTGGTGTACAGCATAATGCATTCACTTTGTAGTCCTGAAGCAGCTGAAGATATTTTTTCGCCTCGAACTTTCCATGATAGGCAAGGCCTGTCGCTCCTGTTCCCAGAACCGCCAGGAAAGGACTCCAGATCCACTTTTGCCACCCTGGGCCTGCAGTTGCCCAAACGACATCCGTTTCGCTGATTCCTAGCCAGTTTGCAGCGGACGTTTTCAAATGGGCATAAGCCCAGCCATGTGTATGGACGACCCCTTTTGGATTTCCTGTCGTTCCGGAAGTATACGATAAGAATGCCATATCCTCACTCTTCGTGTCAGCCATGGTCAGCTGATCGGATTCCTCATCGGCGAGCTCATTCAAATCCAGCCAATTTTCGATTCGTTTTCCGATTGAAAACTTCAGGAGGCTTTCCGCTCCTTCTATTTCATTCAATTCGTCAGTATATTCATGATAACTGATGATTCCTTTGACATCACCATGGTTGACTCGGTACTGCAAGTCCTTCGCACGAAGCATTTCAGAACAAGGGATGACAATCATGCCAATTTTCAATGCTGCTAAATACACTTGATAAGCTTCCACCAAACGGGGGATTATGATGAGGACCGTATCACCTTTACCCAGTCCTTTTTTCTTGAAGGCATTTCCAATTTTATTTGCACTTTTTAATAAATTCTCATATGTAAGTTGTTTTTTATCTCCGGTTTCGTTCTCCCAAAGTACGGCAACTTTACCTGGATCTTTTGCATAACGTTCCATTTCACTCACTAAGTTGTAATGTTCCGGAGCCAATAAGTCTTCACGCTTCATATTCTTCCCCTCCAATTATGAACTCTTAGTACCTACTCATTATACAAGATACTTCTCTAAAATTTCTATTTATTTTTACAAATTAAAAAAGAGAGCGGGTGTAGGAATCCGCTCCCTTAAGCCTGTAGACAATTCCTAAAGTGAGTTTGCCTTCAGTTTTTCTTTTTAAAAATTCCGCTGATTTTCTAAACACGATCCCTCTCCGCCGACTATCTGCCAAGCCTCATCAATGCATGCGCCCATGGGGTCTCAGCTAGCCAGTTATTCGGCAGGAGTGTCGCACATCTCTTCCATCCTTTAAGGAATACTGAAAAAAACTTAAAAGATAAACTAGTCTTAAACATATTCGGGATGAGACCAGCCTGCAGTTTTTTCAAGAAAACATTCCAGTTGATTTCAGAGATCCGCTCCCTTTCCGCCGACTGTCTGCCAAGCCTCCTCGGCGCAAGCGCCTGTGGAGTCTTGGCTAGCCAGTTATTCGGCAGGAATGTCGCAAATCTCTTCCATCCTTTAAGGAATACTAAAAAAACTATGAAGGGTAATCTAGTTTACCTTTAAAATTTTGGTTCGAGGCGAGAGCAATTCGGAACTCCTTTTGCCGGGAAATTGATGGAACTGCCCAACTGTAGACGAATTGGAGATGAGGAGGCAGTTTCCCTACAATGCTTCTTAAAAAAGAAGTTCCAGTGATTGGAACGTAAGGTACGAGACTCCTGCGGGAAAAACGTGGCCAAGGGAGACCCCGCAGGCGAGCGCCGAGGAGGCTCACGGACCGCCCGCGGAAAGCGAGTGCCTGGAGTGGAAATCATTACACATACCCACTTTCAGAGATCCGCTCCCTTTCCGCCGACTATCTGCCAAGCCTCCTCGATGCAAGCGTCTGTGGGGTCTCGGCTAGCCAGTTATTCGGCAGTGTCGCACATCTCTTCAACCCTTTAAGGAATACCGAAGGATAATCTAGTTTACTTTTAAAATTTTGGTTCGAGGCGAGAGCAATTCGGAACTCCTTTTGCCGGGAAATTGATGGAACTGCCCAACTGTAGACGAATTGGAGATGAGGAGGCAGTTTCCCTACAATGCTTCTTAAAAAAGAAGTTCCAGTGATTGGAACGTAAGGTACGAGACTCCTGCGGAAAAAGCGTGGCCAAGGGAGACCCCGCGGAAAGCGAGTGCCTGGAGTGGAAGTCATTACACATACTCCCTTTCGGTGGGGTCTCGGCTAGCAGGAATGTCGCACTTTTTTTCATTCCAATATGTTTCATATTATATAAAACAGTAAAAAATATGTAGTAAAACTAAGTAATTTATTAAATCGGCGTCCACGAATTCAGTCTGCAAACGTAAAGAGAGCGGGTCTTAAAACCCGCTCTCTGTAGCCATATTTATGAAATTATCTGTTGAAACCTCCGCCTAATTGTTGTTCAGCCATTTGAACAAGGCGTTTTGTGATTTCTCCACCAACTGAACCGTTAGCGCGAGATGTTGTGTCGGCACCAAGTTGTACGCCGAATTCTGTAGCGATTTCATATTTCATTTGTTGTAGAGCTTGTTCAACTCCAGGTACCAATAATTCGTTTGAGCTGTTGTTGTTTGCCATGTGTGTTTCACCTCCTTGTGATTATAGAGTGTGTTAAAACACATGGCTTCATTCGCACATTTTTATTGGTAATTAAAGGATACTAGAATAAATCTTCCATCGCTTCTTCCTTATCGAAAGTCTGACCCGGTTTAACCGTTAATATTTCTGTTTCGGAGACCGCTTTTTCAATCAAGGATTCAAAGTCGACGAAACTTTCATAGTAATTGACTTTTTCACGTTTCGGTTTCGTTTTTGGGCTTGCCGGCGTAAAGACCGTACAGCAATCCTCGTACGGCAGATTGGATATTTCAAAAGTATCGAGTTCTCTTGCTATTTTGATGATTTCTGTCTTATCCATGGTAATCAGCGGACGCAGGATCGGTGTATTCGTCACCTCATTGATGGCAAACATGCTGCTCATCGTCTGGCTTGCAACCTGCCCAAGGCTTTCACCGGTGATAAGTGCCATGGCTTCTTCCTTTTCGCGGATGCGATCGGCGACCCGCATCATTAAACGACGGGTTGTAGTCATTGAGTAGTTTTCCGGGATTTGTTTTTGAATCAATAATTGGATTTCCGTAAATGGAACGATATGCACTTTCATGCTTCCATTAATTTCTGCCAGCTTACCTGCCAAATCAATGACCTTTTGACGTGAACGCTCGCTTGTGAACGGCGGGCTGTAAAAATGGATCGCCTCCACGTCCAATCCCCGTTTCATCGAAAGGAAGCCTGCAACAGGGCTATCAATCCCGCCTGAAAGCATCAGCATCGCCTTCCCGCTTGAACCGAATGGAAGACCGCCTGCACCCTGGATGATTTCACCTGTCAAATACACGGCTTCGCGTCTCACTTCCACTAGCAGGTTCAAATCAGGGTTCTTTACATCTACTTTTAAATCTTCTGTATTTCGGAGCAAATGCCCGCCGATTGCCCTGTTAATTTCATCGGTATTATATGGAAAATCCTTATCGGCGCGTTTTGTCGTGATTTTGAACGTGTTTACCTCTTCAAGGGTATGATTAAGGTAATACAATGCGGCCGTTTTCATCACTTCCAGATCACGCTCTATTTTTATTGCAGGGCTTAATGACTGTATACCAAAAATGCCTTTCAATCGGTCAATGACCGGCACATGGTCAGCACCGTTCAGGAGAACGTACATCCGCTCCCGGTTGGCTGTCAGCACTACGCCTTCTATATCTTTTAAACTCCAGCGGATATGTGCCTTCATTTTGTCTACAAAGCCTTTACGGTTTCTTTTTTTAGTGGAGATTTCTCCATAACGGATAATTATATGATCAAATTTCATTTAGCAACCCTCATTATTTTTTCTAAATTAGCGACTATTTTCTGTATCGCCGCCAGAACTTGCTTTGCTTCTTCCATTTCATTTCCATAGGTAGTGCTGATACGGATGACGCTTTCGGAACGAGCCGAATGATGGTACATCGCGTCCACCGTTTTGCTTACCGTCCTTTTTTTCGAAGAACAGGCACTAGTCGTCGAAACAAATATTCCTTCCGATTCCAGTGCATGCAGCAATACCTCGGATTTAAGACCCGGAACGGAAAAATTCACAATATGGGGTGCACCCTCTTCGGGACTGTTAACCAACACCCCGTCCATTTCCTTCAATCCTTTATATAAATAAGTTTTGATTTGCGAAAGCTTATCATGATACAGCAATTGATTGTTCATACTAATACGCAAAGCCTTCGAAAGGGCGACGATTCCCGCAACATTTTCAGTGCCGCTCCTGATTTTCGTTTCCTGATTGCCACCATGGAAAAGCGGGTCGACCCGAACGCCTTCACGAACATACAGGATGCCCGTCCCCTTCAAACCGTGAACCTTGTGGCCGGAAATTGTACATAAATCCACATTGGCTTCACGCAATGATAACGAAACCTTGCCTGCTCCCTGTACATTATCGACATGAAAGAGCACGTTTGGGTATTGTTTTAACAATTTGCCCACTTCAGCAATCGGCTGTATCGAGCCAACTTCATTATTAACATGCATGACGGAAACCAGAATGGTATCCTCCCTCAATGCATCCTTAAGATCGGTTACATCAATTTGTCCAAATTCGTTAACGGGAAGATATGTGATCTCATATCCCATTCTCGTCAATGATTGGCATGCGTCTTCTACAGAAGGATGTTCAATCGCTGTCGTGATTATGTGTTTGCCGCGATTTCCCTGAGCGTGGGCTGCCCCTTTAATGGCAAGATTATTTCCTTCCGTTCCGCCGGAAGTGAAATATATTTCCGAACTCTTCACCTTTAATAAATCAGCAATCTGCTTTCTGGCAGCGGAAAGCAGTTTTTCGGATTGCACCCCAAGTCCATGAAGCGAAGAGGGGTTCCCGAAATAGTCCGAAGTAACCTTCATGAATGATTCGATTACTTCGGGATATGGTTTTGTTGTTGCACTATTGTCAAAATAAATCATGGGTTCACCTTCCATGTTTTTATATCTATGATGGTCACTCTTCTAAATATAAGTTTCAATGTTGCTGTTGCAACTTCTAATATTAACATAATTGAATTTGAAAGAGAATGTAAAACACTGATCCAAGAATGATAGGATACCCGCTTCTTTATATTCCAGAGAATGATTTAACTTCCCACCTAATCTACAAAAAGAAAAAAACCCGCCATGGCGGGTTTTCAGGAAAGGACTTCTTCTATGTTCGCACCGATTTTTCGTAAACTGCCTGGGTCGACCTTTTCTATGGCAGTGGCTGCCGTTTCCAATGCAGCTTGATATTCATAGCTTCGGAATTTCTCTTCGGCTTCCCTTAGGCTCTCGGCTACCATATCGTGGCTGCTTCGATAACGATTTCCGAATTGGATCACCTTTTCGGCCAAATACATATGCTCGATCAATTCTTGGGCTTTTTCGTGGACCTTATCCACCTGTTGAACCGCTTTTTCCAAATAAATATAAACAGCGGCCATCTCAAGCGGCTTTTCTTCAAGTTTACCCTGAACGTCATCCATGCTTTCTTTGGCATCCTGAAGCACCACTTTATACTCTTCTGGAAGACCTGGAATATTGCTTTTTGAAATTAAGCGTCCAGTATCGACCATTTTGCGCTTCAATTCTGCCAGTGAATCCCTGGCATCCATTTCATCTTTTCGTAAAGCCTGTAATTTAACGGTAAAGTCCTTCTGATTTTCCTGTAATTCCTTCAACTGTACTGCAAGCCCCTGCATCTCTTCGCTGATAAGCGAGCTTGCCATCACATTATCCTCCATTTTCAAGACGAGCAATTGATGGCGTTTTGAAATCTGGGCAATCTGCTTTTCCATTTTCCGTTGGGCATCGAGCTCATTTTCCGTCAGATGATACGTGTGTTGAACATGTATGGTTTCAACTTTAAGTTTATCGTTTTCATATTCAAGGTCACTAATCGTTTTCCTGAGAATTTCATCATTTTTCAAGATATACTGTTTTGAAAGTACTTCTTTTTCCAAAAGGTCATAAAGAACCTCGATGCTTTCGCGCATTTCTTTAATGCCTTTTTCCACTGCTTCCGTTTCGGCATTTTCCAATTGTGTTTTATATAGATCCAGTTCTTCCTCAAGCCGTGATATCTCCTGCTCGAATTGGATATGGCTCAACAGGTAACCCTGTCCCGACATCTCCTCATAACCATCCTTCAATTCATTAAGCTGGGAATGCAGCTCGGATTGGCTATCTACCAATAATTTTGGGAGCATTTCCATTTTAACTGACAGAACCGCCAATTTGTCCTTAATGGTGAGAACAAGCTCCCTCGCATTCAAATAATTGCCGTTCACGGTCTCTTCTTCATATTTCTGAAGGATCTGCAACACTTCATCCAAGGAGCTTTCCAGCTTATCAGCCGCTTTCCCATAATTATGCCTGTGTGCAAGCAGGGATTTCTTCAATTGACGGTAGGAATCTTTGATATCCTCAATTTCCAATCGATTCTTTTCCTCACTGCCTACGAGTTCATTCAGTTCGTATAGGATCTTTTTGATCATTTCCTCTATTTCATTCAGCTTGACTGTAATTTTACGCTGTATCTCTTTTGATCGGCTGAAACGGTATTTATCGACGAATTCCTCGGCATCGAATAAAAGCTCTTCGACTTCGGGCATATGATCCGTAATGATGGCATCCCATTCAATGCGCCAGTTTTCGAACATTTCCTCTGTTTCACCTGTCATGTTCAATTGTTTGACTTTAGAAAGCTCTTCCAGCACGGGGCGGTGCGTGATGCTTATTTTCCAGGATTCCAGTCGATCGATTTCTTTAAAATATCTCTTTTTGAAAAAATAACCCCAAATGATGAAAATCAAAATTAATACAATTACCCCAATTATGTAATCCATGGTAAGCCCCCTGTTCTAGTCCTTACAGTCTTGCTATTTATATATGAATTGTAAAAATGTTAAATTTAATGCTTTTATGATACCATGTTAGCAATAATTTTTGACGAGAAAAATGATTTTTTTGTAGAAAATTGCTACAAATACCTGTTTTTTGGGAGGGAAGGACCATGAAAGCTGACGGTCATGTGCACACTCCGTTTTGCCCACACGGCTCTACGGATAAATTCGATGAATATATTACGCGGGGAATCGAGCTAGGATTAAAGGAAATCACATTTACGGAACATGCTCCATTGCCACGAAATTTTCAAGATCCTACGCCTGAAAAAGACAGCGGGATGGACGCTGCCCTGCTCCTGGATTACTTTCAAGAGCTCCGCGTACTGAAAGAACGCCATAAAGACAAAATCCTGATCAAAACAGGTCTGGAGGTTGACTTTATAGAGGGGTATGAAAAAGAAACAAAAGAATTCCTCGACGAAATCGGAGAATTCCTTGATGATAGTATACTTTCCGTTCACTTCATCAAGCATCAAAACAGCTGGCATTGCATCGATTTCAGCCAAAATGGGTTTGCTGAGATTGCCAATGAACTAGGTTCAGTGGAATCGGTGTATGCCAAATATTACGATACACTGGAAAAATCAATAGAAACTGATTTAGGCATTTATAAACCAAAACGGATCGGGCACATTACGCTTGTCCATAAATTCCAGCATCGATATCCGCCGGCATCAAGTTTTGACGAGCGGGTTTACAAGGTTCTCGAAATGATCAAGGATCAAAGGTATGAACTGGATTATAATGGAGCTGGGCTTGTAAAGCCGCTATGCGGTGAACCCTACCCTCCTGAACGATTTGCAAAGCGTGCTTTAGAACTCGGCATTCCGCTCATTTATGGTTCCGATGCCCATCAGGCTAAAGATTTGGGTCAGGGCCATCAGGCACTGATTGCAGGGTATAATGGGTAACTCATGTTTTCACCTCAGCCCCGGCCAGCTAACAGCGGCTGCAGGTCTTCGGCAATGAAAAGGGTATCTTGCAGAAAACGCCCGACTTCATTGGCATAAATATTCGTGTAATACGCTTCCTGCGGGAATACATGAAGCACATCCATCGCATAATGGGTATGCAGGACAGGGGCCGTCAATAATCCCTTCAACTGCAGCATATACATGGGAACGGAGACCTGCTGGAAACTCCTGCTCTTGATTCCTTGTTCCAATATATATTGAAAATAAGACTTTTCCTTTGTAAAATAAGTCGAATGAATTTCACGGTTTAAATTGGAATCGAGTGAAGATTCCCCATATATGAATCTTGCAGCAAGGAAGTTTTCCCTCTGGAAAGCGAGAATATCCTTTACAAGGTTCATCAAGCAATGCTGCGGGCCTTTAAGTTCAAGCAGCGTCATGTTCGTCTCAAGGACCAGGATATATTCTTCTAAATAGGAAGTGAAACAGAATTCCAGCAATCCCTGCTTATTCTTGAAATAGTAGGCAATATTGGCAGCGTTCACTTTCGCTTTATTCGCAATATCCCGTATGGATGTAGCATGATAGCCTTTTAAATGAAATAGATGCAATGCAGCATCCACAATGGCTTGTTTCGTTGGCGTCTGGCGATTCATTCAGGCAATCCCTCGCTTTCTTTGAGACAAGTCTTATGGACTACTTCTTCACGAAAGAGCCTGAATCCTTTAGTAAGTTCTCGACAATTTCCCAACAATGGAGCATCATGATTAGAAAGTGCTGTAAAAATATGAGGAAGACAGGTGAACGCTTTTGTTTAATGTCGAAATGTATCAAGGAAAAAAAGAAAAAAACTATGAACTGGTCCAAAAACAACTACTTGCCTTAATCGAAGATGAAACGAACAGGATAGCCAATTTAAGCAATGCGGCAGCTTTACTTAATCAGTTTCTCGATGAGATTAACTGGGTTGGCTTTTATTTATATGAAGAAGACCAATTAATACTGGGACCCTTCCAGGGGCTTCCGGCCTGTGTCCGCATTCCAATGGGCAAGGGCGTATGCGGGACTTCAGCGGCAACTGAAAAAACCCTGCGCATTGAGGATGTCCACCAATTCCCTGGACATATCGCCTGCGATGCGGCATCAAGATCTGAAATTGTCATCCCGCTCATGAAGGATGGCAAATTGCTTGGTGTCCTCGATATCGACAGCCCGATAACGGACCGTTTTGACGAAATGGATCAGCAAGGACTGGAGAAGTTCGCTGAAATCCTTTCCAATCATCTATAAAAATTAAAGGGAGCGGCAACCCATGCCTGCTCCCTTTTCCATTTCAGTACCCAGGTACAAACCCTTTCCTGAACCCTTCTCAATATATAACTTCCCACCGGCCCTTTTGGCAAGGGCTTCCAAGTAATCCCGGAAACCATCCCTATTGTTGTTTTCATTATCTCATTATTAAATTGAATTTTTCCTGCCGCCATTCTCTATTCTATAATTATCACAACTGTCCTTGACTCATTGAGCAGAATATTATACAATACTCTTTGTGTAAAATATTGCAGCCTATGTGATAGCCTTTATGTTCTCATTTTGTTCCTCAATCCAGAGGTGTATCTCGTAACCCTCTGCTGCTAGGGCGAAGGTACATGAAAACAAAATGGTCATGATCGTACATTCACACGGTTTTTATTTTACCAAAATAAAAACATTTAAAGGAGGAGTCATCCTATGGCTCGTTATACTGGCCCAAGCTGGAAACTATCCCGTCGTTTAGGAATTTCCCTAACAGGTACTGGTAAAGAATTAGAAAAACGCCCTTATGCTCCAGGACAACATGGTCCTAACCAACGTAGAAAAATTTCTGAATACGGAATGCAACTACAAGAGAAACAAAAACTTCGTCACATGTACGGAATCACTGAGCGTCAATTCCGCACAATGTTCGACCGCGCTGGCAAACTTAAAGGTGTACATGGTGAAAACTTCATGATTCTTCTTGAATCACGTCTTGACAACCTAGTTTACCGTCTTGGTTTAGCTCGTACACGTCGTCAAGCACGTCAACTTGTTAACCACGGTCACATCACTGTAGACGGAAGCCGCGTAGACATTCCATCTTACAAAGTGTCTCTTGGACAAACAATCTCAGTTCGTGAAAAATCACGCAACTTCTCAATCATCAAAGAATCAGTTGAAGCAACTAACTTCGTTCCTGATTTCCTTACTTTCGATGCTGAGAAATTAGAAGGTACTTTCACTCGTTTACCAGAACGTTCTGAATTGCCTGCTGAAATTAACGAAGCTCTTATCGTTGAGTTCTACTCTCGTTAATAACTTCAAAAAACCCATCCTTGGATGGGTTTTTTTTTGCATCTAAACACCTTTGCAGAACAAAGCCCGGCTGGGATTCAGCCGGGCTTTGGACAATCATTTCACTAATGTGTATTTCTTCTTGCCGCGACGAACGAGGATGAACTCCCCTTCAATCTTGGCAGCTTCCGTCACTACATATTGCAGATCGGTCACTTTCTCCCCATTTATGGAAATTGCCCCGTTCTGAATATCTTCACGGGCTTGACGCTTTGATGGCGAAATTTTCGCTTCAACGATTAAATCGACCAAACCGATATCTTCCTTGCTTTCACGTTCGAAGCTAGGGACATCTTTAAAGCCCAATTTGATTTCTGCTGCACTTAAATTCTTCACCTCACCGCTGAATAGGGCGGCAGAGATTTTGATCGCTTGGTCAAGAGCTTCCTGACCATGAATCAAACGGGTCATTTCTTCCCCTAAAGCTTTTTGCGCTTTACGCAAATGCGGTTCGTTTTGTACGGATTGCTCTAACTCTTCAATCACCTCACGAGATAGGAATGTGAAGAATTTAAGGTATTTCACGACATCTGCATCTGCTGTATTGATCCAGAATTGGTAAAATTCATAAGGAGTCGTTTTTTCCGGGTCAAGCCATATCGCTCCGCCTTCCGTTTTACCGAATTTCGTTCCATCCGCTTTCGTTACGAGCGGGATTGTCATACCGAATGCTTTGGCATTCTCATCATTGGATTTCCTGATCATTTCAAGGCCGGTCGTAATGTTGCCCCATTGATCACTGCCGCCTATTTGCAATTTACAGTCGTAATTGCTGTATAAATGACCGAAATCAATTCCTTGTAAAATCGTGTACGCAAATTCAGTGAAGGAAATTCCCGTATCCAAGCGGGAAGCAACCGTATCTTTTGCCAGCATGTAGTTAATGCCGATGTATTTCCCGTAATCACGCAGGAACGTAACCATATCGATTTTGCCTATCCAGTCATAGTTATTGACCATGACCGCACCATTTTCACCGTCGAATTCAAAGATGTGGGATAGCTGCCCTTTTATGCAGTCTGCATTATAAAGCACTTTTTCCAGCGTTTGCAGCTGACGTTCCTCTTTTTTACCGCTAGGATCACCGATGAGTCCTGTCGCACCGCCTACCAGCACAAGGGGACGATGACCGTGCTGCTGGAAACGGCGCAATGTCAAGAATGGCAATAGATGACCGATGTGCATACTATCCGCAGTTGGATCGACACCACAGTATAAAGAAATTTTCTCTTTTTCCAAAAGGTTCTTAAAACCTTCTTCATCCGTTTGTTGATAAATAATTCCTCTCCACTCGAGGTCTTTAAGCAATTCCATTAAATATTCCTCCTCCATCTTAGAAAAAACCCGCAAAAAGCACACAAAAACGCCCCTTCATAAATATGAAGGGACGAATGAATTCGCGGTACCACCCAACTTGAGGACATAATACGCCCTCCGCTCAAGACGAATAACGGTCGTCAGCCGTTTCCTGCTACTAATCATTTCACAGCAAATGCTCCAGGAAGTAATTCATCATACCATTTGTACCGATTTCCACTAACCACCGGCTCTCTGAAACAGGGATAGTCTGACTACTGGGTCCTATCATCGCGATCATTTAATCATTTTATTGTTGTTAATAAACTTTTATCATACATAAGAATCCTTGTCAACATCACCCTACAGATTATAGAAAAATAAGAAAGATGCCCTTTCCCCTACCGGTTGTATGCTATAATATATGTGATTTCAGGGGGTATGATACGATGAATAATAATCAAAAAGATAGATTTCAAACAGTCTGGAAGCAGCTGACCCGTTTTTTCCAAAGTGAAAAAACACATAAGAACGCGCGGGTTACATACCAAGTCATTTGGAATTTAACACTGATCCTCATTATTGTCGGGATCCTAGGATTCTCATTCGCCGGCGGTGTCGGAGCCGGCTATTTCGCTGCCCTCGTCAATGATGAGCCAGTACGCTCAAAAGAAGATTTGAAAAAAGACATTTACAATTATGAAGAGACCTCTGAAGTATACTTTGCAGATGAAGTATACTTGGGCAAGCTTAAGAGTGACCTTGAGCGTGAGGAAGTGTCCATCGATAAAGTTTCCAAGCATCTTAAAAATGCAGTCATCGCTACAGAAGATGAGTATTTTTATGAGCATGACGGGGTTGTCCCGAAAGCCATCCTGCGTGCGATTTACCAGGAATTTTCGAATGCAACCGTCCAATCGGGAGGAAGTACATTAACACAGCAGCTCATTAAAAACCAGATCCTGACCAACGAAGTATCGTTTGAACGGAAAGCAAAAGAAATTCTTCTTGCGCTCCGGGTCGAAAAGTTCTTTGAAAAAGAAGAGATTTTGGAAACGTACTTAAACGTCTCCACTTTGGGACGAAACTCTTCAGGCCGTAACATCGCCGGGGTCGAGTCCGCCGCTGAAGGTATTTTTGGCGTGGAGGCCAAAGATCTGACACTGCCCCAATCAGCCTTTATCGCTGGATTGCCGCAAAGCCCTTTCGGATATACACCATATACCCAGAATGGAAAATTGAAGGAAAATCAAAAGCCCGGCATCAACCGGATGAAAACCGTTTTAAAGCGGATGTATAGTAACGGGTACATAACAAAAGAAGAATATGCTAAAGCAAACGCATACGACATTACTAAAGACTTTATCGGTAAAACGGAGATGCCATCCGAGAAATATCCATGGCTCACCTATGAAATCGAAAAACGCTCCATCGAAATCCTCTCTGTCAGTCTTGCAAAAGAAGATGGATATGAAGAGAAGGATTTAAAGAATGATGATTTAAAAGCTCAATATCTAGCACTTGCCGACCGTAAGCTGCGGCAAAATGGCTATAAGGTATATACGACCGTCAACAAAAAGATTTATGACAAGATGCAGGAAGTAACGAAAAACTATCCAAATTTCGGGTACGATAAACTGGCGCAAGTCCCCGACCCGGATACGAAGGAAATGAAGACCGTGAGCCAGCCCGTAGAGGCCGGAGCGATTCTTATCGAGAATAAAACAGGGAAAATCATCAGTTTCGTAGGCGGCCGCGATTTCAAGCGGGAACAGACGAACCACGCCACCGCATCATTGCGCTCTAACGGATCAACGATGAAGCCGCTGGTGATATATGGTCCAGGCATCGAGCTGGGCAAGATCTCGCCTGGCAGCGTATCGGCCAACGTGCCGATCTCCATTCCAACAGGCGGCAAACCGTGGAGTCCAGGAAACTATGGCGGCGGCAGCTATACGGGAGTATCGACTGCCCGCGAGGCCCTGAAGAATTCCTATAACATCCCGGCAGCGCTCTTTTACAAGAAAATCATAGACCTGAGCCCCGCTTCGTATTTGGAAAAAATGGGCTTCTCCACCGTTACGAAAGGGGATTACTCCAATCTTGCCGTGTCATTGGGTGCGATGGAAAAGGGTGTAACCGTTGAAGAAAACGTCAATGCATATGGCACTTTTGCCAATTCAGGAGAATTCATCGATGCTTATATGATCGATAAAATCGTTTCGAAGGATGGCAAAGTCATCTATCAGCATAAAGTGAAACCAGTGGATGTTTTCTCTCCGCAAGCCGCTTACCTGACGCTCGATATGATGCGTGATGTCGTAAACAGCGGGACGGCGGCCTCAGTCAGGAACCGCCTTGCCTTCTCAAGCGATTGGGCAGGTAAAACCGGTACTTCACAAAACTATTGGGATGCCTGGTTTGTAGCCAGCAACCCGAATGTATCGTTCGGGACATGGCTCGGTTATGACAAGCCGAAATCCTTGCAAGGGACTTATAATGGTCTTGAATATAATAAACGTAATTTGTATTATTGGGCAGATCTGATGAATGCCGCATATAAAGTCGACCCTAAACTCATCGACCCCGATAAGCGATTCGAAATGCCTGGCGGAATTGTCAGCCGTTCCTTCTGTGGCGTTTCAGGACTGCTGCCTTCAAGCTCATGCCAAAAGGCCGGGCTTGTCAAATCGGATTTATTCATCGCCAAGTATGCTCCATCCAGGGCGGATGATAGTTTCATAGATGGGCAATATGTATCAGTGGGCAGCAAACGCTACGCAGCCCTTCCGCAAACACCTGGCGAATTCAAAAGCGGCGGGTTCATGTTGAATCCAGATTCCTTTGCAGATATCGGGTTGAGATATGTCGTTGACCCGGGCTCCGTGATTCCCGGAGCCGAAAAATCAGGAAATGTCGTCGGGGCGACAGCGAAATTGAATGATAATGGCAAAGCACCAGATCCCCTATCCATAACGATCAGCAACGGTAAGATTACATGGGGCTTGCATCATGAAGGAGATGTCGTCGGTTATCGTGTCTATAAAGACGGCAAAAAAGTGGCGAGCATCAATGCTGGGGAGAATCTTGTTTACAAAGTCGGCTCTGGCGGATCTTATTACGTAACGGCCGTCGACATTGTCGGTAAAGAATCAGCCCCTTCCCAACATGTTGAAAGCGGCGCTAAAAAGACAAGTTCCAAAGAGGATTCCACGAAAAATAAAGATGATCGCGGAAAAGATAAAATAGTTAACGAAGTTAAAAAAACAGACTCAAAACAAGAGAACGGTCCAGACAAAAATACAGATAAACAACCGGAAAAAGATATACAACCAGAAAATGAAACGGAAACGGATAAAGAAAAAGATCCAGTTCAAGACAAAGATCAAAACAAAGAGATTACAGATAAAGAAATTCAAGGGAACGACAAAGATCAAGGCACAGTCAATGATCAAGAGCAAGAAACGGATAAAGCGGAAGATGAGGAAGAATGACACTCTTGAACTAAAACAGGCTGTCGGGTAACCCCGACAGCCTGTTTCCTTATAATCTCCCAAAAAGGCATCCATGAAAGTGACAATGGATGCCTTTTTCATTTTCAATAATCAGTATGACTCAGTTTCTCAATCCTCCATCGATGATAAATCACCGGTTGGTAAATCAAGTTCCCAAGCTTTCAAGACACGGCGCATGATTTTACCGCTTCTTGTTTTAGGAAGTTTATCCCTGAATTCAATTTCACGAGGTGCTGCATGTGCTGCTAAACCATGCTTCACAAATGTACGAATATCCTCAATCAACTCATCGTTCGCATCGTATCCATCACGAAGGGCGATAAACGCTTTGATAATCTCCCCCCGAACCGGATCCGGCTTACCGATGACCCCCGCTTCAGCTACAGCTGGATGCTCGACCAACTTGCTTTCCACTTCGAAAGGTCCGACCCTCTCCCCTGCCGTCATGATGACATCATCAACACGGCCTTGGAACCAGAAATAACCATCTTCATCCATGTATGCGGAATCTCCGGAAACATACCAATCACCTGGCATAAAGTAAGATTCATATTTCGCTTCATTCTTCCAGACGGTCTTCATCATCGAAGGCCAGCCTTTCTTGATGGCAAGGTTCCCCATTCTATGCGGCGGAAGCTCGTTGCCTTGATCATCCACTATTGCCGCTTTCACGCCAGGAATCGGTTTACCCATCGAACCCGGTTTGATTTCCAGGCAAGGATAATTGCAGATGACCTGAGCCCCGGTCTCCGTCATCCACCATGTATCATGGATCCGGTGATTGAATACCTTCATTCCCCAGCGCACCACTTCCGGGTTCAACGGTTCACCGACACTTAAAATATGGCGGAGAGTGCTTAAATCGAACCGCTTAACGATCTCGTCACCCGCGCCCATCAGCATCCTGAAGGCAGTCGGTGCACTATACCATACCGTGACACCAAAGTCCTCCAAGGTCTTGTACCAGGATTCAGGCTTGAAACGCCCGCCTACAATGACATTCGAGGTCCCTGTCAGCCAAGGTCCAAAAATCCCGTAAGACGTCCCTGTCACCCAACCAGGATCCGCTGTGCACCAATACACATCCTCATCCTGCAAATCAAGGACCCATCTTGCCGTTTGATAATGCTGGATCATCGCATTATGAACATGAAGCACCCCTTTTGGTTTTCCTGTGGAACCGGAGGTATAGTGAAGAATCAGACCGTCATTCCGATCGACCCATTCAATGTCGAATTTTTTGTCGGCTTCTTTTAATTTCTTATTGAAGTGATGGTACTTTCCTTCTTCTTTTATATTTTCCCCCACCAGGAAAATATGCTTTAAATGGGGTAATTCATCCACTGGCACGCGCGGCAAAAGTTCAGGTGTCGTCACAATCACACTTGCCTCACTATCTTCAAGACGATCCCTTATGGCGCCTTCCATGAAGGCTTCGAACAACGGCCCTACGACCGCTCCCGTTTTAATCGCACCCAACAATGCAAAATACAGCTCCGGGGAGCGAGGCATGAAAATGAAAACACGATCACCTTTTTCCACATTGGCAATGGTCTTGAATACATTGGCCGCTTGGTTCGTATAATCTTTCATTTCCTTGAATGTATACTTTTCATTTCTTTTATCGTCTTTGTAATAAAGGGCCACTTTATTCTTTTTGTATGTTTCGACATGGCGGTCAATGGCTTCATACGCAAGATTCACTTTACCGGTTTCAGACCAGGAGAATTCCTTTTCCGTCTCAGACCAGTCAAACTTATTGTATTTTTCATCATAATTCTTTAAATTAAAATTACCTTCCACTACTGGCAACGCTTTCACATTCATACGACAAACTCCCCCTTCATTCGGCTCTATATTTTTATTATAGTATAAGAATCGAATTATCTCAATTTTTAAAATATTGGACACTTCCATATTAGGGAAATCTCTTCTTGGTGAATGTTGAAAGTTACTGGTATATGGTCATGGTCAAGGTGCATCCATATGATAGCCGGGAAAGAAGGGGCACTGTAACAAAAGCGCCTTGAACTTTCTGAATTATGCCCCTTGTTTTCATGTATAATTTATGTAAGCTTTCCATTCGGTTTAAAAGCGATGCTTCGGAATGCGAGAGTGTAAGATTACTATATAACAAGGGTGGTGAAAGAATGGAATATAGTAAGACCTTTTACACTAAGGAACTGCAGACATTAAGCGGAACGCTCATCATCGAGGGACCGTTAAGCGGAGAAAAAATGTCCGCTTATGAGTTTCATGAAGACTTGGTCGCCTTTCGCCCCCCTGCCTTGCAGCATAAAGCGTTAATAGAGATAGCAGACTTGCCTGAGGGCAGGATCTTCATCGCCCGTGAAAATGAAACAATCGTGGGGTATGTAACTTACTTATATCCCGATCCCTTGGAGCGCTGGTCGGAAATCAAGATGGAGGACCTGATTGAGCTTGGTGCAATCGAGGTCATCCCTAAATACCGGGGTGCCTCGGTCGGGAAGAACCTGATCCGCCTTTCGATGGAAGACGATTCGGTTGAAGACTTCATCATCATCACCACTGAATACTATTGGCATTGGGATTTGAAAGGGACAGGGCTGAATATTTGGGACTATCGCAAGGTCATGGAAAAAATGATGAGTGCGGGTGGCCTGGTCTACTTTGCAACAGATGATCCTGAAATCAGTTCCCACCCGGCCAACTGCCTGATGGCCCGAATTGGCAAAAGAGTCCCGCCGGAATCCATCCAGAAGTTCGACCAATTGCGTTTTATGAATCGGTTTATGTATTAAAGAGGAGAGGAAGAGGAGGAAGGAAAATGATTGTTGAAACAATAATGAATGAGGATATCATCACCCTCACTCCAACGGATACCATCCATAGCGCTGTCTTGATCATTAGGGAGAAACGAATTCGCCATATCCCCATTGTCGATGACAGCTTTCAACTTGTGGGATTGGTCAGCGACCGTGATATTCGGGATGCTGCCCCTTCTATTTTCCGTACCGAAGAATACAAAAATGATTTACAAAAACCATTATCAAGCATCATGAAAACGGAAATAATCACGGGGCACCCGCTTGATTTCGTGGAAGAAATCGGGGCTGTTTTTTGTGATAACAATATCAGCTGCCTTCCAATTTTAAAGGGCAGGAAGTTAGTGGGCATCATAACCGGTACTGATTTACTTCATTCATACGTTGAGTTGACAGGAGTCAATCAGCCCGGTTCCCAAATCGAAATCAGAATCCCGGATAAGGCAGGTTCCCTTCATGATATTGCCCATATTTTTAAAAGGCGCAATACGAATATCCTGAGCACCCTTGTTTATCCTGAAAAAAATGGAACCGATTATAAAATTCTTGTAATTCGTGTACAGACGATGAATCCATTTATGGTGGTGGAGGATTTGAAGAAAGAAGGCTATACCGTTTTATGGCCTAGTCTACCGGGGATTTCACATGAATGATACATCCCTTTTCGTCTATTCGGATGAACTCCTTACCTACAAATTCAACGATGAGCATCCATTCAATCAAAAACGCCTTAAACTCACGCTTGATTTATTAAAAAAACACCATGCCATCAATGATGATCAAATTATCAAGCCCAGAATGGCTACAGATGCAGAATTGGAACTGATCCATGATCACCATTATGTAAACGCTGTCAGATTAGCAGGCCAGGGAAAGCTCCCCCCTGAAAAGGCAGTAAATTATGGACTGGGAACAGAGGATACCCCTATCTTCCCCAATATGCATGAAGCAAGCGCCTTGCTTGTAGGCGGTACCTTGACGGCTGTGGATGCCGTCATGACCGGTCAGTCCCTGCACGCACTTAATCTTGGCGGTGGCCTGCATCACGGTTTCCGCGGGAAAGCATCGGGCTTTTGCATTTACAATGATAGTTCGGTCGCGATTAAATACCTGCAAAAGAAATATGGTGCGCGTGTCTTATATGTCGATACCGATGCACATCATGGTGACGGAGTCCAATGGTCATTTTATGATGATCCTGATGTATGCACCTTATCCATTCATGAAACGGGGCGCTACTTATTTCCCGGCACCGGCACGATTAACGAGCGGGGCCAGGGAAAAGGCTACGGCTATTCATTCAACATCCCGGTCGATGCGTTCACTGAAGACGAATCCTGGCTCGAATGCTATAAGGCTTCCTTTAAAGAAGTCATTGAATTCTTCAAACCGGATGTCATATTAACGCAAAACGGAGCCGATTCCCATTATTACGATCCGCTCACCCATTTATCTGCGACCATGAAGATTTTTAGGGAAATACCAAAGTTGGCCCATGAAATGGCCCATAAGTATTGCGAAGGACGGTGGATTGCAGTAGGCGGCGGCGGATATGATATATGGCGCGTCGTCCCGAGGGCATGGGCGAGGGTCTGGCTTGAAATGACGAATAATGATATTTCAGGTCCCCTATCAAAGGAATGGCTCGATAGCTGGCAGCCTGAGTCCCCTGTTCCCCTACCGGCTGAATGGGATGACATGGAGGATATATACGAACCCATTCCGAGAAAGCCTGAAATTACCGAGAAGAATGCCCTGACGCTTGAAAAGGTCCTTTATCCCATCAGGTCTTCCAAGCAAACATCGAAAAGCAATGAACAAAGTTAACCAAAAGATCGTTGAAAAACGATCTTTTTTGTTCGGTCATCGTTTGAGAAACAAAAAGAGAGTGCCCTCGGGACACTCTCCAAACCAGTTCATTTCGTTGATTGACGGTTTTCAATCCGATGCGGCAGGATCACCTTTTCAAGACCTTCCTCCACTTGTTCTTTATTCATCAACTTTGTAAGAAGCCTCATCGCAACCGCACCAATATCATATAAAGGTTGAACGATCGTCGTGATTTGCGGACGCACCATCAATGTCAATCTCGTATTATCGAAGCTGATCACTTCAAAGTCTTCCGGCACATTATACCCCTTGTCCTGTGCGGCATGGACAATACCAAGCGCCATTTCATCAGCACCGGCGATGAATGCCGTCGGCCTGTCTTCAACTTCCAGGTACTTTTCAAAAGATTCAATTCCTGAATCATATGTATAATCACCTTCAACAATATACCTTTCATCAAATGAAAGACCAGCTTCTTTCAATCCTCGTTTATATCCAGTCAGTTTCATTTCATTAATCAGCGCGGAAGGGTTTCCGCTTACAAAAGCGATATGCTTGTGGCCTTTATTAGCAAAGAAGGTCACTGCGTCAAATGCCGCCGCCTCATAATCAATATTAACAGATGGAACTTGCCCGCTTTCATCTACCGAACCTGCCAGAACGATCGGAACCGGTGAATTCGTAAACTCTTTGACATGCTCATCAGAAATGTTGCCGCCCATGAATACGATGCCATCCACTTGTTTTCCAAGCATCGTATTCAGCAAATGGAATTCCTTATCTATATTCTCATCAGAACTGCTTAGAATGATATTGTATTTATACATGGTCGCTATATCTTCTATGCCCCGTGCCAATTCGGCAAAAAAGATGCTCGAGATATCCGGGATGATGACCCCGACAGTAGTCGTTTTCTTTGAGGCAAGTCCCCTTGCCACTGCATTCGGTCGGTACCCTAACTTTTCAATCACATCGGAAACTTTCTTCCTTGTTGCAGGCTTTACATTTGGATTCCCGTTAACTACGCGGGAAACGGTGGCCATGGAAACATTCGCCTCACGTGCCACATCATAAATGGTTATATTATTCATTCATCCATTCCTCCATTTCTTTCATTTTCCCCATAAAAGACCCGAATTATTTCGAAAAAAAATCTTTTATGCGTTTTTCTCTATAAGGAAGATTATTTTAGGAACGATCTGCCTAACAAAAAACAGTCCTACTCTCTTCTCAGTCAAATATTCAATACCCTATTCAAGTATAAAATTCACATAGATATCACTTTATGTATGACTCAATCTTCCGAACAGTTCTCATTCTTGTTATTTATCATACGATAGTCGAATCTTTCCTGCAATCCAATAGTGCTTATTTCGAAGGTTTTTCTGTAAAAACTAGTATTTTACCATTAAAAAAAGCCCTTGCCAAGTTGGTAAGGGCCGTAAGTAGATCAATTCAAGACATTCTTAGCTTAAACAGTTACCCAGTTCAAGCGTTTAATTTCATCGTAGAATTCATCAAATTGTTTGAAGTCCATTTGCTGTGCAGAATCCGATAGGGCAACGGAAGGATCCGGATGCACTTCAGCCATAACACCGTCAGCACCGATTGCAAGAGCCGCTTTAGCCGTAGGAAGCAATAGATCGCGACGTCCAGTTGAATGCGTTACATCAACCATTACCGGTAAATGTGTTTCTTGTTTTAAGATCGGTACAGCAGAGATATCAAGTGTATTTCTTGTTGCTTTTTCGTAAGTGCGGATACCGCGTTCACAAAGGATGATGTTGCCATTGCCCTGCGACATGATGTATTCCGCTGCATGAATGAACTCTTCAATCGTTGCAGCCAATCCGCGTTTTAACAGAACTGGTTTATTTACTGCACCTGCCGCTTTTAGCAAGTCGAAATTCTGCATGTTCCGCGCCCCGATTTGGATGACATCGATATGATCGATCGCCGCTTCAATATCATTGGCACTCACGATTTCACTGATGACAGCCAAGCCGTATTCATCAGCAACGCGTTTAAGTATTTGTAAACCTTCCAAACCAAGCCCTTGGAAGTCATATGGAGATGTACGTGGCTTAAAGGCACCGCCGCGCATCAATTTCAAACCTTTAGCTTTAATGACTTCCGCCACCGCAGCTGTCTGCTCATAAGATTCAACGGCACATGGTCCGAAAACGAAGCTAGGGATCCCGTTACCTACCAATTCACCCTTGATGTCGATGATCGTGTCTTCAGCTTTTTGTTTTCTTGATACAAGAAGCGTCTTCTTCTGATCATCCTTTTGCAGCTCCAAGCCCAATTTAAAGATTTCTTTGAAAATATGTTTAATCGAACCAAGATCAAGCGGTCCTTGATTATTGGCTTCGATAAGATCCAGCATTGTTCTTTCACGGACCGGATCGTAACGGTTTACACCTTGTTTTTCTTTAACGCGACCAATTTCCTGTACAAGTTCAGCACGTTGATTAATAAGATGTAATAACTGAAGGTTCACATCATCCAGTTGATTACGAAGTCCATCAAGCTCTTTGTTGCTCATTACAAATCCATCCCTTCGTTTTTTAAAATAGAAATCGGTTCAGCGGATTCAAACTAAAAAAATCCCATCCGGATCCTCGAACATCCACCCCGATTGTTTTATCAATGAAAAATTTAGAATATTTCATGTATGATTAAATCAATTATAAATGAAGTGTCCATAAATGTCACTATATTTTTCTTTAATAATTAAACGCTTTTAAGCATTAAAGTTATAAATACTTAAAACTAGGTGCCGCTCATACCAGAAAAACGATTACACAGAATATTGAAACATGATCCGTTGTAGGAATTATATTGGAAATAGAACAGGAAAGCTATCATTTAATTGATCATTTTTCACAAGAACATAGAAAAGTTTAAATCTTCTGCCACTTGTCCGAAGCCGAGAAATGTTTAAAGAGTCTTTACGGAAGGGCCTCCCTAGAAAAGGTTTCCCCAGGATTAACATCCTTAGGCCCGCCAATCAATGGAATAATAAAAGGCCGGACCCCTTACCAAAGGGATCCGGCCTTCCATTCATTCTGTAATGGCCTTACTCAATGAATCATATGTAATCCGCCAATGAGATTCATTCCACACAGGTTTTCCACCTTTAAAAAGGATGGCCTGAGGTGATTGATGTTTGACATCAAAGGTTTCTGCCACATAATTGGATAGTGGCCGAGCTTCCTGGACGGCCAAATAGGCCGTTTTAAGTTGTTCGTTCCCTAAGATGTACCTCTCATATTGTTCAAATGCTTCAGCACTTACGGGGCATGTTACGCTATGCTTGAAAAGTAGGAATGTATCCTCTTTTAGAAGCTCATTGAATTGTTCTTCTGTTTCGATTTTGCTCATGACCATATAGCAGTCTCCTTTCCTTGTCATATAAATTTTACCATCAAAAAGGCGATGAAGCCATCGAAGCACTTCACCGCCTTATTCTTCGTCCCTTAATGCCTCTTCATTCCCATTAAAGGAATCCAGGGAGTTTAATTCTTTAGTTTACTTTCCGTTTCATCAAATGCCTTTTTCGCTTCATCAAGTTTTAATTTTGCCGCATTCTTGTTTCCGCTTGTAGGATCTGCAGGATTATTTTCCGAATCATTGCTGTTAGCAAAGTTCGTTTCGACGGATACGATAGGTGCATCGGTAGTTCCGGTTACATCAATATCCTTATTGCTTGAATTCGTTGTATCATCCGCAGCGTCGCCGTTTTCTTTTCCTGTTTTCAGGCTCTTCACTTTGTTGACGATATTCGAAGATTTATTGGAAACGATTTCCGTGACGGAGTTTGTTTTTTCTTTTGCAGTATCAGCAAGGACTGTACCTTTTTCCATCGCCGTTTGTCTTAATCTTTCTGTTTTCTCGGAAATGTTTCTAGCTTGTTCATTGAAGTCATTCCTTAATTCCTTGCCTGTTTTCGGAGCCATGAACAAAGCTGTAGCCGCTCCGATCATCCCGCCGATCAAGGCGCCAATCATAAAGTCCTTAGAATTGATCGAGTCGCGTTCGTCCTCATATGATTTCTGATAGTCCTTTGTCGGAAATTCTTTTTGAGTCATAATACATTCCCCTTTCAATTTTCAGTTCATTTTTATTTAACTAGATTTTATGATCTAGAACGTAAAAACCTTTTTTTAGGTAAGTTATCTGTTTCCAGCGCTTCCCTTTCTAACTCTGCCCTTTCAGTCGGGGTCGGGGCTGCCTGTTTGCTTCTGGACTTCCATTTGTCCCTGATCTCCATGGCTACATTGCTCCATTGTACAATTTGTGAGATTCTTTCTTGATTATTATCAATCTCAGCCTGCACTTTATGGGAAACCTTTTGGATGGAAGAATTAAAGCTGGAGATGGATGTACCTACATCCTTCACCGCATCCACCACCGTATTCAGGTTTTCTGACTTTTGCTGCAAATCTTCAGCCAACGTATTCGTTTTATGTAATAACTGAGTAGTTTCGAGCGTTATGCCCTGCATTTGGCTCTCTAGTCCTGTCAGCGTCCGGGCCACACTGTCCAGGGTAGTTTGAAGTGATGTCAGTACCTTCGTTAGAAAAATAACGAGTACCAAAAAAGCTATCGCTGCAACAGCAGCACTTACGTATAAAATAATCTCCATTGGAACACCTCCGAAAAAAATCGACTTATTTAATAGCTGTTAGATATTAATTACCCCTTCCCTATTATTATAAACTTATTTATTTTTTCAATATACCCTATCAAACCCTAATCTGGAAATATTGTTGTCTGCATCCAGTTCCTCCGTGAAATTCATGGGTGACACTTATGGCAGGAAATCGGGTATGATAGAAAAGATAAGTCGAATTTAAACAATGGAGGTATTTTTTATGAAAGATCCCAGAATTGGTACATTGGCCAAAAACTTAATCAATTATTCCGTGAAGCTTCAAAAAGGTGAAAAAATCTTGATCGAAAACTTTGGATTGCAGCGTGAACTTGTTAACGCACTTGTGAATGAAGCCTATGCAGCAGGTGGTTACCCA
The DNA here is from genome assembly GCF_038002945.1 of Peribacillus sp. FSL R5-0717. NCBI lineage: Bacteria > Bacillati > Bacillota > Bacilli > Caryophanales > Bacillaceae > Peribacillus > Peribacillus sp. FSL R5-0717. The sequence continues at coordinate 1,115,641 of NZ_JBBOOF010000001.1, forward strand.
TTCGTCCTGTTAAAGGATCACCAAGTGGATCGTGCCTTGCTGATGGGTGCCAAAGAAGAACAGTACAAGATGATGGGTGAGTTTGAAGCAAACGTAATGAAGCAGATGGATGCTTATATCGGGCTTCGTGCCGGGGATAATATCAATGAACAATCCGATGTCCCTTCAGAGAAGATGGCGATTCATGGACAGACAGTCGGTAAAGTACATAGAAATATCCGCGTGCCAAAAACAAAATGGGTCGTACTTCGCTACCCGACAAATTCCATGGCCCAATTAGCCAAAATGAGCACAGAAGCATTCGAAGACTTTTATTTCGAAGTCTGCAACCTCGACTATGGCAAAATGAGCGCAGCAATGGACAACCTTGTTGAATTGATGGATAAAACGGATAAGGTCCGCTTAACTGGGCCCGGTACGGATCTAACCTTCTCCATCAAAGACATTAAAGCCATCAAATGTGCGGGTGAGCTGAACATTCCTGACGGTGAAGTATATACGGCTCCAGTTAAAGATTCCATCAATGGAGTGATTTCGTATAATACTCCTTCCCCATATCAGGGTTTTACTTTTGAAAACGTGAAGTTGACATTCAAGGATGGAAAAATCGTTGAAGCGGTTGCGAATGATACGGAACGCATCAACAAAATTTTTGATACTGATGAAGGCGCACGATATGTCGGTGAATTTGCAATTGGTGTAAATCCTTATATTCTACATCCGATGCAAGATATCCTCTTTGATGAAAAAATTGATGGAAGTTTTCATTTCACTCCAGGACAATGCTATGATGATGCCTTTAACGGAAACCATTCAGACATTCACTGGGACCTGGTCAATATCCAGCGGCCTGAATATGGCGGCGGGGAAATCCATTTTGATGACGTCTTGATACGTAAGGACGGACGCTTCGTTTTACCGGAACTGGAAAATTTAAATCCGGAAAATTTAAAATAACCCAATAAAAAAAACGACCGATCCGCTACAACGGATGGTCGTTTTTTTTATTTTACCTGCAGTGAATGCTCATAGGCTGCTTGGAATTTTTGAATGTCCCCCGCACCCATGAATAACACGACACTGTTATCATGGTTTTGCAATATAGATGTTGTGTTCTCCGTAATCAGTTCGGCACCTGGAATCTTATCTTGAAGATCTTCAATCGATAACTTTCCTTGATGTTCACGAGCAGATCCAAAAATTTCACATAAGTATACTTTGTCGGCCAAATTCAAGCTGTCGGCGAATTCATCCAGGAATGCCTGTGTTCTCGAGAAAGTATGCGGCTGGAATACAGCAACAACTTCACGCTCTGGATATTTCTGACGCGCCGAGTCCACAGTTGCAGAGATCTCGGTCGGATGGTGTGCATAATCATCAATGATGATCTGACTTCCGATTTCCTTTTCGGAGAACCGGCGTTTAACTCCGCCAAAAGTCCGCAATTGGGCTTTCACAGCTTCCGTATCCAAGTTTTCATATTTACAAAGTGCAATGACACCAAGTGCATTCAACACATTATGCTTTCCAAAAGTAGGAATAGTGAATGTATCATAGTAATTGTTCCTTACATGCACATCAAAAGTCGTGCCATCCGGAGTGACGGAAACATTTTTCGCTTGAAAATCATTTCCTTCTGCAAATCCGTAAAAAATAACCGGTACTTTCGCCTGAATATGTGGTAAATGTTCATCATCCCCGCACGCAATGATGCCTTTGTTGACTTGAAGGGCCATCGTTTGGAAAGCCTCGAACACGTCTTCGACATTAGCGTAATAATCAGGATGATCAAAATCGATATTCGTCATGATTGCATAATCCGGATAATAGGAAAGGAAATGACGGCGATATTCACATGCTTCGAATACGAAGTAATCAGAATTCACGATTCCTTTACCCGTTCCATCCCCAATCAGGAAGGATGTCGGTTTAGCGCCCCCCATTACATGGGCAAGTAAGCCGGTCGTCGATGTTTTACCATGCGCTCCCGTAACCGCCACGCTGATGAAGTTTTTCATGAAATCACCTAGGAAACGGTGATAACGGATAATCGGCAAATCAAGTTCTTTTGCCTTCAAGATTTCCGGATGACTATCCGGAAACGCATTTCCTGCAATGATGGTCATTCCAGGTTGAATATTTTCCTCGTTGAAAGGAAGGATTTTAATCCCGGCTTTTTCTAATGCCAATTGTGTAAAAAATTCTTTTTCGTAATCGGAACCCTGCACTTCAATATTCATATCATGCAGTATTTGTGCAAGAGCACTCATACCCGACCCTTTAATTCCCACAAAATGGTAAGCAGTCATAAAGCGAACCTCCACCAATCGTCTACCTGTATGACAGTATATGACGTCATCTTTTATTTGTTTTTCCATTACGAGACTTGTTAGTAACGGAATTTCTTCATAGGTTTTCGAACTTTTATTTTCAATCATTCATCAACAAAAAACTATTATATCACTTTTTTATTCATTCATCCATGTCAGGCAGATGCCAATTTATCAAATCATTGGCTTTTCCCTCAATTAAGGTGATAAAAAAGGGTTTTCACCCTTTCACATTATATACAATTTCCTTTTATTAGGTTCTCTTAATTAACATGTAAAAATTCCAGCTCTTCTTCCGTAATCAATACATCCCTGGGCCTTGAGCCCCTGGATTCGGAAACGACCCCCTGTTGCTCCATCATTTCTATTAGACGCGATGCACGGTTATATCCGACACGGAAACGCCGTTGGACGCTCGATGCAGATGCGGCCTGCTGGCTCACGACAAATTCACATGCCTCGAAAAACAGTTCATCCGCTTCTTCCGTGACCTGGGCCCTGTTCAGCAAGTCTTCCTGTTCAAACAGGTATTTCGGCTGCTGCTCCCGTTTAACATGGTTGACCACTTGATCGATTTCTTCATCACTCACGAAAGTCCCTTGCAGACGCACCGTTTTTGAAGAGCCGTTTTCAGCGAATAACATATCTCCTCTTCCCAAAAGTTTTTCTGCACCGCCGCTATCGATGATTGTACGGGAGTCCACTTGTGAAGAAACCGAAAAAGCGATCCTTGTCGGGATATTTGCCTTGATCAATCCAGTTATGACATCGACTGAAGGTCTTTGAGTGGCTACAATCAAATGGATGCCGCAGGCACGAGCCTTTTGAGCAATCCGGCAAATCGCTTCCTCTACATCAGCCGGGGACATCATCATTAAATCCGCAAGCTCATCGATGATCACCAGGATATAAGGCAGCTTGCTTGAATATTGACCGGCTTTTTCCGCTTGTTCATTAAAGCGGGTGATATCACGTACACCGGCATGTACAAACAATTCATAACGCCGTTCCATCTCCTCTACAGCCCATTTCAACGCAGCCGTAGCGGCTTTTACATCGGTTATGACTGGACTGACCAAATGCGGGATCCGGTTATATGGGGCGAGCTCGACCATTTTCGGATCGATCAACAGCAATTTCAGCTCCTGCGGCGTCGCTTTATACAGCAAGCTGACCAGCATGGTGTTGATACAGACACTTTTCCCCGATCCCGTTTGCCCGGCTATCAAACCATGCGGCATCTTTCTCAAATCCGTGATGATCGGCTGACCGGATATATCGAGTCCTAAAGCCACGGCAAGCGGTGATTCATGCTCTTGAAACTCAGTACTTTCCAAAACCTCACGCAAAAATACCGGTTTGCTTTTCCTGTTCGGAATCTCGATGCCGATTGTATGTTTACCCGGAATGGGCGCTTCCATCCTCATATCCTGGGCAGCAAGGCTTAATTTGATGTCATCCATCAGGTTCGTCACTTTATTCACCTTCACTCCCGGCTCCGGATGCACCTCGAAACGAGTGACTGCCGGTCCTTGGGTGACATTGACGACCTTTGCACGGACATTGAAATTTTTCAATGTCTGATCAAGTAATACAGTCTGTTCCCCGAGCCACTCATCATCATGCACAGCATAAGTGGGAGGTGTCAGCAATTCGATATCCGGAAACACATAGTATGGATTATCATCCGCTTCCACGGAACCGAAAACTTCAAGGGCATTGCCTTGGCCACTTTCCGCTGTCTCTGTTAAAACTGCTTCTTGATACCCATCTCCAGAAATGGGGGATTCCTGTTCTAGAAGGGGCTTAGGGTCGGAACCAATAATCGATTCAACTGTATTTTCAGGCTCGCCGGCGGTTTCGGTGTCCAAAAAGGCAGATGTAATGTCCCAAGTCTCCTCTTTCGGCATAACTTTGCCTTCCTCCGGTTTCCGTTCGGGAATGGCGGATGGTTCCGCTTGTCCTGCCTCCGTTTGGGCAGCATCATCCATTGCTCGTTTATCAGGTGAAACTACTGCCCTTTCCGGATTAAGGCTTTTTTTTTCCGGCATCATTTTATTCATGAAGCCATTTTTTTCCCGATCTTGCTTAAGCATCATCACATTAAATGGAATATGTTTTTTCGGACTTTTAGGCTGCACTTCAGGTATTGCCTCAGATGAATCACTTTCAGGCATTGTTCCTTGACTTACGGATGGTTGATTTGATTGTACAGCAGCCTCCCCATGAACCGATATCGCTTCAGGCCGTGTGTCGTCCGCCTGGTCCATGATGGATACGGCGACTTCGCGTCCAAAATCGACTTGGTCCTGTTCAATAGCCTCTTTTTCTACCTCAGGCTCAATTATGTTAGGCTCGCTTACCGTTTCTTCTGGCAATGACTCAATGGAATTTCTACGAAAGAAAGCGGGTATCTCCGTATCTTCCCTTTTTTTTTCCGCTTGTTCCGGTATAAGAATGGCGGGTTTTGCCGTCATTTCCTCATGTGACGCATCTTTTGAGATTTCAGGGATCGATACCGGAATCTCGATAGCGGGTTCTTCTTTTTTAAAGATGGGCATTTTGCTTTCCAATTCATATTCGACAATTTCTTCAGAAGGGACTATTTTTTTTTCCGGACGACGGAACCCGTAAATGGGTGATGGGATTTCCGTTGGGCGGAATGGAGTATTTGACGGGACTATTTTTGGATTTTCCTCCCGGTCAAAGCTTCTCCGTTTTGGTTCAGGATCCCTTACAGGCCTTCTCGTTGTTTCTTTAGTCACATTCTTCCCCTGTTTGGGTTCGTTATCTTCCCTGTTTCTTTCCCTAGGTTTTCTTTTATTCTGCTCCCGGTCTGGAATGAGCGGAAACTTGAACTGGCCTTTTGGATATTGAAACAGGATTTTCGTATCCGGGTCTGGTGTCTGGGACATTTTTTCCACTTTTTGATTGTAAACCTTTATTTCTTCTTTCTTTGACTTCGTAAGCTTCGAAAAATCCATTTTCCTCAATGTCTCTTCATCAAGCGGTTCATCTATAATAATCTCTTCGATTTCAATAATTTCCTCTGCTTGGAACCATTTTTTCATCTTATTTAGCCATTTCAAAACTATCACTCTTTCTACATCTGTAGTTATGTAACTAATTCTACCAGTTATTTTAAAAATATCGAGAAAATTTAAGCTAAATTGGGATTAGTATCTACTTTTTTATCGCATTCTTGCTACCTTAACGTATTTCGTAGAACTCCTACCCTATTAAACCCCTTCTGCAATGGGTTTAAACCTATCATCACCAAATAACATTAGCCCCTAGTCTACTATTTAAATAAAACACAGCTGTTAAATCGCGTTTACAAAGAGATTAAGTTTTCATGCTGACTTGAAAACAGACTGGCCAATTCATTGCATCATCCTTCATGAAACCTCCGGCAGAATCCTATTGCCTGTCGCAACCCATAAAACACCGTTCGTTAATACCGAACGGTGTTTTGTGGGTTTCTCCGTTTTTTTTGCAAACGAAGACCAAAGGACTAGTTCCATTCATAAAAACGGCAAACAACCTGGGCCACTGATTTGGAAGCGATCAAAAGGGCATCTTCATCAATGCCGAATTTAGGATGGTGATTGAAATGCCTTCTCCACCCCTTTCGGTTTACAGCCAAAAGCAGCCTGGTATCTTTTCTGCATAATACGAAAAATCTTCTGAACCTGAAAAAACCGGAAATTCGACTACCTTTCTTAATTTCTTTGTCATTCATGCTTTCCAGGCTATTTTTTACGAATTCAGTCTGTTCAGGGTCATTTTATAGCGAAGGATAATCGGGCACATATGTAAGTTCGCACTGAACATCGAATGTTTTATCCATATTTTCAAAATATTTCAATTATATTATCACCGATTAAAAAATAAATATCAACTACAAGAGAGTTATAAACTCTATCAAACTTTAAAAGGACCGCTGCCAGATGCTGACACGGTCCTTTTGTGATTCCCTATATTATTGTTCACGCTTTTTGTTTTTACCCATAATGAAGATGGGCTCCAACTCATTTTCTTCGTAAAGGAATGATAGAGCCGTAATCGGAACATGACCGCTGGCAAAGAAGCTCATCGCCATTTGCGCCAGAATATCATAGCCCGTATCATTCTTCACATCGGCAATGATGATGACATCCTGATGGGGAATGGCCACAGCCATGGTTCCCTCGACCTTGTCCTTCATTTCCCGAAGCCATGATTCATTCAGGATCCTGCTGGCATCATATCCATCATTCGTGTTCAAAAAATAAAATGCATTACCTGCAACGATATCCGACTTCATTTCAGTGGAGAGCGAACGGGCATTAAAGAGGGCAATTTCTCGGATCCTGTCACCCTGCCAGTTTTCCCGTTGAATCATCTTTTCATCTATAAGACGGTAGGTTTTACCTAAATCAAGGGCATAAAAAATCCGGGTTTCAGCTGTATGCTCATCGAATAAAAACGGATTTCCGTCTTCCGATTCCATAGGAAAGGAGGTCGAGCGGATGACTGGGAAAATGAATTTCTCCTTGCCTTCCATGCTGTGTTCTCCCCCCATCACATTCAGGGCCTCTTCCACGTAATAAATAATTTCATCGATGGCCTTTTCCTGTACGTTTTCATAGTTAGCAAGTACAGGAGGCAACTCGATGGTGATCCCTTTCCCGGTCTTCACATTTTCCACCCGTAACGTATCTTGCTTGCTATCGAATTTGAATGTCCGACCCTCATCTTTTAAACGTTCCTTCAAAATATTTTTCAGCTTCGTGCTGTCCATTTTCATGACTGACCCTCCTCTTCATTGAAAAATCCCCAGCGAGAAGGGGATTTTGATTATAGTGATTGAATGAATTCCTCAATTTGTTCTTGCGTTTTGCGATCCTTGCTCACGAATCTGCCTAGCTCTTTACCATTATCATAGGCGATGAAACTTGGTATACCGAATACATCATTAGCCGCACACACATCGATGAATTCATCACGGTCCACATAAATGAATGTAAAATCAGGAAATTTCGTTTCTATCTCCGGCATTATCGGTTCGATTACACGGCAATCTCCACACCATGTAGCGGAAAAAAGAAAGATATGTTTGCCTTCATTTTTCAATGCATCATATTGCTCGATAGTTTGTAACTTTTCCATTTGAATATTCCTCCTGCTCTATATGACACCTTAATTTTTTATAATCCCATCATACCAGACTCTCCCCGAATCAACCATTAATACGGATCGGTTGAAAGGCAGGGGTCAGCTTATCTCTGGGGCACGGATGAAACGATTTCCATCATTTGTTTTGCATCGGTTTTTAATTGGTCTTTATCCGTTTCCGTTGTCAGTTTCACCCCGCCGATCCCCACTGCAAGCTCATACTTTTCTTTCGGTATTTCTTTAATTGAAATAAAGCCGAATTTATCATCAGTTTGAAAAGAATGCAGCACTTCAAATTGATCCTCTTGTTCCTTAATCGCCAAATATAACACGGAACTGTCTTCTTTTTCATTTGGATTGACAAATAATATATAAATCTGATCACCTTTTTGTAAAATCAAGTTATTATCATGTTCTTCCACTACTTTAAAATCCTTGGGCAGATGGACCTGAATTAGCCCTGCCTCTTGATTGGGCTGTTTTTCATCGTCACGAAAAGCCACTTCAGCAGCCTTCATTGCCTTTTCGGTTTGTCTCTCGATCCCTGAGCAGCCTACGATCAAACTGCTTATCAACAGGATAACAAGGAAATTCTTATTCGATAAAGCCATCGTCATTCCTCCACCATCTCTTTTACTATCTTATGGATAATATTATCCTTATTTATGGAATTCATCCATTTTCTAAAAAACATGGTACAATGAAAGCAATTTTAATATCGAGGAGGAAAACAATGAAGTTAACCGTTTATCTTGCTGGGGAAATCCATTCAAATTGGAGAAATGAGTTGAGAGATAAGGCCGCTGCACTGAAGCTTCCATTAGAATTCGTCGGCCCGATGGAAAATCATGAACGCTCCGATAATATCGGTGAAGATGTCCTCGGGGAACAGCCGAATCCTATCCTGAAGGATGCAGCCGCTTCCCAAATCAATAATTTGCGGACAGGTCTTTTGATGAAAAAAGCCGATCTTGTCGTCGCTCTGTTTGGCGAGAAATATAAGCAGTGGAATACTGCCATGGACGCAAGCACTGCCATTACCCTGGGAAAACCGCTTATTTTGATTCGCCCGGAAACCCATCACCATGCCTTAAAGGAATTATCGGAAAAGGCGAGTGTCACGGTCGATTCCGTGAACCAAGCCATGAAGGTGCTTTCCTATATTTTTGAAGACGGGCTGTAAATCTCCCTGCCCTTAACCAGCACAAAAATGAAGGGCTGATCATTTCATATTTACAAATAAAAAAGCTTGCAGGGGCAAATTAGATGCCTAACCCCCTGCAAGCGAATAACGAATGATTTTGACGGTTGAATACTATCCCTTTTTAATCGGAATCCAAATTTCGGAGTAATAGTCAGGGTTTGAAGCATCCGCATAGTCGTATACTTCCAATTCAGGAGTTCCGGCATGTTCATGACCGCTCGTAGGGAACCATTCGGAAAAAATCCGCTTCCAAGCTTGTTGCATGCTATCAGGCATAGGTCCGTGAACTTCAAATACAACCCACTTGGAAGCCGGTATCGTAAGGGTCGAAAACTCTTCAGGCACTTTCCCGGCATACTCTGCACCTATCCAATAATCCATCGTTTCACTTTTTTCCACATTACGCTTATCGACACATACACCAAGCAAACCATTTATTTGGCCATTGTTCAACTTCGCTAACCTATCTCCTGTTCCATTCGAATTGACTTTCTCCCACAACTTTGGAATCCCAATCAAATTCTCTTCATTAACCAAGGAAAACTCTTGCTTGATTCCTATCAATTGAAAGGAATCCCTTTCAAGGATATTGTATTTCATCGGTTTTGCCCCTTTCAGAATGACCTGTATCATCAGGCGTTCATAGAATTTCAGCTTCCCCATATACTTTCGCGCTTCGCTTGGAGATACCCCATGCTGCCTTCGAAAAGCTTTTGAGAATGCCTCGGGGGTGTCATAGCCGTACTTGTAGGCTAAATCAATGACCTTGCCATTTGTGGATGATATCTCCTGGGCAGCTAAAGTCAGTCTTCGACGCCGGATATATTCACCAATGGAAATATCCGTTAAAATGGTGAAGGTCCGTTGAAAATGAAAAGCCGAAGCATTCGCCTGCCTGGAAATGCTCTCGATCGTAAGGTCCTCCAATAAGTGCTCTTCGATATAGTCGATGGCCTTTTGGATTGACTCTGCCCACCCCATATTCGCTCACCCCTTGTCACTATAGTACCAAGACCGCTCAATAAAACCCTGTCTTATTCTGCTCAGTTTTGGCAGAGTTCGTTTCCATTCGAAGACGCCTTTCCATGACAGTGATTCATAAATCGTGCTTTCTCATTTTCAGCTTATATTCGTGTTGACCGGCTAGCATCCTTATGATATGAAGGAACATTTCTCCCCTCGTGATTCGCTCATTTGTAAATACGCCGATCGCCCCTTCCTTTTTGCTAATATTCTCTTGCTTTGTGAAGGCGTCCATCACCGGGCCCAACTCTTCACCGTCCAGCACCTTCCCGGCAACGATTCCCGGAACCGGGATTCTCGCTCCGGCAGCTACAAAAACCTCACCGCCCCTCGTGGCCATTGCACCCCAATTACACAGAAACAGGGCTTGTCCCATTTTCACGACACCGCCTTCAAGTCCGATACCCATATCGGCATCACTGTGAATCAAGCAATTCCGGGCACGTGTCATGGCCCCCTCCATCGTTTCCTCATCTGAAAAAGGCTGTTCCGGAACCCCGCTCTCCACTTGAAGCGAAATGATTTCAGCATCTTCATATACACCAAGCACGGCACTTACTTTCGCCGGATTCTTACTGCCTACTGCTATTTTCAATATAATTACCTTCCTTCTATGTAAAAAAAGCTGATGGAAAAGGATTCATGACAGCATCCCTTCCCATTTCAGCTTCCTCCATCAACCGTTTTTCATCAAGGTCTCGAATGTCGTTTTATCACAGGAACGAACCAATTTCCCTATCAGTTCACGGGCAGCAGCATAATCATCAATATGAATCATGGATGCATGTGTATGAATATAGCGGGAACAAATGCCGATCACCCCGCTTGGAATTCCTTCGTTTGCAATATGGACTTGCCCTGCATCCGTGCCGCCCTGGGAAACGAAATATTGATACGGAATCTCATTCGATTCGGCCGTATCAAGGATGAATTCCCTCATGCCGCGATGCGTAACCATCGAACGATCAAAAATGCGGAGCAGTGCCCCTTTTCCCAACTGGCCAAATTCACTTTTACTGCCGGACATATCGTTCGCCGGACTTGCATCCAAAGCAAAGAAAAGATCCGGTTTGATCATATGAGCTGCAGTTTGCGCACCCCGTAATCCCACTTCCTCCTGAACGGTTGCCCCGGAATATAAGACATTCGGCAGCGTTTCACCTTTTAAATCTTTTAACAATTCAATCGCAAGTCCGCAGCCATAACGATTATCCCACGCTTTTGCGAGGATTTTCTTCTCATTGGCCATCGGCGTGAATGGACAAATCGGTACAATCTGCTGACCGGGCTTAATACCGATTCTCTTCACATCTTCCTTATCATCCGCCCCAATATCAATCAGCATATTTTTGATATCCATTGGTTTTGAGCGTTGCGACTCATCAAGCAAATGGGGCGGAATCGAACCGATGACACCAATGACCGGACCGTTATCGGTTATGATCTCGACTCTTTGGGCCAAAAGTACTTGGCTCCACCAGCCTCCTAGGGTCTGAAAGCGAATCATTCCATTTTCTGTTACGGATGTGACCATGAATCCCACTTCATCCATGTGCCCGGCAACCAGGACGGTCGGCCCATCCTCATTGCCTCTTTTTACGCCAAATATTCCGCCAAGGCGATCTTGAACGATTTCGTCCGAATACTTTTGCAACTCACTCTTCATGAAACTCCGAACTGCATGTTCATTTCCCGAGGCTCCCGGTAATTCCGTCAATGTTTTAAAAAGCTCCAAAGTCTCATGATTCATTTTTCTACCCCTAACTATGTATTGTTTTTTCTATTTTACAAAACTTAGCATCATGTTACACTAGAAAGTTCTAATTTATCAGTTTATGGGTAAAATTTCAAATTATTAGTCAAATAAAGCGTTCTTCTGTATACTAGAAGAAGTGATTTTATAAAATGCAATGGAGGAGAAATCAATGAATTGGAAAACGTTTTTACTAGGTACTGCAGCCGGGTTTGCTGCTGGCTATGCAGCAAAACAATTATTGGATCAATCAAGTAAACCTTCTCCCGATAAAGTCTTGGCCCAAGTGAAGGAAACAGTCAAAAAGGACGGAAATATATATGGCTCATGGATCTTGATGAAGCCGGAAAACTATACAAAAAACGATTTGGACTATGAAGTGTACAAAGGCGGGATCACCAGAAATACAGAAGGTAAACGCGAGCAATTCGAATTTGTTGCAGATGCTTCGACAGGAACGATATTGGAGCTTAATGCTCAAAATGATTGAAACAAAAAAAGGAGGGCCGTCAGATGACGTCCTCCTTTCGCTTTCCTTTTAACGCTTCCGTTTCAATTCGGCTAGTATCTCCTTACCCGTTGCATCCCATTTGATGGCACAGTATTGGGCATCATGGTAAAAGCTATACCAGGACCCATTTTCCAGTCCGGATTTCATCCACTTTTCCTTCGCCTCGATGGAAGTCATGGGATAATCATCATAAGCGAGGACCCAGAGGACATTCGCATGCGCGTGCGTCGGCATGATATCTGCCATGTGGATCAATCTATCCCCGCCATCTTCTATGATGATGATCGCATGTCCATCACTATGCCCCCCGGTATGGATCATTTTAATGCCGGCCGCAATTTCCTGTTCCCCTTCAAAAGGACGTACAAGAGAAGCGACAGCCTCCCAGTTTTCTGCCCAATATGTACTTTTTGAACGAATATTCGGGTTTTTCATTTCCGCCCATTCCGTTTTGGTGGTGATGATTTCTGCACGCTCGAAAACAGGCACCCAAGTTTCACCTTCACGTTTCGTCAACCCGCAGGCATGATCGAAATGTAGATGGGTCATTAAAATGTAATCGATATCATTTGGCTGAATCCCAAGTCTGCCAAGATCTTCGAGAAGATTGGATTCCTCCGTCACCCCAAAATTCCGTTTCTGCTTGTCATTCATCTTTCCATTGCCAATACCGGAATCTATAAGCATATTCAATCCATTAGCCTGGACCAAAATCGGATCCGTACGTAACTCGATTTGGTTATTTTCGTTAACGGGATACTTCTTGGACCAAAGCGGTTTCGGTACAACACCGAACATCGCCCCGCCATCCAAGTGTGTCACACCGCCATTCAACCATGTTAATTTTATTTCCCCTATTTGCATCGTTTCCATTTTACCCCTCCTCTGCCTTTAGTTTAACACCCGCTTCCATATATTGAAATTGATAATAATCAAGTCATCCCCGTGAATCATAAACAAACAAAAAAACCAGATGCTGTGCACCTGGTTTCTGATCGTTGATTATTGGAACATTGCTTCCAATCGGTATATCCGATTGCCTTTACTCGAGAACTTTTCTTCATATTCAGTCATGATGTTGCCTTCAAAACTGCTGTTATGCAAATCAAGGCTTACAAATTTCAAGAGCATGCCGTATTCGGAAATACTTTTCAAGGAAGATTCGAATAACCCTTGATTATCCGTCTTGAAGTGAATCTCGCCTTTGTCTGGCAGGATGCCTTCATATACTTCGAGGAAGGTCTTGTATGTTAACCGACGTTTTGCATGACGTGATTTCGGCCATGGATCAGAGAAATTCAAGTAGACGCGATCCACGTCACCTTTTGCAAAATAGTCCCCTAAGTTCGCCGCGTCAACATTCAACAGCTTTAAATTTGGAACATCCGCTTCAATCAGCAAGTCCAATGCAGCGACAATGACGCTTCCATATACTTCAATTCCAATGAAATTCACATCAGGATGGGCCTTTGCCATTTCTGTGATGAAACGGCCTTTTCCCGTACCCACTTCAATATATAACGGATTATCGTTTCCGAAAACTTCATGCCATTTACCTTTATGGCTCACTGGCTGCTGAATTACATATTGTGGAAAATCATTCAAACGGTCTTCAGCCCAAGGTTTATTTCTTAAACGCATGATGACACCCCTATTTATAATATAATCGTTCAAACCATAACACGAGTGTATGGAATCCTGCAAGTTGATTTTTTCAGGAAACACCCACTGATCAAATAAAAAAACTGCCGGCCATCCAGGCGACAGTCACTGTAGTTTTCATGTATAAAACTTTCAGCAAAACACACCATAAATAAGTGAAGGGCAGGCGGGCACCACCTGGGAATCCCTTGAATCCATGTTTAAGAAAGGAGAGGCATTATATGCCGCTTTCCCATGAACACCAAATGTCACTATTGAAAGATATACTGACCAACCATCAAACAGACTGCTGCGGATCCGTTTCTGAATGTGAACAGGTTGAAAGGCTCGTCAAATCCTTAATGATCAATATGGAAATTGACAGCAATGTGAAAACGATACTGACGGAGATTTACGAATACAGTCAGACTGGCATCGGTACCGCCGATTTAGATGCACATATTTCAACCCACCAGAACGACCTGTCCCAGTGGGTGGATGATATAGATCAATTCTGATCAGCTGACCATCAATAAAGCTTCCAGTTTTTGCAGTAATTCATTTCTTTCCTCGTACCGCTTCCTGCGATGATGCCATTGGATGGAAAGCACAAGTTGTGAAACCGTGTGCCATTTCATCCTCATCTCCAGGCCTGCGTCAAGCTTCTTGCCGTAACGGGCAAGCCATTGATTCCATTCTTCCCTCGGGACATATGAATAAAGGAGTATGCCGAGGTCAATGGCAGGATCGCCTATGACCGCTCCGTCCCAATCAATCAGGAACAATCCGTCCGTTTCTGTCATGAGCCAATTATTGTGGTTCACATCACAATGACAGACGACTTTTTCGTCGCATTCAATCAACAGGAGATTGTTCTGTAAAAAATGGATGGCCTGTTTGATAATCGGAATGTCCGTAACATCCGAAGATAACCCGGTTTCTATGTCTGTAAGTATACTTTCAGGTCGTAAAGGGGATTTCCCAAGCCTTTTGAGCATGCTTAACAAAGGATCGGATTGATGAATTTTTTGAAGCAGCTTTGCGACTCTTATATTGTTCATTTCCTGCTGAGATAGCTCCCTGCCTTCCATCCAATGCTGGGCCGTAATTACATCCCCATTTTCCAGGCGTTTTGTCCACATTAACTTTGGAACAATGCCCTCAGCTGAAAGAACAGCTAAAAATGGCGATGAATTTCGTTTAAGGAAGAGCTTCTGCCCCTCTTTCTCGGCAATAAAGGCTTCTCCCGTAGCTCCTCCAGCAGGGGATATATCCCACTCCTGACCTAATAAATGTTCCAACTGGTTCACCTTCGATTTCCTCGCTTAATCATACAAATGTGGGTACGTTCACCTAGTGTATGTATTACCACTACTTTGAGTCCATGTTTTATAAAAAATCCGCCTGCTGGCGAAGCTGCATATATACTTGCATCGGGATGATACCCGCAATTAAAAACATCCTCATTTTAGAGAAATAAAAAAATAGCTATTGAGCAATTAAACAATAGCCATAAATTAAATTTTAGTTGAAAAACGGTTTCTTCGTCAAGTACTATAAAACGATTATACGCATAAAACAAAAACAAATAAATCATTTCATATTTTTGTATCGGTTATCAGCCTGTAACATGACGCGCAATTTCTCTTTCAGAACCACTGCAGCTACTTCATTCCTACCAACAATTTCCCCATCAGACTGGATTTTCACTGACCCTTCATTCTTCATTTTTATCTTTTTACCGGAAAAAGAATCAACATTTTTAATGTTCAGGTGACCGCCCCATAAAACGGTGATGAAGACGGTCAATAATTTCAACAAAGGAATATCATGGACCGCAATCACGTTCAACCTGCCATCATCCACCTTCGACATCGGTGAAATTTTCATCCCGCCGCCAAAATAGGACTGGTTCGCAATAACGATGAACCAAACCTTTTTCAAAAAATGCCGGTCTCCATCAATGATCAATTCCATGCAGCCGGGCTTGTAAGTCACTATCTTTTTTATAAAAATGAACAGATAAATTAATTTACCCGCTCTGATAAAATTAAACCATTTTTTCAGAGGGGAACGGTCCGCTTCATCGGAAATTTCAGCATCAATGCCCATTCCCAGGCTGTTCACGAAATACCCCATCTTGCCATTCGTCTCGAACTGTCCAATATCAATGACACTAAAGGCATTATCCTGAAATAAAGAAAGTGCTTCTTCCACACTCTCGGTTTTTTGAATGCCCCTTACATAATCATTGCCGGATCCAGCTGCAAGGGAACCGATGATAGCGTGAGGGAAACCAATGGCGCCATTTATCATTTCATTGATCGTGCCATCTCCCCCGACAGCGATCATCCGGGTATCCTGCTTCGTCCCTGATAGGATCTCCTTCGTCATTCTTAGCGCATGCCCTTTTTCCCGTGTAAAAAACACCTCATGGGGAACAGCTTTTGATTGCAGTATTTTCTCGGCTTTTTTCCAAACCTTCAAACTCTCTCCATTTCCTGCCATTGGATTGACAATGAAATACACCGTTTCTTTAAGGTGCGGCATGCTGATTTCCATCCGTTTGGTTATACTCCGCTTCCCATTCAGGTCGCAGGCTGGATGTAGTTTGGCAATGTTCAAGCAAAGCCTGTGCCCCTTTTAACTGCTGTGCCTTGAGCGGAGACGATATGGCCCGCATCCTTTCGAACCATTCCGGGAAGGTCCGTTTATCCACTATCGTAATATCATAAGGGGCTTCGGGATAATCGACATATCCATTCCGGGATAAAATCACCTTTTTAATCGGCATGTTCACTCCATATAGCTCAAATAACCGGGAGACGATGTTCGTCATCCGATTTGCACCAAGCAAAGGATTGAGCACCTTTTTATCAGGATGCTTATGATGCCTGCGGACCCAGAATCGTTCACTTGACCCAATGAAAGCAGCGTCTTCTTCCGCTTCCAGAAACATGATGCACCAAGCATCAACTGGGGTCAATAAAATGACTTCGACCTCAACAGGCGCATTTTTCAAAAGAAAGATAGGTTTATATAATACGAGAAACGTATCCGGAAAACGCTGCAGAAAAAAGCGGAGCCTCTCATCCAAAAAGAATGATTGGTCCACAAATGACTTTTCACGAAGCGTCGAACTCCCCCATTTCATTTGAAAACGAAGCAATTGATTTAAAAAATTTTGCTTTAATTCATCGAGACTGGCCGGCCGGAACGGAAACCTTAATGAAAAAACATTAGGATCTTCAATCTGGTTCGGCATCGGCAGTTCTTCCGCCCCTGACTCCTGTTTACCTGTCCGGAGGAATATGCCTTTCACCCTTTTAAACAGGCGCTTCGAATCGTCCTGAGGAGGATCAAATTTGACCTGTGTTTCACTTTCAGTAGGTTCACTATACAACCGATCTAGCTCGCCCGCATTATAAGCAGCCTTCAATTTATCCCATTGCTGTTTTTTCAACCGCGCAAATTGTGTAGGATAACGATAAATATCCTGCTCATACCGGGAAATATAATCTTGCATCTTTATGAGCTGTGCCATGCGACCACCACCCATCTCTCTATTTTTGGAGGTTTATCGTAAAAATCTTCTCGTATGAAGGGGAAGCTCCAAGATGTGTTTGATATAACGCAACCTGGTCTGCTTCAAAATGCTTATCCTGCACATTCGCCATCTGGCGAACGCCCTCCAGCGAAAAGGGATTATCCCCCTCGAATTTTCTTGCCAGTGTAATATGAGGCTTAAACGGCTTTTTATCAAGTTCAAAACCCGCCTCGATACAGGAATTATAGACTTTCCTTTGAATGGAAAAAAGCCTTTCTTGCTGCTTTACGCCTGCCCATAGAATCCTTGGACTATCACTCTTGCCGAAACCGCCGATATCGCCCAGTTCCAAGCCGAATGAGGCCTCATTGGCAAGCTCGCTTCCCACACGCCCCAAAGCATCTTCTTTCAATGTATCGGGAGCATTGCCCAAAAATGCCATCGTAATATGATAATCGGCTGGATGCAGCCATTTCTTAAATGGAAAGTCTGGCTTTAGTTGTTCCGTAACAGCATTTAAATAGGCCTTAATATCATCAGGCAATACTAAAGCAAAGAAAAAATGAGTATTCATGTTCATTTCCATTCCTTCCTGTTTTCCCTTTAATTTTACCATAATCCCCATTGCCTATACCTTTTCCTGGGCTTCCTAATAAATACTCCCTCCACAGGAATATCCCTAATCTACTATCCTATGAACAAAGCCCCTGACGGATCATACGCAGGTCCGGAATGTATTTTTCAGGCTGTGTAGATTAACGAAAAAACAGCAAAAAAGGACCAAAAATCGGTCCTGAATACTGGAGGCAAAAGGAGTACTATCCAAAGTTGATTGGAGCGGGTGTTCGAGACTCCTGCGGGGAAAGCGCGTCCAAGGGAGACCCCGCAGGTGCATAGGCACCGTGGAGACTCCCGGACCGCCCGCGGAAAGCGAGTGCCTGGAGGGGAAATCAACGGTCAAATTTTAAAAACCTGACTCAATTATTATCGAGTTTCAATCTAAAGGACCAAAAATCGGTCCTTCCCTGCCATTCCCATGTTAGCTGAACAGTGTTTCGTAAAGCAGGAACAAGTTCAGCCCAATGATAAGTACAGCTATAAGCCAAGCGATGCTCGAGGTGATTTTATGGTTGACCAGGCTGCCCATGATTTTTTTATTGCTTGTAAACATGATCAATGGCACTAAGGCAAACGCGATGCCAAACGAGAGTACAATTTGGCTCATCACAAGCGCTTTGGATGGATTCACTCCCCATAATATTATGAGCAGGGGCGGGACGGTAGTAATGACCCTTCTTATATAAATCGGAATATGTCTTTTAATGAACCCTTGCATGACAACATCACCTGTCATTACACCAACGGATGAGCTCGATAAACCGGCAAATAATAATCCTATTCCGAAGAACATCGCGACTGATGGTCCAAGCATGGCCCCGAATTGTTGATAGGCAACATCCAAGTCCTCCACTAGTGCTCCATTCTTATGAAATAGGGCAGCTGAAACGATGACCATGGCGGCATTGATCGCACCTGCAATCAACATGGCGATGACAATGTCAATTAGCTCAAAACGATAAATCCTTTTTCTTTCCATATCGTTCACTCCGACTATCCTTCTTTGAGTCAAAGAGGAATGAAGGTATATCGCATGTGGCATAACGGTGGCTCCAAGCATACCGGCCGATAGTAAAATGCTGTCCACTCCCTCGAATTTTGGAGTGAATAGTCCTAAAACAACGGCTGAAGTGTCAGGTTTTGCATAAAAAACTTGAGCGCCAAAAGCTATCACAACGACAAATATCATGACCGTGATCAGGGCTTCGAATGTTCGATAGCCCCTGCGCTGGATTTCCAGAATGGCAAAGGAACCAATCGCTGCAATGATTGCCGATGTGATTAACGGTAAGTCAAATAATAAATAAATCCCTAGTGCGGCTCCTATGAATTCAGCTAGGTCGGTTGCCATTATAACGGCTTCAGCCTGAATCCATAATAAGAAAGATGTTTTTTTCGAAAATTTTTCCCTGCATAGCTCCGGAAGGTTCTTTCCAGTGGCTATCCCCAATTTAGCTGATAGAGATTGGATTAGCACAGCCATTAAATTGGAAGCGAAGATAACCCATAATAACGTATAGCCATATTTAGAGCCGGCTGTAATATTGGTCGCATAATTCCCTGGATCAATATAGGCAACAGCTGCTATGAAGGCAGGCCCTAGATAGGGAAGCAGTTTTTTTATTCCTCTCGAAGAAGATTGATGCAACACATCGGACATATCTATGTCAACTCCTTTTTATACGCAACTTAAATTGTTGCGACAGGTAAACTTTTTAGGTTATTAGCAAGTATATTCCTGGTTCTTGAAAATGTCAAAAAGGGAGGATTGCATATCGATGTAATTAACGTGATCGGGGATTCGGGGAAGGCCATCTCGCTTCCGGTTAACAGATAAAAAATCCCCTTGCCATTAGTGGCAAAGGGGCGTTACTCTATTTAATGGAACCGCATTGCTTCTCGATTTCCTCGGAAAACAGTTTCTGCAGTCTTTGAGTTATCGGACCGGGTTCCCCGGCTGCAATCGATTGGCCATCGATATTTATAATTGGTGTCACTTCGACGCTAGTGCTTGTATAAAGAACTTCATCGGCTGCCATCATGTCGTCGACCGTAAAGGGTTCTTCGACATAGGGAATCCCATGATCAGCGCAAAGCTTCAGCATCACCTGACGGGTAATTCCATTCAGGATCAAGTTTGTGGCCGGATGCGTTTTAAGTTGCCCATCCACCACGATTGATACATTTGACGAACTACCCTCCGTAACCGTACCATCACGATGCTGGATCGCTTCATCACAGCCGGCTTCCATCGCTTGCTGTTTAGCCATTATATTTCCCAGTAGATTTAAACTCTTGATATTACAGCGCAGCCAGCGTATATCTTCGGTGGTAACAGCATTGACCCCTGGCTTCATTTTGCCTGTATAAGGCATTTCCTTTGTATAGGCGACAAAGACCGGTTCCACCTCTGCAGTTGGAAAAGAGTGTGTACGCGCAGATACTCCCCTTGTCAGCTGCAAATAGACGATACCGTCCTTCAGTTGATTTTCAGCGATCAGCTCTTTCATGCGGGTTTTGATTTCCGCTATGGCAAAGGGAACTTTCATCTGAATCAACTTCGCACTGTCCATCAGCCGATTCAGATGCATATCCTCCGTAAATAATTCGCCATTATAAACCCGGATGACTTCATAGACGCCATCACCGAATTGATATCCCCTGTCTTCTATATCTACCTTTACTTCGGACCTGCTTTTAAGGTCGCCGTTAAAAATGATTTTACCCATGTCTTTCTCCCTCTTTGCCTCTTATTTAGCCAATTCATGAATGGCACGTGCATAAATTGACGTAGCCTTAAGCATATCCTCAATATCAATATATTCATCTTTCTGATGCGCAATGTCTTCGCTGCCAGGGAAAAGCGGGCCAAATGCAACGCCTTCTTTCAATGAACGGGCATATGTGCCGCCGCCAATCGAAAGAAGCTCGGCTTTATCACCTGTCTCCGCTTCATACACTTTCTGCAACGTCTTGATCAAGAAGCTTTCACTGTCCACATAATGTGGAGTTGAATGCGAATTGGTCTTCACTTTCAAATTATATGCCGCAAGCCTTTCTTCCAGCGCCGCCTTTTGCTGTTCCCACTCAAACGTGACCGGATAACGCATGCTGAAACCGATCGAGCTGTCGCCTTGTTTAGAATAATTGAAAACGCCGGCATTGATCGTCAATTCTCCTGTTTGCTCATCCGAATAAGCCACACCTAAATTATTTCCGCGGGAATCTTCGAACAAACGATCCTTGATGAAAGTGAAGTAGGCTTTCGCATGCGGATCAAGAGTGAGATCAGCTAAAAATACGGCTAAATGCAGACCTGCATTTTTTCCGTTGTTCGGTTCCATCGCGTGTGCCGAGACACCATTCATTTCAAGCAGCACTTGATTTTTTTGCGGAACGGCTTGGCCCCCCAATGAGTACTTTTGCAAATAATCCTGATAGTTTGCCGCCACTTCAGCAGGTTTGTCCGTTTCCACAATAGCCGTCGCAAAATCCGGTACCATATTCGTCCTTCGACCTGAAGAAAACTCGATGACATTCACGTCTGAGTTCGTGCCATTTCCTGCATCGGCAGGATGGATAACCGAGAAATCCCAGATTCCTTTTTCCGCACTGATGATCGGGAAGTCAGCATCTGGTGCGAAGCCGATCGAAGGCATTTCCTCCACTTCAAAGTACCGGTCAACGCAGCGCCAGTTCGATTCTTCATCGGTTCCAATGATCATCCTCACACGTTTGTTCAAAGGTTCTCCTAGCTCCCGGACCAGCTTCATCGCATGATAGGCAGCCATCGTCGGCCCTTTATCATCGATTGCCCCACGGGCATATATGCGGCCATTGCGGATTTCAGCGCCAAACGGATCCGAACTCCAGCCATCTCCCTCAGGTACCACGTCGACATGGCATAATATCCCGATTAACTCCTCGCCTTCCCCCATTTCGATATGCCCAGCGACATTATCGACATTTTTCACAGTAAAACCGTCTTTTTCGCCTAATTGAAGCATGAAATCAAGCGCTTCCTTCACCCCTTTACCGAGTGGGGCCTCCTCTGTCGGATGTTCTTCATCAAGTACACTTTTTATTTTCAATAAGTTTTGTGTGTCCAACAATAAGTCCATTTTCCGTTTTTCAACTTCTTCTCGCCAATTCAATTCACTCAAAATATGACAACTCCTCTTTTATATATATTTTTCATTTTATCACTTTTACTACCACATTCGCCAAGCCTTGCTACCTATTCTTCGTATTCCCGAATTATTGCTAACATCAAACTACCGATAAAATCCTTACAAAAATAAAAAAACACCCTCTTTTATTAAAAAGAGGATGATTTCATTAGACTATCGTCATTCATTAATTCTGTTACTTTTCTGTTCAGTCTTGGGATATATAATGCTAAAAACAAAGAACGTCCTAAACTGAAAGCCAGGAATGCAAGCCATAAACCATGATTGCCATGATTGCTTACTGCTGCGAATTGGACTATTAAAAAAGCCATCAGTGCCAGGAGCATCGAGTTCCTTACTGGAACGGCTTCAGTCGCACCGGTAAACACTCCATAAAAAATGAGTCCGATAAAGGCACTGAATGGGAATAGGACTATCCAAAGTCCATATTCATGGGCCAATTCGATGACGCCGGGAATATCCGTGAATAAGAGAATGACCTCATCGCTGAAAAGATAGTAAGATGCGGCAAGTATGAAAGAGGCATACAAGCCCCACCGCGCCGATAGTGAGAGTGTTTTTTTATAAAGGTTTATATCTCTCGAACCAATCGCCTTCCCGACCAGAAGACTTGACGCGTTCGCGAAGCCATCAAAGCAATAGGCCATCAGATAATGGATTTGAATGAGTACGGCATTGGCCGCCAGGGTCTCTGTCCCGAAAGTCGCTCCCTTGGCCGTAAAAAGATTGAAAACCGTGATCAGGCAAATGGTCCTGATGAATAAATCCCTGTTGACCACCATCATTTTTTTCAGGGAAGCCCGATCGAACCCCTCCCGGATTGAAAAAGAATCCGGTACGTTAACCGCTTTCCGGATGACCCACAAGCCCAGTAAAAAAGCAGAAATCTCTGATATCAGTGTAGCGGCAGCAACCCCTGATACAGACCATGAAAAGCCATTAACGAAAACGAGGCATAAGATTATATTCATCACGTTCATGAAAACTTGAATGAACAAAGACGTTTTTATCCTCGATTTCCCCATTAACCAGCCTAAGATGACATAATTCAATAGAGCAAATGGCGCGCCCCATATCCTGATGCCGAAATAATCTGCGGCAAAGGCGGAAACATCCGATTCCGGACCGATTGCGCCTAACGATACATTCAAAATGGGCTTTTGGATCACGATAAAAAGCAGACCGATGATCGCTGCAATGAAAAAAGGCCGAATCAAGGCCATCAGGGTTTGCTTTTCATCCCTTGCCCCTTCCGCTTGTGCAGCGAAAGCAGATGTACTGACCCGAAGAAAACCAAAAAGCCAATACATCGTATTAAAAATTATTGTTCCGACAGCCACCCCGCCAATATAAGCGGGATCACTCAACTTTCCAACCACAGCCGTATCGACCGCACCGAGCAAGGGCGTACTCATCGTCGAAATCGTAAGCGGGATGGCCAAGGAAAGATATACTCTGTTATTCATAAAATGATGACCTCCTATGTACATAAAAGTTCTGAAAAGTTAGAATTGGAATTTCGTTATAAAAATTTGTATTCAAAGTACAAAAATATTGCAGTATTTAATTTTAATCACTAGAATTGTTCATATGGTGCTCCCCAACATGCAAGAGATGCCACTACAAGATTACTTGTGGAACGTTTCAAATAGAACGGGTAAAAGCCATTTTAAATCTGGATCATTTACGTATCAAAGTTTGAAGATTGAAAGATTGATATCGCTTTCAACCCGCAGGGCTTATGGGAAGTACATTTTTATCCAGCAAGAAAAAGGCATTTCCCAAGCCGGAAAATAAAATGCTTGACGGATTCTTGAAGGAGTTTTTAGTATTGCTCGTTGATAATATACCTTTTGAACTATGCTTGAATATATATTCATCGTTATAACAACTAATTAGGAGTGATCATGATGGGAAGATTGACTGATAAAGTAGCCATTATCACTGGCGGAGCATCTGGTATGGGCAGGGAAATGGTAGACCTATTCACAAAAGAAGGAGCACAAGTCATTGCTGCCGATATCAATGAAAAAGCTGTAGCTGCCGTGAATGAACTCGATAACGTCCATGGTACTGTACTTGATGTATCTTCAGACGAAAGCTGGAAAAAGGTGACGGATGAAGTTATCGCTAAATTTGGCCAAATCGACATTTTGGTAAACAATGCCGGTATCTCAACGGAAAAAGGCATTAACGATACGACATTGGCCGATTGGCAGCTAATGTTAGGCATCAATGGATTTGGACCATTCCTTGGAATGAAACACGTTGTTCCTCACATGGCTAAAGAAGGTAAAGGCGCAGTTGTAAACATTTCTTCCTTTACAGCTCAAATCGGAATGGGCTTAAACTCTTATTCAGCTTCAAAAGGTGCCGTACGTGCTATTTCCAAGGCTGCCGCAACACAATATGGCCGCATGGGCGTCCGTGTCAATGCCGTATTCCCTGGTATCATCGAAACACCGATGACTCAAAAATTAGAAGAATCAAAAGAGTTAGTGAACCAAATGATCAAGGCCACTCCATTACAACGCTTGGGTCAGCCGGCGGATATTGCAAATGCCGTGCTTTATCTAGCATCTGATGAAGCTTCATACGTAACTGGTGCCGAGCTTGTCATCGACGGCGGGTACTCCGCTCAATAATTAAAGCAGAAATGGAAAATCCCGTTTCTAATACTCAGAAACGGGATTTTCTGATTCAATAAAGAAATTTTGTAAGTTGTAATGAGTTAAGTTAACACACCGATGAAATAGCCAAAAGTCGTAAATACCAAACACCAGCTGAATGCCCCTGCTCCTGCAAAGATAAAATACTTTCGTTTCCCCATTCCATTCATACCGGAAATGTAACTGGCGAAGTGACGGACTCCTGGAATGAAATAGGCGATGATAATCGTCCATGGACCGTATTTATTGAACCATTTCTCCAATTTTTCCAACCTCGCGGGGGTCATTTTGATCCACTTACCATGCTTCCTCAAAAAAGGCTTCCCCACCTTTTTCCCGATGAAATAACTGACAAGCATCCCGGATATCGAGCCAAGGAAACTGACAAGGAATGCTCCCTGGACATTCAAAACGGAAATGGATGACAAATAGCCGACAAAAGTCATCATGAACTCATCAGGTACCGGCAAGCCAATAATTCCAATCGCCAACAATCCATATATCGCAAAATAACCATAGTTTGATATTAAATCTTTTACTATATCCATCTAAAGTACTCCATCTCAGCACCCTTTATTAAAGTAATCCATTTTCTTATGCGGGCCTGGGTAACGTGATTACTTCTTTTTAATAGGATAACCTAATTTAACCCAAATGAGTTGATTTTCAAAAAAAAAAATAGAAAAAAAAGAAGAATGAACACGTTTTTTGTTGAAATACCTGTATGGCAGTTTCCTCATTAAGGATGAAAATCGGCAACAATAAAAGCGGACTCGATACCTGAGTCCGCTTCTTCTTATTTCACAATCTTTATTTCATTGATCGGCCAATACACTAGATTCGCCTTGCCCACGATTTCATCGACGGAAATCGTGCCAATTTCACGGCTATCCAAACTATTTTGGCGATTGTCCCCCATAAGGAACAACTGGCCTTCCGGCACTGTCATGCTGCCTGTAATATCTTCGAGCCTGAAGGATTCAGTCAGCGGCACGCCTGATGCCATCTGATTCTTATATTTGTCCAAGTATGGTTCTTCATAAGCTTTCCCATTAATATAAAGCGTATCGTCTTTATATTCAATATGGTCACCTGGCAGACCGATAACCCTTTTTATATAATCTTTATCTACCGTTGCATGAAAAACGACAATATCAAACCGGTCTATATTATCGATATTCGTTCCAAACTTGGTAAGAACAATTCTTTCGTGGTCTTGCAGAGTCGGCATCATTGACTCACCGTCCACGACAATCGGTGCAAAAATATACGTTCGAATTAAAAAAGCTAGAATGACTGCAATCAATATCGCTTTTATCCATGAAAAAACTTCTTTTCTTTTTTCCAATCGAAGTCCCTCTCTCTATTTTTTATTCATGCCATTATAACATAATCCTTTCATGATCACGTCATACAAATACCCACATTTTACACATTGTCATTTAATCCCATTTTACATACTGAATTTCCATGCTTTCCAACTCTATTTCCCTGCGCTGCATTTTGGTTGGACAAATCGCATTATATGTACGGACTTTCTCATTTATTTCACCCATTCGTTTCATTAATTCAGATTCAGTTCCATTCATTTTTTTCAATCGAACCAATTCGGCTAGCTTTTCGCGAATTTCTTTTTGCCATTTTATCCAAAGCAAGGAAGCCGGCATCCTTGGCCTTCGTCAAGAAGTGGTCATATATATTTCCCGACAGCGCCGACTCCATAAGCGGTTTACCAAAGCCAGGATTATTCTTCAGCCCGCCTTCTCTTTCATATTCCTTGAAAATCTGATCCATCCAGTTCACATGCCCGTGTTCTTTGCCCATAAACAATCCCCCTTCAGATCACTTATCATTACACGTTTTTACAATTATAACATTTTTATCAATACCCACTCCACCCTTGGGGACACTTTCTACTATTATATATGCCTATCTTTCAGCCAAACACATTCAGACTTCAAAAAAGGATTCCCCTATTCAGGGAATCCTACAGACTTTAGATGATGAAAATCAAGTTTATCTACAGTTTTTATGAGGGTTTGTAAAATCTCGGACGTCGATTGAAACGTAGGGCACTAGCTTTCCGCGGCGGTCCGGTAGCCTCCCCGGTGCTTTTGCGCCTGTGGGGTCTACCCTAGACTCGCTTTTCCCGCAGGAGTCTCGCACACCCGCTCCAATCAACTTTGTTTAAAAATTCAGATAATCCCTTGCCTACAAACTCAAGGATTCCCCTATTCAGGGAATCCTTGTTGGCCTTCTATTTAATGGTGATTTTCCTTTTTACTCCCGCCTTGTTCTTCGATTTATCCGTAACTGTGTAAGTCAATGTATAGGTGCCTTTTTTCTTCGTATTCACAGTCCCTGTTATTTTGATCTTACTTGTTAAGCTACCATCAAGATTATCTTTTGCGGATACACCTGATTTAGGATTGAATGCCGAGTTATAGGCAATGGTTTTGCTCTTGGCACCGGAAATGACCGGCTTTGTACTGTCTACCGTGATCTTTCTTGTGACTGTTGCCGTATTTTTCGATGAATCAGTGATTGTATACTTTAATGTATACGTACCTTTTTTCTTTGTATTCACCGTACCTGTCACCTTTATTTTACTCGTCATGTTGCCATCCAGGTTATCTTTGACTGATACGCCCGATTTAGGGCTGAATGTCGAATAATAGCCAACGGTTTTACTATTGGCTCCCGAGATGACTGGCTTGGTGCCATCTATCGTGATCTTTCTTGTGACTGTCGCCCCATTTTTCGATGAATCTGTGACCGTATACTTCAATATATAGGTCCCCTTTTTCTTCGTATTGACTGTACCCGTCACTTTGATTTTACTAGTCAAATTTCCATCGGCATTATCCTTCGCACTCACGTTTGCTTTTGGATTGAATGAAGAATTAAGTTTGATGGTTTTGTTCCCGGCAGCTGAAATCACAGGCTTGACTTGATCATAAACGGTTATTTTCCTTGTGACCTTGGAAACATTCCCAGCTTTGTCAGCTACCGTATAAGTCAAATTATAGGTGCCCACTTTCTTGGTATCGACCTTGCCTTCAACTCGGATGACATTCGTTAAGTCACCATCTTTATCATCCTTCGCCTTTACGCCGGTTTTAGGATTGAAAGTTGAGTTGAATGGAATTGATTTACCGGCAGTCCCTGAAATCACAGGCTTATTCGTATCCTTGACAATCGATGGCCGATTGGAGATGTAAGCTGATGAAACATACCCCTTAATACTCTTGTCTTCCGTTTGTACGGGGTAAAAGACAAATTTATTTCCCTTAGATTCGTGATAGTCAAAATTCCCTGTGATGATCAAGCTTTTATTTGGCGGAACAGTTACTGCACCTGCCGTAGTGCTTATTTCTTTCCTGATATTCGCGCTCAATGTCGTCATCACTTTGTCTCCTGCCTTGAACCAATAAACAGAGTCATGCGTTTGATCTGTCAGGGTGTATTCAAGATTTTTAAAGACGATATTTTCCGTGCTGTAACGATCATATTGAAAGTCCGAAGTTTTGAATGGATATTTTGCCAGTTTCGTATCATTCAAATAACTTTGGTTTTCTATCTCAGCAAAAACTTCCTCTTGGTACGCATTCACATTTATTTTCCCGTTTTCCTGGTAAAGAGGACTGTTCACCGGTTTTGTCCCATTGTAAGCCATGACAGGGAAATACCAATTTTCGATGCCCCTGCGCCCTGCACCTTTGATCTTGGGTAAATCCCTTCTTGAATACATGCCACTCAGGACCTCGACGCCTGCCCCGATATTGTAGACTATATCATTTTCCAGCTTTTTCTGGTCATACCCACTTTTATTGGTAAGCTGCATTAGACCGATGCCGCCATCGTCGGATATAATCGGTTTACCATCCTCATTAAATTGCCTCCAATCCCCGTTTTCCTGCGTAGCCACCGCTTTTACCACTTCAGGGGGGATTTCAGCCTCTATTGCCGCATTCGTCAGTAAGCAGTTGATCTGCTTATGGGAAGGATTTTCATTGGGTTGAATCTCACCGAATGATGAACACGCATTGGTTATTCCAGACTCCGCAAAAGCCTGTCCATTGAACAAACCGAGTGTTAAACAGGTCAGTGCCCCAATCTTCATTAAAGGTATCTTCATCGATCGAACTCCAGTCTATTTATATTTAAATCTATAATAATAGTAACATGATAGACTGGTGATTTCAGGTATAATAGGGTATTTCCTCCTCAAATATCCTTACATCATAAAAGGAGCTACCCGCATTATCGGGAAAGCTCCTTTGTTTTCAAATCTCAAAACTATGTATGCTGCCGGATCATTCGATCACTTCCACCGTTTCCCTCGGCTTCCTTACAAGGCACATGATACCCGGTATGATGAAGAAGATAAGCGGCCAAACATGAAAAATCGTCAGAATGCCCGTAATGATCAATAAGATTCCGGCTCCCTTCGCCTTGCCGCCCTTTAATAGAAAGATAGCGATCAAACCGCCTGCCAAGGCAATGAACAGCGATATGATCCCCACCCAAAGCATGCCCATGAATAACTTGATTGACATTTCTACCTCAGATGAGGAAAACTCGGAATCTGTCATTAATGAGTAGTCCATCATTTCTTTCAAATCGATACTGTTGAGATAGACGGCCGCTATGATCGTAACGATTAAAAAAATCGCGGCGATACTCACGCCTATGATACTTAATACGTATTCCCATGTCCGTTTCATTTACTTCGCCTCCCTGGAAAAGTCACGTATATATAATACCCAATCTGTGAAGGAATAAAAGACTTTTATTCCTTACTCCTCAAAATTGAGTGTAAATTTGGTGAATTCTTCCAAATCCTTTAACGCCCCCCTGCCTTGCCTTCATTCATCCTTCTTTTTCAATCGTTCATGTAATTCATCTCTTTTATTATCCAGGTTATTCATTTTTGTCATATGCTTTATAAAGAAACGGACCGCCTTCATAACCATAACGAATAACAGAACAAGTAGGGCAAGGTAGAATAATTGCCATAAAACATCGCCAATATTAAACATGAAGTCACCTTCTGTCTTTGAATGAATTCCGGCCAATAAAAGCAGTAAGTGAGGGCTTTTCGCACTCCGTGTTGTTCCGTAATTAAATGATAACACGATTGGCCCTAACACTGAACGCCCACAATATTAATAGAAGGTGAATAACGAAGCCCCCCAAAGGAAATAGACTCTGTTTTTATCAGAGCCTAAAAAACATTCCTATTCACGATCAAATCCACCAATTGTTCGACAGACGGTTCTTTCGGCATCATATCAGATGTAAATCCATAGTCTTGAAGTCTATTGCCGGTACTTTCCCCGATCACCCCGATGGAGGCTTGTTTTAGCAGCGCTTCAACATCCACGTTTGCCTTGTTCCCATATTGCATCAGCATATCGACTGAATGCCGGTTTGAAAATAGTACCGTTCCTACAGGTTTCCCATCAAGCATTCTCGGAAAGATTTCAAGGAATCTTTCATCGACAAATTTAGCGATTGATTGAATATAGTCTCCGTCCCCATGTGCCGGATCTCTAAGATCCCTGTTTCGATCTCCAACAACTAACAGTGTTCCGGCTTCCGGCATCCCTGATTTGAGCTCGGCCGTCAGACCCCTTTGCTGCAAAGCCTTTTTCGATTTCCTTGATAACACATATAGTTTAGAAGAAATCCGGCGGAAATCAATAGCTTGTTCAGTGAGTGAATCCAAGAATCCATGGACACTTTCAGGCGAAGTGAAGAGAATTCGATCATATGAAAGAAAAGCGAGCAGCTGACTTTCTTCTATTTTCACTTTTTCCGCATTCCATTTAGGAAACTCCATGACTTCGCCGCCAAGTTCATACAGGGCTTCCGCCAAGGCACTCTTTGCCGTCCCCGTCCGGGCCACTAAAAACCGTTGTCCATAAAGCGGCTTCCTTTCGAACCATTGCAGTTGTCCCCTTAGTGAAATGATATCACCGACCAGGGTGATTGCAGGATTGCCAAGCGATCTTCCACTTACCCGTTCGACGATATCACCCAAGGTCCCCTCGACACTTTCCTGTCTTCCATAAGTGCCCCATTGAATGACGAGTGCCGGTGTATTCCCCGGCTTTCCATGATTGATCAAATTTTTGCGGATAGACGGAAGGTTGGCCACACCCATATAAAAGGCAACCGTATCTATACTCACAAGCCCATTCCAATCTATATCCTTCTTCGTTTGGTCATGGCCCGTCACCATCGCAAAGGAACGTCCGTAATCCCGATGTGTGACGGGAACTCCTGCGTACATGGATGCAGCAATGCTGGACGTAACCCCCGGAATGACTTCGAATGGGATTCCCTCATCTTTCAACGATTCCGCTTCCTCCCCGACTCTTCCAAAAACGGCAGGATCACCGCCTTTCAAACGGACGACCCGATGCCCTTCCAGTGCTTTGGAAACAAGCAGCTCATTGATTTCCCCTTGGCTGATGCCAGTAGCATAAGGTGTCTTGCCACAATATATCAATTCACAATCGAAGGCGGCAGCCTCCAACAGCTTGGGATTCAGCAATCTATCATATAAAATGACATCCGCTTTTTCAATCTCTTTTTGGCCTTTTACGGTAATCAGGCCTTCATCACCCGGACCTGCACCAACAAAATAAACCTTGCCCTTGGTCATGCCGCACTCACCCCTATCTGCTTGCCATTCCCTGATAATATTTCACCAGCTCCACCATTGCACTGCCCATCCGTTGATCTTCAGGATATATGACCCGCTCAATCCCTTCATCGATCACCACCTGCGCCGTTACCTTTCCGACCGCAAGAGCAATTACATCTGATGCAAACAGGCCGACTATCTTATCCTCCACGCCTTGTTCACGGACAAATCTCATTAAATTTCGCGGCTGGGGTGCACTCGTGAACACAACCGAATCGATTTTGCCTTCAAGGATTTCTTGGATCAGCTGCTGCATCGTTTCTTTTTCAGGCGCTATATGTTCATATGGCAGGATTTCTTTATGTTCCACTTTTTGTTCATCCAGCCAATTCATCAAAAGAGGCGCCGGATCGCCGTGAAGCTGCAAAGCGACCTTTACACCTCCAGGCAGATGGCCTTCCAGATTGCGAACAAGCCCTGCCGTACTGCCATCATCATCACGGATTAATGGCTGCAGGCCTAGCTTTTTCAGCATATTAACCGTTTTATAGCCCCTAGCTGCAATTTTCATAGACTGCAAAGCCTCTATGAAACGATCTCCCGCTTCCATCTTCACTGCCGTTTTATATAATAATTCCGTCCCCACTCCCGTCGTGAGAATGATCCAATCGAACTCCCCTGCCATCAAACGGGTGACATCCTCTTCCAAATGGGAATCATCAAGGAAAACCGTCCCCTGTGCCGGGCGAACAAGCGGGACTCCCCCAAGGTTTTGAACGATTTTACTAAGTTCTTCCGTCTTCCGCGCCCCCAATAAAGCAACGGTCCTGCCATTAAGCTTACTCATCCATGCCCCTCCTATATGTACATTCAATTAAATCCATCTCACCCATTATACAAATTTTCAGTCTTTGAAACTATAAAAAACGGATTCCATATCAAAAACAACGCTTTTTCTTTCTTTTATCTTATATTCTTCAGTGGAAAGATGGATTAGCAGCATTTTGCTTTTCATAAGTCCCGCCCTCATGAGTTTGAAACAAATACTCGTGAGTTTTGGCCTTTTACTCGTGAGTTTTGGCCTTTTACTCGTGAGTTTAGAGCAAATACTCGTGAGTTTTGGGCTTTTACTCGTGAGTTTCCAAAAAAGCAAAACATGGCCTGCTTCAAATTCCTCATGCTACCTTTTCTAGCCAAAAATAAAGCTGCCACATCAGGACATCGATTTTCACGATTTAACCTTTTGTTAATTCTTATTTATCGCCCTTTGGGCAATATGCTCCTGTTCTTTTTTTACAAAAACATCATATTGAGTGGTTTCATGGCGATTCTGAAAGTTATCAGTGCCTAAGTTCATAGGCGTTTTCGTTTTGAAGGGTATCCCTTCCCTTTCCAATTTCGCAACCACCTTATAATAATTTTCATTCCCGAATGCTGTATAAATACATGTCCAATATTTATAGGAAATTAGTTTGACAATTACTATACACGCAATCACGAGGACTAGTATTCCAATCATTATATACATCTTTTATCTCCCTTCATTTCGGACTTTTTTTGGAAAAGCCATCCTGTACACTATATTCTTTGCCATACATGACATTTCCTTTTCAAGTAAAAAAAGGAGACCCCGGCTTCGGGTCTCCTTCTTCGTATCTTCTTTATTTTTCCGTCACGTTACAAGAACCGTCCGTACAAGCGTCGCCCGTTGCTGGATCATTCACGATCGTAAGCGGATTTTCCTCAGCCCATACTTTTTTTAGCGTGTCGAGGAATGCTTCCGTTGGCTGGGCGCCGGAGATTCCATATTTGCGATTAATGACGAAGAATGGGACGCCTGTAATGCCAAGCAGGCTTCCTTCTTGCTCATTTCCCCTAACCTCTGCCGTGAATGCCGTTCCTGCCAGCATGGACTCCGTCTCGGACTTTTCAATGCCAACCTCTTCTGCCAAACTTGCCAATGTAGCGTGATCGCCAATATGTTTGCCTTCCGTAAAGTAAGCTTTAAATAGGCGTTCATTCATTTCTTTCTCTTTACCTTTTGATTCAGCAAAGTGCATCAAGCGGTGGGCATCGAACGAATTCGTTAAGACCACTTTGTCCAAGTGATAATCGAGTCCCAATTCTTTAGCCTGTTGAGTCAGGTTTTGGCTGTTCGCTTCCGCCTGCGCTTGAGACATGCCGTATTTCTTGGCCAGCATTTCATTTTGAGTCATACTGATATCCCGCTCAGCCTCTGGGTTCAACTCAAAACTGCGAAATGAGACCTCTACCTGATCTTTATTTTCAAACTGCTTTAACGCCTCTTCGAACCGACGCTTACCTATATAACAGAACGGACATTGATAATCCGACCAAATTTCCACCTTCATGTAAATACCTCCTCATTTTAAATGCAACCGCATTAAGCACATTATATAATCCTGGGTATCCTCTTGCAAGGATATTAGCCCAGACACTCATTTTCAAAATTGGTGAAGTCGACTTTTTTCATGAATTCTTCCAATGTATAGCCCTTTAGCAGGCGCACTGTTTCCTTTTCGGCTTCGTTCATGATTTCCTCCAAAGCCGTATCCAGCTGCTTCCCGACTTCACCGCATTCGCTCGTTTCCATACAAACAAGACATTCCGGCCGTACCGCTTGATACACATCCGCCAAAGTAAGCTGAGAGGCAGGCACCTTCAGACTATAACCGCCTTCCCTTCCTTCCTTTGTTTCGACGATCCCCTCAGCTGCAAGCTGTGCCATCACCCTTCTTAAAAAAGTGGCGTGTGACTTCACCTTTAAGGCGATTGCCGAACTTGTCAGGAGCTTTTCGCTTTGTGCGAGCCAAACCAAAGAGTGAATGGCAATGGCAAAGCGCGGCGGACCAATTTGATTGTTTCGATTACTTGAAGACAAAATTATCCCCCCTTACACTCTTATCCATGGTAAGGCCATTATACTATGTTACGTGCTCCCGAACAAATGGCGCCATTTCTCGATTTTCCGCCCGCAGCACACGATTTTACGTCCGTTTCCGGGTTCGGCAAAATAATATACCCTTTCGGCACCAAAACCCGGCAAAACATCCTTTTGCCGGGTTTTTCAATACTACTGAATGATTTGTACATTTTCATATAAATAAGCTTCTTCCGGTGCCTTTATTTTCTTCGATTCTTTTAAATCGATCACCGGTACGGGTTCCCCTTTATAGCTTCCTTTTTTTAATGTCCCTGTAATCGTATACCAATCATTCGTCTTCATTCCTTCCACGTTCCCGTTGACCATATATCCATATAACGTCGCATCGACCACACAGCAGGACATGGAGAGGCGGGAGATGGCCATTTGTTTTTTCGTGAATGCATCCTCACGGTATATGAACCCCGAAATCTCTATCTCCTTCCCTTTGATCGTATCAAGATTGTTCAGTAAATCATCCAGCACTTCAAAATAATTATCATCGGTTACGGAGATTTTCTCCCCATTCGCATGTTTCCCAGAATCATATGAACTTACCATCTGTGCCTGCTGCTTTGCCATCCCCCTTTTCGCCAGCACTTCCCCGCTTAAAGTAAAATCGGTCAGGATGAAGCCCAGAAGAATCGGAAGGAAGAACAAACCATATTTCAGGACCGAAGACTCCCCATTCAATCCGCAATCACAA
The DNA here is from genome assembly GCF_038002945.1 of Peribacillus sp. FSL R5-0717. Lineage (NCBI taxonomy): Bacteria > Bacillati > Bacillota > Bacilli > Caryophanales > Bacillaceae > Peribacillus > Peribacillus sp. FSL R5-0717. The sequence continues at coordinate 1,150,589 of NZ_JBBOOF010000001.1, forward strand.
TGTTGTTCACTTTGTTTTTGTTTTTTCATTCGGAGAAGGCTGATCACTAAAAAAGCAAAAAGTGCCGCCAATGCATATGGAACCATTTTGGGTGCGATCAATTTCGTTAAATATCCTGAAACATACAATTTAAAGATCATGAGGCCCAATCCCAGCAGCAGCAATCCTTCAAGTCTTTGGATAAAAAAACGTTTCATCAGAAGCCCCCCTTACTGATCAATCCTCCTGCAATCAGGCAGAGGCTGAAGACGACTGCGAAAATAAGCAGGACATACGTGACGACGAAGCTCCGTTTAAAACAAGACATCATGATCAAAACATTTTTCAGATCCAGCATGGGGCCAAATACAAGGAATCCCAGTATGGAGCCTGGCAGAAAACTATGGGAAAAGGAGGCCGCAACGAAGGCATCAGCTGATGAACAGAGTGAAAGCACAAACGCAATTCCCATCATCAACGCCGTGCCTTTTATTGGCGCCTGACCAATATCGGCCATTACGGACCGATCCATGAACACCTGAAATACACTGGCAAACAAGGCTCCGATGATAAAGTATCGGCCGATCATAAAAAACTCCTGCGAAGTATGATCAATGAAGCTTGTCCATTTACTGGACTGACTATCATGTACATGCCCTTGCACCAGTTCCAGCTTGTCCTCTTTCACCACATCTTTAGTGCTGAATATATGAATGAATAAACCTGCGATTATGGCCGTCAGGACACAGAGAATGATTCTTCCATATAAAATGGACGGATTATTTTGGAACGCATAATAAGTTGAGCCGAACACGATGACATTCAATATCGGGGCTGTTACGAGCAAGACCACACCTGCATGGACCGGGACACCCTTTTTAATCAATCTCCGGACGACCGGGATGATTGCACATTCGCAAACCGGAATGATCAGCGCCGCGGCTATCGCGGCAAAAATGGCCGTCAGGGGTCTTTTGGGTATCATCCGCTGAATGATTTCTTCACTGATGAACAACTGGATGAATGATGAAGCAATGGCCCCCAGGAACAGGAAAGGAATCGATTCTAAAAACAATCCCAAAAACACGACGAGCACTGAGTGAAGCATCGGGTAGTCCGAGAAATCAATCGCTTTGGGAACGAACACATCGCCTAGAAAAAAGAATGCCAGCAGCAAAAACAGCAGAATCAATAACAGCAAATTTCCCGCGTAGCGTTTCAGAAGCATATTTAACCACCTCGCAAATCATAATTATTACGATTTAAGTTTGGATTCGGTCTAGTATATGCTTTTGATAGGATGAAAAGAACAAGAAAAAAGAGAATGGAAGACTTCACCACCCTCATTTATTCCTTCGATATAGATCCCTGCTCTTATAACCTTCTCCTAAAATCGTTTTCATTTCCTGGCGCCGTTTCACTTGTGTCGCCTCTTGTTTTGCACTATACACATAAGGGGCCCAATCCTTGCGATACCCTGGCGTAAGTGATTGATAGAACGCAAGCAAATCAGGGGAATCCTGCAAATCTTTTTCAATTTCAGAAATCATGCCGATATAATCATCTACTGATTGGCTTGCTTTGGCAGAGGGACGGTTTCTATTTTTTGAGTCTTCTTTCAGTCCGACTACCGTAAAGACATCATCCAACCCAACCATACGCGCAAACTTCAGGTCACTCGAGCCAACATACCCTCCATCATCCGCACCAAGGCCCTGCATCAGATCATCACGATGAATATATGTAGCATATTCTTTATTCCCCTTCTTGGGGTACGCCAAAAAAATATAACCGTTTTTACTTAAATGATTTTTATCGGTCACCTTATCCACGATTCTCTTTAAAGAATCCATATCCAATACAAAGGCAAATATAAGATCATAGGCACTTTCATTAAGCTTTGTATCGTAATCCGGCAGCTCTGCTAAATAATCCGCCCCGGCTGGCTGATTCAGGACTGCCACCCGTTTATATTTATGTAAATTCAGTTTTTCAACTATTGTTTTAGCCATTGCATTCACCATCCAATCCTGGTTGATTTTTTCTACCTTCAGTTTATAAGCATCCCCTTGCGTTAGCAACTTTTCTCTAGATAGTATAAAAAGTCAAAATTCGATGTGGAAACCTTCCGTATCTTTTCATATAAACATTTCTAGGAAAATATTAACTGTGCTATAATTTAGATATAATAATTTCCAATCTCCAGCTACTATAGATTCTTTTCCCTTTGAATGCCAGCTTCATTTTTCGGTTCATTAGCGGAGGGCCCTAGGCGCAGCATTCTAAGTAGGCATAAACTCAACTTTTTTGCATAGGCATGATAGGGTATCAAAGCCCCAGAAAAAATGTAGTCCCTGGAAATACAGACCTGATTCCAGATTTGCATTTCTTCCCAAAATTATGTATACCAGTGAAACATGTCTTTTCGTTGTACTATAAGAGATATCTTTTTAACACTCTTCATTAAATAGAAACCATGCTTCAAAACATAGTGTCGCACTCCTTCAATCATCATGAATCCACTTTAAATCAGGTGTTTTTCCCGTAGTTTTTATGCATTCTTTATGCAATCAGATATCCCTTTTTTTCCTATTTCAAAAAATTCAGTGATGCTTTCATATGTGGGTGTCACAAAAGGGGAGTTCTCATGAATTATATCGAGTATGATTTGCTATTTGAATCAAGAAAACAGTTAATTGAGGAAATTACGGAGTTGGATGAAAAAACGCTCCACCATAAGCCTGTGCCTGAAGTATGGAACATCGCCCAAATTTGCCATCATTTATATCTTACTGAGCAGGTTTTTACAGAAGTTATAGCAAATGGCATTCGGGAAAGGGATTTTAATAATATCATTCAAAAAAACATTTACTTCGTTACTGATAGAACAAGGAAATTCTCATCCCCTGAGGCCATTTCACCCTCTTCAGCCCCATTTCAATTATCGAGCCTCATGGATTTGCTGGCAGAATCAAGGGATCGATTATTACAGGTTCTTTATGATATGGATTCAGATATCCTGTTAAATAGAAAGAAAGCCAAACATCCCCTGTTCGGGGACCTCTCATTGGATCAATGGATTGAGTTATTATCCTTACATGAACAAAGGCATATCAAACAGATTCAAGAAATAAAGACCGCCCTTATATAAGCCTTTCATGACAAATTAAATAATCAGCCGGAGACTTTTCAAACAAAACAAAGAGACCACGTCATTTTGTGGTCTTTTTTCATGCATGCTATGAAACGATCGTGACTGTCGGGGGCTGCACCAAGTTGATAGATTGGCAGAGCCCATATTTCCCTAGCCAGCATTCTAGTATCAAGATGATACTTTTAGTTTCCTTTTGCTTTGTGTTGCAAAGATTTCAAGACAGATTGCGACGATCAGGATAAAATATGTTTTAGTTTCAAGCTAACATCTTCAATGTATCTTGCTGCCAAGTGAACGTACGTTAAGAAAGAGTAAATCTTTGTATAAAATTTGTTAAAGCCGGGCCTCACTATTCAAATTTCGTGCTTTACTCGTGAATTCGGAGCATTTACTCGTGAGTTCTGTACCTTTACTCGTGAATTCGGGGCATTTACTCGTGAATTTCGTACTTTTACTCGTGAATTCAGAGCATTTACTAGTGAATTCGATCGATATCTGGAATGGAAGTTTTTATATAACATATGTGAAACAATCGCTCCCATAGATTTTGACCGTATGCTCAGGGGCTTGATTACTCCGCTTATCCCGGCATAATGATTCCACTTGCAAAAGTGGAATCAAACTTGAACACTGCAAAATATCCCGTTCGAAAAGAGTGGAAAAAATCACATTCAGCGTGCTCGTGCTGGATCCGAACTCTACAAAGCCGTGCTGCCGATAATATTGAAACATGGAGGTTATATCCGGACCGTCCTTTTCTATTTCAGGAAAAGTTGATTTTGTTACAAAAGATGTATGAAGAGCAATCGGGAAGTCGTCTATAAACCTAAGCCTGCCAATTTTAAAGACCTTATTTTCCGCCAACAAAAATCCCCCTTTACATATAATTTCCTTGTTACAGTCAGTGTAATGAGAAAATATGAAGCTATCATGATTTTCTTGTAAAAAAAGTCCTGGTCAATTACCAGAACAAAAGGAAGCACTTATTTTATCGATCTTTTTCCATACAAGACCCTGTATGTTCAGTCTTTCAAATTCCCCATCCAGCATGAAAGCATGCCGCTTTCACAGAAAATTCCTGGTTTCATAGATCGATATTTTTCAATACCACATCATTAATGGCCATGCTTTTTTTCCTTAATTTCAAAGCATTCACACATTCCGTTCCAGGGCTCATACTGCCAAGCCGAATCGGCTTTTCCCCATAATCCCCATGAAAATCGGAACCTCCTGTTTTAATGAGATTATATTGATCTGCATATGAAATCGCTCTTTCCTCTTCTGCATGACCATGATGCGGGTTAAGAACTTCAATCCCTTCAAGCCCTGCTTTTACAAGATCAGGGATAATTTCGAAGCTCCCGTATTGTCCAGGGTGAGCAAGGACCGGGACGCCTCCGGCAGCACGAATCGCCTTCACAGCCAGTATGGCATCCACATACTCCATAGGAATAAAGGCAATGCCCGGCTCTTCCCCATTTTGGCCGCGGCTGAAGATTTTCCTATACAAATCTCCATAGATAGAATCCGTATACCCCGATTCCCGAAGCGCCAGCATAATATGCTGTTTATAAACACCGGTTCCTCCCCTGAATTTAGATACCTGATCCCAAGTTATTCGATATCCTGCATGAATCAGCCGTTCCACCATTTTTTCAGAAGCTGCATTCCTCTTTTCAATCAGTGGGTTACATAAATCCTCAAGGGCCTTATGACCAGGCTCGACAAAATAGCCCAAAATATGTACACGCCTTCCTCTTGCAAAGTCATAACCGGAAACTTCGATACCAGGGATGATTTCAATACCTATTTCCTTACCCCGTTCCACCATCTCTTGCAATCTCATTGTTGTATCGTGATTCGTAATCGCTAAATGACCAATGCTCTCCCTTTTTGCAACCTCCAATAGTTCTTCAAAAGAACTGGAACCATCTGAAACGTTCGTATGACAATGTAATTCAACCTTCATGCCAATCCCCCATTCTTATTCGTTTCCCATTTTCATTTTAACTTAGTGCCATGTCGGTCAACGTTAAGATGATGTAAAAAAACGTAAAGGTGTAAAAGTCGTCCTGATTGGTGAAAATACTTAAGTATTTCAAGCTGCAGACAAAAAAATTCCAGTTGATTTCAGAAACCCGCTCCCTTTCCGCCGACTGTCTGCCAAGCCTCATCAAAGCTAGCGTCTGTGGGGTCTCGGCTAGCCAGTTATTCGGCAGGAGTGTCGCATATTTCTTCCATCCATTAAGGAGTAGAAGAAAAAATATGAAAGATTAACTAGTCTTAAATTGGGTTCGGAATAAGACGAGCCAGCATTTTTAAGTTGATTGGAACGTAAGGCACGAGACTCCTGCGGGAAAAGCGCGGCATGGGAGACCCCGCAGGCGCGCCGAGGAGGCTCCCGCCCGCCCGCGGAAAGCGAGTGCCTGGAGTGGAAATCAACATTCCCATTTTACAAACGCACTTTGTAGACAAAAGGGTTCTATCTAAATAAAAACAAAGTTGATTGGAACGGAAGGTACGAGACTCCTGCGGGAAAAGCGTGGCATGGGAGACCCCGCAGGCGCGCCGAGGAGGCTCCCGCCCGTCCGCGGAAAGCGAGTGCCTGGAGTGGAAATCAACGTTCCCCTTTTACAAACGCAATTTGTAGACAAAAGGGTTCTATCTAAATAAAAACAAAGTTGATTGGAACGGAAGGCACGAGACTCCTGCGGGACAAGCGTGGCATGGGAGACCCCGCAGGCGCGCCGAGGAGGCTCCCGCCCGCGGAAAGCGAGTGCCTGGAGTGGAAATCAACATTCCCATTTTACAAACGCACTTTGTAGACAAAAGGGTTCTATCTAAATAAAAACAAAGTTGATTGGAACGGAAGGTGCGGGACTCTGCAGGAAAAACGTGTCCAGGGGAGACCTCTCAGGCGTGCTGCGGAGGCTCCCGCCCGCCCGAGGAAAGCGAGTGCCTGGAGTGGGAAATCATTTTCATTGTCTATTTCGCTTCCTATCCCGTTACGGATTTCCCATTAAGTTGAAATAAAATCAGAACAAAACCAATAAAATTTTTGACTTACTGTCAAAAATGATGTACATTACCTAATGGGCGAACAATTTTTATTAAAAAAGACAAAAATATTCGTATATAGAGGTGCATAACATGGAAAACGTGTTTGATTATGAAGATATTCAATTAATTCCTGCAAAATGTGTAGTAAATAGCCGTTCTGAGTGTGATACATCCGTTACTTTAGGTAAACATACATTCAAGTTACCTGTAGTACCTGCCAATATGCAAACGATCATTGATGAAAAGATTGCCATTTACTTGGCTGAAAACGGTTACTTTTATGTAATGCATCGTTTTGAGCCAGAAAAACGACTGACTTTCATTAAAGACATGCATTCAAAAGAATTGATCGCTTCCATCAGTGTCGGCGTTAAAGAAGAAGAATACGGATTCATCGAACAATTATCGAATGACAACATTGTGCCTGAATACATTACTATAGATATAGCGCACGGACATTCCAATGCCGTGATAAAAATGATACAGCATATTAAAAAACATTTACCTGAAAGTTTTGTCATTGCAGGAAATGTGGGAACTCCTGAAGCGGTACGTGAATTGGAACATGCCGGTGCGGATGCTACAAAGGTGGGCATTGGACCAGGGAAAGTATGCATCACTAAAATCAAGACTGGATTTGGAACGGGCGGCTGGCAATTAGCTGCACTTCGCTGGTGTGCAAAAGCGGCAAGCAAGCCAATCATCGCTGACGGCGGCATTCGCACGAACGGTGATATTGCCAAATCAGTTAGATTTGGAGCTTCAATGGTCATGATCGGTTCACTATTTGCCGGACATGAAGAATCTCCAGGTCAAACGATCGAGAAAGATGGAAAGGCCTTTAAAGAATACTTTGGTTCAGCTTCGGAATTCCAAAAAGGTGAAAAGAAAAACGTTGAAGGCAAAAAGATGTTTGTCGAGCACAAAGGATCTTTGGAAGATACGTTGAAGGAAATGGAACAAGATCTTCAGTCATCCATTTCATATGCAGGCGGTACCAAGTTGGAAGCCATCCGGAATGTGGATTATGTGGTCGTTAAGAATTCAATCTTTAACGGTGACAAAGTTTATTAAGAAGTAATCTAAAAAAACGGCCTAATCAATGGATTAGGCCGTTTTTTTATCATTACACCTTTTTAACAAATTGGGATTTTAATTTCATTGCACCAAAACCATCTATCTTACAATCAATATCATGATCTCCATCAACTAGACGGATGCTTTTGACTTTAGTGCCCATTTTTAAGACGGATGAGCTCCCTTTCACTTTAAGGTCCTTGATTACCGTAACGGTATCACCGTCGTTCAAGGCATTTCCATTAGCATCTTTGATAACCTTCTTTTGATCACCATTTTCCGTTTCCGCTTCCACTGTCCATTCATGGGCGCATTCCGGGCAAACTAAAAGACTGCCGTCTTCGTATGTATATTCTGAATCACATGCAGGGCAATTAGGAAAATCAGGCATAAATTCACTTCCTCCATTCATTATGCCAATTTTAATATAATAATGGTTTACACACAACCGGTAGTTTATTACCTCCCTTGTCCCTCCCTTCCTCTAGAACCTATAAAGGTTTTACTATATACTTTTAAGAAAAAGCTGGAAAGTGCGGTGAACCCCTTGTTTAAACTTCTATTGATAGAAGATGATACGACGTTATTCAATGAAATTAAAGATAGATTGGCGCAATGGTCTTATGATATTTACGGAATCGGCGATTTTAGTAAAGTGGTTCAGGAATTCACGGACATAAAACCTGATTTGGTCATCATTGATATACAGTTGCCGAAGTTTGACGGATTTCATTGGTGCAGAATGATCCGGGCACATTCCAATGTTCCCATCATCTTTTTATCATCACGTGATCATCCTACGGACATGGTGATGTCCATGCAGCTTGGAGCTGATGATTTTATCCAGAAGCCTTTTCATTTCGATGTACTCATCGCGAAGATACAGGCCACCCTTCGCCGTGTCTATAATTACAATACGGAAAAGATCGAATTGAAAACGTGGTGCGGCGCCACCGTGGATTACGAGAAGAACACGGTTTCGGCCGAGACGGGCACAATCGAATTGACGAAAAATGAAATTTTCATCTTGAAAAAGCTCATTGAACAGAAAAACAAGATCGTAAGCCGCGAGGAATTGATCAACAGCTTATGGGATGACAAACGTTTCATAAGCGATAACACCCTTACAGTGAATGTGAACCGTTTACGAAAGAGGCTGGATGAACTGGGTCTAGGGCATTTTATCGAAACGAAGGTCGGACAGGGCTATATCGCCGTGGAAGTGGCAAATGCATGATCGGAAAATATCTCGTGGAAAGGTTCAGCTGGATCACATTCTACATACTTCTTCATCTATTCATTATCTTTGTCGCCTATCTTGATTCGGCCATTCCGTTAAGGCCCATACTCTATATTGTTTTTTTATCATTGCTCATGTTCAGTATGTTTTTGATTTTCCGCTATAAAAAGGAAACCTACTTTTATAAAAGTTTAGAAGCACGGGAAGACAACCTGGATATAACGAATATTGCCGAACCAGAGAGCCCTTTCGAAAAAATAATAGAAAACTGCATCATTAACCAAACCGAATTATTGAAGAAATCCGCAGCAATCGGTCAAATGACTTTAGAGCAGGAGAAGGATGAATTATTATCTTGGATTCATGAAGTGAAGACACCATTGACGGCAATGCATTTAATGATTGACCGCTTGGATGATGGATTGCTGAAATCACACTTGACTTATGAGTGGCTGCGCATTCATCTTCTTCTTGATCAGCAGCTCCATCAAAGGCGCATGCCTTTCATCGAAAATGATTTGTATATAGAGAAAACCGATTTGGAAACAATAATCTTTGATGAGATTAAAACGCTGCGGACATGGTGCATTCAAAAAGGAATCGGCTTCGAGATACAATTGGACGTAACCGAAGTGCTTAGTGATGCCAAGTGGCTGGCCTTCATCATGAGGCAGCTCTTGACCAACTCCATTAAATACAGTGAGAACGCAGATATCACGATTTATAGCCATGAGCGAGCCGGACAAACGGTTCTTGAAGTGCAGGATTTTGGACGGGGCATTGACCCAAAGGATTTATCCCGCATATTTGATAAAGGATTTACATCCACGACAAATCATCGTGACAGTGCGGCAACCGGCATGGGTCTATATTTAACCAAGAATGCGGCCGAGTCCCTATTCATCTCCATTGATGTGAAATCAGAGCTTGGAACCGGGACGACCGTTACCTTGACCTTCCCAAAAAGAAATGATTTCGTGAATATCACAAGCATGTGACAAAAGTGTCACATGCTTTTATTCTTTGTTCGTCCAAACGAAGGAAAAGAAATACATGGCCTTTTATAATGAGGATATAGAAAAAAAGGAGTGTATCCAAATGAATATATTAGAAGCGAAGAAAATCCATAAAAGCTATGGTAATAAATTCAATAAACAAGAAGTATTAAAGGGTCTTGATATAAGCATACAAGAAGGTGAATTCGTAAGTATCATGGGTGCTTCCGGTTCAGGAAAAACGACTTTGCTGAATGTCCTTTCCTCGATCGATAAAATCAGCAACGGCACCATTACGATCGATGGTAAAGAGATTTCAGGGATGAAAGAAAAGAATTTGGCCGAATTCCGTAAGAACCACTTGGGCTTCATTTTCCAGGAATATAACCTATTGGACACATTGACTGTCAAAGAAAATATCCTCTTGCCCTTATCCATTACAAAAACGCCCAATAATGAAGCGGCACAAAAGTTTGATAGCGTGGCGAAGGAACTGGGCATATATGAAGTGAAGGATAAATACCCAAATGAAATTTCCGGTGGTCAAAAACAGCGTACGTCTGCAGCGCGGGCTTTCATCCATGATCCAAGCATCATTTTTGCGGATGAACCGACTGGGGCGCTTGACTCCAAATCAGCTTCCGATTTACTGAACAAACTGAGCGAAATGAATAAAAAGCACAAAGCGACCATCATCATGGTAACCCATGATCCCGTGGCCGCCAGTTATTGCAGCCGAGTCATTTTCATTAAAGACGGACAAATCTATACCCAATTGAATAAAGGTGAACAATCCAGACAAACCTTCTTCAAGGACATCATGAAAACACAAGGTGTATTGGGAGGGGTTCAAAATGAGCATTAATCAACTCATCTTGCGAAATCTGAAGAAGAATCTGAAGAACTATTATCTGTATGTGTTTGCCCTGGTCTTCAGCGCTTCCCTTTACTTTGCTTTCGTCACCTTGCAATATGACCCAGCGCTGGATGAAGCGGAGGGTACGGTGAAAGGGGCCGCCTCCATCAAGGCAGCATCGATCCTGCTTGTTGCGATAGTTTCCATATTCCTTTTATATGCCAATAGCATTTTCATTAAAAGACGCAGTAAAGAAATTGGACTATTCCAATTGATAGGCATGACGAAGAACAGGATATTCCGTATCCTGAGTGTGGAAAATCTGATCCTGTATTTCTGTTCCGTATTCCTGGGAATCTTTGTAGGGTTTGCCGCTTCAAAATTGATCATCATGATCCTATTTAAAATAATGGGTGTCCAGGCAATCGCGACTCTTAACTTTTCTTTTCAGCCGCTAGTGCAAACCTTGCTCGTTTTTAGCGCCATCTATCTTTTAATCATGTTGATGAATTATGCCTTCATTAAAAAGCAAACCATTCTATCATTATTCAGAGTGACTTCCATGACGGAAGGAAAAGTGAAAAAAGTTTCTATGGTCGAAATGATCATCGGGATATTCGGGATCGCCCTGATCATTGCTGGCTATGTCATTTCATCCAAATTATTCGATGGAGCATTTACACAGATGACCGAGCTTTTCATGGCCATGATCGTCATTCTGGCAACCGTCATCATCGGTACCTACCTATTCTATAAAGGATCCGTAAGCTTCATCTTTAATATCGTCCGTAAAAAGAAAAATGGCTATTTGAACATCAATGAAGTATTGTCCCTTTCATCCATTATGTTCCGGATGAAATCAAATGCGATATTATTGACGATCATCACGACCGTTTCCGCTTTGGCAATCGGTTTATTATCATTAAGCTATATCTCCTACTACTCAGCGGAGAAAATGGCACAAAGCAGTATCCCTACCGATTTTTCGATGACGGATATGGGAGATGCGGATAAATTCAAAGAGGCTTTATCAGACAGTAAAATTGATTATGACGCAAAGGTGATTGACGTCATTCAGGTGGATGTCAATGTAAAGGAAATAATGGAAACGAGCCTCGAAGGAGTGAACTTCGATCCGGACATCATGACCGTTCCTGTCATCAGTGATGAATCCGTTAAAGGAATCAACCTTGCTGAAGATGAGACCCTTTTCAGCGGATACAGTAATATGATGGAGAATGTCATATCCTTGAAAGATTCCGGAAAGATTGAACTGAAGGGCAAGAATGAAGTGATTCCCCAAACATATATAGGTTTGAATGATGATACCTTCCTTTCCTATTACTTCACGAATGGCGGATTGCCCGTTGCGATTGTAGACCAAACGATATTCGACCGTTTGAAAAAGGATATCGACCCGAAAATCCAAAAAGTTTCATCCGTTAATATCGGCATTGATGTGAAGGATGAAGCTGAACTTGAAAAAGCGAATGATCTATTCAATAAAATGAGTTTCAAAAAAGAACATGTAAATGATTCCCAATTGGAAATGTTCAACACCCAGAAGAAGAATATGGGCCTTATCATGTTCATCGTCGGCTTCTTGGGATTAACCTTCCTCATCACATCCGGCTGTATCTTATATTTCAAGCAAATGGATGAAAGTGAAGGGGAAAAATCCAATTATACGATTTTAAGAAAACTAGGATTCACACGTGCTGACTTACTAAGAGGAATCCAAGCAAAACAAGTTTTCAATTTCGGCATTCCTTTAGTCGTCGGGCTGCTTCACAGTTATTTCGCAGTCCAATCAGGTTGGTTCTTGTTCGGGACCGAAGTTTGGACACCGATGATCATCGTCATGGCATTATACACGGCCTTGTATTCAATCTTCGGAATCTTATCCGTATTTCATTACAAGAAGGTCATTAAAGAATCTCTATAATTTCGAAGATACTAAAAGCTCCAGGGCCAATGTGGCCCTGGAGCTTTTAAACTGTAGAAAAATTCGAAGAAAAGTCAGTTTGCCTAAAATTTTTCTAAAAAAAACATACCAATTGATTGGAATGGGTGTTCGAGTGCGGGAAGAGCGTGTCCAAGGGAGACCCCGCAGGCGCAAAGAGCGCCGAGGGCGGACCCCCGCGGAAAAGCGAGTGCCTGGAGTGGAAATCAACGTTCAAATTGTACAAACCCTCAATGAAGTTCCAGCTGCTTTCAGAAATCCGCTCCCTTTAAAGTACCCCAGCCGGTTTCATCATTTCCTTGATCAATTCCCTGTTGCGCTTTTTAAAGATTTCATTATGGGAAGAAACCATCCCCACACCGTGAGCGTCAGGCTGGATAAATTGCTTTGCCTTGTTTACGGCATTTGCAGCATCTTGAAAAGTGCCTGCTATCAGGTTCAATTTACCTTCATGCTTAAGGATATCACCGGCTGCGTATATTCCATCCATCGAGGATTCACTTGCAGGAGTACCTTCAATATAATAGTTGTCGGCAATGGCAATATCGACTTTACTATTTTGAAGCAGCGATGTATCACGCTCATAACCATGATTGATGATGACTTCATCGATCGGCAAGTAAGAAACTTCTCCCGTTGCGTGATTCGTCAGTTCAACATGTTCAATTGATTGATGATCATCGCAGGCGATCAATTTTGTAATCGTCGTATTCAAGAAACAAACAGCAGAGCTTTCCATCAATTGCCTTGCTTGTGATTCATGTCCTGCTAAACTATCTTTCCTGTATGTCAGGTACACCTTTTTGACGATGGGCTCTAATTCATTTGCCCAGTCTATGGCAGAATTCCCGCCGCCTGAAATGATCACCGTCTTATCCTTGAAACGATTGAAAGACTTGACAGTATAGTTTAAATTGGAGACTTCAAACCTTTCTGCCCCGTCTATTTCCAACTTTTGCGGATTCAGGATTCCGCCGCCAACCGCGACAATGACCGTCTTGGAAAAGTGCACTTGACCTGAAGCCGTATGTAAAACGAAGATGCCTTCTTCATTACGTGTGATTGATTCCACTTTCTCATTCAAGACGACTGTTGGATTGAATGTTAAACCTTGCTCCACTAGCTGCTCAATTAATTTTTCCCCAGTAGTCGGTGTCAGCCCTCCAACATCCCAAATCATCTTCTCTGGATAGACATGAATTTTCCCGCCCAGCCGTGGCTGGTATTCAATCAGTTTAACTTTCATTTCTCTAAGTCCGCTATAAAAAGTGGAGTAAAGGCCTGCTGGCCCTCCCCCAATAACCGTTACATCAAATAAATCCTGCTGTTCCATCTACGTTCACTCCCCGGTAATCAAGTGTGATTGATTATCATTCTCATTTAATCGTACACTCTTTTCTCACTTTTTACAATAAGCAGGCGAGTTAAATTTCAAAAAAACGATTCATTCTGCACGTATGTATGAAATTAGGGGGAAAAAAGTGCAGCCATCCTTCATCCCTACTCAAGGATGAAAGACGCTGCACTTTCTTCGCACTGAATGCTAGTTTGAACGAGGTCTTTTCCCGTCCGATATAAGAAGATTGATATGATCTATGAGTTCAGGTAGTTCCTCCATCGTTTTGATGGTGAAGTCTGCCCCGTTTTTCAAAAAGATATCTGCCGTTTTAGAGATGAGATCTTGTTTATCTCCTTCTGGAAAACTTGTATACTCATCTAAACTCAATCCCATCTCAGAGCTTCCGACAATGACTCCGACCGTCCATACCCCAGCATTCACTCCCTCTTGCATGTCGGAAATGGTATCGCCTACCTTCACTACCTTCCATGATGCCGCTAATTTCAATTTTTCCATATTCCGATAGATCATGTAAGGGTATGGCCTTCCAATCGAATGGGTTGCATCCGCGGTTACATGGAAATCGGGCCCATACCCTTTTTTCAAAGCATTTGCTGTGACGACCTCCATCATTGTATCGGTATATCCCGTTGTCGACCCAATCTTCAGGCCGCGATTCCTTAATGCTTCCACCGTCTCGATAACCCCTGGAATGGGACCTGTATAATCGGCCAATGACATCATCAGCGCCGGTTCGAATTCAGCATATAGCTTTTCAACGTCTTCCTCATTGAATGGCCTTCCGTATTGCTCCTCCCATAACGAAGATATCCTTGGCATGGTCAGCATCGCACGAATATGGTCGATTTTCAGCATGCCCATCGGAGCTCTGGCTTCCTCCATCGTCACGTCCAGTCCAGCATTCTTAAAAATATCCACAAAAACATTCACTGGTGCAAAACATCCAAAATCCACTGCTGTTCCAGCCCAATCCAAAATGATTCCTTCTACCTTATTCATACTGTCACCACTTTCATATATTTTTCTACGATCCTGCCTAGTTCCTCGATATCTCCTTCATGGATTTCGCCAATATTGCCGATCCGGAATGTATCTATATCAGTCAGCTTTCCGGGGTATATTACGTAGCCCCTCTCTTTGATGAAATTGTAGAAGTCCCCAAAATCAAAGGTTTCAGTTGGAAAAAGGAAAGTTGTAATGATAGGCGATTGTTTATCAGGTGAGATGTATGAATGGATACCCAATTTCCCCATCAGCTCCCTCAGCCTGTCATTATTATTCTTATAGCGGGAGAATCTGGCTGGGATGCCGCCTTCTTCCGTTAATTCTTCCAGCGCTTTAGCAAAAGCGGCCACTACATGTGTTGGAGATGTGAAACGCCATTTCCCATCCTTGTCCATCTCTTTCCACTGGTCATATAAATCCAGGGACAAACTGCGCGCATTGCCTTCACAGGCCAACAATTTCTCAAGCTTTGCAATGACGAAACCAAAACCGGGGATTCCTTGAATGCATTTATTCGCACTGCTGATCAAATAATCAATTCCGAGTTCAGGCACATTCATCTCCACTCCGCCAAAGCTGCTCATCGCATCAATGATCAAGGATTTCCCTAGTTCGTTTGATATCTTCGAAACCATCTCTATCGGATTTAAAATCCCCGTCGTCGTTTCACAATGAACCATCGCTATATGTGTGATGTCACGATCAGCCAGTAAAATGTTCCGGATTTCAGCTTCCTTTGGATATTCATTGTACTCAACGCCATATTCAACATGATTCAGACCGATGCACTCCGCCATTTTCACAATCCGTTTTCCATATGCGCCATTCGTAATGATCAGCACTTTATCGGATTTTGAAAGTGCAGTCGTCAGCACAGATTCTACAACAAACGAGCCGCTTCCCTGCATAAGTACAGACGTATATTCTCCGTTTGCAGCATATGCCAGTTCAAGAAGCTGGGATCTGATTTTTTGTGTGATTTCTTTATAATCATTTTCCCACGTGCAGCGATCAACAAGCATTTCCTGTTTCACCGTACTTGTAGTGGTCAGCGGTCCAGGCGTCAATAGTTTATAGGTATTCATTTTCCTTCACTCCTCACTGTATTTATCATTGTGCTGATTTAAAGAACTCTTGATGCTGTTTCAATAATTCGACCGTTAGGGGCTGCTTAAATTTCATAGGGTGGGCCGGTTTATTCTTTTCCGTTACCTTTTCACCTTCATAAAGTGCGACCGGGTAATGTTTCAACAGTTCTTCTCTAGCATCTTTACTGATCGTTTCTGCTATTTTCATCGCTAAATTTGTTTTAGCTTCATTATCTTTATTCACGACAGCCACGGATTCCGTATAGGAGAAATTCCCCTCAGCCGGATCGACGAATTCGATCGGTAAACCCGACTCTTTAGCCATCACGGCTTGATAGCGTAAACCAAAACCGGCAGCCACTTCCCCTGCTTGCACTTTATTGATCGGGCCTGAACCTGAGCTCTCAAGATGCGGACCGCTATTTGCTATTAAATCATGGAGAACCTTTTTGCCCTCTGCGTCACCGTATTGACTGATTATTGCTTGAACTAACAGCCACCCTGTTGAAGAGTCCAGGATATTAGGAATTGAAACGAACCCTTTATATTCCGGATTAGTTAAATCCTTAATCGAGGTAGGCATCGGCAGGCCTTTTTGTTTAAGCACTTCCGTATTCACAAAAATGGAACCGGTATTTGCCAAAATCGGTGTATAATAGGCTGGTTTTTTTTCCAAGGCTTTTGTACTGAATGACAGGTCCTTGAACATGGAGTGCTGATCCTGTGCGCTCTCGATGAAATAGGAACTCATCGTCACGACATCAGCCTCGATTTCATCTCCTTCTGCCAGCAGTTTCCCGCCTAATTCAGAAGTGCCTAATGATTGAAGGACATATTTCCCTTCGTATCCGCCATCTTTCAGGGAAGTCTCCATTGCTGCAGTGGCTTCTTCATCGCCATTCGTATAAATGACCACCTTTTCCTCATCCGCTTTGCCGCTGTTACGGCCCACCAATACAAATACCAAACTTAAAGCAACTAAAGAAAGTAAGGCTATCTTCAACGTTTTAGACATAATATCCCCCTCATTAATGTTTGAATTGTCTTTTTTGATAATGATCACAAAGCAGCTTCACGATTAGGTTTGTAAAAAAGATAAGTAAAGACAGGATGAATATTTCATTGAATTTGGCAAAATGCTGAAGCTCTTTAATTTTGCTGGCCACTAATGTGGTCTGGGCCGTGACCAAAAAGATGATTCCGCTGATCGTCACCATACTATTGATGAAATAGTAGCTGAACATCTCGATCACCGTAGATGCCGAGTTAGGCAAGATGACACGATAGATTGTCCTGATCCAGCTATCCCCCAATAAATTCCCGGTGGTTTCCCAACCAGGGTTCATTTTGGATAAAGAGTTCTTCGCCATTAAATAGGGTGTCGTAAAGAAGTGGACCATGTTACATAGAATGATGATGGCAAAGGTCCCCTTCCAGCTGCTGCCGTTGAACAGCAGCAAATACGATAAGCCCAACACCATTCCCGGTACTGTATTCGTCAACATCGAAATGACATCCATTGATGATTTCCCTTTAAGGGGCGTCCTGACATTCAAGACCGCCGAGCTAAAGGCGACGAACGTTCCCAGTACGGCCGTCATCAAGGCAACGAATAAGGAGTTTTTATAAACGGCCGTTAAATCGCCCGATTGGAATGTGTCGATAAAATGCTTTAAGGTGAACGAGATATCGTAAGGGAAACTAGTTAAAAATGGTGCAATGAACATGACTGCAAATACAGAAAACATTCCTATTAAGACCAGCAGCGAAATACCTCCAAAACAGATATCCCTCCCTTTGTGCTGCGTCAATTCAATATCGCTGAACTTATCATAATGAAAATTAAGTTTTTCCAGATAGTTTAATAGGAAAACACTGAACACTATCGGAATGAGCATGAGAATGGCAATCACTGCGCCATTATTGAAATCAGGGATTGAACCCAGCATGACTTGATACAGTTGCGTCGCAACGACGGAGTAGGTCCCGCCGACCGAAGCCGGTATCCCAAAGTCGGTGAAGCTCAAGATGAAGGAAAGTACAAAAGCTCCACCTAAAGTTCCTGACAATGGCCGTATGATCGTATTCATGAAACTTCTTATCGTTCCGTCACCCATTAATTTCGAGACGATGATGAACTTTTTATCCATGTACTTGAAGGAATTATTAATGAGAAGAAAAGCTGATGGCAATGTATAGATTACATAACCTATCAATAATCCATTAAATCCATATATATCGAAGAGATTCCTTCCAAAAATCTTCGTTATGATTCCTTGATTGCCGAAAGAGTAGATGATCGCAAACCCGAATGTGATTGTTGGAAGCAGCATCGGAATGAGGATCCCGGTTTTAATTACACTTTTTAATGGCCTATATAATCGGGTGCAATGGATGGAATAGGCCAGGAAAAAGGCTAAAACGGTTGTAATGACGGCTGTGAGTCCCGAGATTTTCACGCTGTTTCCAAATGACTTCATCAGCTCTGCATTGGAAAGGACTGTTAGATAATTCGAGAGATTGATTCCATCTGCCGTTTCAAAAGAACGGACGAACAACATGCCAAGCGGCAAGAAAAGAAAAGCGGCAAATAGCAGTAAGATAGGTATATAAATGACTCTCATTGCCGGTTTTACATCAGGCATGCTTTTCACCGAATAAGTTATAAATATTTTCTCTCTTGATCTCCAGCTGTTTAAGAATGAATTCCTTAACAAAATCATTGGCTGGCTGATTGATGATTTCTTGCGGCGATCCAAATTGAGAAATATTCCCTTGATTAATGATCAAAATCTTATCCGACATCGTCAAAGCCTCTTCCGGGTCATGTGTCACTATGATGGTCGTCAGCTTAAATTCGCGGGCAATGGATTTGATGCGTTCCTTTATCGATTCCTTGATCACACCATCCAAAGCACTCAGCGGCTCATCAAGCAATAGGATTTTCGGCTTCATTACAAGAGTCCTTGCGATTGAAACCCTTTGTTTCTGACCCCCTGATAATTCGCTGATCCTTTTTTTCAAATGCGGCGTTAATTCCAGGAAATCGATGTATTCCTGAAGCTCTTCCTTGGAAACGGATCCCTTCCTGTTCCTCAATCCATAAACGATATTTTCATAGGCATTCAAATGCGGGAAAAGAGCGTAATCCTGGAAAACGATATTAAATCCCCGGTCTTTCATGGGCACGTTACTCAAATCGGTATCATTGAAAATGATTTTTCCATGATTGATACCCGTCAAGCCCAAAATTATATGTAATAAAGTAGTTTTGCCGCTTCCACTTGGTCCTAATAGTGAAACGATCTCCCCCGTTTTAATTTCAAGATTCATATGATCCAAAACTGATTTTCCATCGAATTGCTTGCTAATATTTTGTAGTTTTAGCAAACCGTTCACCTCCTTTAATACACCCTTAGTATAAAAGCCCTTTGTAAACCGAAGTTGGGATTTTTGTAAATACTCTGTAAACATTGAACATATTTTTACTAAATTGATACTAACTTTTGACCAACTAATGATATTTTTATCATCCATGTTGAATATGTTCGTAGTAAACAGTACACTTAAACTGAATATCAGGAAGATAGATATGAAGAATAGGCGGGTGTAACTTATGCTTCCTCTTGAAAGGCAAAAGAAGATCATCGAGTTATTAACGATTAGGAAAGTGATGAAGATTGCCGAACTTACTGAAGAAATGCAAGTTTCCATTGAAACCATCAGAAGGGATATAAACCTTCTTACAAGGCAAGGAAAAATTGAAAAGATCTATGGCGGCGTTAAGCTGGTTCAATCGAAGTTTGGAGAATCGACGATAGATGAACGGATGTTCAGTCAATTAGAAGAAAAAGAATCCATCGCCCAAAAATGCAGTGAGTATATCGACGATGGGGATTGCATTTATATCGATAGTGGTTCGACAACCTATCAAATCGCTAAATATATAAAACAGAAAAAGAAACTGACCGTAATAACCAGTTCGATCCCTGTTGTAAATGAGCTCATTCATAGCGATATCGAGATATTGATCATAGGCGGGAAAGTCAGGAGAAATGAACAATCCATCGTTGCATTTGATTATTTATTCAACTTCAGTGAATTGAATATTTCAAAAGCATTCATTTGTGCGAGCGGCATAACCGTTGAAAAAGGCATATCCGACTATAATTTAGAAGAAGCGAACACACGAAAAAAAATCATAGATCTATCCCAAGAAGTCTATGTTGCCGCTGACAGCTCCAAGTTCGGGAAAGACGTGACCATCGGGATATCGTCACTGGATAAAATCGATTACATCATTACTGACGATCATCTGCCTAAAGATTTCATCTCTTCGTTTAAAGAGACCGGCACACATTTGATTCTTTCTTAAAAGAAAGAAAAAAACGGGAACTATACTGTAGTATAGTTCCCGTTTTTTTGTTCAAGTTGCAGCTGATTTCAGAAATCCGCTCCCTTTCCGCCGACTGTCTGCCAAGCCTCCTCGACGCAAGCGTCTGTGGGGTCTCGGCTAGCCAGTTTTTCGGCAGGAGTGTCGCAAATTTCTTCAATCCAGAGAGTTTTCATCCTATAAAACAGTAAAAATACGTGAAAGATAACCAAGTTTCGTTTGAAAAATGTGGTAAAAAAAACCCTCACTAAATCATGAGAGGGATCGGGATGAGACCATTCCTAAATAAAAAACTGTGTCCTCCATCAATGGAGAGTGAAACTCAGGCTAATTTCTGGTTTTGACTCTGACCGGGCCCGGGCGATTCCCATAAAGTTGAGCCTAGTACCTCAATTAAAATTCCTTTCATGCTGAAGGAGCCATTCCTTTCTCCACAAGCCACCAGCATAACCAGTTAATTTCCCATTTGAACCTATTATTCGATGACATGGAATCACGATGCTTAACTTATTTCTGCCGTTAGCGCTCCCTACTGCCCTAATGGCTTTTTCATTACCGATTGAAACGGCGATGTCTTTATAGGAACCCGTGTTAGCGTACAGGATTCCCGTTAATGCGTTCCACACGTTTTTTTGGAAGATGGTCCCTTCAAGTGTATAAGGAAATGTAAATTCCCTGCGTTCACCTTTGAAATACTCATCAAGCTGACTAAAGCACTCCGCCAAAACCTGAGGCGTGTGCTCTTGCATAATATTTATCTTTATATCCCTTTCATCGAACATTATGGAACTGATGGCATCATTCGTTCCTGATATCTCGATAACTCCAATCGGTGATTCATAATCTAGTTTATATAATTCACTCATATAAGGACCTCCATTTCTGTATGTGGCTTACATTCGATTCTTAAGATTCATGTTGCGATATTCACTTGGAGTACAATTTTTCAAACGGCGAAATACTTTATAAAAGTTTGAAGGGCTTTGGAAACCGACTTCAAGGCAAATCTCAAGATTTGTTCGACTTGTGCTTGTTAGAAGGTATGAAGCTTTATCCACTCTGATTTTTTCCAAATAGGAACGGGGTGTTTCTAATGTTTCCTTTTTGAATAGCCGCTCCAGATAATAGGAACTTACACCGACATGATTGGCAATATCCTTTAATTCCACTTTTTGATTATACTGATTGACCAAGAAAGCGATGATATCTCTTACAAGTCCCATCTTCGGGGAATCATCAACTTCCGGTTGGCATCTTTTGCAAGCACGGAAACCGGCCTTTTCGACTTCATCGATGTCATGATAGAATTTCACATTTATTTTTTTCGGCTTCCTTGACCTGCATGAAGGGCGGCAGTATATTTTAGTTGTCTTTACTGCGGTAAAGAATAATCCGTCGTATTTAGGGTCGCAAGCAATGATTTTCTCCCACATTTCTTCAAAAGAAAGATTTATAGCAACAGCCATTATGCTCCGCATCCTTTCAGGTTTTACTTCCCATATAAATGTGAGGTGTCACTTAGCTCTACTATTCGTGCTGTATCTCGTTCTAACAATTCAATGGCTTTATCGAACAGGGCATTCCCGAAACTGAGGCGTTTTACGCCTAATTCTTCAAGCTCCTTACCATTCGTCAATCCAGGCAAAGATAATACATTAAGGGAGCACCTATATTCAAAGTGATTTCTTTTATTTCATCATGGTTCGTTAATCCAGGGATGAATATTCCGCTGGCACCACTTTCCACATACGCCTTTGCCCGCTCTGCCGTTTCCGGGAAAGGATTTTCTTTTTGAAAATAAGTATCTGTTCTGGCATTGATGTAAAAACCTTCATACCCATTATAATCCACCGCTTCCCTTATTTTTAATAGCAGGCTGCAGTGTTGATATATATCTCTAAGACCTTTTTGTTTTTTTAGTGAATCCTCAATATTGATCCCGGCTACACCGGCGTTTGCCGTCCTTAACACATTATCGACAATCTTGTCTGCGGTTTCACCATAGCCTGCTTCAATGTCCGAGGTGACGGGAATTTTCACATTATCCGCAATTAGTTTAATGATACCTAAATGTCTTTCAAAATCAATCAATTCGCCATCAGAATACCCCAGGGAGTTGGCAATTCCACAGCTTGTCGCTCCAATCGCCTTGAATCCTGATTTCTCGAGAATCAAGGCCGATAATAGATACCAGACATTCCCCAATATCAACAGGTCCTTCGAAAAGTGTAATTCATTGAATTCCTTAATATTAGTCATTATAGATGCTCCTAAAATTCATTTGTCCCTATTCTAACAATCACCCCAGCTCCAAATCGTCCTCATTCTTGCTCTTATGGTCCATTTCAAGTCCTGGATTCCCGTGACAAATAAAAAAATGCCCTTTCATACCAGGGCATTTCAGTTTGTATACAAAAGGGTTCTATCTAAAGTTATTACAGTTGTTTGGAGCGGGTGTGCGAGACTCCTGCGGGAATAGCGAGTCCAAGGGAGATCCCACAGGCGCAAGTGCGCCGAGGGCGGACCGCCCGCGGAAAGCGAGTGCCCTACGTTCCAATCAACGTCTAAATTTGTACAAGCAAAAAAAAACTGTAGACAAATTCGATTTTCTTCGAGTTTGTCTACAGTCTGAACTGCCCTTTCATTCCGGGGCATTTTCATGATCCAATTGATTAATTTACGAAAAGATATAACTTCCTATGATATTCCTCAAATGCCTGCTGGTCCTTTTCCGTGTAGTCCATCCACTTCACTTTCTTGCATCTTTCCTCTAATCTCTCATTCAGTTCATCTTCTATTTCATTCATGAAACGGATGATTTCCCCATAGGGCATATTGAAATGACGGGCTGCAAGCCTGGGCGGGGAATGCTTTACCAGCAATCTCATGAATTGATCGACCGTGTCCGCCTTCGATGCAAGATAATCTTCTTCGTTCACGATGAATTCATACACTTGTTTTTTGACGCCAGAAAGTCTGGTTACTTCGTCGCGCAATAAAAACTCCATTAATCTATCGTTCATATGGCTCTACCTCGGTTTGGTTTATATTTAAATCCTCTTGGATATGTATGAAAATTCTATACTGCCCGATACCTCATTATGACATCGTAACGGCAAGCCATCAAGCAATTCCTCCATCAATACATAAAGCGTAATAATTACGATTTAAGGACCGTTTTAAGTAAAATAACATGCATATGCTTTAAAAGTCAACGTTTGTATTGTGTGCATAGTAAGCATTCTTTATTGGCAAAATATGAGCATGAACAAATGGAACAGCTCTTTATTAATTTTGTATAGGCAATGAGAATAATTTTGTTAAAATTTGATATAATAAATGTAATATTTAGTCAATTAGTATCTTTTCCTAGAATTTGCTTTTGCAAAGGGGTAGAATGAAGCTAATGACATCTTATTTTTTCTAATGTTTCCGAGGAGTTATAGGGTGGGTATAGCAAGTACATAGTGACAGCTGGAATGCTGTCCGACATATCGGTTGTTTTCATTTGTTCAAAATAACAATGAAAAGAATAAGGAGTGATTTTTTGAAACCTTCAACAAATCGCATGTTAACCCGTATTAAATCCGTTTATATGTTCATTAGCAATAACGGTACGGTTTCTACTCAAGAGCTTGTAGAAGAATTTGGCATCACTCCTCGAACTGTGCAGCGCGATTTAAATGTCTTAGCATACAATGACCTTGTTCAAAGCCCAAGCCGAGGCCTTTGGACGACAACAAGTAAAAAGGTGAAGATGTCATCGTAAAAAGAACGACCACCCGAACAAGATCGATATGTAAAATACTTTGAGGCGGACAATATTGTCCGCCTCATTTTTTGTGTCCAGCTATCATTCAGCCGGTTGGCCCGCCTTTAACTGTTCAAGCTCCTCCGCCGTCAACTCACGGTATTCACCAAGCTCGAGTTCCTCATCAAGCTGTAAACTCCCCATGGAAAGACGCTTTAGGTAGACGACACGTTTGCCAACGGCCTCAAACATCCGCTTCACCTGATGAAACTTCCCTTCCATGATCGTTAGCTCGATATCCGATGTCAGGCCTGATTTTAAAATGTTCAATTCTCCTGGTTTTGTTTCGTATCCATCATCCAAGGTCACTCCGTTGCGGAATGCCTCGATATCCCGTTCCGTTACTTCGCCATCAATGACCGCAAAATATGTTTTAGGGACATGTTTCTTTGGGGAAAGCAGTTGGTGGGCAAGTTTTCCGTCATTCGTGATCAGTAATAAACCTTCTGTGTCCTTATCAAGACGGCCTACAGGAAATGGCTCGAATACCGAATCTTCCGGCTCCAAGATGTCGATGACCGTTTCTTGGTAGTTATCTTCCGTTGCCGACAATACGCCCGGCGGTTTATTCATCATTAAATAAATGAATTCCCTGTATTCAACCCGTTCACCATGAACCGTCACGTTTTCCGTATCAGGGTCCACTTGTTCCTTCGGATCCTTAATCAGCCTTTCATTAACCTTGACGGCGCCGGATTTCAGGAGCTTTTTCACTTCTTTCCTGCTGCCATAACCAATATTGGATAAAATCTTATCTATTCTCATCGTTTCCTCCTAAAGCCTTTTTCAGTAAAAAGCCTTGCCCACTTTAATGACAGGCAAGGCCAATATATTTTAATCGGGGATTCACCATTCAATACCCTTTTTTTTTACACATCAAACTTCCAGCTTACAATCCTAATTTAGCTTTTAACCGATCGATCCGGGCACCGAACAAACGATGGGCAAGTTTGCTTTTCAAGGAAAGAGCCGCATAAACGAGCGCTCCAAAAATTGCACAAACGGCCACGATCAAAATCGCCTGGAAGCGCCCTTCCGTTGTAAGCCATAGCGATAGTAAACTGTTCATGCCCCAGGCAGCCAGTCCCATTATTATTGAAAAAACTGATATTAAAACAGATCTCCTGATGGTAAGGCTGTAACGATATCCAGTAAAGTAGGTAATGACATACAAATTCAGCAGCACGGCAGCCAAGTAGCCGAATGCCGTAGCGTAAACGGATCCTTCCGTTTCAAACAACTTGATCAATGGGATATTCAAGCTCAATTTGATTAAAAAGCCCACAAGCAGGCTGAGCACTGTATATTTTTGCTGATTGATCCCTTGTAATACAGCTGCCGAAACGGAAAAAAGTGCAAACAAGATGGAAACGGGCGCATATGCCTTCAGGACACTGATTCCAAGTGGATCATGGCTGTAAAAGGCACTATAGATTGGATCGGCCAGCACAGACATGCCAACGACTGCTGGAATCGTAATGAACAACAAAATTTGAAAGGCTTGGTTCAGCTGGCGGTTGAACTCGTTTGAATCCTCGCTTACATATGCCTTCGTCACCGAAGGAAGAAGCGCCATCGAAAACCCGGTTGCAAGCGTCATCGGAATCAAGACAAGCTTCTGGGCATACACATTCAACACCCCTAGTGCATCCTCAGCAACATGCTGCAGCCCGATCGACGACATCGCCTTATTGAAAGACAATAAGTCAGCCAACTGAAACATTGGCATCGCGATTCCGACGAATATGAAAGGAATCGACGAAAGGAATATTTCTTTATAAATCTCCTTCAGGGAAATTTCCATCGTTCCCCTGTCTTTCTTCATCAAGCTGTCCAAATATGGTTTTTGTTTTTTCCAATACCAAAATAACACCACTAAACCGCCGACAGCCCCGACCGTCGCCGCGAAGGTAGCTATTTGGATGGCTCTCACTAACTCTCCGTCAAGGACATTCAAAACAACATACACACCGGCCAGAAGGAACACGATGCGGACAATTTGTTCGACAACCTGGGAAATGGCCGTTGGTTCCATCGCTTCATGCCCTTGAAAGAAGCCGCGGATGATGCTCATGAACGGTACAAAAATCAAGGCGAAGCTGACTGCCCTAATGATCTCCGTGACATCCGCAGCATCTTCCGGCTTGACCCCAAAGACTCCAGTAAACAGCGGGGCCATCGTATAGAGAATCAAAAAAGCGAGAAAACCGGTGATTACCATTAATTTCAGGCTCGATTTAAATAACTTCTCACCGACTGCGTATTCCTCGAGCGCATTATACTTCGAGATGAATTTAGATACTGCAAGCGGCATGCCTGCCGTTGCAAAGCTAATGAAAATGGTATATGGAACGTACCCATATTGATAGAGGGTAGCCCCTTTATTCCCAACCATATGTTCAAATGGGATGACATAAAATAAACCAAGAATCTTGGAAATGATCGCTCCCAGCGTTAATATAAAAGCCCCTTTTAAAAACTTAGATGACATCTAATCCCTTCCTGCCTCTGTCAGTTACGTTTCACACGCTCTTTATCTTATCATATTAAAGGATTTTTTCTATAGAAAACTACATTCAAGTTTATCGTTTTCGAAGATAATACACAAACAAATAATTCCTTTTTTTCTACATTCGCAATCTGACGGGCTCTTGCTATATAATGAAGGGACTGAAAATGATAAAGTGGTGATCAATTTGAAATATGATGTAGTGGTAATTGGCGGCGGTCCTTCCGGATTGATGGCAGCAATAGCAGCCGGGGAAAAAGGTGCCCATGTATTGTTAGTGGATAAAGGCGAGAAGCTTGGAAGGAAACTTGCAATCTCGGGCGGGGGACGCTGCAACGTGACGAACAGGCTCTCAATCGATGAAATCATTCAGCATATCCCTGGAAACGGGCGATTTCTATACAGTGCTTTCTCAGAGTTCAATAATGAGGACATTATTCAATTCTTTGAAAAATTGGGCGTCGCTCTAAAAGAAGAGGACCATGGCCGGATGTTTCCTGTCAATGATAAAGCGCAAAGCGTCGTGGATGCCCTTCTGACGCGCCTGTCGAATTTAAAAGTAACGATCTACAAGAACTCTCCAGTTGCGGAAGTCCTCTATGAACATGGAAAAACCAGCGGTGTCCGGTTAAAAGATGGCCAGACCATTGACACGGATGCAGTCGTGATTGCAGTCGGCGGGAAATCAGTTCCCCACACCGGTTCAACCGGAGACGGCTACGCATGGGCTAAAAAGGCAGGGCATACGATTACCGAATTGTTCCCGACTGAAGTTCCCGTTCTTAGCCATGAAACATTCATTAAAGATCGAACACTTCAAGGGCTCGCACTTCGCGATGTTTCATTGAGTGTCCTTAACCCAAAGGGCAAGGCTCTGATTACACATAGAATGGATATGCTCTTCACCCATTTTGGCGTCTCCGGTCCAGCTGTTCTAAGATGCAGCCAATTCGTCGTGAAAGCGATGAAGAAATGGAACCTGTCGGAAGTGACCATGAAACTCGATGCCCTGCCGGACCGAAACAAGGAAGAGGTTTTTCAAGACATCATGAAGGAAATAAAAGCCGAACCGAAAAAAGCCATTAAAAACACCTTAAAAGGTTTAGTTCCTGAACGATACCTTCACTTCCTGCTTGAGCGAAGCGGCATCGACCTTCAAGAGCAAGGGGCGACGATATCAAATGAAAAAATCCGCCGCTTTGCAGAGTTATGCAAGGACTTCCAATTCGGGGTGCACGGCACCCAGCCGCTAGAAAAAGCCTTCGTAACGGGCGGCGGCGTATCCGTCAAAGAAATACATCCAAAAGAAATGGCATCCAAACTAATGGACGGACTGTATTTCTGCGGTGAAATTCTGGATATACACGGATACACAGGCGGTTACAATATCACATCGGCATTAGTAACCGGCAGGCTCGCCGGCATGAATGCTGCCATGTCTGCCCGTTCATAATCCGTAAAAGAGGCTGATCCGCTTGGATCAGCCTCTTTTACTGCGATTTCGCAAGCCTATACATCGTGTTCGTTAGGCTTTGATTCTGGTGTAGGTGCTCTTGTTTTGGCCTTCACTGTACTTTTTCGACCGAACCCGCGCCCGCCACTGCTAGTCAGGCTATGCGTTTAAAATATTTCTGGATGATAGCGATATGCTTCGAGGTCAATGGTATTCCGGCCCGTGAATGTGATGCCTTCACTCTCGAGCATCGCCTTCTGGTGTTCTGCAGCGCCCTCCGCTTTTATGCCGATTTCACCTTTGGCATTGATCACACGGTGCCATGGAAGGTCATGTTTTTTACTGCTAGAATGAAGGATTCTTACGACCTGCCTTGCACCGCGCGGACTTCCGGCGAGCTGTCCTATTTGACCATATGTCATCACTTTACCGGAGGGGATTCGTTGTATGATATGAATGACCCGTTCAGTAAAACTTTCCAAATACCTCGCCCCTTTATTCTATCCGTTTGCTAAAATCGTGATTTTTTCATCGGTAATCAGGATTCCATGATGTTTGATCAAGTTTGTTTTAAGCTCGGCAGGCACTCTGCAGTCATCGTATGCACATACAGAAATCAATCCTCTTTCCTTGATCAATTTGTCGATCCCATTTTCATATTTGCCTATCGCAAAGCTGACTTGATCGTCATGGCCCCATTCAACATGGCCCCAAGTGCGGACGTGCTGATTGCGTTTAGTGTATGCATCGATATTTTCCAAGAAATAATCAACCATCGTCGAAGGATGGAAGTCTCCATGAAAACAATAAAAATCAAAATTATTCATAAGATGCACTTGCTCCAATTGCTCCTCATTTAAATGAAGCTGCAATTTCTTGTACACGAAAGGAAAGATGCGGTCGTTTTCGACGACCAGGATATGGTCTCCCTGTTGAACACCGGTAATGATGAAAGCTGCCTCATTCTCAATGTATGACTCCAATTCATTAAAACAGTATAAAATATGGCCACCATCCGACTGCTGTATATTTTCTATTAATTGTTTCATTTTATTATCCAAAATGAATCTCTCCTTTAATACACCAGTCCGTACTATGTATTATGTATAACTTTACCCATTATCTCCGTGTTTGTAAAATTCATGGAAGAATATAATCAGTTTTTCCTAATGTCATGTTAAGATCTGGTATTTAGTTGAGTCGAATTATGGCTGCTTTCAGTCCACTCTTAAAAAGACCTAGGCAGCCCAATCCGGCAGACTCCGTACTTCATGCATTTTCCCATTACTCTTAAATCACGGGATAATACGGCACATAGCGCGGGTTATAATAATATGGCGGTCTTGGTCCAATAAGCGGCAATTCAAAGGTATTTGGGTTGGAGTCATATAACAACTCCACCTTTTCATCCGATTGTTCGACCAATAACCACTTCACTTCTTCGCTATAATAATATGGCATATAGAGGCCTCCAAAAACTTTTTTCTCCCCTTCAGCATATTCGAGCCGCACGGCAACGAGCCCGTCCCGATACATGTTCTTCATGCACGGCATATGCCTGATCATCATAAAGTAATCCGACTAAATTCTTTATTAGGAGGACCCCTCATGGCAGAAGATAATAAAAAGAAATCATCCGGTAAAAGCTATCCCATGCATCCGAATTATGGGAAGATCACCCGTTATCAAGACGTACCCATCACGGTTCCGGAGCAACGCCAATTTCGCCAACCTGGTGTAGAAAAATTAATGGTGCCTAGACCCATCATCGAAAATCCCAATTATAGGGGCAGCGGGAAATTAACAGGTAAAGTCGTATTGATAACTGGCGGAGACAGTGGGATTGGCGCTGCGGCTGCCATCGCTTTTGCTAAAGAAGGGGCAGATGTTTCCATCGCTTATTTGGATGAACATGAGGATGCCAATCGGACTAAAACGAGAATTGAAGAGCTTGGGCAACGTTGCTTACTGCTGCCTGGGGACTTAAGGGATAAGCAGCAATGCATCGATATCGTGGAAGACACCATCGAAACATTTGGAAAGCTCGATATTCTTTGTAACCACGTGGGCATTCAATTTCAGCAATTAAGCTTGCTTGATATTACGGATGAGCAATTCGATGATACCTTTAAAGTGAATATCTATTCCCACTTCTACACGACGCGTGCTGCCCTTCCCCATTTAAAAGCTGGGTCCTCCATCATTAATACATCTTCTGTCGTGACGTTTAATGGGAATAAGCAATTAATAGATTATACGGCGACTAAAGGGGCCAACATTGGTTTTACCCGTGCCTTGGCAAACAGTCTTGTCGATCAAGGCATCCGGGTGAACGCCATTGCGCCCGGAAGGTTTTGGACACCCCTCATCCCGGCAAGTTTCTCGGCAGACGAAGTGACACAAGTAGATAATCCGATGGAGCGTCAAGGCCAGCCATTTGAACTGGCTCCCACCTTTGTCTATCTCGCCTCTGATGATTCCCGTTTTGTGACAGGACAAACACTTCATGTCAATGGCGGGGAAGCGACATCGTCCTAATTTCCACAACGAACATGCCCCCTTCCGAGGAAGTCCAGACGGAAAAAGACTACCTTTGATTGCCCGTCAGCAAGCAATAGGTAGTCCATTATTGATTATAGGGCCAGCCCGGCCTTTATTTTTTTTTATAGATGATCATCGCACTGAAACAGTAGATCTGTTCCTCTTCCTCTTCACCTGTAGTGGCGACATTGTATTTGATATCGACGATTTGATTATCACGAATGTCTTCCAGGAAAAAGTTCATTTCATCCTCTAGGTCCTTTTCATGCTCATAATCAAATAATTTCACTTGTATCATCGGCTCTCCCCGCCCTTTTACTATAATGATAGTTATTGTGCAGGATGCCCTTTTCACTTGATTTTTATACTTGATTTTTTAGTGAAGCGGATAATATTTTAACCACTTCATCCCCGACTTCCTCTGTAGAAGCTGCCCCGCCCATATCAGGAGTCAGCACCTTTTTATCGACCATCGCCTGTTCAATCACGTCCAACACTTTCGCACCCCAAACCTCATGTCCAAAGAAATCGAGAATCTGACTGGCAGACCATATGGCCGCAAGTGGATTGGCGATGCCTTGATGTGCTATATCCGGGGCTGAACCATGAATCGGTTCGAACATCGAAGGATAAATCCGTTCCGGGTTTAAATTGGCACCGGCCGCCAGTCCCATCCCGCCTGCAATGGCAGCACCTAAATCCGTTATGATGTCACCGAACAAATTGGAGGTGACAACGATTTGGAACCGTTCAGGCTGTTTGACAAAATACATGCTTGCCGCATCGACCAGATAGGAATTCGTTTCTACTTCCGGATACTCCTGTCCAATTTCTTCAAAAACCTGATCCCAAAAAACCATTGAATAATTCAATGCGTTCGCCTTGCTTATACTCGTTAGCGTCCTTCCCGTCTTGCGCGCAAGTTCATAAGCATAACGGATGATCCTCTCGGTTCCCTTTCGTGAAAAGACCCCCGTCTGCAGGACGACTTCTTCCGGCTTGCCTTTAAAAAGCCAATCACCAGCACCGGAATATTCCCCTTCACTGTTTTCACGGATGACAACCATATCGATTTGGTCACGAGTCACGTCTTTTAATGGACAGGGTGCACCTTGAAGCAATTTAACGGGTCGAACATTCACATATTGGTCAAATCCCTTTCTGATCTTCAGCAGAAGTTCACGTAAGGAAATATGGTCCGGGACACCAGGATAACCGACAGCCCCCAGATACACGGCGTCAAACTTCATCAGTTGTTCCAGTCCGTCGTCAGGCAGCATTTTGCCGTGCTCAAGGTAATATTCACAGCCCCATGGAAAATAGGTGAACTGGAAAGAAAAATCACCAGCATTGGCCGCCACTTCTTTAAGGACCTTTACACCCTCATTAATCACCTCAGGGCCAATCCCGTCACCCGCAATGACCGCAATTTTATGAACATTCATTCTCCAACTCTCCTTTTTTCTATATTTTCTGACTTCAGCACCCTAATTTTAACATAAAACGTTTGCATCCCCGTAAGTGAGGTTCATATAGAAAAAAGAGTCCTTTCATGATGAAAGGACTCTTTTTTTTCACGACTTCAAATATGCACGTCTTTCCGCATATTCACGGCATTGTGAACAAACCATGATCTTTTTTCTTTCTTCATTCAAATAAGCCGTCACATTCCTGGATTTACGCTTACAAAAGTAACAGGCCTTTTTGAAGAACTTCACTTAACGATGACTTCGCCGTCCCATTCAAGCATTCCGCCAACCATGTTTGCCACTTTATATCCTTGTTCCTGAAGATAATGGCATACATTTTCACTGCGGCGTCCTGAACGGCAGATAAAGATATATTCTTTTTCTTTATCAAAATAGTCAAGGTTCGCCGGGATATCATTCATGCGAATATGTTTCGCGCCTTCGATCATTCCCTCTTGCACTTCTTCGTCTTCACGAACATCGACAAGTTCCATCGCTTCTCCTGCCTCAAGCTTAGCTTCCACTTCTTCCGTTGTAATGATTTTGATTT
The DNA here is from genome assembly GCF_038002945.1 of Peribacillus sp. FSL R5-0717. Taxonomy (NCBI): domain Bacteria; kingdom Bacillati; phylum Bacillota; class Bacilli; order Caryophanales; family Bacillaceae; genus Peribacillus; species Peribacillus sp. FSL R5-0717. Next base: position 1,183,092 of record NZ_JBBOOF010000001.1, read on the forward strand.
CTTCCATAATTAGCACCTCGAATTATCGTTTGATTTATCTTTTTCATTATAGCAAAATTTCCAGTTAAACATCACGTAATGGATTCGCATATGCAAATTCCTCATGCACTGAATGGAAAAACGCCAGCGAAAATAATATTCGCCGGCGTTTTAAAAATCCGTATCAATGCTTGAATCCCAGTTGATATTGTTTAGGGATCTCCGTTTTTATATTCAAAGCTTTAGATGCTTCAAGTGCCCAATAAGGGTTTCGCAGCATTCCTCTGCCGATGGCGACCAAATCTGCTTCTTCATTGCCAATGATTGAATTTGCTAGAATCGGATCATCTAAACGACCTACAGCAATCACCGGAATATCCAAAGCTTTTTTGATTTCCCTGGCCAACGGAGTTTGATAGCTGGCATGGGTACCAGGACTTCCGTCTGCTCCAATCGGGCCTTCTCCTCCAGAGCTTACATGGAACATATCGACGCCTGCTTCTTTAAAGACTTGTGAAAATGCAATGCTTTCCTCAATACCATATCCGCCTTCAACGTATTCTTTTGCAGAAATGCGCATGATTAAAGGCATGTCGGCAGGCATTTCGCTTTTCACTGCTTTAATGACTTCCACTCCGAATTTAGTCAGGTCCCTTCCATATTCGTCATCACGTTTATTCGTAAGCGGTGATGTGAATTGGTGGATTAAATACCCGTGTGCACCATGTAATTCGATTACGTCAAACCCTGCTTGAACTGCCCTTCTGGCCGATGCCCGGAATTTATCGACCATTTCCTTCACTTCTTCCGTTTCTAAAGCCCTTGGTGTTTTATACGTTTCATCAAACGCAATGGCTGAAGGTGCCACCGGCGGTTCCGCATCCTCCGCTTTACGGCCTGCATGGGCAATTTGTATCCCGATTTTTGCACCGTATTGATGAACTTCCTTAACGATGTTGGAGAAAGCCCCAATTTGATCGTCGGACCACAATCCAAGATCGCGATTCGAAATGCGCCCATCAGGCTCCACATCGGTCATTTCCACTATAATTAACCCCGTGCCGCCAACTGCCCTGCTTACATAATGTTGCTGGTGCCAGTTCGTTGGTATACCATCTTCCGCTTCGACGGAGTATTGGCACATCGGCGGCATGACGATCCTATTTTTAAGTTCAAGTTCTTTTATGCGATAAGGTGAAAATAAATCATTCATCATTCTTCATCTCCTTTTTATATAATGTATGCACATGCATTTATATCATCCCAGTAATACTGTGTCAACTAATCGGATTTCCGAAGCTGTCAGTGTAAATTCCGATGCGAAATTCATAAAAAAAGAGAAAGACGGATATCCCGTCCGAGTTTGTAGACAAAAGGGGTTTTACCTAAAATTTCAAAACATAGTTGATTGGAGCGGGTGTGTGAGACTCCTGCGGGAATAGCGAGTCCAAGGGAGACCCCACAGGCGCAAGTGCGCCGAGGAGGCTCCCGGACCGCCCGCGGAAAGCGAGTGCCCTACGTTCCAATCAACGTCCAAATTTGTACAAGCAAAAAAATGTAGACAAACTCGATTACATAGAGTTTGTCTACATTCTGAGACGGATATCCCGTCCCTCTCCTTCCTACTAATTAAAAGTCGAAATTATCAGGATCTGGACCAACACGGTGATTCTGATTCAATCCATCAATTTGGTTCATTTCCTCTTCGGTCAATTCGAAATCGAATACAGTTGAGTTTTCGACAATACGATGTTCTTTAGTTGATTTCGGAATTGTTACAATCCCATTTTGTAAATCCCAGCGTAAAATGACTTGTGCAACAGATTTGCCATGCTTGGTTGCAATAGCTTGTAAAACCTCATTATCAAGAAGTTCACCTTGCATCAAAGGAGACCATGCTTCAAGTTGTATTCCTTGTTCCTTACAGAATGCCTGAACTTCTTTTTGAGTTAAACGCGGATGGCATTCCACTTGATTGACCATCGGCTTCACTTCTGCATCTTCCATCAAATCTTTTAGGTGGTGAATCTGGAAATTGCTCACACCGATCGCTTTCACTTTTCCTTCTTTATATAGAGTTTCCAACGCTCTCCAAGCTTCTTTATATTTCCCTTCCACTGGCCAATGGATAAGATATAAATCCAGGTACTCCAAGCCAAGTTTCTGTAAGCTTTTTTCGTAAGCTGCAATTGTCGATTCATAGCCTAAATCGGCATTCCAGACTTTGGATGTTACGAATAAGTCTTCCCTTGAGATTCCAGCTTCTTTTAAGCCCTCACGAATCCCTTGTCCGACCCCATCTTCATTTTCATAAATGGCAGCCGTATCGATGCTGCGATAACCATGTTTAATGGCCACTTTAACTGCATTTACCAGCTCCGGTCCTTCTTCCACCTTAAATACGCCCAATCCGAACCAAGGCATTTTGACGCCGTTATGCAATGTAGTTGTATCTTGTAAGTTTTTCACCATAATACTCTACCTCCAAATGATTGTTTTTATAGATTGTAATGCGCTTTAAGTATCAGTATCATTACATCCCTTCAGGGAACCTTCCATCATTCGCTGAAGGGATGCAATGATTCTTTTCATTGATACCCTATACGCATAGCATACTTTTTCTAAAATGCATCACTTTTTTAACCCTATGCTATTTTGTCCGTTCCCTTGGTACGGTCTTTACTTTCCAGGGCCCGGCTCCATCCTGTTAAAATCACTGCTGCAAACACCATGACTCCACCTATCCACGCTGTATGGATCAATCCGATCGAATCCGTTATCACCCCTCCTAAGTAGGCACCAATGGCGATACCCGCATTGAAGGCGGCAATATTGATGGCTGACGCCACGTCCACTGCACTTGGCACGAAACGCTCCGCTAACATGACGACATACACTTGAAGCCCAGGAACATTCATGAATGCAAACAATCCCATTAAAATGATCGTAATTAAACCAGCTACCTTGAACGGTGCCGTGAAAGTAAACACCACAAGTACAATGGCCTGAATAAGAAACATATAGAATAGGGCATTAATAGGATTGCGATTGGCGAATTTCCCGCCAAGGGTATTTCCTATCGCTATGGCTACTCCATATATTAACAAAATCAAGGCCACAGTTCCTTCTTTAAACCCTGTCACTTCCTGAAGTAATGGCGACAGGTACGTGAAGACAACGAATGTACCGCCATACCCTAACGCTGTAATGATAAATACTAGCAGCAAACGCCCATTCGTCACCAATTTGATTTGGTCACGGAAAGTGGTCCGTGCCGCTTTTCTTAAATCTGATGGGACTAGGATGCCGTTTCCGATGAAAGCGATCAAGCCGATTGCCACAATGATGATGAAAGCGAATCTCCAGCCGAATTGCTGACCGATGAAGGTTCCAAAAGGAACTCCGGTCACCGTTGCCACCGTCAGACCTGTAAACATGATGGCGATGGCACTCGCCCTGCGGTTTTCAGGGACCAAATCAGCGGCAATCGTAGCGCCGATTGACATGAAGATACCATGTGCAAGCGCTGAAATGACACGCGCGATCAATAATACACCGACCGTGGTCGCAGAAGCCGCTAATGCATTTCCGATAATGAACACGACCATTATCCAAAGCAATAAAGTCTTACGCGACATATTCGATGTCAGTGATGTCAGGATAGGTGCCCCGAACATGACCCCCAAAGCGTATAAGGACACCGTCAGTCCCGCCGTCGTCACTGTAATGTGTAAATCCTTAGAAATGAGTGGTAATAATCCCACGCTGATGAACTCAGTTGTTCCAATCGCAAAGGCACTGATCGCCAAAGCCAGCAATGCCCATGTACTTCTATTTTTATTTGAAATCATATCCTCTTCTCCTTCTTGTCGTTTTGTACTATCATTGAAATTGCCTGAGCAACTTTTTTTATAAATGGTACAGTGGAATTCGGTGTGCAAATGTTATTATGAGATATAATACAAATAAAAAACAGTACGTACTTTAAAGTGATATAGGCACTTTTTAGTACCTATAATGTAAGGAGAGTATGCAAATCATGCAAAAAAAGAAATACAATATATCCGTTGAAGCGACACTTGAAGTAATGGGCGGAAAATGGAAATGCGTGATCCTCTGCCATCTGACCCACGGGAAAAAGCGGACTAGTGAATTGAAGCGCCTTATGCCGAACATCACCCAAAAAATGTTGACCCAACAGTTAAGGGAGTTGGAAAAGGACGAAGTCATCAACCGGATCGTTTACAACCAAGTCCCTCCAAAAGTGGAATATGAACTTAGTGAGTATGGAAAAAGCCTGGAAAGTATCCTATCCGCACTATGTACATGGGGGGAACACCACATAACAAGGGTGTATGGTGATAAGTTTTCCGTTCTCGAGGAAAGTGTCTTGAATGATCAATTAAAGTAATCCCAAATGAAAAAGATTAGCGCAATGGCTAATCTTTTTTTGTTTATAAAGACTTAACTAATGGCTCTTTTCGTAAAGATTGTTGTTTTTAAAACGAAACTATTTAAGGTTGATTGGAGCGGATGTGCGAGACTCCTGCGGGAGCAGCGGGACAGGTGAGACCCCACAGGCGTTTACGCCGAGGAGGCTCACCGCCCGCACCAAGGAAAGCGAGCATCTGGAGGGGAAATCAACAACAACTCACTACCTGGTAAATAGCAAACAAAGTATGTGAAAACAGCCTAACGAATAATGAAAACTTCTCCTTCGAAAGAGCTACCTGTTTTATTCCCCTCTTTATTTTTGGTATAATATGTAAAGGTAAACATTTAAATTTTTTATTTTGTAATCGACGAAGTATAATAGGGAAACCAAGGAGTGACATATGAAAGTCTTATTAGAATTGTTACGCATCATATTAATATTCGGGATAGCCGGAACAATCATTTCGGCCATTGTAAACGGCATATATATAAACTTGGGAGTGACTCAGTATGGCTGGCTAGGCTCGATTGCGATACTGCTTTTATTATTCGTCTGGTATAGAAATAAACTTCAGTTCAGTGGCTGGTATTCGGGAAAAGGGAAGGAAAAGCTTCCAAAAATGGTCTCGCAAACACTCATTATGTGTTCACTATTTTTGTTAGGTGTCCCACCTGTTTTAAGTATGCTGCAGACGGTCTTTCATTAATCGGGATTCTATATCCTGGATAGAGCAGGAGTGAACGATTTGCGTAAATTGTTTAATATTGTGGTCCTCATACTCCTACTCTCTGGATTATGGTATGGATATGGTAAAGATATTCAGGAATCTGGATTCAAAGCGGGGGTTAGTGCCTTTGCATCAGATGTTCGTTCATTTATAAACGGGCCCCAGGTTACGACAGCCTTGGAAAAACTGAGTACTGGAGTCAGCAGCCTGATTGGCTCGCTGACGGAAACATTGGATACCGCTTCTGAAAAAGAATCTCAGGAAACGGAAAAAGTGAAAAAACCGGCACTGGAAGCACCTGCTGATGCATCCTTTTCAGTCCGTAATATCGAAATTGGCGACACGAAGGATGATGTAGAAAAAATGGCCGGTAAAGCTAAGCGGAATACGCGGAATGAATATGGCGTGGACTGGTTTGCCTATCACGAAAATTATCAAAACTTCTTCATGGTTGCCTACGATAACAACAATAAAGTTGTTGGTTTATATACGAACCAAGATTTGATTTCCTCAAAGGAAGGCATTAAACGCGGTACACCCAAAGAAACCGTGACGGGGAAAATGGCGGAGCCAGTAACAAAACTGCTTAAAGGAAACGTCTATTACCAGATTCGAAGTGACGGCGGCGAATACGATATGTTCGAAATGGATAATAGCTATGTGACCATTTTTTATGACAAACATGAGAAAAATACAGTCACGGCAATCCAAATCATCGACGCAAAACTCGAAAAGCAAAAGAGCGGCTATTTTGCAGAAGCCGGCCCCGAATTAAAGAAGGGCTTTGAATATCAATTATTCGATTTGACCAATGCATCACGGGTCAATCATGATCTCTCCGTACTAACATGGGATAAACGAGTGAAGGTCACCGCCCAGGATCATAGTGCAGATATGGCCGTGAATCAATACTTCAACCATACAAACCTTGATGGGGAATCCCCTTTTGACCGGATGGAAGATGACAAAATCAAATTCCGAATGGCGGGGGAAAACCTGGCTGCCGGTCAGAATAGCAGTATCTTTGCCCATGAAGGCCTAATGAATTCCATTGGACACAGGGAAAACAAATTACAGAAAGATTTTGAATCCCTCGGTGTCGGAGTTGCCTTCGATGAGGAAAATAAACCATATTATACAGAGAACTATTTGACGAAATAAGAAAAAGCTGTGCATGGAAAATCCTGCACAGCTTTTTTTCAGATGCCTGTTTTAAATCACCAAACGAATAATCCAACAACCATGGCACTTAACAGGGAAACAGCCATCCCGCTAACCAACAGCTTCCAAACATTCCTTCCGATAATGTTCGATTTCTCATCATTGAGGATGGAATTGAATGTTCCGTAGATCATGCCCACTGTACTGAAGTTGGCAAATGACGTCAAATAAGTGACAGCCACGGCTACTGTATGCGGAGGCAGTGTACTGACTTTATCCTTTAAATCGAGCAAGGCAACGAACTCATTCGTGGCAAGCTTGATTCCCATCAATTGAGCGACATACATGGCATCATGTCCAGTTAATCCTAGCAGGAATGCAAATGGACTAAAAATGACAGAGAAAATCTTTTGAATGGTCAATCCATCCACGAAGAAGCCGAAAATGCCGTTTACGCTAGCCGTCAACGCCACATAGCCGATAACCATTGCCATGATGACGAAGACCATTTTGGCCCCAACCAACATACTGTTGGAAATGGTGGAAAAGAAATCTTTACGTTCCTCTTTAGGAGGTACATAAACGACGTCTTCTTCTTTACTGACATCGACGGGATTCAGCATATTAGCTATCAGCAAGGCATTTAAGCAGTTCAAAGGTATCGCTACAAAAACATAGGTTGCCGGTACCATGGACAGGTAGGCTCCAATGATTGAACCGCTGATGCTGCTCATGCTCATGATTCCAAATGTCAAAAGACGCTGATCCTTAATCGCACTAAGTTGAAGGCGGAGTACGGCAAGTGCCTCGGTATTTCCGAGGAACATCATTTGAATCGAAAAGAAACTTTCAAGTTTCGGCAAACCGGATACTTTTGAAATGAGCCATCCCACTTTATCAATGATCCACGTAAGTATACCGAAATACGATAAAACATCAAAAAACGTGATAATGAAGATAATCGGCATCAATGCGCTGAAAAAGAAATCCACTTGTTCATTTGCCATAAGCGAAGGAAAGACAAAAGAAATCCCTTCATTCGCACATTCAATCAACCAGGTGAAGAATGAAGCGATCAGATTGATGACCCACGCCCCTATTTTTGTCGATAACATGAACCAAGTGATAAGCAATTCAAGAACCAGCAAGGTAAGAATGGCTTTCCACTTAACGTTCCTTTTATTAGGTGAACAAAGGTAAACGATGCCCATTACAACTAAAACACCTAGTATATTCAATAAGAAATACATGCTTTCATCCCCTTTAGCTATATCATTTCCCATTCGTTTTTTTTATATAAAAAGCCCTCACCTTTTTACACCTTCAGCCAGCAAGAAAGTGTGAAAAAGCAAGAGCTTTCATCGAAGCATGTTTTTTAGGATCAAGCTTTTTTCAAGCGAACCAACATTAACCTGTTCATCTCTTCTATTTTCATACTTCCTTGTAGTCCGGCATTACGGCTGCCAGGTAGAAACTATCAGACCATTGTCACTGATATTATACAAGGATATTTTTTAAATAAATTTCTCAGGAAAGATATCATTTTAAATCAGTTTATTTTTAATTACAATACGTTTTAAAGTTGTTATATTAATATAAATTTTTTGAAAACAGTCTATAAAGTCTCCGAAGGGCCAATTTGGGTAATACTTATGAAGGAGCCGACTAAAACTATAAACGGCCCACTCTAAAGAGGCCCATTACTTCTCCTTTATTGGAAATAAGGACGTGAATTTTTGTGGATTTTTTTAGTAGCCAGGAAACTCTTACTGCAATCCAGTGGATTTTAAGAGCCATTATTTCCTTCTTCTTCTTGCTTCTTTCGGTTAAATTGATGGGGCAACGGTCCATTTCGCAGTTAAGATTACTTGATTTCATAATGGCTTTAATTCTTGGAAACATTCTTGCCCACCCTTTATCTGATGAACGGTTAGGTTTGAAGGGCTCCATGATAACAACCAGTGTATTGGTCATTTTATATATAATTAGTGTGTTTGCAGGCCTTAAGTGGGGAAAACTCCGAAGTTTTTTTGACTCAGACCCCTTTCCGCTTATCGAAAATGGACAAATCATTTACAAAAGCTTAGCAAGGGCCAGAATCTCCATCGATGTTTTATTATCGGAATTAAGAAAGGAAAAAGTCGAAGATATTCAAAAAGTATCCCTCGCGCTATGGGAACCGGACGGTACCATTTCATTGTTTTTAGATCCCCAATATGAAGCAGTAACCCCAGCAGATATGCACCTGGAAACAAATGCCTTCACTTTTCCTAAAACGATTATTAAAGAGGGAAAGATTGATTCTAAAGAATTGAACCGGGGCGGTAAAGAAGAAGCATGGCTGAAAAACAGAATCAAAATAACATATAATGCCGACGTGAACGATATTTTATTGGCAACTCTTGATAATAACGATACCTTAAAGGTCTTTTTCTACAAATAGATTTGCAGCCAAAATAAAATCCCCTCAAGTATAGTGTAAAGCCTACTTACGACTGTAAGCTTTTTACACGTTCAACAAAAGGGGATCAAATATATCGCTTATTACTCCGACCAATTCAGTGTATTCAAGAACTTATACACATCTTCATACACCTGTTCACGTTCCTTGCCCAATGTGATAATATGGCCAGACTTTTCATACCAAATCAAGTGTTTATGCTGTGTATCGACTTCATTGAAAATCGCTGTAGCACTCTCCGTATAGTCGGGATCATCCAAACGCCCTTGCAGAACAAGAGTTGGAGATGTGATTAAATCTAAATTTTCACCTGTCTCATTTATAATGTTCAACACATCTTTTAGTTGAGGCATTGGCTCTTCTTCAAGCAACTTCACTTCTGCAGCAATTTGGTCTGCATCTTTGCCCTCAAACTTCTTATACGCCTGTGCATAATTGAGCAAGCGGTTCTTTTGTCGATCGATACTTTTTCCTTGCGTCGGAGCGCACATTGAAACTACCCCTTTTACAGGCAATTCAATTCCCACTTTTAATGAGAACACTCCCCCTAAAGAAATTCCTACAACTGCAATTTCCTCATAGCCTTCTTCTTTTAGGAAATTATAGCCATTAACTACATCTCCCCACCATTCCTTTGGACCAGTTTTAGCAAGTTCCTCGGCTGATACTCCGTGCCCACTATAAAGAGGTCCGTGGCAAGTATAGTCGAGATCATTTAAGTACTTCCCTAATTTCTTCATATCTCCTGTACTTCCGGTAAACCCGTGAAGCAGAAGAACTGCTCTCTTTCCACCTATATATGTGAATGACTCAGGTGCTTTCACTTTCATCTATCTAGGACCTTCTTTCTTTGCTCTTGTTGATAAATAGAATCTAAATGATTTTCGAAAAAAAATCAATTAATACCCCTTGAGTAGTGATTCTTCTATCCTATTCCGTATTTTCATTAAAACAATTAAATCATATATATAGTATCCTTACCACACTCTTCACAACTCATCCGTTCCGAAGCACATTTTACTATGATTAAATTTATTTAGCAATCGTCATTTAACCATTTTTTTTAAGAAAAGTAAAATGCACCTTGTGATACGATGTACAACGTATTACACTTTAAAAATGAAAAGGAGGAGATTTTATATGGATAAAGAATTAATGAAGGGAAGCATTGACCTCCTTTTGCTTTCACTTCTATCGCAAAAAAAGCTTTACGGCTATGAAATAACGAAAATCCTGAAGCAAATGAGCAAGGGCAACTATGAAATAAGTGAAGGCACCCTCTACCCTGCCCTTAAACGATTAGAAAAAAAAGAATTCATAAAAGGACATTGGAAAGAGTCCGAATCAGGCCGCAGGAAATATTATCATGTCACCGAAAATGGGCAAACCGAACTTGAGCGGAAACGCGAATGCTTTTTCTTCCTGGAAAAATTAGTTCGAAAAAGCTCAGAGCAATTCTAAACCAAATAAAAAGCTTCCTGCACTTAATGGAACGGCCCAGGAAGCTTTTTTTGCTGTTTTACTCGTGAGTTTCGTACTTTTACTCGTGAATTCGCGCTGTTTACTCATGAGTTTCGCACTTTTACTCGTGAGTTTTGCTCTATTACTCGTGAATTCGCTGTTTACTCGTGAGTTTCGCACTTTTACTCGTGATTTCGGACTGTTTACTCGTGAGTTTCGTACTTTTACTCGTGAATTCGCACTGTTTACTCGTGAGTCACTTCAATCACGCAAAAAAGGACCTAATCAGGTCCTTTTTTTGTCTATTCCTTTATGCTTGCGATAATTGGCGCAGGAGAGCTTCATGCATTCCCCTTGTACATGCGGGCCATATTTTTCACGAAAGGCCTCGAGGCAATAGCATTTTTCTTCTTCTTTTTTGGTTCCATCCATCAAGTGCATCCCTCCTAGCATTTAACTGGAGACTACACGTTTCTCCAGTTCTACGTTGATTCGCCCCAACAATATGGCACCAATGGACTGAATGATCGTTTTAACGATGATTTGGCCGATGACCGCAGCGGGTACCGCTTCCCATGGCAATATATTGGCACCCAGAGGACTTAGGCCAATCACGACAAATATCACCGAATCGAAAAATCCTCCAACGATTCCGCTGTAAAACACCCTCCAACTCATCGGGAGCTTTAAACGGGTATAAATCTCCGTATCCGCTGTTTCTGCGACCACGAAGGATAATGCGGAAGCAAACACAATCAGTAACGTATCTCCTAATAAAAATGATACACATGCAGATAAAATAAGTGCAGTGACGATGCATATATAGGTCTTTGCGCGGCCGAATTTATTCTGGACCAGATCTCGGAAGATGAAGGTTCCCCCGATGAGCAATGTCCCCATCGGGATGATGAACATGCCAAAATGTAATGGCGCAAAAGCTGCTGTAACCACATTCGCCGTGATGATGGATACTAAATACAATAAAATTCTTAACATTTCTTAATTCTCCTTATACAGAAAAAACAGCACCCTAAGAAAGAGCCCTGTTCTCCTTAGTTTTTTTGAGAGGGTAGCTAGAACCTCTTCCGCCCAGGCGGATTATCATTTTCCTTATTCATCGTAGCTTGAAAGCGGTTGGAAATCAAGAAGTTTCCATACCGTCGATTTTAGTATGTTTTCGCGGATACCGATTGATTTAGCCATTTACTTCAATGGCCCTGTTTCCCCCTTTGCCGATTTCTGTCGCTTAAAACTGCTTGACCGGCTGTATATAAAAGCCGAAAATCAAAGATAGAGTTCTGTACCTTATTTGGCGAGGAGAAAAAAGAATGATGAAAAAAACTACGTTTTGTCTATCCTATTTATATCGCAACCACACCAGAGAAGCTTTGGGAAGCCTTGACGAGTGGTGAAGTCACGGAGAAATACCACTTCGGATTACAAGTACTGTCTGACTGGCAAGAAGGGTCGGCCGTTAAATATTTGCTGGATGATGGGCGGATTACCGATCATGGGCATGTACTTAAATGCGAGCCGTTGCACCTGCTCTCGTTTACATGGATCATGGCAGGAGACGAAACACCTCGCGAGCAGCCTACACGGGTCACTTTTGAATTACTGAAAATGGACGATTCGACTGTGAAGTTAACTCTTAGGCATGAGGAGCTATTGGAGACAGATTTCGTCTATGATGACAATACCTTTGAAGGCTTGAATAATGGATGGCCAGCCCTTTTAAGTAACCTGAAGAGCTTGCTTGAAACTGGACGGACCCTGCCGCCCATATCAGTAGACTGGGATAATTAAACGGAAACTATAAAAACAAATCGAAAGAGAGTTGAGTTAGTTATGGATACTCAAATAATCACGAAATTCAAGATCGTCAAGCCAACGAATGAAGTGTTTGAAGCCATAGTGAATCCTGAAAAAATCGGGAATTTCTGGTTCTCATCGAGTTCGGAAAGATGGGAAAAAGGCCGGACGCCTACATTGAGATACAACGAATACGATGCTGAAGTGGTCATTCATGTATTGGAAATAGAGGAAAATAGGAAAATCGTGTTTGCATGGGGCGGAAATGATCAAGAAACGATTGTTGCCATTACACTAAAAAAGTTGGATAAAACGAGTACGATCATTGAAGTGAACGAATCAGGATTGAGTGAGGACGATCCTGACATAATAAACAAAATGATCGGACAAAAAGAAGGTTGGGTATATACATTAACCTGTTTAAAGGGTTATTTAGAAAATGGCGTCACTACTTTGAGAGCATCATTAGTTTTTTAATAAATTGCATAAACCCTCAATAAACTGGGGTTTATCCTTTGCAACACTGGTGAAACAAATGGCATAATCCCACTTAAAAACAGTACTTTATAGTTCAACCCAATAATTGACATTTAAAAATCCGTGAGCTATCATCCTAATTAACCAGTGGTCAATTAATAAGGAGGTGATAAGATGTCGCCAAGGAAATCGGCAGGTCAAGAATTATCCAGGGACATGGTGTTGAATGAAGCTAGAAACCTTTTTGCAGCGTTAGGGTATTCGAATGTCTCGATGAGGCAATTGGCTAAATCATTGGATTGCAGCCATGGAGCCATTTATTATCATTTTAAAAACAAGGCGGAAATATTTTATAGTTTGGTGAAAACGGATTTTTCCGTTTTAAATTCTTCAATCGATGATATCATTCTGTCGGAAAATGACCCTTCCGTAAAAATGGAAAAGATTTTATTGTGCTTCTTGGAGTTCGGTTTAACCCAACAGAATCATTATTCCATCATGTTTTTATCGAAGGAAAAAGAAATTCAGCAGTTACTCCAATTCGATTCTAATAAAACATACGAAAAGCTAATCCAGTCCTTGACGGTTCTAACGGACAACAAACTGAATCCTGCATCCATTTGGTCGATTTTTCTTTCTCTTCACGGATTCATAACTTTTTACATTAATTCTGAACTATCTTATCAAGATGTAAAAGGTTTAGCCTATTTTCATGTAAAAAATATCACCAAGAACATCATATAATTTTTTCGGAAATTATTGACCAATGGTCAATTAAACTTTGGAGGTTATGAAATGGTGAAGAAATTCCTTCATATTGAAGGACTTATGGTCCTTTTAGCAGTGATTTACATCTATTCGTTATATGAATTCAGCTGGTGGATTTTCCTTTTGTTGATTTTGTCCCCTGATGTTTCCATGCTGGCCTATCTGATCAATGACCGGATTGGAGCAAAGGTTTATAACACATTCCATACTTATATCGTGTCCATCCTCATGATTTTGTTAGCCATATTCCTAAAGTCGGATGCATGGGTGATGATTGGTTTAATTTGGACCGCACATATTGGAATGGATCGCTTATTCGGATATGGCCTTAAATACACATCATCCTTCAAAGCTACACACATGCAAAGGTTGTAATAAGCTTAAAAGGCAGTGTGATTAAACATCACACTGCCTTTACTTTACACACCCCGCTTGTTACCCCATATATAGGTATGCAGCTGGGGCAGGACTTTCACATCATTCAATTGATCATCCGCTATCACTTTATCAATTAACTCTTCGTACTTCTTCAATAGGCGGCTGATCAATTGACGATCATCCGCCGTCCTGCTGTCGTCATTGCCGACCTGCAGATAAAAAGGAATATCCGGGTAACGCCCATGTACATGTTTGGCATATTGATAATCTTCCTCGTTAAAGACGACGATCTTCAATGAAACATGGTTTTCTGGATTTCGATTGGCAAGATTCGAGATGATTTGGTCAAGTACGGTAAAGTCCGTGTCCATTCCAGAGCTCGGCGGCTTAGGTGAGATAGTCAGTTCATCAATATCGAGAAACCAATCCTGCCAGCGGCTCCCTTGTGTTTCGACCCCTATTTTCATTTTATTTTCATGTAAGATCGCTATCAAGCCGTTTAGGTTTTTCAGCAGGGCCGGGTTCCCCCCAGATATCGTCACGAAGGAAAAACCGGAACCCCCAATTCGCTTCAGCTCATCCCATATTTCATCGGCAGTCATCTGAACGGTCTCTTCCTTCCCTGTGCCATCCCAAGTAAAAGCGGAATCACACCAGGAACATGAATAATCGCAGCCAGCCGTCCGAACGAACATGGTTTTTTGACCAATGACCATTCCCTCTCCTTGGATGGTCGGCCCGAAGATTTCCATTACCGGAAGTTTACTCACTTTCCATCCACTCCCGTCTGGCTTCGGCATAGCTTGTCGGCGTTTCGTACAGTCGAACAAATTCGACTCTTGCACCCTCATATTCTTTTAATGAAAGGGCTTCGGCCATTTTTTCATAAATCCAGACTACCATATTTTCAGCTGTTGTATTCATGAGCGGCAGGGTTTCATTCAAATAACGATGATCCAGGTGGATTTCGATTTCATTTTTCCAGATATCCTTGATGTCCCCAAAATCTATCATCAACCCGCGTGAATCCGTATACCCGCTCAATCCGAAAATGACTTTATACGTGTGGCCATGCAGGTTCTTGCATTTCCCTTCATAGTCATGCAGGTGGTGCGCCGCGTCAAAGGTGAATTCCTTACTCACGAGAACCCTCTTGTTTGTATACTTCAATTGGCTGCGCTGAATATCTTCATCTATTTTTTGGAGTTTATCCACTATCTTAAAACCGTACATCATGAAAGCACCTTCCGTCTGCTTACATAGTCATCCAGCCCTTTTTTCCGCAGATTGCATGCCGGACAATCTCCACAGCCATTGGAGATGATTCCGTTATAGCAAGTCAGGGTCTTTTCGCGGACAAAGTCGAACGCGCCAAGCTGGTCAGCAAGCTCCCATGTTTCCTCTTTATTAAGCCACATTAGCGGCGTATCAATCACGAATGACTGGTCCATCGATAAGTTCAAGGTCACATTCAACGATTTAATGAATACATCGCGGCAGTCAGGATATCCGCTGAAATCCGTTTCACAGACTCCTGTGACAATATGTTTAGCGCCAATCTGACTCGCCAGCACTCCGGCAAACGAAAGGAACAGCAAATTCCTCCCTGGCACGAACGTCGACGGCAGCTCCCCTTCTTCTCCGTCCGCCACTGCGATATCACTTCTCGTCAATGCATTCGGTGCCAGTTGGTTCAGCAGCGACATGTCAAGGATATGATGGTTCACACCCAATTCCTTGGCAATGTTTTGAGCGCATTCGATTTCCAAGCTATGCCGCTGATTATAATCGAACGTCACCGCTTCCACTTCCTCAAATCTCTCCAATGCCCAAAACAGGCACGTCGTACTGTCCTGTCCTCCGCTAAACACAACCACTGCCTTTTCTTTCTTCTTCATTTCTATAAAACTCCTTTTTACGGAAAAAAACAGCACCCTAAGAATAGAGCACTGTTTCTCCTTAGTTTTTTTGAGAGGGTAGCTAGAACCTCTTCCGCCTTAACGCGGAATATTATATTTTTCCAAGTCAATAGTAACTTGAAAATGATAAGAAATCAAGATGTTTATATAAAGTGAACATTAGACCTGATGGCAAATTTGGTTAACTTTTCATTACTTAAAAATTACATTAAAAATCCGATAAAAAAAAGTGAATAAAATATCGATAAGGGGTCCAATAATTTGAAAAGCGTTAAAGCCCGTATGCGGGAAATTGCTTTTTTCCCTCCCACATAAGGGAAGTTTCATTTTCATAAATTCGGGGAATATATAACTATACACAATAATGAACCATTAAAAAGCAAATCTATCAAAAGCGGCTGGAAGTGAATATTTTCCTTTGTTTTCAGAATATTTAGTGTATAATGAATATAAGGAATATTTTAACTCAAATAATCATTGCTTCCAATACCCGCTTTCTGCAATCCCGACATTCCCTTTCAATACCATGCACGGTCACTTACTCAGCAAGGATCCATTACATGCTTTTTCTCGAATCAAACCATTCACAACTTTATTCACACAAAAACATAATTTCCACTCCAAAATTGCAAAAAAAGGTTAAACTTCACCAACGATATGTTACTATTAAACTAAGACCTTTTAACCCCATAAGGAGGAATTCATATGAAACGTTTTTTCAAATTCATCGCAGATTTTAACGAAAGAAAAGCATTGCAACGGGAAACCAAAGAATTCTTTCGCAAAGAATACGAAAATTATATGAAGATGAATCCTGACAATCAACGTAAAAAAAGGAGATTAGCTCCTAGATTTTATGTGATTGATGGCGGTAAAAAGGACTCCACCCTTGAGATTTCTGAGAGAAAGAAATCAAGTTAACCTGGATTCCTTCCATTATCAGCTACCCATGCTGTAATTCAAGACCCACAAAAGGTAAATCTATCCATGTTTAACGGAGATCCGTGACCATTCCATTCATTTACAATATATAAGCCGAAAGCCCAGATATGCTTCTGGGCTTTTTTTATTTTTCATTCTTATATAAACACTTTATCTATAGAAGAAACTAGGTATTTTTTAAAAGAAATGGGCTAACTCTAGTTCATTTCATTTTTTAGGTAAAAGGTCAATTATAGACCTATGGGTATTCCCGAGGAAAATACTAAAAAAAAGAGATGTGTTCTTTTACTCATCTTTGTCCATATTCAAAAGAGTTCAACTAATTGAGTCGTTAGATGCAATATTTCACATTGAATGAAAAATCCATAAAAATTGTAACCTTTATGTCAAACAATGGGTATATACAATTAACAAACTGTAATAAACCTCACTTTTTAAAAAAAATATTATTCAAATATAGCCATTATGAATTAGGTTCAAATGCTCATAAAACCATTTTGATTCTGACTGAAATGGGGCTTTATTAAACTTTCCATAATTTAGTGTAAATGAAACCTCGATTCCCTCGATTTCCAGCCATATCTTTGTACTCATAAAATAATTCATCCCATTAGATACTATTACACACTAATATACATATATTTGAAAAAGCTGTTGATAACTATATTACGATAGAATAATTGGCTCTTGCCTATTAAGTTTAAAATCATGTAGTGTGTATTCAGTAATTCAAATAATTGAAAAAAAGAGAGGTTAAAAAAAAATGGCACCAATATTTATTTGTGCGATCTTTTTGCTTGGCTATGGCATTTTTGAACAAAAACGCCATCAGAAGCGTCTCGACTCCATCCCGGTACGTGTGAATGTGAATGGGATTCGAGGGAAATCGACTGTAACGCGTCTAATTACAGGTGTGATCCAGGAAGCAAAATACAAAACAGTAGGTAAAACAACCGGAACATCAGCAAGAATGATCTATTGGTTTACCGACAAGGAAAAACCGATTGTACGCCGCCCGGAAGGACCCAACATAGGAGAACAACGGCGTGTAGTTAAAGAAGTTGCCGACTTAGGCACGGAGGCACTAGTTTGTGAGTGCATGGCCGTACAGCCTGACTATCAACTAATCTTCCAAAACAAAATGATCCAGGCAAACATCGGGGTCATCGTGAATGTATTGGAAGACCATATGGATGTCATGGGACCGACTATGGATGAGGTTGCTGAAGCCTTCACTGCTACCATTCCCCATAATGGTCACTTAATAACCATTGAAAGTGAATATTTGGACTTTTTCAAACAAATCGCCAAAGAACGCAACACAAAAGTGATCGTTGCAGATAATTCAAGAATTTCCGAGGATTTCTTACGCGAATTCGACTATATGGTATTTCCGGATAACGCATCACTGGCCTTGGCCGTTGCGGAAGCTTTGGGAATTGATGAAAAAACGGCTTTCCGCGGCATGCTGAATGCACATCCAGATCCAGGGGCCATGCGGATCACCAAATTCGGAGATCGCATCCAGCCAACTTTCTTTGTCAATGGCTTTGCTGCAAACGACGCGGCATCGACGCTGAATATATGGGAACGCGTCAATACGTTCGGATACAGCACAGAACCTCCTATCGTCATCATGAACTGCCGTGCAGACCGTGTGGACCGTACCGAGCAGTTTGCTAGAGATGTATTGCCGTACATAAAATCCGAAATCGTCATTGCCATTGGAGAAACTACATCACCAATCACGAAGGTATTCGAGCAAGGTAAATTGGATACTAAAGAATATTGGGATTTAGAAAACTGGTCAACTGAAGAAATCGTGGCCCGTCTCCGCCCATTGATGAAAAATCGCATCGTCTACGGTGTCGGGAATATTCACGGTGCAGCGGAACCATTAATTGAAGCATTCATGAAATCTAAAACAAAGCAAAAAGCAAGTTAAGTAGGAGGAACCTTAATGTTTGGATCGGATTTATATGTAGCCCTAGTACTGGGAGTAACGCTTAGCCTTATATTTTCAGAAAAGACGGGTGTCGTACCCGCGGGACTTATCGTGCCAGGTTATTTGGCATTAGTATTTGATCAATGGGAAATCATGCTGACCATTTTGATCATTAGTGTCGTAACTTATTTAATCGTTACCCACGGCCTTTCAAGATGGGTGATTTTATATGGAAGAAGAAAATTCGCCGCCATGATGGTGACCGGGATTTGCTTGAAACTCCTATTGGACTTAGTCTACCCCGTCATGCCCTTTGAAATATTCGAGTTTCGGGGAATCGGTATAATCGTACCTGGATTGATAGCGAATACCATACAAAGACAAGGAATGCCATTGACACTTGGCAGCACGCTTTTATTATCCGGCATAACATTCGGTTTAATGAACGTGTACTACCTATTCTGAGGTGCAAAAAATGAAACGGACTTTAAATGCAAAAGAAAAAACACTTATCTTTATTAAACGCACGAAGAAAAAGAATCTTAAATACACTGGAATCATACTACCTATATTACTAATCGCTTTAGTCATTACCACTTGGATGGGACGGGCTGAGGAAGTGAAAACAGTCGCAACAAAATCCGATCAACCATTGACGATGACAATGGTCGGTGATGTGATGATGGGACGTTATGTTGAAGAAGTGACGGAAAAGCACGGGTATGAATACCTCTTCCGGTATATGAAACCCTATTTTTCCAATTCGGATTATGTCAGTGGGAATTATGAACATACCGCTTTAAAAGAAGAAGTATCTAACTACAAGGGAGCCGATACGCCCATCCGGTTAAACTCCAATACTAGCGGTGTGGAAGCCGTTAAAGATGCTGGCTTCTCTGTGGTGTCATTGGCAAATAACCATATGATGGACTATGAAGAACAAGGACTCCTTGACACGATTGATGAATTCAAAAGTGCGGATATGCACTATGTCGGTGTTGGATCGAACACTGCGGAAGCAAAAAACAGCATCGACTATGCGGATGTTAATGGCGTTCGTGTCGCAACACTTGGCTTCACAGATGTTTACGGTAAGGATGCCGTATCAAAAAGTGATAAAGCCGGACTATTGAACTCAAATCCTGATTTATTATTTGAAATGATCGGCAAAGCAAGTGATGCCAAGCAAGGCAACGCAGACTTGGTTGTGGTGAATATGCACTGGGGACAAGAGTATTCAACATCAACAACCGATCGACAAAAAGACTTGGCTAAAGCTATCATCGATGCGGGCGCTGACATCATCATCGGCCATCACCCCCACGTGCTTCAATCGTTCGATGTTTATAAAGATGGAATCATTTTCTATAGTCTAGGAAATTTCATATTCGATCAAGGCTGGACACGCACAAAGGATTCAGCCATGGTTCAATACCATTTAGCGAATGACGGAAAAGCTACAATCGATGTGGTACCGCTGCAAATTGAAGAAGCAACACCAAGGCCAGCTACCTCTTCCATTGACAAATCACGTGTTTACCGACAGTTGACGAAGGAAACGAGTGAAAAAGTCCAGTGGTCTAAAAAAGAGGATCGCATCGAGATTACCTTGGATCACAAGAAGGTAATCGATCATAAGGCACAGCGTGAACAAGAGGAAAAGGCAGCAATGGAAAAGAAAGCTGCACTGGAGAAAAAAGCAGCACAAGAGAAAAAGGCCGTACAAGCTAAACAACCGGGAATACAACCCATTCAGTAAGGAACGCTTTATCACGACTATTTGAAGAATGAAGACACACAACTTAGAATCTCAACGAAAAGGGGGAACAACCAATGATTAACCGTATGACGGGAAAAGTGCTCATATCCCTAAGCTTGCTCATATATATTGCTGGATGTTCGAAGACACCCCCTATTTCTGACACGAATGATCCGATAAAGAGTAAAACGGAACAATCATATGGGGTCAGTTCTTCAAATCCAATCGCAATAGATGTCGGAATGGATATATTGGAAAACGGCGGAACGGCGGCTGATGCCGCCATTGCGGTATCGTATGTATTAGGTGTAGTCGAACCTTATGGATCTGGCGTGGGCGGCGGCGGCGGTATGCTGATTGCCCCGGAATCCGGCGAACCCGAATTTATCGATTATCGTGAATCCTCTCCAGAAGACCCAAGTTCAAGACACGATACAGGGATTCCTGGCTTAGTGGCCGGCATGCAGGTCATCAGTGATAAGTATGGGAGCGTACCAATGGCAGACCTTCTTCAGCCGGCTATAGATTTGGCTGAAGAAGGATTTGAAGTCAACGAATCGTTATCATCACGCTTAGAAGCGGCTCAGCCAAGGATATCTTCCGATGCGACTTCACTTTTTTATCCTGATGGTGAAGCCATTGAACCAGGCAAAACCCTCGTCCAGGAAAGACTTGCTGAAACACTGAAGGAGATCCAGCACAAAGGTCCTGATGGTTTTTATAAAGGCGAAATTGCGCGGGATATTAAAAGGGAATCAGATATCGACTTGATGGATTTAAAGCGCTATGAGGTGAAAGAACGGAAACCGGTCCAAGGAACATTTGCCGGTTATGATGTTTTTACCGCACCTCCGCCCTTTTCAGGAATTACCGTTCTTGAAATGTTAAAGCTAGCCGAGGAAATGAACCTAGGTGATTCTTCAAGCAAATCAGCTTATATGAAAGTCTTGGCGGGCATTACGGATACTGCTTATCAAGATCGGACCGTCAATGTTGGAGATGGAATAAGTCACTCCAAAGCGGAAAAATTGCTCTCCCCCATTCACTTGGATAGTCTTAAAAATAAGATCAAAAGTGAAAAATGGGAAGATAAAGAATCGAATGGTTCCGAAGAACATGAAAGTACGACACACTTTGTGGTAATGGACAAAAACGGCACTGTCGTTTCCACAACGAATACGCTCAGTAACTTTTTCGGATCTGGGGATTATACAAATGGATTTTTCCTTAACGATCAACTGAAAAATTTCAGGTCCGGCTTGAACTCACAAAAGGCATATAAACGGTCAAGAACTTTCACCGCTCCGACCATTCTCAAGAAACCTGGGCGGGAATCGATCGGGATCGGCTCACCAGGCGGTGATAGGATTCCGCAAGTATTGATGCAGGTTCTTTATTCTTATACAGAAAATGAAGGCTCATTGCAGGATATCGTCGATCGTAATCGGTTCGTCTTTGATGGAAAGAAGATTTATACAGAATCCAGGCTTTCGGATGAAACTGTATCCGACCTGGAAGATTCCGGATACGAAGTCATTCAGAAGATTTCCCCCATGTATTATGGCGGGGTTCAAGGACTCGTTAAAAACGAGAAAAATGGACAAATATCCGGAGCTGGAGATAAAAGAAGAAACGGAAGCTGGAAAGCTCAGCAATAAACAGGCAATCCAGCCCCTCCTTTTCTAAATATCATATAAATTTTAGCGTTGTATAAGGGGATTTTGAATATGAATATCGTAAAAAAAATAACAAGCTGGGTAATACCTGTCCTTCTTGTAGCAGCCCTGCTTGTGACAATGAATACGTTTAAACGGACAGAAACGTTAACACCCGACGAGCAAAAGAAAATAGAACTATATACGACAGTCGAAAAATGAAAAAGCTGGGGCATCCCCGCTTTTTTTATTTTTGCAGTCAAGGGGTATGGAAGATTAGATACACTACAGATACGGAGGATTACCATGATTGAAAATAGCTATACCGATTTTTTTGAATTGCAGGAAAATGAACAAGAATACCTTGATTACCGCATCATCGTTCATCACAGGAATCCTGATATTGCAGTTCTAGCCATCCATGGCGGGAATATCGAACCAGGTACAAGTGAAGTTGCAGCCGCACTTGGAGAGAGACTTTGTGCAAGCACCTACCTATTTGAAGGCCTAAAGCCAAGGGGCAACCAGGTCCTCCATATACCATCCCACTTATTCAATGAACCGAGCGGCGTTTCAATGGCAGCGAACGCTCAGACCACCCTTTCGATCCATGGCCACTACGACGTACATAATGGGCTGGTTTACATTGGCGGAAGGAACGAACCATATAAGAACCTTATTCAGCAATGCCTCAACAAAGCTGGATTTCAAACTGATCATGCACCGCAGCACCTTTCAGGCATGAATGGAAACAACATCACCAACACATCCAAAACGGGCGCAGGCGTACAATTGGAACTTTCCACAAAGCTCAGAAAAAGCTTTTTCAAAGGTGATGACTTTACCAGTAAGAACAGGGTCAATCACTGTAATCTTCTTAAACGGTTCGTTACTGGCATTGAAAAAGCCACTCTTGAATATAAACAGGTTGAATGACCTTCTTAGTCGATGAGGCTTTCGGCTTGACCGAAGCTTTCGAATTTCTCGGCAAAATAACCTGACGAAAGGTTGGAGATATGAACGCCGGTGTTTTCCGTTGAATTGAGAAAACGGCCATCACCCAGATAAATTCCTACATGGGTCACACCCACCCTTGTTCCCGTGTCCCTAAAAAATACTAAATCCCCGGCCTTCGGATTATCGATTTTGGGCACCAATGAGAAGTAATCCTCTGCGGAATCTCGTTTTACAGAAAGGCCCTGCTCCTTCATGACCCAATAAATGAAGCCGCTGCAATCCATTCCGGTCATTGGATCTTCTCCCCCGAAAACATAGGTGAATCCGCGTAAAGTGTATGCATACTTGATGACATCATATGCTTTATCATATGCAGCCTCCTGGTTTACATAAAACGGAAATAGCGGGTTGCTGTATAGTTGAAGGTACTGCCCCTGCATCAACTCATCGGTATTTAAAGCGTTGCGGCTTTTGATTGCACTCATGGAAATGCTGTAATGCTCCGATATACTATTAAGCGTTTCTCCCATTTGGACGATATGCTCTCCTTTAGGCGTGTATGTTTTGTACGCCACTTGGTATTTTGCAAAGTAATCTTCTGTGGTGGATCTCACCTGAACCGTTTCTGCACCATATCCAGAATTGACAAATTGGTTTTCGCCGACATAAATACCCGCAGTCACGACTTTTAAGCTGTCTTTTTCCAGAAAGAATATTATATCCCCAGTTTTCGGAGTGACTGTATCCATCCCTTGCTTATAAAAACCATCTACTGTCAAACGGTCGACCGGCACATTTTGCCGGGACAGCACCCAATGGATCAATCCGCTCGAATCGAACCCTTTTTCAGGCGTCTCCTCTCCAGCTGTCTTTTTAAACCCTATGAAAGATCTCGCATATTTCGCAATTTTTTTCCCTCTCTCCGACCATTGATAGATAGAAGGGGTATACGCCGTTTGAATGATCGTCAACTTTTGGCCCGCAAATAACTTATCATCCGGTAAACCATTCGTCTTCATCAATTGCTCTGCCGATATATCATATGTCTTGGCAATCGATTCCACCGTTTCTCCAGAGCTTACAGTATGCACAGGATCTGCAGCCTCGGCCTTTAAACCAGGTAAGAAAATGAAACTGACCATGAATACCAATGTCAGTATCATACAGCTTATTTTTCCATTAAACATTTTAACCTTCCTTTATACGCTGAAATATTTTTATATTTATAATGTTCAAGTAAATACCATCATATGAACCTTCTATCCTATCATCCACTTAATCAGATGAACCTTAATGTCTACGGCAATTATATTATCGGTAAAATAAATGAAACTTTCAGTCTACTTTCCCTAAAAACAAACAGTCAGATTCAATTAAACACCACAAAAGCAAACCTTTATTCCTATACCTCATCGATAAAAGTTGGAAATCGAAGAATTCCTAAAGGATTTTGTTTATCTTGGCAGTATGGATAAAGGTAGATTAGAGAAATCCCGGTCATGATAAAGTCGTTTATATACGGCTTGCCCTATTTATGATGAGGATGACGATATAGGAGTGAACACTTTGATAAAAATGGAAGATATAGTTTTGGAGGGGAAACGTATTTGAGGTTTTGCATGATAACAAACGGAAATTGATAACGAAGGCGACGGGTTTTTGATCAGGAACCCAAAATCCATTGGTATCACCCATCATCTAACAGAAGTAAATCAAGGGAAAGCTAAATGGCATTTCCCTCTCTTTACTATGAATCTATCGCATATAAATTTGTGCAAGCTTTTAATATCCGTGCCGACTTGTCCGATTCCTATATATTATTCCCCTTTGTAAAAAAAGCATGGATACTTGACCCGATCCTCTAAATTGTACTTTTGTACTTCCATTGAATATGTCCACCATAAAGAGATGTCCCAGCGATTCACCTCTTTAGAATGATGTAATGGCAATCTAACAAAAAAGGAAACCACTGTAATGGCCTCCCTTTTTGCAACACTTGTTATTCCCTACTTCTCTATCTGGAATTCCTCTAACGTCAGCTCCAAATCATTTATTAACTGTGTAAGCTGCTGTGTATATTGAGCAAGTTCATTGGAAGAAGCAGCTTGTTCCTCCATCGATGATGCAATTTCTTCCGATGAAGCTGTCGTTTGCTGTAATACGGCGGTGATTTCTTCTATCACTTTAATAACCGTTTCTTTTTGTTGATTGATGCTTTCAATGGATCGTGTTTCTTCCTGAATCGAATTGGATATTTTCCCTACGGAATCTTCCAGCTCTTTCATGGCTTCACTTACCGTGTTCACGGCAATTTTCTGATCCTTGCTGATTTGGTTCGTTTCATTGGTCGTTTTCAGCGATTCCTCTGTATCTGACAGAATGCTTTGGATGATTGCTTGAATGTTTTTTGTAGCTTCTTTTGAATCATCAGCCAAGCTCCTTACTTCATTCGTCACGACAGCAAAACCTTTGCCGGACTCACCTGCCCTTGCAGCTTCTAAAGATGCATTCAAAGATAATAAATTGGTTTGTTCCTATTTTCGATATGGCATTCGTGACCCGAAAAACAATGCCCATTGTAAAATGTGAAACGTTGCCTCCAGACACTCGCTTCCAAGGGCCGTGACCCCACTAGTGCATGCTGTCAAGGCTTGGCAGGCAGTCGGCGGTAAGGGAGCGATTTCCGAAAAGGGGTATGTGTAATGATTTCCACTCCAGGCACTCGCTTTCCGCGGGCGGTCCGGGAGCCTCCTTGGCGCTCGCCTGCGGGGTCTCCCTTGGCCACGCTTTTCCCGCAGGAGTCTCGTACCTTACTTTCCAATCAACTGGAACTTCTTTTTTAAGAAACATTGTAGGGAAACTGGCTCTTCTTCTCCAATTCGTCTACAGTCCGGCGGTTCCATCAATTTTTCGGCAAAAGGAAGTTTCGAATTGCTCTCGCCCGAATCAAGATTTTAAAAGTAAACTAGTTTATTCTTCATGTTTTTTTCCTATATCCTTAATCGATTGAAGAAATTTGCGACACTCCTGCCGAATAACTTGCTAGACGAGACACCGCAGACGCTTGCGTCGAGGAGGCTTGTCAGACTGTCGGCGGAAAGGGAGCGGATTTCTGATATCAACTGAAACATTTTTTAAGAACTGTAGGCTAGTCTCATCCCCAATATTCTTTAAATTAGTTTATCCTTTATGTTTTTTTCCTATATCCTTAATCGATTGAAGAAATTTGCGACACTCCTGCCGAATAACTGGCTAGACGAGACACCGCAGACGCTTGCGTCGAGGAGGCTTGGCAGGCAGTCGGCGGAAAGGGAGCGGATTTCTGATATCAACTGGAACATTTATTAAGAAAAAACTGTAGGCTAGTCTCATCCCCAATATTCTTAAAACTAGATTATTCTTCATGTTTTTTTACCTATATCCTTAATGATTGAAGAAATCTGCGACACTCCTGCCGAATAACTGGCTAGACGAGACACCGCAGACGCTTGCGTCGAGGAGGCTTGGCAGGCAGTCGGCGGAAAGGGAGCGGATTTCTGATATCAACTGGAACTTTTATTAAGAAAAAACTGTAGGCTAGTCTCATCCCCAATATTCTTAAAACTAGATTATTCTTCATGTTTTTTTACCTATATCCTTAATGATTGAAGAAATCTGCGACACTCCTGCCGAATAACTGGCTAGACGAGACACCGCAGACGCTTGCGTCGAGGAGGCTTGGCAGGCAGTCGGCGGAAAGGGAGCGGATTTCTGAAATCAACTGGAACATTTTTTAAATAAAAAACTAGACCGACATTAGAATATCTCGGTCTAGTGAATTCGAAGCTGATTCTTTTCATGAAGGAAAGGTGATAACTCATTTTACTTTCTACCCGTCTTGGTGAATTGCTGACCAATTGCACCTATTATTAAAATGATGATCGAAATGAGACTGTAGTCCTTAAAAAAGGTCGTAAATGGAATTTCCAGAAATAAGAACGCCATCGTAATCAATCGTCCTATAAGCAGAATCATCCCGATAACTACCATCCAATTAAATAAATTCCCAAAAAAAACCATCTTTTCCTCCTTTATGACTTTCATGTATCGTCTTTCTACAAGAATAAATATCCGGCATGCGGAAAAACCCTTCAGCCTGACATGTCGTTCCTTGCCCCATTACTCGGAGGCATCTTTTGGTATAGGTTTACCGGCTTCAATCAACACTTTGCTGCCCAGCAGGAAAAAACCTTGAATGAACAGCAATATACCCGTTCCTATAAGGAGCCATTCAATTTTAATGAGGTCGGATATCGGTCCGAATACAAGCATTCCCAGGGGCATCATGGAAGTCGAGATCATTCCTAAAACACCAAATACCCTCCCAAGAAGATCACCCTCGATCTTCTCCTGTAACAAGACCATGGACGGCGTATTAAAAATGGGCATCGCCAATCCCACTACCCCCATGATGATCAAGTAAATCCAAAAAACGGGGATGATTCCAAGAGCGAAAGTACAGGCACCAATTATAAGGCTTGCAAGTGTCATCGTATGGATCTTGTTTTTAAAGCCTCCCCAGGAAGCCATGAAAATACCGCCTAGCATCATACCGATGGCAAAGGTGATTTCTATCGCAGTCAACCGCCATACATCATTCCCGAAAGAGCGTGTGACCTGAAGCGGTGTTAGGAATGCAACTGGTGCGGCAAGCACGAAGAAAAATGCGAAAAACATAAAGAACTTCTTAAGAAAGTCGTGATTCCTGATATAACTGAAGCCTTCTTGCAAATCGGTGAAATAACTGGTTGTTTGCTTTTGTAATGCCTTCGCATGTGCTGGAATTTTCAAAAAGGCCAGCAATGTGAAGATGGCAATTGCAGCTGTAATCACATCAATGAAGTAAATGGTTTCGATTGAAGCCATCGTAAGCAGAGCGCCGCTCACCATGGGGGAAATGAGCATCACTAGCGCTTGAATGCTTCCATTTGTCCCGTTCACCTTCGTAAGTATCCTCTGGAACAAGTTGCGGGAGAATGGCCCCTACTGCCGGAGTCTGGATTCCTGTTCCAATCGCGCGGACAGCGGACATGACGAAAAGCAGCCAAAGCTCATCGTAGCCGATTAAAAACAAGATGGCCAATACGAGCGTCGAAATGGCAATCAAAGAATCCGAAAGAATGATCAGTATATTCCGATTATAGCGGTCTGCCCATACCCCCGCGATTGGGGAGAGTATGAAGGTGGGCACGAAACCACAAACGATGGATATCGTCATCATGACACCCGACTGTGTATTCAACGTGATATACCACATGATGGCATACTGGACCAAGGACGAACCAAAGAGGGATATCGTCTGACTGCCTAGAAAAAGAGTGATATTCTTTTTCCAATTGTCCTTTTCTTGATCATTTAATGATTTCATCTCTTAAACACCTCATTCTATTTTCAATATTTTTTTCTTGATGCCCTAAAAAAAACACAGGCTATTTGCCTGTGTTTAGAGTAAATGGATCAGAACCTATCTAAAGAAACCTGAGAGGATGAGTATTTTAACGGTAAAAATCAATCTCCCACTGGCCTTCGGTTTGGTCAATACAATGGAGGATCTTACACTTATCCAAAATGACCCTTGGATAGGTAAAGTAATTCTCCCTATTATTCTTCCATTTTAAAGTCAACTGAAATCGTGAAAACCTTTGATCACAAGGTTGCCCCGGCTTCAGCTGGACACAAAAAAGAGTTGAAATCGTCTCTTTTTTCTTAAATGCGTAAGATGAAGGTTTCCTTAAAAATAGACAGACCATTCCCATTAACCCTGCGGACGGCAGAGCTCTTGAACGTATTCAATTAACGGTTCAAAGATTGGAAACGCAGTCTGATAAATGTCACAAGGAAAACCTCCATTTCTCAAAAGTTAAAGTCATCTCATCATGGAGCTAACTGGAATATCAATAAAAAACTTCCATCTGGCAGAAGCATCATTTCGGCTTTGGCCGAAATTCATCGTTCCGTTTCCTTATGTATCCTGCTGCATGTCACACATCCATTATCCATCCATTCGTTTGACGGCGTCCATATATTCCTTATGCCATTTTTCCCATTCATCCATTGGGAAGTCCTGATGGTGTCCATCAAGTAAATCACTAAACATATCAAGGCAAATATGCCAGCCTGCCAAATCTTTTGATGTATGATCATTAACGGGCGTAATGGATTCTTTCAATACCAATGAGCATCCATCCTTTTCAGGGGATACCTCGAAACGAACCCAGCCGTCCCCCCATTCAAAATCTAAAACGGCAGATTCCCGGAAGTCCCTGATCTTCATATCGAAAGATTTCCCTGACCCATCATTGAAATTGAATTTTATCGTCCCATCTTTTCGGAGGTCCTTCATTTCCAGGTTGGACATCCACTTTTCCACCTTATCATTCTCCGTTAAAGCACCCCATACCTTTTCAACCGGATGATTGAGCAGGCGATCGAACCTTGCGATAATCCCATTACCTTCTATTTCGATTACAGCTTGCACTTGGATTCCCCCCACTCAATTCGTTACCCGAGATTATTTTTATAATAAAAAATGGTCGGTTGGAATTCACCATTTGCAGATTTCGCATAATCAGGAATCCTGCCTGCCTGAATATATCCCAATGAGGTATACAGGAGATTTGAAGGATCTCCTTCCCTCGTATCAAGGACCAATAATGTCCGCCCTTTCTGCTTGGCCTTCTTCTCAGCCTCTAGCATGAGTGAACGTCCTATGCCTTTTCTTCTATAACCAGTATGTGTCATTAATTTTGCGATTTCCGCTCGATGGCCGCCATTTTGCTTTGAACATAAATGTAACTGTACACTCCCGACAATCTTACCCTGTAACTTAGCGACCAACAGAATCACATCACGATTCATGGCACTACCCCAGTAATCAACGGCCTCAGACTGTTTCATGGGTGGTAAAAAACCGATGGACGCACCATCATCCACCACCTGAACCAAAAGGTCGGAAAGTTCATTAAGATGGTATCCAATTGATGTTAATTGTTCGATTTTCATATCGGCATTCAAAGTAATCACAACCTTTTAGAAGATATAATATATTCACCATCCCTGGCGCTTTGATAAAGAAGTAATATGAGCCAGATGATGTCGTCCGTGCCAAGCATAAATGCCTATATTTTCACCGACAGTCACCTTTCCTGAATCAGGATGGATGAAGGTCCGGCTCAGGTCATCAGCATGAAGGTCCGATAAAAGTTTACACATTCGGATATGTATACTTTCGAGCAGTGATAGAGATACTTCAATCGGCAAATCATAATCAGGCAGCTCAGCCCATTGCCCCTCCTCGTACGGTTTAATGACAGGACTTTCTTCCGTAAGGGCCAATTTGAAGCGAATATACGCATTCATATGACTATCGGCAACATGATGCACCACCTGGCGGACCGTCCATCCTCCAGGCCGATAAGCCGTATCAAGCTGTTCATCATCCATGTTACCTACCGCTTCACGCAGCATCCGAGGCAAAGCTTCAATCTCTTTGAGCCACCCCTCGGCTATATCACAAGTAATTTCCCCGTCAAACTGAAACTTCCCGACCGGGTATCTTAAATCCATCTTCATTCCCCCTTGATGTTCAATAAAAACAGCATCTATATATATTCTTTATCGATTAAGACAAATCCTTTTTCCGGCATACTTTGCTATGCTCTACTACTCATCACTAAACACCAGGAAATTTATTCCACAACATTAGCACGAATACTATTTCCATATTTAGCAACCATAAACAAATGAATGGCATCTGCATCAATCCAAGCTTTAAACAATGGAAATGGGGATAGGATCATCTTGAAAAAAATCAGTTCGATACAAACCCTTAGCATCTTCTTTTTATCAATCGGCCTTCTTAATCACGTTATTTTGATCCCTTTCCTCCTATCCACCGGCGGAAGGGATGCTTGGTTTTTTTCTATCCTAACTATTGGATTGATCCCGATTTGGGCCTATATATTATCGAGAATAATCAAGAATATGGATAATCAGTCCCTGACGGATTGGCTTGAAAATAGATTTGGAAAACACATTAAAAATATCGCTTTATTCTTTATCGTGATTTATCTGATCAGTCTTGTTTTGGCCACTACAAAGGAAACGATTGATTGGATCACGACAAGCTTTCTTTTTGAAACCCCAAGTTTAGCGATTATCATTCCGTTTACGCTGCTATGCATTTTTCTTGCCCATTCTGGTATGCGGTCCATCGCCATTTGCTCGTCTGTATTATTGCCAATAGTCGTCATTCTTGGCATTTTCGTTGCGACCGGAAATATACCGACAAAAGACTATAGCCACCTCCTTCCCCTTTTCGAGAATGGCTATTTTCATGGCATAAAAACCCTTCAATATTCTGGTTATGGCCTTGCCGAACTGATTTTAATCGTTTTTTTTCAAGAGAAACTTTCGGATAAGCTCAAGATAAAGGTATTAGTACTCTTATGCCTTGGACTAGTGTTTTTACTTCTTGGTCCATTAACAGCAGCACTCGCTGAATTCGGGCCGAGCTTAGCCGAAGTCATGAGGTACCCCGCCTATGAACAATGGCGTTTGCTGACAATTGGTAAATATATTGAACATACAGACTTCTTTTCCATTTACCAATGGCTTGCTGGTGCCTATATCCGTGTTTCAATGGCGTTATTCTTAATAATGGAAGTCTTTAAAGGAAAAACTAATAATGTGAAGCTTGGAATTCTTTTCGCTGTAGGTTTTCTGATGGTCGTCATCTCCATCGTACCATTCAGTAATTTCAAGTTCTTGCATGTAAGCCAGACATTCTACTATCCTGGCGCTTTTTATTTCCTGTTACTGTTGTCCGCCTTTTTGTTTATCGGCACTTTCATCAGATCTAAGGAGGGGAAACGACATGCGAATGAAACGATCCAAAAATGAGCCACCCCTCTTAGAATTAAGGGAGGAAACATTTCGGGAGTTATTCAGTTCAAGCTCAGATATCAAGTTTGAAATGATTTATATCGGAGAAACCGAAAGACCCATTACTGTCCTTATTTTTTACTGCTCGGGTATGGCCGACATAAGTTTACTGAACGAAGGAATTTTGGAAAAGTTAAACAAAATGATGGAATTGGATGAGAGCATCGATGCCGAAGAATCAATCAACAAGCTAAAACCCTTGATAGACCTCAGGAAAGTAACCATCGACAGTGAATTCAATAACGTCCAGCAGCTGATTTTCTCCGGGCATGCCTTATTATTCATACCCTCAGTCCAAGAGTTATTTTCAATCGAATTGTCCAACGTGCCTAACCGGCAGCCCGAGGAGTCTTCCTTCGAGGTCTCGGTAAGAGGTCCAAGAGATGGGTTTGTCGAGGACATTTCCATCAATACGGCTTTAATCAGAAAGCGGCTAAAAACAAAATCGCTTGCCTATGAAGAGTTTATCGTTGGCAGGCGCAGTCAAACGAAAGTCGGACTGATGTACATGGATGACATCATCAATAAAGAACTCATTAAAAATGTAAGAACGGAAATTAACTCCCTTGATTTAGATATATTGGTGAGCAGCCAACAATTGGAGGAATTGATCACTAACAGTAAATATAGTATATTTCCACTCACTCATTATACGAGTCGTCCTGATTTTGTAGTCGAAGCACTCAATCAAGGAAGATTCATTCTAATCGTGGATGGCATGCCAACGGTAATCGTGGCCCCTTCTACCTTACTATTGCAAATAAAAACCGCAGAAGATTCGAATCTTCCTTATCTATTTGTAAGCCTTGAGCGACTTCTTCGCTTTATGGGGCTTGGGATTACCATTTTATTGCCGGGGTTTTGGATCTCCATTTCCGCTTTCAATATTGAACAGGTGCCGTTCCCGTTACTAGCCACCATAACCCTTTCAAGGCTGGGGCTTCCCTTATCTGCCACGATGGAATTCATTCTCATGCTCATTTTATTTGAATTATTCCGTGAATCCGGGGTCAGGTTACCTAAAGCGGTTGGGCAGACAGTTGCCGTTGTAGGAGGCCTAATTGTCGGTGATGCGGCGATAAGGGCAGGACTGACTTCACAAACCATGCTTGTCGTCACTGCCGTAACCTCTGTTGCATCTTATACACTTGTAAACCAGTCTTTAACTGGTGCCGTTACCGTTCTGCGAATGTTTGTGCTGTTACTAAGCTGCATTTATGGAATCTACGGCTTGATAATCGGTTTCCTTTCCATTGTCACTTTACTATCCAGGCTTGATTCATTCGGGGTTTCATATATTGGCGGAATGAACCCGCCAAGAATCACAAAAATCCTGGATTCATTCCTAAAGTCGCCATGGAATTCCATGAGCAAACGATCCTTGGCCGCTAATGATAAAACCAGAAAGGGGCAGTAAGGCAATGTTCCGCATCTGTAAAATTTGGTTGGCCCTGCAATTACTCCTATTTCTTTCAGGCTGTTGGGATGAAAAAACGATCCAGGACTTCCATTATATAACGGCCATCGGGATAGATTTCAAAGATGGGGAATACATAGTCTATACGCAACTTGTAGACTTCGCTGCGGTAGCTAAAACGGAGGCAAAGCCGACGCAAGCCCCTCCCGTATATGTAGGGAAACAAAAAGGACGGTCCATTTCGATCGCCATTAATAAACTAATGAGCAATACTCAACAATCTCTCTATTTAGGGCATGTATCCACATTTGTAATCAGTGAAAATGTTTTGAACCGGCAAAGCACAGAAATAGTGGATTATATATACAGAAACCAATTACTCAGATACTCATCCAATATCTTTGCCACAAAAAATTCCATGGATGAGCTTTTCTCCATTAACGGCTTTTTTAATTTATCACCTTTATACACGACATTATATTTTCCGGATGATGTATACCGGATTATATCATTCATCCAACCCATTACAGTCCAAAGGTATTACTCTGACCAGCGGGAAAAAGCATCTACCACCATATTACCCTCCATTTCCTGGAACGATAAAGTTTGGAAGGAAAAAGATAAAAAGCGAAAAAGCCTCTATATGGATGGTGCATTTATCATTTACTATAAAGTGTCCCAGCCCTGGTTCTCTGATAAAGAACTGAGCGGTTTACGCTGGCTCACTAAAAGGACCAACAAAACTCCAGTGAACATCACAATGAATAAGCAAGATATCTATGCCTCTTTTTCCCATCCGGCTCATAAAGTGAAACCTGTTCTAAAGGATGGCAAGTACAAATTCGATATTGAAATTGACGTTTCCGGCAAAATACTGGGGCTTGATACCCAAATCGATATCGACAAAATAAAACGTAAATTCGAAAGCCAAATAAAAAAGGAAATCCTATCAACGTTTAAAACAGGGCTCCAAAAGAACGCGGACCCTTTAAACCTAGGCAAAACCCTTTATATCAAAGAGATAAAATACTGGCAAAAGAATCATTTAAAAGAGCCTAAGGATTATTTAGATAAGGATTCAATACATGATATAAACGTAAAGGTACATATCCTTAACACAGGTGGCTTAGAAGCTAAACCACTGGAATAATGAAGATTTGAGGATTCGGTTTGGAATTTATAGTACCCAATATTATTGGATAATGTTGAATTCACGAGTAAATCGGCTTAATTCACGAGTATTTGTTCCATTTTCACGAGTAAATCACCCAATTTCACGAGTATTTGCTCCAAACTCACGAGTAAATCGACTAAATACTCACGAGTAAACGCTGATATCTCATAAGTTTGCTGCTCACCTTGGGTTTATAGCCGAAAAAATCAGGATGGTGCCTTTTTGAGCTCCATCCTGATTTAGGGGGCTGGAAAATGCGGACCGGAATTTGGCGGATAGCATGGTTAAATGGTAAATTTAGAGTATTCTAACATTTAGGGGGCCATTTATGAGCATACAGAAGGCTACATTACATGAGCTGGAATCACTTACGGAACTTTTTGATTTATACAGGGTGTTTTATGAGCAAACCTCTGATCCTGGTTGTGCAAGGGAGTTTTTAAGGGAAAGGCTGACAAAAGGGGAGTCTGTGGTTTTTATGGCGTTTGATGAAGGAAATCCAATTGGTTTTGTACAATTGTATCCTTCTTTTTCGTCTGTGAGTATGATGCGGTCATGGATATTGAATGATTTATTCGTGAAGGAGTCCGCCCGTAAAAAGGGATTTGGCGAGGAGTTATTGAACGCGGCCATCGGTTTTGCGCGTGAAACAGGTGCTAAAGGGGTTTCACTGGAGACTGGCCAGGATAATGTGAAAGCACAGAGACTTTATGAAAAGATTGGTTTCGCCCGTGAATCGAACCATTTTTATTATTTCACCATTTAATTAAAAAAAGTGTAGGGAAAACCTTCCTACACTTGGATGCTATTTATCTAGTATATTAATTATTTAGCAGTTTCCATGCTGGCTTGAATTTCTTTAATTAGAAGTTCGGCACCTTCTGGGCTAAGTATTAATTTACCGTCAGCAAGTTTCATATTGTCATCGGAAACTTCACCTGTTACCTGACAAGTCATGTTTGGTTTATATTTTTGAAGGATGATGCGCTCTTGTTCTACATAAATCTCCAGAGCGTCTTTCTCATTAATTCCTAATGTTCGGCGCAGTTCAATTGGAATGACTACCCGCCCTAATTCGTCAACTTTACGTACAATACCTGTAGATTTCATTTAATTTACCCCACTAACTTTTTTGCGAATGTTGCATTTATATATTTCGTCACCATTCGACATTATTTGCACTTCTATTAAGATACCACTACCTACCATATTCGTCAATTCTCGTATCTTCTTATACTATCTGCCTCTATATGATTTTTATATAAAATATTAGCAATTCCTTCATAACACGCGTCACGACAACGTTTACCACTTCTCCATTTGGTATATATTTCTAATTTAAATTCGCAAGTGGAAACGCCTTCATTTAATTCCAAAAAGCTTTCTTTTCATTTCATGTCGAATCACGAAGAATGAATTTCTCTAGCTTAAAAGAATCCTGTTGATTTTCTTTTGCTTTTGAAGGAAAATTTAAATTGATCGCTTATAATATTCCGAAAATTCATTCCGCTTTTGAAACAGTGGATATATCTGAATTTTTTTCAGAAAGCCGAAACGATTGCCATCCTTCCAGAGTCTTACTGACTCATAAAACAGATTGAGGTGAGTCAATTGCGTCCGATTATATTAGGTATTTGTTCTGCTTTCTTTTTTGCATTTACGTTTGTTTTGAATCAGGCCATGGAGCTGTCTGGCGGAAGTTGGATTTGGAGTGCTTCGCTGCGTTATTTCTTTATGGTGCCCTTTCTGTTGTGTATCGTATGGAGCAGAAAAAACCTGCGTCCCCTTTTACAAGTGATGAGAGAAAAGCCGGGTCCTTGGCTGCTTTGGAGTTTTGTCGGATTTGGGTTATTTTATGCTCCTTTATGCTTCGCGTCCGCCTATTCACCTGGCTGGCTGATCGCCGGCACCTGGCAAATCACGATCATTTCGGGTGCGCTGCTTGCGCCGCTGTTTTTTGAAAATGTCCAAACGAAAGATGGGATCGAAAGGCAAAGAGGAAAGGTTTCTGTGAAAGGCCTCCTCATGTCCATGATCATTCTGCTTGGGATCATCCTGATGCAACTGGAACATACCAAACACATTTCAATGGCCGATCTTTGGCTGGGAGTGATCCCGATAGTCATCGCCTCGTTTGCCTACCCTTTGGGAAATCGCAAAATGATGGAAGTATCCGAAGGGCGTCTGGATGCTTATCAGCGGGTTTTGGGAATGACTTTGGCGAGTCTTCCATTCTGGTTTTTGCTTTCCTTGTACGGTTTCTTTACAGTAGGTGCGCCGACGAAGATGCAGAGTTTCCAATCCCTTTTGGTGGCACTATTTTCTGGAGTCATCGCCACGGTCCTTTTTTTCATGGCGACCGATTTGGTACGCGGTAATATGCAGAAATTAGCTTCAGTTGAAGCAACACAATCGATGGAGGTCCTTTTTGCCCTGGCTGGCGAATTACTATTCCTATCTTTACCGATTCCTTCTCCGTTATCGTGGTTCGGCATCTTTATCGTCATCATGGGAATGATCCTGCATAGCTATGTATCACATAAAAAAGAAGGTCCATCCCCTAAACGGACAGTGAATGCCTAAATAGCAAGCCAAAAAAGCCCCGGATAAGATTTCGGGGCTTTTTTGAGCTGAAAACTGAAGCAGACTACGTCCTTTTATTCCATTGACAGGTCATGATGAATTGATGATTTTTCAGAGTGGCAAAAAGCTCACCATTCATTTTTTTCATTAAACTTTGCGCAATGGATAACCCTAGTCCCGTTCCTTATTTATTTCGTGCAGTATCACCTGTATAAAACCTTTCAAAGATATGAGCATCTATTCTTGCCATTACTTCTTCAATATCAAATGGCTTCGTAATGAAATCATCTGCCCCAGCGCGCAATCCATTTATTTTCGTTTGCTGTTCTCCTTTTGCGGATATAATCAAAACAGGGACATGATGATGCTCCCTAATTTTACGAAGAACTTCCTCCCCGTCCATTCCTGGCAGCATTAAATCCAACAACACCATATCCCATTTCTTTTTCTCCACGTACAATATTGCTTCCGTCCCTGAAAATGCCGCCTGAGGGACATATCCACTTTTTTT
Source organism: Peribacillus sp. FSL R5-0717 (assembly GCF_038002945.1). Classification (NCBI taxonomy): domain Bacteria; kingdom Bacillati; phylum Bacillota; class Bacilli; order Caryophanales; family Bacillaceae; genus Peribacillus; species Peribacillus sp. FSL R5-0717. The sequence goes on from NZ_JBBOOF010000001.1 coordinate 1,220,595, forward strand.
CATCATATTGCAAAGCAATCCGCTAATGCTCGCCCCCAGGTGTCTCGTACCTTACGTTGCGTTATTTAAATAAAAGGCTGTTTTCACATACTTTGTTGCTATCTTTTCGTAAAGATGGTTGTTTTTAAAACGAAACTATTTATGGTTGATTGGAGCGGAGGTGCGACTCCTTCGGGGGCAGCGGGACAGGTGAGACCCCACAGGCGTTTACGCCGAGGAGGCTCACCGCCCGCCCCGCGGAAAGCGAGCATCTGGAGGGGAAATCAACCACAACTCACCCAAATAAAAAAACTATAGGAAAACTGGCTTTTTTCAAATTTAGTCCGGAAAGTTCGAAATGGCCTCGCTGTATTCAGATGAAAGCTGCAAACGTTACGGGACATATGCGGATATTAGGGAAAAATCGGCCTGGAATTTGGCAAAACTTTTACCTTGAGTAAATTCAAAAAGTATGTATAATGAAAGGTAATTGTATATGTCAAAGGTTTTCTAGGGTTCCGCAGTGCGTCTCATTGCTGGTCTGGTCCGAGAGAAAACTCACAGCATGCTGTGTCACGGAAGGATAAAAGCCTGGGAGAAACTGTTTTAACAGTTATCTCTTGGGCTTTTTTTGTTTTTTGGTAAAGAATAAAATCGGAGGTGCGTTATTACATGAGCACAAACTGGATTAAAGTATTCATTGCAGCTTTTTTTGAAGTATTTTGGGTGATTGGCTTAAAACATGCAGATGACTTTTGGACTTGGACTGGAACGGTCATTTCGATCATCATCAGTTTTTACTTGATGATAATGGCTGGCAGGAAGCTTCCTGTCGGAACCGTATATGCCGTTTTTGTCGGTATGGGGACTGCCGGGACCGTTTTTTCCGAAATCCTTTTCTTTGGAGAATCCTTCAAGCTGAGCAAAACACTATTGATCCTCCTCTTATTATCAGGGGTGATCGGCTTGAAGCTAGTGACGGATGATAAGGCTGAGAAAGGGGATGAATCATAATGGCTTGGGTCTCTTTAATCTTAGCGGGGCTTTTTGAGATGTTTGGGGTTGCGATGATCAATAAATTGCACAAAGACCGAAATTGGCAATCCTTACTGCTGTTATTCATCGGATTTGGAGCAAGTTTCCTGTTTCTTGCTTATGCCATGAAAACCTTACCGATGGGAACGGCTTACGCTATCTGGACAGGAATCGGCGCATCAGGCGGAGCGATAATCGGGATGCTCTTATACGGGGAATCCAAAGATTGGCGCAGGGTCGTTTTTATAGCCATGGTCCTTGGCGCAGCAGTGGGATTAAAACTTGTTTCATAGGAATGACATAAAAGCATAGAAAAAATCAAAGACGGCACAATGTGTCGTCTTTACTTATTTTTATCTAACTTGAATAATTCATCTTATAAAAATTGACTCTCATCCATCACAGCGGAATCTTTCCCCTTAACCTGTTTTAGCGTCGCTACTATAAGAAAGCTGACAATCACCAGTAAGAGCCATGAGCTTACCTTTCCTAGATGTACGAGACTCCATGCATCGGTTTGGTTAGGATATTCCCAAGCTCCAAAGAACGTTGCGATATTTTCGGCTATCCATATGAAAAATCCGATGAGCACAAAGGAAAATGCGATTGGCATACGATAACGGGTTCCACCAACTTCGTATGTGACCCCTGCTCGCCAAAAGACGATGATGACAAGTCCAGATAGCCACCAACGAACATCCATCCAATAATGGTGTGTGAAAAAATTCAAATAAATCGCAAGCGCAAGGGATACAACGACAAAAAACGGCGGCCACTTGATCAGTTCAACCTTTAGCCTCCTCCACGCCTGGCAAAGATAACTCGCTACACTAGCGTACATGAATCCGCTATACAGAGGCACTCCAAAAATCTTGAAATATCCTTCCTCTGGATAAGTCCAGGAGCCCATATGTACCTTGAAAAGTTCAAGGGCAAGACCAATAAGGTGGAACAAGGTGATTACCTTTAGTTCATCCCGTGTTTCAAGCCCGGAACGCAGCATCCACCACTGCATGATAAGGCAGATGATGAGCAGCCAGTCATACCGCGGCAGAAAGGGAAGCAGGATGAATTTTGTAATAGCCAAAGAGGCAAAAATAACGGCAGGAAACAAGCATGATAGGGCCTGCTCCCAACCAAAACGAACGAGTTGTTTTAGTGCCCTCATGATTGGTGCCTCCATTTTTTTATCTACATTCATGAGTAACTCCCCTTTATAAATCTTAATCTTGGGTGCCTTCATCATTTCGGTATTCTAAAATATCCCCGGGTTGACATTCTAAAGCCTTACAAATCGCATCTAAGGTTGTTAATCGAATCGCTTTTGCCTTGCCGTTTTTCAATATGGAAAGATTAGCCATCGTTATTCCAACCCTCTCGGAAAGTTCTGTAACACTCATTTTCCTTTTAGCCAACATCACATCAATATTGATTATAATTGCCAAGTTAATCACCTCAGACTATTAAGTCATTTTCTGATTTTATATCGATGGCTTCTTGTAAAAGCCTTTGAAGAACAGCAGCAAAGACTGCAATCACCATTGAAGCAAAAATGACAACCATTCCGATTACTATGATACCTGGGGCGTCGTCCATTTCCGCGATGAGATAAAAGAGCGGCATGCCTGCCACATACAAGCTGCTTATTGTGATTGCACAATTTTTTATAATCTTTAAAGCTCTTACAGATAATTCCGAGAAGGCTTTGTTCTTGTCAATATAGCTTAAAAGTTTAAAGGCTTGATATAGGGCAAAGTAAAAAGGTATCGCCGATGCATACAAATCGATTAAAACGAGATATTTCAAATAAGCCATATCCGGATATAATTCTGCTGCAAAATTCGCTATCCCAGGCACCAAGAAGATGCACAAAGCAAGAACTGGAATTCCAATAAGAATAACAGCCATCTTTAAAAAGAGTGTTGTTCCTAGTTTCATAAAAAGCACCTCACTTATTTATTGTCCATTTAATCTAACATATGTTTTATCGTTTTACAATAAAACATTGTTGTTTTTTATTACATTATTATTGTTAATGAAATTTCCTATTTTTTTTAAAAATGGCTGTTTTCACATACTTTATTGCTATTTACCAGGTAGTGAGTTGTGGTTGATTTCCCCTCCAGATGCTCGCTTTCCGCGGGGCGGGCGGTGAGCCTCCTCGGCGTAAACGCCTGTGGGGTCTCACCTGTCCCGCTGCTCCCGCAGGAGTCTCGCACTTCCGCTCTAAACCTTAAATAGTTTCGTTTTAAAAACAACCATCTTTACGAAAAGTACCTTAAAAATAAAAAAGCATTCCTCTTTACAAAGGAATGCTCCATAACTGAACTATTTATTTATTACCTTCGGCTAAACCCTTATATCATCAGGATTTCCCTGATATCCTCTTCTGTAAGTGCAGAAGACGACTTGTCTCCAGGGTCGATGATTTCTTCAATAAGATGTCTCTTTTTCTCTTGGAGTTCATTCATTTTTTCTTCGATTGTCCCACGGGCAATAAGTTTGATGACTTGAACCTCATTTTTCTGCCCCATTCGATGGGCACGGTCCGCGGCTTGTTCTTCAACTGCCGGATTCCACCAAAGGTCATATAGTATAACTGTATCGGCACCCGTCAGATTGAGACCCGTACCGCCAGCTTTCAACGAAATGAGGAATATATCCCGTTCTCCTGCATTAAACCGATTGCAGATTTCCACACGTTCCTTTGATGGGGTTTGTCCATCCAGGTAGAAAAAGGGTTGTCCTTTCATGGCCAAGTCCCTGCCGATGATCGTAAGCATTTTTGTAAATTGCGAGAAAATCAGCACCCGTCTTCCAGAATGCTTCGAATCTTCGACAATTCGCATCAGCTGCTCATATTTTGCTGAACTGCCTTTATATCCGTCCACAAACAAGGCGGGGTGACAGCATATTTGCCGAAGCCGGGTCAAGCCAGCAAGGATCCTGATCCGATTTTTGCGAAGGGTATCCTTGTCCAGGTGTTTCAGCGTATCATGCCGCAGCTTGGCCAGATAAGCCCCGTACAGTTTCTTCTGATCGGGAAGCAGTTCCATCGATTCCAGCGACTCGATTTTTTCCGGTAATTCCCCTAGTACGTCCTCTTTCATTCTCCGTAGCAAAAATGGACGGATCCTGCGGGAAATCTGCTTCCTAGAGAGGTTGCTATACTCCTTTAACCCCATGAATAGTTCAGGGAATACGACGTGGAAAAGGGACCAGAGCTCTTCCAGTGAATTCTCGATGGGCGTACCAGTCAACGCGAAGCGATGTGCCGCTTTTATCTTCTTGGCCGCTCGTGCCGTTTGTGTCACCGGGTTCTTGAAGGCCTGTGCCTCATCGAAAAACACCGTATGGAAGTCCTCTTTTTCAAACGACTTGATGTCTTTCCGAAGCAATGGATAAGAAGTGATCACTACATCCACGTCCTTCATTTCTAAAAACAGCTTCGACCTTTCCGTCTTGTCTCCATCCACGACGACGGCTTGTATATCAGGAGCGAATTTAGTGAATTCATTCAGCCAATTGTAAGTCAATGATGATGGGCAGACAATAAGCACCGGAACCCTTTTCTTACGGATGTCAGGTAGCTCGGATAAAATGAACGTGATGCTTTGCAGTGTTTTTCCCAGACCCATATCATCAGCAAGAATCCCGCCAAAACCGTATTGTGCAAGGATTTTCATCCATTTGTAGCCGTTTTTTTGATACTCGCGCAAAATCGGGTCCAGACTCTTTGGCACCGTGAACTCCAAGGCGCCGGGATTCCTGATGTTATCCAAAAACTGCCGGAATGACTCTTCCATCGTGAATGTCTGGCTGTCATTAACGGAGTCTAGGAGCTGGAGCCCTTTTATGAGGGGCATGTTCAGTGTGCTTTCCAGGTCTTCATCCTGGACGGGCAGTGCATTCAGAAAACGATTGATTTCCTCGTATTCCCTTGTTTCAAGGGAAAGCAGCGATCCATTCCTTAAACGATAGTATTTCCTTTTTTCTTCAAGCGCGGCTAAGACCTCACGTATTTGTTTATCTGGGATATCATCCATTTCAAATTTGAATTCGAGCCAATTAGTACGCTCTTTTTTAATTTTCAACCTAATGCGCGGTGCAGCATTTCCACGGGAAATTCGGTTCCTTACAGCGGTAGTGGCATAGATTTGCACCAGCTTCTGGAGTTTAGGAACGATATGGTACAAGAACTCATACTCCAATTCTTCGTTATGCAAGAAATAGCCTCCGTCCGTCTTGGCAAACTGGCTATCCTCCATCAGCTTTATTATCTCCGCCTCTTTCTCAACATCCCTCATAACCTTGGATTCCTGTTTTTCCAAAGGGTTGATCACGATATTTTCATAATGGAATTCCAGCCCGGCAAGCAGCCTGTTTTTCACTCGGTCCAAGTATAGCTTTGCAACCAGCGGTGTCTTCAAAAACAATTCGGTGATGGATCTTGCTATATGGACTTCACCGAGTCTTTTCAAGCCTGGTACCACTTTGTCCAGGAATAATTCCAGCTGGTCATGATGGATTGGAATTTGATTCATCCCCGAATCCTCCATCATTTGCTTTAACTCTGAAAGGCGTTTGAAATCCTCATTTTCGAGCTGAACCAATTTCCCCTCAAATAGGACCAATGTGTATGCATCCATGACGATCATCTCGTGCAGCCTTTTAATATTCAGTTGATAACCTTTGTCCTCGCTTTCAGTAAAGTCAAACTGTAAAGGAAGCGGTCCGTTTGTTACACGAAAGCCATTGAATGTAATGCCGCCATAGGCAAGCTGCACCATTGGAGCCGCTTCAAGGATGGGGACAAGCCTTCGAAAAGAAGATGGAGGCAGAAGTAATAAGTGATGGTCCAATGTATATTCGGATTTATCCGTCAGGGCGTCCACATAGACTTTTTCATCCGATATCACTGTAATGAGCTCCTGAAGCACTAAATCATTTTCATTCTGAAAACAATGCAGCACCGGGTCATATATAAATGAAGGGGACACTTGGGCAGGCTTTCCTGCTTTAACTCGCTTCAGGAAATCCCGGACATTCGACACATTGAGAGAACCGATTTTCATTTCCAGTCCTAACATATATTGTTCCATTCCCATCCATACTGGTTTACACGTAAACTCCGCTTCAAGTATCATTCTATTTTCAAAATGGCGCTGATGACCGCTTTTGCGTACATTCTGATTATTGAAAAGGGTAAGCAAGCCTTCTGACAACTCCTTATGGGCTGTAGCATCAGGACCGGTTGCACGTATCCCTTCAGGAATCGTTCCATCTCGCTTATGGTCGTAAACCGACAGCAGGACGGCTGCAATATGCTGGCAATCCCTATGGAAGGAAGCTAGTGCAGGACAGCTGCATTTCGTCTGAAATCCGCCGACTGCATCCACTTCAATCGTGACATGGAAGTCTTCCTTGCCTCTAACCGATGCTTCACAACCATCATGATGATAGCTTTCAAATGTCACTTTATTGGCACGATGAAAAGCTTCCCCTCTTTTGAAGGAGACGGCCCCGCACATGTCTTTTATGATTTTTCGATTCAATTTGATATCCAAATTGCCGTCCTCCTCCCGGGGTTTTTTGGTTGAGTGATTTTACATTCCGCTGAAAAATAAGCTCATTTTATCATCATACTATGAAATGGGTTTACAAGGTTATAAAAAAGCAAAAAGACAAACTCCCCCATTCGGAGTTCATCTCTATTTCAGCAACGGGAATTGCAACATCATTGTTGCCCTTTGCCCTTGTTCTTTTTCTTTTTTTTTCGATAAAAGAAGCTGAATATAAGGAATGCAAGAAGAATGAAAAAAAGGATAAGTTCAGCGGGGTCCTTCACCAAAAATGGGTTAAAGGCATGCTTGATCGAATTATCCAGATCAAATCCCATTAGAATATCCATACCTAAAGATATGACCACTAAAGGGACAAGAAGCAAAAGCGTAATACCGAAGAATTTCATTTTTGATCAACTCCGCCTTTCAGGAACTTTTTTTGGTGCTTGTCTTCCCTTTTTTTCGATTCTTAAAAAAGGCAATGATCAAGAGAAGCAATGGAATGATCACCTGAAATGGCAGATGGATGTAATTTGGTACGGCATCCAGCCCTTCATGGATATGTTCCGTATAGCTGCTTGAAATAATAATCGAAATCAATAAAATGACAATGCCAACAGGGTATGCAAGTCTGGAGGGCTGTTTAACATTGAAAACATTCGCCGTACCCGTTACCGCTACATAAGTAAATACACATATCTTGATGAACCCGCCAATCATTAACAAAAACAAGAAGTACACATCGAGACGTTCAAGAAAGCCAGCGACCTCTATGGACTGAATGAGGGTAAGAAGAGGGTATTGCGAACGCGTCATAAGGTCCACACCAAGTACAGAAACATTCACAGCCATTATTACCGCGAGAAAAATACCGCTAGTAGCCAAGCTCCATATTCCAATTTTTTTCAATCGCTTATGTTCATTTAAATAAGGAAAAATCATTAAAAACGCTATGATTTCACCAAATGGAAAGAATACGGTTTTAGTGAAAGCCATTTTCACCATCTCTGTCCCGCTCATTTCAATAACGGGTTTTAAGTTGTTTAAATGGATCATGCCTGAAGCAATAATCAGAAGAAAGAAGGTCATTAAAAGTAAATTCTCCAAGACAAAGAATAGTTCCCCCGTCCTCGTCACTACTTCTATCCCCTTACGGACCGTATACACCACGACTAAAATGAATGCAGCGTTCGCGACAAATAACGGAATATGAGGATAGGCAAAAGTAAGCAGCGTATCTCCGAAATCCCTTAGCACCCTTGCAGAAAGATAGATGAAATAAAGGATATATAGAAAAGCTACGATCCTGCCCAGGAAATTCCCCAATATATTTCGTACAAATTCCGTTAACAGCTGATCAGGGTAGTATTGAAAAAGGCCATAATAAATGAAAAATAATATAAATCCGCCAATCATCGCAATAAGGATGACCAGCCAGGCAGCTTGCTTGGCTTCACCTGCAAGCGGAACCAAAAGTGCACTGCCCATTTCAAACAGGAAAATAAGGACGAACAGCTGGTACCCGCTGATATTTGCCTTCTCCATAAGGATGCCACTTCCTTTCCGTTATTGATCTTCCTTTTGTAAATTTGAAAGAAATGGCTTATTACGTAATCCGGTACGGCGAATGAAAGTTTCTACCTGCACATCAACTTCCAGTTTAGGAAAAGTATCGTCGTCCCAGTTTTTCTCTAGTTTCTTCCATTCTTTCGGATGGGATTCGTGCATGAGCTCCCCAAAGCCAAAAATATCGGATTTATTTTTTTGTGCCCGAACGATTGCGTCTTCCATCTCCTTCTTCAATTCTTTCGCTAACTTCCTTTCAATATCTATCAGAACATGCATATCGGTTAGATTCAAAGGAACATTCGCTTCCCGGATATCTCCCTCTGCACGGACCTTTATCGATATTTTCGGTTCGCCGTTTACTATTTTTGCCCCGATATTGGTTTTTTGGCGAATGACTGAATAGGTGACTGCGTTTTTTTTACCCTCCCAATCAAGGTATAAATGGACATTTTCGATTCTATCCAATACCCACATTGATCCTATTGCCTTATCACCATCCAGCCAGTCAATCAATTTGCCATCTTTAAAAACACCTATCCCTGCTGCATTAGGGTTCGCCTCAATATCCGAGGACATGGTATTCTCCATTTTATCCTCTTTACCCGTGTTTCCTCTCACGGTAAAACCGCTTATTACCGGTTCTTTTCCGGTACTAAGCAGATTCTTGATCACCTCTTGGAGATTGATGCTAATACTTTTCCCCTGGGTTTTTTCAGTGGTTTCAATCGTCCTAATGACTTTCTCGGCTGATACCTTATCGATTGCGGTTAACGTTTCGACAATATCCCTTGCTTTCACACCCCGGGCAATCACGATCCTCGTAGTTGCCCTGAATTCCGGTGAGCGCTCAAATGCATCGAAAATATCGTTAAGGCCCTCTTCTTTTGCTAGTTCCTCACCGATGACAACCAGGTTGGCATGGGCAAAATACATATCTCGGGAGATTTTCATTGAAGCGTTACCATCCAATTCAAGCACATTATCTCCCGTGGCCCGATAAATGGATATCGGTGGATTCGATCCTCCGCCGCCCTGAAGAGCTCCGGCAACATTACTTGGATTAATGATTTGGAAAGTTCCCACTAACTTCCCTTCTTTATTTCTGTCGAGTCCGACCGCCGAAACGATGGCCATTTCATTTAACTCTGTTTTATCCCAACAGCCTGTGGTGAATGTGGCGGCAATCAACATCATCAAGAGCAGAACTAATCTTTTACGATTCATTGCCTTCACCCTTTTTCCCGTCAGAAGTTTTCATTCCACGCGATTCAGGAGGCAGCGGTCTTTGGTTATTGCCTTCCCTGATCAGATTATTTTCATTGGTCAAATATTGCGGCCTTTCCTTGAATGCCCATATAGGTCTTCTGAAGAATGTGTCGCCCAGCCCTTTAGGATTCAGAGGGGCGAGCGGTGTCATATATGGAACTCCAAGTGAACGCAGGCTGCATAAATGGACAATAAGGATGATAAAGGCTAAAATCATCCCATAAAAACCTAACATGCCGGCACAAATGATGAATCCGAACCGCACAATGCGGGCTGAAATCGCTATGGCATAAGAAGGCGTTGCAAAACTGGCAATCGCCGTGATCGAGACGATGATGACCATTGCCGGCGATACGATACCAGCCTGGACGGCCGCCTGCCCGATGACCAATGCCCCGACAATGGACATCGTCGAACCAACGGCCTTTGGCATCCGAAGACTTGCTTCCCGTAATATTTCAAAGGTCATTTCCATAAGAAGCGCTTCAACGACGGCAGGCAAAGGAACCGTTTCCCTTTGGGCCGCTACAATGACCAGCAGCTTCGTTGGGATCATTTCCTGATGAAAAGTCGTGGCTGCAACATAGACAGCCGGCCCGACTATCGAGATGATGAAAACGATGATCCGTAAAAAACGTGTCGCTGAAGCAATGTCGAAGCGATTATAGTAGTCTTCGACAGATTGGAAAAATTGTACGAACAATGCCGGGGCGATCAAGACAAAAGGCGTTCCATTTACGAATATCGCCACTCTTCCTTCCAGCAGGTTTCCTGCGACCATATCCGGTCTTTCTGTATGGTTAAGGGTTGGGAATGGGGTCATGACCTGGTCTTCTATCAATTGTTCAATATATCCTGATTCAAGAATGCTATCGATGTTAATTCGATTTAAGCGCTTCTTGACCTCCTCGACAATTCCTTCCTTGACAATTCCATTTATATACATGATGGAAACGTCCGTTTTTGTCACCGTGCCTATTTTCATCGACTCTATCCATAAATCCGGGGTATTGATGATGCGGCGTATCATGGCGATGTTCGTTCCATTCGATTCCGTAAACCCTTCCCTAGATCCCCGGACAGTCAAATGTGTGCTTGGCTCCTGAATCGAGCGCTTCTCTCCTCCTCTTGTACTGGCAACCAGGGCGACGTTTACTTCATCAATAAAAATGATGGTGTCCCCTGATAATAATGTCAAAAATAGCTTTTCCCAGTCCGTGACCCTTTCTACGCCACCGAGGGAAACCACGTCCTCAGAGATAATTTCCATTGCTTCCAGTGGAAGTATGTTTTTTGATAGGTGGGGATTTTTCATGATTGATTCAATTATAAAATCGGTAACGCTAGGATTATCAATCAGACCCTGCACATACAAAATAGTTGTTTTTATCTCCGGGTTTAGTCCGATTTTCAACGTTCGGATAATGATGTCGGGACTTTTTCCCGTCTTTTGCTTCACGATTTCCAGATTGGCAGAAAGGGAACTTTCAATATAATCAGGCGTTTTGCTTTTGGATTGACTTTCATCTTCCTTTTTCTTTTCATTTTGCTTCACTTGTCTCTTTTGTTTGAAAAAAGAAGCCATAGCACCGAACCTCATTCCTTTTTCGTTTCACTCATTTTGTCCAAAGCACCCCCCCTTTATTCTAGGTTCAGTGTTCTTCCTTCAATAAGAAAAAGGCTGTTGCAATGACAGCCTTTGATGGTCATATTCGGTTAGGTAATGAATGCCGATGATAACGGCCCAATCAACTAAACTGAGATTATACTTTGCCTTTATTCCTTCTAAAAATCAAAACAACGAAAGCGATAAATAGCAGGGCCAGTATCGCATATACGATGTTTGAATAAATGTCCATGTACCCTACAATATCTTCCCACGAAGAGCCAACAGCTGCACCGATATTCACCAAGATGATGTTCCAAATTAATGTTCCGGATGTTGTGTAAAGCAGGAAGAGCCAAAAGCTCATATGGGACATCCCTGCTGGAATCGAGATCAAACTTCTGATCAGCGGAACCAGCCTGCAGAAAAACACGGTCCATGACCCGTATTTGTCAAACCATGAATTCGCCTTATGGACGTCAGATACCGTTAACCGAAGAATATGGCCCCATCTTTCCACGAACCTTTCAATGACCTTCACATCAAGAAGTAAACCAATTCCATAAAGGACGACTGCCCCTGCCACAGACCCTAGAGTCGAAGCGATCACGACACCGATAATCGTCATATCCGCTTTTGTCGTCATGTAACCGCCAAAAGTAAGAATGACCTCAGACGGGATCGGCGGGAAAATATTCTCCAATGCTATTAATAGAAAGATTCCCATATACCCAAAATCATTCATGAATTCCGTAATCCAGTTTTCCATTTAATACGCTCCTAACTTTCTTGAATCAACAGCTGGCTTGTTACCTGCTGGCTGCTTATCTTGCAATAACCGTGCTCCTTTATTAACGATCTTTGTTCTTCCGCCGGTCTTGATACCTTTGGAAAAACCATATGGAAATCGTAATCCAACAACCGCCCGCCAAATACCCGGCAATGATATCACTAGGATAATGGACCCCCAAGTATATTCGGCTAATACCTATCGAGAGGATCATCATCATGCTGAAAAGAATCAAGAGAATCCTTGCCCACCTAGCCGTAATGTGACGCCATAGCAGAAATGTAAGAATACCGTATAAAGAAAATGCATTCATGGCATGTCCACTAGGGAAACTGTATCCCCCTATATCGATGAGTCGATGTAAATCGGGTCGGGCGCGTTGAAAGAATAGCTTAACCATCAAATTGAGAAGAGGTGAACCCACGATGACTGCAGTGAATAAGACTAGTTCCAAACGATGCTTCAAAACCCTATATAAGAAAAACAAAATGACCAAGGAAAGGATGATCAGTGAAGCGGTTGAACCTATGTAAGTAAAGAACTTCATGATGTCCGTCAGCAGAGGGGACTCCATTCCCTGCACCAAGGAAATCACATCTTCATCAAATTTCAGGTATTCATTTGCACTTATGGTAAATGCCATGAAACTGAACCCGATTAAAGAAAGTACACTTATTATAAAGGCAATGGTTAATTGCTGCTTTATTTTCATGATAACATCCTTTCACTTATTAAAACTGTTTTATCTGGAAATTTCTATTTTATCATATCTTCTTCATTGCATGGTGGGTGTAATTGCTTCATCGCCCGCCAACCCAATTCGGGGAACATGCCTGGACACAAAATTTTCTACTTTATCATACTACTCTATTCGTCATTGTCACCTCAACTTCAGGTTACTATAAGATTTCCTGCCGAACGTTTCAAGGAGCGGCAGGAACATATTTAACGCATACCATTCAACATGCAAAAAGAAAAAAACCTTATGCAGGTTAGGCACAAGGTTTTTCGTTTTTTACATGGGGCTTGCCTTAAGCGGTAGTGAGGTCAAAGTTTGCCCTGTCGCTGAATCGGTAAGATTCTCTTCTAACTGGAACGATGTCACCGCTTCAATATGCTTGAATTTCTTCAGGAATGCAGTAAGCGCAATCTTCGCTTCCAGCCTGGCAAGCGGCGCTCCGAGACAGAAATGAGGGCCATTACCGAATGTGAGATGTTTCTTATTATTAGGGCGGTGGATATTAAGTGTGAAGGGGTCTTCAAACATCTCTTCGTCCATATTAGCTGCACTCATCCAAACGACCACATTATCCCCTTCTTTCAATTCCACTCCCAATAGATCGTTATCTTCCTTTACAGTGCGATCCAATTTAATAAGATTGAATCGGAAACGGAGCATTTCTTCGACCGCCTGCGGAACTAAATCCAGGTGTTCATGTAACTCTTGATAAACTTCTTTGTCATCATATAGCAGCGAATAAAAGCTATTGGCCAATAAATGACTGGTTGTCTCGACTCCTGCACCTAAAATCAGCATGGTAGTCCGGACGACCTCATCATCCGTAAACATTTCCCCATCCACTTCTGACTTCAATAAATCTGAGATGATGTCATCCGCCGGGTTCAATCGTTTTTGCACAACAATCGGATACAAATACTGATAGTATTCTTTTGCTGCCACTTGCTTCAATTTATCTACTTCTTCTTGTTTTTCTCTATCAAAAGGAAGAAATAAGGTATCCACCCATTTCTTAAACAATAAACGATCTTTCGAGCGAACTCCCATCAAATCGGCCATGACAATGATCGGAAGCGGACTCGCCAATGATGCCACAATATCGATTTCCGTTTCCTCATCCATTTGTCCAATCAATTCATCTGCAATTTCCTGAATGCGTGGTTCCCAGTTTTGAAGACTTCTAGGTGTGAATGCTGCTGCCAGCAGTGAACGGCGTTTTCTATGATCAGGTGGATCCGCTTCAGTGATTTTGATTTTATCAGGCACAGAACCTTCCTCACTATCCGTTCCAACCGATATGGTGGTCCGTTTCCGTACACTTGAAAAATGTTTATAATCACTGAGAACCCGCTTCACATCTTCATATTTAAAAACATTCCACGTATCCGTTCCTTCGTGATAACTCACAGGGTCATTTTCTAACATCCTTTTACACCAAGCGTACGGGCTAAATTCCTCCGTCCTTGTTTTAAACCTAGTAATTTCTTTTACTGCAATAACTTCTTTCATGATACCGACTCCTCCCACTTCTCAAAAGTTACATAACAAAAGGACGAATGTTAAGCATTCTCCAACTCCGTCGATTTGTTATAGGGTCGAGCATTCCTGATAGACTTTTTCACCAAATCCTTAAATACACATCTATTCCATTATAGGGTAAAAGACCGCAACAAACCATGCATCTTCCATACCAGCGGCCTTACATGAAATTTGCCCCACAATCCCGACACCCCTATGTAAAACTGCTTATTTTTTACAATTCCCTTTCTTTTTCTATTTTTTTATGTCTCTCAATCGATGCTAAAATCCAATCCTCTTTTTTCAAATTTGGAGACAGCGCTTTCCACTAAGTTATTTCAGTATAGATTATTTTATAATTGCCGGAGTTTGTGGATCACGTTTCTTGGAACGCTTTCAATTAATAAAAACTACAGACAACATAGGGTTCGAAATGGTTTCCTGCCGAATGCCCATCAAGCTATCACAGGTGATAACCATGATTTAAAATAAGGCTAGACTTTTTCACACTTTTATATAGGATTAAATTATTTCTGAAATCAAGCTGTTTAAATAAAAAAACTGCAGGCAAACTCGTTTTTCTTCGAGTTAACCTGCAGCTTGAACGCCTGCACGATGCCGCCGTCAATTTTTTCCCCTTTTAATCAGTTCATGCAAATCATCCATTTTCTTTTCCATGATATCCAGTCTGGTTTTACGGTGCTTGATGGAACGGAAAAGGGATACGGTCCCAACGATGATCAGGATTAGAAATAAAAGGCAAAACAATTGGTATACCAGATCCGCAATATTATACCCACTCACATATAATCCCCCTAAATGGCATTCTCAATATTCTATTATACACCAGGCAAAATGAACAATTTAACCTTTTTAAGGAGAATCGGGAATAAAAAACCGGTTGCCATTTGCTACCGATTGCAGTTTGTAGACAAAAGGGGTTCGGAAAGCGTGACTTTGATCAAATGATGTTCCCAAACCAACACCTTCAACTCATCAGGTATGGTTTCTAACTAATTTTTATAACAAAGCTGATTGGAGGGGAAGGTGCGAGACTCCTGCGGGAAAAGCGCGTCTACGGAGACCCCGCAAGAGGCTCGCGGACCGCCCACGGAAAGCGCGAGCGGAAATCAACGTCAAAATTGCACATGCCATAAAAAGACTGTAGACAAACTCGATTAAAATCGAGTTTGTCTACAGTCTGAAACGATAGCCTTTTGCTATCGGTTAATCTTTTATCCCTCTATTTCTTGATCATCGTCAATATCTTCTTGAGGCACAATCAGTTCTTCATAGAATGCAGCCGTTGTCGTTCCTGCATAAGGAATCAACCATAGTAAACCAATTCCCAGCGTGAACATGCAAAGGATGCCCCACCCGATGAAGCTCAGGTGCATAAGGAAATACTTCCATTTCAAGCCCTTCATTCTTTTTTTGCTCTCTGTAATGGCTTCAAGCACCGTGTATTCAGGATGATCCTTCAATAAGAAAAACTGCTGCGAATAAGCGATGGCCTTGATGATACCCGGAATGATTAATAATAATGACCATAAAAAAATGAAAATTGCCTGTAAGATGGAAGCCCCAATAAGCTTGAAAGAGGTTTTACCATCTTTATAGATAGCGAACACTTCTGGAATGCCAGGATTCCCTTCCCTAACTAAATTCAGGTAGAACCAAGTGGTTGAAATGGTAAGCGGGATTAAGGCAATGGAAAAGACCATGCTGAAGATATCGGACCATAACGGTGTGTCATCCTGCATGAGCCATTCTGAAAAACCACCGCTTCCGATCACTTCGACAATTAAAGGAAAAATGAGGTTGATCAAGAATAACAGCAACATAAGCGAAACAGTTACTCCCCATTTACCTCCCAACGACTGAAGGGCTTTCCTCTTTAATTCTGAGATTCTCATTCTCTGATTAACTCCCCTCTTTTAAACAGCGGAATTCTGAATGTAAATATGGATAGATTCAGAAAAACCACTATTTATTTGATGTATAAATCTCAATTTGTATTTTAACATACTAGCTTCCAGTCGTGGGCTTAAATTCCTAGAAAGCGCACACGGATATAGTTAACTGGTTTCGAGCAACCATGATCCACTCCTTTCTTGCCTTGGTACTGGCTTGTAAAAGTTTATGAAAGGGAATAAGACAATATGCCCTTCCAAATCAAAAATACCTTCGCGGAACCATCCCCTGTTAAGATGTATGGTCAGCGAAGGCGCGTGTATTTATCTTGGTTAAAGGTCCTTATGTTAATCTAGTTCTTTTTCCTTTTCCCAGGTAGACCGGGCCACTCATTTAATCTATCTCAAAATCTTTTGAACAGCATGGTTGAACTCCCCACCACTTATCGACCTTACGATCTGAAATTGAAGTGTGGGATGAATCTTCGTAAGTGGGATTGTCCTTCTTGTTCTTCTCACCACGATCGAGCCCTCATCGTTTTTTCTTTTCAAACTATTTCCTGGCTTTGTCATCGCCTAATAAATGATCACAACAAAAAAAAAAGAGCATCCCAAAGCAGAAATCGCTTCCGCCTTTGGAACACCCTCTTTCCTATAATCAATCAGAGCCAGTTATAACAAAATCGTCTTGGAGCAAAGCTAAAGGAAGCTTTCTATTAATAGGATCCCCTGCCGAAACATTAATTTCAGTAATGTGACCACTGGCACCTATTGAAACATCAATCAATTTCCCATCTTCCGTCTTCACTAAAAAGAGCCTTTCCCATTCATAAACATAGGAATCCTTTTGAACGTAAACTTGCTCGACGGTCCCATCATGAGCACACTCGATGGTATGAATCGGTTTTAACACGGAATCACTCCTCCACTCCCCATTATTAGACTATAGCTTATACCCAGCCGCGGAATATCGAGGCTTCTGCCATTTTTCTGACACCCACCATATACGCTGCCAGCCTCATATCCACTTTTCTCGTCTCGGCCATTTCATATATTTGATTAAATGAGTTGACCAATAACGCCTTTAATTTGGTTTGGACCTCTTCATCTTCCCAATAATAACCTTGATTATTTTGAACCCATTCGAAGTAAGAAACTGTCACACCGCCTGAACTTGCCAATACATCAGGTACGAGAAGCACATTGCGTTCCGTCAAGATCTTGGTTGCCTCCAATGTGGTAGGTCCATTCGCGGCCTCTACGACAATTTGGGCTTTGATAAGATGTGCATTTTCTTTGGTGATTTGATTGGAAATGGCAGCAGGCACTAAAATATCACAATCTTGTTCCAGAAGCTCCTGGTTGGTGATTGTATGATCGAATAGTGTCGTTACCGTTCCAAAGCTATCCCTTTTATCAAGTAAGTAATCGATATCCAGACCCTCAGGTTTATAGATGGCACCATATGCGTCCGATATGCCAATCACTTTCGCACCTGCATCATGCATGAATTTGGCCAAAAAGCTTCCTGCGTTCCCAAACCCTTGGACGATGATGCGAGCACCTTTCAATTCTATGCCCTTACGCTTAGCCGCTTCCTCGATACAGATGGTGACACCTTGTGCAGTCGCCTTTTCCCTGCCGTGTGAACCGCCCAGTACCAGTGGCTTACCTGTAATGAAACCAGGAGAATCGTGTTCTCTTATTCTACTGTACTCGTCCATCATCCATGCCATGATTTGTGAATTCGTATAAACATCCGGGGCCGGGATATCTTTAGTCGGCCCCACTATTTGGCTGATTGCCCGAACGTATCCACGGCTAAGCCTTTCCAATTCACCGATTGACATTTGGCGCGGATCACAGATGATGCCGCCTTTTCCTCCGCCATATGGCAGATTCACGATTCCGCATTTCAAACTCATCCACATTGAAAGTGCCTTGACTTCTTCCTCATCGACTTCAGGGTGAAAACGGATTCCGCCTTTCGTCGGACCGACAGCATCGTTGTGCTGGGCACGGTATCCAGTGAAAATCTTCGTCGAATTGTCATCCATCTTAATTGGAATCCGGACGGTAAGCATCCGTAAAGGTTCCTTCAAAAGCTCGAACACTTCTTCAGAATAGCCAAGCTTATCCAGCGCCTCCTTGATTACGACCTGTGTTGAATCAAGCAAGCTGGCAGTTTCTTTTTCTTCTTTGATTGTTGTACTCAATGGAATTCACCTCATAGGTATATTAGGATAAAACTTTTTTAATGCGTTCGATTGCCCAATCCAAGTCTTCTTTAGTAATCACTAATGGCGGAGCAAAACGGATAACTGTATCATGCGTTTCTTTACATAGCAGTTTTTCTTCTTTAAGCTGCTCACAATATGGTCTTGCTGCTTCTGTTAGTTCGACTCCGATGAATAAGCCTCGGCCGCGGATGTCTTTAATCATTGGATTCTTGATTTCTTTTAAACTATCCATGAAGTATTGTCCAAGCTCCAATGAACGTTCCGCAAGCTTCTCTTCTTCAAGGACTTCCAATGAAGCGATGGAAACCGCACATGCCAATGGATTGCCGCCGAATGTAGAACCATGGGAACCAGGATTGAATACGCCAAGGATTTCACGGTTCGCAGCTACGCAAGAGATTGGGAAAACCCCGCCGCCCAGCGCTTTACCTAAAATGTACATATCGGGAACTACTCCATCCCAGTCAGAGGCGAACATTTTTCCTGAACGTCCAAGTCCTGACTGAATTTCATCAGAAACGAATAGGACATTATTTTCTTTACATAAGTCGTAAGCTTCTTTTAAGAATCCTTGTGGCGGAATGATGATTCCCGCTTCACCTTGAATCGGTTCGATTAAAAATCCAGCCGTTTGCGGTGTAATCGCTTCTTTCAATGCATCAAGATCGCCGTAAGGGATAAGCTTGATCCCTGGCAGCATCGGTCCAAAGCCCCTTCTATATTCATCATCGGATGACAGGGACACGGCTGCCATCGTACGGCCATGGAAGTTCCCGATACAAGCAATGATTTCAGCTTGGTTTTCTGCAATTCCCTTAACATCATAGCCCCAGCGTCTAACAGCTTTGATGGCTGTTTCAACGGCTTCAGCACCTGTATTCATAGGCAGTGCCATGTCTTTTTGCGTAATGCGTGAAACCATTTCATACCATGGTCCTAATTTATCACTATGGAATGCACGGGATGTCAATGTTACGCGATCAGCTTGTTTTTTTAATTCGTCGATGATTTTCGGATGCCTGTGGCCTTGGTTCACTGCTGAATAGGCACTAAGCATATCCATATATTTATTGCCTTCAGGATCTTCCACCCAAACTCCTTCTGCCTTCGAAATGACGATTGGAAGTGGATTATAATTGTTTGCACCATATTGTTCTGTTTGCTCGATTAATTTTTCCGTTAAAGTTGTCATGTTGATTCCCCCTAAAATTTATAGCGTTTCAGATGTTGTTTTACCTTGAAGATGAAGAACTAAATAATCAGGACCGCCCGCTTTTGAATCTGTACCTGACATATTGAATCCGCCAAATGGCTGGTATCCTACAATGGCACCAGTACAGCCGCGATTGAAGTACAAGTTACCTACGTGGAAATCCTCACGCGCTTGTTCGATATGTTCAATGTTGTTAGAGATGACTGCACCCGTTAATCCATAATCCGTGTTATTGGCAATCTCGATTGCATGATTGAAATCTTTTGCCTTACAGAATGCAACAACCGGTCCGAAAATCTCTTCTTTCATGACACGTGCGTTCTCATCCACATCGGCAATGATAGTTGGCTGGATGAAGAAACCTTTTGAATTGTCTCCTTCTCCCCCTGTAACAATTTTCCCTTCTTCTTTACCGATTTCAACGTAGCTCATGACTTTATCGAAAGCTGCTTGATCGATGACCGGACCCATGAAGTTGTTTAGATCTGTTGGTTCCCCGATCGTTTTTTCTTTCGTTAATTCAATGGCACGATTCAAGACTTGGTCATATACATCTTCCACTATGACAGCACGTGAACAAGCAGAACATTTTTGACCGGAGAATCCGAATGCAGAAGCGACGATTGATTGTGCCGCCAATTCCAGATCAGCCTCTTTATCAACAACGATCGTATCTTTACCGCCCATTTCAGCGATGACACGTTTTAACCAGATCTGGCCTTCATGTACTTTCGCCGCACGCTCATAAATACGGATACCGACATCACGAGATCCGGTAAAGCTGATGAAACGTGTACGAGGATGATCTACCAAATAATCGCCCACTTCGGCACCGCTTCCTGGAATGAAGTTCACAACTCCTGCAGGCATGCCCGCTTCTTCCAGCACTTCGATGAATTTAGCTGCAATGACCGGTGTTGTACTGGCCGGTTTCAATAAGACCGTATTACCTGAAACAAGAGCAGCCGTCGTCATGCCTGCCATGATCGCAAACGGGAAGTTCCAAGGTGAGATGATGACACCCACACCAAGCGGAATATAATTGAAAGCATTGTGTTCAATCGGACGGCTTTCCACTGGCATGCCGTCTTTAAGCTTCAGCATTTGACGTGCATAGTATTCCATGAAGTCGATCGCTTCCGCTGTATCTGCATCCGCCTCATTCCAAGGCTTCCCTGCTTCTTTAACCAATAGAGCCGAGAAATAGTGTTTTCTTCTGCGAACGATCGCTGCAGCCCTGAATAAAATGTTTGCACGCACTTCCGCTTTCGTTTTTCTCCAAGTTTGGAATGTCTTATCTGCCGCTTGCATCGCTTGCTCTGCAAGATCTTTATTCGCTTTGGATACGGTTCCGATAACTTCTTCTTTATTTGCTGGGTTTACAGAGGTAATGACTTCATCAGTAAACACTCTTTCACCATTAATGATCAGCGGATATTTCTTCCCTAGATCATTAGCTACATCATTCAATGCCGCTTGAAAAGCTTTATTGTTTTCTTCGATTTTAAAATTAGTAAATGGTTCGTGTTTATATGTTTGGACCATTATGTCTCATCTCCCTAAGTTTATGTTTTTACTTCTCCCTTATTAAACAAGCAAGTTCCGTGCCAACTTTTCATTTTTTCGAAAAAATAATGTTTTTTCTTGAAAAATGCAATGAAATTCAGCACTTTAAGGGCAAAATTGGCATAGTATGCCATTATTTTTTGCTCTAACCCCTATTTTTGTCGCTTAAACCTTACACTTTTTATTAATGCAAATTTCATGCCAACTAGAAAAACCATAAAAAACAGCATTTTCGCACTTTTTCCGCAAAATATTTTTGCACTCCGATGCAAAATAATCTTGCTGTGCAAATTTTATTTGCGCCTTTGCTTCAATTCCTCTACAATAGCTCTAAGAAAAGAAGAAAAACGGGAGGCATTCATGAATTTAGATCAAATCATTAAAATAGATGGTTTCCAATCCATCCTCTATTCGCTTGTGGATGTAATCGATACAGGGATACATATAATCGATATAAAGGGGCGGACGATTGTATATAACAAGAAAATGGCAGAAATCGAAGGAATGGATTCAGAAGAAGTTTTAGGGAAGAAGATTCATGAAATCTTTAAATTCAAGGAAGAAACGGAGAGTACATTAATAAGGGCACTTCATTCTGGGAAGACAACCGAGAACTCGAAGCAGACCTACTTCAATAATCTTGGTCAGGAAATTACAACAATCAATAATACGTTTCCAATTTTGGATCAAAAGCAAAATATCATCGGGGCCATTGAAGTGGCAAAGGATATAACGAATCTGGAAAGAATCATTAAAGATAATATATTGAATAAGGGCGATACCAAATATACCTTTGACAGCATCATCGGAACGAGTGAAAATTTCCTGGAAGTCATAGAAAAGTGCAAGCGCTCGACCAGGACGGCATCCTCCATCCTCATCGTTGGGGAAACGGGCACCGGAAAAGAGCTCTTCGCCCAAAGCATCCATAATGGCAGCAGCCGTTCGACTCAACCCTTCATCAGCCAAAACTGTGCTGCCCTGCCAGACAGTCTAATTGAAGGAATACTCTTCGGCACAAAGAAAGGCGCCTTCACCGGATCGATCGAACGGCCTGGATTATTCGAACAGGCACAGGGCGGTACCATCCTGCTAGATGAAATCAACTCATTAAATCCGAACATGCAAGCGAAATTATTACGGGCCCTTCAAGAAAGGACGATTCGCCGCGTTGGGGATACTAAGGATAAACAAATTGACGTTAGAGTCATTGCAACGATAAATGAAGATCCGATAGATGCCATTTCAAATGACCATTTACGAAAGGATTTATACTACCGATTAAGTGTCGTTTCGTTATTCATCCCGCCTCTTCGTGAACGGAAAGAGGATATTCCTTTGCTGGCGCAATCCTTCATCGAGAAATTCAATGCGCTGTTCGAATTGAATATAGAAGGGATCAGCGAAGAAGTCTACTCGCTTTTTTATGATTACGACTGGCCCGGGAACGTAAGGGAACTTGAACATATCATTGAGGGGGCCATGAATTTAATGGAGCCTGGCGATACAAAGATTGCCATCACCCACCTTCCGGCTCTATTTAGGAAGAAAGCCCATTTGGAAGACATTCATCCCGGAAGAAAAGAGACTCATGCAAATGGAGATTTACAGGATTCGACCTTATCTCTTGATGATTATATAGCCAATACTGAAAAGCAATACTTGGAGAAGATATTGAAGGAACATGGCATGAATATCTCCCAAGCAGCCAAGGCCCTGAATATTAGCCGCCAAAGCCTTCAATACCGTTTGAAAAAGTATCAGGTCAAATAACACCATCCCTGCACAAAGGAGGCCCCCATTGATATGGAGGCCTTTCTTTGCCTGCTATTCTTTTCACTTTGCAATCAGAATGCTTCAGCCGCTTTTGCAACGTTTTCCAAACCATCCGCGATGATTTTTTGTGACCGATCCGGATACTGATTATGGCCTTCAATGACCACGGTCTCCGGATTCTTAATACCCCATAGACTAATGATATTTTTCACTAAACTCACGGCCATTTCAGCGGAAGCCATTCCTTCTAATGCATAATCAGAACCACGGGCATTCAATAGCATGACTTTTTTATCTCCAGCATACCCGACAGGACCTTCCGCCGTATAATTGAACATTATTCCTGCTTGTGCCAAATAAGAAAGATAGGTGATTAACGGTGCAGGAACCGTTGAGTTCCATAGAGGGAAAGCGAATACCACTTTATCCATGGTCATGAATTGATTTAAATATTGGTCAACCAGTTTTGCGGCATTTTCCTCTTCAGCTGTCAGTTCAAGACCTTGGTTGCGTTTATATAGTCCGGTAATCGCCGTATTTCCATAGTAAGGAAGCTCTTCTTTAAATAAATCCAGCTCGGTCACTTCATCTGTACGGTGTGTCTCTTTATATGTTTGTAAGAATGTGTCATACATTTTCGAGCTGATTGCCTGATCTGCTGGACGATCGTTCACTTTCACGAATAACACTTTTGTCCTTTTCCCATTCTCTTCTGCCGCGGCTTCTTTATTTCCAAATAATCTGCTTAAGAATCCCATTATCCTCTCACCATTGCTTTCTGATTATAATATTTAGACGATTAAATGAATCTCATTGCCTGATGGATCTGTTACAGCGAAAAACCCTTCTTTTTTCGTGACGACAGCCCCGATTCCTTCCAGTTGCTCCGTTACTTTGTTTCTCGCTTCTTCATCTGCATAAACGAGTGTATACCAGTTTAGCCCCACACTATTTTCCTTAGGGGCAGGCGCACCAACGCCATTCCATGTGTTCAATCCGATGTGATGATGATATCCGCCGGTTGAAGTAAAGAGCGCTCCTCCATATCGATTCACGACGGTAAACCCAAGACCTTGCATGTAAAACTCCTCCGTTTTACGTAAATCCGCTACATGCAGATGTATATGCCCCATTAAGGTACCAGCAGGCAGTTTGCTCCACTCACCATCGCTTTCTTTCAGAAGGTCATTCCCATCCAGCGGATCCGTGCCCATTTCGACCTCCCCGCCTGCCCATCTCCAATCAGCTGATGGCCGGTCAGAGTATACTTCGATGCCATTTCCATCCGGATCGGTAATGTACAGCGCTTCACTCACTTCATGATCCGCAGCTCCAAATGGATATTTCGTTTGAAGTAAATGGCGTAAAAAAATCGATAAGTCGGCACGGGTTGGCAGTAAAAGGGCAAAGTGATATAAGCCCGTCGTCCGCCCTTCTTTCGGAATCACATCCGCAGGCTGCTCAAGTGTCAGCAACGGGGTTTTTCCGTCTGTCGTCAAAACAGCTTGCCGTTCGGTTTTCTTCAATACTTGAAGACCGATGATTTCTTGATAAAACAGAATGGCCTTATTCAAATCCAAAACATTTATACTGACTTCGCCAACAAATGTAATTGGTTTTTGATGAAAATTTTTATCCATATTGTCACTTCCCTTTTTTATTGAAAATCACATGATCCAAAGAAAGAACCGTGCGGTTTGCACACGCTAGATAGACAGACATGGCAAGCAGTGCCAAGTCCAGTTCGTAACCCGCCGCTTGCCCGTTTCCAAGAAAACCGGCAGGTAATTTAGCCGTGAAAATCGCCCCCGCCATAATGACCGCAAATAGGACGGATACGATTCGTGTTCCCAAACCCAGTATAACCGCAAGTCCTCCAATCAATTCGATTCCTGCAACGATGTATGCCATGAAGCCAGGAATGCCAAGGCTATCGAAAAATCCCGCCGTATTTCCTATGCCCCCTTGAAACTTTGAAACGCCGTGAATGAAAAAAGTAAGACCTAAAATCACCCTTAAAAAAACTTGACCTGCATCATTTTTATTCATGTATGAATTCTCCTTTTTGTTGGTTACTTTATGTAAGTAATTATATTTTAATAAGCTTATAATGTCAAGTAAGTTTATTGGAATTTCGTTCTTCCCTAAATAAAAACGAATTGCCGAAGCAACTCGTTCCATGGTGCCACAATTTAAATGTGTAATAAATGGTTGAATTGATGATGAAAGAATCCGCAATCGTTCTCCCGACTTCCTAACATGCCACCTTACTTCCTCCTTAAGCATTAAACTTAATCGAAATCATTACGATTTAAAACTCAAATAAACACAACTTCATTATTCAAACATCGAAATCAGTTCTTTTGTGTATGAATGGCGATCGCTGCAAAAAAGCTGTTCTTTTTCAAAAGAATCCACAATAACACCCCCTTTCATCACCATGATCCGTTGGCTCATCTCCTGTACAGCCGATAGATCATGAGAAATAAAAAGGTAGGAAGTGTCCAAAGTCTCCCGCAGCCCGCCTAACAATTTCAGCACTGCCGCTTGGGACAGCACGTCCAGGCTTGAAGCCGGTTCATCCAATATAATGAGGGCCGGTTCGATGCTGATTGCACGTGCAATGGTCACCCGCTGCTTTTGTCCGCCGCTTAGCTCATGCGGGTAACGTTCAGCAAAACTCCTTGGAAGCTCCACCGTTTCCAGGAGCTGTCCGATAAAGTTCGCTTCACTTGTATACGTAAAATATTTCAAATTGACCTGGCTGCCAAATTGAAGATATGGATCCATTAGTGAATCCTTTATCCTTAGTTTTGGATTCAGAGCCGATGCAGGATTTTGCAAAACGGCCTGGATGTTCTTGCGATACGGTTTTAAACTGCGTTCGCTTTTGTTTTGCAGCTCGGTTCCTTCAAATAGGATGCTGCCCTGGTCAAAAGATTCAATCTGAAGGATGAGTCTTGCCAGTGTGCTTTTTCCGCAGCCGCTCTCCCCCACTAACCCGAGGCATTCCTTCCTTTCCATGCTGAAATTCACGTTCCTTAGTATTTCCACTCCGTTATCATAGCTTTTATGGACATTTCGCACGTCTAATAAACTCATCCTGACACTCCTTCAAGCTTAAATGGAATTCTCCTCAATGATGGCGATGATTGAATCAGTTCATTCGTATAAGCATGCTGCGGATGATTCAATACCTGATTTTTATCACCGGTCTCTATTATGGCCCCGTCTTTCATGACCGCAATGCGGTCCGCATACTTCCTGACATGACGTAAATCATGGGTAATGAACAAGATTGCACATCCGGTTTCTTTTTGGAGCTTTGATAACAGCTGCAAGACCTTAAAGGAAGATACACTATCCAAGGCTGTGGTCGGTTCATCCGCTATCAAGATATCAGGTTCAAGCAGCAGGGCCATAGAAATGGATACGCGTTGAAGCTGACCGCCGCTTAATTGAAAAGGGTATCTGCCGTAGATATCGTCATTCAGGCCCACCGATATGAGCGCATTGACCGCTTGCTGCCTCCTTGCCTTTTTGGAAAGGTTCAAATGTGTTCGCTGATATTCGTCGAAATGCTGACCGATGGTAAGGAACGGTGTGAATGAACCCTGGTAATCTTGAAAAATATAGGCCAGGCGCTTTCCGCGAACCTTCCTGATTTCTGAGGAAGATAGGGTTAATAAATTCTTTTCCCCGTACCATATTTCCCCCTTCGCTTGAAGATTGGGTGCAAGCAGCTGACATATTGCCATGGCCGTCATGCTTTTGCCGCTACCGCTTTGTCCGACAAGTGCGAACCACTCACCCTCCTGCACATCTAATGAAAGATCCTTGACGATATGATTTTGCTTTCCCATGATATGCAGCTGCCTCACGGATAAAATGCTCATGATCCCACCTCCTTTTTCACATCAAATGCATCGCGCAAATAATCACCGAACATGTTGGTTAGAAGGACGACAAATACGATGGCGAGCCCTGGGTAAATCATCAGCAGCATATTGGATTGAAAGTATGGACGGGCATCATTCAGCATGGCTCCCCACTCCGGTGCCGGCGGCTGCGCACCGAGCCCGATATATGATAAGGAAGATATGAGCAGTATGATTTTTCCTAAATCGAGGCTAGAAAGGACAAGCACGTTCCCGATAAGGTGCGGAAAAAGATGCTTCCTCATGATCCCAAATGAACTTAATCCATTGATTTTAGCAACTGTGACATAATCCTTCTGACGTTCGGTGATCACCGTACTTCGCACAAGCCGGGCATAATTCACCCATTTCACAAGAACGATCGCCAACAGGAGATTTTCGATTCCCGGTCCTAATAAACCACTAAGAACAATGGCAACGATCGTATCTGGGAATGCGAGAAACGCGTCGGCAATGCGCATGAAGACCCGATCGATCAGACCTCCTTTAAAACCGGCAATCATCCCGAACGGGACGCCGATGATAACTGCGGCAAACAAAGATAAGAGGCCGTATCCAACCGTCAGCTGTGCACCAAGCAGAAGGCGCGTCAATACATCACGCCCTAGATGATCCGTCCCTAACGGATGTTCCATGCTCGCCGGCCATAGCCTTTCTTCCAGATTGACCAGTGCCGGATCATGTTTCACAATAAGAAAGGTGTAAGCCGCAACGGCAAGGATTGTCGCCATCACCGTAAATAGGACGGTCATTCTCCAGCGCCTTTTGGATTTCCCTTTGATAACTAACTCCATTTTCCATGCTTCCTTTCCTTCAGTCTTAGCTCCGGATTTAAATAGCGATAAGATAAATCCACGGCACTATTAACCATGAATACAATGATGGCCATGACCAGCAGGTACCCTTGGATGACTGGATAATCCCGCGACCGAATCGAGTCCACGACCATCTTACCTATGCCCGGATAGGCAAAAATAACTTCAATCACGACTACACCGCCGATCAGGCTGCCAAGGCTGACGCCGAATACGGTAATGACCGGGGGCAAGCTATAACGAAATGCATGGGCAAAGAATATCCGCATCTCTGAAATCCCCCTAGATCGGGCAGCCCTGATGAAATCATGACTGAGGGAATCTATCAAGCTCGAACGCAGCAAACGGACGTACACACTTGTGATGGCCAGCCCCAGCGTGACCGACGGCAGAATCAAAGAACGAAACCCGTCCCTGCCCATCGTTGGAAGGGCTCCCCATCGTACCGCAAATAAATCTATCAAAAGCAGCCCCAGCCAAAAGCTAGGAATGGCTGCCCCCAATAAAGAAACAGCCCGGCTGAATTGATCGATCCAGCTCCCCCTGTACAAGGCAGCAAGCGAACCTAACGGAATCGCTATACCAAGCATGACAAGCAATGCACCAGCCGCCAGCTCAAGTGTTGCAGGCAGCCCGCTCATGATCATTTCCATCACAGGCTGATTCGTCAGATAGGAATGCCCGAAATCCAATCGGATAAAGTCCGAAAACCAATTACCATACTGCACGAACAGCGGATCATTGAACCCTAATTCTTCACGAAGCTCAATGACTTGCTCGTTTGTGACCGATACATCATCCACTTGAAGTATCGAGAGAACCGGGTCGCCAGGAGCAAGCCGAACAAAAAGGAAAGAAATGAATGTAATCACAAGAACAAAAATCGCTACCTCAATGAACCGGCGGACTAAGATGCGAAACATTCACTTCACATCCAATTCATTCGTCAGCATGTAGTATTCGCTTCTCGAAGTGATCCAGTTTCTAACTTTATCGGCATCATAAGCAACAAGTGTATTCGGATGTAAAATGAATGAATTATACACCTGTTCATCCACATACATCGCAATCTCCTCAGCTAAATCCGAGCGCTCCTCCTGCCCGACCGTCACGTTCAGCTCATCAATCAGGGACGTCAGGCGATCATCATCAGCCCCACTGAAGTTCAAGGCACCCTTTGGATGATAAGTAGCATTTAAATAATAACCGGCATCCCCTCTCGGAGCCGTTAAATTGCTGTAGGTCGTTAAATCCCAATCGCGATTGGAAGCCATATACTCTTCAGGGATTTCTATTTGCTTGATATTCACATCAATCCCCAACTGACCGGCATCCGATTGAAAAACTTGGGCAATTAACGGCAGGTCGGCACGTGAACTGTATGTAAGCAGTGTAAACGTTAACGGTTTACCGTCTTTTTGCATGACACCATCCACTTTCTTATATCCCGCCTGATCAAGAAACGCCTTAGCGGTTTCCATTCCATTCGCTTTTTTCGGATAATCCGGGGCAAAAGAGAAAGTGGATGGGAATGGCCCCGTCGCCACTTCAGCATGACCATGTAAAATCGTTTCCGCAATGGATGGACGATCGATCAAGGCATCAACCGCCTTCCGGACGTGTATGTCCTGCAATGCTTTACGTTCCAAATTCATCGTCATTTGATGTACGCGGAAAGTCGATGTCGATTCAACCTTCACACCATCTTTCGCCTCTAAATTTTCCAGGCTTTCCACTTCCGGACGGAAAACAATATCAGCGTCTCCCGATTCAAGGGCAAGAGACCGTGCATTGGCATCTTCATTAAACGAAAACCTGGCTCTCTCAAGCTTTGCGGCTCCATCCCAGTAAGACTCATATCGGATTAAATCAACAGCCGTACCTGGTATGAATTTCGAAACGGCAAATGGCCCGGTTCCTATCGGCTTGTTTATATAGTCACTTTCCTTCACATCAATAATCGATGTATTTGGATGAACCAATTCAGAAGGAAACTCAGGAAAAGGAACCTCCGTCTTAATGGTCAGCGCATTCCCGTCCGCTTCAATCGACTCAATCCGCAAAGCATTCTTGATCGCCGGACTATCTTTCATCGCCCTCTCCAAGGAAGCCTTCACCGCTTTGCCATCCATCGGCTTTCCATTCTGGAACGTCACACCCTCCCTTAACTCAAAATTCCATAATTGACCATCCTTGCTATCCCAGCTCTTCGCCAGCCAAGGTTCGATGGTCAAATCCTTATCATTGAGATGCACCAATGTCTCAGTGATGCCAGCCCTAAGCGACACATAACTAGTATCAACATTCGGATCAAGCGAGCTAGTCGCAAAATTAAAAAGCAAGTTCACTTCCTTCTTCCCTCCCGCTTGATCCTTCGCAGACTCGGTGGAACAAGCAGCCAAAAGAAAGACTGATAAACATACAATAAAAATCAATTTACATTTTCTGAACACGATATATTTCCTCCCATTACCTCAACTATTTTGGTCGACACAAAATCGTATTGATTACGATTTATGTTGCGGCTTTACCATCATGACAAACGACGTAACACATCGCCGAATGCTTATCCGAAATCAAACTATGTAATCCTCCTCGAGAGAAAACATCCATTCACGAGTATATGTGCTAAACTCACGAGTATTTGCTCCAAACTCACGAGTAAATCCTCCAAATTCACGAGTATTTGCTCTAACTCACGAGTTTTTGTTCGAAATTCAAGAGTATTTGCTCCAAATTCGTGAATATTTGCTCTAAACCCTTGAGGAACAGCTCTAAATCTCTTGCAATAGGACTAAATTATTAAAAAATGCACCAAATTCTCTATTTATTGCACGAATCCTCCTTTTTCAATCCATTCTTTCAGTGCTTTTCGCCCAATAAATCAAAATGATTACGATTTATATTTTAAAACACTCTCTCTTGTCTTGATTGTCTTCCATTATAAAACGTAATGATTACTGTTTACAAGGTTTTTTTGGAGTTTTATTATCGGATGCCAGTTCCTTCGATGATTGGCTTTTTGATTAAGTAAAAAACTCCTGAAAAAGGATTTCAGGAGTTCTTCGGCTTTTATTTCAAGTTGTTGTAGTGGTTGATGACTTCTTCGGTGATTTCGCTATTTTCGTCCAATCCGCTAACTTCCTTAAGTGCTGAAGCTACACCGTGTTCTTTGATCATCGTTTGCAGTTTAAGGGCTTCTTCATCTTCGTTAAAATCAAAGAGTAAAGCGGCCGCTATCGCTTTCGCCAGATTAGTATAGGAAAGTCCGGCTTTCTTTGCTTCTACCGCAGGGCGCACGAGACGGTCGTTTGGCCCGAGTTTACGCAGCGGTGAACGTCCGACTCTATTTACCGAGTCATTCAGGTAGGAGTTTTTAAAACGATTAATGATTTTTTCGATATACTGCTGATGCTCACCTGCATCCAAGCCGTATTGCTTTATTAAATAGGCACCCGTTTCCCCTAAGGTTCTCTTGACTTGCTCCACAATGCCTGCGTCTTCTAATGACTGGTCAATCGTTGATTTTTTATTTTTGAGATAACCAAGGTAAGCAATGACGGCATGTCCTGTATTAACGGTAAACAGTTTTCTCTCAATGAATGGGGCGAGTTCTTTTACAATGGTCATCCCTTCAACGGCAGGTATGCTTTCCTTCGTTTCAACGACCCATTCATAATAAGGTTCCACCAAAACATCGAGTGATCCTTCGTTATTTTGGATAGGAACGATGCGATCGACTGCTGAGTTGAAGAAGTAGACTTTATCGGCTAGTTTCTCCTTAGTAGCTTGATCCAGGTTTTCCAGAATGTAGCCTTCTAAAAGGTCTGTTGCCGATATTTGGTTTTCGCAAGCGATCACATAAAGTTTCTCATCGGTTTCCTTCACTCTTGATGCTAATCCTTTTGCAATTAAAGGAGCGATATGAGGCAAAATATTGGGACCGATAGCAGTGGTGAGGTAGGTTGCTTCGGAAATTGCTTTAATGACTTCCTCTTCCTGCTTTAAACTGTTTAATCCCGAAACATTTTTCACAGTGACTGATTCTTGTTGATCAGTGGCCAGTTTGACTTGATATTGCTTTTTATCATTTAACTGATCGATGATTTGATCAGCTATATCTACAAATGTCACATGATATCCTGATTGTGAAAAAAGTGCTCCGATAAATCCTCTTCCAATGTTTCCTGCACCGAAATGTACTGCTTGTTTCATTACAATCATCCCTTTATCAAGTTAGTATATAAATAATCCAAAAATATGGCTTCCAGCCTTCTTCTAATCATTTCTTCGTCCGAAGATGAAAAAATCATGATGGATTCATTGCTTTCAATTAAGCTTGAACTTATTAAGCTGACGATTTCCTGCTGCTTCGCACTCAATTCTTCAGGTGCCAGCATCAGCAGTAAATTTTTCATATGGACGTCATTGCCGTCCATACCTTTGACCAGACGATATTCCTCCAGGTGGGCCACCTGGAATATCAGTTCTTTTATATTCTTATGTCTCGTATGGAAAAGGCCCATCCCCGTGCCCGGAATGCCTAAACCGCCCTTTTTTTCCCGTTCCTTCAAGGATCCGACCACATCATCCGCACCCATCAGCAGTTCTTCCGTTTCAGCCATCCTCACCATTTCTTCGATGATTTCTGGATGTCCTTTCCGATGCGGCAGCCGATAAAACCGGAAATTATTCATGATCGACTCGATGCTCTGCTGGGCATCTTTCAATTCCTGCAGCACTTCTTTCAGTTCGCCATCCTCTTTTTTGGTCACGGTATCCTTATCGGCTGACTGAATGCCATAACGCTTATTCTTCGTGAAGTTTTCGATATTCTTCCTTAAATAATTCCTGATGTTCAAAATATTCTCTTCACTCAAAAGAGGGGATACAAGGATATAATCACTATCGATATACGGAAGCCGGACGGTAGAAATGATCACATCATAGTTTTTCAGGCTGCCCTGCTGCTGGATGTCTTTGATGGTCTTGATTTCTACAGTCTCGATTTCGATGATTTCCTTTTTGATCCGGCTTGCAAGCATCTTCGACGTACCGATACCTGTCGGGCAGACGATGAGTGCCCTTATTGATATTTCTTCCTCCCGCAGCACTAATGCAGATCCGAAATGAAGGACGATGAAGGCTATTTCATCTTCAGGAAATTCTTTTATTTCTTTGAATCCCTTTTCCAGACTGGTCTTCACTGCCAAAAAGAGAACCGGATACTTTCGCTTAATATCTTCGGTTAAGGGGTTGTACAATCCCATTTCCTGTTTGATTCGGAAAAGCGATGGTTCCATATGGGCAAGGAGCCCCTGATACAATGGGAAATCCTTGGTCAAATCGATTTGCAGTTGTGCCGAAACATCTTTTACCAGGTTTCTTATCAGCTGTCCAAGCAGCACACTGTCATAGGGAACGGCATCCGCCGCATGAAGTTTGGAGCCTTTAAGGATGGCTGCAAGGTAGCTTATATCATCGATGGTAAAAGAAACTCCCAGCATGGCGCTGAGTTCCTTGCCTATTTTATTCATGAGATTATTCTCATCGGAAAGTTCGCTTATTTTATTGAAGTCCTTCTCCAAAAAATAGTGGCTTTCATTCCTTTGCAGGGTTACATAAATATGTACAATTAACCCTATATACCCGCTTTCCGCCAATCGGGAATGGGCACTGTTAAAAGTTGAGTTCAGCACCCCATCGATAGCCAGAAGATATTCGGGATCAAAATAGTCGAGGATTTTCGCTTCTGGAAATTTTCCTTCTTGCAGCAAAAATAAACTTTCAATCAGCTCTTCATTAAAGAAGTGCAAGAAATAGGCTGCCTGGGCTTTTCGTTTATTTTCTTCGGTGCCGGCAAGCTCTATTCCGACTCCCCTTTTTCTGGTAATCACGATATTAAAATTCTTTAACCATTCGGTCAGTTCGTCCAAATAGGTTGTAAGAGTCGTAATGCTTATTCCGAGATCCCCCGCAAGAACTTGGGTTTTATATGATTCTTCCTGCAGTAAAGCTAAAAGAAGATGCAGTTTTCTTTCTTGTGGCGTTTGATCGATCGGATGATTGCCCATCAGGTGCTGTACAAGCCGAAAGACTTGTTCATTCTTCCCGTCGATGGACAGTCCCTCATGTGTATTGCGTGTTAAATGCAACTCGAATGATTGCAGGATTTTTTCTATGGACTTCAGATCGCGTTGAACCGTCCGGACACTAACATTCAATTGTGTCGCAATGGATAAGGCTGTATGTTTTCCTGAAGTTTTTATGATCAATTCTATGATTGATTTTTCCCTTGAAGTAATATACATGCTACCAACTCATTTCTGGTGGAGTAACACGAGAAAATACTGAATAGAAAAGCGTATAACGCTTTTCTATTCTTGGTTAAGAGTATTTAATTATTTTCTACATTTATAATATCCATCAATTCCCTGGCTGATTTGGCTTTAACCATCTTTTCAATATTCTCCATGTCAGAGCATGTAACTGCAATGCCAGATAGAATTTCTAGATGTGTCCCGTCCTTGCCGGCAATGCCGAATATCAATCGTGCCTTTTGACCGTCAAAGTCGACACCATCAGGAATTTGTAAAACGGTAAATCCGGATTTAAGGACATCTTTCTTAGCTTCCTCGGTTCCGTGCGGAATGGCTACATCGTTCCCCATATAGGTTGAAGTCAATTCATCACGGGCAATCATCGCTTCAATATAGCTTTCCTTAACGTAACCTGCATTGACCAAAGCTCTTCCCGCAAAGCGGATCGCTTCTTCCTTATTGGCGAACTGTTGATTAAGGAAGACATTTTCTTCACGAAGCAATTCACTACCTTCCTGCTCATCCCCGTCGATGCCAGGCTCGATTGAATGTTCACGAACACCGGGAACCTTCTCTTCAGCATCTTCGACGATTTCATGCAGCTCATCTGTACCGTCATCCTGAAGCCGTGCAAGCAATGCATCGTATTCAGGGCTCGATAGGAAATTATCGACGGATACATGATAGGCATTCGGCACTTTATTCTGTGCCCTTGGAGTTAACTCCTCCTGTGTAATGACGATTTGTGCATCAGCAGGAATGTTTGAGATCGCCGTATTTGTAACAGTGATATCCAATCCGGCTTCCTTCACCTTCTTGCGAAGCAGCGAAGCCCCCATCGCACTTGATCCCATTCCGGCATCACAGGCAAAAATTATTTTGCTGACGTTTGTTGGCATCGTTCCCGGCTCTGAAGCGAATACATCGGCAACAGAGCTTTTCTTGCCTTTCATTTCTTGCATTTTTTTCGCGGCATCTTCAATATTCTCTTCAGATTGCTTTCCTGTTTTCAGGATGAATGCACCGACGATGAATGAAACAAGGGCGGCCACGATGACCCCTGCAAAGTTAGCAATATATGCACCTGCATTATGCGGAGTTACCGCTGTAATGGCAAGTATGCTGCCTGGAGATGCTGGAGCGAACAATCCTCCGCCCAGTAGGACCAATGTGAAAACTCCACTCATGCCTCCAAGAATGACGGCTAAGAATAACATCGGCTTCATTAGGATATAAGGGAAATAAATTTCATGGATCCCGCCGAAGAAGTGAATGATGGCAGCTCCTGGTGCTGATTTCTTCGCCGTTCCCTTTCCAAAAAAGCAATAAGCGAGCAGTACGCCGATACCTGGTCCTGGATTCGATTCCAGAAGGAACAGGATGGAAGCCCCTGTTTGTTTAACTTGCTCTACACCAATTGGTGATAGTACACCATGATTGATGGCATTGTTCAAGAACAAGACCTTGGCAGGCTCGATCAGGATACTTGTCAACGGAAGTAAGCCTGTACCGACAAGCCAATCGACTCCTGCTACAAGCCAGCCTGTAAATACGTCCACAGCAGGCCCGATGGCCAAGAAGGATAGAATGGACAATAAGCCTCCAATAATCCCAGCCGAGAAATTATTAACAAGCATTTCAAAACCGGCTTTTATTTTCCCTTCAATCAATTGATCGAATTTCTTGA
Source organism: Peribacillus sp. FSL R5-0717 (assembly GCF_038002945.1). Taxonomy (NCBI): domain Bacteria; kingdom Bacillati; phylum Bacillota; class Bacilli; order Caryophanales; family Bacillaceae; genus Peribacillus; species Peribacillus sp. FSL R5-0717. The sequence continues at coordinate 1,256,129 of NZ_JBBOOF010000001.1, forward strand.
TGACATAACCGCCGAACGGTCCCATTATCATGGCTCCAAGGAACATCGGGATGTCAGATCCGACGATGACGCCCATTGTCGCAATCGCACCGACTACGCCGCCGCGGTGGTCATGGATTAGCTTACCGCCCGTATACCCAATTAAAAGCGGCAATAAAAACGTAACCATCGGTGTAACCATTTTGGCAAGGCTTTCATTTGGCAGGAAACCAGATGGGATGAATAGGGCAGTGATTAGCCCCCATGCTATGAAAGCTGATATATTCGGCATGACCATTGAACTTAGAAAGTTACCGAACTTTTGAACTGCAACTTTTATATTAAAGTGAGCCATTTTTGCACTCTTCCCTTCTTATTAATATTGTTTCCTTTAATCTTAAGGTACGTATACCCCTCATTCAATAAAAGAAAAAGCTAACTTTGTCGCGAAAGAGAAGACAAACATAATGTATCTCACTTTTCCAGTTTATTCAGCGCTTGATGCAGACAGAAAAGAGTCCCGTTCGCATCGTGGCGAACGGGACTCTTTAAAACTTTATAGCGGGATGATTCCCAATAGGACACAAACCACTATCATGACAAGCGTCGATCCGCATGCCCATTTCAGGAAAGTGCGCTGCAAGGCACCGAAATCTTCCCCTACCATTCCAACCAATAGATAGGTAGATGGAACAAGCGGGCTTAATAGATGGACGGGAAGCCCTAATAGTGAAGCTCTGCCGATCAGGGCAGGGTCAATTCCATAAGCAGCTCCCGCTTTAGCAAGTAATGGGAGCACCCCATAATAAAATGCGTCATTAGACATGAAGAACGTAAATGGTGCTGAGATGATGGCTGTGATGACAGCAAAATGTGCGCCCATTTGATCTGGAATATGCTGAATCAAAGAGTTTGCCATGGCATCGACCATCTCCGTGCCGGCAAGGATCCCAGTGAAAACACCTGCTGCAAAAATCATCGAAATGACGGATAAAGCATTGTCCGCATAGTTTGCTACACGTTCTTTCTGATCACTGAGTTTCGGATAGTTAACCGTAATGGCAATCGCGAAACCTACCATGAACAGAACCGCTGAAGGCATAAGTTCCATGATCAGCGCAACCAGCAGTGTAAGAGTCAATGCGTAATTGAATATGATCAATTTAGGCCGTTTTAGATAAGCATCTTCCGTTGCAGCCGCCTGCTGTGCCACAGCATGATAATCGACCTCAATGATCCCGATTCTCTTTCTTTCTTTTTTACCCAGGCAGTATGCCATGAAAAGGACGAATAGGACTCCGCCAATCATCGCTGGAATGACGGGTGTGAACACATCGGACATTTCAAGTTTTAAAGCGGTCATCACCCGTGCTGTAGGGCCTCCCCAAGGAAGAAGGTTCATGACTCCAGATGACGAAACGGCAATGCCGGCCAATACTAGCGGTCTCATTCCAATCCGTTTATATAGCGGAAGCATAGCTGAAATCGTTATCATATATGTTGTCGTTCCATCTCCATCCAAGGAAATCAGCAAGGCCAAGACTGCCGTGCCGATGGCAATTTTCACCGGATCTCCTTTTACAACCTTAAGAATCGTATTGATGATCGGGTCAAAAACCCCAGCATCAATCAAAATGCCAAAGAAAAGGATCGCAAATAAAATCATGATTCCCGTTGGCGCAACGTCTTTGATCCCTTCCAGCGCCATCTCACCCATTTTACCGCCAAACCCGCCAATAAGTGCAAAGGCACTTGGTACTGCAATCAAAGCTATCATGGCTGAAAGTCGCCCTGTCATAATTAAAATCATAAACACTACTATCATCAAGTATCCTAATAAAGCGAGCATATCTATCACTCCTATCTTCTAATAAGATAAAGTGTATATGAAACCGCTTCATTTGTAAGCGTTCTCAATTTATTGTGTTTTAAAACTATTTTGTTAATTTTGTTCATTGTGTTCACGGAACCGATTTTTCGAGGAGGAACCGAACGCCATTCCCCGGGTTGAATGGCGCGTTCTCTAAGTAAATAAGCGAATATTCAAGCAAATGTTCCGCGCATTTATTCTTCAAATGATAAATTTTCCGGTCCGTCCAAAAGGTCACAGCCGTAATCTATATTGGTCGTTGGTGTATCGATACTGACTTCCTCGAATTCCAGTTCATCGATCCATACTTGGCCGCGCCCTGAAAGAAGGACCCCGAATGAAATGATGGCACTGTTTTCGGGCACATCCAGGACAATATAATAATGGTTCCATTCCGTATCGTTGACGATGGGCCGATTCCCCATATTGTCGAATTGCAAAACATCCTGGAGCGCATTATCCACCCTCATCCATAAACCACAAAATCCATCAACACCTTTTGATTTTAAAAAGCCCGACAGTTTCATTCTTTTACCTAGGTAATTTTCCGCCTTGAATTGCTGCATCATCGTAGCAAATTCCTCCTTGGATTCGGCAGTGACGGATTTCAGGAATCCTGATGCCTGGCCTTTATGAAATGTCTCCCGGTCAATTCCCATTTGATAATTGAATGGATGACTCCCGCTTAAGCCCCAGCCTTTTAATAATTGTTCGTTTTTCATCGTCATTTCCTCCTTTTGCAAGGTTAGTTTACTTACGAGTTTCCGATATTGCCCTGGCGGCAGGTCATAATATTTCTTGAATGAACGAGTAAAGGATTCCTGTGTTTCAAAGCGGTAATATAAAGCAATATCGATTATTTTTTCATCGGTATAAAGCAGCATGTTAGCTGCATTGGCAATTCTTCGATATCGAATATATTCCGATACGGTCACGCCAACCTCCTTGTGAAAAATTCGATGATAATGAAACTTCGAAAAACCTGCGAACCTTGCGATGTTCTCCAAGGATAATTCGTCTTGTAAGCTATTCTCTATATATTCAATCGTTTTTTGGATGATGGGGCTATATCTCATTTCCGAACCTCCTTAAGAAAAGGATAACAGATTAACATATCGGTTTTTTGACATATATTGCTTTTTTCATAATCCTTCAAACGATGCATCATAAAAAAAGGTACTCTTCGTAAAGATTGTTGTTTTTAAAACGAAACTATTTAAGGTTGATTGGAGCGGAAGTGCGAGACTCCTGCGGGAGCAGCGGGAAAGGTGAGAACCCACAGGCGTTTACGCCGAGGAGGCTCACCGCCCGCCCCGCGGAAAGCGAACATCTGGAGGGGAAATCAACCACAACTCACTACCTGGTAAATAGCAACAAAGTATGGGAAAACAGCCTAAAAAAGACACCTTCAATCTTGAAGGTGTCTCTCACTTAATTCTATTGAATTTTATAATATCTTCGCTCAGGTCTCCCCACTACCCCATATACGACTTCCGCTTTACATTTCTTAACGGATATCAAGTATTCCAGGTAGCGTCTCGCGGTTGTCCTGGAAGCACCGATCTGTCCGCTCACTTGCTCAGCCGACAAACCGATATCGCTTCCTTCGAGTACCTCGATCACCTTCGCCAAAGTGATTTCGTCGACCCCTTTCGGCAGGGCCTGCCCATCGTTCGATTCCGATACGGATGAACCCTTTTTCAAAATGAGATCCACAAAATCCTGGTCTATCTCTTGTTTGGATTTCATCAGATGGACTTTCTTCAGATACTCTTCGATAACTTGGTTGAAACGCTTCATCTCCACTGGTTTAATTAAATAATTCTCAACACCATAGTGAAGCGCCTTTTCCAGTTGTTCTTTATCCGTTGCCGCGGTAATCATGATGATATCCACATTCGGGAATTTTTTCCGTATGTCCGGAAGGAGGTCTGTACCAAGCTGATCTGGCATATAAACATCAAGCAAAAGCAAATCCGGGCTTTTTTGTTCCAAAATCCGAAGCGTTTTTTTGGCATTGACAGCTTTTCCGACCACTTCTATTTCATCAAAGTTTTTCAAGAATTTTTCATGGATATCCGCTACACGAAAATCATCCTCTGCAATGACTGCTCTTATCTTCAGCATTCTTTCCCTCCTCGCTGTTCTTTAGGAAGATAAACGGTGAATATGGTGTTCCCATCCTCGCTTTGAACTTCGATGATGCCGCCCAGCTCTTTTACGACATGATCAGCATTCGAAAGTCCATAACCACTCGGACTTCCGCTGTTTTTCGAAGTGAAACCCCTATCGAAAATATGGGCGATGGCATCCTCAGGTATTCCTTTTCCGTTATCACTCACTTCAAATACCATATCATTTCCGATATCTGTGGCGAAAAATTTCACGAGCGGCTCCTCCATGCTTGAAACCGCTTCAAGTGCATTATCGATAATGTTTCCTAGAATCAATGTTAGTTGTGAAAGTTTTATATGGTCCGGCAGTTTCTCCAGGTAACTTTGTGCATCTATTTCGAAGATGATCTTCTTCTCCGATGCTTTCCCGATCTTGCCAAGTAACAGGGCTTGTACCTTTGTATCCTTTATCTGTTCGAACACGACACGGTTCAGGGAATGCAATTCGGATGTTTCGCTTTGAATCATATCGATTGCTTCATCGTATTCCCCTAATTGTATCAAACCTGAAAGGACGTATAGTTTATTGGTAAATTCATGGGTTTGTGCCCTTAAATCCTCCGAATGCATCTTCACTTCCGATAGTGTGTTGACCATTTCCTCAATTTCCGTTCGATCACGGAACGAAGCGACAACACCGCTTACCCCTTCACTATCGAAAATCGGCGTACAATTGACGATAACGGATTTGTCTTCCCATGAAATCTCCTTATCCACTTGCGGTTCACCGGACTTCAGCACCTCGAATAAATATTTCGAAGGAAATAGGCCATCGACGTTCAAATGGCGAACGGACTCTTTAATATCCAGCAATTTTTTCGCCGGCTGATTCATCGAGGTAATCAGCCCATTTTGGTCAATGGCCAGAATCCCTTCTTTCACCGATTGAAGCACTGCATTTTTTTCTTTATATAAATTGGCGATTTCAAATGGTTCCAGCCCCAGTGTATCTTTACGTATGCTCCTTGCCAGCATATAACTGCCAATGATCGAGATCATGATGGCCACTAAAGATACAATCATCTCCTTGGACAAATCCTTGAAAATTTGGGCGCGGACATCGTCCACCAAAAAACCGACGGAGACGATTCCAATTATTTTTCCATCCTCATTGAATACCGGTGACTTCCCCCGAATGGAAAGACCTAGTGATCCTGCCGCTTCGGAGACATAATATTCGCCTTCCTGAATGGCCCTGCTATTATCCCCGCCTTCCATCCGCTTCCCAATTTCGGAAGCCAGCGGATGGGAATAGCGAATTCCCTCTGCATTCCCCACAACGATGAACTCAGCACCTGTTTCCCTGCGGATCTTTTCGGCAATCGGCTGGATGATGCCAGCGGGATCATCCGTCTCAAAAGCCTCTGTAACGGTAGGCATGAAGCTAATCGTCTTTGAAAGCTCCAACGCCAATTGACCTTTATCCTTCGCTATTTGCCTTCCTTCCATATAGGAAAAAGTAGTCGTCAATAACAGGATCAAAAACAGGCTCAACGATAAGACTAACCCGAGAATCTTGGTTTCCAGCGATACTTTCCTCATATTCAACAGCATCCTCTATTTTCATTTTCATTCACTAATTTTTATAGGAGCATAATGATTTTACCATTTCTATTAAATATTGAACATTGTTGGCCGTTTATTTCCCCGTGCCCTATTTAAGAAAAATGGACACGCCGAAGATGGTGCGAAGTTCAAGGAGCAGTTGTTTTCCACCTTGTAATCTTAATGATGCTTATCTTTGGACAATGCTGGTTCTGTCTTGAAAGCAAAACAATCTGAAACATAAAATGCTCAAAGGAAACATTTCCTTTGAGCATTTTTTCAAAAACAGGTAAATGAATTGATTTGTCTTGTATCGATGCCAAAAATCGTCCAGAACCTGCCATTCCACCTGAAGCCGGCAACAGAACGCGGACCGACGAAGATGGGGTAATACCAGAAACGCGCACCATTGTTTAGCCATATAAAAGTATTCCTGAACAGACAAAAGGAAATCGCACCCGGATCTATCGCAAATGCTGAAGCCGATTGCTGTTGGGGAATAAATGCTGGCGGAGGAGCTGAAGGTGCTTGCGAACCCGGCGGTGGTCCTGGCTAACCTGGAAATTGAGGCACACCGGGAAAACCGGGTTGGCCTGGAAAGCCCGGTGATCCTGGTATGCCCGGAAAGCCGGATAGACCGGGAAACTGCCGTTCAAGAAGAACTTGATCCTCATAATGATACGTTGGGTACATAAACATGGTCATTCACCTCTATAAGATTGAATGTAATAGGTTATGAAATATGGACCCAACGTGTTTGGGCTGGAAAGGCATTTATATTAGAAAATAGATATATCACCGGATATGGGGATATATCGACGTACTCTATTGCTTTAGCTCCGTATATAGGGATATACGACGAGATTTATTGGTTTATCTTCGAATATAGAGATATATCGACGTAATTTATAGTTTTATCTCCGAATATGGAGATATATCAACGAATTCTACCGTTTATCTCCGAATAGAGATATATCGACGTAATTTATAGTTTTATCTCCGAATATGGAGATATATCAACGAATTCTACCGTTTATCTCCGAATAGAGATATATCGACGTAATTTATAGTTTTATCTCCGAATATGGAGATATATCATCGAATTCTACTGTTTATCTCCGAATAGAGATATATCGACGTAATTTATTGGTTTATCTCCGAATATGGAGATATATCGACGAAATTTATAGTTTTATCTCCGAATATGGAGATATATCAACGAATTCTACTGAATAGAGATATATCGTCGTAAATTATAGTTTTATCTCCGAGGGATATATCGACGTTACTTGCAGTTTTATCCCGGGATTCAATATAGCAATCTCCATAAATAGAAGGTTGCATAGGATTCCCAATCAGCCCACGCTTCCGATAGTTTCAGGATTTCCGCTTTCGTTGGTTTTGCTTCTGTTTGCATGAGCAGTTTCATGGAATTATGCAGCCCGACGTCATCGATGGGAAAGGCTGCTGGAAAACGCAAACAGCGCATCAAGACATAGTTCGCTGTCCACGGACCGATTCCCCGTATGTTGGTCAGCATTTTTTCAGCCTCTTTTACATCCTTTGCATTCAATAGCTTTTCTTTAGTAAGTTTCCCTTCTGCAATCATTTGAGCAACACCTATTAAATATTCACACTTCTTTACCGTCATCCTCAAATCGGCAAAATCTTCGACGGTCAATTTCGCGATCGCATCAGGGGTCGGAAACAGCCAATAATGCTTTCCTTGAAATTCAATATATTCACCAAATCCCTCCACAAGCCTCCGTTTCAAGGTATAGGCATAAGTCAAGTTAATCTGCTGACCAAGTATTCCCCAGGCAATCGCTTCAAATAAATCAGGGATGCCCATATTTCTCAAGCCGAAGAATTGGCTTACCGGCTTTTGCAATAAAGGGTCCTTTTGGGCCAATTCATAAAAAGGAAGCAGATTTGTCTCAAGATCGAACCAGTGACGAACGTATTGGCAAACAGCATCCTTTACCTGATTTTCCACCGGTGCTGTTCGTCCTGGGAAACGGACGGTCAGCTCCGTTTCATTCATCGCACTGATTTCTACTAAAAGCGTCTCGTTTTCGACAACAAGTGCTCGATAAATTTTTTGATCAACAATATCGAACAGACATTCATTGGAGGATCTTGATAAATATTTAAGATTTTCCGAAAAACGAAACTCTTTTGGTGCATGAATTCTCAATTCATTTATGCCTTCATCATTTGATAATGTCTCTTTCATCCTGCTCCCTCCTTTAGCTTTATTCTAATGACAAACCGATACGTTATCTTGCTCTTTCATTTAACTCCCTAATTTTAACAAATCCCATTGAACAATTACGTTATCTTGCTTTTATATTATCAAAATGTTTGTATATCAACCCTTTCTTGTATACTGAATGGAGAGGTGAATGTAGTGAATCCGAAAAAAGCAGATTTCCCGAATGAATATTGGAAAGCTATTATAGATTGTGATGCAGCATATGATGATCATTTTTTATACGGGGTAATTACGACAGGCATCTTTTGCAGGCCCTCCTGTAAATCAAGGGTGCCTAATAAGGAAAACGTGAAGATCTTCAAAAATGCCATGATGGCTTTGGAAGAGGAGTTCCGGCCTTGTAAACGATGTAAACCGGAAGGACTGAATGTGCCGACAGAAGAATGGGTTGAACAAATAGCCGAATGGATCGACACCCATTACAGCGAACCCCTCACTTTGAACAAATTGGCGGATATTTCCCATGGCAGCCCGTATCATTTACAACGAACATTCAAGCGAGTAAAGGGAATATCGCCCACTGAATACATTCAGCGGCTTCGCCTTGAAAAAGCGGCGAGGCTGCTGGAAACCTCCGAACTGCCGATAACTGAAATAGGCTTCACTGCCGGGTTCTCCAGTACACCCTATTTCATGACGTTATTCAAAAGGAAAATGGGGAATACCCCTTCAGGATATAGGAATGCTTATCTCAAAACTCAAGCTTTGGAGCGTGAAGAAAATGAAGAATGATAAAGAACAAACCATTGACTGGGCCATATTGCATTATGATAAGTGGCAATTATATGTGGCCAGAACGGAAAAAGGGCTTTGCTATGTAGGCTCTCCCGGTCAAACGTATGAAGAACTGAAGTCGATGATGCAAAAACGCTTTCCAAATGCGAACCTTGTTGAAAATGAAAAAGCATTAAATCCCTATCTAAAAGAACTACAAGAATATTTCAAAGGAACCAGGCAGACTTTCTCCCTTCCTGCAGATATAAAAGGAACCCCCTTTCAACAAGAAATTTGGGCAGCGCTGAATCAAATACCCTATGGACAAACCTGTTCCTATTCCGATATTGCCCAAATCATCCAAAGACCTGCAGCTGTTCGTGCGGTTGGTACGGCCATTGGCGCCAACCCAATTCTGATCACGGTGCCATGTCACCGGGTTATCGGAAAAAACGGGGCCATCACCGGCTACCGTGGAGGTACGGAGATGAAACGATATCTACTTGAATTGGAAGCACAATCTGACCGCAAAAAAAGCATCCGGCTATAAGGATGCTTTTTTGCGTTTTCTGTTTTTAGTACCAAATAGTCACCGCTTTATTATAGGCATCACTATTTGGAATCGCATGGATCCCTTGGGCCTGTGCTTTGCGCGGGTCATAATCATATACCATTGGTGTATAGCATGAGGTCTGCCCGATATTCACAACACCATTGCCCCCGGAACTTGAGCATGTATAGGCCTTACCATCAGTACTTCGGACGATTCTGGCATCCGCTTCATGATTGTATACGGCGGGGCGTGTTACGGTCACTTTTGCCCAGGCGGTTTTACACACAGTGCTGTATTTCAATTCTACGTATGAATTGGAATCGATCCATTTTTTATCCTTCGTTACCGCCGAATTTGCACAACTATTATAGTATGGACTTTTTCCATCATAGGTGTGTGTTTCGGCCAGTGCTTGATTTTTTCCAAATCCAAAGTCGACAATAAACAGCGACAGTGTCATCACCATGGTTAAACCTATCATTTTAAGCTTTTTATTCAATTCATTCATCCTCTCTTTGCAAAAATATAGATGAAGGTTTTTCTTTTTTCATTAATACCAGTCGGTTTCACCTGCTGTATATGGCCAAAAGGCTACCGCTTTTGCTTTACGCGGATCTAAATCATATACCATCGGTGTATAGCATGACGTTTGACCTTTATTTATTTCACCATTTCCTCCAGGAGATGCACAGCTGAATTGTTTATTATCAGTATTGCGGACAACCAATGCCGTTGCCTCACCATCTGCTTTAGCCGGTCTGCTTAGAGTGATCTTCGCCCAGGCGGTTTTACAGACAGTGCTGAATTTCAACTCCAAATTGGCAGAACCGCCATTGGCATAAATTTTCACCGACTTCTTCGTGACAGCGCTATTCGCACAACTATTATAGTAAGGACTTTTTCCATCATAGGTGTGTGTTTCGGCTGAAGCTTTGTTCGCAAAAGAATCAAGGGAGCCAAAAAGGACTAAAGAAGCTACAAAAAATGAAATGCATAAAACCATTTTTTTCATTATTTCACTCATCCCCTTAACAAAATTTATACACTGTTCATCTTACAATTTTGTAATATTCTTACAAGTGATAAATTCCCTAGTTCATGAAAAACTACATCCCCGCCTTTACGATGCAGCCTGGCATCATCATTACAGTCTGGTATGTCTTGCTTTATCAGCTGAATCATCACAGAGACAAAGTCATTATCCCTATGAGCCATTCAGGGCAAAATAAGGTAACTAAGAACTTATGAGTATCAAGCTGGGACAAAACGAGCCAATAGGCTGCCGTTGATCGGGAAAGATACAGGTCGATATACTTAATGTTTTTTTCAAGAAAAAAGAAAAGCCCCGACAAAACGCGAATCGTTTTATCAGGGCTTTAAATTCAATTAGCGAGGTTTTCTCTGATCAATCTAATGATGTTATCATAATAGGAACGATCATGCGGAACGAACTCATTCCGTCCAACAAATCGATCGATCATCATCCTGCGGCCTTCGTGATTCATTTCAAATCCCTTAATATTCACTTTGTCCTTCGCTTCGGTCCAAAGCTCTTCGAAGTCAGTCAGCACAACCTTCACCATCCCGGAAACCTCTTCTGGCTGCAGGGTGAAATCATCGAAGCCATGTGCACGTTCATATAGAAAGACGTTTGCCAGTTCTTTGTCGATGAAACCTTCTTTCGTTTGATGGTATTCAATAATCCCTAATGGAACCAACTCGTCAAAGGAAACGTCAATGCCTAGCTCTTCTTTAATCTCCCTTACTCCGTCGTATACCGTTTCATGAGCCAGTAAATGGCCGGCAGCCGTAATATCCCATAGATTCGGATAATCTTTTTTCATCGCACAACGATGCTGAAGATATAGGTAATCCACGCCCGCTTCCGAACTTGCGAACCAGCAATGGAAAACCTCATGCCAATGTCCCAATCTATGTACTTCCTCTCGCGAAGCCACGCCGGTTTGAATGCGATTGGAATCGAAAACTTTCAACAACTCAGTTTCCATTGGAGCTTCACTCCCAGCCCTTTTTTATAAAAAACAGCTTCAGCCTTTTTCTTTTCTCCAATTTTTCGGGTTTAAATAGCCTTTATATTTAGCGGCTACTTCTTTCCCGACCAAAAGCGCTCCTGCCCAAAACATCACTTCCGCAAAGACAATCGCACCTGTTATGACCCCAGCCTTGACCGCAGTCGAAAATGGCGTAAAAGGAGCCGCGACAGGAATGATCCAAGTGAGAAGGGAAATGATAAGGAACCCCATCCCTACTTTGTAAAATCTCGATTTCTTTATTTCCTTACTTTCTTTATCCAATTAAATAACCTCCGTCATGATATTTTCATTTAATTACCCCGCCGAACAAATATACCATTGAATATATTCTGTTTTTATACGTTTGAATGTTCATTTCGTTTCATAAATTTGAGAAATAAAGATATTCCATTTGAGGAAAACTATTAATGAATTGACTTTGCGATTTTTAATGGATTTAATATTCATATAACACTTGCATGCAGGAAAGGAAAATCCAATGTACATTGAATTCATTGCCACAACGATAGAAGATGCCCTTATAATCGAAGAATCGGGCGCAGACCGAATCGAGCTTGTCAGTTCTTTAGCCGAGGGTGGATTAACTCCAAGCCACGCCCTGATAGAAGCTGTCGTCAATTCAGTGAAGATACCAGTCAACGTGATGGTAAGGCCTCATAGCCAATCTTTTTGCTATACGCAAAAGGATTTGGAAATCATGAAAAAAGATATCCAAATCATTCGATCACTGGGAGCGAACGGGGTCGTATTAGGTGCATTAAATGAAAAAAATGAAATCAATCGACCATACCTCGAAGAACTATTGACCGTATGTGAAGGTTTGGAAATTACATTCCACCGAGCCATAGATGATACGCACGACCCTGTCATTTCAGCTGAAATGCTAGCAAAATATCCAGAAATCACTACGATATTGACCTCAGGCGGGCATGGGGATTTCCCTAGCCGCATGAAAACGATTCAACAAATGAAAAGAGTCTGCGGCGACATAGCCATACTGGTTGGAAGCGGATTGAATAAGGATAATATCCTTTCTATCCATTCCGAACTGCATACCGGTCACTATCATTTCGGTACGGCTGTTCGAAAAAACAACAGTATCATTGAAGGAGTTACATTAGAAAAAGCTAAAGAAATCGTAAACTTGCTAAAGAAATAATGTTGGAAGGGACCATTTAACCGGTCCCTTTTGTTTGTCTGAAGGTCCCTTTTTATGATGCAGAGCTTTTTTTTTGTAAAAAGACCGAATCTCAAAACCAAAAAAACAGTGCCGCTGAAAGGCTGATTGCATAGTAATTCTTTGTAGTCAAAATATCCATGCTGAAGTCAAAATTAAGCACCGAACTATAAACGAATACGGCCGGCAAAGAGAAAAAAATATAAAGGCAAAAATAGTTTAAACTGAATTTTTTAGGATGTTTATTGAAAAGGACCTGTACCGGAACAGCAAATAATAAATACGGGATGACGATATAAAAAGAAAACACAATAATGCCAATCCCCCCCCAGGTATCTAGGCTGAATATACCAACACCGTCGAAAGCGACAGACAGGAAGAAACTAGACTAAAAAAATAATAAGGAATCACATCGCTTAGCTCCGATACCTTTTGACTCATTTTCCAAAGTTCCATGTAAACCGACACCTCAAGATGACTTGGATTTTTTCATTGCTCGATTTCCTCATTTTGTTGCATAAATTTGATTTTTGAAGGTCACGTTTTTTTCCCTAGTCATAACTTACAAGTGCCCCAAACATTTCTTTAGAGTGCTGGCCTGGTACCAATTACGACAGTGGCGTCCAGTTCTTCACACTTTACCATTTTTGGCATCATCCCGTATCCAGCAAAGATTTCAACGGTCTGCATCGCTTGCCGCTCACTCGTCTCGACTAACAAATGAGAGCCAGGTGCCAACCAAAGTGTTGCCGAGGCCGCCACCCTTCGCTGAACATCAAGCCCGTCTGCCCCGCCGTCCAATGCCACCCTCGCCTCATGCATGCGCGCTTCATGGGGTAATAGACCGATTCCCTCAGTGGGGACGTATGGTGCGTTTGCGACCAGGACGTCAACACGTCCCCGTAAATTTGCTGGAAGCGGTTCATAGAGGTCCCCTTCGTATACCTGACCATTGATTGAAGTGACGTTACGACGGGCGCACCGCACCGCGGCTGGGTCAATGTCGACTGCGTACAACTCGATACCTTCGAGAACATCGCCAACCGCGGAGCCAACCGCACCCGTGCCGCAGCACAAGTCCACTACGACTGCTCCTGGCATAGCGAGTGCTGTCGCTTGGCGGACCAAAAACTCGGTCCGTCGGCGGGGTACGAAAACTCCAAGATCAACCTCTATCCGGATACCGCAGAATTCCGCCCAACCGATGACGTGTTCAAGGGGCAAACCGGCTATCCGTCTATCCACCATCCCAGCAAGCTCGGCCGTTGTCCCTGCCTCGTTGATAAACAGGCGGGCCTCTTCCTCGGCGAAAACACAACCTGCGTCCCTAAGTTTAGTGACGATGCTTGTATAAATGGTATCTCCATTAAAAGCCGCCACTTTACTTCGATCAACATCATTGATTTTCCCGAGGTTAAAGTAGTCATGCCTAAATTCCATAAGTTTCCCCCTATTCTCTTTAATTCTAAATATTCCCATAATCATAGTATACAACTTCTTAAACTGACCGTCCCTTCCGCTCCAAAATAAAAAGGTTGCCGCAGCAACCTTCCATCTTGAAATTTCTCAACCTTGAGATTTAATTTTTGTTAGCATCAGCAAAATGCCCCATCGCATCACACATGAATTTTGCCAATCCTTCACCGTATTGATCGATATTTTTGGTGAAGCGTTGATCGTCCACGTACATTTGACCCAACCCTTTGAAAGCATCCAGCGAGTATGTGCCGAAGTTATTGTTCAAACAATCATACCATTCTTTAATGGCCTCTTGTGCCTCCTCCGACTTAGGCGAAGCATCTCGGATTGCCGCAAGTTTTAAATAGATCTCCGATACAACTTTCTGTGCATCTTTGGACATGCCCGCCACTTTAGCCTTCGACTCATCGACAGCTTTATCCCCCCAAAGCTTGCGAGCTTCATCTTCATATGGATTCTGACTGAAGTCAAATCCTTCAAACTTCTCTTTATTCGTCATCTGAATTTCCCCTTTCATATGCTTGATCGATTTTTCGACCGTCTTAATTAATTTATCGAGCTGACTGCGTTTCTCCAGTAACATTTTTTGATGTTGCTTTAACGCATCTTGTTTATCAAACGAAGAGCTGTTTACCATTTGTTTTATTTCCTTTAATGGCATGCCAAGTTCCCTGAAAAACAGGATTTGCTGCAACATCTCAAGATTATCATTCGAATAAAGGCGATAACCTGCATCGGTTATTTCCTCCGGCGATAATAACCCGATTTCATCATAATAATGCAGTGTCCGCACACTAATGCCAACCAAATCGGCTAGCTCCTTCACTTTCATTGCCACTGCTTCTTACCTCCTTTCGATATCATTTACATTAAGGTATCACGCAACGTCAGAGTCAAAGGAAAAATGAACATTTCCCGCCCAAATGTAAAAGACGATCCTTCCTAATGAAGAATCGCTGTTAGTAGAGTTCACTCTCTGTAAAAACTTCGGATTAAAGCCAAATCCAATTTACGTCCGCTATTGATGATCATGCACTATGTAGTAAATTTCCCATTACTCGTGAGTTTTACGCTTTTACTCGTGAATTTGGGCTTTACTCGTGAGTTTCACGCTTTTACTCGTGAGTTTCACGCTTTTACTCGTGAATTTCACGCATTTACTCGTAAGTTTGGCGCTTTTACTCGTGAGTTTTACGCTTTTACTCGTGAGTTTGGGCTTTACTCATGAATGAAACATCCTTCTATCTCCAATGATCAGGAATTCTTAATGAGTGAGGTAATTTTGTCTTCGTGTCGCCTTTAGCCGAGTTAATCTGTGCTTGTGTGATGAAGAAACTGCCGGTGAGATCGGCACCGCTTAAATCAGCGTCCCTAAAGTCTGCACCGATCAGGTCCGTCACTCTCATGTCGGCTTCCCTGAGGTCGGAGGCAATAAGCAAAGCCCCTCTTAAGTTCGCTCCCCTAAGGTCTGCACCTCTCAATTTTGCACCGATCAGGTCACTTCCCCTACCTATTTTGTTCGGTTTTTTCTTATTTTTCTTAAATGGAACCTTTGCACGTACCATTTCACTTGTGCGCAGAAGTAAATCGTTAACGATCATTCTATGATCTGGTACATTCAGGTCCATGATAGACTTTGGACTTTGTTTAGTGAGGTATTCCGTGTCTTCAAAAGCGGCCTGCAATTCCCGGTGAAGAGGTTGCGCATCTACTAAATTAAGTGCTTCATTTAAGTAGCAAAGCATTTCATGCAGTTGTTGCATAATTGGAAAAACTTCGAACATTCCCTTTGCTGATGCGGGGTTGTCCCTCCAGTCGTTGCCATCATAGGTAAGCTGGGATACCTTTTGACCGGCACCGAAGCATTCATATACCGTGCAGCCTTTATACCCTTTTGCTCGGAGATTTTCATGGATGCCGCAACGATAATCGGATTGAAGGTTTGAACATGGTGTACCTCCATCTTTATCAAATGCAAAATCAGCAGACTTTGCATATGGCAATGCTACACAGCACAAACCAAAACAATTCTCACAGTCTGCACGTAATTGATTATGGATACTATCGGTATTCGTTACTTGCATTCTTACACTTCCTTCTATAAAACACTGGCTCTGCCTTTTTTAAAATCAAAAGTTTCATAAAGTATATTTTTTTGTTTTCATTTTATCAAAAAAACCAATTAATCTATATATTAACAAAATACAAATAAACAAGAAATCTGAAATTAATCATTAGAGGGAAGCAAGTGATTTCCATAATCATGTTATACTTTATTCAAGATTACGGTACTCTAGGGGGTGTAGGCATGTATCCTTTTGGTGGCGGGAAAAATAGGGAGACAAAAAAAGAAATGCAGGATTGCAACTACACGTTGGATACAGAAGGAGAAATGGACGAAATGTCTTTTCGGATCGCAGGAGTTCTTCGGTCAACGTCCAAAGAGATCATCTTTTTATGTATTGGCTCAGATCGATCCACCGGAGATTCATTCGGGCCTTTAGTAGGGACGATGCTAAGAGAAAACCAAGTCCCTTATCATGTCTTCGGAACACTCGCAGAACCTGTTCATGCCCTTAATTTGAAAAGTGTTTTGAAAGAAATAAAAAAGCAATTCAAAAATCCTTTTATTTTTGGCATCGATGCTTGTTTGGGCGGTTATCATCAAATCGGTTCTATCATTCTGACAAAAGGTCCTTTTAGCCCTGGTGAAGCGATGAATAAACCCTTACCTGAATTGGGTGATTATCACCTAAAGGCCGTCGTAAATTATTTAGACCCCCTTTTGCCCAAACAATCTCTAAATGATACAAGGCTGGATACTGTCATGAATCTGGCGAAGATTACCACAAGAATCATTGTTAAAAGTTTAAAATAATTGGAAAACCCCAATAAAGCCTAAGCTTTTTCGGGGTAAACAATGAAATGCATAGTCTTGAAGGACATTGCTATCATCATGCTAAACCTGGATCATTAAAGTAAATAACTTCTGAAAGAATCTTATTGCCCTGAATATTACAGAAAACGTCCCTTGCTGCTTGTTCTGTTTCAAATTCATACATTACAATATCTCTGCTTTTATAGAGTGTGATGATCCACATTGAAATCCTCCATTATAAAATATCGATTTGCCGATCTGTACGATAGGGTAACCATTCTTTTTACTAAATGACTCCCAGGATTATCGCCGCTATTGTCATGACCGTGACAGTCCCTAATGCCCATTTCACGGCAAACCGCTGTAAATCACCGAAGTCAGTGCCAACTAAACCTATTAGCAAATGTGCTGCAGCTACCAAAGGACTCAATACGTGTATCGGCTGCCCTATTAATGAAGCGCGCCCTATTTCTGCCGCGCTAATTCCATAAGCATCAGCGGCTTGTGCGATAATCGGAAGTACGCCAAAATAGAATGCATTATTTGACATAAAGAAAGTAAAAGGAGCACTGGCATACGCAACAATAACCGGTAAAAATGGTCCGAAAGATTCCGGGATAAAAGAGACCAACGTAATGGCCATTGCATCAATCATTTTCGTTCCAGACATGATGCCGGTAAAAATCCCGGCTGCAATGACAATTGAAACGACGGCCAAGGCATTTTTCGAATGAACGGCGATTCTATCCTGCTGATCTTTCAAATCAGGATAATTGACCAATAACGCGATGGCGAAAGCAATCATGAATAAAATGGTCAAAGACATAAAATCAATGATTAATGATGCCATGAGCACAATCGTTAAAATGAAGTTGAACCAGACCAATTTCGGCCTGCGATAATCACGGGAAACCGTTGTTGCCGCTAACTCGGAATTGGCCTCCGAGTTTGTGTGATTATGCTGGATCTCCACTACGCCCAATCTCTTTCGTTCCCCTTTTCCCAATATAAAAGCCACGACAAGAACCCAAATCAGGCCAAATCCCATGACAGGAATCATTGGCAAGAACAATTCCGATGCGTCAAGGTTCAACGATGCCATCGCCATGGCGGAAGCTCCCCCCCATGGTGTCATATTCATTACACCCATGGATAGCATCGCTACAGTGGCTAATATTATTTTGTTCATGCCCAGACGCTTATAAAGGGGTAAAAGCGCTGAGACAGTAATGATGTAAGTAGTTGTCCCGTCCCCATCCAATGCGACGGTCATTGAGAGAATAGCGGTTCCTACAACTATTTTTAAAGGATCTCCTTTTACTATTTTCAATATTTTAGAAATAAGCGGATCAAATAAACCGGAATCTATCATTATTCCAAAATATAAAATCGCAAACAAAATCATTATGGCAGTTGAAGCTATCCCTTCAACACCCTCCTGCATCATGGGTCCCAGCTCTGTAAAAAATCCTCCAATCACTCCAAATATGATGGGAACGAGCATAATGGCCACTAGTGCCGATAGTCGCTTTGACATAATTAAATACATGAATACTGCAATCATTGAAAATCCTAAAATGGATAACATCTTCAAGCCCCCTTCTGTTTATCACCATCTTGTTTTGATAGCGCTTTCTTTAGAGACTATCATCCATTAAGCCTTAATCACATATAAAGAAAGTAATAAGAGTTTTTTTCATTTTTTTCACGCCTAAAAAAGAAAAAACCCCAGTTGATGAAAACGAATTTCATCAACTGGGATTTACATGTGTTTTATTTTATATTTTCTTTCGGGCCTTCCGACACTTCCGTATAAAACCTCAACTTCCATTTCATTACAGGAAACTAAATACTCCAGGTATCTGCGCATGGTTGAATAACTAATTCCAACAAGTTGACCTAGTTCATCCGCGTTTAAACTGCCATTGATGTTTTGAATCTTGCTTCTGACCATTTTCAGGGTATGTTTGTCAATTCCTTTGGGAAGAGAATCTATTTGGACATCATTTGCTGTATTTGAATTACTTATGGTCCGAAAAAGAGTATCCACTTTATCTTGATTTACTAAATTGCTATTATGCAGCTGCCGTCTCGTCATGTCGTATTGGTTGAGCGTCGCAAGAAGCTTATCGATAATGATCGGTTTTATAAGGTAACCAAAAGCCCCTCCCCTAATCGCTTCACTGACTGTTTCGGTATCATTCGCGGCGGTGATCAGAATTACATCAATTCCCCGGTATTCCCTCCTAATTTCCCGAAGAAGGTCAATTCCATTCATATCAGGTAAAAAGATATCCAATAAAATTAGGTCTGGTTGTGCGGCATGCAGTATATTCAGTGCTTGCTTGCCTGTACTGGCTGTAGCAATGACAGTAAATTGATCTAGTTGATTCGTAAATTGTTTATATATATTCACTGCATTCTCGTCATCTTCAACAATGACAACTGTAATCGGTCCTTTGGACATTCTCACGCCTCCTTTTCTGCTTTTATATCCTTCGGGAAGACGAGTGTAAATCTTGCTCCGCCCAAATAACTGCGATCAATATAAATTTCACCGCTTAAAAGACCAATGGAGTTTTTCACAATGGCCAAACCGATCCCATGATTTTCCCCATCTTTAGTCGTATAACCATCCGTAAAAATAATATCCTCCATTGCATGAGGGATACCAGGACCGTTATCCTCGATATCAAATATGATTTCGTTTCCTAAATCCGTAAACGAAACTTTGACCTTTCCCTTATTTTTGTTCTTTTGCCTTGCTGCCTCCATCGCATTATCGATGATATTACCAATAACGGAAACCAAGTGATGGGAATCCTCAGGTTTTAATGAACTGTTTAAATTGCTTTCTTGCTCTATTTCTAAGATAACCTGCAATTCTTTTGAACGGTTTATCTTTCCAAGTAAACAGGCAGCGATTAAAGGGTCTTTTACCGATGACATAAGAAACGAAATGATATCTTGCCTCTCTCTCACTTCAGAAGAGATGATGTTCATTGCCCTATCATACTGTTTTAAACTAAGTAATCCATAAATGGTATTTAATTTATTTAAAAACTCATGATTTTGTGCCCGCATATTTTCTGAAAAGGCCTTGATTTCTGAAAATTCATCTGTTAATTGTTCAATTTCGGAAACTGTCCTTATTGTTAAAACGATGCCCCTGACGTCCTTATGATTTAAGATAGGGGATAAATCCAAAATGTATAGCTGTTGGCCTAAGAGTAACTTACGATTGAACTGTCCTTCTTTTGTGCTGATTACGATTTTGATAAGTTTTTCTAAATGTCCATTTACAATCCGCTTTCCCACCATAAGCTGATGATCATGAAACAATTCACGTGCTCTTTTATTCATGGAAGTAACCTGTTTTTCAATATTAATCGTAATGGTAGCATATCGGATGGCATCAAGTGTCGCTTCCCTTTCTTGAAAAAGAAAAGAAATTTCCTCAGGCTCCAGACCCAAAATAAGCTTTTTTAAGCGTCGCGCTATAAATATTGCCCACACGATCCCTACACTGATTGGGATAAGTGACAAATGAATAATCTTCATTTTATAATTGGATAGCTGATCTTGCACATTCTCTACCAAAAACCCTACAGATGAAACACCGATAACTTCCCCTTTATCATTCCAGATTGGCGCCTTAGCCTTAATCGCTGGTCCCGATATCCCATTTCCTTGATAAATAATTGCTTTGTGTTCATTGAGTACAGCATCATTACTAGTAGCCGTGGGCTTTCCGATATATTCTGGATTGGGATGAGAGTATCGCAGTCCTTTATGATTCGCAATGGTTACATAATCGGCCCCTGTTGTTTGACGTATCAGTTCAGATGCGGGTTGAATCACCTTTGAGGGCTGTTCATCGTTAAATCCCTGGATGATCGTTGGATTTTGAGCCGCTAATTTGGCAACCGTCATTGCTTGCTTACCCATATGGTTTTCGACGATGTCTTCCAGCAATGTAGAGAATAGAATGCTCACAAGTAAGGTACTGATGAAAACTACGAATATGATAAGCAATGTCATTTGAGTTAATAAGTTCACTCTAATTTTAAACATCTACATTTATACCCTAAGCCTTTCCATATTGATTGCTCATACTTCTATAAAAAATTAATGATTGAGACTGGGCGGGGAAATTTTCCTTTACAAAGTTCACCTGGTTAATAGTTCTTCCCATTCTTCAAGCGAATGTTTTTCGGTCATGTGCTTATATGCATCAGGGACTTTTATCGAACACATAAGTTCGAGACTATTGCCATCGGGATCATTGAAATAGACGGAAGCGTTTCCTTGGTTCGGACGTACAAATGGTTCAATCGTTGTCCTTTTTCCAAAAGGGACGACTTCAATTTGCAAGGATTTGAGCCAAGTTAATGCATTTTTCATATTATCATAAGTTACCCGAAAGGCGATATGCCTTAGTGAAGGGTGGTATGGAGTTTGATATTCCTTCCCTTCCCATAAGCCGACCCAGCTTTTGTTTTCCTCGATCCAAAAGAAGGCAGTATCTTCATCCCTCCAAGCTAGCTTCAAGCCTATTTTCTTATAAAAATCCATGGAGATGTCCAGATTCTTGACTGGTAAATGGGCTTCATATAAACCTTCTATCATATTAGATTCTCCTTTCTTCTTTTAAGTAAACGAACTCTTTTGCAGGGAAAATATCTCGCAATTATCTATCCTCGGTTAGTTTAAAGGGAAGGTCCTTTCTGTGACAGCCGCTACCTCCCCCTCTTTTCACAATTAAAAAATGGAATGCGTTCTATTATATAGAAGGAAATGGATTTAAAGGTTCCTACTATAATGGAAGAATGTTAGCTTTTGACCCGAATCCGCACTAATTTCCTCATTAATCGAAATCCGTTCAAAACCGTTTTTCACCAAAACCTTTTGGGAGGCGATATTGTCACTTGTCGTTTTGGCCTGTATTTGCGTCACATTCAAATCCGGCGCCAGCTTCATCAAAAGCTTTAAAGCTTCATTCGCAATCCCTTTTTGCGTAAACGCTTCACCGATTCTATAACCGACATGAGCCGTACCCTTGATGGGGTCGATATCCACAAGATTAATCCTGCCGACGATTATGCCTGAACCATCCTTAATCAAATAAAAAGAGGAGATGGCCTCTTCTTGTTCTTTTAATAATTCCTTATGCCTGATTCCAAACGTTCCAAAGCTATAATAATCATCACCCCGTCCCGGGACCGTTTGTTCGAAAAACCTTCTATTATTGCATTCAAATGCAAATAACGCTTGTGCATCCCGTTCATTAAGCCTGTCAATGTATATATCCATCATACGTTCACCCTTTCAAAAAAACGCTAAGCATATATCATTCAAGAAAACAAAGGGCTTATCCTTCCTGATAAATAAATATAGAATATTCTTTCATTCAACAGTTTTTAGGCAGCATCCAGTACCTTTGTTAAAGAATCTATTTTTAATCATTCGATGGTACAAACAAACCGTTTATATCGATAACACTGTCGCATACTGACAAAATTTGATACCCTCAATACCATATCATTCCAAGTGCAAATGGAACCATCATACCTACTACCTTCAAAAAAATCCAAAATTATTGAGAATAAATCTTTTTACACACGTTGTATTAAATGTAAAAGCTTTTACAAAAAAACAAGGGGAATCATGTCATGAAGTCTACTGATAAAAATTTTATCGAGCGGTTGCAACGCCAAGAAGAAGACGCATTGGAATTTATAGTGGATACCTATTTGCCACTAATCAAGGGGGTCACATATAAGGTTCTCTCTCCTCTTAGGAACGACGGTGTCCTGGAAGAATGTATCAATGATATTTTTCTCTCAATTTGGAACCATTCGAAAAAGTTCCATGGGGATACAACAGATTTCAGAAAATGGATTTGTGCAATCGCTAAGTTTAAGGCGATTGATTACTACCGAAAAACCGTGATGAAAATGGAGTATACCTCAAGTTATACCGAGATAGATTCAGAAAAATCAGCAGAAGATGAATTGATTATATCGGAAGACAGAAAAGAACTGCTTCAGTTAATCGATCTTTTAGAGCCTGTAGATCGTGATATTTTCATCATGAAGTACTTTCTTGGTTTAAAAAATGAGGATATATCGATAAAACTCGGGTTGACCAAAGCATCAATCGATAATCGAATTTATAGGGGAAAAAAGAAGCTAAGTCAAAAAGCTACGAATCTTAAGTTAGGAGGCAGTGTCGTATGAAGGATATTTATGAATTATTAAATGATATAGACATAGACGAAACTGAATATAAGGAAATGAAAGTCACCGAACTAGAAAAAGCTAAAGTCAAAAAAACCCTAAAAAAATCAATAAGCAAGAAGAAAAAAATGAAACGTAGGCAAAAGAATGTTCTCGCTGCTTCGATTATATTCGGGTTATCCACCGCAACGATTGGATTCTCGTTTACCGCTTCTGCTAAAAGCATTCCTTTGATAGGAGATATTTTCAGCTATTTTAGTAATGCAAACTCAGGTCTCCCCGATGATATCAAGAATAATGGAAAGGGTCTTTATAGTGATTATAAGGCCTACTCTAACGAAATTGGCTTTAGCGAAGAAAGCAATGGCCTTACTTTCACGATAAATGACGCCATTTATGACGGAAAAACGGTAACCATCACTTATACTATTGAAAGCGAAGAAGATTTGGGTAACGGATCATTCTTCATTCCCAGCCCGAATATAAAAGAAATGAAAGCCCAAGGAGGATCGGATGGAAATTCAAAAGTAGCTGATAAAAAATATGTAGGATTATTTACGGTTAGTAACTTAGAAGATCTTAAAGTGGATAAGGTAAATATAGACTGGAATATAAACAGCATTAGTATTACCGACATGGAAAAAGAGATAAAAGGAAATTGGAACTTTGCTTTCTCTCTAGAGGCAACTGAAAGCAACGAGAAGGTCATCAATAAAAGTGTGAATCAACATGGAGTAAAAGTATCCGTCGAAAAACTATCGATCTCACCAATGTCCTTTGTGGTTGATTATCATCAAGAAGTGTCCGACTCAGTCAAAAACAATTGGGATGAAGCCTATGTGGAGTTGACAATTAAAGATGACTTAGGGAATGTATACGATGGTCAAGGTAACGGAGGAAGCGGTATTGATTCTTATAATATGAACTTCAGCAAAACATTTCAAAAAATCAATCCGAACGCTACAAAACTGATTGCGACACCACATGTAACATTACGTAATTTCACTTCAGAGAATCACGGAGAAGTAACCATAACGGAAGATGGTGAAGAAAAGGTGTCATCTTTCCCAACAAAACCGGGTAGTGCTCCAAAAGAGTTGGTATTGGATGATATCGTGATTGATTTGAAGAAATAACAATTTTACCTACAAGAGGTATACTGAACCCTAGATCCCAGAGTGGAGAAAGGTTCAAGTATATCTCTTTTTTGTGACTTCTTATTCAGTCCATGAATATGGATAAATACATGAATTACTTGAAAAGTCAAAAATAAATTATTTTCTTCTGGTAAAAAATCAGCGGATGATGTATCATAGGCTTCAGATATTTATTATTCTCATTTGGTTAATCGGAATTAGGAGGAATATATATGATTGGTTATGTGTTTTTAAATCTTGCCATAATGCTCGTTCTTTTAGGCGTTTTATTTTACATGAATAAGAAGCATATTTCCTTTACAAAAAGGGTCTTTACTGGACTTGGTTTAGGAATTGTATTCGGACTTCTTTTGCAGTATTTCTATGAACCTCAGTCAGAGGCGATCGTTAAATCGGTCGATTGGTTTAACATTGTAGGTTCCGGCTATGTCAAGTTCCTGCAAATGATCGTCATGCCGCTTGTCTTCATTTCAATCTTATCCGCATTCACAAGATTGAAACTGACTAGCAATATTGGAAAGATCAGTGTCCTGATCATCGGAATCCTGCTTGGAACGACTGCGATTGCAGCTGCTGTCGGGATCACCTCGGCAACTGTATTCAATTTGGAAGCCGTTCAAATTGAGCAAGGGGAAGCGGAGTTAAGCCGCGGGGATCAAATATCGGAAACATACGGTACGATTCAGGATAAAACGATGCCGCAGCAAATTCTTGAATTGATTCCGTCCAATCCGTTCCTTGATTTAACGGGTGCACGTCCGACATCAACCATTTCCGTTGTAATTTTTGCTGCATTTCTTGGGATTGCCTATTTAGGAGTCAAAAGGAAACAACCTGAACATGCTGATTTTTTTGCTAAAATAGTAGATACATTGCACAGCATCATCATGCGCGTAGTAACATTGATCCTGCGTTTAACACCTTACGGGATCTTGGCGATCATGACGAAGACGGTAGCTACGAGTGATTTGGATGCCATCCTGAAATTAGGGAAATTCGTAGGTGCCTCATATGTGGCCCTGATTGTCATGTTCCTCATCCATTTGCTATTGCTGATGCTTGCAGGATTGAATCCAATCGTATATTTGAGAAAAGCTTTCCCAGTATTATCGTTTGCCTTCACTTCAAGAACAAGTGCTGGCGCTCTGCCATTGAACATCCAAACACAGAAACAACTAGGGGTGTCCGAAGGTATTGCCAACTTTGCCGGATCCTTCGGCTTGTCGATCGGTCAAAACGGCTGTGCCGGAATCTATCCGGCCATGTTAGCGGTCATGATCGCTCCAACGGTTGGGATCAACCCGCTAGACCCTTCCTTTATCGCCATGTTGATTGCCATCGTGGCCATTAGTTCATTCGGGGTTGCAGGTGTAGGCGGAGGAGCAACATTCGCTGCCATCCTCGTATTATCTGCAATGAACCTGCCAATCGCCTTGGCCGGCCTGTTGATTTCCGTCGAACCATTGATCGATATGGGAAGAACGGCCGTGAATGTCAGCGGAAGCATGACTTCCGGTATTCTGACAAGTAAAATAACGGGTGACCTGGATAAAGAACAGTTCAGCGAAGAAACATCTTTGAAAATTGAAGCTGAAATGTAAAAGAAAAAAGCATCGGACTTCCTGTCATGGGAGGTTCGATGCTTTTTTACATAGGCTGTACACACAATTCAAGCAAAATTCTTGGTGCAAAAAGGAATAAGGGATTGATGCTTGAAACCCAGATTAGATAAAATTCAGTTTAAATAACTACATGCCAGATATTTTCTTGTTTCTTATATCTTCCCTTTATTTCTCCAACGCCATCAATGGTTAGCGAAGCATTGGTTTCAGAGGGTTCATTCTCTATTATCAGATGTAATTTATTTATGTTTTGAATTCCATGATCAACATGGGCAATAACCGGTTGTTGAATAAGAAAATCTTCATTGTTCATTCTTACTTTTATAAAGCTCTTATGTAACAGTCTATCTTCTAATGGGGTGATATTCATCGGGTCAAAGGATTTAGCAGATATTTTTCCCTCAATATATAAATGAATGCCTGCTTGTTCATTAAACTCTTCAAATGCTTTCATTCTCTTTTCCAGGGCAAAATTAACGACTTCCTCTGTTTCAGGACTTATTTTCACATCAGCCATTGAATCTTCCATATCATCACCTTTATGCTGTTTTAATAGGTCATATAATGTATCTTCTCTATCAAAAAAACTTTCCATCCAGCCTGGTGAAAGCTCCTCCAGTAACAAACACATACACAAACCGGAGCTATAACAACTACTTCTAATACTAGAAGTGGATTCATACTTGTTTATTAGCTGTTGTGCATACTTTTTTAAAACTGAATCGTAATCAAGCGGGCTTTTCTCCGAGTAAGCCTTCAATTCGACATACCACGCAGGTCCCTCGATGGTTTCAATCAAATTTTCATATGTCAGGTACTCATCAATCTTGGCTGCTCTTTTTTCCCTTAGGGCAATGAAGGCATTAAGGTATTGTTTCTTGTTAATTTGGTCATTTTCCAACATTGCACAATAAAGATTTGTTCGTTCCTGATTTCTTAATTCCACATTTTCTTTTGACAACGGATATGTGATTCCCAGCATTTCATCGGGAAACCGTTTTTCATCCTTTATATATTGATAGCCGT
The DNA here is from genome assembly GCF_038002945.1 of Peribacillus sp. FSL R5-0717. Lineage (NCBI taxonomy): Bacteria > Bacillati > Bacillota > Bacilli > Caryophanales > Bacillaceae > Peribacillus > Peribacillus sp. FSL R5-0717. The sequence goes on from NZ_JBBOOF010000001.1 coordinate 1,282,871, forward strand.
GAAACAATTCATGAACCGCTATTGAAAACAAACCTTCATATTCCTTATAGTGATCCATATTAACAATTGCAGTGGGATATTCTTCATACATAATGATTGTGTCAGCAGCAAACTCGGTATCCCACTTTAAAATATGATATGTACATTTTGGATTGTTACTGAATTTAGGATGATTAAATAGATAAACATTACTCTTGTCATATATGGCATAGGCAACAAGTTCAAAACCCGGCCAATAATTTTCCAACTTTGCTTTAACCAAGTCTTCAGCCATTCGATCAAGATGATGAGGCATTCTTTTCCTCCCTCCACTGTTTCCATTCGATTAAAAACATAATATCATATATAACTTACATAAATGCCCAATTTTTTCAATAAAAAACAAAAATCCACTGTAACATATCAACTCATGGGAGTGAATATTCTTACAGTGGCTTTTTCCTGTGGTCACTTTTTAATTTGCCTCGCTGCGTAATGATTGGCCTGAAAACCAGGTAGCGCATGGAAGGTATACTGGACGGCTGCATATACTCCGCATGCAAGGAGGATTCCAGCGAGTGCATCCAATACAGCATGCTGTTTCGTAAATAGCGTGGAGAGGATGATCAGTGTTCCGAATGCAGTGACACTGGCATACTCCCATTTGTGCTCTTCTTTCCGCTTATGGGCGACGATCATCATGATGAATGTGGTCAGTACATGAATACTGGGAAGGCAGTTGACAGGTTGATCATGACTATAGATGAGCCGCATTAACTGGGAAAAGATATCGTTGCCCACGACTTCTGGACGCGGAACTGTCGTTTGCCAAAGGCAATATACAAGAAAACAGAGAAGTTTCCCCGATATCAAACTGCCTAATCCGACGAAATAGTGCTTTCGGTCAACAAAGCAATAGTAAATCAGCAATCCATAAATATACGGATACCAAAGTAAATAAGGAACGGCAAATTCTTTAATAAAGGGAATCTCCCTATCTATTATAGTCGTAACATCGACAGCATGACCTGAAGATTGATTGATGATTGAATAGATGGAACTAGTAATCATCAAAAGTAATAAATAATATAACGGGTGAAAGGATAGTATGGAATTGTTTTTCATAGCTCGCTCCGGCTTTCAATATATTAGTTTTTTTCCAAAGATTATTATACTACATTTTTCACTGGATTAACTCTTTAATCGCTAAAGTTAATGAATCCCATGGACTAGTAAAATGGATATCTCTTACTTTTAATCCGACTAAGAATACATAACGAAAGCCATGGCATATACCACGGCTTGATATGAAACTTATATGCGGGAAGGCAAAAGTGATCAATCCGCCATCTCTAGATTTTGTTATGGCGTTTTTTCCATACATACGTTAAGGAAATGAAGATGTAGATGCAAAGAGTAATGATCGTAACGACTATGGATGTCGTGAAAATGATTCCGATCAGGATCGTTATTAAAGCGATGATCGCAGCCCAAGTCGTATACGGGAACCATTTTACCCTATAGGCACTTGTTTTTCCGGACTGTTGTTTACGTGATTTCAAATGGGCGAAAGCAATGATCAACCAGATGAATAATACGGTATATCCCAACGAACCCATTAGGAAATCGAAGGTCTTGCTTCCAGCAAATAAGGAAATCAATACACCGCCATATAAAGCGGAAGTACACATTAAGATTGCGGGAACAGGTACTTTCCTCTTGGATAAACGGGAAAAGATTTTCGGAACGCGACCATCCACGGCTTGTGTATACAGAACGCGGGATGAACCATACAACCCGGAGTTCATCGATGATATGATCGCTAATAGGACAACGGCATTCATGATATGGTCGGCACCTGGAATCCCGATCATTTGAAAGACCATTACAAACGGACTTTCCTTCACCCCGTTTACTTCGTTCCAAGGAATTAAGCTAACGATGATGAAAAAAGGAATGATATAGAAAGAAATGATCCTGACCAATGTACTGCGAACGGCCTTTGGAACCACCTTTTCAGGATTTTTCGTTTCAGCTAATGTGACCCCGATGATTTCCGTACCGCCATATGAATAGATTACCACCAGCATCGCCGTGATCAAACCTGTCGATCCATTCGGAAAGAAACCGCCATGTTCGGTCAAGTTAGAAAAGCCGACCGCGGTATGATCACCAAAAGTAACGAGCAGCAACAATAATCCAGCCATGATGAACACAATGATGACCGTAATCTTAATTAAAGCAAGCCAGTACTCCGTTTCAGCAAAAACCTTTACCGACAGCAAGTTAACCGCAGTAACCAAAACCGAAACAGCTAATGCCAATATCCAGATTGGATATCCGGGCAGCCAATATTGAAGGAAAATCGCCGCAACCACTGATTCGGCCGCGATATTCAACACCCACATTTTCCAATAAATCCAATCCAGGAAATAGGCAGGATACTTTCCTAAGATCGATTGGACTAAATCCCTGAATGTTCGTGCACCGCTATTGCGGACCGCCATTTCAGCTAAACCTTGCATGATGAATAATAGGATGATGCCTCCTATCAAGTACGCAATGATTACGGAAGGGCCTGCCATATCAATGGCTGAACTGCTTCCTTTAAATAAACCTGCCCCGATGGCACCGCCTAATGCCATCATCGTAATATGCCTTGAAGTCATTGTCCTCTGTAAATTCCGTTTGTCCGTTTCCATATCCTTACCTCCCAAAAATCAAAAAAAGCATATCGTCTCTTCCTTCATAATCAAATGAAGAAAGAGACGATATGCCTTAAGCTTACCGCGGTACCACTCTTATTGGCTCTTTAAAGAACCCTGCTTTACAAACCTTGTAACGAAGGTCAATCGTTAAAACAAAAGAATGGAATCATTCCTATCTTTCGCTTTACCACTCCCAGGCAAGTTCAAAGTATCATTGGACTGCGTTGCACCAACCCGCAGCTCTCTTCACCGAATAATGAGCTTTTACTACTCCTGTTCATTGCGTTTGAAAAATTATATCTGAATATTTTTAATAATATCCCATACTATACGGACTCAAGGTAAATTTGTCAATAACTTTCTTAGGATAATATTTTCAAAGAAACAAATTAGGGAAAATCGTGAAAGCCCTTGATCCAATTATAGGATACTGGCGGACAAATAATATACAAATTCAATAGCACTTAAGGAACATCCTGCGGCTGCAGAATCAAGTGGTAGATAGTCTTAAAAGATGAAAATGAAGAACCCATGATGGTTAAAGCATATTTGCAAGGCTTCCTAAATACAAAGAGTGCACTTTATGGATACCCTCAATTCACCAGTAGTTTCGTAAATTCAACAAATGTTCTTATGACTTATTTAGCAGGTTCCATATAGAAATAAACCCCACTTTTTCCTTGTCTATCGCAGGACTTACTTCACTGGTCACCTAATCAAATCAATATATTCATAATCTCCTAAACGTTTAAAATTCCATCCCTAACCATGATGCAGCCACCATCAGAACCCCAACGACAATCACTATAACCGGTCCTACAACAATTAATCCAAATAGCAGTGAGCCTACTGCGTCCAGGAAGATTCGAAATGGTCCTGCTTTTTCCTTTTTATTCTGTTGCTGCGTCAATAAGTCTTCAAGATGACCGACTTTTTGCTTCAATTGCTGCAACTCTTGAATCACTTTTGTGTCCTGGTCCATGAATTACCACCCTCTTTAATTAACAATAAGTGTCAATTCTATCATTTACATCCATTTTTTAAAAGTGAGATTTAACCTCGAAACCGAATCTATTTTAAAACTATTTTTTCAAATTCTGTCATCAATGATACAATAACATGGTCTGAAATCAATCCACTCTATAGAACACGTGAGGTATTATATTTTTTATGAAAGCAATACGATTATTAAAGAGTTTTAACTTTTTATATTTTGGACTGCTTGCCATTTTCATTCCATTTCTCCCAGTCTATCTGGCTGATCAAGGTTTGCGTCCAGCCCAAATCGGATTCATCATCGGTACAGGAGGTTTTGTCACCCTCATTACCCAGCCTTTATGGGGAATGATCAGCGACAAAACAAGGACTATACGAAAAGTCCTGTTGTTACTCATCTTTTTCTCGAGCGTAATCGGTTATTTCCTCTATGATTCAAGCAGTTATCTTCAGCTCATCCTGTTTGCCATGCTGCTATATTTCTTTCTGATGCCGATCGATCCCCTGACGGAAAGCCTCAATTTTACACTGGCAGAGAAATCCGGGATCAGCTACGGCTCCATCCGGACATATGGTGCATTGGGTTATGCGGTCATATCGCTGATCACCGGCTATGTTATGTCATATTTCGGAGCGAACAGCCTTGCGTTCCTTTTTGCAGGAATAGGTTTGATCAGCTTCATCGTCAGCTGGATGATGCCTGATGCTCCCGTTTCAGGGAAACCTGTCACCTTAAGCAGCCTTAAGCATTTTTTCAGCAGCAAAGAGACGCTTCTCTTTCTATTATTGGTCTTTATCTGTGCTGTTCCAGCAAGGATGAACGATACCTTCCTTGGAGTATATATCCGGGAACTTGGAGGAAGTGCCAAGCTTGTTGGCTTGACCTGGTTCTTGGCGGCGGGAAGTGAAATCGTTGTATTCGCCCTAAGCTTTTGGTGGCTGCGCAAAGGTAAGGAAATCATCATCATTTCGTTTGCAGCAGCATTTTTCTTTATCCGTTATTTCGTCTCTGCGTGGATTACCGATCCACAGCTATTAGCTTATTTGCAAATCATGCAGCTATTGACTTTCCCGATTTTCTACTCAGCGGCCATCCAATATCTATACCGGATTGTTCCAGTGGAATGGCGTGCCACAGGCCAGACCGTACTGGCGCTGCTATTCTTCGGGGTTTCGGGAATCATTGCTTCTTATATAGGCGGAGCCATATATGGAGCATATGGCGGGAAGACCCTATACTTGTTCATTTCCTCCATCTCCTTTGTAGGAATGGTATTCGCTTTGGTTCTTTATCGGATATACGGAACGAGGCTCGATACCGCAGAGGAAGCTGTATAATCTAAAAAAACGGTATAAAAAAGAGCATGTTTTGAATAAAACATGCTCTTTTTACATTCCGTTAGCGAAATAAAGGGGCAACCGTCAACATTAACACAGAGGAGCAAAGCAGTATAGCAGTTGTCCTGTTTGAGAGTTTTACTTGTTTGCCATTTTTATAGAAACCTGAAAATTGAAGCCGGTTTTTATAGAGTACATAAAGTAATGGAAAAATTGCCATACCAACGATCCATCCGCCCGTGGTATTCTCTACGGTTATTCCAAAAATCGCATAGATTGAATGAATGATGAGCCCCATAATCATTCCAATAACGAAAATAATGGTGATTATACGAAATAATTCTAAAATCACTCTTAACATCATTTCACCTGCTTTTTTCCTGTAATCCGTAAAAAAGGCTGCAATCAGCAACCTTGAATGAACTTTACAGGATGGGATGTTTCCCTAAATACACCAAACTTTCCTCTATTGGTAAATAGACGCTCTTTACTCTTCTTCTTGAACGAGCGAATGCTTAAATGCGTAGATCACTGCTTGCGTGCGGTCCTGCACGGCAAGCTTGCTTAATATATTGCTGACATGCACTTTGGCGGTTTTCAGGGCTATGTATAGGTCATCGGCAATTTCCTGATTCGTTTTCCCTTGTGTCATCAGCAGTAAAATTTCCATTTCACGGTTTGTCAATTGATCATGAAGCTGGGTGATTTTTGGGCGACGCAGCTTTTCCATCATTTTTCCCGTCACCTCAGGTTCAAGTATGCTTTGACCCTGGAAAGTGGAACGGACGGCTCTCGCAATCTCGCTTGCCTTTGATGTTTTCAGCATATAGCTCGTCGCTCCGGCTTCCAATGCCGGGTACACTTTTTCATCATCCAGGAAGCTTGTCACAATGATGATTTTCGCTTCTGGCCATTTTTCAATAATTCGTTTCGTCGCTTCTATGCCGTCCATTTCCGGCATCACCAAATCCATTAAAATGATATCCGGACGCAATTCCATTGCCAGTTCTACAGCTTTCGAACCATTGTCCGCTTCCCCGATCACTTCGATATCCGACTGCGCGGATAAATAAGCCGATACCCCTATCCTTACCATTTCATGGTCATCGACAAATAATACTTTAATCATGATGATCACCTCCAGCATTTAATAATGGGATTTTCACTTCAAGTTTCGTTCCTTTATTCGGAACACTTACAATTTGCATCGTCCCGCCTAATTCAACAGCCCGTTCATGCATGTTTTGCAGACCATAAGATCCCGTTTTCGACTCCTCGACGTTAAAACCGATGCCGTCATCCGTTATTCGTAAAATGATCATTCCATCACGGACGATCAATAACACTTCTAGCGAATTCGCTTTTGCATGTCTCAGCGTATTGGAAATCGATTCTTGTAAAATCCGAAACAGATGGTCCTCAATCCCCTTATCCAGAGTGACAGGCTCCATCTTCCAATTTATATCCATCGTCACTTTTTGGGCCAATTCCAAAAGAAGCTCCTTCATTCCTTCATGTAAAGATTTTCCCTTTAATGCAACAGGCCTCAAGTGAAGCAATAGCGCCCTCATCTCAAGCTGGGATTGATGGATCATTTCTTCCACTACCTTGAATTGTTTCATTTCCGTTTTTTCCATATCGGATTGTGATTCGGTGATGGCCGACATGAACATCGAAGCCGCAAACAATTGCTGGCTCACCGAATCATGCAGCTCCCGCGCTAAACGGTTTCGTTCCTGGGAAACGATTTCCTGGATCTGTTTCTCCTGATCAATGGCCTTTTCATTCGCCATTTTTTGCGATAATTTAGTCTGCTCATTGATTTGCTTATAGATCAGTTGCATCCGTTCCTCCATTTTAGCCATCTCTTGAATTGGATACGTTTCCTGTTGCGAGGGTAAGCGGCCCTGTTCAAGGAAATGCAGACCTTCATCCACCCTTTCAAGCTGTCTCTTCCAAAACATCCCCGAAACGACTCCATAAATCAGCCCTACCGTCATGACCAGGCTTGGCAAAAATATGACGAAGGGTAATCCCATGACCACTTTCTCCCACAATACACTCCAATCGGATAAAGGAAAGATGAAGAATACCATCGCCGGCAAAGCAAGGGAAAGAACGAAAGCAACACCAAGGGCAGTCAATATCTGCCGTGTCATTATGCTCATATCCGCTTCACCTCTAAATCGCCAACTAAGATTGAAGTGATGATATGAACCTTGTGATCCGTTTCATTGAACCCTTCTGTTTGGTAGGAATAAATTTGATTAAAGACCCTGGATTCAGGTTTATTTTCAAAAATCCGCGCCCTGCCCGCAATGACAGAATGATGGACCCTGATTTCGATGCCATACGGTACAAGGACGGTGATATTGCCAATGATATTCCTGATCGAAATGACAGCATCGCCTTTCGGTAAAATCGTTTTGCTTAAATCGATAACCGTATCACCGACCCCGCCCTGAACATTCACGGAATTCCATTCATATACATGTCCGGTCGTTTGTTGATGACCAAACAACTTATTTTTAAATAGATAATCGGTTTTCAGCAGTCGTTCCTTATTGATCTTTTCTTCGTCCGAATCATCATTGGTTAAAATGGGACTGACCCAATCAGGATTCTTTTTGGACTGATAATATAAAAACAAAAGATAAATGAGGATCGCCATTAGGAAAAATTTAAAGACGAACATATTCAAGACATTGATGATAAGCGAAATCAGCCCTATAAAAAATAGGATTTTCCCGATTGTCCGTTTTGTGAATTTCCTGCCTAAATAGATGCATCCTATTGAAAAAGCGAGGGAAAAAAGGAGACCTCCACCCGTAAATGCAATCTCTAAAAAAATCAGGACGACTCCGATGAGAAGTATCCATCCCATATAGTCCGTCTTCATCTTGTTCAACATCGGTTCGCCTCCCCTTTATATGATCACGATATTCTTAAAAGGCACAGAAACCCGTGCCTTTTAAGAATACCATGAAATTGTCACGTTCTGACAGCCTGTTTTCCCCCGCCCTCCATTCCAAAAGGCGAGGGGATGACAGCGATGCCTTAAAAAAACTTTACGCTTCTTTCTGTTCCAATTCTTTTTCAAGCTGAACAATCCTGGCATCGATCGTATGCCGATTATAATCTGTATGGACCTGGTGCTCGATGCGATCGATATAATGCTCCATTTCTTCAAACATCGCTACCGGTTTGGCTTCGGAACTGCCTCCGTCCAAAACCCGATTGATCCGGTTGTTTGCCCGGGCAATATTTTCCCTGCCCATCAGTTCCAACCGCTTTAGATGCATATCCTTCAGCTTATGTTTCATTTCTTCATATTTCCGCTCCAGCTCAGCCAACTGAACCTCTGCACTTTTATGCGCCTCTTTCAAACTTTGCGCCCGCTCTTCATAGTGCAGGCTTTCCTTGACAGCAAACTCCATCAAATCGGTCTCTCCCGACTGCTTGGCAATCTCAGCCTGATGCTTACGTTTTTCAGCCAGATTTTGCGCTTGATTATATTCACGCGTAAACTCTTCTTTCAGTAGATACTGACGTTCAAGCAACTTACCGACCTTTTCCGTCTCCTGCTCACATTGACGCAAATATTGATTTAACATCCCAATTGGATTTTTTTGCTCCTTTTTATCCAACAGATCGTGAAAATCAGCCGAAATCGTTTGTTTCATTCTTGAAAATAAATTACCCATTCCAATTACATCCCTTCTATTAGTTCTTATTCAACTCTTTCCACTCTCTTTCAAAATTTGAGAATGGGTCACTTTCTTTCGATGAAGCACTTTCATCATTTTCATTCCATTTTTTATAAACCAGGTAAAGAACATAAGCTGCCACCAGTCCCAATATTGCCGGGATATGGGAAATAGAAACGATCAGCACGATAATGGAGACTGATCCCCACGCAATCTTCGCCCCTGTCGATTCGGACTTCATGAACTGCTTGAACCCAAAGTATAGGATCGCCAAGCAAATCGCCAGGCTGATCAGTGGACCAACGTTCGCCAGCAACAGGAAAAGTGCGATCAGTCCTACAATAAATAAACCAAATTTCTTCATTGTTTTCGTCCTCCTTTCTATGTTTATATCTTATCTACTTTTACAAGTTCGTATAATGAGCCTTAGCTATATTTTCTAGTAAGACTTAAGGCGTAGACGCTGTAAGTCTTATGTTAATGAGGAGGGTGTTTTACTCGGGAATTTGCACCTTACTTGTAAGTTTGAGCGATATATTCGTGGGTTTGAGTGATATATACCAGAGTTTGAGGATATACTCCCGTGTTTCCGCTATTTACTCGTGAGTTTTGCTGTTTTACTCGTGAGTTTGGGCACTTTACTCGTGAATTTGCGCTATTTACTCGTGAATTTTGCTGTTTTACTCGTAAATTTGCATTTACTCCTGAGTTTGGACAGTTTACTCGTGAGTTTTGAAAATAAAAAAATCTTCCGATTGTATATAATCGGAAGATTGGTTAGCTGCCATCATCATTACACATATAAGCCTTCGACGTAGACTGAGGTGATGGTTCGAGATATTTCTTCTACTGAACTTTGATGTTCGTTTCGCACGATTTCCCATAGATACATTTCGTTTGTGAAAAACCATCCTCTTGCGACAAGCTCATGGTTTAGTTCAGCTCTAGCCAGTCCATTTTGCTGTGCATAGGCCACGTCTTTTGAGATTCGCTGAATGAACTTCATGCGGATCGCTTTCCATTTATCTGAAATAATGGTTGATATCCCAATGGCCTGTTCGAAGACCTGCATCATGTTGCGTTCAGCTTCTGCCATTTTCAAAAATGCATTAGCTTGTCTGTTGATGATATGTTTTGCTTCGTCTTTTGATTTTGGAAAGAAAGAGGTCTCGGCAATTTCATAGAATTGCTCCATTACATTTTCCATTAATACAATTAACAGATCCTCTTTCCCTTTAAAATGAACATAGGCCGTCCCGTATCCGATGTTTGCTCTTTTGATCATTTGGGAAATAAGCGCAGCTTGATAACCTTCTTCAAGAAATATTTCCTTTGCAGCTTCCAATAGCTTTTGTCGTGTCATGATCGAGCGTAAATGCCGTTTATCCCCTGTTTTGCCATTCTCCATGCTTATTCCTCCCTTTATCTTCTAGCATAAAGGATTTCCATAAAATAAAAAACATTTGTTGGAATGACAGCTTGAGTGTTTATAATTTTCTGAATTAACTTATTGACACCATGTCATATTCTTTGGTACGATTCTCCTAGAATTTAAAAAAACTAATATAGGAGGATGATTATGGTTTCTGAATATACATTGGATCATGCTAAACAAATGGATGAGAATGATACGCTTAAAGGTTTTCGAGAAGAGTTTTATTTAAAGCCGGATTCTATCTATATGGATGGAAACTCATTGGGGCTTCTTTCAAAAAGGGCTGAACGCACACTTCTGGAGTCTTTGGAAGATTGGAAAGAGCATGGGATTGATGGATGGACGCAAGGGAATCACCCATGGTTTTTCATGGCTGAGAAATTGGGCGCGAAGATGTCCCAATTGGTCGGAGCTTCTCCCGAGGAAGTTATTGTAACCGGCTCCACAACTGTAAATCTGCATCAGCTAGTCGCTACTTTTTATAAGCCTGAAGGAATGCGCAGAAAGATTTTGGCTGATGAATTAACCTTCCCGACTGATATTTATGCTCTCCAAAGTCAGCTGCGTACACATGGATACGATCCGGAAACCGATCTCATCCGCGTGAAAAGCCGTGATGGCCGATTTCTTGAAGAAGATGACATCATCGAAGCAATGACCGATGACATCGCTTTGATCATCTTGCCAACGGTCCTGTATCGCAGCGGTCAAATACTGGATATGAAACGATTGACTGATGAAGCTCATAAAAGAGGCATTGTAATCGGATTTGACGGATGTCATTCCATCGGTGCCATCCCGCATTCATTCAGCGAATGGGATGTGGATTTTGCGTATTGGTGTAATTATAAACATTTAAATGGCGGTCCTGGCGGTGTTGGCGGTTTATATGTAAATCGAAAACATTTTGGGACGATGCCTGGATTGGCTGGATGGTTCGGCTCCAAAAAAGATAAACAATTCGATATGGAACATACTTTAACACCAGCTGAATCAGCAGGAGCGTATCAAATTGGCACGCCGCATGTGTTAAGTTGTGCACCTTTGATTGGGTCTTTGGACATTTTCATAGAAGCTGGAATTGAAAATATTCGTGAAAAATCCCTGAAAATCAATCAATATTTAATGGATTTAGTCGAATTCGAATTGGAAGACATGGGATTTTTCATTGGAACTCCCAGAGAAGACATCCGCCGCGGAGGTCATGTAAGCCTTGAGCATAAAGAAGCTGCACGGATATGCAAGGCATTGAAAGAGAACGGTGTCATTCCCGATTTCCGTGCACCTAATATCATTCGCCTCGCCCCGGTTGCACTCTATACTTCTTATGCGGAAGTTTGGGAAGTTGTACAAATACTCAAGAAAATCATGTCAGAAAAACAATATGAAAAATACAAGAATGAGCGTGAAGTGGTCGCATGACCCGGAGTTCCGCCAGATGGGGCTCATCCCTCAAATGGTTAATTAATTAGGGCAGGTAAAATCTTTTTGATAAAAAGGAGATGAACTATGGAGAAAAACAATACTCAATTGAACTTTAAAGATGAGCCAGAAAAGGGATTAAAGCGAGAGCTGAAAACAAGTCAGCTTTCCATGATCGCGATGGGCTGTGCCATCGGTACGGGGCTATTTCTTGGCAGCGGACTTGCGATTCAAGCGGCAGGGCCAAGTGTATTGCTCAGCTATGCTCTTGGGGCGTTCATTGTCTTACTATTGATGGGCTGTCTAGCCGAGATGACGGTTGCCCACCCTACTTCCGGATCTTTTGGGGCCATTGCGGAAAAGTACATGAGTCCAATGGCAGGCTATCTTGTCCGCTATTCCTATTGGATTGGCAATGTTTTGGCTGTTGGGGTTGAAGTAAGTGCAGTCAGCGTATATATGAATTATTGGTTTCCGAACGTGCCGGGAATCGTATGGATTTTGTTGTTTGCAGGTGTCCTGATTTATGTAAATGCTACCAGCGTGAATACATTTGCGACATTTGAGTATTGGTTCTCCTTTATTAAAATAAGTGCCATTGTTGGTTTTATCCTACTTGGAGCCTATGTACTGTTCGGTACATCCGAACAGCCGCATATAGGACCGGAAAACTTCGTGAATGAAGGCGGTTTTTTCCCATTTGGTTTGAAGGGGATGTGGATAGCCGTATTTATTTCTTTATTCAGCTTTCTTGGAACTGAATTGATAGCGGTTACATCAGGGGAGGCAAAAGATCCGGATGCCGCCGTCCCAAAAGCATTAAAAGCGACTGTGTTCCGTTTATCCACTTTCTATGTGCTGACAATCGGCATCATGCTGATGATCGTTCCTTGGAAAACGGCCGGGATCGAGGTAAGCCCATTCGTAAAAGTGATGGAAATCCTGAACATTCCAGGTGCATCCGGGATCATGAACTTTATTATTCTAACGGCTGCCATATCTGCCATGAACGCTCAGCTCTATGCTTCAACACGGATGATGTTTTCATTGGCACGCGGAAAACATGCACCTACTTTTTTAGGAAAGTTAAACAAAAACGGTGTTCCTACGAAAGCCCTTGCTGTCTCTTCAACGGGGATTTTCATCGCTGCAGGCGTTCATGCGTTACTTCCTGGTTCATCCTATGCTTTCATGATGGGGATTTCCATGTTCGGTGCCATGTTCACTTGGCTCATGATCTTCATTTCCCATTTGTTTTTCAGGGTGAAATGGGAGAAAACCGGCGGACGCAAATTACCTGTTAGGATGATCGGTTTCCCCTATTTAACGATACTAGGGGCTGTTCTTCTATTCAGTTTGATGATTACGTCATGGTTTACGGATTTCAAAATCATGCTTCAATTCGGAATTCCTTGGTTACTTTTTTTAGCTGTTGCTTATTTTATTTCAAAAGGAAGAAATATTAACCATAATGTAATGGAAGAATCTCTGGAAAAGAAGATAGAATAGAATGGCGGAATAAATAGTTTTTTGCGAAAAGTGAGGAGATTGCGGAATGAAGAATACAGATAAAAATGAACAAACAATAACGGGTCTAGAGAAAGAAATCCAAACCGACTTTCAAAAATCGATGTCTTACGGAGATTACCTCCACCTTGATAAAATTTTAACCAGTCAGCATAGATGCTCCGATCATCATGATGAAATGCTATTTATCGTTATCCATCAAGCGAGTGAGCTATGGATGAAGCTCATTTTACATGAATTGACAGCAGCAACTGAGTCCATCCGCCAAAACAAGTTGGAACCCTCGTTTAAAATGCTGTCGCGGGTTTCGAGGATTCAGCAGCAATTGATCCAGTCATGGAATGTCCTTTCAACTTTAACACCGGCTGAATACATGGAGTTCAGAGATAAACTGGGACAATCTTCCGGATTCCAATCTTACCAGAATCGTTTGATTGAATTCGCATTAGGAAACAAGAATGTCCATACGCTATCCGTCTATCAGCACCAAACGGATTTATACGAGCAAATGCAGCAGGCCCTTCATGAGCCAAGTATATATGACGCGGCGATCAATGCTCTTGTGGCACGCGGATTACCTATTGATCAAGAAGCCCTCAGCAGGGATTGGTCCCAAAGATATGAACCAAATGCCAGTGTAGAAGAGGCATGGCTGACAGTTTACCGCGATGTGGAGCAATATTGGGACTTATATGAGCTGGGCGAGAAGTTAGTGGACATCGGCCACCAACAGCAATTATGGCGTTTTAATCATATGACCACAGTGGAAAGGATTATTGGTAATAAACAAGGAACGGGCGGATCATCAGGTGTAACGTATTTAAAGAGAGCACTGGATCAACACTTTTTCCCAGAGCTATGGAGTCTAAGAACGAAGCTATAAGATATTCAAGAAACAGCCAGTAGAGACGGAGGTAAATGCATGGGGACATGGATTGATATTTCACAACGTCTGGATGATAACGTTGCAGTCTGGCCTGGAGATACACCTTTCTCTTATAAAGTCAATTGGAGTAAAGAACAGAGCGGATCTGTCAATGTAGGTCAAATCAATATGAGTATCCATACCGGTACCCATATTGATGCACCTTTTCATTTTGATGATAATGGAAAAAGAGTGATTGATTTAGATCTCGACTTATATATGGGAAATGCCCGAGTTATCCATTTACCAAACAAGACAAGCATCGGAGTCGATGAATTAGCCGATATAGATCTACAAGGCGTTACCCGTCTGTTAATACGCACGGATGCATGGAAGGATCGAAGTGTGTTTCCACAAACCATTCCACATATCCAGCCAGAATTAGCGGCATATCTTTCAGAACACGGCGTCCGTCTTATTGGACTTGATTTACCATCAGTAGATCCACTGGATAGTAAAGAGCTGTCTGCCCACCATGAACTTGCCGATCATGGCATTCACATTTTGGAAGGACTTGTATTAGACGACATCGAACCGGGTAATTATGAATTGGCAGCCCTCCCTCTTCCTTTGGTTGAAGCAGATGGAAGTCCGGTACGTGCTGTGTTGAAAAAGCCCTAAACAAAATGTTTTCAAAAAAACGAGCCAGATCAAAAACTGATTTGGCTTGTTTTTTTTGTAATCATCAGCTATCAAATTTATCTCCCTAAACCACGTGCATCTATGTTATAATTTTCAGAATTCATCACTAAGAGTGGAGGTCCGAATATGGAAAACTTTTATCTGTTCATCATCATGTGCATCCTTCTCATCATTTTACCTGGTCCAGATACAGCAATAGCCACAAGGAACACCGTTACCGTGGGGACTTCGGGAGGTTTTAAAACGATGTTCGGCACATGCTGTGCCCTGCTCATTCATACATCTGCTGCCTTGTTCGGACTTTCAGCAATCATTGTAAAATCCGCTTTATTATTTTCCATCTTCAAATATGCCGGTGCCGTTTACTTGGTATATCTAGGCTTCAAGACACTATGGGGATTAAGGAATAAGCAAGTGGCCGCAGCGGCGGAAACGACGGACAAAAGTAAGTACGAAAACCAGTCATGCTTTAAGCAAGGGTTCCTTACCAATCTGCTGAACCCTAAAGTGGCCGTCTTCTTTTTAACGTTTCTGCCTCAGTTCGTGAATCCGGGGAATGATACGTTTTTACCGTTCCTGATCATGGGCATGACGTATACCGTTTTAACTGCGTTGTGGTTTGTATTTTATATCTATCTGCTGAACCAGATCAGTGCTTTTATGAAAAAGCCTAGAACCCAAGCGATATTCGAGGGAATAACCGGGACAGTCTTGATTGGTTTCGGGATAAAACTAGCTCTAGAAAAAGCTCATAATTAATTTGAACTGCACCCTAATTGTTAGACATTGGAGGTGCAGTTTTAATATATCAGGGTTCTGGTACAGGTGTAGGGATTTAAGTACTTGCTGAGTTATGTTACAAAACCATAATTTGGTTTTTAATGCAAGGAGGAAAAAGAACATGGCAACCATTGAAGTTAAGAAAACAAAAGATATCGGATTAGGTTCACTTTCTTTCGTGCTATGTTTATTGGGAATATTGTTTACGTTTGAATTTGGCGATAAATCTTGCATGGGAGATCATATTTTACATACTATCGGACTTAGCTCCTGGTCAAATGGAGATTCAGGTATTCATTATACAGTGTTCTATTCGGCTATATTTTTCATCCCCTCCTTTATTATTGGTCATATATATCCTGATAATAGAGGAGCAAAAGCAGGGAAAATCATATCAGGCTTCCTATCAGTTCTCACCCTTTCAGCACTAATAACGTTTATTATCTCTTTTTTATCGGCCTGGGTATGAGCTCAATAATGCCGAGCTCATACCCAACTTTAGAGTTCAGTCACTCAACATACCCATTCACGAAAAATCCAATCGTTTCGAGCTCGTCCTCAGTTAAACCCCGCTTTAATTCTTTAGCCAATTCCTGCTCCATTAGAGCCCGGTTTCCCCGATGTTCGACCACCGCTCTGGCACATTCTTTCATTAGCTTAAGCTCCGCCTCCATCTCCAGTTTCGTGCGAGGCTGATCATGATGGGAAAGTATATAGGTTTCGGCATCATAGGCTTCTATTTTCTTAAGAAGCAGCAAAGCCTGTTCAGCCGTATAATTCCATTTTTCCGCATAAAGATTGGCATACAGGCAGTCTCCCAGAAATAAGGTCTTTTCCTCCTGTATATAAATGATGCAGGAATCATTGGCATGGTCGCCGCCGACATGTTCGATGACACAGGTTATATTGCCGAGATCGATCGTCATCGTTTTTTCAAAGATGATATCGGGCAGGGGAAGGGAAATCTCTCTATTCGTCCCATGTTCCAATTTGATTGCATCGGCACAAAAGGCAATCTCCGTCCCTTCTTCGACTCGTTGATCAAGGGCCTGATCTTCCCATGAAAGCTGCTGCATATCTTTAATGCCCGTGTATGTTTTTTCCTGACAAATCACCGGAATCCCGATATTCTCCAGTCCGAATACATGGTCCCAGTGAGAATGGGTAAGCACGAGGAAATTCCCGCTTATATCATTCAGGCGCAATTCGTCCTCAAAAAGCTGTGCATGCCTGACAGAGTTACCGGCATCGATGATGAGCGTTTTCTTGTTTCCCGTCACGGCGGCAAGAACCGGGCGATCCGTTTCCTGAACTGGCGGCAGGTAGGCAATATGTTTCGATAGGTGCTGTAATGTTTGCATGTTTCTGTTCTCCTTAATTGTTGTAGTTAGCTTGCTCAAGTATAGCAAATTACATATGTATTCATAAGATAATCTCCGCAAAAGGATAAAAAGACAACAATCACTGAGATTGCTGTCTTTTTAGTCATGTTTCAAATGAACCTATTGAAATATACCGTAATTTTCGATAGGGCATTTAAAAAGGTGGCCTTAAAAAAAGACTCTTCCCTTTTCCGATCTTCCGGCGGTTGTATATATTTTTTATTATCCGCAATGAGTGTACTATTTTTGATCTTTGAATCGATGGCTCCTATTAACTGTGATGCAAATCTTTCACTATCGATGACCACCATCGATTCTGTATTTAAAAAGGCAGATCGAGAATCCAAATTGTAGGAACCCACTGCACTTAATCGTTGATCATAGACAATCGATTTACCATGCAAAGAATAAGGCTTTGAATATTCATATACCCTTGCCCCCGTCTCAACGACGCTATCCCTAAAAGCCAAGTAACCGGAAAAAGCGATCATGTTCGGGGTTGAGGCAGCCGAGTTGGTAAGTATGGTCCAATCAGCCTGTGAATCCAATTGCTTCGGTACATATTCCTTCAAGGCATCCGCAGGGACAATATAGGGGCTTTGGATGTATACCGATTGCTTGGCGTTCGCAGCAATATCCAATAAAGATCTCCACACTATAGGGTATTTGTTGAACCGTTCGATCGGATTATGAATGAAGGACACTTTTTTAGTAGGTGTTGTAGCCTTGCTCCAATCGACGACTGGTTTCACGAAATCGGTTTCAGTGCGCAAAGCTTTGCTGTATTTTTTCGCTAATGCATTTCTTTCGCGTTTTCCTTTTTCCGTTTGCCTTTTTGACAGGTCCGAAAAAACATCGCTCGTAAACGGATGGGTCCATAATTCATTCAAATAGTCCTTCATTTCAACGATTGCACTATCTTTCTCCTCTTTAGCATTGAAAATGAGTACATCCCTGTCATAGACAAAATTCCACGGCGGCTTGCTTGCTAAGTACTTATCGGCAATATTCCTCCCTCCGATGATGCCTAGCTTTCCATCTACCGTGATGATCTTGTCATGAAGGCGATTATGCCAGGTCCACGGCTTAAATGGCTTAAAGGTTTCATAGTATCTTAATTCAATGTTTTCATGTGAAGCCAATGCATAACGGGCACTGCTTAATTGACCTCTAAGCCCATGAGCCAATCCATCCAGGAGGATTCGGACTTTGACACCTCTGTCAGCCGCGTCAATCAAGGCTCCAAGAAAAAGCTCGGTTGATTCACCTTTTCCAAAAGCATAGTAGGCGATATCGACTGAATGCTTTGCTTCCTGGATCATTCGCATTCTTGCGAGTCCAGACTCATAACCGTCTTCGAAAAGCAGGACACGATCCACGGTGGCTTCCTTCTCTCCCATATATTCACTTACCTGTTTAATCGGCCTGTCTTCTTCTTTTTCTGCTTTGGGGAAAAGAACAACAGCCGTCACAACTACATAAAGGAAATATAATAGAAGAACAAGCAATAATCCCTTAATTGCCGTTTTTACAGTCATTGAGCACTCCCCCCTTTAAGCGATATTTTATTACTATTCGTAAAATGCAAAGACTCTATTCAACATCTGGAGGCTTGATACATCCGACTAGGCAGCGAGCGGTGCTGAGGGGAACCGGAAGAATTTTTTTCCTTTTAAATGTGACAAAGTGGTGAACATGAAAGCAGTTGCATAATATGATATTGAAGGAGGGATTTCATGCTTAAACAACATGATAGAATAAGTATCTTCAATTATTGTTTTGCATTAGGGGTATCAGAGGTTTTCTTTTTATCCAGCTTTTATCTTTCCATTCTTGACGTTTCATTATTTGCGATCGCTTTGCCATTTTCCGCTTTATTTCTAATGTTCTCCTTGTACCTATTCCTTCGAACGCACAAAGCAGTTAAGACCTTACCCAACCAGGATGAACGAAGAAGGGAAATACATGCATTCTATCATCAATCTTTCGGGATTTTCACGATCATTTTTTTCACATTACTTTTTGTTGCATTAGCCTTCATTCCCTTGCTCGATAACGGAGGGCATCTCTATCTTCTTTATTGTTTACCGATGGCCTTGCTTTGTATGATTCCTGCGATTGTTTCTTATAAAGGGATGAAATCATTCAAACTGGAAAACGGCAAGAATTTAACGAAAATCTAATTGATTTTACGTTCATTCAAGATTACATCCAGGTTTTTTAGTTGAATGTATAGGGAAAATGAGGATATAATAATAAATATAAAAAAAGACACTGGTTAAACCAGCGTCTCAATGAACAGCAAACTGCATAAAGAGCAGCGGCTTTCTGTGGTAAGTCAGTTGCTACTCGATCATGAAAGTAACCCTTTTCCTACATACATCTGGCCGGATGGTATGGAGGGGGTTACTTTTTTAATGTAACCGCGATTACTGCGACGATTAAAGAGGCAAATGAAATCATTAGCATCAGTCCGTCCATAATAGAAATCACCAGCGACACCCCCTTTCTGAAAAGGAGTGACCGCTGCCCACTATACCAAATTGCTGTCCATTTACTATTATATCTGTATTTACTTGTTATTTATAGCCAAAAATAGATGCATTTAGTCCTCTTAATGCTTTACATAAAAAAAATCCCACTTAAAGTGAGAACCATTTTTGCATGTAGCATGTATATCCTTTATTGTTCCACTACACGGCCATCTTTATAAATGTTGAACCACCCAATCGTTCCTGTGCCGCCTTGATCGATCCAATCTTTATTAGCTGCTTTAAAGTTGTAATATGAT
This sequence comes from Peribacillus sp. FSL R5-0717, assembly GCF_038002945.1. Lineage (NCBI taxonomy): Bacteria > Bacillati > Bacillota > Bacilli > Caryophanales > Bacillaceae > Peribacillus > Peribacillus sp. FSL R5-0717. The sequence continues at coordinate 1,302,503 of NZ_JBBOOF010000001.1, forward strand.
TTTCCCTTGCCATCTTTCAGCAATCTGCCATCACCGCTGAATACGATGTTGCTGCCCAGCTTCTTCTTCCCTAACGCGATCGCGTCCTTCTCCGTGAACTGTCTTCTTTCCACCTTATTTTCATCTAAAGCAGCCCATGTCTTCGGTCCGACGATACCATCTGAAGCTAAGTTATGATCCACTTGGAACTCCCTTACCACATTTTGTGTTTGGGTACCGAAAATCCCATCAACACCTACATGATATTTAACATCTTTAAGGCTTTGCTGTAAGTCTCTTACATAACTTGAACGTGAGCCTTTCTTGAGGGTCGGGCGCGTTTCCGCCTTCGTTTCGATTTTCTGGATTTGACTTCCCTTTGATGCCGCTTCGGTATTTGAAGTCCCCGTTCCTAAAGGGGCCAACATCAAGGCAACTGTTGGAATCATGACCAATAATTTTTTCTTCAACACATATAACCTCCATTCAAATGATCACTCCTGCAGGTTTCTGACACTTCCCTTGGGAGCCCATTCATTATAACGCAAGGAGTTATTTTATTGGTGTTTTATTACTTTAATTATAAAAAATGGTAAATATGATTCATCGTGGCATTTCCAAAAGTCAGCATATGATGGAAGTCCCGTTTCTTGAATAAAAACAAAGGGGGTTTACCTATAACTTCAAAACATCGTTAATTAAGCGGGTGTGCGAGACTCCTGAGGGAAAAGCGCGTCTAGGGAGACCCCGCGGAAAGCGAGCACCTGGATCGGAAATCAACGTTCAAATTGTACCGCAAAAAAAAACTGTAGACATACTCGATTTCATCGAGTTTTGTCTACAGTCTGAAGAATATCACCCCATTCAGTTTGTATACAAAAGGGGTTCGGAAAACATATCTTTCATCACATGATGATGTTCCCAAACCAACACCTTCAACTCCTCAGGTATAGTTTCTAACTAAACGTTATAACATAGTTGATTGGAGAGGAAGGTGCGAGACTCCTGCGGGAAAAGCGCGTCTAGGGAGACCCCGCAGGCGCAAGCCGAGGAGGCTCCCTGACCGCCCGCGGAAAGCGAGCACCTGGATCGGAAATCAACGTTCAAATTGTACCGCAAAAAAAACTGTAGACATACTCGATTTCATCGAGTTTTGTCTACAGTCTGAAATCATCCCCTATAGGAGGTGATTTTGTTTTTATTGATTTTCTGGCTGTTGTTGATTCTGCCCTGGCATCCCGGTCCCCATTCCCATCAAGTTGGTGGCAAGTGGCACCATATTTTTCATTTTCCCGCCTTTGCCGCTCAACATTTGATAAGTGGCTATACCTACTCCGACCGAAGCGACAACTGGTAAAATTTTATCCATGTTTGCTCTCATTTACATCACCTTATATTATATATTTTTGTTCATTTCCTGAACTCTTATATCTTGTTCTAACGAACCCTAAAAATTCAATTAGTTTATTACCAAAACAATTACTAATAAAAACATGTTATATAGGGAAAATTCTTTCAGGAGGGATGTTATGAAAGTACTCTTCGAATGAGGTGAAATTCATGCCAATGTTAGATGTGGACGGTATCAGCTTGCATTATTCTGTTAGGGGAAAAGGGGTTCCTATTGTTTTTATCCATCCTCCTGTACTGACCAGTGTGAATTTCGAATACCAATTGGCGAAATTATCCGAAGAATTCAAAGTTATCACTTTTGATATTAGGAGTCATGGAAGAAGTCAGTATTCAAGACAGCCAGTAACTTATCCCCTGATTATAGAAGATATCAAACATCTGTTGGATCATTTGAAAATTAAAAAAGCAATGGTATGCGGATACTCGACCGGCGGCTCCATCGTATTGGAATTTTTGCTCAGTTGTGCCGATAGGGCTCTAGGTGGCATTGTAATAGGCGGAATGTCTGAGGTGAGGGATACATCTTTAAAGCAAAAGATTTCTTTAGGCATATCACTTGCCCAGAAAGACGCAGTTCCCATTCTTGCGCTTTCCATCTCATGGAGCAATTCAAATACCATTAAGCTGTTCAACAAAATGTTTAATGAAGCCCTAAAAGGAGATGCCCGAAATATCGAGCAGTATTACCATTATAGTTTGCATTATACCTGTACCCATCAGCTTAAGAAAATCAATCTTCCAACTTTACTGATCTATGGCAAACAAGATAAACCAATGTATCGCTATGCACATTTATTGCATGAAAAATTGCCCTATACGGAATTAAGATTCATTGATCATCTAAAGCATCAAATCCCTACAAAAGCGGCTAATGAATTAAATGAAAGTATTAAGCATTTTATCCATTCACAATTCGATTGATTTTTCCGATTGCAAATTTCAATCTTTTACGATGTACATATCATAAATTTATGGAGTGAAAAAATTGGGAAGAGATAAAGGTAGATTGATTCATTTATTATTTCTATTGCTAGTGACTGCAGTTTTTATTTGGTCAGTGATTAAGCCTGAAGGATACTTGATATGGACAATGGAAGTCCTTCCTGCCGTTGTGTTTCTGATTTATGTAATCGCTACATATAATAAATTCCGCCTCACTACATTATCCTATTTCGTTATTGCCGTTCTTTCAATTACCATGTTCATCGGTGCCCATTATACGTACACAAAAGTTCCTCTATTTAATTGGATAAAAGATCATTACGATCTAAACCGGAACCATTATGATCGGTTTGGTCATTTTCTAAAAGGTTTACTTGCAATTGTGATTAGGGAAATAGTAATCCGTAAAACCCCCCTAACAAAAGGACCGTGGTTATTTGCTGTCACAGTAAGTTTTGCGCTTGCCATTGGAGCACTCTATGAAATCATCGAATGGATAGCTGCCATCATTTCAAAAGACAGAAAAGCTTCAAAGGACTTTTTAGGAACACAAGGTGATATTTGGGACGCCCAATGGGATATGGCGTTAACCTTGATCGGCTCTATCATCGTATTATTCACCTTGTCCAAACTTCATGACAAGCTGTTGCGAAAATTGAAAAATTGAATTAAAAAAGAGTTACCTATATAGATCACTCTTTTTTAATCAGGATTTGATTGTTAATATGATGTTCCATATGATCGAGATAGTCTTTTATTAGCCACTCCATTGATTTTAGTTGATTATTTCCTATATCACAAAGATTAGATAATCTATCATTTGGTGTATTCGTTATTATATGAATGATTTGCTTATTTAAAGTACAAAAAAGGTTAACGATCTCATCCAATGGTCGCTCTTGATAATTCTGGACTAATACCCATTGGTCTTGATTATATGGTTGTATAACATATGGCTGTACTTCATACTGAATCTTGATGAACCTGTTCATATTGTTCAATGCGGAATCGCATAGATGTCCTAAAATCTCTTTTTTGGACCATTTGTGTGGCATTGGTCGATGATTTAATTCTTTTTCTGTCATCCGGTTGAACTCTCCTGGTATAAAACCAATCCAATGATTGATTCCATCTATTACATTTTTCAATTTGCACTCCCCCTAAGTTTTACCTAAAGGATTTTTATTCGGCAACCAACCGGATAATACCTCCTTCTTTTGTTGAATATAATCAACATCGCTCAATAACAGAACCAAAAGAAAAAACCGAAATCAACAAAAGGATTTCGGTTCAGACTATAGAGTTTTACATGCAGTTTTTTTCTAACAGACATGCCAGTTGATTCCAGAAATCCGCTCCCTTTCCGCCGACTGCCTGCCAAGCCTCCTCGACGCAAGCGTCTCCGGGGTCTCGGCTAGCCAGTTTTTCGGCAGGAGTGTCGCATATTTCTTCCATCCTTTAAGGATTTCTGTAAAAAAACATGAAGGATAACCTAGTCTTAAATAGGGTTGGAATGTGTCCAGCCTACAGTTTCTTCTTAACAAACGTTCCAGCTGATTTCAAAAATCCGCTCCCTTTCCGCCAACTGTCTGCCAAGCCTCCTCGACGCAAGCGTCTCCGGGGTCTCGGCTAGCCAGTTTTTCAACAGGAGTGTCGCATATTTCTTCCATCCTTTAAGGATGACAGGAAAAAAACATGAAGGATAACCTTGTATTAAACATGGGTTGGAATGTGTCCAGCCTACAGTTTTTTCTAAACAACGTTCCAGTTGATCTAAAACCCGCTCCCTTTCCGCCAACTGTCTGCCAAGCCTCCTCGACGCAAGCGTCTCCGGGGTCTCGGCTAGCCAGTTTTTCGGCAGGAGTGTCGCATATTTCTTCCATCTATTAAGGATGACAGGAAAAAAATATGAAGGATAACCTTGTCTTAAATAGGGTTTGGAATAAGACGAGCCAGCAGTTTTTTCTTTTAAAACACAAAGTTGATTGGAACGGATGTTCGAGACCCCTGCGGAAAAAGCGTGGCAAGGGAGACCCCGCAGGCGCGCCGAGGAAGCTCCCTGACCGCCCGCGAAAGCGAGTGCCTGAAGTGGAAATCTAAAATTTACACCGCTAAAAAAAAACTGTGGACAAATTGATTTCTATCTTTTTAAACAAAGCTGATTGTAACGGATGTTCGAGACTCCAGCGGGGAAAGCGTATCCAATCTGTAACCCCACAGGCGCAAGCTAGTGACTGGAGGCAACGTTCAAATTTTTTGACCAATCATGATTGTACTTGCTTACCGCCCTTTTTTTCATTGATGGCTTTTTGATCGATTTTTGTATAGATGCGTTCCACTTCGATTTTGTCATGCAACAGAAGCTCGCGGTTTTCTTTTAGCAGTTGAGTATATGATTTCCTTCTCCTAGACATTTTTTAATTCACCTCTCAAGTGATTGAATTCCTTCTGTAAAACTACTATCGGAAGCTCGTAAAGTTGTTTATTATATTTTTTAAAAATCCCGAATTTCAGAAGTTCTTGTATAAGTTCTTCTTTTTTTGCTTCTCCCTTTGTACTTGATTGGGTAATCATCAAGGACCCTCCTTAACAAAAATAAAGACTTTTGGTATTTGGGGCTGCCTAGCATCCGATCCCACATGAAGAATCTCCACTTTTTCCTATTGCTTCCCCATATAAGGGCATGCTCTGCAAAGTCTTCGCATTTCCTCCATTGTTCGTATGTACTGCTTTCTTGGTGAAGTTTCAATACTCGATCATATACATCAAATCCAAATCGCTTCATTTTATCCGAAAGGATATCTATCGCGGCGCAGGGCTTCGAATGGGTCAGGTCGCCGGCACCAAAGAATGCAACTTTCATTCCAGTAAAGTCCACTTGATCAATTTCTTCATAAAACTCGTTTGCTTCATACGGTACATCTTCAAGATTCCATGTATATAAACCGATAAAGGCCAAATCAAAATCCTTTAAAGCATCAACTTCAACAGTGTCCAATCTTTCCATATATACTTCACAGCCGACAGCCTTCATTCTATTCTTTATGTTTATAGCCATTTCCTCGGTATTACCGGATAAACTGACATAACCAATGAATACCTTCATCTATATCACCTTCCTAATTGAGAATTAATTTCATTACACACTTCACTATAAATGAAAATGATTCTCATTGTCAATTATTTACCTCCGTTATTATATGCTGATGAATATTAGGAACGGATATTTCAGCTTCACTTTCCCTGTTTCTGTAATGCTGCTGGGACGTTCAAACTCATTCCTCAAAAAAAAGAGCCCTTTTTACTCATAGAGTAAACGGGCTTTTGATTAATCTAATAATCTATTATCCTAAATCTTCAATCTTATAATTAACAAAATTTTACAATATCTTCGAAAGGCAGGAACGTTTTTTCTCCTGGTTGTTCATTCGGCTCACCAAATGGCATTTGAGCTATCAACGACCATTTACCTGGAAGATCCCAAGTTTTCATCACTTCTTCATCAATGATCGGATTATAATGCTGTAAAGATGCCCCTATGCCTTCCGCTGTTAAAGTCATCCATATTGCATACTGCAGCATAGCACTTCCTTGATGGGACCAATATGGAAACTGTTCTTTATAGGAGGGGGCTTTTTCTTGCATTTGTTCTATCGTTTCTTGATTTTCAAAGAATAGAATGGTTCCCACTCCATCACGAAATCCTTGCAATCGTTCCACAGTAGCCACAAAGCTCTCTTCCGGGACACGGGAACGAAGTGTTTCTTTTACAATATCCCAGAACCTTTCATGCTGGTCATCCATCACCACCACCACTCGTCCGCTTTGCATATTAAATGAAGTTGGTGCATGTAAAGCGATTTTTAACAATTCATTGATTCTTTCTTTCGAAATATTATCGTTCTTTTTCACCTTACGGATGGAACGGCGATTGATGATTGCTTCTTTTACATTTGTTGTAGTTGCTGACATTTTGAGTCCTCCAATTTTATGTTTCGTTTCATTTCATTTTATTTAATAAAAGGCTTTTAGCAATTCCCCTTACCATCACATTGCAAGCCATCAAATTCATTCCGTTTATTTTTTGCTTCTTCCTTCTCAATGACTTGCGCTAGCCTTTCTTTGCTGGCTAGTCCTTGAATGACTTCATCACCAATAATAAACGTCGGGACAGCCCTGATATCTGCTTCTTCATAAGCATGTTTGAGTGCTTGCTGGTGCACTTCCCGATACTTTCGGGACACTAACGCTTCTCTAAAGGCATCTATAGGAAGCTCAACTTCACCCGCTAATTTTGTCAATACTTCAATATCTTCAATATTTTGTTCCTCTTGAAAAAACGCGGTAAATACTCTGTTGTGGAATTCGTTCCCTTTTCCGTGCTCCTTTGCAAAATGGCAGCCTTCGAATGCCAAATGTGTATATGGATGCGGGGAGACACGGGGTAAACGCATATCAACCCCTAGCTTTTTCGCAACAGGAAGAATGTAAGAATCCCATGAATTCAACTTATCGGGTTCCTTCCATGGATCAATTTTCGTATATGGACTCGGACGCAATTCAAATGGCATCCATTCCACTTCTACATCCTTTTCCTTCACGATTTCGTCCAAAGGCCCTTTACCTAAAAAACAAAAAGGACAAATAAAATCAGAATATGCTTTAATTTTCACTGTCATCATATATTCCCTCACTTTTCAATATCAGTTAAACTTGTAACCAAACTAGTTACAATTCAGAGCAAAAAAAATCAATATAATTACATGGCATTCAGTAACTGTACAGTCGATTGCTTCCTGCGATTGTTTACCACCTGCTGTAATCATTTTAGTTACAGGTTAGAGGAAAGTCAACCATTATTTTAAATAAAAAAAGTTTGTAAAGAAAATGTCGCTTTCTCTACAAACTTTTTTATTAAAACTTCCTTACATCTCGATTTGTTCGTTAACGGGTTCCCTCTTTTTCCTTCTCTGTTTTTTCGATTTTTTATAGTACAGCAATTCGTATATACATGGAATGACGATCAGTGTGAGCAGTGTGGAGACAGCTAGCCCGCCAATGACAACAATCGCCAAGCTTTGTGAAACCAAGCTTCCTGTTTCCGCCTTTTTATATAAAAGCGGCAGCATGGCACAAATCGTTGCTACAGCCGTCATTATGATTGGACGGAATCTTGTGGCTGTCGCTTCGACGATCGCTTCACGGATGATCATTTTTTCTTCGTTTTGTTTGACTCGATCCAAAAGCACAATCGCGTTTGTCACAACAATTCCTATTAACATTAGAGCACCCAGCAGTGCTGTAATATCAACTGGAATTCGGCTGATAACCAATCCTAATACCGCTCCAATGGCAGCGAATGGCAAGGAGAATAGAATGGCAATCGGTGCTTTGATCGATTTAAAGGTTATAACCATGATTAAAAAGACAATGCCGATCGATATTAACATCGTAAGGAATAAATCGGAAAAGTCATCTGTCTGCTGAGCACTGGCTCCGCCGACTAAAATCTCTACATCATCCGGAATATCAAGGCCTTTGTTCTCTTTATCTCCAAATATCTCAAGATTTATTTTGCTTGCAATATCGGACAGCTTAGTTGGATCGACCGTTGCCGTTAATTGGAGATATGTTTCTCCATCTTTATGGAACTGCGTTGTTGCGCTCTCTTCGCTCTTTAAAGAAGCAACTTTTGACACTGGGGCTAGACCCCCGTCTGTCATGATCGGAATGCTTTTTAAATCCTCTGGTTTTTTAGGATCCAAGATTGGTTCAAGGACGACAGGTGTTTGCTTATCCTGTAAAGTTATATGGCCGATAGGTGTTTTATTAAGCATGATACCTAATTGTTGGCCGATTTGTTCTGTATTGCCTTTAGCTGGATCTACCGTGAATGAATAAATGGTTTTCTTTTCATCCTGGTTCGTTGTAACCTCTTCGATTCCTTTAATGTCCTGAATTCTTTCTTTGACATTATTGGCCGTCCGTTCCAAATCTTCTGTATTACTGCCAATCACATCTATCGTAATGTTCGTCTTTGATGCTCCCATCATAAAGGAAGAGGCTTGGGCCGTAAGCTTCGCATCAGGATAGTTTTCTTGTTCCTTTTCCATTTTTTTCAGGATTGCATCTACATTTGCTTTATCCTTTACCAGGATGCCGAAAATCGCTTCAGTAGGTGATGCGACTTCGCCATATTGTGCTGCCTCGGGAGAGTTTCCTAATTGCATGAAAATATTATCCACTTCATTCATACCCTGCATCGTTTCTTCGAGTTCAATCGCTTTTTCCTTTACTTTCTCATAGGGCTGATCATTTGGATAAGTCAATGTCACGGAGACATAGTCTGCTGAAGAATTATCAATCGCCCCTTTTGGCATGGCAAAATATGTACCAATGGAACCGACAAACAACAGCATCGCAATAATCAGGACAACCCATTTATGGTTTAGTGACCAAGTAACCAGCTTCGTAAAACGCTTGGCCGGTCGATGTTTTGGCAGCTCCGTCCTTTTCAGCAATCCTGCGCTCATTAACGGAACAACCGTCAATGCCACAATTAATGAAGCCAGCAAAGAATAAGTGACAGTCAATGCGAAAGGAAGAAGAAACTCCTGAAGCCCTCCATTCAATAAAGCAACCGGCAAGAAAACGGCCACAGTCGTAAGGGTTGAAGCTGTGATTGCCACTCCCACTTCTTTCGTTGCATCCATCACCAATTCGACTGAAATCTTCTCTTGCTGCATTTTCCGGAAAATGTTTTCAATGACGACAATACTATCGTCCACCAAGCGCCCGATCGCCACAGCGACACCGCCCAGCGTCAAAATATTCAGCGTCACTCCCGACAATGACAGCAAAAATAACGTAAAGCCAAGAGATAGCGGTATGGATACGATTGTAATGAATGTAGATCGTACATTCCTTAAAAAGACCATGATTACAATCGTAGCGAATAGCGCACCTAACAGAACTTCTTTTACCATCGTCTGAACGGACGTTTCCACCATATCAGCTGTAGATAAATAAATGGTCGATTTCTGGTCACTATACTTTTCATTAATTTCTTTCGCTACTTTTTCAACCTCTTTACTGATAGTGACAGCATTTGATTGACTGTCCTTGATAATGCTTAAATCAATGCTTTCCTTTCCATTAAAACGACTGATGAGGTTGCCATCATTCGCTTCTTCAACTTTTGCTATCTGCCCAAGTGCGACATTAGGAGTGACCTTCAGCGCTTCTAATTTTTCAATACTTGTTAAATCACCGATCACCTTTATGTTACTTGCCTTCCCATCAATCACTCTTTCGCCTACGGCCAGAGCTGCATTCTGACCGTTAAGGACGCTCATGACATCTTGAATGGAGACTTTCTTTTTAGCCAATTCTTCAGTATCCACTTTGACTGAAAGAATGGATTGCGAAACCCCGGATGTCTGTACATCCGAAACCCCTTTAATATCTTTATACAAAGGCTCTAATTCTTTCTTGGCAAAGTCTATATTTTCAGCTGTTAACCCATCCTTAAAAGTAACTGATACAAATGAAATGGGAATCATTGACGTATTTAACTGTGTAACAGTAGGCTTTGCCATGCTTTGCGGCAATGCTACACTGCCTAATGCTTCCTGAACATCCAGTTTCGCTTGTTTCATATCCGATCCGGCTTCAAAGAATAGATCTACTTTAGAAAAACCATCTCCAGTGGTGGAGTATATGGAACTCTTTCCTTTAACTCCCGTAACTGCCCTTTCAATCGGATCTGTAACTTGTGCTTCCATCGTTTTCGAATCGGTGCCCTGCCCCATTGTGATAATCGTAACTTGTGGATTATCAGCAGAAGGTAAAAACTCCATCGGCAGTTTAAAATAACTGACAACTCCTATCATCAAAATAAATATGGTTACCAATGAAACGGCAGCCTTGTTCTTAAATGACCACTTAGTAAAAAACTCCACGCACTAATCACCCCTGAATAAAATTTATAAGAAAATAATTCCATTTCAAATCTTACCATATATTACTAATGTTGGAGTGTTAATTTTTTATTGATTTTTATATTTTTTTATGTCCCTTGATGTGAAGGACTTTTTCCATAAAAAAAAGGCTGCGCAGCAGCCTCAAAGAAACAATCTCGATTATTTATACCCTCTGATAAAAAGCATAACGATAGCCAAAACCATTATCCCGATAAGTAATAACGGGCCTATGCCCGAGCTATACACGAAGTATACCGTGATGTGGCGAAAAAAGAGCACCACAAGAAAAAGGAATAACAGGAAACACAAAATCATGATCAGAGCGGTGTTTTTATTCCGATACAAGTAACCAGCCCCATTTTAATAGCTTTATTTCCACTAAGGAAAAATTCATGCGAATCCAAGCCCTAACAACAACCTTCCGTTAAGAAACAATATGCCGCCCATGTTTTGTACTATTCTTTATATCAAATAAAAAAGGGCTGCCGCAGCAACCCGATTCTTCGAAAATCGTCTGGACCAAAAACTACATTTCCTGAAGTTCATTGACCGTCACAAACGTATACCCTTCGTTCGTTAACTCTCGTAAGATCCCTTCAATCGCTTGAAGCTCTTTACCCGTATCATCATACATCGGATGCATCAGGATGATCGAACCTGGTTTTATATTTTCCTTCACATACTTCACTTTGTCAGAAGCGGTAGTGTAATAGCTATCTGGTTCCAGATCCCAGGTAATGGTCTCTCTATCATTTTTATTTAAATAATAAGGCAAACCTATGATTTTTTTCCCGTTTGGAGGCCGGACATCAATTTCACCCTTATATCCGGCGGTCTGAATCAATTTATCCGTTTTCTCGATTTCCTCCTTGATATAAGAAGGCGTTTTGAACACCATCCGCCTGTGCGAATACGTATGATTCCCAATCTGATGTCCCGCTTCCGCTATTTTCCCAGCTTCCTCCGGGTACTTTTCGATTTCGTTACCGATCAGGAAGAATGTAGCTTTCACATCGTATTTAGCCAACAACTGCAGAATCTCATTTACATTCTTCGATGGGCCATCATCAAAAGTCAAAGCGACCACTTTTTCATTCGTCTCGACATTATCCGTTAATCCACCGAACACCTGATAGGTTCTCGAATTCATTAATTTATACGTACCAAGCATCAGCAGGAAAACAACCAGGATTCCCAAGCCAATGAATATCAGTTTCTTTTTCATGCAAATACCTATCTTTCTATAAGTTTTTTAATTCAATGACCTATTATAGCAAATCACTGAACAAAAACACTTATTGCTCTCTCCGACCGAGCCGTCCACACTCACTTTACATGTATCAACTCAAAACGCTCACACACCAGCAGCATATCTTCTTTAAAGGTGTGGCCGATTTTGTCCAGTTCTTCTTTAAAAAATTTCTCATGAGCATCCCACCAGTAAGTATAGGTACGATCTCCTTCCCCTTCTGCAATCGCAAACTCTTCACTCACTTCATTCATGGGCAATACTTCGACTTTCACTGTTTGTATGATGGCTAAGGGCAAATCCTCATTGCTTAAGATAATGCTGTAATCACCCACGGATGGTAATGGTTCATTTTCCTCTCCGTAAAAAACATGCCCAGAGCATGTAGCCGTTTTTATCCCATCCATCACTAACTGAGCCAAATGATCGGGATCGGCCCCGAATTGCCATGCACTGACAGACTGGGGTTTTTCATCTTTCCCTTGCCAATATTCATTCCAATATAATTCCGCTTTGACATTCATTCTATGATTCTCCATTCTGTTTTTTAGCTCCGCTGAGCATCACGAAAGGTTAACTCTACCAAGGCAACTTCTAATTTGATCTGCGTGGCCATTCTATTTCACCCGTTAACAACAAAGTGATGATGATTACCCAAAATATAAAGAATGATGAGGAGAAAACCAAAGATATGATGGAAATCATGTTTTTCTCCGATTTCTTCAAAATTCCCATGACAGAGAGGACGATGCCGGCAACCGTAAGGAAAAATGTAATATAACCACCAGTCAAGTTTCCGATATTTCCTATTCTGATAGGTGTAATAAAAACAGTAAAAAAGCAAATGATTCCAATGATGAATGAAGTAAAACTAATTACACCGTACCTCTTCTGAATACAAGCTTCGTTTTCCATCGAGCTCACCCCTTTCATCAGTTTATAAAGCTTATATACATCTATTAATATCTCACGCATAATTTTAACATATAATGCCAGACGAATTGTTGTGCACAAAAAATGGGGACAAAAGACCGTGAATTAAAGCTTCATTTTCATGCCTTCATGAGTGGCTTTGAATCCTAACCGTTCATAAAATCGCAGCGCTTCTTCCCGCTTTTTATCAGTCGTGAGCTGAATGATATGGCAGCCCCGCTTCTTTGCACGGTCAATCGCATATTGAATCAACTTGCTTCCAATGCCTTTCCCCCGTTCTGTAGATGCCGTCCGAACTCCTTCGATCGTAGCTCTCCAGCCGCCTTGATGGGTAATATAAGGTGTGAACGTGATTTGCTGCACTCCAACGATTTCCTCACCAAGGCATGCAACGATCAATTCATTATTTTCATCTGCATCAATGGATTCAAATGCTTTTAGATAGCTTTCAGGAAGCGGATTTCCATATCGCTCCCTCTCCCTCCCCAATGCATCATCCGCAAGCATCCGTACGATTTCACTTAAGTCTTTTGCCGTCGCTTTCCTGAATGTGACCATGGTATCCCTCCTCATAATGTACTTCCGTATCCCCCTGATGTAAATCATTCCTTCATTAATAACTTCTGCCAATAGTCCGGCGGTCCTCTTTTCTGGAGGAAAAATAATGCAAATGTAAAAATTGGACCATCAAAAAAAGGACCCCCTATAAAAGGAAGTCCTTCAATTCATTCACTATTAGGTAATTGGCGCAGGATTGAACAGTGCCAAATCATTATGCAGGCCCCAATGCTCTGCCCAGGTTTTCTTTTTACCGCTGGCCACTTCCAGAATAAGGTGAAATATTTCCCACCCGACTTCCTCTATGGTTGCTTCACCAGTAGCGATCGTTCCAGCATTTATATCGATCAGATCTTTCCATTGCTCGGTCAATGTATTTCGTGTAGATACTTTGATGACGGAAGCCATTGCGAGATTATAAGGTGTGCCTCTTCCAGTTGAAAATACTTGAAGGTGCATGCCGGAAGCTAGCTGAAGCGTTCCGCAAACAAAGTCACTAGCTGGTGTAGCAGCAAAAATCAGCCCTTTTTCCGTTGCTTTTTCACCAGGAGCCAAAACGCCTGAAATGGGGCTGCCTCCGGATTTGGCAATGGAGCCTAATGATTTTTCCACTACATTGGCCAACCCGCCCTTTTTGTTTCCTGGCGACGGATTGGCACTTCGGTCGGCATCACCTAAAGCAAGGTAGTTATCATACCAATCCATTTCCTTTATTAAAGCTCTCCCCACTTCTTCATTCACTGCACGAGGCGTTAATAGATGAATCGCATCCCGTACTTCTGTGACTTCAGAAAATAGAACGGTTGCCCCTGCCCTGACTAACAGATCTGTGGCATATCCTACGGCAGGGTTAGCTGTGACACCAGAGAATGCATCACTTCCTCCGCACTGGGTACCGATGACTAATTCGGAAACCGGAAATATTTCCCGCTCCCGGCGGTTCAACTTGATTAAACGTTCCTCGGCCATTTCCATAATGGATTGGACCATCCCCGCAAATCCCTGCTGATCCTGAAGTGAAATGATATCTGAATCGTCCCCGCTTGGATTTATTCTCATTGGAGACAGTTTTTCACACCCCAGTCCAACTACCAAGGCTTCCCCGCCGAAATTCGGGTGCTTCGCAAGGTTCTGTATCGTGCGAATGGGAATGACCGCTTCCGGTGCATTGATAGCGACTCCGCATCCATAGTTGTGATTTATGGCGAAAACATCATCAACATTGGGATACTTCGGGAGTAGCTCTTTTTTTATCCGGTTCACGACGAAATCAAGTACGCCCACTACACATTGGACGCTTGTAGTAATGCCCAATATGTTCTTGGTTCCAACACTGCCATCTTCATTGCGGAACCCTTGGAATGTATACCCTTCAAGCGGGGGTAAAGTTTTCGGAATATCATTTGCTACCGGCAATTCCTTTAAATCCGGAGAAGACGGAAGTATCACCAGTGATTCGTCAATCCAACATCCCTTACTGATTGATTTAGCCGCATAACCGATTACTTCCCCATAGCGTATGATGGCTTCATTTTCGACTATGTCCATTAAAGCCACTTTGTGGCCTTGTGGCACTCTTTCTTTCAATTCAAGCCCACAAGGGAATACGGTTCCTTGATCCAAGCCTCCCGTATTAACCACGATGGCGACATTGTCGATCCCATTCACCTTAATATAAAGCGGTACCTCCGTCAGTTGCGTTTTCGTATCCACTTCACCACTCCTTCATTCTAAAAAAGCAAACAGACATCACTAAACATACACGTGCCGGTAATTTTCAGAAACTTATTTGACAAACACGGTTTTAATGGAAGTAAAAAACTCTTTTGCGGCTTCTCCTTGTTCCCTGGAGTGTGAGCTGGAGTTTTTCATGCCGCCAAATGGCGCCTGTAATTCAACGCCTGCGCTCTCGGCGTTGACCCTGATCAATCCCGCTTCCATATCATTAATAAATGAAAGCAGATGTTTGATATTGGCTGTGAAAATCGAAGCACTAAGGCCATATTCCACGCTGTTCGCAAGGTGCAGGGCTTCTTCAACTGAATCAGCTTTCAATAAGGCAATCACCGGACCAAAAATTTCTTCCTGTACAATTGTCATATCTGACGTACAATTATCAAAAATCGTAGGTTCTACATAAAAGCCATTCGCCTGAGGGCCTTCTTCAGCACGCTTCCCGCCAATTAGAAGTGCAGCACCTTCTTCCACTCCTTTTTCGATATAGGAAAGAACCGTATTCAATTGACTTTCGCTGGCACATGGTCCCATCCATGTCCCGCTGTCCAATCCATCCCCGATGGAAATGCCTTTCGTTTCTTTCACCAGCAGCTGCTTGAACTCTTCATATACTTCAGCTGCAACGATGACACGGCTTGTCGCGGTACATTTTTGCCCCGTTGAACGGAACGCACCTGTAATGACTGCTTCTACAGCCAGGTTAAGATCCGCATCCGCTGCAACGATCACCGGGTTTTTCCCGCCCATTTCAAGCTGGTATTTCGCTCCGCGTGCTAACGCCGCTTGTCCAATCCTTTTTCCGACTCCGTTTGAGCCGGTAAAGGTAATCCCGTTTATATCTTCGTGATCGGCGATGCCCTGCCCTATGACACTGCCCGGCCCTGTAACCATATTGACAACACCCGCCGGGAAACCGGCTTCTTCAAAACACTCCATGATTTTCGCACAGGTGATCGCCGTCTCGGTGGCTGGCTTCACCACAATCGTATTCCCATATACGAGGGCAGGAGCCATCTTCCAGATTGGGATGGCGATCGGGAAATTCCAAGGTGTAATGACGCCGACAACACCAAGCGGAACGCGCGTCGTGAACATAAGCGCTGAACTGTCGGTGGATGGAATGACATCCCCCACCTTACGCATTCCTTCTCCTGCATAGTATTTCAGGATCGCAATGCCGCGTGCCGTTTCCCCTTTTGTTTCAGCAAATGTCTTGCCCATTTCCCGTGTTGCGCATTCTGCGATTTCATCGATCCGCTTTTCAAGAATTTGCGCTGCTTTATATAGATACTCCCCGCGCTCTGAACCAGCTAATTTGCGCCATTTATCTTTCGCCTTTTTCGCTGCTTCCACTGCCAGGTCCAAGTCTTCCTTGGTGGATTTTTGTACATAACCGACAATTGCCTGTTTATCTGCCGGGTTTAAACTTTTTTCAACTTCATTTGAAATGGAAGCAACCCATTCACCATTAATATAGTTAAGATACGTTTTTGTTTGAACTGTAGTTATCATATATAATCCCCACCCTTATTAGATTGATTGAATTGGTGTTTCTTTTGGAAAACGATCTAAAGCATTCTCTAATATCGTTTGCATTTCTGCATAATGTTCTTTTTCCACCGGAAGAATCGGTAATCTGACTGTTTGCCCAACCGGCATTCCCATAATCTCCATACCTGCTTTAATGAGAGAAACGGCATACCCTTTTCGCTGACGGCGAATGTTGTTGATCGGCATGATGACCTGCTGATAAATTTCATTGACCGTTTCTTGATCTCCGCTCAGGATGCCATTATAGAACTTACGTGAGATATGCGGGATGTAATTGGATATCGCCGATGAATAGGAATCAAAGCCAAGTGGAACGTAGGCCGACATGGTAACTTCCGCAAGCGGCATTCCGTTCAGCCAGCCGAAACGTTTTCCGAAGGTTTGTGTAAGGAGTCCATTCAACTCCATATTGCCCAGACCGTCTTTGACGCCGACTACCTGCGGGACCTCAGCAAGCGCTTCCAAAGTTGAAAGTGAAAATGCCACATTATCACGCTGATATACGATGGAATTCAAGTCTGTACTCTCTGCGATGGCTTTGAAATAAGCCGACAGACCTGCCTGTTCTCCAGTAACAAGATATGGAGGTAATATTAAATAACCATCTGCCCCTTTATCCGCAGATATTCTGGCAAGTTCGAGGGAAGTTTGAATATTCCCGCCTACCCCTGTGTATACAGGTACTTTTCCAGCGGTGACAGATACGGCTACCTCAACCATCGCTTCATATTCCTCTTTACTTAATGATGGATATTCCGCTGCTGCACATGCCACGAAAATAGCTTCTAGTCCCTCATCTAATAAAAATTGGATATTTTGGGCGAGTGCTTGTTCATCAAGCTTATTACTCGTTGTGAATGGTGCCACGGGAAATCCGAGAATTCCTTTAGGTGCCTTGCGGATCTTATTCATTTTTTATTCCCCCTTGTGTATTATTGTTTTATTGTAAGACAAATACACCATCTGGTCAATCGTATTTTTTTTATTTTCTGAAAAATGAAGCACTACTTTATCCCTCGATAATTTCGCTTCTAATATATACAAAAAAACACGATAATGAAGGAGCTAAAATGAAAAACCTTTTAAGAAAAAAAGCCATTGACAAACAATTTTATTTGTCTTACCATTGGACAAAACTAAATATTAAGAATTTTCACGAAGGAGGAAACAGTTAACATTGTAAGCGGTATCAATTAGAAAATATAATAAAATACGATTAAGGAAGTGAGTATATGAACGCTGAAGAAAAAGTTTTTCAACCATCTCCTAAACTGCCAAGTGCCCAGAAAAAAACACGCACACGATGGTTCATTGTCTTTATGCTCTTTTTGGTTACAGCCCTGAATTATGCGGATCGTGCGACGCTATCCATTGCGGGTACGGACATGTCTGGTCAGCTTGGTCTCGATTCAGTCATGATGGGCTATGTTTTCTCCGCTTTCGCTTGGTCTTATGTAGCTGGACAAATTCCAGGCGGATGGCTTTTAGACCGTTTTGGCTCGAAAAAAGTTTATTTTTGGAGTATTACGTTATGGTCTACCTTTACGCTTTTACAGGGGTTTCTCGGTTTTTTCGGTTCTGCGGGAACGGCTGTCATGGTATTGTTCGGACTGCGTTTCTTAGTTGGACTGGCGGAAGCCCCTTCCTTTCCAGCTAACAGCCGCATCGTTGCCACCTGGTTCCCAAGCCATGAACGCGGAACCGCGGCTGCCACTTTCAATTCGGCCCAGTATTTTGCAACCGTTCTCTTTGCACCGATCATGGGTTACATTACGTATAAATTCGGTTGGGAATACGTCTTCTTCTTTATGGGGGCTTTAGGAATCATCGTTGCTTTCATCTGGCTGAAAACGATTTATGGCCCAAAGGAACATCCTCGCATCAACCAAGCTGAGCTTGATTATATCGAAGCTGGCGGCGCCTTGATCAATATGGATCAAACCAGTACAAATAAGGAGGAAAAGAAAGGCGTCAACTGGAATCATATTAAGCAGTTATTATCAAATCGCATGCTGTTAGGTGTTTATCTCGGACAATATTGCATTACGACGTTAACGTACTTTTTCCTGACATGGTTTCCTGTGTACCTAGTACAAGAAAGGGGCATGAGCATTCTTGAAGTTGGATTCGTCGCTTCCCTTCCGGCCATTTGTGGATTTTTTGGCGGCATTCTCGGAGGGACATTCTCGGATTTCTTGTTACGGAAGGGATTCTCATTGACTGTCGCCCGAAAAGTGCCAATTGTTGTTGGGATGATTCTATCGATGAGCTTGGTGGCAGCAAACTATGTAGATACCGAATGGGTTGTCATTTTCGTTATGGCCCTTGCGTTTTTCGGTAAAGGATTCGGGGCACTCGGCTGGGCGGTAGTTGCCGATACCTCACCAAAGGAAATGTCAGGTGTCAGCGGCGGGCTTTTCAACACATTCGGAAACATTGCCGGCATTACAACACCGATCATCATCGGATATATCATTGCCACGACAGGGTCGTTTAATGGTGCGCTAGTCTTCGTATGTGCCAATGCTCTTGTCGCGATTTTAAGTTATTTATTCCTAGTTGGTGAAATTAAACGTGTAAAGTTAAAATCATAATCAACTAAATATTCTGATATAGGGGGAAAAATCATGAACAATCAATTACTAAAGGATCATGTAAAAATCGGCACACCGGTAATTTCAGAAATGAGCGTCATTCCAGTTGCGGGCCATGACGGCATGCTTTTGAACTTGAGTGGTGCCCATGCTCCTTATTTCACCCGGAACATCGTCATTCTAAAAGACAATGCGGGGAATACGGGTGTAGGTGAAGTTCCTGGAGGCGAAAAAATCCGCCAGACACTCGAAGATGCTAAAGAATTGGTTGTGGGCCAGTCCATTGGGACATACAACAACATTCTAAATGCCATCCGCAAGCAGTTTGCGGACCGGGATGCTGGGGGGCGCGGCCTTCAGACGTTCGATCTTCGTATTGCCATTCATGCCGTAACAGCATTGGAAGCGGCACTTCTTGATTTAGTTGGCCAACATTTAGGTGTTCCAGTCGCGGCCCTTCTCGGCGAAGGACAGCAGCGTGATAAAGTGGAAATGCTGGGCTACTTATTTTATGTAGGCGACCGCAATAAAACAGATCTTGGTTATTTAAGCGAACCGGAAGCGGAAGATGACTGGATTCGCCTCCGTCATGAGGAAGCGCTGACACCCGAATCGATCGTCCGCTTGGCAGAAGCCGCCCACTCTCGCTATGGATTCAATGATTTTAAATTGAAAGGCGGGGTTTTGCGCGGGGAAGAAGAAATCGAAGCGGTGACAGCACTTGCGGAACGCTTCCCTGAAGCCAGGATCACCCTTGACCCAAATGGCGGCTGGCTGCTTGAGGAAGCGATTAAACTTTGTCGCGATCAACATCATGTTTTGGCATATGCGGAAGATCCATGCGGAGCGGAGAATGGTTTTTCCGCCCGGGAAATCATGACGGAATTCAGGCGTGCAACGGGCCTCCCAACCGCTACGAATATGATTGCAACGGACTGGAGGCAAATGGGGCACTCCATTCAACTTCAATCCGTGGACATTCCTCTTGCCGATCCGCATTTTTGGACGATGCAAGGGTCCGTCCGTGTCGCTCAAATGTGTAACGACTGGGGCTTGACTTGGGGATCACACTCGAATAATCACTTTGATATTTCACTTGCCATGTTTACACACGTTGCTGCAGCCGCACCAGGAAAAATCACTGCGATCGATACCCACTGGATTTGGCAGGATGGTCAGCGTTTGACGAAAGAACCTTTTAAAATTGTCGGCGGAATGGTCGATGTCCCTTCCAAACCCGGACTTGGAATTGAAGTGGATATGGAACAAATCGAGAAGGCACATCAGCTTTATAAACAAAAAGGACTTGGTGCCCGTGATGATTCAATGGCTATGCAATACTTGGTTTCCGGATGGAAGTTCAATCCGAAATCACCTTGCCTTGTCAGATGATTTTTTTTCCAACAATGCGTGCGTCTCTCTCTTTAGAGCGGCGCATTTTACTTTTTTTGGACATAGGTCTACATGCAAATAAGTGTATTATATTATATAATTAGTCTTACAGTAGGAATACATATAGGCTTTAACAGAAAAGGGGTTACACAATGGAAGAATCGTCAAAGAAATTAGGCGTACAATCGGTACATCGCAACACTCTTTCACAACAAGTCGTGGATCAAATTGTGCATCTGCTCGTCACTGGACAAATGAAAGCGGGCGACAAACTGCCTCCTGAAATGGAACTTATGAAAGAACTTGAAGTAAGCCGGCCTGTTTTACGTGAGGCGCTCAGTGCCCTTGATACACTAGGGGTCATTACGCGGAAAACGCGTGAAGGAACCTTTTTTAACGATAAAATCGGTACACATCCATTCTCTGTCATGCTTGCGCTGGCTACGGATAATTTACCAGCGATCATCGAAGCGCGAATGGCTTTGGAGTTGGGATTAGTAACAATGGCTGCCGAGAAGATCACAGACGAGCAACTGGAGAAACTGCAGGTTACGATTGACACGATTGCCAATAGTGAAGACAACGATTATGGAGAGGCCGATAAAGAATTCCATAAGATCATCGCTTTAAGTGCGAACAATCCCATCATTGAAGGCATGATCGATTCCTTATTGATCACTCATAATAAAATAAATAGCTTGATTCAATTCAGGGAACGGGAACTGACTGTGAAGTATCATAAAGCCATCTATGCTGCACTTGCAGCACATGATCCACATGAAGCATTCAGCCAAATGTACAAGCACCTTGATTACGTCCGTCAGAAAGTCCTTCAATATTCTCACGAACATTAATATATTGTTTGCGAGGTACCGCAGCAAACTAATGGATCACTCAATGATTCTATTTCATAAGGAAAGTGGATTTTTTCAGGGAACCTATTTTGCTTCCGAGATTTCAGAGTTCAACTTATCTTTTAAATCCATTGATAGCATAATTCTTTTTGAGAAAAACTGGATAGTAACGGAACTATCCAGCCCCCACTAATCCACTTTCGATTGAAATCACCCGATGAAGTCTAAACCTTCCTCATGGAAATTGCTGGCTAACCACAATCCCCACCCAAATATCCTGCCAAGGCTCCACCAAAAAAACATGCATCCCTGCTTACTGGCAGGAATGCATGGATTCTTTTTAATTCATGGTTTAGTATGCACTCCAACCAGCATCTGCCGTAATGACAGTACCATTAACAAAACTGGAATCGTCTGAAGCAAGGAATAATGCCACTTTAGCGATTTCCTCAGGTTTGCCGTTTCGTGGATTGATTGCCATACCCAGTTGTTGGCGAGAGAAGCCAAACTCATTGATATTCGTCATGCTGGAACCAATATTGGTTTCTACTCCGCCTGGTGCTATAGCATTGCAGCGAATCCCTTTATTGGCATACATGTAGCCCGTGTTTTTCGTGAAACCAACGACTGCATGTTTAGAGGCAGTGTAAGCAGCACCAGCCCGGGCACCGTACAAACCGCCAGCAGAAGCAATATTGATGATGACCCCTTTTTGTTTTTCTAAAAAGATCGGCATCACCTTTCTAGTCGAACGCATGACGCTTGTCGTGTTAATGGCAAAAATCCGATCCCATTTAGCATCTTCAATGTCCCCAGCAGGTTCCATGCCATCCATGATACCCGCGTTATTCACCAAAATATCCACCGTTCCATACGTACTGACCGTGGTATCGATTAAATGTTGAATATCTTCCTCCACCGCTACGTTCGTTTTAATGGCAAAGGCCACTCCGCCATTCGCTTTTATTTCTTCCACCGTATCGTTCGCACCATCAAGATTTAAATCCGATACGACGACTTTAGCTCCTTCTCGAGCATAATCTATGGCAATTTGTTTCCCCATGCCTGATGCTGCTCCTGTCACAACAGCAACTTTGTCTTGTAATTTCATTTGAACTCCCCCATTCATTCTAGTGAAGCGTTACTTATTGTACAGATGTTCATTATCTACCTTCCTTTATAGTATAATTAGTTTCAGTAGGCTTATACAATCAGCAAATGCTGGCCCCAATGTTGAATAATGAACAGAAAGTAGTAACTATGTTTATTAAAAGCACAATAACGAACAAAGGATGAAGAAAATGACTGATAATAATACTGGGATTGATAGAAGGATCAGGAAATCCAAAATGGCTTTGAAAGAATCCCTCATTTCTTTAATGCAAAGTAAGGATTTCAGGGAGATATCGATTACTGATATTGTAGAACTCGCCGACCTTAATCGGGGTACATTTTATAAACACTATCAGTACAAAGAGGAACTGCTTGAAGAGGTCATGGAGGATGTGATTGCCGATTTGATCATATCTTACCGGGAACCTTATAAGAACGCCGAAACTTTCACCATCAATGAACTAACGGCTTCGGTCATCAAAATATTTGAACATGTAGCTAACCATGCAAACATTTATACCCTCATCCTAAAGTCGAATGCATGGCCTACATTACTGGAACGGATTTGTAATGAGTTGAAGAAACTTCCAGTGGAGGACCTGGAAGATTACCGGCCGAACCCTAAGATCAATAAAGAACTCGCCTCCAGTTACCAAGCATATGCGATATTGGGCATGATCATCGAATGGGTCAACACTGGCTTTAAATATAGCGCTGACTATATGGCTGAACAGCTGCTGGAAATCCTTAATAATAAATCGGTAAATGCCGTCTTTAAAATAAACCATTTAAAGCAGAAATAAGAGGGCTGCACCAGCAACCCTCTTATTTCTGCTTTAAATCGCCTGCCCTTTGGAAAGAAACCTTTTTACAACAGACAAGAAAGCTGATAAATCATCATCATGGACAAAGTGTCCGGCATCCTCTATCGTCACCAATTCGCAATTCGGGATAAGCTCGGAAACCTCCTGCAATTTGTTTTGGGGAATATGGCTGGCCCCGCCCCCTATAACAAGCGTCGGCATCATAATATCGGCGAGGCGTGCCCACCATTCGGGATCGGGTTCATTAAGCTGCTGTAAAATCGAAGGCACTACCTGCCAATCAAACGGCAGTGGGATAGAAGGCCTGGAAGGAACCTCCATTGGTTTATCCGAGAAAGGAGGCGGCGTATCTTCGACAATCAATCTTTCTATCCTCGAAGGAAAGGTTTGTGAGAAAAGATAGGAAACCGTCCCCCCCATGGAATGCCCCATTAGCGAAAACCTTCCCAAATCAAGCGCATCTGCAAAAAGAAGCAAATCATCACGCATCGATTCAAAAGTATATGTATTCGTTCTCGCACTCCCACCGTGGCCCCGTTGATCTAAAGCTAAAACACGATAACTTTCTCCTAATGCGGCAGCCGCTTCATCCCATGATTCCGAACTTTTTCCCAGTGCATGAAGAACAACAAGCGGTGGAGCAGAAACATACCCGCACTCCCGATATTGAAACGTGAGTCCATTCAACTCAATTTGATTAACCCTAATTTCCATCTCCGTTCACTCCCAGGATCGGATTCGTCATTTTGAACCCCGATCTATTTTAAAAAAAACCTCTAAAATACTATGTTGACTATAAGTAAATTATACGTTTTATGCCTTCATCCATTATTCATCCTTTGGCTTAATTCCGCAGCAGCCTGAATTACATTCCGTTACGGGCCTTAACGTGAAAAGCAGAATAGAAAAAGCCCCATGCTGCCTGAACGATTCAGGTGGCATAGGGCCTTTTATTGTTTCATTTAAGCGGTTTGATCTTTTTTCACAGCTGGTTTTTCTTCAGCCGGCCAAGCACGCTTAATGAATAATGCCAGAATCAGCGCCACACCGGCAATGAAGGTAGATACAAAGAAGGAGAAGTTAATTCCATCCAGCATTGCCTGCATCCCGATTTGGGCTTTCATTTGGCCCATCATCTCAGCGGTGGGCTGGCTTGTTAATTTGCTCATCGCTTTCGTCATTAAATCTTCGGCAGTAGAAGCTGCACGGTTAGACATGACCGTAACGAGCAATGCCGTACCGATCGCACCGGAAATTTGGTTCAGTGTGTTATTCATGGCTGTACCGTGCGGGTTCATGCGGGCTGGCAGCGAGTTCAAACCATTTGTCATGATCGGCATCATGGACATTGACATCCCGAAGGAACGAACGGAAAACAGAATTACAATTTCTGTATACGTAGTTTCCATTGATAATTTACTTAGCAAATACGTAGTTACCACGGTGATAAGCAAACCGATTGAAGCAAGGATGCGGGCACCGAACTTATCGAAAAGCTTACCGGTGACCGGTGACATGAGAGCCATTAATAACGCACCTGGAAGCATCAATAATCCAGAATCGAATGGTGAAATGCCACGTACTGTTTGTGTGTACATCGGAATTAAGATCATCCCCGAGAACATCGCCATGTTCAGTACGATTGAGATCGTTGCGGATAAAGCGAACATCGGGTGCTTGAAGATATTGAACTCAAGCATTGGTGTTTCCATTTTAAGCTGGCGTGTTATAAAAAGGATCAGAGAGATGGCACCGACAATCAGTGTCCCGTATACCTCAAGGCTATCCCACCCCTTGCTGCCTGCCGAACTGAACCCGTAAAGCAAACCGCCGAAGCCTAAGCTTGAAAGGATGACCGATATTTTATCAATTGAAATATTGACTTTTTCCTTGTGGTCTTTAAGTTTAAAGAAGCCGAAAATAAGCACTAGTAAAGCTAGCGGAGTAATGAAATGGAATAGCATTCTCCAATCATAATGTTCAATGATCCAGCCTGAAAGCGTCGGCCCGATTGCAGGGGCAAACATCATGACCAAACCGAATAGTCCCATTGCCGAGCCCCGTTTTTCAACAGGGAAAGAAGTTAAAAGTACGTTCATTAATAATGGCATCATGATTGCCGAACCTGCAGCCTGAACCATACGTGCGCTCAATAATAGCGGGAATACATGCGCTACACCTGCCACAATCGTCCCGATTGAGAATAGGAGCATGGCTGTCAGGAACAGATTACGCACCGAATATTTTTTTATTAAAAAGGCAGTTGTCGGAATCATGATTCCGTTCACGAGCATGTAGCCTGTTGTCAGCCATTGGACTGTGGAAGTCTCGATTCCCAGGTCTATTTGGATTGATGGCAGTGCAATATTTAAAAGGGTTGAATTCAGTATCGCTATGAACGCACCGACCATCAGTATGGCCAAAATGCCATACGAACCTTTTTTCTCATTTATTTGTGCAGTACTCACTTTTTATCTATTCCTCCATTCAAACTATTGGTTCATTTAATTAGACGAGCGGTATATTAAAAACTCACAAAATCAATAATATACCCCTAGTTCATTTTTTGCAATAAAAATTTACTGGTTTAAATAGGGGTTTGTGCTGTGATGAAAAATAGAGTACGATTAATTTTATACAAGCAGTATAATGAAAATCAGGTGATATAATGAACAATCGAAGGCAGAATGTCATCGATACGGCTCATAAGCTGTTTATTGACAAAGGCTACCAAGCAACGTCCATTCAGGACATTTTAGACGGCAGCGGTATATCAAAAGGTACATTTTATAATTATTTCCCTTCGAAGGGTGAATTATTTATAGCTATTTTCCGCTCCTTTTATACAAAGATTCGCCATGAACGGGAAAAACTGTTGATTGGTCAAGATTCCGCCGATATTGAAATTTTCATCCGGCAGCTCGAACTGCAATTGATGGTGAACAAGCAAAGCAAATTGCTTATCCTGATCGAAGAAGTCCGTGTTTCCAATGATGAAGAATTAAAGCAATTCATCAATAAGACGCTATTGTTGAGCTTACGCTGGATGTATAACCGTTTTATCGATATCTTCGGTGAAAGTAAAAAACCCTATCTTTTAGATAGCGTCATTATCTTTCATTCGATGATGACCCACATGAATCATTTTAGTTACCGTGCTAATCCCGCCGGTACACCGGATATACAAATTATCCGCTATTGCATGAATCGCATTGTCCATTTAGTCAATGAAGTGGCTGAAAGCGGGGAACAGATCATTGATCCGGAATTAATGGATACGTGGTTTCCAAAATTCACAAACCAGCTTGATGCTTGCCATAATGATTTGCTTCATTCCACCACGGAATTGAAAAAAGCGATAAACAAGGCTATTCCTTGCGATGAAGATCGAAGAAGAGCCATTGAATTGGTCGATTTCATCCAAGATGAGCTAATGCAGTCAGACAAACCGCGAGAATTCCTGATAGAAAGTCTGCTAGCAACTCTGAAAACTGGATATGCTTCACAGATCCAAGCATTGGAGCCTTTTGAAGAAAGCATCCATTCTTGCTTGAGCCGATGAAGATTGAAGATACGCACCTACCGAAAGCGGCAGGTGTTTTTTTATGGCTTTTTGAATTAGCCTGATTTTAAAAAAGAGTTGGTTTTATAAAAGCGACCTAAGGAAACACTATCCTTATCATAATAAAGGGAGGTCTATCTACTTGAGTGTGAAAGAGAATGCTTTGTCCATATTGGCTCTGGGCGGAGTGAATGAAATCGGTAAAAACATGTATGTGATTCAATATTCTAACGATATCGTCATTATTGATTGTGGTGCAAAGTTTCCTGATGAAAGTTTATTAGGAGTCGATTTGATCATTCCTGATATTTCCTTTCTTCAGGAGAATAAGGAGAAGATCCGCGCTTTGATTGTGACTCATGGGCATGAAGATCATATCGGCGGTATCCCTTATTTCTTGAAAAAATTGAATGTGCCCATTTATGCCACACGTTTAACACTTGGTTTGATTGAATTAAAGTTAAAGGAACATAACCTTTTGGGTGATACGGAATTAATCCAGATCGATTCGGATTCAAAGCTGGAATTCGGGGAAATGGTTCTGGACTTTTTCAAAACGAATCATAGTATTCCCGATTGCCTCGGAGTCACCATGCATACGCCGGAAGGTACGGTCGTTCATACAGGGGACTTCAAGTTTGACTTGACTCCGATGAATGATCAGTATCCCGATATTCATAAAATGGCCAAAATCGGGAGTGAAGGTGTCCTCGTTCTACTATCGGAAAGCACGAACGCAGAGCGTCCCGGCTCCAGTCCCTCGGAGCATCTGGTTGGCAGCCATATTGAAGAGGCCTTCATGCAGGCAAAACAGAAAGTCATCCTCTCGACATTCGCTTCAAATGTCAATCGTGTTCAACAAGTTGTGAACGCTGCACAGAAGACAAACCGGAAACTAGCCCTGATTGGACGAAGCATGGTGAACGTCGTAACCGTTGCCATTGAACGCGGCTATCTCGAGGTTCCTGATGGGATGCTTATCCAACCACAAGAAGTCGATAGTTATGCTCCGGAAAGGGTCGCGGTTTTATGTACAGGAAGTCAAGGAGAGCCGTTTGCCGCCCTTTCCCGCCTTTCCAGTTCGAATTATCGGGATATGAGCATATTGCCTGATGACACAGTGATTCTTGCCTCCACACCAATACCCGGAAATGAACGGGATGTTTCACGTATCATCGACAACCTGTTTCAACTAGGTGCCAAGGTCATTTACGGTTCTGGGACTGTAACGGGCATGCATGTATCCGGACATGCTTATCAGGAAGAGTTAAAGCTCATGCTTACCCTGATGAAACCTAAGTATTTCATCCCGATTCACGGTGAGTATCGGATGCTGCACCAGCATCGATTGTTAGCTGAGTCTGTCGGGGTGGAGAAGGACCACACTTTCATCATCAATAATGGTGATGTGGTGGATATTGAAAACTCCGTTGCCCGTCAAACAAGAAAGGTGGCTGCCGGCAATACCTTTGTCGACGGTGTTGGCGTCGGGGATGTTGGAGAAATCGTTCTGCGGGACCGCAAACAGCTTTCCGAAGATGGAATGCTCGTCATCGTCATAACACTAAGCAAGACAGAAAGAAAAATAGTCTCAGGACCCGATACCATTTCCCGTGGATTTGTATATGTTCAAAATTCCGAGGACCTCCTAAAAAATGTGAATCGTATTGTCACGAAAACGGTCAACGACTTACAAAGTGAAAAAATATACCGATGGAACATCATTAAACAAACCATTAAGAAGGAACTGGGGCAATATCTCTTTAATCAAACTAAGAAAAAACCAATGATCCTTCCAATAATCATTGAAATTTAGCGCCAAATTGAAAGGAACTCGACTTTGAATTAGTCGAGTTCCTTTTTTAATCAAGTCCTGATTTACTCGCTTTTGCGGTCATTGCCTTGTTCTTATTCCATACCTTGAACTTCATGAAAAGGGCTGCAAGACCGATGATCACGATGAATAAAAGGCTGATGAAAAATCCTGGACGTATCTCTTTTTCAAGCAGTGTTCCACTTACGGCCGCTAAAATTAAAAGCAGTCCGAAAACGGCAGTAACCTTACTCCACATCTTATTTTCCAAGATTTTGAATGAAGAAAGAATGATGAATGCCCAGTTATATAAAAGCAATATACCAGCTGATGTTGTAATGTATTCATAAATCTTTCCTGGCAGGAGCAAGGCAGTGATGATCGATCCTAAAAGACCTAAGGCTCCAAGCCCCAGTGACGGCAGCGGAAGATCTTTGAATTTCTTGATCTTTTGCATGAATAATGCGGGTGCATTCCCATCATTGGATAGCGTTACCAATAAATTGGTTACACCGAATAGTGAAGCGGTCATCGTCGAGAAACCGGCAATGATGATCGCACCATTAAAAACGTGCGGGAAAAATGTCAGG
Organism: Peribacillus sp. FSL R5-0717; assembly: GCF_038002945.1. Lineage (NCBI taxonomy): Bacteria > Bacillati > Bacillota > Bacilli > Caryophanales > Bacillaceae > Peribacillus > Peribacillus sp. FSL R5-0717. The sequence goes on from NZ_JBBOOF010000001.1 coordinate 1,331,589, forward strand.
TGATAACTGTCCAATGCCGAAACGAATGGGCTTTCTTTTTCACTGAATGCCCCTAACGAAATCATGGTTACGGCTAATCCCAATGAAACCACATATATAATGGTAAGGACCAAGAGCATGATCGTCCCTGCCTTTGGTGCATCTTCTTTCTTTTTAAGCTGCATCGCCATCAATCCAATGACCTCAATGCCGCCAAACGCATAAAAGGCATAGATAAGGGATGTCCAAAACCCCTTCAACCCTTTTGGGAATAATTCATTGAACGTATTCGGAAATGATGGCGGTTTCGCTCCAGCAAGACCGAACCAGCCGCAAACGGCACATATTGCAATGATGATAAACATTACGATTGCTGCTGTCTTAATTATAGCAAGGATGTTTTCCACCCTGTCGAACCCTTTTGTTCCCAGCAATACCACCACGATTGAAACAATGGCAAAACCGGATGCAAATAGCCAAAGCGGCACTTTCGGGAACCAAAATTGAGATAATAGCGAAAGTGCAGTAAGCTGGCTTCCCATGATCAATATATTGGAGGACCAATAATTCCAGCCACAGCTAAAGCCCGCCCATCGTCCAAATGCTTTATTGGCATAATAACAAAAAGAACCTTCTTGAGGATCGGCAGCTGTCATCTTGGCAAGCAGATTATATACGATATAGGTACCCAGTGCAGCCAATACAAATGAAAATACAATGGATGGCCCAGTCGTTTTAATCCCTATGGTCGATCCGAGGAAATACCCTGTCCCGATCGTACAGCCTACGCCGACCAATGATAGCTGCCACCATTTCATGTCGCCCTGTTGTTCACCCGAAGCATTGGAATCTTGGACAGCCTTTCCTTTCGCTGAACTGCAATTGGCTTTTGTTGTCATAACATTACCCCCTTCCATCATTCATAGTGTTGATAATGCCACAATGAATTATGCAAGGAAGAAGTTTTCAAATACCTTATGTAATCTAATGCATTCTGCTTTATGATAGGATGGCAGAGATGCCTTGATAAGCAAAATAAACCCCAAAGCCGACCAATGATAATCCAGAGATGATCGAAATGGCCATTAAGCTTTTTTCATTTAAAAACCTGCGAAATCCATTCGTTAATGCCGCTACAAAAAAATCCCAGCAGGTAAGACCAAGAAAGATCATCCCGCTATAAATGAAAAGTTGGGATGTCCCATAACTTGAAGCCGTTTTAGCTAAAACAGATCCATAAATCCCCAACCAAAATAAAATGGATAATGGACTGGTCACGGACATGATGAACCCGGTCAAAAAACAGGAAATTAAAGAATCTCTATTCCTGTATTCATTTAATAATATCGTATTAACCCGTAATATACTTTCGATCCCTGAATAAATAAGCACAAATCCGCCAAAAAGCCAAAGAAATATCTGGACGAGAGGGATTTCTAAAAATCGTACCATTCCTACATATACTAAAATCATGAACAAGGCATCTGCGATCATCGACCCTGCCCCAACGATCCAGGCGTGCCAAAACCCGTTCTTGATTCCTTTATCGATACGAGCGGAGTTCACCGGGCCGATCGGTGCTGCAAGGGTAAGTCCTAAGAAAAAGTAACTTAGCAGTAAATGTACACTCAAAAAGCATCACTCCTTCGAGCTAGTTCATGACTTGTACATTTTATGTGACAACCCTCTGCCTATAACCACATGCCAAAAAATTTCCCGATTCACAAAAAAAGCCGTGGGAAAACCCGGCTTTTTGGAGATGTATTGAAGCCGATTAGGCAGCAGCTTCTTTTTTGTCCGAACTAATGAATTTCATAACAATCAATACGATGCCTATACCGATGATCCCAGAAATGATATAGGTCATATTGATATAATTTTTCATGACAAGGGACATGACCGGAGGGCCTGCCGCAACGCCGATGAACCTTGATGACATGTAGAAGGAGGTTATCGTCCCCCGCTGTTCCTTTTCTATATTTTGAGTGATGATTGCGTCGAGTGTCGGCAATAAAGCACCAATTGCTATGCCCACCAAGCTTGTTATTATCAATAGAAGGACGACCCTGTTTTTAGTAAAACCGACAAATACAAGGCTGATTGAAAGGACAGCTAAACTGATCATGATGATCTTTTTCATGATTGGTAATTCCCCCTTGATTCTTTTCCCTGCAACATAAGAAGATACGCAAAGAAAAAATAGCGGGATCGCTATCACTAAACCTTTTTTAATACCATGCAAATCATGAATTTTTTCCAGATTATCAGACAAAAAGAAAAGAACACCGAACAAAACCAACATGACAAAGACACCAATGAGGAAAACCGTATATAACCATTTTCCTTCCTTCTTGAATATTTTTTTCGTATCATGCCAGAAATCCTTGAATTTCTTCGGCTCATCCTTCTCCTTTGGTACCTTTATAAAGAAAAAGACCAAAACAATAGATATTAAACTGAAGAATGAAATCGAGAAGAATGGTAAAAACCAGATAAATGCAGCAAACAGGGAACCCAATATTGGACTAAGCACTTTCCCAAACGTATTCGAGGTTTCTATGATTCCCAAACAAGAACTCGTTTTTTCATCGTCATCTTTATATAAATCCCCCACCAGAGGCAAAATGATTGGTGAGGCACCAGACGCCCCAATCCCTTGCAATACCCTCCCAATTATGATCCATGTATAGGGATTTTCCATTTTCCATGACGCATAACCAGCTATCAAACCACCGATAAGGGCTAGGATCAAGCTTGGCAGAATGACCATTTTCCTTCCGAATCGATCTGATAAATAACCAGCAATGGGAATTAAAAAGATGGATGCAACGGAATAGCTTGTTATCACCATACTTGATTGAAATGAAGATATCCCCACCTTTTCCTCGAAAATGGGCAAAACCGGGATAAGCATTGAATTTCCAAGTGTCATAACCAATGGAATCGATGCCATACTGATCAAGCACCACACGCTTACATCTTTATTTTGCTTCTCATGACCTTCCATACTTACACTCCTCATCCATTATAAAAGCAACTTATTGCATAAAAGGTAACCATTTGTGAAACCAATTTGTTTTGCCATCATATATTAGATGTCTTAAATTATTATGTTATAGTGCAGAAACATTTATTCAGTTGCGCTTCTCCCAAAATTACCCCATTCCCTTTAAAACAAAAAAACCATTCTGTTTAAGAATGGTCTATCTTTTTGCTTGTACAAATTTGGACATTGATTGGAACGTGGGGCACTCGCTCCAATCAACTATGTTAAAAAATTTGGATAGAACTCCATTTGCCTACAGTCTAACCATCCTGTTTAAAAACTGGGTTTCCCGCTTTCGTCCTTATAAAAGAATAATATTCCTTTTTTCACATTCCTCTATTATTTGGTCATTCCATACCGAAACCTGAACCTCGCCAATATGTGCTTTCTTCAACAAAAACATGCATAATCTGGATTGACCTATTCCCCCGCCTATTGAATACGGAAGCTTTCCTTCCAATACGGACTTATGATAATCGAGTACCTTACGATTTTCGTTTTTGGATAATCTTAATTGTTTTAATAATGACTTTTTCATCTACTCGAATGCCCATTGAAGAAACCACAAAAGCACATTCCAAGAGTGGGTTCCATAAAACGATATCTCCATTTAGATCCCAATCATCATAATCCGGTGAACGTCCATCATGCTTTTCCCCCGATTGTAAAGCTCCGCCAATTTTCATAATGAAAATTGCACCATATTTCTTCGCTGCCACGTTCTCTCTTTCCTTCGGAATAAGATCCGGGTATAAATCCTCCAACTCCTGGGTCGTAATGAAGTGAATGTCCTCAGGTAACACAGGCTTAAGCAGATGATGGAATTCAAACATATAACGTTCGGTCGATTTAATGGCACTATATATTTTTTTCACTTCGGATATTAATGTATCCACGTTACGTTGTTCTTTGTTATGACTTTCTCCCAGTCCCATTGATCCACAAATAACGAGTGTAAATGATCCAGTTTTTCATCAAGTCTTATTGCATTCATATTTGTGTAAATGCCTTCATCACAAGCCAAACCATACCTAGAAAGAGTGATTCTTTTCCACTTTGCCAAAGATTGAACCACTTCTATATGTTTATCCTTAATATCCAGAGCATCAAAGGTAAGAATCGCTCCACACCATTTAAATTGTCATTGATACCATTACCTTCATGTAAAACGAAAGGGGCTGATACGTTAATAAGGTTTAACGCATTTGAAAGTCCTTCTTCAAAATGATCCTTCATTTCATTTATTGCAATATCAGTATGCATGATATCAAGAATTGTTTTATATTTATTCGGCATTGATAATTCAGGCATAATTCTCCTCCAATTCCGCTTTGAATAGCGCATGCACTAAAATAGGCGTCTTTCCATTTGACTAAATTACATTATGAAGGAGTTTTCTGTGTTGTTACAAAAATACCAGGTCAGGCAAGGCGGACTAAACTCAAGAAATAGGACTAAAAAGGTGGTACAAGTACAAATGTTTGAATACATTCAAATAAGCGAAGATGTATAAACGATGAGGTGATGAATTGGGTGTTTTTTTCAGCTTTGTATTATTAGGTTTATCACTGGCGGCTCCTATCGGTCCCATAAACGCTGCTCAATTGGACAAAGGAATCAAGAAGGGTTTTTGGCATGCCTGGGTATTTGGCTGGGGTGCCATTTTAGCGGATTTTGTTTTTATAGCCCTTGTCTTTTTCGGTGTCGTCCACTTTTTGGACAACTCCTTCATGAAGACATTTTTATGGCTTTTTGGATTTTTCGTCCTGACCTATACCGGAATCGAAAGTCTGCTAAGTGCAGGTAAGATTGAAGTGAATGCACGAAAAGCGAAAGATTCCCTTTTTTCTTCATTCCTGACAGGATTCATCATGTCCCTTTCGAATCCTTTATCCATTTTGTTTTGGCTGGGGATTTACGGATCCATTCTCGCAAACTCCGCTTCAAAATATGATATGGATGATTTACTTTTGTACAGCTCAGGAATCCTTATCGGCCTCTTAATCTGGGATTTCGTAATGGCCATCATCGCCAGCACCTTCAGACGCTTTTTATCCAAACCCATTCTAATGGGCATCTCGATCATTTCGGGGATATCCCTTATAGGGATCGGCATATACTTTGCCATCCAGGCAGCAAAGGTTTTATTTACATAAGAAGTTGAGCATTTACTCGGGAATTCGAATAAATTTCTTGCTTTTATATAAAATAGGCCGCCTATTTTATTATCCTTCTTTGTCCATGTCGGACACTTATCCCTGTTCATAGCCTGAAAGGGTAAACACAAAGGGAGGATTTCTTGAATGTATAATTACGGCTATTACCCTTATAATGTTCCATATTATACTGCTCCATATTATTACGATGATTCTTATGCTAATTTGCCTTATTATGATGACAGACTGCCAGTACAAACACTGGTTCCAGTAGCCACTATCCAGAGCCATTTAAACGCAGGCCGGCAAGGTCATTGCTTCAGAGGATTTTGGGGTAACACCCAGCACACCTTTATTTTAATGGGGATAAATAATACTACTGGAATGGTACAGATACTCGAAGGCGGCATACCAAATGAGGTACATCATACAGATATAGTTGGATTACAATACCTAGGATTAACATGCCCTGTCGAAGGTCATGGTGGCGGTCATGGCGGCCCTGGGGGTAACTGTTTTCAGCAGTTCATTCCTGGTGTTGGCTGGCTATGGATTTGTAGATAAAAAGAAACAGCCGATTTATTCGGCTGTCTTTTTTATTCCAATTACTCGTGAATTCCGGGCTTTTACTCGTGAGTTTCTCGCTTTTACTCGTGAATTCTGGCCTTTTACTCGTGAGTTCCTCGCTTTTACTCGTGAATTCCGGCCTTTTACTCGTGAGTTCCAATTTAAGCTGCTTTCTTGTTAGATGCTGCGGTCTTTTATTTGCTGGACCATTTTCTTGATGAACGTTTCTATTGTGACATTTTCAAATTCTTGTTCCCCGTATTTCCGGACATTTACTTCATTTTCTTTCTCTTCTTTATCTCCAAGGACCAGCATATATGGGATTTTCCCCATCTGTGCTCCCCTGACTTTATACCCCAGCTTTTCTTTCCGATCATCTATTTTCACTCTTATGCCTTGATTCTTCAGTGCATTTTGAACCTGTAAACAATAATCCAGATGAACTTGTGAGACTGGGATGATCTGTACTTGCACCGGGGCGAGCCATACCGGAAAAGCACCGGCAAAGTGTTCTATCAGGATTCCGAAAAAACGATCGATCGATCCAAAGATGGCACGATGAATGACGACCGGACGGACTTTTTCATTATTTTCATCGATGTAAGTCAGATCAAATTTGTCGGGCATTTGAAAATCAAGTTGGATTGTTGCACATTGGTGGCTTCGTTTTAATGCATCTTTAATATGAAAATCAATTTTCGGTCCATAAAATGCCCCGTCCCCTTCATTTACTTGATATTGTATCCCGATGCTTTCCAGAACATTTTTCAGGGCTGTTTCAGAAGCTTCCCAAAGGGAATCATCGCCCATTGAATCCTCAGGACGAGTCGAGAGCTCCACGGAATACTCGAATCCAAAAGTGCGATACACCTTTTCGATCAGATGAAACACTTGTTTAATTTCACTTTCGATTTGATCCTGCCGTACATAGATGTGGGCATCATCCTGACAAAATGTACGGACACGCAGCATCCCGTTCAATGCACCGCTATATTCATGACGGTGGACTTGACCGAATTCGGCCATCCGGATGGGTAAATCCCTGTAAGAATAAAGACTGTTTTGGAATATAAGCATATGTCCCGGACAGTTCATTGGCTTCATCGCGAATTTTGTTTGATCCACCTCAGTGAAGTACATATTCTCGTGATAATGATCCCAGTGGCCCGATTGTTCCCATAACCGCTGGTTCATCATGAAAGGAGTCCGAACTTCGTCATAATCAGCTTCAGTCTGAAGCTCCCGCGAGAACTTCTCCAATTCATTTCTAACGATTTGTCCTTTCGGTAAATAAAATGGCATTCCAGGGGCTTCCTCCGAAAACATGAATAATTCCAACTGCTTCCCTAATTTACGGTGGTCGCGTTTGGCCGCTTCTTCCAGGAATTTAAAATGATCCTGTAAATCCTTATTCTTTCGAAAAGCCACGCCATACACCCTTTGGAGAACTTCATTTTGATTGTCTCCCCGCCAATAGGCACCAGATACACGAGTCAATCTGAATGATTTTACAAATGATGTGGATGGAAGGTGCGGCCCTCTGCAAAGATCTATGAATTCACCCTGTTGATAGAGCGTTAATTTTTCACCATTGGGGATATTCTTTGCTATATCCAACTTGAAAGACTCCCCTCTGCCCTCGAATATCTTCACAGCTTCTTCATAAGTCACTTCTATCCTTTTAATTTCCAGATTTTCACTTATGATATGTTCCATCTCTTTTTCAATGGCCTGCAGATCTTCTGAGCTCAAAGGATGATCTAACTTAAAATCATAGTAAAAACCGTCTTCCACGACTGGTCCCATCCCTAATTCCACATTTTTGTATAATCTTTTCACAGCCTGTGCCAAAACATGCGCCGATGTATGTCGCAATACGTGTAATCCTTCATCCGAATCGGGAGTCAAGATCGACAGTTCACCATCCTGAATAAGCTTGTGACTTAAATCAACCAATTGCTTATCCAGTTTTCCAGCTACTGCCTTTTTCCTTAAACTTGGGCTGATTGAGCCTGCCACACTTTCCACTGTGATCCCTTGCGGATACTCCTTTTGCTGCCCATCCGGGAATTGAACTTTAATCATTTTTTCACCCATCAAATAAACACCCCTTTTTAATAATAAAAAAACGCACACATCCCTATGCAAGGGACGAGTGCGTTTACCCGTGGTTCCACCCAATTTCCCATAAGCAAAAAACACTCATGGCTCTGGAGCTTGTAACGCAGCTTAGACGATATCAGTTACTTTTTGTTCACCGATATAGCTCAAAGGCGGTAAATCAGTTTCCTAAGCCAGGAAGTTCGCAGCTACCCTTCCCTCTCTGCAGGCCGTAAAAATGATTCATGTCCTTATCATCGCCATATTTTTATATAGAAAAAAACGCACACATCCCTATGCAAGGGACGAGTGCGCTTACCCGTGGTTCCACCCAATTTCCCATAAGCAAAAAACACTCATGGCTCTGGAGCTTGTAACGCAGCTTAGACGATATCAGTTACTTTTGTTCACCGATATAGCTCAAAGGCGGTAAATCAATTTCCTAAGCCAGGAAGTTCGCAGCTGCCCTTCCCTCTCTGCAGACCGTAAAAATGATTCATGTCCTTATCATGGCAATAATTATAATAATAAAAAACGCACCCATCCCTATGTAAGGGACGAGTGCGTTTACCCGTGATTCCACCCAATTTCCCATAAGCAAAAAATACTCATGGCTCTGGAGCTGTAACGCAGCTTAGACGATATCAGTTACTCTTGTTCACCGATATAGCTCAAAGGCGGTAAATCAGTTTCCTAAGCCAGGAAGTTCGCAGCTGCCCTTCCCTCTCTGCAGACCGTAAAAATGATTCATGTCCTTATCAATGCTTCTAAAATTTTATATTGTTATATATATTACAATATATTCCCATAAGTGACAACCTCAATTTTTTTCATTTCATTACTAACACCAAATTGGTATAATTAGTAAAAAAGGAGTCTCTATGAAACGTTTAAGCAATTGGTCAATCGTATTTGCAGTGATTGGTATCCTATCATTTTCCTGTTCCCTAGCTTTTTCAAAAGCCTCCGAGCTGCTTATGATTTCAGGATTCGGTGCGTTGCTAATTGGTTTGTTATGCAGCTTAGGGGCCATGTATAAAAATGAAAGAGGAATGTCGAAATTTTTGGCTGTGGCTGCATTTTTTCTTTTAAGTTTCATTCTCGTTTGGAATGAACCATTTCAAATTGTCAGGCTCTTGACCTGGATGAAAAATTAAATGAAAAAACCCGTTCACCATGACGGGTTTATTCATTCATTGATTCATTCTTCATCGGCTATCGTTCGGCTTGAATTCTTTATTCCAAGCCATAGCGTAAGTCCAGTGGTCCAGAGTATAAGCGCGCATCCAAAGCCGAGCAATGATAACGGTGCAAGGATTTGATGCTCCCCAACCATGACGGTGTCTGGCACAATCAGCCATGTAATAAGCGCCAATAAACAGAGAAGCACACCTGTTGCATAATAAACCTTGATTTGGAAAAGTGACGCCAATGGTAAAAAATGAATCCCTACAATAATGGCGATGACTCCCGGTATAAGATCGGTCTGATTGATCAAGTTACAGATGGCAATGGCAATCCCAATCAGCAAACCTTCGGCAATGAAGACCATATTAAACAAAAATCCGATACGTTTAAGACGTCTTGCCCCATCATCTGAAACTTGATTGGACATTTTTTGTGATGCATGTATTAATGAAATTCCAACGATAACCATGATGATTCCCACGAATATGGGTGCGAGTTCCACGTAGGGAAACCCCCACCCCTGCAATCCCATTACACCGGTACCCGCCCACAGTGTTCCGAAGACCGCCATGAAAATGACTCCAATTCCAGAACCGCGAAACGCCTCTTTCATCATCAGTTTCCTTTCATCCACAGTATAATCGTACATAGAATAATATTGCACCACTTCCCCAATTATTCAGCTATAAAAAAATGATTTAAATACCTTATTGCAAAAATTACCATGTTGCGATATTATGTTATTAATTAGTGATTGATTAATCACTAATTAATTAAAATATGGAGGATACCGATGGCCAGACCCAAAAAAGAGAATCGAAAAGATGACATTCTGGAAGCTGGTTTGGAGGTTTTTGCAGATAAAGGCTATTACAATACAACGACTGCCTTAATTGCAGAAAAAGCCGGCATCTCCCAGCCTTATGTGTTTAAATTCTTTAAAACTAAAGAGGAGTTATTCGTTGCGGCTCTGGACCGGGCATACGAAAGGATCCTTCAAGCTTTTGAAATTGAAGCAGGGCCCGAAGACCTTGTTAACCATATGATCAAGGTATATGAAGAATTGACTGAGTCCAATCCCAATGAAATTGCGCTGCAGGTCATAGGACTTTCAGTGACGGAAGACGCAATAAGAAGTTCCACCCAGAAAGGGTTAGCAAGCATTAGAAATCACACACTTGAAAAATTTCAATCTGCCGGAATTCCGAATGCCGAGGACCAAGTGACCACCTTCCTGGCGAGGGGGATACTCTGCAATATTTCCCACTTCATCAATATGCCCGAGCTTATGGATGGCGGGGGCAGGTAAGAACCGATTTTCATCGGTTCCTTATTTTGAATGTTTATTTAGTGATTGATCAATAAATTAAAAGGGGATGTAAGCTATGAAGAAAGCTATTGTGTTAGGAGCAACCGGCGGATCAGGTCAAGTCATTGTGTCAGAATTGTTATCAAGGGGCACAGAAGTCATCGCTTTCGGGCGTTCAAGAAGTAAGCTAGAGCAATTAATGAAAGAGCATGATCATTCGCAACACTTATCATACAGAATCGGTGACATCTTTGATAACCAAACAATTGTAGAGGCTGCAGAGGATGCGGAAGTCATTTTCCAATGTGCCAACGTTCCCTATCAAGAGATGGCATCTAAACTCCTTTCACTTGGGGAAAGTGTCATGAAGGCAGCCGATATTTTAGGTAAGAAGATTGTCATTGTGGATGGGATATATATCTATGGGCACCAAGTTGCGAAAGGCGATGAAAACCATCCAAAACAGCCGCATACAAAAAAAGGGCAAATCAGGTTTGAATTCGAGAAGCTCATATTCAGCCAAAAATGGAAAAATGCCAAAGCATTGATTGTCAGGCTGCCTGATTATTATGGCGCTACCTCACAGAACTCCTACCTTCAGCCAACCTTGAATGGCCTAGCTGCAAATAAAACGACCGTCTTTATCGGGGATTTAAAAACACAGAGAGAATATGTCTACTTACCGGATGCCGCAAAAATGATCGTGGAAATAGCAGAAAAAGACGACTCCTATGGTGAAAATTGGAACATCCCTGGACCTGGTCTGATTTCCGGAAACGAAATCATCCAAATTGCCCGTCAGGTAACGGGACAGAAAAAGATGGTCTTTCCCCTTACAAAAAACATCATTAAGATACTGGGTTTGTTCAACCCTTTCATGAAAGAAGTAGTGGAAATCATGTATTTAACGAAAGAAGGATTCATCCTGGATGGAGAAAAATATGAAAAACGCATCGGCCCCATCCCTAAAACTCCATACAAAGAAGGAATGGAAGAAACAATGCGAACTTTAATGAAATAATTGCCGCTTTCGAAGATATAATTCGATTTTTTTCGCAGATATATTCCGTTTTTCGCAGATATAATTGGATTTCGATACAAATCTTCATAAAAAAACCTGAGTCCCCAAAGGGGAGCTCAGGTTTTTTCCATCGGTATCAAGCCACATCTGATTTATCGAATTGACAATCTTTTAATGCTATTAATTTGGTCTTATGATAAATCTTGTATCCTAGCCAGACTGCCAGGAATATCGGTAATCCGATATAGGAGACGGCGACGCCATACCAGTCGATGCTGCCGCTTAGGAATGCTCCATAGTTCTGTCCTGCTATGACGAGTATGCACAGGGTGAATGAAAGAATCGGACCGAATGGAAACCATTTTGCTTTATATTTCAGTTCGTTTAGGTCACCACCCTGTGCAACATAGGCTCGTCTAAAGCGATAATGGCTTATGGCGATTCCGATCCAGGCGATGAAGCCAGTCAGCCCGGATGCATTCAATAGCCATGTAAATACATGGTCCCCGAAAATGGAGGTCAAGAAGGCGAATCCTCCAATTAAGGATGTCATGATCAAGGCATTCATCGGAATCCCCCTGCGGTTGACTTTGGCCAGGAATTTGGGAGCTTGATGATCTTTTGCCATCGACCATAACATCCGCGTTGATGCATATAGCCCCGAGTTCCCGGCGGATAGTAAGGAGGTTAACACGACTGCATTCATGACGGATGCAGCGAATGCCAGCCCTGCCCGTTCAAAGACAAGCGTGAAAGGGCTTACAGAAATATTTTCGACATCTCCGTTTAACAAGCTTGGACTCGTATACGGTATTAAAAGACCAAGTATCAGGATGGCCCCGATGTAAAATAATAGGATGCGCCAAAATACTTGGCGGATTGCATTCGGAACATTTTTTTCGGGTTCTTCACTTTCCCCGGCCGCAATACCAACCAGTTCTGTGCCTTGAAAAGAAAATCCCGCGATTAGAAAGATTGAGATGATCGATAAAAATCCTCCCTTGAATGGTGCCTCATCCATGGTGAAGTTTTCAAATCCGATCACCTTTCCGCCAAAAATCCCCAATATGGTCAATAAACCAATAATGATGAAGCAAATGATGGCAATGACTTTTATTAGTGCAAACCAATATTCAGATTCACCATAGCTTTTAATGGATAGGGCGTTGAGGGTGAAGACGATTCCAAGAAATAAGGCACTCCAAATCAGGCTGGGTACATCAGGGAGCCAGAACTTCATGATGATGGCTGCTGCAGCTATTTCCACGGCAAGGGTGACTGCCCAGTTAAACCAGTAATTCCAGCCAAGTGCAAAGCCGAATGCAGGATCAACAAAGCGTGTGGCATAGGTGGAAAAGGATCCCGACACAGGCATATATGTCGCCATTTCCCCTAAGCTCGTCATCAGGAAATAAACCATGATCCCAATGCAGGCATAGGCAGCGAGGGCACCGCCGGGCCCTGCGCTCTGGATGGTTGCCCCGCTCGCCAGGAATAATCCGGTTCCTATTGAACCGCCAATGGCAATCATGGTCATATGTCTTGCTTTCAGTTGCCTTTTAACTGTCGGTTCTTGATTATCAATGGGATTCCTTTTAACTGTCGGTTCTTCATTATCAATGAGATTCATGTCCATAAGGTTCCTACCTCATTTTCTTTTAAAGTTAAAAGTTCAAGAATAAAAGAGTTTTTTAACAACCGCTTTGTGAAAGACTTAATCGTTCGCTTCACTTGCTGGGATGCCGTCCAGTTCAATTGCCATTTCCCGGTATAGTCTCTCTCTTCCCGGATTGGGTGACCCCATCCTGCTCAGTCTCCATTCCACACCATTGAATTAGAGTGAGCGCAATGATTTCGGCTGTGGAGAACACGTTGTCGAGCAGGATGTATTCATTTGGATAGTGGGCAACCTCGGTTACTCCCGGTCCGAAAACGATTGCTGGCGTTTCACCGACATGTGTCAGCAATCCCCCGTCCGTTCCCCAAGGGGAGGCTTCAATGACCGGGTCCTGTCCGGCCACCTGCCGATATTGATAGACAAGTGCATTCATCAATTCATGCTCTACATCAATTGCCCCTGGAACCCAGCGTGCCCCGAACCATTCCAATACGGGCGGGTTTTCCTTGAACCATTGGTCCGCTTCCCCGAGCTGCAATAACCAGGCCGCCATTTCGTCTTTCGCCTGCTCCATCGTTTCCTCCGGCGCAACACCCATCCTTCCTTCGACTTTCACAAGGTCGGGAACGGATGACGGCCAATTACCGCCTTCAATGACGCCTAGATTGATTGGAATCGGAATGGGCGTGTTCTGATAAAGCGGATCACTGATACGTGCATTTCGCTTTTCTTCCAATGCACGAATATGATTGATGACGGTCATGCTTTTTTCAATCGCACTAACGCCTTCATACCTCGTTCCGCCATGGGCTGATCGGCCTTTAACATGGATTCGGAACCACATCGAACCCTGCTGTTTCGGGAAGATCCTCATATTCGTCGGTTCAGGGATCAGGGCGGCATCGGCTTTATATCCTCTCAGGACAGCCGCTAATGTTCCGGCACCGCCGCTTTCTTCTTCAATCACACTTTGAAAAATGACATCTCCTTTTAATTGGATGCCATTTTCCTTCAAAGCCTGCATCGCTAGGATCAGCGAAACATTTCCACCCTTCATATCGGTTACGCCGCGTCCAAACATCCTTCCATTCTTAATCGCTCCGCTATATGGGTCGTCGTCCCACTGATCGCGGTCTCCGTCCGGAACCACATCGATGTGTCCGTTCAAGATGATGGAACGTCCGCCTCCAGTCCCTTTCATGATACCCACCACATTGGGGCTGTTGGAAAATTCACTGCGCGGTGAATAGAAATAAGAATGCTTTTTCAGCTCGCTGCCGTCTGGTTCCCAACTATCAATCTGCAAACCCATTTCCTTCAGCTTTTGGGCGACGATGGCCTGTGCCCCCGCTTCATTCCCTTGTGTACTCGGGGCTTGTACCATTTTTTGCAATAGGTTCGTTCCTTCTTCCCGATGATCCTTGATCCATTGGTTTATCCGTTTTTGTATATCCGGCACGTTTATCCTCCTTAATTACACATATTCTCATAGATTACTGAAAGTCCCATTCCTCCTGCCATACACAACGTTACCATTCCGTACTTAACTTGTGAACGCAACATTTCATGCATCAGTGTGACTGTCAATTTTGCACCTGTTGCTCCTACAGGGTGACCAAGTGCAATTGCCCCCCCATTGACATTGACAATATCCGGATTCAAATCTAACTCCTTGATCACTGCAAGTGCTTGGGCAGCAAAGGCTTCATTAAGTTCAATCAGTCCGATATCCCCTAAAGATAGTCCTGCTTTTTCCAATGCCTTTCGAGTAGCGGGTACTGGTCCAATCCCCATAACTCCAGGTTCCACTCCTGCACTGGCAAAAGCCTTTATTTTCAAGAGCGGTTTTAATCCCTTTTCTTCTGCTTGCTGCTTGGACATTAAAAGTACAGCTGCAGCCCCATCATTCATAGGACAGGCATTTCCTGCCGTAATGGTTCCTTCATTTTTGAATACTGCCTGAAGATTGGCTAGTTGATCCAGATGAATATCTTCGCGTACCCCTTCGTCATGGTTGAAGATTTGAAGACCTTTTCGATCCCTGATTTTAAGTGAAATAATTTCTCTATTAAAGCGACCCTCTTCTATAGCTTTCCAAGCCTTCTTGTGGCTTTGATAAGCAAATTGATCCTGTTCTTCACGACGGATACCATATTTTTCAGCCAAGCGCTCGGCAGTGATTCCCATATGATCATTTTCCAAGGAACATATTAATCCATCTGCCAGCAGAGCATCCTCCATCGTTACGTTTCCAAATTTACCGCCCCATCTATTTTTCACGATATAAGGCACATTGCTCATGCTCTCCACTCCGCCGGCAATAATGACGTCTTCTTGACCAGCAGCGATAGTTAAAGCGGCGTTGGTAATGGCCTTTAAACCTGATCCACATGCTTTGATTACAACGTGTCCTGGAACACTGTGCGGGAAACATGCCAGCTGCGACGAAATTCGTGCCGAGTTAAGTCCGCCTCCGTGGACATAGCCGTGTCCGAAAATCACTTCATTGACTTTTTCTTTACCCAAACCGGAATTCTCCATTAAACCTTCCAATACTTGACGACCCAATTCGGTAGCTTTAACATTCCGTAGTGATTTGCCAAAGGATCCAACTGCAGTTCGCGCTCCAGCAACGATGACAACCTCATTCATGCTTTTTTCCTCCTCTTACCTATTCAATGGTGTTGACAGCAGCATGGATTTTCAACGTTGCCTCCGTATTCCTTAGCACATCATCCACTGTATATGGCGCCATGACTTCCTTTAGCACCAATCCCTCTTCAGTAACTTCCATGACTGCCATATCCGTAATGATTAAATCCACACTCTTTCTAGCCGTCAATGGCAGCGTACAAGTCTTCAATATCTTCGATTCACCCTGCTTATTCACGTGATTCATCAGGACGATCACCTTTTTGGCTTTCTGGGCAAGTTCCATTGCCCCGCCCATACCCGGCACCCGCTTTCCTGGGACGATCCAATTCGCCAAATCCCCTTTTTCACTGACTTCCAGGGCCCCAAGGATGGTGATGTCGATGTATCCTTTCCTGATCATCCCAAATGCCGTTGCACTGTCAAAGTAAGAAGCTCCCAATACAGTGGTGATCGGGAAACCTCCCGCATTACAGAGGGCAGGATCTTCTTTTCCGGGATCAGGACTTGGACCTGTACCGAGAACTCCATTTTCCGCATGAAACAGCACATGAATATCTTGAGGAATATGATCTGCCACCAAGGTAGGGATGCCGATGCCTAAGTTGACGATCAATCCGTCATGAATTTCCTTGGCGGCGCGTTTCGCGATGCGATTTCGTAGATCTACTGCCATGCCCATTTCCAATTCACCCCTTTAGTCGGAATCACCATATCTACATAAATGCCTGGTGTGGCAATACATTCCGGATCCAATTCGCCTGCAGGAACGATTTCATCCACTTCCGCAATCGTGAAGGCTCCAGCCATCGCTACGAGCGGATTGAAGTTACATGCAGTCTTGTCGTACACTAAATTCCCAAGCGAATCGGCCTTTTTGGCATGGACGATGCTTACTTCAGCCGTCAAAGCGGTTTCCACCAAATATTCTTTTCCTTCTATCACAATCTTGTTCTTGCCTTCTTCAGCTATCGTACCAATCCCGACATCGACAAAAATCCCGCCTAAGCCTACACCGCCAGCACGAATCCGTTCGGCTAATGTACCCTGCGGTGAAAATTCGACTTGCAGCTTTCCTTCAGTCATGAGCTTGCCGGCATTAGGATTGGATCCGATATGCGAGGCGATCACTTTCTTTGCCCTTTCAGCAGTCACAAGCCGGCCTATGCCAATGTCAGGAAATCCAGTATCATTGCCAATCAAGGTCAATTCCTTAACGCCCTTGGCAAGGATACCCTGTACAAGTGTAGGAGGAGTTCCCACCCCTCCAAATCCGCCATACATGAGTGTGCATCCATCGGAAATATGCTCCAGTGCTTCTTCCAAGGTCACAATTTTGTTTTTCTTCGTAATGACCTGCTTCATATCGTTCCTCCTAAATAACCTGCATGTCCTCAATCAAACCTTCCGCGTACAATTCTTGCTGCAACTCTGCGAGGGAAGCTTCGAGTATCTTGACGAGGCGGTCGATTTCTTCATTCGTAATGATTAATGGCGGAGATAAAATAACCGCATCGCCAGCGATTCCTTCAATCGCACCTGCAGCAGGATAGATTAACAACCCCTTCGCAAAAGCCTTATTGACAAGCCTTGTAGTCAGGCCGATTTGCAAGTCGAATGGCGTTTTTGAAACCCGATCGGAGACAAACTCAAGACCAAGGAGCAGCCCTTTCCCTCTTACGTCACCAATGATGTCGAATTTCTCAGCCAATCCTTGCAGCTTCTTAAACAGATATTGACCTTTCTTTTCCGCTGCCTGAACCAGGTCATTTCCCTCAATGTAGGAAAGCACTTCCAATGAAACGGCAGAAGATAGAGGGTTTGCACTATATGTGTGTCCAGCCATGATTGATTTCGAGCCTTTTAAAATGGGCTCCATGACACGGTCAGTAACCATTGTGGCTGCCATTGGAGTATAGCCTGCGCTCATCCCTTTACCCAATGCGATGATATCCGGAGTGACTCCCCAGTGTTCCATCGCGAACATTTTTCCTGTCCGTCCGATTCCCGTCATTACCTCATCGGCAATAAAAAGAATGTCATAGTTTTCGCAGATTTCCTTAATCCTTTGATAGTAGCCATCCGGCGGTGTTACAGCACCAGCGGATGCTCCGATTATGGGTTCTGCGATGAAGGCGGCGATATTCTCGGATCCGACCCTTTGAATGGCTGTCTCCAGTTCATTTGCACACTGAAGCTTGCATCCGGAAGTTTCATTATTATAAGGACAGCGATAACAGTATGGAGCCGAAATGCTAGGGAAATCCTCCAATAGCGGCACAAAACGCTTTCTTCTTGGTACATGGCCGGACATCGATAAAGCGCCCATCGTGATTCCGTGATAACTCGTCCACCTGGAGACGATGCGATTTTTTCGCTCAAACCCTTTTTCTTGCCAATGTTGAATCGCGATCTTCATCGCCGTTTCGGTCGCTTCCGATCCACTATTCACGAAAAATGACCAATTCAAATCCCCTGGAGCCAACTCACTTAGCTTTTTGGCCAATGCCTCTGCGGCTTCACTCGTAAAATGAGACCTATATGCAAAAGAAACTTTGCGGGCCTGCTCCGTCATTGCCTCGACAACATCCAATACGCCATGGCCAATACTTGCTGTGACCGCTCCGGATGATCCATCTATATACTGATTTCCATCTATATCATAAAGATAAATTCCATTCCCATGAGAGATAGTGGGATAGTCATGATCTAAAGTAGGCTTAATCAAATAATTGCGTGTCATGTCATCTCTCCTTTTAACGTTCGTACCCACTGTGCAATATCTATTAATCAATTAAGTTCTTAAAAGGAACCGATCCTAAAAGGCTCATCCTGAATCAGGATGGATTCCGTAGGGCAGCCTTCCATAGCATCTTGCATGTCATCATGCAGGATTTCAGGAACTTCGGCAATCCCCTGATTATCGTCCAGGATGACGAAAGCGATCCCTTGATCGTCATAGTCATAAATCTCAGGACCTGTTGAACCGCACGCCCCGCACGCAATGCACGTTTCTTTATCAACCCATGTGTATTTAGCCATAGAAAAATCCTCCTACTTGAGGGATAAATCTTTACCCCAAATATTCATGTCCTCATACTTATCCCAAATATTGCAATTCTTCGTTAATCTGCCGCCATATTCATAACCCAGCTGATGAAAGACGGCGTTCATACCGATTGACAGTGAACGGGCCAATGAATATGAGCAATAAATGTTTTTCCTGAACAATTCTTGTTCCAATGCCGAGATGAGCACCTTCATGAAACCATGCTTTCGATGCTGGGGAATTGTTGCACAGTCCGTTATTTCAGCATTATGATACATCTCATTCACTTCAGCGGATGCAGCACTCACGATGGTTCCTTCATATTCGATAACACTAAAGATCGTCCCTTCCTCCATCACTTTCTTGATATACCGTTCATCATTCATCGGTGTTGGGTAGGTTTCAAAAATGGCACCATATAGCTTCGCCAGCTCTTGTGCATCGTTCTCCGCAGCAGACCGGAGGATATAACCGTCAGGTATTTGCTGGGATTCAATCGGTCTAGAAACCTTGGTTACATCTTGGATGACCATATCTTCCTTGACCCAAAAGTCGCTAGTCCGCCTTTCATCCGTTAAATAGAAGGCCATGCAATAGGCATCATTCCCTTTGAAATACTTGCTCAATATTCCTTCCAGCATGAATCCCTGACCCAACGCCGCTGATAAATCTTCATTCCTTGCTTTAAGTATCACTTTTGTAAAGCCCTGCTCCTTTGCGATGGCAAGGGCCCGATCGATCGCTTTTTTGACATTTCCCCGATAATCATCCATGCGCAAACGCTGATTGGCATGATCATGATAGAGCTCCATCGTATAACAATCCCCGGTCTCCATTTGGGTGAAAAAAGGCAGCTTTTGAACAGGCATCATGTATCCCCCTTATTTAAAGAATTCGGGAGAAGAGATGCCTAACATCCGCTTCTCCCGGCATTCTATTTCCAATTGAATAATTTTTTGACAGGTGCCTGAAGAAGCTGTTCATACGTAAACTCATCAGGATATTCACTCACATCATATATGGATAAGGCTTCATCCACCTTTTGATTCATTGAATCAGACACATAGATTCCGCATTCAGGACAGTTTATGGCCGGAACTTGAAGGACTTTTATTGAGCGTTTCCCGTCAGGCATGATCCAGTAACAATCCTTCTTTTCACTTTCTTCTACGTTTGGGGTATTGCACCATAAGCAGTCCATCTTCATTCCTCCTTGCCATCAGATTTCACCGAGCCGCTAGCGGCCAACTTTTTTTCTTGGGCCAACCTTAATTTTTCCTTCATTTCATCCCGTTTATCACGGCGATCCTTCAAGGAAGCATGTTCATCAGTGCTTTCATACGCTTTTCTCTTGTCAAGACGACGAAGGCCCTCTGGCACCAAGTTGAACTTCTCATCCGTCATAAGCGCGGAAATCCCGACGGCTTCTTTCCTATCCGCAGTACCATACACTTCATCAAAGTAAGCATCCGCACTGCCGGCAACATAGTTCTTCGGCTCAGGATAGCTTGTGATTACTCCTTCAAAGTTCCGTAAAACGACTTTATCCGGACTTTGCGAAAGAAGGTAATTCGGGGTCAAGGCAATCTTTCCGCCGCCGCCAGGAGCATCCACCACAAAGGTTGGCACTGCATATCCTGATGTATGGCCGCGCAGCGCTTCAATGATTTCCAGTCCTTTTGAAACCGGCGCTCGGAAATGGCCAATCCCTTCAGATAGATCACATTGATAAATGTAATAAGGTCTTACCCTTGCTTTAACACAGTCATGCATAAGCTTTTTCATGATATGGACACTATCGTTGATACCAGCGAGGATGACTGCCTGATTACCAAGCGGCACTCCTGCCATCGAGAGCATATCACATGCTTTTTTCGCTTCATCCGTCAGTTCAAGTGAATGATTGAAATGCGTATTCAACCAAACCGGATGGTACTTTTTCAGAATATTACATAAATTTTCCGTAATCCTCTGCGGGAAAACGACCGGTGCACGTGTGCCGATCCGGATGATTTCCACATGCGGGATGGCGCGTAGGTTACTCAATACGTATTCTAGGATCTTATCATTGATCAACAGGCCGTCACCGCCAGAGATCAGGACGTCCCTCACTTCCGGAGTGTTCCGGATATATTCAATCGCCCCGTCAAGCTGTTTCTTGGGAACACCCATGCCAACCTGACCTGAAAAACGGCGTCGCGTACAATATCTGCAGTACATGGAGCATTGGTTCGTTACAAGGAATAGAACGCGATCCGGATAACGATGCGTCAATCCTGGAACAGGGGAATCCTCATCCTCATGCAGCGGATCCTCCAAATCATATCTAGTCTTGTTCATTTCTGCCGAAAGCGGTACAGACTGTAAACGAATCGGACAGCGAGGATCATCGGGATTCATCAAAGAAGCATAATAAGGCGTAATGTTCAACGGAATCGTTTGAGTCGAAATCCGGACTCCTTCCTCTTCTTCCGGTGTCAGGTTGACGACCTTTTTCAGATCATCCAGTGATTTAATCGTATTGGTCAATTGCCAGATCCAATCATTCCATTGCTCTTCCGTTACATCTTTCCATAATTCGATATCATTATAATGCCTGCGTCCACCTAGGTATTCTTTATGTTTTACATCCATTCCCATCAAATTCATTAATAATGCCCCCTTATTATTAGAACTTATCTATATACTCTCGCAAGAATGATGCCAACATTGATAACAAGGAAATCATAAGCAAATGGGGGTAAAATGAGCTTAAAATCGCAAGATATTTTTCATTATGCATAATTTTTTGCAGCCAGATTCTTTGCGCCAAGCAATAAAAAAGAAGGCTCTCTTTACACAAGAGCCCTCCAGTTTGTAGACAAAAGAAGTTCTATCCAAATTTTTAAACATAGTTGATTGGAGCAGGTGTGCGAGAATCCTGCGGGAATATCGAGTCCAAGGGAGAGCCCACAGGCGTAAGTGTGCCGAGGGCGGACCGCCCGCGGAAGGCGAGTGCCCTACGTTCCAATCAACGTCCAAATTTGTAAAAGCAAAAAAATGTAGACGAACTCGATTTTCATCGAGCTTGTCTACATTCTGAAAGTCTCTTTAGATTACTTCATGATATGACAGTGACAGCGTTTCCAAAAAACCTGAATTCACTTGGATTCCTTCGACCCTGCCGTATAAACTTTTTCAATGCCGTACTTGTTTAGCTTATATTGCAGTCCCTGCCTTTTAATATTGAGGGCTTCTGCCGTTTTGCTGATATTCCCGTTATATTTCTCGAACATATTGATGATCATTTCCCTTTCCATTTCTTCAAGAACGACAGGTAAATCAATCCTGTTTTTCAATGGGGAAGGCTGGCTCTGCGCATTTGCTGCAGCATAATTTCCTGAAGGGAAAAGATAAGCAGGAAGATGATGTTCATCAATCATATCTTCCCCAGCGTCCATGACGTTAAAGGTTAACTCGATGGCATGTCCCAGTTCACGAATGTTCCCGGGCCATGGATATTGAAGAAGCCGCTGCATCGCCTTTTGACTGATCCCGCGCACTTCCGTAAAAAATGATTTGTTGAATTTTTGAATGAAGTGATTGACGATTTCCGGAATATCCGTTTTACGCTCGGAAAGAGAAGGCATCTGGATCGTTACGACATTGAGGCGAAAAAACAAATCCGAACGAATGATTTCCCGCTCCAACGCCTCTTCCGGAGAAATGTTCATCGCAGCAATGATCTTCACATTAATCTTTTGCTCCTTCGAACCTCCAACACGGCGCACTTCACCTTCCTGAAGCACCCTCAGCAATTTTGCCTGCAGACCGAGGTCGAGGCTATTCAGCTCATCAAGGAAAAGAGTACCGCCATTTGCCTGCTCAAAAATGCCCATGCGATCCATCGCTCCGGTAAAAGCCCCTTTCGTCGTGCCGAACAGCAGCCCCTCCATCAATTCCTTTGGGACGGCCGCACAGTTTTGCGCGATGAAAGGCTGATTTCGCTGAGCACTTACATTATGTATACTTTGCGCGACCAGTTCCTTCCCTGTCCCTGTTGGTCCATAAATCATGACTGGGGAATGTGTGCGGGCCGCTTTTTTCGCCAAAGAAATCGCTTGCTTAAAAGCAGGACTATTACCAATCAAATCACTAAAATGATAGGTCGCCGTCCCTTCAGAAAACTTATTTTTCCTATGCGTCTCGGCCAGCTGGGAACGCAAATCGACAATTTGGTCATACATATTCATGACCTTCGTAATATCCTTTGCGATTTCCACTGCCCCAATAATTTCACCATCCTCATACAAAGGATACGTACTATTGATCGACGTTATTTTTTTCTCCTTTAAATTGACATATGTTTGAATGGACTCAATCGTTTCATTGCCTTTTTCCAAGGCCACATGCAACGTACTGGATTCATCTGTCAATGAAGGATAAAGCTGAAAAATATTCTCCCCCAGCACCTGCTCCCGATCCAGTCCGTCGATATGCGCCATCATTTCATTGTAAAAGACCGTATCCCCATCTTTATTCACAATATGGACACCCACATTGATCACATTCAATATCCATTCAAATTGAGTGGAAAACTGATTTACTGAAGATTTCATTTCTTCATCTCCGTTCTCTGCCATTTGATAGAATCACCTGTAAATTATAGCATTTAATGGGAAACATTCATCTCTTTATTCTTATTAAAATCAAACTTCAGCAAAAAGGCAATAGAATAATAAGGTCAAATAAAGGAATCTCGCATTAAGCCAAGAAGATTATAAAAGAAAATATAATATTTAGGGGTGAGTCGGATTTCGGAAACTAGATTGGAAATTAAACCGTGGGAAGATAAAGACCTTCCATTACTATTTCAACTAAATGCCCCAGAAATGATGGAACATCTTGGCGGACCAGAAAGTATTGAACAAATCCTGAAGCGTCATCAGCGGTATCTACAGATTGGTGATAAGGGATGCATGTTTAGCATCATCCCGTTTCCAGAGGCAAAGGCAGCCGGTTCCGTTGGCTACTGGCAAAAAGTGTGGAACGATGAAAATGTGTACGAAATCGGTTGGAGCGTCCTCCCTTCATTTCAGGGAAAAGGGATTGCATCCCATGCCGTGAAGGCACTGATAGAGAAAATCAAAGCCGAACGAAATTACAAATACATTCACGCATTCCCTTCGATCACTAATCCTGCATCAAACGCAATTTGCCGCAAGCTCGGCTTCAATCTCATCTCCGAATGTGAATTCGAATACCCGCCAGGGAGCTTTATGCGTTGCAATGATTGGTGCCTGGAACTAGAATGAATACTTTAGATGAATAGCGAATTTGTGTATAGGAAGGATCATGCCGTGTTAAGTCGAATTATGTTGGGTTTAGGTGAATTATTTCCCGGGAAAGTCGAATTATTCTGGGGGTTGGTCAGATTATTCCCGGGGTAGCGCCGATTACATCCCTTAGAATTTCTTTAGTATTTGTCTGAAAGGATACTGTACTGAATAAGGAGCTTTTATATCTTTATGAAGGTTAGGTTGATTCTCTGATTTTAAGTTCTGTAGGCAATTTAATAATGTCGCGCTTTAATTTCAAATCTTCATTTAAATATTTTATCAATTCTATTACAGTGCGTTGTCCCAGTTCCATAATCGGTATATCGATTGTGGTTATGGTGGGGGTTGTGACTTGGCAAATAGATTGATTATCATAACCAACTATGGCTAGGCATTCCGGTATTTTGTAGCCCAACACAGTTGCCTTTTTAATAATTCCTGCTGCTACCTGGTCATTTCCAGTAAATAAGGCAGTAGGTTTTTCTTTTAATTTTACTATTTCATCACAAATACGGAATCCATCTTCAATATTAAATCCATGTCCAAATATCCAATCGTCATTATGTAGTAAATTATTATCCGCTAACGCTTTTATAAATCCTTCTTTTCTTTGACCCTGAGCCTGACTATAAGAAGTATCGTAACAAAAACCTATTTTCCTATGGCCTTTTTCTATTAAATGATTAACCGCTTTGTATGTCGCTTCGAATTCGTCATACCCAATAATCGGTATAGAAGCGGAATGATGGTATTCATTACACAGTAAAATCGGGCCGTATTTCAAATAAGGCTTGATTGCATTCCATTCATTTTCTAACGCTCCTAAAATAACCCCATCTACTTCTCTATTCTTTAATTTCCCCATAACATCCAATTCGTTTTTCGCATCATAAAAGGTTTGAAAAATAAGAACTTTATAATCATTTTCCAATGCTGCTAGAGATACTCCTTTAACCAATTGGGCAAAGAATGGATGATCGAAACTTGGGACTGATATTGCAATGGTTTGGGTTTTATTTGTCCTAAAATTCCGGGCTAGTGAACTTGGTGCATAATCAAGCTCTTCCATGACCTTTAAGATTTGTTCCCTCTTTTCTTTCGATACATATGGATGATTATTTAAGACTCTGGATACCGTTGTTTTAGAGACATTACATATCTTGGCTATCTCGCTAATTCTCGTCATTTAATCCCATCCTTGTAATATGTGGTTGACATGTTATCGATTTCAGAAGTTATGATTAAACCGTTCCTAATATATTAACAAAATTTATCTGAGTTGTATTTTTAAAAAGTTATATTTTTAGCGAATGGAGGGATTGTTATGTTTTTGAATAAAAAGGGCGGGTTTCAGTTATTGCCAAAGGTTGAAGACCCAAAATACATTGTATTCTGTGATTTCGATGAGACCTATTATCCTCATTACATGAGTCACGAGAGACAGGAAGATTTATATGAGCTTGAAAATTACTTAGAAGCAAAAAGCATGGATGAAGAACTTGTCTTTGGCTGGGTCACCGGGAGTAGTATCGAATCAATATTACATAAAATGGAACAAGGTGGATTCAGGTTTTTCCCACATTTTATTGCCAGCGACTTAGGTACCGAAATCACCTATTTCTCGGAAAATAACTTTTTGGAAAGTGATCCAGATTGGCATTCGCAGATTAATATCGAAGAATTTAATAAGGGGAAAGTCGATGAAATTTATAATATTCTACTTAATGGCAATATACCATTGATTCCTCAAACTCAAATGGGAAGTTCACGCTACAAAAGAAATTATTATTATCAAATACAACAGGAATCCGTCGACAAGAAGAATTTAGCTACCATCCAGAGGGTGGCCAAAGAGTATGGGATAGGGATAAATATCAATCGTTGCAATCCCCTTGCCGGCGATCCTGAAGATAGTTATGATATAGACTTCATTCCATTAGGCACTGGAAAAAATGAGATTGTCCGTTTTATGCTAGACAAATTCGGGCTGAGTCGGGAGCATGCCTTTGCTTTCGGGGATAGCGGCAATGATTTGCTCATGTTAAAAAGTGTTAAACATGGTTACCTTGTTGGGAATGCAACTCAAGAAGCAAAGGAAGCTCATACTAAAATAACGACAGGTACGTACTCCAAAGGAATATTAAGAACTTTGCAATCCATCATTACTATTTGAGTGGAAGTTTAAGTAATGAGGACAAGGTAGTTGATGCGCTCTTGCACAGCTTTACTTTCTGCTAACGGTATGGATTTTCCATCAAGCAAACAATTCATTCCATGTTACTTTGCCTGCAAGCTTATCAGCGGAAATCCTGCTTGCTTTCTGGTATTTGGATAATGCCGCCTCGGTTTTTTCCCCGAATTCTCCGTCAAGAGTACCGGGGTTAAATCCTTTCATATATAACGCTGCTTGTAGAATCCATGTGATATTGCAGCTAGCCCCTTTTTTTATTGTGACGGTAGCATTCTTCGTTTTAGGCCCCCATTTTCCATCGACAACAAGCTTTTTATTGAATTGCTTATTCAATTCCGTTTGTAAACCTATTATAAGGGACGATCGGGTTTTGGGACCATAAACGCCATCTACGGCAATAGACGTTTTATATCGGCTATTTATCGTTTTTTGTATGGAAATTATATGCCCATCTCCTTTGCTGGTCTTTGGAGAAGTAATATGAGGTTCTTTTCCTGCTTGTAACTGTGTATAAGATAACCCGCCTGTCATCTCCAAGTGGGGGTAATCCTTGAATGAACTCCAATCCCCGCCCCATTTAAATCCTAACCCCTTACCTATGGCAGCCACTCGCTGCCATTTTGAATTAACTGTCCATATCGCTCTCCTGCCATCATCACTCACAATGAAGAAGTCAATAGCCAGTCCATAATTATGATAGGATTGCCCAGGCTTAGCGTTCGTCACAATCGGTTTAGCTAGATTACTATAGTTTTTTCCTTTGTAGCTGTAAACTCGTCCTTGACCAAAAAGGTTGGCTTGCTCTTCCAAAGAGCGGTAACCTGTACTTATCTGTACAGTGATTCCTTCATTATAAGCACGTTCCACCATTTCCAATGCTGCTGCCTTCACAACAGGATTCATCCCTTTGCCCATCTTTTTCACTGACCGCTCCAATAATGTCCGTAATCCTACTTTCACTGTAATCCCTCCTTTTAAGTTCCCATCAAAGTTTATATAAGCCTTTTTAACGGAAAAGTAGCAGAGTTGGAAAAGTTTGTTCTCATTTATTAGAGAATAGAAGTGATATGTTATTTATCCGCTCCCTTTCCGCCGGCTGTCTGCCAAGTATTGATAACTGAGGTGAAAAGGCCTGTCGTTCCTTCATTAATAGAAAGGGAATTTCCCCCAAAAAATTAGACGGCTTCCGCTCGCCCGTTTGCGAATGAAAGCCGTCTAATCATGTATTATTTTATTAATCTCTTAACCTTACGCTTTGATTTCAATAGAGGGGCTTATTGTAAAGTCAGCCTCTGTTTTACTTTTCACTTCATCAAGTGTTACGCCATTTTGCAATTCAATCAATTCCATGCCAGCGTCTGTAAATTGAAAAACGGCCAGTTCGGTAATCAGGCAATGGACGACTTTTTCTCCCGTCAATGGCAATGTACAGCTTTTTTTCACTTTGGATTCCCCATGCTTGTTCACATGGTCCATGATGACGACAATTCGTTTTGCGCCTTGGACGAGGTCCATCGCTCCTCCCATTCCTTTTACCATCTTCCCTGGAATCATCCAGTTTGCCAAGTCCCCATTCTCGGAAACTTCCATCCCGCCTAAAATGGCTAGATCGATATGGCCGCCGCGAATCATTGCGAATGATTCAGCGCTATCAAAAAATGATGCCCCCGCTTTTGCCGTTACCGTTTCTTTTCCTGCATTGATCAAATCCGGATCAACTTCATCCTTTTGGGGAT
The DNA here is from genome assembly GCF_038002945.1 of Peribacillus sp. FSL R5-0717. Taxonomy (NCBI): domain Bacteria; kingdom Bacillati; phylum Bacillota; class Bacilli; order Caryophanales; family Bacillaceae; genus Peribacillus; species Peribacillus sp. FSL R5-0717. The sequence goes on from NZ_JBBOOF010000001.1 coordinate 1,359,519, forward strand.
AAGGCCCGATTCCGAGTAAGCCATTTTCCGATTGAAGCATGACATTAAAGTCATTTGGAATCATGTTGGCGATCAAGGTCGGCATTCCAATCCCTAAATTCACACACATCCCATCTTTGATTTCTTTAACGGCCCGTTCTAAAATTAGTTGTCTAGTCATTCGATACTCCTCCTTTTTATGCGTTAGCAGTTGTAAGTCTTTCAATTCGTTTTTCATAGTCATTTCCTACAAGCACTTTTTGTACATAAACCCCTGAAGTATGAATTTCATCTGGATCGAGCTCCCCTGTGCCCACAAGCTCCTCCACTTCGACAAGCGTGACTTTCCCTGCGGTGGCAACGACAGGGTTAAAATTCCTTGCCGTTTTCCGATATACAAGATTACCGAAATGATCTGCTTTCCAGGCTTTTACAAAGGCAAAATCCCCCACTATTCCTTTTTCCATAATGTATGTGCGGCCATCAAACTCTTTATGTTCTTTACCTTTTGCGACTTCCGTCCCTACCCCTGTAGCTGTATAAAAGGCAGGAATTCCCGCTCCGCCCGCTCTTAAACGCTCGGCCAGCGTTCCTTGGGGAACTAGTTCGACCTCCAGCTCGCCACTTAAAAATTGCTGTTCAAATAACTTATTTTCCCCAACATAAGAAGCGATCATTTTTTTGATTTGTTTATTTTCCAGCAATAGACCCAGACCCCAGTCATCGACACCGCAATTGTTGCTGACAATCGTCAAATCCTTTACACCTTTGTTACGCAAAGCAATGATTAGTTTCTCTGGTATTCCGCTTAATCCGAACCCGCCTACGATAATGGTCGCTCCATCCTCGATTTGTTGAATAGCGCTATCAATAGATGTTAATAATTTACTCATTTTCCATCATCTCCATTCTTAATACTATTCTATTAAATAAACAGTGATGTTGCAAAAGCTATGATGAACACGGTCACTGTTTTCAAAATCGTAATCGCAAAAATATCCTTGTAAGATTGACGATGTGTCAGTCCAGTAATGGCAAGCAAGGTAATGACGGCACCATTATGCGGCAGCGTATCCATTCCGCCGGATGCCATGGATGCTATTCGATGAAGCATTTCCGGGGTGATTCCGACACTTTGGGCCACCTGCAAATAGTGACTTCCCATCACTTCTAGCGCAATCGAAAGTCCACCTGATGCGGATCCGGTAATCCCTGCCAGCACATTGACGGCAATGGCTTCGGATACGAGCGGATTACCGCTTGCATTGAACACCCAGTTTTGAATGACCGAGAATCCAGGAAGTGTTTTCACCACATTCCCAAAGCCAACTTCGGATGCAGTATTGAATATGGCAAGCAATGATCCCATTGCCGCAGCTGTTAATCCACTAGCCAATTTGACCTTGATGCGTCCAACATTCAGAAGCATCGCTGCAATGATGCCGATTGCCAAGGCAACAATCAAAGACCAGGATGAAGTGACTGTGCTTACATCGGCAATGTTGAAAGTTTCCTTCAACATCGAAGCATCATACCAATGCTTAACCGTAATGGCACTGCGGCTGAAAGCAAAATTAAACGCTACGACAAGGATGAGAGGTACGATGGACAGCCAAAAGTTAGGCAGGTTTTGCTGTTCTGCACTTTCTGGCTCATTGATATGTCCTTCCCCGTAGCCTTCACCATTTGCCGCCGCTTGTTTACGGCGACGCTCTAACCAGATCATTCCTCCAGTGAATACCATGATCGCGCCAATAATCCCCATGATTGGAGCTGCATACGTATCTGTTCCGAAATAATTCGTTGGAATGATATTTTGAATCTGAGGTGTTCCAGGAAGGGCATCCATCGTATATGTGAAGGCGCCCAATGCTATCGTGCCCGGCAATAATCTTTTTGGAATGTCTGCTTCTTTAAAAATTGCCGCTGCAAATGGATAAACGGCGAATGCCACTACAAACAATGAAACCCCGCCATATGTCAGCGCCGAGCACGCCAGCACTACAGCAAGAATGGCCTGCTTGGAGCCTAGTGATTTTACGATGGTCTTGGCAATGGATGCAGCTGCACCGCTCATCTCCATGACTTTTCCAAATACGGCCCCTAATAAAAATATCGGAAAGAACGCTTTTATATAGTTAGCCGCAAACGTCATATATGTCTCTGTATAACTCGGCAGCAAATGTCCGCCGGATAAAATGACCGCCAATAAAGTAACAATCGGCGCTATGATAATGACCGGATAGCCCCGGTAGGCTAAAAAGATTAAAAGTCCCAGTGCCACCACAATGGCTAAAATTTGAATCACCAATTCAATTCCCCCTTTTCTCCCCTTGCCCCAAAATAATCCGGAAGCCGTTAAATAGGACTAGCAATCTCCTAAATTCCATATTTTTAATTTTTCCGCTTTTACCATTCAAGCCTGCCTTCCCCAAGTCAAGCTGAATGATCCCCCTAAATATCCCCTAAGCATTGAGAACGCTTTCAATAATCCCTTTTCATTTTACGTGGAAACACAATATAAAATGACAGATGGGCCATTCACTAAAGTAATTATGCAATTATTGTGCCAACTTAAATACAAGGAAAAATCTCATCTTTTAAAGCTTTTTCAAACATTTCCTTCCCTAAAATCACTTAAAACTGTAAAGGTTTCAGTACATACAAAGATAAACTCCAAAAAAGTGTAAGACTTTTCTTACAACTTTTAAATTTCCTTTCGTTTTATGTACGGATTTCCTAACACACGCAAATATTTGCTAGTAAAAGCTAGAGGAGGGGACTTCAGGCATTCGCTTACATTCGGCGGAAAGGGAGCGGACTTCTGAAAGCACCTTGCACGTTTTTAAAATAAAAAAACTGCAGGCAAACTCGATTTCCTTCGAATTTGCCTGCAGTCTGAACCCTTTGGCAAAAGGGTCCTTTCTTCAATCATAAACCATATTTATTCATTTTTTCATACAGTGTTGTTCGGCTCACTCCGAGTCTCTTTGCCGTTTCTGATTTATTGCCGGAAGTCATTTCCAAACAGGAAACGATCGCCGCCCGTTCGGTTTCATCCATTACTTCAGCCAAGGTGCGGATCGAGACGGCTTCTTTATGACCCGTTATTTCTTTAGGGAGATGCTTGGAACGTATCATTTCCCCTTCTTCAACTATATTCATTGCGCGTTCAATGATATTCTCCAACTCACGAATATTCCCCGGCCATTTATAAAGACGAAGCAGGCGCAATGCTTGATCGCTCATCCCTCTTACGCGTTTCTTCATGAGATTCTGGTACTTTTCAACAAGATGATTTACCAGTATTTCAATGTCCTCCGGTAGCTCCCTTAAGGAAGGAACATGGATTTGCAGGACCTTCAATCGGTAATACATATCAAGCCGGAACTCCCCTTTCGAGACCATTTCCTCCAGATTACGGTTTGTTGCAGCGATTACCCGTACATCAATCGGAATACTTCCCGTCGAACCGACCCTCTCAATCTCTTTCTCTTGTAAAACACGGAGCAGCTTCACCTGCATATGCAGTGGCAGCTCACCGATTTCATCCAGAAAAATCGTTCCTCCTTCAGCCGCTTCGAACTTACCTGCTTTTCCGCCTTTTTTTGCACCAGTGAAGGATCCCTCTTCATAGCCAAATAGCTCTGACTCCAGCAGTTCCGTCGGGATGGCGGCACAGTTCACTTTGACAAACACACCCATGGCCCGTCTGCTGTCATTATGAATGGAATGGGCAAACAGCTCCTTACCTGTTCCGCTTTCACCCAAAATCAATACATTCGAGTCGCTTTTAGCGGCAATTTTGGCCTGACCTTTCACTTCCATGAAAGCGGGGCTTCTTCCCATCAAATGATCAAACGTATATGAGGCCTTATTTCTCTCGCGAAAATCGCCTTTGTACTTTTTCAGCTCTACTTCAAGTGAATTTATCCGCTTGGAAAGAGCGGTGAATTGCCCGACATTCTTAAAAAGAATCTTCCCGACCGCCCCTATTAACTTGCCTTGTTTCCTTATCGGGGAACGGGTCGCAATTATATAATTATCTTTAATTCTTTGTAATTCAGCGACCTCTTGCTTGCCAGTTTTGGCGACCACATGCATACGGGTGTTTTCAATGACCTCCGTTACATGTTTCCCTATGGAGCTTTCCTGATCGACCCCAAGAAAATCCGCATAAGCATGGCTCAGCATTTGGACATACCCTTCCGTATCGACCATCACCAAGCCGTCATAGGCAAACTCGATAATATCCTTAAACAGAATTTCTTCATGATTATCGATATTAAGAAAATCACTTTTATTATTTGTAAATAATAGGAGGTAAATCTGATACTCCTCATTACCTATTTGAATGATGGCTTTTCTGACAATCCCATTATTCTCATTCAATCGGATCGGAGTATTTACAGCTGGTACAAGGTTTTTTTCTAAAATCAAATGTATTTGCCGATCAAATTGATTCTCGTCAAAAGCCTCGGATAATACGCGATTGCATAGAACGATTTCTTTTTCGTTTTTCGTTACCAAAACACCAAAAGGCAATTCTTCCAATATCGCTTTCACTAATTCCAATTGAATAGTTTCATTATCGCTGGCCATTCCTCTTCTCCTTAACCCGTCTGAAGTTTCCTCCATTATATCATAGGAAAATGAGGCCAAGTCATTACCGTTCCACAATAAGCGCAGTTCCCTGTCCGCCGCCGATACATAAGGTGGCAAGGCCGGTTTTTGCATCCCGGCGCTTCATTTCATACAATAAAGTCACCAAGATGCGGGCACCGGAAGCGCCTACCGGATGACCCAGGGCAATCGCCCCGCCATTCACATTCACTTTCTCCGGCTTCAGTTCAAGGTCCTTAAGCACGGCGAGTGACTGTGCCGCAAAGGCTTCATTCACTTCCATCAATTCAATATCATCTATTGTCAATCCCGCTTTTTCCAAAGCTTTCCTTGTCGCAGGAACCGGACCATATCCCATGATTTTCGGATCAAGCGCGGCGTTTGCATATGACTTGATTGACGCTAATGCTTCCAGTCCCAGCTCGTCCGCTTTTTCTTTAGACATCAGGACTAACATCGCACCCCCATCATTGATTCCGGAGGCATTACCTGCCGTAACCGTTCCATTTTCCTTAAATGCAGGACGCAGCTTCGTTAGCTGGTCGATCGTCAGCCCATGACGCGGGTGTTCATCTTGTTCCACCAAAATCGTCTTTCCTCTGCGTTTATATTCAACAGGTGCGATTTCCTCTGCAAATCGTCCTTCAAGCTGCGCCTTTTCAGCCTTCATTTGGCTTTCTAAAGCAAATTCATCCTGCTTTTCACGGCTGATCCCCCACTGCTCGGCGATATTCTCCGCTGTCACGCCCATATGATATTGATTAAAAACATCCGTTAAGGCGTCATAAGTCATTGAATCGACCGCTTCAGCATTGCCCATTTTCTGTCCAAAACGATAATTTGGAAGTAAATACGGAACATTGCTCATGCTTTCAATCCCCCCGGCAAGAATCACATCCGCATCACCAAGGGCAATGAATTGTGCTCCCATTATGACCGTACGGAGGCCAGATCCGCAAAGTTTATTAATGGCCATGGCCGGCGTTGTTTCCGGAATCCCTGCATGAATCGCAACCTGACGTGCCACATTTTGCCCTAATCCAGCAGATAGAATATTCCCAACCAATACCTCATCGATCATGTCAGCCGAAATATTTGCCCGCTTAATCGCTTCCTTAGCTGCCACGACTCCCAAGTCAACCGCCGAAACATTGGCAAGACTGCCTCCAAACGCACCAACCGGTGTTCTTGCTGCCCCTACAATCACCACTTCTCTCATAATACTTCCTCCTTCTCCATTTTTAATTTTCCCAGTTTAATAAAATTACGGTCCCTCTCATTGATTTTCTGAGAAACGGTAGATTCTTCATACGTAAAAATGCCTTCTCCCGACTTCGCCCCAAGCTTTCCCTCAGCCACCAAATCACGAATCAAATCAGGCGCTTCCTTACTCTGGTCCAATACCGGTGAAACATTATCGAAAACACGCTGCCATGTATCAAGTCCGCCAAAATCGGCAATCTCGATCGGCCCGGTAAATGCCCAGCGAAAACCTGGTCCAGCCGTTATCGCAGTATCGATATCCTCGGCATCGGCAACGCCCTCTTTTAATAGATAAAAGGCTTCACGCATCAAGGCAGTCTGGAGACGATTGGCAATGAACCCCGCTATTTCTTTTTTCAAGAGAATCGGAGACTTGCCGATTTTACGCATTAAATCCATGGTTGTCTTGACGATTTCCGGCTTCGTTTCGTCATGCTGAACAATTTCAACCAATGGAACCAAATGGCCAGGATTAAAGAAATGCGTGATGACCATTCGCTCTGCAAACGAGGCCTTCTCCATCAATTGGGAAATCGGAAAGGTCGATGTATTTGAAGCAACAATGGCATCCGGTTTGATTATTTCCTCCAGTTGCTGATATAGATTTAATTTCAGCTCGATGACTTCCGGAATCGCCTCAATGATAAAATCAGCATCCCTTACTGCCCCTTCCAAGTCCACGCTGTATGTAATATTCGCTAATGCACCTTGCTTTTCCCGATCAGTCAAAGCCCCTTCTTCCATGAGCAGTGATAGATTCTCAGAAATTCGATTTTGGGCATGGTATAGCAGCTCTTCCTTTATATCGTTAATGGTGACGAAATACCCGCTAACTGCAAAAGACTGAGCGATCCCACTACCCATTACACCTGAACCGATAATGGCTATTTTGTTAATCATCCAGCTTCCCCTTTCCGTTTCAATTACCTTTATTTACTCATCTTTTTATATATGCAATATCCATGCCAATGATAAGGGGAAATAAAATTCTTTTTTTATCTTGAAAATCATGATAGACTCTTACTCATTAACCTAAACCATATTTTTATACCCTTCCCTATATATATTTACTCTACGGAATACTTCCCTGTTCACGACATAAAATGACAGACTTGGACCATTACATTTTTTATTGGAGGAATGTAATATGGTTAAAGATAAAGTGGCGATAATTACCGGATCTGCTCGAGGAATCGGCTTTGAGATCGGAAAGATATTTGCTGAAAATGGTGCAAAGGTCGTTTTGTCCGACCTTGATCAAAACACAGTTGAAAAAGCTGCTCTGGACCTAAGGAACAACGGCTTGGAGGTTATCGGCTTAAAAGCTGACGTAACAAGTGAAGAGGATATTATCCAACTAATCAAACAAGCTAAAGACAAATATGGACGAATCGATATTTTCATCAATAACGCCGGCCTTCAGCATGTTGCACCAATTGAAGAGTTTCCAACTGAAAAATTCGAACTGATGATCAAAATCATGCTGACCGCGCCATTCATTTCAATTAAGAACGTTTTGCCAATCATGAAAGAACAAGGCTTCGGCAGAATCATCAATATCTCTTCCATTAACGGCCTGATTGGATTCGCCAACAAAGCAGCATACAATAGTGCCAAACACGGTGTAATCGGCTTGACGAAAGTCGCCGCCCTGGAAAGTGCCTCTTTTGGCATAACCGTCAATGCCCTTTGCCCAGGATACGTAGACACGCCTCTCGTCCGCGGTCAATTGGAGGACCTGGCAAAAACAAGACAGGTACCGTTAGAAAGCGTTTTGGAAGAGGTCATCTTTCCACTTGTCCCACAAAACCGCTTACTCGATGTAAGTGAAATTGCCGACTACGCCATTTTCCTTGCAAGCGACAAAGCTCGGGGCATCACAGGCCAGGCAGTCGTATTAGATGGCGGATATACCGCTCAATAAAATGCATGTTAAAAACCCCGAATAAATGGCACCAAAAAAGGTGCTCTGTATTCGGGGTTTTCTGCATGGGGAATGTGGGAAAATTTGGTGACGAAAAGATATCCCCCATGTTAAAGTAATATAGGGATACCTCCCATTTTACAACTATTAAAAGGAGGCCGCGTCATGATTATTAAGTGGGTTAGACTGCGATAATGCAGAGCGCAGGCCAATCATCATGCTCCGGAAAGTATATATTGATCTGCGCCATCGTAACGGCTATTGGATAATATTTAATACGGAGGTAAAAACATGAGTGAACAGATACTGAAAATTAATAAAGTCGATATATGTACTGAAAGTTTTGGAAACCCTAAGGACCCTGCCGTGCTTTTGATCATGGGAGCGATGTCTTCATTAGATTGGTGGGATGATGATTTCTGTCTCCGCCTTGCCGATTCGGGGAGATTTGTGATTCGCTACGACCATCGGGATCTGGGACGGTCTACCGTTTATGAACCCGGTACCTCCAACTATACAATAACGGATTTCGCTGACGATGCCGCGGGTGTCCTGGACGCTTATTCCATAGAACGTGCTTCTATCGTTGGGATGTCCCTAGGCGGTATGATTGGACAGATTCTTGCCTTAAGATATCCGGAACGCGTAAATACGCTTATGCTAATTGCTTCAAGCGTGTTCGGGACTGTAATGGAAAAACTGCCTCCAATGGACCAGAGAATATTGGATCATCATGCAAAAAGCGCTTCCATTGATTGGTCAAATCGGGAGACGGTCATCGCTTATCTTGCGGATGGATGGAAAACTTTAGCCGGTTCCAAACCCTATGAGCAGGAAAGAATGCATAAACTGGCAAAAAGAGAAGCAGACCGTGCCAAGCAGCTACCGAGCAGATTCAATCATGCCATGCTTGCTGGAGGAGATGAATATTTCGATCGAATGGGTGAGATTTCCGTACCTGTCCTCATCATCCACGGTACAGAAGATCCAGCCTTGCCATACGAGCACGGACTTGCTCTTGCGAAAGCCATCCCTCAAGCTGAATTAATGACACTTGATGGATCAGGGCATGAAATTCATAGTGACGACTGGGATATGATTATCGAATCAGTCATAAAGCTTACTTCGCGATAATTAAAATAAGTTTGCATAAAGGAAGCCGACCAATAAAGGTCGGCTTTTCTTTATACATTTGTTAGCAGAAACCGCCATATCCTTGAACGGGATAACAGCAATCGTTACCTCTATCTCCGCCGAAACAAGCTGCTCCAACGATGATTAAGAGGATAAACAATACGACTATAAAAGCGAAACCGCCACCAAATCCACCAACATCGTTACCGCAACCGCAATTTGAATCATGACCGCAATTTGACAATAGAAACATCTCCTTATTTGTTTTAGGAGGAAAAAATTAAATGGGTTAATTCAACTTATGTTCTAAATAGGATAATGACACAAAAATCACCAAAAACTTTTTTCAACCACCCGCACGACCTAAAATCAACAGTTTATCAGCGCCTATTTTCACTGTTTGGAGATTTCATACAGCTCCGCCTGACACCTTATTTACTCATTGAAATTAATGATTGTTTGCGACATCCAATTCCCACTAATTCAAGCTTATTGTACAATGAAGGTAAAAAGGTCCGAGGTATTTATGATAAAAGGAAATTCTTATATTCTTGTTTTTTCCATGGCTGTTCTGTTGACAATCATACTTGTTTCAACTACTCCAATAATAATTAAAACGTTACTCGCTTTTATAACGATTGCGTTCGTATTTCCTGTCATTAGGAAATCTCTGTTTAAAGACAAATTCAGAAAAATTAAAGTGGCCTTATACTCATCAGTGACCTTTACAATTGGTTTATTTCTAGTCTCGTTTTTTGAAGAACCATCCTTTAAATTGGAAGGAGATTTCCTGATCATTATGGTTGTGCTTTTTTATAGTTTGATTGGGAATTTCTTTTATGGTTTACCAGTATCAATAATTTCTGAATTCATCTCAATGAAGTTTTCCAATATACGTTTCTGGTTATCTGGATTCATACATATTGGTTTCGGATTGGCTACATACTTAATTGACCCGGGAGGTTTCTTTATCTTTGCGGCTATATGCTCCATAATCTTTTTTGCACTAGATGAAATCACTAAGTTATATTCGGCTTCTTATTGACCTATCCAGAAAACAAAAAAATGAAAAAAAGGATAAAAAGAAATTACTCTCTTTTATCCTTTTCAAGCAGCTCAATTACTCTATCAAGTTTTTGTTCTATGTTATTGGGTTTGTTTGACCTTGCAAGAAGAGAACGAACAAAAAAGTAAACTGCAAAAATCATACCAAGCAACAAAATAAACATAATAAGTTGATATACTAAATCACCTATATTGATACCCAAAGAACCCCATTCCTTTCTTCTTTTCTTATATCTAATAAACAGGACATAGAGTCGACAAAATTTCTTTATATATTTGTGTAAGTACTATTAGGATATATATAGGGATACCGACTGCAAGTCCCACCAATGGCGAATAAGGCCCAGCGAAGGTAAAGAGCGATACAAGTGTAATAGTTATATATTGATATAATTAACGCCGCCATAAATATTTATCCTTTTTTGAATATTTATGGCACACACGCACAGTCCGAAAATACCTCGGCTGTCTTGCTTCCCTGGCACTTAGTATTCAAAAGAAATAACAATATATAAAAGTAATAATTCCCCCTCTATAAACCTCATGAATTTAAAAACGAAATTTCAGACGCCTTAAAAAGAGCCTAGGACTTCTTTGTTCACTTTTTGTAAAAAGCGAGCAAAGAAGTCCTTATTGGGTTTATCTATATTTTCGCTGGCATCACTTAGCTTTTTGCTTCCCTTTATATTCGTCCATTTCTTTACTCGCGTTCCATACTTCCTCTAATGCCAAATTATATAAGTGTAAGCCAGATAAATATTTACGTCTTGTCCGCAAATATAAGCAACCTGTCCAAGCAATTACCTTATTTTATTAATACTATATTTTGTAACTACAACGAAAATGCTTTTGGCAGTGCTTTAGTACGGTTCGATACTACACTCCATTTCATTTTCGTAAAAAAAAATAGTTACAAGAAAGGATTGAGATTTTATGGGAAATTTTAGTAAACAAAATCCAATGCACAGCAACTGGGGCTCTGCCTGTTCCGACAGAGACTGGGGTATGGGCAATGATTCAAGATTTGGTCATGATTCCAAATTCAAAAAATCATGTAAAGTTTGTAAGTCTCAAGACGCTTCTGCTTGCAATTGCGATTTTACAGCTCCAACTCGCCAACTCGCTGCACCATTAAACAGCGATTGTGTCCTAGTTAATTCCGTTGTAGGCTCAAAAGCGGTACAAAAGGTTGCAGAAGCAACATTTCCTTTTACCGCGTTTGCTCCAGCAATACCAGCTGGATCTACTATTATTAATGTAGTTGTTACACCGAACCTAGCTGGTGTTGTCCGTAACACTAGAATCCTTAGGGACAAAGTCGTTAACATCGGGCTTCTTCCTGTAACTATTGTGGTAACATTCTTGGCACCAGGATCAACCACTCCTGCAACAGCCACACTTACAACGAATTTACCATTCCAGGAGCATACAGATTTTCCAGGTGCCTGCCCTCAGGATACAGTAATAGAATCCCCATTTGAAGTAGAAGGTAGCTTTGCTCAACCAGGAGTTCCAGTCATCGGCACTGCGGGAGCCGGAGCGGGACTTGTTACTCTCAATGCTATTTTAGTCAAGGTTATACTACGCACTACAATTACAGTGACTCGACAAGTTATTGTGGATCCAAATGGTGGTATTTGCGACGTAAATGAACGTCGTTGTGAAACGCCAACTACTCCAACAACTAGTACTCTTGGTACTCTTCCTTCTGCGTAATGACGGTGTTGAGTTAGTTTTTTAATCTTGACTAGCAAAGCCCTCTCTAAATAGAGGAGGCTTTGCCTTTATTTATATTTTAAAAGATAGAAAGGAGTGACATTTCCATGTCTTATCACGAGGATTGTTGTAAGAAGAAACACTACGAACACGATCATTGTTGGAAGAAAAAATGCTGCGACAATGAGCATCACGATCATTGTTGGAAGCAGGAAAAATGCTGCGACAATAAGCATCACGATCATTGTTGGAAGCAGGAAAAATGCTGCGACAATGAGCATCACGATCATTGTTGGAAGCAGGAAAAATGCTGCGACAATGAGCATCACGATCATTGTTGGAAGCAGGAAAAATGCTGCAATAATGAGCATCACGATTGCTGTAAGAAGAAAAAACGCTGCGATGATGAGCATTGCGATTGTAAGAAGAAAAAACGCTGCAATAATGAGCATTGCGATTGTAAGAAGAAAAAACGCTGCGATAATGAGCATTGCGATTGTAAGAAGAAAAAACGCTGCGATAATGAGCATTGCGATTGTAAGAAGAAAAAACGCTGCGATAATGAGCATTGCAATTGTAAGAAGAAAAAACGCTGCGATGATGAGCATTACGATTGTAAGAAGAAAAAACGCTGCGATAATGAGCATTACGATTGTAAGAAGAAAAAACGCTGCGATAATGAGCATTACGATCATTGTTGTAAGCAGAATAAATGCCATGTTGACTTTGGGTGTCATATGTCATGGAATTGGTAGTTTGTTAAATGAAAAGTACTTTGATACCTTAATTATCAAAGTACTTTTTTTATTCCCAAAAGATGTGTCATGTCAACCTCACATGTTATGAGTACTCATTCTGTTGCCCTTTATCACATTTCCGAAACAAATACATCCCCATCGTCAGTCTCATTTTTTGCGCCACCATGGAAAATATGATTTATGATTCGCTTGATGCTTCAACTACCCTGCCCGTTCATCTTCAAGAGAATCGACTATATCCTTTATAAGATTTATTTTTGAAAAAAAGTAATAATTTTACACATTAATTCTGGAACATTTGTTCTGTTTATGTTATTCTTATAAAAACAAAAGAAAAGATCTGATCGCAGTAAACGATTTGATCCGTAATTATAATTAACGGTCGGTTGTATCCGCGGGCCTAACACGGTTGTACCGCTGAGCCGAGCCATTCGCTAATCTTTAGGGTGCCGGTTATAAAGACAGCTCCGAACTTCAGCTAAGCACCCATTAGTTTTATAAAGCATTTATAACACTTGTCCCTCTTCATCATCTGGGAATCATTTCATTATTCATCAACTCCTTCATTCTTAATCAGTGAATTAGTTCCTCCTGGTACTAGGGGAACATAAAAAGGCTGCCGCAGCAACCCATGATAGCAGAGTATAGTCTTAAACAAGGTTATTACCTATTCTCGGCAATCTTTTTAAGTGCCTTTGCACGAGAAACGATAAATGCCCTCATATACTTCTCTAAAAACAACTTATCAGCTAATACTCCAATTGGACCGAACGGTGACTTATATTGAAATGTATCCATCATTATAGTTCCGCCTGGTTCTTCTTTAAACTGATGTGTGTGTACGAAGGAATGGAAGGCACCCTTCACCATAATATCTACAAACTTATTTGGTTTTTCCATTAGTATCACTTTGGCTTTCAGCCTTTGTTTAATACCAAAGTGTATGGCTTCCCAAGTAACAGCATCTCCCTCCTCTAATAGCCCTTCTGTCACACCATCAACAGCCATTTCCTTAGTGTTAGCTGTCGTTTTGGTATGGATATCCACACTCCTCGCTAGGTCAAAACATAATTCAACTGGTGCTTTAATAAATTGTTGATACTCAATAACAGGCATTTTCCAATCTCCTTATATTAGCACTTTCTATCCACCATTATAGCTCGTTAAAGCAAATTATACCCAGCTCTCATTCCCTTATCCTTCTCTGTTTGCTCCATAAGAAAAAGCTGCCAGAAGACAGCTTTTCCGATAAATTCTTCGCCTGGTAAACTTACTTTTTTATAACGGGGATCCATATTTCACTTCTAAATGTTGGTGAGGTTATGTCTTTATTTTCATTCCAAAGGATTTCCGGCCCTTCTCTTTGTTCATAGTTAGAGGATGGAAACCATTCGGAATAAATGCGTCCCCAAACATTTTGCAGTGTTTCAGGAAAGGGGCCGACTGCTTCGAATACCGCCCATGTAGACGCATCGACATTCAGCTGTGTTAAGTTATCTGGACATTCCCTCGTTGTAGCTGTGCCGATATAATGATCAAGCTCCCCTTTTTCCTCCAACCGGCCTTCGGAAAAGTTCGCGGATGCACTAAGCAGCCCTAATGGCTCGACATTCGATAGGTTTTTAAGTTCATTTATCGTTTTCTCGTCTAAACTTTTCCACATAGATGCAATCTCTGGATTGACCCCGTTAAAAATGATTGGAACCCTTTTTTTAATTCCAATTATGTGAAATGCCTCTTTTTCTTCAATTCGATAGTTCATTTCACTGCCTCCTTTAATGGATATTTGGAAGGACATCGGTGGATAGGCTTTAAGTGAATGGCCATTACTTCTCGCTTCTGATGGCGTGATACCATGCAAATGCTGAAACGCCCTTGCAAACGAGTCTGGTGAACTGTACCCGTACTTTATGGCAATATCAATGACCTTTATGTTGCTATTTTTAAGCTCAAACGCTGCAAGTGTAAGTCGTCTTCGGCGGATATACTCGGATAGTGAAATACCGGCAAGGAAGGAAAACATCCTTTTAAAATGATATTCCGAGCAATAAGCGAGCCTTGCAACTTCTTTAAAGTCAATTTCGTTCGTAAGATTTTCCTCAATGAATTTAATGGCACCATTCATATTTTTGAGCGAATCCATTCAATGACCTCCCTTATATCAACAGAATAGCAGGAGTTGAAATGAAACATCCGACATTCTGTGCACGATTATGCAGGGTCTAATCCCTTTGTGTTAAAAGTACTTATTGTTGAAATGGGGTTTTACCGACTTTTTGCATAAATAGCTCTGGTTTATCAATCTCATTAAAACCGTATTTTTTATATAATGAATGTGCATCATTCGTAGCTAACATAAACCTGCGAACCTTTTTTAGTTCGGAATGGTCGGTGATAACGTCCATTAACCATTTTGATAATCCTAATTTACGATAGTCAGGTAATATAAATACATCGCAAAGATACGCATAGGTTGCTAAATCGGTTATTACCCTTGCAAACCCAACTTGATCACAACCTTCATTTCCTATTTCACCCTTATAAACCCCAAAACATAAGGTCGTATTTTCAATTGACTTTATTACTGTTTCCTTAGTTATCCCCTTTGACCAGTAAGCTTCGTGAATCAAAAAATCATGTATTACATCTACATCTAAATACTTTTTATTAGTAGAAATCGAAAATCCTTCATTATTCATTTTACATCCCCCTATACTTTCTTAATTTTCTGTAATTATATCAACTGATTTTATCTTGAACTATCCTGCGTTATCGAAATATTTAAAAACTGCCATACATATAACTCACGCACCAGTATGTTAAGTAAGGTATAAGGGATTCTTGGAAGAATTTTAATTACAACTAGTATATCTAAGTAATTCGGAACAAATATTAAACATGTTGCAAATTTAAAGGAGGTGGCTAAAATGAACGCACAACGAGCAGAAGAAATTGCTTCTTCACCAAATATGGTTAATGTAACCTATAATGAGGAAAGTATCTACATTGAGCACGTGGATGAACAAAATGGAACAGCTACAATCCATCCCCTTGATGATCCAAATAAAAAACAAAGTGTTTCTGTAACCAGCCTGCAAGAACAGTAATTTCCTCGATTCATCAATAAACCTCCACTTCCGGGTGGTGGTTTATTGTTCGATTAAGTGCAAGCACCACCTCTTGTATAGCATGTATCCATCCAGAAGCGTAACAAAAAAAGCCAACATCAATTGTTGACTTGTATCCCTATACAGTTGACAGCCTGCACTTTCAAAAACGATTTTAGATGGGCTAAGTAAATTTTTAATAGGATTACTTATATTTTTCATTTTCTATTATAATCACTTTTTCCCCATTCGCTGCTTTTCCTATTTGTTTCGTGTTTTCAACCAAGCGAAAAATATTATCACAGCATTGTTTGGTGCCTATAATTAATAATGGCACACCTATGAAATCAATTTTTAATGCTCTTGATAAATATCCCCCTATAGACATGGCAATAGGGACAGTAGGGGATGTATTGGAAAATACTATTTTTTCGTTAAAGTGAAATTTCTCTTCCAGTAGTAAAGTCAATTCTTTTAATGCTGGAACAACGAGTTTCTCTCTTTTATGTCCCATTGTATAAACGGAATTGCCATCTTCATCGACCCCGCGAAAAATCAGCTTTCCAAATTCTTTTTTCGTTAATTTATTAAAATATTTCACATTTAATATTTCTTCCGAAGTTAGTTTTCTTTCCGATTGAGGTAATTGTTTTAAATGATAGGCGGCAGCCAAAGACGTGGTATGTGTACCCCCATAATCATTATAGATATACATCATGGAATCATCCCTAATAATTTTTTTAATACTATTATGGTCATATACTCCATTTCCAATTCAGGTACCTTTGTGCTGTCCGATTAGTATATTCCTGTCCTCGGATCATCAATAAAAATAAAAGAGTACACCTATCATTCATGGATGATAAGGGCACACTTTTATTTTTTATAAACTGGGGTATGTATAGGAACAAGTTTTAAAATCCTCCCAACCCTAGAGATGGGACAGAAAATTTAATTAGCTTATCATCGATTGTTTCTTGTTTAATCGGGGCAGGCAATACTGTGTTTCTAACATCAGCGACCGTGTTAAGATCAAAGGAGTCGATTGCTTCCCCTTCTTGGTTCATGATTGAAAGCACTCCATCATTACTCGTTTTTAGACTAGGTTGATCACTGATTAGATGAGTATAGTATAAGTCTTCGTTCAGCGTGTAGGAATTAGAGTAATCCGCTGAATAAAGTTTACTTTTTTTATCAATTTTTCCTGATTTAAAGTTTTCAAAGCCATAGTTGAATAAAAGCTTGGTATCAGAGTAGGCAACTTTGTCTGAAGGAGCTTTTAGAGTGACAGCAATCAATTCCTGTTCTCCTCTAGTGGCAGTAGAAATCAGGGTGTAGCCGGATTGACTTACGAAACCGGTTTTCCCGCCGGTTATTCCCTTATAGGGGAGTTCGCCTTTTAACATTTTATGATGGGTAATCAAAGTTGTGTCCCATGTTTCAACTTCCCATGGTAACTCCTTCTTCCCAAAATACTCACGGAATGTTTCATTTTTCATTGCATATTGGGTGATTTTCGCAAGGTCACTGGCCGTAGTTACATGGTCTTTGTCAAACAATCCATGGGGGTTCGTAAAATGAGTATCGGTGACGTTTACTTCTTTTCTTAAAAACTCATTCAAATCTTCCATGAACAATTTTTCACTGCCAGACATATGCTCGGCAATTGCGATGGCTGCATCATTTCCGGAGTTGATTAGCATGCCTGCAATTAATTCGGAAAGCTCTATTTCCTCCCCAGGTTCAATAAATACCGAAGACCCGTCTGCCTTCGCCGCTTTTTTGCTAACAGTCACCAGTTCGTTCTTATCCCCGTGTTCTATAGCATATATCGCCGTGGCCACTTTCGTTAGACTGGCTGGATACATACGTTTATCCATATTTTTTCCGTATAATACTTTTCCACTTTTCGCATCAATAATGATCCCGGCTTCACTATTGAGAGGTAAGTCAGATTCTGCACTTACCTTCGTAGAGGCGAAAGGGATTAAAGCCAAAATGAAGATGATGAAAAACTTTTTCATATGCCGCTCCTTTGATGATAGTTAAATCTTATATAGTCATAATAAAATAAATCTGAATGTTTAAAGTTGTTTTATTGAAAGTGAAATACAAAAGTAATTACCCCTTAATAATTTTGGAAACATTTCGGGTAATCACCTTCATTTTCTTTCCTGAAATAACTTTAAAAGGGTTGTAACCCTTTTAGTGGAGCCTCCATTTAATCCTCATTAAATGAAATTTTTTGTAGATCACTAAATATCTGGAAATTAATTTTCAAGAAAAAAACCCTTCAAACGGAAGGGCTCTGGCTGTAGAGAAACTCTAAGAAAAGCGAGTTTGACTGCAGTTTTTTCTTTTAAAAATTCCAGTTGATTTCAGAAATCCGCTCCCTTTCCGCCGACTGTCTGCCAAGCCTCCTCGACGCAAGCGTCTGTGGGGTCCCGGCTAGCCAGTTTTTCGGCAGGAGTGTCGCATATTTCTTCAATCCATTAAGGATGACAGGAAAAAAACATGAAGGATAACCTTGTCTTAAATAGGGTTTGGAATAAGACGAGCCAGCAGTTTTTTCTTTTAAAACACAAAGTTGATTGGAACGGAAGGTACGAGACTCCTGCGGAAAAGCGTGGCAAGGGAGACCCCGCAGGCGCGCCGAGGAGGCTCCCTGACCGCCCGCGGAAAGCGAGTACCCTACGTTCCAATCGACGTTCCAGGTTTAATAAACCCTTATAAAACTGAAGACAAAAGGGGCTTATCTAAATTTCAACACAGAGTTGATTGGAACGAAAGGTGCGAGACTCCTGCGGGAAAAGCGCGTCGAGGGGAGACCCCACAGGCGCAAAGCGACGAGGAGGCTCCCGGACCGCCCGCGGAAAGCGAGTGCCTGGAGTGGAAATCGACGTTCCATGTTTTACAAACCTAAATGAAAATTGAGCAAACTTGTTTTCATCGAGTTTATCTACAGTGTTAAAATTCTGTTATGTTTTCATTTTCATTCCTATTAACGCACATTCCACTTTTACTATCGGTTTTCTTGATAATATAAATATTATGGTTACAGGTATGACTAATAAAACATAGTATTGGCCACTTTCTTTGATCCAATCATAAATAAATGAGTTGTAAACATATTCCAGGAAAAACATATGAAAAAGATAAATACCTAATGTAATGGATCCTATTTCAGTAAAAAACGTTTGTTTTTTAGGAACTATACATAAAAAACAGTATGTTGCTGCTCCCATAATTAAATATACGAGTAACTTATATATAAAACCGAGGGCAATGGAGCCTTCCATTAATTCCTGATAACCTAAGCGGCCATAAAACCATTCCCTCCAAGTCATTTCCCCATAGAAATAAATACCGGTAAAGATCAACCCTAGTACAGCCCAGCCGATCAGGGCATTACTTTTCTTTTTAACCCATTCAAAATGATTTTTTTCTAAAAAGTGTCCAATTAAAAAGAAAGGAAAGAAAAAGAAGGTTCTCGACAAACTTAACCATTCATTCACTTCACCAAAGTAACCGATTATTAGCGAGACAATGATTGAAAGGGCGATTCCATATTTCCTGGAGGAAAATATAAACAATAATATATTCCAGCAGAATAAGCTTATTAAGAACCATAAAGCCCATCTTGGAGTCAATATTGTGAAGTCTATTGGTTCATCAAATACCTTCCGATAATAGAAGGTATATATCACCTGGAATATTACATAGGGAATTAATATTTTCTTAATGAGCCCCCAGAGGTCCTTTTTACTTTTTATCTTCCTGGAAAAATAACCGGATACTAAAATAAAAGCTGGCATATGGAATGAAAAAACAAACAGATAAATAGTTAAAATCCATTGGTTTTCTTCCACCATTCTAGCTAATGTGTGCCCCAAAACAACTAGTACGATTAAGACAGCTTTCGCATTATCAAAATACGGATCACGTTTCATGAAATCTTACCTCCTATAAAGAAACTGCCAGTTATATTTTCTAACCCTCATTTATGGTTTGAATGAAAAAGCCGGCGTTCCTCTACTATAGGATTGCCGGCTTGGAACTTCATTGGAGTATCTACCATATCACAGCTTGTTTACAGTTTAGTTAATGGAAAATAACAGTTTGATAACAGTCAAAAAACTGCCTATATATGGGTACACCCGCTTATTGGCTTACGTACCCGTTAGTGACTTGCCGGAACGAACAATCTCTTCCATCATCAAAACTCCAGGCAATTCCAGACGTTTTCGTCTTTTCAAAACGGGTAGTGTATTATATAAGCATGAGTATGATAACGTCTCTCTATAGGAGGAATGTTCATGAATCAGGTCATTTTGTTTGATGGCGAATGCAACTTTTGCGATTCGAGTGTCCAGTTCATTATCAAGCGGGATCCGCAGGGGCTTTTTCATTACGCTTCGCTTCAAAGTGAGGCAGGACAAGAGTTGCTGAAGAAGTATGATGTTCCTGCAGATATAGATAGCATGGTGCTGATTGAAAAGGATAAGGCCTACTATAAATCGTCTGCAGCCTTGAGGATTTGCCGCGGCTTAAAAGGGGCATGGAAATTGCTTTACGGTTTCATCATTGTCCCAAGCTTCATCCGGAACTTCGTTTATGATTTCATTGCCAGGAACCGTTACAAATGGTTCGGAAAGAAAGAAGAAAGCTGTATGCTGCCGTCGCCAAGTGTTCGAAAGCGGTTTTTATAAAAAAATGTAGTGGTTGGATTGGCATTGGTCCTCAACAAAAAAAGGACGATAAGCGCTCTTGGCTTTTCGTCCTTTTCATTGTGTGAATGTGGAGTATCTCCATAAATGATTGGCCGTAGGGTGCGCCATCATTTCGAGCCCTTTGTTTTCCGCTAGGTGCAGCGGTTCCCAGTTTTGGTCGTCTGCCTCCTTTAGGTAGACTTCGTGATGCGGGGCCTGATCATGATAGCCGGCGATATTGATTTCACCATTTCGATAAAAGGTCCCGATCACTTTATAATCCACGGCAGGTGAAATGATGATCGGATTGCCTACAGAGTGTGTCAGCTGGATTGTCGTTTTCTCATGATTGGATACTACGCGCTTCACTATAACACCTTCATCCGAGGCCACTCCCTCCTCAAGGAAATCCCCATCATGGTTGTAAGCCTCACTTTTCCCGACCGCTTTGGAGAATTCAATCGCGGCTTCCCTTTCCTTTTCGTGAATGAACACATCGACCCTGGTCCGGAAACGGGATGATTCAGGATCAAACCCGCGGTTGTCTCCTTTAAAATAGGGAACCTTTGAGGCCAGATTGGGGTTTTTCAGCCACTCTTCCGGTAAAAAAGTGGAATAGCGCAGCTGCCAATTTCTTTTCCTTTTACCATCCACATCGTTTTCAACTGACTGCAAAAGCTGTTTTACAGGTCCTATTTTTTTAGTATTCGTTATTTCCTCGATCGCCGCCTTTGCTTGGGATGAACCTTTTTTTACGGCTCCGACAATACTAGCTACAAGGGATTTCACGGCAAAGGACTCCTGCTCCGAGCGCGGAAGGGGCCGCTTCGCTTTAATGGTATATGTGTATTCCTGATCTTCACTAATACTCCGATCATTGAAGGAACATCCGCTCACTTTCCCAATATCCACGCCGTTTCGATAAATCGTATATTCTTTTATTCCCTTGATGGGCTCCCATTCCAGGCTGGCTTGGCCTTTTGCGACAATTGTGGTGAATACCAAGTCCAAAAGGATATTATCCTCTTTTTTATTTTCGGCGGTCGTTGATGTCTGTATTTTCATCCTGTTCACTGCCTGTTCTTTTTCATTCAAGCTATCTATCGTGTACGTATAGATGGTTCCTGGAGCCAGACCCCGATCTGCCATCTTCGGCTCCGAGCCGCTGTAAATCAGCTCTCGCCCCCTGAATACCCGATAGTAACCACCTTCATCAGGCCAAATAAGCTTGATGGAATCCTCTTTCCGTTCAATTTTGCACATCAATGAAGCCGTTTTGAATACCGCTTGATGCTTCCTCTTATTGGAAACCAGATAAGCAATTCCCGCAAGACCAAGAGCAAGCAATGAATGCCGTGCAGTGAATGTAACACCGCCTACTTTTAAACGGGGAAATGAATAATGGGCAATCAACTTCTTCATCACCTCTTCTTTTCTAGGTGTTATTCTTTACCCACTTTAATCCCTGAGCACACTTTGCGATGTGCTGTGCTGGCATAAAAAAACCGAGGGAATGTTTACTCCCTCGGTCATGTATATGTTTCACTGGATTATATTTTAACGGCGGCTTTTTTCCCCGCCTTTGCGTCCTGCTTCTTCACGGCTCATTTTTCCATCATCGGAATCATCACGTTGATTGGCCCGTGCCTCTCCGCCTTTTTCGCCGATTTCCTGATAGAATTCCTTGCCATGACTTTCGGAAGTGGCTTCTCCGCCTTTTTTACCAATCTCTTGATAGAATTCCTTATCATGATTTTCGGAAGTGGCTTCTCCGCCTTTTTGGCCAATTTCTTGATAGAATTCCTTGTCATGATTTTCGGAGGTTGCTTCTCCGCCTTTTTGGCCAATCTCTTGATAGAATTCCTTATCATGATTTTCGGAAGTGGCCTCTCCGCCTTTTTGGCCAATCTCTTGATAGAATTCCTTATCATGATTTTTCGCTGTTGTTTCTCCACCTTTACGTCCTGCTTCTTCACGACTCATTTTCTCATTGTTGTTAGCCATTAAAAATTCCTCCTTATTATTTGGATTTTCCATGTACTAGCTACATATGTCATGTATCCGCTTGAACAGCCATAAAACTAGATTCAGCTATAAACTTCAGATCGTTTTTTTAGCGGCGGCTTTTTTCCCGCCATTAAGTCCTGCTTTTTCCTGCTCATTTTTCAATCATCGGAATCACGTTGATCGGCTCTAGCCTCTCCGCCTTTTTTGCCGATTTCCTGATAGAATTCCTTATCATGATTTTCGGAAGTGGCCTCTCCGCCTTTTTGACCAATCTCTTGGAAAAATTCCTTATCATGATTTTTTGCTGTAGCTTCCCCGCCTTTGCGGCCAGCTTCTTCCCTGCTCATTTTTTCATTGTTGTTAGCCATTAAAACTCCTCCTTATTATTTGGATTTTTGATGAACTAGCTACAGTTTTATGTATACCCGATAGTTTTGATATAAAACTAGAATCTATTAAAACTTTTCCATTTTAAAAGGAAAAGCCTCATGGATGATATCACCCACGAGGCTCCCCGCTTATCCTTAACCTGACTTCGGAATTCCTTCTCGCAGGCGTTCTGGCAGCTCCACAAGGGTTTCATTCAAAGTATCCAATTTCGTTTCAATCCTATGAAGCAAATAAAGGGTAACAATGATCGGGAACCCAATATCACTGACAAACGGCAGGATTTGATCCACTTTTTCCACCTCTCTTCCAGGGTGACCAACAAAACCCGTTCTTAGATGAGTTCCACTTCCTCGACATTCCGCTCGACAAGGCGTGCCGCTTTCAAATCGACGAAATCCCCTGAAGATGTAATGAACACGTTCCCCGCAATGATTTTTTCCATTGCCAGTTTAATCGTACTCACTTCGACCGGCTCCTTCGGATTATCAACGGAAATCGTCGCTAACTTTCCTTCCTCCGTAACGAAAATCAATTCCAGTACTTTAGCCATTTCCAATCACCTCCCCCGCTTCCGGCATCTTTCCAAATACCATTTAGCCAATCAATGAATACATATCGACCCTGGTCACTTCACCCATTGGATAATTCTGCACACTTGTGATTGCAACAGCCGTCGAAAACAACTGATCCGCCGTCGCCTCGACCTTGATGTTCGAAAAGGTCCTCCGCTTGAAAACGAGAGCCCCTTTTTCATTTAACCCCGTCTCAAAATCGATCCGCAACGTACTTGAAACTGGAATCTGCTTTGCCATGCCACTCACCTCCTTTCACACTCTATATAAACTTTTACAGGATGAAAGTAGCATGATCTTGAAATTTTGCAGGGAAACGCAAAAAAGGCTCCCCATCATTTGGGCAGCACTAAAATCAGGAAATCCTTTTAATTATCTACTGGCATCATCCATTGTCTTCTTCTCTCACTAATAAATCCTTCTCAATCATGAGCGGTTTTTCTACAAAATTAATTCTTCTCATTATTTGTTGTATGACTCTCGGAAAGAAGTAAGCTCCAAAGAAAGCACAAATAAAAGCCTGTGACCAAGTTTTTAACCATGCAGATATCAAACTGGATTAAAGAAGGCAGCGTAGACTTCGGCTTTGTGAATTTAAATGTTTCGGATTTAACTACGATCCCCTTGCAAGAAGATGAGATGGTGGCTGTGATGCCAGCAGATCATCCTTTAACATCATTCACAGAAGTCTCCTTGGAGGAATTGCTAAAAGATCCTTATATTCTGTTAGATGAGGGAGTGATACATGAACCATTAATGATTTTTAAACAGTTCGATTTTGAACCTGATACACAATACCGGGTATATGATCCTTATGCAATTATGTCCATGATTGAAAAAGGGCTTGGCATTTCGGTTTTACCGAAACTGCTCTTACATAAATGTCCCTATAATATTGTAACGAAAAGCATCTCTCCTTCTATTATCCGAACCATTACTTTGGCGTATAAGGATAAAAGGGTATTGCCAATCGCCAGCAGGTATTTTATTGACTTTATCATTGAAAGGTATAGGGAAATCTAACGTTTTTGCTTTTACTCTTATTTTCCCTTTACGTTCTTTTTTTATGACTTAAAAATTCCTGATGCGAAGTTAAATTGCAGCTGCCTTTAAATGGCATGTCATGTTCGGCTTTTCTGGGAAATAATAATCTCGAAAGGAAGTGGATGTTGATGTCATTAGAATGGTTTGACAGAGTAAGCGGGGAATTGCAGGATCATCTTAAATCAATTTGTGAGAAATACGATCGCAATGGCAGTATGATCGTGGAGCGCGGGTCTAAGCATCCACGCATCGAGTTTTATACAGAGCTGGAAGACGATGAGCGGGATTATTTTTCCTCGCTGTTTTTTGATCCGTATAATGAAGAATTTTATATGGAATCGTTCGATCCGGATTTAGGGCAGATCAGCAAGGTCATTCTTTCGGATATTGAAGATATCATCGATGCTGTCCATGAGAGCTTCCATAACTATTTGGAAGAAGATGAGGATGATGATGATTACGATTATGCATATGAAATGGATATGGATGATGATAATGATGATTTGTATGATCCTGACGGCGAAAATTCCGATATATACGAAATCGATGTAGATTGGGAAACGCCTGAAGTGACTGCCTATATCCAGGATAATGAAGTGGAGGTCACCTACCAGTTCGGTATCGTTCAGGAGACGGGTGATGGTGTGCTGAAACGGATCAATCGGATTCGGACAGCGGATGATGACCTGATAAAGGATGAAACGAATTTCATTTTCAGCAAGGAAGAAGCAAGCACGATCATCGCCATGATAGCCAGTCATATGGATTCACTTAGTGAAATGGAATAAAACCAACAAAACCTTGTCCATGATCATCATGGACAAGGTTTCATCATATAATAATCAGTTCATATACCTCTGATAATTGCGTGACCCGTTCCGAATCACTCGCTTCCTTTGCATGCTTGATTTCCTGAGGAAGAATATGGTTAAGGAGACTGGCCTCTTTACCGGATAGCTTATTGACGAGTTCTTCTTCAGAATGAAAGTGTCCGCTTTTGATTTTATTATATATTTCCTGCGCCTCAGGATATTGGTCCGTATAGTTAGACAATATCTCACGTAAGTAACCAATCGTACGATCCATCAAACCATCCCTCTCGAATGTTAGATTTTTGCTTACATGCTATACCTTCCCCCATTTTTTGATGATAAATTCCTGAAAAAAAAGATATCCAAGTCAATGGATACCCAATTAGTCTTCCTCCCAAAACAAATCATCCAATGTACGGGATAATGCTTTACAAATTCCGACACATAAACTTAATGAGGGATTATACTTTCCGGATTCAATCAATCCTATCGTTTGCCTGGATACGCCGACAATCTTGGCCAGTTCTTCTTGTGACAAGTCCTTTTCTACTCTCGCAAGCTTCAGTTTTATATTTTTCAAGGGACAGCACCTACTATTTCTTATTATCTTAGCTATTTTTCATTCCGATTTTCTTCGCCAGCAAGTATATACCGCCAAAAAACAGAAGTAAAATCGGCAAATAGATCATGACGGATACAAACGATACCAATATAAAATACCATACGCCTTGGGAACTGCCATCGGCATAGGATACAGCACTATTCACGCCCATGAATATAGCGATGATAAGTGCTAAAGCAACCGCTCCAAGAACCGTCTTCTTGCTCATCGGTGTTTTGCTTGTGCGGTCATGCATCTCCACCTCATCCCAGAATACACCTAAGAAAATCGAACGAGCTAAGTAATACAGCCCCCCTCCAACAAGGATCGCGAATTCCAGATATAGCTCCCCGCTGCCTGCACCATATTTATATAATTTGAAAAGTGCACTCACCAGGCAAATGACCAACATGACATAATACATTTCTTTATAAATCTTATTTCTTACATTCTCAATCCGCTCATCCGTGATCTTTTTCGTTCGTTTAAATAGATTCACCTTTAATCACCCTCCATTTAATTCCATTTCTTACTCTTATTATATGATTCATTTTACTTTTTGCAACATATATATTACATTTTATAATTTATAAATTGCATTATGTATAAAAAAAGGTACCCACACATCAAGTCCGGATCCCTCTACTTCCTTATTTAGGGCTTTACTCGCATCTCTCCATTTTCGGAGATAAATCGGCAGTTTTCGTCGATATATCTTTATTTTCGGAGATAAAACTGCAGTTTTGTCGATATCGTAAATTCAATAACAAATAGTGCATTAATTCCCTTCAATCTAATTTAACGGCAAATACAAAAACTCCATTTTTTTTAAATGGAGTTACTCTTTTATCTAATTATGAATTTTTCATAATAAAGGTTGATCATTTTAATGCTAAAAAGAAATATATCATCATGCTTAACAATTACTCTTCATTAAGATGATAGCAAAGTTGGACAACGCCAGAGGAAAAGCTTTTTGTATTAACCAGTGTTAGGTTCAATCTCTCCTTTATGTCAATAAACAAAGGTTTTCCTTCCCCTAAAATAACAGGGTGAACAGATAACCTGAATTCATCAACCAGCCCCAATCTTATAAAAGATGTAATAAGACTTGACCCTCCATAAAGCCAGATGTCTTTACCAGGCGTATTCTTTATTTTATTTACTTCTTCAACAATATCATCATTTATGAGCGTTACGTTATTATCAGTGCTTTTTTTCGTTTTAGAAAACATGAATTTTTGTTTGCTATGAACGATATTCCACATTTCTTTTTCAGTATCGGACACCTCATTTTCTGGCGTATATTGCCCCCATAAGTCATAGCTTTTTCTTCCATAAAAAATAGTATCAATTTGATTCAAGAAATCAATGAACCCCATTTCAGAGTCCATAATGCACCAGTCGATTTCTCCATTCGGCCCTTCAATAAATCCATCTAATGTAACTGCTAAATCTAAAATAATTCTTCTTGGTCTTTCATTAATGGTCATTCTTAAATCTCCTTTTGCCGTTTATCAGCAAAGCCAAAGGTTTCGCGGCTTTATCCGAATGAACGTACTCTTATTAGCTCAGTGAATCCCCATGAATAATCACTGTTTTTCAACATTTCATCAGAAGTTACTTCAGTTACGTTAGTTTTATCTTACAGCTTCCATCATAGTATTAAAAGATTGAATCAAAAACTAAGGAGACTTGCGATGAAAGCAATGGTATGCACGAAATACGGTTCACCTGATGTACTGGAACTCAAAGAGGTAGCAAAACCAACGCCCAATGACAACGAAATACTGGTAAAGGTTCACGCGGCAACAGTGGCTTCTGGGGACGTGAGAGTCCGGAGTTTCAATAGCCCTTTCTTATTATGGCTGCCGATGCGAATATTCCTGGGTCTTAGAAAACCGCGAAAACCGATACTCGGAGTGGAGTTGTCCGGGGAGATAGAAGACACGGGGAGGAATGTGACGAAATTCAAAAAGGGCGACCAGATTTTTGCCATGACTGGAATGAATTTCGGTGCCCATGCCGAATACACATGCTTACCTGAAGACGGACCAATCGCATTGAAGCCTGCCAATATGACCTATGAAGAAGCCGCCGCCGTTTCTTTTGGCGGAACGACAACTCTGCATTTTTTCAGAAAAGCCAATATCCAGGACGGGCAAAAAGTCCTCATCTATGGAGCGTCCGGTTCGGTGGGCACTTCCGCGGTGCAGCTGGCCAAATACTTTGGAACAGAAGTTACCGGAGTTTGCAGTGCCGCAAATTTTGAATTGGTGAAATCATTGGGAGCCGATAAAGTAATAGATTATACCGAAGAGGATTTTACGGAAAGACAAGAGCGGTATGATATCATCTTTGATGCAGTCGGGAAAAGCTCGAAAGCCACATGCAAAAAAGCACTAACCCCGAACGGGCGATACGTGTCCGTTGTAGGTCAAGGAATTGCAAAGGAACGTACGGAAGATTTACTATTTCTCAAAGAGCTAATCGAAACTGGAGAATTAAAATCGGTCATTGATAAACGCTACCCGCTGGAACAGATTCCCGAAGCTCATAAATACGTAGAGCTAGGACATAAAAAAGGAAATGTCGTGATAACTTTGGTTGATGATGATACCCCCTGATCAAATCCATAGTCTTTTTATAAATAAAGCGTTCAGTTGATATCAGAAATCCGCTCCCTTTCCGCCGACTGTCTGCCAAGCCTCCTCGACGCACGCGTCTGTGGGGTCTCGGCAAGCCAGTTTTTCGGCAGGAGTGTTGCATATTTCTTCATTCCAATAAGGATTACTGAAAAAAACTTAAAGGATAAACTAGTCTAAACATAATTGAGACTAGCCTACAGTTTTTCCAAGAAAACACTTCAGATTATTGCAGAAACCCGTTCCCTTCCACCGACTGTCTGCCAAGCCTCCTCGGCGCATGCGCCTGTGGGGTCTTGGCTAGCCAGTTATTCGGCAGGAGTGTTGCAAATCTCTTCAACCCTTTAAGGAATACTGAAAAAAACTATGAAGAGTATTCTAGTTTACCTTTAAAATTTTGGTTCTGGGCGAGAGCAATTCGGAACTCCTTTTACCGGAAAGTTGATGGACCGCCAGACCCTACAATATTTCTTAAAAAAGTAGTTCCAGTGATTGGAACGTAAGGTACGAGTCTCCTGCGGGAAAAGCGTGGGCAATGGAGACCCCGCGGAAAGCGAGTGCCTGGAGTGGAAATCAACGATCAGATTTACACCTAAACCATAGTCTTGTTTTAAAGTTATGTTCGGGTTGAGACACTTCCGAATCTTCTATCTCTGACTTCGCCTTTAAATTATACTATTCGAAAATCACCCACATTATGATTGTGTCCAAATCCCACTAAAACCCATTTACCTTGTAAAAAATAGCTTTTCCATCGAACCACACCCCGAAAACACGAACATTACTTTACATTTATATTTTAATGTTCACTTTTATATTGATTATCTAGCATTTGTTTGTTATATTAGCAAAGTAATAATCGTAATTACTCGTATATGCTCGGAAATATGGTCTGAGCGTTTCTACCTGGTTCCCAGTTAAAGAACTAGACTACGAGTTAAAGTATTCGGCCGCCCGCTTTTTAAGCAGCTAATGATTTAGCAATCGCTTCATTTTTGCTTGATTATCTATACTTTGACTTTCGTAGGTCTAGAAGGCAGCATTCATTCTGCCGTTCTGGACCTTTTTCTTTGACCACAACTGCGAGTGTTTCAAACAATTGGATAATTTGTTTTTAAGGAGAGAAAAAACATGTTAAAAAAGTACACTCTATTAGGAATCATTACTTTACTTTTCGTGTCGGTGATTGCAGCTTGCAGTTCTGCTTCCAAAAATGAAACGGTCGAGAAAAAGACACAAAGGCCGATCATGATTCAAGGTCCAATGCCAATCGAAGCTGAAAATTTCGCGAAAAGGTTAAAAAATGTGAAAGAAGAAAAATCAGGGGATTTTGTATTTTACATGGGAACGTTGGACAATTATCCTGTAATCGTTGCAAAAACAGGTAAAGGGATGGAAAATACGGCTGCCGCTACAGCATTGGCCATTGAAAGATATAACCCTATTGCCATCATCAATCAAGGGACATCAGGCGGACATGATCCAAGCTTAAACGTTTTTGATATTGTTTTAGGAGAAAGAACGGTAAACCTAGGTTCACTAAAAACGGCCGATAAAGCTGAAAATGAAGGAATCGATCCAACCATATGGAAACCAATGGACCTAATGGCTTCTGAAGGAAGTGCAGGAGAAGATCCTAATGCTGAAAAACCACGCTTCTATGAGGGAGATAAGGATTTACTCGCAGCTGCTCATGCAGTTAAGGATACTTACACAAAAGGTAAGGTTGTCGATGGTACTATCGGTTCTGCAGACGTTTGGAATAATGAAGTGGATCGAATTAAGTGGTTCCATACGAAATATGGTACATCCGTTGAAGAAATGGAAGGAGCTTCGGCAGCACAAATCGCCAAAGCTTACGATGTGCCTTTCCTAGGTATACGGGTACTATCCAATAATAAAACGAATGGCGGCAAATATAACCCTAATACAGCAGCAGCCAATCAAGAGTATGTGTATGAAGTGGTCAAAAAATATATCTCTGCGATGCCAAGCAAATAAGATCAGGCTGAATCTTTTTGGTCAACTATACCTATAATGAATGAAAAGAAGAGCACATATTATGTGCTCTTCTTTTTTTCGCAGGTGCTCTAATTAGCTGACTATTGATTCTTCCTCCTTGCAAAAGGTTAAGCTGAGGCTATTCAACGTGTAAAGTCTAGCGGTGAAAATGAATAAATCGCTGTAGTTATTTTCAACGTACTCTTCAATGATTGCCATCCCTTTTCTGAATCTATCAACTAATAAGTGCGTATAGTTTTCATCCCAGGTAAACCGGTTGATCCGTTTAAGTTCGTCGGCCAATACTTGAAACTTAAACTCCTCAACAAGAAGCCTCAATTGATACAATTTATCTTTATTTGAACAAAAGCAGTTGTTTTCATTTTCATGATTTTCCCGGACGAATGTGATGAAACCTTTTAAATTATCAGCTAACATATTCGCTATTTGCATCTCGAAGTTCATTTCCAACAGCTCCTCAATGTCTAAAATCTATATGAAGAGTGTATGATTTGAAATGATATTTTAACACCAACAATTCTTTTTCGAGATAGATTCCTTGTACATTTCCTTCTATGATAGAATTCACAAAAAAAATTGCCCCCCTTCCTTCCAAGGGGACAATCTTACATCGAATCCAGAACCAAAGAGATAAGCAGGCCCGCAGCGGTGAATATGCCCGTGATCGGCCCTCCGTCTTCATATGCTTCAGGCATCATCGTTGAGGCGATCATCGCGATGATTCCCCCTCCCGCAAAGGCTGCCATCGCTGCCAGGACATAGTCCGGGGCATGATCGAGGAATAGATAGCCCGACATCGAGGATAGTGCCGAAATGATCAGGACGGAAAACCATAGCAGCATGATTTTCTTCTTGGAGTAATCACTTTTGAGCAGACCCGTCGTACTCGAGAGCCCCTCCGGAATATTACTGATGAAGATGGCAATGACCAATAGCCAGCTTACCGAGCCGCCGCTTATCAAGCTTGCGCCAATCATGATCGACTCCGGTATGGCATCCATCACCGTCCCGATGAAAATGGCTAGGCCCGCTTCCTTCGAAGAGCTATTATTGGACCGTTTCCTTTTATCCGCACCTTTTTTGGAAATAAGAAAATCCAAGGCAGTAAACACGGCTGCCCCTGCTATGAATCCGATCCCCGTCGCCCAGATTCCTCCATCACTCACCGAATCAGCAAGCAGCTCATATGCCGCGGCACCGATCAATACACCCGTACCAAAGGCCATAATATAGCCAATGATGTTTTTCTTTATCGGAATGAGGATGGCGGCAAGTGCGCCAAGCAGGACGGCAGAACCCGATACCCCTCCCCAAAAGACCGCATTCCACATAGAATTCCCCCATTTCCTTTTTATAGGATAGTGTACCCGGGTTGATGTTGGGGTAAACAAGGGACGTATTTTACTATTCCAGCAAAAAAAAGCAGGTATATTCGCTGCCATGGTTTTTGTGTATGGAATGGTAGAGTTGTTCTGAGTCGTACTCTTCGCTGCCTTATATGACTGATATTTGCGGTTTTCCTTCTTCTCTTTCACTAACCTTTTCGATTTTATCGACAAACATTTGAAAAACCTTTCTCTTTTCTTCCAGTTCTTTTATCGACTCTTTCAATTCGTTCAATTTTTGTTCAAAAGGTTTATGATAGAGCTCGCGGATGTTTCGAATAATTTCATCATTTATAGTGGATTGCACAACTTGCTTGGTAATATTAAATTTATAGGAATAAACCTGAAGTTCACGCTTAACTTCTTCATACTCTTTTTCTATTCCATTTAAAACATCACTGATTTCTTCATTCCATTCTACTAAAGCCTTTTTCACATGTTCCTCCACCCTAATTTCCCCCTCATTAACTAACAAAAATCCATCTTGATAAAAACTTATTTTATCAAAAGTTCATTTCGGTTTCTTTTCGGCATAGTTACTTAACATATAAGTTTTATTAAAAACAGATAACAGCGAGTTACGAAACACTTTTAAAAATTCACATAGAATGTAACGTGACCACTATAACCTATGGAGGTGTTCAGACTGATTCATACAGTTAAACCAGGTGAAACACTGACACAGATATCCAGGGACTACCGGAAACCGCTATCTGAAATCATCGCTGCTAACCCGACCATAAATCCAAATGTCATTAATGTTGGCCAGCCCATCATGATCCCTGGTTTTCCTCCGGCTGATACCATTCCATTTAGAATCGATGTGTCCGTCAATAATCGTAAGTTAAGGCTGCTTAAAAATGGCGTACTGCAAAAACAATATCCAATCGCCGTTGGAAGAATGCTGTTCGGTACACCAGTAGGACAGTTCATCATCATCAATAAAGCCCCCAACCCCGGAGGCCCATTCGGAACGATGTGGATGAGTTTATCAAAAGAACATTATGGCATTCATGGAACGAATGATCCCAGCTCGATTGGTAAAGCCGTCTCAAAAGGCTGTATTCGCATGCATAATCGGGACGTGGAGGAATTATCAAGGATTGTTCCAATCGGGACATCGGTTACTATTCATCCTTAATGTGTCTAGGGAAACCTGGACACTTTTTTTATAAAAAATGCCTAAGTTCTTAGGCAAAACATTTCACCTCTTCTTCATTAATGTTAAAGCGAGCTAGAGTAACGAGGGGAAAGAAAGAAAAATAAGGAGACATATCGTAATGTTCATCTACATTCCCTTAGGGGACATTTCCTATGTTATAGCATATAAAAATACTTAAGCTTATATAAGTGTATAAAACACTATAGAGAAGTGCTAATAACCACCATACTGTAAGATTGTATAATAAGAACTAAATGAAGTGGAAAAAGCTAATTAGTGTAGTAGGTAATTTTCCATTGACATAGATAACCTACCACTTATACTACTAATGTTAATTGAGTATGATACTTTTCTATTAACTATTATTTCTTTAGTTTACTGACAACTTTTCATTTTCTAAGATAAGTATTTTTTCTCCATATTCAATTCTTTGGACATTCTTACTATTACGAGAAGTGACTATGTCCGATTTCCCACCAATTACTGGCAATGCTTTTTTCAGTGTTCCGATTTTTGTTGTAATTCAGGGCTATTTTAAATACCTTGCTTAAAAGGAAGTATATTACACTGCCTCAAGTCACAATGATTATTATTAATTAGAGTAAAATGTTTACCTACATAAATAAACAAGGTCACCCCTTATGTTTATAAGGGGTGACCTTGTTTAAAATAGTTAAAACATTCTCTTTCGATAAGTATTTATAAATAAAATATTAGAATAAGGAAATTAGAAAAGCATCTTCTCTTTTTGAGTTGATTTTCAGTTAAAGCTGATGAAGGTTTTATATATAGTGTAATTCTTTTTCCAACTCATCTCGTGAAAGCTTCTCTGCTTTATAGTGTGATAACTGAACTTCAAATAAGTTATTTATTAGATTGTCTTTGTTTGAGCGCTCTTTATAAAATTTAAAAACAGTCTTTAATTTATTGGAAAGATCTAGATTGTATTTCCTTTTAAAGACCAATGCTCTTAGAAGATTCAATTCTACATGTGGGTTTTCTTCTAAACTGATATCAAGTTCTGATCTTTTTAAAGTTTCTTTTAATAATTCAGCGTGTAGACAACCAGTGTTAAAATTATAGACTATTCCATCTATATTAAGAAAAACAGACCTCGCTAAATTTTCCTCACTAGCTGCTAAATCTGTATTTTTAAAAGCCCATGTATTGTTTAAATCCCATATATCAAAATCTATACCTGAAATCTTAAATTTATATCCACCAAATCTATTCTTTTTAAACTCATACTCCTCTATGAGTTGATAAAATTTTCTTTCATTCTTAAATTTTATTGCTATGTCAAAATCTCGAGGGAATATTTTTTGCTCATTTTTGATGTAAACATCCCTAACAGCACCACCAAAAAAGAGTAATTCACCTGTTTCAGCTAATTTTTCTACAAATTCCAGGGTTTCTGACTGTTCTTTAAGTAGACATATTAAATTATCCTTGATAATGCCTTCTAATTTACTCATCGGACACCCCTCTAAAAATTATGGTAATTTTACACCTAATAATTCTTGGTGTAGATTTACTGCGTAGCCATCAGTCATTCCCGAAATAAAGTCAGTAACTAATAATAATCTATTATATAATTTCATATTTGCAAAGTCTACTTCAGGCTTTCCTTCCTCATTGAAACGTTGAATATGCCTAAAGTTTTCTGAGATTAAATGTACTAATTTTTCATGTTTAGTTTTTGACTTTTTCAAGTCTTCAATATTGGTCACTGCATCTACAAATAATGTTAGTAAGTCAGACATTACTTTATCCCCAACTAGCTCCAAAGTCAACACTTCTTTATTAGAGAAAACGTGTTTAAAGGCTAATTCTCTTAAATCTTCTGCTAGTTCTTCTGCTGATGAACTTGAAAGTAAATCACCTTCAAATTCACCCTTCATTATCTTGCTATAATTAGCTTTAAATGCATCTACTACGGCATAGATCAGTGCACCTTGCATGGAAACTTTAAAATTTTGAACATCTATAAGAGCTTTATTGGGAACCTTATTGTCTATAGCTTGTTTTCTGTATTTTTCTAAATCAGCAAAATTGCCTTCATATTTACCTTCAAATTTTTTCTTTAATTTAAAATACTCTTCTTCCCAATTAAATACGCCTTTTTTAACGGCATCTTCTATATCTGCAGTTAAATAAGCAATATCATCTGCTGCCTCTAATATATACGTGGCAGGATGTCTACATTCTCCAATTCCTACATTTTCGGAAATTTTTGTGTATAAATCTGATTCTGCATAGAAAAAACCAAATTTTTTCTTTCCTTTTTCAGTTACATTGGCATGATTAGAAGCCCAAGGGTATTTCATTAAAGTCGCTAAGGTTCCATATGTGAAATTTGCTCCGTAAGGATCATTTAAAAATTGTAATTTAGATAGTATCCTAATTGCTTGTGCATTACCTTCAAAAAATAAGAAATCATTTTTTTGTTGCTCATTTAAACTTCCGTGTCTTACCTCAGCCTTTTCAAATGCGGGGCTCCTAAACCATTGCTCAAACCATTTCCGGATAATATCTTCTCCATAGTGTCCGAACGGAGGGTTTCCTAAATCATGGACTAAACAGGATACCTCTACTAACGAAGCTAACTCTTTTGCCTTTGCAAAATCTTCAAATTCATCAATCTCAATCAACCAATTTCCAATATTCCAAGCTAAAGAACGCCCCAAAGAAGCTACTTCTAAAGAATGAGTTAATCTTGTGCGAATAAAGTCGTTATTTTGTAAGGGAAATACCTGTGCTTTATCTTGTAACCTTCTTAAAGAAGAAGAATATATAATTCTCTCATAGTCTTTATCAAATTCATTCCTATGTGGGAAGCTCTTTCCCAATGATTTTCTCTGCCTCTCGGTGTTTAATAATTTTTTCCATTCTAACAAAATGTTTCTCCCCCTTCTTTATAATGTAATTTTACATTATTTTTCGATACTTTTCTCTAATAAAAACATTATTGCGATTTCATTTGCTTAACATGATACAAGTCATGAACAAACGGATGTGCTAATCGAGTAATAATTAAAGGCAACATTAATTAATATGACTATTAGAGAAAAGAATCACTGATCATAGACTTAATGGTCATAAGAGATATTCTCACTCACAAGACCTTAAACAACCAATCAAATTTTAACTACAGATTCAGAAGAATTTTATAACAATTTTAATGATTTCCGTCAAATTTACTAAAAGGCAAAAAGTAAAAAATGACAGGGGATTCCCCCTGCCATCTCATTCAATTCATATTAATCGGCCAATAATAAAACACTAGTGTAACCATGATGATCATGACGCCGCTGATCATTAAATAGGCTGGGTATCTGCGGGTGATGTTCATTTCTTTTTGCTCGTCTATTTCAATCGGGGTTTGAAGGATATTGGCATGAAATTCCCTTTCTTCGATGGTGATCGTTCCATACTTGGAACCAATGATAAGTGCGCCTATGCTTAAGACTAAACCAATGATGACAGGATTAAGGTAAACGGGTAGGCTTATTCCGAACATGCCGAGACTTTCTCCGAGAATGACGCCAACGAAGCCGAATACGATGCTCCAAAATGCGCCTTCCTTCGTTACCTTCTTTGAGAATACGCTTGAAATGGCAATCGGTCCCCATGATGCCGCAAATAGTGTAGCCGCAAAGTAGCCGATCCACATGACGGCAGGCGGCTGGAACAATCCAATCAATAAGATGATCAAGCTGATCACAACCATGGAAATGCGGCTGGCCCGTAATAGATGATGATCGGTGTATTCCTTTTTCCGTGATTGTTCCATGATATCCCGTGTTATGCTGCTTCCTATAATCTGCAGGAAGCTTGAACAGGATGATAAGGCCGCAGCCATGATGCCGCTGACGATGATGACTCCAAGCCATGTCGGGACAATATTCATCGCTGCCCAAATGAATACCTTTTCCGTCGGGGCGATATCCGCTTTAATCGTGGTGATTGTCGATATGCTAATATGAAGAAACAAATAGACCGTCAAAATGGATATCGTTGCCCATACCCCGGCCCGGATGGCTACGTGTTCATTTTTTGCCATCAAGTATCGGCTGCTTTGCCATGGACTCACTGCTATGACAATGCCCCAGACCAAGCCCATGATGACGGCCCAGGCCAATGCTTCCCAAGGAGTGCCCATCGTTGCGGCAGGTCCGGTAATGCCATGCCAGCTTAATAAATCAGGTCGTTCAGCCAGGTTTGCCGCTTTCGTAACGGCATCAGGAAACCCGCCTGCGGATTTGATGATGTAAGGAAAACTAAGATACGTTGCAATCGAGAATAAAAAGAACATCACCGTATCATTGACCATGACCCCCTTCGCTCCTGAGAGAATGGTGAAGGATGAATACACGACCCACATGATCACCAGGGCCATTGGATAGGAAACCCCGGAAACCTCGGCCAATAAAACGGCTGCCCCTTGAGTAACGGCAACCAAGTATGCAGCGATTCCAAGAATCGTCGTGATCGCAGCCGCCAGCCTTACCTTCTTAGAATGAAAGCGATTACCAAAAAATTCAGGAACGGTCAATGATTTGCTTCTTCTTAAATACCTGCCAAACAGGAACACTCCGAATATATAGCCGCTTGCATTAAAAATGACGAGAATCAGCAGCAGGATCGGATACCCTTCATAGGAAAATCCCGCTTCTCCCATGAAAGATACCGTACTTAGGAAAGAGGCAACAAGCGTACCCGTTATCATCAATGTGTTTCCGCTTCGACCAGAAACATAGTATTCCTCCGAACTTTTCACTTTCCTGAATAAAAAGATGCCAATCGAGACGTACACACAAAAGGATATGATAATACCAAGGAGAAAGGCCACTTACATCCCCACCTTTTCAATCGGATCTTTTGCTATTTCTTCTTGATTTCTTTTCATTTTTACTAGGAAAACCTTCGTGATCCATCCCATGACAATTAAGGAACCCCCATAGCTTAAAGAGAAAATCAGCTCGCCCATTTCTTGACCCCCTTATCAAAATAGAAATAATCAATCATTTAAATATGCAATATCCATACCAAGTTTTTGAATATTCAGATTTTAATGGAGGTTAATTTATTATTAATCGTCCTGATAGCTAAATTGGTATTTGCCCAGTTTGCGCATGATCGTCGTTTGGCTGACCTCCAGGGC
Source organism: Peribacillus sp. FSL R5-0717 (assembly GCF_038002945.1). Taxonomy (NCBI): domain Bacteria; kingdom Bacillati; phylum Bacillota; class Bacilli; order Caryophanales; family Bacillaceae; genus Peribacillus; species Peribacillus sp. FSL R5-0717. The sequence goes on from NZ_JBBOOF010000001.1 coordinate 1,397,601, forward strand.
CTTGGCCATTTTTCTGGTTGATTTATAGGTGGAAAGGGCCTGTGACAATAATTGCTTTTCCGTTTCCTCTAACGCTTTTTTCAAGGGAATGATTCCTGTTAAATTGACCAGTGCCGTATCTTTGTAGGTTAAACCGGAAGGCAAATCATCTATCGTTACGATGGGCTTTCTAGCTGTCACGACAATTTGTTCGATTACATTTTCCAATTCCCGAACATTGCCCGGGTAATCCTGCAGCTGCAGAATTAACTTGGAATGATCATCGATCGTGATGGATTGACCGTATTTTTCATTGAATTTCTTCAGAAAATAATCGGTTAATAATAAGATGTCTTCCTTCCGCTCACGCAGCTGCGGTATTTCCATTGGAACGACATGCAGCCGATAATATAGATCTTCGCGGAACTGATTATTCTTGATCATTTGCTTCAAGTCTTTATTGGTGGCGGAGATGATGCGGATATTCACCTTTTTCTCCTTCGTTCCTCCCACCTTCATGAATGTTCGATCCTGGACCAAATGCAGGATTTTCACTTGAATGTCGAGCGGCATTTCCCCGATTTCATCAAGAAACAACGTGCCTCCATCGGCACTCTCAACAAGCCCCTTTTTCCCGTGCTTATTAGCTCCCGTAAATGCGCCGCTTTCGTAGCCAAACAGCTCGGACTCAATTAAAGCCGATGGTATTGCGCCGCAATTCACTTGAATGAAATTCTTATCCTTTCTGCTGCTGAGATCGTGAATGACCCTTGCTAAAACCCCTTTTCCGACTCCGGTTTCTCCATGGATGAAGATCGAGGAATCCATCGGGGCGACTTTTTCAGCTAACTCAAAAACCTTTACCATCTTATCCGAATTTGTAATGAAGTTATTGAACGAAACGGTTCTCGAATTTTCATGCTGGGCCCGCTGGTTCCTAAGCTTCACTCTGTTCAATTGACTCTTCATCTCAACCAATTCCGTGATATCCCTGGAGTTTGAAACGATTCTATATAAGTTCCCCTCCTCATCAAAAATCGGCTTCGCTGTGCTGAATACCGTCAATCCATGCGGATAGGTTTGCTCCGCCGAATGGATCGCTTTCGTTTTCATCGTTTTTAATGTAACCGAATTGACGATCAGTCCCTTTTCAACTAACTCATTAATGTTCTTATTAATAAAGGCCTCCGGCGGCAGCCCTGTAAGCTTCTTGCAGGCCTCACTCACGAATAACGTGTCCCCGTTCGCATCCGTCACGAAAATTTCATCATAGCTGGAATGCAGGATTTGCGTGAGCTCCTTTACCTTTTTTCTTGTCACTTCCAGCTCTTTCTTTAGTGATTCATTTAGACTGATTAAGCTCTTCATCTTCTTTTTAAGCAGCATTTCCCTGACTTCGGAAATCGGATGGCAGCTATATTGGTTATCGCCATGTTGAATCACAAAATCATAGGTGCTCATATCCTCTTCACTTAGCTTATCTAAATCATCAACGACGACAAACGATGAATTCAGATAAGCCGAGATTTCCTGATTTTGACCATCGCTATCCAATCTCTTCAAAAAGAAACCTTCATCCAATATGCCGAGGATCTCCAAGTGATTTTTCATGACAATAAAAGGCGAAGAATGTATTTTCAGCAAGGCTTTTACATCCAAAATAGAAATATCAGAAAATACAATTAGTGATTCCTTTTTTACTTCCATCACATCACCCCATATTTTGATTTCGAACCGATTTTGTTACACTTTATGATACAAAAAGAAATAAGTATCATTTTCATAAGCGACGAATGTCTCTAAATCAACAAATTCAGAACTGAACCTTTTATGAATCACCACTTTTCAAAAAAGGTTCAGTTATCTAGATATAAAATACGATACTCATGAGCCATACCCTCTTTATCCAAGTAAAAAAACGGATATGAAACCGCATTCCCCCAAACGGCATGGTTATTGCATATTGAACCTGTATAGGGATAGGTAGAGGCGGCTGCCCTCTATACTCTCATTCTATCTAACATTAGGGAGTGGTCATGGATATGGCTCAATTCAAGAATCTGTTTACCCAATTAACGATCGGTTCTACTGAATTAAAAAACCGGATCTTAAGTACAGCACATCAAACAAATCATGTCACGGACGGAATCCCCACTTCGGATATGGTGGCCTATCATGAAGCCCGTGCTAAAGGGGGCGTCGGATTAATCATCCTTGAAGCGGCATCGGTACATCCATCCGGCATGCTTACGTCCAAAACGATCGCAGGCTATGACCAAAGAATTGTCGATGCCTACAAAGAGCTTTCCGAAACGCTCCATAAGTATGGAACGAAGGTTTTCTCGCAGCTATTTCATGGCGGAAGGGAAGTCGTATCGAGCGACTATCGAAATGCGGCATGGGCGCCTTCAGCCGTTCCCAGCCTGCGCTTTGGCGTGATGCCAAAACCAATGAGCTTGGAGGATATTGAAGGAGTGATTGAAGGGTTCGCACATTCAGCACAGCTGGCAAAGGAAGGCGGACTTGATGGAGTGGAAATTTGCTGTTCACACGGATATCTTCCTGCCCAGTTTTGGTCGGTGCATACAAATAAACGCACCGATTTCTATGGCGGGTCTTTTGAAAATCGGATGCGATTCATCGTGGAAATCTTGGAGAAGGTATGGGAAAGAGTCGGAGAAGACTTTACCGTCGGCATTCGCATGAGTTCAGACGAACTGACGATGGACGGGACAACAATGAAGGATTCCGTGCAAATCGTCGAATATCTCGCAGAAAAAGTCCGATTGGATTTCATTAATGTCACTGCCGGAGATTCAAGCACCTTTGAGGGATCAACACATATCGTGCCGCCATCACCGATAAAGCACGCATACCTATCTCCACATGGATTCAAAATCAGGATGGCAGGAGCCGTACCGGTCTTTGTCGGCAATCGAATCGTCGACCCCGTTGAAGCGGAACAGATCGTATCAACCGGAAAAGCCGATGTCGTCGGAATGACCAGGGCCTTAATCGTCGACCCAGACATGCCCAACAAAGCAAAAGATGGCGACCTGCAAGCAATCGATGCATGCATCGGCTGTTTACAAGCCTGTATCGGTCACTATCATAAAGGACTGCCGATTGGCTGTGTCCAAAACCCGACAACAGGTAAAGAAGCATGGATTTTACCAGAATTAAAGAAAAAGAGAAGCAAACAAAATGTCCTCGTCATCGGCGCCGGACCCGGCGGATTACAGGCAGCCATAACCGCGGATTCACTAGGTCATTCCGTTACACTGATCGATCAAAGCAAATCAATCGGCGGCCTGCTTCGTACCATGCGCAAAGCACCCATGCGTCATGAACTCGCAGAATCGATGCTCGATAACTACTCCAGGAAACTAATGAGAAGCAATATAAATGTGCAATTAGGCAAAACAGCCACCGCCCAAGAAATATCCGAATCAAAACCGGACGCCATCATCTGCGCAACCGGCTCACGGCCCTATACACCAGCCATCGAAGGAATCGATGACCCACGGATCATCATGAGTGATGACCTCTTCAGCTCAACCAAAAAAGTCGGGGAAAACGTACTCGTATTCGACTTTGGCGGTGACTGGCCCGGCATGGAAGCAGCCATCTACCTAGCCGAAAAAGGCCGCCACGTCACACTCATATCATCACGACTGCACATCGGTGAAACCGTCCACCAATATCTCAGGAACGAATACCTAAAAAAACTATACAACCTAAGCGTCACACTCCTCCCCCATTACGACATCGGGGCAATCAAAGAAAATCACGTCATCATCCGGAACCTATTCACCCAACAAAAACAAGAACTAACCAACTGGGACTCCATCGTCCTCTCCCTTGGCCGCATTCCCAATACCGAACTATTCGAGGAAATGAAAGGCCATGCACCTATTGTGAAACAGATAGGGGATTGCCTTGGTCCGCGGACGATTGAGGAAGCTACGCATGAGGGGATGATGAGTGTGATAAGTTTATAGGAGGGGAGAGACATTCCTTGGGGGATGTCTCTTAATTGTTCTTTTCAAGCACCCCTGAAAAAATGCGGACTACATATTTTGAAGAGTAGACCTGAACCAAGTACCGTTCAATCGATCCTAAAAGATAATTCCAGCTCCACCCGTCGCAATACATGTTTGTTCAACTTTTAATGTATAGTCATCTTTACTGAATACATGTACATATCGATTCCATGTGACTGTTCCGATATCATTTATGGCATGAAATACAATGACGGGATAGCCTTCCCTACTGTAATAAAAATGAGGTTCTATTATATCAGGCTCTTTCTCAATCATTTCCCATTCATCATTAACGTTATAATCATATGATTCATCTCCTGATTCCTCTTGAACTGGCAAGATAACATCTCTTCCCCAAGATGTCCCATGCCAGTTAGCTCCAAATTCATGTAATTCATGATATACGATTGCCGCCTGTAAATAAGATAAAGGTGTTTTATCTCCTTCAATGACTTGCATAAAATCTGACAATGCATAAGCTGGTTTTGGAGCGGATAAGAAACCATCTAATTGCTTACAATCTTCTACATCCTGTAACTCCTTTTTTTCAGGAATTGCCCATACGATTCCATTACCATTACCGCCGCCATCACTAAATTGATACGCCCTTAGTTTATAGCCACTTTGGATGCTTAGGTGAGAGAATCCCTTTACAACGGATTCAGGATTTGCAGGCGTCCTATACCATCCATAGTCGTCATCGTCATATTTTTCTACTTGTTTCATTTCTACAATCAAATTAGGTTTTGTTGCATAGCTTGGAAAACGTTGAATACAAAACTGCTGCTTATATATATTAATCAGCTCTTGAGCCATCATGGGTCTGTGTGATGAAATGAGTGGGCATGGGTGATAATATTCATTCTTTTTTTCATGTTTTTTCCCGAAAGAAGGAACATTTGTTTCTTTTATTAATTTAAGCCATTTCTCCTTAATCAGTCTATAGTTCTCCCATTTCCTTTCGTGCTTGACTCCCCAACCAAGGAGAATCCAAGGATGCAATTTAAATTCGTTTATATTAACTAGCGGTTTTGTAATATCATATTCACCAGATTGGACAAGATTTTCAAAATGCTCTATTGCATCTTCCGACTTAGTATTTTGAAGATTAAAAATATTATAGATATGTAATCGACCTGAAACAGGCTTATCTTTACCGTAAATTCCTTCGATAACAGTGACTAACTGTTTCATAGTAGGATCTTCTGCCTTTATCCAACCACTGGCAAACCCCACTGCATTAAGTAACTGAGTTAATTCTTTATCTAGTGTAGCTGATCCTGGATTTTGTAAAAGACATGCTCCAATAGATTCCTCTGAATCTCCCCACTGAATGTAAGCTGATGTTCGATATATATTTTCTCCCCTTTTGACAAATGATCCAAAAGCCTTTGGCTCCATCATGCTTAATCTCCTTTTATACGATCGTAAATTATACGCTAAATCGATGTATAATTTGATTTAAATAGTCTGTCAATTGGTCCCAAATATATGAATATAGATGAATGCAAATATCTTTATAATAAAAGGAGCAATACCTTTTAGATAAGCTCCTTCTAACAAAACTATATACTAAATAAATTTTTTAAATCTTCCGCATCATCAAATATCATAGGTCCTAGAATGTTACCTTCTATAGCGTCCTCCATGATTTTTTGCTTTTCCTTTAAGCGCCAATAGATTTTTTCATCGATAGGGTTGCGTTTTTCTTGCTGTCCATCCAACATTAAGTAATAGTACTGAGTATATTGCTCATGTGGTAATCCTAAACGATGAATACGGTCTCTAGACTGTAGCATATGAGTTAAATTAAAAGAATACTCAAGGTAAATAGCATCATGACATGTTTTATGAAGTGAGACAGATTCAGCTAAAGTATGTGGGTTCGTGATTAGCACATCTATTTTTTGCTCTTTAAACAGTTGAATAAGCTCATCTCGTTCAGACTGAGGTGTCGCCCCATATATTACACGTGCTTTTATGCCTCTACTTTGCAAGTCCTTCATCACTTTATTAATCGTATCTACAAACATGCACCAAATTATAGACTGTTTTCCCTCTTGGTATAGCCCCACTGCTATTTCGATTGCTTTTCGATATTTCGAAGTTGAAGAGACAGAGCGAATCAACATCTTTTCTTCTTCACTAAATGTAATCAAATCATCTTCAATTATTGGCCAAGCTTCTTCATTTTCCATATCAAACAGCTCGCTATTTACAATAGATTTCAATAGTAACTCGGGATTGGACGATGCTTGAATTAATCGAATATACAATAAGAATACTCGATGCCCATATTTCCTATATAACAAATCTATAATTTGTTGCTCATCAACATCCATTTCACAGCGAACTAATATATCTTCATTAGCTTCTGGAACAGATAGTTGCTTTTTGGTAGTACGCCAAAAGAAAGGGAATAATTTTTCTGTAATTTTATCAATTTCTACAGGCGTTGGATTTTTCAAACGTAACAAATCAAAATTAAAAAATAATTTATATTCTTCTTGATAAAGTACATTTAAGAAGTTGTATATATCTTCATAAGTATTGGGTATTGGTGTTCCTGTTAAGACGTACTTATAGATTGGTTTTTTAGAAATTCTCTTCGCAACTTTAGCTCTCACACTCTTAATACCTTTGATTTTATGCACTTCATCAAATACTAGAATAGTTTTCTCATTAATAACACTCATCAAAGCATCTTCATATTTAGCAAGTGATTCATAGTTGATTAAGATTAAATTTTTATCCCGGCTATTTAATCTTATTTGGACCTCTGCCCCATCTTCCTCATGAATATCTAATACTTTCAACTCTTTTTTATTGCCAAAGTTCTCAACAAACTCTAGCTTCCAAGATAAAAATGAGTTCTTTGGTCCGACCATCACTATTTTATCCGCTTTATTAACTTCAGGTGCATTTAGAAATGCAAATACACCGTATATCATAGATGTTTTCCCTGAACCAGGAACTGAAAAATTAGCACACTTCTTCATTTGCATCATATAAAATGCACTCCAAAGTTGTTGATCCCTTAAAAAACGATGTAATTCTTTATTTATCACTTGCTTGAACTTTTCAAAGTCAGATAAAACTAGTGGATTTTGTGTTTTTATCATGAGTGCATATTTGGCTCTCTCTTCAATCATAAAATTATGATTGAAAATATATTGTTGAAGTCTATCGCTTACAACAAAATTGAACCCCTTTTTGTCAGCATATTTTTCAAAAACTTGAATTATATACTGCATATCTATATAAGTTAAATCATTTTTAAAGTTTGGATATTCTCCATCATAATAATATCTCAACTTTTTAGATAGCAAGTAGTCTCCTGGTGTCACTTGAAAATTTTCAAGTCGATCATATAATACAAGTAATTCATTTTCTATCGTCAAAACAAGTGCATCTTTTGTTAACAATTCTACATCCAATATAAGACGCCCCTTATCAAAACTTAATATTCTTTTTTTTACAACTTCATCTATCTCAGTAACGTAAATATTATTTACTTCATTACACCAAAGTTTCTCAAAGACTTCTTGTGCATGAACAATTTTTTGTCTATCAAAATCGGATACTAACCAACTTGTAGATACATCAAATGATTCATAGTTTGCCATGATTGCTGCTTGGGTCTCATTATTTGAGCCTGTAAAATAAATGACATTTTCATAGGAATCATAACAGAGGCCATACTTCGCATGGAAAAGGCCTGCCTTTTTAAATGCAATTTTTATATCTACATAGCCTGTAGCAATTAAATTCGCCAAATTAAATAACTGCATTTCTTCAGCTAAGGACAACTCTTCTTCCATTCTATTCAACAGTTCTTGTTGAATTTTTCGATTGGAATAACCACTTTTGATTAACAAAAAATCAGCTTCACTAATTTCATGTGAAATGATTAATTTATATTTACCGCCATTCTTTACAAGTCCTTGTAAACCTTTTCCGTAAGCAGCAAGTGCTTTTGAACTAAAATAACCACTTACTCTGTCATATCTAACAGCATTCCCTAAAACAGGATTATAAAATTCTTCGATGACATTTGATTCAGCTGTATAATAACTAGGTTTCAAATACAATGTCTTGAACATTACATTTTGCTCTCTAATAACCCTAATGTTGCATTCATCTTATCTAATAATTTCTTAAATTCTTGTTTATTTTCATCACTCATTTTAGACACGGCAACTGAGTCAATGCTGTCTAATGTTGTAAATGACCTTGTTAGTAATTCAACTGGTTTGTTCCTTGCATTAATAAGCTTGTTCTTTTCTATATAATCTTCTACCAGGTCTTGGCTTTGCTTAACAACCGCTTTTTCGTCTTGAATGGCTTCTTTAATTGAAACAACAGAGCTTTGTTTATCTGCACGTAATTTCTCATAAATTACCTCTACAACCTCTTCATGATCTTCAATAAATTGAGCAACATTGTCTGTCTTAATAATATGATTGCCAATGTCACGGATATGACGAGTTAAATCCCCTTGCTTTGAAGTCAATAAATTTGCAAATAATGTATCCTTAATAGAATCAGCTTCTGCACCTTCTGTAACTTTATTTAAAATCAACATAATCTCTTGTAAAGGACCATCTAAGTTTAATTCACGTGCAATATAATATTTACCTTTAGCATTCATAAACTCCAAGAATTCTACCATTAACTTAGATTTTTCAATTAACTTGGTAACCTCATTTTTAGTTCGTGATGTATTATTAGCATATTCTGCTTCTGTGAAAGTTTCTTCTTCGATAATATCACGATAAACGTCCACTAAATTATCAATTGGATTATAATCTACTGGCTTTTCTTCCGCATGCTGAAGATTTAACTCGAGTCGTTTAATATCTTTATTTGTAATACTATTCGTTGTATCTAAGATAACTGCTTCAAAATAACAGTCCATACCATCTTCATACTTCAATTCCCGTAAGCAAGTATAACGGCGATTCCCATCAATAATTCTGCCATCTTGCAATACTACACCAGCAACCCTTTGACCAAATGCCTTGATATTATTCTTCGTTTTTGTTAAAGCACCAGGATTAGACTTGCGAATAAATTCATGCAGAGTCTGATTATACTTTTTCATATCCTGCGTTGGATTCAATGGCCCTACTTCAGAAGAGTATTGACTAATCCAAGTAGCTATTCTTCCATTACGATCGTTATAAAATAAAACTTCCAAAGGAATTTTGTAAACTGTATAGTTTTCAGTAACCCCTTTAATCGTTAGCTTCCTGGCCCCCGAAGTTATCGTAATCTCAGTCCCAATTAAATCTAATAAGTTAATACTCACGAAAATACCTCCTCATAATAATCATCTGCATCTAAATAAAATCTTTGTAATTCTTCTGAGTAAAAAACTTCTACCTGTTGAATTGAACTAATAATTTTATGAGTTTCTATATTCAATCCATATTTGTTTTTTAGCTCATCTAACAAATCGTATAAATTCAACTTTCCATGAGCCGCTACACGGTTATATAAAAAATCTGATAAACTAATTTGTTCTTCAGTGAGTTTGAATACATATCCTGCTCCTAAACGAATAGTCGAAATCCCTTCAAATCTGGCAATCATACGTTCATAAAAAATATTATCAAAACCGAAATCCTCTATAAAGTGTTCAAATCCTAGATCTCTTACCCTTTTCAAAGTGAAAAATTCATTATGTTGTACTAGCTCTATTAACTTTTCCCGAAACTCCATGATATTACCTTGGGAGATACCAGCTTCACCTAGTTTCTTAGAAGTGATATACATATCTTTCTCGACCTTAATAATATCGAAACTTTTTTCAAGCTTCGAAATCGCACTAGTATAGCTTTGATTTTTATAAATTGGTAAATCTTCGTAAACAAAATAATCTTGAGATAGAATGTTCGCTCTGAAATATTCCTCAACGGATGAGTATTCATTTGATAGAACATAATTGCTTCTTAAAGTATAGCCTAAATGTGTTAAGTTCATATTATTCACATACATATTAAAATGTTTATCTACTTTCAAGCCAATTGACTTAAACTGTTCTACAGTATAGATAGGCTCACTTAAATTTGTTTTTAATTCTTGTAATTTGTCTTTAGACAATAATTGATAGTCTATTTTGATATAGTCATTGTGAATATATTTAGAAAATTCACTTGTAATATAACTCGCTAAAGAGTCTTTTCTGAGCCCAAAATTCTCCTCTGCATACTCTAGAAATTCACTGAATTCAATAGGTGCTAACTCATTAAAAATTTCAAGAATAAATTCTTTCTTTGTAATTTTACCCATTATGAATTCAGGCATACGTGTATATCGCACTTGCGGAGGATGTATGTACCTTTTCAATAAATTGTGTAATTCGTATTCAGTCCTGATATCCAATTCTGCCATCAGGTCAGGGTTCTCATTGAAAAGTTTTTTAGTACTATATACACCTCGTTCAAGCATTAATAAATCATGTAGACGAGTCAGCATATGTCTATCGACCACTTGAAAATCATAATATCTAAAATAATTTCTTCTACAACGAATGACAATGTTGCTTCTCTCTGCTATTCCACGAATAGAGTTAATATCAGCCTTCAAGCTTTCTGGAAAATTATTTTTCACAAGAAAATCGTTATAACTTTCTAACATATCTTCATTACGCATTTTTTCATAATGGCATTTTTTTAACACTTCATTAAAAACATTGATTCGTGAATACTCTAAAATATCGCCGCTAGAAGAAATGAAGCAATTAAAATGCTGCAACAAATATTCCTTTTGTTTTTCATTGAAATTAAGGTGGTAAAAACCTTCTAAAATTGACTTGCTTTGACGATTAAACTTATTAATCATGAAATGATAAACTATAGGCGCTTCATCAAATAATTTACAAAATAGTGTTTCCTCAACATCATATTCATCGAACAGTTTAGAAAATCTATACTCTTCTTCGAACACAGGCATTTTTGCCATTACTCTTTTCACAACATTAAATGCACCTTGTCTTGAATATCCAAAATGATCTGCCAGTTGTTGAAAATTTTTACCCTGTAATCTTTCTAAAATTAGCTCTTTATTATCAAAATCCTCTTTCAAATATTCCATTAAAGAAAATACATACTTTTTTATGCCTATAGATGTAAATTTTATTTTTCTCGCCTTTTGCAAATCTGCAATGATTCGATTCAAATTATCCCCGATTGGCACTAGAAACTTTCTAGAAAGAATATCTCTTAACTGCACAATTGTAATAGATTGATTATACGATAGTGTAGAAATATAATTATTTGCAAAATTAAATAATTGGTAATAAGAAACAGATCCTTTGTTATTTTCAACTGCATTGAATGCTTCTATAATTTTATTTATAGTCGTCTGCCTTAAAGAAATCTTAGAATGTACACTCCCGCTAACTAAGAGTTCTGGTACTTCATGATACCGAACACCAGCCTCTATTAAATTTTCAATGATATTCAGTGACAGGCCTTCATTAAACAATTGATAAAGATCATCTACTTTATTTCGTGAATCGATTTTATTCATCATTTTTTTTATTACTTAATACATCTGGTGTAAAGCCCTTTTCAACTAATAATGATACCTGTCTCGTAGAAATCCCTTGATTGCATAATTCATACAAAAAATACACAGACCCATCACCTCATTATTCAATATATTGGTAATATACCTCTCTGCTAATAAATAATCGTTCAAGTTCTTCTGAATAATATAGCAGGCTTTGCTTAGCATAAAAACCTATATTATCTCGGTTAATAAATGTACTAAACTGTTCTATAAATTTATCATCTAGTTCATTTAAAGAGATGGAGGTTTTCTCTCCCATTAAATATCGAAAGAAATCACTTATATTAAAATCATCTATAGATTTCACAAAAAATGACGTTTGATTGATTTTCATGTACTTAAAAGCACCTGGTCTTTTAAGTAAACTCTCGTAAAAAATCTCTTGGAATCCCAGGTCTATTAATTCATTTTGAAAGCCTGCTTTTACGATAGAATCCCAAGTGAAAAATTGACCATCACTTACAAAATTTTCTATTTTATTTTTAAAATCTATTAAATCTTTTTTATATATACCAGCTTCATTCAGTTTTTTGATTGTTATATACGTATTTTCTTCTACTTTCAATAAATCATAGCTGTTTTCGAGATTCACTAGTTTACGCAAAAATGGGCCACTATCGTAAATAGGATCGATTGTTTTAGTAAAATAATCTTGTTCAAATATTTTTTGTTCAAAATATTCCTCAGGTCTACTAATTTCTTTAATTAGTATAAAATTAGGATGAATATTATATCCCATTGCAGAGATATTTTCCGAATTAAAATAGTTTTCTTCAAACTTGTCTACTACTTTACTAGATATATTATTGAAATCATCAAAAGTATAAATAGGATGCACCAATTTTTTTTTGATTTTTTCTATGCTTGTAGTTTCCAACGGTTTAAATTCAACTTTACTTTTTTTATAATTCGTTACTTTAGGCATTTCTCTAATGACTTCTGCTATAAAATCCGCATTTAACCAAAATGCTTGCTTTGTAATAGACTGTCCATTAGGTAAAAATACTTTATCAGATGAATCATTGGCCTTTGGCCTGACATGAGCTACATTATTAAATCGGATTCCTGGTAAGTTATTTGACTGAACAGTCTTAATACCACGCTTCACTACTTTGATTTCCAATCCATCCTGTAAAAGTTTTTTGGTCTTTTCCCATACTTTTTTCACATCGTTATCTAATGTTTTCAACGGCATCTGCCATACATAGAATCCTCTGAAATACAGGTTGTCTACTGAAGTATTTTTCCCCTCATATTCAAAAACTACAAACAGGAATGTAGTAGTCAAAAATTTTTCTCTTAATTTGCTTGTCTCCCAGGATTCTCTCACAAGTTCATTAAACTTTATTTGTTCAAAAGACATTGACTCCTTTGGTATACCATTATGTTTCAAACGAACGGTTTTCAAAGATACTGATTTGATATATTCCCCAAAGATAAGATCATCTTCATTAAAATCTTCAATCTCCTTTAATTTCTTTACAATGTTAACTGTCGATAGTTTGGTTTTTAAAATCTCCGGATTGATACCCACAGCTCTTGCTACATTGGAAAAAGAGAGACCTGTATACTTATTAAATTTTTCATTTAACTGTTGTTGCACTTTTTTTATATATTGCTGTTTATTCATATAATCCACCTACGGTTCAATTAATTTCACACATGGCTTAACTGCGTCGAACCCACCATACAACTCACTTGAATGTGGCAGGGTCTTCTTCAATCATGTCAATTCAAAACTTCAAAGTGATAATGTCAGCATAGCGACAAAAAAACTGGCTGAAAATGGTAGTCAGGGAAACCCTTCAGATGATAATATCTTCACTAAAAAGTTACTTTCCATGGATAAAGAAAAAACGCTTTATTAATACATGTGTTATTTAACAGTTGCAGCACTATCTTTCACTTGTCGTAATAATCTAAGTTCTATGTAATACTATATTAGTTCAAATAGACATTGGTACTCCAGCTAATACAGCCCTTAATTATGATATATACAGCTTAACTAAAAATAGGAATATCCAAATTCAATTAAACTATTCGACAAAACTCATAATAGTACATATATACCATTATATATTAATCACAATTAACTTACATTTTTTTTATTAATTTCTTTAAATTGTAACAACAATTAGATGTTAAATTAAAATAGATGTTTGAAAAACCTTTGGGTTGGTACTAATGGAATAAGGGACGAACACTTCCAACTGAAAGGGGATCTTATATTGGCAAATCATGCACGATTACCAGAGACTAAAGAAACCCGGAGTAAAATCATGTCATCCATTAAAGCCGTTTCGAAACTGGAAACGTTAGTTTCACATGAACTATGGCACAGGGGGTCTCGATTCAGGAGGAATGTCAGGGGGATGATGGGAACACCAGACATCGCCATCAAAAAGTATAAGGTCGTCATATTCATCGATTCGTGCTTTTGGCACTTTTGCCCGATTCATGGAAAAATGACGAAGAGCAATGTTGATTTCTGGATGAAAAAGCTTGAGAGAAACCAGGAACGCGATTTGGAAATCACAAAATATTATACAGATGGAAATTGGCATATCTTACGAATCTGGGAGCATGAGGTAAGAAAGAATTTTGATAATACAATCGAAAAAATCTCCACTTTCATCGATAATGCCAAGGAAAATATAGCACACGAATAAAAATGGTCCCTGACAATTTTGACAGGGACCACTCTAAATTCAAAATAAACTTAGTTGTTGTGGATTCACTTTAATAGCTGCTGCATCTTCTTCTTCGATTTCGAGAATTCGCTTGGCCATTCTTTCAATCAGTCCAACCACCAGGGCATTTCCCATACAGAAGTACCTCATCCGTTCGGACATTCCTTCCGTCCAATGATCTGGGAACCCATTCAATCGTTCACACTCCACCGGGGTAAGGATGCGAAGCCTTTTCGTTTCGGGATCTTCCACCACATGGCTGCTCCGATTCACAGTACCTTCACTTGTCAGCATCGTACGACCTGGCTTGTCCAACGATTCAGGGAAAGCCATCCCACCCTCTGAGAATACATATTTATGTCCGTTAGCAGCCGTCCTCTCAATCTTTTTCGGGCCCTTAAGGTAACGGAATTTCTCTATTGCATCTGTGCTAAGATAATACTTTTCGTCCACACCAGATTGCAAGATTTCACCTAATAGCCTTGGCCGCTCCTCGATTGGGAGCAATTCCTCTGTATATACAGCGCCATCTCTCATAATTCCTGAATTTAGGTATGTCATCGTGAACTCATCTGAAATTTCGAGAATACCTTCTTCCATCGTGAACGAATTTGGTTTATGCTTTTTCGAAATTTCCCATTTGACAGGAAATGCATTCGCGAAGAAACCTCGTTCATGCAACATTACCGCATCATCTTCCTTGGCCCTACTTTTTACATACGGCGTATCGTTCCTGATGGCAAAAATGAAGACCCGTCGCCTCCTCTGTGCTTGTCCATACTCGGCAGCATTGACTACTCTCCATTCGACTGAGTAATTCAAATCCCTGAAGCTTGCCAGCATGATGGAAAAATCCCTACCACGCTGTTTCGATGGAGACTTCAATAATCGGTCCACATTTTCCAGCAAGATATACTTCGGCCTGATTCCTTCAGCAAGCCTCATGATTTCCCAGAAAAGGACACCTTTCTTCCCTTGAATTCCTTTTTCTCCGGAAAGACTTCGGGCAACGGAGTAATCTTGACAAGGAAAACCGCCTACAATTAGTTCAATCCCTTTATTTACAAATATCTTTTCATCTACCGTAGAAATATCTTCATTGGAGTGTATTCCTCTATCGAACTGTCTAGCATAACAGTTAAAAGCATCCTGTGATTTTTTTGAAGGTTCCCATTGGTTACCCCAAACCACATCAAATCCTTTTGCCGCCTCAAGGCCCAGCCGAAACCCACCGACCCCCGCAAATAATTCAATTGCATTTATCATGACCGAACATCCTTTCGGCTTTTATACCTATTATAATAATAATCCCTAGTGAGATCAAGAAATATCCATTAAAAATATAAAATAAATTCATTTATCCAAAATAAGTTAATTCATATACCTGAATTTTGAATATAGCGGTATAATATTACATACCCTCTATCATTTTAAAGTGTAATGCGTGAATTGTAAAAGATTTTAAAATTCCATTTTAACAGAACACTCAAGAAAGGAGCTTGTTATTTTATGGAATATAGAACAGTCGAAGAGTTAATGACTAAGGCACAAGAAGCCATAGGTAAAACCTTTGGAGAAATTGATTTAAAAGGTCGACTCACGAACACTAAATCAAAAGGGGGACTAGGACAAGTAATCGAAGAAAGTTTCTTTGGCTATAAAATCAATTCCGATGCAAGACCGGATTTTGAAGAATTGGGTATCGAGTTGAAAGTCACCCCTTTCAAGCAGAATAAAAACAAATCCATCTCTGCAAAGGAACGATTGGTTTTAAATATAATCAATTACATGGATGAAGTTAATACCACATTCGAGACCTCAAGTTTTTGGAAAAAAAACAAAAAAATTTTACTGATGTTTTATGAATGGCTACCCAACTATGAACCTAAGGATTTTTACATATATAAGAATATCCTATTATCTTATCCGGCTGCAGATTTGGAGATCATTAAACAGGACTGGGAAACGATTGTAGAGAAAATCCGAAACGGCAAGGCCCATGAAATTTCTGAAGGTGACACCAACTATTTAGGTGCTTGTACAAAAGGAGCCAGCAAAAACTCTTTGCGTACACAACCGAATTCAAACATTCCGGCCATGCAAAGGGCTTTCTCCCTTAAACAATCATATATGACAGCCTTGCTTCGCAAATATGTTAATAATGAAGAACTGGTGTCATTTGCAAAACAAAGCGACTTACAAGAAAAATCCCTGGAAAGTTTATTGAATGACAAGTTTGCTCCCTATATCGGCTTAACTGACAAAGAAATAGCCACAAGATTGAATGTTACATACAACAATGGTTCAAAATCTTTCGTCCCTTCCTTAGTCAGTTCACTGCTTGGAATAAAAGGAACTCGGTTGGACAAGATTGAGGAGTTTGCAAAAGCAAACATTCAATTCAAGACTGTACGCCTCGAGCCTAACGGAAAACCAAAAGAAAGCATGTCATTTGAAAACATTGATTTTCATCAATGGACCAGTGAATCATGGGAAGAAAGCTTAATACGGGAAAAATTCACAACAACGAAATTCCTTTTTGTAATCTTTGAATTTACTGAAACTAAAAAACAAAACCCTGACCGGAAATTGTACTTCAAAGGAATTAACCTATGGAATATGCCCTTACCAACAATTGATCAGGAAATCAAGCAAATATGGGAAGAAGTAAACAGACTATTACAACAAGGATTACATATTGAATTTAAAAAACGAGGAAAGAAAATTGAAGAAACAAACAACTTACCTAAGAGTTCTTTTAACGGGGTGGCTCATATAAAATCAAAAGGTAAAAATGGCAAGGATAAAGTAGTTTTACCTAATGGTCAGATTATATCCAAACAATGTTTTTGGTTGAATAGTGGGTATGTAGCGGAGATAATAAATCATCTTGATTTTAATACAAGGAGATAACAATGCAATATTAGTATTTTTCTCACCGCAATGCAATTACAATATTAGAAAATGAAATTGAATTTCTAGATTCATGGAAAGAGATATGACATGCACTTACGAAAATTACAGATGAAATGTTAATCAATACATATCAAACACATTATCAAACAAAGAATAAGAGTCTTTCTACTACAATCAACAAATTATTAAAAGAGGAGTTTAAAGACTTAGATTGGGCTGTTGAAAGTCCTATTTTTCAGGACCCTAACTATGATGATAAGAAAAGTGACTATTGGCGCTTGGATTTTGCTAAAAAAACGACATCCATAAAAGTTGCATTTAATCACGGTTCAGCAGCAGCTTGGAACCTTTTGAAACCAGTTTTAGCTTCTGAATTAAATCATGTTAGAAAAGCCATTCAAACTGGGTATAATAATAGTAGCAACTCAGAATACTTAACAGATTTAAGTATTTAGACTTTTTTATTGGTATCATTTAGCGCCTTTGTAACATGGGGCTCAAACGCCAACAAAACAGAAATTTCCTTTAAATGAATATAATAACTATAACAAACCATCTGTTGTCTGTTTTAATTCTTCATATGTACACGGGTGAGCTATTTTTTTGAGTGAATTTAAAGATAGTGTTTTTTGATGGGGAAAATGCATATCTAAGTCTTTAGTTAATGCAACGTAAAAATCCCATTGTTTCATATTTAATGGTTCAATTATTTCATGATTTTTTTCTTTTAGTAAACAAAATACATATATATCAGCATTTCGTTTTACGGTTGGGTTATATTTATTTGTTGTATAATCATATTCTTTTTTTGCCCCAATACTAAAACTGATGTTTGAATATCTTTCCTTATGCCATGCTTGGATATACGCAGAAGATTTGACCTCAATTTTCATGCCTTTATAAACTAAATCATATGCATCCCATTCAACTCGTAATTGATTTAAACAGCCAAGAGCAGTTCCGATTAAAAACTCGGCAAAAATTCCCCTTAGGTTGTTTGTTAAAATTTTTGAAAATCCCCATTGCCAGAAATCTAAAATAGTATGGTCTGTTCCTAATATTGGAGTTTCTGATTTAAGAGGTTTATCATTATTCATTTATAACCACATCCTTTTATTAACATTTCAGGCAAACTACCAACGTTTCCCAATACATTTTATCTTCCCAATTAAGTTTCATATAAACCTAAAAAACTTATCCCATTGGATAACGAGATCCCTTTTATATTTTGCTTCTTGTTATCAATTTTAAAAATCTTCTTCCCATGCTTCTTTTGCATCCAATAACCTTTGTGATAAAAATTCATGAAAGTTATTTGCTGTATTGTAGTCATCAAGTCCCCCTTGTCTATTCCACGCTATTACTGGGCACTCATTATTCTCCATTTTGTTTGTATATAAACAATAAGCATATTCTCCAGCATTTTCAATAACTACTAAGTCCTTTTCCAATCCTAAATCTCTATATCTTTTCGTGTTAACAACAACAGGAGCTCTATTTGACTTAGCTACTCCTAAAATATCTACACCAAATGATCCACCAGAACCATAGGTCGTTAAAAACCACTTATAGCTTTCTGGTAATTCCACCCCTAACTCATTTTGGACGACATTGACTTGACTTTCAGCTACTACACCTGTAAAGTCATCTGATTCGTTATGTTCATTAATAAAATTTGTTAATTCCTCTTTTTGCATTCAGTACTCCCCCTGCCAAAAATAGTTCGTTATTAGGATTGTAAGGCAATAGATTAGGAATTGAGACTAATTCTTTTGCCTTCGTAACGCCTTTTACTGTAGTCGCTTTGTAGTGGCTACCCCAGGAGTTTATGACAAAGTCCTAAACTCCTGTCACAAAGTCCTTACTTATATGAGCTGTTTTGTTCCTTTTTTTGGTTTGCGATAAATCTAAATGAACAAAAAGTGGATAGTCCCTTTGATTTTCGAAAGGCACTATCCACTTCTTCTTATTTAATATATATCTTACTTTATAACATATCATGATAAATAACTATTACCCTCAGCTTTTACCAATCTTCTTCATCTTCATCCCAATCTTCTTTTGCCCATTCAAGGCGTTCGATTAAATAGTCTAAAAAATTAACGGCAAGCGTTCGACCATAGCCTTCCTGATTATCCCACATAATGACTGGGCATTCTCCATCTTTCATTTTATTAGTATCGAGACAATAAGCAAATTCATCAATATCTTCTATAACCACAAGTCCATTTATTAAATCATAGTACTTTTGATGACCTTTGGTAGCATCTACTACTGCTGGACCCGTAAAACCATATCCAATAATCTCCACACCAAAAAGTCCACCATAACCATAATTTCTTAAAAACCACTTATAACTTTCCGGTAATGAGACTAGTAATTTTTGTTCTGTTTCTTTTACTTTGTCTTCACTTACTCCACCTGTAAAATCATTATCTTTGCCATATTGCTTAATAAATTCCTGTAAAGCTGAATATTTCACCAAAATCACCTACTAATCTTGATTTAAAAACTCCTATTAATTAAGGGTAGCCCCGCGAAAAGAAACCTTGAATAGTAGATAGCCATTCAAGGTTCTAATAATACGTGTTCTAAATACATTTATTTTTCTTCTTTATATGCTAAGGCAATCTCTACTACTTCCTCTGGTGATAAATCCTCATCATTCCAAAAAATTAAGTCACTAGGGGCAGGATGAGGAACATTGTCTTCTAAAATTTCTATATACTCACTTACTTCTTCATCAGACAGCATAGGATTACATATTTTAATTACTAGTTCAACTAATTCCTCATTAGATAACTTTTTACTCATTTTTTCCTCTTCCCCTTAATTACTGCCCTTTCCAAAATGATAAGCAGGATCTAAAATATCTAGGATACCACATGCACATTAGATAACCAGGTACATAGGACTTAAGTGAGATATAACATTATATTTTAGGAATATCAACTACTTCGCCTGGTGATTTACTAATAAGAATATCAGGAATGTTTGGGTTATTCTTTTTCAATTTATACTTTTGAATTTTTGTTAATTCTGGGTCAAAGGAAATATTCCGAGATTTAAACACAAAGTTTATAAGTTTATTATAAAGCTTATTCAAAAATTCTTTCCATTCCTCTAATGAAGAACTTGAACCTTCTTCTGAATCTTCTAACATACGATAGCCGTCCGCATAATGAAACATTAGTAAACCCGTACCTAAATCACAAGCCTCGTTTTCTAAAATAACTCTTGGTACATCAAATCCACTATTCCAATTATAATTTGCAGCAAAATAATGAAGAAATAAAGGGTTTTCTATATTCGTTAACTCATTGATTATTATTTCATTATCTGTATCATAAAGTAACTGTTCAAGGAAACTAATTTCTTTCTTATCCATAAAAACTTACCTCCTTACCATTTATTTATTTTTCAAATCAAGCTGACAGCCTTGCTAAAATGAGTAACACAAAAACTAAACCTAAACCTAAACACAATAAACACCCACTATTATAGGGGATGTCGGATTCCCTACCCAGGTTTGGTGACAAAATTCCAAATTCCCGTCATAAAATCTTTAACTATATGAGCTGTTATGTTCCTTCTTGCCGGCTTTTAGAGTATATAGGAGTACTAAAGATTTAATGAATTTTTAAAAATAAAAAGTTGATAGAACCAACTTACTGTGGTTTTATCAACTTCTCCCCTGAATTTTGGAAATGTCTGTACGTGACTATCTTTTTAACCTTAGTTTAGAAATTAATGCTTCAATACTTTCTGAAATAACCTCAAATGAATTCCTTTCGAAGTCCTCTAACTTTACTTTACCGTTCTCATTATCAATTACCACTAACAAACCATTACCTTCAATACCTAAAGGTATATTTTCTAGTCTATTATTATGATTGCCTTTATATCCCTCTAAGGTCCCCCGGAATGAATCTAATTCGAAGTTTGGCAAAATCGCCTCTAATTTGATATAGGAATCATTTAAAAATCCGTCTAAATCAGCAAACCAGTACGAATTAAAATATTCAATAATTGATTTATGGAATCCCACCCCTAAATTCTCTTCTAACTCCTTTAAGTCATGTGAAGTAGTTTTTTCTACAGGTTTCCATGTAATATAATCTTCTTCGTCAACTTCACCTTCATAAATTATTGAATTAAGCTCTTCAGTAACTGAAGTCTTAAATAAAAAGTTCATTCCTTCATCCGCAAGCTCATGTCTCATACTGAAGTATTGGCCCATTGATTTCTTAATTGACAAAAATATCACCCATTTCGGTAATTTAATAAGGAAATAGAATTACAACCTAAAAAGTCGATCTCCTCTAATTTAAAGAATCGAGGCAACCTCTATAACTTTAAACTTTGATGGATATTATAATAAATAAAAAAACCTTGAAAAGCTTAAGCCAATCAAGATTTTTCATCTAAATTACAAGCATTCTACTGCACCTAAAAACTCTAAATTACTATTATTAATTGTAGTTTTCTTTTTAATTCCCTCATATTTAAAGTTGTATAAAAGAATTACAACATTATACTGGCTCGGTAACTGTGCGCCACACAATGAAGAAAATTTAGGAATAATGTCCTCATCGTAAGAGAACCCTTCTAATAATCGACTAAGCGAGTTATCAGCTTCATCATAAAAATCCGCTTCTCTAACAGCGTCGTCATATCTATCGATGCCAAAGCTTCGAGCAAACATTGATGGAACAAAATCCCCATCCTCTGTATAAGAAATTTCAAGTAAATTGTCTAATTCCTCTGATGTGTTAATATTCCCTACCCAAAATGATACAAATCCTTCTTTTTGCATAAGCTACCTCCTATTTGGTTTCAATCCACCTAAGTGATAGACATTGACATTCAGTAGTAGAGTTATTTCTATTCTTTAAATTATAAACGGTTCACTGGGAAGCCCTACAAAAAAAGGAACCTTGAAAGGCATTTTGCCAATCAAGGACAAGTTTCAATATTTATTACTCCATCATATCAAAAAAATATTCATTGTCTTCATCAACTTTTTTTATAAAACTCTCTAATGAATCAGCTATTTTATTGTCAAAGAAGTGTACAGAGGTCCTTTGAGTATCATTTAAATCAAGTGTCAAATATACACCCTCGTTTACTTCATAAAAAACAAGTTTGTCTGCTTCTTCATAAATCCCCTCTAAGTCAGGGTCATACTCATAGATACCTTCCCTTAGTGTAATATCTGCAATAGTATCAGGATCCATTAATCTACTTATTGAATTCTCATTATTGCCTTTAAAAAAACCATAACCAACTTCTAAGTAAAACTCCCTTAGTTCAGGGGGAAAGTTAAATCCGAGTCTTTCCTCTGCTTTTATAAGGTCTTTTTCTTTTAATGGAAAAAACTTATGATTACTATTTTTAATATAATCAAATTTAGCCACCATCAATTACCTCCTTGGAAACAATTTATTTGATGGAGATCCTTTACCATGAATACCTGCCTGATGTTCATCAGGAAATTTGGCAGGATGTATATTCCACCATTCATGTGGACCACCAAAATTATTTTCTATAATATGATGCGCATCAAAAGGTTGCCCGATATCTCTTGCGACTCTACCGTTCTTATCATAAACTTCTTCAGTATAACGGGGCCATTTTTGTCCTGTTTTTCCTTCCCATTCACTTATTAGTTTGTCTTTTACACTGTTAAACTTGTTTCTATGTTTCATAGTCTCAACTGGGGTCATTTTTTCAAATTTATGATTCCTTAAAGCTTCCTTTAATCGTTCCGTTTGTGCTTTATGAATCTTTAACCCTGTTATTGTCTCGACATTTCTAATATAATCTTTAGCTAAATCGTAATCAATTTTCCCCGTACCCCTACCATTAATCTCCGACTCCACTTTCGCCATAGAAATTAACTGATCCTTCAACCCCGCACCATTAACCACATTATAAGGTACTCCACCTGCCAACGACAGTTGGTTTTTAGGATTGTATGGCAATAGGTTAGGAATAGAGAATTCTTTTGCCTTCGTAGCGCCTTTTACTGCAGCGGCTTTAGTAGTGGCTGCCCCAGTCTTCGTTATGGCTCCTGCGCTTTTTGTTCCGACCACTGATGTGACGACTGTTCCGAGTGCATAAGTTACCCAATGGGACCGCGAATAGGCATCGCCATTTACCATATCCCGTTCATATGAATCCGAGATTGACTTTGATATATATTTATAGGTTTGAATCGGGTGCATGATTGAGTTTGCTACACCTTCGACCGTTTCCCCAGGATCTGTGACAAAGTCCCAAACTCCTGTCACAAAGTCTTTCCCTACATCATACAGGCCTACGCCGATTCCTTTTGTAATGTCGGCGGTTTGCTTAGCGGCTTCTAGCTGCATGACATATTGCTGCTGGGTGGGCGCTAAGTTTTCGTACCCAATCTGCTTGGCGATTTTGAGGAACTCGTCTGGATCTGTTACATGATCGAGTTGTGCCTTCAAGTCTTTGATCCGGCGATTCTCCGCTTCTTCTTTCTTAACCTTGAGATATTGCGCGGTTTCTTTTTTCCTTACTTCTAGGTTTTTATAGGCTTCACTATTTTTATAAGCTGTTGCATTAAAATAGAGCGGGGATACTACTCCCCCCCTTGTACTGGATACTTTCAATTGCTCCATGAGTGCCGTCACTGCCGCTTGGTCCTCTTCGGATTTGGCATATTCAGCTGTCCACTTATGATCGATTTCGTTTACTTTGTCTATCGTTTCGGTCCGTTTTGTTTCAGCCTTCTCGATATTTTCAATGAACGCATCATCGGAAAAGGGCTCTAACTGTATGATGTCATCAATTCCAGCCAATATTTTTCTCAAATCATTTTTCTGGGCTGTGACCATTTCCTTGGAATTTCGAGTGGCATTTGTTAGCTCTTCCTCTAAAAAAGGGACCGTAACCACGGTTTCACTCAGGTTCGCTTCGATTGTATCTCCTTGAATTCCGCTTAAAAAGGCAACATGCCGATTAATCAGACGCAGCCAAGAATCCACGACATCGATCTGAGCTTTGTAAAATCCTTTAATGGCCTCTGCACCTTGCCCCTGCAGCTCATCATCCAAATGAACGATACTCTCAAATCCTTTTTTTAATTCCGTGAGCTGTTCCTTTAGATCCTTATATTGTCCGACACGCGTTTGCATGGCAGAAACTAGTGTTTGAGATTCGTAAATCATCGACATAATGGAAAGTCCTTTCAACTTCTTTTCTTATTCATTTCTATGTAATATTTTTATTCACTGTAAAATTATGGACTGATTATATTTTAGAAGAGTTTCTATATTTATTCAAGAATTGAAGGGAATTGGACAGTATTTTTAATAGTAGCTAGACGATGGGCGATCACAAAGTTAAGCCAATACGTAAAAAAGGGCTATTCCTGTTGAAGGATTAGCCCTTTCTTTGTATCAAAATTAAAATGCCGGAATGGCCGTTTCACTATATTTCTCTTCTAAAAATTTGCGTACCTCCGGGCTTGTCATAGCCTTGGCCAACTTTTGGACTGGCTCAGAATCCACGTTATCCTTGCGTGCCACTAATGTAATCGCAAAGTCATTTTCAACACCTTCTGTGAGAAGGGCGTCATTTTTTGGTGTCAAACCAAGCGGTGCAGCGTAAGCAGGTGTTATCACGATCGCATCTGCTTCATCATACGTTCTCGCTAGCATTAATAAATCCACTTCTTTGAACTTATAGTTTTTAGGGTTCTCAGTGATATCAGACATTGTATAGTATGGACCCTTTTTTTCCTTTAAAGTGATTACTTTATGCTGTGCCAGCAAGGCCAATGAACGATCGATATTCGATACATCATTTGCAATGGCAATAACGGCACCCTCTGGCAATTTATCCATTGAATCGTATTCTTTGGAGTACACACCATAATTGGCAAAATAAATGGGTTTCACTGGTACTAGGTCGGCATTTTTGTTTCGATTGAATTCCTCCATATATGGAACGTGCTGGAAGAAGTTCACATCCACTTCTTTTGCCGCTAGTGCGGTGTTAGGCTGGACATTATCACTTAATACAACCATTTCCAGGTTAATGCCCTCCTCTGCCAGCTTTGGTTTAACAAGCTCTAGGATCTCCGTCATCGGGGGAATGAGTGAGGCCACTTTCAATGTTACTTCTTCCTTCTCCTGATTCTGCGCGTTTTCTTTCTCTTTTACTTCATTCGTCTTTCCACATCCTACTAAAAACAACATAATTGCTGCCATGAGAAAGAGTATTTTTTTCATGATGTTTCCCTCCATTATTTATCTTTTATCAATCATTCCGGCTATTGCCGTTCCAATGAATTGAATAAGCTGTACTAGAATAATCATAATGATAATCATATAAATCATTAGCTCTGTTTTAAACTGCTGATAGCCATACCTGATGGCAAAGTCGCCGATACCGCCGCCTCCAACCACTCCCATGATCGTTGAATAGGAAATAAAGCTGATGATTGATGTTGTTAGTCCGAGGACTAGCCCTGAACGAGCCTCCACGTAAAGAAATTTAAATATGACATCCTTAACGGAAGCCCCCATGGAAATGGCTGCCTCGATCACACCCTTTGGCACGTCCAATAAAGATTGCTCGACCAATCGCGAATAATGGGCAATGGCAATGATCGCTAATGGAACGCAAGCAGCTGCTGTACCAATGGCTGTGCCGATTATGAGCCTTGTAAACGGGATTAAAAAAACAACCAATAATAAAAATGGGAAAGAACGGATAATATTGACAAGTAAATTTAAAATCGAGAAAGCCCACGGGTTTTCAAGCAAATGACCCTTCCTACAAAGAAATAGCAAGGTCCCGACAGGCAATCCAATCAAAATCGCAGCAAAAATGGACACACCAACCATGGTAATGGTTTCTCCAATCGACTGCCAAATTTCTGCCTCATATTGAACTAAAATCTCAGGCATGACCCAGCCCACCATTCTCTGCTAATTGTTCGATAAAGTATTCTGGACGATTATCCTTTTTTTGAATCCCGGTTGGTTCGATTATGACCGTGTCATAAATCTCTCCCTCTGCCATGATCGATACACGATTGCATATACTTTTAATGACATCCAGCTCATGACTAACAATGACGATCGTCACACCGAAGCGTTTGTTGATGTTCTCTAGCACGTCTAATATTTCAGCCGTTGTATTTTGATCAAGGGAAGAGGTCGGTTCATCACATAACAACACTTGCGGGTTATTCGCCAATGCCCTTGCAATGGCAACACGCTGTTTTTGTCCCCCGCTTAATTGGGCAGGATATCTCTCCATCTCACCCTCCAATCCGACAAATTGGAGACATTCTACAACACGGCTCCGACGTTCCTTCTTTGGATAATTTGCCAGTTCTAAAGAGGCTGCCACATTGTCATAAACCGTTTTATTTGCCACAAGATTAAAATGCTGAAAGATCATGCCAATCGACTTCCGTGCCCCTCGAAGTGCTTTATTGTTCAATGTTGTCAAGCTTTGGCCGTTTACCTCCACTTCGCCCGCATCTGGGGTCTCCAACAAATTCATTAGCCGCAGCAGCGTTGATTTCCCTGCTCCGCTTGCTCCGATTATTCCATGAATTTCACCTTTAGGTATTGTTAAAGTAACAGACTTAATAGCCTGAAATTGTGAAAAATTTTTACTCACTTGATCCAGGTTAATCATAAAATCCCACTTTCTATTTGTTGAAAGGTATGTATAGCGCTCCTCATTAATAGTTTCATCAAAGAAACACAGCTGATAAATCATTTTATCAACTAATGAGGACCTAATGCAAAGACACAAATTAACAGTTAGAAAGGATAGATGAACAGTGAGGAATCCCTGTTTACATCTATCCTTTTGTACGACATGTTTCGTTAACTGGATATACTTTTATTACACAGCACCGTGACGTTATTTGGACGACACCACCAAAAACCGGACATTTTGATCCGAGAAGTTAAACCAGTAATGGGCTTTTCTAGCATCGAACATGAACGACTGCTGTTCATGGAGTTCCATTCTTTCTCCCTCTATTTCCACTGTTAACTTCCCTTCGATAATGAACAAGAATTCATGTCCGCTATGAGAAAAGGCGCTTCCTTTATTTTCACCTGGCTTTAAGGTGACAAGAATAGGCGAAAAAACAGCATCACGAATGCCGCTGGATAAATTCTGATAGTGAAATTGTTCATGATTATAATCTGAATTTTCTTGGGAACGGTCCTCAGAAAAAAAGAAGCTTGGGTTGACATCCAATGTATCAGCGATTTTTTTTAATGACTCTAATGTGACGCTTGATTTACCCCGTTCTACTTGTGATAAAAAGCTGATCGAAACGCCTGTTTGTTCAGCAAGGCTCTTTAATGTTAGTTTTCGCTCTTTCCTCAATGATTTCATTTTTTCCCCGATTGAATCAAAAGGCATAGAGATGCCCCCTTTTTTTACATAGTATCTAGCTTCATTATACAGTACAAATTTTGATGAATGTTCCGTCATTAATAAAATAATTGACAGAAAATTATAAATTATTTACAATAAAGGAAATAATAAATTGAAGTGACACTTCAATTTTAATGGGGTGACTCAAGATGGAGAAGAAACAAATGCGGCGAATTTTAATTGCGAGTTTAGTCGGAAGTTCAATTGAGTGGTTTGACTATTTTTTATATGGGACCGTTTCAGCTCTCGTGTTTAACCAGCTATTCTTCGTGAATGAAGATCCGACAATAGGGCTGTTGCTTTCCTATGCATCCTTTGCGTTAGCATTCTTCATCCGCCCCTTTGGCGGAGTGATTTTCAGCCATATTGGTGATCGTATCGGGAGAAAGAAAACCCTTGTTTTAACACTTAGTTTAATGGGTGTCGCAACCTTTGGGATGGGGCTTCTTCCTACGTATCAAGCCGTTGGGATTTGGGCGCCGATTTTATTAATCACGCTGCGCTTAGTACAAGGTCTGGGAATTGGCGGTGAATGGGGAGGCGCGCTTTTATTGGCCGTTGAATATGCTCCCGCTGAGAAACGGGGCTTGTTCGGAGCCATTCCTCAAATGGGTGTTACTATAGGAATGCTGCTTGGAACCGTTGCCTTATCCATTATGACACTGCTGCCTGAAAACGCATTCATGACTTGGGGATGGCGTATACCATTCATTTTTAGTGCTCTGCTAGTATTTTTTGGCCTATGGATTCGTAAAGGAATTGATGAAACACCTTCATTCAAAAAAGTGAAGGAATCGGGAGAAGTTCCAAAGCTGCCGATTGTGGAAACTCTTAAGAATTATTGGCGTGAAGTGCTTATCGCCGTCGGAGCCAAAGTGGTAGAAACAGCTCCATTTTATATTTTCAGCACGTTTGTCGTATCATATGCTACTGCAAATCTCGGTTTCTCCCGGACAGCTACATTAACTGCAGTCATGATTGCGACAATTATAACGACGATTTTAATACCAATCATGGGGAATTTATCTGATAAGATTGGCCGCAAAAAGCTGTTTATAGGGGGAACGATCGGGATGGCACTGTTTGCATTCCCATACTTCTGGTTGCTGCAGCAAAAATCGGTACTGCTATTGATCGTTGCAACAGTGATAGGTTTAGGGGTTATTTGGGCTCCCATCACAGCTGTTCTTGGAACGATGTTCTCGGAAATTTTCGATGCAAAGATCCGTTATACCGGCATCACGCTCGGCTATCAAATCGGAGCAGCTCTGGCAGGAGGAACAGCTCCGCTAGTTGCAACGGCTTTACTTGATAGGTTTAATAACTCCTATGTTCCTGTCGCCCTTTATATTATTTTTGCATCTGTCCTGTCACTAGCAGCGATTTGGGCAGTTAAGGATCGCAGCAATCAGAAATTAGACGAAACGCATAATACTAGTGCCATGTAATCTATGGATCTTTTACTTCAAGGAGGACAATTGAATGTTGGTAATAAGCGAGAAGGAAATTCAACAATCATATGGAATGAATGACGCAATAGCGGATATAAAGGCCGTATTGCGTGCACATGGTGCTCAACAAATAGATATCCCTCATCGCACAGTGCTTGCTTATCCTCAACACGAGGCATCGGCCCTTTACATGCCAAGCGCTGATTTATCTGAAGAGGTTTCGGCAGTCAAAGTCGTTACGATTTTTCCAAAGAATCCTTCAAGGGGGATGGCAACCACACAAGGAGTCATCTTGCTGTCAGATGCAGAAAATGGCAAACACTTAGCATTGTTGAATGCCTCCTATTTAACACGTCTCAGAACGGGGGCATTGAGCGGCATTGCCACAGACTTTCTTGCTCGTAAAGACGCCAAGGTTCTCACAATCATCGGGACAGGAGCTATGGGATTTGAACAAGCAATCGGTGTGTTGGCCGTAAGGGACATTGAGCGTATTTTATTAGTAAATCGCACACAAGAGAAAGCGCAGAAATTCGGTGAAAGGCTGCGGGCATTCGGAGTAACCGTTCCTTTTGAAGTTTGCGAAGATGTTTCAGCAGCTGTTCGTCAAGCAGATATCATTTGCTGTGCAACCCGCTCGAACGAGCCAGTATTTAATGGACTCGATTTAAAGCCGGGCACACACATTAACGGGGTCGGGTCTTACTTACCGGATATGAAAGAAGTGGATAATACCACCATTTCACGCGCTGCTAAAATTATCGTCGACGATTTGGCGGGCGTGAAGGCTGAAGCAGGAGAACTCATTTCTGCAGCCAATCAGGGAAATTGGTCGTTTAATGATATACACGGGGAGCTTTATGAACTTGTCATGCGGACCAAAACAGGCAGGGAAAATGAAGAGGAAATTACCTTCTTTAAATCAGTCGGTGCTGCTTACTTTGACCTCGCTGTGGCAAAAGGTGTTTACAGCCAATCGAAAGAACGGAACATCGGGATGGAGATTGAGGTATAGCAGAAGCTGCGGTCTATTATTTGAGTTAAATCCAGAAGAAACTCATGATAACCCATTCTTTTCCAACTACTTCACTAAGTCGCTTCGTCGGTTATTTGGCATTGAAAAAATAGAAACGATGGATCGTTAATCATTAAAACAGCCGCCGAGACATGGTGATGTTCACCATTTCTCGGCGGCTCTATTTAATATACAGAAATCTTTAATTACTTAACTTACGCCAGAATCACTTCCAAGTATTTTCTCTAATAATCCCATCTGACTAACTGTTTCAATATCATTTTTAAAATTTTGTAAACTAACTTTATATTTATCATATGCTAAATCTTTGGAGTAGCCAATACATAAGTTTAATATACTGTTTAGTTTTTCAGCAGAACCACTAATAAAATAGGTCGTGAGTATTATATTATTTGTGCTTGCAAGTACTACAATTGTTGCCATGTCCAGTGCATATTCTATGTCTGTATCTGAAATCTTTCTATTCTTTTTCTTAGGGTATTTAAATTCATAGCTATTAATAGAATGAATTTTTCCTGTGAGTAATTCTAGTATCGTTTTATTATAGATTATATATACTCCTTTAATAAGCTTCATTTCTGGAGCATAAGGATCAGCCAGTATATATTTTATACGTTCATCTTCTTTAGGAATCTCTATTCCCTCTAAATCATACTCTAATATATAAGCTACTTCCTCAATTCTTTTAGGAGGGAATAACCTTGCGAAGTCGTATTTTTTTTCCATAGAATACTTCCTTTATGAATAAATTTGATAAATCACCAGAGCTTTCCTCCTCCGTAGAATTCACCCCCTCTTCCTGTTAGTATTTCTTATAGGCAGCCGTATAGATGCTCTATCATAATGGCATAATAACCATACATTCAGATTGATAGGTCCCAAAATTGAATTCACGATTTTTACATATGGAATCGTTCTCCTTCGTTTCTGCGGCCCTCTCACGTTATATCTTTCTTGCCACAAATAAAAGAACCTGACAGTACCAATGGTTGAAAAATTAATTCACGACAAATAAAAAAGAATCCACCTTGAATAAGATGGATTCTTTTAATATCTGCGTTGCTGTGTCGATCTTGGATTAACTTTATAAATTCATGATCCACTTGTTTCTGCTTCAGCTACCTTTTTAACGCGGTCTAAAAATTCCACGACCACTTTATCGGTGGCAAATACTAAAAGTAATTTCAAAAACCACTTTAACGGGCGACTGGTGACTGTATATGTAAAGGAAGTTCTATTGTCATTGATTTTATTTAGTTCATAGAAAGCCGTAATTTCAAACATTTTAGCAAGTATGAAGCCTACTTTAAGCTTTTTCTCATTAGTTTCATTCAAATATTCCAATGTTTCTATATCATACTCTTCTGTTCGTTTTCCTTCTCGATATTTTTGTCGATATACACTTCCAACCACTTCTTCCGTTATTTTAACCGGCTTTTGTTCAACTACTTGAGGCATGATTTTTTGCAAATTTTCTACAGAACCATCAAGAAACTTCCATACCTGTTCAATTGGGGCATTTATTTCTATTTCTTTTGTCCATTTTCTCAATGAAAATCACCTCTGCCTCTATTATATTTCCTTTATTATGTAATAAACAAATTCGAACGGATGAATCGTTAAATAGTTCTAATTAAATAGATACATTAACCAACTCTTTTTTTAAATTCAAAGTCGTTCTGTAAATAAATTACTTATTAAGATTCTCTTTTTTGGTGTTATTCTTGTATAATAAACCAAACGGTTACTTTTTCAGGAGAATCCTATGAATTTTATTTATATCAATCAAAACATATTAGATAATCTTTTTTATATATTAGTAAGCATTTTGATTTATTACATTTTATTAGATCATGGCAAAAGGTTAAGTCAGTATGGCAAGACCCTTATTACTGCATGCATGAGCATTCCTATTATTTTATGTATGAAGTTTCCTATTTATATCGATGAATATTGTGTCCATGATCTCAGGCAAATCCCTTTTATAATAGGGACACTTTATGGTGGTTGGCCTGTAGGGGCTGCCCTGTTAGTCATCATATTAACTTTTAGGTTTGCTTTTTATGGTTTCAATTTACTCACGTTAATTGTATATATCGTAATCTTTATTATAACGGCTCTATTTTCTTCCAAATTCAAAAATTTCAATCGAAAATATAAGCTTAATAGCTCGATACTATTAATTTTGTTTCTTGGAATACTAACGAGCTTCATTTCACTTTTTATGTCTGATTATTTTCGAATAACGGAGGCGTATGTATTTTACTTTATCATCCTCCCTCCTTTCATCATTGGTTTAGCTGTTTATATCATAGAAATTTTAAAGGATGCCATTATAATCCGGACACAAATGGTAAGGCTTGAAAAAATGGAGGTAGTCAGTCAGCTTGCAGCCAGCATTTCACATGAAGTTAGAAATCCTTTAACGGTTGTGAAAGGATTTGTTCAACTGCTAAAGGCTCCTGATCTGACTCAGGAAGTAAGAGAACAATATATACAACATGTAGTTAGAGAGCTTAATAGTGCAGAATCCATTATCAGTGAATACTTAGCATTTGCAAAACCTGCAATCGAAAAAGTGGAAAATATTTTAATTAACCGTGAAATAGGATATGTAATTGAAATGATAAAACCATTAGCTAACATGAATTTAGTTACTATATCTAATCAGTTGGCTCCAGGCATCACCCGGGGGAATATTCAACATTTCAAGCAATGCTTCCTAAACCTCATCAAGAATGGTATAGAGGCAATGCCAAACGGCGGGGAACTTAATATTGTTTCTTATGTAAATAATTTCGATATCATTATCGAAATCAGTGACAATGGAGTGGGAATGAACAAGGAACAAATAAATCGTTTTGGTGAGCCTTATTACAGTTCCAAAGAAAAAGGGACTGGGTTGGGATCTATGGTGGCTGTCAAGACCATCCAAACGATGAATGGTACACTTCATTTAACTAGCGCTTTGAATAAGGGAACAACGATTTCAATAACACTTCCCGTTTATCAAGAAGATCATTCTGGAAAATAATAAACAAAGTCCGCCATTTACGGCGGACTTTTAGTATGTATAAGGTTTTTAAAATTTGACCGTTGATTGGAACGTAGGGCACTCGCTTTCCGCGGGCGGTCGGGGAGCCTCCTCGGCTTTCGCCTGCGGGGTCTCCCCTAGACGCGCTTTTCCCGCAGGAGTCTCGTACCTTCCGTTCCTATCAACTCTGTTTTGAAATTTAGATAAAACCCCTTCTGTCCACAGTTTTTATGAGGGTTTATAAAACATGGAACGCCGATCTCCCTCCTGGCACTCGCTTTCCGCGGGCGGTCGGGGGAGCCTCCTCGGCTTTCGCCTGCGGGGTCTCCCCTAGACGCTTTTCGCGCAGGAGTCTCGTACCTTCCGTTCCTATCAACTCTGTTTTAAATCTATTTTCGCCGACTGTCTGCCAAGTCTCCTCGACGCAATCGTCTGTGGGTTATTCGGCAGGAGTGTCGCAAATTTCTTCAATCTAATAAGAACTACAGTAATAAACCTTAAAGACCGGAGCACTTTATTCAAACAGCTGCACTGTCTTGGGCCATTGACGCAGTTTATCGTCCCGAACCACATAGTATTCGGCCGCTCACGAATTTTTTTCGACCTTCACCTCACTATTCGGACTCTTAACCCCTTATGTCCCCAAAATAAAAGTCCGCCATTTTCGGCGGACTTTTCACTTTATTTTTTCTTGTCTAGGCATTGATAAACCGCCATCATGTCTCGTTTGTTCAATTCACGTATCCGGGCGAAAATGGGGATATCGGCCACGGCCTCGGTACGTTCGCTTTCGGCCACGACATCCTTCACTTTCCCTGTCAGCCAGGTCTGGACGTCGATGCTTTCGACGATTTCTTTGCGTCCTTCATCATCGATGCCACTGGCATGACAGCTCACACAAGGGATCGTTAATTTATACACACCGTCATGGATGTTGTCTTCTGAAATGACTTTCTTGCCATTACAGAATGGGCATTTATGACTTGCTTTAATTTTATTGATTTGGGTAACGATTTTTTTGTAGCCGAATGCTTCATAGACATAGGTTAGTTTTTTGTATTTGCCATTGGTGAAATAATTATCAATAATGGTTTCTCTTGTTTCGTTAATATTGGCAAAGTCACAGATGGTAATCTGATTTTTGCTGCTGATTGCTTCGATATTGCCTTTAATGCTGTCCCAGAATGGTTGGGCATTTTGTAAAACCACTTCATAGCCGACAAAGCTTGCTAGTTCGAGTTCGAGCATTTTCAACGCCGCTTTTGTTTTACGTGGAAGGAATGAGACATCATCAGTAAGTGCGATATCGCCGCCCACAATCGCTTTTAGTTTTTCCAGTTCCGGCAGCTTTCCTACAATTTGGATGACTTGATCAATTGGCTGTTGGATGATCTCGCGAATGTCCGTATCACCAAACATCAGCTTTTTATGATGTTTGAGAACCGTTCCTTGACAGACTGGACAGTCGATCATCTCTTTTGTTTCTTTCATCTGCTCTTTAATGATTGATTTCGATACGAAGATATAACGCCCAATGATGAAATTGAACCCTTCCCAAATTCGCGATGCCTTGCCTGCTTTATCGTAAAAGGACTTTTCCCAATACCCATATAAGAAGGTATGCTTTTCGGCATCTGTCATCTCATTATAGCTTTTACTAATGTCGTGACCGAGTTCATTCTTGATCTCATCAAACAGGAATTGCAGTTTTGAATGCTGATAATATTTTAATACTTCCATCACGTCCGGATGTAATAAACCATCCCAGAATGGCACGTTTTTGTCTTGTATGACTACATCGAAATCGAATTTTTCAATGAACCGGCGTCCCGAACAGCTTGGACAATGATTTTCTGCTGAATAGAAATCGAAGCTTCTTGTATCCTTATTGGTCGGATGTGCAGCCACTATATGGTTGATCATTCCGCCCAATTCATAAAGAAACGTATATTGACTGTACAAGTGGCGTTCAAGATCAATGGCGATCACAGGTGCAATCGTGTCGGACTCGTACTCCCCATAAATCACGCGAGCGATTGGTGATAAGCTTTTTAAAATGCCGCCCTTATAGACGTTCTCTGCGTTTTTGAAATAGTCCAGATGATTATCCTGTAAATAATCGATACCAGTTTTTGACCGGAGCGTTGAAGAGATATGCAATGGCTCCACCCGTTCGTCACTGTCTTTGTGACTGTAATAATCATCATGACTGACAACGTCAAGATGCTGGACAGGTGTTAGCTGTCTTTTGCCAAAATCCACGATATAATCCGAGCTTTCCAGCATATAGGCATTATGTTCAATCATGATGATGGAGACGGATTCATCCTCCAGAATGACCCTGACACTGTCAATGAATTGGTTTAAAATATTTTGCGATAACCCTTTTGAAGGCTCGTCAAAAATGAACAGCGTGTGCGGGTTTCTTGTCTTCGCAAACAGCTCGGAAACTAAGTGGACACATTGAAATTCACCCGTCGATAATGTTTGTGTTTTTCTTTCTAACGTCAAATAACCAAGTCCAAGTTTGATCAATAAGCTCAAACGTTTATGTGCGATGTCTTCAGATGGCAATTCTTCGATGATATCTTCGATCGAACGCTGAAAAATATCATCAATTTCATCACTGTATTTGGTGAGCTTCTTTTTAATATCAAGAAACGTCGCAACGGTCGACCGGCTGGTGATCGATTTATTTCGGTCCTGCCCGACCATGACCAGCTTATCCTTTGGATACCGCTTCTGAAAATCTTTGGAGATGCATTCATTGACTAGTGTAGATTTACCGCAGCCGGACTCACCGGTAAAGGTAACGAGTCTATTCTTGGGAATCCGGATTTCTTCCATTTGAATATTACGGCAGTAGAGATCCTGAAATTGATAGTATTCCGTTGGCGCTGCTTCATTACGCTTCCAGCTGATTGGTTTGGGCCGCGGTGATTCCTCAACGATTTTCCCGCCATATTTTCCGCTGCCGGGTCCAAAGAACAATTGGTCATCCGTGCTATCCAACACCGTGTCGGAGTGATCAATGAGCCAAATTTGATTTTTATAACCTAATTGCTTAATCTGCTCCAAAATTTTCAAAAGGGTTTGATGATCAAGACCGACGGAGATTTCATCGATGATGATCACGGTATTTTCACTTGTTGCCATGAATTCGGCCAAATAAAGCCGGGTTAATTCCCCTCCTGACACTGTCCCCATAATACGGTTCAAGCCTAAATAACCAATATTCATATTGATTATATTTTGGAGAATATGCTGTTTAGCTTCACTAATATGTAAGGTCTCTGCGAGTGAAAGGATCGTTTCGATGCTTAAGTTGTTGATATCGGATATAGTATGCGGGCGATCTAATAATTCAATGGTATATTGCTCGACTTCTTGATTGTAGCGCTTCCCCTCACACTTTGGACATTCGACGTTTTTCGTCGTACCGCGTCCTTTACAAGCGGGGCACCAGCCTAAGGCATTATTAAATGAAAAAACTTCCGGAGAAAGATTGAATTTTTCTGCAAGACAAACACGTATCTCTTTAAACACACCAGTATGTGTGCCAATGGTCGAACGGGGATTAGCTGAAATGGATGATTTGCCGAGAAAAAGGACCAGAGGCATTTCCTCCATCTTGATGGCACTGAAGTTGGTTTCCATAATATTAGGGAATAAATACTGATATTCAGACTTCGGCAATAAGGAAACGAGACGCTTCTTGGATTCTTCGCCAATGGTTTGACAAAAAGTCGTCTTCCCGGAACCTGATAAACCAGCAATTCCTAATGATTGGTCGTCTGGCAGTGATGAATCCAAATGGCTTATATTGTTCGCTATTAATCGATTTATTTTCATTTGTAACTCCTCTCATTTATTTAAGTTCAGTCTTTCATATTAGCACAGCAGTATATGTATTTGGTATTTTTTTAACGGTAACCCCATCCTTTTATTCTTTCACATCCCGCTGCTTCAAAAACGTATGATTCATCGACAAAAAACGAGGAGCAAGGATTGGATTTTTAAGATGATTAATACCTTCTTTTAGATTGCAAAAGCCCCTCTCGACTAAGAGAAGGGCTTTAATAAAAGTATGACCTCATTTTTATCCAATACGTTTATTTTGTATTGGACTTTTTTGCCTTGTTTTCAAGATCGCTTTTAGGCTCGGTGGAGAATTCCACATCTTTTCCATGCCCCTGCGGGTTAACACTTGGAGCGATGCGACCTCTTCCTGTCTTTTTACTCATTTCCTTCACCTCCAAGTATGATGTTGGACGGATCTACTTTAAATTACGGGTGTAATTAAATGTATCTTTGTTCTGAGGAACATCAGGATCTTTTTTCCCGGCAGGCTGTACTGCTCTTCCTGTATTTCCGCTATAGCCTTCTTCCACGGGCCCTGGATAATGATAATGACCATCATTAACTGTTTGAATCGTTGATTCACCAGTCACCTGGCTTCCTCCCGTTTCCACCTGTTCTTTCTCGTTAGTCAATCCATCTCCTCCTTTTCTAAAGATTTTCTTTTATAGTATTTCGATAAAAGAGCAATAAAATGAAAGGAGAAAAAAGGAAGCACTAATAATGACTCCATTCTTTGTTATTTGGAGGTCAGAAGTAAACTCTCCGCTGCACTGTTTTTCAAGAATGGACTGGGTTCGCCAACCGTATAAATTTGCAAGTCATGCATAGCCCTGGTACATGCGGTGTAGAACAATCTACGCAGGCTCTCATCACCGTATGTTTGCATGGCTGCATCATAAATGATGACTGCATCGAATTCGATGCCTTTGGCTAAATAAGCCGGTATAACAACTACACCCTGTTCATATTCATTTGTGCCTTTCTGTACGAGTTTAATTTCACCGTGGGCATTAAGGGCATCGTATGCGGCGGCACTTTCGGCAGCAGATTTACAGATTATTGCGATTGTATTGTACTCACGGCTTTGAAAGTCTTTGACTTTAGACATGATCTCACGGTGCAGTTCATCACGGCTGGACACTTGAGTGAGTACAGGCTTCTCGCCTTCACGATTGAATGCCTTAATTCGATGGCCTTCTGGAATTAGTTCACGTGTGAATTCTATAATCTGCTTTGTGGATCTGTAGCTTTGATCCAAGGTTATGCTCTCGGTTTCATTTATCCCGTATAAACTGGTAAGAGTCTGGAAATCAACCCGTTCACTGGCATGGGCGAATATTGCCTGGTTAAAGTCACCGAGCACGGTCATCCTGGCATTAGGAAACAATCGTTTCAAGAACTCGAATTGAAATGGAGAATAATCCTGTGCTTCGTCTACAAGCACGTATTTTATAGCTGTATTCGACTGAAATCCTTGAATTAACTCCTTCAGCAGCAAAAATGGAGTCGCGTCTTCATAATACAGTTTACCTTCGTCCAGCATTTTTTGGGTTGATAAGCAAATTTCCCTTTCGGCAGGTGTTTCACCCTCATTCCACAGTTCGATCCGTATTTGTTCGTCAAAAAGTTGCTTGTATATGCCCTTAATATTGATAAAATGAAGTGCTTTTATCCGTTTGCGTAACGTCTTCAATTTCTTTCGAACAATCATACGCGCAAGCATTTTATTTTCCATCTCATAATCGTCAAAGGAATCTTCATCATGGCCGCGTTTTTTCTCTAAATAGGTGTATACCTTTTGGTAGTCTTCTTTGCTAAGATACTCGATTTCCTCCTCGACCCAAGGTTGTTTCAACTCAAACTTTTCCCTTTCATCAAGTAGCTCACATAACCACTCTTTCAGCTTTTCAATCCTATTGTGAAATCTTAATGTGGTGTCTGTGTTATAAAATCTTTCCGAGATTTGTTTAGCTGAGACGAGCGTTTCCCCTCGGAACTTTACCCCTCTAAAGATCATTCCGGATTGCTCCAGTGATTGTCTGTAGGTCTTGATGATTTCAAAGAAGCGAATGGATGCCTTAAATTGGATACTCGCTGTCCTGGTGCTATAGGAAGGATCCTCCGCTCCAGTCAGCAAATATTCCAGTTGCTCATAAGGATCCTCAACTTGAAACGATTCAGTCAGACGATGATCCAGATATTCCTGGAATGTTACCTGCTGCATATTCTCTTCGCCAAGTTCGGGCAACACATTGGATACGTAGTTATTAAACATGGAGTTAGGAGAGAATAAAATGATTTGATCGGCTTTCAGCCTTTCACGGTTCTTGTAGAGCAAGTAAGCAATCCGTTGAAGGGCAGCCGATGTCTTCCCGCTGCCAGCTGCACCTTGAACAATGAGCAGACGTCCGCGATCGTTCCGGATGATCCTATTTTGCTCACGTTGAATGGTGGACACGATACTGTGCATATGCTTATCCGTTCCCTTGCCCAGTACCTGCTGCAGGATCTCATCCCCAATGGTGAGATTCGTATCGAACATTGATTCGATAACGGCGCCCTTGATGGTGTATTGCCACTTGTTCTCCAGCATCCCCCGAATTACGCCTCCGGGAGTGGAGTATTCTACAGGACCGGGAGGATAGTCATAATAAACACTCGAAACCGGGGCCCTCCAATCGTAGATAATGAAGTTTTCTCCTGTTGCATCAGTAAGAGTGGAAGTCCCAATATAAATTTGTTCCGTAAGGGG
Source organism: Peribacillus sp. FSL R5-0717 (assembly GCF_038002945.1). NCBI lineage: Bacteria > Bacillati > Bacillota > Bacilli > Caryophanales > Bacillaceae > Peribacillus > Peribacillus sp. FSL R5-0717. The sequence goes on from NZ_JBBOOF010000001.1 coordinate 1,437,387, forward strand.
AGACCCTTCTTCAGTGATATCAATCCGGCCGAAATAAGGCACTTCCTGCATGCGGCGCAGTGTTGACAGCCTCTTAAAGGCATATCTATGTGCGCCTTCGCTTTGTGACAAGTCTTGAGCCTGCTGCCTTAATCCAATGATGGTCTCGAGATAATCATCGAAAGTATCGATATTAACCTTGAGGTCATCCCAAAAGTGTTTACGGATATTAACAACTTCTTTTTTACGCTTTGAAGTTTCTCCTTCTATTTTGCTGATTTGTTTCGTGATTGTTTCTATCACCTCATTCAAACGTTCTTGCTCCTGCCGAATTTCATTGTTCATAACGGACACTCCTTTAAAAAATGAGAAATTAGGGGTTGACTAGAGGTGAGTTTTACCCTATACTTATAGTAAGGGGTAAACTGTTTTTATATATATTTAAATGCGTTTCTATACTAACTTATCATAAATTCCGAATGATATCAATGTATTTTGCACAACAGTTGCCATAATGAATCGTCATTTTAAACTTTAATTTAACATGTAAAGCCAGTAACCAGTCGAGCAATAGCTTGGCTGGTTATTTTTATGATTATTTGAAGGCCTAAAGCTTCGCCAGTCCCGCCTTTCATAAGAACTGCAACACCCACATCAACGTTTGATTCGTTTCGATGAGATGCGATTCATATTGTCTTGACTTAACTTTGTTTGTTAGATAATGTTTAGGATAAAACTTTTTGTAGGAGAAATTATCATGAAAAATTATAAAGCATGTCAGAGTTGTGGAATGCCGCTATCTAAAGATGAATTAGGTGGTGGAACTGAAAAAGATGGTAGGATAAGTACTAAATATTGCAGTCATTGTTATATAAATGGTGAATTCACTCAAAACATTACTGCGATAGAAATGCAAAAAGTTGTTCAAAATCATATGATGGAAAATATGAATATGCCTAAATTTATTGCTAAGTTTTTCACTAGAGGCATCCCAAAGTTAGAGCGATGGAATTAATCAACGAATAGAAAACGAATGAACTTCTTTATCCTTTTTCTATAGATTTGAAACAATACTGTTTATAAAAAAGGATGTTTTCACATACTTTGTTGCTATTTACCAGGTAGTGGGTTGTGGTTGATTTCCCCTCCAGATGCTCGCTTTCCGCGGGGCGGGCGGTGAGCCTCCTCGGCGTAAACGCCTGTGGGGTCTCACCTGTCCCGCTGCTCCCGCAGGAGTCTCGCACTTCCGCTCCAATCAACCTTAAATAGTTTCGTTTAAAAACAACAATCTTTACGAAAAGAGCCATAAAAAAATACGGGGGAAATAGCGATAAAGGCAAATCCCATATAAACGGATTTGCCTTTATGCTTCTTCCAACGAAAAATAAGAAAATGTTTTTGTGAATTTTCAATCTATTCCACTTGTGTTACTGGTTTATTATTTCATCATCTGCCTTGCTTCCATAAACAGCACTTGGATAAATTTTTTCATATTATTGCGGCTCTGACTGCTTACTTTTTTGCTTTTGTCTTCTAGCTCCAGCATTTTTTTTCGGACTTCCGAGAAATCAAAAAATGTGGATGAATAGGCCTCGAATTTTGGATTCATATAATCCGTCAATCCTAATGAAGCGATATGGATGAGTGCCTGGTTAAGAGCGCGACGGACACGCTGCTCGGAAGCTTTCATTTCTTTCTGGATTTCGGCTTCTTTCGCTTGATCTCCCAGCTTTTCAGCAGCAATCCCAGCAAAAATCTCCTTTAAATATGGAAACGAGTAGGCAGGACCGAGTCTTTGCTTTTCATTTTGGAGGAATCCTAAAATGTTTAATAAATCCTCGCTTCCCCCTTCGCCAATCATACCTAAATCAGAAATTAAGGACCGTCCGGCTTCCATGATATTTTTTGTATGAAAGGTTTTAGAAGACTTCGGGCGGTCCGTAAACACGTTCAACGACCTTTGAATGCCCTGGATCGATTGATCCACCAGTATTCGCTCGTTCACTTTATTTAATATGCATGAAATTTCAACTTGGTTCAGCGGTTTTGTAATGTAGTATTCCGCTCCTAATTTATACGCCTCACCAATCATTTCTTTCGTTTCCACTTGCGATATCATCACAAATCTTCCTTGAAATCCATCAGCAAGAGACCTGATTGTTTCAATTCCATCCCTTAATGGCATGAGCAAATCAATTAAGACAACGTCTGCTTTTTTTAAAAACAACAAGCCATTATTCACTAAAGCTCCGTCTTCTGCTTCTCCTACCACTTTGCCTAAATCTTCGTCTTCAATTATCTCTGTCAACATTCCTCGAATGGCAGGATCGTCATCTATAATGAAATAATTCATCTCGTTAGCCCTTTCTCCATAATAGCATCAATCGGAATTCCTACGATGAATACGGTTTCTTTATAGGTATCCATTAGCCTGATATGTCCTCCAAATTTTTCAACTGTTTGTTTCACATACGATAAGCCAATTCCCGTCGAAGGGTTTCCCGCCGCATCGAATTTCTTTGTATAACCTGCTGTAAAAATGATTTCCTTCTGCTTTGGCGCAATGCCGGGGCCATTATCACAGATGCAAAACTCCACGAATTGATCTTTCCTTTTCACATGCAGTGATACGTATCCTTCTTCTTCAATGGCTTCCACTGCATTGGCCAATAAATTATTTATTAATGATAATACCATATATACATGATAGGGGGGATGGTCATCATCTATATGCAAGGTAAATGTAATAACTTTGCGAAGGGACTCTGCATATCGTCTATTGGACACGATCATGATGTTACCAAGGTCTTCGATCTTCATATATTCCTGTAGGTTTTTGGATGACATAAGTTTCGAAAGCCCCGCATAAATCCGCTGGTTATCTTTTTTGATCTCATGCACGAGACCTGCAATCTGCAACGCAGTTTGCGCATGGCTTCCATTAGTCCCCCTTGTTTTTATCCGACGGTAAAAGTCATAACAAGTTCGGGTGATTTCTTCCGCATTTTGCATCGTTTTCTTCAGTTGAACCGATTCCTCATACAAACTTGAAATGAAAAGCAGCATTTGTTCCTTTTGAATGCGTTGCTCCGCTTCTGCGGATTTCGCTTCTCTCAGCTTTACTATATTAAAAAAGCCGAGAACGAAAAAGCTTCGAATAAAGGCGATTAAAACAAGTTGGTCAATGGCTAACAAGGGTGTGCCCTGATTCGCCAGGATGGATCGGATCGTCATCTCCGATACACTTGCAAAAAGCTCGATCAATACCCCTAAAAGCCCGATCATAAACGGCTGATCGTGCCGTTCGTTCAATTTCGTTTTATGAAAGGCCAACGCGTAAATGAAATAATAGAAAAAGGCGGGAACATGAAGATAGATCGCATCCTCAACGGATATGTCCGGTATCCCGACAGCCAGTGAAAAACGCAAAAAAAACACACTCACTCCCGTCACTATGCCTGCAATAATCGGGTGGATGCTCCTCCCCCATAGTAAAAACAAGAAGAAGACGGGGGTTCCCAAACTGACTCTGAATGTATCATCGAAGGGGTAAAACTTGAATTCGCCCGCAAGAGGCACCGCAATCATAATCAATAGCAATATCCTTATACTCTTTTTCAATACGGTCCCTCCCCAGTCACTATATTAAAAACATAACACATGAAAAGGTAAAAAAGTGAGAAGGGTTTTGACTGAAATTATTATTTTTTATGGCCCTTGTAAGTATCCGTAGGATTCAGTAGGTTCCAGTAGGATGATCATAAACTTGAAATAATCTAAAAATTGAAAGCGCTAACAACAGAACAACTATAAAAGGAGGAATTCAAATGAAAAGGTTTGGCTTAGCTACTCAAATTTTTGTTGCACTTGTACTAGGTATCGTTGTCGGTGCTTTATTCCATGGTAATGAAACAGTCATGGCCATTTTGGTACCTATCGGCGATATTTTCATTCATTTAATTAAAATGATCGTCATCCCAATCGTCATGGCTGCACTAGTCGTCTCCATAGCGGGAGTCGGCGATATAAAGAAACTGGGAAAATTAGGCGGGAAGACTCTTCTTTATTTCGAGATTGTCACCACAATTGCCATTGTTATTGGATTACTGGCGGCAAACTTGTTCCACCCAGGGTCTGGCTTAGATACAAGCAATCTTGAAAAAAGTGATATTTCAAAATATGAAGAAACGACAAATACCGCTGGCAGCAGTGGCTTTGGAGAAACAATTTCTCATATTGTTCCTTCAAATGTATTTGAATCAATGGCTCAAGCGGATTTATTACCGATTATCTTCTTTTCTGTTTTATTCGGCTTAGGTGTGGCTGCGATAGGCGAAAAAGGAAAGCCTATTCTTGGATTCTTTGAAGGTGTGTTGGAAGTAATGTTTTGGGTGACGAATCTAGTCATGAAATTTGCCCCCTTTGGTGTGTTTGCACTGATTGGTGTAACCGTTGCGAAATTCGGTATCTCAACATTAATTCCTTTAGGTAACCTAGTAATTGCTGTTTATGTGACGATGGTATTCTTTGTATTCGCCATTCTTGGAATTATAGCGAAAATGTCAGGGACAAGCATTTTTGTTATCCTGAAAGTGTTAAAGGATGAATTGATTTTGGCATTTACAACAGCAAGTTCAGAGTCGGTATTACCAAGACTTATGGACAAAATGGAGAAGTTTGGCTGCCCGAAATCCATTACTTCCTTTGTTATTCCAACAGGCTATACGTTTAATCTAGACGGCTCATCGATTTATCAAGCACTTGCTTCACTTTTCGTGGCACAAATGTATGGTATAGATTTATCCATTACAGAACAGATCACTTTGTTACTCGTATTGATGTTAACGTCAAAAGGAATGGCTGGCGTTCCAGGTGCCTCATTTGTTGTTGTTTTAACAACACTTGGTTCTATGGGACTGCCGGTGGAAGGTGTTGCGTTCATTGCCGGTATCGACCGAATTTTGGATATGGGAAGATCAGCGGTTAATGTCATTGGGAACTCATTGGCGGCGATTGTCATGTCGAAATGGGAAGGGGAATTTGACCAGGATAAAGCAAACCATTACGTTAATTCAATTAAACAATCAGACGTAGCATAAACTTATAAACGAGGAAACACGGTGTCAACAATCTAAATCAAGACAATCGTATTAAGAAAGACTTCTAGGGATCAAAACAAGTACCAGTGCATGCATATTATGTATCCAAACATTGCGTGCAGTCTCCGATTACAAGTTATTCTTACGCGATGACAAACCCAGGTATTTCTTGTGCTGAACTGTTTGATAGATCGTAGTTTCCGATTTTGATGAAATGGCAGATGTGGTTGATGAATAACAAAAGTCTGGGGAATTGATATAAAAGCCCTCCTTTATGGGAGGGCTTTTTGTTTTGCAGGATGAGTAATAATAATAATCCGAAACAAAAAAATGGATAGCCCCAATTAAGGCTATCCAGCTTAATTTATAAAAGATCACTTCACCTTTACGCCAGCTTTAATCAACGTAGGCGGAGTTTCGCCCTGTAATCCGGCGACAAGGTTTGTTGCGGCCAGCATCGCCATTTTCAGGCGGGTTTCATATGTTGCGGAACCGATATGAGGCAGAGTGACGACATTCTTCATGGAAAGCAGCGGGTTGTCTTCCTGGACGGGCTCCTGTACAAAGACATCCAGTCCTGCCGCGTGAATTTCTCCGGTCTTTAGCGCATCGATCAACGCTTCTTCATCCACTGTTTTCCCCCTTGAACAATTGATGAAGATGGCGGACTCTTTCATGAGCTTGAATTCTTTTTCCCCCATCATCTTTTCGGTTTGAGGAGTCAGCGGTGTCATTAAGCAGACAAAATCAGATTGCTTTAACAGATCTTCCAGAGAACAGTATGTAGCTCCATACTTTTGTTCCGCGTCTTCGTTTCTGGATCTGTTATGATATAAGATGTTCATATCGAACCCAAAACGTGCCCTTTTTGAAACGGCAGATCCGATTCCGCCCATTCCGATAATGCCTAATACTTTATGGTGGACGTCCAACCCAAACGATTTTTCTCCGATATTCGATGTCCATTGCCCTGACTTTACCATTTGATCCAACTCAGGCATTCTTCTCGCTGTGGAGAGCATCAAACCCATGATCGTATCGGCGACTGTCTCGTTCAATACCTCGGGAGTGTTCGTAGCCATGATTCCTCGATTGGACAACTCGGTTATATCCAAATTGTCGTAACCAACCGATGAATTACAGACGATTTTTAATTGCGGTGCTTGATCCAGTAAAGTTTTATCCACCTTTAATCCTGAACCTAATATACCTTGTACGTTCTTCAGCTCCTGATGAAATTCAGGATAGTTTTGTGAATCAAGACCCTCAAAATAAACGACATCACAAGTCTCTTGAATATAATCCAGCACCTTTTGATCCACTTTCTTATAGACGATTACTTTCGGTTTCATCATTGATACCTCACTTCCAATAAAGTAGGACCCCATCGGGTTCAAATGCTGACATAACCTTTTTTGTTTAACGCCTCTATCTATAATCTACCATTATTTTAAAAAAAGGTAGTAGCTAATTGAACGGCGGACCAAATCGCTAAAACTGAAGCTAACGTTAGAATAATATTTTCGAACCAATTGTTTTTATATTTTCCCATCAAGCTTTTTTTATTTGAAAGCACGAGCATGCCAATTGCGATTACCGGAAAGCCGATTATATTTATTGCATTTACGCCAATTGTCAATGCAATGAAACCAGGCATGCCGGGAATGGACCAAATAAGCGGCGTAACTAATACAAATATCATAATCCATTTAAACATTGGATCTTTTTCATATTTACCATTGTACTTTTCGCGTCGGTTTTTATTTATTACGTAAAAGGCATCTACTATCAATCTTGGAAAACCAGTTGATTTCCCTACTATACTCGCGAACAATACGCCAAATACCCCAAGATAAAAAATGTACCAGCCAAATTGTCCTAACGACATTTGTAATGCCATTGCCAAGTCATCAATCGTTTCCACATGAATTCCATTCGGTTTTAAAATTTCTGCCCCCACCACCCAAATGGCTAAATTAATCACAATGCAAACTCCGATGGCAAACAGTAAGTCATTTCTTTGAACCTTGACATGACTCGGCTTCGTCCAGCCCTTTTCCTTCATGAAATATGGATGTACAAAGTTCGAAATCGATCCTGCCACTGCACCGATAATTGAAATCGCCACCAATAATGCTCCATGAACGCCAGTATCACTTGGAATGCTAAAACCAACTGTTCCTTTAATGATTTGCCCCACATCCGGTGTAGCTTGAATGGCCAGGAACAAGAAGGCAATGGTCAATAATGCCAAAAGCACTTTCATTACACTTTCAATTCTATTATAAATATTCCTGCCAATAAGCATAAACACTAATCCTACAACTACCATTGAAGCTAAGAATGGCTGATTGACATGGAAGAGTGTCGATAATACCTCTCCCGCTCCCTTAATCATATAGGCATTAAACAGATGGCCCATGATTAATGCATAACCAAACATGAAATAACCGAAAAATGGGTGGATACGTCCATAGCCTTCAAGAATGGTTAAACCCTCTGTGTTACAAAGCTGGAACCGGGCAATAACATTAACGATAAGAAAACGAAGAATTAATGACAGAGCTAAAATCCACATTAAACTATATCCATAATCTGCACCGGCAACAGAAGAAGTCACCAGATCCCCGGCGCCAAGCCACGTTAACACGGCAAGAATCCCTGGACCATAGGCGGTTTTAAACTTCGTGAAGAAATTTGTTTTCTTACTTTCGACCTCCGGAGCAATCACAGTGGATTCAGCAAGATTTGATTGATTTTTCAAGTTATTCACTCCATTCCAAAGAGTATGTATTCGCTTTCATTTTTTCTAAAGCAATAATACTTAGATAACTCTAGACATTCAGATATTGAAAGTATGACGGAACTTTACGTCATTTCCGGAATTGACATAAAGTTAACGCGCAGTATGTTGTCATGCTTCATGTTGAAGTGAATTAGCTCTTAAGTAAGTTCTCCTTCCATTTGATTGAATCTTTCGACTATTTACATTGAAATTGTAAGACAAATTAAAATGTAAGTCAATCATAATATTTAGAAGTTTTTTTAAAGCATAAAAAAGACCCTTCGTACTTGTTGATCATTCAAGGGAAATTGGCGTTGCTGCAAATTGAGGAAAACAGGATAAATAAAGGATAAAGTACAGCGTGCGAATAGATTAATGCCATCAGCGGATAATATAAGCGAAGGAGTGAAATATATGCCACAAGATAATAACAATGATCCAAATAATACTGCCGGGAACCTTGATGCTCGTAGAGACCCTAATAATGATAGTTTGAACCCTGGGTTTCAAAGAGAAGAACGTCCTATGCCTAATGGTAATATCCCAACAACAGAGGGTGTCGCAAATGTTAAAGAACGTTTTCCTTCGGACCATGAAAGACTTATGAGCAGAATCAATCTTGGGGATGCACTTATAAATCGGGAAAATACACATTTTGGACGGTTTGAAAGATAACCCACGAGAAAAAAGCTAAAAACCTGTTTAGGCTTTAGCTTCCGTTTTTTTAGTTTTGTACAAAAATGAACTTTCCTCTCAGGCACTTGCTTTCCGCAGGAGTCTCTCACACCCGCTCCAATCAATATGGAACACGTTTTATCTACAAAAATTAAAAGAGACCTTCCTATAAAAGGTCTCTTTTAATAATCCTTATTTTTCACAAGCGATAAAGTCTTTGTCGCGATCGCTTTTTTTATTGGCATCATAAAGCGCCTTTGAAACGTGAGGCTTGTATTTCGTTTTTCCTCCTTTATTTTTAACGGAGGATGTACGGGCTACGCCTCCTTTGTAGTCTTTATTCAATGCTGTACAGTTTTTATAAGTCTTCACCTTTGTTTTGGCGCTGGCAACGTCATTTGCGCCAAACGAGAGACCTAAAACTAGTCCAAAAGATAGTAAAATGGCAAATGTTCGTTGCAAAATACGTACTTCCTTCCCTAAATATTAACATTTACTAATCATAATGTATCATTCCATTTTTTACAATAACTATTTTTCTGGATGTTAAATAATACCCGCTCTCACTTGATCCACGCCTAAGAAAAGACCGCCAATTCAGCGGTCTCATGGATTATATTATTCCTTTCCTTTCACCCTGTAATGGACCTCCCCAGGTTCTTTGCAAAAGGTGATTCCGCTTCCCGGTTCGTAATAAAAGGTCTTTTTACCCAATGAGCGTTCATGGAAGGTCGTATGCAGATAGGCTGCTTGATCCCTTTTGAAGGCGAGCTGATTTTTGCTTAAGTTTACTGGTAGGCAATGACCGTAGTTTGTGTGGACTAGTGTTTCCTTTTCGTTCATTTCCTCTAAGTCACGAATGTGGATGTAGGAAAACCAGACTCCTCCTCTTTTCCGGAATGAGCGGGAGGAGAACCAGACCATCCCCAGTTGGGCGTTTATGCAGACGGGCAGTCTGTATTTACCGCCCAGTACGGATTTGGCTGCTGCTAGTCCGCCATCCAGATCCAATCCAAAGTGGTTTAACGTGTTATTCAGGATTTCCTGGCGCGGTTGCCTAACATGGAAAGTGCCGTCTCCCTCCACTACCGTAGTCATCTCGACACCATTGGCGTCGTATCGCTCCATCATTCCTACCGTTTCCATATTCAATAAATAGTTTTTTCGTATCATCATTCCATTCACTCCCCATTTCACTATTCCTTTTTATGGAGTATACTGGACATAGAGGCAGGTATACTCCTGCTCGCAAGCCCTTAGGTGATTGTCTGACCGGACGTCCTCACCTAGGGGTTTTTCACTTTTTCATTATCACATTTCCCCTCACCTCCTCAACAGCTATACAGCCAGCGTACTAGCTCTTCGATATTGTTTTTATCTTTGCTTAGGTGAAATAATGGCGGCCGCCCTTTGTATGTTCCTTTAAACTCTTTCCAAATGGGATTATCAGGGCTCCAGTCCACTTCTTTCAATTTTGACATTCTCGTGGCAATCAGCTGTTGTCTTTGTTCGATTGGCTGGTTTTCCATTTTGTCATTGACATAAAGGGCAACGGCAATGAAAAGCGGGTAACTGGCAAGCATGCATTTTGTGTAATCACCCATCTGTCCTGCCGGGTATATGTCGAATAGTTCATTAAGATAGAGATGAATGAGTGTGATGTATTCACTGTTCGAAAGCGGACTTTGTGATACTTTCTCTTCGATGTTTACGTGTGCCTTCCCAGTCATGAAGATGCCGATGACCTGCCTCAATTGCGATAGCGATAAGAGGTTTTTATTGGCTGGACGATTGATGGAACGCTTTTCAAGTTCGACACCGGCTGTTTTTAGCGATTGATGGGTATGGAGCACCTGATTGGTAATGACGTTGAGGTTGTTTCGCGAGTCGAATGATATCCGTTTGGAAAGGGCCACTTTCTTGCCTTTTAGATTGAGATCCAGGTAGAGCTGGGATTCTTCCGCTCTTGTTAGCCCTTCAAATACTTGAATCGCAATCGAGCTGTCCTTCATGAGTGAATCCAGTTCGTATGCTAGTTTCACCTTTTCTTCACCTTTCTTTAACGCTTTAAGGATACTGTCCTCCAATTGCGCGAAAGCCGCTATTCGTTGTGTTCCGTCAATGATCGAAAGTTCAATAGGATCTCCATTAGGGGCTGCTCCTTCCCTGCTGCTGGCAACAAGTGGCGGCAGGTAGATATTTTTCGTTAACGCATTGTCCAAAAGATAGTTTTTGATCGATCGGACCCGCAGCTGGTTGATTTCCCTCGTGGCGATCTGACCGTTGCGATACATATGGACCAGCTCGATGATGGAGCAGGAAACCATCGTCCTTCTTTTCCGGTCCAATTCACCTAGAATCATGCAGCCATCCTCCTTCTTGTTCTATTTTTCGTTTGAACGCGAGAGCCGTTTTCTGGATGGCATTTGTTGTCGAATGGTTTTTGACTCTTTTTTTCAAGGGGTCGTAAATGTGTGAATAAAGGGTATCATCATGCTTCCAAGTACAGGCTTTCTTCAAATGCAGCATATGATTTATTGCTTCTTCATAGGGGATTTCATGATGTTTTCGGAGTTGGTGGATCGTTTGGGCAAGGGCTATTTGAATGCCGGAATACCCTGATGTGAATGTAGTCCGGTCTGTCATCTTCTTCGGAAAGATTTCCAGCCATGACTCGAAAAACGCGGTCGCGGTGTTGATGATTTCTGCTTTGGTCATATCACCATAATTGGCTTTACCCGCTTTCGCGGTGACGTTTCCTTCAAATAAAGCAATAAGGCAGCGCCTCATGATCGTCAGCGTAGTCAGCGCCGTACATCTCACGGTGACCCTCGAAAGGGTGGCCTCTATCTCCATCTTACTTTCTAATATCCTGGCAATGTTCCGTGTTAGCTCTGCATATTCATCGCGCTGGTCATACTTCATCACCAAGCCGTTATGCGGCTCTTTTCGCTTCGTATTAATATCATTGAATAGCTGTCTTTCTTCATGCGTTTCCAGATTTAAATAGATTTGAATCGTGACCGGATAGGTTTTTAACTTATCAATTTGGTTTTGGAGCTTTGCCGCTTCGGGAAAGTTTCCGATTTCTTCTTCCGTTTCCTTCCGTGCCCTTAGGTGACTGATGGCTGAAATGAGGGCGTAGGTCCTATGCTGACCGTCAAGTATGTATATTTTACTTCCTGGTGGCAGTTCCCCGCCGACGGGCACTTCTTGGATCGCTCCCCTGCTCGAGAAGATGAATGGGGAAAAGTAAAAGTCCCCTTCCGATACAGAATCGATGATGAACTCCCTGATTTCAGTCCTTCGATTGAGATCAAGCTTTCTTTGAACCGCCTCATCGACTTCGAATATCGCCTCCAATGTCGAGAATTGAATCTGCGAGATTAATATTCTTTTCCCGAATTGGGTAAGGCTGTTTCCGGCTATCGTCACTTTCATTTCTTGATATGTCATTCACTTCACCTCTCTGCGACCATTATCCTATTTTATGCTTTTTTTGTAAAACCGCTCTTGTATTACCTCTTTCAAAATTAGTTCCCTTTTGTGACTGCTTTACCTGTTTGATTGGCTAACTCTTTACAAAATCTCATCAAAGGGCTATACTATCTAATTTCCGTTTCAAATTTGCTACTGCGGATCGCTATTTTGTGTCCATTTAGAGAACAAACAGCCAAAATCCAGATAAAAGTGAAACGAAATGACATTTTTGTGAAGTTTTACGACTCGTCAAAAAAAGTCTATCTGAATGATAGACTTTTTTGACGTGGTTATTCTGCCAGCTTTATTTCAATTGCTAAATTCCGTAAATAATCCAATAAGGGCCGGACTTCCTCTGGAGCTGTTGTGTCTGTGAATGAGAAAGACTGCTTCTTCTTTTCAACGGCTATATCCAGCTGGTACGAAAACGAGTCGAACCCTTGCGTTTTTACCATTTTACTTTGGGCAGCATTATGAAGGTCAGCATGTTTCATTAAGTTCTGCAATTCCTCATACTTCTCTTTCGGCAATTCATCCGTATCTATTTCGAAATTCAAGTCGAGGTTGGCAAATCCCCCTATGCAGCTAAATTTGATATGCATGGTAGATGAAGCCTCCTATTCATGGAATATTTCTACTCAGGCAGTCCAACCGCTTTAAAAGCATTTTCAATTGTCTTGATGGCTGTTTTCGTAACATCGCCGCTATCAACAAGTTTTTGAGCTGCCTTGATGACGATTTGCACGAATTGATTGAAATTCGCCGTCGCAAATAAATTCTGCATCGCATTGAACCAAATCAAGGCCGCTTTGTCCGTTCCAATTTCCATGGATACTAGATAAAAGGCCTTGTTTGGTATGCCGCTATTGATATGGACACCATGATTATCGCGTTCTCCCTTATAGAAGTTCTTCATATGATCAGGCTGAATATCCTTACCCATTAACTTATTGTCAAATGCCGTACCTGGTGCCTTCATCGAACGGAGTGCCTGCCCTTTCAGTGTCGGTCCCATTATATCAGCACCGATCAGCCAATCGGCATCTCCTGCAGTTTGCTTTAAGTGAAATTGTTTTATGGCAACTCCAAACACATCTGAAAGATGTTCGTTCAATGCCCCGGACTGACCTTCATACTCCAATCCACTTGTGAACTGCGTAACCCCATGTGTCAATTCATGTCCAATTACATCGAGTGAGTTGGCAAAATTGCTAAAGATGACCCCATCGCCGTCACCAAATACCATTTCATCGCCGTCCCAATAAGCATTCGTGAATTTATTGCCATAATGAACGTTCAGAATGAGATCAAGACCTTGGTTATCAATTGAATTACGGTGCAAAACATCCTTGAAATAATCACGCACAACTCCGCTATAATCATATGCAGCGTTAACAATGGGATCTGCACTTGATCGGTCTCCTTCTTTCCTAGCCTCATTCTCCCGGAGTTTCGTTCCTCCCTTGCAATCGTAAACATGACGGGCAGATTCACCTTGACGTTCAGATCCTGCATCCGTCAGTGCGACAACACCGTCAATATCGTATTCTTTCAATATTCTGCGCCTGCGCATTTGACGGCTTTTCGCTAAACTGATCCGTGCTTCTTCCACTTCATTTTGTGCCATGTTCTCTAAGATATAGTTAGGTACGATGAAACACTGACACTTCAATTTGGAACAGCCCTTTTTATGCATATGCGTCACTCCTTCATGTTTTTTTACGATCTATTATCATTTCGTTTCTCAAACCGTTCTTCATGCTCAATAGCTGTTCATCTGATCCGTTCACATTTGCTGCTCATCCTATCTTCAACACATTTCTATAGATTACTTTCGCCGCAAGTACCTCATTTCCCTCCATTCCTCCCTCTGATCCGTTCAATCCTTTTTCGGCAACTGGTAACTCATCATGCAATTTCAGGAAGGAGATGTAAGAGTTCACCTTTCTTTATTAAATTATTCTACTCGTGCTGCATATACTGCTTTAAACAAGGAAGCTTCCTCGGAACATAAACAACCATTAAGGGAGGGCATAGCATTGGTAACTTCACAGGGAACTGCTTCGGTTAGCTTTCCATTCCCATCTGTATGGGGTATCCACTCTTCAATAGCTGGCAGAACGATTATTTGGGGCACACTTTCCATTCATTCCATTATAGATAATAGGGTGGTTGGTACGGTTAATTTTCGTGGCAGACCCATTCCGATTAATGGATTTTGGAATGAAAACGCCAAACAAATCGCATTTGATTCACCTTATGCCACGTTCTCTGGCAATTTAACCATAATCGATGATCAACAGAGCAGAATTCGGCATTTCATTCTTCAAGGACGTTTTCTTATGAAGCCTCCCTCTCTGCAAGCAGGTGAGTCTGGATCTTGGATTGCCACTACAGATATAGCTCAGAATCAATTTCCTGTTAGCGGTAATGCGTATACCGGGCAACTGCCTCCTGTAGGAGCTTTTTTAACATCGAATATCCTTCATCAGCACCAGAATTTTTTGGGAAGAACAATATAGGGTCATCCTTTTTTTGTAGAAAGGGTGTTTAAGATAGGGAATCGTCTCTGGATTAGGGGCGATTCTTTTACTTAGATGCGCTGAAGTGAACGTAGGCAAGGAGGCATACAATTGATTCCATTGTTCAGGTTCGCAGCACGTTGCTTCCCTGCGTTCAGTTGATCGCATTGCTTCCCCGTTTTGGTACCGTTTTGCCTATATATGAGATGGTTATTTTGGCTGATAACTTATGAATCCGTTAACTTAAAATGAGTACAGATGGAATATAGATTGACAGCATTTTCTCTGTACTTCATACTATTGTATTAATAGAAGTGACAGAATATTTGGTTAATTAGGAGGATGAAGCTATGAAATTAGCAGATTTTCTAGCAGAAAAGGGTTTCCAAGTGGCTCATGTATTGATATTTGAGGATAAATGGGGGGATGACATGTGACTAAGCACAGAATCCTTTTAAGCATTCCCATTTTGTTATATGGAATGTACATATTTGTGGTCATTCAAAATGATAAAGATGTTCCACTTTATTTGCATCTCCTTTTCGCAATCTACTTGATGTTTTTTGTACATTATGAAGATAACACAGAAGGAAAGCATGACGGATTTTGAGAATTTCGATGCTAAGTAATGCGTGTGGAAGCTGTTTGGACTTCAACTGAATGTATCGAGCTGCCCGCAGGCTGAGTCCGTTGTAATCCCTAGGTTGTTAACACGTGAGCCAGTTTAGTATGACCACCCCAATATTTATTCCAAAATCATTAATAAAGCCTAAAAAAGCCTCAACTCCATAAAGGAATTGAGGCTTTCACTATTTATCAGCTTTATTTTGGTTCCAATTAGATGATACGAGTTGTAACGATGCCTTCGATTTGTTTGATTTGATCTTCCAAGGCAGGAATGATATCACCGTTTACTTCACCATCAATGTCGATGATCGTATATGCATATCCCCCACGGCTTCTGTTAACCATGTCAGCGATGTTCAAATTAAAGCTTGATACAGCCAGCGTGATTTGCCCAACCATGTTCGGAACGTTTTCGTGGAAAGTTGCTACACGACGGTTTCCTGTAAAAGGAAGGGAAGTATTCGGGAAATTCACAGAGTTCTTGATGTTCCCTGTTTCTAAAAAGTTCTTCAACTGACGAGCTGCCATGATGGCACAGTTTTCCTCTGATTCTAGCGTAGAGGCACCAAGATGCGGAATTGGAACGACATTTTTCATTTTCAACACGTTTTCATTCGGGAAGTCAGTAATGAACTTGCCTACTTTTCCGCTTTCAAGTGCAGCTTGCATATCATTTTCATTCACTAGCTCACCGCGTGAGAAATTCAAGATATGTACGCCCGGCTTCATGATGCTGAATGTTTCTTGGTTAAACATTCCTTTTGTGTCGTCAGTTAATGGAACGTGTACTGTAATATAATCAGATTCTGCAAACAATTCTTCAATTGTCATTGCGCGCTGTACATTGCGGGATAAGTTCCAAGCTGTATCAACAGAGATGAACGGGTCAAAGCCAATGACATCCATGTCCAAATCAAGCGCGTCATTCGCTACAAGTGCACCGATTGCTCCTAAACCGATTACGCCAAGAGTTTTTCCCTTGATTTCTTTACCAACGAATTGTTTCTTTCCTGCTTCGACAAGCTTCGGAATTTGTTCCCCTTCGCCTTCAAGCGTCTTTGTCCAAGCCACACCGGCAAAAAGGTTACGAGATGAAGCCATCAATGTCGTCAGCACCATTTCTTTTACAGCGTTTGCGTTAGCCCCAGGTGTATTGAAAACGACAATTCCTTGCTCAGTGCATTTGTCGACCGGAATATTATTGACTCCAGCCCCTGCCCTTGCGATTGCTTTTAACTGATCGCCGAATTCCATAGTATGCATATTAAAGCTGCGAAGAACGATCGCATCAGGGTTTTCACTGTCATTGTCGACTTTAAAATCGCCTTTATTGAAAACATTCAGCCCGCTTTCGGCAATATTATTTAACGCTTTGATCGTTTTGACTTTTTCTAAAAGTATTGTGCTCATTTTGTTAGCTCCTCTTTTGATTATGATGTTTTTGAAATTTCAAAATATTGACTTTAAACCTTTACTATCTGTTAATATACAGAAAGAGGCAAGGGATAAAATCCCTTACCTCTGCCCAGGCGAACGGCTACGACACTATGTGTTCCCTCACGGTTATCCGTGTTTCGCCAGTTGCACATAGTCTTTTTCATTTATTTTATTCTATCAAACTATTCAGCAATCTTCAATACCATTTTAAAGGTTTATCACTTTTTTTGCAGAAGCCATAACTCACTAGAAATATCGACAAAATTCACAGTTTTATCTCCGAAAATAGAAATATATCGTCGAAAACTATCTTTTTATTATAACTCAATGACCATGAACGGAATGGTCGCTGTAAACAGGGTGACCCACCCGCTTGCCTCATTGTATGGTGTAAACTCCATTTTTTCTATATCATGTTCCTCTGCAGCATTATTCATTCTATCTAGCGAAGTTTCACTATTTGGGACAGACGCGACAAAGTATTGTTCCTTTTCATACCCTGCCAGCCGACCGCTTATTTCAATCACACTTTTTCGCTGCTCCACCTCTATAAATGTCACTTTTCTATCCGCTAAATTTGTAAATTCATCGTCAGTTAATTTCTCAGTCGGTTCTTCGTCATTATTAAAAACCAGCACAACCCCCAAGATAATCAAGAAGCTTATTAAATAAAATATTTTACTACGGAAAATCTGTTTCATCTCATTCCTTCTCCCACATCAAGCAAACTATAGGAAATAGTAACATACAAATTTAATCATTGGAATATCCTGGGTCAATTAGTTGCTAATTGGATAACAGTAGTAAAAAATAAGAGGTATAGCAAACTTAAAAAAGGAGGAACCACTATGCTAATAAGAGAGGCAACGTTGGCTGATGCGGAAGGGATAGCGAAAGTCCATGTGGATTGCTGGCGGACCACTTATAAAGATATAATTCCGGGTGAATTTTTAGATAAACTTTCTTATGAGAATAGGAAAGACATATGGATAAAGAATATAACTAGTAATGGAAATTATGTTTATGTCGCAGAAAATAACGAAGGAAAAATAGTAGGATTTATATGCGGAGGGAAAAGGGAGACGAATCAAGTTGAGGATTCGGGCGATTTAACTGCGATATATATCCTCGAAAATTCACAAAGAATGGGGATAGGTAAGAAACTCATCAAAGAATTATTTTTTAAATTCGAAGAACTGGGATTCAAGACAATTTTCGTAGAGGTGCTTGAAGATAATAAATCTCGATACTTCTATGAAGCATTCGGTGCTGAATTGCTTAAAACTGAAAAAATCAAAATAGCTGGTGCTGAATTGAATCTATTGATTTATGAGTGGAAAGACATTAGCCCCGTATTGTTATGAATGAAATTCAGCTAAGATTGCTAAAAAAGGCACAGTCCTTCGTGAAGGATTGTGCCTTGCTTTTTATTCTTGATTAAATCCGCTTTCGTCCATGTAAAATACTTCCCAAGAATGCCCGTCAATATCCAGAAAACTCCAACCGTACATGAAACCATGATCAATGGCTTCATTGAAAGGCTTTCCGCCAACATCCAGTGCCCTATTCACTATCTCATCGACTTCTTCCTTGCTTTTAACGGACAGGGCGACGATGGTTTCCTTACTCGCAGCAGAATCAGGGATTTCCTTCTTGGTAAACGTTTTAAAGTATTCTTCCACTAACAACATGACATATATGGACTCACTTATAACCATGCATGTCGCATTTTCATTGGTCATTTGCTCGTTAAACTCAAAACCGACCTTTGTGAAAAATTCTACTGAGGCATCCAAATCTTTAACAGGCAAGTTTACAAAAATCTTTTCTGCTTGAATTCCCATCCAATTCACCCTCGCTTGATTTTATTTGTTCACTCACCTACTATTCGCTGCAATTTTCGATTTTCCTGCTTGCAGCCTAAAAGGAGAGGTCAGCATGGAATCTTTCTTTTCATTTCAAATAAACACTCATGATCTCCGTATCGTTAATAGTTGCTTGGGTATTATTTGTTTTTTCCAGTTTTCCAACCAGCTCGCCATTCGTGACAACGATCGGAGTAACGATGCTTGGAGCGTTGGATTTTAGAAAATCGATATCAAATGTCACAAGCTTGTCTCCTGCTTTTACCCTTTGCCCTTCTGCGACATGGACTTCAAATCCCTCGCCTTTAAGGTTAACTGTTTCCAATCCAATATGAATCAACAATTCTATGCCATTCTTCGTACGGAGGCCTAGAGCATGTTTAGTATGAAAAACCTGGATCACTTCTGCATCGATTGGAGATACGACCAACCCTTCCTCAGGAAGAATAGCTATTCCGTCCCCCATCATTTTCCCGGAAAACACCGGATCCGGAACATCTTCTATTTTTATTACTTGTCCGTTTATAGGAGCAAGCAGTTGTTCCACACTTTCTTTTTTACTGAATAATTTTTTGAACATATTATTTCCACCTTTCTCTTTCGGTCCTTAAATCCTTGCAGCTCATACTCTCAAATATTAAGCATTTTGTGAATTCTGATAATAATCGATGTTATTTTTTCTTTTGAGATTTGCCTTCTGCTTTTTTCTTTTTGTTCGCTTCCACTCTAAATATAACCATCTCGGTTATTAATTCATAAGGAATTGGCTTGTTTAGTGGAAACTGAACGGCCCCTTTTGAACATTTATATTCAGATAAGACAGATTCAAACGCGGAGATCGCGCTTGGAGTTGGATAGAATCCTATATGTTTTTTATAGGCAGCGAAATGTACCAGATTTCCATATAAAACAAAGGTAGGCATTTGATAGCTTATCTTCTCTTCTGCATCCGGTGCTGCATCCTTTATGACTTTTCTTAACGTTTTTAATATCTCCTGAACTTCCTCGGGAAATTGTATGATATATTCATCAATTGAATGAA
The DNA here is from genome assembly GCF_038002945.1 of Peribacillus sp. FSL R5-0717. Lineage (NCBI taxonomy): Bacteria > Bacillati > Bacillota > Bacilli > Caryophanales > Bacillaceae > Peribacillus > Peribacillus sp. FSL R5-0717. The sequence continues at coordinate 1,456,898 of NZ_JBBOOF010000001.1, forward strand.
ATGTATTGGTTCCCACCATCATTTCTCCTTTCAGAACTCCAAACTACAATACTCTTATTATAACATTCTTCACCTGCTAACTCCTGGATTGAATCCCTTTGTATTTCGCTAACCTATATTTAAAAACTCTTCCATTCTATTCATTACACCTTCCAGCACGATGATCGACCTTGAAGTATCAAAAGGTTCAATATCCAAGGAATGATTTGCATGCGGGATTTTATTCATGCTTATGTTCGGTTTATTTTCAATCGCTTGAATTTTATCTGGAATATAATGATGATCTTTTTCACCTATAACTATATGTGCTGAATGATTGCAGCTCAATAACCCATCAAAAATCGAATCGAACTTCAATAGAGGCGTCAGCAAAATCATTTTGGCATTCGTAAACTGCTCACTTTTCATGATTCCGTTGATGATGGGGATGGTGCCAAGTGATTTGCCTAGAAACACAGTTCCTTGATATTCATGATTTTGAAGCACTTCCGCAATGACGGGATTGATATCATTAACGATCACTTTTGTGATATCCACCAATGGATGCTTGAATATATCCTGGTCATAGGCGTAATGAATATGCACGACATCATACTGATTTTGAAGCATGATCATCGTCGAATAATAGAATAGTGGCTTCTCATACGTGTACCCCGCACCTGAAAACATAAAACAAACGGCCGGACTTCCGGTTTCAATATGTGTGTATGTAATTTCTTTTTCATTACTATTTATTTTTCTTTGGTTAACCTCCATGATAGATTCCTCCCATTCCATCGTTTGCTCTATATATTCATTAACTACTCGCTGCATTCCTCCTTAATCGATACTATCTAGATAGAATCCAAGAATAAGGTTTCGTTTTTCATCAGGAATAGGTATACTTTAGCTATCAACCTATTTTATGGAAATTATTGATCGATCAATCCATGCCTTAAAGGAGAGTGTGTAATGAAAATCAAAACGTTATGTTTCATTCTTGTCCTGCTAGTCACTGGTTCCATGGGCACGATTCATGCAAGTGCTAACGATCAAATGGTGAAAGAACTGGATATCGGGGATTCCTTCGATGGTGCGGAAGGCACGATGGTACTCCAAAACTTAAAAAATGATAAGGTATTTATCTATAATAAACAGAGAAGTAAAGTACGCTACACACCAGAATCGACATTCAAAGTGGCGAATGCATTAATCGGTTTACAGACAAAAGCGGTGAGCGATGAATATGAAGTGAAGCGCTGGGATGGCGTAATCAGGGAATTTGAAGATTGGAACAGAGATCATACGCTTGCTTCAGCCATGAGGCATTCCGTGATTTGGTATTATCAAGCAATGGCCCGCGATATCGGGGCGGAAAACATGCAGCAGTATGTGAATCTGCTCGATTACGGCAATCGTGATATCTCCGGCGGGATCGATCAGTTCTGGCTGGACAGCAGCATAAAGATTTCTGCCCTGGAACAAGTCCAATTCATGGAAAAGCTTGTAGAGGAAAAGCTGCCTATCGACAAGCAGCATATGAGAACCGTAAAGAGAATCATGATCAATGAAGAAGCTGACTCATATGTCCTCCATGGAAAAACCGGTACACGCCTTTCTGATATCGGATTGGGCTGGTATGTGGGGTACATCGAAACGGACAAAGGGGAATGGGCCTTCGCAACGAACATGGACGGCAGCGGAAGCAAAGCCAAAACGATTACGCTTGAAGCCCTGAAAGAGTTGGATATCATAGAAGAATAAACGTTCACGCATGCTCTTAATTAGGGCATGCGTTTTGTATTGTCTTAAAGAAATCTGATAAACCGTGGGTTATAGGCGACACAGATTTTATAATCAAAGAAAAAGGGCATCCGCCAAAAGCAGATGCCTTTTCTTCTTGACGGGAGTCAAGTTAACCCTATCTCCCGTTTTCTGCTTTGTTTTAATAACGCAGGCTTTTGAACTTGCTGTGAGAGTGCGGTACATTCAGCAAATGAAAACTGTTTACACCCTTTACAACGGTTCTCATCCAGTTTGGATAAAGCTTTGTTGATGGCATCACCCGTACTGGAAAAGAACTGTTCCTCACCAACCAGTTCAATAAATCCGGTTTTTCTCAGCATTTCTTTAGGTTCCTGCTGAATTCCTGAAATCAGCACTTGTAGGTTATGAAACTTGAATTGCTTCACGATGTCGGTTAGCAGTGCTTCCCCCGATGTATCGATAAAGGACACATTGCTCATTCTTAATAGGAGGACTTTTGGTTTTGATCGCATTATTACCTCGATTTCTTCTTGCAGCCTTTCGATTGTGCCAAAGAATAAAGGTCCTTCTATCGTATAAATGTTAATCTGCGGGCAGCTTGAACCTTGTTGCACCATTTCTGGTTTAACTAGTTTATCAGTTGGATCTGGTAATACCTTTGATAATTTCAATGTACCGCTCATCAGTTTAACGAACGATAGAATGGCTAATAGTAATCCGATCCCGACGCCTGTTGTCAGGTCAATCACTACGGTTAACACGAAGGTAACGAGCAATACGACCGAGTCCATCGTTTTGGCTTTTAAAATATGCGAAAATTCTTTGCGTTCGCTCATGTTCCATGCGACAAACATAAGAATCGGGGCCATGCTGGCCAAAGGAATGGCCGAAGCATAAGGCGCCAAACTGACTAACACCAGCAATACCACCAACCCATGAATCACGCCAGATATGGGGGAGACTGCACCGTTTTTAATATTCGTCGCAGTACGGGCGATGGCACCTGTAGCCGGAATGCCTCCAAATAAAGGCGCAATCATATTGGTCAATCCTTGTCCCATCAGCTCTTTATTGCTGTTATGTTTACTGTTGGTCATGCCGTCTGCCACTACAGCGGATAAGAGTGATTCAATACCTCCAAGCATGGCGATGACCAAAGCAGCCGGAAGGAGTTCAATCACCAGACCGCCAGTGATATGGGGAAACTGAAAATGGGGCAATGCATTTGGAATGGCGCCATATGCCGATCCTATGGTCGCTACCTGACCTGGAAAGAATAAGCTGGCGACAAGAGTTGATACAATCAATCCCAGCAATGCTCCAGGGATTTTCGGTAAATATTTTGGAGTTAATATGACGAGAGTCAGACTTATGCTAGCTACCAGTACACTATAGATATTCACTGTATTGAAGTTCACTAAGATTTCTTTCATATTTAAAAGAAAGACCTCTTCTTTTTTTAAGTTACTGAGTCCAAAGAAATTGGCAATCTGCCCCGAGAAGATGATCACGGCAATTCCAGCTGTAAAGCCGATGGTAACTGGACGCGGAATAAACTTGATGAATCTTCCCAGTTTGAAGACACCTAAAAGAAAAATCATGATACCTGCCAGGAAACCGGCGATTAACAGTTTTTCATATCCGTACTGCATGACTACCCCTAACAAGACCGGGACAAAGGCTCCAGTCGGGCCTGCAATTTGATATTTCGATCCGCCAAAAAGGGAGACCATGATTCCTGCAATAATCGATGTGTACAGTCCGTATTCCGGCCTTACTCCAGAAGCAATGGCAAAAGCCATCGCTAAAGGAATCGCTACTATCCCAACTACCACCCCGGCAACCAGGTCTTTCTGAAAATGGCCTAAGTTATATCCTTCAAACCTGCTAGAACCAATCATTTTATCGCTCCTTCTTTTATTGAATATGCATTTCTTCCTTGCTGACAATATTGCTATATCCATCTATGATTTGATCCAGTTTACCCGTTTCGGGATGGATGACCATACCGTGGACGGCAATGGAATCCGGTAATAATGGATGGTTTTTGATCAAATGGACACTATTCCTTACACTCTCCTCAACGCATTGAAAGCCTGTCAGCCACTTTGATAAATCAATACCAGAGTTTGTAAGGATATCAATTTGCTCCTGGCTGATTTTCTTCTCCTTTGCGGCATCAAGCAGTGAAGAGGATTGAAGCCCCACCATACCGCATCCGTGATGTCCGATCACACACACTTCCTCCACTTTCAGCTCATAAATGGCGACAAGGATACTGCGCATAATGCTGCCAAATGGATGAGAAACAATAGCTCCGGCGTTTTTAATGATTTTCGCATCTCCATTTCTTAACCCCATCGCCTTTGGAAGCAATTCCAACAGCCGGGTATCCATGCACGTTATGATGACGATCTTTTTATCTGGATACTTTGTCGTTTGAAACCTTTCATATTTGTTTTGATCGACAAACGTCTTGTTGTAATCCAGAATGCTAGAAATAACTGACATTACTGATTCTCCTTTCTCTTTGCTAAACTTTGTTAAAGTGTGAATATGATGGAATGTTTTATGTACAATAATCCAGATGCCTTTCATCCACTTAACTTCTTTGGCTCTGTTTTATCATTTGGTGCTTTATTCCATGTTAGAGATAGTTAATTAGAGTTAAATGATAGAAGGATTAGAAATTGGTGAGAATTATTACAGTTCCTTCTCTTTTTTTTTGCATTTTCCTTACTCACCAAAGCCAAAAAGGGTGATGCATATTAGACAGCTAATAGCATCACCCTTTTTTTTGCTTTATTCAATTTACGTCTTATGAGCCACTATTTTATTCAGGGCCATCATTATCGTTCTCTTCGTCATCTTCCCATGTGATTGTTTTTACTTCCTTCGTGTAGCCGTCCACTTGAACGACTGCGTCTCGATCGTCCTCCAATTCAACTTCGACCAAATAATAAGGTGTCTGATCTAGAGGTTGATAAAATTCTGTATCGTCACCTGTTCCTTTTACATGTTTTTCGGCAATCGCAATTGCTTCGCTTTCTGTAATGATACTATCTGCCACTAGTGTCGAGTCAATTATAGCTCCTGTATAAGGATCGAGTATCAAGGTGATTTTTTCGTTATTCTTATTTACCACTGCTTTATAAAAGGAGTTGTCTTTCTCCTGTACAAAATCAATTTGTTCCAGGTCACCTTGTGAGGAAATACGCGTCTTTATTTCGTTTTGGGTCAGAAGCTTTTGGGGTGCTTTTTCCGTAGCCGCTTCAGCTGTATGACCTATGGTTTCTTTTTTTATAGAACGGACTTCCCCGCTTTTCGCATCCATCCTAATTTGATAGACCCCGGTTTCAAGCTGCATTTCAATCTGATATTCTTCACCTTCACTTTTTGTTGTCTTCATAATGGTTCCAGGAAATTTATCCTTTGCTGTCTGGTTCACTTCTTCTTTCGTCAAACTTTCCGCGGATAATGATGGAGCCCACCATTGAAATCCGACGAATGATAGCAGACCAAAAACGAGAGTCGACCCGGCTGTTATCAGCACTTTTCTAATCTTCATCGTATCCCCCATCCAACATCATTCTGGCTTAATTAAATAAAAGAGTAACGATCGTTCCCCTGCCTTCGAGACTGTCCATTTCAATCCGCACATCTATTGCATCAGCAATTTCCTTTGCCACGGAAAGCCCCAATCCTGATCCGCCTTGCTTTCTGTTTCTAGCTTTATCCACACGATAAAAACGATCGAACACTTTTGGCAATTCAGCCTTTGGAATTCCATCCCCTCTGTCTTCGATGCGGATATATGCTTCATTACCTGTTTGTCCTATGTAGACGAAGATTAGCTCGTCACTATACTTTCTGGCATTGTCTAAAAAAATAAACAAAAGCTGTTTTAACTTTTGAACATCCGTTACTGCTTCAATTGCATCGCCACTATAAATCTCCACTGTCCGATTGTACGCATTCTTATATACTTTCGCTAACTCTGCCATGATATCGGTCAGATTGACGTTTTCCTTCTCTATATTCCATTTTTCCTGATGCTTTGCAAGCAGGAGCATTTGCTCTGTCATCTCTCTCATTCTAATGGCTTCAGAATGAATGGCCTCTATGGATTCATCAAACAAATCAGGACGCTCCAACCCTTTTCTCTTCAAAAGGCTTGCATAGCTTTCGATGACAGTTAGCGGTGTTTTTAATTCATGTGAAGCATTCGATACGAATTGCTCCTGTTTTTCGAAGTTGGCCTGCAGTAAATCGATCATGTGATTAAATGTTTTTCCCATTTCCACAAGCTCATCCTTTGATTTTTCTTCTAGGCTAAGCCGCTTAAATTGGCCGCTAGTTTGAATTTCCTTCATCGTATCGATCATCGATCGAATCGGACGGGCGATGAAGTTACTAAGAATAGTGCTTGATATCAGAACAGGTATCATGGCAATGATGGTTACAGCAATTAATACGATGCGGAGAACAGCGAGCATTTCTTCGGTTGCTGACATGCTTTTGGTGATTTGAAGATTAACTACACTTCCATCCCCCCAAACGATCGGGTTTGAAACGAATACATACTTTTTCTGCTGATAAGTGATGATCTCGCTCTTCTCACCGGGGTAAAAGCTACTATTTCGATTGCTTAATTGTTTTTCAGAATTGGATGTAACAGCTGTTCCTTTTCGTTGACCTTCGATTACGATACCAATCATGCCATCTATAGGCAAATAGGCTCGAAGTAAATCATTTGGAGATATATTATTAACATTTTCACTAACATCAAAGGCAATTTTCCCTGTCTCCGCTTTCGCACGGTTCATTTCATTCACCATCATCAGATTACTGAAAACAAAATAAATGGAGACATTCATCAAAAGCAGCAGGAAAATGAATAACACCGCAGTATATAAGTTTATTTTCTTGCGAAGTCTCATTTTGCTTCCTTCATGACGTAGCCAACGCCTCTTACGGTATGAATGAGCGGCGTTTCAAAGCCATGTTCGAGCTTTTTGCGAACATAACGGATATACACATCCACCACGTTTGTTTCTCCCTGGAAATCATACCCCCAAACCGCTCCCAGAATTTGATCACGGCTTAGCACCTGACGCTTATTCTTCAGTAAATAAAGAAGTAAATCATACTCCTTTGGCGTTAGTTCAATATGGCTATCACCTCTAATGACCTCGCGTGTTTTGACATTCACTTTTAAATCGGCAGTATTTAGCCATCCACCGATTTCAGCTTCCATTGAAGGTGCAGCAGGCCGCATTCTTAAAACCGCACGAATTCGGGCAAGCAATTCCTCAATTTGGAAAGGTTTGGTGATATAGTCATTCGCGCCGAGATCAAGACCGGAAACTTTATCTTCAACCGAGCCTTTTGCCGTTAACAGGATGACAGGAGTGATATTATTCTTCGTTCGAATTTTCCGAAGCAGCTCGATCCCGCTTATGCCCGGAAGCATCACATCCAATAAGATCAAATCCCACTTTCTTGATTGATATGCCTCAAGGGCTTCCTTGCCGTCCATTGCCTTTCCGACTTGATAGCCTTCGATTTCAAGCTCCAATTCAAGCAGTCTTAAGATCTTTTCTTCGTCTTCCACGATCAGTACTGATTCTTTATTCATTTGGAAGACCTCCTTTTGTGTGGGACTCTCCCCATTAATTGTCATTCATCTTCAAGTTAAATCGATTGGATTATCGGTAAGTATGCCTGTTCGTTCAATAAGAAAAAGGCTGCCTCAGCAACCTTCCCTGTTTTGAAGTAAAGCATTTGTCAGTTGAAAAGGTCAGGTTATTAAAGAAACCATTCACCTTGAGCAATTTTCACTACTTTACCTCCAACATGAACGTCGATTTCCCCATTATCATCACCTGCTTTTAAAAACAATAAAGAAGGTCTTTCGATTTCGTATCCTTGTTCTACGCGAATGTCTATTTCACTTCTTTCAAAATACCCGTATTTAACTAAGTAAGCAGCTAAACATCCATTAGAACTGCCAGTGGCTGCATCTTCGGGGATACCATAATAGTCCGCAAAGTCGCGAACATTCAAATCATTTTTCGAATCATATGTTTCTGGAGAAAAAACCATAATGGCTTTTGCATCCATATGTTCAATTAACTCAAAATATTTTTCTCTATTTATCTTTACTTTTTTAACGGCTTCCAATGATTTTAATGGGACAACAAGCACTGGAAGTCCCGTCGAAACTTCTTGAATGGGGAATCTATCATCTATGTTTTCTTTATGTATATTTAAAACTTCAGAAATTTTATCTGTATCTAAAATCCGGCCAAAAGTTGGTTGATTTTGTTTCATCCATAGAAGCTCTTCTTGATTATTGAATGATACTGTTATCTGTCCACCTTTAAAGTTTAAAATAATGTTATCCAATGGTGCTTCTAATACTTCGTTTTGAATGATATATGCAGTTCCTATAGTCGGATGTCCAGCAAATGGAACCTCTTCATTAGGTGTAAATATCCGGACATCATAACCGCCATCATTTTTTGAATCAGACAAGATAAAGGTAGTTTCGGAAAAATTAATTTCTTTGGCTATCTGTTGCATTTCTTTATCCGGAATATTCCCAGCGTTTTTAAAAACCGCGAGTTGGTTTCCTGTATATTTTCCATTTGAAAACACATCAACAATAGAATAATTAATCCTCTCCATCAGACTCCCCCTCGTTTACTTTTTAGTTATTTTAACGAATGTCCCAATTATTGCATGTAAATTTTAAAAATTAAAGTCGCTATTTGCCCAGTTAACTCCAAAAAAAAAAGAGCTGCCAGAACAACTCTCATGTTAAAAGCCCTATTTACTTTGTACCTTATTTCAATCTGTTCCTGTCAAAATGATTTTTTTTGGATTTATATTTAGGTTCAATAAACTCCCACCAACTAAAAATAATTGGCGACTTCAAAGGATATGGAGTCCATACTTTTCATTAGCAGAACTTATCCCAATAATTGAATTTTAATCCTTTTCTTCGCTGGTCCTTTTTGTTGAATTTTCATTATGGAAAAGTCTTTAATTTCTTTCGTGTTGTTGACGTGGGTTCCCCCGCATGCTTGCTCATCAATATCTTTTATTTGAACGATTCGAATTTCGTTAAGCGAAGCCGGAAGTAAATTAATGACCGTTTTAATTACCCCTTCTTTTTGCTCTGCTTCAGCTTTGCTAATTGTTTCCGTATAAACATTATGGGGTTGTGCCAGTATCTTCTTTATCAATTGTTCCAATTGATCGAATGGTATTTCTTCCATTATTTCAGGAGAAAAAGACAGCTCTAATCTCGCATGTTCTTTTTCAATTTGACTGCTTGTAGCTAAAGCATTGTAATGTTGATAAAAATAACCTGAAATGACATGCAATAGTGTGTGATACTGCATATTCTGATACCGCCAAGTCCAGTCAATCTGCATGTCTGCCGTTTGATTAATGTCCTTTAATGGCCGTTCCAATTCATGAATGATTTCACCATCGACTTTTTTTACTGTTAATATTTTATAAGTTTCATCACCTTGTTTTATGATTCCCCGGTCACAGGGCTGCCCACCGCCGCCTGGATAAAAAATGGTTTGATCGAACACAACAAACCGGTCTTGTATTGAAACGATATTTGCCGAACATTCTTTTAGATAACTATTCTCTAAATATAACTCGATCGTGGCCATTTTCTTCTCCTTTTATTGCCTTGATATCTTTTACGAGCAGGTCAACATGTTCTTTTTTCGTAGCCCAACTGGTACAAAATCTCACAGCACTGTGTGTAGCATCGACTTTTTCCCAGAAGGAGAATGAATACTTTTTACCTAATTCCTGCAATACATCTTCCGGCAAGATGGGGAACTGCTGATTTGATGTGGAATCATATCGTAATGAAAATCCATTTTCAACAAATGCTTCTCGAATCATCATTGACATTTCCACGGCATGTTTAGAAATTTCATAGTATAGGCCGTCTTCAAATAAGGTTTCAAACTGGATCCCCAATAGTCTCCCTTTAGCGAGCATTCCTCCCCTTTGCTTGATGAAATAGCGGAAGTCCTTTTTCAGGGCATCATTCATGATGACTGCCGCTTCACCAAACATTGCCCCTACCTTCGTTCCCCCTATATAGAACACGTCGCATAGCCTTGCAACATCCGCCAAGGTTAAATCGCTGTCCTGCGAAGCCAAGCCATACCCTAATCTGGCACCATCTAATACCAATGGCAAACCGCATTCCCGGCAAACTTCACTTAATGCTTCTAACTCGGCTTTACTATAAGTCGTTCCATTTTCTGTAGGGTTGGAAATGTAAACCAAGCCTGGCTGTACCATATGCTCATGGGTAACATCATTCCAGTGGGCATCATATAATTCTCTCACCTGTTCAGCTTGAATTTTTCCATCATCACTCGGCAAAGTAAGCACTTTATGGCCAGTGGCTTCAATTGCGCCTGTTTCATGTACCGCGATATGCCCGGTGATTGCAGCAATCGCCCCTTGATGCGGCCGCAAAATTGAAGCGATGATAGTTGTATTCGTCTGTGTTCCTCCCACTAAAAAGTGTACATCCGCATTCGCGGCATCACACTCTTTTCGAATGTAAGCTCTCGCTTTTTCACAGTGTTCATCCACTCCATATCCGGGTGTTTGTTCTTCATTGGTTTCTATTAATCGGTTCAGAATTCGCTTATGGGCACCTTCTGTATAATCATTTTCAAAACGTATCATCCTTTAATCTCCCCAAACCATCCAATTTCTTCTGAATGAACATCATAGAAGCATGGATTTCTTTAATTTCATTTTGTGATAATCCTTGGAATAATCTCACTAATTGTTCATCAGATCTTTCATTAAGCTGGTTAAAAAGAGTCATCCCCTCTGGAGTCAACCGAATCAGAATCGTTCTGTTATCCAAGGTCGAGTGTTCCTTCATAACCAGTCCATCTTTTCTTAACTTGTTAATTATTCTGCTCATATAGCTGCGATCAATTTCCAGTTTATCAACTAAGTTGTTTGCTATACACTGCTCCATCAAACCGATTTCCATAATGACCCGTGCCTCAGTGAAAGAATATCCGGTATCCAATATATGCTTATCCAACACACCAAGTATATTCGTATAAAATCTATTGAATTGCCGGATATCAGCCATGGTATTTTTATTTATATTCATGATCTACTTCCTTTTAGTGGACTTTATCCACTAATGCTTTATTCTGATTAGTGGACTTTGTCAACATTTTTCACAAATCTTTGAATGATCAATCGATACCGCTAGTTTAACCAATTTCAAAAAATTCACTTTTAGGTTGATTGTTTCTTTTCGAGGAAGTTACAATACTTTAGTTAGAAACACTTGTGAAATTTTCCACTTAAACTACCCTCCCTCCATTGTTGAAGAAGAAAATCCTTTGACCCATAACTTTTATCTATAAAATTAGAGAATATCGAACACGGGATAAGTTAAGGTGCATAAAATAGGATTGTGATATTTATCTATATTTTTGAAAGGATGTAATATTGTGTATCCTTCTTACACTAACCCGCACCATCTCAAACAAGAAACATTGTCACAGGTTGGCCCTTGGGTACAGTATGGTTTAAACGAAGCTCAAAAAACATCTGTCCCTCATGCAATGATGGAAATTGCAGCTATTGCCTATCTGATGGGTAAAGGATATGATCCAAGGATGGCGCATCAAATAGTCGAATCATGGGAAGTTAATGAAATGTTTTAACTGCTGTAGCTTTGAAATAAAGATTAATAAAAATGTCCTCTTTAACCCCCATATTAGCGTAAATAAAAAAAATCCATTTTGAAAAAGGATTGTTCAAAATGGATTTTCTTTTGATTCATTATTCAGTTGCTTACACTGTTTTAAGGTCCACAAAAAAATCAGGCACCTGTAATGGATGCCTTTAAATAGTCGAGCTATCTAATGTTTCGTTTACTTCATAGAAGTTTTTAAGATCTAGTTTAATATTGCCAGCAGGGATAAAGGCTGAAAGTCTACACCCGAAAATGGGTCTTATTTTAAACGATAAATTTTACTCGGTCTTCCTCGAGAAGAATAAGATTCCTCACCAATGATTTCTGCTAAGTTAACTTCACATAAACTTACTACAATACGCCGTGCATTGCTTTCATCCCAATAGAGATGTGTTGTTAAATCTTTTATTGTAAAATCTTTCAATTTCATTCTGTTGACTAAAGCATACAATTTATTATAATTTTTCACACTTATTTTAGCCTTTTTTAGTTTTTCCATAAAATTCTTGTCATCTATCCGGTAAGAAAAACGTAATTCTTCCTCTTCACCTGCAGACTCAATCATTGTTCCGTCCTCTTGTACAATGACGATGCCCTTGTCTGACTTTTCTTTTGAAAGTTGGATGGCACGTTGAGCGTTTATTTCTGCTGAGTGAAGTGTTTGCCCATATCCAATACCTACAGTTACAGTAGCATTGGATTCATTTGACAACAGAAAGACAGTATCTTTTAAATCTTTTATTTTGGATTCGATTGTACCCCGTGTACTAAAGATAAAGTAGCGGCCGTTTCCCTTCTCAACTAATGACCCCTCCAATTGTTCGCAAAATTTAAGAAGAGTTTCTTTTAATTTTATCTCTAAAAATTGCAGATGATACGAGCTTTTAGCTTTCTCAAATATTTTATCAAAATGTTCAATTTCAATAATTTGAACACCAATTTGGGTATCTCTAAAGTAAAAAGTTCTCGATTTTTCTGCAAGAATTCTTAATGATTGGCGAATTTCCATATCAGTTGTAGATATTCGATAGGTTGGTACACCTGCTTCTTTTAAATTTAGATATACAGCCTCGAAACAAGTTAGTGCACCTTCCGTTTTTCCGGCTTTCCATAAATCAAGATGGAATGCGATTAATTCTTCCGTGCTTGAATCGATATTGAAGTTTTTTATATACATTTCTTTTGGAGTAATATCAATTTGTTTTAACGCCTGCTCTAAATGGGTTGTAGTTATTTCGTCTATACTTACTTTACTCAAAAACTCCTTTTGAAAATATCCCATATGCAAAAGACTTTTATAGATGCCTGATTCAGTATGATCAATATATAATAGGTTTTCCCCTATTCCCACAGTATTTTTTGCAACCATATATGAAATTTGGCCTGAAAAAAACCAGACATCCACATTTTTGTTGAATTCCAAAACTATTTTTTCAGTTTCTCTGAAATCATCATATGGGTAGGCTTTAAATTCCATGATCGACTCATATTCTTTACCTAAATTAATAATGCGCTCAACTGATGAATTAGGACCAACTACCCCAATTTTATACATATTTTTCTCCTTAGTTCAAAAACTTAATTACTTTAATCTTATCTTTAAAATGGAGGAAATTAAAGTTTAATCCTTCTTCTATTGGAAAAACATTTATCACAAAACATTGTATCTCTTGATTTAAAGGGGAGTTTGATTATGTTTTTTTAAAAATATAAAGAGCTATTAGCATAGATCGTACTTCTCTTCTATGCTATAGCTCTTCAATTGGAGAAAATTAGATTATTTTAATAAATTCACCTTAATGCCTTTATTTAATATATTTTGATAATCAATAAAGTCATATAAGTCCCCTTCAATTAATGGATTTAAGCTCTTCAATTCTTCCGGAGTCAACTCTTCTATTGATTTATTATGATCTTCACAATAAATGACAATAGAACCAACAATACTGTGGGCATCTCTGAACGCAACCCCTTTGCTGACTAAATAATCAGCGACTTCTGTTGCATTGAGAAAGCCATATTTTACAGCATTTTTCATATTTTCAGTATTCACCTTCATGGTAGAAATCATATTAGACATAATTTCCAGACAAGACAAAACTGTATCCAATGCATCAAAAAACGGTTCTTTATCTTCCTGCATATCTTTATTATAAGCCAATGGTAACCCTTTCATCGTCGTTAAAAGCGAAGTAAGAGAACCATATACTCGTCCTGTTTTCCCCCTTATAAGCTCTGCTGCATCAGGATTTTTCTTTTGAGGCATAATACTACTACCTGTAGAATATGCATCATCAATACTAATAAATTTAAACTCTTGACTACTCCATAAAATCAGTTCTTCACTTAATCTGCTTAAATGCATCATGATGATCGAAAAACTAGACATTAATTCTAAAAGGTAATCTCTATCACTAACACCATCAAGGAAATTGTTTACAGGTTTTGAAAAACCCAACTCCGCCGCTGTCATTTCTCGGTCTATATTATGAGTCGTCCCTGCCAATGCTCCACACCCCAGTGGACTTTCGTTCATAATTTCAATTGCATTAAGAACTCTTTTTCTGTCCCTATCAAGCATATTAAAGTAGGCCATTAAATGGTGCTTAAGAGTTACTACTTGAGCTCGCTGTAGATGGGTGTATCCTGGCATAATCACATTGTTTGCTTTTGCCTTTTCTTCCAGGTTATTTTGAAGCTCTTCAATATACTCGATCACTTCTAATGCCTTATTTTTTGCGTAAAGCCTGATATCTAAAGCAACTTGATCATTTCGGCTTCTTGCTGTATGGAGTTTTTTTGCTGTTTCACCTATTCGTTCTGTTAGTTTTGTTTCAACAAAACTATGAATATCTTCAAAATCGCCTTCGATCTCTAATGTTCCGCTCTCGATATCTTCCAATATAGAAAGAAGAGACTTTATAATGCTTTCTCCTTCTTCCTTGGTAAGCAATTCACATTTCACAAGCATATTCACATGTGCAATACTCCCTTTAATATCTTCAGAATAAAGTCTCATATCAACATGAAGAGAACTATTAAAATCTTCCATTAATTTATTTTCTTCTTTTCTAAAACGTCCACCCCAAAGCTTCATAACCATTTCTCCTTTTGTAAAATGAAATTGATTTTAAATATCTGTGTTATCCATATCTTGCAATTCTTGGACGTTCCCCTTTTTTCGCATGTACCAAACACCGTTATAAACAGCAAAATAGTAAAAAACGAATCCTATTATTGCCACGATGTAAGACATAAATGGCTCTGGAATAATACCCTTACCACCAAAATTTCCGATTGATGATATCCCAACGAGCATCAGAATATAAATAACAAGATAGATCCCACCTAGAATTTCTACCGATTTATGTTTATTGATAAAATGAGTAATCAAATATCCAACAATTCCAATTGCCAATCCCCAAATTGCAAGTTGAACCCTACTCCAATTTGTCCAATAAATAAGTAGAGTGGCAAATATAAAGGCTAAAGGAGCAATAAAATTCATACCTGGGATACCGTTGTCTTTTGTCAAACCAACCTTACGAAACACCATTACTGTGACACATGCTGAAGCGTATTTGAAAATACCAATTGCTCCAACAATTGCAACTATCGCAGTCCAACTCTTTAAAGGAAACAAGAAAAGCAACCCGATTAGGAAATTAAGAGTAAGTGCACGTGTTGGAACTCCAAATCTTTTATTAATGGTTCCAAAATAAGAAGGAAGGAATCCACTCTTCGCCATTCCAAAAACATGTCTTGAAGTTCCTGCTGTATAAGCAAGTGCTGATCCAGTTGGGGAAATCATTGCGTCCGCTGTAATGGTCCAAGAAAGCCAAACCATATTCGCCATCAGTGCTAAATTAGCAAATGGAGAGTCAAATTTAATTCCACTCCAACCATTAGCTAGCATTTCGGGCGGTACGGCTCCTATAAAAACGATTTGAAGTAAAACATATAAAATTGCTGAGACTGACAGCGATGTGATAAGAGCAAGTGGAATATTCCGTCTTGGGTTTACCACCTCGCCACTCATCATTACCACATTTCCGAATCCTGTATAGGCAAAAAATATACCACTAGTTAAGATTGCGCTTAATCCTGCCCCATAGCCATTAGGGGCAAACCCATGACTTGTATAATTCTCTTCATGAAAACCTGTCATAAAAAAAGCAATGATGGTTAGGACAGGGACTATAAATTTAATCGTGGTGATAATGGTATTCGTGACCGCAAATAATTTCACGCCAAAATAGTTCACCACAACAAAAAATACCATTAAAACAGTCGATGCTAGAATTCCTGTTGTCGTTAGTTGCTCCTTAGATATATCATATAGGCCTGGCCAAAACTCGTTAGCGTATTGAATAACTCCCGATGATTCAACGGGTGCAGTGGCGCAGTAGCCAAGCCAAATCGAATAACTAGTCACTGTAGCAAGCAATTTTCCATGGGAATAAAGGGGATAACGACCTAAACCACCTGTTTCTGGTCTGACCCTTGCTAATTCAGCATAAACAAGAGCTATAAGAGTAATGACGAATGCAGCAATAATCCAAGACATAATAGCGGCTGGTCCAGCCATTTTTGCCGTATTCCATGGTCCAAAAAGCCAGCTTGATCCAATAATTCCTCCAAGAGATAATGCAGTAAGTGACCAAAAGCCCATTTTCTTTTTCAAATATCGTTCTTGATTCATGAAATTCCCTCTCTCTTAATGGGGTATATTATTATTCGCCAACATAGATAGCTTAGTACTGTACCTAAAATAATTAACTCCTTTCAAATTTTTACGTTCATTTTGAGAAGCTAAATTTACCTAATGGATACAAAATCCATAAAACAGCTAGGACACTTTAGCTTAACCCACATAGATTAGCTCAATTGCAAATCTATTTTAAGGTAATAAAAAAGTATTTACCTTAAAATAGATTTTATTTGAATTGTTTCCATTTTGCAATATCATTTTTTGAAAATTCACAATACAACTCTCTAAAAGAGCTTTTTCACTGAGTAAGGGGTGCATAACCCGCTTCATGTGGCCCACAAGCATAGGAAGAGGATAAGAGAGGGTGTTTCTTTTATTTCCTTGCCTTGGAGCAGGGCTAAAGTCTGAAGCTGGACAACAGAAAGGAGCACCTGAAAAAATATGGTGATTGCAATTTCGGATGAAAAACTGCTGGCCTGTCCCTTTCGGTTAGGAGAAATTTGCTTTATAAATTTGCTTAGAGTATTTTTCCTCGTAATGCTGCTACCTCATGCCCATCAAGCTAAGATATCAAGTGGACCAAACGAAACCATAAACCATTCCGAAAAAAGTTGAGCTAATTCACTAGAAACTACTTTCTTCGGAGGGTTACACGACCATTCCCCCAAGTAACTAAAACATCACTCTCAAAAAGCATTGAGAGACCCACATGCCTAATAGAAATCACCCCTCCTATGTCTTCCAGAGTTGGTGCTCCTACATTTCTACGTTCAACCTTTCATAAGGTGGATGTCGGTCATGATGCCCCGTTAGTTTAGTAAGCAAAAAAAAGCAACCCATTAGGCTGCCCTGGATCTTGAATTCATTTGAGTACAATTATTATTTTGCACAAACAACGAAGCTATTTAATGAATTCCCCTTACCATCCGAAGTGTTCATCAGTTCATAATAACCAGTTATTAACGTTTGTATCATGTTAGGGACTTTAATAAATTCTGCACGGATACTATTGGCATAATCTTTTTCCCATTGACCGTCCTGTAAAAATGTTGCATCGACTGTAAGTTGTTTTACCACTTCAAAATTGGCATGCTGAAGCAGCTGGAGTATTTGAGTTTTATGATATAAGTTTTGGATATTTCCTTCACTCTTTACGAAGTTTGAATGCAGTGCAAGAATGGAAACTGCACAAAAGTGGGGACGTTGAGAAAGGCAGGTGAGGTCGAGGTCCCATTCTGCAAAACATAATTGTTTTGCCAATCCGCGAATCTTTTTAAAGTATTTCAATAAATCCTCTGGTTGCTTGAAATACCATGAACAATGGGATAATACAGCTACATCAAATGGGATGGGTGATTCAAAAAAATCAAAATCCATTTCAAAATGGAAGTCAATCCATTCTCCTAATGAAGATTTCTTTATTCGTTCTGTTGCTTGATCCAATGTTAACGGTGCTCCGTAATCGGGACTGGCAATATCTATTGCGACAACAGATCCGCTTTCCCCTACTGCATCTGCTATTGCATCGGTTGTATCCCCTTGACCACAACCTATTTCCAATACACGCATTCCTTTTTGGATCCCAAATGCCGCTACTAATTCCAAACGGTGCTGCAACTGCACTTGTTGTATCAAATCATCTTCAAATAATTGATATTCCGCTAAAAAGGATCTTGTTTTTTCGTTTAGTTGAAATGACTTCAAGTATCATTCACCCCACATTTAACGTGTATTGGTTCATCAACAAAGAAAAAGGCTGCCTAAGCAACTCCCAGACTGTAGACAAACTCGATGAAGAACAAGGTCGTCTCAATTTTTATTTAGGTTTATAAAACCTAGAACGTCGATTGGAACGTAGGGCACTCGCTTTCCGCGGGCGGTCCGGGAGCCTCCTCGGCGCTTTTGCACCTGTGGGGTCTCCCCATGCGCGCTATTCCCGCAGGAGTCTCGCACACCCGCTCCAATCAACTTTGTTTTGAAATTTAGATAAAACCCCTTTTGTCTACAAACTCAGACCCGAAGCAACTCCCTTATTGAAAAAAAACACACGTTAGTTGATGAAGGATATTTTGATGTAACCATTAAAATCATCGTGAAGAATATACTTATTATCCTCTAAGGATAAAGAATATACTGAACAGCCAATTTCTAATTCTTTATATTCAACACCATAATCAATGTTTAAATAATAGTGCTTTACACATTGATTTTCCTGGATTACACTTCCATTTTGCAAAACCAATTTTAACATCTTACATGCTTGCGTTTAAAACCAAGCCTTCCTCTACCGATTTCTTTTTGAATACTTTCGTATGCATTTAGAAAACTGCTTTTTTTCTTGTCCCGTTTGACTTCTACGATCCCTATTGCCTTTGCGGTCTCGACTGCCTTTTCATGGAGCGGCAAATAGGAAATCCCCACGGTGTACAGAAAATTATTCATAGCGGATTTCGTTCGTTCTGGCGATTCGTGAATCGTATTCTTCACAAGGTCCAGCATATCGGAAATTTTGCTTTCTGAAAATTCAACGTCTTTTCGATTCCCTAAAAGCCAACAGTAGCAACTCCAGCCCGCTGACATTCTCAGCTCTTCACCGCTTGCAATCCATTTATCGGATACTTCTTGTGCAATATCTGACTCTGATAAAGTTACAGCCACTACATAATCGGACAGCATATAAAAATATGCAGCATCCATCCAACGATCATAATCAGACTCAGTCATGGCTTTTGGGTCTGCAATGATGCCTGCAAAGTACATGGCATCATAGTTGCCTGTCGAATAAAGCTCTTCAGCCAAATCCTGATTTATTTTTATTTTCCTTACAATTGGTTTCATGGCGCCTGTCGCCACGCCAAAAAGCGGCTCATGCGCACCATTGGATATGTACATTTTTTTAGTTCGTTCCTTGCCAAGGGCTTCAAGCTCCTGCATGACCATTTCTACATTCATCGTTAAGCACATCCTTCTATAGGGAGTTTCCCCCTAATATTTTGCCCATCAAATATATATCCCCATTATCCTATAACAGACTGCCATTTGTCAGCACCGTCTAAGTACATGTGTGTTACGCAGGGTTCCACTTGTAAACTTTATGACTCTCGATGTTTTGTTGAACTAACCTGCCTCGATAGTTCCATAAGGGGTCTTGTCGCATCCCCATCAAGTTAAAATTTCTTTACACCTCAAAACGAAAAACGCCATCTTCAGCAGCATATAGCTTAATTTTTCGTTTTGGGAGCTTGATGGCGATAGGCGGTACCCAATAAACACATGAATTTGTCTGAAAATTTCCTAAATTTTTGGTTTAAAATAGGAATAATGTAAGATAAATCTATTTTTCTTGTATGATAAAGTAGAATAGTAGGGAAATGAATCGAAGGGTGGTATTACTTGATGTTAAATGTAAAAAAAATGTCGTTTGTTATTTTTATTTGTTTCATGTTTTTTATACCCAATTCAATATTTGCTCAAGAAATTTTACACAATGGAAGTAAAGGACAAGCAGTTTATGACTTACAAGAAAATTTAAAGGAAATGGGTTACTTTAACAGGCAACCAACAGGGTATTATGGTTCAATTACTGATCAAGCAGTGAAACAACTTCAACTAGATTCTGGAATATTGCCAGATGGAGTTTTTGGAAACCAAACACAACAAAAATTAAATAGTATTGAAATGATGGCCAGGGTTGTTCATGGAGAAGCTCGAGGAGAAACTTATGAAGGAAAAGTAGCTGTCGCTGCAGTAATTTTGAACCGAATGTCAACGTCAGGTTTTCCTAAAAATACTTACGATGTTATTTTCCAGACAAATGCTTTTACAGCTGTACATGATGGGCAATATTATTTGACCCCAAATAGCCATTCTTATCGAGCTGTTATTGATGCATTACAAGGTTGGGATCCTACCCATGGTTCTGTTTATTATTATAATCCGTTGTCGGCAACAGATGAATGGATTTTCACAAGGGAAACAGTCATTAGAATAGGCAACCACTTATTTGCAAAGTAAAACTACTCTACATACATATTGAGGAATGATATTTATAGTTTCGAATTATTAATATCCCATTATCTATGTCGTGGAGTATAGTTGAAAGGTCGGGCAGTATTTGCCCGACCTTTTTGGCGGTACCCCAGAAGAAAAATTCTGCCTTAAAGACAGATCCGATCTTCAGCTAACGTACCCGTTAGCCATCCATGAATCGCAAAGAACCTATATTGATGATAGTACTATATAAGAAAAGCGAAACTTCTTCCAGAAACGCGCCCTATTCTGGAAGAAGTTTTTTATGTTAATTTCTCCTCTAACCTCAAACATCTTTTGGTTGCGTCATCTTCATCGTTTCACTGTTCCAGCCACTATATTTGTTGAACTATCTGCCCGTTTTGTTCCATAAGAACTGATCGACATAGCTCTTTATAGAAAATGCAAAGCAATGGGCTTTACATCCCCCCACTTATAGGGGCTTTTTCATGAGTACAGATCAGGTATTGTCGGAATACATCATTAAAATATCCTACATCAATAATTGCTTTTTCTCCTTTATAAGGGCATTGAATATGCGTCAGCTGAAGTGATTCATTTATGATGACCAAGTCTATTGCGTCTAATTCTTTTTTGCAGCACGAACATTTCACAGCTAGTAATTTTTCTTTTTCCATTAAAGAAGCCCCCTTTTATAAATAGGTATTCTTTATGTCTAGTTGCTAATCCTACCTGTTCACACAACCGTCAAAAATTCCTTTTTCCATTAAATATTCAGTTGGTTCATCATAGCTTGTTTAACTAACCTGCCGCGATATTCCCATAAGAAAAAGCTGCCTTAAAGGCGCTCTTACCTTCAACTAACGCACCCATTATTAGCAAAAAAACCACCATTCGGCGCTCTGGTTCTCAACTTATGTACCTGTTTGTTGAATAAACTTTTTAAAATCCATTACCCTGGAATAGCATTCTCATTAAAGCAAACGATATAACCCCTAAATATTTTTTCAGGATTCTCCTCCCTTCTTTACCAAATTTATATATATATGTATTTTTTTATTATTGAAATATCCTACTTCTTTAGAACCATGAGAAAAAGAGCTGCCGAAGCAACTCCGTAATATGATGGTTCAAAACGCTCTTTTTTCCGTACCGTTTCGATCAATTGTCTTAATTTTTTTAATGAAATAATAATGTTTGTAGAGGGCGAGTACGACCAATAAGATTTTCACCAATAGGATGTCCACATAAAATACAGAAATCACGATGAAGAAATCGGCAATTAAATTGATTCTTATTTTCTCTCTTCGGGTCATGCCTTTTTTTTGAAGGAATGCTTCAACGTATTTTTCATATAATGAGGTGCTCTTGAACCAGTTTTCAATCGACTTGGAGCTTTTAGCAAAGCAAAAGGCAGCAAATAAGTAAAACGGACCGCCTGGCAGAACTGGTAACACAGTCCCTGCGATACCAATCAAAAGAGATATGGCCCCAAGAAGAAAGAATAGGATACTTTTTACTTTTTTTATTGTCATCACCTTTTTATTTATATTCTATCTCCTTATAACGTAAAGAGGAAGCTTAATTGATTCAATTCATTGATTAGTATCTTTCCTTTTTGTACTTGACCTAACCTGCCCTTTCGTTATTAACAGGATCTCTTATCAATTCGCAACATTTTTTAGACATCGCAATCATACATCGCAGTCTTATATTTCATTCATAGAGCATGGTAACGACACCAGCATATTCTGGCAAATTTTCTTTGGAAATATCCAATGTCTTAACTTCGGTTGTTCGCTTTCCGGAAATCTGAAGAAACTTATCTACCTTTGAAAACATCAGGCCAACAACCGACAATGACTTTGTTCTATAATGCATGGGAATCGTAATAGTAGATTTCAATTGACGCATTACTTGAGTGGCTTCTAAGGCATTAATCGTGACTGTACCTCCTACAGGAATGATGAGAACATCCACTTTTCCAATTTCATTTACTTGTTCTTCTGATAATAGGTGCCCTAAATCTCCGCAGTGACAGATGGTCAGATCGTCCATTTGGAAACGATATAAAATATTGGGGCCTCTCTTCTCACCATTTACCTTGTCGTGAAATGTCTTAAATCCTCTAATTCTTACATCTTCGCGGATGTATTCCTTCGGCTCATTCACAAGCAAGTAATCACCTGTTGCGGCCTGAATTTTATTGTGATCGAAATGATTATGGGTAACGGCGACTATATCTGGTTCAACGCTTGGCATACGGTAACGGATGAAGCGATAATATGGATCAATAAGAATCCTGGTTCCTCTTTCGGATGTTAGTAAAAAGGCAGAATGTCCAAACCATTTTATTTTCATACTAAAATTCTCCTTACTATGCAATTGATTTAAAATCAAGCAACTTTTAAGGAACCTTGGACTACAGTTAAAAATATATTCCATTTATTATAATTCCACTATTCCTGTAATAGTCCTTCTACCCCCAATCTATCCCTTTTGTTCCATAAAAAAAAGAGATGCCTTAAAGACACCCCTTTTCTTACAGAGACAACTATCCCAGGTAAGTCTCTCATTAGCTAGTTATACAATCCTCTCTAACAAATCCCCCACTTTTTCTGCCATGACACGAGGTGGATAAGGCATTCCATTCTTTAACCACCATTCCACTACCCCTACGTATGCATTTGCAACAAATTGAACAATTACATCTTCATTTTGATCGGCATTTTTCCCTTTTGTTATGTCCACATCTTTCTTGAACTCTTCGATATTGAACTTAAGGAACTGACTGCGAAAATATGGAGCTCCTTCACTCGCTAACATCGTCGAAAAGAATAAATAATTGCTCTTAAAATATTCCATACAGTGTACAGTCGATTCTATATAATCCATTTCAGTCGCCGATTCACAAAAATTACTCATATTGTTTATATGTTCTTCCATGATTTTATCTAATAGATCAAATTTATCTAAGTAATGTAGATAGATGGTTCCTCGATTAACATTTGCTCTGTCTGCAATATGCTGAATGGTAATGTCATCAAAACTTTTTTCGGACATCAGTTCAATGAGAGCCTTTTTAATGGCTTCTTGACTTTTGGTTATTCTTCTGTCTACTTTCGGCATGGTTTGGTCACCAATCTTTCCTAAAAATAATCAACAATTTTTATTGATTTGTTGAGTAATCAACGAATTGCGTTCATTTAACCATTGAGAGCATCCTGTTTCTATTTAATAATTATAAACAGATGTTGATTAATCAATCAATGAGGATTTCCTTTTGAACGAGGGCAATGTACACCATGATAGTCACAAAAGAATTTTTTTCAAAACAAAAATAAGAAAGGGTGTTGTTTTAAAAATGAAGAAAAAAACGATTATCAGGCGTGTACTCACAATGATAGCACTGGGCTTACTTTTATCCATGACCATCATTGCATCCAAGACCTTCGTTGACGCTGCATATACGCCGGATATGTCCAATGGGGCAGACAATTTTTACAAAAGCAACAAGGTAACCATGAAGAAGGTTGAGTTTAAAAACCAATACAACATGAATGTCGCAGGGAACCTTTTTATACCTAAAGGTTTGAAGAAGAACACCAAAAATCCCGCGATCATTGTCGGGCATCCTATGGGCGCAGTAAAAGAACAAAGTGCGAATTTGTATGCCACTAAAATGGCTGAACGGGGATTTGTTACTTTGTCCTTGGATTTGTCTTTCTGGGGAGAGAGTGAGGGTCAGCCCCGCAACGCTGTTTCGCCGGATATCTATGCCGAGGATTTCAGTGCTGCGTTGGATTTCCTAGGCACCCGGCCATTTGTTGACAGAGATCGGATTGGTGTTCTCGGGGTTTGCGGCAGCGGGAGCTTTGCCATCAGCGCAGCCAAGATCGACCCGCGCATGAAAGCCATTGCGACAGTCAGTATGTACGACATGGGTGCCGCCAACCGTAACGGGCTTAAACACTCGCAGACTCTTGAGCAGAGAAAGAAGATTCTCGAAGAGGCAGCAGAGCAACGCTATGTGGAGTTCACAGGCGGTAAAACCAAATACACCAGTGGGACAGTACATGAACTGAATGAAAACTCAACGGCGATTGAACGTGAGTTTTATGACTTCTACCGCACTCCAAGAGGTGAATTCACTCCCAAGGGCACATCGCCGGAACGGACGACACACCCTACTCTGACCAGTAACGTCAAGTTCATGAACTTTTACCCATTCGAAGACATTGAGACCATTTCCCCTCGTCCGATGCTTTTCATCACGGGTGAAAACGCTCATTCCAGAGAGTTCAGCGAAGAAGCCTACAATTTGGCGGCCGAACCGAAAGAACTCTACATTGTTCCGGGCGCAGGTCATGTGGATCTGTACGACCGGGTGAATTTAATCCCCTTTGATAAGCTCGAGTCCTTCTTCAAAGAAAATCTGAAGAAGAAATAAGGCCTGTATGAATCGCAGCGAGCTTTTCGTGCCAATGTTACTTTGAGTGAAACCACTGTGTGAGTCCTGCAAATCTTGTCGGGGACTCACATTTTTTTGTCTGAATTCCATACGCAATGCATGGAATTCAGCTATTTTACAAGGCCTTTGGATAGGTCTTATTAAACTAGGGAAAATTGAATCTGGAGTAGATATCAATAGTGATTTTACCGTTACAATTGAAAAAGTTGACCTAATTGATAAATGTAAGATGACTCCTTTTCTCTACCAGAAAATGACACTTTCCTGAAAGAAGGAAATCTATTTTATGACTAAACCAAATAACTTACTTATCTTTATATTAACCATCGGTGTTTTCGGAATCATCAATACTGAAATGGGGGTAATCGGCATCTTGCCTTCCATGGCCAATCACTTTCATGTCAGCATCTCAAAAGCAGGATTGCTTGTGAGTCTTTTTGCCCTTGCTGTAGCTGTATCCGGTCCAACTATGCCGTTATTATTTTCGGGGATGAACCGGAAGAGGGTCATGCTGCTTGTGCTAGGTGTTTTCGTTTTGGGGAACATCGTATCCATATTTACAACTAACTTTACCCTTGCATTAGTTGCCCGTATAGTTCCAGCCTTTTTTCATCCGATTTACTGTTCATTGGCTTTTACCGTAGCGGCAGACTCCGTCAGCAAGAAAGAAGCCCCAAAAGCTGTTTCTAAAGTTTTTATCGGAGTATCCGCTGGAATGGTAGTCGGTGTACCCATCGTAAGTTTTATTGCTAATGCCGATTCGATTGAAATGGCGATGGCATTCTTTGCGATTGTTAATGCGATTGTATTTCTTGCTACATTGTTTTTTGTACCATCCATGCCTGTTGAGGAAAAACTTTCTTACGGAGCGCAATTATCCGTATTAAAAAAATCGATTACATGGCTTTCCATTGTCGCTGTCATTTTATTGAACTCAGCCGTATTTGGAGTTTATAGCTATCTTACTGAGTATCTGAAAACTGTCACGAATATGTCTTCTAATACAATCAGTTTAATGTTACTCATTTACGGTGGTGCCAATATTATTGGAAACATCGCGGCAGGGAAGCTGCTTACTAAAAATGCGAACAAAACTGTAGTGATTTTCCCTTTTGCATTGGGAGCAGTTTACATCATATTATTCTTATTTGGACAATTCACCATACCTATGGCTATCCTTACATTAATTTGGGGGATTTTAGCTGGTATAGGGGGTAATATCAATCAATACTGGATCATGTCTTCAGCCCCCGAATCTCCTGATTTCGCTAATGGACTATTTTTAACAGCGGTTAACTTGGGAACGACAATTGGTGCTGCAGCAGGTGGATTATTCATATCAGAGCTGGGTACACAATACGTGGTATTCGTGGGTGTACTATCATTGATAGTAAGTTCGGTAATGATTTCCCTAAGAAACTACAAGTTTACTCCTGCACAACAACTTTCCTGAGTATGAAAAGGCTAGGCATGCCCACTGCCTAGCCTTTTCAGCGATTCAGAATAACCGACCCATTTCAGGATTGCTGGAAAGAGGATTGATTAATGTTTCAATAACTTATAAAGAAATGCATGTAACTACCCTGCCCTAAAATGCCATAAGAAAAAGCTGCCTTAAAGACAGCTCTGCTTATAAACTATTAGTGCTTAATTTTGTTCATCAAGTTCTATAAAATAATGATCTTTTCGGTATGACACTGCCTCCATGGCTGCGAACAGGTTTTGCTCATGCAGGACGTCTATCCGATAAAATCCTGTTCCATAGTTTCGTTTGACTTCCTTTACACGGGCCTATACCTGCCCCTTCCAATTCCATTGATATCAATAATTGTGATGGGAGTTGGCTGTGCTGATCATTATCTCTTTAAAAAACCAATTGAATCAGCATCATGTAGACAATCGTTCCCCCTGCTATCGAGAGGAGCATCATTTTCTTCCAAATGTGAAGCAGGGCAACTACCGCCACCCCAATGAATTCAGGGATGCCATGACTTCCGGATTGCAGGCTTACATCCTTTAAACAATAAATGATTAAAAGCCCAATTACTGCGGATGGCAGCATTTTACCGAGATACTGTACATACTTCGGTGTGGGTTTTCCTGATGGGAAAACGATGAACGGAAGAAACCTTGTAAGCATTGTGCCTAAAACAACCATCGCAATTGTAATGATTTGCTGAGTTAAAGTCATTGTCATATGGTTCTCACCTCAACTTTCTCTAACGGCTTCCTAAGTAAGGATAGTAACCCCAAAATGGCAAACATGGCAGGGATAATGAAGTTGCTTCCGCCAAATATAAGTAGGCAGACAGCTGACAGGCCAAGCCCAGCAAGAGCACTATGATGGTTTTTCTCTTTCATCCATTGTTCAATGAAAATCACGACAAAGAGAGCCGTCATAACAAAATCGAGTCCTTCTGTATTGAATTTGACAAAAGAGCCAAAGATGCCGCCAATCGCTGCTCCTATCACCCAATAGCAATGGTTGAGCAGTGTCACGAAGAACATGAACCAGCCCTTATCCACATCCTTCGGTACATCAACGGTACAATTGATGGAAAAAGACTCATCGCAAAGCCCAAAAATCAGATACAGCTTTTTCTTACCTGTCCCCCTATATTTATCAAGCATGGATATGCCATAAAACAAATGCCGTGCATTCACCATTAAGGTTAGAAAAAGGGCGTTAATCGGATTGAACGCGACAAGCAATAAATTGGCTGCAATAAACTCCATCGATCCTGCAAATATCGTTAGACTCATCAATATCGGGTAAATTGCGCTGAATCCTAATGAATTCATAAAGATCCCATAAGCTATGCCTAAAAATAAAAAGCCTGCCAAAATGGGCACTGTGTACGGAAAAGCCGCACGAAATGCTGGTATCAGTTGAGTTCGTTTTTTCATATAAATCACATCCTGATGGCTAAATTTATTTAAACTTAACATACAAAATCCGTACAAAAAACAAGTTAATTGTATGGATTACAATTAAAATAAAATTCCCCCATTTCAGTAAAATGGGGGAGTCTGATAGGCTAATCACCTTATATTCTTTTAAAGCCGACCGTTTCAATATTAGAATTCCATACAAAAAATGATATGATTGTATGGAATAAGTCTAGGAGAGGTGAAATATGCCAGTAAATTCATTTGACAATTATCCAATGTCCTGGAAACCTGATAAGAATGCATTAAAGCGTCCTTTTTATAAATCTCTCGCATCATTACTTGAACAAGATATAACAAATGGCTTTTTAGCACCTGGAACCAAGTTGCCCCCCCAACGAGAATTGGCAGATTTTCTTGACTTAAATTTCACTACGATTACCCGTTCCTATAAAATGTGCGAGGTAAAGGGATTGATATATGCCGTTACGGGAAGCGGAACCTTTGTGGCTCCTAATGCCACTCGTTCCATAACCATTTCCGCGGATAAAACGGCAAACAGCATCGATCTTGGTTTTGTAGCATCTTTTGAGCAAACCAATGATATCGTTTCAGAAACTTTACAAAAAACCGTGAACAAAAGTTATTTGGAGCAGCTGCTTAATTACAACGATCCGACTGGTATCCCACATCAAAAAACAGCAGCTCTAAACTGGATGGAATCTTTCGGCATTCACGCGGATCAAGAGCATATAGCAATCGTTTCCGGTGCCCAAAATGCATTGGCTGTTGCCCTCGCTGCTTTGTTTGAGCCTGGTAATAGAATTGCAACCGACTTATATACCTATTCAAACTTTATCGAGCTGGCAAAGATGTTTCATATTAAGTTAGTTCCCATTCACGGGGACCAGTTTGGAATGCTGCCAGATGAACTTGAAAAGCAATGCTGTCAAACAAATATTGACGGGATATTTCTGATGCCCTCCTGCAACAATCCGACCACAATCATGATGTCGGATATACGAAAGCAAGAATTGGCAGCGGTAATCCGAAAGCATCGTTTAATTTTGATTGAGGATGATATTCATGCATTTCTGACGGCAGGCATTATCTCCGACTACCGGCAGCCGATGTTCCATTTGCTTCCGGAACAGAGCGTTTATATTTGCGGCACCTCTAAGTCCATATGTTCCGGATTAAGAGTTGCCTATATGGTTTATGGAGAAACATTACGCGAGAAAATTTCCCAGGCCATTTTCAACATAAATGTAAAGACCTCTTCTTTTGATGCAGAGGTCATCACAGAGCTAATCCTATCAGGAAAGGCTCATGAAATTGTTTCTCATAAGAAACGGCTTGCACAAACTGCAAATGATATTTATTCGGAATATTTCCCCTTAAGAAAGGATGTCGGACATCCTCTCAGTCTATATCGCTGGCTTCCAATTAAAGGGCATAACGATGCGTTACAGCTGGAAACCGATTTGAAAAGGCGCGGCATTCGGGTATTTCATTCCAATCGTTTTCAAAGCGGGCAGACCACTCCTGATATGTATTTGCGTATTGCCCTTTCTTCCACAAACTCATTCGATGAGTTAAAAATAGGATTAGAAATATTAAAGCAGTATTTAGGCTGATTTAAGTCTAGTAAAAAAACATTCTAGTTGTGGATCGGAAGGGTCGAGACTCCTGCGAGAAAATCGAGTATTAAGGAGTTCCCCCAGGCGCAAAAGTGCCGAGGGCGAGCACCTGCCGAAAGTGAATGCCTAGAGTGGAAATAAATGTTCAAGTTTTGACAACTTGATTATTATCGAGTTAGTCTACAAATCTCCGGAATGGTCTCACCCCGGACCATTCAAATGAAGACCCGTTTATCCTTCATTAATTTTCACTTTTCGATATAAAATGAAACCTTATTAGATTGAAGAATTTGCGACACTCCTGCCGAATAACTGGCTAGCCGAAATCCCGCAGCCGCTTGCGGTAAGGGGCTTGGCAGACAGTCGGCGGAAAGGGAGCGGATTTCTGAAATCAACTCCGAACGTTCTTTAATAATTGCAGACAGACTCAATTATCGAGTATATGGACAAAAAGAGGTTAAGCAAGGACCCATTTATAAAGTGAATGTCCCGCCATGGTAACAGTAGTAGTTTTCAGCTTTTAGATCCTTAATCTTTCTTAAAGACTGTTCTGCTTTCTCGACATTTAAACAAAAGTGCGGATTAGCAATGAGCAATTCATTATTCTCTATAACAGCTGCATCACCTGCTATTACACTTTTTAAACGTGGAAAATATAATGAAATATGACCTGAAGTATGTCCCGGTGTTGCTACTACTCTACATTCGTTATCCAAAATCCAATCACCATCATGTACCTTTTCATCAATTGAAACATGCTTTAAATTCTTTAATTGTTGGATAAACCATTTCCCGAATTCGATTTCTTGAATTGGCATATTTTCCAGCATTTCTTCGGCCTGAACCAATCTCTCTGACTTCATTTCACCACTAATATATTTTGACTCCACTTCACTTGCGATCAGGTTAATGTGGTGATACTTTTCCTTGAAATCATATAAGGAGCCTATATGATCAATATCATAATGAGTAATGATAATATTCTTTAACTTCTTCATGTCATAACCATTTTTTAAAAATTCATTTTCAATGAAAGGTAAAAAATTTGGATACCCTGTATCGACCAAGGTTAGTTCATCCTTTGAAATAATCAAGCTAGGATTAATATGATTTTTTTGTCCATTAAATTCAAATTCAATTGGCAGTTCCATTATCTTCATTTTCATACACCTCCCGTTCATTCTATATATTCTTCAACTTTTTATTTTAACCTTCCCCTTTAATTGCAAGGGTGCCGTAAACAACCTAGTTATTGAACTAACCTTGTTAGTCCATTAAGAAACCCAGTATGGAAACAACATAGAATAACAACCCAACACTTCCGGTAATTAGCTGATAGGAATAAAGCAACTATTATTCTGATGAATTTCGCCTTTAAGGATTCAAGTTTCAAAAGGGTACGAGATTCGAGAATGAGTAAGGTGGTTTTTCAAGATCTATGCATTTGACCATTTTTGTAAGTGAATGTATAGTTTCCTTCTTTTTTCAATAAAACCGGTAAGTACTGTGAAACCATCTCAGCAATTCCGAGATTTAGCGGATGAAGTATCCAATCAATGGACTTCCAATCAAGAATGCCTTCCCGCGTTTTTTTCGGTGTTTCAAAAATTAAATCCTTATCCGCCATATACAAATATACATATATTCCATCCAATTCACCTTCTGGAGTCTCCCACGTTACGGTTCCTTTAGAAAAAAAGGACTCTACCTCTATTCCCGTTTCCTCAAATACCTCACGCTGCGCACCCATATCAGGTGTTTCACCTTTCTCGATTTTCCCACCCACCCCATTCCAGACACCCATAATTGGAGCTTTCTCCCGGTTAAGCATAAGAAGTTCATTATTCTTCTTTACAAAACAAACAGTATACTTAAACATTTTAAAAAGAACCCCTTTATCGTTAGTTCTTGCCACATCATGACTAAGCTGGTTAAGCAGAGTAAAGCAAAAAATACTTAATACATATATAGTAAGAAGGATCTTGACCAAACATCCCTCACTTCCACTGCCTCCAAAGTATTAACACATTCTCAAATTCTAACAATGAATATAGAATCCGTAAACGCTCTCCGTCATCATTCAGGTTTGAGCGATATATACGTGAGTTTGATTGATATATTTAGAGTTTGATCGATATATTCAAGATTTTGGGCGATATATTCGAAAGTTTGAGTGATATATTCGAGATTTCCGCTATTTACTCATGTATTTGCACTTTTTTAATGAGTTTCGCTGTTTTACTCGTGAGTTTGAGCGATTTACTCGTGAATTCAAGCGATTTACTCGTGAATTTGCACTATTTACTCGTGAGTTTTGCTGTTTTACTCGTGAATTAGGGCTTTACTCGTGAGTTTTCCTGTTTTACTCGTGAATTCGGGATTTACGTGAGTTTTGCTGTTTTACTCGTGAATTAGGGCTTTACTCGTGAGTTTCGCTGTTTTACTCGTGAGTTCGTGTTTTCATAAAGAAAGCAGCGATTCCTTTAAGGATCGCTGCTCTTCTTATTTATGCTCCTGCCCAAACATCTTTCGCATATCTGCCATTCTCCTCTAATGATTGCAGCCATTCTGTGGCTTCTTCTCTCTGTGTTTGATAGATATGCATATAGCTGTCAATTATGGTTCTTTCAACATCTGGCGCCATTTTGCTTCCGTCTCCGCAGATGTATAGGTGTCCTCCTTCTTCTTTTAATAAAGGAAGGATGTCATGGGCGTTTTCCGCCAATCGGTTCTGGACATATGTTTTTTCTTGACCGGGACATCTGGAGTAAGCGGTGTGCAGTGTTACAAGGCCCTCTTGTTCGGCTTGGACGAGTTCTTCTTGATAGAGGAAATCGTGTTCCGGATTACGGCATCCAAAGTAGAGGTGGGCCGTCCCTAGCGTTTCACCTTTTTCTTTTAAAGCGCGACGTGATTGTATGAATCCCCTGAATGGTGCAATGCCTGTTCCAGGGCCGATCATGATGATTGGTTTTCCTGTTTGCTTTGGCAGCTGGAAGTTGGATTGCGGCGTATTGATAAAGCAGGCTATTTTGTCTCCTTGGGAGCGTTCTGCCAAATAATTCGATGCAATTCCTTTGTATTCCCCGTTGCCGCTCAAAGCTTCTCCACGGACGACGCTTACGGTGATGCTTGCTTCTCCTTCGTTGTGGAGTGGTGAGCTTGAGATGGAGTAGTATCTTGCTTTTAAAGGTGGCAGTAAAGCCAGGAAACGTTCAAACGGGATTTCACATGCAAGATACTTTTCGATTAGGTCAAGCATGGTTACGCGCTTGTTCAGGATCTCTTGTTTATAGGTATTATCCAATAGAAGATCTTCAAGTTCTTTTACATGTGGAGGACATACCGTATGAGTGGCAAGCGCCCGTATTTGAGACCGGGTGGCGGGTTCTTGGAACTCCACATGGTTTGATAGTAACTCTTCCAATTTTACCGGTTTTCCTGTAGGAAGATGGGCTGCTTTTCCGGAATCCCCAGTCAGATTCACGTAATCTTGGCCGTTTAGGTTAAATCGACTGAGCACTCGCTCAACAAGTTCCGCTGGATTTTGCGGAAGCACCCCGAGATGATCGCCTTCCTGATAATGTATTCCCTCTGGCAGCGTTAATTCTATATGCCGTGTACTTCTTCCGCTATTTTCATGCTGTAATTCAGTATTCCTTTTTACAATGGATGTAAACGCATGATGGGTGCGGGCAAGCGGTGTGCCGCTCACATCACTTACGAAGTTCATCGTAATCGAGCTGACTTCCCGATCATTCTTATTCACTTCAATGTTCAGGGCTTCGGCAAGATTCGGCCAAAGGGCTTCTGACCATTTCTCGTAATCCCCTTCAAAGTCATCGCTTGCATCCCCATAGCCTGTTTCTGACAGCCGCACTGCTCCTTTTTGTTCCAGCTGCTCATCAATGAAGATTGGAATGCGTTGGTACGTATTGGCCCAATTGCGGTCCCCGCAGCCGAAGATCGCATAGTGAACACCATCCAATGTGTCACCATGGCTTTCCTTTAGCCATGAAACGAAGTCACCTGCATTATCAGGGGGATTTCCATTATAAGATGCCGAGACTATGAGAACAGCTCCCTCTTTTGGAAGCCGATCGGTGTAATCATTTAAAGGGGCAACCTCGGCATGGAAGCCTTGCCGCTTCCCTG
Source organism: Peribacillus sp. FSL R5-0717 (assembly GCF_038002945.1). Lineage (NCBI taxonomy): Bacteria > Bacillati > Bacillota > Bacilli > Caryophanales > Bacillaceae > Peribacillus > Peribacillus sp. FSL R5-0717. Next base: position 1,490,281 of record NZ_JBBOOF010000001.1, read on the forward strand.
TTTCGGCAAGGTCGCGAGCAATCCCTTCCGCTGTTCCCATGTTTGATCCAAACAGGACGAGTAATGGTGTTCCATGTACTGATTCGGTTGGAGATACCGCGGCACCTTTTTCCGGAGACTTTGGTTCTGAAGAAGCAACGGTAAACGACATCGCCGGCTTCCTCGGTGAAACGCGCATGGTCAATCCGTCCGGTTTAAGAGTCAATGTTTCTTTAACTTCCAATTGATATTCTTCATGATCGATCAGGTCAAAGTGCTGTAAAACCATGCCAAGCACCAGTGTCGCTTCATGAAGGGCAAACTGCTGTCCGATACAGGCGCGCTGCCCGTTTCCAAACGGTTTATACGCATGATAAGGGATGGAATCCAAATCCTCGAACCGCTCAGGAATGAACGATTCAACGTCATCACCCCAAACGGATGGATCACGGTGAAGCTCGGGAATGAGCAGCGAGAACACATCATCTTTCTTCACATTGTATTTTCCATCCAGCATGGTATCTTCTTTTGCATATACGGAAAACGACGGAGCTGTCGGCCACAGACGAAGCGTTTCATTCAGCACCATCCGGACATATTTCAGCTTTTTCACTTGTTTATACTCAGGAACATCATCACCAAGCACTTCATCTACTTCCTGCTGCGCTTTTTTTAACTTGTCTCTGTTATTCATGAGGAAATAGATGGCGAACGATAGGAGACCGCTCGTCGTTTCATGCCCAGCTATTAAAAAGGTAATGATTTGGAAACGAATATTTTCATCATCCAGTGATGCACCCGTTTCAGGATCGACTCCTTTCAACATATGGGAAAGAAGGTCATCTTCTCCGTGATCACCATTTTGTTTTCGTTCGGCAATCAATTCATCCACTAGAGAGAACATATATTGAATGTCTTCCCTGAATTGTTTTTTAGATTTGATCATCAGTTTATCTTGGATGCCAAGCCGCTGCGTTTGGCTCATCGCTTCATCCAACGCACGCACCATACTGTTGACGAATGGATGGGTGGTCTCCCGATAAAAACTGTTAAAGCGGAAATTGAACCCGCATAGTCCGATCGTATCCAAGGTCAATCGTGTCATATCTTCAGGAACATCTATCTCATCAGCCGGATTCAGGCGAGCCCATTTTTGAATGAGTTGGGTAGTAAGATCCACCATTTTAGCATGATAGCCCTTCATTGCCTGCTGGCTAAAGCTGGGCAGCAGGATGTTATGGGCCTTTTTCCAATTCGGTTCCTTCGTTTCACTTGTGAAGAGACCATCACCGCCAAACGCCCTCACTTTCTGCAGGGCTGGACCGACTTTCTTATCAAACCTTGTTTCATCACATATTTCTTTAGCGAGGGCAGCACTGGAGACGAATGTAGTGATTCGACCCGGAAATTGAAACTGAAAAATCGGCCCAAGTTCCCGTGCCAGCTTCATGAAAGACTGAAGCGGCTTATCCTTATCAATGATAGGCAGGCTGCCTAGGGGGCCATATGTCTTTGGCTGTGGAAACTGAGTTGTATTTTCCATTTTATTAGCACCTCTTTACGATAGTTAAATTTCGGAATGAATGTTCATTCCGTTTATATTGAAAGTGTCTCAAACGTGCAATCGCACTGCATCCCAAAAGCTTTCTTCCACATCTGCCAAAAGTTTTGGGTCAGGTTCTAACTCCCCGATGCGAACAAGTCGCTCAAGCTCAAGAAAAGCTCCGTAAATGATGGCAATCAAAGCTGAAGAAGGAAGCTCCTTAATTTCTTTTTTCTCTTTTCCTGAATCAAAGAAGTTTTTGAATATATTCAATAGCCCTTGAAAGCTGGCATGACTATCTTCATTTAAAAAATGGGCCCCACTATGGATTTTAATAAAATAAAGAGCTTGGTCCTGCTCGGTTGTAAAGTGAACCATCGTTTTAAAAATATGGTGAAACTGCGTGCGAATTGAATCATCATGAGGAAATCCATTCTTGACCGTTTCAGTGAAAATATCCAAGTACTCTTGAAAGATCTTGTTGCCCAGCACTTCCTTATTCTCGAAATAACGATAAATGGTACCCGCTCCAACTCCTGCCGAAGCAGCAATCATCGGAATCGTCGTCGCATCATATCCCCGTTCTGCGAAAAGCACTAAAGCGCTTTTTACTATACTGTCTCGTTTATTTGCTGCCGTGATCATAATGATCCCCCCTTTTTTCAAAAGATGCGGAATGAACGTTCATTCCTTTAATCCAAGTGTATACCCAATAAAATCCAATCTCAATCGTGCATACTACCCATATTTTGTGAATTCTTTATTAATGGAGGGTGATAAAAGGCTGAAATCATTTCTTTTTAAGGAATAAAATGGGATGATAAACTATCGTTTGACCCATAAGAAAAAGAGCTGATAGTCACAGCTCTTTCACAGGTTTACTGAAATTATGTGGGCAAACTTTTTGTTCACACGAAAAGAAACTTATGCTTGATTATAGCGTTCAGATAGTTTCTTTTTATGGGCATTGAACACTTCTTCCAAGGGGATATTGTATTTGTTCGCAATGACAATCAAGTTTCCTAACACATCTCCCAATTCTTCGGTTAGTTCCTGCATGTTCTCTTCAAACGAACCAATAACTTCATCAGGTCTATCCCTGCCGATCTCAAGGGAGCGAATGGCTCGTGCAACCTCTCCAGTTTCTTCTGCCAAAAAGCCAATGCGAATGAAAATGTCCAATTCTGACCATCCCCGTGCTTCATAATAATCTTTTACCCATTGTTGAAATTCAGTGACGTCCATATCCATCCACCCTTCCTTTTTTATCATTCAAGTTTAACAAATCCCCTATAATTTTGTATGATAAGAAAGCAAGATTACTAAATGGGAGATGTGATATTTTGAAAAGTCTAGCTGTATTTTGTGGATCAAGCAAAGGTGCATCTGCTGTCTATGTAGAAGAGGCTAAAAAACTGGGTGAAGAACTGGCAAAACGTAAGATTACCCTAGTTTATGGAGGATCAAGTGTAGGAATCATGGGTGCAGTTGCAGATTCCGTCTTGGAAGCAGGCGGAAATGTAATTGGCGTAATGCCGGATTTCCTAGAAAAAAAGGAAATAGCACATAAGAACTTAACCGAGCTGATCGTCGTGGAATCCATGCATGAAAGAAAAGCAAAAATGGCTGAGCTTGCAGATGGGTTCATGGCTTTGCCAGGCGGGCCTGGAACATTGGAAGAATTCTTTGAGATTTTCACTTGGGCTCAGCTTGGTCTTCATCAAAAACCTTGCGGACTCTTAAATATCAATCACTATTATGATCCCTTGGTCGCTTTATTCAACCATATGGCCGACGAACAGTTCCTGCATGAAAAATTCCGTTCCATGGCGCTGGTAGATGTTGAACCTAATGGACTTCTTGATCAATTCATTACATATGAACCGCCAACCGTAAAAGCTTTCATTACCGAGAAACAAACCTGATCATTAAAAAACAGCCGGCCAAGATCAATAATGATCTTGGCCGGCTGTGATAAACTGCAGGTTAGGTAAATATCCGGTTTAAATAATCTCCATGCCCTTTGATAAGTTGCACTTCATGTTCGGATGAAATCCAGAAGAAATGAAATGTCAGCCCCGCTTCATCTCCTCCACCCGTCGGCTGATGGTCCCATTCATCAGGAACATTCGAAACACTTATTTGATAAAAATATCTATTATGTATGGCACCATCGACGTTCTCCCAAAAATCTTCTGTTATTAATTTCTCCACATGAAAGTTTTCCAGACCTGTTTCTTCTTTCATTTCCCTAATCACTGCTTGGTAAGCATCTTCTTGAGGCTTCACCGTTCCCTTGGGTATCTGTATACCGGCTTCCTTAATGGGATGTTGAAAAAACAATACCTGTGTTTCTCCATTATTAATTCTTGTCACATACCCGTAAGCTTTTTTTATCGGTATCATCATCAATCACCAAAAGCAAAAATGAGCTCTGTCTCGCATACAGTTTCCCCCTCGACAGTAGCCCTTCCTGTGCCTTTACCGATAGGACCTTTCAAGCGAGTAATCTCCACTTCTAAACGTAATTGGTCCCCTGGTTTTACTTGCCTTTTAAAACGGCATCCATCGATCCCGGCCAAAAGCCCGATCCGCCCTTTATTTTCTTCTTTTGTAAGCATGACAACAGCACTTACCTGTGCTAATGCCTCTACGATCAACACACCTGGCATCACTGGGTAATCGGGAAAGTGACCAGAAAAAAACTCTTCATTTGCCGTGACGTTTTTAATGGCCACCGCCCTCTTTCCTTCTTCCAGTTCCAAAACTCTATCAACTAAAAGAAATGGATAGCGATGCCTGATAATGTCTTTGATTTCTTGGATATCAATCAATATTAAGTCCCCCATTGCGATGGATTGCTTTCACATAATTTTACCATCAGGATCATCATATGGATATTTTTGTATTATAAAAAAAGGCTGCCTTAGCAACCCTGTTTTCGCTTACAAATCCTTTGATTTTTTTTCCTTCGATTTAGTTAACGGGGATAGAACCATTTCTTCATACCTCTCATATCCCCCTAATAATTTATGAATCACGCTTATTTTAGGAACAACAAGGTAAACCGCCAATCCTGAAATGGTGCTCAGTATTGCTCCTGCCAGCACATCCGCCGGAAAGTGGACACCTACCCAAATACGGGAAATGCCAACAAGGAAAGCCAACATGATCCATAATAACCACCATCCTCTTTTGAAAAGCCAAAACGATACACAAAACGAGAAAAACAAGATCGTATGGTCGCTTGGAAATGAATTATCCACTGCTTTTTCAATTAACTGATTAACATTGGCCAATTCGGCAAATGGCTGATTATTCGAATGTAATCTCCCTGCCATTTTTCCCATCATTTCAGCTATTACAAATGTAATCAGCCCACAAACAACCATCATCCTACTCTGTTCATTTCGAGTGAACCATATTAAGATGACTGCCAAAGCTAATAAAAATACCATGTACTCGGCAATGAAAATGGCAGAAGGGTTTAAATAATCGTACTGTTTCCCTAAGTCATTGATCATTCTGAATAGATTGGTATTCAACTCAAAAAAGTCCATTTCATACCCAACCTTCCTCTTTTTCTTACATATTAAAGAGAAAGGAAATATATCGCCATCGTTCTTCCTAACAGTTTAAGCTGCCGTCTTACAATTTTGTCACGTGGTTGTTTTGCTATTTCAAGGGTTAACTTATCTTCAGGAGTGCTGAAGCTTACTTGTTAACAGCACCACAATCAAATAAACGTGTGAAAAAGGGCATGATACGACCTTATAACATTAATGTAGAGTTTAAAGATATAACTAATAGCTCAATTTTTATTCTTTTAAAGGTTTTATTAAAGTTGAGTAGAATTATAAATTGGGATAAATAAACAAAATTGAGGTGATATCTTGCAGATATTATTAATTCGGCATGGTGAGTCAGAAGACGATTTTCTAGAAGAAAATTACAAAGGAACTACTGACTTACCACTAACTGTTAAGGGAGTTAAACAAGTAGAAAAAATGTGCAGACGGGTATCCGTTGAGTTTCCACCAGAACTTATATGGTCAAGCACCTTGCTTCGTGCTAGTAAAACTGCCGAAACTTTATCAAATACTATCAAATGTCCAGTCACACTTCTGGAAGATTTACGAGAGATGCAGGATAGGGAGAATAATTTAGATTTTAGATTACGAGCTCAAAATGTACTCGCTTATATTAGAGAGAACAGTGCTAATTATAAACGAATCGCCATTATATCCCACGGAGGGATGATTACTAAAATAATTGAAAGCTTTCTTCAATTACCACCCGCAATTAATGATGTATGGTTCAATTCTGATAATACAGGAATACATCTTCTTGAGTATACTGATCATCCATACAAACTTATAAGATTTTCAAATAGTACTACGCATTTGGAATAGCTAACGATAAGGGCTGTCTTAAACAACCTTTTCTTTATCTATTATAATGGGGAAAAGGCTGACACATATTAAAAAAAATGGGCGTTTCTGTGCAGCTGTTGAATATGGAGTCTACTCAATGATTAAAAAAGGTTTTTTATCGAGATTCGTGAATTCTTAGGTAAGGTTAACGAAAGGTGGAAAAGTATGAAATCAATAAATTCTCCTATTTACCCTAAAGTTAACAATGTTTTCATTCATGTTAAAGATTTAAAAAAATCAGTTGGATGGTATAGTAATCTCCTTGGCATTCCTCATAATAGTGATTCTGTAGAATCGCCTGTTTACAATATTCCTATAACATATGAAACTGGATTAACGTTAGATGACCATACATTAGATCCTGATTATAGATTCGAACCATGCAACAATGTATTGTTTAATTTCTACGTAAAGGATATAGACGAAGCCTATAAATTCATTAAGGGTAATAACATACGTATTGTTAAAGAAATAGAGCGTATTGGAGACTTTGCTTATTTTAACTTTCAAGATCCTGATGGTAATGTACTTATGATTTGTAATAGTTAAGGATGAAAAGAATTGGTTGGCTTTTATCTATCTAGTTTTTAATTTTTACACAGTTTTAGGAGGTTATACATGCTGAACATACAGAAAAAGTCCGATACTGTCATCATTGTCATTCACGAAATATATGGCCTGAACCGACATATGCAGGGTTTTTGTGAGTTATTATCAAAACAGGGTTTTGATGTGATCTGTCCGGATTTGTTAGAACGTGAGACGCCATTTGATTATTCCCAAGAGGAAGCTGCTTATCGGCATTTTATGGAGAACGTGGGTTTCACGGGTGCTTTATATAAGATAAAGGATATAGTGTCGGATATAAAAGATGCATACCAAAAGATTTTCATTCTTGGATTCAGTGCAGGGGCAACTGTAGCTTGGCTGTGCAGTGAGGAAGAGTGTGTCGATGGAATTGTTGGTTACTACGGTTCGCGTATTAGGAATTATGCAGAATTGGCGCCACGATGCCCTGCACTGCTATTTTTCCCATTAGAAGAGCCATCATTTAATGTCGACGAGTTAATTTCAGCTTTAGAAAGTAAGGATGTCGAAGTTCATAAATTCATGGGGGGACACGGATTCAGCGATCCTTACCATTCAAAATATCATGCAGAATCAGCACAAGCAGCCGTTAGCAAAATGATGAAATTTTTTATGGTGAATTAAGGTTCCACATTCACCCTACTGCCGTTTTGTATGGATCCAATGTATGGAACCCGCATCACTATGGGGGTGACAGTCATTTTGAACCTTTTTATATTCCGTTTCCAATTCTTTCAAGGTTAACTTCATAAGCTGTTCCACCGTTTTATTTACAGTATGGATCATAAGTTTATAAATTAATTCCTTCCGCCTTCCTTCCACACCCTTCCTCATTTCACCCTCTCCTTTTATTCTGATATTATATGAAATGTATCCCTAGACAGGGGGAATGATCGGCGGATTCCTTCTCTTCGATTTTGCTTATTTTAATATATTCATTCTCTAAATCGGTTAAGGTCAATTCAAATAGATGGATGTCATTCTTTTTATAAACTCCCTTGCTAATCAACTTATTGATCAGGAAATTCCTTTTTTTCTCAATGGCTTTACGCAATAATATCCCCATGATAAATCCTCCTTTTTAATACGTATTGACTTGCCCATTCACAAAAAACCGGAGACACCTCTTTACATGAAAGAAAAGTCTCCGGTTTTCCGGTCAATTAACCTATAATTCCTATTTAATTACTTGGTATTATTATAATACTAACTACATGCTCCGTAGTCAACTATTTTTTTCCTGCATCTTATTTATTTTTGCTTCGCTTCATGAAATGCCGCTTTCACTTGATCCAACAGGTTTTTATCCGAAAGCAATTTATACCCTGTAAGTGCTAGAGCTTTTGCTCCGGTCAGGATGGCTTTGTCTCCAGCAGGAGATTTGGCACAGTCGCGGAATTCATTCGTATGGGCAATCAACTCATCATGTCCAATTTTTATATAAGGATGTGCTGTCGGCACTGCATGGCTTACATTACCTGCATCCGTCGAGCCAAAGCCACTCTCTTTTCGAGGAGCCACCGCTTCCCCTAATTGAGTCAGTTCTTCTTTTAGCAGTTCATCCAGAACTGGATTGATGACAAAATCGAGTACTTCATTTTGGAAACGTTCCACTTTAACCGTGCTTCCTGTGGCAAGTGCTGCCCCTTCAGCAACTGCACGTATTTTATTGGATACCTCCTGGCAAAGTTTCCATGTTGTTGCTCTAATGTAAAATCTGGCGGAAGCATATTCAGGAATGATGTTAGGCGCTTCCCCGCCATTGGTGATGATTCCATGAATTTTGACCTCGGCCGGGAGCTGCTGACGCAAAGCATTAATGCCATTGAACAGCTGAATCACACCGTCAAGTGCATTCACGCCTTCTTCAGGTGCAGCTGCTGCATGTGCTGACTTCCCGTAAAAATGAAAATCAAGGGGGTCGACAGCCAAAAACGGACTTGTTACACCCGTTTTTCCTGCAGGATGGATAAGGATGGCCGCATCCACCCCATCAAATAGACCGTGCTTCACAAAGCTTCCTTTTGCACTTCCATTCGGCCCACCCTCTTCAGCCGGTGTTCCGAAAACGATCACCTCTCCGCCCGTTTCCTCCAGCACTTGAGCCAGGGAAATGCCTGCCGCAACACTCGTTGTTCCGATGATATTATGGCCGCAAGCATGGCCTAAACCCGGCAATGCATCATACTCGGCTAAAAAGGCAATTGTAGGTCCTTTCTTTGAAGAGATTTTTTTGGCGATGAATCCTGTTTCATGCCCGGCAATATTGCGGGTCACTTCAAATCCTTCATTTCGAAGTATTCCGGTTAATGTATCCGAGGCGAAGAACTCTTGATTCCCAATTTCAGGTTTGGCATGAATGGCTTGGCTCGTTTCGATATATAAATCGGAATTAAGGTCGATATGATCTTCAATGATTTGCTTATGCTGCTTCAGCACTGATTCTCTCGCCATGCTCTTATCTCCCCTTTTTCTTGAATACATCATTACTTTTCATTAGCTGGTTTTGTCCAAGCGTCTTGATAATTCACTAATTCATCTACAGAAACATAGGCAGGAATGGTGTTTCCTTTAAACGTTTTTTCAATGAACGCTTCCACTTCTTTCGATTGATAAAGCTCCACTAATTTTTGCAGCTCAGGACGATCGGCATTTCCCTTTTTAACTGCAATGATATTAATATATGGTTTCGCCGTTTTACTTTCATGGAATAAAGAATCTTTTAATGTAAGGCCTGCTTCGACGGCAAAGTTATTATTGATGGCTGAAGCATCGGCATCATCCAATAGACGCGGTGTATTGCCGGCAGCAACAGGCTGGATTTTCAAGTTTTTCGGATTTTCCTTAATGATTTCCAATGATCCCGATCCATTGAATTCTTCTTTCAATGTAATCAATCCAGCTTCCTGAAGCAGGAGCAGTGCACGGCCAAAGTTTGTTGCTTCATTCGGAACGGCTATCGTAGCACCATCCGGAAGATCTTCGAGACTTTTATGTTTTTTTGAATAAAGGCCCATAGGTGCAATGACAGTCGACCCGATGGCCTCCAATTTCAGATTTTGATCTTGAACGAATTCATCGAAATAGGCGACGGTTTGGAATGAATTGGCATCAATTTCACCTTCGCTTAACGCAAGGTTCGGTTGGATATAATCATTGAAAGTGACCAGTTCGATATTAAGTCCTTCCTCTTTCGCCAAATCGACAATGTATTCCCATGTTCTCGTATCCCCGCTGCTGACACCGACTTTCACAGTTTTTACATCATCCGAACTTCCTGATGCACCCTCATCGTTTCCACATGCTGCAGCCACGATGGCCAATGCCAATACCATGATCGTTAATAAGATTTTTTTCATTTTTCCTGCCTCCTGTTCGTTTTATCTTCTTCTTATTTTTCTTGAAATAAAGTTCCCGGTGGATTGCAATAATTGAACGATGATCACGAGCGCCGCCACTGTGACGATCATCGTCATCGTATCGAACCTTTGGTAACCGTAAGCCAAGGCTAAATCCCCGACCCCGCCTGCACCGACGGCACCTGCCATCGCCGTAGATCCAACAAGCCCGATTGTCGCTGTTGTAAATGTCAGGATCAACGAACTAAGTCCCTCGGGAATCAAAAAGCGGTAAATGATTTGCCATGTTGTCGCCCCCATCGCCTGAGCTGCCTCGATGATCCCTTTGTCCACTTCCAACAGCGAGTTTTCCACAAGCCGGGCAATATAAGGAGCCGCGTAAAAGATTAGCGGAACAATGGCCGCATTCGTTCCGATCGCACTGCCGACAATCATTCTTGTAAACGGAATGAGTGCTACAAGCAAGATGATGAAAGGAACGGACCGCAGGATATTGATGATCGGGTTCAATACATTAAAAATCCATTTATTCTCCAGGATGTGACCCTTTCTTGTAATGACAAGCAGGATACCGAGCGGAAGCCCGATCAATCCGGAAAATATCAATGAGATGGCTACCATATAAAGTGTGTCACCGAAAGCTGTCGACAGCTGCTCTGCCGTTATTTCCATTCCCCAAAGCGTATTACCCATTTATACTTGCACCTCCTGGACGAGAATCCCCTCATCTTTAATATATTGATAAGCCTTGTCGACCTCATTTTTGCTCCCTGTCACTTCGATGATCAAATTCCCGAAAGGAGTTTCCTGGATTTCAGAAATATTGGCTGATAAGACACTTAAATGAACATCATATTTCTTCGAGATGGTTGATAGTAAAGGAGTACCCGAAGTAGTTCCAATAAAATTAATTTTCCAAATAATCGGGATATGGGACCCTATGCTTTTTAAGAAACTTTGTGGAATTTCGTCATGTATGACCGTTCTCACGAAGTTTTTTGCAATATCCGTTTGCGGCTTGGCAAAAACTTCGAAAACCGAACCTTGTTCAACGACGCAGCCGCCCTCCATGACCGCTACCTTATTGCAAATTTCCCGAATGACAGACATCTCATGAGTGATTAGCAGGATGGTGATATTGTATTCTTTATTAATTTTTTTTAAGAGCTGCAGAACTGCACTCGTTGTTTGTGGATCCAATGCCGACGTAGCTTCATCACACAATAAGATCGATGGATTCGTAGCCAATGCCCTCGCAATGCCGATCCGCTGCTTTTGCCCGCCGGATAATTGTTCCGGATAACTCTTTGCTTTGCTCGATAAGCCAACGAACTCCAACAGCTCGCCTACACGTTTTTGAATTTCCTTAGCTGGAGTTCCCGATAATACCAGCGGCATGGCAATATTATCAAAAACAGTCTTTGAGTTTAGTAAGTTGAAATGCTGAAAGATCATCCCGATTTTTTTCTTTTCTGCCCGTAATTCCTTCGGGCTTAATTTGGTTAAATCCTTGCCACCAACAATTACCGAACCATCTGAAGGATGTTCAAGCAAATTGACCAACCTGATCAACGTACTCTTTCCGGCCCCGCTATAACCGACTACCCCGAATATATCCCCCTTTTCCACTGTCAAGTCAATGCCCTTCAAAGCCTCGACAGTCTGTTTCTTTGTTTGATAAACCTTTTTAACATCCTGAAACTCAATCATCCAATCTCCCCCTTGTTGTTTATTTGTACGCATTCCTTATCCAGAGAGAAGAGCTTTGCAACGTTTCATAATAATAGGGTTACATTTTCGAAATTCACGAGTAAAACTGCAAAATTCACGAGTAACTGCACCAAACTCACGAGTAAGTCTGCAAAATTCACGAGTAAATCCACCAAACTCACGATTATTGCGCGAAACTCACGAGTAATTGCACCCATTCTCAAAATAACCATATACATTTTGAATAAACAAAAGAGGCCTCTTCCGTCATCAGACAGAAGAGGCCTCTTTTAGACATAAAAAAGAGTAAACTCTTAAATTAATTATCTAAGAAAAGCTCCTTCTTATCTTTCAAACTTTCGTCCGTTGGAATTAGCACAGTATTTTTACAAAAGTAAAAACCCGCTGCCGAGGTATCATAGGGCCAAGTCCCTCCACATCTCTTGATAAGAATTAACGTTATATTTAATTATGTCCTTCACTATATATTCTAATTTCGCTAAAGTCAACCATATTTTTCATCGCTATAAATAGTTTCATAGTATAGTGAATCGATACTTTTTTATTATATTAATATATTTTATATTTCTACTTTTATAATGATTTGCTCATTCTCCATACAGGGTATTTTTCATTTTCTTCCCTTATCTTCACCATGCCTGAATTCGTATATAAAGAAATCGCCCTTTGATTATCCGGAGAAACCCTTAATTGATATTCGGATACATTAAATTGCCTGAAAAAGTTTTCTGCGTAGCGGACCAATTCCTTGCCAAGGCCTTTACTGCGGTATTCGGGAATAAGATAAAATAGATTCACATAGCCAATTTCAGTTCCTTCGTACTCCCGAATTTGAAGTTCCATTTGTCCAATCGGTTCTTGGTCCTTTTCAATGATCACCTGTCCATCCGGAAATTTGCGGACCCATTCTTCCATTCGTTGCAGATAGGCATGTTCATCTCCAAAACCAGCTTCAGTTCCAAAACTTACAACAAAGGAATCTTTCCGAAATTTAATGATAGTATCTTTATCTTTGTCCGTATCAATGGTACGAAAGATCAACTTCATCCACCCCTATCATTTTAGTGAAATAGTTTTCAAGCAGGGAGTACTTTCTTTTTCATAAATAAAAGTCTTAAAGGGGCCCTTTTGTTTTTGTGCCTTGATGAAAAAACATCTGCCATCTTTCATTCGCACATTTCCAGATTGAACTTCTTAAGGTATGTTCCAGCTTATCTTCATCAAAAATCCGGTATGTAATTAACACGGTATCATCAGACAATGGATGCATCTCAAATTGACTTAGGGTCATGTTCACCGATCCGGCACCCTCTTGCCCCATAAAATCGCTTTTTGACCATATGTTACCCGAACTGCCGAACTCAAAGAAATCATCTTTCAATAATGATGAAAGCTCTTCTGGAGATGTACGAACTTCAAATTTTAACAATTTCTCCTCCAGCTTATACAAATGCTCTTTTAATAATGAAGATTCCCTGTCCATTCATCTTGTCCTCCTTTTTCAACTATTGGTGAAGTTCATGATCAATGCTGGCAAAGATTTTATATCCAGTTGGTTTGGTTATAATTGCGGTCAGCAGCATTTTTTTCTTTTTTTATTTGGCTGTTTTTCCATACTTTGTTGCTATTTACCAAGTAATGTAGAGTGGTTGATTTCCCCTCCAGATGCTCGCTTTCCGCGGGGCGGGCGGTGAGCCTCCTCGGCGTAAACGCCTGTGGGGTCTCACCTGTCCCGCTGCTCCCGCAGGAGTCTCGCACTTCCGCTCCAATCAACCTTAAATCGTTTCGTTTTAAAAACAACAATCTTTACGAAAAGAGCCTTTCTTTTTTAACCGTTTTGCCCTACCTATTTTCTTATTAAGAAACTGGACTCACGACGGATTTTTCTAAGTGTTAAGAACATTTATTCCACAATACTAGCGGCCATTCCTTTTTTACTGCCATTCGATACCTCTAAATAGTTACTCCCGCAACCCATAAAAAAAAGGAGCTGCCAATGGCAGCTCCTTTCTTTTGTGCATCCGGTCGTTTTCCCATCAGTGTTATCTTGATAGGGTGCCTTGCAGACGATTGGTTTCGGCGATTACTTTTTCTTCATCGATCGTTAAGCAGCGGCCATCTTTCACTACCACTTTTCCATCAATGTATACATCACATACGTCATTTCCGCGTGCTGCATAGAGCAGGTGTGAATAGGCTTCACTCAGTGGCTGCAGATGTTCTTTGTTATACGGGTAAATGGTGATGAAATCTGCTTTTTTACCAGCTTCCAGTGATCCTGTATGACCCATGCCTATCGCTTCGGCGCCCATTCTTGTGGCCATGGCGAGTGCTGTTTGGGCAGGGAATTTTGTGGCATCCTTATACATTCCTTTTTGCAGTAATGCGGCTGTCCTCATTTCTTCGAACATATCGAAGTTGTTATTGGAGGCGACGCCATCTGTTGCCACTCCCACTTTAATGCCTGCATCAAGAAGGCTGACGACATCTGCTATCCCAGATCCGAGCTTCAGGTTACTGATTGGATTATGGGCAACGCGAACATCATGCTGTTTTAGGATCGCCCGCTCTTCATCATTAAGGACCACACCATGTGCCATGACGGTGGGCTGATCGAACAGGCCTAGACGGCGAAGGTGCTCGACAGGACGGGATCCGTAACGTTTTTCGATGTCGAGGATTTCAAAGTCCGTTTCCGATACGTGGATGTGCACCATCAAATCATTCTCTTTCGCAATTCGTGCACTTTCCATGATCGCTTCAGGCGTGCAGGCATATGGGCTATGTGGTGCGACCATGGTAGTCAGGCGGCCATCGGCAAATGCTTTATAGTTTTTTGAAAACTGCTCAGCCCCCATGAGGTTCGCTTTTTGGTCTTTTTCGGTACCCAAGCTGAAAATCGTATAGGAAAAGGCTCCACGCATTCCTGTTTCGCCTATCGTCTCCATGACGGCACCGGCATCTATTCCATTAGGATTGAACATATCCGAAAATGTCGTGGTTCCTGATTTCATCATTTCCATAATGCCTAGCTGTGAACTTACAGTGGCGATTTCCGTTGTAAACTGGCTTTCGATCGGCCATATTTTCGTTTCAAGCCATGGCTTCAGCAGCATATCATCCCCGATACCGCGTAAAAGGGTCATTACAATATGCGAATGGGCATTCACAAGGCCTGGCATGATCCATTTCCCGCCAAGGTTGACCACATGATCTGCATCTGCCAATTGCTGTTCATCATGCTGGCCGATGTAGGATATGGTATGATCTTGTACAATCATCATACCGTTTTCAATGATTTGGTTTTCCTTGTCCATCGTAAAAAATGTAGCATTCACATATATTGTTTTCATAAGTATTTCCTCCAAAGTCGTATCAGTATCAACATGTCCTATTCCGCATTCTAAACTAGCACCTTACAGGTAATCAAGTAATTCCATATTATCAGGGGCCATTTCACTTTACCTTAGGAACCTATTGGAAGAGCAGCAAGATGAATGCTTCAATTAAGTGGTTATCCATTGCGAAATCAGCTGCTTAAAAATATCTTCCCTTTATTGCTCGTGACAATAATCGCTTCTTGAACATTTTGAAGGCTGTAGTGGGAATCGGGCATCATGAACTTCAACTTTTCATCAGCAATGAACCCCATCAAAAGGTTAAATGTTTCCTGCCAAGTTCGAACGGAAGCCTGCTGATTCCAATGCCGAAGATGAAACATTTTAACCTCCACTTTTGTCCTTCGTGAAATTTCCGCCCAATTCACAGCCTGTCCTGATAAAAGGCCAATCGTCAATAAGATGCCATTAGGCCGTACACAAAAAGCCAGTTCTGAACCATCGATGCCGCCCACTGAATCTATGGCCGCTTTCGCACCGCGCCCATTCGTCAGTTCCATCACAGTATCCTGTAATGATGATCGGGATGTATCGATCACATATGAAGCACCAAGTTTAAGCAGTTCTTCCGTATACTTATCGTTTCTCGTTACAGCAATCAGCTTAAATCCAAGAATCTTGGATAACTGGGCGAGTATACGGCCAATGGAAGATCCGCAAGCATTTACGAGTAATACATCATCCGGTTTCAAAGTTAATACTTCTGTACAGATTAGCCATGCGGTTACCGGGTTTATATATAATTGGGCTGCTATATGGTCTTCAATCGAATCCGGAATGACGATGGCCAGCTCCGCTGATGTTTTAACAAAATCCTGCCAGGTCCCTTCACCGCGCAAAGGCAGAACACGCTTGCCTATCAGCTCTTTCGAAACCGATGGACCCACTTCTTCAACAATGCCGACCCCTTCATAACCAGGTATGGAAGGCAAGGGGATTCGGTGGGAATAGGCACCGCGAATGGGCAGCAAGTCAGACGGATTAATGGGACGTGTGATCATCCGGACGAGGACTTCACCCTCGAAAGGTCTTTGAATACATTTATTTTCAACCTTTAAAACCTCTTGCGGATCCCCAAACTCATAGAATTTAATACATTTGGCTTCCAAAATAATAGTCTCCTTTAATATATAAGTCTTTCCATTTTAACATTTAACTGTGGAATTATTATATTATAATTCTGGTTTTCCACGTTTTAATCCCTCCTCCATAAATTTTGTCGTTAAGAATCTTCTTGTTGTTCCATGCATAAGTTTTATAAAACGTTTCTTATTATGTACAAGGGGTGAAGAGATTGAATAAGGTAGGAAAAAATGATTTTGTATCTGGGTTTGTACCACATCACAATCATGGATCTGTTGATTATACTTCCATAGCGGACGGCCATGTCCATCAATGTTTAGATGTAACATCCCCGCCAATTTCAGCACAAGAGGGAGGACATATTCATTATACTGAAGGATATGTGTTATTTGAGGATGGACATTCCCATTATTATAAGGCATATTCGGGACCGCCCATTCCGGTTGGAAATGGAATGCATGTTCATTACTATGATTTTTATACAACGGAAGATGATGGGCATAGACATAGAATTACAGGGGTCGATCAACCTGCCCCAGGAAATAAATAAGAAAAAAAAACATCAGGGGGATGGGAAATCCCCCTGATGTTTTTTTGCCATCGATAGACTCTAATCTCTAACTTTATTAGAAATAGTTTTTCTAATCCTGAGATAAACCAATGGGAATGCATAGAGGCGTTTGATCAACAGGGTTTTCAATAATGCAGCATTCCAGTCTGAAAACGTCCTTGATCATCTCTTTTGTGAATACCGTTTCAGGCGGTCCCTCTTTATAGATTTTTCCCTGCTTGATGCTAATCAGATGATCGGCATACTGTGCCGCTTGATTCAAATCATGCAGAACCATGACAATCGTGCGTCCATACGTTTCGTTTAAATCGCGCAGTAATTTCAATATTTCAATTTGGTGCGCTAAATCCAGATAGGTTGTCGGTTCATCTAACAGTAAAAGGTCGGTTTCTTGTACCAAGGCCATCGAAATCCATGCTCTTTGCCTTTGTCCTCCAGATAATGCATCCAATGTCCGATCAGCGAACTCCGTCATTTTTGTTGCTGATAAGGCACGTTCGACAATCCTATGATCTTCTGGGGTTTGTCTGGAAAATAAGCCTTTGTGCGGATGCCTGCCATAATAGCATAGTTCTTTAACGGTTATATCTTCCGGAGCTTCCGGAGCTTGGGGTAAGATGGCCAATTTCTTGGCCACTTCTTTGGAAGATTGCTGATGAATGGCCTTTCCATCTAAATAGATCGTGCCTTGCTCCGGCATCAATAATCTAGCTAGAGACCGCAGAATCGTAGATTTGCCACAACCATTGGAACCAATGATTATACTGATCTTACCTTCAGGAATTTCCAAATCGATATTATCAATGATTTGAGTTGCCCCATAAGAGAGCGAAAGATGCTCTGCTGATAATGTTGTCATGATATTCAGCCTTCCTTATGTTATTTTTCTTTCACGGCGCAATAGATATAAAAAATATGGTACACCAATCACCGCAGTGATAATTCCGGCGGGGATTTCTATTGGAGGGAATAATCCTCTTCCCAGGCTATCGGCAACAAGTAGAAAGATAGAACCAAAAAGAGCTGAAGCAGGAAGTAAAACCTTGAATTTTGACCCTACCACTCTCCTTGCAATATGGGGGGCGATCAAACCAATGAACCCGATTGAACCAACCGCAGCTACACAGATTCCGATCAATATGACTGAAACGCTTAACAATATATAACGCAGTAATTTTGACCTTTCACCGAGACCTGTGGCCATATCGTCTCCAAGGCTCAGTACATCCATTTTAGAAGTTAATGCAATCAATACCGGTACAAGCATAATACATGGTAGCAAAATGAATACTTGATCCCATCCTCTTCCCCATAGACTGCCAGTCAACCACAGCAGTGTCGTGTTTACATCATCCGGGAACTTGACCATGAAATACTCTATGCCAGCTTGACATATGGCCCCTAAAGCGATTCCGACCAAAGCTATCGTATTTGGTTGTGCTCCTTTTTTATAAACAAATATCATCAAAATGGCCGCCATTACCGCCGCTCCGATAAATGCTGAAAGAGGCAGTATGATAATGGGCGATTGCGGGAATAAAACAATGACGATAACTGCTGCCAATCCGGCCCCTTTTGTTACCCCAATCACATCTGGAGAAGCCAGCGGATTTCGAAGGACTCCTTGCAGAATGGCTCCGGCCGTTGCCAATCCGGCCCCCACTATCACGGCAATCAGAATGCGCGGTATGCGATAGTTGTGCAGAATGAATGACTGACTTTGCATGCCATTTCCAAGGAAATTTTGGAGAATTTCTAAAGGTGAAATATAAATGGCTCCTAAGCCCAGGCTCACCATTGCTAAAATCAGCACGGTAACCGTCAGCAACAGGATAATAGCATAAGGGGGCAAAGTTGATTTCAACCCAAATGTCCGTTTTAGTTTCATTGCTTAATATTCCTCCCTCTCTTCGCTAAATAAAGGAAGAATGGCGCACCGATCATAGCGGTTACGATGCCTACCGGCGACTCAAAAGGATAAGCGATGAAACGTGCGAGAATATCTGCGTACACTAAGAGTAAAGCGCCGAATAATGCAGAAAAAGGGATGATCCTTCGATAATCCCCGCCCACCAGCCTCCTGACGATATGAGGAATGATCAATCCCACAAATCCCACTGGGCCTGCGACGGCAACCGAAGATCCTGCCAAAATGATCACCAATATTCCTGCTAAAATACGGATTCGGTACACCCGCTGCCCAAGTCCCTGCGCCATATTTTCTCCTAAGACAAGGATGGAAACAGATCGAGAGAACATGGCAGCAACAAGCAGTCCGAAAAGAGACCAAGGAAGGATCATGTTCACGTGCGCCCATGTTTTTCCATTAATTGACCCAACTAACCAATAGAGCACATCTTTCGCTTGTTCATTAAAGATGATCATGCCTTGCGTTAAAGAAGATAAAAAAAAGTGAACAGCCATTCCAGCCAATGCCAGCTTCACTTGGGTCATTCCTCCTCCCGAAGCAAAAGAATAGACTGCCATCCCTCCCACTGCTGCACCAATGAATGCAACGCAAACTAGAGACACGGAAGAAAGGTTAGGAAAGAAAACGAATGCGGACACAATAAAAAATGAGGCACCGGCATTAACACCAAACACTTGTGGAGAAGCTAATGAATTCCGGGTAATAGCCTGCATGAGAGCACCCGCTACCGCTAAATTGGCACCGACCAATGCTCCAACTAAAGCTCGTGGCAATCGAAGAGTCCTTATAATAGTCTGTTCCTTGGACGAGTCGGCCTCAAAAAAGGACTTCAAAACCATTGATGCATCAATATCGGACGCTCCCACAGAAATACTCGTCAGGACTCCTAAAATCAGCAAAACGATTCCAGCGATAGCGGTACAATACACTTTCAGTTTACTTCTAGCTACAGTTTCCATCGCTATACAACACACTTCCTAACTAAATTTAAACCTAATGGAAAGCGAAGTAAGAATGGAATCTCTTACTTCGCTTTTGTTCCTTTATTCTTCACCAAGCATGTTTAAAGTGTCTTTAGCAATGGCCTCCGCTGATACAACACCACGGTATCTTGTCCATAAATCCCGATCAACACTATACACTTGTCCGTTTTTTACAGCTTTCAAGTCTTTCCAAAGTGGATTGTCTTTCCACTCATCAGTAAGTAACTTACCCTCATTGTTCGCTAAAAGCAACACATCCGGATCGATCTCGACAAGCTGCTCAAGGTTCATCTCGGCATGTGGCTGTTTCTGCTGAATGGCATTTTTCACTCCCATGCGCTCAAGCAATTCTCCATCATAAGAAGATGAAGTATGGGCTTGGAATGAAGTATCTCGTACAACTGCTGGTAAAACCGTCATATTTGAATCAACAGTAAGCTTTGATTTAAGTTCCTTAATCGTTTTTTCATGCTCACTCAATCTTTTTTCTGCAGCATCTTCCTTATTCACTGCCTTTGCAATCGTTTTAAATGAATCCAGATTTTCTTGATAGGTAGATTCCCGACTTTTTAAAACGATGGTAGGAGCAATCTGCTGCAAATCTTTATAAATCCCTTTATGCCGCTCAGCATCTGCAATGATTAAATCGGGCTGTAAAGAACTGATCACCTCTAAATTAGGCTGCTCACGTGTCCCTACAGAAGTATAATCCATTTCTTGACCTACAAGTTTTGTAATCATATCTTTTTTGTTGTCATCTGAAATCCCGATAGGTTTTATCCCTAGGGCATTTAAAGAATCAACGAAAGATAACTCAAGCGTAACGATTTTTTTAGGAGTATCTTTCATTTCCGTTTCTCCCATTTCATGCTTAATCGTCCTTATTTCTTGATTACTTGTTTTGGCAGAAGTCTTCTCTGCTTCTGTTGTTTTTTGAGAATTATTACATCCTGATAACATCACCATAATCGCAAGTAACAGGATGAATGCTCCTCCCCCAAACGTTCTTACTTTTCTAAATTCCCTCATATTTTGCACCCTTCCCGTCATCTATACCTTCTTTACGAGTTAATCATAATTGAAAATGATTATCATTATCCTGCTGTTATGATAAAGTCATAGATTGATACCGTCAATATTAATGAAATTTTGTGAATAAAAATCATTATGGCCATTAAGACAATCTGCATGCATTTTATTGATAACGTGAAGTTGAACTTTAAAAAAAGTAAAAAAAGAGCAAACCCATTAAGGTCTGCTCTCCTTGCCTTGCCTTTTCAAAGAAACTATTTTCTTTCAATCAGCATCTCTTCAAGAGGATATTCTTCATTTGTAGCTTCTTTTTTTGGGCGTTTTATGGAGGTGGAGTTTATAATAAGAATGATTCAGTTGATCCCAGAAACCCGCTCCCTTTCCGCCGACTGTCTGCAAGCCGCATCAAAGCAAGCGTCTGTGGGGTCTCGGCTAGCCAGTTATTCGGCAGGAGTGTCGCACCTTCCGTTCCAATTAACTTTGCTTTAAATTTAGATGGAACTTTTTTGACAGTCTTTTTTCTATTTTAAAATAGAGGGATTAAAACTTGTGGTAACTAAAGATAGGATTTTCTTTGCCCTTCTAGGTTTCAGTGAAACATTCCCTTTAAAAAGCGATACAGTCCATCTTCTCGATATGAATACTCCGTCACTTCATCGGCTTGTTCTTTGACAAGGTCAGTGGCGTTTTTCATGGCAACGCAATGTCCGGCGAGTTTAAATAGCGGGAGGTCATTTTCGCCATCGCCCACTGCCAGGATCTCTTCGGGTGCTAGCTGAAAATGTTTCAGCAGCAGTTGAACGCCTGTTGCTTTTGTGATGCCTTCCACGGTCACTTCTACATTATGATGGGTGGAGGAAGCTGTGGTAAAGGCATTGTACTGCTTGATTTTCCCCAACTCCGCTTTCCATTTTCGAATCGTATTCATTTCATTGCTGAAAAAGTAGATTTTGGCGACGCTCTTTATATCCAGTTGTTCTGACCATCTTATTTTATCTTCGACTGCATCCTGTCTTGATAGCCATTCATTTTCATCGACTGTCCCAGGTTTTGGTATCAAACCTTGTTTAACCATATAGTCTTTATCTTTAAGTAATGCCATCCGTGTTCCTTCGTTCGGATGAACTTCGTAAAAAATCTCTTCCGCTCCTGCTTTGGCGACCAATTCTTCGACAAGTTCCGTCGACAGGGCGTGTTCGACAATCTGTTCCTTTCCGATGAATACGGACATTCCATTGGCGGTCACCATTCCGTCGGCCTCCATGCCGGCCGGCAAAACGTCCCTCACCTCTTCCAGCGTTCTTCCTGTTGCAATGAAAATCAGCTTACCGCTTTCCCTAAGTTCGCCTATGTATTGTTCCAGCGTCTCATTCACAGTATTTCTTTCGTTCAATGTCGTGCCATCCAAATCAAGCACAATTGCTTTGTTGGCCATGCCAATCACCTCAAAAATCAGAATGATGTTAAAATGCCAACAGCCCATTATCTATAAGATCTTAGGCTGTTGGTTTCATTCATATATTTTTATTTCTGTACCTTATCAGTATAACAGTTTAGGATAATCCTAAAAGTTTCATGACACTCAGGATCAAGAGACCTACCACACCGAAGTCCGAATCACCAAATGTGGTGCCTTCAAACCCTACATCCCCCAAGAAGACCAGAAGTATTGCCGGCAGGAAACTGATGATGAGTCCGTTGGCAAACGATCCAAGCATCGCTCCGCGTCTGCCTCCCGTGGCATTTCCGAAAACACCTGCTGCAGCTCCGGTGAAGAAATGCGGTACGAGCCCAGGAACGATTACTTTCAATCCAAGTGCCGGAAGGAGGAACATGGATAGTAGTCCAGCCAGGAAACTGAATAGAAACCCGATGATCACTGCATTTGGAGCGAATGGAAAGATGGTCGGACAGTCCAATGCAGGTTTTGTATTCGGCGCCACTTTATCGGCAATCCCTTTGAATGCAGGGACGATTTCAGCAATTAACATCCGTACTCCTGCAAGGATGATGTAGACTCCCGCAGCAAATGTTATCGCCTGGATGAAAGAGAATACGATGAAGTTCGAACCGCCGGATAATTCCGTTTCAATATAGTTCTGCCCGGCAAACAATGCGACGATCACGAAGAACATCGTCATCGTAAGCGATACAGCGACCGATGTGTCCCTCAGGAATCCTAAAGACTTGGGAACCTTGATTTGCTCTGTCGTTTTTTCCTTATTTCCAAACCATTTTCCCACAGTCGCGGATACGAAATATCCGATTGTCCCAAAATGGCCGATGGCAAAATCATCGCTGCCGGTAATCTTCTGTACGTATGGCTGAAGGAGGGCTGGGAACAACACCATACATACTCCTAATAAGATGGAGCCGACCAAGATAAGCGGAAATCCGCTGAGCCCGCCGACGGATAGGGTGACTGCAAGTAAACAAGCCATGAATAAGGTATGGTGTCCCGTTAAAAATATATATTTAAATGGCGTGAAACGAGCAAGCAAAACATTGACAACCATCCCAAATACCATGATAAGTGCAGTCGAAGTCCCAAAATCACTTTGGGCGGCTGCGACAATGGCTTCGTTATTCGGTATGACGCCTTGTACGTTGAATGCATGATCGAACATTTTACTGAATATATCAAGGGCGCCAATGAGCACTGCCGCTCCCGCTCCGATGATAATGAAGCCCATGACGGTTTTTAGCGTTCCAGATACGACATCCGCACTGGATTTCCGCTGTAACAGCAGTCCAATGAGGGCAAACAGCCCCACAAGTATGGAAGGTGTACCCAAGATGTCATTCATGATAAGTTCCAGCATTGCCTCTCCCCCTCTTCTTTATGTTTTCTTCTTATAGATGTGAAGTTAATTTCGATGTGATTTCAGGAATGCTCATCATGTTTTCCAGTGTGACGATCGTCCGGGTTCCATCATCCAGCTGACCGACAATATCCGCCGCTCCCAGGAAAATATCAGCCTGAACCGTTTTTGCGGATGCCAGATCCGTATGGTCCACCTCGGCTGTCTTCCCCATTTCCGTCAATGCTTTCTTCACATTCATCTCCATGATGAAGCTGCTTCCCAATCCATTTCCGCATACTACCATGATTTTCTTCATATCAATCTCTCCTTTTTTTATCCTACATGCATTTCCAATTTAGATTTGATTTCAGGGATGCTCATCATGTTCTCCAGTGTGACGATCGTCCGGGTTCCATCATCCAGCTGGCCGACAATATCCGCTGCCCCCAGGAAAATGTCAGCTTGAACCGTTTTTGCGGATGCCAGATCCGTATGATCCACCTCGGCCGTCTTCCCCATTTCCGTCAATGCTTTCTTCACATTCATCTCCATGATGAAACTGCTTCCCAATCCGTTTCCGCATACTACCATGATTTTCATTCCGCTTCCTCCTTCGAATATTTATGAACGTACTCCATAAGGACCGATTTATCTGAAGTGCTTACTATTTCTTCTATATTGGCCGGATCATTCAATAATTGAGTGAGCTGGATCAATGCCCGCAGATGCGAATCGTTATCTACGGCCGCCAAAATGATAATCAGGCGGACCGGTTTATCCGGAGCAAAGTCCACGGCTTCGTCCAATTTCAGCAAACTCATGGATAAAGACCTGACCCCCTGCTCCGGGCGTGCATGGGGAATCGCCACTCCGGGCGTTATCACTACATATGGTCCATTCGTTTCTATGGCCTCGATCATGGCATCCACATATCGTTCTTCAACGGTACCTAAGTCTACGAGAGGCTTAGCCGCGACTTGAATCGCTTCTTTCCAATCGGAAACTTGCTCCTGTAATTGGATCGTTTGCATATTGAGCAGTTCTTCTAACACGGGCTTCTCTGCCTCCTTTAAAGAAAATTGGGTTATTTTTGGTGTATCGGTATACACATTCGACTTCAAAGCCTTTTCAAGCTGATCCTGTTCATGGATGGTTGCATACTTGGAAATGATCTTTAATAAAGCTGCAACATCCACACTTTCCGTCGTATATCCATACAATTCCTGCATGACCTGCTGGCGCAATGTATGTTTGTCCTGCATTTCCAAAATCGGCGGTACAACGAATAATGCCGCATTTGTTCTCATATGCACCGTCGAGAAAACAAGATCGTACGACAGCGGGTATTCAGCCGCATTTCTAACGGACAAAACATCCAGGAACAAAATATCGGGAAATAACTCCCTTAATGTATAAATGAGGATATTGCTGATGCCGATACCATTCGGGCATACGACAATCGCCCGTTTTCGATCATCCAATGTGGTTCCTTGCCTGCGCAGCCATCCGCCAAAATAAATCGTGAAATAGGCCACTTCTTCTTCCGATACTGGACAGCCAACCTCTTTCTCCAACACCCACAGGGATTTCTTTGTCAAATGATGCAGTTCGGGATATACCTTCTGCACCCGTCCCGTCATCGGATTCATTTGCGGGAGACCATACCGCAGGCGATAATATGCCGGTTTAAAATGAACGTATAATTGCTGGCATAGCTGCTCTTTGTCTTTCAGGTGAACAAATGCCAGCCTCTCGAACTCTTCCACGATTTCCTGCAAAAGGTGTTGAATGACTTCATCATCCTTAAGAGGGGAAATATCCTTCG
Source organism: Peribacillus sp. FSL R5-0717 (assembly GCF_038002945.1). Lineage (NCBI taxonomy): Bacteria > Bacillati > Bacillota > Bacilli > Caryophanales > Bacillaceae > Peribacillus > Peribacillus sp. FSL R5-0717. The sequence continues at coordinate 1,515,540 of NZ_JBBOOF010000001.1, forward strand.
TTCGATTCATGCTCAATAAATGTAAGGCTGCATATAAGTTTTCCGTTTGGCTCCATACTGATTGAAAGGCATCCGTTCTGGTCATCTCCTCGACCAGTTTGTATTCTTCCGTCGCAACAAACGGCGCCCAGCTCTGGTCGGCCTGTAACTCTTCCCCTTTTCCTATGAGCTGATCTGTACATAGAAATAAATAGCTCAGTTCATGAAGCCGTTCATCCGTAAAGGTGATGCCCAATTTACGTTCAGCCCTTTCAAGCTGCAACCGGATCGAGCTGATTTGCTTTTCATGATTTCCCCATATGCACTCCATGATCCATTCACTATTGGAACTGTTCAGTACATCATGCACGAGACGTTCAATGATATATCTCTTTGTTCGGCTGTCCCCAATCACCACGTAGCCATCTTGTTTGGAATACTGGATCTTGAGCGATATGTCCCTGTTTTTCTCTTTAAGTCTTTTTAAATCCTTCAGCACCGTATTTCGCGAAACCCCGGTGATCGTCTGGAAATGATAGACAGACAATTCTTCTTGGCTTAACAGGATCATGAGGTAAAAAACCTTTTCCCTATCTGTCTCTGAAAATATATAATTGCGTTTTGTCAGTTTTACATTCAATTCTTCATCCCTGATTGTTTCAGAAAAGGAGTAGCCCATTTCACGATTATATTGAATCGGTTGATATCCATGAAATTGGAGCCAGTCATTCGCTTTGCTCAATCCATATTGAATCTGCCTTCTCGTCAGACCTGTTTGGGCTTCAAGTTCTTTCATTTTTGAAATGGGCGAATGCTGTAATAGTTTTAGTAAATTGGCGCTTCTTTCATCTAAAAACATTCTCAATCCCTCTCCCTGCTTCTACGATATCTCACTTCTCATTAAAAATGTAGCGTTTCTCAGTCCGAATGTTGTCATGGTTACTGCACAATAATATACTCTTTAAACATTTGTGCACAATACTGCATGTAATCATTTTTCAATACAGGATATATTTGGAAGGTTTGTACATATGCAGTTTGGAGGCAAGTGAGGTCATGAGGACAAGGTTTAAAGGGGATTCGGGGATGAAAGTTGAGGGGGTGGAATGAGGCGTTTTAAAGGGATAAACTTAGCTTCATCTAATCAAAATGAAAGGGAAATCAACGTTCATATTTTACGAAAACCAAGAAGAAGTAGCTTGATTTCAGAAATCCCTCCCTTTCCGCCGACTGTCTGCCAAGGCCAACTGGTTTTTTGGTTAGAACGGTGGGCTCACGAGGTCTTGATGCCCAGTCCAATGCATTTTTTAATACGTCTGGCATTCAGAATCGTACTCAGGACTTATGATAATGATACCGTCGACGTCCTGGATGGAGGATTTAATTGATACGAATCAACCATATCTATCAATGATTGAGCAATGATTCGATTATAAGGATTTTCCCGTAAACTGCCGCAAATAAGGCCGATGGTTCGGGTCATCTACTTCCCTCCCTGTTTATCTCATGCGGCACCACAATATATCAAAAGTAAAAAAGTGACGTTATTCTTAATTACAAGCTTGTATGTACTAAATTTTGCTTAACTTAATATTGGAAAAAAAGAACTTCATATCTTACCCCAAAGTTATATTGGACCCCTTCCATTTTCTGAATGTTTCCAACATACTATAACCTATAAGGCGTTGGGAGGAGTACAGAAATGGATGAAAAGAAAGTTACATGGTTAGAGCTCTTTTATGATTTGTTATTTGTGGCGGCCGTTGCGGGCGCAACTCATGTTTTACTGCATGTTGAAGATGGATATATCCATCCAGAGTATTTATTAAAGTTCGTGCTGATTTTTATTCCTATCTGGTGGGCTTGGGTAGGGCAAACCATATTTATTAACCGGTTTGGAAAGGATGTATTTCATCAACGGCTATTTTTGATATTGCAAATGTTTTTTGTCCTGATCATGACATCAAGCTTATCTGCAGATTTTGATCCTTATTACCTTTCTTTCTTAATTGGTTATATTGGTTTAAGAGCCGTTACGGCTATCCAATATCTCGTTGTACAGCGGATAGAAGAGGGATTTCGAAAAAAGGCAGCACTCTTTTTGGGAAGGTATTTTTGGATTGGAATCGCCATTTCAATATTGTCCGTCCTTTTTGATTCTTGGCTTAGGTATGCTGTGTTGTATTTGGGCATCCTGGTCGATATCATTGTCCCGATCCTTGGAAGAAAGTGCTTGGAAAAGGTTCCTACAAATACGGCCCACCTGTTGGAGCGCTTTGGCCTATTTACCATCATTCTCTTTGGGGAAGCTCTTGTCAGTACGCTTGCGGTCATTCAACCTAAACAAGGAAATTGGGATTCGGTAGCCTTTTCCATCATTTCATTTGCCCTGATAATAGCCATGTGGTGGCAATATTTCGATAATATGGACAAGAAAGTCGACAAGTCTGTACAATCTTCCGGCCAAATCATCATTTACGGTCATCTGTTTATTTTAATGTCTATAAGCATGATTGCAGCAGCCATCAGGTTATTGTTTTTACATGAGGTCCATTATTCATTTATCCTCTATTTTGTTTTTGGTTCCGTATTGCTCTATTTCATGTCAGCAACGTTTGTTTTCCACCAATATAGACATAAACACCAGCGGTTGCAAATATATCATTTAGGGTTATTTTTAGGGATTTTAGCCGTCTTTTTTACTTTTAATTTGTTTGTCAGTGTACCGAATATTGTGATAATAGCCGAATTAACACTGTTCTTTATCATCTATGCTAAACTAACGACTACATAAAATCTTAGTCGGTGAATTAAAAGCGATTGATATGTTAATCAACGAATTCATTCAATTATTCGAAATACAAGAAAATGAAGAAGCAGCCGAAAAGGGCAGTGAAGAAAAGGAAACTTCCAATGAGAAAGGAATGGAAATGAATGAAACAAATTAACAGTTATATCGATTCATTATTTTATACTAAAGATGATCTCTTGGAAGAAGTCATTGCGTCCATACAAGAAAACGGAATGCCGTCCATATCGGTATCTCCCTCATCTGGAAAACTTCTTACCATGCTCATATCTATTTCAGGAGCTAAAAATGTGTTGGAAATAGGCGCTCTTGGAGGCTATAGCGGGATCTGCCTTGCCAGGGGTTTCGGCAGCGAAGGTAAATTAACCTCCCTTGAATTACAGGAGGAATACGCAAAGTTAGCTTATCGTAATCTAACCAAAGCTGGCTTTGGCGATCAAGTATCCTATATGACCGGAGAAGCCCTGCTAAGCCTTGAAAAACTCGCTCATGATAACAAGAAATTTGATTTCTTCTTTATAGATGCTGACAAGGACAATTATGAAAATTACCTGCAATATTGCATTAAACTCGCAGAACCAGGCGCTTTAATCGTCATGGATAACGTACTTGCAAGGGGCAGTGTCGCAGATCCGGATGCTGAACCTAAACGTCACACTGCCTTTATGAAGGCATTCAATGAAACCGTGGCCAAACATCCTCAACTGGAATCCATGCTAATCCCAATCGGTGACGGGCTGACCCTTTCAAAAGTAATCGATCAAACTCACGAGTAAACGGCTCAAACTCACGAGTAAACGGCCCAAACTCACGAGTAAACGGCCCAAACTCACGAGTAAACGGCCCAAACTCACGAGTAAACGGCTCAAACTCACGAGTAAATTGCGAATTCACGGGGTTATCGCACGAATTCTCGTGGATATCGAACAAATTTTTGATTTTATCGATCAAACTTAGTTTATATCTGCCAAAATCACGAATAAATCGGTCAAACTCACGATATTATCACCCAAATATCCTTTTCATGAAGAAAATAAAATGAATTTCTATATTCTTGAATGAAAATGATTTTTATTATCAATAATAAAATAAAAGAAGGGTAACCAGTTGATGGTTACCCCCGATGTTTTAAATTTCTGGATCAAATGTTTTGCAATCCGTTTCCTTGCTATTTGATGCTTGTTTCCCTTTATGGCTGACAACATAAATAGCATCTGCACTGCATTTGTTTCCAGAATCCCAATATTTACAATTATTCACTTCACATAGAACATCTTTTGCCATCTTATCACACCTCCTCATTTGCTATCATTAACAAAGTTGGGGTTATTGATACTTTCCTTTTTCAGGTTTTGGTGTCTTAATTTTAATTGCAGGCGTCATGACGTACAAAAATCCGGGCAGTTTCCGCCCGGATTTTTGTATGCTTATGCTGATCTTTTCAATAGTTCTGCTTGAGGGATTTTCCAAAGCTCCCGCCATTTTTTCAAGGCGGCAACCAGGATGATCAAGCCTAGGATTAACATGGTGATCGATAATATTCCGTTCAAGATGCTGAATCCTGCAGAGTCCGGGTTCAGGTATACGTTTTTCACCATCCAGTACCCTGCTACATTGACTGTTACATATAAGTAGGCAAGGGGTACGAGGCATGTCCAGATATACCAGCGTTTGTCTGCGATTTTCAATACGACGGTCGCACCGATTATGAGTCCAATCGAAGCCATGAGCTGGTTGGATACGCCAAAGAGTGCCCAGATCGAACCGATATCCCCAGAGTAAAGCAGGTATCCCCAGATAAAGCAGGCTAATGCGCTGGCGAAGATGTTCCCCGGCAGCCAGTCGACTCGTTTTAATGGTTTATAGAACTCTCCGAAGAAGTCCTGGATTAAGTAACGGGCAACACGTGTCCCTGAATCGATTGCGGTTAATATGAACACCGCCTCGAACATGATGACGAATTGGAAGAAAAACGAAGCCAGTTTGTCAAAGAAGGGTATTTCGGTGAAAATATAGGTCATGCCGACAGCAAGTGTAACTGCCCCGCCTGTCCGTCCCTCCAGATTAATGCCGATTTCTTCACTGAGTTCGTCAAGGTGTACGGTTTCCATACCTAATGTTTGAAATACTTCAGGTGTGGAGTTAATCGCAAAATAATCTCCTGGCTGCAGTGAAACCGCAGCAATCAATGCCATGATGGCAACGACACATTCCACTAGCATCGCTCCGAAACCAACGGATTTGATATCACTCCAACGGTTTAACATTTTTGGAGTTGTGCCTGATCCGACAAATGCATGGAATCCTGAAATCGCGCCACAGGCGATGGTGATTGAAATGAATGGCCAAACGGGACCGGCTACAATCGGGCCCCCGCCATTAATGAATTCGGTAAACGCAGGAAACTGGATTTCTGGATTCACTACGAAAACGCCGATAATCAATGCGGCAAATACACCGATTTTCATAAATGTGCTCAGGTAATCACGAGGTGCCAGCAGCAGCCAAACAGGCAAGGCGGCAGCGAAGAAAGCATAGATCGGCAAAATGATGGCAAGTGTGCTCGCCTCAAGTGTCAATAAGTCGCCAAGTGCCGTTCCTTGAATGTTCGGCCCAAGTAAAATTGCGGCCATGATGAGCCCGAACCCGACGATGGTCGCCCCTTTCAGGTTGCCGGTTTTTTTATGGTAAAGCCCTACACCCATGGCGATCGGAATGGTGATCCCGACAGCGAACGTCCCCCATGGATTGTTTTCCAGAGCATGCAGAACGACCATTGAAAGTCCTGCCATCGTGATCGTGATGATAAAAAGCATCGCGAGTCCTGTACAGAAGCCTGCTACAGGTCCAAGTTCTTCTTTCGCAACTTCCGAAAGGGATTTGCCGTCTTTACGCATCGACGCGAAAAGCACGACGGCATCATGGACGGCTCCGCCGATTACAGCCCCGATCAGAAGCCATAATAAACTTGGCAAATACCCGAATTGTGCAGCAAGGATGGGTCCCACCAAAGGACCAGCCGCTGCAATGGCTGCAAAATGGTGGCCGAATGCCACCCATTTATTTGTTGGAACATAATCTTTTCCATCTTCTAATTTATGGGCCGGAGTCGGCTTGGAATCATCAAGTTTTAATACTTTGAGTGCTATGAATGTCCCGTATAAACGGTAGGCAATCATTAATATACAAATGGAGCCTATGACAATTGTAACCGCATTCATATTTGAACCCCCTCTATTACTTACATCGTAAAAAAATGATATCACAATGAAAGCGAATTCAATGGGTTTTCAAGTTATAATGCAGATATCGAGGGATGGACTGCATTATGATGAAGCTAAAATGCAGAATTATGAAAATTTTTAAAAACCAATCAGCTGCTTTAGCTCCTTCACATACGTCCGGCTTACCGGGATGTTTGATCCGTCACTCATTATGAGATTGTAAGTCGAGTTGAACCAAGGCTGTATTTCGGATATATGGATGACATTCACGATAAAACTGCGATGCACCCGTAAAAATGAGTGCTTATCGAGCTTCTTTTCAAGCACGATGAGAGGGTCGCCGATTTTATATTCATTTTTCCCGGTTTTAATGACCGTCTTTCCTTCCACGAGACCTATGAACAAAATATGATCCCGGTCGATCAAAACGATCCGATCATCTATTTCTACAGCCAATTTACCAGTCTGTTCCACCGCCATTCGGCTGGCGGGAGCTGCTGTTCCGGATTCGTCTTTCCCGATTTGACGCTGCTTCATGAGCTTATCCAATGTTTGACGTATCCTTTTTTCATTAAAGGGCTTCAATAAATAATCAAATGCATATAACTCGAAGGCTTGGAGGGCAAACTCATCATAAGCGGTCGCAAAAATGAGCGAAGGTGCGGGGTCAAGTTCTGCCAATTGCTTAGCCAACTGCAAACCATTGCCATCTGCAAGCTCAATGTCCAAAAAGACAAGCTCAGGTTTAAGGCAAGAGATATCCCTCATGGCATCTTCTATCCCCTCGGCCTCACCCACGACTTCAACTTGCCTGCTTCTCTTCAATAGATATTTCAATTCATCTCTAGCCAGTGGTTCATCCTCTACGATAAATGCCTTCATCATCGTTGCCATACTCCTTTCTCGTTGAGTGGTATTGATATGTTCACTTTGGTTCCGTGTCCCGCTTCACTTTCGATCGAGAGGCTGGCCTGACCTTTATAGATCCCTTCCAGCCGTTCACTGATATTATGAAGGGCCGTTCCTGTTCCCTTAGCCGATTCTACAGCATGCTTGCCCAATTCATCTATTCTCCCGCCCGGAATCCCTTTTCCGTCATCCTCCACAACAATGTGCATCGCATCGTCTTTAATGTATGCGCGGATGATGATTTGACCTTTGTTTTTCACATGTGGAAATGCATGGTGTACCGCATTCTCAACAAGTGGCTGCAATGTGAATGGAGGGATGAGAACTTCCTTAAGCCTTGGCTCAATGCGATAATCGATATGATATTTATCTGGAAAACGAGCCTGCTCCAGTGATAAATATGCGTTAACATGCTCTAATTCCTTTTCTAGCGGCACCAGTATTTGTCGGGCCCCTTGTAAATTAGAGCGAAAGAAGGCACTGAGCTCCTGCAATAAACTTCTTGCCTTCTCGACATCCGTCCGGCATAGAACGGATATCGTATTGATTGCATTAAATAAAAAATGAGGATGGACCTGTGCCTGCAAGGCCTTAATTTCAGCATCTTTCAATAATTTCGTTTGCATTTCCGCTTTTGCCAGTTCCAATTGAGTGGAGAATAGTTTGGCCAATCCTTCAGCTAACTCTTGTTCCACTTGGCTTAATTTATCCGGATGCTTGAAATACATCTTCAAAGTCCCGACCGTTTTCTGTTGGACCTGCAACGGCAGGACTACGGCCGCTTGCAATGGACATTGGTCATGAAAGCAATAAATGTCCTTTTTTGTTTTGGCCACGATGATTTTCCCTTGTTCAAGGGCTTGCTTAGTTAAGCCTGTCGCTATCCCCACCTTAGGGACATGGTGATCTGACGCAGCACCAACATGGGCAAGCACGCTATGTTCATTGGTAATGGCCACGGCATCGGCTTCAGTCAGCCCCAAGATGATTTGGGCTATTCTCTTGCATGAAGTTTGATTCAGGCCTTGCCGGAAAAAGGGCAAAGTCTGATCCGCAATCAGGAACGCAAGATTGGTTTGTACGGCCCGAGTCCGGTCTTCGTCCCTTGTGATCGACTGAATGATGAGCATGAAAAGTAAAGTCCCGAATCCATTGATGATGATCATGGGAATCCCGATTACTTGTACGAGCTCCCACGCCCTTTCAAAGGGTTTGGCCGTCACCAGGATGATGCCCATTTGGATCGCTTCCAATGCCATGCAAATGGGCAAGGCAAACCAAGGGGTGATCGTCCCGTGCTTTCGCCGCCTTTTCCCCAAAAGACCCGATAAAATCCCAGCCAAAATTGCAGCGATCGCACAAGCCCCCGCCGTAAAGCCTCCGAGAAGATAACGGTGAAGCCCCGCAATCAAACCTACTCCCAACCCAACAAAAGGTCCTCCCAGCAGACCGCCGATAGCCACGCCCATAATTCTTGTGTTGGCAATCGCGTTATCGGGAGCAATCTCAGCATGCCAATCACCCTCCGGCATGGCATGAGTTCCGATTTCGATTCCTGTATAGTTACTTATGATCCCGAATGTTCCAAAAAGTGCGATAAACATGATTTTCTTCGACATTTCATGTTCATGGCCTATCATTTGCCGAAAGGGTTTCATATAAGAAAGCAGGAAGGCAGCAATCACGATGATCCCCACTTTTTCAAACAGCGACGGTAATAAATCAACCAAAGCATTCATCCCTTTTCTGGCTTTTTCATTCATCTTACACCAGCCATGAAATCCTTGTCGAATTTTGTTTTTACGATTTCAAGAACATGGAAAAAATGAGGGACCATAACGGAAAAAAGCTAGAATATGATTCAATCTAAAAAAAGCCTATAAATATCAAGGCTTAGAAAGAAATCATTTTATCCGAGTCGTTTTTCAAGGAATCGGACAACTGACGAGAGTAGTTATTATATAGGAAATCCAGGCATCCTGCTTTCCAAATTGACAAGTAGCGCAGGTACATTAAGTATCGGACCTCCTATCGTAAATATGATGACCAATATAAGAAATTCTCCTGAGCTAATTTTGCCTTTCTCGAGCAAAATCAAATTTCCGGAAAGGATTTTAGTGTTATATCTTCCCCCTTCCATGAAATTAAAAATAAGGAATTGCATGGCTATGTAGGTATATTCACAACGGATGATAGTGAAAATTTCAAAATGATTTCTGAAATGCTCGCTAATCAAATCTCCTACGAGTTACATGTCTACCGTGAGAAATTATTAATTGAAGAAATAATAAAAACAGATAGATCGTCTTTATTCACCAGGGAACCGCATAATGTTGATTTGAGAATCATCCAGAATATAACGCAAGGTCTCAAAGATAAAGAAATAGCTGATAATCTGCATATTAGCGTTTCTACAGTTCGTAACCATATAAATAAACTGTTTGAAGAATTAGACGTAGCCTCCAGATCACAATTAATCAGCTTGCATTATGAAAATAAATTGCATGAAATTCTTCATGAAGTGAAGATGGAAAACCTCAATTTAAAGTACTTTTAGAAATAAAAAGCGAAATTCTTTTGAAGGTATGCAATGAGCATCATAAATTTACACATATATAACAATCAAAAAACAGCAGTAAAAACACTGATGAATTTAATCCCATTTATTTTCTGCGAAATGGGATTTTTTATGCTTACCCGAAATATGTTACCCATTGTTAAGAGGGGTAAAGCTTATATTATGTTAAAATTTAAAGGAATGATTATTGCGCTTGATAAAAAAGGAACTACATATAATGTTTAAGCTCATTTGTTTATGCTTTCTGTTCAGGAAAACTTCATTAATAAAGTAAATAAGTCGGAGGCGATTAATGTGTTGGTAGTTACCACAGAAAAAATTGAAGGATACAAAATTGTAGAGGTAAAAGGGCCTGCCTTCGGTCTAATTGTAAGAAGCAGAGGGATTGGCGGCGATATCATGGCAGGGTTAAAGTCCCTGGTAGGCGGAGAGATCAAGCAATATACAGCGATGCTTGAAGATTCAAGAAAAGAAGCTATGGACCGTATGATAAAAAATGCCAATGAAATGGGTGCAAACGCAATTATAATGATGAGATATGATTCTGGGGAAATCGGTACGAATATGAGCGAAATCGTTGCATATGGAACCGCCGTCATTGTGGAGAAAATATAATGAAATTCATCATAGGGTACTATATATTACAAATTATTATAGTTATCTTATGCATTTTACTTGGATACTTTATCTATGATAAACGGTTTAAACGCAATCACGGTGTAAAAGTTCCAGATGGATTTCAATCGACAGATGAAATAAATATAGACCCCGTGACAGGAGAAAAAACAAGGGTGTATTATAATCCTGATACGGGTGAACGCTTTTATAAAAAAGAAAAATAATTTAAAAGCCACGTTTTTACAATCAAAACCCCTTGTAATCATACAAGGGGTTTTGATAACGACATTATTTTTCCATTACAGGCTTATAGTGCCCTGGTATGTTTTGGGCTGAAATGGCCAATCGGTTCCAGCCATTGATCGTGATGATTATGGTAACGAGATCGATATATTGTTTTTCATCAAAATGCAGGCGGACCCTCTCATATAGTTCATCGGGTACACCGTTTGCGGAAATGGCCGTGACCGCTTCCGTCAATTCCAGCGCTGCCCTTTCCGAATCAGAATAGAATGGTGTTTCACGCCAAGCACTCAAACAGTAAATTCTTTGTTCCGTTTCACCCATTGCCCGGGCATCCTTTGTATGCATATCCAAGCAGTACGCACAGCCATTGATTTGGGAAGCGCGAATTTTTATCAATTCGATTAATGCGCTATCGATTTCCGTTGTTTTCTTGTACTCCTCCAAACCCATCATTAATTTGACCACTTCACGATTTGTCTTCATGTAGTTAATCCGTTGTTCCATGTCTATCTCCTCCATTATCTTTTTAGGTTCCACTTATAAGACAATATAGAGGTTTGTTTTGTGACATTCAAAAAAAGACCCCTCAATCTATCACAGGAATATGATTTAATTTATCGGGATTGGTGACAATGAAGATTTTGCGGATATTTTTTTGTTTTGGATCTAATTCAAAGCAGATGACTTTGATAGGCTTTCCTTCTTTCATTTGCAAAATTCCCTCCTGGCCATTGACCATCACCGGAAGAAGTTCTCCTATGAAGCCTCCTTTAGCGGAAACGCCTTTAAGAAAGGCGGATACGCGCTGTCTGGTTACTATTGGGTTTAAAGCAGAAAGCACTTTACCTCCGCCGTCAGTAACAAGGACAACATCTTCTGTAAGAAGATCCAAAAACTCCTCAAAGTTTCCTGTCGCAGATGCTTTTATGAATTTTTTTGCCAAAAGATCGACATGTTTCGTATCCTCCGGATGGACTGGCCTATCATTCTGTAATTTCCGCTTAGCCCGGCTGTAGATCTTTCTGCAGTTCACTTCATTCTTTTCCAGCATTTCGGCGATATCTTCATAGCTGTAAGTGAATGCTTCCCTAAGCACGAAAACCGCTCTTTCAACAGGTGAAAGCTGTTCCAGCAAAACGAGGAAGGCATATGCAACCGTTTCATCCGTTACGACCTTATCTAGAGGCTGATCTGTTTCGTTTACCCGAGGTTCTGGCAGCCAAGGACCTGTGTAAACCTCTCTTCTCTTACGGGCTGACTTTAAAAAATTCAGACAGCGATTTGTCGTCATTTTCGCAAGATATGCTTTCATGTCCTTAATTTCGTCGGTATCAAGCTTAAGCTGCAGGAATAAATCATGAACGATATCTTCTGCATCGGTAACCGATCCGAGCATCCGGTATGCGATGGAAAAAAGAAAAGGTCGATATGTCTTATATAATGTATCCAACTCCACTTGCTTCACCTATTTTCTATCAATTTCGTTTTTCGAAAACCTATCACTAATTATTCTCTAACCCAATCATTTATCCTTCTAGATCGAATAAAGCAGACAATCCTATCATACAAAAAAGAGCAGCAAAAGAGCTGCTCAGACTGTAGACAAACTAGCTTCCTACCGTTCAACAGGATTCCTTACCGGACAAATATATTACCACTCTCTGTTAAAATGGTGTACCCAATTTCGGATACTCATTGATCAAGTTGCTTCATACCATACAATATCGTCAAACATTTTTACAACCCGCGGTATGAAGCCTTCTTCATAATCTTCCGGAAATTGAACGATCGCATAGTAAACACGGTCGCCATGTTGAAAAACGGACACTGTACCCAATATAGAATAATTACTGCCATTCTGACTAATGTCAAATTCGACCTCAGACCAATCAAATCGGTTAGGCGAATTATCAGATGGCTGTTTTATCTCAAAGCCGTTGCTTATCATAGCTTCCCTCGCAAACTCCTTCTTTTCTTCTATTGTCGCATTCGTACCCTCACTTTTGGAAAAAATCTGAACTTTGGCATCCTCATTTCTCTTGCCTGCAAAATTTGCAAAAACAATCATTGCATCTCCTTCACCAGAACTAGCCTCTTCAACGACCATATCATCCACGATGTAGGTTGAGAATCCCAATGCCTGACTATGATGAAGCGTGAAATGGAATGGTTCTTCCATACCTTCCAATATGATCGTATCCGTTTTCGTATTTGGCAGACCTTTTGTCGGATCTTCAACCGATTCACCTGGAGGATCTTCATCTTGCCCGTCGGTTTGCTTAGGATTATCATTTGGCTTTTCTGAGATTGGCGGAGATTCCTCATTTCCCTCCTGGACTCCTTTACAAGCACTAAGTCCTGTTACCAAAAAAACGGCTGCCAAAATCAACAATATCTTTTTCATTGGAACCCTCTTTTCTTGTGTTTTAACAAATTATTATACGGTCCCATATGGAAAAAAGTTACACTTCGCTTCATTGAAATATCAGACTTTATCGACTAAAAAAGATCGATACTCCACTCGTTCCGAAAAAGAAAATATGAGATTGATTCACTTTGATGCGTCTATATCTTTATTTAACTAAACTATTCAATAGATAGTTTGAGTAGGAGTGCTTGAATGTATGATAATGTAAAGAATCGCACGTTCAAAAGGCCGCCAATTGGCGGCCTTCATAACTTTCCTTGCCTTATATGTACTAATTGAAAAATATATGTTTTGGTTAAGATCCAATGCTATGTTCTACTGCAGTATCCCAATTAGGAAAATAATACAATGCATTCTTCATTAACTCCGGATCTGACTTCTTTACCTCTTTCTTTCGAGGTAGCTTCCCTTCTTTTTCTACTAAGTCGGAAATTTGATTCACGACTTCTTCAACACTCATATTTACTTCCATCTCTGTTCCCTCCTTCTTGTTATTATTTATATTTTTTCCCAATCGAAGAAAAGTAATACAATTTTTCTTAAACTAAACTACCAGTTTAGTTTAAGAAGGTTACTTGAATGTATGGATAATTGAAAGGATCCTACAGACAAAAAGCCAACGAAATCGTCGGCTTTTTGTCTAAATAATTCCCAAAATACTTTCTAGAAGTAACATGATTAATAAACGACAAGCATAAGGAACCGAAGCAATAATAAATGCCATACCATACTATATCACTGTCCCAGTTTCGCCATGTTTTTTATGTTTTACTTTTTTTGAATAGTTTCGCAGCCTAAAATAATCGGTTTCAACGATCCTCTATCATTCTATCGCAAAGCGATTTGCTACTCACCCTTCATATCACCTCAGGAGCTGTTTCTGGATTTTGCTTGATCCGGTCTTCATGATGAGCTTCAATCGTGTGCAGAAAGCTTTTCATGGAGTTTGTCATATAAGCATCTTTACGGTGAATGAAGACTGTCGAGATATTGCGGTATTCTTCCGGAATTGGATGCACGTGGACTTTTTCATTGGCTGTTAGGTGATTTACCGCCGATTGTGGTACGAGGGTAATGCCAAGGCCGAGTGTTACGCTGGTTAGGATCGTTTCCAATACATTGAACTCCATGATCCTTTTGGGCATCACCTCTTCTTCCCTCAGCCATTGTTCCAGTTTGGAGCGATAGCCACACCCCTGACTGAATACTAAAAATGGTTCTGTTATGATTTCTTCAAGGTTAAATGTTTCCTTTCTTGTAACTAATACAAGTTTTTCTGTACAGACATCGTATGGCTGAATGAGCGGATGTTTGATCGGTCCTGTAACAAAAGCGCCATCCAGCCTGTGTTCAATGACATCTTTGATTAAGTCTTCCGTTAACCCCGCCTTTATGGATAAATCGACATTTGGATACTGTTTATGATAGGAGGCTAGAATCTTGGGAAGATCGCTGACCGTTTCAACTGTACCTATGTTCAATATCCCTGTAGGTGTTTCACTATCCAGGAATACTTGCTTGAGTTCTTCTACATCAAGCAAAATTTTGTTTACATACTCCAGCATTTTTCTGGCCTCCGCAGTTAGTGACATGCCACGTTTATGCCTATTGAATAAAGGCGTCCGTAACTCCTGCTCTAAATGCTTAATCCTCGCCGTTACATTGGATTGGACGTAATTCAACTCAACAGCCGCCTTACTTACGCTGCCATATTTAGCGACGCACTGGAATATTTGCAAATCCCTCATTTCCACAAAAGTGCCCCCCTTTCTCAACTATCATTAATAATGATGATTATATTCATTTTAAGTCATTTTACATGATAATGACTTTATCATAAGGTGTGTATAGGAATTAAATCAATCATTATTTTTGAGGGGAAGCTTTTATGAAAAAAAATCAAGTTTTAATCGGTGCACTTTTATGTTTGACTGCCAGCATTTCTTGGGGAGCGATGTTTCCAGTTGCAGAAAGGGCCTTAATGTATATTGATCCTTTTTATTTCGCTTTTTTGCGATATTTAGCTGTTAGCGTCATTTTAGGGATATTGCTTTTAATGAAAGAGGGTAAGAAGTCTTTTAGCCTGGAAGGGCAAGGAAAGAAATTATTGTTTTTTGGGACGATGGCGTTCACTGTCTACAATTTTCTCATTTTCGCAGGTCAAGATTTACTGGGGCATAACGGGGTGATTGTTGCTTCCATCATGGAATCATTAATGCCCATGATTTCAATTTTAATTCTGTGGGTTTTCAAAAGTGCCAGACCCATGAAGTATACAATCGCCAGCATGTTCCTTGCCTTGATAGGGGCCATTCTTGTCATTACCAATGGCAGCTTATCATTCGTATTTTTATTGAAAGATAATGTCATCCCTATCGTTTTCATTCTTATCGGGGTTATAGGGTGGGTTATTTATACGATGGGCGGCAACCAATTTAACGGATGGTCAACACTTCGCTATTCGACTTTAACATGCATTTTAGGAACAGCCGTATCAGCCATCATAACCTTCCTCGCAACGGCAATGGGCCTGTCCGTCCCTACGGCAGAGGTTATGCAATCCATTTATGGCGAGATGATTTTCATGATTATTTTCCCTGGTGCCATAGCCCTTTTAAGCTGGAATTTAGGCATTAAACTTTTAACGCCGATCAATGGAATCCTATTTATCAATTTAGTTCCAATCACCACGTTGGCCATCGTTTTCATCCAAGGAGGATCACTATCATCCTACGAATTACTCGGAACTTTTTTAGTTATATATGCTTTGATTCAAAACAATTATTTTCAAAGAAAAAACTTGCCTTTCCGGGTTGAGAAAATGAATCCAAGTGAGAAGAAACACTTAATTAAAGGTACACAACATCAATAGGAGGGCAACAATGGATTTACTAACGCTTATGCTAATCTTTGGATTGGCTGTACTTTGGGAATTGGCAACGATTAATAAGAATGTGAAAAAGATGAATGAGCAAAATGCAGAATTGATCAATCTGTATAATGAAAGAAGGAAAAGAATTCATTAAAGTGGACTTTTGGCAATACAACGCAAAAATTTGGACGTTGATTTGAACGTAGGGCACTCGCTTTCCGCGGGCGGTCCGCCCTCGGCGCACTTGCGCCTGTGGGGTCTCCCTTGGACTCGCTCTTCCCGCAGGAGTCTCGCACACCCGCTCCAATCAACTTTACTAAATTTAGATCTAATAACTGAAACCTTTTAGAGAGGCTTTTTTGCATTTTGATGATCGTACTATTCACCAAGCTTAATCGGCGGCCCTTTATTCAAGCTCAGCCTTCAATTTGTCGGCGGACGAGAGCAAATAGAAAAGAGCATGTGTTGAAAAAATGATTGATCAAAACATGCCCTTTTTGTGGATAGCCATTCTAGTCCTTTTGACATTTTACCATTATAAATTTAAATGGAGGTTTATTTTCCATATTCTTATGGGGCTCAATAATTTCTGAAAACTCTATCAGTCCATAATTCCCAAATTCTTGTTTAATCGAGTCGGAATCATAAAAAAACATTTTTATCCCTTCCATTATCTCGAAATAGTCTTTACCCAGTTGTTTGCCCTTACCGAACATTGGGGCCTCTTTTGAAATAGTGGTGAAAATCATATATCCATTTGGCTTTAACTGATTATAGCAATCTTTAATAAACTTATCTCTCTCACGATTATTCAATAAGTGAATAATGGCATAACAAAATATACCATCATAAAGTTTGTTATCAAAAGGCATATCGGTTACTGAACCATGAAAAATATTAAGATTAAGCTCATTTTGCCTTGCCAATTCAATCGCTGTTTTTGAAATTTCGATACCTGTTACATGTATTCCGTTGTCCGTAAAAATCTTGGCATTTCTGCCATAACCAATACCAGGAATCAATAGATCCTTAACTTTCTTTTCAAGGAAAAAATCCTTTATCAAGATTGCAGAGTCTGAAGGTTCAAGTCCCCACATCATTTGATTTTCTATAAAACTTGATTCCCAGATTTCCGTCATACTTCTTTCTCCTTTACAAATGGTCTCTTTCTTTTAAAAAAGGATTTTATGCCTCCAAAAGAAATGCAGCTTCAACTAAATCCATGATGACTCCAGCCGCCGCTTTATTGCCCTCCGCCGCCGCAATCACTAGCTGAGAAGGCGTGCTGAGTGATGTATCTCCGGATGCATATACCCCTTCAACCGTTGTTCGTCCAAATGAATCCACTTTAATCCCGCCGTTCGCAGTGATTTCGCAGCCGAGCTGTTCCGCAAAAGGAGCGGACTGCACCAAGTCTGTCACCACAATACCTGCCTCCCTTTTGATTTCCTGTCCGTTTTGCAGCCGGATCGATGTCAGCTTCCCTCCTTTCGATTTAAGATCTTCAATCTTTTCTTCCACGACTGTCAATTGCTGTCTAGCCAAAATATCCTTCTCCTCATCAAGCACCTGATAGCCATTTGTAAACACCATTACATCACCGCTCCAGTTTGACAGCAGTTTTCCCATATGAAAGGCCCGTTCATTTTCTGCAATCACCGCCAATGCTTTGCCGCGCATTTCCCAGCCGTC
This sequence comes from Peribacillus sp. FSL R5-0717, assembly GCF_038002945.1. Lineage (NCBI taxonomy): Bacteria > Bacillati > Bacillota > Bacilli > Caryophanales > Bacillaceae > Peribacillus > Peribacillus sp. FSL R5-0717. The sequence goes on from NZ_JBBOOF010000001.1 coordinate 1,532,895, forward strand.
ACAAAAAGGACAGCTGAAAACACTCGTTCCGTATACATTCTGTATGCCTGGAATCTCCGGCAAGACATCCCGAAGGCCTGTTGCGAGAAGCACTTTTTTCGCCATGTAATCCGTTCCGCCTTTCGTTTGAATCCGGAACACACCACTGGCTTTTTCAATAATCTCCACCCGCTCCTTCTTAAGGGAGACGGACGGATATTTCTGGACATCCGTTCTTGCCCGCTTCTTGAACTCTGACGGCTTTACGCCATCCTGTGTGATAAATCCGTGCGACTCCTGCGTCACCCGGTTACGGGGTTTATCCTCATCAAACAAAATTGTTTTCCGTCCAGCACGCCCCATGACCAATGCGGCATTCAGTCCTGCAGGTCCTCCGCCAATAATTACACAATCCAACACATACAACACTCCTTTTTTATAAAACCTATTAGAGACCCTTAATATCCTTAATTTGTGCAAAAAAATTTATTTTTCTTTTTTTATCTCCTTACTCTGCTCCGCGATGCTCTGAATGGTCCGTCCAGCAAGTTCTTTCTTCATGTTGCCTTCCGCCTCGATCATCACGCGCTCAATTAAACAATCGCTTTCTTCATGGTCAAACACACAGTTGAAAAGCACCGACTGACCCTCCACCGCTTCAATAACATCCAGAAACGAAATGTCCTGCGCGCGGCGTGAAATACTGTAGCCGCCTTTTGCCCCTGGCACTGATTCAATTAATCCTGCCTTCACAAGCTTCGTCAAAATCTTCGACAAGTACGTCGGAGACAAATCCTGCAAACACGCCAGCTGGTCCACGCTTACCGTATGACCTTTTGGTTCCATCGTTAAATGCACCATTGTATGCAGTGCATAATTGGTTGCCTTTGAATACTTCATTGATGCACCTCATAATTAAAACTATTATAGACTTTTAATATCTGTAATTGATTGTAACTCAAGCAGCAAAAAACCGCAAACTTCTTTACCTCACCTAACGATGATCATACTGCCGAAATCTTTTCTTGTTATAATTCTAAACCTACATTTTTTAAACAACAGTACGCTCATATTATGTATTCCTTTTTAGAAAGGGTATATCCACACGAGAATGTAAGCCAAAAAAATATGAGCCCTGTTAAAACAGAACTCATACCCTGCCGATGTCTAACTTTTTTGGTGGAACACGGTTTTCACAACCGCTATATTACAATTTCATAAGTCATCAGGATTTTTTTATTCACCAAGCTTCTTCCGGATATCCGCTGCAACGTTCTTTAGCGCTTTTTTCGATCCCCGCTCTAAGTCATGGTTCAATTTCCTTTCTTTGTAGCTGACAAATAAAGAATCGAGATCATAGCCTTCAGGATATAAATCGACGGCCTTTATATCAAGCTCGAGCTTATTGGCATGAACCTCCTTGAAGGTATCTTCGAAAAGTACGACGACATTATTGAAGGAGTCCTTTTTCTTATAAACGATCGCGTGCCCATTCAGTTCGCTTACCTTCACTTTGTCGCCGACTTCATATTCATAAGATGATTCTTTAGGAACGGCCGCTGGCTTCGCTTTTTTGATTTTACTTTCCTGGACACGCTCCAAGTCGTAGTCTTTATTTTCGATATAGAGCTTTGCCTTTTGCAGAACCTTTTCACGGACATTCATTTTTTTGGCTATCCAAAGGGCATTGCTTTCCCCGGATTGACCTATCAACAGCTTGTATTTTGGCTCAAGTGTTTCGCTGTTGAATTGCATGGCGGCATTCATGAAATCACTGTGTATTTCCGAGTAGCGCTTGATTTCACCATAATGGGTCGTCGCAACGGTTATGCACCCCCTTTGATAAAATTCCTCAAGGATGCTAATCGCTAATGCGGCTCCTTCATTCGGTTCCGTTCCGCTCCCGATTTCATCGAACAGCAGCAAGGAGTTATTGGTTATTGCCCCCATGATTTCCGAGATGTTTTTCATATGCGATGAAAACGTGCTCAGTGCATTTTCCATGCTTTGATTATCACCGATATCGACGAATACCTGGTCAAAGACGGCAAGCTCCGTTCCCTCTTTCCCGGCAACATGCAGTCCTGACATGACAGCCAATGTAAGGATGCCGATCGTTTTCAGTACGACAGTTTTACCCCCGGCATTTGGGCCTGTAATAATCAAGCTGCGATAGTCCTTACCGATTTCAAAATCCAAAGGTACGCTGTCTTCCGGCAATAGTGGATGCTTACAGCCCGTTAATTTAATATAACCGTGATCATTGATTTTCGGTTCGATGGCGTCCATGCTTTTACTGAACTTGGCTTTTGCGAAGATCATGTCATATTGACTGATCAACTCGATGTTTATCTTGATCGGTTTCAGTTGTTCGAAAACCGTTCCGGATAATGTGGCCAAAAGTTGATACTCTTCCATCGATTCCTCCGCCTTTAAGCTTGCCAATTCTGCATTCAATTTCGTAACAGAGGCAGGTTCAATGAACACGGTAGCCCCTTTTGCCGATACTTCCACGATCGTTCCGGCCACTTGATTTTTATAGGAGGCTTTAATCGGGATGGTGTAGCGATCATCCTTTTTACTGATGAAAAATTCCTGAATGAACTCTTTATTGGCTCCGCTCTTCAAGAACTTATTCAGCCGGTCCTCTATTTTACTTTCTGTCTTGATGATTTGGTTCCTGATCCGTTTCAGGTCCTTGCTTGCTTCGGAAACGACAGCATTTCCCTTTATGGTGAATTGGATTTCTTCTTCAATGCTCCGGAATTCAGTCATGGAGCGGGCGTAGGAATGCAGTGTCGGTGCAAAGAACTCTTTATCGGTCATGAATTTCTTGATATTCCTGCAGCCTCTTAAGAAGTCTGCTATCGCCACTAACTCTGACGGCTCCAAAATCATTCCTTTTTCCAGTTTGTCGATATGGAGGCCAATATGTGAAATGCCTTTTAAGGGAATATGGCTTTCCGCATTCAGTAAGTTCCTTGCCTCCGTGGTCTCGTTCAAACGACTTTTAACGACTTTCAAGGTGCCGCTCGGCTTAAGCCGATCCAATAACGCTTTTCCTAAACCGCTTACGCAATGGTTTTTAACCATTTCCTTGAGTTGGATATATTGTAATTTTTCATAAGTCATTGTATTCATCTAATGATCCTCCTTGAATGAGTGAGTGATTAAAAAATTCCCGAATCCAAAAAATGCCCGCAATGGTCCCCCTACCTTTACAAATGAACAAGCCATTTGAGTAGAAAGCTCCTGCGGGCATCGGCCTTATCCATGGATAAGTACCTGAAATCGATAACAAATAGGGCAGCTCGAATAGACCTGCGTACACAAAAAAGCATGATAGGACAAATCCCACCATGCTTTTCGCCGTAACACCTGCATGTTACACGAATTATGGAAAAGGAAGCAGTCTTAAGGTAGGTATTCACAATGCAAAATTGCACTGTGAAAAAAGGCATACGTAATCCACTGACAAATCAGTGATTAAATACCTTATTCAACTAAATTAGTTGATACCTACTCCCGACATAAAACACCACACCTTTTCTTAGATTGGAATTAACATACCATATCAGTAAGAAAGAGTCAATTCGTTTTTTGCGATTTTCCAAAGTTTCATTAAAAGATTCAAGAAAAAAATGCAGCCAAGCCCATGGTGCTCCCCTTTTCATTGTCTGAATATTTACTTTAAAATCGGGGTATGTTATCCTTATATTGACATAAACTAAAAACAGCCTCATGCGCTAACATGAGGCTGACAACTAGCAAGAGTGGTTGGTCACAACTAACTTAATTAATCGTCAGAAGAAGAACCATTGCCATCTTGGGAGGATGAGTGGTTCTTTTTCCGTTTCTTGGCGAACATAGACAGGATAAGACTGGTTGCTACAGCAACAAATATCTCTTTACCCATATCTGTAATCAAGTTCAATAAGAAATGAATCAAGCGGTCACCTCCTTTCCAATCTATCATTAGATGGAAAAGCAAAGCGTGACCTACCACTCTATCCTCAGTTGTTCCTCTATTTTATCATATTTTTACCTTAATGGTAATTATATGAAAATAAACAAATCCAGCTAACATTTGGCGCATTAAGAAAGGGGATTATCCATTGGATAATCCCCTTTTCGGTTTAAGCTTCATCACTCATCATGAGAGGGACTGTTTTCCCTTCGTTCACGTTTATCAATCCATGGTCGGTTATTTTCAGAGCCGGGCTGACAGGAAGCGATAAGGTGCTTAATGACATGATGACATTATAATGTTCGTAGCCTAACGACTTAAGTGCATCTGTCAGGTGCTGAACTTGCTTTGATACGATGTCCATCGGCTCTTCTGAAAGAATCCCTCCAACCGGAAGTGGAATCATCGATAGGACCTTGCCATCGTGTACGCAGCAGACACCGCCTTGCTTCCTTATCACTTCGTTAGCGGCAATCATCATATCCTGCTTATTATGGCCTATCACCAGAAGATTATGGTTATCATGCGAATAGGTTGTGGCGACAGCTCCACGCTTTAATACATCGCCGGTGATCAACCCGTGCGCCCGATTACCGTTTTTCCCGTATCGTTCGAATGTGGCGATTAAACCATAAGGGCTTTCTTCCCAGCTTAATTGACCATCCTTCCCTTCGATACGATCATGAGTTTCAGATGTGAAAGTAGAACCGTTCTGCACGTTTATGATCCGGCACTTGCTGCTTTCAAGACTCTCCGGGATCGTGATGTTAAAATCGTTTTCGGTAAGTTCCGCAAGCTTCACACTTTGATAGAAATGCTCAGGAAATTGTTCTTCCTTCATTTCTTGGACATATGGCCGTGCAGATTCATAAACTAGCTCACCTTTTTTGTAAACTTGTTCAATTTCAAATGTTTCCAAGTCCGATAGCAGCAGGAAGTCTGCTGTTTTCCCAGGTGCAATGGCACCGCGGTCATACATCCGCATCCTCTGTGCAGGTGTATAGGTGCATGCATAAATGGCTTTTTCCGGAGTCATCCCCATTTGAACGGCTTTCTTTAAAAGGACGTTCAGATGTCCCCTGTTTTGGAAAGAGTCGGTCATGACATCATCGGTGACAAAGCAGAAATGTTCATCCACCTGATTTTCCTTCAAGTAATCTATCACTTCTTCAGTCATTGATTTCTCTTGAATCTCAATGAACATCCCGGCAGCGATCCTCGCATCCATCCCTTCCACGGTCTGGTGTGTATGATCTGAATTCACTCCGGCATTAATAATCTTTTGCAAGTCCAAGTCGAGCAGCTTTGGAACGTGCCCCTCTATGATCAAATCTGGATAACGGGAACGGATATGGGACAAGATCTTATTCGTTTTGCAATCCGGGTCGGTTATGACCTCATGGTAATTCATGATCTCGCCGAGACATATAATGTCCTCGGTTTGCATCAATTCGTCAATATCATCTATTTCGATCGAACCGCCTGTTGTTTCCATCGATGTGGCTGGAACGGAACTCGGGATGGCATAAAACATATCCGCTACGCAATCTTGACTTGCTTTGATCATTTCCTTCACACCGGAAATGCCGAAAACATTGGCCATTTCATGCGGTTCCGGCACGATTGTGGTCACGCCATTTTTGATTAGCCCGTAGGAAAAAGTCGCAGGCGTCACCATCGTACTTTCAATGTGGAGATGGATATCGATCAGACCTGGAACCATATACTTCCCCTGTCCATCGACAACTCGATCCGGCTCGAAGGCATCCAATTCACGTTCTCCAATATAATAGAACTTTCCATCCTTGATGGCTGCATTCCCTTTAATGAATCTTTTAAAATAGCTGTTAAACACGTTGATATCCCTTATAAGCATATCCATTCGCATAACTTCCCCCCTAAGCTAGTCAACAAGCACCATCTGGTTTCTCGGAATTTCAAGGATGATTTCCTGACCCGTCCGGTAGGGTTCCGCCATTTCCTTGTTCACAGTGAAATCCCCTATTGGGGTTTCAACGACATATTGATAGCTTCTTCCAAGATACGTACTTACCTTGACCCGGCCAGGTAAACTATTTTCCTGAACAGCTCCCGTGTTATCTTTTTCCCTGATCAACAGATCGTCCGGCCTGATGGCGCCTATTTTTCCCGTTGAATTGCTCATCTGCGGATCCTTGTGCAGCACAAATGAGTATCCAGATTTGTTCAGTTCGATTTTACCGTCATGATCTGTCCGCTTATCGAAGTCAATGAAGTTCTTGAAGCCGATGAAGTCCGCGACAAATTTGGTTTCAGGATATTTGTAAATGGTCGCAGGGTCACTAAGCTGTTCGATGATCCCTTTATTCATGATCGCCACCTGGTCGGATATCGAAAAACATTCTTCCTGGTCATGGGAAACATATACCGTTGTAATCCCCAGCTCTTGTTGGATACGGCGAATCTCGACTCTCATATTCACCCTTAAGTTGGCATCAAGATTACTCAATGGCTCGTCAAATAAGAGGATGTCCGGCTCAATCACCAGCGCCCTGGCAATCGCGACCCGCTGCTTTTGCCCTCCGGAAAGCTCTTGGGGATATCGTTTTTCAAAACCTTTCAAATTAACGATCTCGAGTACATTCATTACTTTTTTTTCGATTTCACTTTTAGCATTCTTTCTCAGACGGAGACCGAATGCAATATTATCGAATATAGACAAATGCGGAAATAATGCATAGTTTTGGAACACAAAGCCAAAATTCCGCTTGTTGACGGGCACTTTCGTATAGTCCTTTTCCTTGAATAAAAACTTCCCTTCATTCGCCTGTAAAAACCCGGCAATTAAACGCAGGGTCGTCGTTTTCCCACAGCCGCTCGGGCCAAGAAGGGATACCAGTTTCCCTTTTTCAATCTCAAGATTGAAATCCTTTAATATATTCTGTTTGTTATAGGCTACAGATATATCTTGTAAAGTGAATAAAGCCACCCATCATTACCTCCTTTATCGTTTTGTGAAATAAGACAATCCCATGATCCGTTCCACTATAAACATGAAGAAAGCGGTTATGAACATGAGCAATACGGAAATGGCCGAAATGGTGGGATCGAAGTAGTTCTCCACATACGTCAGCATCTGAATCGGAAACGTACTTACCCCAGGGCCTGTCATATAAACTGAAATGTCTACATTATTGAAGGATTCCAAGAAGGCGATCATGACTGCCGCCAGAATTCCTGATTTTATATTCGGGAGGACGACTGTAAAGAATGTGCCCAATTTACTCGCTCCGAGACTCTCGGCCGCTTCTTCAATGGAAAAGTCAAAGTTTGATAAGCTTGAAGAAATCACACGGATGATAAAAGGCAGCATGATAACAGTATGTCCCACAAACAGGGCCCCATATATCGGAAGCTGATAAGTCCCCACGATGTAACGTAAAAACGCAAAGCCCAGCACAATTCCCGGTATCAATATCGGAGAAACGAAAAAGGCATTTATCACGCTTTTCCCTTTGAAATCAAACCGGCTTAATGCATAGGCTGCCGGCACTCCCAGTAACAGTGCCAAAAGATTGCCACCTAGTGAAACAAGGATGGACGTTTTAAAAGCGACCAAAAACATGTCCACATTAAAAATATTTTCGTACCATCTGAAAGAAAACTCTTCTGGCGGGAACTTCAAAATATTTCCGCCTTCAAATGACGTAACGGATATGATAAGCAAAGGCCCTAGTAAAAAAAGGAACACCAGGAATGTAAACAGGGCCAATCCTCGATTTTTTTCCTGCATACACCTCTACCCCTTTGGATTTAATTTTTTTGCCAAACCATTCATGATCGATATGATAAGGACTGTCACGGCAATCATTATCGTAGCGACAATCGATGCCACTTGCCATTCGTTCAATGTAATCGCGTTTTGATAAAGAAAGGTCGAAATGACCCGCTGTTTCCCGCCTAATAAAGCAGGCGTAGTATAAGCCGTGAAGCTTCCTACGAAAACAAGGATGCTGCCAATGACCAAACCTGGAACCGAAAGCGGAATGATCACTTTTGAGAATACGGCCAATCTTGATGCTCCAAGGCTCTCCGCCGCTTTTAATAAGTCCGTCTCGATGTTCTCCATCACACCCACCAGCGTCACGATGATCAATGGCAGGAATAAATGGACCAATCCGATGATGATGGCAGTGGGTGTGTACAATATATCAAGCGGCTTTTCAATCAAGCCCATGCCCATCAGCAATTTATTCACGACACCGTTTTTACCGATGATCACCATCCAGCTGAATGAGCGGACAACAGGGCTTGTTAATAGCGGGAAGATCGTCAGCAAAAGCATGATGGCTTTTTTTCGTTGTTTCAGTTTTGAAATATAATAAGCTGCTGGAAATCCCAATAGTATGCAAATGATTGTCGTGAACAGACTCACCCTAAGTGTCGTCAGCAGAATTTCAATAAAGTATCGGTCTTGGAAAAAGTCGAGATATCCTTGTATGGAAAAACCGCTGCCTTCATGAAAAAAGGTCGTGCCAATCGTCATTAGGATCGGAATGATCATGAAAATCGTTAAAAATAGAACGCCTGGTAACAACAACAGGTATAGATAGCGTTTCTTCACCTCGGAACCCCCTGTTCGTATTATTTATGAATTGATTATGCGAATGAACAGGTCGAAAAACGCTTCCGCATCGACGTCCAGACAAACTTGCGCATTCGGCTGCTTCATCAGCCTATTTTGAAAGTCGCAAACCATCTGTCCGTCACAAAGCTCGCTTTTTGTTTCAACATCCACATAATATTCTTCTCTGGTGACAAGATCTTCTTGCAATGCGATGGCTACAGCTAATGGATCATGCATCGCACATGCCCATATGCCGTTACGTTCAAAATACCTTTTCCGATAATCTGATGTACTTTGCCTTATATAGTCAGCAAGTTCATGGTTTTGAATCAATTGAATATGCTCTTCACCCAATAGAACCTTTCTCGTGACATCAAGACCAACTTGTGTGATGGATGCGAAACCCGCCTGTAATACGATTTTAGCTGCTTCTGGATCGACATACGTGTTATATTCAGAGGTTGGCGTGACATTGCCAACCCCTTGAACAACTCCGCCCATGAAAATGACTTCTTTAACGAGCTTGGTGATTTGCGGACATTTTTTCACCGCCAATGCCAAATTCGTAAGAGGTCCCGTCATGACAAGCGTCACTTCACCAGGAAAATTCAAAATGGAATTGATGATGAAATCAGAAGCAAATCCATCATCAGGCTGCTTTTTGACCGGCACATCCTTCAAGGCTCCGCCAATCCCGTCTTCGCCATGGATCCGGTGTTCAAAAAAGGGACTCCTGATAATTGGGCTATCTGCCCCCTTTATGACTGAAATGTCCTGTTCATTCAATAAATCCAATATTTTGCATGTATTCAATGTGGCCGTATCAAGTGATACATTCCCGTTGACTGTTGTTACCGCCAATATGTCGAATTGACGGCTTTTAACAGCAAGAATGATCCCGATCGCATCATCTATTCCAGTATCCACATCAAGAATCATTTTTTTCTTCATCAAGCACACCTCATTTCTTTCCTTAGTGTGTAAGCTCACGATTCCAACGATCGATCCATTGTTTCGAGTTTTCATTAACAAATTTCATATCCAATACACGCAGGCTGTTAATGACTTCATCTCCATAGGTTAAGCCTTTCGCTTCCGTTTTAGAGAGCTTGACTTCCGTATTGACAGGAGAATCCACTTTCGCTTTTGCTGATTTTTCCTGAACTTCCTTGCTTAAGATGTAATTCATGAATTCGCCGGCCAATTCTTTTTGATCGCTGGCTTTAACAATGTTCACCGTATTCATCACTGCGTAGCCGCCTTCTTCTGGGGAAATGAACTTAGCATTAGGAACGGCTTCCTGTAAATCGCCAAAATACATTTCCATGATCGGGCCTGCAGCGATTTCCCCTTGCGAGAACATGTTGACGAACTCTGATGTTTGCCCATATTCCTTCACCGCATTCGGCATGATCTTTTTCATTTGATCGAAGGCTTTATCCTCATTGAACTCTTCACTTCCGCTAACTTTTGAAGCGGCATCCAAAAACATCGGTCCAGTTGTCGAAGTGATGGATGGGATCGTGATCTTCCCTGCCATATCCTTGCTCCAAAGATCCTTCCAAGAGGTGATTGGTTTACTCAATTCATCGGGATTATAGGCAATCCCAAATTGTGCAATGGTATAGGCTGGTCCATACTCAGCACCATTCGGCGCTTTTGCTTTGTCGTAGATATGATCAATATTCGGAATTTTGCTATGGTCAACTTTCTCAAATAACCCTTCATCGATTCCCTGCTGTGCATAGTAGTCGGATAAATAGATAACATCCACATCGCTATTCGCTTGGCGCACTTTGTTCAATCGATCTGCATTATTTCCTGAATCAACGACAATCTCGACATTATGCTTCTTTTCAAATGGCTCATAAACTTCAGGACGGAAGAAATCATCGGCGAATCCCCAAGTGGAAACGACCAATTTGGCTGGTTTTTCCTTTCCATCGTCCTTTGAAGAGCATGCAGCTAAAACTAATGTGAACAGTGATAACATCATCAATATTTTTTTCATCATCCAAACCTCCAAGTTCATATTGTTTAAAATTTCCTTTTTACTGATTTACATGTAAAAAAAGACAATCTTAAATAGAATTGAAATTCTACCCAAGATTGTCTTTTCTTTGTAAACAAAGATAAAACTTATCATTTGGTTCTCTAGTGGCGTCCCCTCCAGATAAATCCGAAGGGAAATCCACTTATATGATTAAATAATTTTTTCCTTCAATACTATATTGGTGAATGCCAGCTGCGTCGCTGAGTCATAATCCCTCAGGACAGCTTCGATATCCCAACTCGTTTGCGTTTCCAGCTTTTGTTTCAGTTTCTTTTTATAAAGCAGGGACATATGGAAGTCAACCTCCTGCTTCAGGCTGGGAACTTCCCCTTCTAAAGCTTCAGAGCGCGGGGCACGTCGATGTTTGGCCTGAAATGTAATCACATTCTGCTCAACAGTAACCTTCAGCAGCGTCGTACCAAAGCCGAACAATTCCTTCGATACCTCATTATACATATGAGAAAGCAATTTCTTCGTTTCGTTAGCGTTTATCGGTAAGATGACTATCACCTGCCAAACTATCGTTTGAGGTAATTATATATACTTTTTTTTGATTGCACAAGATAATATTCGGATTTTGGATAAAAAAAAAGTTTTTTCTTATTAAATAGTACATTTACTCACCAATACACGAATTATAAAAATAGGCAATAAAGATTTCAATATATTCATATAACTTTTTATCCAATCCAGCACCTTCTATTATTGAAAACTTTTTCAGTGAAATAGGCACAAGATTGAAAACAGTTGATATAACCTTGCATCGCATTGAAAACGCTCTCAAAGGGATTTAATATAGCTAGTATATAGCGATAAAAAATAAAGAGTATCAAAGGCTCGTTAAATGAGGGAGGAATATTTATGAAGAAAGCTTTCGAGAAAGCGCAACAATTCGGTAAATCTTTTATGCTCCCGATTGCCGTTTTGCCAGCGGCCGGTTTATTGCTGGGAATTGGCGGTGCTCTTTCCAATCCAAATACAGTTGAGGCTTATCCATTTTTAGACTTTGCTTGGCTGCAGGCCATTTTCACGATCATGAGTTCTGCAGGAAGCATCGTATTCGGCAACTTGCCGGTTATTTTTGCCGTAGGTGTTGCAGTAGGATTGGCACGTTCGGATAAAGGGACCGCTGCATTGGCAGCCATGATCGGCTATTTCGTCATGAACAGTTCAATAAATGCACTGCTTCAAATAACCGGGGAACTTGCCAAAGAGAATTTGGCAGGTGCCGGACAAGGAATGGCGGTCGGGATCCAGACACTGGAGACCGGTGTGTTTGGCGGTATCGTAGTAGGGATCGTTGCCGCACTTTTGCACAATAAATATAATAAAATTCAGCTTCCGCAAGTGTTAGGATTTTTCGGGGGTTCACGTTTCATTCCCATCATCGTTTCCTTCGCATCCATCTTGGTTGGAGCCGTGCTTTTTATCGTATGGCCTTATTTCCAACTTTTCATAAACCAATTAGGTGCGCTGGTAACGAGCACAGGTACGATCGGGACTTTCTTTTACGGATTCATATTACGGATGCTCGGGCCGTTAGGGCTGCACCATATTTTCTACCTTCCCTTCTGGCAGACAGCTTTAGGCGGAACGATGGAGATTAAAGGGCAGCTTGTCAGCGGGACCCAGAACATCTTCTTTGCACAATTGGCCGACCCAACTACCGTCAAGTATTATGAGGGTGTTTCCCGGTTCATGTCGGGGCGGTTCATCACGATGATGTTCGGTCTGCCTGGCGCGGCATTGGCCATATACCATTGCGCTAAACCTAAAAATAAGAAAGTCGTGGCCGGTTTGCTGCTTTCAGCTGCCTTGACCTCTTTCTTAACAGGCATCACCGAACCGCTTGAATTCAGTTTCTTATTTGTCGCACCGATCCTTTATGTTTTTCATGCCTTGTTTGACGGACTTGCCTTCATGATGGCAGATATATTCAATATCACGATCGGTCAAACCTTTTCTGGAGGATTTATTGATTTCACTTTATTCGGGATACTACAGGGCATCAGTAAAACAAACTGGATTTATGTACTTTTCGTCGGAATTCCATGGTTTTTCCTATACTACTTTACTTTTAAATTCTTGATCAGGAAGAAGAATTTGAAAGTGGTTGGCCGTGAAGATGATGAACAGGCCGCTGTTACACAAGTAACGGCATCAGAGAGAACCCAGACCATCGTTAACGGATTGGGCGGACAGGAAAATATCGAGATCGTCGATTGCTGTGCAACCCGTCTCCGTGTCACGGTAAAGGATGAAACATTGGTGAAAGAAGACGTCATAAAACAAACCGGTTCAAAAGGTGTCGTAAAAAAAGGAAACGGCATTCAAATAGTTTACGGTCCCCAAGTGACGATCATCAAAAATGAAGTGGAAGAATTCTTGGGACATTGAGAATATAGACAACGATAAGGACGTGTTAAACATGCAACAGGTGCTGGATAAAATTCACAAGGGCTTAATCGTATCATGTCAAGCATTGGAGAATGAGCCGCTGCACAGTTCATTTATTATGGGACGCATGGCCATTGCTGCCAAAGAAGGCGGTGCGAAGTGCATTCGCGCAAACTCTGTAGCTGACATAATGGAAATCAAGAAAAATGTGGACCTTCCAGTCATAGGGATCATTAAACAGGTGTATGGACAAAACGATGTCTATATCACTCCCACCATGGCCGAAATCGATGCATTGATGGAAACCAAAGCGGAAATCATTGCGACGGATGCTACAGCCCGGGTAAGGCCGGACGGTAAAACATTAAAGCAGTTTTATGGTGAAATAAGAGCAAAATATCCGGATGTCCTGCTAATGGCGGATGTATCCACCATTGAGGAAGCCAAATACGCTGACGATTTAGGATTCGATATTGTGGCGCCCACTTTATACGGCTATACGAACGAAACTCTCGGCGAGAAAATATATCAGGATGACTATGCTGTACTCAAACAAATAGTAAAAGCAGTGAACAAAGCGAAAGTGATCGCGGAAGGAAATGTCATCACACCAGAAATCGCCCGCTCTGTATTGGATATGAACGTCCATGCAGTAGTGGTGGGCGGTGCCATTACCAGGCCGCAGCAAATCACCAAAAGATTCGTGGACGCTATCCAAGAATAGAAAATGACACATAGTAATGAAAAGACCCAGACTGGCAACAACAGTTTGGGTCTTTTCTTTTTCATTCCTGTTTCCGTTCCTCCGGTTATTGACGTCCCTGCTGGATACATTAAACTATAAATACAGATAAGAAATCCGAAATGGGTGATCAAATGGAATACCTAGCAGAAAACCTCATATATGGCATAGAATGCAGCATGGACAAGTTCACCAAAACAGAGGAAGAATTGGCCCATTATATTCTGCAGCGCCCTGAAGAAGTAAGTCAGTTAACGATCAGTCAAATAGCTAAAAAGCTTCATATTTCACCTGCAACCATTACGCGTTTCTGCCAGAAATTAGCCTTTTCTGGGTTTAATGAGTTCAGGCATGAGTTAAAAAGGTTCGTGGATCTCCGAAATACGCCGAAAAACATGAAGAACATCAAGCAGGTGGATTATTTCGCTAAACTGTATCAAGATCACTTGGGTATCATTGATAATACCTTTCATATAACGACATATGACAATATCCAAAAAGCTGTCTCTTTCCTTACAAAGGCAAATAAGATTCATGTATATGGAATAGGGAGTTCCGGTATAGCGGCCCAGGAGTTCAAGTCCAAGTTCTTTCGTATCGGCTTAACTGTCGAAGCCATTACAGACCCCCATCAGTCCATGATGGATGCAGCTTTAAGTAATGAGAATAGTGTTGTCATCGGCATTTCCATTTCCGGAACGACGAAAGAAGTGATTTCTGCAGTTAAAATCGCAAAGAAGCAAGGCGCATGCATCTTGGTCTTTACTGGAGATAAGAATTCCGCACTCTCCCAGCTTGGCGACCTAACACTATTGGTCACAAGCAAAAACAGCATGCATATGGGACAAAACATCTCTCCATTGCTTCCGCTCCTTTTGCTTTTTGATTTATTATATACAGAGTTGGTAGCTAAAGATTATAAAAACCGGATAAGCATCAGGGAAAAGACTTTAAAGGTATTAACCGAGACCGACTGACTTTCGGCATCTGAAAGTTATCAGTTTGCTTGCTTAACTGAACCTTGTGCAATAGACCTTGTCGTTATTCTTCATAAAAAAACTGCATCTCCAATTGGGGTGCAGTTCACTTTTATTCCTTTTAAACTAAATTCCTTATTACTGGCATGGAACGTTCTTGGAGGCTCTCGGAAAGAAGACTATACGCCACTACTTTATTCTTGTACTGTTTGACAACATCCACATGGTCGTTGTAAATGTGCACATATAATCTAACATCGTTTTTTCCTCTTTTTACATCCATTATAATGGGAGTCCCGCTGTTCTCTGGATGTAAAAACAATTTCTCGTTCCCGGGAAATATATGATTTTTTTTCAAAAACTTAGCTTCGTTAAAATAATTAAGCACTTGAACTTTATCTTCACCTTCCAAACGCTTTCCATCAAAGGTCACGATTGCATCCGCGTCACTAATTTCAGAATGTATTTTAAATTTACTCATAATCCAATTCACGGCATCGGTTGGAAGACAGGTAACTAATAATTTAAGCAAACTTAAGATAATTGTCAAAATCAATACAGGCCATGTCATATTTGATCATCTCCGCTACTCTATTATTTAATGATTCATCTATATATTTTTCATCCATAATTATGTCGAAAGGATTGTTCACTCAGCTTACAAAGGTATTGTTTCCAGGTATCGATCAGATTCTTTCCGTTCATATTTCCGTCACATTTGTGAACAAATTCACATTTCCATTCATTTTGATAGGCTATTATATAATCATTCATGGTATCTTAGGCTGATTTTATTACGAAGTAGATGATGCCCACAGTTAATATTAGGGCGAGACCGATATAAATATAACTAAGGTTCAATAAATTCCCTCTCGTTGCTGCAGAATAATCACTATCACTTTTCCCCGTTAATGAAAGGGTGCCGACCAGGGCAACTAAACAAATGACGACCACTGCTATTATACTTACCGTCATGAATCAACGCCTCCCAATATTATTTTCTATTTCCTTGAACCATTTAAAATCCTTCCGCTTCTCATCGCATTTCGCAGTGTAACTACAAAAAGAGATCGCAAAATTACATGTAGATCGCTCTTTGTGTTTACTGAGTAAATATATTAGTAAAACCCTTCCCCTCTATAATAAAAGAACAACCATTTTTAGGACCATCCAATTCAGTAAAATTTCCACCATCCACTTGTTGAATTCTTTCGTTAATACCCATAGAAAAGCGCAAAGCGCCACTGAAGAAATCGCTAAGATACCGCGGATTGCAGGAACTTATGCCTAACTTGCATCCTCGAAAAAGACCTTCAACCCCTCGGGTATGGTTACAATTTTTAGATATTGATTTCCACTTCAGGCACTCGCTTTCCGCGGGCGGTCCGCCCTCTGCGCAAGCTCCTGCGGGGTCTCCCTTCGACGCGCTTTCCCCGCAGGAGTCTCGTACCTTCCGTTTCCAATCAACTTTGTTTTAAAATCATGGTTCGATATGGTCTCATTCTGAACCATGATTTTAAAGAAGACCAGGTTATCCTTCATGTTTTTTTACTTTTCATATGGATGGAACCCTCATTAAATTGAAGAAATTTGCGACACTCCTGCCGAATTACTGGCTAGCCGAGACCCCACAGACGCTTGCGTCGAGGAGGCTTGGCAGACAGTCGGCGGAAAGGGAGCGGATTTCTGAAATCAACGGAAATTTTTTAATAAAAAAAACTGCAGGCAAACTGATATTTCATCAAGTTGATCTGACCCAATAAAGTTAGACATATAATTTAAGCAGCTTCTAAGACCTGAGTTCGGTATTCTATCGGACTCAGGTCTTTTAATTTTACCTTCATTCGTTTGTGGTTATAGTAATGAATATAATCATCTAATTCCTTTTCAAAGTGCTCCATACTTTCAAACTCTTGGAGATAAAGCAATTCAGACTTTAACAAGCCAAAAAAGTTTTCAATGACTGCGTTATCTAAACAATTTCCCTTACGGGACATGCTTTGTATAATGCGGGAATCTTTTAAGGTTTTTTGATACTTCTTCATTTGATAATGCCACCCTTGATCCGAATGGAGGATGACCGTATCTTCTGGTTTTAGGTGTTTAATCGCCTCATCTAACATATCTCCAACAAGTTTATAAACAGGGCGTTTCATCACTTTGTAGGCAATAATTTCACCATTACATAAATCAAGGATAGGGGATAGGTAACGTTTCTCCCCAAATAAATGAAATTCCGTTACGTCTGTTACCCATTTTTGATTCATTTTCTCAGCTTGAAAATCACGTTGTAAAATATGGGGGGCAATTCGACCAACACGCCCCTTATACGAACGATACTTTTTCATACGGACTAAACATTTTACGCCCATTTCATTCATGAGGCGGTTGATGGTCTTTGGATTGTGAGAAAACCCATATTTTTTTAACTCTTTTGTGATACGACGATAACCGTAACGTCCTTTATGTTCATGATAGATAGACTGAATAGTGGCTTTTACCTTCGAATACTTATCTTCTCGATTCAAGCGTTTTTCCCAATAATAGTACGTGCTACGTGGAATATCAGCGACTTTAATTAAGGCCACAACCTCATAAATGGACTTTAGTTCATAAATTACTTGCGCTTTGATTTGGGTTGTAATTTTTCCTGCATTTGAACTAAAGTATTTAACTTTTTTAAATACGCATTCTCCATTTCCAGTTGTTTAATTCGTTCTTCAAGCTCTTTAACCGAACCTTCAATTTGTTTGGATGGATTGATATCTTTTTTCATGGATGGTCTCCCCTTTTTCTTAGAAATTAGGGCATCTAATCCATAGGCATTAACATTTATTCTCCATGTCCGAATTAGCGCTGGAGATGAAATATTAAACCTTGCGGCTGCGTCGTAAGAAGATATACCCGTTTCATTCATATAATTAAGTACATCCATTTTAAACTCCGTAGAATAACTTGTATAGGATTTCTTAAATCCATCGACTCCTTGAATTTGGTATAAACGAACCCATCCTTGAATCATTTGATACGAAACTTCAAATATTTTTTGAAGATCCATATAGCTGTGCTTTCCTTCAAGGTAAAGTCGTGTAATGAATATTTTCTGTTCGGCAGAAAAATTAGCCATAAAAAACACCCCGTAAATGTTAGTTTGGTGTCTAACATTTACGGGGCAGTTCAAGTTTGTCTACAGTCTGGAATCATATGATTATAAACTTTTTACCGCCTCTGCAAACCTTTTGATGCCTTCGTGAATGGAATCCTCATTTTCCCTTCCAAATGTAAAGCGTACGTATTCCTTATTTGTACCTAGCGTTGAACCCGGAACATATATGACTCCTCTTTTAATGGATTCCTCCAGTAACTTTATTTCGTTCAATGGCACTTTCAGCTTACACCACAAATGAATTCCGCCATTTGGCGAATGATAATCTACTTCCTTTTGCAGGAATTGTTGAAGACTCGAAACCATTGCATCCCTTCTTTTTTCCAGTTGCCCCCTTAAGCCGGAAAGATGGGCAGGAAAATAATATGAATCCAAAAAGTCATTCGCTATCCATTGAGTGAATGAGCCATGACCGAAGTCAACCTGCTGCTTAGCATCCGATAGTCTATTTATGACTGATTTCGGACCAATGATCCACCCAATTCTTAAACCGGAAGCAACAATTTTTGACAAAGAGCTTATGTATAAAACATTTCCGTTGTTGTCCATCGATTTAAGAGTGGATATTTCTTCCCCAGCAAAGGACGTTAAACTATAAGGATCGTCTTCTATGACCGGTATTCCATATTCGGATGAAAGCTCAAGAATCCTTTTACGGCGGTTGATATGAAGGACAGTTCCTGTAGGGTTTTGAAATATAGGGTTCAAAAAAATCATCCTGATCCGATGTTTTTTATGGAGTTCCAGTAAATCCTCTGGGTTGATGCCATCTTTATCAACCTGCAAAGGAAAGGTTCTTAGCCCCGCGGATTGAAAGATGGGAAGGTTGTAACTATATGATGGATCTTCCAATACAACGGCATCCCCTGGCTTTAACAAGCATTGGACCACCAGATGCAGGGCTTGCTGTGCACCAGAAGTAATGAGTATAGAAGATGGATCCGTGTCAATTCTCCTATACTGTTTAACATGATTGGCTATCGTTTCCCTTAGAACCGCATTGCCTTGAGGGTGATCATAACCTAAGCTACCAATGAAGGATCTATTGGAAATGATCTCACGTAAGGATTGGACTGGAAATAAGTCTTCTGAAAGCTCCCCGCTAGCTAAGTTAATAAGGTTATGCCCTTCCGTCTCTTTACGTATTTTTTGGGTTACTGGCATATTGGGTAAAAAAGAACCCGCTTCGATATATCTATTCCAGCTAGGGATACGTTTTCGGGTAATTCCCCAGATATCTTTGCTGATCATCGTTCCGCTTCCTTTTTTTCGTTCAACCAGCCCATTCGCTTCCAATTCATCATAAGCCGCAACAACTGTGCTTCTGTTAACTCCCAGTTCACTTGCCAGGAAGCGTTCAGACGGTAACGGCTTATCCAATAGGAACGTTCCATCAGCTATGCCACTCTCGATGTAAGCGGCTATTTGTTTATATAAAGGCTTCTTGGATTTTCTGTCCGTTTTCCATTCCATAAGCTACATCCTTTAAAATGTTTAGTTAAAAGCGTACTGCATTAATAACTTTATCTACTATTCATTCAGTATAATCTTCAGCAGCGATTATTGCACTCTGCCAAACTGCAATATAAAAATGAAAGCCTCCATTCCTTAAATGAAATGGAGACTTTCGTTTCATCTTCTTCAACTATGCAGACTCCCCTTCAGCCAAGGGCGATTCAGAAAGTGTCCGATAGGGATTTGAATCAGGCTCGTTTTCCTTTGCGGACCGTCTATCTTATAAAGCTCATCACACATATTCACATCAAAGCCGAGCAGCGGGTGCCCATTCATTCCAAGGGCTGACGATGCCAGCAGTAATTTCTGAACGAGCATCCCCGCCTCCATTTGCTGGATGCGGTATCCTCTATATCCAAGTTGCGTTTTGGAATGGTCCCGCTCACCAACTACATGTATACAGATCGGCACTTGCTGAAAGTTCATGATATCGAGGGACATTCCGTATTGCAATATGAGCCGATGATCTCCTGGTTGTATCTGCCGTAATGAATGTGTGGTGCTGTCATAATGGTAGGCACCATCTTGTATGTCTTCCACATTATATAAACAAGCATAGAGGGAAACGCGATTTCCGTTGTTCCCGTTTGTTCCATGCAAGTCATTTCGATAGGAGAACGAAGCGGTTGCCTCCTGCAGGAGAGCGGCCAGTTGCGATTGACTGACTTTCCCGAGTACAAAGTCCATTTCAGGTGAGAAGCGCTTCCGGCAAACTGATGCCAAGTCATAGGACAACCGTTTCACGATAGGAAGGGCTATAATTTTCCCTTCTGATTCCGTCCCATTCTTTGGATGGATCCGCCGGAATGATTGGGTGGATTCGATCATGGATGCTTCATTCATTTTAGTCAGCATCGGAAATTCCCTGATCCTTTGCGACCGAACATAGTGCTCAGGCTGAATTCCCTTCAATTCCAGCAATAATTCCGTCGAAGTGACAGGTCGGTCCATACTCCTTTCTTCCCTAAATCTCCAAGAAGGCTCTGATGATAAGGGGATCGCCGCATACGTGCTCTCTTCGTCCTCCGAAAGCCCGAGCAGATGATTGATGGCCCGATCAAGGAATTGGAAGCACACCCCGGCTGCGATTCCAAAGCGTTTCGCCACTTCGAGCAACTGTCCAAGAAGCACTCCTGCATCAAGACCTTGCAGACGGTATGAAAAGTTATTATATTTGTAGAAGTTTTTCCAAAACATCGTCGATACGAAAACCGTGCCAAAGCAAGCGGAGATATCAATGGTTCCACCAAGAGCCTTTGTTACATATGAATCGAAATTTCCTTCCCGCAGCAAAACCAGCCGGTGGTGTGCCGCATCATAATGGTATACGCCAGCAGGTAATCCCTCGATCTTCAAGTATACGTACAATTCGCTTGGATACAAAGCTCCCCCTGATGGCGGAAAACGCCGGAATGACTGCATGAGGTCCTCAGATTCCGAGGATCTCGGTACCTGACTGACTTGGGTCAGGCCATAGGCATACCAGAGGAAATGACCGATTCCTTCGAGGTCCTGCTTTGAAGGCCCGCTTCCCCCCTCGAGCGTCAGCGGCACCTCCAGTGATAGCGGAAAAACAGGCAAGTCACGGTAAAGCTTATACGTTAGCGGTGCATCATCCCAATCCACTTCCCAATCCGGCGGACTTGCCTTTTCGATATCAAAATGTAAATTGTGCAAAAATGCCTCTAGACTCATCCTCCAACCTCCTACGTCACCGCTTATGGAAAAGGATGCGGATGCGGATTGAGCTGTTCGAAATCAAGCGGCCGTTCAGCATATCCAAGTTCCATCGGAACCCTCAGTATTCTCTCAAGCCCCGTTATGCGGGTAAGATGATGGCCGAATGTCATCGGCAGCATCCCCGGGATCAGGACTTTCACGCAATGTAATCCATTCCGTGCAATCTCAGGTGTCGTCTGATCCACTACAATCACCTCGAGTTGCAATCGGCGAAACTGCTGAAGGATTTCCTGCAAATCTTCCGTCAAGTCCGGATGGTTCACCTTTTCCCCATATTCTTCAGCGAAGGTTCGCATCGGGCGGTCATCATCCAGCAGAAACTGCAGTCGCTCTTCGGCTTGCGGTAAACCGTACAGCATGCCATGATCATCCATTTTCCGTACCAGTGAGGAATTCTGCAGCATTTTCTCAACCTCATCCCGGTTCTCTTCCAATTTATCGTCAAGTGTCAGCATCATGCCGGCCAACTCAAAGACCGCGCTTTTCACAGCCCGGACCGGGTCGAGATGGGCCCCTGCCGCACAGATGATATTCAATCCTTTTTGTTTCCTGTTTTTCGCCAGCGCCCATACGCTCGGTATACCATGTTCCATTGTCGCATTAAACAAATGGATGTCATATCCCGCTGCCGCCCTCGCCCTGTCAATCATCAGCTCAAGTTCTTTGTCATTTGCAGAATAAGGGTCAAGGCGTGTGAGTGGCAGCTGCGCATACCAGGTCAGCAGGAACGAATCACGTTCGACCACTTCCATGATGCCGTAGAAAATGGCCTCCTCCAAACTTCCCCCTAAAGCACAGCCATTGGAAGTTTCATAGACAAATCCATGACCGCAGCCCAAGCTGTAATAGGAAAGCAATTCCGGGACCAAGATCGGTCTCTCTTGCAAGAATGAGTGGCCCCATACCCAATCTATCGAGCGGTCGGGATTAAATGGTTGAAACGGGAAATCATGCTGTGCATAGTTTTCCTTCGAGTGCACTCCGATCCTGGTGGGGTCGAGCGCAGAATCTTTCAGGTTGTTGTAGCTGTCATGTATGACTGTCCGTTTACCGCGGGGCTCCATTCCGCAATACCTTTCCAATCCCTCCAATATGGCCGTCATCTCACTGACCGCATATGATAGAGTCCGGCCAGCCGCCCCCTCATCACCTATGAACAAAGGCAAATTAACACTTACATCGGCAAATGGCGGTACAAGGTCTATCATTTTATTATTCAGGAATCCTGTGCGGTGGTCCAAGTAATCCTTGGCCAGCACTTCATTCAGCTCATCCATTGAACGGGTTCGGTAACTGTCGGGACTGATTTTCGGACTTGGCTGCAACGAAATTCTTGCACGCTCCTTCGAGTCATCAGGTAATGTTGAGCAAACCGGACACAATGGATCTGGTAAAAACGAGTGCCACGAACCATTCAGCGTCTTCAGGCTGATTAATGATACATGCCCTTCCGACCGGGCGCTTTCTCCTTTCATCACCTTCCTTACTTCTGCACAAATCAAGTGGGCCATCTGTAAAAGGCCTGTGCGGGATGCCGCCGGATCACGCTCCATCCCCCCCTTTTCCTCAAGCTGTTGGCGGATTCCCCACATTTCTTTTCGATCACGCCCGGCCATGAGATGCCTTTGGTCCGCACACTGTGTACAGCCAGGAACACCAGGGTGCACCAACGGCCCTACCACTCCCTCTCCAAATGATACGAACCCCCTCAGCCATGGAATGCCCGCTTGCCTTATCACCTCTTCGGCCTTTATATGGGCAGCGGGATTCCAAGCATCTTGCAGCAGAAGGACCATCGCCGTCGTTTGCGGGATTCCTGCCTCGAAATCGGTTTGGCGATTCACCTGATATTGGCCGGACAGGTCCCCATGAACATGGTCGGCCAACACTCCTTCCCCGACAACCAATACGTCAGTTTTCACCCTGATTCCTCCTCTCGCAAAAACACCCCGAACACACCTGCCATTTCTTCCTTCAAGAAAGGTTCCAGATCCATTTCGAAAACGTGAATTCGCTTACTGTTCTTCTTCAAAACTTGAATGGCGGACTGTACCAGTTCGGAATTCCCTTTCACCCCGCATGAAGGAATCACAAGATCCACCTTTTCTTCTTCAAGAACAGGTGATGCCACTAAACCTGGAGCTGTTAAGCAAACGGTCTGGTTTTGGACTTTCATGACGGCCTTTTGCAATGCGTTCCGTAATGCGATCGTTACATTCAAACCGACAGCGCCGGACCAGCCATCGCTCGTTCCTGCCCAAACTACCGGGAAGCCTGACACTCCCTCACCCAAGGCGATGATCGGATCTCCCTGCAGCCGGGTCAACGCTTGTAGATAATACCTGCAGCGCTCATCTTCCACTTGAGCCAATTGCACCGTCACAAGTTTCTCTTGGTTGAACCGCTTATTTAAAAACTCTGTATCCAAACTGCTTTGCAGTCCACGGCAGACACATTCAGCAAATGTTTCCCCTGCTCCGACACCGATCGATTCCTTTATTTCATCTGCTCCCTGAAGCGGAGGAAGAGTCGCAACGAGCTGGCTGAGTGTTCTGGATGCATATGCTTCAACTCCTGCAAGACCGGTTTCCCTCCTCGCTTCCTCATGCGTCAGATCTGAACGGATGATTTCAGGCAGGAGTCCGGCCGGACCGGACGATAGCGGATCCACGACCTGAACGCGGCATTGAGCCAGCGGCAGCTGTTTTAAATCCCCCTCATCCCAACGATGAAAGATACCGGATTCCGCGGATGTCAACCGGGTGAAATACATAAATACTTTCCCCGGTTCAACCGGGTCGGAATTCTGTTCAAGCCGCCGTTCAAAATCTTCAACCCATGCAGCAGTCCCTTTACCCGTCACGCCATGGTGGGGAATGAACGGATGCCATTTTCCCTCCAATGTATCCATATCCAACAGATAAAATTGATTGGCTTGTTCTGCTGTCGTAACGCCTGCAGCGTCTTTAAACCATTCGAATACCATTATATTGGCTAACATCGCTCCGGCTGTGGCGGAAAAAGATGATGATGCCTGATTCTTTTCCAGCTCAGCTTGATGTAAACGATGCCACGCTGACTCCCAGCACCCCTTGGAATCCGGATGGACGAGCGGTCCAGCCATGCCTACTTGATTGATGATCAACGCAGGAAACAGGATCTTTTCCCCTTGCTTGCAAACCGAATGAAGTTCTCTTAATTCCTCTATATCACCCTCCTGTGACACATATAAGATCGAGTCAAAAGGCCGCACGATCTCCCGCCATTCAATCTCTGTTCCCTTTTCAAGCATGACCTCCTCTATGGCAACCTCGTCGTCTGTCTTACGCGCATGTGCCACGATCTCGTTCAATCTTTTTCTATTGGTCGGTACTGTGTCCGTAATGAAGATATGGAAAGCAGGCAATCCGGATTCGATCAGGGAGGACACCAATGAAAGGAACAGCGGGCCAGAGCCTATTGCCAACGCCTTTTGCTTTCGATAAGTTTCAAAACGGTGAGCCCCCGAATCGCCGCAGCTTTCCAGGAATTCGATTTGCGAAGCATACCTTTCAAGAACTTGTTCCCTTAATTGATGGGGACTGTCCTGACTTACATCCCGAACAAACCCATTCCCGTACAAAACCTCGGCAATTTCCATCACCCGTTTCCGGTATGGGTCAGGCAATCCATCCGTCAACTCGCTTAATGTATGGTTCCCGTTGAACATCGGTAATAACTTTTCAATCCACTGAACGATCGAGGTGCCCTCCATACGGAACGAACTTATGTTATTCCTGAAATACACACCTCTGTTTGGTTCCGGAAGAAAAAACGTATCCCTTTTCACTTTCAAACGCATAGAAGGGGTCAAATTCACCATTCCGCTCCTCCTAACCCGAAGCATTCTAAGTTCTGCTTCATCACTTCACTATCATCCTATGTACGACAATTTGTCTCTTATGTCTAATGCAATAAAGAAAAGTCCCTGCACCGCAGGGACCTTTCTTTAGAAGACCTGAAACCTTAACCGCCGCAACGTCCGCAACGACCGGCGCACCCTCCGCAACGTCCGCATCCACCACAGCGTCCACAGCGTCCACAGCGACCGCCGCAACCAAAGCAACCGAAGCACAAGAAACAGCCAAAACAACCAAAGCAACCGCCCACACCAATGAATTGCCGAGACGAATCATCCAAATTGTACTGGTTTTGTTCCCAAGGAACTGGCTGAGTCACCTGGAAATCATCTACATTCAGGTTTTGCAATTGATTTTGAAATTCATACATTTTATATAACCTCCGTTTATTATTTATAAGGTAGAGCTTAGATTAGAAAGGGAAGCCAAAACGAAATGGTCAGGGAATTAACACCACGTCAAGTATTCCCTCCAACAAAATATGTAAAGGGAGTGGGTATTGCTACTGATTAAAAGGCCCATTTCACATTAAAAGACCAATGAAAAAACAGAAAACCGGAAGGGTAATACCCTTCCGGTTTTCATGATCGCCTCTTCAATTAGCATTGTCGTTTCCCTTTATGTATAGCCTTTTCAATCAAAGTCCCATTAGTTATGCAGTTGTTCATAACGAGTCCAGTTGACCGATTTTTCCAGCACGATTGATATCAATACTCCCATTATGAGCCCATTCGTCAAAAAGGGCTGTAATAGCGCGGGCAGGTTCGAAAATGCAGTAGGCAGGACATTCATCAAACTCACGCCAATCAATACTGGTACGGCAAGCCTGAATATCGTGTCTGAAGTGAAATTCTGACCCTTGACGCTGTTGAAAGCCGTACCGAACAGCTGAAGGTACGCAACGAACAATACTGCATTCCCGACTGTTATCGGCATCGTGGCCAGGAAAGAGATGAAAGGGGGAATGAGCCCGATTATGGTCAATAACATGCCTCCAAGCAAGAAGGGCTTCCGCTCATAGATTTGGGTACTCTGCAAAAATCCAATCGATGAAGTAAAAGGTGTATATGGAACAAGGCCAAGCAGCGGAGCGAAAATGGTAAATCCGCCAGTCATGAATAAAGAATTTCGATACTGCTTGTGTTCAGCTTCATCACCGATTAATTCCGATGCAGCCTGAATGGAAGCGAACGTGTTGCACAAATTCAGCAATCCTGCAAAAAAGGAAATCGCTATGATCCCGAATTGAAGGTTTGGAGCACCTAATGGGAAAAATGAAAAAGCGGCACCCGTCGATCCCATTTCTCCCCCGGCCTCCGGAAATAGCAGCTCGTAAAAAATCCATCCCACTATAATCCCGATCAATATGGAGAAATTGCTTATTGTCCTTGGTCCTTTTATTTTTAATATACTGACTAGAAGTACAATCCCCACTGATAGGAAACTGACCGGGATGTTGATTTCGCCATTCTCCGTAATCCCCAGCATCCCCTTAAAGAAGACAAAAATGAGCTGGAACGTCAAAAGGAATAAATAAACCGTCATGACCATGGGAGTGAAAATCTTCTGGACATGAGATATCAGGTTGAAGGCAGAAATAATGAGGGTCACGACACCCGCAGCAATGAGGCCAGTAGCTATGCCCCCTCCTATCTCAGCATAACCGAGCCCTATGGATGGTGCAGATAAACCTAAATTAAGCATCACTCCCCACAATAGACCGGAGTGACCTTCCATAAGCGGATACTTATGCCCCTTCCACCCCTGAAACACGCAAGCGATCCCCGTGAAAATGAGCGAGCTTCTCATGGTCATTTCCGTAACATTGGGAGGAAGATCAAAAGCTGCGCCAATCGATATGGGCACAACTACCGTATTTGCAAAAATAAAAAACAACCATTGAAAAGAAGAAAATAGAGTCACAGAAGATCTCCAACTTTTCATAGATTCCATCTCCTTTGAACATGATACTTTTCAAACTCATGGTGAATTTCACTTGTCCTTCCCTTGAAAATGGCGAAAGGACAGCACCATGTTAATAGACGCGGTCCCGAATGGTCCGCTGCTGCATTGCTGGACACATGATTTATGTCATATGACCTTTGCAGATGCATGAGAAATGATAACGTTCCCATTAATAGTAACAAAGACTGCGGCTCCCCGCTAATTTGTTTGCTTGGATAAAGGATGCAAGGCAGGCAAGCAGAGCGCTTTAAAATATAATAATGATAAAGACTGGGGGCTAATTCATATAGCCAAAAAAAATCACTTCCACAGCATATAACATATGTAAATAAAAGTACACGGAAGCCGCCAAAAACGAAAAAGGAAATCCGGAAATATCCAGAAATCCTTTTTTGGTTCAGTCCTACCGTTCAATGGACTGCTTTCGCTTATATAGTGAACCGGAAACCAAGTTCCCCTTGTAAATGACCGCTTTACGTTCCGAACGCCTGGCAACTGCCTCTGCAGAACAGCTTGCGTCAATTAACACCAGACTTCCGGCATCCCCAACTTTCGGCCATGCCTGGTTACCCTTATCATCCAATGGGGTTTTTCCGCCAGTTATATATCCGAGTGTCCGGGAAAGCGAGACTTCATCAATCCATTTGAAACGTTCTGCGAGCCTTCCTGCCCTCTCCAAGATGTCACCATTCCCAAGAGGTGACCATACATCAAAGATATTATCATTTCCTACTGATACTTCAACCCCTCTTTCATGTAATAAATCAACAGGGGGCATCTGCCTGTTGATCGGGATACTGGTGACGATGGAAATCCCCGCCTCCCTAAGAATGTCTGCCAGTTCATAGGCTTCCTCCCTGGATACGTCCCCGATGCCGAACGCATGGCTTAATGCAACCCTTCCTTCCCAGCCCGCTTGCTTGGTCAGAGCTGCCAAACGTTTCATGGTGAACGTGCCCAGATGGCCGGGATCATGTAAATGCAAGTCCACATCAGCATTAGCTTCCACTGCTAAATCCATCAATTGCACGAGCGATGCTTCAATATTGTTATCGACTGTGGCCGGATCCACCGCCCCGACGATTCCTGCTCCGTTTCGCAATGCCTCCCTGACAAGCTTGACAGAGCCGGACCGCAGCAAACCGTGCTGCGCAAATGCGACGATTTCTGAACTGAGTCGATTGGAATAGCCAGCAAGCGCCTGCTGTACTTGCTCTAAGTTTTGCAAGCCCGCTTCCGGATAGATATCAACATGAGTCCGAATATGTGTAGATCCGGAAGCTAACAGGATTTCCAGTAAGGATTCTGCACGTTTACATGTACTTGTTGCAATGGAAGGCAGAACCCTCTTCTCATTTTCAAAGCGTTCAATGACACTTGAAGAAGGAGTGCACGCTCTCCAAACATCCCCCATCAGCGTCTTATCAAGATGGACATGCTTTTCAATGAAGGATGGAAGCGCCAGCAATCCTTTTGCATCTTCCACTGGTAAATCATCACGTATGGCTTCCCCATCTTTGACAATCTTCGTGATCCTGCCATCCTCCATCAACAGATGAAATAACCCGGTGATCGTTCCTGTAACTCTTTCATTCTCTTTCCGATAACCACATTCCAAACGAACATTCTTTAACCAATAGATTCTATTCATGATCTTCTCCCTTCTTGAACCATATCTTCAATTCGACTTCAAGGCAGATTCGCGATCAAGTCCGCCGTAAACCAGGTTTCCATCGACCATGACCGCAGCCCGCGTCGATCTCCTGGTAATTGCCTCGGCAGCACATGATGCATCCACAAAAACCATAGTTGCGTCATTTCCCGCTTTCGGCCATAAACGATTTCCTTCATCGTCCAATGTCTTGACTCCGCCCGTAATGAATTGGAGCGATTGAGACAATGCATACTCGTCCTTCCAGTTGTACCTCTCAGCCAATCGGCCTGCCTTTTCCAGCATATCCCCAGTACCGAATGGGGACCAGGAGTCGTAAAAGCCATCGCAACCGAGAGCAACATGGACACCTTTCTCATGCAGTGAATCAATCGGGGGCATGACCCGGTTGATCGGAACTGTAGACATGATCGCTATCCCCAGGTTTGATAATTCACTGGCCAGTTCATTCGATTCTCCTATTGAAACATCACCAAGTGCAAAAGCATGACTGATGGCCGCTCTGTTCTTCCACCCTGCTTCATCGATCAAAGAAGCCAGTTTTTTGATCGTATATAAACCAAGATGACCGGGATCATGTATATGAATATCAATATCTGCATCAAATTCAACAGCCAAATCTACCATTTCATACAGGGAAGCTTCTATATTATTATCCACCCCGCCAGGATCCAGGCCGCCCACCAAGGACGCCCCTTCTTTCATTGCTTGTCTCATCAACCCTTTTGAATTCGTTCTTAGCAGTCCGTGCTGCGGGAAAGCCACGATCTCGTATGTCATTTTCCCTTTGAAACGATATAGGGCACGTTGAATCTCTTCCAAGTTCTTCATACCAATGTATGGATCGATATTTACATGCGTCCTTACATGCGTTGCCCCGCCGCTTAACAATAGTTGAAGCATCCGTTCAGCCCGGAGCTGTCCAGTTTCAGCCAGTTCTGCAAGCTCTTTTGCTTCTAATTTTAAGCGTTCGATTAAGTTCGGAACCGGAGTGCATGATTTCCATGGCAGTCCTAAATACGTCTTGTCCAGATGGTTATGCATCTCTTTAAAAGGAGGAAGTGCAAGCAGCTTTCTCGCGTCGTGAACAGGACCATCCGTTTTCAAAGGCATAGTTGAAGCCAATTGCAAATCCTCTATGATCCCATTTTTTATATACATGTTGTATGTAGCTGTTTTCGTCCGATCAATTCGTTCATTCTCAAAAACAAATCCACTATCAAGCGTAACGTTTGTAAGCCAGTATGCTTCATTCATCCAATCACTCTCTTTATTAAAAGATTAAACACCTGTCGTCTCAAAAGATGAAATGGATCCGCTAACAACATTGCCCCTGAAGATGACAGCAGCACGCTTCGCCCTTCTAGCCACCGCTTCCGCTGAACAGCTGGCTTCAAGCAAAACGATATTCGCCTCATCCCCGACATTAGGCCATGCCTTGACCCCGTCTTGGTTTAATGAGGTCTTCCCTCCTGTTATGAATTGCAGGCTTTTCGCTAAGGAACGTTCATCAATCATGCGAAACCTCTCTGCAAGGCGACCGGCCTTTTCCAGATTGTCCCCAATCCCAAATGGTGTCCAATGATCAGTGATGCTGTCATTACCCAATTCCACTTTCACCCCTTTTTCATGAAGCAGGGGGATGGGGATCGTTCTGAAGATGGGCACTGTGGATGTAATCGATATTCCTGTTTCCGAAAACCTTTCGGCTATGCCCGTAGCCTCCGGGACTGAAAGATCTGCCAACCCGCTGGCGTGGCTAACCGTGACCCTTCCTTGCCAGCCTGCGTCTTCCGTCAGTGAAGCAAGTCGCTGCATGGTGAAGAGACCAAGTTGATCCGGATCATGTAAATGGACATCGATATCGGAATTGGATTCAACCGCGATATCCATGATCGTTTCTAAGGATCGCTCTATGTTTTCATCAATGGTGGCGGGGTCCACACCTCCTACCAGATTCGCCCCATTCTTCATGGCCTCCCTTATTAACCGAACGGAATCGCTGCGTAAAAGTCCATGCTGTGGGAATGCGACGATTTCATATGTCAATTTATCCTTATAGCCTTCCAGTGCCTGAATGGTCGCTTCCAAGTTCTTCAGTCCGATGACGGGGTCGATGTTGCAATGTGTGCGTATATGGGTAGATCCGAAGTTCAATAATAAATCGAGCATTTTCTCTGCTCTAACTTTAGCGGTAGGCAATAATTCGGGCAGCAAGACCTGCTCTTCCTCTATCCGGGTTTTCACGCCATTAATGGCAGGCATGCAAGCCTTCCACGGACCGCCATAATACGTTTTATCAATGTGGATATGCATTTCCTTAAACGAGGGAACCATCAGGAGACCGTGAACATCATGCTGCGGATCCTGATCCGTTATCGATTCCTTCGCCGATAAAATGGAAGAAATTTTCCCACTTTCAATCTTGATATGGTAATTGCCGGTTTCAGTGCCGGTGATCGTTTCATTTTCATTATAAATAAAACCATTTTCCAAGCGGACATTCGTTAACCAATACGATTGAGACATTACACTCACCCTTTCATTCCAGATTGACTATGCATCACTTTCATTATAGTTTTAAAAATCAACAAATAATTTCAGTATTTTTACTCGTTTTTATGTTATTTTTACTTATTGTGCCAAAGAAAAAGGCTCACCCTAATGGATGAACCCTTCAGACTGAAGACAACTCGATGAAAACTCAGTTTGCCTGCAGTTTTTTAAAAAGTTCAATTGATTGAAGATATCCGCTCCCTTTCTTTTATAGACGTTGATTTCCACTTCAGGCACTCGCTTTCCGCGGGCGGTCCGCCCTCGGCGTTTGCGCCTGTGGGGGTCTCCCTTGGACGCGCTTTTCCCGCAGGAGTCTCGTACCTTCCGTTCCAATCAACTTTGCTTTAAAATCCCTTTCCGCCTGTGGGGTTTCGGCCAGCTAGTAATTCGGCAGGAGTTTCGCAAATCTCTTCCAATGAGGATTACAAGAAAGAATCATTCTTCGGACTCCTAACCCCTTTCCTCTACACACTGCATCACTTGATCGTTACGTCATTTATCTCCAGGTAGCCTGAAGGGCTGATTGAAAATCCTTTTACTTCTTTGGCTACTGCAGCAACATTTTCTATGACCCTTACAGGAATGTACGGGGTGTCAGCCATTTCGATTTCCTGTGCCTCTGCGTATAGTTCTTTGCGTTTCCCTTCTTCTTTTTCCTTCCTGGCGGCATCTATTAAACGATCAACCTTTTGATTGCTGTAAAAGAATGTGTTACCTGCTGCTCCCTGTGATTCCGTATGAAAAAGGTTATATTGATTATAATCAGCATCCCCGGTCGCGTTTCTCCAACTGATGATGAACATTTCCGATTGTCCTTTATTCACTTGTTCCACGAATGAACCGTACTCCATGACCTGTACCTTCAAATTAATCCCGATCCCTTTCAGTTGGGATTGCAGGACCTCAGCCAAGTTGACTCTTTCTTTACTGTCCATTGTCAGGATGGTCGCATCCAAGCCTTTTGAATATCCTGCTTCGGCCATCAGTTTCTTTGCTTCCTTTAAGTTGTAATCATAGGCTTCGAGATCTTCGTTGTACCCGAATACTTTAGAGCCCATCAAGGAGTTCGCCTTTACTCCCACATTATTGAAGACACCCTTGATAATCGAGTCCATCTCAATGGCATGGGCAATGGCTTTACGGACCCTTTCATCATTGAACGGTTCTTTATTGACATTAAAGCCTAAATATTCGGTACCATACCCTTCACTGCGGTAAACATCCATTGCCGGTGATGATTCCACCTGGTCCATGACCGCTACAGGAAGCGGCTCGGCGATATGCGCTTCACCGGTTTCTATCATCGATATCCTCGTGGAGTCTTCCGGGACGACCTTGAAGATGACCTTGTCCACTTTTGGCTCGTCTCCCCAATAGCTGTCGTTTTTCGTCAATGTGATTTCCTGGCCTGGGGACCATGAATCAAAAGCGAAAGGACCGGTTCCATTCGGTTCCTGGATAATCTTTTTGCCGTACTTTTCAATCGTTTTCGGACTGATGATTCCGCCTTCGTGATTCGCCAATATGGAAAGGAGAGGGGAAAAAGGCTCCTTCAGGATGAATTGCACGGTAAATTCATCAACCGGTTTCACCTCTTTCACCATATCGAATACTACCGCTCTGGGAGAAGCGACCGCCGGATCCAATAGTCGATCAAACGTCTTCTTTACCGCATCTGCATTAAATGGTGTGCCATCATGGAACTTTACATCTTCCCTAAGCTTGAATTCCCAGGTCGTGTCATTTATTTGCTTCCATTTTTCTGCTAGCATTGGCTGTATCTCACTATTCTCATCCCGCTTTACAAGACCTTCATAGATTTTATGGTGAGTGACGCTAGCGGCGTTAATCGTGGACATGAACTGCTGATCCAAATTCTCAGCGTCAGATAGGCGGGCAATGACCAATGTACCCCCTCCGTTTGATGCTCTGTTCGGATCACTTTCTGTTGTGCTTACGTCATTGTTAGAAGAACAGCCCGTAATGATGATAGCCATGATCATGACTAGAAAAAGCTTTCCTGCCCCACGTTTTACCCCCATGGTCTTCTACCTCCCAATTTCATTTTTCGAACATTTATCTAATTATAGGAAATATTCTGACTATTTTTTTCGAATATCTTTACTATGTTTTTCATTTTCTTTACTTGTTTTCACAAATGGCTTCTGTAGCGCTTACCGATTCAACGACCTTGAATGATGGCTTAAACAATTCATTCTCGGGAAGCTCCTGATAGTCCCTTTCCATATAGCCTCTTCTCATCTTATTGAAATATTGCTGCCCCTTATATTTGATTTCCGTTAAATCAAGATCGGGGATTTTTTGATCCTTCATGACCACCTTTCCATCGATGATCGATAATTTAACGTCCCTACCGGATCCGCTTGCGAACATGGTTCGAATCGGATCATCGATTACCCCCATATGGAAACCGTCCAGGTCAATCGCGATGATATCCGCCTTGGCCCCCGCAGCGATGCGTCCTAGATCGTTCCTGCCAAGAAAAGCGGCCGCATCCAGTGTGGCTGACCGAAAGAAATCGGCATAGACAGAGCCTTCCGTTTCTCCTGACGCCAGCCGTGAGAGCATACTGCCTGTCCTGACGTTCTGGAACATATCCGGAGGGAATGTGTCCGTTCCAAGGGCTATATTGATCCCAGCCCGTTTATATTTGGCAAAGGATTCTAACGCCTCACCATGCCTCCCGATGATCAGCGGGCAATGGATCACCGTTGTATTCGTTTCCGCAAGCAGCGCCAAGTCATCACCCTGGCCATATTTCGCTTTGCTGTATCCTGAAATAAAGTGGGCGTGCGGGATCCCTGTTCTTGGACCGAGAAAGCCAAGGTCATACAAATATCTGATCGGTGTAACATGATGCGCTTCCCAGATGGCGCTGAATTCAAAACTTCCTTGTGCAGCATGAAGCTTTATGGGTACATTCAATTTTTCGCTGTAATATTTAATCCGTTTTAATTGATCGGCCGTTTGAGACTCAATTCGTTCTGGAGCAAGCATCCCCCTGACCATGCCTTCATGGGCTCCATCGAACTTTTCCACAAACTCGACCGCTTTCCGTAACCCCGCTTCACCGGCTTTTTCATCCCAATGCAGTTTGATTTTCCCGTCAGGCTGGACGGATCTCATTCCTGATTGGAAACTCGGGCCAAGGTAAATCCTTAATCCCAATCGAGCGGCATGTTCTGCGGCAGCTGCCAATTCATCATAGGTTTCAGCCCAGCTTTTATAAAAGACGGAAGTAATGGGCATCGCCGTCGTCACGCCATGCAGTATGAGCTGTGAATAAGCATATAGTGATTTAAACGCTTCTTCTTCCTCGGTCATTAATTCGGGATGTCCGCTTTTTATATAATTCTCCGACCAAAGAAGGTTTTTCTGTCTGTCGGCACCGGCTTCAAAATGTAAAATATCATGGTCAATGTCCCCTAATGCATTTAAATCTATGAACCCGGGACTGATAATCGCATTACCGGCATCCATTACCTCGTCCACTTCTTCTGGATAATTTTTTCCGACATACAAAATCGTGTCTTTTTCATAAACGATCTCCGCGTTTTCCAAAATGACATGATCGCACCCATCATACCCGATTACATATCTTCCTTTAAGTTTGGTTTTCATCTTATTCCCCTTTCACCATCGCGGCAGCGTCTTCGCGTTCGTCATATCGCTTTTCATCCACATAGGCCCTGGCATGGCCCCAGAAATATTTAGTCGGCTGCATATACTTTTCGAGCCCTGCACGCTTTATCGTTGAAAAGGCCTCCTCATTCGCTTCATCAAGCACTGTACTTTCATGGACCGTCCGTACATTCCTGCCTTCCATGATCAATTTTCCATCCACGATGACATGCTCCACATCATTCGCCACAGCTTGAAATACAAGCCGGTGAACATGCATGAATTCAGGGGTCAGGTGAGGCTGATGAAGATTGACCGTAATGACATCCGCTTTTTTCCCGATCTCAAGGGAGCCTATTTCATCATCCCAGCCAATGCATTTCGCAGCATCTATCGTGATCATTTCCAACAGCTTGCCTGGCGGTAAATAATAGTAGTCCCTAAGGGCGGCCTGGTGAACGAACTGTGTTTTCCTCATTACCTGGAACATATCGAAACTTGTCGAAGGGGACGTCCCATCCGTGGAGATTGCGACAGTTGCACCCATCTCCAATAATTCAGTTATCGGGGTACGGGCATGAACCTGGCCAAATCCAGGTGATGCACTGACGTTGGTACCTGTTTCTGCCAGTATTCTTGCCTCATCGAAGGAAATGCCCCGACAGTGCTGTAAATGGACATCCGGACCCAATAGGGCATTTTCCTTATCCTGTATCGCTAAATGGATCATCCCGCCAAAGGCATCTGAGTGAATGCGTGTGTTATATTTCCTGGCAATCTCCCTTATTTTCTTCGCTTGATACAGGTCATGATCAGTCAGCCCATAAAGCCTGTCAGGAGATGTCGGATTGGAGGGATCCACCGATGTAACGATGACAAATGGTGTAATGAAGGCTCTCGTACGGTCCTCATTTGCATGGTTCAGCGCCTCGATCACCGCTTCGGCCCCCTGTAATACTTCTTCATAGGTAACTTCCTTTACCACTCTCTTTCCGTCGATCCATCGGCTGAATGAATGGGGCCATGGAGGATTGCAAGGACCCGTGCATACCACTTCCCTGATTCCCACTTCGGCGTATGCTTTTGCATGATTGATGGCGAAAATCGGTTCATCGGACCGCGGCATGGAACCTAACACGCTCACCCCAGTCGTCACGCCAGCCTTCAATCTCTCAAGGGCGGATAGCTTTCCTTCGTAATACCAAAACTCATCCGTTACAAAATGCTTGTACGTATTCGTCATGATCGGCATCCAAAAATCAATATTCTCCATGGCAATCGTTTTGAACATGGAATGTCCCCCATGCCCATGAACATCTATCAATCCGGGCAATATGCACTGATGGCTGCAATCGATGACTTTTACTGCCTCATACTTCCATTTAAGTTTTTCGGTCGCATCTACAGCTAAAATCCTTCCTTGATGTATGGCGACGGCGCCATCTTGCAGAATTCTCCTGTTTTGATCCATGGTAATGACGGTCCCATGGATTAGCAGTAAATCTATCATACTTTCCCTCCTAATTGAGAAGACAGCATAACATCCTTATGCTGCCTTCCTTTTGTGATGAATTCCTACTTCACGGTTACGTCATCAAGCATTAAATAATTTGCCGGATTCAGCCAAAGCCCTTTAACTGTCCCGCCATACACGGCCAAGTGTTCATAGTTACGGATAGGAACATATGGAACTTCTTCTCTTTCAATTGCCTGTGCCTTCGAATATAGTTCCTTACGTTTATCGCCATTCGATTCTTTACGTGCATTTTCAATCAATTTATCCACTTCCGGATTGCTATAGAATGAACTATTTCCCGCAGCACCTTGGGATTTGCTATTGAAAAGGTTAAATTGATTATAATCTCCATCCCCGGTAGCATTGCCCCAGCCGCCTATCGATACCTGGTGCTCGCCCTTGGCTGTCGCGTCAATGTAAGCCCCATACTCAAGGACTTGAATCTTGACCTTAATGCCAATTCCTTTTAACTGGGATTGAATCACCTCGGCCATATTGATCCTTTCCTTACGGTCACTCGTCGTCAGGGTAAACTCCAAACCATCCTTGACCCCCGCTTCAGTCAAGAGCTTTTTCGATTCATTAATATCATAGTCATAGCCTTTTATATCCGGATCATAACCAAACACCTTTGGACTCATTGTTGAATTTGCCCTCGTGCCAACGTCGTTATAAACCCCTTTGATGATGGAATCGACCTCGATGGCATGAGCGACCGCCTTACGGACCCTTACATCATCAAAGGGCTTTTTCTTAACATTGAAGCTTAAGTATTCAACGGCAAGTCCCTCCGTGCGATATAAATCCATCGTGCCCGACGCTTCGATCCTATCAATCTCCGTCACTGGCACTTGATCGGTCACATGCGCTTCACCCGTTTCAATCATCGCAATCCTCGTGGCATCTTCAGGGACCACCTTGAATACAACCCCATCAATCTTAGGCTTATCCCCCCAATAGTCCTTGTTTTTCGAAAGGGCGATTTCTTCACCAGGCTTCCACGATTTAAAAACGAATGGACCTGTCCCAACAGGGTTTTGCCCCAGTTTGTCACTATTTTCCTTAATCGCTTTAGGGCTGATGATGCTTCCTTCATTACTCACTAAAATCGATAACAGCGGAGCATAAGGATATTTCAGCTTGAATTGTACGGTCGTTTCGTCAATCACTTTAATTTCCTTGATCATTTCCAATTTACCAGCCTGCGGAGAAGCTGTTGCCGGATCCAGTATCCTGTCGAAATTGGTTTTCACCGCTTCGGCATTGAATGGGGCTCCATCATGGAATTTGACTCCCTCCTGCAATTTGAACTCCCAAGTGACATCATCCAGTTGTTTCCACTCTTTTGCGAGCAGCGGTTTAGGATCCATGTTCTTGTCAGGAACGACCAATGTTTGATAAACCTTTTCATAAATGACGTTTGCAGATGGAATGTCTGTTATGAAATGGGGGTCAAGTGTGGTCGCGTCTGATAGGCGCGCGACGATCAGCGTACCTCCTTCTTTCGCTTTTTCTACTGTTTCCTTACTGCCGGTTTCTTCTGTTGCACACCCTGATAAAACGGATGAGATGCCTAATAAAGAAGCAAAAAGCAACCCAATCATACCTTTTCTCATTCTATTTCCTCCCTTTTTAACCTGCCTTTGTTTCTCCAAGTAACTTACAGCTATGAGTACATCGGGCTTACTGTAAATTATAAAAAAAAACCGAATTTTATATTTTCAGAATCTTTACTCTTTTTTTAATTATCTTTACTGCTTTTCCGCATCATATTTACTTCAATCCTTTTTTTGAATAAATTGAATGAAAGAAAAGGAGGAAATCCAATGAAGCCAGAGGTCGTCATCAATAATACCGAATTGAATGTAAAAGAAAGAAAATCTCCGAAACTAAGACACTGGAAAGCCTTTTATAAAAAATTCAAGCGAAATAAATTGGCATTGGTAGGCGGGTACATCGTACTTTTTTATATTTTATTGGCTATCTTTGCCCCTTTGATCTCACCGCAGGATCCCTATGAAATTGATTTGGTCAACAAACTCCAGACTCCATCAGCCGAACATTGGATGGGTACGGATGATAAGGGAAGGGATATTTTAAGCAGATTGTTATATGGAACACGGCTTTCATTAACGGTTGGGTTTGTCTCTGTTTTCTTCGGGGCGTTCATTGGCATACTCCTCGGGTTAGCAGCTGGTTATTACGGGAAATGGATCGATACCGTCATTATGAGAATTGTCGATGTGCTGCTGGCTTTCCCGGGAATACTGCTTGCTCTTGCCATCATTAGTGCCCTTGGTCCGAGCTTGATCAATGTAATGGTAGCGGTCGGCGTCTTTTCGATACCGAT
This sequence comes from Peribacillus sp. FSL R5-0717, assembly GCF_038002945.1. Lineage (NCBI taxonomy): Bacteria > Bacillati > Bacillota > Bacilli > Caryophanales > Bacillaceae > Peribacillus > Peribacillus sp. FSL R5-0717. The sequence continues at coordinate 1,571,637 of NZ_JBBOOF010000001.1, forward strand.
GTTTGCCCGGATTGTACGGGGTTCCACACTTTCAGTCAGGAAGCTGGAATATATCGATGCCATTCGTGCTTTGGGAGCGACTGACTTCACGATCATATGCAAACATATTTTTCCGAATATTTTATCACCGGTCATCGTACAAGCTACATTACGTCTGGCAACGGCCATTCTGTCGGCAGCCGGATTGTCCTTCCTGGGACTGGGAGCCCAGCCGCCCTCACCAGAATGGGGAGCTATGCTGAGCAGCGGACGGGATTATTTGTTCAGTGCCCCCCACATCGCTTTGTTTCCGGGGATAGCGATATCAACACTGGTACTTGGTTTCAACATCTTCGGGGACGGACTTAGAGATGCCCTGGATCCAAGAATGAAAAAATAAGGAGGAGAGAAAATGTTCGTATTCATTATCCGGCGGGTACTTCAAACGATACCGGTATTACTGGGAGTAAGTCTTGTTGTTTTCCTCATCATGCAAATGGTCCCGGGAGATCCGGCAACACTGCTTGCAGGTGAAGGAGCGACCAAGGAAACGATTGAATCGCTGCGGCATGAGCTTGGCTTGGATCGTCCAATCCTCTATCAATATGTTGACTATGTCCTTCATGCCGTTCAGGGTGACTTTGGGGAATCACTCCGAAGCAGCCGCCCAGTTTTGGACGAAATCATGGTCCGCTTGCCCATCACCCTTGAACTGGCACTTGCCAGCATATTCATAACCGTTGTACTTGGAATGATCGCAGGAATCATCTCGGCCACCAAGCAATACTCGGCAGCTGACATTTCCATCATGATCGTTGCTTTATTGGGAATCTCGTTACCTAGCTTTTGGCTGGGTCTCATGCTTATCTACTTCTTTTCCGTGAACCTTCATTTGTTTCCGGTTTCAGGTTGGGGAACCTTCAGCCACATGATTCTCCCTGCCATAACCCTTGGGGCCGGCGGAGCGGCCATCGTTGCCAGGATGACCAGGTCGAGCATGCTTGAAGTCGTTCGCCAGGACTATATCCGGACCGCGAGAGCCAAGGGATTGAAAGAATATATCATCATTTATAAACACGGCCTGAAAAATGCACTCATCCCCGTCATTACCGTCGTTGGCCTCCAGTTCGGTGCACTCCTTGGAGGCACGGTATTGACAGAGTCCGTTTTTGCCATCAATGGACTTGGAAGATTGATAGTCGATGCAATCAGGACGAGGGATTTGCCGATGGTCCAAGGCGGGGTCCTCATCGCTTCCGTTATCTTCGTATTCATGAACTTGGCAGTGGATGTCCTCTATCGTTACTTTAACAAAAGAATAGACTTGAACTAAGGAGGTATGATGATGAATCAGGATGCTGATAAAATACTGGAGGTAAAAAATCTGCAGACCCACTTTTTCACTGATGAAGGAACGAGTAAAGCAGTCAATGGGATTAGTTTCTCCCTCAATAAAGGGGAAACGCTCGGAATCGTCGGGGAGTCGGGAAGCGGGAAAAGCATAACATCGCTCTCATTGTTAAGGCTCATTCCATCGCCACCCGGCAAGATTGCCGGCGGCAGCATCCTTTTTAAAGGGGAGGATCTGCTTACGAAGTCTGAAAAACAGATGCGGTCCATACGCGGGAATGAAATTTCGATGATTTTTCAGGAGCCGATGACGTCATTGAATCCCGTATATTCAGCGGGCGAGCAAATTGCGGAAGCGATCCGGCTCCATCAAAAGCTGGGAAAAAAGGAAGCATGGGATAAAGCCGTCGACATGCTTCGGCTCGTCGGGATCCCTTCACCTGAAAAGAGGGCAAAACAGGAGCCGCATGAGCTAAGCGGCGGAATGAGGCAAAGGGTCATGATTGCCATGGCACTTGCCTGCCACCCTGAAGTTTTAATAGCCGATGAACCTACAACAGCACTGGATGTGACGATCCAAGCCCAAATCCTCGAACTGATCAAGACGCTGCAAAAGGATTTCGGGACGGCTGTCATTTTGATTACACATGATTTGGGTGTCGTATACGAAACCTGTGATCGGGTCGCTGTCATGTACGCAGGGAAAATCGTTGAATACACCCTGGCCAAGGAAATATTCACGAACCCTAAACATCCTTACACCATTGGTTTATTGAACTCCCTTCCCCGTCTGGACATGGACCAGGAAGAACTGACCACAATTCCCGGGACCGTTCCAAGCCCTTACAACATGCCCAAGGGATGCAGCTTCGCTCCCCGCTGTGCACATGCGAAGAGCATTTGTGAACAAGCCGTACCGGATCTCCAGGCCATCGGCCCAAGCACGGAGGTCAGCTGCTGGATGTTCACCCCCCAATGGGAGAAGGCATATGAAGCTCAAGAGAAGGTGGGGATTTAATGATGGGTGTACCAGCTGCAGAGAAAAAGGTTCTGCTTAAAGTGGATCAATTGAAGCAATATTTTCCGATCAAGGGTGGATTTTTCGGAAGGACCATCAATCATGTAAAAGCCGTTGATGACATTACCTTCGATATCAAGCAGGGTGAAACCTTAAGCATCGTCGGCGAATCCGGCTGCGGGAAATCGACTACCGGAAGGGCCATCCTTCGATTGGATGAACCGACGAGCGGGAGCATTCACTTTCAGGATAGGGATTTACTGAGTTTAGGCAAAAAAGAAATGCGGCGTACCAGGAAGGATCTGCAGGTTATTTTTCAAGACCCCTTTGCCTCCCTCAACCCAAGACAGACGATCGGCAAAATTCTCGGGGAAGCTTTGGCGATCCAAAATGTAGTCCCTAAAGAAAACCGGAAGAGCCGGATTGAAGAATTATTGGGACATGTCGGGCTGAGACCTGAATCCATGGAAAGATACCCGCACGAATTCAGCGGCGGCCAAAGACAGCGGATCGGGATTGCGCGTGCCCTGGCCGTGGACCCCAAATTGATCATATGTGACGAAGCTGTATCTGCACTGGATGTCTCCATTCAAGCGCAAGTGCTGAATTTATTAAAATCCTTGCAGCGCCAGTTCGATCTTACCTTTCTTTTCATTTCGCATGATTTAGGTGTGGTCAGGCATATCTCGGATCGGGTCATGGTCATGTATCTCGGAAAGATAGTCGAAATAGCCGATAAAAAGTCCATTTTCGAACAGCCGCAGCATCCATATACAAGGGCATTGCTATCAGCCATCCCAGTACCGAATCCTGTTCATGAAAGGGAACGGATCCTATTGACGGGTGATGTCCCGTCACCCATCGACCCGCCAAACGGCTGCCGCTTCCATACACGGTGCCCGTTTGTACAGGATATCTGCAAAACACAGCTGCCCGAACTGAAACGATCGGCACAAAACCATCAAGTGGCTTGTCACATTGTGTCTTAAGCTGTAGATTTCCGGAGGGGTCTTTAGTATGATACTAATAAACAGAATCATTCAAGTTATTTAAAAATATAACAAGCAGAGGTTCTCCATGCTAAGTTACGAGGGATTCACGTTAATTATCATGCTCTTCATTTTAGCTCCCATCATGGGAGCTATCGCTCTTTTATTTCTATTCATATTCGAGAAAAGGATCGATCTTCTTGAAAATAAAAACAAGGAGATCCGCCTGGAGCAAGCACTGCAAGAAGCGCAATATAATAAATTGAACCAGCAGATCCAGCCGCACTTTTTGTTTAATACACTGAATGTCATTCTGGGCTTGGCCCGCCTGAACAGGACGGCAGAATTGATACGGGCCTTAGAGGCTTTTTCGCAATTCCTGAAATTCAAGTATAAAGCATCGGAACCATTGATCCCCCTTTCCCAGGAAATCCAGTATACCCAGCATTATCTCGACATCCAGACCCTTCGCTTCGGCGATCGGCTCAAGATTGATATGGAGTGCCCGGAACCGTTATCAACCGCACTGGTCCCCCCCTTCATTCTCCAGACCTTGGTGGAGAATTCATTTAAACACGGGTTGGAAAAAAAAGTGGGTGAAGCCCTGCTGCATATTCGGTTCTATCTGGAATCGCAGATGGTGTATCTGGAAGTGGCGGATAATGGATTGATGGGAAATGAATCTTCCGTTACGGACGATGGCGGCCATGGCCTCGATAATATCCAAAAACGTTTATATTTGTATTTCAATGACCGTGCACAATTGCATATAGCTTCCAATGAATCGGGAACAAAGGTAGAGGTATCATGGCCGCTGGTTTTTGATAGGAAAATGGAGGAGGCGGAGGAATGAATGTATTATTAGTTGATGACGAACCATTGGTCCTTGAACAAATGGAATATATGATTCAGTCCATATACCCTTTTTGGAAATTTCACAAAGCTGCTGATGCCTGTCAGGCACTGACCCTCAACCAAAATCATAAAATCAACCTCGCTTTCCTGGATATTAATCTGCCGGGGCGATCGGGTCTTGAATTTGGTGAAGACCTAAGGGCACTGAACAAAGAAGTCGAAATCATCATGGTGACCGCGCATCAAAGTTTCGATTATGCCCAGCAATCCATCAGGATAGGCGTGGTTGATTATTTAACGAAACCTGTAATCGAAAGTGATTTGCATAAAGTCCTTGCCAAGTATGACAAAAGGGAATCTTCACATAACTATTCAACACTTATTCACCATTCGCTTTCATTCATTCATGAAAACTATGCCGAAAAACTCTCCCTTTCGGACATCGCCCGTGAAGTGCATACCAATCCGACTTATTTAAGCAGGAAATTCCATGAAGAAGTCGGCACTTCGTTTTCGGAATATTTAATGCACTATAGAATAAAGGCCGCAAAAAGGGCCTTGACCAATAACACCAGCTGGAGCATATCAGACGTCGCTGAAAAATCGGGTTTCAATAGCCAGCATTATTTCAGCACTTTATTCCGGAAGATAGAGGGAATCACGCCCAAGGAGTTCCGCGAGAAAGGAAAATGAACATTGCGATCACGTACATTTCAAGAATACGTACAAGGTCCCATTCAAATCGGGATGGGCTTGGGGATCATCTCCCTCCTGGCACGCTGGGTGACAGGCACCACAATATTATCCTCCCCTGAATCGATGGTGAAGTATGGAGTTTTCGGAGGGATCGGATACGCCCTGATGGGAGCGATCGCCCTGTTCATGTTCAGCCTCATCGGGAAGAGGGTCCGGCAGGATTTCCCCGAGGGCTTGACCATCGGGGACTATTTAAAAGCCCGGCTCCATCCCCTCGGATATTGGATATTGATCGTGATCCTGGTCATAACCAGCTTACACATTTTATTCATTCAGGGAATGGCCGCGTCCACCCTATGTCAGTTTCTTTTCGATACGCCCCTCTATGTCGGGCTGTTCTTTTTTTTCGCTTTCTGTGTCCTTTATGCTGGATTCGGCGGGTTAAAGCTCATTCATGGATTCGCCGCTTTTCAGGTCATATCCATGTTTGCCGCAGTTATCTTGATTCCTTTATACTTTTTCGTCAAGGAAGGGATTCAGCCTGTTTATGATGGGATTCGTTTATACCATCCATACATGCTCGTAATCAATAAGTATGATCTATGGAGTTTTCTTTTTGCAGGACTTCTTGTCGGGTTCGGCCAGTTTTTCTTTGACCTGACTTCGTGGCAGCGATTATTCATGATAGAAATGAAAAAGGTTCGATTGACATTCTCTTTATCCGGCCTTATATGGATCATATTCCCGCTCTCCTTTTCATCCCTGTTCATCATGGTAATCTTTACGGGCGGCTTCACTGATATACACTCGATTCTGGCTGGATTGGCAAATAAAATAACGACACCATTCTTTTTCATCCTTTTTGTGCTCTGCGCCATCAGTGCAATCACCTCAACATTCGGTGCCTGCCTGCATTCATTGGTAAGCCTGATCGTAGCCAATATTCTTGAACCATTACAAACAGAAAAAAGCGACCAGCAAAAAATAAGGATGGCCTGCCTGCTTTCGATCTGTATTGGAGGATTGGTTTTCGTTGCTACACTCTTCTATTCCCCAAACCTATTGGAGCTCTTATTTTATTCAGGCAATATATATTCGGCTTTGCTGGCTCCAATCCTGGTTATCGTATTCAGTAAAGGAAAAGTCGCTGATTACATACCGATAAGCGCGGTCCTGGCGATTGTGGCTTCATACATCATCCAGCCTCATGTAAGTGAATTCCAAAGCATATGGTTCAGCGGATTGGCTTCATTGACGATCCTGTTGATTTGTACGATCCTTACCCTCATCAAGAACAAATGGAGGATCGTGAAAACAAAACCATGAATACGGCCACCCCCCATTCATTATGCATGAATGGGGTTCTTCTTTAATCCCGTAAAAACTTAGCTAGCCACCTTCCTGAAATACCGATAAACCTTTTCTAGCTTTTGCGTTTGTTTCCCCTTTGGGCTTTCCATATTACCGAATTCGAAAAACTTCACTTTCTTGATCCCGACAAAATTGAATAGTGCTCTTTTCATCAATATTTTATGCGCATCATTCAACCAGAGAAGCGGATACTTTGCAGGTCCCTTCATCGTGGACACACATACGACCGACTTTCCATTCAGAAGGCCTTCCGGGAACAAGCCCTTTTTATCCCTGTAGGCAAAATTTGCAGAAAATAATTGATCGATGTATCCCATCAGCATGGCCGGTGGCCTCCCCCACCAGATCGGATAAACAAAGACAATCTTGTCGGCCCAATTAATTTGATTTCTATATTTTTCAAACTGAGGATCACGATGCATTTCACGCCTTCGTTTATGCTCATTGAACTCCAAGAGCGGATTGAAGCCCTCTTCATATAAATCCAAGACCTGCAGCCCCTTTATGTTCGGGTTCTCCTTACTTCCCTTGACGACTTTTTCTAAAAAAGCATGGCTTAGGCTTTTATGATTTGGATATGTGTAGATGACCAGCATGTTCATGACGTACCCCCTATTTACTTATCATTTGATAACAATCATATAACACCATCTTTTTTGTTGTCAAATGATAATTGTAATTTGATAATGTTTTTGATATCTTCTCAGTAAGAGGTGAAAGTTATGGACAAAAAAGCTCTTTTTGAAAAAATGGTCACATTTACAACTTCCTTACATCAAGTGACACACGAATTGACACAAAACGCCAAATCCGATTCCATCACGCCGGTACAATATAAAATCCTTGAATATATAACCGTCAGTCAGCCTGTCACACCAAGTGAAATCAGTGACTGTCATCATATCTCCATGCCTAACACGAGCCGTGAACTGAAAAAATTAAGCGAAAAGAATTTAATTGAAAAAATAAGTGATTCGGAAGATAGACGGAAACAATACATCCGCCTCTCCAAAGAAGGGGAAATGATGATGAACGAGGCTTTTGCAATCGTGGAATCCCGTTTTCAAAGCCGGCTGCAACATGCATCAAAGGAAGATTTAGCGGAGATTGACCGTGCCCTGGACATTCTTCAAACAAAACTTTTTTACTGATGAACACAAAAAGGGCTCCCGCAATTGAAGTTGACGAAGAATCGACTTCAATCGCGGGAGCTCTTACATTATCTCCATGCATGTTTTATGATCAGGTACCGCAAAAAGTCCGGTAAGGTTTTGTTGACTCAGGCAGAGCGGCGTATTCTGCTTGTTTTTCGCAGTGTGCATAAGGATTTGCAAGAACATCCAACAGCCGTTCCATCACGCTGTAGTCCTCTTGTTCCACTGCCGCCTCCAACGCCTCTTCCACCCGGTGGTTCCGCGGAATCACTGCAGGATTGCTGTTCAGCATCAACTGATTCGAAGACTCTTTCGATTCCTTCTGCCTCCCTAGCCTCGCCTGCCAAAGCTCCTGCCACTGGGCGAATTCCGGTGTCCCGAAAAGGACCGTATCCTCCTTTTTATCAAAGGTCAGAGCTCGGAAAGTATTGGTATAGTCGGCACCATGCTTCTTCATCATACTGAGGATGCCATTAATAAGGGCTTCATCCTGAGTCTCTTCGTTGAATATCCCCAGTTTCGCCCTCATTCCCGCTAACCAATTGGAGTGATACAGATCATTAAAAACGGAAATCTTATCCTGGGCCAGTGTAACGGCCTGATCCTCGTCATCATGCAACAGCGGCAATAGGGATTCAGCGAACCGTGCAAGATTCCAGCCCCCAATTACCGGCTGGTTACCATAGGCATAGCGGCCTTGCCTATCAATTGAACTGAATACGGTTGCAGGGTCATAGGCATCCATGAAGGCGCAAGGGCCATAATCAATGGTTTCCCCGCTGATCGTCATATTGTCGGTGTTCATCACTCCATGAATGAAGCCGACCAGCTGCCATTGGGCAATGAGCTCAGCCTGACGCTTGACCACTTCCTGCAGCAGTGAAAGATAACGGCTTTCATCTGCTGCAATGTCTGGAAAATGACGCTCAATGGCATAATCGGCAAGTGTCCGTAGTTCCTCGATCGTGCCCCATTTTGCAGCAAATTGAAAAGTTCCGACACGAAGATGACTCGAAGCCACACGGGTCATGATGGCACCAGGCAGCCCTGTTTCACGGATCACCGTTTCACCGGTCGTCACCACTGCCAGACTTCGGGTGGTAGGAATGCCGAGCCCGTGCATCGCCTCGCTGATGATGTATTCGCGCAGCATCGGTCCAAGTGCAGCCCGGCCATCGCCCCCGCGGGAATATGGCGTTCTTCCAGGACCCTTCAGCTGGATATCGACCCTCCCGCCTTCTGGCAACACCTGCTCGCCAAGCAATATCGCCCGGCCGTCCCCTAACATGTTAAAATGACCGAATTGATGCCCAGCATATGCTTGCGCAAGAGGCGAAGCACCTTGCGGGATCTCGTTTCCGGCAAACACCGCCACACCATCTTCGCTTTGCAGCGACTTCACGTCCAAACCAAGAGAATCCGCCAAACCCTCATTGAGAATGATCAACTCCGGTGAACGTACAGGAGTCGGGTTCGTGCTCGTGAAAAACTTTTCCGGTAGACGTGCATAGCTATTGTCTAAATTCCATCCTGTTTCATTAGTCATGGTTTCTCCTTTTCTTATTTTGACTTTTTTATAAAAGATATTTCGCTCAAGATTCAGTTAAAACACGCGATAAAACTAAGTTGCAGTCCATTTTTTAATGTCTGCTTCTAACAATTAATTATACCTTTTTTGCATAAAAATGGCTCTTTTAAAGTCGTGTTAAATCCATTACGTACCGGGATTTCATAAACCGATTGCGGTTCCTTAGAATGAAATAAAGCAGGTACCCTTAATGGGTTCCTGCTTCATACTGCAGACAAATCCGATGAAAATCATTCAACTCCAGGCACTCGCTTTACTCCTGCGGTGCCTTCCCTCGACGCTTATCCCGCAGAAGTCTCGCGCCTTCCGTTCCAATCAATTTTATTCCATTTGCCTATAAACTCAAGTAGGCACCCTCTAGGTTCCTGCTTCTTTTCCTAAGATGCAAATAGTTACAATTCCATTATGAAACATTATGCATCAAAAAAGCCTGCCATTGATTCGGCAGGCTAGTTTCTTCTCCTCTTATTGGTTCCATCCTCCACCCATTCAAGGATATGCTTAATTCAGTAAAGTCAGGCTGATAAAGGCAATGCCAAATATACAGTACAGAATGAGGGTAAAGGGCTGGGGAAAAATAATATATACGATCATACTGATGATCATCAGCAGGATGCTGAAGGCATTTATCCTATCTCTCCACATACTCACCTTTGGTCAACTCCTTTTCCACAAGCGTAAGGTACATTTTCATCGCAAACTTCTTCCGGTGCTGCCTGGCCGGCTTTGAGGAACCACTTCTCCCACAGTCAAAGCGAACATCAGCAAAAATAGAGTTTCTTCTTCATCCTTCGTTCCTCTTTGTTATAATGGCTGTGTGCCTAATTGGATTTTTTTCATTTTTCGTTAGTAAGTAAGCGACTGATAATTTATAATTATAAAATTGAACCCACTAAACAGCCATGTAGCCAAAATGATAAATTCATGAAAATAATTTAAATTTTCAGATTTTTTAAGGGGTATGAAGTGAATGATCTATAAAACTTTCAAGGTTGTATTGAGGACCATGCACAAAGGCCAAACCGAGGAATTCGCCTATGTATATGAAGGGAAAAGCCTGCTGATAGGCCGGGCAAGCCAGCACTCCAAAGCTGATTTCAGGCTTTACAATGACTTTGTTTCCAGGGAACATTGCCGGATTTATATGGAGGAAGGGCAGCTCCTCATTGAAGATTTGGCAAGCAAACACGGCACCTCCGTGAACCAGATGCCGCTTGTACCGGGCAATCCCTGTCACATTGAACCGGGGGATTCGATTACGTTGGTCAATGGATTGATTGAATTCATAATCTCCATCGACAACGATTTAACAATGGATTTCACGCCGGTGAACCCCGCCGAATTCCTGCAAACCGTCGCTATCAATGAGCACCTTCAGACCGTGATCATCAATGAAGAAGCACCCATTAAAATGCCGACCAAGGAATTCAATTGCTTTAAACTGCTATATGAAAATTTGGACAACCTTATTTCAAAGGAAGAAATTGTCCAGCAAGTCTGGCCAGAGCGGGTCGGGGATCCCGAGCAAATTGTGACGGCAGAGGAAATCGCTTCACTTCTGTATCGCGTGCGGAAACGGTTAAATGGGCACTTTGCCATAAAAGCCGTCATTCAAAAGGGATATTATATGGAATCCATCCATTCATTCAATTTATCGGACTTATCATGACAATCATTCGAAAGCATGAAAAAAGCATTGTGGATAACAATGCTTTTTTTCATGCTTATATTGGAGATGGAAAGTGTATATGTCCACGGTCCATTATCATTTCTTTGGCAAATCCAGATTAGTGAATTCATCGACTGGAACGATGCCTTCTTCCATATCCATCACCTTCAGCACAACCCGGTCCCCTACATTCGTCAACACCACATCAGATAGCGCATTGACACCTGGGTCCACCGAGAACCTCTTGGCATTGCCTTCGACGATTAAATGGAATACGTATCCATTCGAGAGATTGGCATCATTGATCCTCATTACCTTCCCCTTTATTTCTTTCATCTCAAATCCTTTTTGAGGCGTTACACCGCTTACTTTCCCTAATGAGGCAATCAGCTTTTTATAATTGCGGAAAGCTTCGTCTTTCGTTTTCCCAAAGACCACTTGGGGATTATCGCTATTGGCGTAAACGATCGCCACACCTTGGAACTTGCTGCCCTTTGTAACCGGAATCACATATGTGGGAGCACCGTAGATCGTATAGAAAATTCCATTAGTGGCTTTCCAGCCTGGATATTTGGACAAAAACTCACTCGCATTGGCGTTGGATTTTGCTTCCTTTCCGGTCAGAACGGACGTGACGCCTTTGTAGTACGTCATTTCACCGGTTTTGGCATTGAAAACACCATAACCTACAAGGGTTTTGGAGTTGCCTTTTGATTTAGCCCGGGTAAAGTCCACTACATAAATCAATTCTCCTTTTTCGTTAAACGTAACCTGCATATTATCCTCATTAGGAATCAGGACATCTTTCTTCGGCCCAATCAGGGACTGGTTTTTCCAACCGTGAACATATTTTCCCCAGTAAGTCCAATATTCCAGGGCTGTTTCCAATGTGAATGTCCGATCTACCCATTTAGGTTCTTTTCCTTTTGGATAGTATTTCGTGTCACCCGTTTCCGGATTCACCAATACCACCCCGTCCACCACGGGACCGCTGCGGTATTTCAAATAATGTCCGACTGAAGCTACGAAGAAGGGCTTTCCATCTTCGTTCGGTTCCAAATATGAATCATGGATGATTTTATTCGGATATGCCTTGCGGATGGTCCTTTCCAAATCGTGAACAAGGTACTGTGAGGGAGCATACAGCATCTTCCCTTTGACAGTACTTGCCCCTTTATCCGTCGATATGGCGGAAATCAGATTATAACCTGGCGTGTATTCCGCTTTCCCGGCTTTTAAAAACCCGTCCATTTCAATGGGTGATGTATAAGCCAATTCATCATTGATATTGGTCAGACGGTATTCGCCTTCAGTGAAATATGATGCATTTTCTATTTTATTAATCGCTGCATCGCCTTTTGCGTCAGCCATTTTCACTGTAACGAGCGGCATGGTTTTTATATCTTGAACTTCTTCCAGCTCTTTTTTCTTATCGACCTTCGCCAATCCATGCAGATCTGCGGCAAAAGTGAGCGGGTAAAACAGCATGCTGACCCATGCGGCAATCAACACGACACCCATCAAACTGTTGAAATGTACGTTCCAAGGTGTTTTTGGCTGCTTTGCCGCTTCATTTCCCCTCCGATTCCGTCGGGTGCTTGAAGATTCAGTGGCCCTGTACATATACATGCTTGAATCGATGATGAGAATAAGCCCGAGAATAATGGCAAAACTTGAAAAGAATGCAGCGGCAGTAAGATCCAGCAGCATGATATCGATAACGAAAAACAATATCGCAGCAGAAACTAAAAGTCTCAGCACTTGTTCTACGAAAAAAGGTATATCTTTTTTGGTGATGGCATTCGTCCATCTCTGCGGAATCAAGGAAAGTCCCAATATGGCAAATGGTATTTTCATTAAAATTCCTTTTAAGATGAAACCGAGTAGTGAAAGTATCATGGTTTGAAAAATCTCTCCTTGTCATGTATGTTCCTATTTACCCATTTTACCACTTTTGTGCAACTAATTTACTATTTTTAAATCTAGCGAAATTACGTCAAAACTATTTGCTCCACCGATGCTACTTTTTCCGATTCAATGTTTATATAGACTCTAGAAAAGAATCGATGCCAAAGGGGGCTAAGCCTTATGATTTATGAAGAAACATACCGATACCTATTAAGAAATGTATCCTCCACTGAATTCGATACGTGTTTGTACGCCTTGCTCCACAGTGATTGGGATGGGGTCATTCAGAGCCCGCTTCATATGATGGCCCGGGGAGTCGGAACGACAGAAAAGTACTTAAGGCAGATCATCCATAAATTCACCGCACCACAAGGATCACTAAAAAAAGTGTTTGTGCCTGTTCATCTAGGTGAAGATGTTTTGTACAAGTTTAACCTTGGTCCTGCAAGTAATCTTGGCTATAACAGGAAGACGGACCGTTATTGCAAAAAGTACCGTTTCTTTTATAGTCCTGCTTTCAAAGCCCTAACGATTCATGGAAAACGGCTGCTGCTTATGGGTGCCTTCCGGATGTCCGTTTTGAAGTCTGAAGAAGTACTGTTCGATTATCATGAAATCGTTCCTGATTCCCGCTCGACATTCACAAGGCAGCGCTTATTGGATGCAGTCGCTGCAATCCATGACGCTTTAGGCCATATCGTAAAGATTTCTTTTGCGAGCAGGGCTTTTTCAAAAAAAGAAGTTCTGGTATTCAACTTTACCGAAGGCGTCTTGGATGAGTATAAGGAAAATAGGGCGGAACGGACATTGTTGCGGAGAACGATTTTTAACTCTGGCTACCTTGGGCATATCAATGATTCTGTATGCAGGGAATTGGAACGGGTCGGCAAATATATTTTCCGTTCATTTCTGCAAGAAGCGGCGAACATCTCCCATGATATCCAAAAGGAACTGCAGAAGTTAGCCCGTTTCATCTATTCTCATTCCCTTAAGAAATTTGGCCAGGCTCTACCTGCCAATAAGCAGTTGCTTCTTGCCCCAAAACAAGCCTCTGCTTATTTAAGCAAAATCATGTACAATGAAGCATTGGAACAGATGGTCAAGTATGCCCACCAGGCAGAATCCATCAAAAGCCTGCTTGAACGCGACCATTTTCATAGAAACATCTCCGAGAAAGCTCTCCGCCGGGAAGTGAATGATTTGGAAATGGATGAACATATCGAGCCCATTCTCCGTAAATACCATCAAGCGGACTTCATCCGCCATGTGCTAAACGACTGGTGCGAAACATGGCTCATTTCCCGTGTAAAGACAGTGACCGATGAATTCCGTGCGGAAGGAAAAGGGAAAAATACCGAAAATAAACAGGTCGCGGCCGAATATATGGCCCGCATTAGAAACGATGCATATGGCCAGCTGGACAGGCTGTTGACCTTGCTTCTCCAATTCGGCAATCATGCAGTGGCCCCGGACGTCCGGAACTTCCCTCTCACAAAGAAAAAGGAAACCCTCCAATCCTATTTCGCGATCCAAAAGGAGCGTCTCGATGTTCTCTCCATTTCGTCTTAAAATGAATATGTTTTCCAAGAGAACGGATCCGTTCTCTTTTTTTTGCTTGTAACAAATGCCGACTGTGAATTGCAGAATGACGATTGTGGTTTGGTGATTGGCGCACTGTGGATTTCTCCTCTGGACTCGTGTATTGCATATGGCTTTTGTGGATAGGGGGACTTAGGAAGCAAGTTGTTTTGACTGCAGGCCATAACACTTGTAATGGCAGGGGCATTTATTATGGAGTTATTCCAAGGGTCTAAGCATGGGTTTATATAAAGGAACTGAAAAAGGTTTTAATCATCAGTATGAATAAGGGGTTGAATCTCGGCAGACAAACAGGCCCCCATTTAGAATGGAAAGCCCTCATGATTTGTTATGGTATTAATAATAGTTTCCCCGAACTTTTCCTGCTTTCAAGAAGTCGATGTGCACCCGCCCCATTTTCCAACGAAAAAAGAGTCGGTTCTTTGATGTGGATTTCCCCTGACAGAATCCATTGGAACAGCTCTGCTGTTCTTCTTGTCCGTTCTTCATGGGTAGTCAGGACGTTCCAAAGGTCTCCGCCTATTAATGCCTTGGATGTATCCATTAACATCCTGGGATCGATTTTCTCAGGATCACCGCCTGCCATCCCAAAGAATACGACAGTTCCTCCAGTCTTGGTCGCACGGAAACTATCCATCAAGGTTTGGCCCACTGATTCATAAACGACATCAACGCCTTTACCGCCGGTAACATCCTTAATGGACTCCACCCAGTCCGATCCGTAAAGGAAAACATGATCCGCATCCATTTGTTTGGCAACAGCCGCTTTATCATTTGATGAGGTCAAGCCAATGACCTGACCGCCCTTCATCTTGATCATCTGTGTCAGTAATTGACCGACTCCGCCTGCAGCGGCATGGACCAGAATGGTTTCCCCTTCTTTAACTCGATGGCTGTCATGCGTTAAATATTGGGCAGTCAATCCTTGAAGTAAAACGGAAGCGGCCGTTTCAAAGGTAATGCCCTCAGGCAGCGGCAATAGTTTTTCAGCTGGAACTGAAACCAGCTCCGCATTGGCATGGGGAACATCAGCGAACCCGACACGATCTCCTGCTTTCACATGATGGACATCTTCCCCGGCATATTCGATGACCCCTGCCCCTTCATACCCTAGAATGAAGGGGGGATCACCCACCAAATGATAATTCCCTTTCCTTCTATATACATCAGCAAAATTCAACCCAATTGCTTTCATTCGAACGATCACGGCTGATTTTGAACGTTCAGGTTCTGCAATTTCCCTTACAGACAGAACTTCCGGCCCGCCGAAATCATCAAAGACAAGTGCTTTCATCATCCTAACTCCCTTCAATGTTTCTTCATTCTTTAAGATATAGGATGGACCCTTTGATGGCAAGAAACACAAAAGACCGCCCAGCCATTAAAGGCAGGAGCGGTCACTATGTTTACTCAATCTGTATTGGAACCAGGACCGTTCTTTCGTTTATTTGCAGAATATTCCTTACCGTGTGCTTCATGTTCTGCAATGATATCCGCTTTCGGTATATGGTTATTCTTTTTTGGTGAAGCGATGCGGTTGCGATGTTTTTTTCCCATGATCTATCTCCCCTTCATCCAATGTTTTTTTAGTTGAACTAATGTTAGCTTGTCCGATTACCACCGATAATACCGGTAAAATAAGCACTTCATAATAAAGGAAAAACCTTTATCGAGACCGAATAGATAGAAAACTGATTTATGAGGAGGGAAAAAAATGTTTCCTGTATTGAACACGGAAAGGTTACGCTTACGGGAAATTCGTGAAAGTGATGCGGAAGCTCTTTTCCAATGCTTATCAAAAGATGAAGTCACCCGCTTTTATGGACAGGATTCATTGGAAAATGTCGAACAGGCCAAGGATATTGTAGCAGCCTTTGCGAAAAACTATCATGAAAAACGAGCCATTCGATGGGGAATTGAAAGAAAAGATACACAGGAATTGATTGGCACCATCGGTTTTCATGCCCACAGTCCCAAATACAGACGGGCGGAAATCGGTTATGAAATCCATCCAGCACATTGGCGCAAAGGATTTGCGTCAGAAGCGCTTAAGAAAGCTATAGCCTACGGTTTCACCGACCTTGATTTAACCCGTATCGGCGCGGTCGTTTTTTTGGAAAATCAACCATCAAGTGAGCTCTTGCTTAAGCTGGGTTTCATCCAGGAAGGAGTATTAAGGAGTTATATTTACCAAAACGGGATCCCTCATGATACATATGTCTATTCCTTGCTGAAGTGAAACCAACTTCTTTGGAAGGTTGCACCTGAAGAAATTCGCGACACTCCTACCTATAATAGTCAGTCGGCGGAAAGGGTGCGAATTTCCGGTACCAAGATTCGGTTCTGTCCGGAGCATCCTTCCCCCATTCCATTTACTTATTTTAGTAGGATAAAATTGCAAAATGTATTCCTTTATATTCCAAATTACCTACAAAAAAAAGTCACCAAAACATGGCGACTCCCCTTCACGATTTAGGTGACTACAAGATAGTCCTTCAATGCCTGCTGCAGCGTACCCTTTGTTTCTGCTTTATTATCGAGCTGAATCCCTGAACGGATCATTTTCGTAACAACCTCTGGGCGTAATCCAGTCACCACAGCTTTACACCCCATCATTGCCGTTCCATCGAGGATTTTCATCAAATCAGTGATCATTTCAACTTCGATTTCGATGATACCAGACAAATCCAAGATCAAGGTTTGTATCCGAAGTTTACCTATCTCCATCAATACCTTTTCTTCTATTATCTGTATTCGTGAATAATCGATTGTCCCAATTAACGGAAGGACACAGGTGGTGGAAGTGATGGGAATGATCGGGACGGATAGATTTTCCACCAAGTTTTGCTGAGCGATAATCAATTTGTCTTTGTAATCGGAGTAACTGACGAAAAAGGATTTAAGAAATTCATCAACCTTTTCATTCACTATTTTTTCTAAATCAAAAAAGACCTTGGAATCCTCAATAAACGCTTTCTTTTCTTGTTCGAACTTATAAAGAAAGGTCCAAAGCGTCCTGCGGAGGGCCTGAATCCATTCCAGCTTGAATGAAAGCGTCAAGGAGTGGGTTGCCCACGTAACTCCCTCTTGTTCAGCAAAGGCAATCAAATCCGTTTCATTCTGCTCCACTATATAACGGACGAGCTTATGTGCATTATTCAAAAGGTCGACATTTCCAATCAGAAGGATTTCTTCGATTTTATCCCTGACATTGACCGCTGCTGATAAAAGATATTCTTCAAACTCACTTTTATTCTGCAAAAGGAATTCCATTATTTTATCTTCATCATAAACAAAACTCACTCTTCTCCACTCCCTTTTTGAACATCCAACTGTGATTTTTGTTACTATTTACTTTCTATATGTGTGGAGTTTTTTCCTGCTAATTGCTCATATATTAAAGAGTAGGTGTTGAAGCTGGTTAAATCTCCTCTCCTGAAAAAACATTTTTCGATGCGGAAGAAAAAATCAGATGGGTGGAGGATTTCCCGTATTTAATGGCTTCATCGACAAAGTCCTCCAGCGTTTCCATTGAATATGTACTTATTTTAATAAGATAACTGTATTGACCGGCTAACCGGTGGCATTCCAGTACTTCCGGGTGACTCAAGCTAAATTGATAAAAATCTTTGCATCTATCCGTTTCGAATAATATGAATGCCGTAATGCTCCTATCAAGTTTTTCAAGTGATATTTCCGTTTTATACCCCTTTATCACTCCGCTTTCCTCTAATTTATTCACACGTTCTTTCGTTGCTGGTGCCGTTAAGGACACTTCTTGCGCCAGTTCTTTCATGGACATGCGCCCATTATTCTCAAGCAAGGAAAGTATTTTTTTATCCGTTCGATCCATCTCAATCGCCCCCACTTTTTATAATTAACAGAATCCTTTCAAATACATTATAAAATAAAAAGAAATGAGATGAATACGTAATTAATCACATGTATAAAGGAATTTACTTTTTATATAATTAATTCAAATATAAATAAGGGGGATGCTGTTATGAAAAAAGTATTGATGCTGCTATCCAATGGATTCGAAGCGGTTGAAGCAAGTGTGTTTACAGATGTATTGGGGTGGAATAAATTAGAGGGTGATGGCACCACTGACCTGGTTACGGTGGGACTTCACGAACGATTGAAATGCACCTGGAATTTCATCGTGCAGCCCGAACTGACCCTCGATCAAGTGAACCTTGATGACTACGATGCTCTGGCCATTCCAGGAGGTTTTGAAGAAGCCGGTTTCTATGAAGATGCCTATGATCAGAGGTTTCTTGATGTGATCAAGCATTTTCATAATAAGAACAAAATCATCGCAACCATTTGTGTAGGTTCCCTCCCACTAGGAAAAAGCGGGATATTGAATGGAAGAAAAGCCACAACATACAACCACCCAACCAGTAAGAGACAGGAGCAGCTAAAAGATTTTGGGGCTATTGTCGTGAACGAACCGATTGTAGTCACGGACAATATCATTACATCCTACAATCCATCCACAGCATTCGATGTTGCCTTTACGCTCTTGGAAATGCTCACTTCACTAGATAATTGTAAACATGTGAAGGAATTGATGGGTTTCCATTAAGAATGTCACGATTGAGATGTTGATTTCCGCTCCAGGCACTCGCTTATCCGCGGGCGGTCGGGGAGTCGCACTTTGTTACAAAATACAGATGGAAATCATACTTGGAGTCGAAGGTAATACTTTAGGTCAGTTTGTTCAAGAACATTATTTAAATACGTTTTCCGAACTCTTTCTCCTACAGTCTTTTTAAAATAGAAGGATGAAAACTTGAAACATGGAAGATATCAAAGCAATTATGAAGTACAACGGACCATGAAAGTAGCGGCAAAAAGAGGTAGGGAATGGTCTAATTCCAAACCATGATTTTAAAAGAAACCTTTGGTTATGTTTTTTACTATTTTATACAAATGAAACCCTTAAAAGATTGAAGAAATTTGCGACACTCCTGCCGAATAACTGGCTAGCCGAGACCCTGCAGCCGCTTGCGGTGAGGAGGCTTGGCAGACAGTCGGCGGAAAGGGAGCGGATTTTTCTGGGATCAACCGGATCTTTTTTCCACAAAAAAACTGCAGGCAAACTCGTTTTTTTTCGAGTTGATCTGCAGTCTGGGGTTCCGAGTGAATTCGGAACCTGTTTCACGTTATTTCCAATAAGCCAATGAACGGGTTTTCATGGATGCACGGAACTGTTTTGTTGATTCCGGCAAGGCTTTATTCGTTGCATAATCGATTATGACACCGTACCGGCGAATGACATCGAGACTATCCAGCTCGCCATTGGCGAATTTATCTTCCACGCTTTGTATGTTTTCCTCAAGCCATTGTTTGCGATTGTTCCTGATATAAGACCTAGCTTGTTCCGTTGCTTCCAAATCTATTTCGAATAAATCAAGATCCTTATCGATTTCCTTGATCACGACTCCATAATCTTTTTTGGCCCGCTCGATTGAAACATATTCATCGATAACATCTTCTAAAACAGCTTCGGGACTTCTTTCAAGCGGATCTCCCAGTCCCCCGCCCCCAGCTGATGGTCGTACAAAGGAATCTCCTTGCTGTACTTTTACATTGGAGAAAATCGCACCTAAATATCGTTCGTCTTCCTTGCCCGGATTCAGCCATGCTCCATGCGGGGATGAAGGAAGCCCTCCAAAAATCCCCCATGTTATTGAACGGGAACGGTCACAGCAATAGGACATGACGGTGTTTTTGACATTCGTGAGTGTACCGCCCTTTTCTACACCGCACCCGCCGCGGTATTTACCCGGCCCGGCAGAGTCGGTAATGATTTCATGCTTCATCGTCACTACAGGCGACAATCTTTCTTGCCCTTCGCAGGGCTGTACGCTGAGCCCCAAGCCGAATGTCGGCGAAGTGGCGTTCACACCGTCCCGATCATAGCGGCCTCCATGTCCGCCTGCCATCCAGTCGTACCACATGAAGTATTTATCCTGCTCCTGGCGTTGGTCCCACCCGCCGATCAGTAAATACTCCAGGTTAAATGAGCATGCGATCGCTCTTTCCGGCATGATGTTAGACCAGAGTTCGAAGCACGCACTCATGATTTTTTCATAGGCCCCTGAACAAAAACCGGTTACGGCAATCGGTGCCGGGGCATTGACGACGGAGTTTTCCGGCAGTTCGATCTTGACCACTCTATAAAAACCGGAGTTCAGGGGTATTTCAGGAAAGAATGTCTTGGTTCCTGAGTATGCCGCTGATAGAGAAGCTCCGAAACCAGCATTCAAAAAGCAGCCGATATAAGAATGCGATCCAGAAAGATCATAAAGGATCTCGTCTTCCGTGATGGTCATCTTAACCCGGATCGGGATCAGACCGTCTCCGGCTTCCGGGTCCATATCAATATAATCAACGGTCTCCCATGTTCCATTCGGTAAAGCTGCAACCTTGGCCCTTGCCAAACGCTCCACATAATTCTGCACTTCCGCAAAGGCAGACAAAGTCGTATCGATTCCATACTTCTCGATGATGGCAAACAACTGGCGCTCGCCTACCTTGGCCGCTTCCACTTGAGCACGCAGATCGCCGACACGTTCTTCAGGAACGCGCATGTTCGAAACAAGCACATTGACCACATCTTTTAAAAATGTTCCTTTACTATATATCCTGAGCGGCGGAATCCTTACTCCCTCGCCGAAATGTTCCTTGGCATTTATATCAAAGGAGCCGGGTGTCGAGCCGCCCATGTCAGCCCAGTGGCCATTCGTCTGCATGAACGCAATGAGCTTGTTCTCATGAAAAACAGGCAAGAGAACCCGGGTGTCATTGAAATGAGTACCTCCCCGATACGGATCATTGACCAAGAAAACGTCCCCAGGGTGGATATCACCCTCGAAGTCCTCTAGCACCGCCTTTGCCGTTAGATGCAGTGTGCCTACATGGACCGAAATATCCTGCGTTCCTTGCATGACTGTATTTCCTTCTGCATCACAAAGCGCACAGCTGAAATCCCGATTATAAATGACGAAGGAATAGCATGTCCGAAGGATTTGTTCAGCCATCTGATCTACAAGGTTAACGAAGCCATTTTTTATCACTTCAAATGTCACCGGATCTAAACCTGTTCCAACTCCAGATTGGTCAATCAATTGTTTATTCGACAATGAAATCCACCTCTTTTTATTTATTTTGGGAAAGAATCAAGTTTCTGTATTTATCAACTTTAGCCGTGAAATTTGGTGGAATGACAGTCGTTGTATCAAGCTGGTCCACGATGGCAGGGCCCTTGATTTCCGAAAAGGCCGGAATGAGTTCCCGGTTATACACGTTCGTATTAACATACCCTTCCTCTTCGAAATAGACATCACGCGTTTCCTTCAAGGCATCAGCAAGTGTCCCCCCAGGTTCATAAGTCGGAAATTCAGGTTTTGGCACAGTTCCGATAGCGGTAACGAGCAGCCCGTAGATTTCCACGGTCTGTTCTTTATCGGAGAACGAAAATTCGCGTTCATGCTCTTGATGGAAACGGTCAAGGGTCTCTTCCAATGAAGAAATCGGGCAATCGACTTCTATCGCCAATGAACGCCACTGTCCCATATACCTCATGTCAATATAGCGCATCAATGTAGAAGCTTCTTTAGCGACCCCTTCTTCCTGCAATAACTCAGCGGCCTCTTTTTCCATTTCGATGAATTCTTTCTCTAAATCCTTTACCGATACATCCTTGACGTTCTTGACATAGGTTTTGGATATATCATGACGAACATCGACCAGCAAGCATCCCATTGCTGCGGCTACACCCGGATGCGGCGGGATGATGACAGTCGGGATTTCCATTTCCTTGGCCAAGTATGCCCCATGCAAAGGTCCAGCCCCACCGAAAGCAACAAGTGCAAAGTCGCGGGGGTCGTATCCCCTTCTGACAGAAATCAGCCTTAGCGCATCACACATATTGGCATTGGCCACACGTGTGATAGCATTCGCCGCTTCTTCAATCGTATAATCGAATTTCTTGGCGATCTTATCCACGGCTTCAATCGCTTTTTGTTTATCCAGTTCCATTTGTCCATCCAGTAGCTTTGTGCCAAGTCGTCCCAAAACAATATTGGCATCGGAATTGGTCGGTTCCACGCCTCCCCTGCTATAGCAAGCAGGTCCAGGAACCGCGCCTGCACTTTGAGGGCCATTGCGTAAAGAACCGCCTTCATCCACCCAAGCTAAGCTTCCGCCTCCTGCTCCTATCGTCAAGATCTCGATACTTGGGAACCCAATCGGATATCCATACTCGATATACCAATCTTTAGTAATCCGTAAATCTCCTTCATGCATCAAGGAAATATCGGTGCTCGTACCTCCCATATCCAGACCAATGGCATTATTAAAGCCGCAAAGCTGGGCGATATGTTTACTGGCAATCGCACCTGCAGCGATTCCGGAGCTTGCAAGTCTTGCCGCATAACGGGGAACGGTTTGGGATGTCATCACCCCTCCGCCTGAGTGAAGCACTAATATGTCATCTTCATATCCCCGTTTATTCATTTCACCTTCAAGGGTTTTAATATAGTTGCTGACAGTCGGTCCCAAAACGGCATTGACGATCGTCGTACTCATGCGCTCATGCTCAAAAATCTCAGGAAGGACTTCACTTGAAATGCATATATAGACATCCGGGAGTTCCTCCTGGATGATTCGTTTCACTTTCGCTTCATTGCTTCCATTTACATACGAGTTCATGAAGCAAACCGCAATGGATTCGGTACCGCGTCGTTTTAATTTCCTTGCCAGTGACCGTACTTCCTCTTCATTGATTTCCGTCAAGACATTCCCTGCAAAATCGATGCGCTCTTCCACTTCAAAACGGTCTCTTCTTTGAATATACGGTTTGGCTACATCATCATATGTATCCCATAACTCAAGCTTGGTTCCTCGGCGGATTTCCGATACATCCCGAAATCCAGCGGATGTGATCAATGCTGTCTTTGGCAATTTCCTTTCAATCAAGGCATTGGTGCCCACTGTTGTACCATGGGAAAAAACTTTTATATTTTCACAATCGATTTCCGCTTTCGCAATTCCATCCAAAATACCGACCTCTGGATTCAGAGGAGTCGACGACGTTTTCGTAATGGAAATTTCCTTCGTGCTTTCATCAAAAACGAAAACATCCGTAAATGTTCCGCCTACATCAATTGCGAGCCTAGTTTGCTTCGTACCTATCATATAATTCCCACCCCTGCTACAAGATTTAAAATACTTTATACCTTTTGACAT
Source organism: Peribacillus sp. FSL R5-0717 (assembly GCF_038002945.1). NCBI lineage: Bacteria > Bacillati > Bacillota > Bacilli > Caryophanales > Bacillaceae > Peribacillus > Peribacillus sp. FSL R5-0717. The sequence goes on from NZ_JBBOOF010000001.1 coordinate 1,595,071, forward strand.
TGCCTCGTGCCATTTGCATCGCTAAATACAACTGTGTGAATGAGTAGCAGCCAGCCACTGGATTTTCTCAGGCCAAAAACGGGACAAGGTGAATGATGAAATAAAAAAAACCAGTCATATCAATAAGAAATAATTGATATAACTGGTTTTTGATCTAGGATTAGCTTCGCTGGCCAGCGAAGTCTATTAGATTCGACAGTTATTTATAGATTCATCTTTTAAGTCACCGAGTCCATTTTAGGCGATGGCAGAGTAGAAAACTACCTGTTTACACCATGGCTATATACCTTATCTTACGTCAATTCATGATAAAGTCAAGGATATTTTTAGAATATTTAAATAACTACACTTTAAGAATGAAGAGTCGATTTATTACAAAAATAAGTAAGCATAACTGTTTGGTTATGCTTACACAACAATATTATTTATCAGGTGTTTCCGATGTGCCTTCCTCGCTGTTTTTGAGGTAAACTTCAGAAATTCCATTCATACCTTCCATTAGTTGCGCTTTAGTATATTCCATACTGCCAACCAGTTTATGAAGCTTCTTATCATTATTCTCTTCTGTAAGTTTAGATTCTGAATCAGTCACATTTTTTCACCTCCATCATTTAGGATGGCAAATCAAGATGGAAATATGTACGACAGGCGTCGATGGCAGACACCCTCTCACAGTACACTTTAGGTAAAAACAGGTAACTTTCATTAATATCTGTACTTCAAATAAGCAGGAAAAGATGATTTTATGAATCTTTTTTAAAAAATCAGCTGTTTTCAAGCCACTAAAGGGATATACTATAGTTTAGCTTTTATTACATTTTTGTTAGTATTTTTTCTGGTCTCACATTGTGTAATATTTTACAAGTTTTTCTAATTACATCAACAAAATGCTTATTGCAAAGGAGAATTGGATATGTCAGAAACGATTACCCAATCACAAACTGAACAACTTAATGACCGCCAAAAACAATTAGATGTACTGGACCAATTATTAAAGCCTGAGGTTCAGGAATCATTGAACACTTTAGTCGAGCAGTTACCAAAACTAACTGAGTTAGTGAATATTTTAACAAAGTCTTATGATTTCGCTCAATCGGTTGCGACTGATGATGTGTTGAAAAATGATACGGTCAGCGCCATTTCGGAGATCGCGACACCTGTAGTCCATTCAGTGAAAGGGCTTGCTGCTAATGCCATCGAGGCTAAGGATCGTGCAGAAGCGAATAATGATGTGATCGGTCTTTTTGGTCTGTTAAGGATGATGAAAGATCCGCAAGCACAAAAGCTTTTCCGTTTCGCCCAAGCATTTCTTGAAGTCTCTGCAGAACGTAAAAACCAAAAATAATTTGATGAACTTTCAATCAGTAAGGACGGGGGATTAACTATGTCAAAACAAATCGTCATCTTAGGTGCAGGTTACGCAGGATTACTATCTGCCTTATCCGTACGTGAATATTACAAAAAGGATGAAGTGCAGGTTACAGTGGTGAACCAATTTCCAACGCACCAAATCATCACCGAATTGCACCGTCTTGCAGGCGGATCCATTTCTGAACAAGCCGTTTCCATTCCTTTGGAAAAGCTATTCAAAGGAAAAGATATCGACCTTGTCATTTCCAAAGTGGAGTCATTCTCGGTCGATAATAAAGAAGTGAAACTTGCCAATGGTTCCACATTATCTTATGATGCCCTGGTTGTTGCTTTGGGAAGCCAAACAGGATTCTTCGGCATTCCAGGACTTGAGGAAAACAGCATGGTCTTGAAATCCGTTAATGATGCTAACAAGATTTACAAACATATCGAAGATCGCATCCGCGAATATTCTCAAACGAATAATGAAGCGGACGCAACCATCGTGATTGGCGGCGGCGGATTGACGGGCGTTGAGTTAATCGGTGAAATCGTGGATCATTTCCCTAAAATCGCCAAAAAGTTCGGAGTGGACTTCAAGGACTTGAAAATCAAGCTTGTGGAAGCTGGTCCAAAAATCCTTCCGGTCCTGCCTGATCACTTAATCGAACGTGCCATGACAAGCTTGGAAGCACGCGGCGTTGAATTCCTGACAGGTCTGCCTGTAACGGGTGTTAAAGGAAATCAAATCGAATTGAAAGACGGACAAACGATAACGGCCAATACGCTTGTTTGGACAGGCGGAGTTGCGGCTCTTCCTATCGTAGGTGAATCAGGCCTTGAAGTGGATCGCGGCAAAGCAACCGTCAATGAGTATTTGCAATCCAAATCCCATAAAGACGTATTCGTTGTCGGCGACAGTGCCGTTGCTTTCCCTCCAGAAGGCGGCCGTCCATATGCTCCTACTGCACAAAATGCTTGGCAAATGGGTGAGCTCGTTGGATACAACCTATATGCAGCATTTGAAGGCAAGAAACTTGAAGAATTCTCACCTGTAAACTCAGGTACACTTGCGAGCCTTGGCCGTAAGGATGCAGTGGCAACCGTTGGGGCCAATAACACGTCCCTTAAAGGTCTGCCGGCTACATTGATGAAAGAAGCAAGTAATGTTCGTTACCTATCACACATCAAAGCCCTATTCAGCCTGGCTTATTAATTCATGATCACCGTGACATGTTCACGGTGCATGCCCTTTATTCTCGTTTGGGAGTAAGGGCATTTTTCATATCAAAAAAGGCGGGCACCCGCTGAAGGGGTCCCGCCATATTTCACTCTACATTACTATGTTTGGAATAAGTAAGCTCGTGGCTGATGGACTCGTTTAATGAATAGTCCAAGCATACTGCATCACATAAAACATGTACACATTGATCAAACAAAGAACTTAACGGCTGGACGCTTTTCGTTTCATGTTCCAAGCGATTTTTCGTTGCTGCCGGTATCACCAAGACCTCATGAGAGACATTCGCCAATTCCGATTGGTCATTCGTCGTGATCGAAAATACCTTGCATCCCACTTCCCTGCCTTTTGCTGCAACTGATATCACACTTTTGGTCGAGCCGCTCCCGCTAATGGCTATGATCAGATCGCCTTTCGAAATAGAAGGGGTAATCGTTTCCCCGACTGCATAGACGTTTAAGCCAAGGTGCATCAATCTCATCGCAAAGGCTTTGGCCATGAAGCCCGATCTGCCTTCACCAACGATGAAGATCCTGGTGTCGGTCCGTAAATTTTTTAGGAGCACATCCGTTACCCCGCCGTCCATTTTGTGAAATACACCGTTCATTTCTTCTAAAATAAAAGAGCATACGTTCATGCAAGGATATATCTGATAAATTATGGAGCCATTTTGAAACAAAATGGCTCCTTTTATAGACATGGATTACATTTTATTCGGCGTTGAAATTCCCAATAAACTTAGCGCATCCTTCAATACGATCGCAACGGAAAAAGCGAATGAGAGCTTCATTTGTTTCCATTCATCTTCCACTAAGATTTTCGAATGTGCATAATACTTATTGAATGCACGCGATACATGCAAGCTGAATTTCGCGATTTGTGAAGGATCGGCTTGTTCAAATGATTTTTGGACAATGATCGGGTATTGCTCCAGCAGCTGGATGACTGGCCACGCATATTCGCCTAAAGCTTCATATTGGATCGCCTGCTCTTTAAAATCACCTTTTTCAAGCAAGGAGGAAATTCGCGCATATGTGTACTGTACATATGGGCCCGTTTCTCCCTCAAAATTCATCATTTGCTCTAATGAAAAATCAATATCGTTCATGCGGTTATTTTTTAAATCATTAAAGATTACCGCTCCGACACCGACTTGTCTTGCAACCAGTTCTTTCTGTTCAAGCGCTTGATTTTTTTCTTCAATATTGCGCTTTGCAGTTTCGATCGCCTCTGCCAATACATCCGCAAGCAGCACGACTTTCCCTTTACGGGTCGACATTTTCTTACCGTCTTTTAGCATCATGCCAAATGCTACGTGCTGTAATTCTTTTGACCACTCATACCCCATTTTTTCAATGACGTTAAAGAGCTGTTTAAAGTGCAGGGATTGTTCATTTCCGACCACATAAAATGTTTTCTTTGCCTCATACTGTTTTTTACGATACATGGCAGCAGCTAAATCACGTGTGGCATAAAGTGTCGCACCATCGGTTTTCGTAATCAAACAAGGCGGCATATCTTCCAATTGCACGACATAGGCACCTTCTGAAAGGGCAAGCAGGCCTTTTTCTTTTAGTTCCCCGACAACCGCATCCATTTTGTCATTGTAAAATGCTTCACCGGCATAGGAATCAAAACGGATGCCCAATAAATCATAAATCGTCTCGAATTCTTTTAAAGACGCATCCCTGAACCATTTCCACAATGCCAGTGCTTCCTCGTCCCCGTCTTCAAGCGACTTGAAGCTTGCGCGTGCTTGTTCATTCAACGATTCATCGGTTTCTGCTCTTTCATGGAACTTCACATAGATTTTCAATAATTCCTGAATCGGAGAAGCTTCGATTGCCTCTTTGTCTCCCCACAGCTTATACGCAACAATCAACTTACCGAATTGCGTGCCCCAATCTCCTAAATGATTGATACGAACGGCATTATAGCCGTTTTTTTCGGCAATGTTGGCCAGTGCATTCCCTATGACCGTAGAGCGTAAGTGCCCCATGGAAAAAGGCTTGGCAATATTCGGGGAGGAATAATCAATCACGACATTACCCTGTCCAGGCTGCATCGAACCATACTGATCCTTTTCCCTTAATATCGTTTGCAGCACGTTTTCCGTCACCATCTGTTGATTGACGAAGATATTCAGATAACCTCCCACTACGTTCACTTCTTGAATCAACGTACTGTTTAGTTGTTGAGCTATTTCCGACGCAATCACCTGAGGCGATTTTTTGAATTTTTTCGCAAGAGTAAAGCACGGAAAGGCGACATCACCTAACTCCATCAATTTCGGCTTTTCCATTAATTTTTCTATTTCACTTGCTGGCATTTCATTATTCAAAGCAGTTGAAATCAATTCTGCAATTGGTTTATTCATCGACATTTTCCCTCCTAAACAAAAAAGCCCCCGCCTCTAAATAAGAGACGAGAGCATGAATTCCCGTGGTACCACTCTAGTTGCCACAAATTGCGGCCACTTTCCATTGTTAACGAGGTGACTCCCCGATATTCCCTACTGAACGTTTCAAGAAATTTCTCCAAAGTGCGCTTCATTCATCCGACCTGCATTAGGCTCCCACCATCCCTAACTCGCTTTCCATTTCAAAATGAACTACTCTCTTCATCACAGAATTTTCAATATTATAATTTAATCCATCGTACACAATTTAAAAAAACGTGTCAACACAATTTAAGAAACAAATCCTAACCAGCCGGTAACTTCATTTTATCCTTGATCGTCGTAAAATACTTCCGTACTGTCCCCATTGTGCCGCTTTGAATGGATTGCTCAATATTTGATGGATCATCGGCTAACAGACCTAACACTCCCATTTCCCGGCCATTATGGCTGGAAGGCCCATCAATAAGCTCCGGGGAGTATATTCGCTTGCCATCCATTATGCTGCGAATCGAGCAGGCTAACTCTTCACCCGGGTTATCCTTCAATAAATAACCACTTACATCAGCCTTTAATGCGAGTTGAAAATAACCAGTCCTTCGAAATGTCGTTAAAATGACCACTTTGCATTCAACTGACCTTAATGCTTCCGCTGCCTCAAGTCCGCTAATTACAGGCATCTCCATATCCATGATACACACATCAGGCCGTAATTGGTGTACAAGAGCCATCGCTTCTTCTCCGTTACTGGCTTGCCCGACAATTTCTATATCTTCTTCAAGATTGAGTAGAGAACTTATTGCCTCTAATAGCATTTGCTGATTTTCTGCAATGACAATTCGAATCATTTTTAAGTTCTCTCCTTTATCGAGTTCTTTATATGAAACAAAGACTCCCCAAATCCGAGGATTATTAAGGGAGTCTGGAATGATACATGAACGTTACAGTTCAGATTTCATTTGAGTGGGAACACTTTTTTTCGTTAAATATTTTATGTCCTTGAAACTGACGAAATTCTTGGATTCCTCATCCCATAAACGGAAACGGAGTGAACGCAAGCTTGTCGCAAGAGTGATCGTCGGAACGTTCTCTAAAGGCTGCGTATTATTATGCGCCATTTCCAATTTATAGTTAGGCACCCTTGGACTTAAATGGTGAACATGATGGTAACCGATATTGCCAGTAAGGAACTGCATCAGTTTTGGAAGCTTATAAAAAGAACTTCCCTCCACTGCTGCCAATACATATTCCCACTCTTCATTTTCTTCAAAATAAGAGTCCTCGAATGTGTGCTGGACGTAAAACAGCCAAATGCCGATTGAACCGGAAATCATGAAAATGGAACCTTGTACCAGAAGGAACGACTGCCAGCCTACTGCCAGGCAAAGCAATGCCGCAAAAACGACGATTAATACATTCGTCAAATACGTATTATTTTTTTCCTTCTTTCTAGCACCTTTACGGTTAAATCTATTTTTAAGAAGGAAAACATAAATCGGCCCCAAACCAAACATGACCAATGGATTACGATAAAAACGATAAGCAAAACGAAGTTTAAACGGTGCAGCCAAATACTCATCTACCGTAAGGGTCCAAATATCACCTGTACCCCGCTTATCCAAATTACCGCTTGTTGCGTGATGCACAGAATGCTCATGTCCCCATTGATCAAACGGGAATAAAGTCAAAACACCCATGATCGTACCGACGATTCTATTCGCACGGCGGTCTTTGAAAAATGAATGATGCGTACAATCATGAAAAATGATGAATATTCTCGTCAAGAATCCAGCAGCAAACACAGCTGGGATTAAAGCTAACCAATAAGAAACGGAAAGACTTATATATGCTAGGTACCATAAAATGATGAACGGCCCCAAGGTATTGATGATCTGCCATATACTTTGCTTTGTCGTTGATTGTTCAAAAGGAGCAATTTGTTTTTTCAAGGATTTCGTATTTTGCAAGGTCATATTTCAATTGCACTTCCTTTTATTTGTCGTTATCCATAGTATAAAGAATCCAACCTGATTTTATTAGTACCAGGTGTCATGACTAGAAGATGACAAATGTCATATACAAGTCATTTCCAGTGACAAACGTAAAAAAGGCCAACCAGGAAGAACCGGTTAACCTGTACACATATATAGGATTTCGTTATCTTCAAAATAACAGGCGGCCTTACTTTAAGAACAGGACTGTCAATGCTTACAGTCCCATCAGTAAGCAAATGAAGTCCCGTTACCCTCCTTTTAAAAATAAATACAGCCCATAATCCGTCGAAGTTGAGGCATAACCCATTTGTCGCAACATGGCCGTGATATTGCCGCGATGATAGGTTCCATGATTCACGACATGCGGTACCAATTCGGCTGCACTTGTTTTCATTTGTCCGCCAGCTGGATTCTCAATCATTAGAGGTTCATGTACATTTTCTTTTTGGCCAAGCAGCGATTTGTACCGCTCGGACAACTCAATAAACATGGCCTCCATTTCCTCTAATTCCTTTGACTCCATTTGTTCCTTCCGTTGTTCAGCCAGTTCCAATGCATGTTTCATGCTTTTACCGGAAAAAACCTCCGCCCATCCCAGATCGGAAAGATATACATGGGCCATCACACTCGATATCGATGAAAACACACTTTGAACTTCTTGATGGTAAACATCCTTTGGAAGCTCTTTTAAACGGTTGAAAATCTGATTATTTGCCCATATGTTGTAATCATAAAACTGTAATGCAAAATTTGACATATAAACCCTCCCCTTCTACTTACAAATCACTTGTCCTTCTTACGGAATAATTCGTCCCACACGATGGTTAGAAATGCCTTTCCACAATGTACCTCTATTTATATGGCTATTCTCCATAGTAAACTAGTAAAGTTAAATTTTACAAAGGGGAATAAAATCATTGTGAAAAAATTCTTTGGATGTTTTATTATGTTAAGCCTTCTTTGTATGTGTCTCTTTCCAACCAGTGGTCATTCATCAAGTAAAACCCAATCCATAGGTTTTGTTAAAGTGGACAATACAAAAGTTTTTAGTTCTCCTAAATTAGGTTCCACTCTATTAAAAACCTTAAAAAAGGGCGAAGAATTTCCCATCATTTCTTCTTCCGTTGGGGATTCCGCGGGGCCCATCATTCATAAAGTGAAGTCTGGAAACACACTATGGAAAATAGCAAATCAATATGGTGTTTCAGTTAGTGAGCTGCAAAAAGTAAATAAATTAACTTCTTCCGAAATAACTGTTGGCCAAAGCCTGAAGATTCCCCAGAAGTATAAGATCCATAAGGTTGTATCAGGCGATACATTGTGGAAGATTTCTACTAAATACAAGGTAACAACAAATGATTTGACGAAATTAAATAACTTACGTACGGTTACCCTTAAAGTGGGCCAAAAATTGAAGGTTCCTGATTATTACTACCAGGTTCAATTGCTTGGCGGAAAAAAGGGCTGGATAAAGAAATCCCAACTTCAAAATAAGGCGCAAAATCGTATCGTCATGGGCTGGAAGCATAATGGATCGAAAGAAAACTATACCCAGCAACTTAAACACCCCAATTTGAATGTAGTATCTCCCCGTTCTTATACGCTGACGGATACCGGTAATTACGTTTCCGTTTCTGTAGATACAAAATACATCCAAGCTGCCCATAAACAAGGAAAACAAGTTTGGCAGCTTATCGGGAATAAATTTGACCCTGTATTAACTAGTTCTGTACTAGGCAATACAAAAAAACGCCAGAAATTAGTCTCAGCTTTACGCGATTCACTTGTTAAAACGAAAAGTGATGGAATAAATGTAGATTTTGAAAACATCGATCCAAAAAATAAGAAGCACTTTGTACTTTTCATAGGCGAACTGAAAAAGGCACTAAAACCGCATGGAATTAAAGTATCTGTGGATGTCACCCGGGAAAATGAAGACCCTTATTGGTCAAAAAGCTTAGATAGGAAAGCACTTGGCAAAGTAGCGGACTATATAATCATAATGGGTTATGACGAGCATTGGGGAGGGAGCCCAGTAGCCGGGTCCGTTTCCTCGTTACCTTGGATCAAAGAAGGAACCAAGCTTTTAATGAAAGAAGTTCCTGCTCATAAGATCATATTGGCTGTACCATTTTATACGAGAGAATGGGTGACTGATTTGTCGACCAAAAAAGTGAAAAGTCATGACCGTACCATGGCTGAGGTCAACAAAATCATTTCAACTCAAAAACTTAAAAAGGTATGGGATAAAAATATGCAACAAAATTACGTGGTGTATACTTCCAAAGGGAAAAAGCATCAAATTTGGATAGAAGATAAAAAATCGATGAAGCTCCGCATTGACCTGGTTAAACAAAATCATCTAGGCGGTGCAGCTGCTTGGTACATTGGATCAGAAACCCCTGACATTTGGGATGTCTATCAATTTAATCAATAGATACATGCATAAAGGAAAAAGGCCTCACATTGTGTGCGGCCTTTTTTGCATGACATCATTTTCAGTCGGTCTAGTCGTTTTAAGTGAATAGACCACCCCAATAAATATCAGGGAAATACCAAGAATTTGAATCCCGTCCGGTTTAAATCCTGAAAGCAGAATATCCAAAAGGATGGCAACTGCCGGATCGACAAAAATCATGAAAGATACTACATTTGTAGGCAAATGGCGAATACTATTAAAAAACAGCAAATACACGACGCCTGTATGGATGATGCCGGTAAGCACCGTATAAAACCATTCGGAAGATTTTAACGTTGTATATACGGAATAATCGACAAAAGGAATCAGTAATAGAAATCCAATGAACATTTGCAGAAATGTGGTCGCATATACACTGGTCTTTGTAATGCTCTTTCCTAAAAGCATGGTTGCCGCATAGAAAAAGGCAGCAATGATTCCATACACGATGCCCTCCCATTCAGGGGATGATGATCGAAATCCATCTGTTCCCATAATGAGTAATGTGCCAATGAAGCAAAGGGAAATGGCCAAGATGGAGAATACATTCATTTTCTCCCTAAAAATGAGGCTCCCTATAATAAGTACAAGGATCGGCGCTAAATGATAAAGCGAAATGGCGATTGTCACCGATATCAGCTCAAAAGATTTAAAGAGGAATATCCAGTTTAACAAGTTGGCCACCGCGCAGAAAATGATCAGCATTACCTCCCTGCCATTCCATATTTCGTTCTTGAAATGTCCGGTAATCATCCAGGCTGCACATAAGAAAACGGCAGCACAAATGCAGCGAACAAAAACCAGTTCCAATGCAGGAAGTCCTGATAGTTCCGAAAAGAAACCGACAGAACCGAAGATTGTCATGGCTAGAGACAGTTGAAGAAGTGCTATTTTATTCATTTAATTTCCCCTCATGAAATTTCCATTTTTTACATTTATACTATCATTTCTCGGGCATGCCGTCACGAGTAATGATATTCGCCCACATTTGATCCGGAATCATTAATGTACACCTGCTATCGCGCGGCAAGGCTGTCATGATCTCGTCTTCCCTGCCTTCCTTTATTTTGGCGGCCCAGTCCGGTTCCATCAGCAATTCCCTTCCTAAAGCGAAAAGCGGTATATTTTTCTCAAGCACAGCATTTGCTTCCTCTGGAGTATGAATCGATCCAAGTGATATGAAACTGGTCCTGCCAGCAATGACATCGCGGAGAATTTCGGTCCTTGTCAATCCCCTGTTCAATCCGCTTCTAGGCATGGACCAGACATTTTTAACAGAAAGATGTAAATAGGAAAGCCCCTGAGTTGCCAATTCATCTACCCAAGCAACTGTATCATCCATTTTCAATCCGCCTTCTTCCGGTTCTTCGGGGGAGAAGCGATACCCAATAACGAATTCCTTATCTGCATAAAGATCACGGATCCGCTTCACCTCCGCGATGACGGCAAGTGGAAAATGCATTCTATTCTTCAAACTCCCTCCCCAATGATCTCTCCGTCTGTTAGAGTGGGGTGAGAAAAACTGCTGCAGGAGATAGCCATTCGCTCCATGGATTTCCACACCATCGAATCCTGAACGAATGGCATGGCGGGTGGCTCTTCCAAAGTCTTGAATAGTGGATAGAATCTCAGTGTGGCTCATTGACCTTGGAATGTACTCTTCGCCCATTCCTTTATAAACGCTTGCAATGATTCCGCTCGGACTAACCATTTTTTCTCCGCCTGTACAGCTTGGAAGGCTCTCGCTTCCGCCATGATGAAGCTGGAGAATGGCTTTTGCACCTTTGGATTTGATGGTTTTTGAAAGCTCAGTGAGTCCAGCGATGCTTTGTTCATCATATACTTTCATTTGCCGGGGAAAGCTTGTCGCAACAGGGGAAATGGCGGCAGCAGCAGTAATGAACATGGCAGGTCCATCTGCCCTTCTTTTATAGTAGGCTAATTCCTCGTCAGAAACCAAGCCATCCTCTTGACCTGAATAAGTGGTCATCGGCGCAACTACAATCCTGTTTTTAAGAACCGTTCCATTAGAAAGCGTGTACGGTGAAAAAATTTGCCCGTATTTCCGTTTCATCATTTTCCATCACCCATTCGTATTTTAATTTGTAATTTTATTGTATTCTCGACCACATCATAAGTAAAATGAATGTTTTTCATTACTTAGATTAGAGTTTCTCATGTATAATTCATAGAAGAAGGGTGTGGGGCATTTGAATTTTTTTCAACTGGAAGTCTTTTTACATGTTGTTGAACACGGAAGTTTTACGAAAGCGGGAGACCGGATCGGACTGACTCAATCAGGCGTGAGCCATAACATTACAGCACTTGAAACGGAACTTGGTGTGACTTTATTGAAGCGTGACCGAAAAGGTATAACACTCACGACTGCGGGAGAACAAGTCATTCCACATATGCGGGCCATTGCTGCCAACCTTGCACATATTGAACAAAAGATTGCAGCTGTGAATGGAATGGAAATCGGTAAAATAACGATTGGCAGTTTTCCAAGCTTCACTGCCAGATTCATACCTAAGCTATTCTCCATCTTTAAAGAAAAATACCCTAATATCGATTTGCTGATTCATGAAGGTGGATATGAGGAAATCTTAACATGGATCGAAGAAGGAACAGTGGACATCGGCTTTGCAGCAAAACCAGTAAAGAACGTGGAATTCATCCCTCTGCTAACAGATCCTCTATCAGCTGTCGTGTACGAAGGCCATCCGCTTTCAGGGAAAACCTCATTGAACCTGGAAGACTTCGTTGATCAACCATTCATCATGCTGAGATCTGGCTGTGAAACACTCATAGAAGATAGATTCATGGAAGCCAAGATAAAACCAAACATTTCATACGACATTAAAGACAATCAAACGGTACTCTCAATGGTAGCAGGAAAATTAGGCATCACGATTATGCCAGACCTGGCTTTACCGGAAAAACCCGAACGCATCAAAAGCCTGCCCTTGAACCCGGAACTTTCCCGGGAGATCGGATTGGTCATGAAATCAGCTAAACACCTATCACCAGTCGCCAAGGAATTTACAAAAGTCGTTCAAGATCACTTCATCGGGTAATGGGCAGTATAAAAAAAAACAAGAATCCCCTTTTCATGTAAAAGGGGATTCTTGTCGTGCCGATGATCATCCCAAGAATAGATCCAGCAGATTACTGCCAGCAGATGATTGCCTATTGTAAAACTCCGAATAACCGCACTGCTTGCAATACACAACCGTAAATTGATTATTCTGGACATCGAACATTTTTGACAAGCCTGTTCCTGTCATGGCTACATCCTTCTTGGCAGCATCATTGCTTCCGCATTTCATACAACCCTTTTCGCTCATGATCCTTCATCTCCCAAATTTATTAAAATGATAAATGCTCATAAATACCGGAGCTTCCCGGCACCGTTCATAATTACATATACGGCTAACCTGGATAAATGGTTTCGGAATTCATGCTAAAATATGTAAATTCCAATGAGTACTGTTTTATTGGCTGCCTTTTTTATTACGGTTAGATTTTATGGTAGGTAAAGCATTATACACACTAATTGCAAAATAATAGATTAAAATCATATGCATAGCATCACTTATAGGAACGGGGGTATCATCAAGCTTAAAAATAGCAAATAATGCATATACCCCAACAAAAGTGATCGGATAAATGATGTAATGATAGATGAAATTTTTTATGAATATATTATTTTATCGCATCGCTTTCTTATTCACTTAAACAGCCAAAATCGATAATCGGGGACACTGGTGAAAAATCATTAAATGACATCTGCATCATCCAATCGTATTTCTGCGACCCTTCCACCTGGTACACACCAGAATTCCAAGGTAATATTTCGTTTATGGTCAATGTATCCAATAATATCAGCTCCCTGTTCATAACTTTTATAATAATGATCTCCGTACTTCGAAAGGACGTCCGCTTTCTTACTTCCTAATTTAATGCCTTTGCTTGTTTGAAGGGAGTTTTCAAATTGGTCGTCGTCCCTACTTGAAATGATCAACCGCATGATTTCCCCTTTATCCTCGTCTGTATTGATAGAGGCCGTTTTCAACCCGCCCTTCCAATAATAATAATCATAAGCGTTATTATTATCTTGATCGATGGGTTCTCCATATTCCCTGATGAATTCCGGACTCGATATGTTATCAAACACTTTAAATCCCCCGATAGATTCATCAGACAAATCTGTTGATTTTGTCAATTTTTGAGAGAATGCCGAGTACACGTAGAGCCCTAATGCTGTTCCAATAATTATAAATACAATGACTAACTTTCGTTTATAATGCATTTTCCCCATCTTTAAATCTGCTCCATCTCTATCAGATTATTTCCGCAAGTCCGCAATTAACTAGTGTATTGTTCATATGTATATGGAGCTACTGACTAGCAAACAGGTAGGAACTGATCCCCATTACGAGCCCTCCGCCTATCCCGGCCACTACGCCAGCAACTGTCCATTGTGATATCACCATGCCCATTAGAAATAAAGAAAATCCTATATGTCCAATTAATAGAACCTTGTTTTTATTCATTTTTCACCCCTAAGCCCAACTGAATATCCTCATATTATCTTATACGGATAATTTTGGATAAAGGTTTCACTTTATGCCAGATTCAAAGCAGCAACATTCCTGTTGCATAAGAAAAACCGAAATCAGCCACTGATTTCGGTTTTTCGCTCTATTTAATTAGTGATATCTTTTTTCTGGAAGAAGAAGAAAGTTAGCGCTAAAAAGATAAGATAATAGATTCCAAGTACACCCATCGAGAATCCAAGTGTAGCTCCATCGAACATGTCTATCGTTCCGGAAATATAGCCCCTTAAATCGAGATGGGGGAATAGGACGAATTTTAACCACTCGTATTTTCCGATGAATGATTGAATGACCATATTTAATGTCGAAGAGGCAAATAGGATGAAAATGGATATACCTACTGCAAGTGCTTGGTTTTTAAATAATGTGCTTAACATGAAAGCGATGGTCGTGATGACTAGGAATCCTGGTATCCAGTAAACGATCATGTCCACGAAATATTCGCCGACTACCACCGGACTGAATTCGAAAGATGCAGGATCCATGATTTTGTCTGAATACGAACCATTGCCAAAGAATATGATTCCGATTAGATAACTGAATATAAGCAGGCTCGCAAGTAGTAACGCTGCAAATAACAAGGAAGTAATATATTTGGAAAGCAGGATCTTCCAACGTTTATAAGGCCTGATCAACAGTTGTTTAATGGTCCCATCGGAAAATTCCGATGAAACGAGCGAGCTGCAAACAATAACGACGAATAAAGTGACAAATGATGTTAATGATGTAGTCCATTCAGCCATATAGGTCCAATTCGTGTTTAAGTCAGGGTTTATATTATCAGCCAACAGTTGCTTGTTGTAAGTAATTTCTTCCATGATGGCGGCTTTTTCTTCTTCACTGATTTCCTTAGCTTCCAAAGCCCTTTCCTGTTCTTGGATATCGGCGTTTATCTCTTGCTTCCAATCTTTATTCGTTTCGTCAGGACTTAGTTTATAATCGATGACCGCAGCCCCTAATGCTGCCAATAATAAAAAAGCGATGAATATATAAGTTGATACTTTTGAAAAGATTTTCATCCATTCATTTTTTACTAAGGACATCATACAGACTCCCTCATTTCCTGCTCAGTGATTTCGAAGAATTTATCTTCCAGCGATTTTCTGGTTATGCCAATTTCAAAGACATCCAGATCATTTGCATTAAAACTCCTGTTTATATGGGCTGTTTGTTCTCTGGTGGCCGATACGGAGATTTTCTTCGCACCATTTTTTAGGATCGTAATATCCGCAAACTGTTCTTGAAGGATTTTTTTAGCTAGCTTCCCATCACTGACGGTGAATGACACTTCATTGATCGTTTCGTTTTTTTCATCAACAATATGTTCTTTCGTATGGATCAGTTTTCCCTTTTCGATAACGGCAAAACTATCACACATCAATTGCATTTCCGATAGTAAATGTGATGAAATCAATATCCCGACGCCTTCACTTGCCAGTACTTTCAAATAATCACGAAACTCGCGAATCCCTTGCGGATCCAAGCCATTCGTCGGTTCATCAAAAATCAATAACGACGGTTTATGTAAAATGGCCTGTGCCACGCCAAGGCGCTGGCGCATTCCCAATGAATAGGTTTTAACCTTCTTATCGATGGCATGATCCAGTTTGACAAGCTTAATGACCTCTTCTATTCTCTCATTGGATATGTCATTGGATGACATCCGGGCATAATGCAGGATATTCTTTCTGCCTGTCATATATTTATAGAACTCCGGATTTTCAACAATGGCCCCTAATTCATGCATCGCACCTTCGAAATCATGATCGAGGTCACTGCCATTGATCATGACCGTACCGCCCGTACGATTGATGAGACCTGTGATCATACGGATGATCGTGGTCTTCCCAGCACCATTCGGACCAAGTAAACCAAATATTTCATTGCTTTTTATTTCAAAGCTAACATTGTCTACGATGGTTGCTTTTCCAATTTTTTTAGTTAAGGATTGAACCTTAAGAACCGATTCAGACATATAATACCTTCCTTTATTATGAATTTCCAAAATCACACAAATTCAACATTACCATATTATGCATATTATTACTATACTGATATTCTTCTAATTAGGTATATTGAACCAATGCCTCCGCCGGCGTCAACTTCCCGCCCCCATTGTCCTAAACACTTCCTTCACTTTTTTTCTTCGAAATAGCAACAACCCCTATATATCGTTACCATTTTATACGATTACGTAAGGAGAAAGTTTCAGGATTATTTTATCTGATAAGGAAAATTCACTATAATTTATACAATATATAGATAAATCCGATAGAAATGGCCAGACCCAATGCAAATAGAAGGATTTTTCTAATAATGGAAGGTAAGAGCTTATATATCATCATTAAAATTACATCGATGAAATTTGTGGGTACTCCGGAGCCGAACTCTTTGATTTCTTTCTTTTTGCCAAATATGGCGAACCACATTATAAAAAGACCGCATAAAATAAAAATGATGGAAAAAATCTTATATCCCATTGAATGTCACCCGTTTCCTCATAGGCTAAACGATATTGTTATTATTATCTTAACTTTCAAGTTTCAAAATGAATTCTTCAACCTCTTTGCCTCTTGCATGGGAATATCCTTTGTCCTCATCGTCTCTTTCAAATCCGCATTTTTCCAGCACCCGGATGGATGCAAGGTTATCCTTGGCTGCACGGGCATAAAGAGGGCGGACTTTTATTTTCGGCAAAAAATGGAGCAGTGCACATGTAGCGATCCCTTTACCCCAAAATTGCTTCCCGATCCAATAACTCACTTCCGGGTTACCAAACTGTTCAAACTTGAGAATGCTGCCTGCCACACACCCGTTGCAGAGTATGGTCATTTTTTGAATATCCCGGTTCGATAAGATGTTCTTCCAGTGTGTCAAAAAAGCCGTCTTGTCCGATGGATCATTAGATGTGAAAGCAGCCATATAGTTTGCGGCAGGATCCAATTGCTGCTCGAAAAAGATAGGAAGATCACTCTTCTTGACCTCCCGCAGGCGGACTCCTTCGTCATTTGTTTGCAATCCCATAAACTCATCCCCCACACCAATATATAACATTCATTAAAACCAGAAAAACCGAAGACTCTGCCATCTTCGGCGCGGTTTCATTCTTTCATCTTACTATAATTACCGTTGAACTGTTATTGCTCAATATGCTTGATAACGTCAGACAAGCTCTTATCCGCCATGGATCGGAGGCGTAAATGATGATTTTCAAAAGCTAAAGCGTCCGTCACGGGATTTGGTACGATTACACACTTCAACCCAGCAGTCAGGGCCGCTTGAAGCCCATTTAACGAATCTTCAAATGCTACGGCTTCTGCAGGCTGAATGCCTAGGACTTCAATTGCCTTTACATACAAATCGGGCGCTGGTTTAACTTTATCAACATCTTCCCCCGTGATCATAACTTCAAAATAGTGTAACAGTCCGAGTTCCCCCAAATGATGAGTGACCCACTCTTTTGTCGAGCTTGAAGCGAGGGCGATTTTATATCCATTTCTTTTTGCTTCTTCTAGATAATCCTTCACACCTTCACGTGCCTGTGCTGTTTTCATCTTTACTTCATGGAGGCTTTTTGCTCTGGATTCAATTTCTTCAATATTACACCTTTCCCCCAGCCGATCTTTGAAGTACTGATTTAGTTCAGTATTATCGGTTCCGATACATGTAACAAAATGTTCGAGAGGCAAATCAGATTCATAAAAAGCCATCGTTTCTTTATAGGCCTCATACCAAACCGTTTCCGTGTCTAAAATTAAGCCATCAAAGTCGAAAATAACTGCCTTAATCATATGATTCCCTCCTTTAACCTTACAATAGAATTTATATAACTTAAACGTACATGAATGAATGCCCCTGTTCAACCAAATGGTTCCGTTAGTTTCATATGAAACTTGATTTTTTCCCATAATTCTACAATTGATAAGGATATGGTAACCCGATGTCCGCCTCATTTCTTTTCTTTATGTTACATGTTTTAACAATTACTTAGTGCCTTCGCGGTGTTTTTCCTTAACTGCGCCTAAAAGAGTGATAGTTTAACGAATGGTTTAATTGCAGGAAACAACGAGGAGGATAAACATGAAGAAAATTTTATTAACGATCCTAACGGCTTCTGTATTCATTCTAGGAGTTTGCATGCCAACTAAAGGCGAAGCCGCTGCTTTGGATCGCACACTTTCATTTGGAATGAGTAATAGTGATGTTAAAGAATTACAAGAATTATTACTGACAAAAGGGGTTTTTCCCTATCATGAAGCAACAGGTTACTACGGCCCGATTACAAAGGAATCCGTAAAGAAGTTTCAGGAAAAATCAGGGCTGAAAGTCGATGGAATATCAGGAACACAAACGAATCAGAAAATACAGGTACTGAAAAGCGGGGATATGGGAAGACCTGTAGCTGAACTGCAAAGGCTATTGAAAGCCTGGGATGTTTACTCATCAACGGTCGATGGCATTTATGGATCAGGTACAAAACAAGCAGTCATGAACTTTCAAAACCAAAAGGGATTATCCGCTGACGGTATAGCCGGTGCACGGACCTTCAGTAAATTAGAAGAAAGAGCCAGTTCAGCAAGCTCAGCCGTTAAAGAACTGACGGTTACAAGTACAGCTTATACAGCAAGCTGCGAAGGATGTTCAGGCACTACAAGAATGGGTGTCGATTTAGAAAAATATGATGATGCCAAACTGATAGCAGTCGATCCGAACGTGATTCCGCTAGGCTCCATCGTGGAAGTCGAAGGCTACGGACAAGCCATCGCTGCAGACACGGGCGGTGCGATCAAAGGAAACAGAATCGATGTATTCATCGCGAAAGAAGCGGATGCTCTAACGTGGGGAAGAAAGCAAGTGAAGGTAAGAGTCATTAGATAATGCATGACATAAATATCGATTTACTATAAAAATAGATACATAACCAAACCGCAAAGAGCATGTATGGAATCCATTCATGCTCTTTCGTTCTGTTTAAACCAATTTGTACATGATAATGTCATCAACGTATTCACTTTCGCTCATCTTGAATTCTTTGATTTTACGGCCTTCTTCAACAAACCCCAGCCGTTTATACAATGATATTGCCCGATGATTCGTTGAAAAAACCCCCAAACTCACCTTTTCAATCAACGGATTGGCTTCTGCCCAATCCAATAACGCCTCAATAAGCTCTTTTCCGATTCCCATCCCTCTGAAATTTTTTCTGATCATCACCCCAAATGAGCCCTTGTGGAACATTCTCTTCCTATTTTCCGATTGAAAGGCTATCCATCCAACCACTTCATCATTCATTTCGGCCACGATGATGGTTTCCCGTTCATTTTCCAATAACCTTCGTATCCAATCTCGTTGCTGTTCAGGTGTTTTATTGAACTCCTCCGATAAGGCAATAAAATACTCGCCTTCAGAGATAACGGAATTCTGTACATCCAAAACCGCTTCCGCATCTTCCAATACACCAGTCCGGATCATATATGCAAGCCGATTATTTTTCATTCCTGGCATTCCAATCCCCCTTAATGAACCATGTTCGGATCGAAGTGAACAATAGTCCGGCCTTCCATGATTCTTTGTTCAATTTTTTGAACGGTATTGGATAATGAACGATCCGCATTCTTCAAATCATACTTTTTATGAAAAAAGTTATATAACGTTAAATCCCTTAGCTTTAAAAATAGAGGAATCGTTTCGTATTCCACAGGTGCCAGAATATTTTCCGTCTCATACCCTTTTATGAATTCCCTCATGAACTTGGCAGCATATTCATCGAGCCCTTTTATCCCTTCACGTTCCAAACTCCACATCAGATAGTACAGAGGGATCGCCAAATCGCTGGCAAACCAGTGATATGAACAGTCATCAAAGTCAAAAACATGAATCCGCCCCTCATGATAGTGGAAATTGCCGTTATGTATATCAGAATGAATCAAGCCAAAATTATCTTGATGAACGGAAAGGGCATTTAAATGCTTGTTGATTATTTCTTGTTGGCGGATCACTTGCTCCGGTACATCGGATTGATAGAGCTGGACATTCAATAATTCCTCTTCATGCCAATCCAGCCGTTTATATTTCGCTTCAGGCTTATAACTTTTTGTTTGTTTATGCATTTGGCCAATGGTTCTTCCCCATTCAAAAAATAAAGGTCCATCGAAATTTTCATCAGTGACTTTCATCCTAACACCAGGAGCTTTTTCAAACAGGCAACAATAAAATTCCGTACCATCCAAGCCCTTTACAATTTCAACTAAATTTTTTTCTTTCGAAAAGAGAACTTTAGGAATTTCACTCCCATTATTCTGTAAATGCTCAATCCACTTTAGCTCAGCAAGCACTTGATCTTTTGTACGATGTGATTGATGGGTCATTCTTAAGATATATGGCGTTCCATCCCTGTAAACCTCAAATACGTAGTTCTCTGCATCTCCAAGTTTAACCGGATTCCCAGCATTCACTTGAAAAAAATCCCCCGCCAATTTCACCAATTCATTAGAAAAAATTCGTTCTACCGCTGCTTCCATGATCTTCACTCCCATTGCCAACATTATTAATGAAAACGATTTATACTATGCTTTATATACGATACCAAGATGCCATTTCCCTTTATTTGTATTTTATAAATCTAAAAAGTAAAGATATGTTCTTTTGCATAATCATTTATTAACGGCTCCTTCGTCTTTCTCAAAAAAAAAAACGCCCTATAGGGGCGTCCAAAATCAAGTATCCTTTTCTTCTTCATTCGCTATTTTATTGAACTTCAAGATCGTTTCTTCGATTACCGGATTATTGAATTCCTCTTGGATGGCTGATTGTACAAATTTATCTTCACCATTCATTTCATCCCACTCATTAACTCTGTAATCTTGATCCCGACGATTTGATTTCCCGTTTTGTTCCTCATTATTTGACAACTATTTTCACCTCTTAACCATAGTGGAGTTCGAACCATTCATAAGCAGAAAGGATATATCTTTTCAATAATCATCCTTGATTGAAATGGGTGAACCCGTTGAGGTATGTTGATTTACCCAGTCGAGCGATACTTTTGAAACGGCATCCCATTCAGGTATTTGGGCTTTATGTTGTTCCACCCAGCTCATGCAATATTGCGGGTCAATATTGCTTTCTTCAGATTTTGCCAAAAATGACTGAATTGTGGTTTCCGTACAATTTTCCCATGATCCACATGTATCCTGCCAAATATGTTCCATTTTCATTTGGATATTTTCGTTAGCCATTGGGTTTCCTCCTTAATTGAATGTTAGTTATTGATATCTTCATTAAGTATGTCCAAGGCTAAATAAATCATTACAAAAATTGGGGTTTTTCAGCGAAAGAATGAATTAACAGTCGTAAAAATGATGAATAAACTGATTACGATAAACAAAATCCGCCAAAACCAATAGCTGCTTACGTAAGGAAAATCATTGCCTTTTCAATCTCCTTTACACCTTTATACAGCCAATTGCATTGAAACAAACCAGTTTTGGAGCATTTCCAGTAAGTTTCGGGCTATTATGCGTGAATTGGGCATATACTCGTGAATTTTTCACGCTTTTATTTGTCGAATCGGCGTTTACTCGTGAGTTTTAGCCATTTACTCGTGAGTTTCACACTTTTACTCGTGAGTTTAGCCGATTTACTCGTGAGTTTCACGCTTTTACTCGTGAGTTTATTTTATATTGATCTATTCTGTCTTACATTCACTCCATAAAATGGCACAAAAAAAAGCTGAATGCTTGGACCCCGCTGATCCCGGCGACGTTCGACGAACCATCCGTTGCCGAGTTCGGTACAGAGGCACCGCTTGGCCGCCCTGGGCAGCCGGAAGATCATGCAGGCGCCTATGTGCTGCTAGTATCTGATGAAGGTGCTTATATAACAGGACAGTGCATTCATATCAATGGCGGGATCACGATGTCCTCATAACTCTAAAACGACCGAAAAGCATGGTGCTTTTCGGTCGTTTCCTTTGTGAAATTTAATTTCCTATGCCGGGCGAATTCATCAATACAATTCTCCAACCATCCGGATCTTCAACGGTAACACCTGATTTTTCCCAATATGGATTTTCCGGAGAAACCGGTTCATAGCCCATACCTTTCAACCTATTCGTGATTTCCTCAATGGTCTTACATTCAGGAATATAAAAGACAAGCAGATTATCTTTTGATGGGGCAGGACAAGGACTGCCATCCTTATGTTGGGTAAACTCCAGATGATAGCTGGAATCCGGAAGCCCGATCATGATGCCGTCATATCCCTCGTGCCCTTCGAAAGAACCGATTTTTTTCAATCCTAATCCTTCACAATAGAAGTTTACTACCTTTTTTAGTTGATCAGTAGGACGTGCAACCCGGATCTGCGCTACTTTCATTTCAGTTGGCCATTTACTTTCCATTGTCCCATCCCTCTCTGTAAATCGAATTACATTTCTTTTTTCAAATTACTTTTACCAATATTCATGCCAAAACCTAAAGCAATCGCCGCACCTAAACAACTGAAAAGACAGCCAGCTCCCAAGAAAATGGTTGGATCTGATTCACCAATCATCACTGAAGCTATACCTCCAATTGCCGGAAAAAGGGCAACCATGTATCCACTTTTCGCCCCGCCTATCTTTTCTACAAGCTTGAGGTAAAATAGCCAAGCTCCAAAGGAAGCGAATATAGTTAAATAGAACAAAGCAGATAAATATGTAATGGATGTCGGTATAGTGACTGCTTGTCCTTGGATGAACACAATGGCCGCCAAAAGAATTCCTCCTGCTGCAAATCCAAGTACATTGGCATAGATTGGGTTCACTTTCTCCCTGGCATTTCTAGCCGAGCTTGCATCGCCCAATGCAGTAAGGGTGGTACCAAGAACAGCCATCATGATGCCCTTTATATCATTGAATCCATGAATATCATGTAAACTCGGATAAATAACAATACAAACAGCCAGCACACCAATTATCCCGCCAATTATGATACGTGAATGCAATGGTTCCTTCAAAAAAACACGAAGGGCAATGGGCGTTAAAATGACTTTCAATGAAAAAATTAACGTAACCATTGCTGCTGAACTTAAGATAGTGGCGTAATAAAGGCATAAATAGCTTAAAGCAAAATTACAAATTCCAAACACAATAATGAATGGAACATCCTTTTTCTCAGGTTTTCCTTTAGGTCTAAGCATGCACAATAAAATGAAAAATAGGATGGCCGTCAAACCTAAACGATAGGTTAAAGATAATTCTAAACTCACAGGTGTACCTTGAATCTTAACGGCAATAAAATTAAGACCCCATACTAATAAACAAAATATGTACATAAAGTTAGTCATAATAACATGACCAATTTATGATATTGCCCACTTTCTATCAATTTATGAAACTCGTCGTAACTGATTTTCCCATCCATAATTAAACCGCCTTCTATTAAAAATCACATATGTAATAATAAAGTAAATATTACCAATTAAAAGGGGATTGTCAATATATCAAACTACATTCCGAAAAGCCCTCCAGTTAATTTGGAGAGCTTTTCATTGGCAAACGGCTATTAGCACAAACCCGGTAATTGAGTTCGAATACATTCCAGTCGATTTCAAAAATCCGCTCCCTTTCCGCCAACTGTCTGCCGAGCCTCCTCACCGCAAGCGCCTGCGGGGTCTCGGCTAGCCAGTTTTTCGGCAGGAGTGTCGCAAATTTCTTCCATCCAATAAGGAGTACAGGAAAAAAACTTAAAGGACCTAGTCTTATACATAATTCGGTGTGAGATCAGCCTATAGTTTCTTCAAGAAAACATCAGCTGCTTTCAGGAAATCCGCTCCATTACCGCCGATTGTCTGCCAAGCCTCCTCGGCGCAAACGTCCGTGGGGTCTCGGCTAGCCAGTTATTCGGCAGGAGTTTCGCAAATTTCCTCAATCCATTCCAACCTTCATGGTTCGGGATGCGATTCCGATTTCCTATTGTCTAAAAACTGTGGCCAACGACTATTAGCCTTTATAGCTGACTTGTCCAGTTTCAACCAATTCTTTCAGTCCCATAAACATTAAATTCCAGCCGTGTTCAGATCCATCGTGATACTCTCCGAGTGCTTTTTCGATATCGGATTGTGTCCAATTTTCTTCATGAGGAACGGTGATGTTTTGTGAAAATGTCATTTCACAGCCCTTTTGAAGTTCTTTCAGCTCAACTGTAATTGTATCTGCCGCTTCACTGAATTGCGGCATTTTAAAAGTGAACACTAATTTATTGGGACGGTCCAATTCAAGGTACTCCCCTATCGCCCGATAATCTTTTCCATCGCGATGATCAATAATCTCCCAAGTTCCTCCCACTTGAGGATCATTTTGTGCCACTTTATTTGTCCCCTCCAATGTAAAAAGCCATTTTCTCATCATCCCGGGGTCCACCCATGCATCAAATACCCTTTCAGGCATTACATCAAAATTTCTAATCATCTTTAAAGTGGTTGTCGAGTATTTTTCCATTTACATACTCCCTCCTTATATCATTTTTACATACTTTTCAATTCTTCTTTTGAGACAGCACGCCAACCGTGTGCTTCCAGTTTCTCCAAATAAGTTTCCATCCTGATTTCCTCGATTTCGATCGCAAGCGGGTGCAGGGATACCAAACATTCATCCGAAGCATAATTTATCGTAACCTTTACAACTTCATATCCATTATGAAATCGTGGATCGAACCCCGGATCATCGATTATATCCCCTGTAACAGGACGAATATCAGATTCAAATGTTTTCATCATTAACCTATTCTTTTCTTGTTCTTTTATTGATGTAATGAAGATCATTAAATTTACTTTCATTGCAGTCTCCTTTTCTCTATCCTTAGCGTCATGCTACCTTGCTCCAATTGGGATAAAGCGCCTGACAGTTTTATAAGACTTTGGAATTCACTATTTCCTTTTTCATATATTGAAAGGAATAGATATCATTTTTACCTTTATATAGTTCCCCGTTCTTGGAGAAAACTGCACTTCCATTTGGTATTGCATATATCTTTCTTTCATTTGATAAGGGAAATAATTCTCCATCTACATTATCCTCGTAATGGACCTCAACGCTAAACCCCACTAATCCTAAGCCCTTGATCACTATCGTTTCTGGATAGTCTTTATCTTTTGTGATTATGCAATCATGGCCGAAAGCTAATGAACCCGCACTATATCCAATGATTAAACCTTGAAAGTTTTTGATAGTTGCGGTAAGTCCCTTTTCTTCAATTACATGGATTAACCTTTCTGGCTTTCCACCTATAAAATAGAGAATATCATGTTCCATTATAGACTTTTTCATTTCTTTGCCTGAAAGGTCTTCATTTAATAATTCAATACTTACATTCTCCATGATTGAAAAAGCTTGTGTAATACTTGCCATCCAACTTTCATACCTGGAATTGTCGGTTGCAAAAGGGATTATTAAAATCTTAGCTTCAGGTTTAATCATTTTTGAAGGTTCCAGGAACACTTCACGTAATTCATTATTCGTGTGATTTCCGCCACCAATCAAACAAATTTCCATATATGTCCCCCATTCATTCACATGCTATTCTCTTAAAATATTCTATGTAAAAAAGACAATACCTTTATAAGACACCGCTTTGCAGCTAAATTGCCCCCGTAGCTCAACAAAAAAAGGCTGCCACAGCAACCTTCCTACTTGAAGTAAAGCACATTTAAGAATTGTAGACACCACCACAAGTAGTGATAGGAACGTTTAATAGAATTCTTCCTGAAAGTAGTGATTAATAATTTCTATAGCCTTTTGCTTAAGCGTTGTTTGTTTTATATGAGTAAGTTCATAAACTGTATAATCCGGGGGTGAATCTGTAAGTTCATAAATTTTGTAACTTCCACGTTTAATTGCTTCATCAGCTATCCATTTAGGAACAATAGCCCACTGTAATGGATCTTGAAGAAGATGTAGAAGCAAATGAGTACTGTCCAGTTTTATTCGTGAAATCGATAATGGATCCCACCAATAAGAATGCCAAGATTGATATTCAACTCCCCAAGGCATGAATAGTTCGTAATCAGAATCTAATTCTTTAGGGTGGAGCTTTTCCGAACTATAACAACTTATATCTGAAGTTTGAAGAACAACCATAGGTGATGTAAAGCACTTTTTAACTTTTACATTTGGATGGACTCTTTTTCTAAGGGAATAAGCCACATCAATATGTCTATTTTCAACTTCAGAGTATAGATTATCGGAATGTAAGGTTCGGATTTGAAGTTTAATTGGAGGATGATGGTTACTTAGTTTTTTAAAGACTTTTGGTAAAACAAATGTATTAACACTATCAACACCACCAACAATCAAGGGTAATTGTGGGCCTTGCGTTTTTAATAGCTTCGCTTCTTGTCCTAAACGACTCCATTCTTTCGCTAATTTATAAAATTCCTCACCCAGAGGAGTTAAAATGATTTGTTTTATTCCTTTCCCGCGTTCAATTAATTGAACCCCAATTTCTTTTTCTATTACCTTTATTCGTTGACTTACGGTAGTTTGCGCTAAATGTAATTCTTCTGCTGCACCGCTAATGGTTTTTGTTCGAACGACTGCGAGAAAAGTATCAATAGAATGAAAATCCATTATTCCGCCTCCAAATAGCAATATTTATGTTATTAAATAGCTAATTAATTCGTTTTACAATCTCATTTTCTATATTTAATATAAAGTTAATTAATTATTTTGTCTAATTGAATTGGAGGAATGTATCTTGAGTTGTAAAGTTATTTATTTTGAAAAAGTATTCACAGCAACACATGAAATAATAAATACATTCAAAAGTTTGGATATGGAGGTTAAATACTGGATTGATTTGGATGAAGTAAAAAAAGAACAAGCATTACATGAAGCAAACTATTTAATTACAGCATCTTATCCTATTACGAGAGAGTTATTAGAAAAAGCACCCAATGTTAAATTGATTCAAAAAACCGGAAGTGGTGTTGATAATATTGATTTGAATGCTGCTAGTGAGATGGGAATCCATGTTGCCAGTACACCAGGAGCAAATTCAAACAGTGTTGTGGAATTGACCATCGGCATGATGATAAGCCTGTACAGAAAACTTCATTTCTTAGATCGAGTAACAAAAAGTGGTGAATGGAAAATGTGGGAATACCGCCCATCAATGTTCGAAGTGAACGGTAAAACCCATGGGATAATCGGTATAGGAAACATAGGAAAAAAAGTTGCAGCATTGTCAAAGGCTTTTGGAACTAACGTTGTTTATTATGATGTGAAAAGATTATCAATGGAAGAGGAGAAAAAATTAGGATTAACTTATGTACCTTTTAATGATTTATTATCACAGTCGGATATTATAAGCCTCCATATTCCTTTAATACCAGCCACAAGGAACTTGATTGGTGAAAAGGAATTGAAACTTATGAAGTCTTCAGCAATTTTAGTTAATGTAGCCCGAGGTAATATCATTGATGAAAAATCACTCGCCGAAGCATTAAAATGTAATCGTTTACTTGGCGCAGCCATTGATACCTGGTCATCTGAACCCATAAATTCAGATAATCCATTATTAAAACTTGATAATATACTTGCTACTCCTCATATTGCAGGGGGGACTAGGGATGTGTTGGAAACTGTACTGCGCTTATCCTTTGAAAATATAAGAAAAGTAGAAGATGGGAACATGCCTGATAATTTAGTGAAATTGACTTCAGCATCTGTTTAACTCTAAAAATTGAATGTAAAAAAAGAAAAGAGGACTTACATTATGTCTAATATTGGAATGCGTGTGTATTCAAACATTAATCGTCCAACTAAAGAAGCAGTAAACGAGTTTAAAGGGTTACCCGTATCTGTAATTGCTGATAATATGAACCGTATGTTTTGCATGAATCCCAAAATTCGTCCAATTAATGATAAGCCATTACTTGGGCCAGCTTTTACAATTAAAACACGTCCCGGTGACAACCTCATGCTTCATAAAGCACTTGATCTTGCTCTACCCGGCGATATATTAGTTGTTGATGCTCAGGGGGATTTAACAAATGCAATCATGGGCGAACTAATGGTATTGTGGGCTCAAAAAAGAGGATTAGGCGGGTTTATAATCGATGGTGCCATTCGTGATGTTGGAGCCTTAAGAAAGATGGATATCCCAATCTACGCAGCAGGTGTCAATCCACGGGGTCCATATAAAGACGGACCTGGGGAAATTAATGTTCCTATTTCTTGTGGCGGAGTAGTGGTTCATCCTGGAGACATTGTAGTCGGCGATGATGATGGTATTGTTGTCATTAACCCGCAAGATACGGATGAGTTAATAGAAAAATCGAAAGCTAAGTTCCTCAGGGAACACCAGGAAATGGATGATATCATGAATATGGCGTGGGATCGAACTTGGGTTGATAAAAGTCTTCAAGACCGGGGCTGTGAAATTAAAAATAAATCATCCAAAGTAAAAGAATTGATTACAGGTAATCGAGACTAACTATGGTGTATGTTAAAGTTCTTGTAACTTAGCATATTCTCACGGTAACTCGTTAAGTTGTGTGTTGTTATACAGGTTGATACGACGGTAACCCTCTTCTGTGGATTACTCTGGAATTTTCCAGACATTTATAATGGTGTTTGGAAATTAGACTGGAGTTCTCCATTCCTTTAGACACTATACCTACTTACAATTTAAATGACAAAAGAAGGAAATCGTTACTGTGCCAAATTATTTATGAGGAGGGGAAGAAATCTAATGCAGAATTCATTACAAAAAAAGACTCGATTTCGTTGGGTAGTCATGTTATTAATTTTTCTAACTTATATGATCGCTGGTGCAGACAGGGCAAATATCAGTGTAGTCATTCCATATTTTCAAAAAGAATTTGAATTGAGTAACACTGATATTGGTGCAATGGCCAGTCTTTTTTACATCGGATATGCAATTATCCAGATTCCAGCTGGGTTCATCTATAGTAAGTTTGGGACACGAAAAATATTCACCTTCTCTATGATTGTTACTTCGGCTGCAACATTATTTATCGGAACGGCTAGTTCTGCCCTTCAACTTAAAATTGGCAGAATATTACTAGGTGTTGCAGAGGGACCACTTCCAGTCGGAATTATTTCCACGATTAACCGATGGTTCCCTGGAAAGGAAAAGGGAACTGCGACAGGAATTTATATGTCAGCAATCAAGTTCGCTCCTGCCATAGTTCCTCCGCTGTGTGCTTACATTATTTATGCTTTCGGCTGGCGTGAAGTTTTCTATATATTTGCCATTCCGGGCTTTATCTTCGCTTTATTTTGGCTCTGGCTAGTAAAGGATAATCCGGAAGAAAGTCCACATTGCTCAAAAGAGGAAATAGATTATATCAAATCAGAAAAGCCTTCGACCATCGATGAGAAAATCAAAGGAAATAAGAAAAAATATTCGATGAAATGGGTAGACAAAATTATTCGTACCAAGAAAGTAGATTTCCTTGATACAAATAGGAAGGTTTTTCTTTCATGGAATATATGGGGATGTACGTTGGGGTACTTTTTCATGGTCGGTATTGTTTATGCCATTATGACATGGATACCTACTTATTTGGTTAACGTCAAAAAGTATTCCATTATGGAAATGGGATTTGTTGCCTCCTCTCCGTGGATAGGGGCCATGTTAGGTAATCTAATAGGCGGTTGGGTTTCGGATAACATCTTTAACAAACGTCGAAAACCTCTTATGATAGTGACTGCAGCATCGACAATTTTCAGCATGTATGCATTGTTGTACGCCCCAAATGACCCAATGTTTTTAAGTATCGTTCTTCTTATTACGGGTATTTTGTTGAATTTGGGATATTCAGCGTTTTTAGCATATCCTATGGGGATTACATCCAAAAAAAAATTGCCCCTTGCCGCTTCAATTGTTAATACTGGAGGATCGTTAGGCGGTGCATTTGCTCCATTCGTAGTAGGATTGATTTTAGATTCATTTAATTGGAAAATGGTATTCATGTTTTTATCAGTCAGCTCTTTAATGACCTTTATCCTCCTCTTTACGATCATTGAACCAATGGAAAAGACTAAACTAGCGATAGAAAAAGATGACCATGAAATAGCTACATCATGATTATTTAAAAAATGTATCCGTTTACATCATTCTTTTCAAAGATCAACCAGTAAAAATCGCTGGTTGATCTTTTTTAATATTAATGACCCTTTAGCTCAACAAAAAAAGGCTGCCGCAGCAACCCTCAATTAAACCCTTGCCTATAACGACATTGTCGTTTCTGTCTATTCGAAATTTTAAATCATCCTTAATATTAAGCATATAGCCGGCATTCTCAGATTCAAAAAAATATACCATATCCATTATTCTCAGGTTAACCATATAAATAGCAGACCACTTTTACATCTTTCAAAAATATGATTCATTCCTTCATTTACAATAAAAAAGAATTGCCACTAAAAAAATGCCGCCGATCATACATTTTTAAATATCGTATTGTCTTTTAAATTCAAAAATCTCATCAACAGCTTGGTGATATCCACCCGATTTTTGAAAGGATTCTTTTAATTTTGAAACAGTTTTATGGAAGGTTGGGTCGTTTAACACATGATCTGCGGCCTCACGCAGCTGATTTGCAGTCAAGCTTTGCATTTGTAATGTAATACCGGCTCCGATATTGGCAACTTGCCCTGCAATCATCGGCTGATCCGCGCTTTGCGGGATGACAATTAGCGGAACTCCATAGTAGAGACCCTCATTGGTACTATTCATTCCGCCATGTGTGATAAATAATTTAGTGTATTTTAGCACGTCCGTTTGTGGAACATATTTTTTCACAATGAAGTTTTTGGGGATCTCTCCTAATTCAATTAGCGGGATTTGTTGACCGACCGACATGACCACCGTGTGATCGCTATTTCCAAATGCTTCAAAACAAAGCTTATAAAAATCAAGAGACCGGTTAAAAACCGTCCCAAGCGAAATGTAAAGGGGACTTTTTCCTTTGATATCAGCAAGGTCAAAGTTATCCTGCTTTATTCGTGAAGAGATGGACGGACCTACAAATTTGTAAGTTTGGTCGAATGCTTCTTTAAAAGGTTGAAACTCCCTAGTTGTATAAACGATTGAAAGTGGTGCAGGATTACAAAAAACTTCGTAAGCAGAATGGATCTCCACATCATATTTTTCCTTCACCATTGCCGTCAGTCTTTGAAATTCATCTTGTATAGGTTTACCTATTTCTGGAGTGATTTCTTTAGAAAGCTGTTCCAGCATTTTATCGAATGATGCTTTTGTCTGCGCAAAAGAAGTACAAGAATTGATTGCGGGAAGCTTAAGGATTTGGGCAAGCATACGGCCACAGCCAAACATGGAGTCATGGATGATGTAATCGAAATGCTCTCCTTTGATCTGTTCAAGCACGCTAGGTATGACGATATCTACCGTATGTAAAAGACCGTTGATTCTTTCGAGTAAATAATTTCTTCCCCCTGAGAGAAAAGCTTCTATAAATTTTTCACCGTCAATTGTTCGTACAGTAGCTCCCGTCCTCTCTATACGTTCCCGAAAAGACTCTATCGTAAGATACACTACCTCTTCTCCACGCGAAATAAGCTCTTGCACAACTCCAATAGTTGGATTGATATGTCCTTCTGATCCAGCATTAATAAATAAAACACGTGCCATTCTACCACTCCTTAAATGATTATGTAAAAGTATGGTTATTCCCCCATACCCTTCCAAATTCAAACAATATAAATTTATCATAGTACAATACTGGAAAATCTCAAATTCTTAATCACCCTTGTAATCTAAAATTAATATCGTTCATAAAGGTCAGCCGGATTCTCAAAGGGAAAACGAGCGCTGTATGCAGCTATCGCTTTTTTCATCAGGGTAGTATAGCTGAAAAAGGTAATCCACTCATTAATAGAGAACTTATATTTTAAAATGGATTTCTTTGGAGGGAATAATGATGGCAAAGTATTTTCCGAAAATGTTAGCTGAGCATCAAAACTTCATAAAGAAACAGCATTTGTTTTTTATTGCGACGGCACCTTTGGATGCGGCTGGGCATGTTAACCTTTCTCCAAAAGGGTATGATACCCTTCGCATCCTATCATCTACCGAAATTGCGTATTTGGATCTAACCGGGAGTGGTAACGAAACAAGCGGACATATTAATGAAAATGCTCGGATCACCTTTATGTTTTGTGCATTTGAAGGTCCGCCGATGATCTTGCGCTTATATGGTTCAGGCAAAGTGATTCTGCCTGAAACAGAAGAATGGGATCGGATGATAGGTCATTTTGAAATGATGCCCGGTGCAAGACAAATCATTTTAGCTAAAATTCATAAAGTCCAAACCTCTTGCGGATATAGTGTCCCCTTCATGACCTACTCCAATGAACGTGAAACATTGAATCGGTCCAACATGAAAAAGGGTGAAGCTGAACTGGAAAATTATTTGCGTGAAAAGAACTCCTCCACCATTGATGGCATTCTGACACCATTAGGGAAAAAATTATCGAATGACTCTAAAACCACCTAAAATTCTGCTTGTTACGTACAAACATAATAAAGGAGTTAAAAAAGGTATAATGCAAAAAAAAGGTTGGTGGATTTTAGTTATAGTCTCGGTTGGGATTATGATTCCTTTCATGATCCCCTATCTAACTTTAAATCCTGCTAACAGCCGTGTAGATATTACTTCGACAACACAATATTCTATACTTGTTACACATATTGGTTGCGCCTTTATTGCCTTAATAACAGGCTTTCTTCAGTTTATGGATCGTATTCGTTTGAAAAATCCAAAGGTTCATCGCTATATGGGGAGGATTTATGTTGTCAGTGTTTTTATTAGTGGAATTCTTGCTCTTGCAGTTGTCTTCTATATAGAAAGTTTCACAAAAGCAGCAGCTTTTCTTACTCTGGCCATTCTGTGGTTATTCACATGTTGGAAGGGTTACCGTACAGCTGCTAAAGGGCATTTTCATACACACCGAATATGGATGATGCGTAGTTTTGGTATAACTCTAGTAGCAGTCAGTGCACGTGTACTAGTACCCGTTCTTCTCATTACTTATTACACTTTTAATGGATTTATGCTTCCAGAAGGAAGAGATAAGATGATCGAGGAAGTATTGAATGTGAACATTTGGGCAGGACTCGTTCTCAACTTTGTCATAGTGGAGTGGATGATCCTTAATAAAAAAACGGGTAGAGAAATCAGCTAATTGACTTGTTTGGCGAAGATTCTTTGTAACTAAAAAAGTAACTATTCGCCGCTAAGAATAGTTACTTCAAATGAACCGGATGGGAATAAATAGGACAGGAGAGAGTTGTCCTATCTACTTTCATTATATGGAGTAACGATTACAAGGTGAATAAATTATCTGTTAGAAAAAAAATCCGAAGAAACTTTGCTTAACCTGCCCCTATAGTTTCATAAGAAAAAGGAGCTGCAAAAGCAACTCCTTTAGATGCGAGAAACATTTTTTAAAAATGTTACGAATTTATATGTTACTTCAGGAACAACTTATATGAATACGCGCCTTTTCCGTCTATGCTTGAATTAAAGCGTGACAATGATCGGTCCATTTTTAGTAAGGATAATCGTATGTTCCACTTGAGCTACAAAGCTTTTTTCAGTAGCATAGGTCCAACCGTCTTCTTTTTGGAATACTTCTTCTTCAAAGGTTGAGATGAATGGTTCGAATGCGATAACCATCCCTTCCTTTAATATTTCATTATCCCATGGATCATAATAATTACAAATATGGTCAGGTGCTTCGTGTATTCTACGTCCAACACCATGTCCTGTAAGGTTTTTGATAACCGTGAATCCATGCTGTCTCGCTGTTTCGAACACCGCTTTTCCGATTCTGCTTTTTTTGGAACCGGGTTTTGCTTTCTTAAGACCCGCTTCAAATGCCTTTTTGGCGACGTCGCATAATTTCGTTAATACTTCTTCTCCTTCGCCTACTACAAATGAGATTCCTGTATCTGCGAAATAACCGTTCTTTGAAGCGGATACATCTATATTTACTATATCCCCTTCACGAATAACCCGATCACCCGGAATGCCATGTGCCACTTCATCATTTAGGCTGATGCAAGTATAGCCAGGAAAATCATATTCACCTTTTGGAGCTGAAACTGCACCCGCTTTTTCTAAACGTTCCCCGGCTATATCATCAAGTTCTTTGGTCGTTATGCCCGGAATTGTTCTTTGTACCAATTCATCTCTAATGGAGGCAATAATTTTGCCAATTTCCTTCAAACCATTAAAATCATCTTCTGTTTTTGCAATCATTTTTTTCTACCTCATTATCTTTTATCATCAATAAACTATATAAGCATTCATTATACCCTTTATTTTAGCGAAAAATAAAAGCAATGTACATAATTGGGTACGATGCCCCTCTTTTCCCCCTACTTTTATTCTCATTCAAATATCCAACTTAATTGAAACATCTTAAATCGTTCTTCAACTATACTGCCCCAATAGTTCCATAAAAAAAAGCTGCCTTAAAGGCAGCTCCGATCTTCAGCTAACACACTTGTTAGCTGAAGAAGCAGGTTACTTTCCGGAGTTCTCATCAACCGGTTTTCGTTTATGTTTTTCATTAATGATCTTTTTATTAAATATCTTAACTTCTCCAACCATTAGTAACCTCATATCCTCTACAATATACTTGGCTAACTCTTGGTCAGTGATGTCATCTCCATCAATATCAAGGCGGAATTCCTGCCCTTGAAGCCCACCGCCATTAGTAAACTTGATTTCAAAGTCAAATTGAACTCTTTTATCCATTTGAACCCTCCTCATATTGATTGATACTGAATTGCATTGATATATAAACCTTTTGGCGACACAGGATTTTTACACCTTTCACAGTTCCCACTAGACATATTCTAGACAAAAAAACATTTTCCTTCATCAACTAATTCACCTGTTAGTTCTATAAAGGCAAAAACCCCTTTAGGGTATATTCTAAAGGGGTTTATTACATATGCCGATTTAACCTTTAATAACATATATGAGGGGGGCAATGCTTTTTAAATGTTATTGAGGAGCTTTTGTTTGCAGCAACTTTAACCCCATGCCAATAAAAATTATTCCTGTTATTTTGTTTAAAATCATTCCTACCTTTTGGTTTCCTCTTAGTTTTTTTGTAGCATGCGAAGAGAAAATTGCAATAAATAGACACCATAGAAATCCAGTGAATGTAAAAGTAAGTCCTAAAATGATAAAAGGAATAGGACCTGAAACCTTTGTATCTATAAATTGCGGGAGAAATGCAATAAAAAATAAAGAAACTTTTGGATTCGTAAGACTTGTTAAAAGTCCTTGTATATATAACTTTCTGATGTTTAATTTACTGGATGGAGCAATATCAAAATTTGCATTTGTTTTATCAATCAACATTCTAATTCCCAAGTACATCAAATAAATAACACCAACAATTTTAATTGCATTAAATAAAATAACAGATTTTGTAAGGATGATTGATAAACCCAAAGCAACAAATAACGTATGGATTAAAGATCCTGTAATAATGCCAAAAACAGAATAAACACCTGCTTGTCTTCCTTGTGAAATACTTCTTCCCACAATATACATTGTGTCTGCACCAGGAATGAGATTTAATAGGATTCCTGTTAGTAAAAATACCTCGTAATTAATGATTCCGTACATTGTAGCACCTCTTTTTATTTTTTGGTGCCCTTATTGATAATAGTTAAAATTGTATGAAAAGAAAAGATTTTTTTGTTTTTTTAATACTTCTCTTAAAGTTAGACGATTCAAATTGCTTCTTAACATATTCCCTTCTTCAACTAACCGCCCCGATCATTTCATAAATAAAAAGAGCTGCCTATTTCAATAATAGACTCATTAGAAAAACTTGGAATTTAAGTTGTTGTATATTAAGATAGTATACGGTTAATATTTTCCATTATATAGGAGGAGACATATGAAAAAGAGAATTCTACATACTGTACTTTCGATTGCTGTAGGAGCAGGGATACTTTCCGCTGGTGATGTTCCTGCCCAAGCTATGAGTCAAAATCAGGAGCTGAATGACTCATACGCAATAGCTTTTAAAGGTGGATTACCAGAGAATTACCAAGAGGTAATACGGAAAGCCGGTGGTAAAATAACCAAAGTCCTTCCCGAGGTTGGAGGAATAGAAGCTCAATCTGACGAGCCTTCTTTTCTTAAAAACCTAAAAGCTCATTCTTCAATAGAAGCTGCTAACAGAGAAATTCCCCTAACCTTAGACAAAACAGCAGTCAGCCCTTATAACTATGGATCCAGTATCATCAGCCAGCAAAATTCTGAGAGTTATTGGGACTCCCAATGGGATATACAAAGGGTGACCAACGACGGGAAATCATATGATTTAGAAACAGGCGGATATAAAAATAAAGATGGAAGCATTACTCATAAAGCAGTGGTGGGAGTGATTGATACCGGAATTGATGAGTCTCATCCTGACTTAAAGAATAATATATTAGGCGGACGTAATCTTGTTCCTGCTGGAATGGATGAATCTGAAACAGGTGATCCTGCTGATATAAAAGATCGCAATGGGCACGGTACTCACGTTGCCGGGATCATTGGGGCAAATGGTAAGACAAAGGGTGTAGGACCAGATTTAGGAATCAGGGCCTATCGCGCATTATACTCAGAGCAAGCCCTTGGATTACCAACTTGGATTATAGATGGAATCATTGCAGCAACAAATGACAAGGTAGATGTTATTAATATGTCTCTACGTTTCTATAATAATAACAAAATGACAATTGAAGGAGAAAGTTATAAATCAATCGCCGAAACGTTACTTTGGAAGAGAGCCATTCAATATGCAGTAAAGAATGGAGTAACTGTAGTGGCCGGCAGTGGTAATGAAAGTTTAAATTTAGATGATAAGAAGGAAGTTAACGAATTTTTAAATAAATTGTATGAACCATATGGTATGAGCGTGAAAGGGCCTGCAACCGTGGTACCGGCACAGCTGCCAGGAGTCATTAATGTGTCTGCCTCCACAAAATGGTCAACTCAACAGCTTGCTTTCTACTCTAATTATGGAAACAGTGCCATTGACGTGGCAGCTCCCGGAGGGGATTTCGGGCCTGAATATGCAGAAACCAATGACCCTGCGGCGGCTGATCCAAGTAACTTAATCCTTAGTACTTGGCCTACCTATTTAGGTACTTCATATGAGTTTAATGCTGGTACTTCCATGGCCACTCCTCAAGTAGCTGGAATTGCAGGGGTTATTAAGGCATCTCATCCGGAGTATAAACCAGCCCAAGTAACAGCTCGCATTAAGCAAACAACTCTTGACTATGGAAAGAAAGGACAAGATGCTTTATTTGGTTCAGGAGAAGCAAATGCATATAGAGCATTAGAAAATATAAAGAAGTAGCTTATTTAAAAGTACAAGCCCGAACAGTAATTAAGAAAAATATATCCATAACAATAAAGGCTATATGCCTGAAATATAAAAAACGGAAACACATAAAATGCGTGAAGCCATATTCTAATTAACACAACTCACCAGTTAAAATTCATCCCCTGCTTAATTGCAGGGATTTTTTGTTTTATCGCTTAATTACAAATTCTAGTCCAAGTAAATATGCATTTTCCAATTTGTGTTATGGAATTATCCTGCCCCTTTAGTTTCATAAGTAATGGCCGCCGGCTAGCCTCACCTTTTTATGAGTTTGGCAATCTTGAAAATTCCAAAGCCGCAAAGAATTATGAGACCCATTATAATAATTGGTATCAAAATATTAAATGACATTAAATCATCTCCCTTTAAATTATGTAAGTCATTCTCACATCTATATAATACCGCGCCAAAAACATCTACTTATTGAACTAACGGTACATAAACCTTTTTTTAATTCTATAAAAAAAGGAACTGCTTTCACAGTTCCCAAGACTTTAGGCAAAAGGAGTTCTATCCAAATTTTTAAACATATTTGATTGGAGCGGGTGTGCGAGACTCCTGCGGGAATAGCGAGTCCAAGGGAGACCCCACAGGCGCAAGTGCGCCGAGGAGGCTCCCGGACCGCCCGCGGAAAGCGAATGCCCTACGTTCCAATCAACGTCCAAATTTGTACAAACAAAAAAATGTAGACAAACTCGATTTTCACAATTCCCTTTTAGATATTTTCCCGATGAACAACTAGAGCCAGTCTGCACTTTCATCAGCAAACCTTTGGAAGTCATTCATAAAAACACTTGCATGATACCCATCACAAACTGCATGATGAATTTGCAACGAAACAGGCAAGAACAATTCATCTTTTATTTGTGAATATTTCCCCCCAGTTATAATGGGTAAGAGAAAATCGCCACCATTATTAATATTTAAATTAAATGCTGTAAAAGAACTCCAAGGGATCATGGATATCGGAATATGATTATCTGGTATAGGGGTCTTTGGAAATAAACTACCCGTACCATTGTATTCTTCTACATCTTTTTCATACTGGGAATGGAATTCAGAAAACCTACTTGCATTTGGTGACCAGATGCTAGAAAATGTGTATGTCTTCTTATCGAAAATTGTATAAGAAGGCAAAACTTCTGACCAATAACCTAAATTCCCTTCTTGGTTAAAGCTGGTTCTAAATTCTCGATGGGAATTAACTATTTTTGTAACCATGAAAATAAACGCGGGATATAACTTATAATTTTTCTTCTTTAAGTTTTCCATAAGAACAGTAATATTCATTTCATTCGTTATACTGAATGTTGTTTGTTGTTGTAAATAGTGTTCAAAATACTCTTTTCGAACCCAATTTTCACGATCAATTATATTGAATTTCATATACAACGCCTCCTAATGTGTTTTATTGATTTAGGAGGCTATTTCCTCTGCTTTTTTCATGACAGTCATCCTTTTATAAACGAATTCATACCCCAACATTATTAAATATTCCCAGACTAAAATCAACCTACAGAGATTACTTT
This sequence comes from Peribacillus sp. FSL R5-0717, assembly GCF_038002945.1. NCBI lineage: Bacteria > Bacillati > Bacillota > Bacilli > Caryophanales > Bacillaceae > Peribacillus > Peribacillus sp. FSL R5-0717. Next base: position 1,634,099 of record NZ_JBBOOF010000001.1, read on the forward strand.
CTTTTACGATACTGCCCCGTTAATTCCATAAGGCATTAAGCATCACTATTTCTTATTCTAATGTCCTACAAAAAAGGCCATACCCTTCTTCAAAGGATATGGCTGGTGATATGGAGTTACTTTCATTACGGAAAGCGTATTGCGTTAATATCGACATTAATAGCACTTGAGGAGGTTACATTTGTTGCTACTGTATAAGCGATTCTAATTTCATATGTTGAAGTTCCAGTGATGGCAGCAATATTTACATTAGTAGATGCAACAGGAAATCTTGATGTACCTGCAGCACTTACACTTCTTTGAACGGAACGTGTATCTATTAAAATACCATTACGATATAGCCTAGTTTGAAAGGTGAAATTTGAGTTGGCCGTTGTGACCACATCAATTGATACCGCATAGTCCACTTTAATGCTCTGGTCAACAGTAGTTGGTACATTCATTGTAACCACTGTTGTTTCGGTTCCAGTAGTTGTGAGAGCGATTGGACCAGCCGCTTCTGCTGAGAATAATTGAGGAGTTACGCCTGTGGCTCCCGTGGCTCCCGTGGCCCCTGTTGCTCCCGAATCTCCTGTTGCTCCCGTGGCTCCTGTCACTCCGGCGACTCCTGTTACCCCTGTGGCGCCCGTCGCTCCTGTTGCTCCCGTGGCTCCGGCGACTCCCGTGGCCCCTGTTGCTCCAGCGGCTCCCGTAGCTCCTGTCACTCCGGCGACTCCCGTGGCTCCCGTGGCTCCTGGTTCTCCTGTGGCTCCTGTTGCACCGGTCGCTCCTGCATTTCCCGTGGCTCCTGTCACTCCGGCGACACCTGTTACCCCTGTGGCTCCCGTCGCTCCTGTTGCTCCCGTGGCTCCGGCGACTCCCGTGGCCCCTGTTGCTCCAGCGGCTCCCGTAGCTCCTGTCACTCCGGCGACTCCCGTGGCTCCTGTAGCTCCTGTGGCTCCCGTGGCTCCCGTAGCTCCCGTAGCTCCTGTCACTCCGGCGACTCCCGTGGCTCCCGTGGCTCCTGGTTCTCCTGTGGCTCCTGTTGCACCGGTCGCTCCTGCATTTCCCGTGGCTCCGGTGACACCTGGATCTCCCGTCGCTCCTGTTACGCCTGTTGCTCCCATGGCTCCTGTTGCCCCTGTGACACCTGGATCTCCCGTCGCTCCTGTTGCTCCCGTGGCCCCTGTTGCTCCAGCGACACCCGTCGCTCCCGTGGCTCCTGTGGCTCCCGTGGCTCCGGCGACTCCCGTGGCTCCTGCGGCTCCCGGATCTCCCGTGGCTCCGGCGACTCCCGTGACTCCCGTGGCTCCGGCGACTCCCGTGACTCCCGTGGCGCCGGGATCTCCTGTTGCCCCTGTGGCTCCCGTGGCTCCGGGATCTCCTGCTGCTCCTGTTGCCCCTGTGGCTCCTGGTTCTCCCGTCGCTCCTGTTGCTCCCGTGGCTCCGGGATCTCCTGTTGCCCCTGTGGCTCCCGTGGCTCCGGGATCTCCTGTTGCTCCGGTGGCTCCCGTGGCTCCCGTGGCCCCTGTTGCTCCCGTGGCTCCTGTTGCTCCCGTGGCTCCGGCGACTCCCGTGGCTCCTGCGGCTCCCGGATCTCCCGTGGCTCCGGCGACTCCCGTGACTCCCGTGGCTCCAGCGACTCCCGTGACTCCCGTGGCTCCGGGATCTCCTGTTGCCCCTGTGGCTCCCGTGGCTCCGGGATCTCCTGTTGCTCCGGTGGCTCCCGTGGCTCCCGTGGCCCCTGTTGCTCCCGCGGCTCCCGTGGCTCCGGGATCTCCTGTTGCCCCCGTTGTTCCCGTGGCTCCGGGATCTCCTGTTGCTCCTGTTGCCCCTGTGGCTCCGGTAACTCCGGTGGCTCCCGTGGCCCCTGTGGCTCCAGCGACTCCCGTGGCTCCAGCGACTCCCGTGGCTCCAGCGACACCCGTCGCTCCTGTGGCTCCGGTGGCTCCCGCGGCTCCCGGATCTCCCGTGGCTCCGGCGACTCCCGTGGCTCCTGTTGCTCCCGTGGCTCCTGTTGCTCCCGCGGCTCCCGTGGCTCCGGGATCTCCTGTTGCTCCGGTGGCTCCCGTGGCTCCTGCGGCCCCTGTGGCTCCCGTGGCCCCTGTTGCTCCCGTGGCTCCGGTGGCGCCGGGATCTCCCGTGGCTCCCGTGGCCCCTGTTGCTCCGGTGGCTCCCGTGGCTCCCGCGACTCCTGTTGCTCCCGTTGGCCCTGTGGCGCCCGTTACTCCTGAGGCTCCTGTATTTCCAATAGCTGACGCATTAAAGCTCTCTGGACCAACACGCGTTACATCTGTATCAACAGAACCAGTAATGTTACGAACAAAAGCTGTATATACTAAAAACCCTGAACCTTTGGGGACATTGTAATCTGAAGCTGAAAAAGCGTACTCTTGAGGTCCGGCCTCAGAACCATTAAGAACAATAGTCTTAATACCGGTAAAAATTGTATTAGCATTAGGATTGGTCCCTCTTACAATTTTAATTTCAACAGAATTTTCAAAAACATTAGCTGCTGGATTTACTTTTAAGGTAATAATCCCGTCAAATTGAACACGAATCATTGAAGTGGGATTTGCTTCGTTAACATTAATGCCAACTTGCCCAAAAAGTTGGTAAGCAGACGAAGTGGGAATGTTAATGGAGTTGGCATAGGAAGCATTTTGAGATGTTCTTCCATCAAAGAATTCTGGCATATTTTGTTTCACCTTCTTTTTTATATAAAATGCATCTGAAAGTAGCTGCGGTTATAGTCGATGGAAGGGTGATCTGGAAAGTATTCAGCAGCTAACTCATTATGTCTTTTTGATTCCTCTAGCTTGCCGATGCGGTCAAAACATACGCAAAGCTGAATGTGCGGCAGCCATGTGTAACAATTCCGCTCGATAAAAGGGCTTTTTGTTTCTGGTATTTCTATTTTCGTTGCCAGATTGTACCAGAATATAGATCGTTCATATTCATGTTGCTCCAAATGGATGTAACCGAGCCGACAGCAGATTTCCCCTCTAGGTGTATCGTACTCGAAAGACTTTAAACAGCTCTGGACTGCTGAACCCCAATCTTTTAATTGAATATGGCAGTCCGCCAACTTGCCGCAGGCTTGAATATTATCCTCGCTCCATCCTTTACCCTCATCAAGAAATTTTCGATACCACTTGATGGCATCATCATATAAACCATGGTCATTGCATTCATTCGCATAGTAATATTTGTCGCGCGGTGAAAAATCAATTCCTGGTTTAAGGGCCTTCTTGTAAATTCTCAAATTACGATCATTAAAGCTTTTTTCCTTTTTATGATGTATGGCAATATCCGATTGAAATGTGAGTCCGGTTACTTCAAGATACTCATGAACGAATCCTATCCATTGGAAGTTCTTTTCCCGTTTTACGAGCCGGTTCCGCCTGGAACTGAAGCTGGGGTTCCCATTCCCATCAAAAGAAAGATGATAAAACATCATGACAGAATCGAAGTGAGGAGGAAGCTCTTTTTTCAGCGTTGAAAATTTCTCCTTATTCTCTTCTGTTAAAATATCATCCGCATCAAGCCAGAGTATATATTCTTTTGTCGCTTTAGAAAAAGCGAAGTTTCTCGCAGCCGAAAAATCATCGATCCATTCAAAATCATAAACATGATCAGTGAAGGCTGAGGCAATTTGTTTCGTGTTATCTTTTGATCCTGTATCAATGATAATCATTTCATCGACTAGTTCCCTAACAGAAGCAAGACAGTTAGGAAGGGAAGCTTCTTCATCCTTTACAATCATGCATAAACTAATTGAAATCCCGCCCATTAAACCACCTCCATTAAGAGCATATTAGTTTCTGCCTGCCATAATGTCTGGAGTTAGGGTGATCTAATTAAATCCAGGACATGACAAGGAAAATCGTCAATTGCAGGAAATTCAAGATTTTTTTTGCAAACGCATTTTTGTTATAATTCCTTTGCTGAAGGACCTAATTTGTTTTTACACCAAATGTATGATTTTGTTAATGACCGTACATTCAAAAGGCCGCCAATTGGCGGCCCTCTATGGCGCTAAAGCACCCCCTTTAGTTTAAGTACAATAATTAACAGACTTAAACTAATTTCTTCTTTTTTGATAAAAGAAGCTGCCGATTAGCAGCTAAATCCGCTGCAACTCCCTTCAAGTTAGACACCGAAGAAGAACGAAAAAACACCTAATATAATAAGAACTATTAGTAAGTTATTAAAAGAATTATTTTTTAAATAATAATACGTATTTTCCTTATACTTGCGCATATTAAAAACAATAATATTGAAAGCGAGATGGATACGTATTGTCTAAACAAGGGATGCAAAACAAGGATCAAACGAGAAAGCAAATCGAGAAACAGGATAAAAGAAACGATGTTGAACTAGGTAATGAATTTCAAATTGGAAACACAAGTTCACAGAGCTCAAAAAAAAGTGGACGTCAAGTAAATAAAAAATAACCCCGATCTTTCGGGGTTATTTTTTCGATTTATAAACTTTTTTAAATGTTACATTTCTATTGGAGAATGACAACAATGTCATTTTTACACTCCAAAAATATAAAACCCTGTCCTAAAATCAGGACAGGGTTAACTTAAAGTTGTTTAAGATGAACACACTTCCTCCAACTTAAAAACATTACAATAAAACTATTTCACATAAAATTACTGCTGCACTATCTGAATAAGGTTGCCGCATGTATCATCGAAGACCGCTATAGTGCTTTCTCCCATTTTTGTCGGCTCCATCGTAAACTTCACGCCGTTTTCCAATAGTCGTTTGTACTCATTATGAATATCTGCAACGCCAAACATTGTTGCTGGGATGCCTTCGGCTACTATCTTCTTTTGATATTCCTTTGCGGCAGGATGCTCATTCGGTTCGAGTAAAAGCTCGGTACCGTCATGATCATCGGGAGAAACAAGCGTAATCCACCTGAATTTCCCCATGGGAACGTCATGCTTTTTTACAAATCCCAGCTTTTCAGAATAAAATTCCAGTGCCTTGTCTTGGTCTTGTACGAATAAACTGGTAACAATGATTTTCATAACCTTTTGCCTCCTTTAATATTTACCACGCTGGTGCTCTGCAAACAATCTGGCTCCAATCCGAAAAACCCACACATTCTTCAGAAGTCCTGTTCCGATTTTATAAAATTACTCTATCCATCCTTTCAACAAGTCTTTAAGTGGTTCGTTGTTGAACATTAGTACTCGATATTTTCCCTTTCGTTTTGATTTTACGAGTCCTGCATCTTCCAATGCAGCTAGATGTTTAGCGATCGCCTGTCGCGAAATGGCAAGGCCGTGCTTTGTAATGAGACGTACCGTAAGTTCATACAACGTCAGCTCGTTGCGTTCAGATAGTTCGTCCAATATCAGCCGCCGAGTCGAATCGCCGAGTGCTTTGAATATAGCGTCTTTATCCCACATACATCGATTATAAGCAACTCCATGGTTGCATGTCAACGAGTATAAGCAACTGTATGGTTGCTTATCAATAGCACCTATTCCTGAACGGGAAAGCCAAAAAAAACATATGTTGATCTATTATTTCCATCATCAGGCTCAATCATGAATAACCCCAACACCCATTCATCTCCAATAATTGCATACAATTTAAGTATTGGTTTTAGTTTTTCATCTTAAACAGCCCCGTTAAGTAACGCACTCCATCAGATTCCTTACGCTCCTGCGGAAAGTGGTGCATTACCTTATCAGATTCCCCCTGCCTAAATTGGTACTAACGGACAGTTCTAATCATATTCTTATTAAAGAAAACAATAAGAAGGGGGCAAAATCAATTGATAAAAGTGAAGGTTGGTTTACGGCCCATTGTAAGTAAGATAAATTTACCTACTGTTTTGAAAACGGCTATACTTCCGGGTGACTCCATTGAAAGATTATTTATTGCTACCCAGGTAGGAGAGATTTTTTACATAGGAAACAGAGAGATAAGGACTTTTTTAGATATTCGCCCGCGAATCCTAAAACTAGGTGCTTCTGGTGGCGGATATGATGAACGGGGATTGCTGGGGCTGGCGTTTCATCCCGAATTTTATTATAACGGTCTGTTTTATCTTCATTATTCAGTGGCCGGAACACAAGGACCAGGTGCTCTTTCTGAATCTTTCAAGCCTAACCCGTGTGATCCCAAAACATTAAACCTAAGGTGGATGAATAGAGAAACTAAATATGACCATATTGATACAATTGAAGAATGGATTTTACAAGCGAATGGTCAACCCAAAAAACGACGGACTTTACTTAACTTAAGAAGACCATTTTTAAATCATAATGGGGTCAATAGTTTAAACTTTTCACCTGAAACAGGAAAACTTGTATTAACAACCGGGGATGGTGGATCAGGCTATGATCCATTTAACTTAAGCCAGGACGATCTGGAAATCGCCGGTAAGATAATTGAAATTGATGTAGATAAGAATATATCCTACAATAATCCACCCATTGTTACTCGTTTTAATGAACTTCCCACAACTATTCAGGAAACGCTCATGGTAATGGCCAAAGGGGTGCGCAATATACCAGGCATTTCATTTCAAAGGTTTTATAATCAGTATATTAAATATGCGGGAAATGTCGGCCAGAATTTGGTCGAGTCGATTTTTTCATTCGTTCAGTATAAACCAATACCGGTTACTGAGCTTGTTCAAGCTCCTTTCATGAATTCTCAGCCTGACAAAGAAGGGTTTATTAACTTGGGCTGGCGAGGCTGGGAAGGTGCTTTTCCTGCATCGATTATCAGAAGGTGCACGGATAATCCGGCATTGGATGAGAAAACCATTGCTTATTACAATGAAGCAGCTGCGCTTTCAGGGAGCCGTCTTCAGCCTTTGACTAGTTATTTTCATGAAGATTCCAGACCCGATAAGTTTGGAGGAACTGCACTTACAGGGGTGCAAGCCTATATGGGGGAAAGAATCCCTGCTTTAACAGGAAGCGTTGTGTTTACCGATCTTGCCCGGAAAGAATCTCAACCTCAGGTAAGAGGGGCTTTAGCTTATACCACCGTAAGACCAAATGGTGAACAAAATGATTTTAGTGTGATACAGACCGATTATGATTTTGGGTCTCAATCAGCTTATTATGTTAATTTGGGAACGAACCTGGATCAAACCAGACTATATTTAGGGGTTTATGGCTCTATGAAGGTGACTGATTTTAACCAAGGTACGATTTTTGAAATCGTTGAACCCTCACTATAAAATTCTACTTAATCATGAATGAATTGAAATTAAAAACGAGTGATGGAGACTCACTAAACTATAATCGTTTTTAATCTTTTATAAATGATCAAAGCAACTTCAACCCAAAACCAGCTATAAATGAAAGCTAATAAAAAGCCAGTTATAAGAATTGAAAAGGAAACAGGCACGGCTGGACCTAAAACCGGAAAGTGAAAAATAAATAGTAGACTCATAATTCCTGACTTTAAAAGAATGGCACCAACAGCAATAACACTTAATCTCTTTCTTAAAAAAGAAAAAGATGCCCCTATGCCAAGTCCCAACAATCCTGTTGTAAAAGGAAATACAATGAGTTCAGTTGGCTGTAGGATGAATAACAACATAATTGTCAAAAGGTAGGTCACCACTCCAAATGGTATTGAAAACATGGAACCTAACAGAATGGGTGAAGTGGCTAGGGGACTTATAAAATATCCGATACCTGGTAAAAAGCCTGGAGCAGCCTGAAGTATGGCAGCAATGCAAGCAAAAATGGACACTAAAATGAGCTTCATCGTTCTATTATGTTTATTGAATAGGATTTGAGATAAACGAACCTCATCAGAAATAGGTTTAAAAAAATACACATTTCCACCTCATTCTAAATGGTTTATACGTTACCCTACATTATATTTGCCATTCATTAGAGGTGGAACAATTATTAATGATCCAACATCCATATCCTTAAATGAAAAAGGATTTTCCTTTGCCTAATAAAAAAACAAGGCCATATTGGCCCTGCCTTTTATTCGACGATCACTTTCCCAACCATTCCTTCCTGGAAATGGTACCGGCATATCAGGTCATATGTACCCGACTGTTTCGGTTGCACGGTAATGGTTTTTTCTTTACCTGCCTGGACCTCTGCGTCAATTCCGAGCTTTTCCACTGTGAAGGTGTGCTCTTTCTTACCTTTGTTTTTCAAAATCAACGTTGTGGCTGTTCCATTCGGAATAGTGATGGCTTCCGGATTAAAGAAATCATCGTTCAACTCGACCTCAATCGATTTCACCGCAGGCTGAGCTACAACACGGGATTCGGCAGATACGCCGAATGATCCTAGAGTTGTCACAACTACAACCGTTGCAAGCGCAACGACCAATCCCGTTACCCACTTTTTCACTGACATTCGCAATCCCTCCTTCCCTTACCCTATCTTTTTCTAATTCATAAAATATTATTACTATTAATTTGGTTACAGTGCGCGTTCAAATAGGTGAAAAGAAAAAGATCGCCACTAATGACGATCTTCTGGAGTCCAATCTTATGATTTTGCATCATAGTCATTTTGACATTTTACCATTATAAATTTAAATAGAAGAAAGATACACTCTCCATTCTTTCCAAGCTTTAAGATAGCCACTTAAGTCATGCGGATGAACTCTAATACAAACGCCTATACGTGTGTTAGATATGCATAAATTTTTGTGGTTTCACTTTTTCATGGCCCCCTTCTAGAGGCGCCCATGAACCTATTATGCTATGCTATTTATAGACTTACAAAGGGGGAATTATGTACATGTCATTTTTTGATAAAATGAAAGCAAGCATCGGAATCGGTGCGGCGAAAGTGGATACAAAATTAGAAAAAGATTCATACAAACAAGGAGAAACGGTAAAAGGGAACGTGTTTGTCCTTGGCGGAAACACCCAACAGGAAATCAATGGGCTGTACATCCATGTAATGACACAGGTTTTGAGGGAACAGGATGACCGTAAGTATTTAGATGATGTTACCCTTTACAAAATAAAGGTTTCGGATGCATTCGTCATTGAAAAAGGCGAAGAAAAGGTGATTCCGTTTTCCTTGCAACTTCCGTACGAAACGCCAATCACGATAGGGGACGTGTCTGTGTGGATGAAGACGGAAATGGATGTGACGTTCGCATTGGACCCTAAAGATAACGATTATATAAACGTATTTGGAAATGAAACAGTCAGTAGCTTCCTAAAAGCAATCGAATCATTAGGGTTTTACCTGAACAAAGTGAAAAATGTACCCTTCAAACGTAGCAAAACGGGTGTCTTTCAGGAATTCGAATACAAGCCAAAGGGCGGTCCATTCCAAAGAAGCCTTGATGAGGTTGAAATCGGATTCGTCGCGGACGCTCAATCCGTAGATTTATTCATCGAAGTGGATAGAAAAGCAAGAGGACTTTCTGGTTTTTTGGAAAGTGCAGCAGGAATGGATGAATCCAAGATCCGAGTGCAATACAAACATTTCCAAAAAGAAAGTGTAGAAACAGCCAAGCAAGAACTAATGGATATACTATCCCGTTATTCTCGATAAATTGGATTTGCTTATCTGCCTTATATAAACCCCATACATCAGTTAAGATCATACCTGTTTCTCTCCAATCTATACCGTATTAATAGACAGTATAGTCAAAAGAATAACTATTATACTAGATTAGTAGAGTTCTCATTAAACAGTAACACCTGTTAGTTCATTAAAGGCTGTCGAGGGTTTCTCAACAGCCTGAGCTAATCACTGTATTAATGATCAGCTTTTTTCAAACCAGAATCTCCAAATAATAAAAGTGAAAGAAATGCTACGAAATAGAATGCGTATGCTACATTCCCTAACCAATGTATCGTTTGTCCCCTGAAGTATTGCAACCAGAGCTTGCAAGATACTTGAGTATGATACCCACTATACAAATAATGAAGAATCTTTTCTTTGTTATTGCCATAAATTCAAACCACTCCTATTCTTTGGCTGGCAATCCAACTAAACATCCGCTATTTTTTTATGATTATAACAATAAATGAACTTTTTCCTTGTTAAACTAATCTGCCCCGATAATTGCATAGCTCTTCGTCAGCTAACGCACCCGTTAGTTCGTTAAAGCTAGTTTTTATTTGTGATTTTTTAATATTTGAACCTCTTCTTCTAGTATCGATTTTTTGTTGAAGTTCTTTCTTAGGTTCTAAAATTCTTCGACCTAATATAACGAGGAAGCCGGTAATAACAATAACTCCCCAGCAGAAGCTATAATCAAAATCAAAGTAATGTCAAACATAAAAACAACTCCTAATTTATTCTCTATATTGCAGGTAAACTACTTAATAAATCTAATCAGGTTAATTCCACCATTAAAACCTACATTCGTGTTCAACTAACCTACCCCGATAGTTGCATAAGAAAAGAAGCTATTTCCAGCTCCATAGAGAAGTAAAGTACCTGTTAGCGAAGAAGCAATATATTTTAATTGTGCAATTCCTCATACAATTTCTTATGATCTTTATCACGTATAATGACTTTATATGGTATTGCTTCAACGGATAATTCCTTCCTTTTTACTTCAACTACCTGTCTTGCATACTCTTCAATTCTTTCAGCTTGCTCTTCAGTCTCCTCTCCTTTGGATAATGAAGTCTTTAAAATGATTTCAAGAGGTTTTGGATGAAAGGAGTAGGCAAAACCATTTGTTTCTTTAAACTTTTTATGTGTTTCTTCCATGACTGCTGTAAAAATAGGCTGCCAATTCTGACCCTTAATTTCGTCTTCACTTTCTCTTTTGACTTCAACTTTAAACTTCTCATGCTTTTTTGCATATATTACATCATGTACATGTTTTTCTATTTGACTCTTCACTTTTTTGTAATGTTGCTCTGTTCCTTCAATCCCCACTTTAACGGTAACCTTTTTGGGGTTCGTAGATACTCCACTAGCTAAAATGGTATAACCCTTTTCTTCTACAACCTCTTGCGTTATTGTAAGTATTTCATCTGTAAGTTTCTCTAATTCTTTATTTTTTTCACTTGGTTCAACATTATCCCGTACTTCTAGTACAACCTCAACTCCATCAATTTTATAAGACTTAGCACATTTTAAAATAATATCTTTAATTTCATCCTCATGTTCTTGTTTAAAAACTTCATCCACTACCCAAACAGTGAATGAAGGAGGCTCGGAGGAAAAAAGCCATGACATTCCAACTTCTAGTTTTCCTTCATACTCCTTATTCTCGTTTAACTTTTTAGATATCTCGTCATATAAAGCATCTAGCTTTCCTCTCCTGTCATCCGTTTCCTTCAAGCTTTGCACAATTTGATTTATGAAAGAGACTTTTGATACAACCTCTGCCATTGCTGGAGAGATAAAAGCTGAGCAAATAAATAAACCCAATAATATGATCAACGCGATTCCAGAGTATGCTAACTTCCTAATCAGACTTATATTTCTGATACGAGTTGATAGGATAGGATTCTTACTTTTCTCTTGGGACTCCAGCTTTTCAATATCAGAAATGATTCGTTTTTTCAGTTCTTGTTTTTGTTTGGTTTTCCACAGTAGATCGGCATTTAACATCTTTAAGGAGATATCTAAATCAGTATCTTCATATTGTTTTTTCATCCAAATACCCCTCCTTTATTAGTTGTTTTTTTAATGCTGGGATAGCTCTAAAAAGAGTTGATTTAACTTTACTCTCAGACCAGCTCAATATCATTGCTGTATCCTCAATCGAAAAACCTTTGATTTTTCTTAAAACGATCACCTTTCGATATGTATCTTTGATTTCCCCTAACGCTTTATATAGTTCAGATGATTCCTCTTTTATTCGAATGATTTCTTCAGGCAATGAGGTATTGTCCTTTTGCAAAAGAAACACTTCTTTAAAGAACCTGCTGGGTTTCCGTTTTCTTAAAAAATCAACCGTTAAGTTGTGAGCGATACTGAAAAGCCATGTTCTTTCACTGGAATGCTGTTTAAATGAATTATGATATAAGTACGCTTTTACAAAGGTATCGTGGGTCAAATCCTCTGCTTGTTGATAATCCTTAACCATCAATAAAATAAAGCTTAAAATGGATTTACTATGTTGGTCATACCAATCTGCAATTTCTAATTTTCTGTACTCCGACAAGTCTCCACCCCTCCTTTTCTTAAATTTTCAATACTTAGACGTACTAACTAAATAAAAGTTGTGTTTTTGCGTAAAAAAAAATCTCTAAAAGTTTAGATTAGAGATCTTTTTGTTTTTATAGAACTGATGTTTATCAGTTGTCTTAGAAATAAGGTGAAAATCATGCTCTAAGCTCATGATGATCAAGGAACTATCCTGCCCCTATGGTTCCATAAGAAAAAGCTGCCTTTAAAGACAGCTCCGATCTTCAGCTAACGCCCCTGTTAGTTCTATAAGAAATACGGTATGTAAAAAATCAAAATAAATAAAGAGATAACAATATTCATATATCCCCAAAATCCTTTTCTGTCTTTTTGAAGTTCGACAAATCCTGACACCAAAATAAGCGCCCCAAGGATAAACATATAATAGGGCATTAACTCAAAGGTTTGAGTTATTAGACTATAACCTGATAGAACAATAACCACTATCGCTAAAATAGTTCTAACCACTTTCAAAAATATATTTCCCCCTAAAAATTAAATTCTTTTCCAATCATACCATTTAACACCTTGTCGTTTGTATAAAAAATGGAAATTACTTCTATCAATATTCTGCTCCGATAGTTCCGTAAGAAAAAGCTGCCTTAAAGACAGCTCCGATCTTCAGCTAACGCACCCCGTTACCTGCAGAATAACATTGTTTAAACTACCTCATTGCACTTCCCAACATAATCATGCCAATAAATCCATATACAACGGTAACTCCCAAACCATACAAAAATAAGTTATCTTTTTTAAATAGTCTGATCAGTTCAAAGAAAGAAATGACAATCCGTATAACCAGCAACAGTCCAAAGATAGATAAAAATGACATCCCGAAAGCCATTGGAATCTCTGTCACTAACCTCATACCATCTGACTCATCATTTGAGATTACTCCAATTCCCATTCCAATATAAATCCACAAAAATGACCTCAATATCAATGTAAAGAATAAAATGTAGTAACGATGAACATTAGGTGCTAAAGAAGAATCCACAGACGTCATCCATTTTATAAAATACTTGATACATAACCTACACGAAATAATAGGATGTAGCCACGCAAATATAAAATCTGTTTCATCGTCCTTAACATAAGAATTCTTTCCAAATGTCATATTAATTGTATTTGATTCGTTTTTCTTGTTTTTTTTCCTTTTCATCTTCAACAACCAATCTATAGTCATAGTATAAATCGATATTCTTCAATCGAAATTATAACATAAACGAGAGTAAAACTTTTTCTGTGTTAAAGAGTCATTTAGGTATAAAACAACATTGCATCAACTTCGTTCACCTTCCTCAGGAATACAAAATATCCAGTTCCAAATTTTTACATTTCATTGTTGTGGAGTTTTTATAGAAAAGGTGCTGCAACAACCATTATGAAATATATTTTCCATTCCTTACTTTAATGAATTGATTTAGTGCAAAATCCAATGCGTTAAATCTTTATAGTCCTCAACAAACAGGGCGCTTTAATTAAATAAAACGAGAGCACACTTGCATAATATGACTCTTCATTTATAAGCTCTTAAAGTCCACCATCTAAACCGTCAATTTTTACCCCACTACTCCAATCACGATCGATTTTTAATTCATTATTTATGGTGGATATGGTTAATTCTCCTTCTTTTTCATAAATTTCAGATGAGTTCTCGTCATAAACTTTAAATGTTGTTGTATATAAGTAATCTATTTTGCCATCACCATTTTTTCTTTGTTCTTCAAGTTTCACATCTTGTACTTCTATACTTTTATTAATTTGTTTGGATACCAATTCTGGAATTTGAAATTTCCGGTTAGCGATTTCAGCATTATATTGTTCTTCTGTTAAATATAATTTAATCTTTTCTGCGATGACGAATTGTTGTACCTGCATTTCATTTATTCTCACCGGAGCTGAATCGTTGGACTCCTGTGTTATTCCACAACTTTCCTGGCTCTCCCTATTTAAATGAGAAAGCGAGTGATGTAATACTACGGAGCAGTGGTGCTCCCGCGACGCAACGAGCCTATCAAAACTACGTGGATGGGTATACAGTAGCAACCAACCCCAGTACAGCCAGTATCGCATTTGCAGTGGGGAAAGCCAAACAGCCGTTGGATCAAATTGCGGTATTATCCATTGGAACAGGTGAAGAGCCGACTCGATTAAGAAGAGATACGAAGGGGTGGGGGATGGTAAGTGCAGATAACATACGTCCCGAAAATATGAAGAACCTTCCCCCAAATTGGGGAGTTCTTTTGGACCGATCTCCCAATGAACCCTTACTGCCATTTCTTCAGATTGTCGCTAGTGGATCCGGTTACTATGAATCCATGGTCAGTTCTCAGCTTCTAGGAAATCGTTTTTTTCGGTTAAATCCACGGATCCCTAATTTCTCCAAAACGGACCCTTCTGTGGTTCCAGCTCTCATTTCAATTGCTAACAAAACAAATTTAAATCCTGCAGTTCAATTTATAGAGAAAAACTGGAATTAATAAAGTTATCCCATAAATCTGATTGAATTTTGGTTTTTATTTCAAGCATTCGCATTTTTTACAATAAAAACAGCCAGAACCTGGCTGTTTTTATTTATTCAGTTCTTCTTCAACTAAACTCTCTACTAATGTAAGGAAAATATGCCAATGTACATTTCTTTAACTGAACAACCTGCCCCTTTAGTGCCATACGAAAAAGGCTGCCTCAGCAACCTTCCTTATTGAAGTAAAGCACCCGTTAGTCTAAGTAGAAATCTTCACAATATTAATTAACATAAATATGATCCATTTTCCTTTAAATTAGAAGTTTTTTGTGTAAATGGGTTTAGTAATTAAAATAATAGGGTATTTATGATTTGGCAGATTTAAAAAAAGGAGATTAAATTATGGATTTGTCACTTGATATATATAAATTAATGAAATTCATCGAAGAAAATAACGAGGATTTTGAAGATTCATTATTAAACGAAGCATCTAATGTGAAAGACAAAATTGAAGAAATATTAATGGTCGGTAATATTGACCTGATAAATAATGCCCGTAAGCTGGTTCGATACATTATTGAGGGTGAAGAACAAGAGCTTCAATCATTTGCTAAACAGGAAGGTATAGCTTGGGCGACACACGAAATACCATTAACTTTCAAATTAGAGTGGGTGCAAGCCATTCGAAGAACTTTGTGGAAGTTCCTACAAGGATATAACGAGGTAACGAATCACGTTATAAATGAAGATTTTTTTTCGGTAGAAAAACAAATAAATAATCAAGTAGACAGGTTTTTAAATGTTTTTTTTATCACATATTCTCAATACAAAGATTCATTGATAATGGCTCAAAGAGAATTGGTCGAAAATCTTTCTGTGCCAATAATCCCAATAACACCCACTATATGTATTTTGCCTTTAATTGGTGCGGTTGATCTTTACCGAACGAATATTCTAGAGGAAAAAGTTTTAATAGAGATTGGAAAATTACGTATTCAAACATTGATTATGGACTTATCTGGAATTATGGAAATGGAGACTGAGGTAATTGATCATTTAATGAGGATTATTGACGGCACTTCATTAATGGGATGTACCACTGTGATTACCGGGTTAAGAGCTGAAGTGGCTAGCAATATGATACGCTTAGGAATGAGATTAAATGAAAAAGCACAAACATTAGGAACTTTACAACAAGCGTTGAATAAATACTTAATATGTTGAATACGGAGAATCTTAGAGGAGGGTCGCTTTGCCGACTCTTTTTACTTATTCAATATATTCTGACCAAATGTCTAAATATTTTTCCTGCCTAGCAGTTACACCTTGTATAAAAAATTTAGTGAGGCATTTAATTCAACACCAATCAATTCGTTTTCTTCTTCAACTAACCTGTCCTATAGTTCCATAAGAAAAAGCTGCCTTAAAGACAGCTCCGATCTTCAGCTAATCCACCCATTAGTTTAAGTACAGTTCTTCATATACTAACTTGTGAATAAGAAAAAGAGGTGTCCCTGCTGCCTTCGTTGTTCAATTCAAGTCCCCCTAAAGTTTAAATGTGACTATTCACAAATATCCATGTTCATTCATGCCCTATTTACTTATAACAATCGATAATTTATAGTTTGCATACTTGTTTAACTCTAATAAAAATTGATTTAACGCTTCATTACTTGGAAACCTGCACTCCAAAAGATAACAGCTATCTCCACTGATTTTATAATTATTGATGACATACCCCTCCTTTGTTTGGATAAATGAGAGATAAGGTTGATGATGTGTACCTTCTATATAGATATTGATAAAGGCATACGTAAAGCACCCTAATTTCGCTTGATTCACTTTAATGCTATAACCCTCAATAACCCCATTGTCCTCTAATTTCTCCACTCTAGCTGCGGCTGCCGGTCCTGTTAAGTGAACTCTCTCCCCTAATTCTTTCATCGTAATCCGGCTATTGCTACATAACTCCTCTATAATTCGCTTATCTGTTTGATCCATCTGAACGTCAACTCCTTTCAAAAATAAAGTCAAACGCCTAAAACACTTTAATTTATCTGTGTATTTGAATACTGCTCATATTATACACTTAACACTGTTAAGGAACACATGAAAAGAAAGGGAGTTGTAAAGATGAAGATTACACAAATTCGAAATGCAACGATAGTTGTAGAATATTCAAATAAAAAGTTTTTAATTGATCCTATGTTAGCAGAGAAAGGTACGTACCCGTCTTTCCCTGGTACGATTAGGCAAGATCAAAACAATCCTTCAGTGAGTTTACCAACCTCTGCTGACGATATTATTAGTGGCGTTGATGCAGTCATTGTGACTCATTTACATTTAGACCATTTTGACGAAGCAGCGCAAAGACTATTACGAAAAGATATTAAAATGTTCGTTCAAAATGAAGAAGATGCAAAGGAAGTCCAAAATACCGGGTTCCACAATGTAGAGGTATTAACAAAGGACACTGTCTTTGAAGGCATCCAATTAGTTAAAACAAGAGGCGAGCATGGAAGAGGAGAAGAACTATTAAAGCGTATGGGGGAAGTATGTGGCGTTGTCTTTAAACATCCAAGTGAAAAAACATTGTACGTAGCTGGTGATACAGTCTGGTATGAAGGTGTACAGGAAGAATTGGATACCCATAAACCAGATATTATTGTTGTCAATGGCGGAGATAATCAATTGATAGAATATGGTTCTCTCATTATGGGAAAAGAAGACATCTATGAAGTACACAAGGCGGCTCCTAATGCTAAGGTTATTTCTGTTCATATGGAAGCTGTTAACCATTGGACACTATATAGAGAAGAATTAAAAAACTTTAGTAAAGAAAAAGGATTCTCAAGTAATATGTTAGTACCAGAAGATGGTGAATCCTACAAATTTTAATATGAACACCGACAAATAGTGTCACGTTCCCATTTAAAAATAAGAAATAAAAGAAGCTCATAATTATCGAAATTTAATTATGAGCTTCTTCTAATGACGATATGAAATGTTCCAAGGATGACATCCAAACATGAAAAGCTACAAGGATATTTCGTTAGGAGGTAAAGTTCATGACAATGTCAGCAAAAGATACAAATGCCTCAACACCCCAGCCTATATGGATGCAAGAATATATTGATTCACCAGAAAGACAAATACACCTTTTTAAAAAAACATTAAGAATTTTGATTCTTTCACAAATCTTTGGGGGAGCAGGACTTGGAGCCGGTATAACAGTAGGAGCACTTCTTGCACAAGACATGCTAGGGACTGAAAATGCAGCAGGAATTCCAACTGCCCTATTTACTTTAGGTTCTGCAGGAGCTGCCCTGCTTATTGGCCGGTCTTCACAACGTTTTGGCCGCAGAGCAGGACTTGCAGGTGGTTTCCTTGCAGGTGGGTTAGGTGCCATTGGTGTTATAATTGCAGCTTTAACCAACAGCATCCCACTTTTATTTATTTCTCTTTTTATTTATGGAGCTGGTACAGCGTCTAATCTACAAGCGCGATATGCAGGGACAGACCTTGCAACAGATAAACAAAGGGCAACTGCTGCAAGCATGGCCATGGTTTCCACTACCTTGGGTGCCGTTGTTGGTCCTAACTTGGTCAATAGAATGGGGGAATTTGCTGATTCAATTGGTGTTCCAACCTTGGCTGGCCCCTTTATCTTGTCAGCAGCTGCTTTTATTATTGCCGGATTATTTATCTTAATTTTACTTCGTCCAGACCCTTTGGTTGTGTCTACAGCTATTGCGAATGCTAAGAAAAAAAGCGATAGCGTACAGACAGGAACAAACTTAAAGAATGCTACCATAAACAAAAAGGGTGTTGTTGTAGGGGCTTTAATTATGATTTTGACTCAATTTGTCATGGCAGCCATTATGACAATGACACCAATTCATATGGGACATCATGGTCATGGGTTGGGAGAAGTAGGATTAGTTATAGGTTTCCATATAGCAGCTATGTATCTTCCTTCACCATTGACAGGTATACTGGTAGATAAGCTTGGCCGTATTACTATGGCTGTTGCTTCTGGTGCTACACTCCTAACCTCTGGATTGGTGGCAGCTTTTGCACCCGTAGGTTCAATGCCACTGCTTACCCTGGCGTTAGTACTGCTAGGTTTGGGCTGGAACTTTGGTTTAATAAGCGGGACTGCTCTCATTATAGATTCAACACACCCATCTGTACGTGCAAAAACACAAGGATCAGTTGATGTACTATTTGCACTGTCAGGAGCAGCTGGTGGTGGGTTATCAGGAATGGTAGTCGCTCATTCTAGTTTTGCAGCATTATCACTCTCTGGAGCCATTCTGTCACTAGTGCTTATTCCTGTAGTTGTTTGGTCTCGGAAAAGTCCAAGCAAAGAGCTATGATAGTTAGGCTAATGTAGATATAAAATATTAACAAGGCAGCTTTCAGCAAGAAACTGAAAGCTGCCTTTATTCATATAGGAAGGTAACTTATAAAAAACAAAACATCTTATAGATGGAAAAAATCTTTATATTAATTTATAAGGGTTTACAGAATGTTTACTTTAACCTAACTCAAGTTACGTAAAGTAATATGCCTAACTTTAATGTCTTGTTACGCAACAAAAAAACTACTGTACTTTACAGGAGGCAGTAGTTTTTTCTATGTTTATACAGCATTTTATACATCCTTGATCCCTTTATCTTTTACTCAAAAAAAGGCTGCCGCAGCAACCTTCCTTTTTAAAGCACAATGTGATCACTTCATTTTTCCAATGCCATATTAACGGATTCGATGGCATGTATGACAGCTGTATCGAATAATGGCACTTTGGAATCCTCTGGTTTTACTAGTAATCCAATTTCTGTGCAGCCTAGTATTATTCCTTCCGCTCCATCATCAACTAACCCCTTGATAACCTTTTTGTAATAATCCCTTGATGATTGTTGAATTTCACCTAAACATAATTCTTCATAAATCACTTTATTGATGACTTTTCTATCCTCTTCGCTTGGTATCAGGACCTTGATACCATTAGTCTCAATTCGTGTTTTATAAAAGTCTTGCTCCATCGTATATTTAGTGCCAAGTAAACCAACCGTACTGATTTTGGACTTTTGAATTTGTTTTGCCGTTGAATCAGCAATGTGCAAAATCGGTAAACTTACTTTTTCTTCAATATATCCAATCACTTTATGCATCGTATTTGTACAAATTAGAATCATTTCGGCACCTGCCTTTTCCAAAGACAGAGCTGCATCGCCTAATAATTTGCCGGAGCTTTCCCAATTCCCTTCAGCTTGGCAGCGTTCGATTTCCTCAAAGTCCACGCTATATAAAATGCACTTGGCTGAATGCAATCCTCCTAATTTGGCTTTTACCTCTTCATTGATGATTCGATAATATTCCAACGATGACTCCCAGCTCATGCCGCCAATAAGGCCAATAGTTTTCATGAACATTCCCCTTTTCATTTGAAGATGGCTTACTTATCAGTCGAAAAACTCCATATGGGCTTTTTCTTGTTTGTAGTAATCTATTCTATTTTGTAAAGTCCCTGTATGAAACTCAAACTTATGACCATCTGGATCAGTGAAATAAATGGACTTCTTATCTTTTTCATCTCTTGGACGTCCTGACAGGATGTTTACATTCAATCCGATCATTTTCTCGTACATGTTCATGAAGTCGGCTTCTTCTATGGAAAAGGCGATATGTGTGTATGATTGGCTTATTTCATTACGGGGAATATCTTTTTCTTCATTCAGGGCAATCCACATTCCATTCAAATCAAAATAGGCTGTGGTTCGGCCCTTAACTAATAATTTCGCATCAAAAACCTTTTGATAAAAATCTATGGAACTGTCTAAATCAGAAACTGAAAATAAAAAGTGATTCAAACCTTTTATAGACACATTACCACCTCATATTAAGATTTCCTTTTATTCGCCATTAAACGCTTATAGAGAGGATACCCGAACATGTAATACCCGGAAAACGAGAGCAGGATTAAGGATAAACCCGTCATTGTGAGGATACTGTATCTATACCAATCACCAAAGAAGGTTCCATCATGCAATGTAATGAGGAAAGTCGAGTAATCTGGATTTTTGGATAACACTTTTCCCGTACTCACATCCATTTGAACACCTTGACCGTTATTAAAGCGAACCTGGTACACATTTGCACTTGGCCTATATTCGATTCTAAAGATATCTTCAACCGAATCTGCACCTGGTAGACCCTGCGACACTGCAATGGACACGACCTTCTCCATGGGTATCGCTTGATCTGGACTTGCCTCTTTCCCCGTCCTTAACTCATCAGCCACTCCGAGTGGAATCATATAAACAAGCACGAGGCCCGTGACTGCAATGAACATGAAAAAAATGGATAAAACCAATCCAGTCCATTTATGTACTTTTCGGCTTAATTGATACAACTTTACAGATTTCGACAATTCCATCACGTCCCTTGACTATTTTTCAAAAAAATTTTCTTCATGACCACCCTATCTTCGTTTACAACATAATCATTCTTCAGATAAAATGCTTCTGCAAGCCCGTCATTGGCCGTTAATAGATATAGACTTTTAATCTCTCTATTCTGCAGTTCAGCTTCTAAAGCTCGAAGCATTTTTGAGCCATGCCCTTTGCCTTGCATTTGATTATTCACACAAAGTTCTGCCAAATAATACGTTAAACCTTGATCAGACACTTTACTATTTCCAGCAATGAAACCAACTGGTTTATGATCAATATGAAATAAAAACCCAAGAAATTTAGGTGTGTGCAATAAGTCGGAAAGTCTCTCTTTAGCCGTTTCATAGGTCCATCTTTCATTCCATGGTTCACGATTAAAAACGTTCATGTAGAGTTCGATGCATAGCTCCAAATTCTCCGATGTCAGTGGTATCATTTCTGTCATATTCATGCTTCCTTTCTATTTTCATAAAAATTTAGTATATTAATCCAAATTATATCTTATCCTTGTTGAACTATCCTGTCCCTATAGGACCATAAAAGAAGAGCTGCCTAAGAAGAAGAAATGAAGGGGGCATACAATGAGCAGATTAGATAATTATGAGGTTCTAAAGAGAAATATGCTATTCCAGGCAGCATTAGCAATGAATAAAACCCGCTTTAGCTGACAGTCCAGTCCTGCCTTAGTGGATTCTTTAAGAAAAAGGTCGACCGGATTTTTACTGGTCGACCTTAGTTCATTGATAACTGTTTCACGAATAAAACTCTATCTTGATTATGTCCGTCATAGTCAGAGTGGACTGAAACACCATCAATGAATGTATCTCCCTCTTCCATTTCAAATCCCATCTTGGTATGATAGGCGATTGAAGATTTGTTGACCGGAGACGTTACACAACGGACAACATTGCGGCCATTTTGATAAACGGCATCGAAAAATTGATTATATAACTGTCTGCCGATATCATTTTTTCTGTATTCAGGATGCACTCCGACAAAGTGAATATATGCCTCATCAGGCTGAGATTGAGATAGAATCCCTATTAGGAAACCGACTATGCTCCCTTCCTTTTCGGCTATGAAACTTGTATTTGTAAAATGATCAAAGAATAATTTCGGTAGCATATCAGACATTTGCCTTCCTCCCCACCATTCATTGATTAGCGGCGATATGGCATAGTAATCTGACCCTTTCACTGAACGAATTTCCATCCTTCTCCCCCTTAATCATTAAGGCCATTTTCATGAATTCATTCAATAATTAACATACCCCGTTAGTTCATTAACTTTTCATACGATAAAATTACAATTCCACATATTACTGAAACTTCGCCAAATACCTTGATAGTCCTTAATCATATTATATTTTAATGATTTAATTAGACTTCTCTTAAATTCCCTTTAAAAAATGTGCGTAACTTTTAATTTTATAATGGATAAAGTATCATTGATTTTACAACAAAAGACTAAATATTCTTACATTTCATTCTATTCCCTGAGATCCTTAACAGGTATAGGCAATGAGAAATTCCCCATAAAAATAAATAGGAGGGACTAAAGTGAAAGCACAAATCATTCAATCTTTTGGCGATCCATCCGTATTTCAGCTTGAAGAGGTTTCAAAACCCGAATTAAAACCTGGACATGTTCTTATTCAAGTCAAGGCTTCAAGTGTAAATCCTATTGATACGAAAGTCCGTGCTGGTGCAGTTCCAGCCGTTGCCCCCGAGTTTCCAGCCGTTTTACATGGTGATGTCGCAGGTTTGGTATCTGCAGTGGGAGAAAGAGTGACTGAGTTTAAAGTTGGCGATGAAGTGTTTGGATGTGCTGGTGGTTTTAAAGGGACTGGCGGTGCACTTGCAGAGTTCATGCTTGCAGATGCTGATTTACTTGCTCACAAGCCGAAGAATTTAACGATGGAAGAAGCCGCTGCTTTACCACTGGTTGCCATTACCGCTTGGGAAGCATTATTCAATCGGGCACATCTAGTCCCTGGTCAGGATATACTGATCCATGCAGCAACCGGCGGTGTAGGCCACATTGCCATTCAACTGGCCAAATGGCAAGGCGCGACAGTCTATACAACTGCCTCTTCGCAAGAGAAGCTGGAGATTGGCACGCGCCTTGGGGCAGATGTAACGATCAATTATCGAGAAGAAAGCGTTCACGACTATGTACAAAAGTATACAGACGGAAAAGGATTTGACGTTGTGTTTGACACGGTAGGGGGAGAAAACCTTGATCGCTCTTTTGAGGCGGCTGCGGTACATGGAACGGTGGCAGCCATTGCTGCCCGTTCGACTCATGACCTCTCCCCAGTGCATTCAAAGGGACTTTCCCTCCATGTTACCTTTATGTTGTTGAAGATATTAAATAAGGACATGCATAAGCAATATGGAGAGATTTTGAAGAAGGTTGCCAAGGTGGTTGAAGAAGGTAAGCTGCGCCCGCTTGTGGATCCAAACATGTTTACGTTTGATGAAGTCTCAAAAGCTCATGAGTACTTGGAGTCAGGCAAGGCGATAGGAAAAATTGTTTTGAAAAATGATTGGTAATGAATAGGCACTTTAACAACTTTATGTTCATTTAAAATAGGCGGTACGGTGAAAATCTCTATAGATTCTCGCTGTACCGTCTTCTTTTATTTAATAGGAAAATACCGCCTCTGATGTTGGGTATTCTTATTTAATAGAATTGCAGAAAACGGTACTCTGCCGTGTGATATAAATACCAGGTGCAATTTGGTTTAAATGATTGTTAAAAGGGAGAAAGGGAAAAAAAGGTGAGGTGATAAAATGATTTATCTGGAAATAGCAACGAAGCTGGTGATTGGGCTGGCTGGACTCCTGGCAGTGACAAGACTTCTTGGAAAAATAGAAATGTCTCAAGTGACCCCCTTTGATTTTATTTACGCTTTAGTATTAGGCGGCATTCTGGAAGAAGGCATTTACGATAAAAAAGTGTCGATTTGGCAGATTCTATATGCCATTTGCCTTTGGGGGATTTCCGTTTATATCATTGAGATTTGCGCTCAAAAAAGTGATCGCATGAAAAAATTGCTCAAAGGACATCCTTCTTTGATTATTCGTAATGGCAAATTGGATATAAAACAAATGAAAAAAAATCACCTGGAAATTGAACAGGTTCGAACCATGCTGCGGAAACAGGGGGTGTTCACTCTCCGGGAAGTGCGAGATTTATATCTTGAGCCTGGCGGGGACATCAGTGTAAAGCTTCATTCTAAGGCGGGGAGCGTCACACCAGAAATGCTTGACCTCAATCCTAGGGATGAAGCACCTTCTATCTTAGTAATTGAAGAAGGCCAAATAAAAGAGGAAGAACTCCGATCCGTGAAAAAATCAAAAGAATGGCTTCTGGAAGGGCTTCAGAAGAGGAATTATAAAAAAATTGAGGATATCCTATATGGAGAATGGTCAGAAACGGATGGATTCTATATACAGGCGTATCCCAAAGAAAACTCTCATATACACAAAAAAACTTGAAGATTTTTATTTTTCACTCCGCTTAATTATAGACGGTACAGTGAAAACCTCTAAGATTCCCGCTGTACCGTCTGCTTTTAAAAAACCAATAGGCCAGGTCGCCCCTCTTGTTCTTCATTCAAAGCATATTTTCTACTTCAAGAAAAATTCATTTAGTTCAATAAGATAAAAATACCTTAAAGACAGATCGTGAAAAACGTTTTTATTTCTCCCTTCTCAGTTATCATCTTCTCCAAGATGACTGTTCGAAATTTTAAAAAATCCGCCAACCATTTGAGCGGCTCTATCAGTTTTTAGTTTTGGCATTCAATATGAATTTTAAGGGGTGACTTCAGGTGTTCTTTCTCAAAAAGCGACAGCTAAATGCAGAAAGTTAATCATTAAAAAATCCCTAAACTTTTGCTCTCTGCATTATGGTTTCCAACTCTCAAAATACCTATTTTCCACAAAAATATTCATATGTAAGATGTGGGTTTTTTCTAAAGTACTCTCACCTTGTTTACACTTTAGAGAAGAAAAAACAAAAGGCAGCATATTTGCTGCCTTTCATTCAGGGTAGGTGAACTGTCTTAATATGATGAAGATTTAAATATACAGGTTCCTCCCTAGCCGTAATAAGTTCAACAAAATTATCTTCTAACTTATTAATTTGTCCAATTAAATTGGAATTTTCTCCTATATTAAAAATAATTAAGCTACCGATCAGTTTTTCCATTTGTACGTCAAAGGTTCTTGCCATTGAATGTTTTGATGGATGTACAGGAAGATCCTTGTTACTTAAACCATAAGGAGTTTGATTGTCCGTATATGGGATAATCCACTTTAAATGATTTAAAGGTATATACATAGTCTTGTAAACTGGTGAATAGAATTCAAAGTAATTATTCATCACCCTTGTTATATAACCATGTAAAGGCTGGTTACCAGTCACGTATACTTCCGTGAACATCCCTTTCGCGGATAAAAGAGTTTTTCGTAGTGATAATTCTTCCTCAGAATCAATTCCATGTGAATCTACAGGAAGGAAAATCTCCTCGTTTTCCGTAGTATTTACTTTGCAATTTTGAATATGAATTATTGGAAGATACACAAAATCTTGTCCATTAAAGATAACCACTACATCAATACCAGTATCAACCAGTGTACCGAAAAAGATTTTTTTTCCGGAAATTTCTATTTTAATTGTTTTTCCTCTGAGATTTTGTAAGATTTTATTCATAATCACTCCTCCTTCCTACTTTAATAACCAAGTGGTCCAAAAATACAGCGAGATTAAACTTACGATTAACCCTATAGGGATTATCAAAAAGGTAACCCTAAGATACTTTCCCCAGGAGATATTGATGGAGTGTTTCTTCAATATATACATCCAAATTAATGTAGCCAGCGTACCAACAGGCGTTAACAAAGCACCTATATCGCTTCCAATCACGTTAGCAAGATAAGCAATTTGTACAAGGTGAGGATCCAATCCCATCTCTGTTATCGACAAAGTCCCTATCATGACTGCAGGAAGATTGTTAAATAAATTGGATAGGATCGTTAATAATATGCCCATGATCATGGTAGCGTTGAATGGGCTGTCCATTATTAAGGGTTTTAAATTGCTGACGATATAATCATTCAAGCCAACATTCTTCAAACCATATACCAGCACGTACATATTGAAAGCAAATAAAAGAACATGCCACGGTGTTTTCTTTACAATATCGCTAAGACCAGTTTTGGTTTTATACCATCTCAGTATTATTAAAAGGAACGCTCCCACCATACCGATCAATTCCAAGGGAACTCCAAATGGTGTAAGTGCGAAGAAGCTCGCCCGAGTTAAAATGACGATTGCAAAACTCATTTTAAACAATTTCCAATCATTATCTTCGGATTGTTGTTTTACATCGAGTGGATGAGTTTGTACATAGCGTGAAAAGGTATTATCCCATTTTACAGGTACACTGGGAATTTTCCTTGGAAGGTCCTTCTTAAAATAGAGATAAAGTAATAACCCGATTGTTAAAATCCCTATCATTGAAGGAACAAACATCATATTGATATAACTATTAAGGCTCAGTCCTACAATTTTTAGTGCAATCAAATTGGAAATATTGCTTACTGCTATTGGGGCACTCGCTGCCGTTGCAATTAGAGCTCCTGATATTAGAAAGGGGATTTTTTGGTGAGGTTTAATCTTTAGTAACGTTACAATGTGAATAATGATAGGTGTTGTGATAAGGATACTTCCATCGTTATTGAAAAACATGGTCATGAAAAAACATAGGAGATTAGTGTAAACGAATAATCTAACCCCTGAACCCTTAGACCGGATGATGATATTCAAAGCAATCCACCTAAAAAAACCAATGCTCTCAAGTACAATAGACATCATAATGGTGGATAATATGGTTAAAGAAGCGCCCCTGATAATATCAAATATATTTAAAACATCCATCCAAGGAACAATACCTGCAACTAATACAGTCAAGGCACCTATTGTAGTAGGTATCGTTTCGTTAATCCCAAATGGTCTCCATAACATGAGAATAATTGTTAAAGTAAAAATTATTGTCATCAAGACAATTTGTGAACTAAGCATTTACCTCCGCCGCCTTGTTTTTGGATGGTGTAATTTTTACGGTATCAGGAGTGGTTTGATTTTGAGGTTTTACAAAAAAAGAATAGAAGACTCCCCCAATTACAGAAAAAAACAAAATCATCATTCCATGTCCTCCTTTCAATTAGCCTTGAATTGTATCTTAAGGCTTTGACCGTTTTGCCTTCAATTTCCCCTGCATTCTTTCAGCAAATTTCGTTAATGAATAATATTCGTTTTTTTGATTTCCGTTGTCTGTATTCATTTTTTCAGTGGACTTCATTAATTCGTAACACTTCTTATCTATCAGTTTTCTTTTTTCTTTTAAATCATTTTTCTTCGCGGATTGTTCGTTCATTTCTTGAGGGCTTGATTCCCTGAATACTTCAGTCAGGTTTTCTTGGATTGCCCCTTGGATATTTTTTTTATTAGTTTCTGAAGGCATTTCCTTCTTACCTTCTTTTTTCTTCTTTTCACGGGATTTTTGTTTCTTATATTTTTTATCCGCACTTTTTTTTATTACATTGGACTGATCTTTGTTCACTTCATTTACTGTAGATTGAAAAGTGGGTTCTTCTCTCACGTTAGATAAAACTTCCGGGTGTGCACTTATTTCAGGATTAGTTTCTGAAGCTTTTTCCTTCTTACTTTTTTTCTTTTTTTCAGTGGATTTTTGTTTCTTATATTTATTAGTACTTTTCTTTACATTGGATTGATTTTTGTTCACTTCATTTACTGAAGATTGAACAGTCGGTTCTTCTCTTACATCGGATAAAACTTCTGCATGTGCACTTCTTTCAGTTGGTGAAGCTGGTCCTTCTTTTCCAATAGTTAAAATGCCCTGTTCTTGTTTCTGTTCAACCGGCTCTTCCTTCACGAAAGATAAAATTTCCGGAAGTGCACTTATTTCAGTTGGTGAAACTTGCTCTTCTTTTCCAATGGTTAAAATGTCTTGTTCTTGTTTCTGTTCAACCGGCTCTTCTTTCACGAAAGATAAAACTTCCGGAAGTGCACTTATTTCAGTTGGTGAAACTTGATCTTCTTTTCCAATGGTTAAAATGTCTTGTTCTTGTTTCTGTTCAACCGGCTCTTCCTTCTCTTTAGAATTAACTTCAGTGTCTTCCATCAGCTTGGAATCACTTTCCTTAGCTTGATCTCCTTCTGCCTGTTTACTTTCAGTTTTTTCGTCCTTATTTTCCTGCTGTTTGTTCTCAGATGATTCCTTATTCTCTATCCCATTGAAAATATAAAGTATATTTGATAATTGGACATAAAGTTGCTTATCCTTATTTAATAAAACGATATAATTATTAGTTACGGTACTTAAAAATCCGTCAAAGGTTAAATTATTATCCCTTTTTACTGTCACCCAATTACCTTTGAGTTCATTTATTAATTCTGTAAAACTTTGTTTTTGTGTTGGCTCGTGGTCAATCATTTGGGCCTGGAATTCTTTGGTGTTTTTTGATAAGGCATAAACCTGATTTAAGTTAAAATAACATGGTTTATCTGGATTCATTTGAATGACAATAAAGTCACTTTTCACATCCAGTACCACCCCATCATGAACGGTTTTATCATCGGAAATGATACTTACATTAAAACCTATCAGTGAATGAAGTGCCTCTTGAAAATTTTGTTTTTTCATCTGATGAGCCCCCCCCTTATTAATTGGATGGTCGCTTCTGTTCAGAAGCGACACATCATTTATGGGATATACTATTTTTCTTTTTCTTCAGCTTTATTATCTTTATTTTTTTCCGATTTTCCATCGTCTTTATTATCTTTATTTTTATCCGATTTTCCATCGTCTTTATTATTTTTATTTTTTTCCGATTTTTCATCTTCTTTTTGTTTCTCTACTCTTGCCCCGTAACTGATACTGCGGATATGGAACATTGACAGGCGAATAACTTCTTCGTTTAGTATTAACGTTACAAATTCATCATTAATATCATGAAGTACGCCTTCAAGCTTCTCAGGACCGCCTCGGTTAATATTTACCCATTGATTTCTAAGGTCATCTAGTAAGCCTTTAAAAGTTGCAGCTGTTTTAAAAGTAAAATCTTCGGGAATTTCCAATTGAAATTGGAACCCCTTCTTTACATTCTCAGTAATACTTTTTATATGGTCGGTTTTATAGTAGATAACACCTTCTTGTTCAGTTAAAATCGATAAGTGGTCATCATATACCCCTAATAATAATCCTGTCCGAGATTCAGGCCCTCCTCTATCTACCTTTAGAACTTTCCCAACCAAATTAGTTAACCATTCCTTATTCATAATGTTGCGCCTCCTATATAATCATTTACCCTGTATGTATATGTGTCATGGAATGACATTGTGTCGTGGTAAATGTCCAACTTCTATCCATAACACTGAAATCCATCAAAAATGTGTATATGCACTAACCTTTTGAATTTCCTGGGGTTACATGACGGAAAATACTGAAGGAACTCTATGTCCAGAATAATGGATAGTTAAAAAAGCACTTTATTCGAAGCAAGAACGCCTTTTAAAATAGCTGAAGTATATTGAATACAAGAGGGTAAAGAGGGTGGATCGCAGCGAATGTACCCAGAGAGTTACAAAAAAAAGACCCCGGCGCATAACCGGAGTCATTTTAAGCAGCAAAACTAAAAAGTGTTTTTATGGACTCTAAAAACCTGGTGTTTTGTCACCATTTTTCTATTTCATTTTTATACAACTTGTGTAAGTTTAGATTTTTGATGCCATTCATAACTGCTTTTCCCCGCTGCTCCTTAATTGACGAATGAATAGTAAACAAATTCGACATATCTGAAGTCAGAGCTTGATGTTGGACAGAAATACTCGGAATAATTCTTGGAAGCTTGAAATGTGCTGCTAAATGAAATCCCCATAAGCCAAAAGAGGGGACAATAACATTGTATTCAAGTGTATTAAGACCGGCCTTATTAATAGTTTTACCAATACTCCAAAATACTGTTGGTGTATCTTCTGGTGAATTAGACTGACAAACTAACACACCTTGTTTGGATAATATTTTTGCTGTTTGACTAAACAATTCAATTGTATATAATGAGCTAATGACTGGGTCAACGGGATCTGGAAAATCAATAATTATTACGTTGTAGGGCTGCAATTCCCTTAAAATAAATTTCTTTGCATCTTCAAAATGAATATTTACCCTTTCGTCCAATAGAGAACGATTATTTTGAGTTATTAATTTTGGATTTGTCTTTGCAAGTTCAATCACCTGAGGATCAATATCAACAAGATCGACATGTTTTACGTTGGGATATTTAAGAACTTCACGTAAAGCAAGTCCATCTCCACCTCCTAATATGAGAACTCGTTCATGATCAGAAGCCATCTCCATCGCAGGGAATACTAATGCTTCATGATAATGCCTTTCATCCAATGAAGAAAATTGTAACTCTTGATCTAAATATAACCGCAAGTCATTGGCCTCAACTAAAGTAATATCTTGAAATTGACTGGAACCATGATAGAGAATATTATGTTGTCCTTCCACAAGTTCTTTTAACTGTATACTATCATATGCATTTCCGCGGTCATCCCGTAATTCTACAATCCTTTCACTATCTTTCTTTTTACTGCCATCATGAGTGAAAATAAGATCTTTTATGGCAGGTTCATTTTTTGATTCATGTCCGCGTGAAAGTTCATAAACACAAGCGGAACCCGCTTTCATTTCGATAAGAAGCTCTTCTAATACTGGCCATAATTCCTGATTTCCGCACGTATATAAATCTAAAGCTGCATAACGGTGTTCCGGCCATGTATGAATCGAAAAATGTGAAGTTGAGAGAATGATGGCACCCGTTACCCCGTGAGGCAAAAATGAATGGAAATGAGTATTTAAAATCTCCATTCCTAAATCAGACACCGCTTTAGTTAATAATTTTTCCAACAACTTCGCATCATTTAGAATTTCCGCCTTGCATTCCTTAGCATCTATAATGAAATGCTGTCCATATGAATCCAACTATTCCACTTCCTTTTTAGGTAATGTATGGAGTTATACAGTTTATGAAAGAGAGGAACTGTTACCACCATGCTTGTATAGCTATTTTATGTTCAATAAGCTAAATGGTTTGTACCATTTCCATAAAATAGTTACTACTCACTTTGGAGTGTTATGGAACCTGTCCATAACATTTCGTATTGCTTTTACATAAGTTATATAAAAAAGGATTTGGACGAGATATGAATATGAAGGCCAAAAATACAGTGATCTCCATTGTCGGAAGCGCTGGCGGTGTGGCAAAGTCATTACTCGCTATATTAAATAAATCGATACTTGATAAAAAAGACCCGATTTACGATACCATTTTTAATGACAAAATACACTTAATCGATGTGAAACAAAAAGAACTAGATTATTACCATAATCTTTTCCCTAATTTAGTCAATAAGCTTTTGCTACACGAATTTGATTTAATGGATACGATGACATTTAAAAAACATCTGGAGAATACAAAAACAGATATTGTGGTTGATCTTTCCTATGCTGACACAGTGGAGATGCTAAAATGCTGCAATGAATTCGGTGTGAAATATGTTAATTCTGCCTTGGAGAACACTATGATTGACGAAAATGAAGAATTGTATGCGGGATTCCCTTTGATTGAGATAATTAGATACTTTGAAAAATTCAAAAAAGGTTTCACCAATACGTCCGCTATTGTTTGCTCCGGGATGAATCCAGGAGTCGTTCAATGGATGGCGATAGAGCTTCTCAACAAATACGCCCAAGAATCCCCAATTGCCTGCTATATTATTGAACAAGACACTTCTTTTTTTAAAGATAAGAAATTGGCAAAAAAGAACGTTATCTACACAACCTGGTCACCAGAATGTTTCCTTGATGAAGCGATTATGAGCTACCCGATGTTTATTCAGCACCACACACCACTCTTCTTATACGAGCAAGTTTATAACCTTGAATTCAAAGTGAATTTAGGCGGAAACCAGTTTTATGGTTGTTTGATGCCTCATGAAGAAGTATATACGTTATGTCAGTTGTATGATTTGGAAGGTGGCTTTTTATATAAAGTAAATGAACATACCACCGAGTTGATCCGTTCCCATCTGGATGACGTTGATGAATTATGGAACCATGAAATGAAGGTTCTTGATCCGCTTGAGGCGCCAATGGAAGGGGAAGACTTGGTGGGGGTGCTTCTTGTGTTTAAAGACAAGGAGCGATATATGTACAATATATTAAGCAATGATGTGGTATTTTCAGAATATAAAACCAATGCGACTTATTTTCAGGTAGCGTGCGGTATCTATGCTTCATTAACCGTACTTTTGCTGGACCAAATACCTAACGGTGTGTATTATGTGGACGAGTTATTGTTAACTACAAACAATCATTATGCTCAATATTTGACCTATTACATGACGGATTTTGTGACAGGGGAAAATGAAAATACAGATGGTTGTTTGCTAAATAGGATGAGGAAGTTTCGCGACTGAAATTACTCTTTTAGATATGGATCAAAAATCTTAGCAAAAATAAATGTGTTGGAGTCTAATCAAGTTTCGGATTT
Source organism: Peribacillus sp. FSL R5-0717 (assembly GCF_038002945.1). Classification (NCBI taxonomy): domain Bacteria; kingdom Bacillati; phylum Bacillota; class Bacilli; order Caryophanales; family Bacillaceae; genus Peribacillus; species Peribacillus sp. FSL R5-0717. Next base: position 1,666,791 of record NZ_JBBOOF010000001.1, read on the forward strand.
TTTTCATAAGTTAAACAAGAAAATAAATTTAATAAGATGGTGAAAAAATGAAGAAAAAATCTAATAAAAAAGATCAGCCAGTACCTGCAACTCAAGATGTAACAGAAGGAAAAAACGTCAAAGAAAAAAAAGGAGCGAAAGATAGTACAGCCTCCACCGAGTCAGTACAAACCGAGGAGCTTTCGGAGCCTAAAGGCCATAAAGGTCCTCATGAAGGAGGAGACTCAGCGGGAGCCGGTGAAGGGAAACATGGCAAAGGCGCCAAAGGAAAAAAAGGACCGAAAGATGGTACAGCCTCCACCGAGTCAGTGCAAACCGAGGAGCTCTCGGAACCTAAAGGCGATAAAGGTCCTCATGAAGGAGGAGACTCAGCGGGAGCCGGTGAGGGGAAACATGGCAAAGGCGCCAAAGGGAAAAAAGGACCGAAAGATGGTACATCCTCCACCGAGTCAGTGCAAACCGAGGAGCTCTCTGAACCTAAAGGCGATAAAGGTCCTCATGAAGGAGGAGACTCAGCGGGAGCCGGTGAGGGGAAGCATGGCAAAGGACCCAAAGGGAAAAAAGGGCCGAAAGATGGCACAGCCTCCACCGAGTCAGTGCAAACCGAGGAGCTTTCGGAACCTAAAGGCGATAAAGGTCCTCATGATGGAGGAGATTCAGCGGGAACCGGTGACGTGAAAAAGGACAAAGGCGCCAAAGGGAAAAAAGGACCGAAAGATGGTACATCCTCCACCGAGTCAGTCCAAACCCAGGAGCTCTCTGAACCTAAAGGCGATAAAGGTCCTCATGATGGAGGAGATTCAGCGGGAACCGGTGACGTAAAAAAGGAAAAAGGCGCCAAAGGGAAAAAAGGCCCGAAAGATGGCACAGCCTCCACCGAGTCAGTGCAAACCGAGGAGCTCTCGGAACCTAAAGGCGATGAAGGTCCTCATGATGGAGGAGATTCAGCGGGAACCGGTGATGGGAAACATGGCAAGGGCCCCAAAGGACCCAAAGGGAAAAAAGGCCCGAAAAAAAGATAGCATCAAAAAGAGAACCATGGGATATAAATATTTTTGTGTAAATGTGGTTTTAACCATTTGAGCCTGGCGATGTCTTTCTTTTGGAGGGTATCGCCCAATCGCATTACGCCCACGACATTTTTGAAGTTAGGAGCTGTCAATCAAGACAGCTCTTTCGTTATTCAATTTACACCCGTGATTCTTCTTTGGTATTGTCATTTTTTGGAGGTAGGGATGTTTATTTAATGGTAGTTTAATAACAGATTTCTATTTTGGTTTGGTTGGGATAATACATTGAATTAGTGATTTCAACGAATACTTCAGGCGTAAAAACATATTAAATTTTATTCGTATAACAAGCCATGTTAACTAAAAAATATTTACATACCATTTATGATTACTACACTGAAAAGACTGATCGTAATTCCTCCATTTAAATACTCAACAAATTATCATCCATTATGTCCTTAATTAAAGAAAAAGCTGCCTTAAAGGCAGCTCTGATCTTTTTTAATGTATTAAGAATTCCAGCAAATCCTACTGGACACCATTACATAACCGACCGATATTCTCGACTTCAACAACGACTTCATCACCCGACTTGATCATGCAGCTGCCAGATGGTGAACCCGTGGCCAAAATATCGCCGGGCTCCAGTGTCATTACCTGTGAAAGCCAGCTGATTAAAAATGGAATGCTTAGAGACATTTCATTGGTATTTCCGTCTTGGACAACGCGGCCGTTTAAAGTGGTCACAATCCTTAAGTTTGTAGGATCTACCCCGGTAACGATGCATGGTCCCAAAGGTCCGAATGTATCAAATCCTTTGCCCCGCGTAAACTGTGGATCTTTTTTTGTAAGATCTCTTGCTGTCACGTCATTAAATATCGTGCAGCCGAATACATAATCAAGCGCATCTTCTTCTTTAATGTTTTTTCCGCGCTTTCCAATGACAAGGGCCACTTCCCCTTCAAGTTCCACTTGATTGGATAGCTCGTTTGGAGGAAGGATAATATTCTCCTTGTCTGCAATAAGCGAAGATAATGGCTTTAAAAATAGGAATGGTTCAACAAGGTTTGCCTCTCCACCCGTTTCCTTCGCATGACCTGCATATGTCCAGCCGAAATTAACCACTTTCGAAGGTTTTACAGGTTCCAAGATTTTCACGTCACTATATTTCAGCTCGACCCCGTCATACTTTATTTCCTTGTTGACAAGTTCAGCAAAACTGCTAGACAGTTGTAATATCATGTCATCCTCAACAATACCGTAATGTATATTGCCCTGTTGATTCTGATAGCGAACTATTTTTTGTGTTTTTTGTAGCACATGCATTATGAATAAACTCCTTTGATGATTAAGATTACCACAGATATTATAAAATCCGGTTCTACTATACTATAACATGCCTGTTCTTTTACGGGAAAAAAGAGCTCTCGTCGCGACTCCATCTTCTACTAAACCGACCTTTAGTTCAATAAGAAAATTATTTAACTATGTATTTTATGGAACCTATCATTTTTTATAATTTTATCTGTGCATTTCCTTATATAGGCTGCAATACATATTCCGATTGGCAGCCCCAGTAGTACATTCCCCATGAAATGTTTACACCCAAACTTGTATAATATTTTCTAAACAAATCCAGTCTATTAAAGACTTATTGCTTATTGATTATCTCAAAATATCAAAACTTTTGTACTGGTAATTCGTCCCTTTTCAGCCACCTGCCTTGTTAGTGCCATAAGAAAAAGTGCCAACTTCTCTTTAATAGAAATTCAGCACTTCGTTTCTTTGTATACGTTATCGAGTCGCTTTAGGCGGTTGGCACACATCACATTTACGTTGGTTATTATTTTTAAATTTCTTAAATGTTTTTTCAAAGTTGCTTCCACATGTACATTTAAATAGTAACTTTTGAGAAAAACCATGATATTCCGTCGTCAGCAACTTACTTTCCGAATTCTTCTCAACAAATTCTTTAATTTGACCAATCGTCCATTGTTTATTCATTCTCTTACACCTCCATATTTAATCGCTATCGGAGGCTTTTCTAGGCATCCGTTCAAAAATAGTAATTTTCGTAAGTTATTCATTATAACATGAGCCGGCACTCAATCAAACAACTCGTTTGTTGCATAAGAAAAGGAGCTGCTTATCAGTTTCTGGTCATGCACCCGTTCGTTAAAAAAGATAACGAACATCTCAACTTTGGCTAAACCATTTACGCAATTGGATGATATGAGCTTGATGATACCTATTATGGTCTGCTATGTGCCAAATCCCCCATTTAATGGTGGCTTCGTTACCATTTTTATATTCAACTAGTTGATTTAATTGTTTATCTGTTAACTGGTAGCATAAAGATTTAATCATATTTATAACATCGTCATAATCATTTAGGAGCACCTCCAGGGAAATGCCTTTAAGTTGTGGTAACTGGTTGTTTTCATCTAACATCGGTCCATATTTCTCTTCAAGATCTAATGGCATAACCTCGTCCTTTATTCTATACACCCAGGTGAGGTCCACGTAAGCTAAATGCTTTAGCAATTGGGCTGTACTGTTGCATTTCTGGTCAGGACCTTTATAATCTATTTCCTCTTGTGACATATTAGCAACGATGGATTTTAACCGTTTATAATTTCCGTCCACCATGGAGTAAAGAATTCCTGTAACAGTGTCCATTTCTGGCTCGCCTCTTAAATCAAAAATCATCCAATCACTCCTCATTCCTTGTTACGGCGTCTACCAATATTATACTTTAAATGGACTATCCTGCCCCTTTAGTTCCATAAGAAAAAGCTGCCTTAAAGACAGCTCCGATCGTAAGCTAACGCACCCGTTAGTTCAAATTAATATATTTCTTTTTAAAAGCCAAATTACAAAAATAATAAATATTGAACAGTCACACGTGGAAATAAGCTTAATAAAACTACAAAAAAACTAATTTTTAATAACTACTTTCTCACTAAATATTTGTTTTAAACAACATTCCTTATTCAACTACTGCCCTACAGCCGTAATTTTGCAAGTCGAAATTGCAAATCTAACAATTGTTTCAGGACTTATTGGTAAAGTACCTAACACTATGCCAAGACCTGTTTGTTCCACGTTAAAATCTGCTGCAATAGAACCATTACTTGCTAAAAGATTCACTGTAGAACCGATAAGTGTATCCAGCAATTGTCTAATTGGTCGTTCACGACACTCACATTCGCACCCAGAATCAACAGGTGGCAACAAATTGATAGTTGGTCCTGGAGGTAAAAATCCTACCCCTGTTACATCAGAAATATTTACCACAAAGGTTGTCGCTCCATCTGTAACAGTAACTAAAAAATCATTCACTTCAATAATAGTGAATAAAAAAAAGAGAGGAGGTACATTTGGTGCGTCTGCAATAGTGCCAAGAATTACAGTTTGCCCAACAAGTTGTTGTAAAACGTTCTGCATAGGAAAAACACAGCAATCACATAGACAACCTGCATCTTCTCCTGGAGGTCCTTGAGGTCCTGGAAGCCCTTGGGGTCCTTGAGGTCCCTGAGGTCCTCGTAGTCCTCGGGGCCCTGGAATTCCTGGAACTCCTTGGAGACCTGGAGGTCCTGGAGGTCCTTGATGAACAGGGGGACAACAACAGATCCTATTAAAACAGAAAGGACAGCAAAAATTAGAATTAGATGACATAAAATTCACCTCCTTCTAAATAATATATTTTTGTTTTTTAATATTGCGCGACTATTTGTCCATATAGTTGTAACTAAATAGAAAATATAGCTTTTACCAGCGTTCCGACTTGTTCCGGATTAAATTTCTCCCTGGATGAATTGCTGAGCTAGTTTCGCAATATGTGTCTTATGCGAAACATTGGACCATCTTTCCTTTTTTCAACTAACCTGCCCGATAGTTGCATAAGAAAAAGCTGTCTTTAAGACAGCTCTGATCTTCAGCTAACGCACCCGTTAGTTTAAGTACAATCTTTTTTTCCTTTTTGCCTACTTGCTAAATTCAGCAAGTAAAATATTTTTAAAAGGATTAGGACTGTTATCTCTACCCATACTGTTCAAACTGACGACCAACGTATGCTTGCCTCCAAGTGTACCTCCAGCAAGAGTAGAAAACCCTAGAATGCCACCTGTGTGTCCCCATATCGAGGCACCGTTTGGAAGCTTAGTTTCAAAGATTCCAAGACCCCATCCATCAATTCCTGCTCTTCCTGTAGGAACTGTAATAAGCATTTGTTTTAGTTGCTGTTCCTTCAGTATTTTGCCACCGAGCAAGGAAGAGAAGAATTTATTTAAATCGTCAGCAGTAGAAATCATATCTCCAGCCGAGCTAGCTACACTTGGGTTATAATAAGTAACGTCTTTAATGTCACTTGCTTCGTCTGGTTGGGAATATCCCCGAGCATGCTTGGTGCCTGGAATAACGCTTGAATTGCCAGGTAGGAATGTATCCGACAAATCAAGCGGTTCAATAATCCGATTTTCAATCTCTTCCGCGTAACTGTTTCCGGTTACTTTTTCAATAAGAATACCCAGTAATACGTATCCTGTGTTTGAATAAGACCAGCCCTTTCCTGGGTCAAAGTCTGGGGGCAGCGAAATCCCCATCTTCACTAATTCTTCAGCCGTATAAGATTTTTTTGTATCCATAAAATCAGTGTCTTTTGACCTTGAGTATTCGGCGATACCACTTGTATGGTTCAATATCTGCCGGATGGTAATCTTTTTACCATTATATCCGTTTCCTTGAATGACACCAGGCAACCATTTTTCGATGGAGTCGTCTAGATTCAAGCGGTTCTCGCCAGCTAATTGAAGTACAACCGTTGCGATGAACGTCTTCGTCACGCTGCCAATGCGAAAGCGAAAATCTGTTTTCATTGGTTCCTTGGTGCTCAGATTCGCTAACCCAGCGGCATAACCCCACGTTTTTCCACCCTCGGAAGTTTTAGCAAGTATCCCAGGGAATCCAAGTTGCAATGTATCCCGCATTGCTTGCTTGACGGAATTATGACCTCGTTGAGTGCTTGTTTGTAACGAACTAGATACATTTTGAGTAGGCTCTACTTTTGCAATTGAGGGTGGCGATGTGTATAGCAGGGAACTTCCAGTTATTAATAGGGCCAGACTTGCAAATGTAATTTGACTACGTATTTTCATAAGGCATTCCTCTCTTTCTATTAATATTGTATGGGTGGTTGCTTGTTGTTCCATATGAATCACACAGCTATACTTTGCATAAAATGACTATCCTCGTCTTCATCTTGATACTCATCATTCTCATATTGATTTTCAATGTTCTTTTTTTATAAGGAATTGCGCCATTCCTTTTACATAATTTTACCATAAAACCAAATAATTAGATTTAAATGTCATTTTTCTATTCTCATGGTTTATTATTTATTGCATAGTTCGAATACAATATGCTTGATGAACTATCCTGCCCCGATAGTTCCATAAGAAAAAGCTGCCTTAAAGACAGCTCTGCTCTTCAGCTAACGCACCCGTTAGTTTAAGTGAAACTCTTCATATTTTCCCGAGAAGTTTACTATCTCTTTAGCTAATTAGATATAGAATAATTTTAAGCAAATTACTCAATGATAATGGTCTTTTTTTATAGTGAATCTCTGTACCTATTAATGACAATTATTCATAATATTAAATTACTGTTTATTGAAATTAGGTAACGTTCATACTTTCTAAGATTTGTACAACTTCTTCAGTTGGAATTTTCATATCATCATTTATCCATTTTCGAATTACTTCAATGATTCCTCCTGTCGAATAAGTGAAAAAATATTCTAAATGAGTCTCATTAGCATTTGGTAACTGTTTTTTTATTTCTGCAATTGTTATATCATGAGCAGAATTCAAAACTGTATTTAGTACATGAGAGCTATTTTTTTCATTAAAAATGATTTTACAGAGCTCCTTATTTATAAGTATCAAATTTAAAAGTTCATTTAGTATATTTTGTTCTCCTGAATTATTAATTGTACTCATCATTTTCTCTATCATTTCTTCTTCAATACTTCTCATTAAATCAAACGGATCATTGTAATAAGAATAAAAAGTGCCGCGATTAATATCTGCTTCTTTGCAAATATCCGTAACAGTAATTTTATTTAAGTTTTTTTCTTGTAGTAGCAGTAAAAAAGCCTCTATAATTACCTTTTTACTATACAATGTTCTTCGGTTTCCTGGTGTACCAACCACGTTTTTCCCTCCTACTTATTAACCAAATCACATCAATATGTTTTTAAGTGAACAAAACATTAATAAATGACTATTTAATAACACATATTTTCATTTTGCTTATTGTTACCTTCAATTTGCTTTAATATACTATGTCCATGCCATTAAATCAACAAAGTGTTTAATTAATAACTTAACGTTTAAATAATAACTAGTTGTTTTAATGTGTTGTATGTAATATTAGGATGAAAGGAAACTGTTGATGGCAAAGTATCTTTATAAATTAGGAGAATGGGCGGCAAACAATAGTAAAAAATTAATTGGAGGCTCATTAACAGTTCTCCTTGCGATAGCAATTATTGCAATGAATCTGGGACCAAATTTTTCTGAAGACATGTCTATACCTGGATCAGAATCAGAAAAAGCCCTTCAACTCATTAAAAAGGAATTTCCCTCTAATACCGGAGGCCAAGTACAGTTAGTATTAAAAGCACCTGAAAATAAAACCTTAGATTCTGAAGAGATTAATAAAGTAATTACGGATACATTGAGAGTGATAAAAGAAAAAGATGAACATATTGATTCTGTAGCAAGCCCATTAGAGTTAGGGAATTTAAGTAAAGATAAGAAAATAGGTTATGCAATTGTTACTTATAATGTAGCAGCAGACAAGGTATCGGAAAAATCAAAGGAAAATATTATTGAAAACATTGAAAATACACGTGATGCAGGTATTCAAACAGAATTAGCTGGTGATGTTTTATTTTCTGAAATGGAAATTGGAGGAATCACAGAAGTAATTGGGGTAGTTATTGCTTATGTTATATTGGCAATTACTTTTATTTCCTTCTTAGCCTCCGGGTTGCCAATTATTACGGCGGTTATTGGACTAGCTATAGGAATTTTATTAATTGTGATTGGAACAAATTATTTGGAAATTACCTCTGTTTCGATAACGTTAGCAGCAATGTTGGGACTGGCAGTAGGCATTGATTATGCTCTCTTTATTATGACTCGTTTTAGACAACAAAGAAAAGAAGGATATTCTGTTCAAGAGTCTGTAGCAATTGCAAATGGAACAGCCGGGAGTGCTGTAGTGTTTGCTGGCATAACAGTCATCATTGCCCTCTTAGGTTTATCTGTTGCAAAAATACCATTTTTAACAATGATGGGTCTATCTGCCGCTCTATGCGTATTATTAGCAATATTTATTGCAATAATTGTGGTTCCAGCTTTTTTAGGTCTGATGGGACATAAAGTGGGACCAGATAGAAAAAATACCTATTTAAGCAAAATTATTAAAAGCGATAAAAAACAAACTACTTCCGATAGATGGGGAAATTTTGTAGCAAAACGCCCGTGGAGGGTAGCAGTTATTGGAATTATACTTCTTTCTATAATTGCTATCCCTATTTCCCATATGGAACTCGCATTACCAGATAACGGTTCAAAAAATGAAGAGACAACAGAAAGAAAAGCATATGATTTACTTAGCAAAGCTTATGGCCCAGGCCATCATGCAACATTAATTGTAGCCGCTAAAACATCAAGCGAAACAACCAATCCACAAGTAGCATTAAGTGATACTATAGAAGAGTTAAGTGGATTATCAAATGTAAAAAATGTTAGTCCAGCAATTCCTGGACCTTCAGGAGAATGGTATCTTATTTCTATAACTCCAGAGACAGGAGCATCTGATTCAGAAACAAAAGATCTTGTAGACGATATTAGAGAAAAGGCAAAGACCTTGGAAAAATCCGAACAGTTAAAATTAATGGTTACAGGTACTACGGCGGTAAACATTGATATATCACAGAAATTGAGTGATGCATTGCCAATATTCGCTTTATTAATTATTGGATTTTCATTCATTTTATTAGTACTAGTATTCAGGTCTATTCTAGTTCCATTAAAAGCAGTTCTAGGATTTTTACTTTCATTAGGTGCAACATTAGGATTCACTGTATTTGTTATACAAGATGGAAATTTAATTGATTTATTTGGATTTCCCATTGTTAATCCTGTATTAAGCTTCTTACCAGTCATTGTGATAGGGATTTTATTTGGGTTAGCAATGGATTATGAGGTCTTTCTAGTTAGTAGAATGCGTGAAGTATTTACACATACTGGGGATGCACGCGAAGCTGTTTTAGCAGGAATGAGAGATAGTGGTGGAGTAGTAACAGCTGCTGGGTTGATTATGATTTCAGTATTTACTGGATTCATGTTAGCTCCAGATCCAATAATTAAAGCAATGGGCTTTTCTCTCACATTTGGCGTTCTATTTGATGCTTTTGTAGTAAGAATGGCTATTGTACCAGCAGTGATGATCATAATGGGAGAAGCTTCTTGGTACTTGCCAAAGTGGTTAGAAAAACTACTACCAAATTTAGATATTGAAGGAGAATCATTTATAAAAGAAATAGAAAGAAAAAGGAAATAAAAGGAGAAAGATGTTAAGTTCGAATAATGCATAAATACTTTTAACTAATGGGGCTGAAGGAAGTCGATTCTTGTTATTCTTCAGTCCTTTTTCTACATTAAAAAGATAGAATTTGGTTTTATAATTTGTAATTATTGTGAAATAAGTTGCTTAAACTGGATTTATTAGCGAAATGGCTCTTTTAGTATATTATTTTCTTAATGAACTACCCTGCCCCGTTAGTTCATTAAGAAAAAATCTGCCTTAAAGACAGCTCCAATTACCACCTAACGAATAAGAAAAATTCTTATGTGTTTATTTTCCACCTAAATCTTTGAGTTGATTTTTTATTTCTTTAAGTTCGGACCTTAAAGCCTTAGCTTTTTTAGAATTGTCAATCACAATACTTATGGCATATTGAACAATAAAAAATAGAATAACTAAACCAACAAAGCCGTAAAAAATTGAAAGTATAATACCCATAATTTTAGCTCTCCTAATAAAATTCATTAATTTAATGTTACCATTAATTAGTAAACGTGATTGTACTTTTAACATAGCTCTTCTTCAAGTAACCTGCCCCGATAGTTGCATAAAGAAAAAGCTGCCTTAAAGGACGGGCAGCTCCGATCTTCAGCTAAAGCACCCGTTAGCTCAATAAGGAATATTGTTTAACAAATCATAGAAATGGTAAATATAACCTTTTAGAAGGGTTACACCTTGCCCAAAAAAGACCGGTCTAAATGTTAGAACGTTCTTTCCTTATATATTCAAATATTAACTACTCTCGTCAACATGATGGTGATGATGGTCGCTGCTCTCTTCCTGGTCATGCTGGTAAGCTAGTGTACCGGGGTTTGTATTGCCAAATGTTAGATACCACGGCATCCCTAACGGTCCACCCGCTGAAGCCGGTGGCACGAACACATCGAACGTTTTATGATGATGATGGAGGTTGTATCGCCGCACCGAACCTGTGTCGGGACCGTCACCATTAATTGGCACAAACAGTTTTCCATCAGGACCAAATAGAATTGCCTGCGCAAAGGCTCGTGGCTGCCCGACGAAATCAAGGTTAATCTTGTCGAGAAACTTGCCCGTTTCACCGTCGAAAATCAGAATTTTGTCCGTGTCACTCGCGTCCCTTCTGAAACTGGTGATATAGAGGTTGTCGTCGGGACCGAAGACTAAGCCTTCTGGACGGTTGAGGTCGTTAACAGTGTTGCTCTCAATGAATACTCCAAGGAACTCCCCAGTTTTTGGATTAAATCGCAGAACAGCGCCACCTTCCGGCTGTGGCAGATTGCGTACGGATACATACAGCACGCCGTCGGGACCAATGACCAAAGCACGAGGATGGAACTGTCCAGTGAAGCCGGAGTGGTCGAGGTTTCCAAGAAACACCCCTGTGGTGCCATTATACAACCGTACTTCTCCCGGCACGTCTACGTCACCCATGTCCGCCACAAACAGGACATTTTTCTTCGACAGAACGATGCCGCGCGGTGCAAACGGGGCGCCTGGTGCATTCGATTTGACAAGTTCACCCAGAAACGCACCGGTCTGTCCATTATACTTCAAAACGTCACCATTCTGAGGTTGTCCAACGTTTTGGTTCGTGACTAGGAGATTACCCACATGGTCGAAAATCAGTCCTCGAGGACCGCTTAAGCCATTGCTGCCGGATGCAACAAAACTGCCAAGAAACCTCCCCGTTTCTGCATCGAAAGTCTTCACGGTGTTGTCTGAGCCGTCACCAATGTAGAGAAAGTCATTTCGTAATTTCATTACCGAAAAAAACTCCCTTCTATTAAAATTTTTTAGATTAAAAAAGTAATTTTAATCTTATTTTAATATATTCGTTTGAGAGCTTTTTGTATGGGATAAACTCGCTGATAAAACAACACAATTTTAACTTTACGTAGTACACACCAATGGTCAGCTACTTCTCTCCTTACTACTTTCATCGTAAATGGGATGGGTTACGTGTGGGATGTTGCCTTCGCCTACGATTAAGTCGGCAATACCCAAGAACATAGTCGTCTCTGATTCTTGTAGTAACTGATACTTATTGTTCTTCAACTAAACTGCCCTTTAGTTTAAGTACATTCTTTCACAATCTCAATAGTGTAGAGCCTTTTTAGACACAATCCAATCCCTACAAAATAAAGTTCATAATTTCGTTGTAAATACTCTTTTTCCTGATGCTACCCCATTGCCATCAAGTTAAAGTTTTGTAGTACCCCCAGAATGAAATTTTGGACTTTCTTGTAACTTATAAGCTCAATTTATCGTTTTTTTTGGGGGACCTATTTTCTTAGCTTGATGGGCATGGTACCCCCAAAAGTAAAAATTGATATGGATGAAGTGAGAACAGTTGCAAATAACTTAACTAAAGAAAAACAAGTCGATAAGGTACAATCACCTAAAGTCTTTTAAGTGAAGGGTGTTCAAGAAATAGCTAGAAAAATTAAAGAACAAGAGCAGAATAACGACAAAGATAAGAAACGCTCTCAAACTCTTTCAAGATAATTGATTCCAAAAAACGATAGCCGTATTTTACGTCTATCGTTTTAATTTAATATCAAAGTAAAGGAGTGTTTATCTGAGGAAAGTTATAATGTTGTAATTAACTTTCCGTCAGAAAAGTACCCGGAGACAGCTGAGCATATAGAAGATGCCATTGCTGATGGAAGTTCCAATATTTGTACCATTGATAGAAATGGAGCAGACGAGAATCGTGATGAATCTTTGGAAAATATTCAAACTAGAATGGGATATGATCGTGATGAATACCCAATGGCCATGTGTGAAGAAGGGGGAGCGGGAGCAGATATTGAGTATATAACCCCATCAGACAATCGTGGTGCTGGCTCGTGGGTATCTCATCAATTAAGTGACTATCCCGATGGTACAAAGGTTTTATTCGTTGTAGAGTGAATTCAGTAGAAAAGTTATGAGAGTCTTGCTACATTAGATTAAGGCTCTTTATTAAAAAAATCTGATGACTGTATTCCTCTTTTATTTTTTACTAAGCTACCACTTGTTCAAACACACAAAAAAAGCACTCCTCTGAGTGCCATTTTTCAATTTAGTGGTCGGAACTGGCCTTTAACCGTTCAGACTAATAAGCTGCTACATAGTAGAATAATATAGAGATAAGGAATGTGAAAGATAAGGTAAACCAAAAAGTGTTCTTCGTATAATCTTCCTTATTTAATTTAATTTTTTGTAGTATAGAAATGAAATTTAGACATAAAATAATACACCATACTGGTGTAGTTAAAAATCCAAAAAAGTCTAAGAATATGTTCATAGAAGCAACCCCTTATATAACAAAGATAAAGAAAGGATAGCATAAACTATCCTTTCTAAGCAAAATTAGGTGTTACCGAAGGTGAAACTATATTCAACATAGATTTCATCTCCAGATTGTAACCACTTGCTTGGAATATCCACAGAAACCGGCCCGATTGACGCACTTAAACCTGAAATATTGGTATATGTATGGAAATAAGTTGTTTGTACGTAAGCAGGTTCTCCTTTTTTGGATTTACCCACCCGCACTTCTCTACTCATATTAATATTTTGATAGTCGCCGCCACCTAATGATACAGTCACATATTGACCGTAGGCTTTCGGGCTTTTCATACTCAATTTTTTGTCATCAAAAGTCCAAGTTGTACCGCCTTTGCCGTCAGCAATCTCTTTTCCTTGATCCCAAAAACCTGAAAATGTGTCAGCTTTAGCAACAGCTTCCTCACTCCAAGCGGACCCTAAAATATCGGTCTTAGTGCTTAATGGTGTATCATTCCAATGAGCATTTGAAACGAATGAGTATTTATACTGAGTACTAGTGGAACCAAGATAAATCACTTGTTGGGTTAGCTCCAAATCGCCCTTAATTTTTGTTTTAATTCCGTCTTTCGGCAAAGCAGCCATTAAAGAGATTCCAGAATTTTGTTTCACTTTTGACGGATAAACATTCTCTATTTCTAAAGACTCTCCTGTTGCTTCATTGTAGGTTTTTAGATCTTCAATCTTTTTTTGCGTTATGAGTTCTTCATTCTCTTCAGTGTATTCCGTTTTTGTACCATCGAGTGAAACATAATAAGACTTCTCTTCCACTTCTACTTCATCAACGACCTTACCGCCTTGGCTGGCCATATAGACCTTTTCTTTCTTCGACATATCATCCAAGTTTTCTTCTTCCAAGCCAATGGCATCTAGTACACTATCCAATTGATTTTCAGATAATAACTCAGCATTTTCCACAGGCTTAACTCTACCATCTTTCTCATAGTTGATAACATTCGTGTCAGCATACGCACCGTTCGGTAATAAAGCGGTTGTCAATAAAAATAAAAATGCTAGTATAAAGAGATTTCTCTTTTTCTTCACTTGTTTTCCCCCTTTTCTTATAGCAATATAAGAGTATCATTGTTAACTAACAAAAAATACCACTATAATAAAATAATGTAAAAATATGTATAATTACCTAGATTATTCTCAGTTATTTTGTCCTAATAGGGGTACCGTCATGATGCTACCCCTAATTCACTCATTCTATTGTGGTAGTCAGTCGCATCCTGCATTGTACGTTTTGAGTGGAATGGTATGCATGGTGAATGTGCACCGATTGGCGTATGGTGCGTAGGCTATAAGGGATACCGCCAGCAAAACGCGGATTTACAACGTTAAGAATATTCCAGTATTAAAAATCCCAATCCCTCAGTGATATAAATGAGAAATTGGGATTTAATTATTCAACAGCTGCGCCTTATTGCGGAAGATCAACTAAATATATAGATGTCCTTTCAGTAAAGTTACACAGCCTCCAATTATGAAGCTAATGTGCAATGTGAAGATCCATAATCATTAAGCTATTTATTGGTATTACTTTTTACATTGGATTCGCTATATCTCTTTATAGCAAATGAATAAGAATAGCCAATGATAGATCCAAAGATTGCAGGTAAAATCCATCCCACTCCTTCTGTATATAACGGGATATGACTATAGAGATTTGTAATAAAATCCAATTGGAATTTACTTTGCTTCAAACTATCAACGATGCTAATCAAGGCTGTACCTATCAAACCACCTACATATACAGAGGGATATCCTTTAAAGTACCTATGATAGAAAGATAAAATAATTAAAACGATAGTTAATGGATAAATAGCAGTTAAAATAGGAACAGAAATCAAGATAATTTGAGTTAAGCCTAAATTAGCAATAGCCATACTAACTAAGCATAGAATACCAATCCACCTTTTATAAGAAAAATGTGGAATAATTCTAGAGAAATATTGGCCACAAGAAATGATAAGTCCTACAGATGTTGTTGAACAGGCAAGGGTAAAAATTACCCCTAGTAGCATACTTCCTGAGTTTCCAAATAAATGAGTAGTGACAGCTGTTAAAATCGCTCCACCATTTTCAGGTGACTTAAGCAAGGAATGGCTAGTAGCACCTAAATGACCTAACATAAGATAAATAATTGCCAAACAAACACCTGCAATTATACCCGCTTTTACAGTAATATTAGTTAGCTTTTTTGATTCAAGTATACCTCTTTTTTTAATTGCTGCAATAACAACACTTCCAAATAAAAGAGCTGCTAGTGCATCCATTGTCAAATAGCCATCCATAATTCCTTTGAATGCTGCGGCATCCTGATAGGCTGGAGAAGGTGTTCCATATTCTCCAATCGGGTGAAACATGCTTTGAGTAAATATAATAGCAATAAGCCCTAATATAATTGGGGTTAAGGTTTTACCGATCCTTTCAAAGAGTTTTGAAGGGTTTAGACATAGCCAATAGTTAAAAGAAAAATAAATAATTGTATATATAAAAAGAGGTAACTCCTGGTTCTTTAGTTCATCAGGAAGGAATGGGGCCGCTCCCATTTCAAAAGCTACGCTTCCTGCTCGCGGAATTACCAAGAAAGGGCCAAGACACAAGTAAGTTATAAGTGTGAAAAGAACAGAAAAAATTGGATGCACACGGTTCGTTAGTGTTTGTAAATCTCCTGATTTAGCAATAGCAGTTATGGCCAATACAGGTAGACCAACTGATGTAATAAGAAATCCAACCATTGCCTCCCCAAAATTCACCCCTGATGCATGTCCTAGAGATGGTGGGAAAATAAGGTTCCCTGCCCCAAAAAATAAAGCAAATAACATTAAACCAGTATATACAGTGTCTTTTATTGAAAGATCTTTCATCATTTCTTCCTCCCAATGTCATCTTTGTAATTGTAATTAGATCAAAGCTTTTAACATATATAGAATTTTTTTCATTCGATATTTTCTCAAATCTCTACGACGTCATACCTCTTAAACAATCGCTGTACCAATTGTTCAAATGTCATTTCATCTAAACATATAGTGATAGTGATCAATATCCTTCCTGGCTCTTCGGTAACATGGATATAAAATTTTTAATTTTCACTCTATGTTTTAAGAGCAAGTCGGTTACTTGCAGTAAAAAACCAGGTTGATTATTAGCTAAAATCCTAATGGTCTTCTTCATGTTTTCTCCTTTTTAAAATGTATTTTTCTTCTGATTTATTTCCTGTTTATTACACAAAAAACTCTCACCTCAGAATCAAATACGCATTACGCGTTTGATTTCTGAGGCGAGAGTATCGCGGTACCACTCAGCTTTCCTATCTTCCTCACGGAAAACAGGCTCAATAAGTCTAATTAAATTAGACTTGAGTCTGTTAACGAGACTAACCGTTACTCACTACTGTGGATATTAAAATAACCATTTCGCAAGCAAAGCTCCAAGGCGACCTTCAAAAAGAATTAACGACCGTTCTCTCAGCCAATGGAACGGATCTCTGGACGTTAAAGTTCTCTTTTACTACTCCTTTTCAACACTAGTATATTAAAATAAAAATCGCCTCAGCAATTGTCCGGTTAATTTTTACAAAATCCGGACAATTGCTGAGGCGAAAACACACGGTACCACTCAGCTTCCCTATCTTCCTCACGGAAAACAAGCTTAATAAGTCTAATTAAATTAGACTTGAGTCTGTTAACGAGACTAACCGTTACTCACTACTGTGGATATTAAAATAACCATTTCGCAAGCAAAGCTCCAAGGCGACTTTCAAAAAGAATTAACGACCGTTCTCTCAGCCAATGGAACGGATCTCTGGACGTTAAAGTTCTCTTTTACTACTCCTTTTCAACGCTAGTATATTAAAATAAAAATCGCCTCAGCAATTGTCCGGTTAATTTTTACAAAATCCGGACAATTGCTGAGGCGAAAACACACGGTACCACTCAGCTTCCCTATCTTCCTCACGGAAAACAAGCTTAATAAGTCTAATTAAATTAGACTTGAGTCTGTTAACGAGACTAACCGTTACTCACTACTGTGGATATTAAAATAACCATTTCGCAAGCAAAGCTCCAAGGCGACTTTCAAAAAGAATTAACGACCGTTCTCTCAGCCAATGGAACGGATCTCTGGACGTTAAAGTTCTCTTTTACTACTC
This sequence comes from Peribacillus sp. FSL R5-0717, assembly GCF_038002945.1. Classification (NCBI taxonomy): domain Bacteria; kingdom Bacillati; phylum Bacillota; class Bacilli; order Caryophanales; family Bacillaceae; genus Peribacillus; species Peribacillus sp. FSL R5-0717. The sequence continues at coordinate 1,683,927 of NZ_JBBOOF010000001.1, forward strand.
CTTTTCAACGCTAGTATATTAAAATAAAAATCGCCTCAGCAATTGTCCGGTTAATTTTTACAAAATCTGGACAATTGCTGAGGCGAAAACACACGGTACCACTCAGCTTCCCTATCTTCCTCACGGAAAACAAGCTTAATAAGTCTAATTAAATTAGACTTGAGTCTGTTAACGAGACTAACCGTTACTCACTACTGTGGATATTAAAATAACCATTTCGCAAGCAAAGCTCCAAGGCGACTTTCAAAAAGAACTAACGACCGTTCTCTCAGCCAATGGAACGGATCTCTAAACGTTAATGTTCTCTTTTACTACTCCTTTTCAACGCTAAATCTATTTAAAAGTAATAAAACGACATGTTCTTTTAAGTTTTATAGTAATTGATTTTATAGAAATTTAAATGTTATGTCAACACCTTTTGTTGAACGGAAGAGAGCTTATACAATAATAAGAAATGTCCAGAAATCAAGAGAGCAAAATGAAATTTAAGCTATAACTGTTTGTATGTTCCATGATTAAACAATATCAATATATGGAGCAACGTATTTACTGGTTTAAACATCTTTATTACTAATCTTCCCTTTGCAATATGAAAGGAGCTGCGGAAGCAACCCCCTGACCGTTAGTTTATACCGCACTCCCCAAAAGGAAAACGTTACGAGAATGGACATATTTTCGAAAGAAAAAATGGCCATTCTTTTGGTAATATAGAGGCAGCTGTTTATAATGAGGCAGTTATAACATACGGAGATGATGAAAAAATGACAGGACCCGTTTTGATTTTGACCATTATTTTAACGATATTTAAACTAGTTGTTACCTGCCTTCCAACCGATGTCGTCAATTGGCTTTTAAATAAATTTAAGTTGCATCCAACACTTAGTGACGGGAATACCGTGATCACGATGGACGGAAAACGATTGGAAGGGGAAGAGAAGAACCAAGTGATTCAGGATGTTAACCAGGCGATAGTTTTGAAGAAAAATCATATATTCCCTGGAAACGATTCCTTGTTTTTACACCCAGAGAGCGGTGTTAAGCCTTTGGTCATCGATACGAAAAAAGGCAAAAAGGATATTCGGTTATTGATGTTCGTGTACGGTGACCATGTGGATGTCGTAAAACAGGACAAGAAGAAGCTCGTGGCATATAGCATGCGTTCCGAAAGCCTCCAAGACCGTTCGATGATGAAGGGAATGGATGTAAAAGAAGCATAAAAGGAAGAAAAATGAAAACCACACCATGATGTGTGGTTTTTTGATTGGGAATTATTTATTTTGTGACACGACTTCTTCTCCTCTTATAAGGATGCCTTCATTTTTTGGCTCGCTCACCTAGATCCCGGTCTCATCAGTGACCATTTTCTAGTACGACGCACACTTTAGCTGAACAAGGGAATTTTTTTCTTGATTTTAATGTATGATAATGTAAAGAATCGTACATTTAAAAGGCCCTATTGGGGGCCTTTTCATTTAATTTATTTTCTTTTTATAAATATATAATTCAATATTAGGAACGTTAATTACTTTTAAAACTACGCATTGCTCTCCGGCGGTCGTGCAGTACCATCAGGATGATTATTCCCATCATCACTCCCAAGACGCTACCTAACTCGGTGGTCAGTACATATGCAAGCGGGTTCTCTAGAGCAGGTTGTGCATCGGGGCGAGTGGCGGCCAAGCGGTTAAAGAGGTTATAAGAGAACAGCATTCCCGACGAGATCCATGCTGCTGCCATAGGAGGGAGGAACCGCTTCGACCCGCGGCGGGTGGTCAATACCAACAAACCCCACGCCCCCGCGAAGGCCCACACACCGGTACTCAACGACAATAGGTGCCACCATAAATCGCGGTTATCCAACATGGCTGGGTTGATGCCAATAGTTCCACCAACCGCCCAGAATAGCTTAATAAATCCAAGCAGGATACAGCCAGCCGCGACAAGCCTAGCCAAGGTGATATGCAGTTTCTGGCTGTTGCCCGGGAGTAATTCAATGTCGATTGGATCAGCAAATGCCTCTGGCCAACGCGCTTTAGCGTATCCAGCTAAGGCGAAAGGTAGGCAGATGCCGACTCCAACCAGTGACACCATCACGAAGATCTGCTCATATACCCAAACGTTAGCAGCACCTGCCTGCTGATCGCGTATCATAGCAGCAGGACCAAGCACAGGTGCCAGCAACAGCATGGGAATAAGTAAACCAGTACCTACCCAGACGGGCAAGGCAACCAACCAGGCGGGCAGTCGCTCACCCCATGTCATGCTAAACGCCAATGCTAACAGGATACCAACTGCAGCTAGAACCATTGTTACTGCGTTTGCAGTGCGCCAACTTGGGTCGCCCATTTGTTCGGTCGGCATGAAGAGACCGAACGTCCAGGCTATTTTGATTAACAGATAAGGCATTACCGCTATAGCGGCACCATACCCCCAAAATCTACGCTTCTTCATCAAATGTGAAATTGGCTGCTTTTTCATTTCTGTCATGAGGTCACCTCGGCAGCCAGACCAGTGAGTTCGTAAATCTCTACCTCTACAATGAACAGAGCGCTCCCAATTAAACTCTCATGTTTATTTCTATTTATAACTATAAATAAACACCCCTTAAGAATTATCATTTAAACTGTTTTAGTTTTAATGAATCATAGGACTTTTCTCGAAGATAATCATTTCCCCCATTACGCTCACCATCAATACCATAAAAACTGCTCTGTTCGCTTTAACTTTAACATAATATTCCAATTATAAATCCCTTATTCTAAAAAAAAATTGACACAAGAGGATTGTCTTCATTGACGACCTTCTTGTGTTAATTCTTCTTGAACTATCCTGCCTCGATAGTTCAAGAAGAAAAAGCTGACTTAAAGACAACTCCGATCTTCTGCTAACGCACCCGTTCGTTCATTAAGAAAAGCGATTCTTATTAAAGAATCGCTCCCGTTGCGGAAAATATGTAACTTCCTTTTATATGTTGATCCAAAGATAGTAACAGGAAAATTATCGGTTTAAATCCATATATTATTTTCAGCAGTTAGTTTTAAATTAGTTTCACCCGTGTTGACTACACCTTTAGGCTCTACCAGCATTATATGGCATTCCTTTTCAGCATAAGGCTTATGCTCCACACCTTTTGGTATCACATACATTTCTCCTTTGGAAAGTTTAACCTCTCCATCGCGGAATGCGATGGACATCTCGCCGTCTATCACGATGAATGCCTCATCGGTGTCTTTATGATCGTGCCATACAAAATCCCCCTGAATCTTAACTAACTTAAACTGATAGTCATTCATTTCACCAATGACTTTGGGCGACCAGTGTTCACTGAATTTGGACAGTTTCTCGCTAAGATTAATAGCATTATAATTGATATAAATCCCCCCAGAACTATTCTTACCTTTATTTTACAACTTCCATAGATTAATTACTATTTTGATGAAGACCTCAAAAGTTTCTGCTGATCTTCCACAAAATGGTCCAATTGTTGAACAAAGACCAAACACTACTCTTGAATCAACCTGCCCCGTTAGTGCCTTAAGAAAAAGAGTTGCAGCAGCAACCTACCTTATTTGCACCTAGTTAAAGATTGATATACTTAATGATGAATGACTCCTGCCAATGTCAAAGATAGGACTCAGACTTCCACTTTTCGCCTATCCATAAAAAATTTTACAAAAAAAAGACTTCCATACACAGTATGAAGTCTTTTTGGAAGGCTCTTTTCGTAAAGATTGATGTTTTTAAAACGAAACTATTTAAGGTTGATTGGAGCGGAAGTGCGAGACTCCTGCGGGAGCAGCGGGACAGGTGAGACCCCACAGGCGTTTACGTCGAGGAGGCTCACCGCCCGCCCCGCGGAAAGCGAGCATCTGGAGGGGAAATCAACCACAACTCACTACCTGGTAAATAGCAACAAAGTATGTGAAAACAGCCTTTTGGAAAGAGAAGAGTATTACGGTTTTAAAACGACTTTTATACATTCATCCTCACGATTATTAAAAATTCGATAACCATGACTTGCTTCTTCAAGGGACATTTTGTGTGTGATAATTTCTCTTGGGTCAAATTCGTTATTTGTTATTTTTTTAAACAATTCTGGCATAAAATGAATGACTGGAGCCTGTCCCATTCTAAGATTAATATTTCTAACCCAAAATGCACCTAATGGGAATAAATTATAGTTACCTCCGTAAACTCCAGTCATTTGCACTGTCCCATACTTTCGGACAGCTTTAGTAGAAATTTGAATAGGCCCAAGGGTTCCGCCCTGCAGTTTGAATTTTTGTTCCAGAAACTCTAGGGGTGATTTCTTTCCATCCATACCAACACAATCGATGACGACATCTGCCCCACCATGTGTGATCTCTTTTAAATGTTCCCCCATATCAGGGTATTTTGTGAACTCAAATACCTCAACATTGTTCATCTTTTTCGCATGATTGATTCGGTAATCCAAGTAATCAACTGCTATTACACGCTTTGCACCTTCCATCCAGGCAAATTTTTGTACCATCAACCCAACAGGTCCGCATCCAAGAACAATAACTGTATCGCCTGATTTTACACCTGCATTTTTTACACTCCAATAAGCTGTTGGCAGAACATCCGATAAAAAGAGCAGTGACTCATCCTCCAATTCGCATGACTCGGGGATAACAAAGGGAGTGAAGTTTCCAAAAGGGACTTTTAAATATTCAGCCTGACCACCTGGATGGTTACCGAACTTCTCAGTATAACCAAAGTATCCTCCAGAATCATAATGAGGGTTTGAGTTATCGCATTGGCTTTCCATTTCATGTTGGCAATAAAAGCAATGTCCGCATGAAACATTAAAGGGAACGACAACACGGTCTCCCTTTTTTACTTTTGTCACTTCAGGTCCAACTTCTTCTACAATCCCCATTGGTTCGTGGCCAATAATATATCCTGGGGGCAATGGCATGTTACCTTGATATAAATGCAAATCAGATCCACAAATAGCAGTAGAAGTAATCTTAACTATAATATCGTCTTTTTTTTCTAATTTTGCATCCTCTACTTGGTTAACCTGTACATGATTTGGTCCTTGATAAGTTACAGCCTTCATAAATGTAGGGCCCTCCTAAATTCTAAAACTGTTAACACTCTTAACTATCGTCAACAAAGAAAGTAAATAATATACTTATTCACTCTTAGCGTAATTGTTTTATGTAAGTTAAAGAAGTCGCACCGTTTTGACCACGAAGTAATGGTGGTAGCCTTCGAATTAGTTATTGTAAGTGTATATACCGTGAATTAATTCGGGGAAATAATTTGCTAGTAACAGACCATTTCATAACCCTTACTGAACTAAACTGACCTGCCCCCATAGTTCAACAAGAGAAATGAACAAAAAAAGAACCCCTTTGCAATAAAGAAGTCCTTATTCATTCATTCAATTTCAGTTGCAAATTGAAACAATTCCGGGTGATGTATAGCCATATATATCCAGATAAAAGGTTTGGCATCTGTTCGTTTTTTACCATTTATGCATGATTTTATAAGTACAAAAACCATTAATTACCCTTAATTTATTTGATTTGCTCCGCCAACTCTAAAATAATTCCCTCTGGTCCACGACAGTAGCATAACTTATAACTATCTTCATATTGTTGTATCTCACTAAAGATTTCCGTACCTTTCTTTTTCAATTTGGCAACAAGAGCTTCTATATCTTCAACAGCAAATGCAATATGCCGGATGCCCAGGGTATTTGCAAAAGGTTGCTGACTATCTTTTTCATCTGACGGCGTATAAAATTTAATTAGCTCTATCCATGCCTGACCGTCTGGCTTCCCCAATCCTACACATGCTACTTTAACGTCATTAAGCCCACTCATCCGATCCATCAAATCTCCTTCCATTTCCCATTCCCCTTGCACTTCAAGTCCAAAATCGAGAAAAAACTCTTTAGCAGCAGAGAGATCATTTACGATTACACCTACATGATCTATTCTGTGGATCTTCATATTTCATACCTCCTTTGTTCCTGTTATTTTGCAATATCCTGTATTCTTACATTCTAATTCTCTAAAAACAGAAAATAACCTTCTTGTTGAAGAAAGGCAAAGAGCACTCTTCAATATCCTGCCCCGTTAGTGCCATAAGAAAAAGAGCTTCTGATCAGCTCTTGATTACTTTTAGTCAAATTTTTATGGTAAAAGAAAAAGCTGCGTTAGAACGTTTTCTCTCCCGCAACTTTTACTTTATCTACCATTTAGTTTTTGAATTCTGGGGTTAACGATGGATGTGTTAGCTTTGGTTAGTTTACCTGCTCCCCAAACTTCTTCCCGAATTCTTCCATTAAATCAATAATAGGAATGAGTTCTTCCCCTTTTGAGGATAATGAATACTCAACACGAGGAGGAACCTCTGGATAAATTTTGCGATTAATTAAACCAGCTGTTTCTAGTTCTCGAAGTTGTTTTGTAAGAGAACCTTGTGAAATATCCCCTAAAAAAGCTTTGATTTCACTATAACGGCGCTCTTTGGACTTTATAAACCAAAGAATGAGATATTTCCAACGTCCAGATAGTATATTTTGGGTATAGGCAATGCCATATACTTCTCTCTGTTCCTTTATACACTTTTTGTCAAATCCATCCTTACATATTCTAGACACCCATTCACCTGCTTTCTACTGTTAGGTACAAAAAAATGTACTATGGCAATTTTTATTGCCTTCTTCAAAGAAATGAGAATTGGTTATATTCTAGTATATGTAATAAAAACACTCAATATTTTTAATATCTAATGAGATATGTTTACGGATTGATAAAGTGGTGATATTCATTCAGATAAAAATATCAATGTTAACTTTAAGCAGAACAACTCTTTGATATACAAATTCTTTAGGAGGAGAAATGATGAAATTTGGAATTATAGGTGCTGGAACAATCGGGTCGATCATTTCTAAAAAATTAGTTAAGAATGGACATGATGTAAAAATTGCAGATGCACGAGGAATTGAACATTTAGAAGGAAAAGAGCTTGCTGGAACACCTGTCCTTATAGAAGATGTAATGACCAATATTGAAGTTCTTATAATATCTCTCCCTTTAACAGCACTGCCAAGCATTCGGAACATTATCGAGCAAGTTGGGGAGGAAGTAATCGTCGTAGATACTTCAAATTATTACCCTAGCAGAGACAATAAAATTGCAGAAATTGAGAACGGGATGGTTGAAAGTGATTGGGTTTCCAATCAATTAGGTAAACCTATCATCAAAGCTTTCAACAACTTGTTAGCCTATACTTTAGAAAATGAGGGAACCCCCGAAGGTACTAGTGGACGCATTGCCATGGCGATTGCTGGTAATGACGTATCACAAAAACAAATAATCATGGACGTAGTAAACCAGCTAGGCTTCGACACAGTGGATAGTGGTTCTTTAAGTGATTCGTGGAGACAACAGCCGGGAACTCCTGCATACTGCACAGAACTAACAAAAGAAGAACTAACAAAAGCATTGGAAAAAGCAAATAAAGAAAAAGCCCCATTCCTGCGGGATAAGGTAATAGAGAAGCTATCAGCTTCTAACTTCCCCCTCGCAAATAAAGATATCGTGTATATGAACAGAGAAATATATAATTCATAAAACAAAAAGGTGCACTCAGTTTAAAGTGTACCTTTTTGTATATTGCCACCAAACAATCCACAAAAGCCTTTCCAGTCCGATCTCGATTTTTTTTCATGATAAAAAGCTACCCATTAAGAGTGGGTAGCTAGTATTACATGTTATTTGAAAACAATTTGCAGTTTTCCAGATACACTTCCGGAAGAGTATCCATCTTTAACATCTACATAAAATTTACCTATTCTCATATCTGTGAATAAGGTCTTTCCACCAGCTAAGCTATGATAGCCTGTGCACTTTCCAGTACTGGCATTGCAGAGACGGGTCCATATGTTACTATAATTAGTCAACAACTTACTTCCAGAAGAAGTCTTTAAATAGATTGGGGAAACCAGTTCTACCTGTAAGTCACTACCTCTGTTAGGATTTCCAATTTCACCATCCCATTTTCCATCTTCTGTTTGAAAAGAATACTGAGGAACACTTGCTTGTGCGGAAGAATTGCCTAATACCATCCCACCTACCAGAACTAACACAAAGGTACTTAAGATTGCAAATAAGTTTTTAATGTTATTTCCTCCTCCCATTTTATCCCTTTTATAATATCAGAATAAACTGATTATTAAAATGATTAAAAATGACTATACCTTCTTAGCTTCAAACATGTTTTCGTTTCGTCATCTTCATCGCTTTACAGTTCCAGTCACTACGTTTTGAAAAATCCTGCATTTATTTTCTTTTGGAGCGCATGCCTTTAAGTTTTGTAATGTCATCTTGCTTAAGCAACAGGTTATACATTTCACTGTTAACATCATATATGGCAATTTTCCCTTGATTATTATAATGAATTCCCCAACCATAATTTTTCACTAAAGGAGAAGCCCTGAAACAAGCCTTGGATTTTGAAAAGAACTGTTCTCGAAGTTCAGCTGCATTTTCCGCTTCCATTTGATTTTTGATTAAATATGTTTTGAATTTTACGTCTTCTTGTGTAAATTTATAGGGGTTATTGTTAATCAAATCATGCTCAATATAAGCAATGGTCGGTTTTTCGTTTCTGATGACAGGGACCTTTGCTGAAGAAACTTTTGAATCCTCTGAAATGGTAATAAGTGTGTTCTTATAACTCATATAATAACCTCCTTAGTCTACATACCATATCATACCATTATTTCCCTCCACCATCCTGCCCCTTTGGCTCTATAAAAAAAGCGTCGCTTCGTTATGTCTTCATAGCAATACAGATGATGAAAGGCTTTCGTTAATGGGCTTTGAAGAAGGGTCACCATAACGATCATTATAGGAATTAATCTACTAAAAAAGGCTACTTAACGTAACCTTTTTTAGCACAATCATTTTCTATTTACCTTTGACTTTAAGGGCCTTAATTACTTCTTCTGTTGCCTCAGCAATAAGCTCGTCGTTATAATCAGCATCTTTTTCATCACGACTTGAAAGTACAGCAAGAACAATAGGATCTCCTTTTGATGGCCAAATGATCGCAATATCATTCCGCGTACCATATGATCCCGCTCCAGTCTTATCAGCCACTACCCAACCTTTCGGCACTCCAGCACGAATTAACGCATCTCCAGTAGTATTTCTCTTCATCCAATCTATTAAAAGTTCACGTTTCTCAGTTGGAAGTGCATCTCCCAATGTAAAAGCCTGAAGACTAGTAGCAAGTGCTATTGGTGTACTCGTATCATGCGTTTCACCAGGATTAACTACATTTAAATCTGGCTCAATTCGCTCAGGGTTGGTAACATTATCTCCAATTCCCTCCAGTACTTTTTTAAATCCAGCCGGTCCCCCCAGTTGTTCAAGGATAAGGTTTCCAGCAGTATTGTCACTGTATCGAAGCGAAGCATCAGAAAGCTCCTTTAGGGTCATCCCCGTATCAACATGCTTTTCGGTAATCGGATTATAATTAACAAGATCCTCACTTGTATAGGTAATTCTTTGATTAAGGTCTTCTATTGATTTCTGGTGTAGAAGTGCCCCTACAGCCAGAGCCTTATGGGTAGATGTAAACGCAAATCGTTCGTTCTCATGAAATTCCACGGTTTTTTTCGTTCCTGTATCAATGGCATAGACCCCAAGCTTTGCATCATATTCCTTCTCAAGTTGTTCAAATTTCTTGATTGTGGCTTCTTTTGCCGTATTATTTTCCGATGTTTGGTTAGTTCCCCCGGTTTGTTCTGTTTCCGACTGTTGTACAACCTGTTTTTCCTCATCTGAGCAGCCTGCAACCATAAGCACCAAGCCTATTGGTGCCAGTATTTGATAAAACCATCTTTTGTTCATCATGTAAACCTCCTAATTATTTGATTAGACTCTTATGTACGAATTGAAAAAACAACCTCATGCAAGGAATTTTAACAGATTACGTTTGTAGTCTGATTACATCTGTAGTATAGTATTACATATGTAATCAAAGAAAGTCAATTCTTTATTTTTTTACCATCAAGCCACTATAAATTTGCTATAAACCTGTTTTATAAATTTAAAAGTCAAGAGAGGTGGTATTGAAGGACATGTTTTTAAGCTACTTTATAATAGGTCTATTGGTGTCTTCATTTTCCGTTACTGTTATCCTCCTTATACGAAGATGGTTTGGAAGACAATTAACAGCAAAATGGCACTATCATTTGTGGATGTTTCTTTTTATGGCTTTAGCACTTCCTTTCATACCTACTGATTTATATAATTTTAGTTCTCTCTTTAGCAGCGGGGATATAAATCAGATTAATGTACCCAGCTCTAATATGGAAAAAAACGGGACCGATATGATGCAGGGCCTACACCTCATACAAGACTTTTCTGTATCGGTCAATCGGCCGGACCTGTCCTTACTTAATAGGGGAGTGATGGGTTTATGGATGTCAGGGATGCTTTTATTTACCTTTACCATGGTTCGTGGATGGCTCACAATCAGAAGGATAAAGAATTATTCTTCTCCGTTTTCCAATCAAGAAGTTCTCGTGCTTTTCGAAGAATGCAAGAAAAGACTGCAGATAAAAAAACCAATAGAGATTGTTATTTCGAATAGAGTCCAATCTCCAATGATATTCGGGCTTTTTCAAACATATATCGTCTTACCTTCTCAGCATGAAAACTGGCTTAGCTTGAAAAATTACGAGTATATCTTTCTTCATGAACTGAATCACTATAAAAACAAGGATTTGCTGACAAATTACGTGATATTGTTCTATCAAATCATTTATTGGTTTAATCCCCTTGTTTGGCTTGCTTTTAGAGAAATGAGATTGGATCGGGAAATCGCATGTGATACATCTGTTTTACAGTTACTGGATGATCATTCCATTAGTGAATATGGAAATACTATCATTAATTTTTTGGATCTTTCAAAACGGTCAAGTAATCTACAGTTGGTGACACAATTAAACGGTTCGAAGCTTCAAATCAAAAAACGAATTGAACAAATTTCTGCCTATAAGCATTCCGCAAAAAAATCATTAAGAAAAAGCGTCTTCATTTATGTGTTGGCCAGTATCATTTTGACAATCCAATTACCTTTCGTTTCCGCATTTGCGACGGAAAACGACCGATACTATTTTAAAAATGACGGAGTAGTTTATGAGGATTTACAGCAATTCTTTAAAGGGTATGATGGAAGCTTTGTTTTATTTGATCATAACGCACAGCAATATCGCATTTTTAATGAAGAGAAAAGCACTTTGCGAGTATCACCTGATTCCACATACAAAATCTATAGTGCCTTATTTGCTCTAGAATCAAATGTGATATCACCCGAAGAATCCAAACTTTCATGGGATGGGACGGAGCAACCCTATGAAGCTTGGAATATGGATCAGGATGTCTCATCTGCTTTACAAAAATCTGTAAACTGGTATTTTCAAGAATTAGATCGTCGAACAGGATTTGAAACAATTCAATCCAATCTACAAGAGATAAACTATGGGAATTCCGATGTATCTGGGGAATTTAGTGAATTCTGGAACGAATCCTCATTAAAAATTTCTCCTGTCGAACAAGTCCAACTGCTGCAAGCCTTTTATAACAATCAATTTGGATATAAGGAAAGGCATATCCAAGCCGTGAAGGAAGCACTACTCTTAGAAAAGAATGAAGAAGCTCGCCTATCAGGAAAAACAGGCACAGGAGCAGTGAATGGAAAAAACATCAATGGTTGGTTTATCGGGTATGTAGAGACGAAGAACAACACTTATTTCTTTGCTACCAATATACAAAATGAAGATGATTCATCCGGAAGCAAAGCGGGAGAAATCACTTTATCAATTTTAAAAGATTTAGGAATCTATAAATGAAAATGAAGGGGAGAAATATGGAGAAAAACATTCCTAGTATATCAGAATCAGAATGGGAAATCATGAACGTACTTTGGGATAAAGCCCCTCAAACAGCGAATGACATCATACTTTCCTTACAGGAAAGTACCGATTGGAAACCGAAAACCATACGGACCCTTCTCGATCGATTGGTTCAAAAAGATGTAGTAGGTGTCAATAAAGATCAAAGAGTTTACACCTTTTACCCGCTTTATTCACAGGAAGAGTGCCAGCGTGCCGAGACCGAATCATTTATCAAACGTATCTATGGAGGGACCATGAAATCCATGCTTGTCCAATTCATTCACGAAGATACCCTATCTGATGATGATATCAATGAACTGCGCACTATTTTAAATAAAAAACCTAAAAAGTAATCCTATTAAAAAAGTCGATATGGAAATTAAACACCTATAAGAATGAAGAAAGCCTACGATCCTTGTTATGTAAGGAAGGGGCTTTCTTTTATTTCAGTTATACATTTAACTAACTTACTGCTCGGTGAGATAATCTCCTTACATCATACATGTGTTGGTTTTTTTATGAAAAAACGTCTTATAAAGAAAGAATGGGAAGCTCACATCCAAGATTTTAAAGAAAGTGGATTATCAAAGGCTGCGGATCTGCAGCCTTTTTCATGTCCAAGTAACTCCAGAGCACGGTTAGCAATGATTTCATTTATAATTTATTCATATTTATTGATGTACCAGCCCCCCTTGGATAGGATCGACAATGATCTCATCTGTAGCTTCAATAATTACATCCCCAAGTCCTTCATATGAACGTTTCAGATCCATATTGGCGAGAGCCGTAGCTTTTTTAACTAGCGCTAAAGCTTTAATCAGCTACAGTCTCAATAACAAATTAGCAAATAAAGAAGCCCGTTCAGGGAGTGTATCAATTTGAATATGTTCATATTCTGCATGAATTCCTTTTCCACACGAACCTAAACCGTCAAGAGTTGGAACACCAATAGCTGCTGTAAAATTCCCATCACTTCCTCCACCAACAGATGCTTCTTCTAATTTCATGCCAAGTTCGGATGCAATAGATTGAGCACATTCAAACAGTTCTCTTGTTTGCTCAGATTTCACCATTGGTGGTCGATTCAAGCCACCGGTTATTTCTAATTTGATTCCTTTTATAACTGGTTTTAAATTCAAAATAATATTCGTCACTCGTCTTGCTTCTTCTTCTGTTGAGACACGTAAGTCAACATGAGCTTCTGCGTATTCGGGAACCACGTTTCTCCCACTTCCTCCAGTAAACGTTCCTACATTGACAGTTGTTCCTTTTTCGTAATTGGTCAATTCTTGCAGTACAATTACTTGCCGAGCTAGTTCTTCAATAGCATTGATGCCTTCTTCATGATGATTACCAGCATGGGCAGCCCGTCCCCATATTTTTATAACGAAAGATCCTGTTCCTTTGCGAGCTGTTTTTAAAGCTCCTGATCCAGCTACAGCAGGTTCAGCCACTAATACAGCCTCACTTTTTTGTGCTTCTTCTTCAATGTATTTCTTAGAAGCGCCTGAACCAATTTCTTCATCTGAATTGCAAAGAAAAACGACTTTTTTATTTAACGGAAGATTTAGCTCTTGAATGGCTTTGATTGCCCATAAAGATTGGATAATACCACCTTTCATATCTAAAATACCAGGGCCATACAGTTTATTTCCTTCCTTTCTAAGGCTAAGTCTGCCTTCTTTCCAAACTGTATCGAAATGACCTATGATCAAAATTTGTGGTTTACCTTCTCCGATTGTAAATTTCAGGTGATTCCCCACTTTTTTTTCTTCTATTAATTCGTATTCTACATCCAATCGCTTTTGAAAGAGCTGGCTTAAATATGTACCGCACTCATCAACTAATTCTTTATTGTATGAAGGTGATTCTTTTTTTACAAATTCAATCAAATCATCCAACATATCTTGTTTATGAACTTCGAGATAGCTAGAAACGTCATTTTCGATTAGTAACTTACTCAAAATAATTCCTCCCCTAAAACACTTCTGTACATTTTTATCTTTCAATTAATGTATTTGCAAGAATTATGCCATTTTTTTTCTTTATAAAATCAACTACCTTTGTTTCTTAGTGTTATTTATAGGTTATTTTTTAAGTTGTTAATACCTATAAAACAGCCTATAAATGATCCGCTTATTTAATATAAGCCGCTTTGTAGAAGCTATTCCTTTCCTCACAGAATTGGCATGCTTTTTGCATTATGTTTAATTGTGAGTATTCGTACTCGAATCTTAGTTCAAAATAAAGGAAATACAAGCAGAGGAGGAGAGACTTTCAAGCTTTATCATTGAAATGCTATAATAATAAGGGGGAAATATATTTATGCAATCTACGGCTCGAAAACTGGTTCCTAAACCTATTAAAAGTAAAACATTTAAACAACCTGATGCTTATGTTCTTTTGTTTTATATTTTAATTGCCTGCACCATTGCGACATATCTTGTACCGGCCGGAGTATTCGATCGAATTAAAAAAGGTGATATTACGATGACTGTCCCTGGAAGTTATCATGTAGTAAAATCCACTCCTGTTAATTTTCTTGAAATTTTTACTGCAATTCAAAGTGGAATGGTCGCCGGTGCTCCTTTAATTTTTCTTATTTTATTTACTGGTGGTGCATTGGCAGTTATTGATAAAACGGGAGCGATTGATACTTTCATTCGGAGTATTATTAATTTATGTAAGGGGAAGGTACTTCTACTCATTATTCCTATTTGTTTCATGTTTTCTATACTTGGTACTACCGGAATTATCGTGAACTCCGTTATTGCCTTTATCCCTATAGGTGTAATGATTGCTCGCAAATTAAAATTAGACGCTATTTTTGGAGTAGCTATCACTTATCTAGGTACTTATGCAGGGTGGAATGTTTCTGTGATAAGCCCACAAACATTAGGCTTATCACAGCGTATTGCTGAGCTTCCATTATTATCTGGAATGGGTTTCCGTATTGTCATTTATCTAACTTTCTTACTATGTACAATATTATATATATATCGATATGCACGTAAAGTTCAGAACACTGGGCAAAGTATTTTAGGTTTAGAAAGATTTCCTAATTCTTTAGGTGTCAGCGAGGACAAAATACAAACACAGAAATTAACATTACAACATAAGCTTGTTTTATTATTTTCAGGTGGATCTTTACTAACATTTATTATTTGCACACTCATTTTAAAATGGACTGAAAGCGAAATGGCAGGTTTATTTATTTTTATAGCTATAGGTGCTGGGCTTATCTCTCGAATGAATGTGAATGATATCGCTAAAACATTTATGGCCGGATGTCAGAAACTTGTATACGGTGCATTAATTGTAGGAATGGCCCGAGCTGTAATTGTTGTGCTTGAACACGGCCAACTTCTCGATACCATTATATACCACCTTGCGACTCTTTTGGCTCCACTTTCTCCTGTTACAGGAACCTTAGGTATGTTTTTAGGAAGTGCAGCTCTTCATTTTTTAATTTCTTCTGGTTCAGGAGAATCAGCTATGTTAATGCCCATATTGGTGCCACTTGCTGATTTGTTGCATATTACTCGTCAAGTAGCTGTACAATCTGTTTTATTTGGGGAAGGCGTAGTGAACTGTATTAATCCAACCTCAGGTGTGTTAATGGCAATATTGGCTACTAGTGGTATTTCATATGGCAAATGGCTTAAATTTATGATTCCTTTAACGATCTTATGGGCAATCTTAGCAGCCATTTTCTTAACAATTGGTGTATTAATTAAATGGGGGCCTTTTTAAGTTACCTTAAAATTTATTAGAATAAGAGCAAAAATGTAATTGTGTGGTAAGGAGAAGAAGATGAAAAAGCCTACTATACTTCTTGTAACTAGCACTAAAACAGTAATCAAAACATTTGAAGAAAATCTTCAAATGTTTTTTGGTTCAAAAATTGACATTGATACATGTTATGAAACATTGCCATTAAATGAGAAGGTTATCCATAAAGCTGATTTAATTTTACTGTCTAGCCCAGTGCTAGAAGAAGCTTTTAGAGAATTGAATTTACATATTCCTCTTATGGTTGCTCGACGTTCTGTTCAAATTGCAAAGTTAGAACAGCTTTTGGATTTGCCTGCTAAAACAAAAATTTTATTAGTTACTACCTCTATGGAAGGGGCTAGAGACTCTATTGATGTTCTACACGCCTTTGGATTTGGACATTTAATGTTAATTCCTTATATTCCTGGTCTTACAAGCGTCGAGCAGACAGAGAACCTAGACTTGGCTATTACGTTTGGACAAGCTGAACTAGTGCCGAAACATATCAAAAGCACTATCAATTTAGAAAACCGACCAATTGATTTAACAACTATGCTTGATATTGCTCGTCTTTTAAACCTTTCCTTAGAAAAGGCGCATTTCTATACGGCAGAATTCTTTAAAGATTTTGTGAATATGGGAAGGAATTTATCATTAGCCATTCAAAATGAAAAACAATTAACACAAAAATTAGAATCGATTTTAAATGCAGTACATGAAGGGATTATAGGGCTAGATGAAAAAGGCATTATTACATTGATAAATGAAGATGCATATCAAATTCTACAACTCCCTTCTATAAATTTTATTGGAAAGCATTATAGAGAAATTCTACCTGATTTTCAGATTAATGAGACATATTTAGATCAAAAAGAACAACTTGATAACTTATTTCAAATAAACAATCGCTCTTTGCTAGTATCGAAAGTTCCTTTAATCTTGAACAAACAACTAGTAGGCCTTGTCATCACATTTCAAGATGTTACAAGGGTTCAAAGAATGGAGCAAGAAATTAGACGGAAAAGTACAGAGTTAGGTTTAACCACAAAATATTCATTTGACAATATTATTGGGGAAAGTTCTTTGATTTTATCTGCAAAACAAAAATCAGTTCAATTAGCTAAAAGTGATTATACAGTGTTAATTACTGGAGAGAATGGTACTGGAAAAGAAGTCTTTGCTCAAGCTATACATAATAGTTCCGAAAGAAAAGATGGTCCATTTGTGGCTGTTAATTTTGCAGGACTAAGCGAAACGCTAATAGAAAGTGAATTATTTGGATATGAAGGTGGGGCATTTACAGGAGCTAGAAAAGAAGGAAAAATGGGCTTATTTGAATTAGCCCATAATGGAACTATTTTCATGGATGAAATTGGGGATGCTTCCCTAAGTCTTCAAGCATCCCTTCTACGCGTTCTTCAAGAACGTCAAGTTATGCGTGTAGGTGGCAATAAAATAATACCGATAAATGTACGAGTTATTGCAGCTACCAATCAAAACTTACATCAAATGATTCGAGAAGGTGCGTTTCGAGAAGATTTATATTATCGTCTAAATGTTCTACCATTGCAAATCCCTTCACTTAGAGAAAGGAAGCAGGATTTATTTGTATTTATAGATTTCTTTTTAAAATCAAATAAGAAAAATCTAATGTTTGAATCAAATGTAAAAAAACTTTTAATGAATTATAATTGGCCAGGTAATATACGAGAACTTGAAAATTTTTTCCATTATTTAATGGTCACTGTTGAAGGGAATGTAGTCACTAAAATTCATCTACCAGATCAGATTTTACTATCACAAGAGACTGTTAGCTCCTCTGATAATTCATTATCAGAGATTGATGAGACACTCCTCTTCTTAAAAACGGGAAGTTTTTTAGAAGATTATAAATCGATATTACAAATACTATGGAATTGTAAAAAGAGAGGAAAGAACGTGGGTAGAGGTGTGATACAAGAAATGCTCCCTTATTTTTTGTCAGATTCCAAATTGCGCCATCGATTATCAATATTAAATAAAGCTAATTGCATTAAAGTCGGAATTAGAAAACAGGGAACAGAGATTACAGAAGTTGGTATAAAGATACTTAATAAATTAAACGAGTGAATATTGCATTCAAATTGGGTTTTGGTAAAAACTTTAAGTTCCTAAGTAAGATAAAAACGGACAGAAATAATTTTTATTCTGTCCGATTTTATCTTAAAATGCGTATACTTCGCAATCAGCTGGCACTAAAACATTAGAGGATATTCCTTTTACTTATTTTGTGTATTACCTTATTGATGCTGCAATAGATTCGGTATTGAATGCTGTCTAATGATTCCGTCTTGTAATGCTTTGTAATCACACTTTGTGGAAGCATACTTATACCTAGACCAGCTGCACACAACCGATGATTCCATCTATATGCCATATTCCATTATCTTATTGGGTATCATCTCCTCTGATAGCCATTGTTCAAACTTTTCACGATAAGCACATCCTGAATGAAATACAAGCAACGTCCTTATTTGAATTTCTTTGATAGAAGAAGCTATTGGAGGATGAACTGTATCTGTAATGAGCAGCAGTTCCTCTCCGAATACTTCTAAAAATCGCGATGCACCTAGACCTCCTACCGCAATTTTTTCACAATCCGAAACAATACGATGTAGACTAAATCTTATATATATCTTCTTCGTTTGGTAGAGAAGAAATCGCTCCTACCTTTGTACACACGGCAGCACCCACTTTATTTGCAAAAAGAATGATCTCTTTAAGTTTATTAAAATCACTAAGAATTGTGTCATAGGACTCAAGGTTTGCAAATTGAAATAAAGCAGCACCGACAAATGCATCACCAGCACCAGTTGAGTCAATTGAATTTACTTCGACACTGTTTATTACACTCATTCCACTTCCATTTGAAAGAAGAGTACCTTCCCATCCAAGGGTAACAGCCACTATTCTTGCCCCTAAATGATGGAGCATTGCTATTCCATCATATTTATCCATTTTTCCCGTGATTATTTCAAGCTCTACTTCGCTTACTTTTACAAAGTCAGCCATTGATATACCCTTTCTGGCTAAACTAATAAATTCAGCCACTCTATTTTTCCATAAATCATGTCGGAAGTTAGGGTCAAACGAAAGAAATATCCCCCTATTTTGTGCAAATTCCATTGCCTTTAAATAAGTTGTTTTAAAAGGGTCTTCCAGAAATGCAGTTGCAGATCCAAAGTGAATGATCTTTGCACCACTTAATCTATCTAGGTATAAGTTATCCTCTGTTAAATTTCGATCCGCTCCTCTATTGAATACAAAATCCCTTTCACCATTTGCTTGTAAAGAAACAAATGCTAAAGTAGTTGGTGCTAAATCATCAGTAACAATCATCGATGTATCAACCCCCACCTCTTTTATCGTTTCTATTAAAAATAATCCAAATGGGTCATTTCCTACTTTTCCAATAAGACTTGCTTCCCCACCTAGCCTTGAAATAGCAGCTGCGACATTCGCTGGTGCACCCCCGGCTTTCTTTAGAAAATGATTACCTTCCATTAAATTAACATCAATATCTGTACAATAAAAATCGATCAAAAGCTCCCCAACGCATATGACTGCGCGGTTTGTTTTATTCATTTACATTACATCTCCATTCTTGTGATTTAGGTAAAATGAAAGGCTATCGATCATTTTCGATAGCCTTCATAAACTCTCACTATCAACCCATCTTTAATAGGATTGAAATTTAGTCTTTATCTTTTCCATATACTCTTTAAAGGGTATATTTTCAAAGACTTTAATGTAACTTCTCCACCCTTGCTATAAATTTGTAATCCTTTACTTGATGGATCCGGGAAAATTTGATCAGAAATAACCGTTTCACCTTTGTTTCCAAACACTTCTACAGCAGATCGGTCAATGAAAATATGCATTTTCACAGTCCCATTTAATGTATTTAACGGTCCGTCATGCTTACCGACTACATTGTTCCCATAATCAAAGCTTCCTGAATTTGAACGGTCTACGAATAATTGTTTGGTGGCAACATCATAGCCAATAGTCGTATATTCAGTTGCTCCTTTACGAACTTGAAAGCCGAATTCAGTTGCTTTTATATCATCTACATCAAACTCAGCTATCATTTCAAATGTATCTTCTGATAGTTTAGATAGGAGATTACTTTCACCAGATATGACTTTATTTTTATATGAAATTTTTTCACTCTTATCTCGAATGGTTTTTAAAGAAACTGGTGTTTGTTTTAAACGTAAACCTTCTTCTGTCTGAGTTAGCTCCATCTTTCTTGGCAATGTCGTTGAACTTCTCCAAGTCGAAGTTGGTGTATGATTTGCATATTGCCAATTACTCATCCAGCCAATCCAATATTTTTCGCCATTCTTCCCTTCAATTCCGCTCCAATCAACTGCGGCATAATAATCTGCCCCGTAGTCAGTCCATAACACTTGATTGGAAGGGTTTTCATTTTTAAACGTTTTCCCGTCAAAGGTACCTACAAAATATTGCATACCTGATCCGCCTGCAGGAGCGCCATCATTAATGCTTACCTGTAGTACCCATTTTGTTTTTGAAGGGTCACCATCAATTGGTAATTCGATGAGAGTAGGACATTCCCAAATCCCTCCGTTACTGCCATGAGTAGAAGGTATCCACTCTCCAGAAACAGCAGACCAGTCTGTAAGGATGCCGCTTTCTTTCGAATCGCCTTTCTCAGGCTCTTTGGCAACTTGGTCTACTTCATTTGGCATGGCCCCTTCATTATAAACATTAACATCATCCATGTTTATATGACCCCAACCACCTGTAGCTTGGTCTACAGCTTTAATATATAACACTTCTCCAATGTATTTAGACGCATCCCAGACGTATTTTTGATATTTTTCATCTTTAAATTTGGTATTGGCTTGTCGAATTAATTCTTGATCATCAGAGGCTCTCACTAACGAAACATAGCGGGTGTTGATATCATTACCACCACCCAACAGAAAGTTGATTTCTCCAGAGCCACCTAGTTTAAAATATGAGGAGTGCAGTTCACCTGTTGCGTCATCTCCCTTTTGTAGATCAGTAAACCCCCATAAGTGGTAGTTTCCTTGGTGGCCGAAATCCCCTCCCCAGTATGATGGTACATTTGTCACATGATCTTTTGTGAAAGCATTACCTTCGATTGTACTCCACCCAGTTAGATCACCTGTCTCAAAATCATGATTAATAATTTCCTTCTCATCTGTCATGATGTTCTTACCAACTTGAACATCTTGGAATAACGTGGATGACTTCCAAACATTTAAGCCAAAATGCCCTGATGAAAAAGTTGAATCATTTACATCATGAATGAGATTACCATCTAAAGAAATTTTAATATTTTTTCCATGGGTGCTTGCTTTTAAATGGTACCTTTTATCTGTATCTAGATTTATTGTTTTTTCAGCTAGAATGGATATGTCTCCATTTTCGATTTTCATGATTTTTATTGTATCGTTTAAAGCATCGATATTCGCCATATAACCGTTTGTTGCATTAGGATCTGCACGAAAAACGAGCGAGCCTGCTCCATTGCCACCTTTTTCCCCAGATATCTCAATGTTTGCTTCATAAAAAAAGTTATCCCCTGTTTGACCGCTCATTACAAACGCATCCTCCGTAGAGGTTCCACTTTTTCCATCCATTGTGTTCTCCCAGCTACCGTTTACATCTGTCCATTTTGATAAATTGGTTTCAAAGTTAGATGTATTCTTGAACTCCACATTTCGAAAGGCAGCCGTTGAATTCCACGCTGACAATCCATAGTATCCATAATCGAATTCTATATCTGTTTTTTTTATAACGGATTGATCGTTTACAGAGACTTGAATTTGATCCCCATCTGTTTCCACCTTCACATGGTAGGTAGTTGAGGTTTTGAGGGTAAAAGGTTTTCTCGCAATTTCCTCGTTTGTTCCATCTACATTCTTACTTAATGTTATGACATCGTTTTTGGCATCTAAGCTCGCAACATAGCCGTTCTTTGCACGCCTATCTGACCGAAAAACTAAACCGCCTGCCCCTTCTCTCCCATTCTTTTCATTAAGGGTAATATCTCCCTCATAGCTAAATGATTCACCTGTCTGGGATGACATGGTATAAGAAGTTCTGTCTAAGCTATTTGCTTGTATTCCACCATCTTCGCCGAATTCACTTGCATACTCCCACTCTTTTAAATTAGGTGAGGTATAAAACATGATCTTATCCTTAGCCGCTAACGACATAACCCATTGGTTTGATTCTTCATGCCAAAATACTTTAGGATCGCGCCAATCTTGTAAAGGAGGGTCTGGCATTACGGGATTCCCTTTATACTTTTCCCAAGTTCTACCTTTATCTAAGCTATACGCTATACTTTGGACTTGCTTATCCCCTGAATGCGTAAAGATGGCGACCATTGCTTCTTTTCCAAAGCCGGCTGTATTGTTCCAATCAATAACAGCACTCCCCGAGAAAATCTGGCCGTTTTCATCCGGCGATAAAGCAATCGGCAAATGCTCCCAATTAACAAGATCTTTACTGACAGCATGCCCCCAATGCATCGGTCCCCATGTCGTTCCATACGGATGATATTGATAAAACAAATGATATTCACCTTTATAAAAAACCATACCATTCGGGTCATTCATCCAGTTAGCTTCAGGAGAAAAGTGAAATTGATTACGGTATGGTTCATTATAATACCCAGGATCTTCTGCATATGCACTATTAAATGGTAAACAAGTGACAGTTGAACATATTAGTAAAGTACTAATTATCCT
Source organism: Peribacillus sp. FSL R5-0717 (assembly GCF_038002945.1). Classification (NCBI taxonomy): domain Bacteria; kingdom Bacillati; phylum Bacillota; class Bacilli; order Caryophanales; family Bacillaceae; genus Peribacillus; species Peribacillus sp. FSL R5-0717. Next base: position 1,706,445 of record NZ_JBBOOF010000001.1, read on the forward strand.
CTTCACCTTTATTTCACATCCCTTTTTTAAAATCTAAAATGACATGTGATCGTTATGCTGGACTATTTCCGCGCAATCGATCTAATAGAACGGCTGCTACAATGACTCCACCTTTTACAACTAACTGCCAATAATAGTTGACATCCATTAGAGTTAACCCATTACTGATTACCCCCATAATTAAAACCCCAATAATTGTTCCTATTATTTTCCCTTTTCCACCTGTTAAACTTGTTCCTCCTAGAATAACAGCAGCAATTGCGTCTAATTCATACATTTGACCAGCAGTTGGCTGTCCAGAAAACAACCTTCCCGCTAAAACGACTCCTCCTAAACCAGCTAGTAAGCCACTAATCGAATACACATTGATTAAAGACTTTTCAACCTTAATTCCAGTTAACCGAGCTGCCTCTTCATTGCCACCAATCGCATAAATATGACGACCGAACATCGTATATTTAAGAACAAAAAACATCACAACATATACTAAAGACATGATATAAATAGGAGTGGGAATTCCGAAAATACTTCCACCACCGATGAATTTAAATGTTTCGTTTTGTAAAACAATTGGATAACCGCCACTAATGACATAAGCGAGTCCACGAACATATGTGAAGCTGCCTAGTGTAACAATAAATGCTGGTAACTTTGCTTTGGCTGTAAGAAACCCATTAATCAGTCCTACTGCATACCCTACTAGTACGCCTGATAACATCGCAATTATAGGATTAACTCCTGCAGAAGAGACCATGACTGAGATAACGCCAGATAGAGCAACTGTTGCACCAACTGATAAATCAATACCACCAGTTAAAATAACGATTGTCATCCCAGCAGCTAAAATAGCAATAATGGAAACTTGTTTTAATACATTCAATAAATTGGCTGTATCTAAAAAATTTGGTGCTGTAAATGAAAGTACTACACACAATAATAATAAAATCATGATCATGCCAAGCCTATTCCATAAAGAATAAAGGACATTTCCTATATTTAGGCGTTGTGAATGTGTAATAGTTTGCGTATTCCCTCTCATTTCTCTCTCCCCCCTATGGTAGCTAAACGCATAATAGTTTCCTGTGTAGCTTCTTCCTTCGAAAGCTCGCCTGTTAACCTTCCTTCACTCATGACAAGTATTCGATCACTTACCCCCAATACTTCAGGAAGTTCAGATGATATCATTAAAACGGCCAATCCTTCATCTGCAAGCTTTGAAACAATCTTGTGGATTTCAGTCTTGGCACCTATATCAACCCCTCGTGTTGGCTCATCAAGTAGTAATACCTTTGGTGCAATTGATAGCCACCTAGCGATCACTACCTTTTGTTGATTCCCACCACTTAAGTTTGATACTTGCTGTTCTGGGGAAGCTATTTTTATATTTAAGTCTTCAATATATTGGTTAGCGCTTTCATTTGCTTGCTTCCAACTAACAATTCCTGCTTTAGCGTGTTTTTTCAATTCAGCCATTATGATGTTCTCTTTTACGGACATTGATAAAAATAACCCTTGTTCTTTCCTGCTTTCAGGTACATGTGCAATCCTATTAGCAATAGCATCTATTGAGGATTTGATTCTAACAGATTGACCATCAACCAATATTTCGCCACTTTTCAACTCGGACAAACCGAAAATGGCCCTAACCAATTCTGTTCTGCCAGCACCAACAAGCCCCGCTAAACCAACAATTTCACCTGGGTAAATTTTTAAAGATACATTCTTTACAATTGTGTTATCAGAAACATTTTTCAATTCAAGTACAGGTGAAACTTCCTTTGGATTTTTTGTGCCAAAGGCTTTTGACCGATTAAACAAGTCCTTTAAATCCCGTCCTACCATCAGCTTTACGAGATGATCAGGATTTGTCTCTTCAATCGGCCCACTTGCAATCCATTCGCCGTCACGTAATACAGTGAACCTATTAGAAATTTTAAAGATTTCTTCCATTCTGTGAGAGATATATACAATGGCAACTCCCTGCTTTTTCAAATCATCAATAATTTCAAACAGCTTTTTTATTTCTTTATCTGTTAAAGAGGCGGTGGGTTCATCCATTATGAGTACCTCTGCATTAAAGGATAATGCTCGGGCGATCTCGACTATTTGTTGTTGAGCAACACTTAAGGTCGAAACCAATTGGCGTGGATTTAGATTCGACCCCATTGAATCTAACACCTCTTGGGCACGTTCATGGACCTTATCCCATTTCACCATTCCTAAACCATTTCTAGGAAAGGTTGAGCCCATTAAGATATTTTCACTTATTGTTAAATTAGGAGAAAGGTTTAACTCCTGATGAATAACACTAATTCCTTTGTTCCTTGCATCAGTAGGGTCCTTCCATAAAATTGGTTGACCTTTCAAGTAGATTTTCCCACCATTGTCATCAGGTGTATGAATGCCTGCGAGGATTTTCATGAAAGTTGACTTTCCAGCGCCATTCTCTCCCATTAATGCATGTACTTCACCTGGATAAAGTTCAATTCTCACATTGTTCAATACGGTTACACTCGAGAACGTCTTACCAATCCCTTCCATATACAACACTGGCTTTTTTAGACTTTGTTGGCTTTTAAGGGACATTTCATTCACAGCCATACCTTTATCTCACCCCTTATATTGATTTGAATAGGCTGATTAAAGGAGGAATCCTTATCAGCCTATTTATTGAAAGATTCTTACCAACCTTGGTAAGAATCTAATGTATCTTGAGTTACAATCTCAACTGGAACTTTAATAAGCTCCTCAACCTCTTCACCAGTTTTCACTTTCATTCCGATTTCAACAGCTTTTTTGATCATGTTACTAGGTGACTGAGCTGAAGTTGCGGCAATTGTACTTCCTTCCTTTGCCATTGCTTCTGTGGCTTCAGGAGCACCGTCCACTCCAACAATGAAAAATTCATCTTTACGATTCGCTTGCTCTTGAGCAATTTCAACACCAATTGCTTCTGGATCATTAATCGCAAATACAGCGTCAATAGAGCCTGATGAATTAGCTTGTAAAATGCTTTCCATCACCGTTAATGCCTTCTCGCGATTCCCTTCTCCATTTTGCTTCGCAATAACTTTAATTTCGGAATCCTTTATTGCATCTTCAAATCCTTGAATACGATCAGATACAGCCGAAACAGGAGGTCCATCAATAATGACTATTTTTCCTTTTCCATCTAATTTTTCAATCACATATTCTCCGGCCAGTTTACCAGCTTGATAGTTGTCTGAAGTAACAGTGGCATCGACACCACCTTCAGCATTGGTATCTACAGCAACTACTGGAATATCAGCAGCTTTGGCCTGTTGAACAGCTGCCGCAATTCCTTTTGTATCAACAGCATTTAAAAGAATGATATCTACCTTTTTCGTAATAAAGTTTTCAATTTGAGCTGCTTGTTTGGCTAAATCATATTCAGCGCTTTCAACTAGAACTTCAGCACCTAATTCTTTTCCTGCTTCTTCAGCACCTTTAGCCATGGAGACGAAGAAAGGGTTTGCTAAACTACCTACCGCTACACCGATCGTTAATTGTTTGTTACCTTTTTGTCCTTCGTTACCGTCTGTTGATCCATTTGATGATTCACTAGCCCCACTACATGCCGTCATCGCGGCAATTACAAACGCCAAAACTAGCATTCCTATTACTTTTAAATATTTCACCATATTAGTCCCCCCTAGTTTTTGAAGATGAAAATAATTAGCTGCAGAACGAGAAATTGTTAACGCTCTCAATCTCTTAAACTAGATCACCTCCTTAAATGAATATTTTTGGTTGAAATAATGGAAATATGGTTGATTTTGATAGTTTTTCACATTGACTATTTATTGACAACGCTTTCATACTTTGTAAAACAATATGATTCCCCTTTACACATTAGAATTATAATTGATTGATTTTGGTTGTTTTTGATTGATTTTGATTATATTAGAGCTGTTTGTAATTGTCAACGGTTCCAATTATTACAAAAAATATATTGATAACATAAAATATTAAACGTTTTAAATGGAATATTTAATACATGGAGCAGATTTTCCCTCATTGTTAATTGGCCACATAACAATAAATCAAGCATTCTTTATTATATTGATAAAACAAGGAGGAAAATTTTCAATAAAATAATTTCAGAATTTTCAAAAAAGCTGGTATTCAAAATGTCTGAATCAGACATTTTGAATACCAGCTTTCCTTCAACGATAGCAAATTTAGTTTTTAGTTCCTCACAATAATTATCTCCGTTTTCTCCTTATATTTTCCTAGCGTTATTGTACCTTCTTCATTCGTAATAACTTTCGTCTGGTTTAAATCTGCAAACTTAGAAAATGATACTTCTCCAAATTTTGTATGATCTGCTAATACAAATGCCTCACGTGACAAAAAGATGGCTCTTTCTTTTATTTGCGCCTCTTCAGGATCTGGGGTAGTCAATCCAAAATTATAATGAATAGCGTTCGCACCCATAAAACACTTATCAAATCTGTATTTTTTTATACTTTCGTATGCATATCGTCCAACTGTTGCTTTGGTAATCCTTTTAACAAACCCACCAATAAAATATGTACATATTTCATTTTCAAGTAATGCATCTAAATGATCAATTCCGTTTGTAATGACAACGATATCTTTTTGTCTTAAATGTTTGATCATCTGATACGTTGTTGTTCCAGCATCAAGATAAACACAGTCGCCGTCCAAAATTAGTTCTGCCGCATATTTTGCTATCTTAGCTTTTTCCTCAAGGTTCTGCGTTATTTTCTCAAACACACTTGGTTCGTCTCGTTTACTATGTAAAAGTGAAGCTCCACCATGTACACGTTTTAAGTAGTTCTGCTTTTCTAATTGATCTAGATCACGACGCAAAGTAGATTCTGAAGTATTTGTTAATTCTACTAGCTCATGAATCTTAACATTCCCCTTTTCTTTTAATAGCTTTAATATTAATTGATGCCGTTCCGTAATAAGCATATATGATCCCCCTCGTATTACACTTCTTTTTAAAGTTTCTTCGTGTATTCTAGTTTAATTAATTTTAGTATATAGAATTTTGCAGTGACATGTGAAAACTATAGGGTACCCCCATAAGAAAAAGGAGCTGTTGATCAGCTCCTGGTAATGAAGTACGCACCTGTTTGTTGAATAAACAATTTAAAATCCATTACCCTGGAATATTATTCTCATTAATTCAACAGCCATAAAGTAAACTAAACCATTAAATATATTAAGACCTAAAGCTAATTTTCTCCAAAGTCCTTACTCACTAAGAGAAAGATATAATGATTCCACATATCAGCAATACACGAAAAGGTGTTATTCCAGGGTCAATCACTTGTTCTATATTTCCAGAAAAGAAACAAATAACCAAGATGATTAAAGCACCCTTCTCCTCCAATTAATTTTACCAAATCTCGTTATATATGTATTTTTTTATTATCGAATTATCTTCCCACTTTAAATGCAGAAAAAGCTGCCTTAAAGACAGCTCCGATTTTCAGCTAACGCACCCGTTAGTTTCAGTGAAGTTCCCACATGTACATCATTATGCAATGCTTGAGTTTTCTTATTCAACTATCCTGCCCAGATAGTTGAATAAAAAAAAGAGCTGATCGTCACAACTCATTAAAGAACTATTGCACCTGTTACTTGAAGAAGAGTGATACAAAAATAAAACCAATTATGATTACAAGAATAAGAATTCCCGCCCCTTTTAAACCTAAGCTGCCAACTAAATCAGCGAGATTTCCCTGTTCCACTCTATTAAAAGCATCGTTCATATTCCCCGTTGGATTGCTTTTCAATTCTTCATGTCTTAATCTCTTTTTTTGTGTGTTTCCTTTACACAAAACGTCCTTCTTACCTAAGCTCACTGCGAATGCACTTTGAACACCGACCAGCATTAGATAAATGTTTCAATAGAGTCTCCTTTTATTATTAAGTTATACTCCTTGGACTTTGTGATCGTTTCTCTAATATATCTTTTATTTTTTTCAGGTCTTTCTTGTTTGCTCTTTTCATCAATAAAGACATTAACGGAGTAAGCAACTTTGAAAATCCACTTGGAATACCTTTGTTTTGCAGTGTCATTCTTGTTAAATTGTTGTCAATAGTTTCCCATGTGTAGGTTGTTTCCATTGGGAAAGGTCCATTAGCTGTTCTCATTACAAGTTTTTGTTCTGGAATAAATTCTACGATTTCGTATATATACGCAAGTTGTCGTCCTAAAAATTGTGCTTTGAATGCGATTCGAGAACCGATTGATAAAGGTTTTTGAGTTTGCCATTCTGCCGAATCGATATTTACATACCATTCTGGAGCATTATCAGGGTTTGCAGCGTACTCTGCAACTCTGTTACGGGTACATTTTATTTTTATATCCGTTAAAACGTTAACCATATCTTAATTATCCCTGATGCCATACATCTGGGTTGTTGCCTTCCACATATTGCTTCAGAAAGTACATAAGTGTACCCCAAGTTGTATTAATCATCGCATATGGACCCTCCATAGACTCCAATCCTGAATGATTAAAGTTGACTATCGTCGCTCCGTTTTCATTAGAATTCAACTCGAAACGAATTTTGGTACCTTTCCATCCTGGCATATCATGCTGAGCCGTCCATTCCACCAGCCTACCTGGTACTAGCTGATCAATATGCATTTGGAATACAGCTTGACGATTGTAAAAGCCAAATTCAGCAATGCTTCCTACTTGAGGTTCAGCTTTAGCATCTGTTGTCCACCAACCCTTAAATCCTTCTGTTGTAGTAATAGCTTTGTATACTTTCTCAGGTGACGTGTTGATCATAATTTGATGTGGCATGTTAATCATCATTTAGCCTCTTTTCTTCTTTTAGTTATATAGTTACCTCTAAGATTGAGCTTTATTCCGATCTCTTTGGTGATTATTTACGTATCTATATCTTAGAAGATTCAGGACTGCTAGTTCCTCGCAAAGAAGCCAGTTAAATTATCTTAATGCTGATTAAAAGCCGATTTTCTCACTGAGAAATTCAGCTTTCGTTACTTTAAAATTGCGCCCGATTGTTCAAGATTAATAATATTATGGAATGCAACTCAATCCGGCCTACGCTTAATGAACTATAGTTCATTAAGACTTATTTTAGAGTTGACACAAACTGTACGGTAAAAAAGGCACTAAAAAGTGCCCAAGATTCACATCTTTCATTTAGTCAGTGTATAAGTAAAAGGTTTCCTTGTATTTTCTGCCCTGAACTTCTTTACTGTGTGGTTTTCCGTGCCAACTTAATTCAAATTCAAGTTCATTGGCTTTAACCGACATAGGGAAATTTGGAAATTCAAAGACCTGTCCCTGTTTAAATTTTTCATATTGAAAGTCATTAAGACTTAATCCGTATTTTGTTTCTGTATTTGGTTCATTCCTGTAAGTGTTGAATTCTACATTATCTAGATCTTTACCAATATTTTTGATAACAACGTTATACGTCTTAGTAGTTTTTGTCGTTTCTTTCCCCTTTGTTATTTCGATTTTCCATTGACCAGATTGCAATATGTTAGTAGGAGGTTTAAAGTGCTCGTCTGACTCTGCAACTACATTTGAAGTTACTCCAATGGCTATAAAGCAAAAAATAATTAATGATGAAATTCCTTTAAATTAGTTTTCCTAAAAGCTAAAAAAATAATTCATTTCACATTCCGTATTTTTCTTGAACTATCCTACCCCTTTAGTTCTATAAGAGGTATTTATAACGTTAAGGAAAATTCCGATATTAAAAAGCCAATTTCTCAGCATTAAAATTGAGAAATTGGCTTTTTTCGTTACTCTTAACGGAATAATTCTATTCGTCATTCAACAGTTTCATAATCAACCTTCGTTCGTTGTAAACTGCTTGGTTTAACTTGAATGGCACCCTCTCAGCTCTTTGGAACTCCCTCACTGGGCTCCTGCTGATATCTCGACGGTCAATAAATGCTTCAACAATAAAGATTACTTACTTACTTTTAAAAGAAACTGATCAATACGTTCTTTTTGCCGGAAGTGGTGACGGAAGTGCATTTCGATTAGCTGAAAATATTCCTTTGCATTTAAATATCCCATTCTCCGGTGCTGAACTTTCTGACTGGCCGGAATGTCAGAGAGCTTTCTCTCGATCTCTTGCATTTTCTCAACGATTTGAAGCAGTCCTTCCTTTACTTCTTCTTTTCCTGTAGGATTTGGCGGTGTGAAATCCGGTGTATCCGGACCTTTTAACCTGATTGGAGGAAACGTCCCTTCTTTGAAAATCGATTCGCCTATTTCTGTTTTTTCACCGCCATCGGAAGTAGTGCCATTAACACATTGCTCAATGGCTTTCAAATGGAGACTAAGGGTACTCTTTATTAAATGATTGTACATTTGTCCTAATGACCATTCATCCTCAGAAGGCTTCCTCGTAAACTCATCCAGCGAATATTTACTTAACTCTTCAATATAGTATGCAGCCACCTGTTCGAATCGCTTCAATACCTCTTTTGTATCCAATAGATCTCCCACTTTCTTTATAATTTTTCTTTCTCTTTAATGTTATTAACTTCGACCCACTTACAAATAATCCCTTCTCTCCTATTCAAGAAAGTAGTGATTTTCGGTTTATCATGTTTATAAGCGATTAGACTTTATTTAGGTACTCTTCTTAAAACATTTGAAGTTCACCTAACAAAATTGTTAGCATATCTCACAATATTGTTAGGTGAACTTTATTAACTTCCACATTATAATTTTTATAGATAATATTTACAAATACTTAAAGAGAGGAAATGTTATGAGAGCCCAAAAAGACAATCATCCCATAATTATGTTTGATGGTATTTGTAACTTGTGTAATCATTGGATTCAATTTGTGATAAAAAGGGATCCAAATGGCATATTTAAATTTTTGTCACTTCAATCAGAGTTAGCACGCTCAATTATGGAAAGCCACAATCTAACTAATAAAGAGTTGGATTCTATTATCTTAATGGATAAGGATCAAATATTCACTGAATCTACGGCTATCTTACACATTCTAAATAAACTTAAAGGACCTATAAAATGCCTCATTCCATTATGGGTGATACCTAAATTGATTCGGGATAAAGGTTACCGTTTCATTGCAAAAAACCGTTATACCTGGTTTGGTAAAAAAAGTGCTTGTATGATACCGACACAAGATATAAAAAACAGATTTATTGAATAACTAAAATGGAAAGTAGGATAGATAAATAATGAATAAGAAAAGTTCCCTTAAGAAACTTAAAATGAGTACGATTACTGCGTTTAGATGGTATTTAGCTTTAACCTTTTTCATCTATGGGACGGCCAAGATATATCCAGGACAATTTCCCACTGGGGATTTTATTTTTGATTCCACCAAGGATTCTGCTATGCTATTAGCTTGGCATTTCTTTGGTTACTCCCATACTTATAATTTATTTATAGCATTCGGAGAGTTAACAGCAGCCTTGTTATTATTAATTCCAAGAACAGCAACATTAGGGAATATTATTTACCTGCCTATAACAGTAAATATCACTATCCTTAATTACTGTTTTGGCATACCAGCGCTCGGCATTAGTTCTGTACTGACACTTATGAGTATTTCCCTTCTATTATTTGAATATAAAAAGCTTAGAATGATCTTTTTAGCAAATCCAGTTATCGGTAAAGAGTCGATGCAACCTAAAAAAATTAAGAAACAGGTGAATATAAATTGACTATAGTAAATTTTCTTCTTTTACTTTTAATCTTTTCCATATCTTGTTTTTTTTATTTTATTGTAAAAAAGGATTCTTGATCCATAATATTATTGGTATAATCACTCTTTAAAAAACCATCAAAAATAAAACCCCTTGGCGGCCAAGGGGTTTTATTCGCCTATGCTGTAGGTTTGAAACCAAAAACCCACCCTTACATCCAATCCTTTCCATGTTCCCGAATGAAGTTAATATCGTTTTGATAATGTTCAAGATGCCCTTCCTCTATCATCTTTTGAAAAGCAATCTCCCCTTCACTGGCTTTTCTTGTGATTGTTTTACATAACCCTTCTAACCGCAGTAATACCATTTCCAAATAGTCTGCTTCTATTCCCTCACCGTAAGATTCAAGAAACAATCTGATTCTTTGTTTTATACGGGTACCATGCTGTAATGAATGGTAATAAACTTTCTCACCTGCTTCAGAAAGATGAAATCTGCTTAAGGGAACGCAAGTATAAAGTGTGTAAGCTATGTCCCAAAGTCTTGGACCGGGTCCAGCAACATCAAAATCAATAATACCCATTGGTTTTTTATGGTTAAAAATAATGTTGTACATCGCAAAATCATTATGGCATAGCACCTCAGGTTGTTGGGGGGTGTTATCTATCGGTTGCCAGCTGTCACCAAATGAAAAATCACTGACAGAATCATGATAAAGACGGAGCATTTTCGCTATTTCCATTAAGACATCATCTGACCACATGTATTCCTTTAAAGGATAATTACCAGCTTCTCCTTCAATAAATGATAATATTTCTCTTCTTTTTTCATCAATACCTAAAAACTTTGGTGCATAACTGAAACCTTTATTCTCCAAATGCTTTAATAGCTTATGAATTTTGGGACTATCAGGCTTTAATTCCCGTCGAACAGTATCTCCTGAACGATAAACTTCAGAAACATTCCCTCCTGTTAGCATTTCTTCATTATCAAGGTTTGACATCCATGGATCCCTCCCTAATATGACTTTCTATAACACGTACAACAATTCCTGTTTGTTCAACTAAACTGTCAGTTCCGACCTTCAGCTTACGCACCGATTTTTAATGACATTCTTAACTCTTTACGACTTACGAAACATTACTTAGAAATATTCAAGGACGGATACGATAAAGGCAGGGAATTTAGTAAATTTGTACAAGCATGTTTTGTTTTACCTCATATATATAGTAGAAAAAGGAGTGATATTTATGAATTTAAGTAATGATTTTTTATGCCGTCATAATCCATTCTGCGGTCATAATTCATCCAGCCATGATAAATCATCTTGCTGTGATAAGTCATCCTGCTGTGATAAGTCATCTTGCTGTGATAAGTCATCCTGCTGTGATAAAGCAAAGGACAAAGGGCATAAACAAAAAAGATTCCCGTCAATCGGACAAGCATGTCAGACCCGACAACAAATAAGTGAGTTTTTAAGGGCTTCTACCATAGGTTCAATCATTGGATTCACTACAACCGCTGAACCATTTAAACCTATATTTGTAGAGTTACGAAGTTTTGATCCTGTTACAGGACAAGTGATAGTTACTGACAGAGCAATGGGTAATTTCACTATTAGCCTTTCATCTATTTGTTCCGTTAAAACTATTTGCCCCGTTACAACGCAACCGATGTTTAATGCTTAAGACTTTTTAAAGGATTGGGAAAAGAATTTAAACCTCCCCTAAGGGAGACGGGGGTCATGAAGTTCTGAATGACTCCTTCATATTCTTCTCTATTCCAAGCAGGGTATAAAAAGGCAATTAATTTATTAATTGTCTCAGACTGTAGACAAACCCGATGAAAATCGAGTTTGTCTATTTTTATGGCTTGTACAATTTGGACGTTGATTGGAACGTAGGGCACTCGCTTTCCGCGGGCGGTCGGCCCTCGGCTTTCGCCCGCGGGGTCTCCCCTAGACGCGCTTTTCTAAGCAGGAGTCTCGTACACCCGCTCCAATCAACTTTGTCTTACCTTTTAGATAGAACACTTTTGCCTTGAGTCATTTTTGTTTTAAAATAGAAGTATTAAAACTTGGGGTGATGAGGATGCTTTCTAAACATGATTCTATTCAGCGAGATCAACTTGAAAGGATTACTTTAGACCAACTGGTGCCACCGAATCATTTGGTTCGTAACATGGAGGCTGCCATTGACTTCACTTTTAATACTCTATTTGCGTCTTACTTTTTCAGCAAAATCTAGTGGTGGTTCAAGGGATTTTTAGAATAATTAGATACATAGACTGCAGATGGAAATTTATAAAATAATTTTCAGCACAAAAAAAAGCATTCTGTAAATGATGTTGATATTTTAAAAATCAACTCCCTATTAAGAAGAACTCCTGCCGCTTTATTTTCCCTATTAAACCGCAACTCCGTTTACTCCTATTCCACAACGCCCGATTCTAAAATTTCAACTTTAGCATTCACATTTATCGGGATAGAAGTATAAATTTCATCCCATTTTTTCTTATCCCAGCTTCTAGTCCTCGTTCGTACTTGTTCGCCAATCCCCAGGGGATCAACATGTAGTTTTTGAAAATTCCTCACTAATTTTTCCGAGCGTTCCTTCACATCTTTGGACATTTTATCTTCTATAATTTTAATCATTTTAGGAGTTACTTCATCACCGGTATATTCTCGCAATATTGCCTTTATCTCGAGATCGATCGTTATAGGAGTATCTGTCATCGGCTTTGAAATCTTATAAGACCTTTTTGTTTTTATATTGTTGACGGAAGCAAATTCTCTCCCTTCAATTTTTGTAGAGAACCCTTCCTTGCTTGTTGTATTTTCATATAGCATTTTGAAAATAACATTTTCACGGCTCGTAGTCTGATACACGTATTCCCCTTTACTATTAAACATGGCATTTCCTTTAATATAAACTTTCCCATCCAATGCTTTTACGATAGGTAAGAATGGGTCCATTCCTTCAGAGTAATGAGCATACAAAAAAAGATGGAGGTTAGTTCTAGGCAGCATACCCATTTTTATATTTTGCTCAATTGTATTAGATAAATAAATTCCTTTATCTATGTTGCCAAACTGGGGGCTTAACACATCCTTTGAACTTCCTTCGACAATGCCGAGTTTTAAAGTGGTTCCAATTGAAGGGTCTCTGATTAATGTATCGATTAGATAGAATATCCCTTGTTTCGCAAGCCTTTTTTCGTATAAGACCACCTCTAATTTCCCACTAAAGATGGGTCTTTCAGATTGCTGATTCATCTCATCTCGCACGTCTTTACTAAGTGATGATTTCGAACTATAGGTAATATTTTTAATGGTTTTATCAGGATAATAAAGAGGTGTTACAGCGATAGCTTCGAAATGAGTCTTATCGACATAATCATATCCGATGGCTGTTGCCAAATTTATTTCATCGAGAACTTTGCTATCCACCCCCATGCAGCCTGAGAGAACACTAATTAAAAGAAGTATCAGGGCCAATTTCGCGAATAAAACTCTCATTTCTTATCTTCCTTTTTATTTGACATGACAGTGGATAAACAAACCAGAAATAAGACATAAGGAATTTCCAAAACGAATCCTAAATTTGAAATGTAATCCACATATTGATTAATCATTCCCCTGCCTTTAATCAGATTTGTCATCACAACCAATAAAATTAATAGTAGAGCATAAATTGTTTTCTGCTTCATTTTAAAGTATTGTGAAATCCCCCTTGCCGAAACCCACATATAGAGACATACACTAGGTACTAAAACTAAGACCCATGTAGCGATTCCTATGTACTCAAACCGTTCAACGAAAGGCATTTGTACGATTCCCCAAAAGGACAAAGTTGCCCAAATATATCTACTGATTTGGTCTTCACTGTAATACCCTATTGTCAGGATCGTTAGGCATAAATAAAGGAAAACAGAAGTAAGATTTCCTAGTTGCGCCCACTTTTGTGTACTTTTACGATGCTTAACTAATGGATAATACATCATTAAAGTGGAAACGCCTAAATAGCTATATGACATTTGCTTAGATGCAAGGGCCATGTCTTTAAGAGAATGATTCCAAATGGGTAATAGGTTGCGAAAATGTGTGAATTCCAGCGGGAAATAAAAAGTTAGAATTAAATAAGAAGGGATACTGATCCCTAAAAAGCAAATACCGGCGACCACTCTAAACCCACCTAAAACCACATAATAAATTAATAAAGCAAATATGGAGGTCACCATCCATGTGTTAATTTGGGGGAATACCCATGATTGAACGATTTCAAGATAGGATCTTAAAACAGAAATACCCACCATCAGCCAATACAGTATCCAGATGATATTTAGTAAACCGCCAAGCCACTTTCCAAAAAGTCGTTTCTGTATGCCTATTAAGTCCATATCGTGGCGATTTAATAGCTTGTACATACCCCAAATACCCAAAGAAAAGACTACACCACTTATAATGACCGCCATCCAAGCATCATGGCCAGCAGATTGAATAATTATCCTTTGAAATCCCAGGACCCCTACACCTATCTGAATTTTAACGATTAAAAAATAGACTAGAAATGGTGAGATTTGATCACTTTTATCGTTCATGTAAGAAACCCCCACTCTCACTTAGTCTTTAGAATCTTCCTTGGGTTCTAACCGAACAGTGTCTTCCGTCTGAACCTCAATTGGACGTTTAGCCTGAAGAAAAAATGGTAAACGAATCAAGGCATCCCGCATATCATAAATCCTTGGCGGATATAATGGTTCAAGAAATGGCCTCCCTAAGGAACTTATCCTCAGTAAATGCACAAGCAAAAAACAAAAACTGATAGCTATACCCAATAATCCTAAAAAATAAGCCATGAGTAGGAGAGGAAATCGAATTAAGCGAATGGTATTACCCATTTGATAAACAGGTGTAGTAAAAGAACCAAGAGCCGACAATGCAACAAGAATTAATAATACATTACTCGTTAGCCCTGCTTCAACAGATGCCGTCCCAATTACAATACCACCTACGATACCTATTGTTTGACCTACTTTAGTCGGCAGTCTAGCTCCTGCCTCCCTGAGAAGTTCGATGGCTAATTCCAAGATTAATGCTTCTAAAATCGGTGGAAATGGAATTCCGCTACGAGAAATCACAAGCGTACTGACTAAATCCTTTGGGATCAACTCATAATGATAAGTGAGAACTGCGACATATATGGGGGTCATTAGGATGGAAAACAATACAGCAAAAAAACGAATAAGCCTAAAGAATGAGGCAATCGTCCAGTTGAGAAAATAATCTTCGAATGCCGCAAAGTATTCAAAGAATGTGGAGGGCCCAAGTAAGCCATGTGGAGCTCCATCCACCAAGATCACTACTTTGCCTTCTCCTAGTACCGCAGCCAATCGATCAGGTCGTTCCGTATCGATAAATTGAGGAAAAGGAGAATTTTTATTATCTTCAATCATTTGTGAAATATAGGAGCTATCAATTATTTGGTTAACCCTTAAATCAGATATGCGCTGTATGACGGTTTCTACATTCTCGCTATTTGCAATTCCTTCTATATGAAGCACAGCTACTCTTGTTTTGGATAACTTCCCAACAATAATTTCTTCAACAGCAAGTTCTGCAATTGGAAGCCGTTTTCGGATTAAATATAAATTCGTATCAAGTGATTCGACCAGTGCCTCTTTCGGACCGACAACACTGAACTCTACCTCTGGCAGTGTAACTTGCCTCGAAGTGTTATTTGCTGCTTTAACTAAAACTGCCTGATCAGATTTATTTAATGTTATGGCTATATAACCCATTAACAGCTGACTTTGTAGTTCAGCAGGATTTTTTGTAAAAACAAGCCCCTCTATTGGCAAGTTGTGTACAAGCTCCTCCAGAGTTGAAGAATTTGTATGTAAAAAAGGAAGGAGGTCTCTATGCATTATATCTTTATCAATTAATGTATCGAAAAAAGATACACAGTATATTTCATTTTCAAAATTGAGTGTAAAGCTTGTGAAGTCCTTGGACTTTTGCAGATGTTCGAGTACATCAGTGAAGTCTGTAGATTTATGATTTTCTTGCTTTTTAAAGAATGAATATCTTTTCAATAGACTCCACTCCTTTGATTGTAAGATATGGATATTATTAACGAATGGTAGGATTTTATACGCACGAATACTTAGTTGAAATAACTGATTAAAATTAGCGGCCAACTGTAATTTTTCAATATATTTATTAGTGAGTTTTAATCGGATAAATGAAAAAGAATCATTAAAGGGAGTTGTATTGTCTACTACTCCCTCGTCCATTGAATATTTGTTCAGCCTATAACGAATAAAGATGAATCCACCCCAATACTCTAGCCATCCCCATAGATTTCTAGCATTCTTAAAAAACTTCATAATTAGGCTTGCAACAGAATGGATTCCCTGTTATATTACAATCAATTAAATATTTTCTTACTTCGAAATTTTTTGAAGTGAGGATAGAGGAGCAAAGACCATTAGTACACATTTTGAGGAGAATGAGATCCTATGACTATTGTGGAAAGGGGAATTTGCCGAAGCGGAAAGAATCTCATGTTCTTGAAGCTGGTTCTGCTATTGAATAAATACAGGACTGTCATATAGGAAACTATATGGAGGGCTATCTTATGCGCGGAAACATTTTTTGGTAAATATTGTTTCTACTGCAGCAGCGAATCCTCGTTGTTGCTTTTTTGCGTTTACTCCTGAATGGCCCTAACCACCTCTGAATATTTTTAAAAATTATACAAAAGGGTGTGAAGTTATGAATTTTGGCCAAGTTTTAACCGCAATGGTTACCCCGTTCAATCATAATGAAGAGGTTGATTTTAATGCTACGAGAACTTTAGTAAACCATTTGATTGCTAATGGTTCTGATGGATTAGTAATAGCTGGTACAACTGGAGAATCCCCTACCTTAACTCAAGAAGAGAAAATAGATTTATTCAAATTTGTTGTAGATGTTGTTGATGGAAGAGTTCCAGTCATAGCTGGAACCGGCTCAAATAACACGAGAGCTTCCATCAGCTTAACAAAGCAAGCAGAGGCAGCAGGAGTCGACGGAATCATGCTCGTCACCCCCTACTATAACAAGCCTTCTCAAGAAGGATTATTTCAGCACTTTAGCGCTATAGCCCATTCAACATCATTACCGGTAATGCTTTATAATATTCCAGGACGAAGTGTTGTAAACATGTCAGTGGAGACGATTGTCAGCCTCTCAAAAATCAAGAATATCGTGGCAGTAAAAGAAGCAAGCGGTGACTTGGATGCCATGGCACAAATCATAAGCAAAACAACTAGTGATTTTACTTTGTACAGCGGCGATGATGGGTTGACATTACCAGTTTTAGCCATCGGTGGAACAGGCGTTGTTTCGGTTTCTTCACACATAATTGGTAATGAAATGCAAGAAATGATCAATAGCTTTAAAAATGGTGATGTCCTTGGCGCTGCCGCTGCACATCGTACACTTCTTCCAATCATGAAAGCATTATTTGCTGCACCAAGCCCGGGACCAGTAAAATCTGCATTAAATATGCGGGGGGTACATGTTGGAGGTGTCCGTTTACCATTGATCCCTTTAAACGATGAAGAAGAAAGAGCACTGCAAATAGTTCTACAGCCTAGTAACGCAGAAGCCATTTTATTAAATAAATAAAACTAATGATTCTGGAGAAATTTTAAAAAGCAGTGCATACTCGAAAGAAATGCACTGTTTTTTTATCCATGTATGACTCAGGAGAAAGAATTTATACTATATTTAAAGAATCAATAAGGAGAGAGCCAATGGGGGGTACACACAAACCAAACATTCTTGTATTTAGTTCTATTCAGTCAGAGGTCGATGCTTATGCTGATCATATCCGAAATAGTGGGTTTATATCGGTAAAGACAGCGAAAACTTTGGAGGAAGCAGAAAAATATTTACCCGGCACTGAAGTTATTTTGGGATGGAATTTCCCGACGCAATTACTAAGTAAACCAGTTGCCTCATCTGTTCGCTGGTTTCAATCAATGGGAGCCGGGGTCAATGATTTGATTGCAGACAAATCGATACCTCAAAACATTACAATAACTCGAATTATTGACCAATTTGGTGCTTACATCTCTGAATATGTATTTTCGTTTCTCTTGGACATAGTGAAAGACGGTCCTCGGATGAGACAATCGCAATTGGAGCGGAGATGGGATCCTTTCATTTCTGAAACTCTAAAGGGGAAAACAATCGGGGTGGCTGGACTTGGATCGATTGGCGCTGAACTTGTTCGTAAAGCCCGGGCATTTGATATGAATGTGCATGGGTTAAGCTTTAGTGGAAAACAAGCAACACTCGTGGATCTCCACTTTACTCCAGATCAATGGGATGAATTTGTAAAAGATCTGGATTATTTGGTCCTGACGCTTCCTTTAACGGATTCCACTTATCATATCATTAACCAGGACCTTCTTTTAGCGATGAAGCCCAACGCTTACCTTATCAACGTTGGCCGCGGAGCATTGATAGATGAAGGGGATTTACTATCTGTCATGCGAGCAGGACATCTACAGGGAGCAGTCCTCGATGTATTTGAGAAAGAACCGCTGCCAAAAGAACATGCCTTCTGGTCCATGCCGAATGTGTTTGTCACTTCCCACCTGTCAGGACCAAGTACGATTAACGAAGTGAGCAGCTTTTTCATAGAAAATTTAAGGCGATTTTCAAGTGAACAACCTTTAAGTGGAATGGTAGATCGGAATCGAGGGTATTAAACCCTTAAATAATATTTCAAACAGCCGCATTTTTCATCGGAGGAATGCGGCTTACATTTATTTAGCTTTATATTCCTTTTACAAATCAAAAAGCCCCTCACAAGAGATACTTTTTTTCGATGGAGATAACGCAAGAGTACCATCCATTTATTATCTCCTTATGTATATTTCCATGAGAAAAAGCTGCCTTAAATGACAGCTCCGATCAGTAAACGATTCTATAAATTGTATAAACAAACTAGTCATTCGAATAGTACAAACTGGACATGCTTTGGATGCCGGGAGCGCGGATCACGCTTTTCTGTTCGAATCCAGAACCTCCAAATAATGCTGATTGTACATAATTCCTAGGATATTCCCAAAGGGATCAATCACGGATGCAGTAATGAACCCCTGACCGCGAACTGTGGGTGCCTCGTGTTCTTTCGCTCCCATGGACAGCAGCTTCTCGAAAGTTGCTGTCACATCGTCGACGTGCCAGTACACGACAGCACCACCGGCCGAGCCGGTCGACGAACCACCAGGCGCGTAGCGGCTATCGATTAGGCCCAGCTCGTGCTGGTAGTCCCCGAGGCGAAACTCGGCATATCCCGGGCGTTCGAAGTATGGGTCGATACCCAGCAGCTCTGCGTACCACTTCTTTGCCGCCACTAGATCAGCCGCCCAAAAACTGACGGTGGTGAGTCCTCTTAATGTCTTTGTTTCGCTCATAATCGATTTCCTCCTCAATGTTGAGTAAGTAACTATACTTCAATATTTAGGGTCACCGGGTGATTTCCTATTTGCTGTTCCGATAGCGTCTATGCTGACAACAGTATGTCAGTGCAGGTGGATATTTCATCAAAAGTGGTTGAACATTTATTCCTTTGATTAACTTCGATTTACTTACGAATAAACCCTTCTCTTATTCAAGAAAATGTCCCAATTGTTGAACAAAGTTCAAACGCACTGTTGGACTAACCTGCCTCTAGCAATAAGAAAAAGCTGCCTTAATGACAGCTCCGTTTCTTCAGCTGGCGCACCCTATCTTTCAACAAGAGTTCGTGTAGTTCTCATTATATGTAATCGATCTCGAAATGAGTCGATAGTAAATCCATGCTTTGTAAATCCCATTCAAAGGTAAGTATGGCTGATTGTTTTGATTTATGAGTCAGGAGGGGTACACCATTTTTTATGATCATGCTTTCTGCATCCCAAAAACGGACCGTTTCGTCTTCGCCAGTACGATTACAGACTATTACGGGCAGCCCTGTTTCTAGTGACCTTTGTTCCCATTCTCCCTCCGGACCATGAAATCCGGGACCCCAAGAAGACGGTGCAAGTAATATTTCTGCTCCTTTTTCAGATAAGGTGCAAGCAATATCTTTGTTATATGCGTCTGCACAAATCATAATACCAACCTCAACATTGTCTGTTTTTATTGGCTCCAATACTTCCCCTGATGCTGACCAATCATCAATAACACTGATTTTTCTCTGTCTACCTATTAAATGACCTTTTTTATCTATGACAAACACAGAATTATACAACTCTCCGTCACTGCCTTTTTCAGGGCAGCCCAAAAATACAGTGCTTTTCAAATTCTTTAGTTTACTGCCCAAATTATTCATCCAAGCATCAGGTTGCTTGTTAATCCATCCAGTCCCAATCTTATGATTGAATTGAAGTCCGCTGACACATAGTTCGGGTGTTATAATCCATTCGGCATTTTTATTTGATGCACTATAAATGGCTTGTTCAATTAGTTTTTGGTTATGCTCCACATCACCAGCGATGGGCAATAGGTGCAGTAAAGCTATTTTTATTTTCCCCATAGTGATCTCCTAAACATCAACTTATATTATGGTCATGCTTGTAATGATTGTAGCATGGACATGAATTGGCTTGTTCAAGTAATCTGTCCCGAAAAAGAAAAAGCTGTTTCCTCCCCCATCTCTAAACAAGCCTTTGCTCCAATGAGCAAAGGCCGTTTTTACGAGTTTCTTCTATAATATAAACCAAATTTGCCTAAGGTGCCCCCAGTCGTATACGTGTACTTTTACGAACGAATAATTTGTTCTTTGGATATCTGCTTTGAAGCATCGGGAATCTTTCGTATTTTATAATTGATCATATCTGAAGAGTAAACCTTGATACTCACCATTCCTCCTTGGATTGTAGCCCGGATCAAGATCGGTTGATTGTATTTGTTTTTAAAACTAAAATCAGGCCCATACCAGCTTACTGTAGCATCGCGGCCAGATGGAACATACGGAACGCTCCTTGTATGGGAATAGCGTTGAACCGTTTGCAACCCTGCATTGTCGATAGCATTAAACAAGGTGGATGAAACCTGGCAAATCCCTCCGCCAATCCCTTCAGAAAACTCTCCTTTAACGATAACCCGAGCGAGCAAATATCCTTTTTCTACTGACCTCTTGCCAACAACTTGGTTAAAAGAAAAGACCTCTCCTGGAAACACGACATAATTATTAATGGCTTCAGTAGCAAGTGAGATATTATTTGAACGATTTTTATTGTTCACATTAAAATAGGTTCTATATTCACCTATCTTTTTTTCACGAATTTCCGCAAGCATTTCGCTGTCAACCTTTGGATGAATAGCAAGCAAAGGTACTTCTAGTTTGTATGATCTACTACTGTACAAAAAGGAATGAAATTGTTCTTTAAAGGCTTGATGGTATAGCTTGTAACCTACCCGCCCAGGTAGAATATTACCTTGTTTGTCCATTGTGGCATTTACAGGTTTTTGGTAAACTTGCCGGTCTATTTTTTTGACAAATTGATTGTATTTATCCTCGTCCACCATAGGAACATCCAGATAGGGCATCGTAATATCCGGATGGTTGACACTGGAAATCGTTTGTCCTTGGTGGGTTATCAATAAGCTTTCTGAAATATTCACTGGTTGAACGAATAGCAAAAGTCCGGCAATCCATGTTAATCTCATTTAATGCACCTCCTGGGTTGGTTAATTTTCACCTCAAGTCTTCATAAATTGCATCTTGATCAATAAACCAACGATCAGGCAAACTCTCCTTACGGATCATAAAATGCATAACCTTTTTTTCTTTGCCATCTTTCTTCTTATAAATAGCTACTTGAACGGGTACATCCACGAGAAATAGACCATTTAGCTGTTCAGGCGGTTGTCTTAAAGGGTCAATTACACCAAAATATGTAATATCTTTAACAAGTTTATTGACACGGTTAGGGTGACTCGGATTTGATAAGGTCATTGCTAATAATTCCTGATTTCCTTGATTAATGGCAATGGTAAAAATACGTATAAGTTCATAAGGATTCACGGTTTGTATATAATCATCAAGCTTACCAGCGGCTTTCAATATCATTAATTTATGAGAAAGATCTTCGTTTTTCAAACGATGCGTAATACTTCCAGAGAAATGAACACAAAAATGACCTGAAAAACCATTTGGGAGTGCACCAGCACCATGTGGCATTCCGTGCATGGATGCAGCAATCATTTGATTATTGATTAATACAATAATGGCTCTTCTGTTCCAACTCCATTTATTATTATAAATTTTCTTCATGATTTGAGTATCTTCTTTGGTTAATGGCTGTACATCGGCATGATGGCTGCCTGCCCTTCGTTGTACCTTAAATGATAAACCAGTTTCAATATCGATTATGGTAAAATTTGTTTTATCAGGAATAATGTTATTTACAATCTCCCAAGGTAACATCTCAATTTTAAAACTTATAGGTCCTTCTTCATCTTCCCATTCCATTGCATAGACCGACTGATCGACCATTAAGACAAATATAAAAATAGCGATAATTACTTGATATAATGTATTGTTTTTCATTTGGCCTCTCCTGCATTTTTTCTTATTATTTCAGGACATAATAAATTGAATACCTTTGAAAATTTGGAAATTCTTCAAATTAAGCTAAAAAGGCTCAGACATGCTAGTAATGATGTTCTAATATGTACTTTTGATATCCCTAATCCGGTAACTTAGAAACTACACAAGATGCCATGCGGCCTGCTCCAAGGAAAAATAAAAGACATGATATACAAAAAAGAAAACATCAGTGGGATTGATAATCTCACTGATGTAAGGCTTGCCTCTTATAGTCTGACTACACTTTTAATACTCTAAATGCATCTCTAACTTTTTTAGCAAAATCTAGTGGTGGTTCAATCGATTCAAAGTGCATATACATTGCCCGAGGTTCTTCAAATAACCAGTGATTATGAAGAGAAGTAACTAAAAGGTCCCTTTTTCTAAGTTCAGTTAATAACGGGTTAACTTCTTCTTGTAAAAGAACTGTTTCCCCTAAATTTAACGCATTCCCCCTACTATCAACATTTTCAAACGTAAAAAATTGCGGATTGACTAGTGGAGATTGCGTTCTGCGATCAAGTATTGTGAATCTAATATTACGAAACTTTTGCACCAAGCATACTCCTTCTGGAGTAATCATTCCGTCTCCGCCTAATATTCTTGCAAATTCCTGACATAATCTTCTTCGTTTTTCCGAACTCATGAAAAATCCCCTTTCAAAAAAAAATTTTCCACATGCTAAATTCACGATTATTATATTCATCTGTTGATGAGGATATTAGTTTAAAATCCTCAACTTCTAATAATCTAGGTTATATGACATGAAAATCCCTTCAGGTTTTGTTCTGAAGGGATTTTTGTAGAGTATTATGATACATGTACTAAAGATGCTTACATTGATAAATTGATATGGGAACAATGAAAGGCTCTCACCTTCAACAAGAAATAAAAGAAGGCAAGGGCTTTTTAACTTTTATTTATTAAACCACTGATCATTCTTAAGTGGGAATGGATATGACCAGAAGAGTTTTTTAAAAAGAAAATAGTACCCTCGATAGATTTTGCCATTCGCTGATGTAGAAAATATCATTGCAGGGGCTGTTTGTTGTATCATCAAGAAATTGAAGTGGCAGGAGCTGAGATGACGGATTTCAGGAGTTTACACGTATACTTATTTCTATTTCAGGTGTTTCTAGCATTGTTATGTTAATAAGTAAGTGAAAACATAAAAAGGGCACTTCCTTGAATAAGGAAGCGCTTCTATATTATATAAAGCTATTGGACTTTCATTATAGCATGATTACCCTTCAAATAAAAGGAATTAATGTTTAATTATAGTAATCATATTTTAACATTAGAAAGAGGCCTGGATAAGTCACTGGAAAACTACTAATTTAACTCAGTATCAACAAAAGACCGTCCAGCTTTTGAAAATCGGACGGCCTTGCGGATAATAGAATGTACTTTTACTATGCTTCGTGAGGGAAAATGTTTATTTAGCTGCACCAGCTTTATTTATCACTTCCTTCGCTACCTGCAATGCGGATTCATAATCTGCGTGATCCGTGACTTCCGGTACATATTCCACATACTTAATGGTTCCTTCTTGATTTATTACAAATACTGCCCTGCATTCCAATCGTTGTTCTTTCATATACGTTCCATATGCAGTACCAAAAGACAAATCAAAGTGATCGGAGAGAATGGTTATAGCTTCGACATTACTTTCTTTACACCATCTTGCTTGAGCAAAGGGAAGGTCTGCGCTGATAGCCAACACCGCTACATCATCACCCATTTTGCTTGCTTCTTCATTTAAGAGCCTTGTTTGTAAGTCACATACACCAGTATCAAGCGAAGGAACAGTCGTGATGATGCATGTCTTATTTTTATAGTCTGTTAAATGTACTTTACGGCGGTCATTTGTTAATAGTGTGAAGTCAGGGGCCATATCCCCTACTCTTAGTTCAGGACCAATCAAGGTCACTGGATTCCCGCCTAAAGTCACTGCACCAGTACGCTCATGTGCCAAATTGAACCCTCCAACTCTCTTACTGATTTATTAGCTTCCTCGGTAGGTGCTATATCCTCCCGGAGCAACAAGCAGAGGAACATGATAATGTTCTTCATTACTTCCTATTCCAAAACGAAGTGGTACCTTATTTAAAAATGGCCTTATATTAGGATCAGTCGCACCATCATTGAAATATTCCCCGACATAAAAGACAAGCTCATACTCACCTGGTTTGAGATCATCTCCTTGAAGAAGCGGATCATCCACTCGCCCATCTTTGTTTGTACAGACCTCTTTTATGAAAGAATGGTCTCCCTGTTCTGCTATGGCCCAAAGTTCTATCTTCATCCCTTTTGCCGGCAGACCTTTAGAGAGGTCTAAAACATGTGTGGTCAGCTTACTGTCCATTATCGGGAAGCCCCTACAGTTGAATCAGCTGCCTTTTTTTGTTTAACGTCTTCTTGTGTAACGACAAAGCCTTGGAAGCCAAACGGAGGACGTGGTTCCTGATAAACACTTCCTTCTGAATTCGGAATGGTTTCCACAACGGTTTCCCAGGTACGATTATTGGTTTTAAATTGAACATTCGCCAGCTGAGGGAAACGTTCCAGAATCCTAATGCCAATATGATAAATGAGCTGCTGTATCGAACGGTTATTCAGTTCATGGAACACTGTATTTGCAATATCACAAATTTGTTCTGCTGCTACATATTTTTCTGGATCCGCTCCAGTGCCATCCTCCCAGCGGCTATATTCCCAATCGAAATCCAAGTAGATAAATAGTGGACGATCCTGAGCTTCTGGCAGTGTGGTGTATTCATCTTGAATAAATCCATAAAAAGAGCTTCCTTTAACCTTGATTAAATGGACATCAACTATTCCACTTGAATGCTTAACGATTTTGCTTCCAGTAGGTGTCCTTTTGACTTCGATTGTAGTGGTAGCCCTTTCATTTCTGGAACATCGATAGACAACATCACTATTTTCATGTCCTTCCCCTTTTGGAACGAGTACATGATCGAAGGGAACTTCAGTTGCTGTCAGTTCCACTGCATCTATGTGGCTATACTTATCAAGGAAAACTTCACATATGAACTTTAAAAATCCTTCCGCCGTATTTCCTTGATAATTGGCCGCCTGGCGATGAATGATGTTTTTCATGGAATCCGTTGCAACCACCAAGCTATTATCTCCTTCCGTAAAAGAAGATAAAAAAGCTTCCCCTTTTAGAGAAATCTGGCAATTGAATCCGAAAATAGTATTATCTCTTTCTGTGAAACTTGATTCCGGTATTTTCCTCAAACCTGTAAGAGGCTGCACAAAAGTCCTGTATACAAATACATCCCCTTTACCGTAATACATCGTTCTGTTTTCATTTTGAGCTGTCATATTATTCCTCCTCCTAGTTTATAAAATCAGATAACCTGTGGCTGGCGATTAAGTGGATTTGCTTGATGGCCTCCTTAAGTTCATTTGCCTGATCCACACCAATCCTTCTTTTCATCTCTGCCTTTATCACCGTTTTATCGCTGCCACGGACAGCAAATATGAACGGAAATCCAAACTTTTCTTTATACTGATTATTTAGCGCATGAAATTCTTCATATTCATCCGGAGAAAGCGAATTCAAACCGGCTGCGGATTGTTCTTTAACTGATGCTTCAGCCATATCAATCCGGGCTGCTAAGTCCGGGTGAGACTTGATTAATTGGAGCTTTTCCGATAATGAGGCATTTTGCACAACTACTTCCATTTTCTGTTTTAGGTCCTCTACGGAAATGAATGGCTTGTACTCCCATGAACGCTCTGCGATCCATGGAGAATGTTCATATACCCAACCTAACTTTTCGATGAATTCCGCCTTGTTCAACTCATTAATGCTATTAAGGTCAGATATCAATACGGGCCCTCCCTTCTTCTGATTATTTTTATAATTCAAAACATTCTTAACTTAATTGAATTATATACATGCGTTCATTTATAGGTCATTAGCTGAAAAAGCTAATATTTTTCCAACCCCTTTGTGCTTACCGCACTCACCTTTTAAAGAATAGGCCATCTTAATAGCTTAGATCCAGTTGCCAATATTCAAAAAATTAGTTAAATTAGAGAAAAAAGGCACAGCGAAGGGGACCTATCATGCATTTAACGATGACTGATGCATTAAAATTACCACAGATCAAACAATGCCAAGTGGCAGCTGGCATGCAGGGACTTAATAGAGAAATAGAATCCATCAATAGCTTTGATGCTCCTGATGTGCTTTCCTGGTTGAAGCCAAATGAATTGATTCTAACAACCGGATACTTATTTCAAGATAATCCGCAACAATTAGACCAATTCGTAATCGAATTGGCAAAAATGAATTGTTCAGGATTGTTCATCAAACTGGAAGAAATTCCGCAAACCACCATCAGCATTGCCAATATGGCCAATTTGCCTATTCTCAAAATCCCCCCTGAGTTTTCGCTATCAGATATCATGTCTCCCCTGCTTCGTGAAATAGTGACGAGACAGAATGAACAAAAAAGGCAAAGTTATAGCATGGAGGATATTTCCGAAGTTGGTGCCGAAAATTTAAGTTACGGGATTTTAGGAATGACGGAGGACAAATCCAGCTTCCAACAAATTACTGGGGGCTTCATATGTACGGTTTTACCTTTAACGCTGCAATGGAATCAAAGGAATGATTCCATTACTTATAAACAGCTTATCAAGACAATTGAAACATTAACCGAGCAATATAAAATCGATAAGCTCATAAGGAATATCAAGGGCAGTCTAGTTATCATTTATCTGGATACCATCCCCCTAGGGAACACCCGCTTTTATTCACAAGTCACCCAGATAAGCCAACAGATTATCTCTACTTTATCTACACACCTGCCAATGGAACTTACACTGGGAGTAGGTAACTATCATACAGGTATTAATAACCTGGCCAATAGCTTACAGGAAGCTTTACAATCTATTGATTTGGGAAAACGATTGAACCCAGGAAAAGAAATTTACGGCTACAAAGAATTAATAACATTTAAAATTTTGCAGTATGCTCCAAAAAATGTGCTCATGGATATTGTTACAGGTAATTTAGCACCGCTTAAGGACCATGACGATGAAACCCAGTCTGATCTGATCAAAACCTTGGATGCATATTTGCAATGCAATCTTCGACCTGCTGAAACGGCCAGAAAAATGGGGGTACACCGAAACACTATCCATTTTCGAATTAAAAGCATAAAAAAACTATTAGGAATGGAATTAAGCAATGATGATCTGTTCACTTTAAAACTTGCCCTATATGCCAAACGTCTGTTGGATAATCGATAAGAAATGACCCATACAAATGAAAAACTGCCAGGGATCCTTCATTCCCTGGCAGTTTTTCATGGGCAGTAACAGTTGATCCCCGATTGCTTCCTTTACCTAGTCATGTAATAATAACTTCGCAGCCTTTATACTAAACTGCAATTTAAAAGCAATATCCCTCGATTTTAAATCAACTCCTAATAAGTCTTCAATTCTAGACAAACGGAACTTTACAGTATTTCGATGCACAAACAAAGCCCGTGCCGCATCTTCTATTCTCCCTCTTGAAAATAGATAGGTTTCCAGCGTTTTTAATAACTCCCCCTCATTTTCCCTATCATATACAATAATCGGCTGAATCATGGATAGCACGTATTGAGTTATGGCATCCTTAGGGATTTGGTTTATTAGATCTTCAACTTCAACGCTTGCGTAATCATTGATATTAGTCGGGTTAAGCCTCGAGCCAAGTTGAATGGCCTTTTTAGCTTCAATAAACCCTTCTTTCATATTGTAGATTTCTTTTTTCACCTTGCTTAACCCCATGGATAGTGAAGTGCCAGGATTATCTTTGGATATAAGCCCTTCTAAAAGGATGGCAATTCTTTGAGCCTGCATAAGCAGGTGTTCATCAGTCACCACCCCTTTCCCTTGCAGGATAATCAATTGACCATCGAAGTCGATATTCCAATACTTGAAATCTTCCCTTTCCGTTTGGCTTAATTTCTCCAACATTCTGCCAATTGGAAAGACTGAATCCCCTTCTTCTTTCGTTCCGTTTATTAAGAGCAGAATATATGGCCTATCGGGATTAAAGCCAAATTCCTGTAATTGGGGGATAAAAGATGAACTCCTATTTTCCCCATTCAAAAGAGAATGAAAAACTTCAACACTTCCTTTTCCATTGTTTTTCACTTTCTCCTTATTAACAAGTTCATATGTAAAGCTGAATAATAAGTCGGATAAAGGCATCTCATAAGGAATCTCCAGCAGTGGGAAATTGTACTTGTTCGCTTCTTCCACCATTCCAGGAGGAATCGTAGAAAGAAACCGCTTAATCTTGATAGCTAATCCAGCACTTCCTCTTTTCGACAATTCCCTAACAAGATTGATTTGAGCATTCAGGTCATCCTTAAACACATAACCGGTTGTCAGCAGGAGTTCCCCTCGTTTAATCCATGATATATCCGGATGATCCATTATACTTACTGAATTAATTACCCGAGTTAACCCTTGACTTCCTCCAATAACTTCCACTTGGTTTAGGGCAGGAAGTTTCAAAGCTTTTTCGATCGTTAAATACATATTTCTCCCCCTATTCTTCTTAATTATATACAGAATGAACTAGAATGAATATTCATATTTTTCCAAAAAATAGTCTTGATTTAGCATTATGGCGGTGATAATATAAAAATACACCGATTTTGTAAATAGCGTTTCTTAATAAGCAACAGAAAAACCATTCATAAGGAAGTATTTACAAAATCACAAGGAGGCGATTTCGTTACATTCATATAATTGGAAAGTCGTGACTAATTAAAAGGGGGCAAACATGGAAAAATTGAGCAAACTAAACACGTTATTGTTAGGTTTACAGCATGTTTGTGTAATGTATGGAGGAGCGGTAGCTGTTCCACTAATCGTCGGTCCTGCAATCGGGTTGACACAAGAACAGATCATATACCTGATCTCGTTTGATTTACTCGCCTGCGGGATAGTCACCTTGCTTCAAGTTATTGGCGGTAAAGGCTTTGGTATAAGATTACCTGCTTTAATGGCTGTTTCTTTTATCGTGGTCGAGCCAGTAATAGCCATAGGATCGGTCCATAGTATAACCGGGGTTTTAGGCGCAGTTATGGTATCCGGAATAATTGTTGCCATTTTATCAGGAGTAATCGGTAAATTAATACCCTATTTCCCACCAATTGTTGCAGGGTCCGTCATATTAATCATAGGCGTGTCATTAATGCCAGTTGCCATGAAAAATGCAGCGGGCGGAGTCGGTTCCCCCACCTTTGGAGATCCTATGAATCTAATGCTAGCCTGTTTTACACTAGTAAGTTTCCTTTTATTGAATACACTTACCAAAGGTTTCTTGAAAGCGGTTTCAGTTCTTTTCGCCATGGTTCTTGGCACTATATTGGCTGGTTTTTTAGGTATGGTCGATACCTCCGGCTTTACAGAGGCCAGCTGGTTTACAATGGTAACTCCTTTTTATTTTGGGGTACCTACCTTCGACTTTTCATCTATTATCACCATGACAATCATATCTTTAATCATAGCTGTGGAAAGTATAGGCGTCTTTTTGACACTCGGGGAAGTATGCGGGAAGGAAATAACCGAAAAAGATGTGGAAAAGGGGCTCCGTGCAGAAGGAATAGGGAGCTTCATAAGCGGTATCTTCAACTCTTTCAACCATTCTACCTTCTCACAAAATGTTGGCTTGGTCTTGCTGACAAAGGTAACTCAGCGCTCGGTAGTAGTCACGGCAGGTTGTATCCTAATCTTTCTAGCTTTTGTGCCTAAGGTTGCCGGTCTTACGACAATGATCCCTTTACCCGTTCTGGGCGGGGCCATGATACCAATGTTCGGCATGCTTCTATCTGCAGCTTTGGGGATGATAGCCAAAGCGGATTTAAGCAAACCTTCCAATCAATTGACGATTGCACTTGGGATAGGAGTCGGTCTGGCAGTCAAGGGGGTCCCGGAAGCATTCGATAAATTCCCGGAAACAGTCCAATTAATATGTGGAAACGGAGTCGTGATGGGTACAATAACACTGGTTGTGTTAAATGCCATCCTGAATGGAAAAACAAATCCATCCATTACACACCATCATTCCATACCCGAAATTCAACCAAGCATGAGCCAGAATATTAATATCCACCCTTAGAAAGTAGCGGACAAGGCAATTCTCTAAGGGTGTCTAGTTGGCTAGGTTCTCCAACACTTTTAATTATAACCTTATTCAGGGAATTTTCAAACAAATAATACAAGCACCTTGCAACAGCCTATTTAATAGGTAAGCAAGGTGCTTTTTTTTACTTAATTATGGCTCTTCAACTTTTTTCATTTGAAAAGAGAGCGATATAACCCTCCAAAATTTGGAGTCAATCCCGAAATTCCCGACCTTTTTCGAATCTACATTCAAGGGGGGCCCTTAAATTGTATTTTTTTACAAAGTCTGACTCCGTGGGGTGTCATTGACAAATTTTTTGCATAATAAAATTGAAATTCGGGGTGGTTCTGGAGAGCTTTAAGCTTAACTTTCTTAGCTTATTAGGGGGTAATGGAGGTAAGCCCTGCAACTTCAACATTTTCGGACACGGATGGGAAAAGTATACGCCAACGTTATCAGTTGCCGTTTAAAGGTGATACCATAATTGGAAATGATGTTTGGATAGGAATGGATACTGTCATCATGCCTGGAATAAAAATCGGGGATGGTGCAATTGTAGCCGCCAAATCGGTTATTACCAAAGATGTGGAACCTTACACCATCGTTGGAGGGAATCCCGAAAAGAAACTTAAAACCCGCTTCTCAAAAGAAATCATTAACGAACTGCTGGAAATTAAATGGTGGGATTTAGATATTGATATCATCTCTGCTCATATTGATGTGATAGTAAATGGGGATATGGAAAACCTAAGAATCTTAAAAAATAAAAAATGACAATGCATCAACTACAGAGAATCCGATTCTTGTACCACAAAATGGAGTGAATATCACTTTTTATAATAGAATGATTCCATTGACTATATTAAGATCGCTTTTTAACCAAGGCTTTGTTAAAGAGTAATGTTGATTTTTTGAACAAATAAAAGAGACCACCTATAATGAACTGCACCCCAATTGTTGGAGTGTCTAGTACCCATGCAGCAGCTGTGTATAACTTTGCTTCTCCTTCTACTATTAATAAGTGGCTAAAGCAATTGGAGGAGAACGGGGTTGACGCTCTTGAAACGAATAAAAAGGGGCGTCCATCCATGAAAAAAGAAACGAAGAAAAAGCCAGTAGAAGGTTCATTAGAGGCGTTACAGGCTGAAAATGAACGATTACGTGCAGAGAATGCATATTTAAAAAAGTTGAGAGCCTTAGTTCAAGAAAGCGAAGCGTCCGAACGCAAAAAGCGAAAGTAGTACATGAACTAAGGGGAAATTTTAATATAAAGCTACTTCTGTCCGTCGCAAATCTCGCACGGAGTACCTATTATTATTGGATAAACACCTTCGGGCGTCAGGATAAATACGAAGAAATAAAGCCAGTTATCAAAGAGATATTTCATACGAATAAAGGGAGATACGGGTATCGACGCATTACATTGGAATTACGTAATAGAGGGATTCAAATGAACCATAAAACGGTTCTTCGATTGATGAAGGAGTTGGGGCTAAAGTGTCTGGTCCGTATGAAGAAATACCGTTCATACAAAGGCAAGATTGGAAAGGTTGCGCCCAATATTCTCGATCGCAATTTTAAAGCAACAAAGCCCAATCAAAAATGGGTCACGGACGTAACTGAGTTTCATTTATACGGTGAGAAGTTGTATTTATCACCTATTCTAGACTTATTTAATGGAGAGATCATTGCTTACAATATCGAATCACGTCCTATTTATCCCTTAGTCTCCAAGATGCTCGACCAAGCCTTTATTCGATTGGAATCGAAAGATTCCCCCCATTCTTCATTCGGATCAAGGCTGGCATTACCAAATGAAATCTTATTCACAAGCCCTGAAAACACATGGTCTTACTCAAAGTATGTCCCGAAAAGGAAATTGTTTAGACAATGCGGTCATAGAAAACTTCTTTGGCTTATTAAAATCTGAATTACATTATTTACAGAAGTTCGAAAGCATGGAGCATTTCAAACAAGAACTTGAGGATTATATCCATTATTATAATCACCGACGAATCAAAGTGAAATTAAAAGGCATGAGCCCAGTAGATTACCGGGTTCACGCCCTCAAGGCTGCCTAATTAAATAAAGTGTCTAACTTTTTGGGTTCACTTCATAAGTGGTCTTCTTTAGTGCAACCTAGTGAAGTAAAGCAACCGTTAGTTCATTAAACGATAAATATATTTAATAGCCCATATTATAATTAAGACCCAAATCATTACTATTAGTGAGCCGACTATCCAATTCTTCGGCTTACCCTTTTTCATCATTTCTTCTGCCTTAACTTCACAGTCGGTTAATACACTCTTTGGTATCATCTTTAATGCGATCATTATCCCTATTGGAACGAGAATTACATCGTCTAAGTAGCCAAGAATGGGTATAAAATCAGGTATTATGTCTATCGGACTGAATGCATAAGCGACAACACAAGCCGTAAATACCTTTGCATACCAAGGCACCCGTTTATCTTTACAAGCAAAGTAAAGGATAAAAATTTGTCGTTTTAGACTCCTCGCCCAAGTCTTTATTTTATCAAACATTTTTATCCTCCTATAATAATTAAGCTTTTATTTCCATTATAACAATATAAGATTTACAAAGGATTGTTATTTCACTAACCTCCCCGTTCCATAAGATATAGCTGCCTTCGATCCTAAGCTAAAGCAACCGTTAGTTTAAATACTATTATTTCACAAACTTCGATTACTGCGTTAAGTATTAGTTTTGGAACTCTTCAATTCTATCCAACCATTCATTTAATAGAGTGCTAAAAAGTTGTGGTTGTTCAATTTGTAAATTGTGACCTGCCATATCCAATACAGCAAATGTTCCTCGCGGATACTTGTTTGCTATGTCAAGAGCATCTTTATATCCAACCGAAGAGTCTTGTCTTCCTAACAGGAATACACTCGGTTTAATAAAATCAGACTGGTCAATCTTAAAAGAAAACCCATATTTATTCTTAACCTTATTTAGAAACTTTTCATCTCCAATTTTACAACCACTTAGTATTTCTTTGTTGTACCTTAACCATGTGTACTCATCAAGTATAATGTTGTTATTTCTAAAATCTTCTAATTCACCCGTTGATAGGCTTTCAATAAACTTCTCATCCGTTCTCATTATTTTATGTATCTCAACTGTTCTATTTTCTGGAATAGGAAAAATAAGAGGACATATAAATGCTGCACCAAGTATTTGTTCTTGATGCTTTTCAATAATGCCCCTAGCTATATAGCCACCGTAAGATTCCCCAGCAATTACGTACTCTTGGTTAGGAATTACAGCTTGAATAAACTCTAAAACAGCATTCAGCATTTCATCAGAACTACTTATTTCGTTATATTCTTTTGTTAATCCCATCCCAGGCAGGTCGATATAAATACGTCGCCACCCCTCCCTCTTAGTAAATATTGGTTCCATACAACCACTCATTAATCGATGGTCCGGAGAATAACCGTGTATCATTAAAATTGGTTTTCCTTCCCCTAAATCTTCATAATAAATTTCAGCTTGGCGAACTTTGCAATATGCCATATTAATCCTTCTTTCTATAAAAATCATTTTAACTAACAGTACCTATTCTCTTTTTGTTTCTTCAATTCCTTCTTCAACTATCCTCCCTCTATAACTATTGATGTATCAATGGTTTGCACCACTCGGTATATTAGGGAATTTATTTTTTAATCATATTCCATAGTTGTTTGGGCCTTTTTTTACATATTCTTCACATAAATGATAATGAAAATCATTTTCAGTTATGTTATTATATTTCTTAGTACTTTTTATTTTGAACTATTGGGGGAAAAACATGATGATTGATGCTCTAAGACAAAACAAAAACATTTCTATACTCTTAGCTGTATTACGTGTATATATCGGATATACATGGATTATGGCTGGTTGGGGGAAAATAGCAAGTGGACAGTTTGATGCCTCTGGCTTTTTACAGGGTGCGTTGGCCAACGCAACAGGAGAACACCCGGCAGTTCAAGAATGGTGGGTGGTATTTCTAAAAAATATAGCGATTCCTAATATAGAGGTATTTAATTTCTTAGTTCCTTGGGGAGAACTATTAGTAGGTCTAGGTCTATTAATCGGTTGTTTTACAAAAACAGCAGTGTTTTTTGGAATGGCGATGAACTTTTCTTATATGTTTAGTGGTACTACAAGTACAAACCCACAACTTGTTTTATTGTCAATGTTTATCTTAGTTTCTGCTATGAATGCAGGAAGATATGGGGTAGATGGTATGATTATGCCAACTCTTAAAGAAAAACTATTTGCTAACAAAACAAGAGAGATAAAAGATGCTGCTTAGTTTTTTAATACGTAGATTCGAAAGATCGCCAGTATAGGCGGTCTTTTTTGCAATCTTCTTGTTGAACTAACCTGCCCCTTTAGTTCAACAAGAAAAGCGTCACTTCCTTCTAGAAGTAACGCCACCCTTTAGTTCAAGAAATTATAAATTGTAATAATACCCCATATTAAAATTAAGCCCCAAACTAATATTATTATTGAACCGACTATCCAATTCTTAGGTTTACCTTTTTTCATCAACTCTTCTGCCTTTTCTTCACAGTCGGTTATTACACTCTCTGGTATCATCTTTAATGCAAGCATTATACCTAATGGAACAATAATTACATCGTCTATATAGCCAAGAATCGGTATAAAGTCAGGTATTAAGTCAATTGGACTGAATGCATAAGCTACTACACAAGCAGCAAATAACTTTGCATACCAGGGTACTCTATTATCTTTATAAGCAAAGTAAAGTATAAAAACCTGTTTCTTCAAATTCCTTGTCCACGCTTTAATTTTCTTAAGCATTTTATTCTCCAAATAACATTTATTTTTATTCGATTATATCAAAAGTAAGATTACTAAATGAATTTTTTATAGAACTAACCTGCCCCGATAGTTCCATAAGAAGAAGCTGCCTTAAAGACAGCTGGATCTTCAGCTAACGCACCTGTTAGTGAAAAAAGTTGCCGAAGCAACCTTCCTTATTTAACTAAACATACGTTAATTAGACAGTAAATTAAATTTAACGATTTATATTCTTTGTCATTCCAATGGTAAACTTCTCAAATCCAAAAGTTTCATAATATGATTTCAAACTTTCTACACACATAAGTTGAGGAATTACTCGATTTTGCTCACAATGTTCAATTATTCGATTCAACATTTCTTTGCCAATTCCTTTGGACTGGTAGTTTGGTAGTACACATACTCCACATACAATTCCAGTAATCACACCATCGGAAATAACACGTCCCATACCCACTAACTGTTGTTCATCAAAAGCATAAATTGCATACCAACTTTGATTGCACATTTGTTTCAAATCATTAACTGTTAATTTAAGTGAATTCCATCCTAAAGATTCATATAAGGTTAGTAATTGCTTAAAATTTTCAGGGGGTTCTATTGTATAAAGTATAGTTCTTTCCATACAATTGCCTCCTTGAATTTTTGTATCTTACAGCTTTATATAAACATATAATTTATGTGATATCCACATATTCCCTTCTGTAAGCCTGTCCCTTTAGCTCATAAGAATAAGAGCTGCTGAATCAACTCCCTTATGGAAGTAAAGCACCCGTTAGTTCATTAAGACTTATGTAGAGTTGAAATAAACTTAGAAATAAAAAAAGGCATAGTCTTCCTTATTCATAAAGGGAGGTCTGTAGGTTTTTTGACTCAATCATATCAGACACAAACGTATACAGATTTGGTGGATGCTCTGCAATGCGATGTGCAAGATATAAGTACCATTCCGTTCCATATGTGACGTACACCTTCGTCTGGAAATTCTCATTTCTCAGTGATTTAAGTAAATCTGGACGAACACCATCTAACATTTCTACTTCAGTATATGGATTGGCAATCAGTCCATTTTCTTTAAGTGTTGCCACAAGCTTTTCATCATGTGTTGCTATCGACAGAGGATGGTTTCTTGCCACACAAGCCATAACAAAGTCTACGTAACGCTTATCTAGTTCTACAGATCGTGGGATATACGTACCTTCTTTTTCTTGATAAGCACCTTTTACTAATCGAATTTTCCCTTGAAATTCCAGTAATTCTTGCAGGTCAAATTGGGAACGGAGTAAGTGTACTTGTAATGTTATGCCGAGATTCGCATACATCGGTGACAGTTTTTTATATATGTTAAGGATCTGATCGGTCTTTTCTGACTCCTCCATGCTAATCATGAGCTGGATATCGTATTGTTGAGCTTGTAGTGCGATTTCTTTCAAGTGTTTAGATACAAGAGCATCTGAGATCGACATACCTATATGTGAAAGATCGAAAGAAATGGTTGATTTCATTTCTTTAGCGCCAATCTCGTTAATCAGTGAGAGAAATTCATTCTTTGCTGAGATACATTCATTTTCGGATCGTGTGTTTTCACCAAGATACTCGATGGATACTTGATAACCCATTTGAGCAAGCATGGAAATACGTGCCAATCCCTCTGCCCGTGTATGACCTGAGACAAATCTTGTTGCAGCTTTCATAAAGAGAGGGAAAAGTTCCTTAGAGTTTTGTATGTATTCTTTGATATCTTCGTTTCGTGCGATCGATTTCAATGCTTTTGAAACACGCTGTTCTGCTTCGTTATACATTTATATCACGCCCTTTTTTATGGATAGTTTAGATTCGTTTGCGAAAATTCTGATTTCTTTATATAGTATACCATTTTACTAGATCATAATATGTGTTACCGTAAAGTCCGTATACACTACCTGACCCCATAAGAAAAAGCTACCTTAAAGACAGCTTCGGTCTTCAGCTAACGCACCCGTTAGTTTAAGTAGATTTCTTCACAAACTTTTTAGTATTTCAGTTAATACAGGAATGCTGCCACGTTTCTAGATAAGAAAAGGCTATGTTAGAGTTCTTGGTTGATTTTGAATAAATCATAATCGTTTATGGTATCAAACACCGCATTCTAGGGTGAAAAACTAAAGCAAATATACACTTATAATGAGCTTAAAAATGTATCTCCAAGCTTCTAATATTTTCCGTTATCCCCTTTTGATCAAAAATAAGGTATTTTCACTATCATTGAATTAAGAGATTCCCTAAATATTGGGCAGTACCTCTTGAACTTGTGAATACAACTTCTAAAACATAACCCCCTTTGTTATTGGGGATTTGAAATTCCCTATTTTCATGCAATTCGAGTTCAATTCGTTGTTCATCTTTCAGTAGGGCAACTGTTATTTTTGGGTCTGTCCAAATATCTCCACCATTTCTTGCGTTCTCTTGAAAATCTAAGGAAACTTTTTCGTTAGCAGTAACCTTCATTTTTTCTTGTGATAATCCGAATTCTTGAATATCATCTATTTTTCGATCTACATCTCCACTTGATGAACTCCAACTGACATTTCCTTCTGCTAATTGCACAGATGTAGCAAGGTCTTCTGAATATAAATGAGCAGTTGGAACACCAACATCATAATCTTCTCCAATACATCCTGTTAATATAGAAATTAAAAACATACCTATAAATAATCTAAAAAAGCCTTTCATTTCATACCCCCTATTTTTCACCCTTTCTAATTTCAATCCAATTATACATTAATAATCCATATTATCCCATTTTAACTATTTATCATTAACTGCCCCGATAGTTCCATAAGAAAAAGCTGCCTTAAAGACAGCTCTGATCTAAGAGGATACACGTTTGTTCAAGAATCTGAATAACATTTTTAAAATTAATAGCTTTTAATCACCAAATGCAAATATTATTTCTGTTTCGCAAACTAATTCTCCATCAACTGTAGCTATACCTTTACCTTTTCCTATAAGACCTTTTAATCTAGTGATTTCAACCTCAAGACGAAGTTGATCTCCTGGTTTTACTTGCTTTTTAAAACGACATTTATCTATACCTGCTAAAAGCCCTAATCGTCCTTCGTTTCCTTCTTTAGTTAACATCACAACTGAACTTACTTGAGCTAATGCTTCTACTATTAATACACCTGGCATAACTGGGTAATTGGGGAAGTGCCCGTTAAAAAAATTCTCATTTGCTGTAACATTTTTTATACCAACTGCTCTTTTTCCTTCTTCTAATTCCAAAATCCTATCCACTAAAAGAAATGGATAACGATGTCTAATTACTTCCTTAATTTTTTGAGTATCTAACATCATTAAAGCCCCCATAACAATACTATTTTATTAATATCTATTTATATTATCACTTGGTATTAATAGTTGGTACTAAAAAATGCTTTTATGGAACTATCCTGCCCCGTTATGCCATTAAGAAAAACTGCTGCCTTAAAGGCAGCTCCGATCTTCAGCTAAAGCACTTGTTACTGTTAATTAAGAAAATTATTTTTTAGGGCTTGTGCATTATCTTTATCTAACTCTCCATAACTTTCGTTTTCATTATTGCTAATAATTGTTGCTGTACCTGCACTTTCATTAAACCAAATTTCATATTCATAAAGTCTTTCAGGTTTATTTTCATCAAAAGTGTAAAATAAAGTAGCTTCTACGTCTGGTTTTCTAGCCATTTTAACCACTTTATCATCCCATTTGATTTGTTCAAATGCCTGCCTTAGCAGCTCTATTGATTCTCTATCTGTTATCATTACGACATCTTCGTATTTTCCTTCTGTATCAATTTTTTGAACATCTACTCTTGATAATTGTCCTTTTTCTTCAATACATCCGACCAATAACACCATAAAGACAAAAAGAGAAATAAAATTTATTATTTTTTTCATCATACACCTCCATAAATTTAGACGTTTACATTAAAAAATAGTTCCAGCTTATCTTCAACTATCCTACCCCGTTAGCTCATTAAGAAAAAAGCTACCGTATTGGTAGCTCCCGATCCAGAACTAACACACCCGTTAGTTTAATATTTCTCTATTCTTTATTTCTGATCATTAAGTTTGAAAATAGAGGATAATGTTTCACCGTCTTTCCCTTCCAAAACGCCCCATACTTTCTTCCCATCTTGCACGTCTGCGGAGCCAGTTTCGTTGAACCAGACCTTATATTTCTGCCCTTCCTTGTTATCTTGGTCTATAAACCAAAATACAGCATCTTCTTTGCTACCTTTATCAACTGAAACTGTTTTATCCCATTTGACGTCTGCTATAATATCTTCAATCTTTTTGACATTATCTTTATCCAATACAGCTCGTTTATCACTTAATCCACCGTACTCTACTATTTGATATTGATAGCCAACATCTTTTGCTTCAGGAGAACCCGAAGTTTTAGAGGAACTTGAACATCCCCATAACGCCACAATGATAACAACCAAACTTAAATTCCATAATAATTTCCTCATACTGACACCTCTTTTTTCCTATTGTACCATTTATAAACAATGGGAGATGAGGGATTTCAATCTTTTATCAACTCTATTTTACTACTTCTTATGCAACTATCCTGCCCCGTTAGTTCCGTAAGAAAAGGCTGCCTTAAAGACAGCCTTTTTCAGCTAACGCACCCGTTACTTTAAATACAATTCTTCACAAACTGATTTTGCTTAACAAAACTGACCAGCAGCAGAACATCTAAAAGGCGATTTCTAATTGAAGGATTTCACTCAATATATATAGAAACCGACTAAATTAATATCTATTTGAATTATTTATATGGAATGAGAGGAAAGACCTCGACCTATAAGGTTTGCAGAAACAGGCTTTTTCCCTAATTCCCTTGCCCAAATTGATAATTGACCTATATGGTGAATTTCGTGAGCAATAGTATGTCGCAATATTTCACCCCAAGTATCCGTCACAATTCTTCCATCTTGCAAGGTATCATAAAATAATTGATTTTCCATACTAGCATCCCAGTTGTTCACAAAGTTTTCCACTTCTATATGAAATTCAGCGTCCAATTTTCGAACTTTGTTCAAGCTTTTATAACTATCGAAACTCTCCTGAAAGTCAGTTTCACCTTGTAAGAGACGTATCCAGCTCCATTCGACATCAACAATATGGAAAAGTGTATGCAATATACTTCCCATTCCACCCGTTCGGTTCCGCAGAAGTTCTTCTTCACTTAACTCTTCACACCAACGATACCAGTCTTCTCTTACCATCCAGTTATATCTAAAAAAAGTTTGCAAAAATGCCCCTCCCCATTTAGAAAATAATTTAACTGTTAAAATACTATTAGAGCAATGCCTAAACATTGTTAAATATTACTACTTAGACACACATAGGTTGAATTCCTTTTTCAACAATCCTGCCCCGTAGTTCATTAAGAAAAAGCTGCCTTAAAGACAGCTCCTAAAGCACCTAAAATTAATCATTTGGATTTATTATGGCTAAAACCTGCTTTATGGTCCCGAAAGCTTTGATAAAACGCTGATTACTCTTATACCAAATTGCTTTGCCTTGGTACCCAAAATCAAAGCCACTAAAAATCCAATATCAAAATAAAAAAATCGATATCCTTAAATCTATATTCGGTATCGATCTGCGATAAAAAAACCAGTAATGCAGCTATAACTAAACAACAGTCAATATCAAAGGTATTGCTTCTTGTTCGTTCGATTATCCTGTATTTTCCAAAACTTCACCCCTCCCCTCACAATGTCAAAATTCACCTAAATGAAAAAGAAACAATTTTTATACTTGGCATAATAAAAATAAAAAGCCCTTCTCACACGAGAGGGGCTTTTTTGTTATTAATATTCACTTACAGAATAGCTTTTGTATGTTAACTTGTTGTTTTCAAAAACCGTATAAAAATGTGTGTCATTAGTGTCACTGTAACGGCTCCAGGTATAATCTTTTTGGGTAATGCCGCCATAGGTATATGTTGAATCTAATTTCATATATTCACCTGTGATAGATACCGTTTGATTATAAGTCATTCCTTTTTTTACATTCGTATATTCATTGTAAGTTATACCATTTTTAATAGGAGTAAAGAAATATCCTTTGGCTGTTTTTGTATACTTGACCCACTTTGTTCCTACTTTATCATAATCTACAAATGTTACTGTAGCATATGAAAAGTTTTTATTTGTTGCATATGGAGTTAACGTTACAGCTTTAGTTGTTTTTGCATTAATTGTATTACCTTTATAATCTTGAACCTTATAGGTAGTACCTACTAAGGCGCTCTTATAGAAAGTTGAACCGATCGGCTTTGTTACTGTTGCAGCTTCTCCTTTATTTGCTCCAACTCCTGCCAGTATTCCTAGAGCTAATACTCCTACGGTTAATGCCTTTGCTAGTTTTTTCATCATAATTTCTCCTTCAACCCGTTAGTTCTTATGAATTTATATGTACATTTGTAGTATTCCTATTATTATTATAATCTACAGATTGCTCATCAATCAATGCTACAATAATTATGAGGTGGTAAACTTTGTTCATTTCTCCAATGCTATTGCACAAAACAGAGCACCCCTTTGAGGATGGAGGGGATTTTTTGTATGGCAAAAAAGGGGCAAACGTTCAAGCGTTCCAAAATGACCTTCAAAAGCCATTTCCTGTACGATAGGAAATGACTTTTTTTACTTATTATATGGTTTCTTTTGATTTTTCACTTCCCCGAGACCAGATGACCACTGGAATCAATAATAAAGATAATAACCCTCCGATAAATGATAATGCTGTATAACTTGAGCCGGCCACAATCATTCCAGATAAGGCTCCACCAGAGGCTCCTGATAATGCAATTAAAACATCCACCGTACCTTGGGTTTTAGCCCGATTCGAAGTGTCAGTTGAATCAACAATAAGAGCCGTCCCACTTATTAAACCGAAATTCCATCCTAATCCAAGTAAAGAAAGGGCAATAACTAGGAGAATCATAGAATCGCCTGGTGCAATCGCCGATATTAAACCGGCCAGAAGCAGCGTAGCTCCAGAGGCAATAGCCATGGCAGTACGGCCAAACTTATCAACAAGGACACCTGTAACCAGTGAAGGAAGATACATGGCAGCTATATGAAATCCTATAACGAGCCCTATTTCACCCAAGTCATGTCCATGATGTCTCATATGAACTGGCGTCATGGTCATAATGGCCACCATTACAATTTGAGTAAGAACCATAATTGCCGCACCAACAATAATTCCTCTTTTGTTTACCATTTGTTCAGTATCAGCCGAATATCCCAATCGATTACTTTCTTGTTTGGACGCTTCTATTGTTCTTGCTATAACTAATGGGTCCGGGCGAAGTAAAACGAAAAGGACAAGACCTGCCAAGATAAATGCTGCCGCTGATAAAATGAAAGGACCAGCGAGTGAAGGAACGCCAATAGAAAGAGCAAAATCCCCCATTACATTCACTAAATTCGGACCAGCAACTGCACCAAATGTTGTAAACACCATGGTAATACTGATGGCAGTTGCTCGCTGTTTATTGTTAGCCAAGTCCGTACCAGCGTAACGAGCTTGTAAATTTGTCGCTGTTCCTGCACCATAGATGAGCAGGGAAGCAAATAAAAGGAAAACGCTATTTATGATGGCTGCCGTTATGACTCCTATCGCTCCAAGCCCACCTATCAAAAAACCAGCTGTTAGACCTGTACGGCGACCGTAACGTTGAGAAAGTCTCCCCACGATTAAAGCAGCCCCGGCAGATCCTAAAGTAAATAAACCCGATGGAACTCCAGCAAATGCATCTGTGCCAAGCATTTGTTGTGCAAGAAGTGCCCCCACCGTAACTCCAGCCGCTAACCCGGCACCGCCAAAAATTTGTGAAATACTTATAATAATTAATGTACGTTTGTATAACATTTTTTGTTTTTCTTGAGAATCAGCATAACTCTGGTTCATTTGATATGTTTTACTGGACATTTGTTAAGACCTCATTCATCATTCTGTAATTTCCCCCCACCGTGTACACCTTCCTCTAGTTGATTTTATAATATTTTTATAACCTTTACTTTTTTAGTTTAAAAACTATAAAATCAGCACATCTGAAATCTTCTTCAAATGAAGGATATTTTTCTAATATCTCTTTTGATGGCTTAGGTTCTATTATGCTTTCTAAAATAAAGCCTGTTTTGATTAAAGTGTTTATATAACTTGTTAATGTTCTATGAAAGAATAGCATTTTTTCTTTATCACCTAAACGTTGTTCATACACACCTTCATAAAAATATTTATCTACGTTCCAATGCAGTTTTTTACCGCCCTTTGTTTTTCCCAACCACTTTCTGGAGTAACAAAACAAGGATGTAAAATCGAAAATATAAAACAGCCTCCATCTACTAATAGACGATACATTTCCTGAAATGCTTTTTCGTAATCTGCAAGATCTTGAATGACCATATTGGATACTATTAAATCGAGACTTTTGTCCTCTAAACAATTCAAGTCCTCACAATTAGCCTGCCTATAATCAATCAACAAATCATTCGGGGTTCTTTCTTTAGCAATTTCTATCATCCGTGA
Organism: Peribacillus sp. FSL R5-0717; assembly: GCF_038002945.1. Lineage (NCBI taxonomy): Bacteria > Bacillati > Bacillota > Bacilli > Caryophanales > Bacillaceae > Peribacillus > Peribacillus sp. FSL R5-0717. Next base: position 1,750,349 of record NZ_JBBOOF010000001.1, read on the forward strand.
TGAATAATCCACAGCCGTTACAATCGCTTCGGACCTCGCCAACATTCGACTTAAATACCCCTCACCACACCCGGCATCTAAAACGTTTTTATTCCTTACTGTTTCCATAAGTGATAATAAAGTTGGATTTAAAAAAACTTCTTTATGAAAATCTCCTTGCTCGGTATGATTTACAGAATATGTATCCGCGAAACTATCCCACCTTTTAATCGCTTCTTCTGTACCAATATTCTGATTCATGTTAACTTCTCCCTGTTCTTTTGCTTTACATTCATTCCCCTGCCCTGATAGTTCCAAAAAACTGCCTTAAAGACAGCTCCGATCTTTTGCTAATGCATGACTACCACATCTGTTCGTCCTTGTTACTTAGCTTATATAAAAATGACATCAAAATAATCACTAAAGCATACGCAGCTATTTCAAAAGCTAAGACATAACCTTTAGGTACACCATATGATATTAACGGTGCAATCAATAAAGATATAAATATAAATAGGCTTAATAGCATTCTTGTTTTCTTGGAAACGTATTGGGATGAATCACAGGATGAACATCTTAACTTCTTTTTAAAGGTAAACATTTTAAAAAAGGCCTCTATCCAACCCCATTTATAGCCACATTGCTGACAGGTTGGCATATGCAGCAAACTCCTTTCAATTAAATCAATATTACAAATTATATCATTTATTCCTAAACTATCCTGACTAGTTTGTTGTATAAAGAAAAAGCTGCCTTAAAGACTGCTCCGATCTTTTGCTAACACACCCGTTAATTTAAGTACAATCCTTCACAAAATAACTTTGGAATAGGAAAAAGAGGTGCCGCAGTTACCCGTATTGTTCAACTCAGCTCCATAGTTTTTATTACGTTTTTCTTCCTAATATATCCGCAAATACCCCGATTACAGCCGATTATCCTTGATTAAATGACCTGACTGGCATGTAAGCCCCAAATGATAACGCTTCCCTTCACTATCTCGGCCTTTTCCTTGTGAATGTCCTCTCTTCCCTTGAATCTAAATCTGAGCATGTTACGATAACAAGGTTAAAAAATACGAACGGAATTACGAACAATGAACTTTTAGGAGGGCATAATGTTGAGAGATAAAACTGTTGCATTTTTAGGAGCCGGTTCGATGGCAGAGTCGATGATTTCAGGAATTGTGCAGATTGGGAGCATACCAGCAGAGAGAATTTATGTGACAAATCGCAGCAATCAATTACGACTCGAGGAAATGAATCACGTGTATGGAGTCCATGCGGTCCATCAGGATGCATTGCCATATGAAGAAGTTGATTTCTTCATTTTGGCAATGAAGCCCCAGGGAGCAGCAGATGCTCTTGATGCACTCAAAGATAAAATAAGAGTGGATCAAGTTGTGATTTCTGTTTTAGCGGGCATTTCCACTGAATTCATGGAAAGTCATCTACAGCTTGGACAGCAGGTTGTGCGGTTGATGCCGAATACGTCGAGCATGATCCGGGAGTCGGCAACTGCGTTATGTCCGGGAAGACATACAGCGATGGACAATGTGATAGCAGTGAAAGAACTGTTAGGCTGTATGGGAAAAGTGTTCTTAATTGAAGAAGAGCATATGGATATTTTCACAGGAATTGCAGGAAGCGGACCTGCTTACTTCTATTATTTAATGGAGCATATGGAACACGCTGGCGTTAAAAAGGGGATGGATGAAGCGATGGTCCGTGAGATTGTCGCCCAAACGATTTTAGGCGCAGCCAAGATGATTATGGTGAACGACGAGACACCGGCAAGCCTCAGAGAGAAAGTCACTTCACCAAATGGAACGACAGCATCCGGACTTGATGCGTTACGGAAAAATAATGGCGGCAGAGCCATTTCACAGGCGATTCATCATGCAGCGAAACGTTCGAAAGAGCTGAATGAAGAGATGGCAGTAGCGTACGGGAAATCGACTAATCCCCCGAGAGTACTGGGGAACTTCAGTACCATAAAAGGACGGTGTCTAAGTTAATCATCTCCATAAATACACCATGGAGCCTCCTTAGGAAATTATATGTATCAAAAGATGTGGTTATCAAATAACACTCCTATCAAATAGTTAAGAAAAAAATATAAACGTAAGAAAAACGGAGGACAACATGAAGAGAATCCTTAAGATCGCTAGCGCTTTTATCGGAATTCTAGTCGGAGCAGGGTTCGCCTCAGGACAAGAAACCATGCTTTATTTTGTAAGCTTCGGGAACTTGGGCACAATTGGAGCTATCATTTCAGTCGCTATTTTTGCATACCTTGGAATGATTCTGATGAAGCTTGGCAGTCGTACACAAACAGATTCGCATCAGGAAGTAATTTATAAGATTTGTGGTCGCTTTCTCGGCTGTATCATTGATTATGTTCTGAACGCCATCCTATTTGGTATAGGAATTGTCATGATTGCGGGGTCAGGCTCAATCTTTGATCAGCAATTCGGATTACCTTCCTTTATAGGAACCATTCTTATGACTATTCTTGTTATGATAACAGTTATGCTGAAAGTCGACCGTGTGATTAAGGTAATTGCATCCGTCACACCATTTCTGATTCTTGTCGTACTTTTTCTATTCATTTATAGTATGTTTACAATGAATTCATCTTTTACGTCACTTGAACCACATGCGCTGGAACAAAATTCAGCTGCGGGACATTGGCTTATATCTGCAATAAACTATATTTCAATAACCATTGCAATGGGGGCTTCCATGACACTTGTTATGGGTGGAAATGAACCCGATGAAAGGATATCATCCATTGGAGGACTTACAGGAGGAATCGCTTTAGGTCTACTTCTTATAATTAGTCACCTTACTATTTTCTCAAATATTAATACTGTATCGGACTTGGATATGCCCATGCTGGGAATCGCCAACAGTATTTCACCTCTCCTAGGTATTCTGTACTCTCTCGTTCTGTTCGCTATGATTTTCAATACGGCAGTCAGCATGTTCTACTCATTTGGAACACGCTTTTCAGATCCGCAGACCACAAAATTTAAAGTGATCGTTATTTCATCACTATTGATCGGATTTATAGCAAGCTTCTTTGGCTTCACTAAACTTGTTTCCTCTCTCTATCCAATCTTTGGCTATATGGGAATTGTCCTTATTATCGTTCTCATCATTACTCCATTCCGAATGAGTCGATTAACGAAAGAAAATTAAATTACGGATTGTTTAATCAACCTTTCTACTCATGTGTAGAAAGGTTTTTTTGAGGTAATTCTTGTATTACCTCTCTTGTTTTATCAATATATAATTCTTCCTTATTCGCGAGGTATGATAACCTCTGATAAAAACATTTTTTAAATTAAAATTGTTTGTCGCTGTTTTGATGGCATCTTGCTAACCAATCATCCCAGAAATCCGATTCTTAAAAAAAATCACTTTACCTTCTTGCAAAGGGATTTCTTCTTCATATTTTCCTCCTACCAATTTGATGATGCTTATTAAACTAACCTGCCCCGATAGTTCCATAAGAAAAAGCTGCCTTAAAGACAGCTCCGATCTTCAGCTAACGCACTTGTTAGTTTAAGTGTACTTATTCACAAACTTAGTTGGCTTTGCATAAATAAACCGATTCGTTCATTACAGGAATGCTGCCCCGTTAGTTGAAGAAGAATAAAGGATTGCCGCAGCAATCCATTCTAGCGAAAAGTTCCAATTAGCAGCTAAGTCAACTTCTCATGCATTCGCCTTCCAACTGTTTTGCAGTTTCCTTATATAAATAATTTGACCGATATGATATGCATTATGGGTAGTTGCATTTCCAAGAATTTGCCACCACTTAACTTTTTCAGGAAAACCTATAACATCACTTTCTATTTTTTCATTAGTTAATAACCCTTCCCACTTTAAAAGGACTTCTAATAAGATTTTTTTCAAATCGTTAAAGCACATATATTCAGGACTTAAAAAGCTCCGATTATTATCTCCGATTGAAGATACAGCGTCTACGTTGGATTTTTCGTACCTGGTTTGCCAAGTTTGATTCCAATAAATCAGATGTTGTACAATTTCAGCTATACTGTTACTATCTTTGCTTGGCTTCCATAAAGCCTGTTCTTCCGTCAAATTTTCAACTGATTCTGAAAATGGTTTGTACCAACTAGGGTCATTAGCATTCGCTAAGAACTGGTCAGAAATAATATCTTTTACTTTGGTCATTCTATTCACTCCTCAATTCTAATTAGAATATGGATCCCTAAATTAAGTACAACAGCCATCCTCCCTGATGTTAAAATGATTTTCCTACTCATTTAGTTTCGAGATAACCACCACAAAAACCTTTTACTTGTTCAACTAACCTGCCCCGTTAATTCTATAATAAAGCTAGTTTCGACCTTATTGAAAAGGAAAAAGGCAACCTCCTCGGTAGCTTTTGCTCTTCCATTATTTTTAAATGCTTTTAAACTCTTTTATAATTAGACTTTAAATATCGGATAACATCATCTTCTCCGTTCTTTTTTAGCATGGATATTGTTCTATTAGGGTCTTTGAAATAGCTTGTTATATATATACACATTCCTAATTTTAGAGAAATTTCTTTATACAATTCTGCGTGTTCTGTTTCTTCTATGGTTGTATGAAATAAATTCATGATTTCGGTGAAATATTGTATAGATTCATTTACTGTTGCAATCAGATGACCGAAAAGTTCATCAGTTATGACGTGGTTGAACATGCCGCCGACACAAACTCCCCAAAATGATTTGTGATTGGAGTGAACAACTGATGATAATTTACTGTAAATACGTTCCGCAGCTTCTTCATTTTCTATTATTTTTCGTCTTTGCTTAGGTCTAATGTTCTTTGGGTTTTCTATATCCTTCCATTCCCGAGCATGATTAGGTTTTTGGATGAAATACTTTAATAGCCATGAATTTTCAAGTGATTGTCTATACATAATCAAACATTCATCTTCTAACCCCATTTTTAAAAGGTGATATGCGGATGCTATATGATTGATTAGCCTGTTATCAGGAATCTAGCTTGATAAAATGCTACATCCTCATTATCGAATCTTCCGATATTATTTAATTCATTCAAGAAGCTCAAGCTATCCCAAAAAGCTTCGTCTCAATCATCTAAGTGCTCCAAAAAGGCTTGTTCATTTTACTGTTATAAAAGTCACTTTTTATATTTTTCATTTCATATTTCATCTCCGTCTAAACTTTTATTTTCCTTATGTTAAATCCCGATGGTGAAATCTAGGTATAACTAATGAAATTATTGATTACCTGGGTGGAAAAGCTTTTCCCTCTTTGTCAAATTCGGTTACGAACATAAATAATCCTTTTTCTTGTTGAACTAACCTGCCCCGATAGGTTGCATAAAGAAAGAGCTACCTTAAAGACAGCTCAATATTCAGCTAACGCACCCGTTAGTTTAAGTGCAAAATTTCACATACTCTTTGCAGTTAAATTACCCCATTTCTTATAAACAATATTAAGCCCTTGGTTCCAAAAGAAAAAGCGATTACCTGGTATAGGAGCCGCCTTCAACTATCTTTGCAAAGTCATCAAGAGTAGTTGAATACTTGATATAAATTCGTGGTAAAAGATAAAGTTCGTCTTTAATGCCCTTCTCAGAAAATAGTTCAGGAGTTGTCGTAAGTCCAAACAAATAATATTTCTTCGTTTCTTCTACGACTTTGTCATTGAAATTTCCGTATGGATACGCAAGAGCATTAACTGGTTTGCCTGTTATTTTTTGAATTTTATCTTTGGACCCTTTCAGTTCATATTCATAATTTTTTATTTCCGTCAAATCAGGATGTGTAGCAGTATGAGACTGGATTGAGATTATACCCGAATCAGCCATCATTTTTAAATCCGATTTCGATAATCGGTTTGGTCGACCGATAAAGTCAGAAATAACAAAAATGGTACCACTTGGTTTAAAACGTTCGTTTTCAAGTTTCTGAAAGATAGCAAATGCATTCAGATTGTTTTTGTATCCGTCATCAAAGGTAATGAAAATGGGTTTTTTTTCTTTATAAATTTCTTGCCAACGATCAAAAGTTAATAATGTGTAGCCATGGTCTTTTAAATAAATCATTTGTTTCTGGAAATTATCAGGAGTTACGTATAGCTCCTTAGAACCCTGCCCAGTAAACTCGTCAATCGAATGATAAATTAAAATAGGTACTTTTCGTTGAGCAAAAACTTGTGATGGAAGAATTAAGATAAGAAGACATAGGAAAAACATTACAACCTTTTTCATAAAATTCCTCGCTTTGCATCCTTTTTTTATCTTTTCAATTTATTGTGCCTCAAAAGCATAGTTCTATTATGAATTTGATTCTATCTCCCATTAATCAATGGTGACTTTGATAATCCCAAATGAAAAACTAATTTCTTAAAACACTAAGGATTCGGACTAACTGCCACATTAGCTCTATAAGAAAAAGAGCTGCCAAAGCAACTCCCTTAATGAAGTAAAGCACCGTTTAGTTGAAGAAAATTTGTACTATTTAATCCTTAATAGATCACGCCTGCGGCGTTACCTCTTCCTTGCGACCATGAGTCTGGTGACGAATAACCCTGATCTTCAGCTAACGCACCTGTTAGTTCAACAAGAACATTCACAAAGCCCCTCAAAGACTGATTCAGTAGGGGATTAACATAAATAGAGGAAGTAAAATTATAAGTTTTATTAAACTCTCTAAATTAGTGAACAAATTTAAGCAAACGTTAAGTTCTTGATAATCACCATGATAGATAATATTAAACAGATCATGGCAGGAATAATCATTACAATAGATTGATGCGCTCGAAAAATATGAGCATGTAGTGCTCCTATCATGATAAGTACAAACAATACACCTGATCCAATAGCCAAGTATCTATTCCAGATACCCCCAATCATTCCTATTGCTCCAATAAGTTCAATAAATCCAATTACAGACATGAACCATAATGGATATTGATAATGCTGCCAATGTTCAACCTGAAACGGGATACGTAAAAGTTTTATGAAACCTCCGACTAAAATAAAAACTGCTAAAATTACTTGCATAATAGCAATCATCTAACCTCACTCCTTTTAAAGACCAATTTAAGGGGGGTATTTTCTTTTAATGATTGTATGGATATATATGTATTTAATGATTCTATAATTATTAGTATCAAGAGCAGAAGGGAAGTATTAATTTTGCTTTCTTATTTAACTAAATTGCCCCATTAGTGCCAAAAAGGCTGCCTCAGCAACCTTCCTTATTGAAGTAAAGACCCGTTTGTTCAATAATTTTATAATTGAGTTCCTTTATCGTTATCAAACACTCTTGAATTCCCAGAGTTTAAATTTTGTACTATTTCAATCTGAAATTTATCGGCTATTTTAAACGTAAATTTATAAATGAAGTATCCAAGAATAACACCTAATACATTACAAATCACGTCATCAATATCAACTGTTCTTCCCCTACCACCTGCTATTAGTTCAATAAATTGTATAGATTCTATACTAATAGATATAACAAATCCTAAAAGTACAATATTTTTAAAATCCTTAAATTTATTCCATATTATCGGTGATAATACACCCAAAGGCATCAATAATAATATATTCCCACCCACATTTCTAATAATTAGTCTAATCATAAACATGGTATCACCATCATATGCAATACCTATTTGTTTAATATCGTTTATAATTCCAACAAATGGAGTGAGATTTAAGCCAAACTTAATATTTTGCATATTAAAATCAATCCATAAAGCTAATGGAAACAGTGTAACGGAAACAACCATAAGTATGTATAAAACAAAAAGAAAATTAATAACTTCCCTTAACCAATATACTTGTTTTTGTTTTTTTAATTTAAACCCTATTAAAATACCTCTTCCAGCCAAATAACATATAACTCCAATTCCAATAAGCAAACTACCATTAATTAAATACACTCTATCGACCCTTCCTTCCAGCTCAAACAAACCTTATTTTACCATATAATATTGCCTTGGTTAGAATTTAATTCTGCTCGTTCATTATCACCAATAAAACCAAGATTTTATTGCGTTTCTTAATGAACTATCCTGCCCCGATAGTTTATTAAGAACAAAATAAAAAGGACTCTTGGTCCCTTAAAAATACTTTCTATACAAGTCTCTCCGCATTGCACCACTTAGATATGCATAAATTTTTGTGGTTTCACTTTTTTCATGACCCATTAAATTTTGAATCACTTCTAGAGGCGCTCCATTATTCAATAAATTTGTGGCATAACTATGTCTAAGCTGGTGGGGATGAATGCTCTTTTTAATGTCCGTTCTCTTTGCTACCAGTTTTATAATGTTTCTCGCTTGAGAAATACTCATTCGATGGGGTGCGCGTGTTGTCACAAATAGTGCTTCCTCATTATCTTTTCGCTCACTTAAATATCGCTTCAACCATATTTCACAACGAGTATTGAAATATACTTCTCGTTCTTTACGCCCTTTACCTAAAACGATTGCTGATTGATTAGAGAAATTAATTGAGGCCCTATCTAGAGTTATTGCTTCACCAATTCTGCATCCTGTTGAATACAAAACTCAAATAAAGCATTTTCAAATGTTGTATGACAAGCTTCCCGCAAATGTTCAATTTCCTCTTCAGACAAGTATTTTGGTACCCTTAATTCTAATTTTGGTTCCCTGATTTTGGAAGCGGGATTTCCATTAATTAAATTTTCATCCTGAGCCCATCTAAATAAAGATTTAATAAATCGGATTCTGTGACCCAGACTCGATGGCTTAAGCTTTTCAGCTGCTTTTCCCAGATAAACTTTAAGAGAATTAGTTGAAAGTTCTTGAATGGATATATTTCCAAAAGTATTCAACAACAAGTTAAATTGTACGTAATAGGCCTTTAATGTTTGTTGAGAATAACCTTGGATTTGCTTATCTGCCTTATATAAACCCCATACATCAGTTAAGATCATACCAATTTCTCTCCAATCTATACCTTATTAATAGACAGTATAGTCAAAAGAATAACTATTATACTAGATTAGTAGAGTTTTCATTAAACAGTAACACCGTTAGTTAAAAAATAAAAAGCTGCCTTAAGACAGCTCCGATCTTCAGCTAAAGCACCCTATAGTTTAAGTATTTTTATTCACAAGATGATTCAAAAACCACTCCAAATCATATCCAATCTATTTGTTAGTTTGTCCAATCCTCCATTTAACTTTTGAATAAGTTATCAAATGGAGGTGTTAAAAATGGATAACGAAGAAAGTATGGATGAATGTAAAATGAAAAATGACAAAAGTGCTAAGGACAAAAATTCGTGTCTTCTCGGTCCCTTAACTCCTGCTGAAAGACGCGAGGAGGCATTTGATATTCGTAAGGATGCTGCGAGATTCTATAAAAATCAGCCATTAGTTCACCATCCCTGTAATGGGGATGAAGATAGGTATCCAAATAAAATTGCCAGTTATACAAAAGCATTTCCGCATAATCAGTTAGGCGAGGTAAACATCCAAGCTTATAATAAATATTTAAAAGCATTGGAAACAGGAGACCCTAACGACTTTGAGAAGATTCCACTGGGTGGCGTTGTTAAACTAGTAAATCCACAGGGTGCTTATGCATTCGAATTAGTCGGACCTGATAGTCACCAATTGGTTATTCCTGCACCACCAGCCTTTAGCAGTGCTGAAATAGCTGGAGAGATGGTTGAGCTTTATTGGCAAGCATTGGCACGGGATATTCCTTTCAATATATATAATCAAGACCCATTAACAAATGATGCTGCAAAAGAACTTTCCAGCCTGCCTGTTTTTCGGGGACCGAAAAAGAATGGACTAGTCACGACAGGTACCTTATTCCGAGGGAACCTTCAAGGCGACTTAACAGGGCCATATATTTCACAATTTTTATGGAAAGATGTCCCTTTTGTTTCAACTAAAATTATCCAGCGATACCGTACCACTGTTCCTGGGGACGACCATCTAACTTCTTACGACGACTGGCTGGCTGTACAAAACGGCTCCAGTCCTCCTACCCCAAATCGTTTTGACCCCCTACCTCGCTATATTCGAAATGGCCGGGATTTGGGAGAATGGGTACACAGGGATAGTTCCATTGATGGCGGGTTAATTGCTTGTTACATTTTGCTCAGTTTTGGCAGACAAGCTTTGAATCCGTCCAATCCTTACTTTAACTCTGCAACCCAGGTTGGTTTCACTACCTTTGGACCACCGCATATCTTGGACTTTGTGACAAGAGCTTCGCGTCCGGCTCTTGAGGCAGTTTGGTTCCAAAAATGGCTGGTCCATCGCAGTCTCCGTCCGGAGGAATTAGGCGGCCGAATTCAAAATCAGAAATCGGGTGTTAATTACCCGATCAATCCGGTAGTTCTGAATTCGGAAGCACTTGCCGAAACTTTTAATAAATTCGGCACCTATTTGCTACCTCAGGCATATGCAGAAGGAGCTCCTGCGCATCCATCCTATGTTTCCGGTCATGCAGCACTTATTGGAGCAATGGTAACAATACTGAAGGCCTACTTTAATGAATCGTTTGTAATCCCCGATCCGGTTGTTGCCAGTTCCGATGGTCTTTCCCTCATACCTTACGAAGGTCCGCCGCTTACGATAGGCGGGGAACTAAATAAACTTGCATCAAATATTTCCATCGGCCGGTCGTTCGGTGGTATTCACTACCGCAACGATTATTTCGATGGAATTATGCTCGGAGAATCTATGGCCATTGGGATAATGAGGGATTACAGAAAAACCTATAACGAGTTTTTCAAAGGATTCTCTCTCACAAAATTTGATGGGACAAAGATAACAATCTGAGAAAATAAAAGACACCCTGTATCTTTAAACTTGGTGTCTTTTAGCTTTGTGTCCTTTTTGATTTACTTCAGATTTGCCAACCAATTTTCACCTCCGCTTCACCATGAGAAAAGCTGCCAAAATAACAGCTTCGTTGTTCAACTCTTGCACCCGTTAACGAAACAAGGTAGTATGTGTTATTCACAAGAAACAGACCAATTTAATGTTAAAAAATCTTGCTCGATTTTTGGTGTCTTATTGTTATCAATACAAGCATTTTGGGTGTATTCAAGCGTGATAGAGTTTAAAATAATAGCTACTACAAGAAATGATAAAGATAACGGATGTAATAAAAAAAATTTTTCTCTTTATCTTCATTTCAAAAACCTCCTTTTATAACTATTTTCCTTCTTCAACAATCCTGATAGTTCCATTAGAAAAAGCTGCCTAAAAGACAGCTCCGATCTTCAGCTAACGCACCCGTTAGTTTAAGTACACTTCTTCACAAACTTATATTAGTTCGGAACAAAGATTTAAGAATATAATTGATAAATCAGCTCTTTAGTTAATAGAGAAACGTGAACTTAAAAAGTTACCACCAAATATAACGAACACTGTTCTTTACAAACATCGTTCGTTATATTATAAATAGAACAAGGCATTTAAAATTTAATTTATAGGGGTTGATAATTATGATAATGAAAACAAAAGAAATACAGGAACAACGGATTGCTATTATAGGTGCAGGTCCAGGCGGTCTCACATTAGCTCGCATTTTACAGAAACATGGTGTAAAAACGGTCGTCTATGAAAGAGAACAGTCTCCAACTAGCCGCCAACAAGGTGGTACATTAGACCTTCATGAGGAGTCCGGACAATGGGCGTTAAAAGAAGCTGGCTTATTTGAAAAATTCCAAACGCTGGCTCGATATGAAGGAGAAGACTTTCGTCTTGTAGATAAAACGGGTAAAGTCTATTTGGATGAAGTTACAGATAAAAATAATGGAAAGCGTCCTGAAATCGATCGTGGAACTCTTCGTGAATTATTATTAGATTCTGTTGATTCAACTTGTATTCAATGGGGACATAAGTTGACACATGCCGTTCCTTTAGAAAATGGCATACATGAACTTCACTTTGAGAATGGGCATGTTGATACTGTTCATCTTTTGATAGCTGCCGATGGCGCTTTTTCACGTATTCGCCCTCTTGTAACGGATTCCGTACCTGAATATACTGGACTTAGCATGGTTGAGCTAAATATAAAAAATGTAGCAACCTCTCATCCAGGTATTGCTGAGCTTAATGGCAATGGAACATTCTTTGCCCTCGCTGATCATAAAAGTATTTTTGCGCAGCTAAATGGAAATGGGAATATTCGTGTATATTTATCATTTAAAGTTGACCACAACTGGCTAGATACTTGTGAAATCCCGTTCAATGAACTTGATAAAGCTAAACAACAGCTCCTTCAGTACTTTAATGATTGGGACCAGTCTCTAAAAGATTATATCCGATTGGCTGATGAAGCTATACTCCCAAGACGTATATATATGTTGCCTATTGGCCTTAAATGGATCCATAAACCAGGTGTAACTCTGATTGGGGATGCGGCACACTTAATGTCGCCTTTTGCCGGAAAAGGCGCAAACTTGGCAATGCGTGATGCTGCGGAATTGGCATTGTCAATTGTTACGCATGAGAATGTTGATCAGGCGGTTCAACGATATGAGAAAAAAATGTATGTGTATTCCTCCCAATCAGCCGAAGAGTCAGATGCGAACCTCAAGCTTTGTTTTTCAGATAATGCCGCAGCTAAATGGATGGATTTAATGAAACAATATAAATGACACCATTTGATAAAGGAGATTGGAAAAGAATGATGAATAATTCAGAACGCACGATTATTAGCCGTCGTTCGCGGCCTGCTAAGGATCCATTAAGCAAAGATCTTATTGTGAGAACTGCGTTAGAAATTTTAAAGAACCAAGGCCTTTCTGGGCTGAGCATGCGTAAAATTGCCAAAGATTTAGATACGGGACCATCTTCTCTATATGTGTATGTCAAAAACGTTCAAGAGTTAAGAGCGTATGTGTTAGATTATGGATTAGAAAAAGTTGTTTTGTCAGATAACCAAGATGGGCATTGGAAAGATGAGTTATTTGATGTACTAGAATCTTATCTAATGACTCTCTATGAATCACCAGGGATCGCTGAACTTGCTTTAACGACACTTCCAATAGGACCTAACTCGTTAGCAATGATAGAATATGTCCTTCAGCGGCTTCATGCGGGTGGAATTCATTCTACTTCAGCTGCATGGGGAGTAGATCAACTATTTATCTATGCTACTTCAGTGGCATTCGAACAAGCTTCACGTAAACAGAATGGAACTGCGATGGATTCCCTTTACGTTTCTTACCAATCAGTGGATGCTAGGGAATATCCAATAATATCCAGTTTGAAAGAGGAATTATTTTCTGGAGAACAAGAACGTTTTCGTTGGGGATTAGAAGTGATCCTGCAAGGGATGTTACAAATGCAAAAATAAATGAGAACACAGCACGTTATGAGGTGATATCTTTGTTTTATTTCTCCTATGCTATTGCACAAAACAGAGCAACCCTTCGAGGACGAAGATATTATAAATTATCAATACCTAAATCGTAAAAAGCCATAAAAATAAAGGGGGATACATATTAGTCTTGTATAATAGGTATCCTCCCTTTTCTTTCCTGCTCCACAATCGCGCCTAAAATGAAATGCAAGTGAGCTTATTTTTCTCCAACTAACCCCCCCGTTTGTTCATCAAGAAAATCAACAAGATTATTTAACAGTGTCTTTTTCATTAGAAAAAGACTCACAAACGAATCAAGAGTCTTTTTTCTCGTATTTTTGTTATTAAGTATTCAGAGATCCATAATTGTTACATCCTTTACAACAGGAGAATCATTCATGCCGCTGATTAGTAAGAATCGCGAATAGTACTTTTGGATGAAACAGATGGAGAGGGCTTCGGATAAGATTCATTACTCTTACTAATCGACTATATATTTCAGGGTCAGAAGCTGAAAGTTCATATACCCTTTTGCAGTACCACTGCTTGTATGGCTGAACAAAAGTTCGCTCCCCTTTAATTTCGGGATGACGAAGAACCTCTGTTGTCGCCATCTCCCAAGGAACGTCAATAATCTTAGAAACCCTCTTATGAAATCTTTGACCAAATCCCTTGTCAGCCCTCTTCGTTTGAAAAAGAGAAGATTGCAACTCTAAAGCCTGCACCGCAGCAACAGAAATTCCCTGTCCGAAAAGAGGATCAAAACGGCAATGAGCATCACCAATGATCAAGAAACCTTCCGGAATGTTTTTTGCTAGATCAAAACGGCGTCGTACTTGATAAGGAACCCGATGTATTTTAATCTCGGAAAGAGGCTCTGCTCCCTCAAGAAATCGAAGAACGTCAGGAACAGGAAGTTTTTTAGCGTATGAGATAAATTCCTCATTTGTGTTTGGTGCATGTGCATTAGCATACCCGCTGAACGTGACAGAGAATCGGTTGTCTTCAAGAGTTTGAATATAGGCACCGTAAGGGTTATCGGGAAAGCTCGGTGATATAAGGAGGTTTTGCCATTCGGGATGTTCTTGTTTTTTAAGAGAGTAAAGGCGTGTTGCATAAAACAATTGAATCTTAACTCTTTCTTCCTTCACTTTTACATCAAGTGCTTGTAGCCACTCTATATTCTTAGAGGCAGAACCGCTGGCATCCACTACAAAACTGGCATCCAGTTCTTCTGCCAGACCCGTCTTACAGGAACGTACTCGGACTCCCAGAACGGTATGGTCATGCTTGTTTACTAGCAGCTGCTCTGTTTTTGTTTCATATCGAGTAGTAATATTAGGAACTTCCTCAACCCGTCTTTGTAAATGCCATTCAAGCATAGGCCGGCTTTGCTGAATCAGGGTAAACTCTCCAGAAAACCGATGTTTCCAATAACCAAAATGGTGCCACTTCAGATCATTTGTAAAATTAGTGACAATGCTGCCATCTTCTATTAATTGAGACAATATCTCCGGAAACAAAATCTCAATGGCTTCTTCTCCTCTTTTCAATAAAACGTGAGGGTGGTAACTCTGAGGAACTCTTTTTCTAGGAACTTTTTCTTTACATTCTTGACCTGCTTCAACGATGATAACTTGCTGAAAAAAATGAGACAACGCTTTAGCAGCTAATTTACCGGCAATCCCACCACCAATGATTACAGCCTTTTCCCGCATTTTACTCCTCCATTTTTCTTTTAAATTTGCATGATTGAAGCAATCGGAAAACTTTTACTGTTTTTCCATTTTAAGCACGACTTATTATAACTAAAAAACAAAAATAGGAGTAGAAAGATTAGCTATCACTTGGATCTGTTGATTCAACAGATCCGTTTGAAGTAGCACCAACGAATTTGCAAATGCAAAAGAGCTGTAAAAATGACCTCTTATTTTGCTATAGCCCGTTGTTGAAAAATCAAACCATTTTTTAATTCAATCAGTATATTTATCTCCAAGTGCAAATATCAGTTCCACCTAGAAACTCAAAACTTCTTGCCTTACCAATTTACAAGATTGATTGTATGATTCCACCCTCTACGCGTTGAGCAACCCCATTGATAGCAGATGCATTTTCAGAAGCGAGGAACACGATCGTATCGGCAACTTCTTCTACTGTTGCGTATCTCTGGATAAGTGAAGTAGGCTGGTCATTTTTAAAGTATTCTTTAATAAAGGTATCTAAATCTTGTCCTTTTTCATTTGCAAGATCTGTAATGAATTGAGCAAAACCTTCTGTCCATGTAGGACCTGGAAGGATCGAGTTAACGGTTACTCCAGTTCCTTTAGTTATTTCAGCAAGTCCTCGGGAAAGTGTTATTAAAGATGTTTTAGAGACACCGTAAGGAACCAGTTCGGGGTATGGTTTAATACCAGCTTCACTTGCCAAATTAATAATTCTGCCGAAGTTACGCTCCATCATCTCTTGTAAAAAAGCCCTTGATAATCGGACAGCACTTAAAACATTTACTTGGTAATAATTTAACCATTCTTCATCTGTTACTTCCAAAAATGGCTTTACCTCAAAAAATACCTGTATTATTTACTAAAACATCTAGATTTCCAATTTTATTAACTTTCTTTACCAGATACTCGCAATCTTCCGCTTTTGAAACATCAGCTGTAATACCGTAAACCGTGCCCATTGATGATAGTTCTTCAACAACTGCATTAACACCAGCTTCAGTACGTCCATTGATAATAACTCTGGCACCTTCTTGTAAAAAACTTTTGGCAGCACCTTTGCCTATACCGCTTGTCGAGCCAGTTACTAATACTAATTTCCCACTTAATTTCAAGTCCAATTCCATTACCTCACTTAATCTGAATAGAGTTTTTTATACACTAACTAAAATGCTGAAGGTGATATATTCTACATCATCCATTTCTAATACAGGTGTCGGAAGAGAAATATCTGCTTGACTTCCTTGTCTGGCATATCCCGTAGTGAATGCAGGAAAACGTTTTGATTGTCAATGCTAGTAGGCAAGTGTGCTTCTATTTGTATTTGAGTCTATGCCAATACTATCTGTACTCATAGAAATCCCTCCCTTAGATGATAAATATCTATTGATAACTTAATTGTAATTGGATTCAAGTGATTCTAATTTTAAGAATATTAAAATCAAAAGAAGGCTGATTACAGTATAGATCAGCCTTTTCTTTTATTAACCTAGTTTTTCAATAACAGCTTTTGTCACAGCTAGAGTGGATTGCGGATTTTGTCCTGTAATTAGATTTCCATCTACTTCATAATGTATGGACCAGTTTGGTGCAGCAACAAAAATGGCACCAAGATCACGTAGTTTACTTTCAAGTAAGAATGGCAGATGTCGGTCAAGAGTAGTGTCCGTTTCTTCACGATCGGTAAAGGCGTTGATGCGTTTCCCAGCTACAAGAGGTTGACCATTTGATAGAGTGGCACCAACTAAACCAGCAGGTCCATGACAAACTGCCGCAACGATCTTATCCCCCTCATAGAAATCACGTAGTAATTCCTGAAGTTTTTGATTTTCTGGAAGATCAAACATTGTTCCATGACCACCTGGTAAGAAAATTGCATCAAAACTTTCGTGAGATAAATCCTCAAGTTTCATGGTGTTTTGTAAATATTCTTCTGTCTCTAGAATCTCTTGAAGCGTGTTTTCATCTACACTACCAGGATCAACTGTACTTTTTCCTCCAAGAGGACTTGCTACTGTAATCTCGTACCCTTTATTTGTGAATTCAATATATGCTTCAGCAAACTCCGATAACCAAATACCAGTTGGTTTGCCTTCATAAATTTCTGTATGATTAGTGACAACGATTAAAACTTTTTTTGACATATGGCATTATCTCCTAAATATTATGATTTTTGTTACACTCGCTATTCTAAGCCGCAGGTTCATATAAAACAAATTATGATTTTATAATTAATCTATAAAAATATTTATAAAAAGGTTTTTTTAAAATTTTTTCTTAACATAAAATTCAAAAGATACAATATACATGTCTTTTATAAAAAGAAAAAGCACCCAGAATAACCTGGCTGCTATAAAAACGAAAAACTAGTTATATAAAAGATTAATTTATAGTTTTAGTGTTTTCTCTAATTACTTTCGTTATATTATTAATTTCAGGTAGATGTTTATGTTTCGTTTTATATGCAATATATAGTTCGTTTTTAACTTTTAAATCCTCAAAAATAACTTTAGCTTTTACCTCATTCATCGAATTTGTTAATATGTAAGTCGGAATTAAACTTAAACCAACACCGTTTTCGATTGCTTTTAGAATCATATGTAAATTAGGAATCACATGAGTAGGTCTAATTACAGGGCGTTTTTTAAAGTGCTCCCTCCATAACCTTCTTATAATCGGTAACTCCAGCCCATAACTAATCCAATCTTGTGACAAAAGCCACTGTTCTTTTAATTTGAGGTTATCAGTATCCTTAAGTATTTCCAATTGCATTGGTGCAACAATGACAAATTCCTCATCACATAATTTCATATATTCAATCCCTGGAGTTTGAAACTTTTTTGATGTGATTATTATATCCACTTTATCTTCCTTCAATAATTCTAACAAAACATCGGCAGTACCAAAATGTGAAATCATACATGTTTTATATTCTCGAAGCTGGGGAAGTATTTTTTCATTGTAAAATTCATGAGCAGATCCAATTCTGATAACTGAATGAGTTGGTAAAGAAGCTGCTTTAAAACTTATAGTAGTTTCCTCTAATGATTCAATAAGTGGAGCCAACTGTGAATATAATTCCTTGCCCCTATCGGTTGGGACCATTTTTCTTGACTTTCTTATGAATAAGGGTTCCCCAACCTCAGCTTCCAAAGCAGCTAAGTGTTGACTCATTGCTGGTTGTGTCATGATACGAGTTTTTGCAGCTTCAGAAACAGAGTTATGTATATATATATATATAAAACTTCTATACCACTCAAAATCAACCATATTATAAATCCCCCCGACCTTTTAGTTTAACAAAAGTGTTCAACAATCCCTATAGCTATTTTTCGATTATAGCTCTTAATATAATCACTTTTCATCCCCTTATTAAACTCCTTCATTCCTTACTTATTCACAGGATTTCATAACCCTTGAAATTATATTAACGGTTTAATGATATGAGTTCTAGCTGATTATGGCTTTGTGTAAATGTCAAGGGTGCTGAGTGGATTGCTCAACTTCTTCGTCATGGGTTGTTGAAGGCAAGCTTAATCCCTGGTCAATTACGTGAGGCCCCCTATAAACTAGGAGGCTTCTTTTTTACTTCTTAAGTACTTTCTTAGCAATGAAAATAACTCCTGCAACTACTGAAGCAAAAATAAGAAGCATCACAAGCATTGGAAAGAACTAGGTAAAGTTATCCATATAGTAGCCTCCTTTTAAAGTATTATGTAATCATTTATTCTAACGTACCTCCACCTGAAGAATACTACCACATCGGTTCATCCTTGTTACTTAGCTTATAACTATTTCAAAAGATAAGTCGTAACCCTTAGGTACCACCAAATGATACTGATGGTAAAATCAATAATGGTATAAATGAAAATAGGATTAATTGGTTTCTTGATTTCTTGGAAACGTATTGGGATGAATCATAGGATGAACATCTTAACTTGTTTTTAAAGGTAAATATTTTAAAAAAAAGTCTCTATCCACCCCCATTTATAGTCACAGTGCTGACAGATTGGCATATGAAACAACCTCCTTTCAATTAAATCAATATTACAAATTATCCTGCTCACGTTAGTTGAAGATTAAAAAGGCATTTCTAAGATACGAATGTTTTTAACGAGGTTATCAAGAAAAACAACCCCCACCCCTGATTTATTTCACCATAAAATCCAATGTCTTTATGCAACTATCCTGCCCCGATAGTTGCATAAAGAAAGAGCTGCCTTAAAGACAGCTCTGATCTTCAGCTAACGCCCTCGTTGGTTGAAGATTGCAACATTATTTCCAACCTGCAACATTTGAGAAAGTCTCATAATCACATCCAGTGATATACTGAAACTCTTTTCCTGTAAGCCTTTCATATGCTTCAGTTGCTATGGAAAGCAATGGTTCGAATGTATTCTCCTTAGGCATAAGTGCAGGGTATTCTAGAACCGCATTGAAAAAGCCTTCTCCTTTAGCAATTACTTCACACCGAAGGTATAAAAACACATCAGGTGAGAAGTAATCATCCTTGTTTTTACTGTATGAATATTCGCCTATGTTTTTTGCGTGTTCCTTTGTGTCTAATAAATAAAGTTTGTAGGACATGGCTTCTTCAAATTGCTTAATATTCCTTACTCCCATTTTCTCAAGCTCTCTAACAGCAACTTCTATAACTTCATCCTCATCATTAACTGACTCCCAATCTAGAAGAGATATTATGTACCAAAAGGATTCATCTGTCATCATCTTCCTTGGTTTCTGCGGTTTTTCCATTAGTTGTTCAATCTTTCGCTCTTCCTCTAGTATTTCTTTCTCAAAGTTATCTCTGTCATTGATCCAACGCCACTCATAAAAGGCTTCCATACCTGTTGTTTCATCCCAGGTGCCACCATAATTACTTTGTCTCATTTTTTTAGTCCCTTGAATGTTCCCAATGTAAAAAAAATTTCCAGGAATTTTACCATCAAACCAACAAATTGCAGGGGCGTTTTCAAAATAAAAACGGTTTTGCAGGAGAGTTTTACTTAAAACATTATTTTCAATCATTGGGATGGTCTCCCCTATATATGGGGTGGTAGCAAGAAGATAAGAGTTTCGATCACAGTTAACAATTCTTAATGCTCCATATCTCCCATCAGGGAGTTTTACCGCATATACATCCCCAATTGCTACTTTTTGTTTTTTTATCTTTTTTTGATTCTCCAATTACTCTTCCTCCTGATTTACAAAAGATGAATTATATGAAGTAACAAATGTTTATAAGAATCTTGATATGTGTATATCCATAGGTATATATTTCACCATTTAATTGGGGAATCCTTGTTGAACTAACCTGCCCCGATAGTTCCATAAAAAAAAGCTGCCTTAAAGACAGCTCCGATCTTCAGCTAAAGCACCCGTTAGCCATCCATGAAGCGCAAAAATCAGCGCTTCACCACAGAGAATGAAAATTGGTCTCTATGTCGATAATGTTTTAATGGCTGGCGAAGAAGGTCGTTGAACTATGGTGCCTTTGAGCCCATCCGTTAGTCTGACTCCGACGACCACGGTGTACCACCGACTGTCGCGCCCTTTATGGGTAGCACTCATGGGAGATTAATCCTTTTTTGGTCGTCGCGCTAGCCTCTACTTAATTTGCTATAATTGGAGGTTTTTGTTTAACGTTTTACCAAACTCAATCAGATTACTCATAAGGCTCAGCCTTTTTTTAAAAAGCGTTTTTACTGGGTCTATTTTGTTGTGATTTTTTCTGGATTTTGAGCTTTTTTAATTTTCATGGGAGTTCATTAAGGATATTTTTTTACATTCCAAAGGCCATCAAATGATGGCACTTTTCAGGAATTAACACAGTTATTAGTGTAATAATAATGATAACTTTTTTAAGACTTTTGTGACATTATTTCTAATGTGCTATGGAAATGAGGTTGACCGTGCGAAATGTCCATAGAGTAAGACTGAGACAAGCTTATCGTTTTATAATCGGCAAAAAAGCCTTCTAATTCACTTCTTGTAAAATAATGAAGAAACATATTTGAACTTTCATTATAAAACGTATGCTCTGCTAACTGCTCATACTTCTCTGGAGCTTTCTTTCTACCTGGTTCTTTATCATCAAAGGCATTAATATATACCAACCCATTTTTAATCAGCCCATTTTTCACCTTTTCGATAATAATTTTAATATCCTTATCAGGAAAAAAGTTAAGTACATTAGAAAGTATAATTAAAGAATATTTATTTGGTTCAATCTCAAAAGAAGTAATATCTTGAACTTTAGCGTTAATATTCAAATTGTGCTCTTTCGAAAGTTCCAAACATCGTTCTACTGCTGTTTCCGAAATATCGATACCCTCAACAGCAAATCCCTGTTTAGCAAAAAAAAGGGCATTTCTTCCCTCTCCAATACCTATGTCTAAAACCTCTCCGTTTTCAGGAAGCATTTCAACATATTGAGATAAGATACTATTAGGATTGAAACCCCATAAACTCTCAACATTTCTATATTCTTTCTCCCACATATTTTGTTTCATTTTGGCACCCCCGATTGTTAAAGTATTGTTTTCTACAAAATTTTCAACTAATAATTCAGGGCTATTTCAAAATACACTATCCAGATTTTTAGTTGTATATGAGTGCTTTTTTTATTTTCAAAAGGCTCCCAAATTGGCGGCCTTCTTAATGAACTAACTTACCCGATACTAAAATTAGAAATTTAATTAGCTTTTCTTGTTCCTCTTAAAAAATAAGTAACCTAAAACACCTAAAATTAATGCTATACCTCCGAAAACAATAACTTGATATATAATATCCCCTAACACGACCTGTTCCTCCTATTCTAAAAAACATATTCCTAAATCTATATACAAGATTTTACCTAAAAAGGTTTCAACTGATTTTTTGATTCTAAAAGTCTTATTAAACTAAACTGCCCCGATCGTTCCATAAGAAAAAGCTGTCTTAAAGACAGCCCCGATCTTAAGCTAAAGCACCCGTTAGCTTAAGTGTATTTCTTCACAAACTCTCCATTGTATTGATTCCCTATTTTTTAATAACAATGGATAATTTATAATTTGCATGCTCGTTTAACCCTTCCAAAAAATTATTCATTAATTCATTGGTTGGAAATTTACATTCAAGAAGGTAACAACCATCTCCACTGATTTTATAGTTACGTACAAGGTATTGTTCCTGCGTTTTGATGAATGACTAATATGGCTGTTGGTTTGTACTCTGTGTAATGATGGTTAGAAAAGCATGTATATAAAATCCCAATTTGACATGATTAACTTTTATGGTATATCCCTCAATAACCCCACTATCCTCTAACTTTGCCACCCTAGCTGAAGTAGCTGGTCCAGTTAAGTGGACTTTCTCGCCTAATTCTTTCATCGTGATACGACTATTCTTGGATAGTTCATCAAGGATATCCATATCCGTCTTATCTAACATTTTAATAATCCTTTCATTAACAAAGTAAAACCGCCTAAAGACTTTGTTTACCCCATGTATTCGTTAGTTGGTCATAGTTTAAACTAAAAGAGTGCTAAAACAAAACAAAACAAAAAGGAGATAATAAACATGAATATACATCAAATTCGTAATGCAACAATCGTTGTGGAATACGCAGGGAAAAAGTTTTTAATCGATCCAATGTTAGCGGAAAAAGGTACTTACCCACCTTTCCCAAATTCGCCAAGGCAAGATCAAAACAATCCTTTAGTAAGCTTACCAACATCCATTGACAATATTATAAAAGATATAGATGCAGTTATTGTTACTCATTTGCACTATGATCATTGGGATGATGCTGCTAAAGAAGCTTTACCAAAAGAGACCAAAATATTTGCCCAAAATGAAGAAGATGCGACAGAGATTCGAAACGCTGGTTTCCAAAATGTAGAGGTTTTACAAGACGATACAAAGTTTGAAGGTATTCAATTAGTAAAAACAAAAGGCGAGCACGGAAGAGGAGAAATCTTAAAGCTTGCTGGTCAAGTTTGTGGGATTGTGTTTAAACATGCGACTGAAAAGACACTTTACGTAGCTGGAGACACTGTATGGTATGAAGAAGTTCAAAATGTAATTGAGGCAAATAAACCAGAAGTTATTGTTGTAAATGCTGGGGATAACCAATTCTTCCAAGGCGGTTCTCTAGTCATGGGCAAAGATGATGTCTATGAAGTGCACAAAGCTGCTCCTGAAGCTAAAATTATTTGTGTTCACATGGAAGCTGTTAACCACTGGGGATTGTCTAGAGAAGACTTAAAGAGCTTTATTAACGAAAAAGAGATGTCTTCTAACGTTTTAGTACCAGCTGACGGTGAATCATATACATTCTAATAATAATAGGATAAATAGTCCATTAAGGGAGAGATATCTGTGTCTGTTGAGGCTAACAAAGAACTAGTTCGTCGTTTTTATGAAACAATTGAACAAGAAAATTATGAGGCTCTTAAAGATTATTGCCATGAAAACTTTGTATTCTACCCACAGTTGGATACACCCTTTCCAGGCTTAGAAGGCTTAGTGGAATCTGAAAAGAAAAACTTTGATGCATTCCCTGGCTTTAAAATGCCTATTCAATCCATAATAGCTGAAGGTGATCAAGTAGCAGCATATCTCACCTTTGAAGGAACTCATACAGGTATCCCGTTGTTGGGTGTTCCTGCTACTGGAAAAACCGTTAGATTCTCTCTTATGATGAAGTTACGAATTGAAGATGGTAAAATCATTGAGAAAAGATCACATGTTGATGTAAATGATGTTCTTCGACAGCTTAAAGATTAATTTTTTTATTAAATCAAATGAATCAGTATCAAATTGACCCTTTTTGGGTCTTTTTTTATTTTTTTCTCATCTAAGTTCCCCTAATGTTAAATCACCATATTCAGATCCGTTATTAAACTAAACTGCCCCTTTAGTGCCATAAGAAAAAGGCAGCCTCGCCTTAATTTATTTTAAAATCTATGTATATAACTCTTAACAATATCAAAACCTATGACTAGCAACACATTACATTCATAGGAGCTGACAACATGGCTAGAAATAATAACAGTAATGAATTAGTAGTTAATGGTGCAGAGCAAGCTCTAGAACAAATGAAATACGAAATCGCTAGTGAATTCGGTGTTACACTAGGCGCTGATACAACATCCCGTGCAAACGGATCTGTTGGTGGAGAAATTACAAAACGTTTAGTGCAAATGGCTGAACAGCAATTAGGCGGAAGAACTCGTTAATCGAAATCATATGTAATGTTAGGGATAGTGATTCGACTATCCCTATTTATAATTCTACAAATTTCAAAAAAGAAACAGAAACAACAGTGGCTGTTATTTTGCTATGTCGCAGTACGAAAACTTATGCTTATTCAACTAAACTGCCCCGATAGTTCCATAAAGAAAAAGCTGCCTTAAAGACAGCCCTGATCTTCAGCTAACGCACCCGTTAGTTCATTAAGGAACAGGCTCGCACCTGTTATTCATTAGGCATTAATAACCCGTAAAGCCTCCAAATACATTATTTACAAGAAAAGATGTAATATTATTCATCAAATCAAAGAACAAGACAACTCCCATAATAATTGTGAAATAACCGCCAAATCGAGTTATATTGTGATTATATTTCCTTATCCATCCTGATTTACCGATAAAAAAGGACATTGTAAAGAACGGTATGGAAAAACCAAGTATATAAGCAATCATATATATTAATCCCTGACCAGTAGATAAACCAAGGGCCATAACGGCACCTAATATTGGTCCTACGCAAGGAGTCCAACCAGCAGCATACCCTGTTCCAATTAAAACAGAACCTATATAACCTGATGGACGATTTTTAAAAGTTATTTTCCTATCTATCATTAAAAATTTTGGTTGAAAAACCCCAACAATAATTAACCCAAAAACAATTATCAAAATTGCCCCTACTTGTCTAATTAAATCAATGTATTCATAAAAAAGGGCATAAAAAAACGATGTTGATAACCCTAACACTACAAAAATAATTGAAAACCCAATCAAAAAGAAAAAGGTATGAAGTATTGTCTTCCGATTTAATTTTCTACTATCTTCTTTTAACTCACTAACTGAAAAGCCTGTAATATAAGATAAAAATGCAGGATATAAAGGCAAACAACACGGAGATATAAAAGATAATACCCCTGCACCGAAAGATAAAAAAATGTTTAAGTCTTCCAATCCAATTTCCTCCTATTTTGTTTTTTATCGCATGTAGATTTTACCATATATTCCTGTGTTTTCTTGAACTATCCTGCCTGCATAAAGAAAAAGCTGCCTAAAAGACAGCTCCGATCTTAAGCTAACGCACCTGATATTTCAAATGGTCTAAATAGTGTTTTATCCATTAAGTAAAACAGAAAATTAATGAAAAGATTATGGCTAATATTGCATCCTGTCTCGTAGTTGTTCTTATCAGTGGCATCCAGCTAATCTTACCCATTTGGCTAACAAGTCTTGCAATAATAAAAAAGATAACAAAAAAACTAAAAAACGTTCCTAACATAATTCACCTCTACACTCTACTTTTCTCTAAATTATACCAGTTCTTATGCAACTAACCTGCCCCGTTAGTTCCATAAGAAAAAGAGCTGATCGTGATCGTCACAGCTCATTAAAGCTATAGTTAAATTAATCAAGTAATCTACTATTTATATATACGTACACAATCGTTAATAAAAGCAACATAGCAATTATAAGTACCGTTAATTCATAAGGATAGTCAATAAAACTATTGAGAACTACTAATAATCCTAACGGTAGAAAAAAAGTTCCACCTGTTACTGTACCTAATAAAGACTTATTTTTTATCATTTTTTCATTAAACCCTGCTAACAACCAGGTCTGTTTTTTCACAGCTACTAAGTACGATACAAGTAAAAGAGCTATACCAATAACCAATAATCCACCTTTTCACCCCCAAAGGACAATATTATTTTACTTTAACACGAACTAAAAAGGTAAAAGTTACCTTTCCCTATTGATATTACCACAAAAAACCATTTTTATTATTCAACTAACCTGCCCCGTTAATTCAATAAGAAAAAGAGCTGCCAAAGCAACTCTCTTATCGAAGTAAAGCAACTGAAAGTGGGACAAGGAAGGATTAAGTGTATAATTCTTTTTTTAAAGCCTTAATTCCATCAATTACACTTTTTACATTTTCATCATTATTCAATTTGTTTCTTGCATGGAGCAAAACTGGTCTAACAGATTCTACCGAACGTCCAAAATCGTACATCCATTCATATCGAGGAACCATCCAAGTATGAAAATGGTGGGTAGTATCTTCATTATAAAAGTAATAAACATGTTCTATCCCCAATACTTCCCTTTGAGCTTTTCTAATCTTAGATAATAAGTTTATGTAATCAACCTTTTCTAAGTCATTTAACTCGTCAAAGCACTTAATATGGCGTTTAGATGCTAAAATTACTAAACCTTTAATGGGATATGCAACGTCTTGGTGAGCATGAAAATATTCAGTTTCGACTATTACACCACCATCAGGTTCTATTTCCCCACTTGTTAAAGCACAACTTAAACATTCGACTTCAACTGTTTTTCCATTAGACAAAGTAATTTCCCTCATAATTCCCTCCAAAAACAAAATATTATCTCTCTTAAAAAGATAAAAATTTCTAACTGGAAGAGATGTTATAGATCATTGTCCAAGATGTTCCTGATGAACCACAGTGTTCAAATCCAAGTTTCTTATAAAGTTGTACAGCCTGAGTGTTTTTAGGGTCAACGCTCAAAGAAAGTGATGTATATCCATCTCTAGAAGCTGTTTCAAATAACTTTCCCATAAGCAGGTTACCTATTCCCTTACCTCTTACTTTATTAATTACAGCTATACCTAGTTCAGGAGTCTTATCATCAACATATCCATAACCTTTTTGATTTTCTGCAAATAGGCGATACCATGCAGCACCAACAGGAAAATTATCCTCAAAAGCAATTATTGCTCTATCACCTTTTCGTCCCCATCCCTCACTATATTTTTTGATATGTAGTAAATTTAACAGTTCTTCTTTAGGTGGCTTATTTTCAGGAATATGAATAGCTTCATACATCATATCCGTTAAAAAATCTAAATCATGCTCACTTTGTTCCAAACTTTTTACATGTATCAAAATTAATCACCCCATTTGTTTTTATACTAATTCGACATAGACATTTTATTACCTGTTCTGCAACTAACCTGCCCCTTTAGTGCCATAAGAAAAAGGCTGCCTCAGCAACCTTCCTTATTGAAGTAAAGCACCCGTTAGTTCCATAAGACAATAAACAAATTGACCCCCAAATTAAAGAGACATTTATAAATGATTCAATATAGTTATAAAGCATCCATGTTGGATATTATGTTGAATGTCTCCATATTCTTTTACTAAATGAGTAAAGATTTCATCAAGTATTTCATTTCGTTGATTTTCTGTAAATCCTGAAAGCCAAGATAGAGAACCAACTCTTC
This sequence comes from Peribacillus sp. FSL R5-0717, assembly GCF_038002945.1. NCBI lineage: Bacteria > Bacillati > Bacillota > Bacilli > Caryophanales > Bacillaceae > Peribacillus > Peribacillus sp. FSL R5-0717. The sequence continues at coordinate 1,777,886 of NZ_JBBOOF010000001.1, forward strand.
CACACCAGTCTTTATTGGTAAAAGATACTGTGTAATTGAACTTATATGTTTCTTTTAAGTCAAATTTATGTTTCTGCCATTCCTTAAACCACTCAACTGGAAATCCATTGATAAACTGTTTTGATTCAGCCTTAGCGCCAGCCGGTTTTAACTCTCCATTTGGCATATGTGCTTTAATAATTTGAAGTGTATCATCTATAACTTTACTTTCTGATATAAACCCTGAATCCATTACAATCAATTTACCCTTTTTCGCCAGAATTCTTTTAATTTCATCTAGGGTTTTTTCCCGATTAAACCAGTGCCATGCTCTTAAAACAGTTACATAATCATACAAATCATTATCTAACGTTGTAGATTCAGCGTATGTATTTATATACTCAATAATATTACCTTCACTCTTATCAATTACTTTCGCTTGTTCTATTAATTCTGCTGAAGGTTCTACTCCCACAACAGCTGCACCCTCATTATGTAAAACTCGACTTAATACTCCCGTCCCAGAACCCAAATCCACCACTTTTTTATTGTTAAAATCTATTCCTCTAAGTTTTAAACTTTCCAATAACTCAACAGGTAAGTCATTTCTATATTGAACGTAATTTTTTGCCACGTTTCCAAAATTTACTTCCATCCATATCCCTCCAAGGAACATTTTCCAAACTATTCAAATTATAACATATTCTGCATGTACCCTTAATGAACTAACCTGCCCCGTTAGTGCCATAAGAAAAAGCTGCCTTAAAGACAGCTTCGATCTTCAGCTAACGCACCCGTTAGTTCATTAAGAAAAGCGAAACTTCTTCAAGAATCGCGCCCTTTAATGGAGTAATCATTAATTTTCTAGGTTAGACAATGGATAATATACTATTAAGACAATTATCCATTCTACCACCACCTAATAAAATCTTTTTATAATCTCAATTAGATAATATGGTAGCGACATCTTGAATTGCCTTTCTACCTGCTAGGCTAATACCACCTAACTGAAAAAAGCCATGTGTAACTCCAAGGTACCGTTGGCATTGTGCTTCTACCCCTGCATTAAGTAAACGACGATAAAAATCTTCACCTTCGTCAACAAGAGGGTCAAATTCAGCAGTTAAAATGTGAGTCTCTGGTAACCCTTCGAGATCATCTGAGTATAACGGACTTGCTTCTGGGTGCTCAGGGGGTAGACAATTTGATAAATAAGCCTCAAAGCCACTTATTAAAGCATCGGCTGTCACCACATAATCATCACCGAATTTTTTATAACTATCGCTTGATGCCTTTGCATCAAGCATTGGGTAAATTAGAATTTGCCGTTTAGGCATCAAATGGCCTTGTTTTTTTAATCGTAAACACGTTACTAAAGCAAGATGTCCACCTGCGCTGTCGCCAGCAATAGAAATGTTGTCTGGATTCCCTCCCCAAGATAAAGCATGCTGGCGTACGACATGAACGGATTTCACCGCATCGTCATGAGCTGCTGGATAAACATGCTCTGGAGCTAACGGATAATCAACAGCGATAACTAAAGCGCCTCCTAAGTTAGCTATCTGTCGCAACTGGCGATCGTGAGTTTCGAAGTCACCACTAACAAAACACCCTCCATGATAATAAATCATAATTGGAAGGTTACCTTGATCTAATGGCTTGTATATACGAAGCCGTAAGTCATCGATTGTTTGTTCAAAAACATCCCATACCGGCAAGGCTTCACCAGCTAAATTAATTGAGCTCAGATATCCCTTCCGACGATCCTGAATTGTTTGTTTACTTGCTGACGGACGACTGCTATTGATAAACTGCGTAACTAATTTTCGAATACCAGGTTCTAGGTAGTTTAAATTTGTCATTTCTGGTTCACCCTCTATTTTTGATAGTAATATTTTAACATGAACAAGCTAGGAATTAATTTAGAGCTTCCTGATTTACTTAGTAACCTTCATCCCAAAAGGAGATCTTGTTAGCGCGCACCTATGAGTATGATTTTCTACAATCTGGCCCAATTGTTGAATAAAGATCAAACAGCACTCTTCAACTATCCTGCCCCTTTAGTTGCATAAGAAAAAAGCTGCCTTAAAGACAGCTCTGATCCTAAGCTAACGCACCAGTTAGTTGATTAACTGGGGGCACACCCATTTGAAAATTAATCAAAATGGATAGGTTCTTGCGGATTATGTAAATGTTTAAAAGCCAATTCAATTTGTGATTCTGTATTTCTAGCTATTGATAATGATGGTAGTTCATTTTCAGCAAAAAACTCAACTGCACTCGTTTCTATTCCTTCTTTTGGTTGGCCACCAATTATTTCACATTGGATAAACATTTTATAAACGTGATAAAGTGACGGAGGGTGTGGATGACATTTCTTATCAAGGACACCTAACAATTTAATTGCTTTAACATCAAACCCTGCTTCTTCTTTTACTTCTTTAACTGCGACTTCACTTGGAGTTAATCCGATATCGCCCCAACCTCCTGGTAAAGACCAATCTCCATCAGTGTTTTCTCTAACCATTAAAATCTTATTATCTCTAAAGACAACTGACCTAATATCTACCTTAGGAGTCGCATAACCAGTTTCATTGGCAAACAGATCTTTTATTATTATCTTGTTCATATCTGTTTGATGCGACAATATTTCAACGCTTATATTTCTTACCAATTCAAATCTTTCCAAGTCATATACATCTTTCGAATACGTTAATCCCGCCTGTGCAATCGATTGGAGTTGTTTCGCCCATTCAAGCCATTTAGGTTCCATATATTTCACCACCAATTCAATAATGCCTAAATATTACCATTAATCCTTTAGAATTGATAATAACCTATTCAGCTATCCTGCCCCGTTAGTTCCATAAGAAAAAGCTGCCTTAAAGACAGCTCCGATCTTTAGCTAACGCACCTGTTAGTTCATTAAGGAATGATTCAATACTCAACTATATTTAGCCATTGACCATCAGGACCAATGGTTATGTGAGGGATTTTATTTGATTCAAATACGTTGTAAATATCAATGTTCTTGTTTAATATATTTAAATGTTGAGATATATCAGTCTTTGAAAACACTAACAAATCCATTGTTGTAGACCGTAAGTAAAATTCGTATATATATTGTTTCTTTCTATCCTTTACATATCCTAAAAACCCCATTGTTCTTGGAAAAATGCGTGTTAGAGGGAACGGAAATTTATTAATTATAATAAAATCATTTGAAAGTTCGTTAAATAGTTCTTCTTCCCATTCAGGAATAACGGCATAGATATAACAGTCTTTCTTATAAATGCCATTGATTATACCAACAAACTCCTGTTCATTTATTTCTTCGTCAAGCAATATTTCCCTTACCTTTGGAACACTTTTCAATCCAATCACCCCTTAAGCTAACGCGACCCTTAGTTAATAGTTCAGAGTTAGATTTCAAACAATTCTTTTTTCTCTTCTTTTGATAGACCCGTGAAGAACTTTTTATGAACTCTTAATTCTTTTTCTTTTTTAGGTAAGACCTTTTCAAACCAAGTTACAGCCATTGGAGTATGTTCCTGCTGAGCATTAACTTTTTCTAAAAACCATTCATATTCTTTCACAGTTTCATCAGTCAGAAGCGAAATATCTTTTTTTCTACTTTTATAATCAAGTTCAGCAAGTTCTTTTGCAGTGATATGACCATTAATTTTTTTTACTACTCCAATTTCACAAGGCATACGCTCATCATTTATAGACACAAAGTAATATATATAGTTAGGTAATCTAAATAGCCCCTTTTTTGTATCCTTATTATTCGCAATATAAAGCCAATCTCCCTTATTAGCAAAACAATTCAAATTCACATCTTTAATCGCAATTAACATTTTTTCATACTTTTTCATAACACAACACCTCTACTATAAAAAATATATAACCATACCAATAAGTTCAATAAATAGATCAAGCATTCCTTCTCTTATGGAACTAACCTGCCCCGTTTGTTGCATAAAGAAAAAGCTGCCTTAAAGACAGCTCTTATTCAGCTAGAGCACCGTAAGGATTGATTCTATACTCAACTATTAGCCATTGACATTCAGGACCAATGGTTATGTAAGGGATTTTATTTTGATTCAAATATATTGTTGTTAATTTGAAATAAAGATTGCATTTATAAATTATTAAACTTTATTTCAAGCCACAGCTTTGTTGGTGCTTGGCCTTTGATATACAATATATGTAAGGGTGTTCGATTATTAAAATATGTTTCGGGATTCAATATTTACGATAAGGTTCAGACGATGGGAGGTTCCGTAGTGAAAAAAATTGGGTTTTTGTTTGGGATTATAGTTATTATAGGTATTGCGCTTTATTTAGTACTTGCTCAACCAAATCTTGAAGCGAATTTATTAGGAACAGGAGAAGATAAAAAGGTCATATTAGTCACTTTAGAAAACACGGGATTTCGTGATATTCAATTACTCGATATTCATGTTAACGGTACTCAAAAACCCAATAAAGTTAAGCTTCAAGTAAATAAAACTGGTAAAGGATTTGCTATTACAGATACTTTCGATAATCCAGGATATGAGTTTATAGATTATGACTCAATAGCAATTGAGCCTGAAAAAGTAGTGAATAAAAATAAAGAAGAAATTGTTTCTGTCTATGCGCTGTCTATAAAACATAGTGTTGAAGTTCATTCAATATCGGTGAGGTATAAATATTTAGGCAAAGAGTTTGAAGAGATTGCTAAGATAGATTAGTTCACGTTTGTTATATATTCGGATTCTGAAATATCTTCTTTTGAAATCAAGCATCAGCAAATGTGCCCTATCCACTTTTACTGATGCTTTTTCAATTGAACAATAGTTGTCTTGGAAATAAGGAAAAACTCATGGTCCAAGCTCATGTTTTCCTCCTTAAAATAAGTTCCTCGATAGGTTAATAATATCATTCCTTATTGAACTATCCTGCCCCGTTAGTTCATTAAGGACACAGTAAAAAAAGTCCCTTATTGGGGCTGTTTTCATTTAGATAATATTAAATTAAATAAAAGCCTGTGACCAAAACAAAAAGGTAAATAAACATAGAGTATAGAGTTAAGATGTATTCCTTTTTTTCTCTTTTATATTTCCATTCCATGAAAGTACGAAAACTTAATGAAATAAGGAAGTAGCCAATAAGCAAGGGGATAGAATTATCAACAAACCATATTAAGATAAGAAACGCTATTAGCATAGACACTTCAATCCACTTGAGATATTTATTAATACTTTTGTAAAAATGACCCTCACTTTTACCAATCTTTAATTTCTTCTTCAACCAACGTTCACAATAATTAAAAAAGCTATAATAAAAATGATGTAATTTACCAAAAAACTCACCTGCCCTGACTACCAATTATAAACTATTTAATGATGTGAATTATTTACCTTGTTCCTTTTTTTAAGCGAAAACCCAGCAGCTAATAAAGATACTGTCGCTAAACCAACTCCAATAATCATAGAATAGTCGATATAATTTTTAAGTGCCATACCACCACAAATAGCTACAATAAACAAAAGTAAAAAGAAAACCGTATAATTCTTTTTCATAATTCCTCACCACCCTTTATCAATTTTACCAAAAATAGCAAATGAATTGTTGAACCAACCTGCCCCGTTAGTTCTATTAGCAACCTCGATAAGTTAAAAAAATAAACCTTTCTACCTAAGAAAAGGTTTGTTAGATAAGACTGATTATTTCAATTTGAGTATTATTTTCCCCTTTGCTCTTCCAGTCTCTGCATACTCCAATGCTTTTTGGGCATCTTCGAAAATAAAAACTTTATCAAGTGTAGGCTTAATTACTTCTGACTCTAACATTTCTGTTAAAATTTTTAACTGCTCTCCACTATGCTTCATAAAAAGAAATGTGTATTGGACATTATGTTTTTTTTCTAGCTTCGTAAGTTTATAACTTGCAATGGAAAATAAGGTTTTTTTAAATGAGCTAAATCCGTTTTCTTTAGCAAAGCTACCATTCGGGATTCCAGATATAGAAACAATCTTTCCTCCTTTTTTTAATGTTACAAATGATTTCTCTAATGTCGCCCCCCCAATGGTATCAAGAACTGCGTTGTAGTCACGAATCGAATGTTCGAACTTTTCTTTCTTGTAATTAATAACTTCGTCAGCGCCAAGAGATTTCACCAAATCAGTACCATCACTAGCTGTAGTTGCGACAAAAGCTCCCATATGTTTTGCAAGTTGGATAGCAAATGTTCCTACTCCCCCTGAACCTGCATGTATTAATATTTTATGTCCTTTTTCAATTCGCAGAATATCATGTAAAGCTTGGTAGGATGTCAATCCGACTAGAGGGATGGAGGCGGCTTCTTCAAAACTTAAATTTTTAGGTTTTAATGCAATATCTTCTTGGTTAACAGAGAGATATTCAGTAAAAGTTCCCATTTTATTTGCTCTAGGTCGACCATATACCTCATCACCGACTTTAAACTTCGTGACACTAGTACCTACTTCAACAATTTTTCCAGAAAAATCGTTTCCTAAAATTAACGGCATCTTGTATTTCAATAATAATTTTAATTCACCTTTTCGAATTTTTGTATCAAGAGGATTTATACTTGCCGCATATATCTCAACTAAGACCTCGTCATTATTTATTTTGGGCATAGGGAAGTCTAAAAAATTTGGATTTTTACCGTAGTTTTCAATTGCTAAAGCTTTCATTATAATCCTCCACATTTTTATTTAACGTACATGTATCTTTTCATAACGAACCCTAAGAAAAAAGATTATGAATATCCCTGGATGGGATATTCATATTAAATAAATTATTTTAAGAAAGGATAATCTGTATAACCTTCTTTTCCTCCTGCATAGAGCGTGTTTTTATCAGGTTCGTTTAGGGGAGCACCTGATTGAATCCGTTCTGCAAAGTCTGGATTAGCTAGTACCCAAGTGCCTACTGTGACAACATCTGCAAGATTATTATCTACATCAGACGAAAGTTGATCTAGAGGACGGCCTGGACGGTTAACAAGAAGTGATTGATCCCAAAGTTGACGCACATCTTTTAGGAATTGCTCGTTTCCGAAGTGCATTAAATGCAGATATGCAAGGTTAAGCTTATTTAATTCGCTTATTAAATAGCGATACATCTCAAGGCTAGTTTCCCCCTCATCAATGCCTTGCAGTGTTCCTTGAGGAGAAAAACGGATGCCTGTTCTTTCTGCTCCTATTTCATCAACAACTGCTATAGCTACTTCAATAGCGATTCGAGAACGCCCCTCAATCGTACCACCGTATGCATCTTGACGATGATTGGAGTTTTCACTAAGGAATTGTTGGATCAGATAACCATTCGCTCCGTGAATTTCAACTCCGTCTGCACCAGCTTCAATTGCTGAACGTGCTGCTAAACGAAAGTCATTGATAACATCTTTTATCTCAAGCTCACTCAATTCTCTTGGTGTTGGAATTTCTTTCATTCCTTCTGCCGTGAAGATTTCTACACCAGGTGCAATAGCTGACGGTGCAACTGCTTGGCGGTGGTGAGGTGTGTTATCAGGGTGTGATACACGTCCCACATGCATAAGCTGAACAAAAATATGACCGCCTTCATCATGAACTTTAGAAGTTACCTTTTTCCACCCTTTAATATGATTTTCTGTATAAATACCAGGTGTATTAGTGTAACCTTGCCCATCATCTGAAGGTTGGGTTCCTTCGCTAATAATTAAACCGACTGAAGCACGCTGACCATAGTACTCTGCTATTAAATCGCTCGGTGTACCATCTGGTAAAGCTCTACTTCTAGTCATCGGAGCCATTCCTATACGATTTTTCAAGTCAATGTTTCCGATACGAACTTTTTCAAATAATCTGCTCATATGAATACTCCTTTTTAATAAGAATTAGAATCAAGGAATGAATTTATGTGTTCTGCAAATAGTTCTGGAAATTGAAACAGGTGCCCGTGACCAGAATCAGGATATATAATCAGCTGTGCTTTGGGTAATTTCTCTGTTAAGATATAACTGTTTTTAGTCGGTACCATCACATCATTAACACCATTAGTAACAAGTACAGGGTGTTTGATGTTTTGTAACCATTCATAATCATGATTGGATTTTTGTTTAGCCCATTTTGCAATGGCTTGTAATTGTGCCTCTTTTACTTGTTCTGAACTGTTTACTTTTTTCTGATTAAAAATTCTTTGCAGTGAAGCCATTCCTGCAGATTTACTTGTTTCGGTTTGTCCGTAGAAAAAGAACATAAAATCATTTATTCCATCTTCTTCCGTTCCGCCGTGACGATTCATTCTTTCAAAAATCTCTGGATTTGGATTAATACCAAATTGAGGCGATGTACCTGCCATAATAATTTTTCTTACTAAATCTCCCTCTTGTAAAGCTAGCTCTTGTGCAACCATGCCACCAATGGAAAAACCAAGAATGTCAACTCGTTCTAATCCAAGAGTTTTTATAAATGTTGCTGTATCTTTTGCCATATCAGTAATTGTAGTAGGCGTTAGTCCATCGGTCTCACCAACCCCTTTATTGTCAAACAAGATTACTGGGCGTGTATTTGCAATAGGTTCAAGCATGTTTGGATCCCAGTTTTCCATCGTTCCTCTAAAGTGAACAAGAAATACTACTGGTATACCATCTTGTGTACCAAATTTTCTATATGCGTAACGAGTTCCATCTGCTTCAATAAATTCTGATTCTGTTGGTATTTTAAAGTTAGTCATTATTGTGTTCCTCCTTAGAAATAAAAAACGGTTTTATAAGTATGCATTATGATGGTTTGTTTCATGTTCATTTTTAGAATGAACGTTCTAAAAAGGGTAAAAAAAAGAAAGCTAGTCCAACACTGAAAGTGCTAGAGTGATGATGCCTTCTAATTCTTTTTTATTGTAATTAGTTTTTATTAGTACTCTTATACCTACCAAATTGTTGTGTAAGAAACGAGACGTGTTATCAGAATCGATTTCTTTTGATAGCTCTCCACTAGTCTGGCCCCGTTTTATAAGGTTATTAAACATATCTTCAGTACGGTTAAACATTTTTGTAACTATGCGTCCAATTTCTTTGTCCAGCAAAGATAATTCTATGGCTGCATTTACTGATAGACAACCTTTTGGGTATTGTTCAATGGAATTCAGTACGAAAATAAAAACATCACGTATCGTCTGTTTAATGGATGAAGTGCTACTAATTATCCTTTCCATCTCATTGACGATGAGCTCTTCATAGTGATTAAGGGAAGCTAAAAACAATGAACGCTTGTCACCAAATGTATCATATATACTCCTGCGGTGTATTCCCATATGATCCACCAAATCTTGCATGGATGTTTTTTCATAACCCTGTTCCCAGAAAAGCTCCATTGCTTTTCTTAATACTGCTTTTTCGTCAAACTCTTTACTTCTAGCCATTTTATTTCTCCTTTAAAAAATCCATGAACCAATACTAACAAAAACAAACGTCATAATCCATTATAGAATGAACGTTCTAAAATAAACACATGAATTTCAAACCATGATTAAATATTACCCTTTTTAGAACGATTAGTAAAGAATTATAAATACCCAATAATCCCCAACACATTTGCTGCATACCACAATGTTATCCTTTAACTTTCACCTAGGGGTACTGCCAAGCATTTCTTTATTCGTTTAGTTTCTTCAGGGTTGTTTTCTTTCACTGTACAATTAATGGATCAAACTCTTTTACATGCACTCATACCAAATAAACAAGAAACAGCAATTAGAAAAAAACACCTGAGCCCTTACTCAACCAAACTGCCCCTTTAGTTGCCAAATGAAAAAGCTGCCTTAAAGACAGCTACGATCTTCAGCCAACGCACCAGTTGTTTATCTGTTTAAATTTGAAAGGATTGAACCAAACATTCTTCATTATCGACAATTTGCTTTTTTTCTTCAAAATCTATATTTAGCACACTGAAAATCTTTCTCCAAAATATAACAGCAGGGATATTATTGGCTAATTGAACGACAAAGTACCTACCTTTTTTTTGTTTAAACAATTCCTTTAATAATGATATTGCAGTACCTTTTCTTCTATATTTTTTCAAAATGAAAATATCATTAACGCTGTAATCATAGTCCTTATTTAAAAATGGCCTTTCTAACAGTAATAAAAACCCTGCAATTTTCATATCTTTTTTCAAAAAGTATGGGGTTAATCCTTCCTCCTTCCATATTAATTCAAATGAATCAAATTCAAATGAGCCATCTGTTGATATGTCTAAACCCTCGGTAAACTCCGAAAGGTCATGTAAATAAAGGGAATATAAATTCTGAAGAATATGCTTTTCATCTTTGGAAACGGGGTTGAATGAAACAGTCATCGTTATCCCTCTTTTACCATTTATTAAGCTCTTACTTCATTAATTTCGATATAAACTTCCATTTGTCCTTCATGAACTCCCCTGCCCCTTTAGTTGCCAAAAGAAAAAGCTGCCTTAAAGACAGCTCCGTGGAATAAGGGTTAATGATTTTTATTTGCATACATTCTTGCCATTGCCGAAGGTGAAAATTTAATTCTATATTTCCCTTCAAGTTCTTTCTTAATTTTATCCGTTAAAGTTAAGCCTTGTTTATTGTGTTCTTCTTCAAGTTCAATCCCATTAGGAAGCAATTTATCTTCATCCCAATCAATCCATTCACCATACCTATTTACCCATTCAATCAATTCATTTGTTAACGTATTTGAAATTAGAAAGTCCTCTATATCCAAGTTACAACCACATTGATTGCACCATATGGGATCCGCCCCAACATCCCCTTCAACTTTCAACTCATATGTTTCTTTTTGTTCACAAAAACATTCCATATTATTTTCTGACTCCTCTACTACACGCTTTTTATTATATTTCACATGACTTTTGTTAAAGTAACCTATCCTATTAGTTCAATAAGAAAAGCGATTCTTATTTTAAAGAATCGCTGAGTTTGTAGATAACTATCATCCGAAAAATTGAGGGAACCTCAGGCCTTCCCCCTTATCCCTTTTCGTTCATGTAAAATTTCTTGAATGACTTCAATATGAACAAAAGACCATGATCTTTCATGAAAGTGAAGAAACACACTTATGGAAAGAATGGAAATATATATTATACTAAAGACGACCCAAAGCAAACTCCCATCTTTAAAAAGGAAATCTTGCAATTGATTTGAAAACAGAAGAAAAAGCCAAGGCCCAGAGGATATTATAATAGGAATGATCCCCGACCCGTTTTTCTCTTTTATCATACAATAATAAACTTTTTTTAACGTATCGCTATCAATCGAACTATAAAAATTTTGAATTTCTTCCACTTCAATCAGTTTCTTCATCCCTTTGAAAGAACGGTCTTTGTTTGATGCTTTTTTTAATTGAAGATAAATTTTATGAGCATCTCCCCGTAATGAAAACATATATCTGATCTTCCCCCCTTCCAAAAAACTCCTTACTAAAAGGTTTTGTAATAATCCGCATTTTTATGTAGTCTTTGTCTTTTACAGTATCTACTTAAGGGGATGACAACGAATTATTGTCCATGCGACTGCCATAAAAAAGCCAGCTCGTATAGATACCTAAAAAGACCATAATCATCGATGATTATGGCCTTTAGGTAACGAAAAGAGAACCGTTTTACTTAGTTCCAGATTCATTTTTGCCCGTATCTTCAGCTAATTGTTCAAATGAATGGACCTTACCATGTGGATTCTGAGATTGTTTACGATCTTTCCATTGGCGTTCTTGTTGTCGCTTAGATTGAGTCATCTAAATAAGCTCCTTTACATAAAGTTAAGTAAAAAGTTTGAAGCAAGATAAGCGTACTCGAGCAGGCATCAATGCATGCCTTTCCACTCACCTTGATTTTTAGATGCTTTTTCTTTTTTTGCTTTATTTTTATGTGCTTGATTGGCATTTGCACTGCCGAATTCTTTAGAGAATTCAGAATCAGTTTTGCTTGAATCAAACCCTTGTTTGTTTTTTTGATCTGCATCATTTTTCTTTGTTCGTTTTGCCATGTATACCCCTCCTTCTTATCTTTAGTATGAGATCTAAAAGAAGAAATATACTCCGAATAAAACCGGCAGTAGCATGTATCCGTCATGTAATTCGGGTAAATAATAAAGTGAATAATGAGTTCGAATTCGTATTTAACCGCTCGTGCAGTACCATCCAAAAATTATTGAATTTGAGGGTTAAATAGGGCTTATAGGTGGTTTTTTAATCTCTTTTCCATCATCAGCTCTGCCATTTGTTTCGAATTTGAATTTCCTTCATTTTTATTTATGAATGATGTACCTTTCAAGATAAATTATATGAGTGTTTTGGTCATTATAAAGTCCGTTTGTTCTTCATCACCCATATAAAAAGAGTGGGCTCCAGTTTGAACAAACCCAATTTTCTTATAAAAACCAATGGCATTTTCATTTTTTTCCCATACGCCCAGCCAGATTTTCTTTTTATTACGTTCCATCGCCATGTCCATTGCTTTATTTAGCAGATACTTACCAAGCCCATGTTTTTGAAATTTGTTCTTTATATAAATCCTCTCGACTTCAAGTGAATCATCACCCATTTCTTCAGTCTGAGCATCATTGGTATTGACCTTTAAATATCCAGCGACTTCATTATTAAAATAAACAAAAAAGAATTGCGAAGAAGTATTGGATAATTCTTTTTCTATCTGGTTTAAGTTAAATGCCCTTTCCAAATAGGCATTCATATTTTCGGGTGAATTCTGATGCTTAAATGTCTCATTAAATGTTTCATAACTAATTTCTTGAAGAATGCGCGAATCGTCTAGGGTACACTTTTTAATATTTGTAGTCATTTAGGTATGCCGCTCCTTTATATAATCAATAATTTCTCTTGTTACCCTTTTTTACAAATTCCCAGTCTTTCTCTACATTTTTTCTTACTCTTTGAAGAAGATCGGAAATGGTTTCTACTTCTCTTTCCGAAAGTCCCTCTAATGCAACGGTATTGGAATAATCATTTTCTCTTTTTATAAAAGGATAAATACTTTTTCCTTTCTCCGTTGGAAAGAGCTTTTTAATTTTTTTGTTGTGTTTATCTTCTTTCTTTTCAATAAAGCCATTGATTTCAAGTTTTTTTATAGCACGAGCTGCTGTTGTTCGATCTACTTTTATCATCTCAGCTAACTTTTCCTGAATCATTCCTGGATTTTCACATATTCGCACAAGGTACAAATACTGCCCTTTTGTAAGGTCATGTTCTTTAAATTCGATATTGCTTATGGAATCTAATGCTCTTGCTATCATTCCAATTTCACGAAGAATTTCCTTCATAATGAACTCCTTAGCACGTATTTTTATGCAATAAAAATGACCTATATTAAATTTAAAGTAATTTTGTTGTGTTTGCAACAAAAAAAATAAAGGGGGCTGTATAGTGAAATATGTTTTTATGTATTAGGAATTTTAATATTAACCCTTGGTATTTCTTTCACTATACAATCAGATCTTGGGACTTCACCTTTTGATGCACTTTTGGTGGGACTATCCATAAATGCGGGGCTTACTGTGGGAAGTTGGGAAATCATAATAGCTTTGATATTGATATGTTTTAATTCATTTTTAAAAAGGCAAAGACCAGAAGTTTTGGGGTTGTTAACAGCATTTATAACGGGTATCGGGATTGATATGTGGCTTTTTATATTGCACAATTTGATAACACCTGAACTATGGTACAGCAAAGTTATTTGTTTTGGAATCGGCTTGGTTGTTATAGGATTAGGAACGGCAACATATTTACACACAAATTTTGCACCGATTCCAGTTGACCGATTAACATTAATCATACAAGAATTAACGAAAACAAATATATTTTTTTCGAGAACAGCCATTTACCTTGCATTCTTGATAATGGCAATGATTTCAAATGGACCAATTGGCGTTGGAACTTTATTAACCGTTTGTTTAGGCGGGCTGATACTCAATTACTTTATGCCATTTACTGAAAAAATATTAGACCGCATATTAACACACCCTAGTACATCACCGAATTATGATAAAGATAAAAAACATTCAATATAGAATGATTTTTATCTTTATTGCTCAACTAACCTGCCCCTAAAAAGACTGCCAGCGATGGCAGCCAGATTTTAAAAGTAACGCACCCGTTAGGTAAAGAACAAGTACTATAAAACTCTCTTATAAAGCAAGATTGCGGATCAAAATATCCAGGTGAAAAGAGCGTAAACTCCGATTAATGCAAATAGAATTGTTAATATGATTATTGAGAAGCAACCCAAACTAAACAAATTATCTTTCAATCGATCGTCATGTTGTTCCAGCAGACTCTCTTTCACTTTATTTTGTATAGGCGAAATTACCTGATCCAATTCCAGTTCTATTAAAATTTCACTATCACCTTTAAATTTCAGAGCTCGTGCTATTCTGAAAGGATCGTTTCCCATAGATTTTTCGAACAAAATACACGCTTTTACCATCTCTGATGTCTTATTCTTTTCTAAATACCAGTAACGACCTGCCATTGAAGGGTATTTCAATGCAAAATAGATGTCCCCCAGCTTTCTGCGCAATTCTAACTCATTAGGATAGGTCGAAATTAAACCGTGTAGCCTATCCCTTGCTTTCCCTAAATCATTTTTTTCAATGTCCTCTTCTATCTTCTTAATCGTTTTAACAGGTATCTTTTCTATACAAACACCTCATATCTTTTCTTTATAGTCTTTATTTCTAGATCGTTCAAAATAGTTCCTTCTCCAACATCCTGCCCCTTTAGTTCCATAAACCAATCTGCAATTTTTACTCCCATGGATTTTTCATACTTATTTCTAATTTTATCGACTTTAGTATATTCGCAAATGGTATCTTTGCCTGATGAATGGACTTTCATCGTATTTTTTTCGACTATAATAGTAAAGTTTCTCTGGTCTCTGTGTTCATTTCGCCATTCGGGAAATTCCTGAACTTGATCTCTTTATGAAGGAATTTAACCATACTTTCAATATCAAACGAATTGTAGGCCATAATATAATTTTCAATGATTTCTTTGCTCTTTTCACTAATCATGATATATCCCTCTCTTCAATATTATTTTTTTAATATATATTCTTTATGACACATATATTCCCTTCAATTCCCACAAAATAATTCGATCAAGTATGTAGGGTATCACTTGAGTTTCCGAGCGGTTGTTAAAGGGTTTAGGTCTATATTTCAAAGGCAATTGGCTTCTAAAATCATTTAGTACTTTTGAACCTTTTTGTAAATAATAAGAGTGTTAAACATAAATTGAGGAGGAATTGTATGCAGCAGAATCAACCAGCTAAAGGGAACTCGGGCTCCATTATGAAACCGGAATTTGCCGGAACCGATGCACAAAAAGTAAAACAACAAATTCAAAAAGATGTAAGCGAAGGACAAGGTGCAATGACTTCCCGAGAGGCAGGAGCAATGCGCGATTAAAAAAGCGCCCGTCAACAATCGGGCGCAACAACATATTTTTAACCCCGTCCTATAGAACGGGGTTATGCTTGTTTAAGCTTTTAAATTAAATAACTTTGTGAGAAATAAGGATTTTCCTTCAAAATACCAGGCAGTGGTCGGTGTATTCTAAAATAAATTATAGTCTAACCTTAACCTCAGTGCCGTCCTTAGCTCTGACATCAACTAGCACGATCCCTTTATAATTTTTCAGTTCCTTGACGATAGGCTTTAGCATATTTTTGTCTATATGCGGGAAGGTAAAGTCCAGTTTTTTTCTTTCGAAGTGCTCTTTTGTCCATTTGTTTACATTTTGCTGAAGAAATTTTGAAGATAAAATGGAAATAACAATATTTAAAATGGCATATGGAACTGGGATGGTAAATCGAACGTCTTTTGCTTTCACTTTTACATGCATCATAAACAACTCACTAATCAATGATGACTGAAACGGTATCCCCGTTTGCCGATTTAATATCAACAATTTGGCCATCTAATTCGTTTTCGATTGCTTCCATGATAAGGCTTATGTCTACATCCTTAACGTATTTTTCCGATTGAGGAATACTCGCTGCGATGCTGTGTCCAGCCATTAATACTACCTTGACCAGTTTTATAGGCAAGTTGACCGTGACGTTATCATTTTCGGCTGATACAACACGAATTTTTAATGTTTTATCTAAATATTTTGTCGGTTTTTCCAAAAGCTTATTACCTGTATCTTCTTTCTCTTTTAAGATTTGAATCAGTTCAGATCCCTTATCTGCGTCAATTTTCCCTTCTTGAACCATTGTTAACACTCTTGTTATTTCCTCTTTCATGATAAATTCCTCCCTATTCCTCTTTTAAGAGCTTAATGGCTTCTTCTGGTGTGATTTCGCCATTTTCCAACATGGTGACAACCTTTTTCTCGTCTACTTCATTTTTCTTCTTCTGCACATATCCAAGGGATGAAATGATGTCTGTTAGCTTGCCTCGAACCGTGGGATACGAAATCCCCAGCTCCTTTTCAACTTCTTTGATATTCCCTCTGCATGTTAAAAATACTTCCACAAAATGAAGCTGATCCTTTGATAAGGATGCCAGCTTAGATAATTCAAACTCATTTTCAATCGTAGTGTGGCAATGAGAGCACTGCAACTTTGTAATTTTCAATGTTTTACTGCAGACAGGACACTCTGTGATTACTTTATAAGCCATAATGGAATGCAATTCCTCCCTTTTAGTTGATTCGATTATATAACAATAAATTAAAAATATAAATACAAAAATTAAATTATTAAACCGAAAAAATCAATAATATTAATTTGTTATTTAATATTATTGATTTTTATATATTCAACCCAAGTATTATATTTACCATAATGTAATTGAACAAGCGTAACCCCGCCCAAAGTTTAAACGGGGTTACGCTTGTTTTCAAATGATGGCCTTTTTTAAGGTACTAACACAGGTGTTGTAATAAATGGGCAACACCTCAATATTCTATTCCACCCACTTTTTGTAGAGGGCATCAAATTTACCCTGGAGCTTCATTTCATCCATCCACATTTCCAAGTAGCTTGCATAAATGAAATCACCTCTTGGGATCATATAACCTTTTTCACTGTTTGTGAAAGGCTTGTCGGTTTGAGCCGCATGCAATCTTGAATCAGCTTTTGCATATAGCATTGCTTCTACTGTGTCAGTGATCATAACATCATACGTACCTTCTGCTACAAGATGTGGGATATCAAGGTTGTTTTCTACAACCGTTATGTTAGCATCGCTTAGATACTGACGGACAAATTCTTCGTTTGTTCCGCCTGGATTTACGCCAATGCGCACAGAAGGCTTGTTGATATCTTCAATGGTCAGATACTTGTCTTTATCTTCCTTGCGAATCAAAGGCACCTTACCGAATGAAAGGTAACCTTGGGATACATAAGCGCTTTTTTGTCTGGCAGTGTTGCGGGTCACACCGCCCACAGCGATATCAAATTTGTCCGCTTGCAGGTCTTTCATCATCGTAGGCCAGGTGGTAGCGACAAATTTCACCTCTACACCAAGATCTTTGCCAAGCTCTTTGGCAGCGTCCGCGTCAAAGCCTTCATACTCATTCGTTTCCGGGTTCAAATAGGTAAATGGTTTGTAGTCCCCCGTCATTCCTACCCGGATGTATCCACGTTTGATAATTTCATCAAGCTGGGAAGACTCCGATTTTTTCAAATGCCCTGGTGCATTATTAGCTGCCGGTTCAGCCGAGACGTTTTGCGAGGAGATCAGGTCATGACTGAAATACCCAGTACCTAGCAAGGATAAGCTGATCACTCCAGCCATCAGTGTTTTTTTCCAATTGTTAAGCATGTGATTTCCCTCCGTTTTTTTACTGTATTTTGAATGAACCTATCAATTAGTAAAAATACAACAAAATAAGAGAATCACCTTCAAAAAACAAACATTTTTCCACCATTAATAGAAAAAGGACTACACATATTAGTCATATCTAAAATGTGCAGTCCTCATTTAATGGTATCTAGTTATGGACCATAAAAAATCATAAATAGCATGAGAAATATGTTTAATGCTAACAATATCTTACCAAAGTGATTTTTTATAGCTAAAACAGAAAATACAATAGAAATCACGAATGAGAAAATGGCTATTTGGGGTGTAAAATACACAAAGTCTAAAATGCCTGACATAGAAAAAAACAAAAGAAAAATGCTAATAAATAGAAATATCATTGAAAATATTAATGCTATCGTGATATAAATAAAAATCCTGAGTTTTTTCAAATGTTGTTTCTCATAACTAGTATCAACCATTTTTCCCTCCTGATATTAAGTTTGTTTAATCATTAAAATCAACCTTAACCGAATACTATTCTTTAGCTGATCAATAAATTCCTTCTTCCACTAACCTGCCCCGATGGTTCCATAACAAAAGGCTGTCTTAAAGACAGCCCAGCCTGCAGCTAACACACCCTTCGTTCAACAACACTCGTTTTTTACCGTGTTTATGCCAGCTCAATTTTACCGATTTAAGGAAATATGTTAGTTCCGTAGCGCTTTTCTGACTTTCCTTGCAAAAACTAATGGATCATCAACAGCTTCGATATTAACGTAAACCAAATTCGGTTTATCGAAAAGCCACTCATTGTGTATGGATGAAACTATTATTCCTTGTTTAAGAATGGAAGCAACAAAATTCTCGACTTCTTTTTGCAAGAGTGCTACCCTGCCTAGGCACAATGCCCGTCCAGTATGATTATCTCTGGATTCAAATGAGAAAGAAGAAGTTACTCCAAAACGTTTCCCTAAAATTTTCACTTTGAGTTCATTTCGATTTATGGTTGCCACACATTTGCCACCAGCAAATCCTTCTTGGCCGCCGATAATCCTAGCAAACTTTTGACAAATCAATTCATCATTAGATGCCAATCTATTCATCTCCTCCCTAGTATTAATAGGATATGAACTAATGAATAGATCCGAAACGGATATATATCTATTTTGAAATAAGAATTATGCTGATTACTCATATCTTATTCAAACTATCCTGTAAGAAAAGGGCCGATCGTCACAGCTCACTAATTAACGAACACCCGTTAGTTCTATAAGACGTATCACAGATTTGACACAGACTGTGAATAAAAATATTTAAAGAAAACAGGAAAATCAACTGCCTTTTTGAATATAATCTTTGAACTATAATAAGTAGGGAGACGGTGCAGTGAGCGATATAGACAAACGAAACAGATTAAGTGAAGAACCATTTACTCATCGAATAACGAAAAAGGAACAGTAGTAATCTGTTACAAAGGTAAACAAATTAAATTTTTAAAGGATAGGGAGGCTCTACGTCTAATAGAAAGAATCAATGAAGTTGAAAATAATATAACAGAACTACAGTTATTGTTAGCTAAAATTACGGGTAACTTTAAACGGGGTAACGAGAAGTTGGGTAAAAATAAATAAACTAAACCTTCGGATTTCGAGTACACAACGCTTATGGAACTAACCTGCCCCGTTTGTTGCATAGAAAGGAGCTGCCTTAAGAAAACTCCGATCTTCAGCTAACGCACGTTTTAATATATACATTAAAACTTTTCTTACTCACATTTCATTTTATATCATAAAGAGTACATCCAAGAACAGAAGGTACTCTTTACACACGAATCATCTCATTTAACGCTGTGTTGAACTCCTTGTTATTCTTTTCCACTAAACGATTTAGTTGATTTTCCTGCGCCCATTTTTCCACAGAAAAAGTATAGCGTCCCCAATTGTTTCATATTTTTTAACCCCCCGGGCTTATTTTAGTGGTTGTTGTCCCACCTTGAAAAATAAGAGAAATTTCTGGTTTAGATTCTTCATTGAAATCTTCCTCCTCCTTAAAAATACTACCATAAAAATCCAAACCTTTGTTTATCTAAACTGCCCCGTTAGTGCCATAAGAAAAAGCTGCCTTAAAGACAGCTCCGATCTTAAGCTAACGTACCCGTTATTTATTTAATTTTTTGAGATTCTAAATTTCGTTTGAGAAAGAAAATAAGCTAATGTAGCAGTTAGCAATGTTACCAGTAATGGAATTGAAGTCTTACCAAACACTATTTCTTGACTTAAATTATTCTCTATCGAAGAAAAATCGGGAGTATAAGAAGCAGTAAGAATCAAACCTGATCCTATTTGAAATCCCATATATATCATTACGAAACTAATTAAAAACACAAGATACTTTTTCAATATCGTCACCACTTATACATTATTTTACTATATTTATCATTCCGGTTGTTCTGCCCTGATAGTTCTATAAAACTTTTCGCGGAGTTGACACAAATTGTGCAACAATTTTCAAAGCTTAAAACCATCCTTTAAAAGGATGGCCTGAAAATGGACATTTATTTAAGTTTAAGACATTTTATTCAAACAGCTTATTTTGGGAAAGTAGTCTTATTCTTTATTTCTATAAGCTATTATGGTCGTTTTTAGGGCAGCATAATTTCCAATCGCAGCATAACCATAAAACCACCCCATAAAGATACCTGCTACTAAGCTGTGCCTATGACTAATGAAAATGGAAAACATCAGGCCAAGTGCCAGTGCTATGGAAGGTACGATTTTTTTTGAAACATTAAAGTAAACTTTAATTATTTGAGTTAGGAGCATTATAACAGGTATTGCTATCACGGCGTCCCAAAAGTTTGTATGTATTTCAGGGAAATTCATTTAAGTAAATTCACCTCTTATAGATAGTATGGTTTGATTTTTTAGGATTAAAACACGCCAAGTATTCCAATTGTCACGGGTTGCTAAGGGACCCCAACAACACGTTATGAATAGAATTTGCTACATTAAAAAAATTATTCCAGAAGCGAGGCCGTTTGAGGGAAGACACAAACCCGAGAAATACATAACGATTGTGTTACAGTACGAATAAACGGTGGACACAAACAGTGTAGTTTTTCACTTTAATGCGAATGTATGATAATGCTAAGAATCGTATTTTCAAAAGGCCGCCAACTGGCGGCCTTTTAGAATTTAAACTAACTCTAAGATTTCTATGAAGTTATTCACTACAAAATCTGCTTGTTTTAGTTCATCTTCTTGAGCAAAGTCAAAGTTCCCACCAACGGCAATAAGTTCATTAACCTTAGATTCTATTAAAAAAGGTCAACCAGTAAAACTGGCTAACCTTAAAGCACCCGTTACTTGTAATTAGATTATTTCACAATCATGGTAAGTTCCACAGAAAAAGGCATAAATCCTTCCTGCTGAATCAATGCCTTCACTTTTTGAAATTAACTTTACTATTATTTTTTTAGTTAACATATAGCTTTGTTTTATCATTTCGTAAATATCTTCCTTTGGAACAGTACCGTCAAGAATTATCGAATTCCAATGGTCCTTATTAAGATGAAATGCCGGAACTACCGAATGGTAAATCTGACGCCAATAATCCAACAAACCGGGTTCACATTTCACATTAATCCAAATATGGCCATCTTTTTCAAATATCCACGCAAACGCTTTCTTGTTATCTATATGTCTCATTAACGTCCAATTCCTGGATAATCTTCATATGTATTCCCCATTCCCAGACAGTAACCGATAGCTCCCTCTCTATTTTTCATTGTTAACCTCTTCTCTAACATAATAACTTGCTAGTTTTTTAATAAAGCTGCATCCTTATTATAACCCCTGGACACTTTATTGCACTAAACTCCCTCAATAAACTAACCACAAAATTTGCTCTTTGTTGTTGTCCATCGGTCCATGCTCTGATAAAAACACCTAAATAACAATACTTACTATCCCAACAATAAGAAAAACTGAAAAATTAGGCTCTTATGTATTTACATTACATAATATACCGTGGGATTAATTGGGTTTATCATTGAAATTTCTTGCCCCGTTAGTTACATAAACAAAAGAAGCTCCCCGATGGCAGCCGGATCTTCAATTAAGCACCCGTTAGTAAAATAGGTACCCTTATGAATGCAATGCACCTATTTGTCAAATTATTTTTGTACTTGAATCACTTAATTTCTAAAAATCAAAGCTAGAACGACTGCATAATTCGTGCGATTTCTTTTTCTAAAACAAAGGGCTCGTTTGCGTAATTGTAAATCCCTAAAAACTTCTCTATAGCCTCTGGATGGGAACTGATTAGCTTGTTGACAGCATCCTGTTGTTCAGATATGCGTTCATTCTTCGAAATTTGGCATCCCATTTGAAACCGAACCATAAACTCATCTTCTATTGCCTTCTGATATTCTTCAGACATTTGATTTGATTGATAGGATTGTCCCTTATACTTTAATAGAATATTGGATAATAAACGTGCTCCATATATAGCATCATGGATACCCTGTGCCATGCCAGGATCCTTAAAACAAACTGCATCTCCAACCAACGCCCATCCTTTTCCCATTCCTTTATACCAGTAATTATCATATCCTAGAATGCCTTTGACCGGTTCTACTAGGTCTGCATTTTTCAAGCGCGCCCCAATTGTTGTATTCGGAAAGTTATCTGTTAAGAGATTGCGTAGAGAGCTCTCCGGATTTAATTTTAACCGTTCTATCAATTCCTTATTTTCTAATGGGAAAATACCGGCAATAACATATAAATCATCATTCGTCGGAAAGAGAATGGCTGTGTTATCTTTTATCTTGTATACT
Organism: Peribacillus sp. FSL R5-0717; assembly: GCF_038002945.1. Lineage (NCBI taxonomy): Bacteria > Bacillati > Bacillota > Bacilli > Caryophanales > Bacillaceae > Peribacillus > Peribacillus sp. FSL R5-0717. The sequence goes on from NZ_JBBOOF010000001.1 coordinate 1,800,507, forward strand.
TCAAATTTAGGGACATTATCGTGGCGAAATCCAGAGAAATACCCGAAATAGATGCCGACTGTTGCTGGAATACTTATTTTGAGTTCACTTTTTACCAGCTTGCGAATAATAGAGGAACGACCGTCTGCTCCGACTACCAGGCGAGCCAAAAATTCTTGTTTCTCGTTGTTGCCGCCTAAACCTTTCACACCTATTACTGTTTCGTCATCACGAATGACATCCGTCACACGAAATCCTTCTAAAACGGTTACATTCATTTGAGATTTGGCTTTTTCAAGTAGGATATGATCGAGATAAGTTCTTCTAATACAATAACAACTGTCCTCTCCGTAAACCTCGGGGATGAGACCTTCTATCACGGTATCCTCAAATTGAAATTTAATATCCCGTACCGGTGGTGCTTTTGTTTCCAATAACTTGTCCAGGACACCTATTTCACGAAGAAGAGCAACAGTATTATTGAAAAAGGTATGGGTTGATAATGTGTCCCTTGGAAAAGTCGATCGGTCCACTAACAACACATGGAAACCTGCCTTAGCGAGATAGATTGCCAGGGTAGAGCCGGCACATCTAGCACCAGTAATGATGACATCATACGTCTTATTCATCGTATCACTCCATTTTTAAGTATAATTATTAACTTGCTTATCCATTAGCAGAGTTCTAAAAGTTAATGCTCCTACGAGTTAAAGTAATGGGGGAAATTGATAAGAATATACTCATGCATAAATTATGGAAGTTAAAACCAAATAAGTAAAGGGAATTCCAACCTGAAAAGTCGATTTCCTCTAAGTGAACTGCCCCCCCTAAGTTAGACAGGTTGTATCGTTAGGCAGCCTGTTGGGCTTGATTCGTTTGTGGTTATAGTATTCTATCTATTTTGCTAGTTCTTGTTTAAAGTGTCCCACACTTTCATATTCTTTTAGATAAAGAAGTTCCGTTTTCATGATACCAGATAAATTTTCCATAACAGCGTTATCGTGACCATTCCCTTTGCGAGACATACTTTGCGTAATGCCACGCTCCCTCTAAGGGCATCACGGAATTGTTTCATTTAAATCATGCAGCCTTGACCTGAATGAATAAGGAGAGTATCGTCGTCTGTTACGTGTTAAAAGCTTGATCTAACATCGTTGAAATGAGTGAGTAGGTTGGTCTTGAACCGATTGTATACGTAATGATTTCTCCATTAAATAAGTCCGATACATCTAGCTTTTCCCCATTTAATTTACACTCTGTAATATCCGTAACCCATTTCTCATTTGGTTTTTCAGATTTGAAATTGCCATCTAAAATATTTAGTGCCGTGCCCACAGTTCCTTTGTAAGAGCGATATTTTTTCATCCGGACCAGACATTTTAGCCCTAGTCCTTTCATGATACGCTGTGCCTATTTGTAGTTAAATTTGTGTCCGCGATTTCTAAGTTCATCACGAATACGTCGGTACCCAACCGACTTTCATGTTCATCGAAAACAGATTTAATCAATACTTTCAGTTCTGCATCTGGATCAGGACGGCCGAAGTTTTTCACCCAATAGTATACGTGCTACGCGGAATGTCTGCGAGCTGTATAAGTGCTTTCACCGGGAATGCATTCCTTAATTCATAGACTTCTTGTGCTTTGTCTTTTTTGGTTATTTTTCCTTGTTTTGAACTAAGGCATCCAACTTTTTTAAATAGGCATTCTCCATACGTAAAAGTTCATTGTCCGCCTGTAAAGCCTCTATTGATCCTTCATCGGGTACTCGAGAATTTGAGGTCTTATTATTTTTAATTTTTCATGGATGGACGCCCCTTTTTCTTTGATTATAGAGCATAAAATCCTCCTGGTTTCATAAGCAATTTTCCATTTTCGAAGCGTTTCATAAGATGGAATATTAAAAATCGCCGCTGTTTCCCTGTAATTGAGTACAACTAGTTTAAACTGGGCGGGGTAGGGTGTATAGCGTTTTCCAAAAGCATCATCACCAAAAAGTTCAAATTTTTTTAATCCAATGATGGAGTAAACTCGGATGAACACCAGTAAATTTAGCAATTGTTTTTCCGCCCTCATTACCATCTAGTCTTACTGCCTGTATTTTTTCTTCTGAAGAAAATCTGGACATAAAAAACTGCACCTCCATTTGTTAGTTGTGTCTAACAATTGGGGTGCAGTTCCAAGTTAAGGATCGGCTTTTTTACTTAATGAACTAACACACCTTTAGTTTAAGTGACCTTCACATTCTATTTTTTTGTTATCACAAAGAAAAAAATTGACACATTACTGTTTATGAAAGCATACTGTTATTAACAGTAACTCGTTACCGGAAAAATTTTTACATTAATATTTGGAGGTTATATATTTCATGAAACATACAGGGAGACATACAGGTGCATTTCTATTGCTGTTTTTAACAGAGGGAGATAACTATGGAGGGAAACTTCTGAAAAAATGTGAGGAAGAGCTTCCCATCAATCCAATTGATAGTGCCATATTATATCGCACACTAAAAAAATTAGAGGAAGAAGGCGCTGTTGAGTCTTATTTGGATGCATCTGATCGAGATAAACCGATAAGGATGTACAAAATCACTACAGTTGGAAAAAGAAAATTAGAAGATTTTCAAATAGATATTGAGGGAAAAATTAAAAATTTAGCGTTCTTCCTAGAAAAATATAAAGAATGGAATGCTCAAAATAATGATTAGTGGAGTTATTCTATATACTATAGCCATTATTTATTTGGGTATTTCTTTTACAAAAGATAAACATAAAACAAAGGCAGCCTTATTAAGTTCATGGAAAATGTTTCGCAATGTTTTACCGGATTTATTAGCTATTATGCTTTTTGTTGGGCTAGCATTATCTTTATTGACACCGTCCCTTATTTCTTCAATTATTGGCGAAAATTCTGGCCTACTAGGCATCATTTATTCAACACTCATTGGCTCAATTGCTTTAGTTCCAAGCTTTATCGTCTTTCCTCTCGGAGATACATTAGTTCAAAATGGTGCTGCTCTTCCACAAGTAGCGGTATTAATGTCGACATTAATGTCTGTGGGACTTACAACTTTATCTATGGAACAAAAAACTTTTGGACGAAGTTTTGCTTATGCTCGAAATATTTCTGCCATAATAATGTCTCTTCTATTTGCATTGATTATTTGGGTGGTGATGACATGAACAAACTAAAAAGATTTCGGTTCTTTTTCATTTTATTATTAGGGCTTCTTCTAATTGCATTTATGAATCAAGCTATTGCTATGACAACAGTTCAATTAACTGGTAAAAGTATTTTGGATATGTTATTCCTACTTCCTCCTATATTTATATTAGTGGGATTATTGGATCAATGGGTAAAGAAAGAATCACTCATTCGATATATGGGTAAAAAATCAGGTATATATGGTGTCTTCTTCACCTTATTATTAGCAACAGTAGCTGCAGGTCCTCTTTATATAGCCTTTCCAATTGCAGTACTTTTATTGAAAAAAGGAGCCAGTGTCCGCTATATAGTGTTTTTCTTAGGCGCTTGGTCAACAGTGAAATTGCCAGTTCTAGTATATGAATTCACTTCATTTGGTCCTAAATTTACACTTATTCACATTTGTTTTGGCCTCGTGTTTTACTATTTAACAGGAATTCTTTTTGAAAAAATTTATGGTCAACAAAAATTGTTAAGGTATGATATAACTAAGGAAGTATAGATTCAAATCAATAAGTCTTTGAGCCCCTCAATCCCAGATTCTTTTGTAGCTGTAGCTTTTAAATTTTTAATATTCCATTAGGATCCGGACCTTTTATGAAAAACACTAGGGAAATAAGTTGAAAAATCTCTTGAGATTATTCACTTGTCGCTACTGGACTTGTCTTCAAAATTGCTCATGAATACCGGCATTTTCCGTTAACCCTGCACTTACAACGGACTACTGTATGCAGCAAAAGGTTAGAGGATTCAGTATTTACTGAATCCCCTTTTTAATTCCCTTATTAAATTAACCTGTCCCGATAGTTGCATAAAGAAAAAGCTCTGCCTTAAAGACAGCTTTGATCTTCAGCTAACGCACCCTTTAGTTCTGGCATACGCAATATACCGAATTGGGATGGGTGATCCCCATATGGTATATGAAAAACTTCTTCTGTCATTTAAAAACCCCATTCACTATTAAGTACCTTTATTTTCTTCTAAACCATGCCACTTCTTTAATTCAATAAGAATAACCACACTTCCTTCTTGAAGTATGGTACTTGTTAGCTTTATCAGTCTTTATATTTTGTTCAACTAACCTGCCCCTTTAGTTCCATAAGAAAAAGCTGCCTTAAAGACAGCTCTGATCTTCAGCTAACGTTAGAACCATCAAATCCTCATCAAAATAGTGCCCATTATACTTTAAGGCATTTCGTTCTGTACCATATACTTCAAATCCTAAAGACTTATATAGTTTCTTTGCGGAGTCATTATCAGATACAACAGTTAAATTTATTTGTTCCAATCCATCAGAATTCTTTGCCTTACTTATAAGTTCATTCATTAATGATTTCCCTAAACCCTGACCTCGATTGCCTGGAGCTACGTACATTCCAAAAACATTCCCTTTATGTTTGGTTTTGAGATCGTTTTCACGTATAAAAGTAACAATTCCAACTAAAGATTTTCTATTATCAAAAGCACCTACAATGAACTTGTCCCTTATTGGTTTTATTCGCTCCTTTACCGTTTCTAATGAAAATCCCACCTCTCTCTCATATGTTGAACCAAATGCTTCTGGGTTAATTTTCAATGCATTTAATCGCACTTCCTGGTATAAATGGGCATCGGACTCTTTTAAAATACGAATATTCATTAGCTACTCCCTCAGTTTATTTTGCATGAAACTTTGAATAGAAGAGTTTTCTATACGATTAAGTTTGTATAAAGCATTCTATTTATTGCTACGAATATCCTCCTTGAGCTAACCTGCCCCTTTATTAGTTCCATACAAAAAAGCTGCCTTAAAGACAGCTTCGATCTTCAGCTAACTTACATCCTTCTTACACTAACCTGCCCCGTTCGTATTATAAGGTCAGCCGTTATTTCTGGTTGAACAATTTTTATATCGATATGATAACGGTAGCCGGGGTAGAACGTACCTGCTCGTGGGACATGATCTGAAAATTTTAGAGAAAGATATTGACATCCTATTAGCTGGTATCGTTTCATTAAGAAGCGTGTGCGTTAATGCTGGGATTCAAGACGTAGGGAATACCAACTTCTATATTGAGTGTTATTAAAGCGATACACACGATGAAAAAAGGACAACTTCACCAACATGTGAAATCTGTCAAAAAAGATGTCAAATTCATACATAAGTTGTTTGGAATTTCATCATAATCTGTTTTTTGCATCAGAACCCTTAATCTGATAGACACTGTAGTGATGAAAATAAGCTTGGTTTGGCGATAATTAATAAGAAAAAATCTATCATTAAGGGAGTACCTGTATGGTTAAATTGTTAATTGCTGATCGCGATCAAAATGAACGAACAGGGATTGGATGGCTAGTTTCTTCGTTTTCGATTCCGTTTGATCATATTCTATTAGCAGGCTCAGTATCTGAGGTATTTCATCTAATAGAGGCCGAAGTACCAGATGTTGTTTGCATTGAACTCGATATGATTCCAAAGGATACGTGGGACAGCTTTAAGGAGGTGACCAAACGGTACATACAAAAGGTCATCGTCATGACGGCTGAAGCCACATTTGAACGTGCGCTTCAAGGCATCGAGCTTCATGCCTATGATCTATGGGTAAAACCTCAGTCGCCTGACCATATCAAACGAGTATTAACCCAGTGCTGCAAGGCCGTTTCAAAAACTGAGGAGAAACAAGAACCATCGGCTCAAATTGAGGTGCCTTCTGTATCTTACAGTTCTCTATTCGTACATCAAGAAACGTTAGGTGCCAATTTCCGATTAATGCTGATGCAGTTGGAAAATTCGAAGAAACAACCTATATTGCTATCTTTTTTGCAAGAGTATCCATTTAAGAACCGACCGGTTGTATTGCCGCTAAGCGACATGATTGTTTCTGTTTTTTCATTCGATAACCAGCAGCCACAACCACTCAAACAATTAAAGCACATAGGCAATCGGATTCTAACCGAATGGGAAGAGCAGTTTTCGGAGCCCATGTCACTAGTTTTATATGATACTAATGACCCGTTGCTTTCGTTAAATGAAAAATATCTTCATGCGAAGCAAGCGCTAGAAATTCGTTTTTTCAAAGGATATCGGCAGCTTTCGGTCATTGAGGATAAGGTGAACTGGGTTATGATCGATCCATTTTTATCCCCGTCTGAACAGCGCGAATGGATTGACATGCTGAACGAAGGTGATAGGGACAAAATTAAGCAGTGGATGTATAAAGAATTTTTGAATAAGGAAGATCCCTATCCCGAGCCAGGTTTATTGCGAACCCGGTTAACAAGCTTATTAGCCCAAGTCCGACGCTTCATGAAGTCATTTTACCTTGACGACGGGATGCTTGAGAGACGTTATCATCAAGTATTTGAATCCATCTTATACAATCCGATTCTATATAGGATCGTCCAGGAGTTATTGCTGTTCTTATATGAAGTTCTTGATCGGGCAAATAACAATCGAGAAAACGCTCGTACAAATGTGATTGAGCAGGCCATCCGGTACATTGAGGAGCATTTTACTAACCCAGAGCTAAGGCTTGAGGACGTTGCGAACCAAGTAAACAGAAGTCCAGCGTATTTTAGCTCGCTCTTAACAAAAAAACATGGAAGCTCGTTCCGACAGCTATTAACAAAGACACGGATAAACGAAGCGCAGCGTCTATTGATAGATACAAAACTCTCGATTCAAGATGTAGCAGATAAAACAGGATTTATAAATGCAAATTACTTTAGCAAAATTTTTAAGGAAAAAACCGGTACAACCCCTCGTTCATTTAGAAATCGTAAAAAAGTATAGAAATCTAAAATAATTATAGTTTTTAAATGTAAGCGCTTTACATTACACTTTAAATCCGAAAAAAATTAGAAAAATTCAAAAAATAGACGTCTGTTTTCAATCGCTTTCCTTCTCTAAACTAGAGAAGTAGGAAGTGTCCCAAAAATCAAATATTGAAAAGGGGAATGACGCTTATGACCGAACAAAAATTTAAGATGGATGACGCTCCACTTAACAAGTTCCATATGAAAATTACAGCGCTTACTTTTGGCTCAAATTTCTCTGATGGGTATGCTCTTGGGATTATTGGAGTGGCTCTTACTCTCCTTAGCCCACAAATGGAACTCAATTCGATGTGGGTAGGACTAATTGGAAGTTCTGCTTTGATCGGGCTCTTTTTCGGTAGTCTAGTACTTGGAGGGTTATCTGACCGCATAGGCAGACAGAAAATATTCCTGCTTAACTTCTTATTGGTCACTATAGCTTCGTTGCTGCAACTATTTGTGGATGGTCCCGTAGAGTTGTTAATTTTGCGGTTACTGATAGGTTTTGCTCTCGGAGGCGATTATGCAGTCGGATCGACTTTACTTGCCGAGTTCGCGCCTAGAAAGTATAGGGGGTTCTTACTGGCTTCTCTAAATGTGCTCTGGACGGTGGGTTACGTCTCTGCAACCATTGTCGGATATTATTTAGGACAAGCTGGTCCGGAATCATGGCGTTGGATGCTTGCTAGTGCTGCAATCCCTGCATTCATTGTGCTGCTACTGCGAATCGGAACGCCTGAATCACCACAATGGCTCATCAGCATGGGACGTATTGATGAAGCACGCCAAATCGTAAAGAAGTATATCGGGCCTAATGCGGAAATCGACGAAACTGTCATTGGGACTCAAAATAAAAATGGCTTTCGTGCTCTTTTTAACAAAAAATTTCGGAAGCGAACTGCTTTTGGAAGTCTATTTTATGTCTGTATTGTCATTCCGTACTTTGCCATCTACACATTCCTACCGTCTATCTTAAATAGTATGGGTTTAGCAGAAAACTTCACTGTAGACCTGTGGTTAAACATATTCCTAATATTGGGTTCGATTGCTGGTCTTTGGCTTATGGAGAAATTTTCTCGCAGAGGTTTCACGATTAGTACGTTTGCAATCCTGACCGTCTGCTTGCTTATGCTTAGCATTTTTCATGAACCAAAATTTTTAGTAATTCCGATTTTTCTGGCTTTTACTTTTATATTATCAGCAAATTCAAATCTTACGCTAACATATCCGGCAGAACTTTTCCCAACCGAAATTCGCGCATCAGGGGTTGGTTTTGTGACAGCGTTCAGCCGAATTGGTTCTGCTATAGGGACATTCCTCCTGCCCCTTAGTATGAACACTATAGGGTTGGATGCCTCGATGATTGGAATGACGGCTATTCTGTTAATAGGTACTATCATTTCGATAGCCTGGGCACCGGAGACAAAGTCACTATCTTTAAGCGAGGCAAGTAATCCTTTTAATGAAGTAAGTAATTCAAACTTAAACTCCTTGAACCATAAGAAGATTAATTGATATGAAAAGGAATATCATTCCAATTCACAAAAGTGTGGTCTCGTTGCGAAATTTTACTATTCCAATGGCTTAAGCATCATAAAAGTTAATGTTTGGTCAAGCCGCACAATATAGGAGATGAGTTTATTATGAAAACACAAGAAAAAGTAATGATTACTGACGATGATTTTAGTATTGGGGGTTTGATTTCAGTAGCAAGGCATCATGCCCCTTTGGAGCTGTCTATGAGTGTAAAGAAAAGAATTAGCCAAGGAAGGGATATAGTCGAGCGTTTTGTCGAGGAGGAGCGAGTAATATACGGAATTACGACCGGAGTCGGAGAGAATTCAAAAATTAAAATTTCAGCCTCTGATTCGAGAGAATTGCAAAAAAATATAATTATGAGTCATGCTTGCGGTATGGGGGATCCTTTGGAGAAGGAAATAGTAAGGGCAATTATGGTGATGATGATCAAAAATTTATCCCTTGGTTATTCTGGAGTAAGACTTGAAACGGTAGAAAGATTAGCAGAGATGGTGAATAAAGATGTCATACCATTTGTCCCTCGAGAAGGTTCCTTAGGTTACTTAAATCATCAGGCACATATCAGTTTGGTTCTTTTGGGGATGGGTGAGGCCTATAATCAGGGCGTACTAACAGATGGCGAGACGGCTTTGAAGAAGGCCGGAATCAAGCCAATCGAACTGCATGAAAAGGAAGGGCTTTCTTTGATTAATGGCACGGTAGATATGACTGCAATTGGCGCTCTGGCCGTTTATGATGCCATTAATGTTCTTAGGGCGGCAGACATTGTTTCGATAATCAGCTTTGAGGCGCTTAAAGGAACATACTATGCCTTTGATCCTAAAATTAGTAAAGTAAAACGTCATCCTGGACAAAAAAAGACAACTGATAATATTCATAAGCTAATAGAAAACAGTGAGATCGCGGAAAAATTTAAAGATTACCGCACACAAGATGCTCTTAGTATTAGGTCCATTCCACAAGTGCATGGAGCTTGTAAAGACGCTGTTGATTACGTTAGGACGATTGTGGAGAGAGAAATGAATTCAGCCTCAGATAATCCGTTGGTCTTTGATGATCAAGAGGGTGCAAGAGCGATATCCTCTTCCAATTGTCATGGAGAAGCGATAGCCTTAGCCATGGACTTTCTGGCAATCTCTCTATCTGAATTGGCCAATATTTCTGAACGAAGGATTTTTAGACTCGTCTCACCTCAGTATAGCGAGCTGCCCCCGTGTTTGATCGAGCAAAGTGGGCTTAACTCGGGCTATATGATTCCGCAATATGTCGCGGCGTCATTGGTTTCTAACAATAAGGTTTATTCACATCCGTCGTCTGTGGATTCCATTCCGACAACAGGGGGACAGGAAGATCATGTAAGCATGGGGACATCTGCAGCTTTAAAGGCACTGAAAGTAATCGCCAATACTGAAAAAGTGATTGGGATCGAATGGATGTGCAGCTGCCAGGGGATTGAATTCCTTCAGCCGTTACAGCCTGGAACAGGAACGACTGCAGCCTGCGATTTGTTTAGAAAATATGTGCCTCGCCTTGAGCAGGACAGAATTTTATACAAAGACATGCGTATAGCTGCGGAACTGGTTCATTCAGCAGAAATTGTAAAGCATGTAGAAGCAAAAATCGGTCCTTTGCTGTAGCTTTGAAACAAAGTTTGATCCAACTAATATAAGAAACCTTGATAAAATGAATAAATAGAAAGGGCATGTTTTGAAAAAAGATTAATCAAAACATGCCCTTATAATATTTAATTGGATCATTCTTTTATAAAAAAGATTGATTATTTTTGTGTTCCTTCATCAAATAACGCACCCTTTAGTTCATGAACGAGATTACATGCAGTTTTCCATTAAAACAAGTTAATCACCAACAACTGGAACTCCTTCATTTTCTCTTTCCCCCAAGCTTTGGACGAATCTTAATAAATATCCGTCTGGGTCCATGATTAAAAATTCCTTTTGTCCTCTTAATTTAGTATCTGCTCTATACCAATTCTTCTGAATTTCCATCTTAATCGGATACTGATGCTTTCTTAAACTCTTATATAATTCGTTAATATCACTTACCGTTATTTGAAAGTTAATTCCCCTCCCAAAAGGATATGATAACTCCCCTGTCTGCCAATAACCATTTATCTCTTCAATCATAATTTGACAGTCATTTAAAGATAGCATAGCGAATTTATCTTCTGGACGTTGATATTCTAACTTAAACGAGAGAATGTTTAAATAAAAATTAAGACTTTTATTTATATCTGAAACTGATAACTCTGGTACTAATGTATTTAGTCTAAACATCATATCTATCTCCATATCCAATTTTGTTAATAAATGTACCCCTTATTCTATCATTCCTTGTTCAACAATCCTGCCCCTTCGTATTATAAAGGTCAGCCAGTTATTTCTGGTTGAACAATTTTTATATCGATATATGATAACGGTAGCCGGGGTAGAACGTTCCTGCCCACGGGGCTTGGACCCCGTCAACTAAACAGTTCGCCCCCTACTTGTAGAAACTTGATTAGGCTGGTTGGGACTAGATCTCGTATAACAAGCGAAGCTATGATACTACAAGAAGGATTTAGGGGTACCGGCAATATTCTTTAGGAGGAGATAATAAATGAATCCAGTAATTGGTCTGGATGTAGCGAAAGGTGAAAGTCAGGTTCAAGCATTCTTGGAGAAGAAGAAGCCTTATCAAGGCAGTTTTAAAGTTACGCATACCATTGAAGGACTAGAAACACTCTTTCACTTCCTGAGAGAAATAGAAAATATAACGGGGATCAAACTTCCTATTGTATTGGAATCTAAGGGCATTATCATACGCCCGTTGTACAGTATTTTGAGGAGAGAGGTTACTTATTAATTATCGTTAACCCACTTATTTCTTATCGTGCGAAGAGCTCTATTTTACACAAAGTAAAGACAGATATAATTGATGCACATCACCTTTGCGAGCTGTACTATAAAGAGGAGCTAGAGCCTTATAAAAAACGTGGGATTTAACTCTTAAACCTTCGTAATCTTACAAGACAACACGAAAATATAACAGGTATTTATGTACAAACAAAATTACAAGTGCTTGATCAAGTTTTCCGTGAAGGAATTAAGATCAACTGTTAGTGTAACTATAGAATAAAGATTAAAAGGGAGCTGCAAACATTGATTCTAGGAAAATTAACTAGCTCCCATTTTGAAAAAAGATTGACCAAAATGGGAGCAGTATGTAGTACCGAATGATTAATTTTATAATATACGGAAAAACTTTATTCATATGCTATACAATTATGCATTTAAGTCTGTTATGGCAGGAATATTAATTTCCTTTACACATGAAACAGGCGATAAATTAATAACGCAATGGACAACGGCTACAATGTCTTGTACAGGAATACGTGTACCTTGATACAACATAATTGCCTTTTCTGCACCTTCTTCATATGGTACTTCAGCAGCAAGCTCTCCTGGATTAATACACGTTACAGAGATCATATCTTTTCTCACATGCTCTCGTAAAGCATTTGTAATACCACGTAAGCCAAATTTAGATGTGACAAATGAAACTTGTGCACTATTCGTATGATCTAAACCTGCTGTTGAACCAATTAATATAATTTTTCCATTTTCCGCCTGTCTTAAATTAGGTAAAAGCGCCTGAATATAAGTAATAGTGGAAGTTAAATTAATATTAATTAAGTTCGAAATATCCCCAACTTCATCCTTATCAAACGTATAGTCATCTTCAAAACCTCGCTTTTCCCATACTCCTACATTATAAATTAATACATCAATAGGAATGTCTTTTAAAGTTTCTTTTAAAGAAGGAATTTGTTGTTGACTAGATAAATCAATTGTGAGCCATTTACGATTTACGCCATCATTTACATCTAAACTAATTGGTCGTGTGCGTGACACCACCCATACTGTATCTCCCTTAGTGGGTAAACCTTTTACAAATGCATCGCCTAGCCCATGGCTTGCTCCAAATATAATAAAGTTCTTACTCATCCTATCACCCCTTCTAATAACTATACATCTTAAGTATCCCCTGATGTACGAAGACACAAAGATAAGTACATTGGGGACATGAATTTGAGTACATAGAGTTATTAATCCACTCAAAACCGCACCAATTCAATCTCTAAACTGTTTTGAGATACAAAATCGAGTACATTATAAACAATACAGTCATACAAATTTATCTGTAAACGCAAAGGGGAAGGCAATATCTATACCCTCCCCTTTTTCGAACAACATATATTTTTAATCTTCTTGATTATTTTATAAAAAAGTTTGATTATTTTTGTGATCCTTAATGAACTAACGCACCCGATAGTTCAACAACATACTCTTCGTAAAAGAAAAATGAATCGGGCGGCCTTTTGGGGTTCGATTTCCCAAAAGGGTGCCCTAAAGCTTCTGTCCCACTAGCTTTATTCTGCCCTAACTACGCTTTCGAAATTACTTTTGTGGGATCCGTCACAAAAAGGTTTATTATCGGAAAGTCCACATCTGCATAGGGAAAAGGCTTCTTTTGTTTCAATTTTATTCCCTTCACCATCGACTAGCTCTACATTCCCTGATACACGTAATGAACCATTATCATTAACTTTAATAGTAGCTATAATAAATCACCTCTTTTTTAAAACATTTTTGCCATGGGGGAATAACTTTAAACGATAAATAAGTTCTACTTCCTCAATATTATTTGATTGACATCCTGCAATTACCAAAAGAAGAAGTGTTATACCAATAAAAACACATCACATTTTATCGCCCTCCCCCTTATTTTTAGAGGATATTACTTTAAAAAGTTCCAAAAACCTTATTCTACTAACCTGATCCTTTAGCTGCATAAGAAACTTCTGTGGCGGCGATCCTGCCCCGTTAGTTCCATAAGACTTATTGTAGAGGTGACATATACTGTGACAAAAAAAAGACGGTTTTACCGTCTAATAGATTGCACTAGTTTTCTTAGTAAAATCAAAACTAATATTACGCAAAGAGAAGATAGAATTAATCCTGGAATTCCTATATTAGTTAACAAATTCACACCGCCTAATTAATACCATTACTAAATTTTAGGTGTTTTGATAAAAGTAGTCAATAGTCACGGTTCGAATAAGCTACGCTTCTAGAACTATCCTGCCCCGTTAGTTGAACATCTCCATAGCCTATTTAAACTGTTCATAATTTCCTTTGGATTAGAGATACCGTTCTCAATAAAAATAGTTGCCCAATCCTTAAACAATTTCATATAAGCTTCTTTATTCATATTTGAATTTAGGTGGGCTATTAGGCATACACCCAATCCAAGATTTGTCCCTGAGCATAAACTGGTTATAAGTCTAATTAAATAAGGAGTGAACCTCGAATTATGGTATATATACGACAAATGCTACCCTATGCCCTGAATCCCTGGGGTCTTCAAAATTGTTTGTATCGTTTCACGTATTTGTGGCTTAGAAACGGAGACAATTTCTGGTTTTTTTTAACGACTGTCGGGGAGTCAAGAGTTTATGGCTATAGGTTTTTCGGAGGAAGATGGAATCATTATTCGGTTGCTTTAAGAGATATTGTTTCCTTCCATTGTTCTCCACCGACTCCAACTCTATATTAAAACACCTCGCATGACCTTCGTAATCGTATCGTTCAGTCTTACTTTAGAAGCGAGTGGGCTTTCATAATCAGAGATCATTTTTTTTTGAATCTAATTCTGTAATCACCAGGTATCCGCCACCTGCGTGTTCCCTTCCATCACGTATAGAGCGTTAATCATTTCGGTTAGCGTTCTTTAAACTGAAATTAGAATAAATTCCCCAACGAACACAAGTTTAATCCTGAGGCTGCGTTAAACTAATCCTTTACTTGAATAAAGAAAAAGAACGCTGAAGCGATCATTCTTGAGCTAAAGCCATCGTTAGCCATCTATGAATCGTTATATCCTTCCTAGGCACCAATACAGTCATATAGTTATTGACCCACATAAAGTAATACATCTAAATTTATGTTTATCTATGGGAATCAAGCACATTGATTTTAAATATAGGGGGATTGTATATGTCCGTTTTTAATCCTCAGAAATTATCCGTCAAACTTATTCCACCTACCACTTTCGCTCAGCCAGTTGAAGGAAGAAAATATACTCTCACACATTCAGATATTACAGCAGAGTTATTTTTGGATATTGGATATATGTACAACTACAAATCCATTAACCCCAAAATGCGTGACGAAGTATTAGCAGAATGGAAAAAAGATTCACATGGTTGTTTAAATTTAATAGGAAAAGCGTATGTAGATGGTGGAGAGTTCAGTCAAAAATTTGCAGACACTCGTTTTAAAATATTAAAAAAAGAAATGGCTACAGCACTTAATGGAATTGTCTATGGTGATCGTCAATTTTACGTACACTATCCCCTCCTCGTCGATGCACCCATCTTTATCCATTACTTATCCATTTATCCGCAATATAGGCAGGTTGCTTTTTATGGTACACCACGCCAATATTTGAACCAAACTATCAAACAACCTGACCTTCCCCACCCTTAAAATTGACCCTAGCCACGCCTCCTCAATTCCAACTGTAAACCACAAGGCTTTTTGTAATGTAAATTTAAAACATTGGGGTAGAGACCCAATCATATAGGCTATTAATGCATATCCTTTATTGAATTGAAATGATAGAGGGAGGAATTGCTTTGATCAATGATTATTAACGCGTACGCCCAGGATTCGGATTTGGCTTAGGCTTCTTAGGTGGTCTTGCTGCTGGAGCATTATTGGCTCCAGGTCCTGGATTTGGATATTATTATCCACCCTACCCTTATTATCCACCATATCCTTACGATTTAAATTATAATATTCCATACTCTCCTTACTAAAATGCAAATATATAATAAGAAAAACGGAACGCCACTTCTTTGGCACTCCGTTTTTCAAACATTACTTTTGAGTTAAACAATGTAAATTTCAGTTTTTTCTCCATTAATAAAAAAACTCATTTACTTTTAGTATGGATCCAGTTCTTGATCCTAAACTAACCTGCCCCGTTAGTGCCATAAGAAAAAGGCTGCCTCAGCAACTCTAAAGATAAAACCCCTTTTTAATAATTAACCAATCGTCTTCAGAACATTTTTTAATTGTACGATATTGTTCTGGTCGCCGTCGTTTATCTTATAAACGAAAACGGTATTAATGACATTGTTAAAGCTTAATTTGTAATAGTGAATGTTTGTATAGTTATATAATTCTATAAGCTTAGTATTCAATACTGCAATGGTATTGCTGATTTGCAAAAAATCTTGGATACTGCTGATTGATTTTATTTCTTTTAATTTATATGGTATTTGATTATTCATAAGCCATTCGGTCACAGCTCTTGTATACATACAACCTATACTCAATACGAGCAATGTAATAGGTGTTTCCCAATCAAAATTGATGATATGGTCCTTACTTGAAATGACCTCGAATGTTTCAGTTGCAACGATTTCATAAGTTAAGTCGGGATATTTCTTAATAGGTTCACTAATGAGTGCACAATCTAATTCGGAATTGTGCACTTTTTGGTTTATGGCATTACTGGAATCTACGGCGAAATCCACTTCCATTTGAATGTCGTTCATATTCAAAGTATTCACGATATGGGCACCATAGATTTTCAAAGTTGTATGTGATGTGCCAAAATCCACTTTAGAGTTAGTTTGAATGGCACCAATGTTTTGTAAAAATTCTTCGTACTCTTGTGAAATAAGTTGAAGATAGTTTTTATACTGTATTCCTACGCTAGTGATTTTCAATCCTTGGGGCGTGCGTTTAAAAACAAGTTTTCCAATTTCCGACTCTATTTTTTTCACTTTAGCCGTAAGGGCGGATTGAGTATAGTTCGTGATTTCTGCAGACTTACTTAAATTTTGACGGTTTAATATTTCAATTTTCAATGCTATTTCTTTGATGTTCATATAGTTGGCACACCCTATAAAAAAAATTTATGACCCCTATCATTTTCCTCCATTTTACGCTTCTGGGCAGTCAGAGTAAACTCTAGTTAGTTAATAAGTAAGGGAGACTAGATAATGCTAGAAGCTAAAAATAAGAATTTATCCCACCGAATTATTATTGAACGATACATCAAGCATAGGGGGAGAATTTCTTAATGCATACATATTATAAATGGTTAATCGTATTGGTGGCCACGTTATCCCAAACTGCAGCAACCTTTGTGACATATGGCATGGGACCCATCGCTGCATTTTATCAAATTGAATGGAATTTAACACCACTTCAAACAGGCTTCATTGTTTCAGCGGTCAATATTGGTCCGATGTTTTCAATGCTGGCGTTCGGTTACTTGATGGATAAAAAAGGGGAAAAACACATTATCGGGTGGGGGAACATTTTATTGGGTCTCTCAGCTTTAACGCTAGTTTTTGTTAATGATTATATTGTATTGCTGCTTTTATTATTGTTGGTCGGTATATGGTACGGAAGTGCTCAAACCGGTGGAAGCACGGCCATCGTAAAATGGTTTCCAAACGAACATAGAGGTCTGGCTCTAGGGATAAGACAGACGGGAATACCGCTTGGAGGATCTCTAGCCTCTGTAGTTTTATCCTATACATATTATCATTTCAATTTGTCATCAGTACATGTAGTACAAGGTATCGTAGCAATAATGGGAGGGCTGCTCTTCCTAATATTATATAACGAACCAGAAAGAACGGGTAAAACGGGATCAACCTCGGTCGGGTTCAAGGAGAAAATGAGTGTCATCAAGAATAATAAAGAGTTATATCCGATGTATATAGTGGGTGTTGTGATGATGTCATTACAGATGATTATCATTGGGCATTTTATGAGTTATTTGCATAACGAAGGGGGCTATGCATTAACAGAGGCAGGAAAATATTTAAGCGTCGTTTTAATAGGTGGTATGGTTGGACGGGTAGTCATCGCATGGGCGAGTGATCAATTCTTTGAAGGTAAAAGGGAAAGATTATTGCTTATTGTGATGGCTGTTACCGTAATTCTTACAGTGATGCTGCCACTCATCCTGACTGTTGAAATGGAAATCTTGATGCTATTATTTTGTTTTCTTTTGGGTTTTGTAGCCATTGGTTGGTATTCCATTTTTATTGCTTGTATCACAGAGCAATCGGATTCACGTTTTATAGGTTTAACGGTGAGTTCAGCATTGACATTAAATCAATTATTCATTGTCATAGCACCCTCTTTATTCGGTTTAGTCGTTAATCTATTGAACAGTTATCAACATGCCCTATATTTGACCGGAATATCTGTAGCTTTGGGAGCGATTAATTTATACAGAGTAAAAATAAAAAAAAGAACGGATCATGGGATCACCACAAAGTTTGATCAAATTAATACAAACAACCTTGATAAATGAATAAATAGTAAGGGCATGTTTTGAAAAAAGATTAATCAAAACATGCCCTTATACTATTAAAAAGATTGATCTTTTTTGTGTTCCTTAATCAACTAACGCACCCGTTAGTTTGAGTGTATTATTTCACAAATTCCCCCATTAAAAATAATACAAAATTCACCGTCATAGAAATAACTTTATTATTATTTACAGTTTACAATGACTGAAATTCGTATTAATAAAGATCCATTTCGATTCAATTTTTCATGTGAAATGCTAATCAAGTAATAACTCGGACTTAAATACGATTACAGCATTTCCTGCAATTCTTACTTCCTCTGGCTCCTGATTACAAATTTTCACTTGAACATCAATGATACCTGCCCGTTTTATAGCTTCGCCCTGCACTGCTTTAAAACTAAATAAATTATTATCATGTTTGACAAGTCTATGATGTATCAAGTATGCGCCTAAAGGACCGTTCGCATTACCTGTAACAGGGTCTTCGTTAATTCCAATTGCAGGAGCAAACATTCTTCCATGAATTAAAATATCAGAGTCGGGAGCATTCATCGTAAACACATAGAAACCATTGCAATTAATTAATCCACTGACTTTTGTTAGTAAATCCATATTAGGGTTTAATCGGTGAAGAAGTTCCGAATTTTTAATTCCAATCATCACCTTGGAATGCCCGGTAGAAACGATTTGTACTGGACAATCTTCTAATAAATCATTTTCACTAATATTGAAAGCTGTAAATATGTTTTCTAAAGCTAGACCATCAATTACCGCATCAAAACTTATACTACCCTGGGTCATTATAATTTTGTAATCATTACCTTCATTAATCACATCGACTGGTAAAATGCCGGCACCAGTTTTATGATAAACTTTACCTGTATTTAAACTATTTTCAACTGCACGAGCATAGTGGGCAGCAATCGTCGCATGTCCACAGATGGGAACCTCATGAGTAGGCGTAAAAAAACGAATATGTACATCAGATTCGCTATTGTCTGATTTAAATATAAATGCCGTTTCCGAATTGTTAAGCTCTCTAGCAATCCTCTGCATCTCACCCGAAGATAACCCATCTGCATTTGTAATTACACCAGCAGGATTACCTGATAATTTTTCTTTCGTAAATGAATCAATTTGAAATAATCGGTACTTTCTTGCCATGTCATTTCCCACCTTTAATATAGTGAATTTCCGGTCCTTTATACTATCTATAATTCTTATTATATTAAAAATTACCCCGTTAGCTCCACAAGAAAAAGAGTGATCGTCACAGCTCTTTAAAGAACTATTGCACCCGTTAGTTCTATAAGAAAAGCGAAACTTCTTCAAGAATTGCGCCCTTTTATGGAATAACATGACTGGCATTTTTTGAAACAACTTTATTAGTATTTAAACGTTTTTATTGTCAATCAATAGCCGTTATTTCTTATTAGGTTCTTGGAGTTGAAACAGCTCAATAACAACAGTTAATGTATCCTGAATTTGAATTCGATTATCAACAAAGTGTTGCAAGTTAAAACCATTAAATAGAGCCCTTCCTGCAGTTGCTAAAGTTCTAGCATCCAATGGACTTCCGACAATACCTTCATTTTTCATTTCTTGAATAAAATGTGTAAAATATGTTCTCCATTCCTCCATCTGAAGAATAAGCCTTTCTTTTATCTGTGGGAATTCATTTGAAATCATACATCCTTGAAGAAGCATAGGAGAAGACCCTTTTCATAAGCTTCATTTACCAAACGCATAGAATATTCTTTAAATTTATTTAGTGAATCTCGATCCTTTCCATTAAGAGCTTCCTTAAATCTTCAAAATAGAAATCAATACCTTCTTTTATTAACTTTAGCATGAATTCCTCTTTACTTGAAAAATGAGCATAAAAAGCTCCTTTTGAATAACCAGCGTGTTTTCCAATTTGATCAATGCTTGTTCTTGAATAACCTTGTTTAGAAAATAGTTCAATTCCTGATTGGATTAATTTGTTAATGGTGTCTTCTGATTGCTTTTGAAAATAATTTAACCTAAAATAACCTTTTTAGAAAATTTTGTATATTTTCATTGATTGGAATACATTACCTTTTATATAATTTATTAATAAGTACCGACTAGTTGGTGCTTAAAACCAATTATAAAGGAGTGTGCTGTTAATGACATTAACTCAAGGGTTCAAAAAGAAATGGAAAACTATGGTTGTTTCTGTGATTATGGGATTATCTCTATTGGGGTTTTCAGCACCAAAAGCAAGTGCTACTATGACTGATCCACAATATTGGAGAACTGAGGATGGCGCCTGGGATGGAAGTGTGACAACACAATACTTAAATACTGTTGAAGTAGATTTAACAAGCCTTTATAAGATTAACCGCAATAATGGTGTTAAGGAAAAATGGTGGGATACAAGTATGCTTAGTGTCCGATTGTGTAAACCGGGCGGTGTTGGCTGTACAGGATATAAAGGTTTTACTAATACAGGTGGAGGTGCACTTCCCTATGCAAGATTCAGTGGGTTAGCAAAATATCAAAAATATTATGTAGACATTCGTGATTCTTGGTCTAATTATTACTTCAGCGGTTACCTTACTATTACTTATTAGGTCTCTTTCTTATCAAGAAAATAATGTGGTATACGCATTGATGTTGAGCTTATGTAGTTTTAAAGAGGAGATGAAGAAAAGGAAAAGATGAAGAAACTTAAAAAATTGTTTGCTACAATTAGCGCGGTTACAATGATAGCTTCCTCAATTATTTTTGTTACACCAGTACCAGAAGCTAGTGCATTAACTTATAATTGTCCGTCGAGCCGTGGTGGAGATGGATTACTGCAGCCAGGACAAACATGCGAATATACACCAGTAAGACATATGTGGTTTGGTCAAGTCTTCGACATGAGAGTTCATAATAAAGGAACTCGAACGATACATTATAGATTTGTAAACATTTGGTCTAATGAGATAGTAGACCAAGGTTATCTCTCAGCTGGGAAGAGGTTTTATAAGGATGCTCTTATGATTACCAGGCAAGGAGAATATAGAATAGAGCTAAGATGTACTACAGGTAGTACTATATATAATGATTGCAATGCAGAAGCTTGGTTTGGAAATTTTCGATGATAAAAATAAAAATGGAGGGAGAAATACTTCTGTTGATTTAAAATAAAGTTTGATAAAAACCCTGTTAATATAGGGTTTTTCTTTTGATCCTTAAACTCCATCTATATGTTCAATTAAATGGCCCAATTGTTGAATAAAGATGAAACAGTTCTCTTCAACTATCCTGCCCCGATAGTTCATTAAGAAAAGGTTGCCTTAAAGGCAGCTCCGATCCTTATTTCACAATCTGTTCTTGTCCAAAATGATATTTTCCTTTTTAACTATTACTTTAAACATTAGTTTCTTAAGGAAAAAAATTATTGTATTATGTACAGCAAAAAGTTGCCTTTTTTGCAGCATCTTCGGGAATAAACACTTTATTATCCTTTATTTTGTATGGGATATCATTTTCCTTTAATTTTTTTGTGTCAACATTCTCAACAGTATCTCCCCATTGTACATATTCTCCAGAATAGTTTTTTTGACAACCACAAATTATTGTTAAAATAGTAATTAACATAAAATACCTCATAAGTACCTTCATTATTTTAACTCCTTTAGACTTTTTCCGAATTTCATATCTGATCCACCCGTTAGCTAAAAATCCAATTTATTTATCATTATCTAAATCATCATCAAGAAAAGACTTTTTATCTTCTTTAATTCCATACTTATTTTCAAGAAATTGACCAATTATTGAACTGTTTATTCCTTTCCTTACTGCTGTTTCAATAACTATATATAGAATAAATAACCCAACAAAGCCGTAAAAAATTGAAAGTATAATACCCATAATTTTAGCTCTCCTAATAAAATTCATTAATTTAATGTTACCATAAATTAGTAATAATGGTTTGGCTTTTAACATAGCTCTTCTTCAAGTATCCTGCCCCTTTAGCTCCATAAGAAAAAAGGCTGCCACAGCAACCTCCCTTAATGAAGTAAAGCACCCGTTAGTTCATTAAGAAAACAACTTGCAGATTGGATTCTAAAGTTTATATTTTTTAAAAGTTTTATTTGGAGGAAGACCTACCGATTCATCAGGTACATAACATTCTCTATCATGATAAGGCATTTCTAACTCTTCCCATTCAAAATCATCTTCAACACATTTAATGAATAAATCATATCCCTCGTCATCAGAAGGCATTAGACCCAATCTTGTTTCTTCATGCTTTAAGGCAACATCAATCGCCTCTTTTAATTCCAATAAAGCTGTTCGATTTGCAATAAGGTAAGCGTCACTATGCCACATTTGCTGACCAAAAATATGGCACATAGGCATAGGTTCATCCTCATCATAAAATCTATTGTTAACTACATGGTTTAAATGTTCGAATACCTCTTCAGGACTATCTACATCTAAATAAACGTCCATACCACTTTCCCAATACCTTTGTCCTCCGCCCCAAAACTGCGAAACAAAGTCATCATATAAATCATTATTTTCCACAAACAAATATCTTTCCAAGCCATCTTCTAAATCCTCGAAATAATAACTGTGAATTTGTTTTTCTTCCCTTTTATAAATAAAATGATAAAGATTACTTACCATTTTTTTACTTACTGACAATTCAAAGTTATATTTCTTTGCCTTT
The DNA here is from genome assembly GCF_038002945.1 of Peribacillus sp. FSL R5-0717. Taxonomy (NCBI): domain Bacteria; kingdom Bacillati; phylum Bacillota; class Bacilli; order Caryophanales; family Bacillaceae; genus Peribacillus; species Peribacillus sp. FSL R5-0717. The sequence goes on from NZ_JBBOOF010000001.1 coordinate 1,823,121, forward strand.
TTAGGCTTTAATTCTCCATTGACAAAAGGTGTCTCTGGAATATAAATAGCTGTAAATAACTTTTCATTAGCCATTTTTTAATCACCTCTTAACATCTTATTATACCTTCATATCTTGAAGTAATCTGCCCCTTTAGTGCCATAAGAAAAAGCGATCTCTCTTAATGAAGAATCGCTTCTGATAGTTCTATAAGTTTTTAATGATATTTTCAATTTGGGTATGAACCTTATTATTACATACTCCCCCGTGGTAGCAAATTACAGATTCAATATCGTACCTTAAAAATTTATCTAAAGAAGAAATCGCAGTGTCCATATCGAGTGTTGTTTGCTCAACGGGTCCTCTTAGATTCCCATCTATACAAATCATTGCATCAGCAGCAACAAGAACTCTACTTTTTTTCAAATAAAGGCTAATATGTCCAGGGGTATGTCCAGGAGTAAATAGAACTTTTATCCCACCGAAATAGGGTAGTTCTTGACCGTCCGATAAAGTAGTATCAATTTTAGCTTTTGGAGGATTTTTACAAAGTTCAAGCATTATTCTTGATTGGTCCTCTGGAAGAGAGTCCAAAATCTTAGCCATACTTTTAGGGTTCGTTTTAATAAGAGAAATTTCCCCTTCTATGTATGGCTTATCAAGTTCATGAGCGAATACTTCAATACTTCCTTTAGTTGCCTTTATGATTTCGGGCACACTTCCAATATGGTCAATATCTTGATGTGTTAATATAACTGCTTTTAATTTATCTAATGATAAACCTATTCTGTCCATTGCTGAGATTATTTGCTTATATTGTCCTGGCATTCCTGTATCTATCAAAATAGCTTCTTTATCATCCCAGAGAAGCGTCGGGTGTATGACTGCTTTCCCTCCAAACGCTTCAGCTTCTAACTCAAGCATTTCAACTCCATTAGCTATTCTCATTAAATTCCCTCCAAAATTATTAATTAATTGCATATCTAAATAACTGTTTAGTTTAATTTACCAATTAACTAAGGAGGTTTCAATAACAAATATTTAATCATAACACATAAAATATTTTTTGTCAATATTTTTATTTGTTGCACTATAGAACTATCCTGCCCCTTTAGTTCATTAAGCAAAAAGGCCACCAAATGGCAGCCCCAGTTCTCAACTAACGCACCCGTTAGTTGATTAAATTAGCCAAAACAGCTAAGAAAATAAATACTGTAATCAAAGTCGCCAGCCTACTTTTCTTGTTACCGATTTCTGAAGGAATTTGATTTTAGATACAATAAAAAGAACACCAAAAAGTACAGCAATTATACATACCGATTTAAGCCAAAAAGAAATACCAATTTTATCAAGATACGGAGGAAGGAAAGTTAGTACAATAAAAATTGAACTACCAAACGCTACATTTTCCCATTTTTTCAAATTGTCTTGCCACCTTTAATTTTTCAAATTTTAAACAACATTCCTATAATAAACGTTTTTTTGGTTATTTATAAAAGTAATAATACTCTGTTTTCTTTAATTTCTTATGCAACTATCCTGCCCCTTTAGTTCCATAAGAAAAGGAGCTGCTGAATCAGCTCCTGGTAATGAAGTAAAGCACCCGTTAGTTCATTAAGAACTACATAAAAATCACTGATTTCTGATTGTTTATATTAATATTTTTCTACAGTGGCACCTATACTTGATGCCTTTACATAAGGTTGTCCTTGCAATAATAGTAAATTTTCTTTTGTTCCAGTAACAACTGCACCTATAATCAAACCATCTTTTTGGCGTTTACTTATGAATTGGTAGTCATTCTTATTAGATTTCTTTAAACGGTTTAAGAAGTCTGATTCACTTTTCACATTAGATGTACTTAATGCTTGTCCTAACTTTGAAGATGGGTCTGATATTCCGAATAACCATTGTCCTGATTCAGGTTCATCTCTAAAATCGGATTTTTTCGAGTAGTTATTTACCCAAAACCACGTTGGTTTGATTGAATTAGGAATCATTTTTTTAACTTCATTTAATGAATAACTCTTATCAAAGGAGATTGCCATTTCGATATATTTATCGTTTGGGTATTCTTTGAGTTTTAATAAATCATTAGAATATGTTTTGTATTTGAATTGCGGAACATAATATAACATTTCCCTTTGTCCACTTGGAAAGTTTAGTTGAGTGGTATCATCAATCTTTGTACTGTAAGATGAAAACGATGTTGAATAAAATCCCTTTAATCCATAATTCACCTCTTGGGAATCCCAAGGAATTACTTTATTTTCAATAACTTTATATACTTCCCGTTTAATTGTTCCTTTAAATAACCCTATATCTATCGTTTCCGTGTATATTATTGTATTAGGAGCTTTCATTACTGCATCTCTTATAATTAGATTAGAAGCTATTTCACTACCTTTTTTATTTATCCACCAAGTATTAGCCCTATAAACACTAAAAACTATAAGAATACATACAATTGCAGATATTAGAAGTGTCCTCAAGAAAGTAATACGTTTTGCTTTTTTCAATGTTTTATCTAAAGAGTTTTCATCAAAAATTGATTTCAAGTTTTCTTCATTTTGATCTTTCATTTTCTTCCCTCCAATATAATTCTTTAAATTTTGCTCTTGCACGGGCTAAATATGTTTTCACTCTACTTGGTTTCATTTCTAGATATTCTGCAATCTGTTGATAAGACCATTCCAAATCGTATTTAAGAAGGAGTAATTGCTTAAATATCAATGGTAGGCGTTCAAGAGTATTTTTTATTTGGTTTTGATTTTCTTTTGTAATCATTAAATCCTCAATCAATTTTGAATTAGATACAAGATTTTCGTCTAATAGTTGGAATTGTGATTTTTTATTTTTTCGACAGTAATCGTAATACAAATTTATCGCTACCCTAAAAAGCCAAGCTTTATGTTTGTCGGTATCAATTGACTCAATATGTATCATCAACTTATAAACTGATTCTTGGACAATATCTTTTGCTGTCTCCGAATCAGCACCTTGCTTTTTTAAATAATAATATAGCTCATTCATTACTTTAATTAATTGGTCATTCGAGAACCGACTCTTCAATAATTTTCCTCCTCTCGTCTTTATAACGTAAGAAGAGCTAAAAAGTATACAGTATCCTTAAAATTATCACGCAAAAAAGCGATTCTTAGATTGAAGGATCGCATTTGGTCTATTATCTATTTCTTATTCAACTAACCTGCCCCTTTAGTTCCATAAGAAAAAGAGCTGCCAAAGCAACTCCCTTATTGATGTAAGGCACCTGTTAGGATATTATTGCCTGTCATCGAGCTCTTCCATATCACTCATTATTTTTTTGTTCTTACTAAAATGAATAGCTATATATAAAAGTAAACCAAAACACCCACCAATTAGTACCTTAAAACCTGAACCAACAGCTGCCCATTCCAAGGCGTAGAAAATTATCACACCGAGAAGAACATATGAAAAAACTGTATTAATCAATATCATTCAGCCTTCTTCCTTAATTGACGTACTATATAAATTCTATTTCAAATGCATTATTCCTTGTTGAACTAACGCACCCGTTAGCCATCCATGAAGCGCAAAAATCAGCGCTTCACCACAGAGAATGAAAATTGGTCTCTATGTCGATAATGTTTTAATGGCTGGCGAAGAAGGTCGTTGAACTATGGTGCCTTTGAGCCCATCCGTTAGTCTGACTCCGACGACCACGGTGTACCACCGACTGTCGCGCCCTTTATGGGTAGCACTCATGGGAGATTAATCCTTTTTTGGTCGTCGCGCGCCTCTACTTAATTTGCTATAATTGGAGGTTTTTGTTTAACGTTTTACCAAACTCAATCAGATTACTCATAAGGCTCAGCCTTTTTTTAAAAAGCGTTTTTACTGGGTCTATTTTGTTGTGATTTTTTCTGGATTTTGAGCTTTTTTAATTTTCATGGGAGTTCATTAAGAAAAAGGTTACCGTAGCAAACCTCCCTTTATTGAAGTAATTCACCATTGAAATAACCTCTTATTTTTTACAAGAAAAAATCAAGAATAATGGAATTCTCATTCGACGTTTATATTCACTTTCACTGCTAAATTCCTCAACTCTTGGAGTGCCTTCTCTAATATCTTCAATCTTGAATCCAGCTAACTTTAAAAGTTGATAATATTCTTCAAAAGTTCGATGATATTTAACAACCCTTTTATCAATCCAGGGTTCTATTCGTTCGCCACTATTAAAATAATCATCCACGATCCAATCTGCTTTTGAAGAGGAAGCTACTGCACTTTTTATTGATGAAGTTAATATAGGATGCTGAACACTAAATATAAATTTCCAGTTATTTGCAAGAGAACGATGAACTTCTTGAAAAATATCCTTTAATTCTGCTAAATAATGTAGAGCTAAACGTGAAACAACTAAATCATAATTTTCTGATTGAAAATTCCATGTTTCCATTGAAGAAAGATGCACATTACCCTCTGTCCCATTTAGGTTTTTAGTAGCTTCTCTAACCATATTTACTGAACCTTCTACACCGTCATACGAGATACATCCTTTTTGTAGAAGTTCAACACCAAGTTTAGCCTCACCACACCCTAAATCTAACACCTTTCTTCCTACTACATCACCAATAAGTTCTAGCAATATAGGCTTTTCAATAATATTGTTTGGACTTTCCTCACGATTTCTTCTGGTGATATAATTCTCGAAAAATTTATCATCATTGTAAGCTGATGCACCTCTGTATTCCATCAAATTACCTCCCTACATTATTAGTTCAGTAAATATTACAGTTCTTTATAAACAAATTCTCTGTACTTTATAAAATTTTGCTTTTTATAGAAGTCCTTTGCAACACTGTTCTCAAACCAATAATCTAATTCTATTAAATCTATTTCTCGATCGTTCGCCATTTCATATATACATTCCATAAGACTTGAACCATAACCCTTATTCCTCTTTGTTTCTACTATTCTAATCTGGTGTACATAAACAGACTTATATCCTTTTTTAAACGCATTTTCCGGATATTCTCTTATTTCTATCCAAGCATATCCAAGAGCTTCTTCGACATCTTCCAACAAAAGGAAAATGAAACTTTCGTTATTAACCAGACTTTTGAAAACTTCCTTCATATTCTCAAAGTTATATTCCTTAAAGTATTTAGGGTATAAATTTGAATGTAAATCGTGTACATATTTATTTAATTTAGCGATCGATTTATAATTCCTGGTTTGACTAATTTTCATAACAAATCCCTCATTAGTACGAATAAACGGTGGACACAAACAGGGTAGTTTTTCATTTTAATGCGAATGTATGATAATGCTAAGAACCGTATTTTCAAAAGGCCGCCAATTGGTAGCCTTTTTTGCGAAGAAATGTACCTAATCTATCCTGCCCCTTTAGTTGCATAAGAAAAAGCTGCCTTAAAGACAGCTCTGATCTTCAGGTAAAGCACCCGTTAGCTGAAGTACAATAATTCACAATCTTACTTTTTTAGATAAAACTATTATTAAAAGTTTTATTATGTATAAATATTTTAAATATGTAAAAAAAGCTTACTCAAAGAGTAAGCTTAACCTCTATAAACACTATCACATGTTCCAGGTTTTGGTTCATAAAAACAATGGTCTTTAAATTGACCAGTATGTGGTTGATCATACCATGTTGGAGGGCATGGAGCATATGGATTAAAATACCAAAGAGCATATCTAGCCGGATGCTGTCTCCAGTGCTTCAAATTTTGTTCTGCTAATCTTCTTTCAATACCTCTCGCTCTTTGATAAAATACATTCCCTTTTTGAACAGCTTCAAAAGAATAATTTCCTCCTTGTACTTGATAAATGACTTGTGGAATTGTTCTTAAACCTTTAAAGTCTAAACAATTAGCTACAAGACGATTCACAATTACATTTCCAACATATAACATTCCTTGTTTTCCTTCACCTTCGGCTTCTGCTCTCATCATCCTTGCCATTAAGTCAACGTCTGAACTTGTGTATTTTGCTCTTGTCATTTTTCCACCCCAAAAATATTGTATGAAAAATAGCCTACAGTCATGTCATTATTTATATAATATAAATGCTTAGTTATAATAACTTACAGCTTTTAAGTAAAATGAAAACTATTGCATTCTTTTTTCCCTTTATTCAACTAACCTGCCCCTTTTGTGCCATAAGAAAAAGGCTGCCTTAGCAACCTTTTGTTATACTTTCGACCTTTTATTTGAAAAACCGTTGTTTAAAACTTACTGTTTAATAATTATTACATTTCAAGAAGTAAATCAGCTTTTAATAAATACATATTTTTTGTCCTGCTCCGTTCGGTTCTTGAAACAAGACTAAAACAATAAATGCAAGTGAAGCAATGACCGATTTGGTCTGCTAATTTGTATATTATTTAACCCTTTTTTAATAGTCCTTTGACTGACCTTTCTTTTGTTTGGATAGGGCAGATAGAATGGATTGTTCTCCCACCCCTTGATTTCTCAAAAATTTCTTGGTCAGACTTAACTTAAGAACAATTTTGTAAACGATCATCGCGGAAACGATACTGATGATGGCTCCGACAAGAACATCTGATGGATAATGGACACCTACCCAAATTCGCGAAATGCCTACAAGAACAGCCAAAATTCCCCATAAAAATCCCCAACCCCTTTTGAACAACCAGAAGGTTATGCAAAATGAAAAAAATATGATCGTATGGTCGCTTGGAAATGAATTATTGACTGCTTTTTCAACTAACTTATTAACGTTGGGCAACTCAGCAAAAGGTTGATAATTCGAGTGGAATTGCCCTGCTATTTTCGCCAATATTTCCGAGATAACTAATGCAATAAATGCACAGATTACCATGATTCTATTTTTAATACTTCGAGAAAACAAAAACATCAGGACTGCGAATGCTAAGAAAAAAATCATGTACTCAGCGATGAATACAAAGAAAGGATTTAAATCCGTGTATTGTTTACCTAGATTATTAATCATTCTAAACAAATTACTATTCATTTCGGACAAAGCCATTGAAAAATTCCTCCTGATTGCATTATCACTTAAACCTTCATTATGCTCCATTATGTAAATAAGATGAACTTCAATCAAACCTATATTTTACATCTTTCAGACAGAAAGTCCATCATCAACGTGGCGTTAATCCTCCATTTATATTAAACTATCTCACTCACACCTTAAACTATCTTGATGGCAAAGTTTAGAATATGGGCTCATGTTGAGTGCGGCGAACAGATGGGTAACTGAATTTGAAATGAAGTAAACGGATTGGCAAGGGAAATGGATCAATTTGTGCCTATGTTTATTATGACGGAAGTTGACATCGCCTTTTGGTATATATAACAAGGGCTGAAATTACCAGGAGCTATATAGCTCCTTTTTTGTTTTGTAAAAAAAGCCGCCAATTGGCAGCCTTTTATAGAACGAACGCACCCGTTAGCTTAAGTACATTTATTCACAAAATTCTTTCATTTTGCCATTTAAAGCATCATAATCTTCTTTTTTAAAAGATAAAGTTACTCTAGCCAAGTCTTTCCGAATTTGGAAAGAGGTAAATTTGTTGATTGAATCTTATCCCTAATGGTCCAATTATTCGGTAAATCAGATTTAAAATATTAAAACAATCTAAGTCTACTCATCTTTTAAATGGTTCTTTATACTAATAACCATTAAGATATCGATAACTTCAAATTTAGGTTTCTGGGGGATATTGTTAATTTTACAAATTCTCTTTACTACTTGTTTAAAAATATCTTAATTTTCAATATTCCCCCCCAAAAAAACACGCCTTATTTTTTAACTTTTCTACCCACTTGTACCTTTTTATGGATGATTTTTCACCACTCAAATTCTAGATTAAACTCTTCCGGATCCATCGTTGCTTTTGTGTAGGTGACCGGTTTTCGTTTGGCAAAGTGATAGTTAATTCTGTTCTATCCTTGTTTAACTCTAAAGTTATAAATGAAGTCCAAACCTATTACAATTTTCATATTGAGGCTTTGAATTCCTTTATTTTTTGCATTAAACCCTAATAAATTTTTCAGAGTTAACTAATTATTATGTCGTTTGTTAACTTCAATTGTAATGAACTCCGGCAAATAGCTGGGAGTACATCCTTTTGCTACTATTTCATCTTTGTAAAGACCCGTTTTCTCACCAATTTTAATACAACGTGCACGATTCTTTTCATCATAAACGCCTATCCAGCCTGCGGTGAAATTCATAGCCCATTGAACTTCCGGTTCTTCCTGCGTAATATTAGCTTCTAATGCAGATAGCAAGTATGCGGTGTTATCAGGCGGTGTTTGTCCAGTCCATCTCAATCGCCCTTGATAATACCAGAAAGCTCGCCTTTGAAGAGCAGAAGGACTATTTTCCCATGACTCCATCAATGCAATTTTCTTCTTGTCTTTGGTGAGCTGATTAGCCATTAACCAATCCATTAAGTTATTTCGCTCATCAAAAGTGTGAGTCTGCATATCCTTATCAAGCTTATTTAGCACATCTTGTGAAAGAAGTTTTTTGTCCATAATTAAGATTGCTAATAGTCTGGGCAGAAACTCTTCGGTTGACCAAAGTTCCATAGCTAGTTCGTGATCTTTTTTAATGTCCTTCGCGATTTTTCGTAAGTCGCCTAGCTTAGTTTTACTATTGATCTGAGGTAGAATGTTTTCTGCTTTTGAAAAGCGATTTATTTCTGTACCTTTATTTTCATTCATTTTATACAACTCCTTTATTAAAGCACTGTTTCATAATATGTCCTTGACGGGATATATCAAGAACTTAATTTCGTTATAAGTCTTATTGCAGTGGTGTGCTTCCAAAGTTAATATTTTATTAAAGCTTTCTCCACCTATAATAGAAGAGCAACCATCTTTAATATAACAATAACATTTACTTCCTTTTAATTGGATACGAAAAGAGCATTCCTTTTTAAAGAAACGCACCCGGTAGTTCAACAACGAAAGTTATGAATAGCTTTCAGGATAGTACAATTCTTTTGACTTGTTCTTTCGTGGATAAATTAGAGTCATTTGTACCAACTAAAAAAGAATGTCCGTGTATAATCACTTCTGTTAGAGTATCGCCTGGACCTAATTCGAATAGAGGGCACTGTGCCGGAATTTTACCCTTTACTGTTTCTCTATCAATTTTCTTAAATCTTATTTCCTTTGACGAATTAGTAATAAAAAAGTCTTCCAAGGTTAATTTCCACCCAACATCGTCTAGTATTTGTTTTAGTTCATCTATCGAATGAACCTCGTCAATTTGGTATCTATACACTTTATCATCGTTATCTAAATCATCCATTTCCCTTACAAAGTTATGGATAACCTTAAGTGGAAAACGATTGTAGTTTTTCCAGAATTCAATTAAAGTTGTTTCATATTCACCGTCAACACTATACATATACTCCGGTTCTGTTATACAATCACAAACCCAAAAATCTATGCCGTTATTTTCAAACACCGTTCGGTCATCTATATCAACCATATTACTTTCTCCCCTCTAGTGATGTTACTCAACTTCTTATTTTACTTTTCATTATTCCTTTTTCTTATTCAACTAACCTTCCCCTTAAGTTCATTACTATATTTCCCTAGGATGAAGACAAATTCCTTGTATTTGCTCTGACCTGCTTACATTAGGGAAAAGGCGTTCCTGCTTAATACAGAAACGCACCCGTTATGTTTCCCCTTCATTCTTTCAATGAATAGGGAGGATACTTCTGTTGGATATGACGTATAAGTGCAGTGACAACTTGCGGACCGGATTCTACGAGTCTGCCTTGTTCAAATGCAGTGAAGTTATCACCGCCTGAAGCTAAATAATTACTAACCGCTACTTCATATTCGTTGTTTGGCTGAATCTCTTGACCCTTCTTGTCTTTCAGCACAACGACTCGGCTGCCAATTGGAGCTTTGGCCTCCCAATCATACGTTAAGCCAACCGTTTGTAACCTATTTTCATAATCTTTCGTCCACTGCTGTTCTAAAGCAAGTTTTATCTGCTCTCCTGTTAAAATTAACTTACTGACACTATGACCCATAGGCACGTTTGTATAAAGGTCTTCTACAGTGATCTTCCCTTTTTTTAAACTTTTCCGCATTTCGCCTTGATGGACAAAAGCAATATCTACCCCCATGGCTTCGCGCTCAGATTCTGCAATCATTTTCGCTAATGGGGATTCACCGTTTGCATCTTGATTTCGTCTGATTTCTTCCGGCATTTCCCCTATTACCTGATTAAAATTGCTCCCCAATCTTTTTCTATATTTATTTAGAAGGGCGACCGTTTCTTCATCCGGTTTTATATGGTGATGTGAAGCGGCAATGATCTTTGCTTGTTTCTTAACAATCAATTTAGAATGCGGGTCAATTTCAAGCTTTACTTGAGAAAAGGCTTTCCCATTAGAATAAGCTTGAACGATCAGTTTACCGGCTGCAACCGTATTGGCATATTCATGGCTGTGACCCGCAAAAATGACATCGACCTCATCATCGATTTTTGGAGCCATCTCCACTATATCCCCAGTGGAATTTGCACCTGCCTTATCTGATTTAGCTGAATCATGTGCCAGTACAACAATCACTTCGATTCCTTTTTCCTTTAAAAGCTTTACGGTTCGGTTAATAGCTGAAACTTCATCCGTAATTTCTACTTCTTTTCGATTTTCAGGGGACACATACATCTTGGTCTCTTTTGTGACCACACCGATAAACCCAATATCAATTCCGTCCATTTGTTTAATAACATACGGTGGTAATAAGGGAATGCCCGACTTTCTGTCGATGATATTTGCAGAACTGTAAGCAGTATTGGCACCTTGAAAATACCCTGTTTTTTTATTGAATCCTCCATGAATAAGACGTTTCATTTCATTTACGCCTTCGTCCAATTCATGATTTCCAGGTGTCCCGACATCAAAGTGCAGGAGGTTTAAAAATTCGATCGTGGGTTCGTCTTGAAATTGAGAAGAGATTGGAGGGCTTCCTCCTACCATATCGCCAGCATGAACGAGTAATGTATTTGTGTTTTCTTGTTTATATTTTTTTAAATAGGCAGCCAAGTATTCAGCACCGCCTGCCATGGTTCCTGAAACCATTTGATATTTATTTAGTTGGCCGTGAAAATCATTAACCCCTAATAATTGTAGTTGAATGTAGCGGTTGGATGTGGAATGATTCGTTGTGGAATGATTGGATGAGAATGCTGTGATTTTATAAGTTACGAAAATGATGATAAATACCAAGATGAACAAAGAAGTTATGGCCTGAAATTTTGACAACTTCGGATCCCTCCCTCTAGATGTAAATTAAGAATAACTCTAGAATTTTATATCCGCATAAAGGGACCGTGATTTTTTGTTATGTTTTATATAATAATTATTAAATGAACCCCGTACATGCATATCTTTTTTAAAAAACTCATACGGCTTATCATTTAGAAAGGCTCCCGGAACTGCTGATCAGTTCCAGGTGTTCAAAGTAAAGTACGCTTTAGTTTAAGTAGAATACTTTAATTTGATAATAAGTATAGATTGGATATTTTGAAATTGCAGTAGAGGAAAAGTGCTGAGGAGCCCTAATAAAAAGCTGGACAGTTCCTGCTTACAGGAAAGCAAGACCGCTGTATGGATGTTTAAAAAATTGGCCCAGAGCACAATAATATAGGCAACGTATGTATGTCTTTATTCCGCCAAAGGAGGAGTATCCATTTGAAGATTTCTTCAATATCATTCATAGAACCTCCCGTTTATCATGAATTCCCTCCCCTCTATGAAGGTTTAGGGCTGCCTGAGTTGTCTTCATTCATTCAGCAGCGATTTGAATTTGCATATACCTTGGGTAAAGCCGAAAGAACGGGGCTTGCTAGCATCCGCTTTTATAAACGCCAGAGGGATTTCAAAGTACATATACCTGATAAGATGCCAGGAGTGGGACCAATGAAGCTTCGGGAATTAAAGGGGTTGTTACTGGAGAAAGCCAAAGCAGCATTCATCGAAAATATTGAATCCGAACCACAGAAAAGAAAGGTCTACTACGCCGAATTTCGTCGCCCTCGGAAAGATGCTGAATAAGTGTGCTATCCGACAAACTGGAGCTATCATTGTTGTCTTGTTGAATTTGTTTTATAAAAAGAGATCGTACATTAACTTCCCCTCTAAAAAAAGGTTGCCACAGCAACCTCCCTTGTTTTAATAATCCGTCTTATTTTCATTATCCAAATCATCATCAAGAAAAGACTTTTTATCTTCCTTCATTCCATACTTTTTTTCAAGAAATTGACCAATATTTGAATGGTTAATTCCTCTTCTCACTGCTGTTTCAATAACTATATAGAGAATGAATACACCAACAATATAAAATATTATAGCCTTCACTAAAAATCCCCCAAACAACAACTCATTTCCCCCTTTATTTTACCAAAAAAACCTTGTTGGAGTGCCCGATTATTGCCTAAAAAAAAGGAGCTGCTAATCAGCTCCTTGAAATGAAATGACGGCCTAACCTCCTGTATAGACACTTTCACATGTTCCAGGTTTTGGTTCATAATAACAATGATTTTTAAATTGACCGGCAAAAGGTTGATCGTACCAAGTCGGTGGGCATGGAGCATATGGATTAAAATACCAAAGCGCATATTTCCCTGGGTGTTGCCTCCAATAATCCAAATTCTGTTTTGCTAATCTTTTTTCAGCAGTTCTCGCTCTTTGATAAAATACATTACCTTTTTGAACAGCTTCAAAAGAATAATTTCCTCCTTGTACATGAAAAATGACTTGTGGAATTGTTCTTAACTCTTTAAAGTCTAAACAATTTGCCTTAAGGCGATTAACAATTACATTTCCAACATACAACATTCCTTGCAGTCCTTCACCTTCGGCTTCAGCTCTCATCATCCTTGCCATTAAATCCACGTCTGAACTTCGATAACTTACTCTTGGCATTTTTTCACCCCAAATATATCGTATGAAAAACAGCCTGCACTAATGTCATCATTTGTGAAAATGACACTCTCAGATCTTCCGTTAAAGCAAACGTTGTTGCATGATTGGTTGATGATCCTTTTTTAGTATTCACAGAAAAATTGTACCGGCAGAATAAATCAATAACAAACACATGATTAACCGAAATGACTTGTCATGTTTAGCAAAAAAATCTTTGAACAGCGAGCCGAACCCTGACCACAAAAGCAATGCCATCCACCCCAGTAAAATAGTTAACCCTAAATACATCGCTACGAATTTAAGCGATTCATTAAACGGTAAAATAAACGCACTAAACACGGTTAAAAAGAACAAAATACTTTTGACATTGAGGATTTGAAGAATGAATCCTGATAAAAAGGAAGACTGCACATCTCTGGTATCCTTCTTTGAACCTTTGGCCATACTAATCTGCCATGCCAAGTAAAGAAGATATACGGCACCGGCTATTTTAAAATATGGCTCTACAATAGGAATCCAATTGTAGAGGCTTGTTGTAAATACTCCGCTCATGATCCCTAATACTGCAAATCCTGCCAAAATGCCGCCCGTGAACTTCCATGAACCAAAAAAGCCAAACCTCCTTGCTTCATTCATCAATAAGATGTTACTTGGGCCAGGCGTAATTGATGTAATCATCACATACGAAAGAAACGCTATTATACTCATAATTCCACCTTCATTCACTATTTCCTAACGAACAGTCTTTATTGTAAGATGACTATAACTATAAATAAAATTGAAAATAAAAAATTCATTATCATTTTTTTCGATACATCATCCAATTTAAGGAGAACGATATGGAAATTAGACACCTTAAAACGTTTCAGACTATTGTCGAAATAGGAAGTTATACAAAGGCTGCTTCGAAGTTGGGCTATACTCAATCCACGATAACCTCCCATATACAAGCGCTTGAACATGAGATTGGCGGGGAACTTTTTACTTATACTAATAGAAATTTGCAGCTTACTGCACTAGGCAGAGACTTAATACCGTTAGCTGAAGATCTACTTTCCACTCATGAACAGATCAAGAACATGCGTAGCACGAATGAAGTTAAAGGTGTTTTAAAAGTGGCTGCACCGGAGTCATTAACAATCTCAAGGTTAGGTCCCATAATAAGGGATTTTTCCTTGAAATATCCCAATGTCAAAATCATATTAACCAATGGTCCATGCGGCCAAAACCAAGTCGACTTAATAAGCGGGCGGGTTGATGTCGCTTTAATGGTCTATCCGGAAATAAACCCGGAAAAATGCATTCATCATTCTTTGATTGAGGAGAAGATCGTCCTTGTGAGCAGTCCTGACGGTCCTGATCATTTTGATGAATTTAAAAAAGCCGGTGCCAACACCAATCATTTTTTCATCACAAATGAAGAAGGCTGCAGTTATCGGACCATGTTTGAAAGATATCTATTAAAGAATGAAATGGAGAACTTTCAAACCATGGAGTTATGGAGTATAGAAGCAATCAAACAGATTGTCATGAGCGGACTTGGATTTTCTGTTCTGCCTTATATCACAGTGAAAGAAGAAGTCGAGAGCGGCAAGCTTAAAATCCTAAATCATTCTGAAAACCTCAATCCCATTTATTCCTATATGCTGATAAAAAAGAAAAAATGGCAGTCCCCTGCGGTAGAGGCTTTTGTCGAGGCTGTATTAAACTCGTTTAGTAACACCGAGAAAATGGGTGTCTTAATGGAATGAAATCAAGATCCTATACGCTAGTCAGAGAAGGATTTTTTTTTGCACACAAGGTTGCCGAAGGAATCTAAATAACAAATTTCCCCCAACAAAGTGTCGGGGGTTTTTATTTTTGAATAAGGAAACATAAAATTTTCCGATTGACTTTATGAAAAAAATAAAATAAAATCCTAAGTACTTCTTTTAAACTACTCTAACTTTAGTACTTTAAATTGAGTAATATACTTTAAAACAAAAGGATGGATTCAACATATGAAATTTACTGCATTCTTAAAAACACGAGGTGCAACAGCGGCAATCTTTATGGGGATTTTCTATGCAGTTGCCATGCTGGGCATCTTCTTGCCTGGGTATACAGCCATTCCAGGAAATGTCGATAAATTACCTATCGCCATCATCAATGATGATGCTGGTAAAAATGGGGCAATGATCGCCGAAAATTTACAAGAAAATTTACCCTTTAAAGAAATCGAGACGGATATAACAAATAAACAAGCCTTAAAGGATTTGGAGCACAATGATTTAGCATTAGTCGTACACATCCCAAAAACCTTCTCTGAAAATATTCAAAATGGTGAAGCGTCATCAAGCATCGACTTTACAATCAATGAGGCAGGCGCAACAGTCGTTTCTTCTACCATGAATTCTGTCGTAACTGAAATTAACAATCAGTTAAGCACACAATTCTCGCAACAAACAGCTCAGGGCGTATTGATGAACTTTAATGTACCAGAAAAGCAAGCTGCTGAATTAGCGGAAAAGATTGAGAAATCCTATGTAGGAAATGTCGTTACAATCAACGAAATACCCGATGGCATGAATCATAATATGCTGCCGATGTTCTTAACAATGGCCGGTTATGTAGGGGCAATGATCGGGGCCATGCAATTAGTAGGTGCATTTAGAGCCAGCCGGGGAAAAGCAAGCAAAACACGGTTATTCGCTTATGTGCAAATGGCTGCATTATTGATTGCCGTGGTTTCATCAATCATCGCTGTAGGTGTAGCCTATTTAATTGATAAGCCGAGCGGTGACCTATTCTTCGGTATAGTAGGTCAACAAATACTGAACTATATGGTATGTTTTAATTTCACCGCGATTTTAATCTTCTTATTTGGTGAAGGCGGCATGATTTTAAACTTACCGATTTTATTAATGCAAACAATAGCGAATGGTGCCACCATCACACGTGATATGATGCACGCACCATATGAATGGATGAGCCACATTTCACCGATGTATTACTCGGTGCAAGCATACTTTGCAAACCTATTTGGCAGCATCAGTCCAAGTCCGTATATTTGGTCAATGGCTGCGGTAGGTGCCGCTGCGATGTTAATTAACATGGCTATTGTCGCGTTTTTACACAAACCGATGCCAGTACAGGTTTCTGAAACAGAAGTTGAAAAGAAAGCGGCAGAAATCACAGCTTAGGTTTTGCTACAATAAGGAGATAATACTTCTTAAAGGAGCGTAGAAAATGTCTATTCAAATTTTTATATTGAGTAAGCTGATGGAGGATAAAAATTATCCTTATAAATTAAAAAAGCAGCTTTCAGAACCCATTCCATTGGATCGCCTGGGCGGATTAACGGAAAGTAAACTGTACTACCATTTTGAATCATTGGTGAAACAAGGTTTAGTCGAGCCAGTTGAAGTGATAAAAGAAGAACACCGGCCTGATAAACAGGTATTTGCGATTACGGATAAGGGTCGCGAAGAACTACCAAAAAAAATCTATAAATTATTTGAAAATGCGGATGAAATCAAGGATATGATTGTTGGTTTAGCCAACATCAAGTATGTGGACCGGGATAAAGTAGTAGATATATTAGAAAGAAAAGTAAAGTCCATCAAGGCTATTTGGGAGAAGCTTGGGAATTTCGAGCCAGAACCTAAAGGCAACGAGAATATTCGTGAATTTTTGGAGGGTTATTTTTCGACCAGAACAGATCACACAATATCTTGGTTTGAAGAGTTAATCAAAAGGATTAAGACAAAGGAATTGTGAGTTTACTTGCAGGCAAATTCGAGTTGATTTCAGAAATCCGCTCCCTTTCCGCCGACTGTCTGCCAAGCGTCTGTGGTGTCTCGGCTAGCCGGTTATTCGGCGGAGTGTCGCATATTTCTTCCATCCAATGAGGGTTTCTTCTCTATAAAAAGTAGGATAAAATACGGGAACGTCCGATTTGGACGTTCCCGTTCTTATTCATTAAAGCTCCCTATGATCGAATCATTGTAAGCATTTTTAAAAGCTGCGTTTCTCTGGCCAAGCTCCTTGCATTTTACTAAGGAATACAATTTGCCCAATATGATATGCGTCGTGCATGGCTAAACTCTTCAGTTCAAGCACTAATGAATTATCTTCACCCGGAACCTGTCTATACAAATCTTCATGTTCTGATTTTGCTAATACTTTTCCAAGTTCGCGATGAACATAAAAGTATTCTTGTTTTGTTTCTTTCCAATTTTCTAACGTCTCAGTTGGTAGTCGAAATGTAGAGTCATTATTTTCTGCCTGTGGTTCATTCTCTGTTTCACCAAGAAACCGCATCAGAAATCTCTTTTCATAGAAAAGTAAATGACAAACTAATTCCCAAATGGAATTCATTGCACCATCAGCTGGTTTCCAAATTGCCTGTTCAAAAGTAATATCCTCTAGCACTTTTTCAAGTGGTGGAAACCAGTCTTCTTCATCTAAGCAACTTGCCCATTGTTGTAATAAAAGGGTCTTTACATCCATTTTCCATTCCCTCCAATTTAATCCCTTTAATAGATAATCCCTTTGGTCAACATTCATTTGCGACGTGTTTTAGATAACTAACCAAGGTGTCATGCCAATTCCTTGTTCAATTAAACTGGCCCTATAACGGAACAATGAACGTTCCATCATTTGGAAAATTCTGATAATATCAGTTTATCATAAGTTGTGTTGACTGAGAAAGAAAAACTGACCATTTTAGTAATCGTAAAGTTATCTTTTAGATGTTTGATGGAACTTTACCAATTTCAGGGTATTGGAAGAAACTTCGATTTTAGGCGCGAGACTCCTGCGGGAGAAGCGTGTCCAGGGGAGACCCCACAGGCGCATAGGCGCCGAGGAGACTTCCCGGACCGCCCGCGGAAAGCGAGTGCCCTACGTTCCAATCAACGAATCACTGTACAGCCCCTCACAGACTTAATCGGAATGAGCAGATAAGTATTCCTATTTGATCGTTTTTAGAGCATGAACTTTTTGAACGTATCATCCACTTAGTCCATACCAAAAATTTTCCCATATATTTTGAATTCTAGGTTCCATATTCTCTTTACCATAATAAGAAAATTCCATGAATATCCCATCAATCAAACAGAAATAGGACATGATTAAGTTCTCAATTTTCCCTTGGCGTATTTCTTTTTTGTCTATTCCTTCGACAAAGATAGCATGTAAGATAGCGGAAAATGATTCTTCAGATCTAAGGAAACTTTCATTTAAGATGTGCTTCAAATGCTCCGGCGGGAAAATCATTGCCCTCTTTAAAAATGTTGCTTTATCTTCATGGTTTTTATAATAGTTACAAGTATCTAGAAGGATGTGCTTTAGCTTTTCTTCAGAAGAGAGTGTATTTATCTCTTCGACAAATTGTTCGACCTGGTGTATATGCTCTTCCAGGATTTCTTCAAACAGACACAAGAAAAGGTCATCCTTATTTTTGAAATGGTTATAGATTGAGGGTTTTTGTATACCTACCCTCTTGGCAATTTCAGATAAAGCAGTTCCCTCGTATCCGTACTTGGTAAAAAGTGATAAGGAAATGTTTTTTATTTCATTTTTTGTCATAATGAGCCTCCAAACTATCCAACGTCAGTTAATTTCATTATAAACTCATTTCCTTTTTTAAACTAAATATTTAACATCTTGGAACATGGTTCTTTCTCTAAAAGATAAGAATTAGAATATGCTTGATAAAGAAGTTTCTTCGCTTTTATACACAACTTTCCCATCGTTTATCGTTAGTTCCACTTTAGTTTTGAGCACTTCACTTTCTGGAATATCAAATAGATTTCTGTCTAAAACCACAAGGTCAGCAAGTTTCCCCTCTTCTATTGTACCTAGCTCGTGCTCCCTGAAACATCCATGGGCTGAGCCATATGTATATGCTTGCAATGCCTCTGCCAAAGTGAGTTTTTGTTCAGGATGCCATGTGTTTTGTGGATCTCCGCTACTATCAACTCTTGTAATCGCAGTATATATTTGCCTCATTGGATTTAATGAGATGGAAACCGGAAAGTCTGTTCCTAAAGCTAAAGATGCACCTGTACTTAATAGCGACTTCGTCAGGAACACATTTTTTTCCCTTTCAGGACCTATTATTGAAGAATATACCTCTCTTGATGAAGCAGCCATGTGATCAGGTTGGATCGAGGCAATGACACCCAGTTTTGAAAAACGTTCAACGTCATCCGAATCAATTACTTCAATATGCTCGACTGTATGCCTTGAGTCTCTTTTTCCATTCTTGCGTACAGCTTCTTCAAAAGCGTCTAAAGCTAAACGAATTGCCGCATCTCCAATAGCGTGAAACCTGATTCTAAATCCGAGTTCATCCGCTTTAACAACTCGATCGATCAATACTTCTGGATCTAGAGCTGGATGACCGCAAATATCCAATTGATCGGAGTAAGGTTTCAGGAAGTAAGCGGTATGACCCGTGACTGTTCCATCAACGAATTGCTTTAATCCTGAGAATTGCAGTTTCTTTGATACATATTTATTTCTCAGTATTTGAGCTTTGTCCAAATTGCCATCCAATTCAGGAGTGATATGAAATCTAGTCGTTAATTCTCCTTGCTTATCCAATTTCTCAAAAAGATCATAGTCTTGAAGGAAGTCATCTATTGGCGCAAACAAATCGTTTACAGAAGTAATTCCATATTGCGATAACAATCGTAAAAACTCTTTTAATATCGTTTCTTTTTTATTTTGTGTTAACCGTAATGCCTCTTTTAAAACGATTTGCTGGGCTTCTTCATATAAAATTCCAGTAAGTAAACCATTCTTATCTCTTTCATAGCGACCAAAATCCGGATCACGTATTTCCTCAGTAACTCCTGCTAATTCCATGGCCTTACTGTTCACCCATGTATAATGACCTTCAGCATGAAAAAGAACGACAGGACGATCTGGAATGACAGCGTCAAGAATACTATAATGGGGCTCTTGTTTATCATGCCAATAACCTGCATCCCATTGCATGCCGATAATCCATCCTTCCTCAGGACATTCTTTAGAAAACTCCAGTACTTTTGCAGCCACTTCTTGAGCTGACCTGGCTTCAAATAAATTAATACTAGTTAAACTTAGTGCACTGAACATAATGTGGAGATGAAAATCATGAAATCCAGGCATAATCAATTGATTTCCATAGTTAAATACTTTTGTACCACTTCCTATAAAAGGTTCAATCTCTGCTTTTGATCCTACACTCAAAATTTTGTCACCTAAGATAGCTATTGCCCCAGACGTTGGCTCATGTGTAAGCCCTGTGAAAATAGCATCACTGGAAAGGACAATATCCGCTTTTTTAATAGTCATGGAGTTTACCTCTTTTCATTCAAAATAATAAAACAGTAACTGATCATTGCACGAGTTTCACATCGAATTCTTCTTTTTGCTCTGCAAAATTCAGTTCAGGAGGACGTTCCTTAAACATTTTTGTTAAGTACAATAAGTAAATGAACCCTACTGTCATCCATGTGATTCCTAATACTAATGAATGGATATCCAACTTTGTCATAAACAATATAGTTATGCCGGTGCCTATTAAGGGAAGAAGGAAATATAAAATGATACTCTTAGGAGATCTCTGCTTATGTCTCACAAAATAATGGATAAGCACTGCAAGATTAACGAAAGTAAAAGCAAACAGTGCCCCAAAATTAATGAAAGAAGTAGCCGTTGCGATATCCAAAAATACGGCGCTCATTGCAACACAAGCAATGATCAAGATATTGAATATGGGCGTTTGAAATTTTGGAGAAACATATCCGAATATCCGCTTAGGCAGAACATTATCTCTCCCCATTGCATACAAAATCCGGGCTCCGCTGCCTCCTGAAGCTATCGCAGAAGCAGTAGCGGATGTCACTACGACAGAAACAAACAAACTATTCAGAAAATTACCCCCGGTATAAATCATGATATCGACTATAACTGTATCAGGGTTCTTAAAAGCATTGAAATTCGGGAAAATCGATTGTGCAAAATAGGTAGCTGCAACAAATAATAACCCTCCAATCAATGTCGTAGCATAAATAGCTTTAGGAAGTGTTTTTTTCGGATTTTTGGTCTCTTCTGCAAGTGTAGTAACCGCATCAAACCCAAGAAAACTAAAACATAATAAAGGTACAATCGAAAGCAGATTATTAATATTCACGTCTGGACTAAAAAAAGGATCTTTAGAAAACAACTCCCCGGTGCCTTTTCCTGCTAAAAGTCCATTTATGCAAAGCAGGCTGAAGATCATGATAAAAAGAAATTGAAATATCACCAAAAAGGTATTCACATTTGCAGCGACCTTAATTCCTAAAATATTAATCGTTGTCACAGCAATGATAAAAGAAATGATAACGGCAACGATAGGAATACCAGGGAAATAAGCATTCACCATAATCCCAAAAAGTAAAGCGCTGATCATAGGACTGAAAAGATAATCCAATAAAATCACCCATCCTACCAGGAAACCAAGGTGTGAATTAATACCTTTCTGCACAAAGGTATAAGCTGACCCGGTAGTGGGATATACCTGAACCATTTTTGCGTAACTATATGAAGTGAATAGCATGACAATTAACGCGATTATGTATGCTGTCGGAATCATTCCATGGGTACGATCAATAGCGATGCCATATGTGCTAAAGACTGTCACAGGCGCCATAAAGGAAAGTCCAAATACAATCACATATCTTGTATTCAGTAAACGCTTAAGCTCGGGTAATCCTTTCATCGCAAAGAACTGCCTCCTTTATTAAATAAATGGGCTTTTTTTAAGTTAAAGTGATTTTAATTATCTTCTTTCGCACCTAATGCTGCCAGGCTGGCAAATTCATGTACAAGTGTTGCCGCTAAAAGTGAAGTGATCTGACTTGGATCATATGAAGGCAGCACTTCAACCACGTCATATCCTATAAAGTTAAATCCAGTTAGGGAACGTATCATTTTTAATGTTTCATAGCTGCTAAAACCACCAATTTCAGGTGTACCTGTTCCTGGGGCAAAAGAAGGATCAACGAAATCTATATCAAATGTCAAGAAACAAGGGGTGTTACCAATCGTTTTTCTAATCTCTTTCAAAACATCTTCAAATCCACGATTGGAAAGTTCACCAGTTGTAATCAGACGATAACCTAAATCGAGGCTTGCCTGTAAATCTCCAGAGTGGTTTAGCGTGCCGCGGATTCCTATTTGAAACACTTTATCTTCCTGCAGTAAACCTTCTTCGTAGGCACGAATGAAAGGAGATCCATGCCAATATTTTTCCTCATAATATGTATCCCAGGTATCTGTATGGGAATCAAAATGAATCATGGCTATAGGTCCATATACCTTTGCCGCAGCTCGTAAACTAGCTAAAGTAACAGAATGGTCTCCCCCTAATCCAATCGGTATGACCCCTTTGGACATCAATTCATGAATGGATTCCTTCATTAGCTCATAGCTTCGATGAATATTATGGGGAATAACAGGGATATCGCCAATATCAATGGCGTTCATTTGTTCAAAAGGATATACATTATGAATCGGATGATAGGGAAACAGGGTCATGGATGATTGGCGAATGGCTTGGGGAGCAAACCTGGCTCCTACCCGAAAAGACGCTGCTGTATCAAAAGGCATACCTACAATTGCCAGCTTTGCATCATGCTTTTGAGAAGGTAAACGCATAAAAGTTCCTGTTGTACAAAACTCTGGCTTTACATCTGGTGTAAGTGGATATTTCATAATTATCATCTCCTGGTTTTAAAAGTCTTCTGATATGATTTACAAATACAATGTGTAATCGCTTACAAACCATGATTCATTGAATTACTTTTTATGTATAACACCTACTTTTTTGCACTATATTAACTAACGGTAGTTAGTATTACACCAAATATAAACATAATTGTTAAAAAAGTCAAACTATTTTTTATAGTCGATTTGACTATTTCGTAATACCAAAAAAACGTTCCGTGATTCCGGAAATACGCTCCCTTTCCGCCGACTGCCTGCCAAGCCTCCTCGACACAAGCCCCTGTGGGTCTCGACTAGCCAGTATTTCAGCAGGAGTGTCGCAAATTTCCTCCATCCATTAAGGATTACTGTAAAAAACCATGAAGGAGCATCTAGTCTTAAACTTGGTTCTAATGAGCCAGCATACGGTTTTTTCTTAAATTACATTTCAGGTGATTCCGGAAATACGCACCCTTTCCGCCCCTGCCAAGCCTCCTCGACGCAAGCGCCTGTGGGGACTCGACTAGCCAGTATTTCGGCAGGGGTGTCGCAAATTTCCTCCATCCATTAAGGATTACTGTAAAAAACCATGAAGGAGCATCTAGTACTGTTGATTGGAACGGAAGGTGTAAGACTCCTGCGGGAAAAGCGGTGCCGAGGGCCGACCGCCCGGAAAGCGAGTGCCTGTAGTGGAAATAGACGGTCGAGGAGTTCTATAAAACTGAGACAAAGTAAAAAATGACACCTGAGCTTCTAATGGAATTTCACACTAGTTTCTTAACTGATAGACCCGCCTTAGTTACGTTGATCATTTTTCTGAACTTTGGCGATTATTAGTAATATCAATGGCAGCAGAAACCCGAATGTCATGGCATAAAACGGCCAGATTTCTGTAATGAATTTATTATAATGGACAATATTCGGTGACATCATCAGAGTAAAGGCAATCAAGAGGATACCAAACGGAAAAACCAGAGGACGATAATCTCGCAATTTTAACGTTTGTGCCGTACCTAAAACGGTCACATAAAAAAACAAACTAAATCTAATAAAAATTGTGATGAACCATATTATGGCTATTATTGCTTCCAGCCGCGTCAGGAAATCAGCGATATTTATTTTCTTTGCCAACAAATAGATTGAATAATTTTGTCTTGTTATTGACTCGGAACCAAGTACAAGAATGGCTAACATGGTTATAATGATCAAAACACTTCCAGCCAACAATTGACCGACAAAAAGGCTTTTTCTTATTCTGGCTTTTTGACTTACGAACGGGAGGATCATTAGAATCGCAACCGGTTCAATAAACGGAAAAACAATAAATGGTATAGAACCCCGTATAACCTGTTTCACTCCCCCCTCCCATACGGGTTGCAGGTTTTGAAATTTTCGGGCATGATAAGCGTGGCAATAGCACCGTTATTGATTGTTTTGATATATGAGGCCTTAAGGAAATGTTATCCTGATTTAACATTAGTGGAATACAGCCAAAAAATTCTGGGGAAGTGGCTGGGAATGGCAATTTCTCTTCTATTTATAAGCTACTTCTTTATAACTACAGCGACATATCTGAGTGAAATTGGTGATTTTATGATAAGTCATATTATGCCTGATACTCCGATTCAAGTGATCATGATTCTTTTTATGAGTGTCGTCCTCATGGCCGCGCGTCTTGGTTTGGACCAAGCATCTTGTTCAGCTTCGAAAGCGACAACGGAGGGAAGGACTAAAATAGAATCTCCAAGCGTATATAGAATCACTAATATCAACAGTTGACGGCTTCCGATTTTACCCTTCTCGAGCATTTTCATAAGTTCCTTTCACGACAAAACGGTAAGTTATAGACAAAACGCAGAAATTCTGATTCCATAACCATTATTGACAGAAGAAGACTATACAAACCCTGTTGAGTACAAGTTATTTTTACTCCCCCTTTTGTCTACAAACTCAAGCGCTGCCAAAGCAGCTCCCTTATTACCGCATCAAAACCGTCACTTTTTATCATGAGCTCAAACTGCTTCGCGACGCAAAGCAGTTTTTTCCGTATCCTCATTTCCTTTATATTTCAAATTTCATGAGTATGAGCAGACTTTAGATGTTCAAAATAAGATAAGGGCGGATCACTGATCATCAAGGTAAATAATAAAAAACAAAAAATATATTGAAATATCAATTTAATTTAGTTATAATACTGTACGGTCTTAGTATTACTGTTTATATAATTTTTAGAAAATTTAATAATTTTCTAAAATAGCAAATTTTGGTCGGAGGGTTTATTTTGTCTAATAAGGTTCCATCTTCATTTATAGTAGTGATTGGGTTCATGTTATTTGCCCTTTTCTTCGGTGCAGGGAATTTAATTTTCCCGCCAATGCTTGGTCAATCGGCAGGTATGAATATCTGGTCGGCTAATGCAGGGTTTTTGGTCACAGGAGTAGGATTACCGTTACTTGGTGTGCTGGCACTCGGTTTTTCTGGAAAAGATGACTTACAATCATTAGCAAGCCGTGTCCATCCAGTCTTTGGTATTGTATTCACAACCATTCTTTATTTAGCCATTGGTCCATTATTCGCCATGCCTAGAACAGGAAACGTTTCTTTTGAGATTGGTGTAAAACCTTTTTTGCCTGAAGATCCAGGTCCATTGCCTTTACTTATTTTCACCATCATCTTTTTTACAGTTTCATGCCTTCTTTCGCTCAATCCCGCGAAAATTGTCGAAATTGTGGGGAAAGTTTTGACACCCATCAAGTTGACGTTCATTGGAATCCTGGTGGTAGTCGCTTTCGTTAATCCAATTGGAGATTTTGAAGCACCTGCCGAGCACTATATGGTTCAACCATTTTTCAACGGGTTCAGAGAAGGATATTTAACAATGGATACTCTTGCATCTTTTGTTTTTGGCATCATCATCATTAATGCCATCAAAGAAAAAGGTGCGAAAACAAAAAAACAAATCATGATCGTTTGTGGAAAAGCGACTGCCATTGCGGCGGTTATCCTTGCTACCATTTATACAGCTCTCTCTTATATGGGTGCTTCAAGCGTTGGGGAACTTGGACGCTTGGATAATGGAGGCATTATCTTGGCGAAAGTCTCGGATTACTACTTTGGATCATATGGTGGGCTATTATTGGGCTTAATGATCACAGTAGCTTGTATTACGACGAGCGTAGGACTCATTACCTCTTGCTCGACGTACTTCCATAAACTATTTCCAAGTCTGCCTTATAAAACGATTGCCATAAGTTTATCCATTTTCAGTGCAATCATTGCCAATATTGGACTAACTGAGTTAATTGCCATTTCAGTACCGGTTATGACAGCCATTTATCCATTAGCCATTGTTTTGATCTTCCTAACATTTCTTCATTCCTTATTTAAGGGAAGACCTGAAGTTTATCAAGGCAGCTTACTTTTAACATTCATCGTCAGTCTATTTGATGGATTAAATGGAGCAGGTGTACACATTACATTCATCAATGATTTCTTCACTGCAATACTTCCTATGTATGAAGCTGGGCTTGGGTGGATCGTCCCCGCCATTGTTGGGGGATTCATTGGGTATGCAAGCAGCGTCTTAAAGTCGAAGTTCGGTCATGATCACCAAATAGATTAAATGATATAAAATCAGTCCAGGCATATAAACTGTAGACGAACTCGAGATAAGCGAGTTTGCCTACAGTTTTTTTATTAAAAAACGTCTCAGTTGGTTTCATCCCATAAACCATAACCAAGTCTTGTTTTCATAATTTCAATTTACGATGGCGTCACCGTCTCAGCACTGACCGCTATAACCTCATAAAGATCGGAAACCTCACTGCTTTCATCCGTGAAGGCTTGGAACTGTTCTTTAATTTAAAAACAAATAAAAACGTAAGCACACCCACTCCGAGAAATATTCTTTTTTCCTCCGTCTTGTCTTGGGCCATGTTGAAGATTGACATTAACCAATATACCATAAACTGTAACTCATTATGGGTAATCCACCATAAATATCCAACCACTCCGTAACTCAACATACAAAAAAGCTGCCATAAAGGCAGCTCCAGACTGAAAGAAAAGCAAGTTTGTCTTCGGGTTCTTTTTTATTAAACAATCCTGTGGATAACGGTAAAAAACACTAAGGATGGTTCGGGGTGAGACCATGTTGATAGCAGGGATAAAAACATCACATTTCTTTAATTTCACATTTATTCCGTAATTTCTTCAGCAATTGGAAAATCTGACCTCGATGATGTGATTCATGTTCAATCAAATGGTAAACGACCCATTCAGGTGTAACGTCATATTGATCAAGTACCCTCGGTTTACGCCAATCCGTCAGGTCCATCGTGCGGAAGTTTGAAAGAAATACCTCACGCACCTTATTGAGTCGGTAGAAATGTTCGTCCAATGTTTGTCCTTCAATATGATTTAGGGAGCCATCTTCAGCACGGCACCCTACTGGAAACAACGCGGATATTTCCGAATCCCATTCCGTAACAAGGACCTCTTCGTATAACCAATCTGCCTCTATCAGCGCGATGTGATATAACATCGAGCCAATCGTTTGCCTTTCATCGATTTTCGAATCGAGTATATTTTGGCTGATTCCAGTCAATTCCGATATAAGCGTACGGCGAACATCTTCTAAACACCATAGCCACCGTCCAATTTCCTCATCATATCCCGGTAATGCTGATACAAGCAATGCTCTTCTCTCCAACAAGACCATCCTCCTCTTCATGAACGTACATTCTATTTAAAAGTGTTGTTTCCTTCTTTTAATGGAAAAATATCCTTTATGGCCGGACAAAAAGAGCAATCTTTTCGATTGCTCCTTTTTCCGATTTTTTCGTTTATGTTATCGATATCGCAGATCGAAATTAGCTCCCCAAAAAAAGATTGGCTCTCATCTCCTCTGATATACGCCTGCCCTGTAGATAATCCTGTTCCCGTTCTTGTTCAACCATCATGCGTTGCTCCAGTTTTTGAGCATATAGTGCATAGCCGATTCCATGAGCCTGAAACATCGCTTTTTCCATTGCCGACGTGTACGTTAGTTCGAGAAAATTAATGAAGAATCAATCCTTCCCATAGTGAATTTCGTACTCATCTTATCATTGAAAGGGATAACTCACAAAGTTGCTATGGCTCCATATTCACTGATAATTCAGATTTTTCAACGACTGTTTCCATCTCCGTGTCCAAAAACGCCAAATCCCTCGGTCTTCCTCTAATTTCCTTTTTTCAATCACAAAATTACCTCATTTATTTTTAAGACAAATTAAAAATCCCATTAACAAACCTCTTGTTAATGGGATTGGATGTTTATTTATATGAACCGAAAATTTCCTTTGCCAATTTTCGCCCAGTAGGAGTCGCAGCAAGGCCGCCTTCTGCCGTTTCACGAAGTGCAACCGGCATGGTCAATCCTATTTTATACATGGCATCGATCACTTCGTCACATGGAATGCGGCTCGTAATGCCCGCAAGTGCCATATCAGCTGCCGTTATTGCGTTGGATGCACCCATTGCGTTACGTTTCACACAAGGAACTTCAACCAACCCAGCCACTGGGTCACAAACCAATCCAAGCATATTCTTCAAAGTGATCGCCATCGCTTCTGCCGCTTGGCTTGGTGTACCGCCGGCCAGTTCCACTATCGCAGCTGCGGCCATTCCGCTTGCCGAGCCCACTTCTGCTTGGCAGCCACCAGCCGCTCCAGAAATGGAAGCATTGTTTGCAACCACAAATCCGAAGGCAGCGGAAGTGAAAAGAAATTCAATCATCTCTGCCCGGGTCGGGTTTAATTTTTCTTTCACGGCAAATAATGTACCGGGCACAACGCCCGCAGAACCTGCAGTCGGAGTGGCACAAATCATTCCCATTGCTGCATTCACTTCGTTCGTCGCAACAGCTTTACTGACGGCATCCAATAATAAATTACCAGCCAGTGCCTTGCCCGACTTGATATAATTTTGCAAAAGAACGGCATCTCCGCCCGTTAGGCCTGTCACGGATTGCACACCTTTCAGACCTCTTTCCACCGCTTGTTCCATCACTGTCAAATTCCTGTCCATCTTTTCGATGATCTGTTCTCTCGACAGGCCTGAGAACTCCATTTCTTGTAAAATCATGATTTCCGCGATTTTCACATTTTTACTTTCAGCAAGTTCAACCAACTCTGCTACATTTCGGAACATGTTTTTACCTCCATATCTATGCCAGCACTTTTAATGATGATCATTCAACCATCCTTATGACTTGCGACACGTTTTCCAATCCTTCAATTTCCATCATGACATCGCTCTGGATTTTCTGATCGACTTCAATCACCATGAGGGCCATTTGGCCTTTTTCTTTTCGTGAGACTTCCATATGACCAATGTTGATTTCATGATTCGCCAATACGGTCGAAACGGAAGATATGATTCCAAACACATCGTTATGCACGACTAAAATGGCTGGGTTTTCCCCTGACAATTTGAGCTTGAATGTATTCAGTTCCGTTATTTCTATCGTTCCGCCGCCAATCGAGATCCCGACAAGTTCCAATTCCTTATCCTCGTCGAACAATCTGATTTTGACTGTATTAGGATGATCCATCACAGTATCCTCGATTGTAAAGGAAACGTCCATACCGGCTTCTTCCGCTATCGTTAAAGAGGCAGGGATTCGTTCATCATCCGTATCGAAATCCAAGATCCCACCTACGACAGCAACATCCGTACCGTGTCCCCTGTATGTTTTTGCAAAAGAACCATATAAAGAAATAATCGCTTTCTTCGGTTGCTTTCCAAATAATGTCCTTGCTACTCTGCCAATTCTGGCAGCTCCTGCTGTATGTGAACTTGAAGGTCCAATCATGACGGGACCGATTATATCGAATGCAGATCTGTATTTCATCGTGTAATGCCCCATTTCTGGCAATAAATTTTTTAACCGTCTTTTAAAGTGAATGAAGATCAAAAAGCGGCATTATTACTATATTAAAATATTTTTATCATTCTTGCAATGAAAACCCTTTCATTGCATATCCCATATTAACATATATTACATAACATACCTACCAATATTTTTTTATTATTTAACTTAGAAATAATATTTGATTTTTCAGTATTTTAAGATAATTAGCCTTTATCCTTTAAATTTGAAGAAAACAAAAAAAAGCAGCCTGGCGGACACTTTTAATAAGGATGTTCCTAAACCAGCTGACCCAAAGCAATTCCTTCAACCGATCAGTACGGTTTGCATCTAATTTTATAACTAAGCTGATCGTAGCGGGTGTTCGTGACTCCTGTGCGGAAAGAGAGTACCTGGAATGGAAATAAACGTTTCAATTCTATAAACACTCAAAAATACTGTAGGAAAAATCAAGTATTATCGAGTTTGTAGACAAATGGGGCTCTTTCTAAAAGGTAATACAAAGTTGATTGGAGCGTAAGGTACGAGACTCCTGCGGGAAAACGTGTCCAGGGGAGACCCCGCAGGCGCAAAGGCGCCGAGAAGGCTTCCCGGACCGCCCGCGGAAAGTGCCTGGAGTGGAAATCAACGTTCAAATTGTACAAGCCATAAAAATAGACAAACTCGATTTCATCGAGTTTGTCTACAGTCTGAAAGCAGCCATCAGGCTGCTTTTCCCTTCGATCTCCGATTTAACTCGCCTTTTTTTCATCTCTGGATCCAGCGGGACCCCAAATTTCGGATGCCCATTCAGGATGGTCGATGAATGGATTGCGGTTATTTTGCCAGTCCTGAATGACATCGTTGCGATGGCTCTCGAAATCGTCGACTGGATCGAGCTCATTCCATTTCAAAAGTGTCGATAGCTTTCCATGAAGCGGCTTCGGATACGTATTGACTGTATCGGATAATTCAAGATCCAACTCGCCGTTTCCTTCATATCGGACGGCCATGTAAAATAGCATCCGTGCTATATCGCCTTTAACATGGTCTGGCGGCTCCCATGAATCTGAATCAAACTTACATTCACATCCACTATATGTTTGACCCCCCTCGTCGAAATCAAGGTGGCCTCGTTTTCCATTGACTGTCACATCAGCGGGACGGAGGTGATGAAGGTCTGTCCCGGGACCTTTGCTTGTCCCAAAATCACCGTGGGACTTTGCCCAAACATGTTCGCGGTTCCATTGTCCGGTATTGCCCCCATTCGCGTTCTCCGAGATCGATTTTCCAGAGTAAAGCAAGATGACATTCTGTTTGTTCACCGGATCTTCATCCGTTTCTTTAAGGGCATTCCACACTTGATCATAAGATAGCATCGTATGGCCCTTAATTATCGAGTGCAGAACCGCTTTCAATTCCGTTCCCGTTTTTCCTGCCGCCGCTTCGTAATAAGCTTCAAGCGGCTTATCATTCGATACGGTCAACGTGAAACGGGCAACCGTTTCCGATAGCTGGTCCTCGGCCTTGACTGCGACAAGGTATGTTCCAGCTTCATTTGCAGGAAGCGTTAATGTCTGGCCAGTGACTGTACCGATAGTGGATGAAAAGGTCAGCTTATCCCCATCAGGATCTGAGAAGTGCTCACTTAAATCGATGGTGACCTTTGAACCGGCTTTCACTTCAAGATTTTCCAGTGTTTTCGTTAAGACGGGCGCATGATTTTCTTTAGGGTCGAAAGGGGAAGCAATTGCTTCCCCCTTGGAATCGAAAAATTTGATATTCGATGTGTCGACACCTTCTGTTACCGACCATTTCTGAACATTTTCAGCGCCTCTGATTTCTTTTACATTGGCATTATCAATGATGACTTCCTTCACCGCCATGCCGCCAAAATCAATGATTGCACCATCCTTATCCGGTTTAATCGTCACAGCAGCATTCTTCAGCCCAAGGCCTTTGAGTACAGCATATGAACCTTTTAACCAGATACCTTCTTCGATGCTGGATGTTTCGTCAATATCGATCAAAGCACTAGGTGAAGCAATCGTAAGTTTTTTTGTTATAACGTTTGTCAGATTATATGTTTTTTCTGGAGCGGGAGTTTCAACTCCGCCTGATTCAGATAAAATGGTTGAAATCAGTACAGGGTCATGATCACTAGCCCTTCCGTGAACTTCCATGAAGGATGAATTTATATGGACAATATCAACTTTTGTGGCCGTGGCCATATTATTCGATACCAGGATATGGTCCAGTACTTGTGAGTTGCCTTGGTATGTGTAAGAATAACGTTTTTCAAAAGGGACTTTCTCGATCATATTGGTTAAATCCTTGCCCTTCAATGTGTTAAGCGGAGCCGAAAATTCAAAATCATTAAAGTCTCCAAGCAGGACGATATTCGCTTCGGCATCCTGTGACTTGATATCACTGACAAACCGATTGACGATCGAGGCAATTTGAAGCCTTTGCGTTTCACTTGAAAGGACAGGTGGCTGGTTTTTGCCGAATAACGGCTGGTCACCGCCCTTGGAATTGAAATGATTGGCCACCACCACTACGCTTTCGCCTTTAAATTCGAATTGAGCCGCTAAAGGCTTTCTGCTTGATTTGAAGGCGGGATCGGCAGGCTCGATTCGTCCAGGGTTCAAGGTAAGTTTTCCATCTTTGAAAGCCACGGACTGTGTTGCCGTCCCTTTCGTTCCTTCAGTCAATTTGACACGGTCGACATTATATAAAAAGCCTACACGGATATTCCCGCCAGGTGCACCGCCATCAAGTTTATCTTCTGGAGCGATATCGATGTATTGATATTGCGGTCCGCCCAGCTCTTTTATTTTGTCGGTTAACTTCTTGGCACTTTGGGCAGAATCCGTTGTCCCGCTATCTGTTGCCCCATCGTTATCCTGCATTTCCGTTACCCCGATGATATCGGGTTGTTTAAGATTGGTAATGATGGAAGTTGCGATCGTTTCAACTTTCGAATTAGCGGTTTGAGTGGAGAAATTCTCTATATTATAGGAAGCGATCGATAGCTCATCAGCATCCTTCTCTAAAGATGTCACTTCCCTGACCGCACCGCCATCCTTTAACGCCGGCAGCTGGGCTTTATCCGTCACTACCCTATAGTTGCTATATCCATAGCTGATTACACCGGTAACCGGGCTTTCAAAGAAATCACCCGTTTTGGCTGCAAATGATTCATCATTTATATCCAGGGTAATTCTTTCAGGGTTGAAATCCGTTTCCGTTATTTTGACGCCTCCAACTGCTGTCGTCGTTTCCATATTCCCTGGGATCACGACCAATTCACCATAGTCTTGGGGAGCAACCACTTTCGGGTTATATACTTCTACAAGCATTCCTTCCAGACTCTCGTAGAAATCAATGCCGTCTTCACCCGGATTAAAATCTGTCAATCTATCATCATCAATGTTCTCAGACGGCGGAATGACATCCTTTCCGATGACGATCGGTTCTGGCATCGATGCAGTGCCAAGCTTTTCAATCGTCGTATTGGTCAATTCAGTTGTTGGCAGATCCGTCGTTTTCATTTCAGCGTATCCTTCGATATACCATTCGGCGACTTTACCTGCCACTTTGACATGATCGCCCGCTTTTAGACCATGCGCTTTGTTATACACAAGTATTCCCTCGGAAGTCGTTAAGTCCTTATCCGGGTTGGGATCTTGCATGTAAAAGTTATTCGCATCTTTTACATAAGTGACGACACCTTCCACACCTGAGACGAGTTGAGTTTCATAAGATGAAAAATGATTCATCCCCTGAATGTCACGAATCTTCACTTCAGTGGTTTTGTTAACGGTATAGGCAAATGTGAAAACTTCCGATGTCTTGTCGTTGACAGCGATTGCCTTGATGACCGTATCTTTCGTTAAAATGATAGGTTCTGTGTACACAGCACTTGATGACGTTGGTGCGGATCCATCCAGCGTATAATGGATTTTCGCTTCTACCCAACCAGATTCAAGTGATACTTTTGTATTTTCACTAACCGTACCAGGGAAAATATCCGTGTAAACGGCCGGTTTGTTCACCAGTTCATAATCTTCAATACCACGCGGCTTCAACTGGTACGTGTCATTGAACCTCGATCCGATTCCGGTTACGGAAATGACATCCCCTGCTTTAAAGCTTTTCACGAAATCTTCATAGCTCGAACCGGTCCGGTTATCATGGCGAACGATGACGGATTTCCCTTCAATATCTTCCGCTTTGAATTCAAATGTTCCGTATGTGCCCGATGGGGCCAATTCTGTAATGGTCGCCTTATCGATGGTGACCAGCTCACCTTGTGTATCCTCATTTACCCCTGAGGCATCAATCTTTTGGATTACAGGAAGTTCATTATCAGAAGATACGACTTCAAGGGAAGTTGGTTGGATTTGTAATTCCTTATTATAAGCGGATACTTGTCCGATTAATCTAACCTTATCCCCTTGCTTTACTTCCGCAGGCCACGATGAACCATAAACATATAGCCCTGCCGTTTCATCTTGGATATAAAAACCTTTTCCTCCCCAATAACCAAGTCCCGTCGTGACCACCCCATCGACCTGCACGACATCTTCCGTATTCGTGCGCGCCTCGGCAATGGAATCCAGAACCTTCACATCAGGCTGTTCAGGTGTTGTTCCCCCATCAGTGATGATCGTGAAATCCGTTGCGGATTTCAGGCC
Organism: Peribacillus sp. FSL R5-0717; assembly: GCF_038002945.1. Classification (NCBI taxonomy): domain Bacteria; kingdom Bacillati; phylum Bacillota; class Bacilli; order Caryophanales; family Bacillaceae; genus Peribacillus; species Peribacillus sp. FSL R5-0717. The sequence continues at coordinate 1,857,367 of NZ_JBBOOF010000001.1, forward strand.
GGGTACTGAAAAGTACTTTTCCAGCTTCCCCGTAATCGTCACCTGCGCTTTAAGTAATTCCGGATGTTCCACCAAATTCAAGGCCGTTCTGATACTTCCGGCCGGAAGCTGAACAGGCATGATTTTCTTAACATCCGTTTCATCCGGACTATCGGCAATGCCTATGTTCGTACTTTCAGTAAAAGGCGATGTTTGTTGATAGCTTGTACCGCTTTTAGCTGTACCGACGATATATCCCTTCACCGTCGCCGTTCCGCTGTTATTATTAATCGCTTCCACGACCGATATTGTCCCTTCGGCATTTGCTGCGGCTGCATTTGGCAGAACCGTTGACAGTATGATCAGTATGGCAAAGAAAAGCTTGCTTATCCCGTTCTTCTTCAAGATCTCAACCCCTCCAACTTTTTCCACAGGCTCAGCAATCATTTGAAAACCGCTTAAAGAATGGTTTCGCCATTCACCGTGACACCGCTCAGGCTTACGTTCTTACCGTTAAGTCCCGATAAATCCAAATCACCCTCCACTGTAACCTCTGAAAAAGTAAAATCCTCCGGAGGAGTTCCCGTTAATGTAAGATTCCCTATAACCACTGCATGTTCCAATGAAGCAATATCCGTGATATCCACAACTACATTGCCTTCATGTGTTTTTGGCTCATCAGCCGTTCCGCCAAAGTCTTTAGCCAATACCACGGTCGGGTCTGTATCACTTCCCGCCACATCCTTGATGCGTCCTTCGATGCTTGGATCGACAGTTTTCAGCCCGCTTACATAATCACGTAAATTCTCCCAATCAGCGAGTCCGATATCCGTCACTCTTCCTTCTTCATAAGCCTTCTTGAAAACGGTGAATCCATCTCCGCCCTTGGCTGTAAAAGCATTGGTCGCCACGACATATTCCTTCGCTGGATCCAATTCGGAATATGTTCCATCTTGTCCAAGGACTTCTGCCTTTGTCACACGATTGCCTGCTTCCTTCGAGCTGTCGTAGGTGAATTTCATTCCGGAAACATGCAGGAAGCCGCCATTTTCCTTAGGGGCGAGGCTTACACTATGCTCTAATGCTTCATTGATTTCTGCACCCGTAAGCTTCATCGTCGCTAACGTATTCCCAAACGGCAAAACGGTGAGGATTTCCCCTAAAGTGATTTCACCTTGATCGATGCCAGCGCGGATTCCCCCGCCATTTTGGAATGCGATTGCCGTATCCTTATTGAATTCCTTCGCTTTACTAAGCATTCCATCCGTAATTAAATTACCCAGTTCCGTTTCATTTTTGCGGACGCTCGGCTTGGTTGCATCCCCTGCATCACGCGGTGTTTCCAAGGCCTTCACAGCTGTTGCACCTGTCTTCGTTTCCTTCAGTTCCTTAATCTTCGAGGAATAGGTTTCGAGCACTTTTGCCGCTTCAGCATCATCCTGTTTTTCAGAAAGCTTAATCAGCTGACCGGCTTGTCCGACAATCTTGCCTTGCTTATCGAATTCCACATCGATCGTTCCTAAATAGTCGCTATATTGATACCCTTGGACAATGACAGTCGGCTCTTTCGTTTTGCCTTTATCATCTTTGTCGACAACAACGGGGGCGTCCAACTGCGTATGGCTATGTCCGCCCACGATCACATCGATGCCCTTGACCTTGGCAGCTAATGTCAAATCATTGTCATAGGCTGCATTGTCATCGTAACCGATATGGGATACGGCAACGATCTTATTGACCCCCATGCCTTTGAAGGCCTTGACCGCCTTTTCGGCTTCTTCAAGATAGTTTTCGAATTCTATACTTCCTGGGCTTGAAATATCTTTCGTCTCTTCAGTTGTAAGCCCGAAGAACCCTACCTTTTGGCCATCCACTTGTTTTATGATGCCATTGTATATCTTCCCTTGCTCCGGCTTACTTGAAATCAGGTCCGAGAATAGTCCCTTGAACTTTTCATCTTTGGAGAAGTCCACATTGGAACTGACAAACGGGAACTTTGCCCCTTTGATGAAGTCAGCCAAAGCTTGATGACCTTCGGCGCTGGAACCCAAATCAAACTCATGATTCCCGAATGTCATGACGTCATATTTCATTAAATTCATGAAGCGAAGATCCGCTTGCCCTTTGAATTCATTAAAATAGAGAGTTCCCGAGAATACATCACCTGCATCAACTAAAAGAGCTTGGGGCTTATTCTTACGCACTTCCTTAACAGCCGTCACCCTTTTGGCCACATTATCCAAGTGGGCATGCGTGTCATTCGTATGCATCAAGGAAAGCGTGATCGCTTTCGCAGGATTTTTCAAAGCTTCTTCAGCGGCAGCGACTTTCTTATCCGCCAATGCCATTTTCGAAAGGAATTCCTTTCGATCCGACTCCTTGATTCCATTTAAATGAATCGCTGCTTTCGCTTTTTTAGCCGCGTTTATCTGTTCTTTCGTTTTAAGTTCCCCATTGGCAAGAGCTACATAGGCATTTACCCGCTTTGCCACTTCTTTTTTCTTTTCTGCATATACCGCATCATCATACTTACCTTTCACTTCTTTAACATAGGCGTGTATGGCTTTTCCGAGCTTGGATGTTTTGCTGACCTTCTTCAATTGCGCAGAAACGGTTTGCATGCGCTTATCCGCGGTCTTCAAATCACCTTTCTTCACCCAGTAAGCAGCTTTTTCATAGTAGTGTGGAACTTTCAGGTCACCGTTCAAAGCTGTTTTGGTCGCTTTAGTGAATTTATCGTATAGGAGCTTTTCGATTTTCGCACCGTAAACCGTATCTTTAATATCCTTATCTGCCTTTTTCACGGCTTTATCCAGTGCTTCGTATTGATTCCTGATATCAATGGATTTCTTGGCAAGTATTGAATTCGTAAGGTTGCCAATCGATTTGCCATGTGCAGCTTTTGCTTTCTCAGCCGCTTTATATCCTTTTACATAACCTTCCGAACGAGTGATGTACTTATCATAAGCTTCGATTTCTTTGTATTTGGCATCTTTTTCTTTTTTGCTTAACATTGATTTTTTAATGGTAGAGTTGATGTCTTTTTTTGCTTGTTTTGCAGACTTGATTTGTTTTTCAATAGTGGACACTGAAGCGAGTTTAGAAGTGTAGAAATAGGTATCGAATGGTTTTTTGATGGCGGCCTTGGCCGTTTTGATTTTACTATTCAGGCTAGTGGCAGCATCCGATGGTGCCGGCGCTACTGCTACGATCGTTGTCGCAGCCATTATGGTAGCTGAAGCAATTTTTACGATTTTCTTTTTCCCCATTATCGTAATCCCCCCATTAGTTCTATACTGGCATAACATTCTGCTAACTTATCCATATAATTGACACGCTTTTCCAAAAACTGAATTCCGACAAATTTACTTACCCATACACAAATCCACCCTACTTTTTTCCTCTAAAGATTCGTGTATCTCCTATATTACAACAAAATAATCCAATTTTAAAACAAATTTACAATAACACACTGAATATTAACAGAATATTTTCATTATAATCACCCTAAAATACCTAGTAACAGATAGATGATATATCAAAAAAACGATCCACTAGTAAAATAGCATCATTTTCAGTCGATATCACCCTTGGTCTTTATACCTAAATTAACCAAAAATAAAAAAGAGAGAGAGTTAGCTCTCTCTCAGACTGTACATAAATTCGAAGAAAAGCGAGTTTGCCTGCGGTTTTTTAAAGAACATTCCAGCTGATTTCAGCAACCCGCCCCCTTTCGGCCGACTGGCCGCCAAGCCTCCTCGACTCAAGCGGCTGTGGGGTCTTGGCTAGCCAGATATTCGGCAGGAGTGTCGCAAATTTCTTCCATCAATGTGGGTTATAGGAAATTGGCGTATTGCGAGAATCAAGAGACGGCTTGCTGCAGGATGGACGAATCCTCCAAGGGTTTCTTACAGTGGATAAGTAGGTACATTTCTATATTAGTAGGGGATGGTTAAATATAGTTTATAGACATTGTAAAATATTGTACTTCAAGTAATTGGGCTTGAAGAAGACTAAATAAAAAAAGCCGATTCTGTAAGAAAACCAGAAAATCGGCTTGAAGCAGGATCCCCAACAGGCAGACCATACCAACAGTCAATCCATAGGGGATATTCACTTTGCTAAGATATATTAACAGAACTACATTACTCCATTTTTTAAGTTGGATAATATAAGATCATACTTAATCGAGTTATTGTATCCCCTGAATTATGGTAGGCATGCGGTCTGTCAGCCTTGAACCTGATAGAATCACCATTCCTTATTGTAAATTCTTCGTTATTTACACGTACAGTCACTTCCCCTTCAAAAACAGTTATGTACTCTTCTGTTCCTTCCCTATGCGAATCGGAACTTAGGAATCCACCTTTTTCTATCTCGACTGAATATACTTCAAAGCGCTTCTCATCCTCAAAGGGAAAGTGGGGATAAACTCGATATTTGCCGTTATCTTCAGATAATGATTGAATTTCACTTTTTAAAACAATTTTTGTATCCGGCTGAGGATTATTTATCAATGAAGAAAATGAAATCTTTAATCCATTGGCTATTTTCCAAATCGTCGTAATCGTAGGGCTCGATCCTCCCCTTTCTATTTGTCCAATCATCGTTTTGCTTACTCCAGTCAATTCTGCAACCTTTTCAAGACTTAATTTCTTACTTTCCCTGATGGCTTTTAAATTGTTAGCAATAATAAAATTTATTTCTTCCATATAAATGCTCCTTATTTACAATATAACGTCGGCATTGTACAATAAAAAGGAAATCGTTATAGTGTCATTTTTGGTCATTATAGCATACAAAGGGGAGTCAACCATGCCATTACTATCTTTTTTGCTATTTGTTTTTGTTACAAGTTTCACTCCGGGTCCAAATAACATCATGGCCATGTTATTTGCGAACAAGTACGGGTTAAAAAAGACGATTAAATTTTGTTTCGGAGTAGGTGCCGGTTTTTTTGTAATCATGTTATTGTGCAGTTATTTTAATGTTTTGCTTGAAAATTTCATACCAAAGATTGAATTTATCATGACAATCCTTGGTGCAATTTACATGCTGTATCTGGCCATGAAAATCATTTTCAGTTCAACTAAAGCGAAGGACGATAATGATGACAAGAACAATAGTTTTATAGCAGGCATGCTTTTACAATTCATAAATCCAAAAGGAATCTTATATGGCATCACGGCAATATCGACCTTCATCCTACCTTATTACTCTTCAAATTTCAGCTTACTATTCTTTTCATTATTTCTGGCTTTCGTTGGTTTTATGAGTACGTTCTGCTGGAGTATGTTCGGTTCTGTTTTTCAAACGTTTTTATCAAAGTATAGAAGTCAGTTTAATGTAATCATGGCTTTGTTATTAGTGTATAGTGCCATTTCGATTCTTACACACTAAAAAGGGTAAGGGTGCAAACCTTCATTAAGAAGGATTGCTGAGTTGTAAATTTCGAACGTTCATTTCCACTCCAGGCACTCGCTTTCCGCGGGCGGTCCACCCTCGGCGCCTATGCGCCTGTGGGGGTCTCCCTTGGACGCGCCTTTCCCGCTGGAGTCTCGTACCTCCGCCCCATTCAACTTTTTTAAAAATTCAGATGGACCCCACTCAAATCTTCCCCCTGCATTAAATGGTTAAATTCCCTTCGAATATTGTGACGGCATGGCCGGAAAGTTTAACTGTGTTTTCCGTTACTTCAACTTTCAACAGTCCGCCTCTTTCCGATGCCTGATAAGCTATAAAAATACTTTTGTCCAGCTTGCTTTTCCAATAGGGTCCCAGACAGCAATGGGCCGAGCCGGTTACTTGATCTTCGTCAAGACCTTGGGCAGGGGAAAAGAAACGTGAAACGAAATCATATTCACTGTTATCGGATTGACTCGTCACGATGACGCCCCTAACCGGCAATTGGGCAATGGAGTCTATATCCGGCTTTAAATTCCTTACGATTTCCTCTGATTGAACTTCGACTAGAAGATCCCATTTGTTTTGCCCAACATACGCAGGCACAACACCTAAAGCCTTTATCAGTAAATCAGGGGCAGCGGTCTCCTTCTCCCTTAATGACGGAAATTCCAGCTGAACCATTCCTTCAACGAATTTTGCAATAAGAAGCCCGCTTTTCGTCTGATAGGTAATCGGCTGATTCCTTGGCACGTATCCTTTATCCCATAAAAAGAAGGAGCTTGCCAGCGTCCCATGTCCACAAATCGGGATTTCAATAGAAGGTGTGAACCATCGCAGCTTCCATTCACCATTATGAGGTTGAATAAAAGCGGTAACAGGCATATTAATCTCTTTAGCTATTCTCTGCATCCACTCACTGTCACTTTCCCCGGTAAGAAGGCAGACTGCAGCAGGGTTTCCATTAAAAGGTTGATCTGTAAACGTATTTATGATGGTTAGTTCCATAAAATGTTCCTCCGGTAAGTGATAATCTAGTCTCCTAATTCCACAATGAGGAGCCCTTTTCCTTTTTTGAATGACCATTCCCTTGGTTTTTTAAAGAGTTCTCATTAAAATGAAAAGGACCACCATATGGCGTCCTCGATTAAGTCCCTTTATCTACTCAGGTTCCAGACGCTTTTAAACGTTGTCATAAAAAACCGGTAATTCTTGTAGTGCATTTCGAAATCACTAAAATAGACAGCTTTATAAAAAAAGCTGCCCATTACTATATCAATTATGTGATCTACCTTGCCGTAACAAAACACCCTACAGTTTCCGTACAATGAATGTATCCCCAAGCAGTTCCCAATTCTGGGGGAACGGATAACCAAGTACCCAATAACTGAGACCCCTTGACCTGTAAATCTTCACCAGATCGAATTTGGCTTTGGCACTGCGTGCGTCCTCAAACCAAACTTCATGTGTGCGTCCCTGATCATCTTTGTACCTATAATAAGGGGATTGGGCTGTCTCGTCATATTTTATTTCTGCATTATATTGGACGGCGCGTCTGATGGCTTCCTGCATATCGAATGTCTCTGCTTCCTGTCCCTCTTCATGAGGAATAAGCCAGTCCCGTGCATAAATTTGAAACCCTATGAAGATTTTATTTGTTGGTATCACCGTTACGGCATAGTCAAGGACACGCTTTATTTCATTAATGGGAGAGATTGCCTGCGGCGGCCCCTTTCGGTAACCCCATTCATATGTCATCAGCACCACGAAGTCGAGCAGCCGTCCGTGAACTGGATAATCATGTGCCTCAACTAATGGCCCCTTTTGATTGGCGCTAGTTTTTGGGGCAAGGGAGGATGACACAAAGTAACCCTCAGGATGCAATCGATCCACTGCTCTTTGGAGAAAGCGATTATAGAAATCACGGTCCTCTGGTCTTACACTTTCAAAATCGATATTCAATCCACGGTATCCTTTATCTTTCATCGTTTTTATGACGTTGGTTAATAATGTTTCCACTAAACTTAAATCGGAAAGTATCGTATGGGCAAGCTGAGTTCCCGCTTCCGTCGCGGAAAAATTCGTTATGCACATCATGGGTATGACGCCAGTCGACTGTGCCGCCCGGATCGTCGGGATGTCATCTATGACTTCTAAGCTGCCATCTTGCCTCATTCTATAACCAAATGGACTTACGTAGGTCAAATCGTAGGCTACTTCACGTACCTGCTCCGCACCGGCTTGCCCGTAAACGTTTGTAAAACCATTTACTTCAATGATGGGTTTTGGTTTCTGGGGAATCCTCATTATCCGTCCGATATGGATATTGGACGGATCTGTAATCCTGTTCATCAGCATAATGGCCTGAACTGTCGTTCCATAACGTCTCGCTATATCATAAAGGGTATCTCGTTCCCTTACGGTATGATAAATAACCGGGATGGTTAGTCTCTGCCCTGGATAGATAGCGGAAGGATTTGTGATGCGATTCGATTGCATGATTTCCTGTACCGTAATTCCAAACTGATTTGCGATATTATTTAGAGTATCCCCTTGCTGAACCCTGTACTGAAGATAAGGTTCAGGAATCAAAAGAGCTAGGCCAATCACCAGCTTATCTGGATTTTCAAGGCCATTGATCCGAACAATCCGGTTGATACTGACACCATACTGCTGGGAAATTCCCCACAAAGAATCCCCCCTATTCACCACATGGATTTTCACATGCACAGCCCCGCTTTCCTTTAAAATATCCCTTTCATTTTATTCCCTGGATAGCCCTAATATGTTTTTTGCGTTCAACACTCATTAAATGAATGTGTTCATAAGCCTGTAAAGGATATAGGGAAAAAAATAATAATGGCAGCTATCAATTCCAGTGAATGTGCTGATTGCTGGTATTAGAAATCGAGACGTCTCTACACAAATGGTGGATTCAGAGGTAATTCGTTTACCTGAACCGGGAAGGCTTAAAAGTTTAAAATGATTCAGAACTACATTTCAAAACTGAATGACGAGCACATTTCACTTTTTTCTAATTCCATATGTTGGGCATGAAGTAGTGGATACTCCAAAAACGCTTCATGAAAAAGTGAATCTTTGGATAGATGATAATATAAAAAATATTGATTAGAATTATATGGAGAATAATAAGTCAAAACGGGTGAGGAGGAATGAGCATGAAAATGTTTAAAATGAGTGCTGTGGCATTGGTCGCTGCGTTGTTGTTCCCTTCTTCTACATTTGCAAGTGGCTGGGATTACTTAGGAGAACAATCTCTTTATTCTAATGGTGCTGAAAGTGATGTATTTGCCTCTACTGGTGGTGATTATAAGATTTGTCGGGATTCTTACGTGGGTCCAGCTGGTAAGTTAAAAGTTGAATTATGGGAGTATGATCCTGACAGTTATAATGATTATGTAGGGGTAAGATATTTAGATCGAGGCCAATGTGGTATTTTCTGGGGTATTGGTAACTTTGTTGATGGAGGAAATGAAGCAGAATTTTTTGCGAAATCAAGGACTAACAGTGATATGCATTTAATCTTTTATGATTAATTCACTAACTGAATGAAAAAAAGACCTGAGATTGATTCGTAAATGCTAAAGGATATTCTTCTAGAATGAGTGCGTAAACACCTTAATATGACTGCTAATATATATAGGGTTTTTTAGGCTGAAGAATTACCACTTCAGCCTTTTCTTATGCAGGAAAATAATTACTTGATTTATCTAAATGGAAAGTGTCATAACTTAAAGGTATTGGCGGAAGAAAGAGCATAAGGAAGAACTGTCCCCAACTAAGTTGTTGAAATAGGCAAAGCCTAGTGTTTTTGTGGGTACATGAAAACTCCCCTACTAAAACCATCACTGTCCCTTTCATGTCCCCCTATTTTATTAATTTTACTTTTTAATTGTTTTTTTTGATGAAACTTAGCGATATTGTACGCAGTTACACCAAAATAAACCACTTGTAGCCAAGGGGCTTATTGTCTTTCACTTTTATGGCTTAGGGACTCCTAAAACTCCTAAAGTTCCAGTATGACTAATTGTTTTTGTTTTAGTTGATGCGAAAGTAGAAATTAATGGAGTTTCATCTGAATTAACACCTCAAGATATATCCCCGCTTTCCCAGCCTTATTTTTGACTCTTAAGAAACAAAAACAAGGGGTGTGTACCTCTCCATTAAATAGTTAATCAAACGCTTTAAAAAGAGTGTAAAGGGTCTTAAATAACCCGTTTTTAAGTGCGGTTACCTCGGTCTAAAATTGGATTGGTATGGTATAATTATAGAAGGGGTACTGTGCTTTTAGGAGGTGAACGAATGACGATCAGCAGCATCATATTGGTGGTGGCGGCAGTGTTTATCGGCGCCTTGATGCGGACGATGTTCGGGTTCGGTGAAGCGATTGTCAGCATGCCTCTGCTTGCCTTACTTCACATTCCGCTTAATACTTCGGTTTCCTTGATTGGATTGGCCGGTCTTACCGTCGCTTCACTAACCGTCGTTAGCGGATGGCGGCATATCGAACGCTCGGTATTAATCAGGCTGGCGGCTTCAACGGTGATCGGCATACCAGCCGGCCTGGCTTTGCTCCATTACGCACCTTCTATGATCATTACTTCTGCACTGGGTGTTTTTTTGATTGCATATGGGGGATATTCTCTTCTTAAGCAAAGACTTTTTCAGGCTGTGGATAAACCATTACTTAACTCGAAGGGCTGGGTATGGCCGTTCGGTTTTGCGTCGGGAGCCCTTGGCAGCGCCTATAACTTTAACGGGGTGCCGGTCGTCGTCTATGGAACTTTGCGAAGATGGGATCCAGATCGATTCCGCGGAACATTGCAAGCCCATTTCCTGATATCCGGTATCCTGGTCGTGACAGGTCATGCGCTAGGCGGACTTTGGACAGCCGATTCACTTATTCTTTACGTTTATTCCATTCCAGCTATATTACTTGCGACAGGTCTCGGAATCTTCATGAATAAGCGAATTCCCGCGAAGAAATTCGAAAGTTATTTATTCTTCATCATCATTGCACTAGGAGTACTATTATTGATTCCCCATGACTGATAACCAATAAAAGCCTGATTTCTCATTAAAACAACGAGGAATCAGGCTTTTTTCAGGAATAATAGAATCATAGTCGAATCGTCAACCGCGAATATCCCGTTTGTTATATCCGAGAAAGCCTGCAGCCAGTAATAAGATAGCTATGATTGTAAGCATGGATACTTTCATGAAGTCCATATCTTCAACAGGAAGCTTCGGAATATGGCCGAACGGTGTTAGTTTTGCCATCCATTCCGGGAATTGAAGCATTCCCCCTAAATAAACGACTAAGATTGAGTAGGTCAAGTAAAGCCAAGTCAAGCCGGATAATTTTGGTGCAAAGCCAATAAACAATACGGCGATACCAATCATGATCCACATCGCAGGCAGGTAGACCATCGCTGCACTAAATATAGTGCCGAAAGCAACCCCTTCATCCATCACGGAATTCCCGACTGCCCAAAGACCGATGTCAGCAAGCGCAAGCATGAGAAAACCGCCAATAACGGAGATGATAAGATAACTGCCCATAAGCCTTGTACGGGATACAGCACGGCTCAGTAAATGTTCAGTATGGTTCTTTTTTTCTTCCCCTTTAAGCTTTAACATTGCCATTAAAGGCGGGATGGTGCATATCATGGCGATGACTGACATCAACATTGTCAAGAATTGTTCTGTCAGTGAATAGCCTTCAACTGGCGTCAATAGTTCGGCCATCATTTCATTATTTGTAAAAAAGGATTCCAAATCGCCTAATACGGAACCGTAAGATGCTCCCAAAATGAACATCCCGGCTGCCCAGGCGATCAATCCTGTACGCTGCAGCCTCAGCGCGAGACCAAGCGGACTTTTTAAAAACGATGAAGCATATTTCCGGCCGGGCTTAGCCGGAATGAATCCAGCTTCCAAATCACGGATGGCATTCAAATATAGAGATAAGGCAACCAAAATGATTGCCGCACCGATCGTAAGGATGATTGGCCACCAATAATTATTCACATATACTTCTGAACTTAAAACCCAACCCAATGGTGAAAACCAGGAAAGTGTTTCATTGCTGACATCCCCTATCGCCCGAATAAGATAGGAGAGAAGCAATACAGTGATGGAGTAACCCATCGTACCTCGAGCACTCTCGGTAAGCTGGGCAAATAATGCCGTTATTGCCGAGAAGAAAATACCGGTTGCCCCTAACGCAGCTCCATACATAAGGGAACCTTCCAAATCCATGCTTTCTATTCCCAGAGCATACAACCCGAAACCCATTATTATCGCGATTAACGCATTCGTTCCAAACGATACGGAAATGGTTGCATATAAATTAGCCAATCGTCCAGCCGGCAAAGAACGGATCATTTCGATACGGCCGTCCTCTTCATCTGCGCGTGTATGGCGTGTAACAAGTAAAATACTCATTATCCCCACGGCCATAGCGGATAACAGTAACATTTGATGCGCCATCATCGCTCCGTTTGTATAGTCATCCAGGCCGTAACCTTTCCCCACCATCGCTGTCATTGCAGGGTTCTTCATCGTTTCTGCAATGGTTTGCCTTTCTAGCCCAGTCGGGTACAGATCGGTGAATGCCATCGCAACCATAAAGGAAAGGACGGATAAGGAAATGATCCAAACAGGGATCCGAATCCGATCTTGCCGTACGATGAATCGGGAAAGTCTTCCTGTATTATGATAGGACTGGTTCGCCATTATAACGCACCTCCCGCCCCAGAATCAGAAGTCTTCCTTTCGCCTTCGTAATGGCTCATGAATAAATCTTCCAATGTAGGCGGCGCGCTTTCCAATTTCACAATTCCAAACTGGCTTATATACTTCATGACATTATCCAACTCATCTGTATCCACTTGGAATGAAAGTGCCTGGTCTTTCATCACGATATCCCGAATACCGTTTACATTCCCTAAAGCAGGAATAGGCTGCTTCGTTTCTACAAGCAAGCTCGTTCTCGTTAAATGTCGTAACTCATCCAATGTTCCCGTTTCAATTATTTGCCCTTGCCGAATGATTCCCACTTTATCGCATAACCTTTCCACTTCAGAAAGAATGTGACTGGAAAGCAATATGCTTTTTCCTTCATTTTTCGCGTTCATCACACATTCTTGGAAAACCCTTTCCATCAATGGATCTAGACCTGATGTTGGTTCATCCAATATATAAAGGTCGGCATCAGAAGAGAAAGCAGCAATCAAAGCAACCTTTTGCCTGTTTCCCTTTGAATATGTTCCACATTTCTTGGAAGGATCCAAATCGAATTTTTTTATTAGTTCTTCGCGCCTGCTTTTATTATTCGTCCCGCGTAATTCAACAAATAGATCAATGACTTCCCCGCCTGTTAAGTTGGGCCATAGGTTCACATCTCCCGGAACATACGCGATTCGCTTATGAATTTCAACGGCATCTTTCCATGCATCCTTGCCAAAAATCTTCGCTTCTCCATCCGTCGCTTTTAAAATCCCGAGCAGCACACGGATCGTTGTTGATTTTCCAGCACCATTGGGACCGATGAACCCAAATACCTCCCCTTTATTCACTTCAATGTTCACACCATTTAAAGCGGTGAACTTTCCAAATTTTTTCGTTAAATCCGTTGTTTTCAATACTGACATTCCTCATCCACCTCTTCCTCATTGAAAAAATATGAAATATTTTAACTGATTTAGTTCATAATATACAAAAGAATAATTCCTGACAATAGTTTATGAACTAATTTAATTGTTCTATTACATATTTTTAATTAAACTAAGGTTGAGGTGAAACAAATGGACGGATTTCAACGACGCAGGGAACAAAAAAAATTAAATATATTAGAGGCTGCCTTGGCTTTATTCATGGAGTATGGTGTCCAAAAGATTTCGATTGGGGAAATAGCAAAAAAAGCAAATGTATCTCAAGTAACGATATATAATTACTTCGAAAGCAAACATAATCTAACTCATGAGGTTTTTGTTTATTATACAGATAAGGCATTGGATGAATTTGAACAAATACTGGCCAGCAACATGGACTTCCCTGAAAAAATAAAGCAGCTCATGTTCACGAAGAATGAAACGGCCAAACAAATTCATGAAGATTTTTATCAATATTTAATGAAGGAATATACTTCCGGAATCAATTATATGGAAAAAATATATACAGAAAAGGCCCTGCCCCGCTTTATCGATCTGTTTAACCAGGGGAAGGAACAAGGATATGTTGATCCGAACTTATCTAATGAAGCGATTTTATTTTATATAAAAGCAATGAATGAATATATCCAACGGGAAGAGGTTTATCAAAGCATCCTGCCTTTGACTGAGGATATTATGAAGATTTTGTTTTATGGGATCGTTGGGGAAAAAGAGAAATGAATGAAGAAAAAACGGTGTGAATCGATATCTCCCATTCACACCGTATAATCTTATTCAAGAATTTTCCTGCACTCTTTAAGTCAATGTTAATAATTTGGCTGAAGTGTAATTATATTTCTCGATTGATAAATCAAAAACGGCTCCCGCTTTTAAAAAGACCGTACTTTCAACGATTAAAGTCGGATCACCTGGCTGCAAGTCCAAAAGCCCAGCATCATCGTCATTAAGTTTTTCACACGAAATGATTTTATCCGCAAACCCGATATTCAACTTCAAATCCTCGACTATATATTCATAAATGGAACCATTTGCGATTTCTTTATTTATGATCGGAATGATATCTTTATTGAAAAAGGACTCTTCTATTACAATGGGTTGACCATTTAAGTATCTAACCCTTTTCAGGTTATAGATTTTGGTTTTTACTTTGCATTTCATTCGTTTGGCCAATTTTTCATCGGCTTCTATTAATTCTAACTTCAACACTTTACTTTTCATTTCATCATTTGGAAACACTTTGGTTAAGCCACCCATATCCCTCATCGAAATGCAGCCCGGTCTGGTAAATTCCCTAAGGAATATGCCGCTTCCTTGAACTTGATAGATATACCCCTGCTCAACCAATATGTTGATTGCTTTTCTAATGGTGTTCCTGCTGACATCGAACTTCTTAATCAACTCTTCTTCAGTGGGTAACTTAGTATTTAATGTATATTTTCCATCTAATATTTCTTTCTCCATTTGTTCTACGACCATTCTATACTTTACAACCATATTTCCATATACCTTCCTCTATACATAATGATTTAGAACAATAATTTAGACTGAATGATAGGTTTTCTTTACAATAGTTTATTTTATAACGATTGTAAAGAAACCTCTGTTACTTTCAGACTGCTGACAAATCCGCAGAGAAGCCTAAAGTTTTTTCGAGAAAACATTCCAGCTGATTTCAGAAATCCGCTCCCTTTCCGCCGACTGTCTGCCAAGCCTCCTCGGCTAAGCGCCTGTGGGGTCTCGGCTAGACAGAATTCGGCAGGAGTGTCGCATATTTCTTCCATCCAAAGAGGATTACAGGTAAAAAAAACTTAAAGGATAACCTAGTCTTAAACTTGGTTCGAAATAGACCAGCCTAAAGTTTTTTCGAGAAAACATTCCAGCTGATTTCAGAAATTCGCTCCCTTTCCGCCGACTGTCTGCCAAGCCTCCTCGGCGTAAGCGCCTGTGGGGTCTCGGCTAGACAGAATTCGGCAGGAGTGTCGCATATTTCTTCCATCCAAAGAGGATTACAGGTAAAAAAACTTAAAGGATAACCTAGTCTTAAACTTGGTTCGAAATAGACCAGCCTAAAGTTTTTTCGAGAAAACATTCCAGCTGATTTCAGAAATCCGCTCCCTTTCCGCCGACTGTCTGCCAAGCCTCCTCGGCGTAAGCGCCTGTGGGGTCTCGGCTAGACAGTATTTCGGCAGGAGTGTCGCATATTTCTTCCATCCAATGAGGATTATAGGTAAAAAAACTTAAAGGATAAACTAGTCTAAAACTTGGTTCGTAATGAAACCTGCCTGCAGTTTTTCTTTTAAAACACAAAGTTGATTTGAACATAAGGTATGAGACTCCTGCGGGGAAAGCGTGGTATGGGAGACCCCGCAGGCGCGCCGCGAATCAGATTATAACAATGAAAGGCTCATGGTCAAAAAGGTGTAAGTATCAAAATCCCTTTCAACTAAAAGTATGCAGTAAAAAAAGCCGGTTCCCCATGTTCCGGGAATCCTGCTTTTTTGTTTTTTGATAAGTTGATTTCATAGTGCACGGTATTTTTTTAAGCTAATGATATTGATGGTGATGAAAACGATGGCAAAGGCCAGGAGAATGAGCAGATCCAGTAAGACCTCATTGAACGTGAAACCTTTGTACATAATGCCATTCATGGCATCCGATGCGTAATAGAGAGGCATGACCTTGCCGATTTTTTGGAGCCAGTCTGACATGCCATCCAATGGGAAAATCCCTGTAAAGAAGACTTGCGGCACGATGACCAGCGGAATGAATTGTACCATTTGGAATTCGGATGTCGCGAAACTCGATAGTAATGTACCAAGGGATAATGCAACGAGCGCGACCAGTATATTCGTCAGTAAAACGAGCCAAATGGAGCCAACAAGGACGATATCCAATACATTGACAGCATAAAGCACGACAATTATGGTTTGAATTAGAGCAAATAAGCCATATCCGATCACATAGCCCGCTACGATTTCGTATCTTTTGATCGGGGTGGCAAGCAGCCGTTCCAACGTACCACTTGTACGCTCCTTCAAAAGCGCAATCCCCGCTATTAAAAATACAAAGAAGAAAACGAAAAAGCTGACGAGCATCGGACTGAATGTATCAAACCCCTTTGTGTTGGCGTCTCCGTAAACATATTTCTCCTCAATTGAAGGAGTGTTTTTTTCATTCCCTTGCAAGCCTTGCATCATTTGCATTTGAACGGCCTTTGCCCGGGTAGGTTCGTCGTTCAAAAGTGTGAGTTTCATTTTGCCATTTTCAACATGAAGCCAGCCATCCGCATCCTTTTCAATCATCTTTTCCTGTGAGAATTCCTCAGCAGCCGTCACTTGAAAATCCGCTTTTTTCAATGCTTTAACGATCGTTTCATCACTGCCTGTAACAACGATTTTCAAATCACTTGCCTCTGTATCGAAAATAAAATACATGAGCGTTAAAATGAGCAATGGAGCCAGGAAAAATAAAGCGAGCGTCCTTCGATCCCGGCGCATCTGCTGGGTAATACGAGTAACAAGAGAGGCAATTCTCATTTTATGCCGCCTCCAATCCTTAAAAAAACATCATCAAGCGTTTCCGCGGCAAATTGAGTTTTTAAAGCTTCAGGGGTTCCTGCCGCGATGATTTCACCTTCACGCAGCATCGCCAGTTTATCGCATCGTTCCGCTTCATCCATCACATGCGTCGTGATGATGATCGTCTTATCATCTTCATTCCTTAAACGCTCAAGTTCCTCCCAAATCGATTGTTTCAGCAAAGGGTCTATTCCTACTGTCGGTTCATCCAATATGAGAATCTCCGGATTTTGGATGAGTGCAACCGCAAGTGAAAGACGGCGTTTCATTCCCCCTGAATAATGGGCAACCCGAACGTTCAAATCATTCGTCAGCTGTACGATTTCAGCTGCATATTGAATGCGTTCCCTTCGTTCCTTTTTCGAAAAACGGTATAGCTTCGCAAAAAATTCGAGGTTTTCAGCTCCCGTCAATTCTGTATATAAAGCATCGGACTGTGCCATATAGCCGACATCCATTAACAGGGATTCATTTGGCACTTCATGATCCAGAACCGTGACTTTACCCGCATCGGGTTTAATTAATCCGACAATCATTTTAATCAAAGTCGTCTTTCCGCATCCGGATGGACCTAACAAACCAAAAATTCCGCTTTTTTCAATATTCAGGCTCATTGGCTGAATGACCTTCTTCTGCTGAAAACCCTTAGCAATTCCATCAATGGAAATCACATTTTTCATTGCACACACATCCTCCCTCTTTAATTAACACGGTGTTGAGTGTATCATCATTCTAAGGTAGCATTCGGTCTAATACAATCAACACATTTGGAAAAATGTTTAGTGAAGGAGACATTCCATGGCATCGATTCATGAGGATATGGTACAAAAGACGAAAAAGCAGATACAACATCATTTTATTGCACTTATTGAAGCAGAGGGGTTCTCACATGTATCCGTGAAGAAAATCGCAGAGCGTGCCAATATTAATCGGGGCACATTCTATTTGCACTACACAGATAAATATGAATTGATGGATCACTTACAGCAGGAATTGTTACATGAACTTCAAACCCGCATTACTGCCATTTTGCCTAAAGAGGCTTTTTTGGCTCTTAATCAACAGCAACTTTATCCGCCTTTCATAGCAATTTTTCAATTCATCAGTGAACATGCTCACGCATTAAGGGCCATTCTTGGTGATCAGGGCGACCCTTCTTTTGCGAAAAAAATAAAACGGGTTTTCGGTGAAGTACTGTTGGAGCGTTTGATCAGCCTGCATCCTGCAGCTAAAGATGAAGCATTCCGCATGTATATGCACGCCTTCCTGACATCGGCGATTTTAGGGGTGATTACTGAGTGGCTGGAGAACTGTGAAGAACAAACGGCGGAAGAAATGGCGAAAATCCATTTTCAAATCTTGAACTTCATCAGCCAATTGCGCACATTCATCCAATGAACGATTTTAGTTGGAGATACCTATTCCGCACAAAAGAATGGAAGGGTATTTCCAGGATACCAATGCATTTCTTAATGTCATCGCTTCTCCCCCTTTGATCGTACAATTTAAACCCCCGTCCCCAAGGAACGAGACCAATTTGCGACGCCCCCCATAAATACCCAACAATCCTCGGCTGTTCTAGGAAAGTGGTCATTTCATTTTACTTTTCTTTACGTCCACATTAAACATTACTAAATTTTAACATTATTGTTTCAAAACTGTAAATAACGCAAAAAAACTCATTAAATATAATGAGTTTAAAAGCAAAACAAGATATGGATTTTTCGCTCACCGTTCCTGGATAGAACACAGGGAATTACAATAATTGAATACCGCTATGAATGTTGGAATCAGTTGATTTACCTTGGGGAAAACAGTTTTAAAAACGGATTCTTTTTCTTATCCGTTATCCTTAATTCATTCATGATGATTTGATCCTCATGATCGGCTATCCATTTCCTTAGTGCATCTTTATCCTGGCATTGTGTTAAATATGTTTGGCCACCCTTGCCTGTAGCATTAATAACATATCTATTGAACGTCTTCTCCATAATTGCCCGCCTTTTTAATAAAATGTATTGAATTTAACTAATAATGTACTGCTTTTTCCTTTATCTTTTACAAAAGAAACATAATTTATCTATTACAAATTTCGAATGGCAATAGCATGTTCTGCTTGAAATTATTGAATAAAGTAGATCGATGCCGGTTATCTTAATTGGATTAATCGAACCTATCATAATGTGCTAACTAATATTTGTCAATACGTTTTCTGAATGTAAATAAAACGTAAATTTTCAGTTTTGTTAAAGAAATATTTTTTTACGATTTAGGGGTTTACAACTGCTAAATGATGGGAGTAGAATACGTTTATCAATTTAATGCATTTCGGCCAAAACTCATTATAAATGAGTACGGAGGACCCAATCATTTGGGGTTAATTCTGCCTTGCAGAAGGGATGAGATCAGCTCTTTCGCCATCCTACCCGTCAGCTAACTTCGTCGGCTAAAGCGAAGGAGGTCATAAGACCGCCTATTTCGGGAGCCTTTTTTGCACGCTTTTTGTGGCAATAAGCTATTCGATGTTTTCGCAGGTCTTTTTATTATGCCTTTTAAAAAGATTCGGAATGAGGATTGATGGTTAAGATATTCATACAGTTTTACACATTTCATTTTTATAGGCAGGGATGATCAATTTGATAAAAGCAAAAAATTTGTTAGATCCGCCAAAAATACTTGTACTTGGCTTTGCCATCCTGATACTTTTTGGGGCCTATTTATTGACCCTGCCGGTTTCCACAGAAGATGGCCATGGTCTTTCTTTTCTGGATGCTTTATTCACCTCGACTTCCGCTACATGTGTAACAGGACTGGTCGTTGTGGATACGGGATCGACCTTCACCACTTTTGGTGAGTTGGTCATCTTAACACTGATTCAGGTAGGCGGCCTAGGGTTCATGACATTTGCGACGTTTTTCTTTTTATTATTAGGCAAAAAGATTTCTTTAAAAGGCAGGTTAGTTCTGCAGGAGTCGTTAAATAATCTATCCATGGCGGGTGTAGTCAGATTAGTGAAATGGCTGTTAATTTTCACGGCCATCATTGAAGGCATGGGTGCCCTTATCTTATCGATTCGCTTTTCTTTTGACATGCCAACCGGCAAGGCGATCTATTACGGTGTTTTTCATTCCGTCTCGAATTTCAATAATGCCGGCTTTGATTTAATGGGGGAATTCAGGAGTTTGACCCCTTATGTATCGGATCCATTCGTAACCCTTACCGTTGCCTTCCTCATCACGTTTGGCGGGATAGGCTTTATCGTGATGAATGAACTATACGAATATCGGAATACACATCGTTTATCCGTACATACGAAGATCGTTCTGACGACTAGCGTGACCCTTACGATTGCCGGCGCGATTTTAATCTTTTTATTCGAGTACGGCAATGCCAAGACATTGCAGCCTTTATCTTTCATGGGTAAAATACTGTCTTCTTTATTTCAATCGGTATCACCACGGACGGCAGGCTCCAACACGCTGAATATCCCTGATTTAACTCAGCCTGCATTACTGCTCATCATTTTCTTGATGTTCGTTGGGGCATCACCCGGATCGACTGGCGGCGGGATTAAAACGACGACATTGGCGACGATTGCCGGAACGGTTTGGTCACAGATTAAAGGTAAGGGTGATGTGGTCTTGTTCCGACACCGCATCGTGAGTGAAACGATTTTTAAAGCATTATCCGTCACATTCATTGGTGTATTCGTGGTTTCCACCATCTCCATTCTGCTGACCATCACTGAAAGCGGATCTGACTTTTTGATGATTTTGTTTGAAGCCACTTCAGCTTTCGCCACCGTGGGACTTTCAATGGGTTTGACTCCGGAATTATCACCGGTTGGCCGGATGCTCATCATTTTCACGATGTTTGCAGGACGTGTTGGTCCTTTGACTTTTGCCTTTGCTATCGCCATGAGGCGCAAGCCAGATCCGTTCCGACGTCCAAAAGGGAAAATCATGATTGGTTAATAATGCATGAAGGAGCGTAAAAGATGGGAAAAAGACAATATGCCGTGATAGGTTTAGGCAGATTTGGAACCAGTGTGGCCCATAGATTATATACGGCAGGCCAAGAGGTTTTGGGTATTGATGTGAACGAGGAAAGAGTCGAGAATGCGGAACTGAACGTTACCCATGCAATCATGGCGGATACGACCGAAGAAGAGACATTGAAAGCAATCGGAATCCGTAATTTCGATTGTGTCATCGTAGCCATCGGAAATGACATGCAATCGAGCATTTTAACTACCTTGCTTTTAAAAGAGCTTGGGATCAAAAAGGTCATTGCCAAGGCACTTAATAAAAATCACGGTCAGGTGCTGACAAAAGTCGGTGCCGACTGGGTCATCTACCCTGAGAGGGATATGGGGGAAAGGGTCGCGAACCAGCTCCTTTCCCCTAACATGCTGAACTATATCGAGCTTTCTAAAGAATACACTATCGAGGAAATCATCCTCCCCATGAGCATGAAGGGAAAAAGCCTCAGGGAGCTTGATTTACGGGCAAAATATAATATCAGCGTCATTGCCATCGTGAGTAATGGAGAAATTATCATAGCACCGTCACCGGATCAGGATATCCATGAAAAAGATATGCTTTTAGTGGTTGGCAATAAAGAAGATCTAGCCGTCTTTGCCAATATTGAATAATCCGGCAGGTTCCGGCTTTTGCTCCTTTTGAAGGCTAATACATACGAGAAGACCGCCATATGGAGGTCTTCTCGATGAAATTTATAACGAACATGCCCGAGCCCAGGGTATGTATGTATTATTTTATCGTACTGATCGCTTGGGCAAGAGTGGACTTTATCGTCACTTTATCAAAAGGAAGTTGAAGCTTAACGGCAGTCATGGCTATTTCCGGCCGAAGTCCTGAAAGGGTTGTTTGAATTCCGATCAAATGCAAGGATTCAATCAATTGAGACAGCTGGTGTGCGGATCCGCTATCTATTGAATGAACGCCGGATAGGTCAATGAAAAGTCTGGTGACATTTTTTTCAGCGCACTTTTGTAAGGTGTTTTCAAGCAAGGACATGCCCCTCGTCGTGTCAATATCGCCTATCAGGGGAAGCAATGCCGTGTTATCTTTAAGGGAAATGATGGGTGTGCTCAATTCATCGATCGTTGCCTGTTGGGCTTTCATGATTTTATTGGCATACCTATGATTCGCTTCCGTAAACCTCTCCATCACTTCACTGAACACCTTCACCACTATCCGATACCAGGAGTTTATTTCCTCCTGTGTATATTGATCTCCATGCAATTTCACAAACCGGTCAATATAATCCAGGTATTGCTCTTGCGTTCGGAAAAACTCCCTCAATATAAAATAGATGGGTGTGTTTAAATGCTGCTCATCCTGACCGATCGCTTCAATCCAATCACCAAGCTGCTTAAAGAATTCCCTCTCCTCTGTATCAAAGACTTGAAAGAAACGTAAATGGAATTCATTATTTTGCTGCTTAAGTTTTTTAATCACTTTGGGATCGGTTGAGCTATATACACCCGTACTATCACTTTTATTCAAGGATGCGTACCAATCCTCAGTCAATTGTGCTGCCACACCCAATAAAAAGGCATATAATTCTTTATTTACGTGCATAAACTCCTCCTATTTAGTTTTTATAAAAAGCAATCGATAAATCTAATTTATCAACAAAGCAAGCATCGAAGACAACCTCTTCCATACTTAAAACCTTAAGCTCTCTGATTCCTGATGGCTCCCTCTTTCCATATACCTTCCCAGCTGTTTTTGAAACCATGTTTTAAAAAAAAAGATCAGCAAAAGCCTTCATCTATCATTCTGGTAAAAACCCGTTCCAAAACTTTATATTGTTGTTATAGTTTACCATTTTTATTTTTTGTTAACAATTTCCACGCAAAAAAGGACCTGATCCCAGATCCTTCGGTTTAAAACCATTTCTCCTTCTCATTTCATAAATAAAGCCGTCCATAAACCTTGCACCCCAAAGGTTTCATCCGATTGTTCCATTTTCCTCATTTTCCGTATTTCCACCACTTCGAATTCCTTGAAGATCATTCTGAGTTTTTCTTCAGTAAAACCTAAACCGCCTTTAAGGCTTCTTTGCCTATATACTTCCCAATCTGAAATATCGGAACCACCCAATATGCCGCCTTCGACAAAACAAGTGATCGAATACAACCCCTTAGGCCTTAACGCCTTTTTCACCATCTCCAAATAATTCATCCTTCGATGTGGAGCAATATGGTGAAAACAACCTGAATCATATACGAAGTCATATTGTCCTTTTGCAATATCCAAATCAAATATATTCCCTTGAATGAAGTTCACTTGGACATTTTTATCTCCTGCCCGTTCTTTTCCCCATTCAACGGCTTCCTTCGAAAGGTCCACCGCATCAACGGAACAGCCCTTTTGAGCAAGGTAAATGGCATTTCTTCCAGGTCCGCATCCAAGCTCAAGAACCTTCCCTGGCCCAATTAACCCACCATCAAAATATGAAACCAAATTCTCATCAGGGAAATTTTCGAAAAAGGGAACCCCTCTTGAGCGGTCTTCATAAAAACCATTCCAGAATCCAGTTGGTTCACGCAATAATGAGTCCAGCATGTTCAATAGATCTTCATAGGTTGTAATCGTCTCCGACAAAACCATCACCTCTTTCCTTGTATCCCACGATTTAATTATACTGATTTCGCCCGGTGCCTCTGTAACAGCCGCATAAAAAATTCGTTACATATGACGTTCAGACACCATTGGACCTTGTTGTTTATATAATGTTCACTGGAATTTAAAGGTATCAATGATGCATGTAAACTGCCTTCTGATGGTATGGATCCGTTCTTACTCAATAACCCGATGATCAGCTCATTAACCATGTTAGTGAAGACATGGGTTTTATACATGCATGTCAAATATTACATGCTCTTTACAGCGTATCCGGTTTAGCTTCAAAAAACAAAACTCAGCTCTATCTGGTATCCTGATGTCCTCATAACCGTTTACTGATGATTATCTTTCTATACATTCCATTCAGCATGATCGGCCGATCTTCTTCAATTTCCATAATATCCCCATGTCCACTGAACAGGTCTTCAAACCTCAAGCCAATATCCGTTCCTAAAAATCGAATGATTGGCCTCAGAAGCTTTTTGGGCACTGAAAGCCGTTCATCTTTAGAAATAAACTTATCGAATAGTATTATTTTCCCCTCGCCTTTTACAACCCTGATCATTTCCCGAAGACATTCATTGGCATCAGGTACGACGGAAAGAACCAAACTTCCCACCACATAGTCAAACGATTCATTAGTGAATTCCATATGCTGTGCATCCATCTCGAGGAAATTGATCGATGCATCATCAAATTTCCCCATCGCTTTTTTTAACATATCCGCTGACAGGTCTATTGCCGTTATCTCAAGGTCAAGGTTTTTGATCAACTCCAAATCGGCCCCCGTACCTACGCCCACAAACAGGACCTTTGCATGATCATGAAAATCCAGCTCTTCAAACATTCTTTTCCTGGCATCTAAAAAGAGATGAGAGTTGAAGATTTTGTCATAAACGGGCGACCAAAATTTATAAATCACTTTATTCCACGAATTATTCAACATGCCCACCCCCTTACATACTTCTTCCATGAAACATCATAAATCCCTTCAAAGCGGATGGAAAATTAGTACAATTAAAAAGTATGCGATGCAGTGATTCACGAAAATTGGCATGTTTCTTTTCATAAACCCTCCAAATCTGTAATATCCATAGTAACCAAACTACCTTGACTGTCATAGTAACATACTATAAGATATACCAAAGGAGGTGAGGATTTGGTTCAACGACAATTATCCTCTGACTTGCTTCGCGGACATGTAGATACGATGATTCTAAAACTCCTGCAAAGTGGCGATAAATATGGTTATGAAATCAGCAAACTGATATATACGAATTCCAATGAGCAATATGAAATTAAGGAAGCGACGATGTATTCCAGCCTAAAACGTCTGGAAAAGGATGGATGCATCATCTCTTATTGGGGAGATGCCACACAAGGCGGAAGAAGGAAATATTACAAAATCACCCCAATCGGGGAAAACACATATATCCAAAATAAAAATGACTGGGAGCAGGCCAAGCGAATACTTGAGCGCCTTCTCTAAGAAGGGAAGATGAAATGTGATTGAAAAACTGAATGCACATGCTCATAGCATTTTTGCTCCGTACAAAAGTGCAAAAACAGCAACGGAATTGGAAGAAGAACTGCTGCAAAACTTACTGGAAAAATACAATGACCATAGAAGGAATGGTGCCAGTGAACAGGAAGCATTTAAGCTGACTGTTGATTCGATTGGGGAGGTATCAGAGCTCATGGAATCCCTCAACCTACAATATAATGTGCTTGAGCAGGCGATAAACATGGACTATTCCAGGCATCGCTTGTTGGATTCCGACTTCCGCTCGGTTTCGGTCCATGATGGGAAGTTCAATTCCTGCGATTTAAGCCGTTCTGACTTCAGCCATTCCGACCTGACGAACAGCACATTTAAAAACAGTAACTTAGATCATTGCATCTTTGAAAACACCAATTTAACTGGCACCTTATTTAAAAGTGCCAATTTAAAAGGCGTAACTTTCAAGAACAGCATTTATAATAAAACCCATTTTAAAAGCTGTAATTTATCAGGACTTATATTCGATGGGGAAACTTTCAAACAAACCATTTTCGAAGGCTCTTCATTGAGAAAGGCATCATTCCGCGATACCACCCTCATCAATGTTCAATTTCGGATGTCCGATTTAAAGAAAATCGACTTTACAGGAGCTTCGATGGATAAACTCACTTACAACTTTTTACATGGAGCAAAGGTTGATCTTAGCGGCGTGACCCTCATCTAAAGGACAGCGATTGTCGCTTCCACCCCGTGTTTCTGATTTACACGATGCCTGTGCTAAGACACGTAACGTCTTAGCACAGTTTTTTTTCAATATACTTTTTCAGAATTGTATCTCATTATGTCTTTAGACTTCCACTTCAAATTCTTTAACGTAGACAGCATTCCCGGTGATTTCAATATCGTATGTGCCATCGTTCTTGGTAGCTGTAACGCGAACTCTGCCATCCTTTCCGATTTCATGCCCCTGTTCGATTAACAGATGCACCTCATCTTCAAGATCACCCTTTATGTATTTTGCATAATAAGCGCCCATTACACCTGAAGCCGTTCCTGTAACCGGGTCTTCAAGCGTACCTGAAAAGGGCGAGGAAAAATGCCGGGCATGCATATGGGCATCATTATCGTACGTTTCCAGGCAAAAGGGATGAACGGAAGCTCTTGGCATTTCCTTTAATAATTGCGGAAACAGGCTATTGTT
Source organism: Peribacillus sp. FSL R5-0717 (assembly GCF_038002945.1). Lineage (NCBI taxonomy): Bacteria > Bacillati > Bacillota > Bacilli > Caryophanales > Bacillaceae > Peribacillus > Peribacillus sp. FSL R5-0717. The sequence continues at coordinate 1,883,382 of NZ_JBBOOF010000001.1, forward strand.
GGCCTTCATCCTTTTAAATGAACTTCTTTCCTTTACCGGAACCAGTAAAGTCCATAAACCTGTACTTCCATAAACAATAGGTAATTCACTTTCCAGATCTTCTATATCAAGGCCGAAAGAACTGGCTAAGCCAGCTTTATCTCCGTTAAACGCTTCAAACTCCGTCGCGGCCTGCTTCATCGTAATATATATATCTGGCCCCGCCGTCGCATGGATCTTGATTGGCAATATTCCCGCTCCTGTTTCAATCATCAGCTCATCTTTATCCAATAATCCCCTGGTCTTCAGTGCATGGATAGTAGCCATTGTCGCGTGTCCGCAAAGATTCATTTCGTGTCCCGGTGTAAAATAACGGATCCTAAGATCGGCAATATCGGATTCCATCGGAAAAGAGGTTTCATTGAACCCCACCTTCATCGCTATATCCTGCATTTCCTTTTCGGTCAGTCCATCCGCTTCTAAAACCACACCTGCCGGATTTCCTTTATTCGGTTTACTGCTGAACGCATCGTAATGAAAAACCCTTACCGTTTTCAAATCTAACATCTCCTAATTAAATGATGGTGCTTCACTTGAATAGTAATTCTATATCTCTATCCATATTCCCTTTTCGTCCTATAGTAAGTGAAACAACCATTGATTTTATTTTCTGACTATTATACAATTACTCAAATTCATCAAACGTAAAATTCCATGAAGGGAAGGAGTACGTCATCGTTCTGTTCCAAAGAGAGCTGGTGCTTTGCTGAAAGCCAGTTTCCTGAATCTGACCGAATATCATCCCCGAGAAGTAAAGCCGAAGCTTCAGTAAGCTTTACCGGTTTCCCCCCGTTAAGTGGGATGTGTGTTTAATTATTAAACAAGAGTGGTGCCGCGAGTTCAAATCTCGTCTCTTAATGAGACGGGATTTTTTGTATGTAAACCAATCAATGAAAATATCGGGAAAGCGGGTGCAGGAGTCATGCAGACACTATTATTCGTAACGGATTTATACTATGAGGCAAAAGGAAGAAATTATTATGAGGAGGATTTGTTTCTTACCTCGAAGCTTAGGGAGGATTTTCAGTTAGTGCTTTGCCATCCTGAAGACATTGAAACGTTTGAAAAGGATTTTGACTTGATCGTCTTTCGAAATGCCGGTCCAGTAGCCAATTTTAAAGACAAGTATCTAGCATTCCGTAATAGAGTGGCTGCTGGCCATTTGAAAACATACAACTCATTTGTTGGAAAGGCTGATATGAACGGGAAGGTATACTTAATTGAACTGACGAATGCCCAATTCCCTGTCATTCCGACCATCGATACAATTGAATCTTTACATAAACTTCCCAATGTGGAAACGTATATAGTGAAGCCTAAAGATGGCGCGGATTCCATCGGTTTGGAATTTGCCGCGAAAGAAGAATTGGGAAATAAAATGGATGCAAAATCAAAGAACACATTGGTACAGCCATTTATCAACTTTGAGTATGAAGTCTCTTTTTATTTTATCGATAAGGAGTTTCAATACGCCCTTTATGCGCCTGATAAAGAGAAAAGATGGGAATTAAAAGAATATGTCCCTACTGAAGCAGACCTGGCTTTTGCTAAACGATTTATTGATTGGAACAATCTTGATTGGGGCATCCAACGAGTAGATGCCTGTCGGAATGAGCATGGTGAACTTTTATTAGTAGAGCTGGAAGATTTAAATCCGTACCTTTCCCTATTGGAATTAACCGAAGAAACACGTCAAAATTTTGTAAAAGCCCTGAAAAAATCAATCCGGAAAGCTCTTCAAGGTTAGAATGAAAACTGCCGTATTACTAGCTAGCCAAGACCCGACACAGCAGGCGCTTGGGGCTTTCAGACAGTTGGCGGAAAGGGGGCGGGTTTCTGAAAGCAGCTGGAACATTCTTCAAATAAAAAAACTGCAGGCAAACTCGTTTTTTTTCTTCGAGTTTGTCTACAGTCCGAAATGACTACCGAGTCCCAAGGGACCATTAATTCATTTGAGATTTATGCCATTTCCACGCACTTTCAATGATTTCTTCCAAATTTATCGATGCCTTCCAACCGAGTTCTTCATATATCTTGTCGGCCGAAGCAACCAGGCGGGCTGGATCTCCAGGGCGACGGTCTGCATACTCAACTGTCGGTTTAACTCCTGTGACTTTTTCGCAAGTGTCGATTACATCCTTAACCGAAAATCCTTTTCCATTCCCAAGGTTGTAGATGGCCGTATCCTTCTTCCCGGTTAATAGGGCTTGAAGCGCGATTATATGAGCTTGGGCTAGATCCGTTACATGGATATAATCACGAATGCATGTGCCATCTTCTGTGTCATAGTCCGTACCAAACACGGAAATCTTCTCACGTTGACCTAATAAATGCTGTAAAATGATTGGAATCAGGTGTGTTTCCGGATCATGGCTTTCACCGATTTCTGCTGACGCATGTGCTCCGGCCGCATTGAAATAACGCAAGACGACATAATGAAGTCCATATGCCTTTGCAAAGTCCCCTACGATCTGTTCCACCATCAATTTAGAGCGGCCATATGGGTTAATCGGATTCGTTGGCTGATCTTCATCAATCATATCCACATTTGGTATCCCGTACGTAGCTGCCGTTGATGAAAAAATGAAATTCTTAACATCATGCTTAAGCATGGTATTCAATAATGTAAGAGTTGCACCTACATTATTATCATAGTATTTATAAGGATCTTGAACAGACTCCCCGACCAAGCTATTAGCGGCAAAGTGCATGACCGCTTTAATCGGATACTTAAGGAAAATTTCATTCAAGACCGCTTCGTCCCCTAAATTCCCTTCCACCAAGGTGGCCTTCGAATCAACCAGCGAACGAAATCCAGTTGAGAGATTATCCAGAATGACAACCTCTTCAGTTTTCACTAACTCTTTTACAAGATGACTTCCAATATATCCTGCACCGCCAACGACCAAAATCATATAGTATTACCCCTTTTACTTTAAGCTTGAATGAATCTTTAAATCTCGCATATGTCATTAATGGGAGGACTAATTATAAGGACCTCCCTCGTTTTATAAGCATTTATTGAAGGTTTCCATGGCCAATCCATTATATTGGGTGTAATCAAACTTCGCTAGTTCAGGATTATCATCACTAACCATGGTAGATAAGCCCTTTTCCAGTCCATCTATGCTATTTTCGACAAGCAAACCATATTTACCGTTTTCCAAAACGGTCCGGTTAGCCACTATATCAGTAGCCATGATTTTCATTCCTAAGGTCATTGCCTCCAATAATACCATAGGCTGGCCTTCATAATGTGAGGAAAGAACGAAGCAGTCACATTTTTCCATGAACGAAAATGGATTTTCAAGCTGACCCAAAAGATGAATGGAATGATTTAAGTCCAGCTCATCAATGATTGCCTGCAAATCTTCCTTTAAAGGTCCTTGTCCTAAAATATACAGTTTACTATTTTTGTGTTTCCCATGAAAGCCTGCGAATGCACGAATCAAATTATCTTGCCCTTTTTCAGGGGATAACCTTCCCATATTGACAAAGTTAAAATCATTTTTATCAGGATATGGAACGAATTGATCATTCACTTCCAACCCATGGACCACTTGTACGATTAACGCCTGTTTATCGATCCAGCCTATAGATACCCCATCCAATGATATATGGGCATACGTACCAAGTTGAGTAACCGCTTCTTTATCGAATTCAACGATCCGGCCATTAAAGGTTGGCCCATTTTCCAAGACCATGGCATCTTGCAGCCCATAAGGCTTATCCCATATATGATAATCGCCTAATTTAATTTCGGCATTGCCGCGCACTTCCCGTTCCTTTAACACCATTGGCTCTTCTATCATTTCAAATGCTCCAGTATTTAGCCAGCCTATTATCTTATTGTCTATCTCGAAAAGGTAATAGCCGCCTTTGTTGGTTCTATTATACTTGATGATTCTGACGATTTGCCCTTCAAAATCGATTGCCTTGCTCACTCTTTTAGCCTTGTAGTTCGGATATGCCTTCGTCCAGATTGTATGATCTTCCGGGTTGGTTATTTTACCGTACTTCTGATTACCGGTGTTTATTTCCTTCAGCGTTCTATTCTCGATCTTATCGATGAACTTTTTATTGTTTTTATAGTTTCTCGATATTATATATTTTCTTTTCATCATGATTTGCAGCTTGTCATTATAGCTCATGTCTTCATTGATTGTACAATGTTCAAGCACGGATAAAGCCGAATTATCTATCCAGCCTATGGTCTTGTCTTTTACTGATATTCTGCTATAAATCGAATGCTGGGTTTTTGCTTCCCTATCGACTTTTACAATGATCCCTTTAAAATCATGACTGCCGGAAACTTTGTACGTTCCTTCAACTTTATACGGCAAGGACCAAATATAGTTCGATCGAGGTCTTACTAACCTTGCTATTTTATCCACTTCTTTTTCATAAATGATGCTGTCTGGCAGCAACTCCACAGCTTCTTCACTAATCCAGCCTATTATTTGATTGTCATGACTGAATTTATAAAAAGTCTTTTGATCAGCATGGGTTTTCCTCGAAATCACGATTTCAGCACCTTCAAATCGTTCTTCCAATGGAAATTGAGCGGCATTTGAAATTCCCGGAAGGGTATTCCAAACAGGATGATCCTTGACATCCTTTAATATCGCCCTCGCTTTGAAGTTTTCTGTGATCATCGCCTTTTCATCATTTTCACTACCTTCAGGCTCATTTGACTCGATTTGAAGGATTTTATCCGGGTTGATGGAATTCATTACATAATCAAATTTATCGAAGTCTGCATACTCCAATAGATTCTTTCGGTTTAATTCCATCGTTCCCTCAGACACGCTTACCAATTTATCAAATCGATTGTATACCGAAAAAATCCCCCTTAGATTAATCCGGTGCGGTCTCTTTCCGTTAATGATGCGTTCACTATCAGAAAGCAAATCATTATGCATATAACAAACTTTCTTTTTTGCATCCGCCGCCAGCAGATATTTAGCCCAATAATGGCTATAACCGCTAAAATCGATAACAAAATCAAACTTTGTTTTGCCGAATAAACGTGCATGCTCTCTAATATAGGCATTTTCCGGGTAAAGCTTCTTCCCTAAGAAACCTCTTTCCCCTCTGTTATGGATGAATTTATCTTTATAGACTTCCAATATGTTATAAACAGGCAAGCCAGGTTTGAATAGAAAACGCACATTCTTATTAACCTTGCCCATATTTTTCAAAACCTCGTATGAGTGAGGAGTGGCCGTAAAACAGCTGACATCATATTTATCATAATCAATATTATTCATTAAGTTAAGGAAAGAGGATGTAATCCCGTTATCCCTCAAACCGCCCGGATAAATTAATATTTTTTCCTTTGCGGAATCCAGCCCGGTAATGGTGTTTAGTTGTTTCGTAGACTTATTGAATATATTTTTGACTATTCTCTCTGTCACTTTTCCATCTTCATGGTTCGTGAACTTTTCCTGCATTTTTTTATATTTATCGGAATATCTCAATTTCACATCTTTAATATCTTTAATGGCTAGCGCCAATTCTTTTGAGTTAAAAAGCATGGGTCCCGGAAGTTCGTCATTTTGGAGATATTGTCCCCTTTGCTCTGCATAAACGTCCGTATCCCAAGTGTAAAATAGAATGGGCTTATCGGTAACAAGGTAATCAAAGAAAATGCTGGAATAATCCGTGATAAGCAAATCGACTGCAGCAAGCAATTCATTTGTATCCACATGGTCTGGTATTAGCCGATCCTTGATTTCCGAATGCTTGGCCGCTTCTTTATATAGAAATGGATGCACCTTAATTAATAAGTTATATTGTTCACCGATTTGACTTTGTAAATAATGAATATCAGCAATGATTTGAAGAAGATCATTATCCACCTTGGCCAGGTTCGTCCCCTTCCAAGTCGGGGCATATAAAATATTTTCCTTAGCATCACTGATTTTCAAACCCAGGGTCCTTAAATAATCCTTATACTCCCCCGGATTAGTATTCAGCGTCAAATCGATCCTCGGATATCCTTCTTCTATTATTTCACCTTTATACAATCCATTTAACTTATAGCTATGTGTAAATATGTTGGTAGTATGGGCATTAGGGCTCAAAATGAAATCTGCACTCAAGAAGTTCCTGACCACGTTTTGAGAGACCGAAGGGTTACCGGGTATATCAAAGCCCATATTCTTAAGGGGCGTTCCATGCCAGGTATTGATGTAAATCTGATCGCTTTTAGGGATGAAGAAAGACTGGAATGTGGAATTATTGATTAAATACTCACTTGTCGCCAACCACTTTAAATATTCCTTTGAATTACGTTGAACAAATTGAACATTCGGCATATCCTTATACTTCGCCATTACACCTGAGAGGACACTGAAATCCTGGATGGACCAAATGTGTACAAAATCTTGATAGTCCTGATTTTCCAGCATATATTTAAACATCGCGTATGGACTGTCGGTCATACTGTTTCCATCACGGCTCTCATATAGAATGGTGTTTTTTTGAATGCTTAATTTCTCATAATACTTTGCATATCTATTTACACGCTGATGATTTTCCTTTAATAGGAAATTAACGATAGGCTGTTTAAGGAAATCGACTTTTCTTTTTATTACCTTCTTATTCACTAAATAGGCATCCCCTTTTATGGATTTATATTCACCATTCAAAATTATGTTTGCATTTCAGTAACCAAAAATAACAACTATGAATGATCAATAGTTGGAGATTTTTTCTAAACTAATTACTCTATTAAATTAAAAGATCACTTTTCCACTGCCTTGTGCATTTCGAGGATATTTTCCATTACTTTTAAAATGTCGTCTCTTAATTCGGGACGTTGCAGGGCAAATTCAATTGTCGTTTTCACAAAACCATCGACAACTCCGACATCATAGCGTTTCCCTTCAAAATCATAAGCGAAGACACTTTGGATTTCATTCAGTTTTTGGATGGCATCCGTTAACTGGATTTCACCGCCAGCCCCTGTTTCCTGCTTGGCCAGGAAATCGAATATTTCCGGAGTCAGTATGTATCTTCCCATTATGGCTAAGTTGGATGGTGCCGTTCCTTGTTTTGGTTTTTCGACGAAACGGTTCACTTCGTATCTCCTGCCCTCTTGCGTAAGCGGGTCGATGATGCCATATCTATGTGTTTCGCTCTCATTCACCGGCTGCACACCAATGATGGATGAACCTGTCGCATCATATTCGTTGATCAATTGACGCAGGGAGGGCACATCGCTTTCCACGATATCATCGCCTAAAAGGACGGCAAATGGCTCATCACCAATAAAGTTACGTGCACACCAAACAGCATGTCCGAGGCCTCTCGGTTCTTTTTGCCTAATGTAATGGATATTAGCCAAATTCGATGGGTATCGCACCTTCTCCAATAAATCGAATTTCCCTTTTTCACTTAAGTTATTCTCTAGTTCGTACGCATTATCAAAATGATCCTCTATCGCTCGTTTGTTCTTTCCTGTGACAATGATTATATCTTCAATTCCCGCTTTCACGGCTTCTTCTATAATATATTGTATAGTTGGTTTATCGACTATTGGCAGCATTTCTTTAGGCATGGCCTTCGTTGCGGGCAAGAATCTGGTTCCCAATCCCGCTGCAGGTATAATGGCCTTTTTAACTTTTTTCATTCTTTGTAACTCCTTCATATTAGGATAAATCAACAAAACAACCCAAATTTTTCTGAATCATCCTTTTTATAGTAACATAGACTCTCTTTTTGTAAATATATTAACAGAAAAAATTCCTTCATTTGTAAACGCAACCAAAATATTTAAGGCCTTTCCCCGATTTTTAAGGAAAAGGCCTTATATTCTTACTTACAGCTCATAGATCTAAATACTTATCAATTATTGATCATCTCACCCGCTTCAAATTTCCGCTTGGCTTCTTCCCTATCGGTGCCCACCGTCAGCTCTTTGATCCTCATCAGCGTGAAATATACATCAACGGCTTCCTTGGCGAGTATGCGCCGATTTCAGAAGTTACTATCGAAAAAAAAGACGTCACCCCAGAGGAGAGACGTCACTAAATTATTCAGCTTCGGCAACAACGGTAAAGCGCTGGTTGATGTGCTGCGGATTTTCAATTTCATCAAGTACTGCAAGGGCAAAATCGGCATAACTTACATAGCTTTCGCCCTTTGAGTTTACAAGAAGGTTGTCTTTACCCAGTTTATACCCGCCTGTTCTATTTCCTTGCGGATCAAAGAAGGCGGAAGGGCTGATGAAGGTCCATTGTATGTCAGTGGCGTTTTGCAGATCTTCAAGGTTCTTGGATTGATTAAACGCTGTTGCAAAGTATTCTTTAGGAAACTCAGGCGTATCAAGGACACGAATCGTTTTTGCTTCGTCAACAAAAAGGCTTCCAGCTCCGCCAACAACAATCAGTTTCGTTTGTGGAGCGCCTTTCATTGCTTCAATCAAGATTTTTCCTGCGTCCACATGCAGATGTTCTTTCCCCGGAGCAGCGCCAAATGCATTCACTACAACATCGAATTCTTTAATATCCTCTGCTTTCAGATCGAATATGTCTTTTTCCAATACGGAAGCTCCTTGAATTTGGACTTTAGCTTCATCCCTGACAATGGCTGTAACTTCATGTCCCCTAGTAAATGCTTCCTTTAAAATCAGACTTCCAGCTTTTCCGCTCGCACCAATAATACCGATTTTCATTTTACATTCCTCCTATATATTGTTTTTGAAACATTAATTGTAACTAAATTAATTACATGTAATAATATAAGTTACAGGTTAACATTTTGTCAACTTTATTTTTTAGAGTTGTTTCGGAGATATAATTCGATTTTCGCTGATATATTGCCGATTTTCGTCGATATATCAGCAGTTTCGGAGATATAATCCAGGTTTCGATGATATGTTGCTGTTTTTCGTCGATATAGTCCGATTTTCGCTGATATATTGCAATTTTCGGAGATATATCCGCAGTTTCGTGGATATATTCCAGGTTTCGATGATATATTGCTAATTTTCGTCGATATAGTCCGAGTTTTGATGATATATTACAATTTCCGAAGATATATCCTGATTTTCCGCTGATATGTTGCTGTTTTTCGTCGATATAGTCCGAGTTTTGATGATATATCCTGATTTTCGTCGATATTTTCATCCGATATAAAAACGCACCATTCCTTTTAGAATGGTGCGCTTCATTACATGCTGATTTTCTTTTTCATTAGCAGTGCCATGCAGATTGTGATGAGCGTAAAGGCGATGAATGACAAAAACGGGATCGTGATGAATCCTAGCCAATTTATATACTCACCTGAGCAGGGAACACCGCTTTGGCACATTTCGAAATGCTGTAGTGCTGGAATTTTTTGCAGACTATAGTGATACCCTGACACCGCCATGCCCAAAATCGATAATGGGAAGATGTATCGATAGATTTTCAGGTCCTGTTCATAAAAGGCCCGGCCCAATAAGATAACGAGCGGGTACATCAGGATCCTTTGGTACCAACAAAAGGTGCAGGGTACATAATGGAGAATCTCACTAAAGTAGAGACTTCCGGCAGTGGCGATGATGGACAGGATCCAAGAAAATAATAGAGGCTTGTTCATCACTATTTCTCCTTCGCTGCATCATCAACCATTTTCACTAAATCATCGATTGTATTTCCTTCAAACTTCTTGCCATTGACAAATAAGGAAGGTGTTCCAGTAACGCCCAATTCGTCGGCCAACTCCATATCCTTGTTCCATTGGTCCTCGGACTTTTTGGCATTAAACGAGGTAACGACTTTTTTCACATCTTTGTCATTTGCGATTTCTTTCAATGTTTCTTCTAAGAATTTGTCCGTAAAGACATCTTCCTTTTCATATTTCAAGTCAGCTGGCTGCTTATCGAACAAAAGCTCATGAAATTCCCAAAAGGTCTCATTGCCTAATTCCTGATAAACACTTTCCGCGAATTTAGCGGATCTGGTTGAATCGACGTTAATGAACGAATAATTCATGAAATAAAATTGCGCTTTTCCAGTATCAATCAATTCACTTTGTATAGAAGGGAAGAATTGCTTCTCGAATGTCTTACAGACCGGACATTTATAATCCCCAAATTCCACTATTTGGACAGGAGCCGATTTTTCTCCCAAATAAGGTTGTGATTTATAATCGATTTCATTAACGGCTGTATCTTCGTCTTTTTTCCCATTTGCTAAAAATATAAAGCCAATAATGATTACAGCGATTAACCCGATGATCCAAAACGTGAATGCAGAAGATTGTTTTTGATTACCCTTTTTTTTATTAGCCATCATATACCTCCATCACTTGTAGTTGTGTCGATATTCCTTACCCAGCCATGGCGGCCGATTTCAGTTCCCCCTTCCTGCACCTTTCACCTGTAACTGATTCATTTACACGTTATAATATAAGTTTCACCATGCTTGTTTGTCAATTACACATACTTTTTATTTTTGCCTTTGCAGCAACGGCGTGACTTGACAAGGAAACGGTTAATGGATAAATATTATTCTTGCAGGTCATTATAACTTGTAACCACTTGAATTACATGTTAAATAATTTATACTATATAGGAATAGAGATTTAAAGGAGAGAAAAAAGAGATGTCCATCAGTACCCGCTTTTCCGTAGGAATCCATATATTATCTCTTTTAGAAATAAACAAAGAAGGCGTTAACACTTCCGATTTTATTGCAAAAAGTGTAAACACCAACCCAGCCTTAATCAGAAAAATCACTGGCATGCTGAAGAATGCAGGTTTAGTGAATGTTCGGCCGGGTATCGCCGGAGCGACATTGGCCAAGGAATTGTCTGATATCACATTGCTCGATGTTTATCACGCTGTCAACGTTGTCTCCGATAAAGAATTATTTGGAATTCATGAAAATCCTAATCCAGCATGCACTGTTGGAAGAAATATACAAGACACAATAGAACCCATCTTTTCCGTTGCTGAACTTGCCTTGGAAAAGGCGTTGGGAGTGGTGACGATCGAGGATGTCGTCAAGGGGATACTGGAAAAGGATAAAACTGAGTAGCCAAAAAAAAACACATGAGCCGGACTCATGTGTTTTTTTGTTCCCTTATTTATACTTAGGAACCTCAATCGTCAATTTATATGAATCTAATAAACTATATAAATTATAAATCTGTTTCACTTGTTTTGTTGCCCAGCCAATATCAGTCGCATACTGGTGTGATGCATATCCATATTTCTCTGCAGCTGTAGGATTCCACCTCATTTTATAAAGTGTGTCCTGTCCAGCAGAGATATATCCTTTGGCGATGAATTCAGCACCGCCTATGATGGCCGCTTCCGGGGTGAACCAGCCCGCATTATAGGCGTATTGAGCGCCGCTGCTTAGCGCCGTTCCGTCAAACGCCCCGACTCCATACATATTATAGACCGTTTTCCCGTTCACCTTTACGCCAGTCGCTAATGGAGAAGTGCCATTCCCGGTCTCCAGCAAAGCATGTGAAATCAGGTAGATTTCATTGACCCCGTATTTTTCCCCTGCTGCAGTGAAGGTTGCCGCTTTGCCTTGTAGTATCCCTTTGCCTGAAAGGATTCTATTATTCACTTCAGAGACGTTCATGTTGGTGACTTGGGAGAGCTTGACGAATTGGAATGAATGGACTGGATCATTCACGAAATTATTTGGGTTAAGATTATATTCTATATCTTCCGGACTGGCATTTACCCATGTCTTGTTATAGTCCACCTCATACCAATAATATCCGTCAGAGCCCCTTACTTTTGATTTAATGGTCAATGATTGATAATTGCTTACAGGGCCGACTGCCCAATAATTCGATCCAGCTCCGCCCCTGACACGCCATCCGGTTCCTTTAACGGTACCTTTTGTTGAATTGATTAAAGTTAATCCATCTTCGCGTATGTAGGTTTTATACTTCTTATCCGTCTGACCGTTTACGGCCATTTGAATTTCAACCATCTTTTCCATCGTTAGATTATACTCTTTATCGATCCTGATTATCGATCCATTCGAGCTTCCCGGACCTTCCGGTGCTTTGGCCGTTAAATATTGCGTACTGACATATCCGGTTTTTCCATTGGCCGTGACTCTTGACCAGCCATTAGACTCTGAATACACCGTTACGGTCGTATTATTTACAAGCTTGGCTATAATTGAAGCGGAAGCCGATGCTGCTGAACGCATATTCAGACTCGAGCCATCACTTACATTTACATATTTAACTAATGTGTTTGCTTCTCCATCTGGATTCAGTCCCGGTACAGAACCTGGCTTCGTTGCTGATAGATATTTCGTACTGACATAACCTTCTCCGCCATACGCTTTAATTTTTGACCAGCCATTTGATTCCGAGATGACTTCTACCTCTACACCCCTTGCCAATTTCACAATGACGGAAGCACTATCCGACGGCTTATTCCGCATATTCAGTGAACCCGAGCTGACATTTACATATTTGGTTGTCGTTATTTCAGGTATGGATGGTTTGGAGTCCGTTCCAGGCTTTGCCGTTGAGAGGTAGTCAGTACTGACATACCCATCCTTCCCATTTGCCTTGATTTTCGCCCAGCCTTTGGATTCCGAATACACCGTCACTTCCGTTCCTTTTGACAGCTTTGCGACTATGCTCGCACTTTCCGACCCGCTTTTTCTCATATTGAGCGTTCCAGAGCTTACGTTTACATATTTCGTCGTCGTTTTTTCTGGCGTGACTGCCGTTGATCCCGTTCCTGGTTTTGTTGTCGATAGATATTTGGTACTGACATGGCCGTCCTTTCCATTGGCTTTGATCTTCGTCCAGCCTTTGGATTCCGAATACACCGTCACTTTCGTTCCTTTTGACAGCTTTGCGACTATGCTAGCGCTTTCCGATCCGCTTTTTCTCATATTAAGCGTTCCAGAGCTCACGTTTACATATTTCGTCGTCGTTTTTTCTGGCGTGACTGCCGTTGATCCCAATCCCGGCTTTGTAGCAGATAGATATTTCGTGCTGACATATCCGTCCTTTCCATTGGCTTTGACTTTCGCCCAGCCATTGGATTCCGAATACACCGTGACTTTCGTTCCTTTTGAAAGGATGGCAACTATGCTTGCGGTAGCTTTTCCGCTTTTTCTCATATTGAGCGTTCCAGAGCTTACGTTTACATATTTCGTCGTCGTTTTTTCAGGCGTGGCTGCCGTTGATCCCGAGCCCGGCTTAGAAGCAGACAGATATTTGGTGTTGACATATCCATCCTTTCCATTGGCTTTGATTTTCGCCCAGCAATTGGATTCCGAGTACACCGTCACTTTCGTCCCTTTTGAAAGGATGGCAACTATGCTTGCGGTAGCTTTTCCACTTTTTCGCATATTGAGTGATCCCGTGCTCACATTCACATATTTCGTTGTCGTTTTAACCGTTGCCGCAGCTTTGGTCACTGTTCCTGGCTTCGTTGCCGATAGATACTTCGTGCTGACATATCCATCCTTTCCATTGGCTTTGATTTTCGCCCAGCCTTTGGATTCCGAATAGACCGTTACCTGTGTGCCTCTTGTCAGCTTTGCGACTATGCTGGCATTATCACTCCCGCTTTTTCGCATATTAAGTGAACCTGTGCTCACATTCACATATTTCACTGTCGTTTTAACGGTCGCCGCAGCCTTTTTTACCGCTCCAGGCTTCGTTGCCGATAGATACTTGGTACTGACATATCCTTCTTTTCCATTGGCTTTGACCTTCGCCCAGCCTTTGGATTCCGAATACACCGTCACCTGTATACCCCTTGTCAGCTTTGCGACTATGCTGGCACTATCACTCCCGCTTTTCCGCATATTAAGTGAACCTGTGCTCACATTCACATATTTAGTTGTCTTTTTAATGGTTATTGCTGTTTTCGTTAAAGTCCCTGGCTTCGTTGCCGATAAATACTTGGTACTGACATATCCTTCTTTTCCATTGGCCTTGATCTTCGCCCAGCCTTTGGATTCCGAATACACCGTCACCTGTGTGCCATTTGCCAGCTTTGCGACTATGCTGGCACCTTCCGCCCCGGTTTTTCTCATATTGAGCGATCCGGAATTCACCTGCACAAACATGACGTCCTCAATATTGGCCTGTTCGGCATGTAGTGGAGCTGCAGATATTTTTTCTTCGAAAGCAACTGTGGACAACACTGCAAAACAGAAAGTTGGTATAATTAATTTCTTCATCCCATTCTCCCTACTAAAGAATTATATTTTTAACATTTATTTAAATATCGGTTAAAATCAGTATGATAATATAGGTAAATATGCTCATTCGTCTAAAATATAACATATTCCTTTAGATCTATAGGGAGATAAAAGTGATTGTAACACAATGGTAAACTAATAGACATTTAAGTAATTATATAGAAACATTCGCAATGAAACTTATGCGACAAGCAAATGATGACTATTAAGTATATTGATATAATTACTTGCCGCTCAAATTAATGCTAATGAGACGAGCATCTTTCTGCCTAAATCGAATATATATAAAGGGTAGGAACACGATCCTTATATTTGACGAATCGAGGCAATGACCTATATAATTACTGTATATAACTTATAAGAATCCTTCTGTTAAGGGGAGTAGCTATACAATAAAGTCGTCAGTACAGGATTGAATCCTCGGCTTTATTGGCAACTGATTTTAGTTGTTTGCAAGACCTTGCCGATTATTTGGTGAGGTCTTTTAATTTAAGACGGTATAACCAATAATCGGTTATACCGTCTTTTTTGATTCGAAAAATTGCACAATAGAGGTGAAAAGTATGCAGAACTATAATGAATTAGCTCAAAGCGTTAAGATTTCCGATGATAAAAAGCATGTATTGCTCGATGCCGACCCATCTTTATCACTGATCGGAAAAGGCCGAAGCGCATATGTTTTCCGAATACATTCCACCAATAAAGCACTAAAAGTCTTTTTCCCGGATCATACTCACACAGCTAAAGTTGAAGCTGATATATACAAAACCGTCCAATCCATTGAATACTATCCAACCCTATATGATGCGGGGGTAAATTACCTGGTTATAGATCACATTGAAGGCAACACTCTTTTTGAATGTTTAACATTGGGGATCCCAATAACGGAAGAAAACATTGCGGAGATAGACCATGCGCTGCAATTGGCAAGGAAAGAGGGATTGAACCCTTCGGATATCCACTTACGAAACATCTTCATCACTTCTGAAAAAAAGGTGAAGATCATTGACGTTGCAAGGTTTAAGCAAGTGAAATCCTGTAATCAGTGGCACGACTTGAAAAGTGCTTTTCACCTATTCTATTCGAAGTCGTTTTTTCCGAAGAAGATTCCCAGCTTCATACTCAATTCCATTGCAGCAATTTATAAAAAAAGATTTCTGCCCATCTGATCCTTACTATAAAAAAATCACATTGGAGGCACATATGAAAAAAATAATGACCATTGCTCTGCTGTCCATCCTTACATTAAGCGGATGTTCAGCATTAGAAGAAGTCAATTCATCATTGGAGTATGCAGATGATGCGACGGAGTATGTAAATACCGTTCAGGATTTTGCCAATGAGGTTCCCGCCATGTCACAAGACGCCATCACGAATGCCGAAACAAGAGCAAATCTTGAAAAAGAACTGGAATTGATGAAAACGGAGATTGAAGAATTCAATGCAACTGAACCACCCCAAATCGCTGAAGGCATCCATGAGAAGATCGTCAGCTCAAATCAACAGCTGTCAGATGGAATTGAATTATATCTGAATAATATTGAAAAGGGCCAAATTGATCCTAAGGCATTGGAAGATTCAGAGATAATGAAATCAATCGATAATATAACGGGATTGGCAAAACAAATCGAAGAGTTGGGAAATTAAGCCTCCTGCAATGAATAAAAAGGAATCGCATGAAACAAATTATTGACATGAAACCAAAAGGTTTTATATAATCAACAAAGCAAAACCAATTGGTTTCATAATTTCACTTACAAAGGAGAATCAGTATGGAAAATACATTACAGGATATCAAGAAGACGGTTATTCTTGAAGCACCTATCCAAAAAGTTTGGGATACAGTTTCCACTGCAGAGGGCATAGCTTCATGGTTTATGCCAAATGATTTTCAACCGAAAGTGGGACATGAGTTCCATGTGCAATCTCCCTTTGGCCCATCTCCTTGTAAGGTAACGGAGTTAGATGCTCCTCATCGCCTTTCATTCAGTTGGGATACGGACGGTTGGTTCATTTCCTTCCTTTTAAAAGAAGTGGATGGCAAAACGGAGTTCACCCTTATTCATGGCGGCTGGAAAGAGCCTGATACGATTCTTACGAAACCGAACGAAAAAAGCTCAGTGATTCGCGATAGAATGAATCATGGCTGGGAACAGATCGTTAATCAAGGTCTTAAAAAGGCTGTTGAGGGCTAAGTGTCTGCATCAGAAAAACATGATGTATTTCAGGCTATCGCCGACCCAACCCGCCGAAAGGTCCTGCAATTGCTTGCTGAAGGGGATTTACCCATTTCAGAAATCACTTCTCACTTTTCCATGAGCCGTACGGCAATTGCCAAGCATCTTCATATACTTTCTGAAGCTGAATTGGTCAGTGGCCGGAAGGTAGGAAGAGAGAAACGCTTTCGGCTTCAGCCGGAACCTTTAGCGGAATTGAAACAATGGCTTTCTTTTTACGATCAATTCTGGGATAACAAATTATCCATCCTTAAACATGTGATTGAAAATTCAGGGGAAAATGGATAGAAAGTCATCGAAAAAGAAAAGGACACGAATGAACCAACATAATGAAAAAACCCCCGGCGCATTGCACCGGGGGTTTTTGTTTATGCATTCATCTCAATATTATGTGCTTTTCGCTTCTTGATGACCATCGTTAGCAATAGCAGCAGATTAAAGACAATGATGCATCCAGTAAGGAACACTATACTTGCTGTCAATGCATCCGCCCCAAGGCTCGTACTCATCGCCTGGCGGAAGCCCATGACAGAGTATGTCATCGGAATGAACGGGTGAACATGACTGAAGAAGTTATTTGTCAGTTCCACAGGGAACATTCCTCCGCTTGCACCTAGCTGTAATACAAGGAATATCATCGCCAATAAACGACCTGGATTTCCAAATCCTACGGTCAAGAAGGTAACGATGAACATGAACGTTAGGGAAGTCAGTATGGAAACCCCAATGAATTGCCCCATGTTCTCTACCTGTAAATCCATTCCCCAAATCATGATCGCATCCAACACTAATGCAGAAAGCGTCGCTTGGATGAATAGGACCGTAAATTTACTGAACCACCATGCCACTCCTGATGTAGGCCTAGTAGAAGGCAAGCCTGTCGGGAATCCCATATTGAAGGCAATGGCTCCAACAAATAACCCTAGAGACAAGACATAAGGAGCCAGTGCATGACCATAATTCGGCACGTCACTGCTTTTTTGTTCTTTGACCTGTGTCGGTTCAGCAATCATGCTGTAATTATCATCGGTTGTTTTATTTTCACTAATTTCTTTTGCACCATCACTGAGTTTTTCCGAAAGCTCGACCGTTCCATCTTGAAGTGAGGAGATTCCCTCACCCAATTTATCGGAACCTTCAGCAAGTGCTGATGAACCTTCATTGATCTTACCCGCGCCATCAGCAAGCTGGATGACCCCATTGCTCAAAGTAGGCAGATTGCCTGCCAATTGTTCAGTTCCTTTAACAAGTGCTGATGAGCCCTCGTTCAAGGCCGCTGAGTTGGCATCCAGTTGATTGGCCCCATTAGCCAGTTTGCTTGCCCCTTCTCCAACTTGGCTAACACCAAATGCGTACTTCTCAAGGCCACTCCCAAAGGAGGATGAACCTGCTTGCAGTTGTGAAACTCCATCAACCAATTGACCAGATCCCTCAGTTAGTTTTGAAAGGCCATTATTCAACGAGGAACCGCCTTGTGCTAACTGGTTGATCCCCTTCACTAATTCCGGTGTCCGTTCATTTAAACTTTGCGTTGCCGCCGTTAATTGATTGCTGCCTTCTACAGCTTCATTCAAGCCGCCATTTAATTGGGTCGCACCAGGAATCAATTGTTCTTCCAGTGCGTTCCTTATTGACGTATATCCGTTTAACGCTGAAACAGCGTTTGGATTGACTTTATTCACCGCATTATTTAAATGGGCCACTTGTTCCGGAAGCTGCCCTAATCCATTCAATACAGGCATCACTTTATCCGTTAATTGCGTTGATAAGTCTGATACACTTGCAGCAAGAGCCGTTGCGATTCGTTTTTGTGCCTCCGCCTGGCTTTGAAGTTCATTTTGAATGGCTCCGATTACTTCTGATTGCTGTTCACTGGTCATGCTTTTGAAGGCTTCCGTGTTTTGAACGGCACTGATCGTGCTCTGACCATTATTCGCAATCGTTGATTGAAGTTCCGTTAACGCCGTTTGACTGTTATTGAGGTCTTCGGTAATGCCGGATACGGTACCGGACGCGCTGCTTCCTGCTGGAACCGCTTCTTGCAATTGATTTACACCGCTTTGAATGCTTGTCAGTCCTTGCTTAAGCTGATCCAGCTGTTCTTCTCCGGGCAATTGACCATCCATTTTTTTCAGCCCGTCATTTAGCGCCTGGCTTCCTCCTGCCAGTTTATTGATTCCCTCATTTAAACTCTGCTGACCTGCTGCCAATTTTGGAATTCCTGTCGATTGATCCGTCAGCTGGCTTGCATTTTGTGATAATTGATTCAACCCATCATTCAAATTCGCACTGCCTGTTTGCGCTTGTGCCAATCCAGTATTCAAAGTTTGCGCTCCTGGAACCACTTTGGCCAGCCCAGTGGAAAGCTGGGAAGAACCTTCTATAAGCGCTTCACTATTATTAGTTAATTCCCCTGTGCCTGATGCGAGTTCGTTCGCACCCTTTTGCAACTGACCGACACCGGAGGTATATTGTGTAATACCCTTATTCAATTCCGACGCGCCACTTTCAAGCTTGTTGGCTCCTTCCAAAAACTCGCCAACGCCCACTTGGAGTTTATTCGCTCCATCTTTAAAAGTTAATGTGCTCGAAGCTAACTTATTCAGATTTTCCGTCACTTCTTTGTTTCCATCATGCAGTTTTTTTGCACCGTCATCCAGCTTGGATGCCCCATCTGCCGCATCGCCGAATCCTTCTCCGATTTCATCCAGTTGGGAGAAGATCGCTTCTGCATATTCTTTTGTGACACTTTCGGCAATTTCCGTTTTCAAATTATTCGTTGCCTGTTTCCCGACCGTTTCAGAAACGAAACTGCGTCCAGGATTCACATCATACGTCAGATTCATTTTTTTAGGCTCATCATCCATGACGGTAGAAGCATTTTTTGAAAAGTCCTCCGGAATGGTGACGACCATATAATATGTACCATCATCGAAACCTTTTTTCGCCGCTTTTTCCGTTACGAAATGCCATTCTAAATCATCATTGTCCTTTAATTGCTCGACTAGCTCATTACCGACTGTTAAGGTTTTCCCCTCATATTCCGCCTTTACATCCTTATTCACGACTGCAACAGGCAATTTGCCTGTATTTCCGTATGGATTCCAAGCGGAACTAAGGAATAACCCCCCATAAATAATCGGGACGAACAGTAAAACGATTGCGACACCGACCAATTTTCGATTCGTAAGGAAAAGCTTCCATTCTTGTTTAAGCATATTCACTTCTTTTCACCTTTCTTTTCACGCAGTACATCACTCAATGACGCGGTATTCCAATTAAGGGTCGGTATGTCCGTGGTGCCAAAGCTTTCTTTAAGCAAATCCGCCACTGTTTGGCTGGAAAAGAACTCTATTAAAAGTTGATCCGCCCGAGAAAACATCCGACGAAGGACGTCCATTCCCTTCTCTGCATACTCTCCATCTTTAAACGCTTTTTCTATAAGTCCTGTATCCGGAAACATCGAAATGGGACCTTCCATCGCCTCAATAATTTCAAGGTTTTTAATCTTATCTACACTTTTGGCAAGAGTAAGGCCGCCGTTATTACCAGGAACGGAAGTGATTATCTGCTTTACGACCAATTTCCTTATGATTTTTTTCAAATAAGAAGGAGACACCTCTAATCGCCTGCTGATCTCATTTGACGAAAGCGGGACATTTTTATCCTGGGTAGAGAGTATAACGATGATGCATATAGCTTGCTCGACCCCTTTTGTTAATTGCAAATCATTTCACCTCTTTTAGTATGTATGTGGATATCATATATCCATAATGGATATTCGGTATCTATAATTAAACCCCGTTTCACCTTAGAAATCAAGTCATTTCCAGAAAAAATTTCTAAAAAAAAAGATGAACCCCTCATTACAGCACCATGGGGTTCACCTTTTCTTTTATAGGTCTTTTAAAAATTCATTGACCGCTTCTGGAGTTTTAGCATTTGCACTGTGCAGGTGCGCAACCTTTTCCCCATTTTTAAATACTAAAAGTGATGGAATTCCCATTACCGTTTGCTCTTCGGAAATCTCAGGGAACTCGTCACGATCGATTGTAAACCACTGTTTGTCTTGATGTTCTTGAGTGATCTCATCGATGAACATGTCTAAACGTTTGCAGTCCGGACACCATGTAGTCGTAAAAATCCCGACCGTCAGTCCCTCTTGGTTGATTTGTTCACGATATTCTTGTTCTGTATTGATATTTTTCATGATTGTCTCCTCCGGGCTTTTCTTATCATCATACTTTAATCCATGAATTAATGTACTAAGGATTAATATATAATTAATTCCTTCACAGCACAAACGGTTTATCCTAAAAGTATCTAACTCTTGCCCGGATATGATGCCTCGTTTTCTTTGTGTCCAAATCTCTCGTTTAATGAAAGAAGAAATCCTCGAAATGAATTCCCTATTTTCATCAATGAAAAGATAGTGGCAGCTTTTTTCAAAAATGATCAATTCACTGTCAGGAATCGATTCGGCGATGTGGCAATCAGAAGAAGGGCAGGCGAAAACGGCGTCAGGAACGGTTTAATTCCGATGTGCTCGCCCCCAGGTCCTCCATGAATGACGAAATAGACCGGCTACTTTCTCCATGAATCCCCACTTACGAACCCCCTTTGGTCAACAAACTGAAAAAAGCCACTATCCAGTGGCCTATTCATTTCATTCATATTGGGAGAGTAAGCTGCCAGGAAACACCAAACTTATCAGATACCCAGCCGAACTTCTTACTAAAGAAATAGTCACCCAATGGCATCATCACTTGTCCGCCATCAGTTAAGCTCGAATAAAGCCTGCCGATTTCCTCTTCACTATCACATGTAAGGAAAATTGAAAACGATGGTGTAAATGTAAATTGATGCTTAACATTGCTATCGATGCACATGAATTCCTGATCCTTCAAGGTAAAGGTAGCCTGCATGACACTTCCCTCTGTACCTGATTCATTTGCACCATACCGGACAATGCTGGTTATTTTCGATCCTTCGATTAAAGATGTGTAATAATTCATCGCTTCCTCCGCATTACCTTCGAACATCAAGAAAGGTGTGACCTTCATCATCCTCATCAAACTCCTTTTCATCTTTAATTGGTTTCTTCCATTCAATCATGGCGCCCACCAGTTACCCGAAGCCACGATCATTGTCTGTAATTTTATCGTATTGGCAAAATAGTCATCATCATCTTGTTCCTGTATCGTCCGGTTCCATAAGCGATTAATCCATTGCTGATTGGAGGAATCCACCATGGCACTCACCATGAATGGAGCGACGAAGCTTGTACTATTCCCTTCTTCCACGGCTTTTCCGCTTAGCGTATAACCGGATTGGATATTTTCAGGGTTGCCTTCCGTTTCCGCTTTAATCCAATCATTCATCTTCTTTAATTGCGGCAGCGCTCTTTCATCACCAGTCAGTAAGTAATCGAGCGTATAGCGCCATGGGGTCCTGCTGCTATTCCAGCTATAATTGCCGTCATTCTCCCCTTCTAAAAAGCCCGCTTCTGCCGGCTGATATTCTCCCTTGGATTGTACAATGAAGTCCGGGATGAGGCCAGTATTGCCGCTTTTCTCCTTATAAATAGATTGAATGACCTTATAGGCCTTATCTCTTACATCTTTCCATTCATCATTCCCAGTCGCCGCCTCAAATGTCTTAAAATGATTGAGAAGAAGGTCAGAGGAACGAGTCGATTGTCCGTATACGTCATCTTCATCTTCCGCCCAGTCCCCTAGTTTAACAAGGGACTGCGACCGATTTATTTCATTCGACATGATCGCATCCAATATGTCCTTTGCAC
Source organism: Peribacillus sp. FSL R5-0717 (assembly GCF_038002945.1). Classification (NCBI taxonomy): domain Bacteria; kingdom Bacillati; phylum Bacillota; class Bacilli; order Caryophanales; family Bacillaceae; genus Peribacillus; species Peribacillus sp. FSL R5-0717. The sequence continues at coordinate 1,905,659 of NZ_JBBOOF010000001.1, forward strand.
TTGCAAGATAGTCGATCTCCCCTTCACTTCCCCACTGGCGGTGAGCCAATAATAATGAATAGGCGATATCCATATCGCCATCAGTTGCTGAATCGGCATCCCCTGGCGTATTGATGATTTTACCCGATTTATCCTTTACTTGCTGCCACGCCATCAATGAAGGGTCATGAACACTTCCATGCGCCTTATAAAAACGATAAAGCCCATCAAAGTACCTCTTGTCCTCGCTGCCTGCCATGATTGCCGTTATCATCATCCCATAACCATGCGCTTCAGAAACGGTCACTGCATTCTTGGGCTCTGCATATCCTTTATCATTGTAAAAAATATAATATTCATCATTTTTATCTGCAGGCTGCTTAAGATAGTTATCTTTCCAGGTTTCATAAAAAGTCGCCACGGCAGCATCCATTTCCTCCTGTGACAGATTGTCAGGTTTTATCGTCCCCGCTTGATAGACTGTATGCTGGGGAAATGCCCTCTTACCGGCGACCTCTTTCTTTTTGGTTTGAGAAACCAATGCTATCGAGGCAATGATCCCAAAAACGATCACGCCCACCGCTATCAATAAACTTCTTTTTTTCATGGCTTTGCTCCTTGGGTTATGTAATTCAAAATGTCATAATGACTTTTGGATATTTATATTAAAATAAATCGAATTGTGAGTGTTCCTGCTTAAGTAATTTTTAAATGAAAAAGGAGTGTTTTTTGATGAAAAGAATTTGTAATCAGTGCCAAACTGAAATGATAGATGATTGCAAAGTAAATGTACAAGGCGGTATGAATGGAATTAAGATTAGCCAAAAGAAAGGACTTTTCAATAGTGTTTCTTCAAACCCTAAAGCATCTGTATGCCCAAATTGCGGTTATGTAGCTTTCTATATTAATAATTTTAGAGAATTTATTAAGTAATAATATAAATATATACAGCTAATCGACATTTGTAAGCAGAAGACTGGCAGAATGAATGCTGGTTTGGAAATACGTCAATGACAGGCAGCCCTGCTTCTGCTTTATTGCCAAAATATAAATCGACATCATTCCACCTTTTTCATTTCCATAAATCCTTCGCCATCCAATGAAATATATAGATGCTGATTTATGACTAGCGAAAGCGGAAAGGTTTCCGACTCTTTATCCGAGAAAATCCAACGCCGTTTCCTTGGACCTAAAAGTAAAAACGAACCTGCTTCATGTTCACCCATGAAATTCAATCCATCTTCTCTTATCGCTTCACCATTCCTTACAGGCACACCATTGCTGATCAACCGATTTCCCAAAGCCCTGACTTCATCTGTCGTAATGTTTATTTCACTGATGCACAGGACGTTGTGAGCCGAAAAAGAATCAGCCGCGGATTGGGGCGATACGGAATATCTCGATATGAACTCGACAATGTTGCCTGAAGGGTCTAAAAAATAAAAAGACCGTGCGTCTAAAAAGCTGAAATAAACTTCGTCATCATCCTCTTCCCTGGTCAATTCCACTTTTGATTTCGCCCATGCTTTTGCCGAAGTAAATAAATTGGTCGGAATGTTCATGGCAAAATGATAAAAGGGCTTATCTTTGTAATGATATTTTTTGATTTCAAGCACACTTTCCCCTGCCTTAATTTCAAAAGCATCAACCGTTTGCGATAGTAACTCAAATCCTAACACATCAACATAAAAATTCCGCATTTCAGTCCAGGCATGACCATACAAAGTGACCTTATTGATAATCAACATTCAATCCCCCTTCCACTTAACAAATATTGTAAAGCAATACTGCATTTGTGCAAAGATTCCGTACTTTTCTATACATATCATTTTATTCACTCTGCCTATATTCACCACAAATAACTCAAAAAGGACCGCCAAATTCGGCGGTCCCTCGCTTCAGCCTTATTGAAAGGTTCACTCTTTAATTTTCAGTCCGAGCATGGCCGCAAAGACTATCGCTTGGTCCGGGGAAACTTCGCATCCTTTTAAATCTTCCGGGGATACGGTAATCCTTTGAAATGCAGAACTGCTAATATCAATTCCCTTGAGCGGTGTCCGGGAAAAGTTCACTTCATTTAATCTGCATGTTTCGAACTTCACTTTAATGAATTTACACTCATAATAATCAGCACTTTCCAATGAGCAATGATCGAACCTCACTTGCTTTAAACTGGAATAACCAAAGGCACTTAAATTCAGGTTGCAATTCTCAAAAAAGACATTCCCTAAGCTTGCGTCAGAAAGGTTAATGCCTAAAAGTTTGGACTCTTTGAATTCCACACGATGAATCGAGCCGCCCATGAAATCGGCATTCGTTAAATCGCAATGATCAAAGATGACATCCGTCAGCTCGATATTCCTGAATGATACATCACTGAACGTCACATTTTTAAAAACAACCTGTGATAATACGATTTTGTCCATTTTTTCTCTATCGATCGTGCAGTTGGTTATGATACGGGACTCAAGATAAGGCTCATCTTGATAATATATTTCCTGAAAGTTCGCTTGTGTTAAGTCTTGGGGGATTTTTGGCTGTTCAATTTTGATTTTGCCTGACATATTATCACCTTTTCGCTTTAGTCTTCAATCACTGATTTATCCAATCGATAGGGGTTCATCGCCGGTATTATAGCAACTGGTCTACTAAATTTCGACTTAACTATAAACTACATTACAGTGAAGTTCAATCTAAGAATTTCGCGAAAATGACTATTATTTTTCGTTATTTTGTGTCAACAATTTGCACAAAAAAAGCTGCCTCATCGGCAGCTTGCTTACTTCATGAGCGTATTGAATCGTCTTGGCATCCGATAATAATAGAGAGCTGCAGCCATTATCGCTATCATTCCGCCTATCAGAAAAAATGCTTGAAAGATATTTCCTCCAACAGTCGGGGAATTGGATACTAAACCGCTTGAAAACAGAAAAAGGACTCCAAATCCCAACAAGAATAGGGCCATCCTTCTTTGGAACAGGATATATCCCGTAAGAATGATTAAGTACGACGCTGTGGTGACCATAAGAAATGGAAATAACGGTTTGAATTTTGTGGCATACACGAAATGATCAAAATTCGAAATATCATCTGCCTCTATCGCCTGTTCATCATTTATGTGTGTAAAATGCGTGGAATGCTTCCATTCCCAAGGTCTATCCAGAATTTCGCTTCCTTCATACCAGGTACAAAACGTAAAAACCATAAAGAAAATTGCTGCGATAATCATTTGCAAAAAATTGTTAAAAGTCAACATCATCTCCTCCAGCTGTCATTATACCAATAAATGGATAACTTACAACCAGAGCCCAAAGTGATAAAGCATTAAGTAAACAAACACTGTTTCCTGAATAATATAATCTAACCACTTATAAGGAGCGTTTAAGATATGATCACTCATGGAAATGGAGATGACCTCCTTATTTCAGCAGCATGGTTACTCGGCATCGGCACACTTGTAGGTGCAATCGGGCAAACCCGGCAAACTTTAACGAGCACTAACCTCGGAAAAGATCTCGTCCTCAAAGGGAATGGCATTGAAGCCGTTGGAAATTCGCTGCAAGCAATCGGCCGTTCGAAAATGCTGAACCCGGAAAATGAACGTTCGGAAACCTATTTCATTTTCGGTGCTTGGCTTGAGGCCATTGGCAATATCGCAAATGCAGTTGGAATAGATATGCAGTTGAGTGGTTCAGTGGAAGAGGGCACCAGAACCGATGCAATCGGCAGTGGAATCCAAGGCCTGGGTGCCGCTTTTGAAACATTCGGGGCATCGCTGACTGAGGAGTCCATTTCACGCTCTTTTGAGATCAAGGGAAATGGCCTCATTGCAGCCGGTTCTTTTTTGGAATCCATTGGAAATATTTTCATTTTAAATGAAAAAGTACGGTTGGGAGAACATATTCTTTTACTAGGCAGCTGGACCCAGGTTTTCGGTGCATTCATATTGATCGAGGCCTTTTCACTTGGCCCAGAACCCGAACCTGAAGGAGGGAATGGTGGACATAACCGCCAATATAGCTATGCCAACTATTGTTAAGGGGCCGCGATTTCGACCTTCCTCCGATCGGGATCTTCGAAATATACCGCATAATGATCCTACCCGCCGGCAAATGGATGCTTGTCGGCGTAAATGGTGGTAACTCCTCCCCTTAACTTTCCTGGCAACCTCATCAACCTGTTGCCGGGAAGCGGCGTGAAATTTACCCACGACCCCTTTATCAAAACCAACACTTACACAGGTCCAATTATTGTAAGATTCCGTCATAAACCTCTCCGCCGCCATTTATTTTGATAATTTTCAGGCGATTGGTATTTTTGACGAAAACAGTTTTATATTGTTTTTCACCATTAAGTTCAATAAGGAATACCCGTTTACCATCGTTATCCGTTTCCTTATTAAAAGTATAGTCTTCATTGCCGATTTGCTCGATGATTTTGTCATATTCGGGCAAAGAAGACCACTTTCCATGTTCAGGGCTTGATTGAGTTTCTGTTTGCGAAGGTTGTTTTTGTTGTTCATTTTCAGTTTGGGTTTGATTTTCATTCGTTGATTGGACAGATTTTTCCTCGTTTTCATTGGCTTTGTCATTATTGCAAGCAGTTAGCATTGTTGCTGCGGCAATTAACGCGATCATAGATTTATTCATGCTTCACATCATCTCCTATTCCTATATTCCCATTCATTTTAACTAAAAACCTGATTAAACAAACAACACAAATCCGAGTGGACAGAATGGATTTATTTTGGTATTATAGTTACTCAGGGTAACGATTACTCATGATAACTATATATTGATAAGAGGTGTTTCTGATAAAGACTTTCCAAAAATTCTTTCAGCAATTATTGCTGCTGTACCGGCCTTTTGAAAATAATCTTAATATCCAGCTGAACAAGCATGATTTACACAGGGCGCAATGGTCCATTTTGTATTACTTGAACAATTATGGTTCGGCGACGCTTGTAGAGCTTGCCAATTACCAAAGCGTGGAGAAACCCACGATTACGAGGACCATTGCCCGCTTGGAAGAGCTGGGGTATGTCGAGCATGTGCCAAGCAAAGATAAACGCGAGAAAAGGATGCGGCTTACGGAGCTTGGCAAAAAGGTCTACAGTGAAGTCCGCGTGACAATCGATCAATATGAACAGGAAATCTTGAAAGGGATCACGGAAGAGGAACAACTCGCTGCCATACGCATCATGGGCGAAATTAGAAATAACATTATAAAGTAAGGAGATAATAACATGGATCAATCCAGAACCAGACTGTGGACGAAGGACTTTGTCATCGTTTCGTCCATCAATTTTTTCATAACATTAATCTTTTATTTACTGATGGTGACACTTGCCATCTATGCTGTTAATGAATTGGATGCTTCTACAAGCGAAGCCGGACTCATATCGGGAATTTTTATTATCGGGACGTTGATCGGACGTCTGTTCATTGGCCGTTTCATTGATTCAATCGGCCGTAAGAAAACGTTATTCATAGGTTTGATCTTTTTCACTTTGACAACACTTCTTTATTTCGTGGACCTTGGAATCGGCTTCCTGCTTGTTAACCGCCTGATCCATGGGATGGCAATGGGGATGGCAAGTACTGCGACAGGCACGATCGTCGCGCAGATCATTCCGCCGACACGAAAGGGTGAAGGCATCGGCTATTACAGCATGAGCGCAACACTTGCGACGGCTATCGGTCCTTTCATCGGTCTGTTTATGGCCCAACATACAAGCTTCCAAATCATTTTCAGTTTCTGCCTGGCTTTAGGTGTGATCTCCCTGATTACAGCATTCTTCCTATATGTCCCGGCATTGAAAGTGACGGCAAAAGTTACGGAAAGCAAAGGATTCAAGCTCTCCAATTTCATTGAACCTAGGGCACTGCCCATTTCAATCATCACTCTGTTATTGGCATTCTGTTATTCCAGTGTCCTTTCTTTCATCAGTTTCTATGCCATCGAAATCGATCTGGTCAATACGGCAAGCTTCTTCTTTGTAGTGTACGCAGTAGCCGTATTGATATCACGTCCTTTCTCAGGACCATTGATGGACCGGAAAGGATCGAACTTCATCATGTATCCGGCTTTCATTATTTTCGGAGTCGGCTTGCTGCTTCTAAGTATGACAACCAATAGTTTCACTTTACTGGCAGCTGGTTTCCTCATTGGCCTCGGATTCGGTAATATGCAATCAAGCTCGCAGGCGATTGCCGTTAAACTGACACCGCCTCACCGAATGGGGATGGCAACGTCCACCTTCTTTATCATGCTTGATGCAGGACTTGGATTCGGCCCTTATATTTTGGGATTCATCATTCCGATTACAGGTTACAGCACACTTTATGTCATCTTGGGCGTTTTGGTCATCTTGACCTCCGTCCTTTACCACTTCCTGCACGGCAAGAGGGAACGTACAGCCAGAACGAACTTGGCTTCCATTTAAATGAAAAAGGGATATCCCATTGGAGGATATCCCTTTTTCATTTAACAGCTTCTAGCTATAGTAGGTCCTTATTTTATTTCCAGGTCATCGAAATAAAGTTGAAAACTTTTGCTGTTCTTTTTATTAATGACTGTTTCACCTTTATATAAAGTCTTTCCAGTCTTTAAATCTGCAATCAGAAGTTTGGCAGGCTTGTTTGATTTGCCCTCTTGATTCATTCCGTTCAATAGGAAGTACACACGCCCGTTCTTAAAGGCAGCGGTATATTGCTCTTCTTTATTAGCGGCTATATCCAGCTCGGTGTCACTCGTTAATTTTTGACTGCCAAGCTCAAACGTTTTAACGCGATATTTACCTGATTTCATTTCAACTGCATAAAGGTTTTTTCCGTCTGCATATCCTGATCTAGCCATGTCCAGGCTAAGTGATCCTTTTTTAACCGTTTCTAATTTTTCCGTTTCATAATTATAAGATAAAAGCTTGCTTTCCTTTAGTTTTTCCTTAAAGCCATCCTCTTGATTTATCCCTTTATTTACCAAAATGAATACTATGTTGTTTGGCTGTGAGGGGGCAATATCGATTGGCATCTCAAAACCAACTTGATTAGGGTCAGTAAAGGTTTCAGATACAAGGGTTTTATCGCTCAAGACTTTTTTATTGGCTACATCGATCGTATACAGATGAACCTCTTTTGTCTGCTTCTCATTGTTGGAATTCACATCATTCATCGTTAAAACCTGTAGTTTTGAATGGACCAACTGCACATCCCTGACATCAGCATTCATGATTCTCCCTTGATTCGGAAGCTCAATTTGGAATGAAGTTTCCTCTTCGTCCTTCTTCACCAGTAAACCGATATCAAACTTTGCTTCCATATTCCCGCTCTTTGTATATTCGCTATTCACCCTAGCGTAAGCAAGAAAATCATCGTCTTCATATAAAGAACTAATTGAATCCTTGCCACGCATAAATGAACGATGTTCTTTTACCAATCTTTCAATTAGATGATCTTGTCTTCCAGTTAGGTTCTCCAAGTAAGACCTTTCGCTGGCATATTTCGTTGTATTGGATTCAATTGTTAATGGTTCATAAAAATTACTGCCATTTTGAAGCGAAGCATTTATAATCACCGGATCAAGTTCTTTATCGCTGCCTTCCAGTGTCTTGAACGTATACTTTGGAAGGCTGGAAGCGGAGGAAGCTACTTTGACATAATAGGTCCCGATGCTTAAGATGACAACCATTCCAATAATGATGCTGCATAAATAACGTTTCACCTTGTTCACTCTCCTTTAAAGTTGTTATACGGTAACGCGATTTTTCAATAACCAAGCACCAAGCCAAACCGATAATCCTGTCAAAATGATCCCTATTGCGAGCATCAGGCCAAATAATTCATTTGGATAGAAATAGAAATTCCCGATTTCCATTAAAACTGGGGCTAAAAACAACACAGCAGCGATTCCGCAATATAACAAGCCCATTATGAATCCTTTTATGCGGAAACTTCTTTCAAACATGATCGCCGTGAATAATATCGACATGATCATAAGACCGATGCCATAGGAAATCAGGAATTGCGTGAACGTGCTTGGAATGATCAATGACAAAATCGGATTGGCTATCGTGATAGTAGAAATTGACATTTCACTCAAGAGCGCTTCCGGCACATTCGAATTAAATAGGGCATTTTCCATAGGTAAAATGATGATTTGGAAAGCAATCAACCCTAATACCATCAGGAAGATGGACGTAGCTTTTGAAAGGTAGATCGATAATCTGGATGTCGGTAACATCAATAGACGATAAATGAACGTATTCTTTCCAAACCAATCACGATACCAAATAAGGAAAATGTAAAAAATAAGGGCAACCGCACTCAGCGCTATCGGTCCTACAAACAAGAGGCTATTGGCGATATGGTTAAAATCAATGCCTCCATAATTGGTAATATAAGCGGCTTCAGATAGTCTTTCTTCTTTCATGATATCCCTGGCATCATTAAGAAGGCTCTTCGTTACGATGATCACTCCGGCAAATTGCGAAACTAAGGTGATCAACAATAAGCTAAGATAGATTTTACTGAAACGGTTGATTTCAAAGTTCACTAGTTTTATATATCGCATCATGATTGATACACCTCTCTCATTACATCGACTACCGATTTCCCTTCCTCTTCCCGCATTTCTTCTGTATTGAACTCTTTAAGCACTGAACCGTTATCCAATAAAATGACCTTATCGATCAAATGTTCAATATCACCGATTTCATGGGTCGTGATGATGACTCCTCTATCTTCAATCAGGTGGCTCGCAAAGACATCGGCAATTTGCTCGCGGCTAAACATATCGATTCCCGAAAATGGTTCGTCCATCAGTACATAATCGACGTCAAGGGATAAACCAAGCATCAGGTTGAGCTTAGCTGTATTCCCTTTTGACAATTCCGAAATGCGATTCTCCTCTTTAAGCTTGAAAAACCCCATTAGCTGGTTAGCTCTTTCCGGATTCCAGGACGTATAGAAATCCGACATGAAAACCATGGCCTGTTTAATGGTCATTTGCGGAAGCATGGTTGGTGCGTCCGGAATGAAGGTGATTTTTTCATAACTGTCCTTTGTCATCTTTTGATCATCGATCAGGATTTCACCTTTATATGGCGTCAATCCCATAATCGCTTTGAGTGTAGTCGTTTTACCGACACCATTTATCCCAATCAGACAAGTGACTTCTCCTTTATTGGCTGTAAATGAAACATCATCCAAGATCTTTTTCCGTCCATAATTCTTGGAGATCTTTTTTACTTCTATCATTTTTCTTCCTCCTCCCTTATTTCTTCCGAGTATTTTTCTTTAACCACACGAAGCAGTTCATCAACCGGTACATTAATCGGACGAATCGCATCGACAAATGTATCGACGGCCGCCAAAATCAATTCCTGCCTTACAGCCTGTAAAATCGTTTCATTCGTCGTGATTTGACTGGGGAAATTTCGTTCTGTATGAATCAAGCCCTGTTCCTCCATTTCTTTATACGCTTTTTGAGCGGTATTGGGATTTATATTGAGTGAAGCCGCCAGTTCTCTTCGGGAGGGAATTTCCTGCCCCGCCACGAAATTACCAATGGCTATTTGTTCTTTGAAATGTCTAACGACTTGCAGATATACCGGTTCCCGGGTATTTACGTTCATTAAAACCACCCCCTATTTATTTAAAAAAGTCTGATATGTGTGTATGTACTAAGTGGTTCATACACCTTATAGATGTACTATACCCATAATACACCTAAGCTGTCAACAACCAATTCCAAAAAAATGAAAACCCCGAATGCGCAGTGCAGACGGGGTTTTCGTTGGAGATGCTAAAATCTCATTGAAACAGATGATGAAGCAGCCGATCTTTATCTTCGAAAAACTGTTTCATTAACAAATAGTGATTGGACTCCTCTAATGCCACCTCACTCATTCCCTCATCTGAAATTTGGAGGATTTTAGCATCCGGATAGGCCATGATGATCGGGGAATGGGTGGAAATGATGAATTGGGAACCTTGTTGAACAAGCTCATTTATCCTGGCCAGCATCGATATTTGTCTCAATGGGGACAAAGCAGCTTCAGGCTCATCGAGGATATACAATCCATCACCTTGAAATCGTTCTACAAAAGCAGAAAAAAACGATTCCCCATGAGATTGCTGGTGTAGCGATTTTCCACCGAAGGAATCGATGATTTTCGACCCAAACGATGACTCCCTGTCCAATTCCTCTATATTCGTAGCTAAATTATAAAAGGTTTCCGCCCTAAAGAAAAAATGATCCTTCGGTTTGTATACGCCTTTTTTCAAACGGAGGTATTCGTCCAAATTGGAATGTGAATCATAATTGGAAAAATTGAAATTCAACGTTCCTCCTTCTGGATTGAAGCCATACGCTATCGCAATACCTTCAAGCAAGGTGGACTTCCCCATTCCATTTTCCCCGATGACATAGGTAACACTGGGATGAAAAGCCACTTCCTGAAGGTGCCTGATAACCGGAAGATCAAGTGGGAAATGGTCATAAGAAGAGATTCGGTCTCTATTGAGGTAGATGCCCCTGATATACTGTGAATCATAATCTAATTTCATTTGTTATCCCCTTCTGTAGATAATGTATTTAGTGCCATTCCATTAAGAAAGCAACAATCCAAGACGCCATAGATTATTCAAATTGACAGATTGATAATGTTTGATTCTAAATGAACAGGCCCGCATACCGTTTATGTGAATCTTCATTGTCCCATTATGATGCGGCCAGATATCTGCCGTTTTGCCTTGCAGGAACGATTCGCCGTGCTCCTTTATTGGAATATAAAGACGAGGATTGGAATGCAGTAATGGACATTAACCTTAATTCCTTGTATTTTCTCAGTCAGCTCGTTGCCAAAGAAATGGTTGAACAAGGCAGCGGGAAAATCATAAATATCGCTTCGATGCTCACCTTCCAAGGAGGCAAGTTCGTACCCGCATATACTGCGAGTAAACATGGCGTTGCCGGTCTGACCAAAGCCTTCGCTAATGAATTGGCGTCTAAAAACATTCAAATAAACGCGATTGCCCCAGGTTATATTGAAACGGCCAATACTGCCGCGCTTCGTGCAGATGAATCAAGAAACAAAGACATTCTCTCAAGGATCCCTGCTGAAAAATGGGGAACACCCTTTGATGTCATGGGAACTGTCGTTTTTCTTGCCAGCAAGGCCTCTGACTATATGAATGGCCATATCCTCGCTGTTGATGGTGGCTGGCTCGTTCGTTAATCCGCTGATCAAGGATATGTAAATCAATCGTTTAAGGTTAACACCCTTAGCCAAAGTGCTTAGGGTGTTTCTTACATCCAATGTTTAACAAAATCAGCTAACTGGCGTTGGAATCGTCATGCTCCTTTGTTATGATGAAGGTATCCCGTTCTAGTTCAAGAAATAATATCCTTTAGGAGAACATCATGAAAAAAAAGAAAACTACCATATCAGATGTTGCTGAGAAGGCCGGTGTTTCCAAAAGTACGGTTTCTCAATATATTAACCAGCGTTTTCGTTATATGAGTGCTGAAACAAAGGACAGAATCGAGCAAGTCATCCAAGAACTTGACTTTCGTCCCAATGATAATGCCCGGAATTTAAAAGTGAAAAAAACAAAAGTCATTGGCATACTCGTAGCTAATATTTTACATACTTTATCCACTGAAATCATTCGTACCGTAGAAGAACAGCTTCAGCAGCACGGCATGAAAGTATTCATATGTGACTCTGCCGATGATCCAGAGAAAGAAAAAGAATACCTTGATTTGCTCGTTTCTACGCAAGTGGATGGAATCATCATCTTTCCGGTAGGAAATGATTTTAAAGTCTATAATTACTTGATCGATCATTCCATTCCAATGGTTTTCGTCGATCGATTAGTTGATGGGGTAACTTCCGATTCCGTTCTTTTAGATAATCATGCTGCAATCTTTTTAGCTGTTTCCATGCTGGCTGAAAAAGGACACGAAAACATTGCATTTTTAACCTTACCGATTGATATCCCGATCACACCAAGGCTGGAGAGGATCGAAGGATTTAAAAAAGCGATGGCATCTCATAAATTGGAAGTAAGGGAGGATGATATTCATTCTTTACCCCGAAACCAAATTCAAGAAAAATTGGACCGGATACTCGATGCAGAAAATCCACCGACAGCCATTGTGGCAGGAAATGATTTAGTATTACGTGAAATCCTTAGCTATTTAAAAAAGCAAAAAATCTCGATTCCTGGGGAAGTGGCCATTGTCAGCATTGATGACGTCGCTTATACGGAGTTTTATGAACCATCCATCACGACAATTGGACAGCCCATTCAGCAAATGGGAATTAAAACAGCTGAGTTACTATTGAACCGGATAACCAATTCGGATCAGGCCCCGTACATTACTTATCGGTTTGCCCCCGAACTCATCGTTCGAAGTTCATGCTAATTGTTCATACAAAAACGGCAGTTTAAACCACTGCCGTTACCATTTTTCAAGTAATTCAAAACTTTACCCTGGAAGTCAACCGCCTTTTGCTGATTCCATGACATTTAGGATAAATGGCGCTTTCGCTTTTGTGTACCCCACTTTATCTGCAGGATGCTTTTCTGCTAAGGACATTTTTAATTGCTGATATTGTTTCCGTACGTCCGGATGGCTTCTTAAATAGTCCCTGAATGAAAGTTGATTCTTCCACTGTCCACTTCCGAATCTATAGATATGCAAATGATGCGTCCCTGCTCTCCATTGGCCTTTTCTAAAGAAACGCCTTTCGGGAAACTCCTTATGCGGGACAAATTCATACCCAATCGATTTCAAAGGTTCAATGAACGCGTCAGCTTCAGCTAAATGTTGGACCCCAGCCATGATGTCCAAAATCGATTTTGCCCCCAACCCCATGACGGATGTACTTCCAATATGCTCGACACAAAGGGAATCGTTCTTTAAAACTTCCATTATCCTCGCTTTTTCCTGATGGAATTCACTGACCCAATCAGGGTTATATTGCTTGATTTTCACTGTTTTTTCCATATAACCACTCAACTTTACATAAAATCGTATTACCGCCATCATTTTTCATCACGCGACCATTTTACGATAGGATCTTGCGTGCTCGGCTCATAGTAAGTTCCGGCATACACCTTTTCTTTTCCCGTTATTTTATTCGTTCGGATGACTGTATATCTTCCTTTATCATAATTTTTGGTAAGATGATATGTCCGGTATGAAAACCCCTTTTCGGGCCCGGTTAACTTTTCTTTATTTTTATACACTTGGGGTTTATTCAAGTGCTCTCTCACTACACTTTTAATATTCAGCGGCGTGCCCTCAAGCTTGACATCACTTCGGAAATCGGCATCCCTGGTCTCTGTTTTCCCTGAAGGAACGGATGCCATTTCGATCGTATCATGGGTTTGTTCCGAGAATGTTTTTGTGACACTGTATGAATAAAGGATATTCATGGAACTTATATTATGCTTCATTTTGCCAGCAAATTCAGGCATGGCAACATTCAATAGAAAGGTGATCGAAATACATGCGATTAATATCATAAGTGAAATTTTCTTCATATTTCCTCTTTCTCAACTATGTATTCTTGTAATTCAACTTGTTCATTTTCCTTAGGAATAATCCCAAATTTGGCGATTAATAGAATGGCAAGAAAACTGAAACTGCAAAAACTTGTATTATCACTTGTAACAAATGAAGCCTGTATAATTCGGGATGCCAATAATGAATTCAAAATATAAGAAAAAAGAAACCCTGAATAGGATAGGCAAACCAGATAGTTTCCAATCAATGCCCTCTTGTAATGTACATACTCCGACTTATTTCCCTTCCTGATACTGACACAATGTTTAAATTGCCTAATGAGACCGTATGTGAAACCAATAATTAATATGACCGCAATGACAAAATCAATTATTGCTTCCTCCACTGTTTTACCCCTCCTTGGTAATTCGAACAAAAAATATAGTAAATTATTACATTAAACTCATCATATACCATTTATTATAAAATGATAAATATTTCCCACTTTAATATTGGAGTTGTATCATGAAAATTTTTGTGAAAATAGTATTATCGTTATTTTTGGTTCTGTATCTATTAATCCTTACAAAGCTCATTTTATTTAAAACCTTCTCGATAACCGAAATGAATGGTCATATAAGTTTTTCCCATGGCCGCTATTGGGGATCCCATAACTTCATCCCTTTTAAAACCATTGCCCATTACCTGTTCTTAGCGGATGTTAACCCATCGATCCGGATTGAAAATATAGCGGGGAATATCATCGGCTTTGTACCTTTCGGCTTGATGCTTCCCTTACTGTCAAAAAGGTTTTCCCAACTCAAATCGATCTTGATTGCAACATTCTGTCTTAGTTTCACCTATGAGATTCTTCAGCTTTTATTTGAATTAGGAAGTTTTGATACCGATGATTTGATCCTGAAGACTCTCGGCGGGGTTATAGGATACCTGCCTATTAAACTGTTGTACATCGTTTTCAAAAAGAATGGTACCATTCGCAGTCAAGCCAAAGGACAGTAATGTGCTGTCCTTCTTTTGTCGCAAGGTCCATATTACGCAGCGATTGAAAAACGATTACATGCATGTCCTTATTCTTACGTGTAAGGCAAGAAGAGGTTTCAATATAAAGGGAAATATACCTAATATTACTGCGGATGAATAAAAAAAAGACCACCAGATTGGTGGTTAGAGTTTTTGGACAAAAGGATTTCACCTAAAATTTCAAAACAAAGTAAAGATTGGAACGAAAGGTGCGAGACTCCTACGGGAAAAGCGTGTCGAGGGGAGACCCCGCAGGCGCAGGGCGCCGAGGGCCGACCGCCCGCGGAAAGCGAGTGCCTGTAGTGGAGATCGACGTTCATTGTACAAGTCCTAGTTAAACTGTTGACAAAAAGATTTCGCCTAAAGTCTAAAAACAAATTGAAGATTGGAACGAAAGGTGCGAGACTCCTGCGGGAAAAGCGCGTCTAGGGAGACCCCGCAGGCGCAAGCCGAGGAGGCTCCCTGACCGCCCGCGGAAAGCGAGTGCCTGCAGTGGAAATCGACGATCATTGTACAAGTCCTAGTTAAACTGTAAGCCACCGGATTGGCGGTTATTTCAAATTCTTAAATCCGTATTTTTCAAAGATTTCCATGGAGGTTTCCGTTTGGAGATAGTCATAGAATAGCTTGGCTTCCTTGGCATGATCCAGGTTATTGATCATTCCCACGGGATATATGATCGGATCATGTAAATCTCCCTGGGCTGCTGCAATTACCTCAACTTTTGATGAGTTGAGCGCATCCGTTTTATAAACGAGGCCTGCGTCCACATTTCCCGTTTCCACATATGTAAGCACTTGCCGCACATCCTTGGCATATACCAATCGATCTTCCATCTCTTTGAAAAGGTTCATGTTTTCCAAAGTTTGTTTCGCATATTGCCCTGCCGGTACAGACTCTGGAGTGCCAATCGAAATTTTATCGGCCTTTGTGAGGTCTTCCAGTGATCCGATTTCCTTTTTGGAATCCTTTGGCACCACCAGCACCAGGTCATTGCCGACTAAATCGATTCCATTCTTCTCTTCAATAAGATCTTCTTCTATTAATTTATCAAATTTATCTTCTGCTGCTGAGAAAAACAGGTCAACAGGTGCGCCTTGGGATATCTGTTGCTGAAGAGCTCCAGAGGCCCCAAAGTTATAATGAACTTCCACATTTGCATTCTCTTTTTCAAAAGACTTCTTTATATCATTCAAGGCATCTTGCAAACTTACAGCTGCGGAAACCGTCAATTCCACTTTTCCTCCGGCTTGCGGCTTCATTTCTGTTTCATCACTTGAACACCCTGCCCCCGCCATCACAAGCATCATCATCAAAAAAATCATAAGGTATGTTTTTTTCAAAGTCACTCTTCCTTCCGACCTTTCATTAAAGGATGGCTGCTAATTCAGCAGCCTTCCGTATCCATTCTGGAACACCATGCATTTAGCTATAAAGAAGTTTGGGCTGTCGGGCTAGATAGGAAGGCGTACCATTTTGATTAAGATCAAGGATCAATTTCATGACCTCCACTATTCCCTCGGGTTTCTCCAACTCTATTTCCTTATGATAGGATTCTATGGATGTGTTCCATTTTTTCATTTTTTTCTGATCCTTCAATATACTCAGCAATTGTTTTTCAAAAGGGGTTTTCTGATTAAGTTTAAATACAAGGCCCTGCTGTTTTAGATACTGCAGATTGATTTCCTCCTGCCCCGGAAGTCTGGAATGAACAAAAATCGGAAGCCTTTTTCGCAATGATTCACTGATCGTGACACCGCCCGGTTTCGTAACGATTGCGTCAACTTCTTCATAAAGCTTATTCATTTCAGACCTTGACGAGATATAGGGCAATGGTTTGATATGAGGTAAGTTCCATGTATTGATTTCTTCATAAAGCTTGTTGTTATTTCCGCAAAGAACTAAATAATCAAAGTCTCTTGAGTTCTTTAACTCATCACCTAAGTTCAAAATCCCTCCCAGACCGCTATTTCCTCCGGATATCAAAATTTTTGGCCGTTCTGTGTTTCTTTGGACACGGGCATTTTTTGTGATTTCCTCGTGCACGGGAATGCCAGTGACCATCATCGTTTGTTTTGGTATTTGGCGCTTACTCATCAGTTTTTCTTTCACTTCTTGACTAGGAAGAAAGTGGGCATCTATCCCTTCGCTTCCCCACACATTATTAATAAAAAAGTCCGTGTACACGTTTATTACCGGTGTGCTGCACTTCCCTTTCATCTTTAACTGACTCAAAAGATATGAAGGGAAACCGTGTGTACACACAATTAAATCAGGATTTTCTTCCGTTATCAATCGTTCCATCTTACTCATGAATAATTGCTGATACCATTTACATACACTTTCCTTTTGCGAGTGAACATAAAACAGGTTCTTGTAGGCAAGATTATAGGTTTCCGGCGCATAACGGATCCATGTCAGATAACTATTTGCAATGAATTTTTCTAGAGATGTATTGGTATAACTGATTAGATCGATTTTTTTATAAGCAATCCCATTCGAATGCTTTTTTAACATATCCATCAATGCCTCTGCAACTTGATGATGTCCCGACTGCATTCGAAAGAGAGGTAAAAACAAAATCTTCTTCATATGTGTCATCTCCTAAGAAATCATTCTGAAAATACAAAATATATAGTTCATGATATCTTCTTCTTACAATATCGTTGAACAAATTCCTTAAATCGATTTTTTATTTCCGACGTTTTTTAATAAGGAGCCGACTCAACTTTTGGATCTTTGTTTTCTCTTTTTAATGTATTTGATAGTAACATAGAGTACAAAAATAACTAAAAATATAACACCTAAATATGGAACATATTTGGGATTAACATTAAAAGCATCCCCCACATAATAACCGGCCACTATAAAAGGGACGGTCCATAGTATAGTGCCTAATAGGGAAAAGAGGAAGTATTTCCGAAAGGGTATAGAAGAGATTCCTGCAAAATATGGACTTATTTGCCTCATCCCCGGAATATAAAATCCCAATACTAACGTTTTTCGTGCATTATCCGTATAGTTTCTCTTTGCTTTCTCCCAGCGTTCAGCCGTAATCCCAATGAATCTTCCATATTTTTTTATAAATGGATACCCCACATATTTTCCGCATGCATAAGCTGCAAGCATTCCGATAAAGGCGCCGAGAATTGCACACAGCATCGCTAAACCCATAGAGAGCTTACCTTGGACAACCAGCACCCCAATTAGAAATAGAAGTGATTCTTCTGGAGCAGGCACGCCCACGATGCCGAAGAATAAAAAAAGAAAAATGATCAGGTATCCATATGAATCAATAAAATGTATAAGCGTATCTATATCCATAATACCCCCAGAATTAGTTATAAGTCTTTTAAAGAAATAAAGTGTGTTCCTTTTTCCTTACTCTCCTGCAGGTAAATCTTTAATATTTCAATCATATAGCCTGGCGCCTCTTTATCCGCTCCCAATGTTTCACCACAGTCATGAAGCAATAGGATGGAACCTTCTGTTGAAGCGCTTCGAAGCTGATCAAGCAGAGTGCTTTTGCAATGTTCGACTTTCCAATCCCCAAAGATGCCGGACCACATAATCACTTTATATTTCCTACTGAATAGTGGGGTGAAGATATTGAAATGGCCCCATGGCGGTCTATAAAATATCACCTTTTCATTCGTGCATTCCGTTATCGCCTTTTCAGTCATTTCCAACTGTTTTCGCAGATGAATTGGTGATAGGACCCAACTTGAAACATGATGAAAATGATGGATACCTATCGTATGTCCCTCTTCATGCATTCTTTTAATAATCCCAGGATTACTTTTCACTTTACTGCCCACAACAAAAAATGTGGCTTTTATCTCATATTCTTTTAAAAGATCTAGTAATTTTATGGTATATTCACGGTTTGGGCCATCATCGAAAGTTAGCGCAATCCCATTATTCGAATTGATTTTTTTGGTTATTCCCAAGCTGCATACACGAATTAGCACCGTTGGGATAATAGTATAAAATATTAATAGCAATAATAAAATAATAAAACTAATCAGCCATATATGCATCACACAAAACTATCCTCTCATTATTGATATTACCAATACTGATCCTTTCCCTATATCATAATCTTTTACTACAATGCAGCAAATGTTATAGTATTCAGGTAATTCATTATAAAACCTCACTAACAATTTAGCATTTTTTTTTCATTATTTTCACTTATCATTATTTTTTTATTTTTGTAAAGGTTGAAGGACATTAGTTCTATTACTGCAATGTCTGCAGTTTTTTTCTTTGAAAACCGTTCCAGTTGATTCCAGAAATCCGCTCCCTTTCCGCCGACTGTCTGCCAAGCCTCCTCGGCACAAGCGCCTGTGGGGTCTCGGCTAGCCGGTTATTCGGCAGTAGTGTCGCAAATTTCTTCCAGCCTTTAAGGGGGACTGTAAAAAAACATGAAGGATAAACTAGTCTTGTTTTAAGATTATGGTTCGAGGTGAGAGCAATTCGAAACTCCTTTTGTCAAAAAATTGATGAAACCGCCAGACTGTAGACGAATTGGAGAAGAAGAGCCAGTTTTCCTACAATATCTCTTAAAAAAGAAGTTCCAGCTGATTGGAACGTAAGGTACGAGACTCCTGCGGGAAAAGCGTGGCCAAGGGAGACCCCGCAGGCGAACGCCGAGGAGGCTCCCCGGACCGCCCGCGGAAAGCGAGTGCCTGGAGTGGAAATCATTACACATACCCACTTTCGGAAATCCGCTCCCTTTCCGCCGACTGCCTGCCGAGCCTCCTTGGCATAAGCGCCTGCGGGGGCTCGGCTACCCAATTATTCGGCAGGAGTCCCGCAAATTTCTTCCATCCTTTAAGGATTACTGTAAAAAACTCTGAAGGATAAACTAGTTATGTTTAAGATTATGGTTCGGGGGTGGGACCAGACCACCCCTTTAGTCGACAAACTAAAAAAACACCCTAAGGGTGTTTTTTTAGTTTCTCTCAATAATCTTCTTTATCAATTAAAGGGCACATTCTTCAATTTCAAATCCCAGGTCTTCAATGATTCCCCAGTCCGCTGTGGGTTCTTGACCAGCTGTCGTTAAATAGTCGCCGACGAAGATGGAATTGGCTGCATAAAGTGCCATGGGCTGCATGGAACGGAGATTGACCTCCCGGCCCCCGGCCAGGCGAATTTCTTTACTAGGATTAACGAATCTCATCATCGAAATCAATTTCAGGCATTTAGTGGGGGTCAGCTCGGAAGTTCCCTCTAGCGGCGTTCCGTCAATTGCATTGAGAAAATTACAAGGAATGGAATCTGCATCAAGGCTGCGTAGGGATAGAGCGACTTCCACCGCTTCCGCCTCAGATTCACCCATTCCGAAAATGGCTCCAGAGCATGGGGACATTCCGGCTTCTTTCACAGCTTCCACTGTATCTACCCGGTCTTCATATGTATGTGTCGATGTAATTTTACTGTAGTTTTCCTGTGATGTATTCAAGTTGTGGTTATAGCGATGAACGCCTGCTTCGGCTAGTTTACCGGCATGTTCCTCATTCAGGAAACCTAAACAGCAGCAGATTTTAAGATCCGTCGTTTCGCGGATTTCTTTTACCGCTTCAATGACATGATCGATTTCCCTGTTGGTCGGACGACGGCCAGAAGCGACAATGCAATAAGTACCCGCCTTCCGGCGAATTGATTCTTGCGCTCCCTCGACAATCTTTTCTTTAGTCAGCCAAGCATATTTATCGATCGGGGCTTCCGACACGATCGACTGCGAGCAGTAGCCGCAATCCTCAGGACATAATCCTGATTTCGTATTGATGATCATATTCAATTTTACCTTTTTCCCATAATGATGCTTACGTATGAGATAGGCTGCATTCAGAATTTCCAAAACCTCTTCGTCTGGGGCTTGGACGATGGATAATGCCTCTTCCTCCGTCACTTTATGTCCTTTGATAACGTTCTCCGCTAACATCTTCCAATCCCTTACCAATGTTTCCAAACCTATCCCTCTTTTCTTTTATTTTGTGCCGAATCGCCATTCCTTGAAAAAGAACATATCCTGTTCCGGTTCTCCGCACATAAAACGGAAGATATCCAGTAATAGACCCGCTTCCTGCAACCTGCTGCTCCAGCCGCGAGTTTACCTAAACCACTTTCCCCTCCAACCAACCGGTTGCATGTGCACCATCAGCCTCAATGGGCAATTAACATTTAGCAGTATCAATGGAGTGATAATATTTGTTAACCTAAATTACAACAAGTTAACATATTGTTAGAATAATAACATACATACAAAATATTATTCAATGGCCTTTTTTCAATATTTTCCTAGTTGTCCTTTAAACCTAAGAAAACTGGCACATTATATGTTAACTAAATAACAAATTAGTTGACATATAAAATAGGAATCAGGCAAACTAATAGTGGGCATTCTGCCAGCACTTTCAAAAAAAGGGGGGTAAAAATTTGAAAGCAAGGACGATTTCTTATGTGGCCCTTTTTACCGCGCTAACTGCCATTGGCGCCTTTATTAAGATACCTATCCCTTACATACCATTCACGCTGCAAATTCTGGCAGTCTATTTGGCAGGCGCATTGTTGGGGCCCCGGCTTGGGATGCTCAGTCAGTTATGCTACGTCTTGATCGGACTTATCGGGGTGCCCGTGTTTGCTGAAGGCGGGGGATTCGGCTATATATTCAAACCCACTTTCGGCTATTTGCTCGGATATATACTGGGAGCCTATGTAAATGGATGGCTGATCAACCGGTTTTCCCTCTCCACGATTCGTTCCATATTCTTTGCTAATGCCGCCACTTTGCTGACCGTTTACCTTTTCGGCTGCATCTGGCTGTATGGTGCCATGAAGTGGATTGTAGAAACGCCGCTTTCCATCAGCCAAACGATTCTTTACGGCTTTTTGTTACCTGTACCCGGTGATTTAATGCTATGCATTCTATGTGCTGTCATCATTCAGCAAGTACGGCCGCGCATTGCAAGATATATAAACGTAAAGGAGCTGAATCATCCATGGGCCAAGCCTACTTTATAACCGGAACTGGCACGGATATTGGAAAAACCATCGTCACGAGTGCACTCTATCTGTCTCTTCAAACATTGGGAAAAAGCGTCACGATATTTAAACCATTTCAAACTGGAATCAATGAGGAAAATCATACATACCCGGATATATCTTGGTTTGAGCAGGAACTCGGTGTAAAGGAAGCGGGGTTTTACACACTGGAACCTGAAACCTCCCCACATTTGGCGATTAAATTAACCGGCAGTCTCATCGATGAGAAGAAAGTCGTGGAAAGGGTTCACGAACTTGAGGAAATGTATGACATCGTATTAGTCGAGGGCGCTGGCGGATTGGCTGTGCCGCTTATTGAACGAACGGAAGGTTTCTATATGACGGCCGATTTCATAAGGGATTGCGGGATGCCTGTCCTCTTCGTATCCACAAGCGGTTTAGGGGCGATTCATGATGTCGTGACGACCCATTCTTATGCCCAAGTCCATGATATAAACGTGAAAACCATTTTGTATAATCATTACCGGGCAGAAGATCGGATTCACCAAGACAATATCAAAACCATTGAAAAGCTGACTGGGCTGAAGGGCCTAGCCTGCATCCCGACACTGGCCGATGTTAGAAAGGACTTGAGGATCTGCATCCTTGATTTGCTTGGTGATCAAGAATATACCCAACAACTGAAAGAGGTGTTCGAAGCATGAACAGTCAGGATTTAGAACAATGGGATAAGGAATATGTATGGCATCCGTTCACACAAATGAAAACGTATCGGGAAAGTAAACCGCTTATCATCGAACGCGGCGAAGGCAGCTACCTGATTGATGTGGATGGCAAACGCTACCTCGATGGCTATGCTTCATTATGGGTGAATGTTCACGGGCATAACGAGCCGGAATTAAACGGCGCCCTAATTGAGCAAGTGAATAAAGTCGCGCACTCGACGCTGCTCGGATCTGCGAATGTACCATCGATCTTACTGGCGAAGAAACTGGCAGAGATCACTCCTGGTTCTTTATCGAAAGTCTTTTACTCCGACACGGGATCAGCCGCTGTGGAAATCGCCCTTAAAGTCGCTTATCAATATTGGCAGAATATCGATCCCGTCAAGCATCGGAATAAAAACAAATTCGTCTCGCTTGACGAAGCATACCATGGAGATACTGTCGGTGCCGTGAGTGTGGGCGGAATGGATCTATTCCATAGAATCTTTAAGCCCCTCTTATTTCAACGGATTTCAGCCCCTTCACCATATGCCTATCACATGACTGAATATGGAGATCCAGAAGCAGTGAAAAACCATTGCTTGAAGGAACTGGAGAAGTTACTGCAGAAACAATCTGAGGAAATTGCAGGATTGATCATCGAGCCGCTTGTGCAGGGAGCAGCAGGCATCATTACCCATCCCCATGGCTTTTTGAAAGAGGTCGGGCAATTATGCAAAAAGTACAATATCCTCTTAATTTGTGACGAGGTGGCTGTAGGCTTTGGTCGAACCGGTACGATGTTTGCCTGCGAACAGGAAGACGTCGTACCCGATATCATGTGCATGGGTAAAGGGATCACTGGGGGATATATGCCACTCGCCGCCACCATCATGAATGAGCAGATCTTTCAATCCTTCTTGGGAGAACGGGAAGAACATAAAACCTTCTATCATGGTCACACCTATACAGGAAATCAGCTTGCCTGTGCCCTGGCCCTGAAGAATATCGAGCTAATGGAAAGCCGCAATCTCATTAAAGACATCCAGAAAAAATCAAAATACCTATCAAAAAGACTGCAAGCGCTATACGAACTTCCGATAGTCGGCGATATCCGCCAGCGCGGCTTCATGATTGGAGTGGAAATCGTTAAAGACCGCCAAACAAAAGAAACGTTCACCCTCCAAGAGAATGTCGTTTCCGAAATCATCCATACAGCACGGGAAAATGGCCTGATCATCCGGGAACTCGGTCCAGTCATCACGATGATGCCGATCCTTTCCATGTCAGAAAAGGAACTCGATTTCATGGTCGAAACCGTCTACCGCGCCATTCAGGAAGTCTCCATTCATAAAGGATTGATCCCAGCAGCAAACTGATTCAAAAAGATGTGGAATTAAAAAGGGCACCTCAATGAGATGCCCTTTTTTCGCTTGAATATTGGATGAATTCACCTATTCGAACAAAGGGATTTCCGGCGGCATCCCGGCTTCAGGCAAGAAATAAATGAAAAATAGATTGTACTTAGGTATTCTATTTTCGATATATTTCATTTTAGGATATTGTATTTTTTTTATCTTCGATATCGAGCCCATACCCAAGATTGTTTTTTTTGTCTTAGTGTCCACTGTGGATCCTATTTAAAAAAAGTTAAAGGTTTGAATCACGACCTCAAATAAAAATCGATATAGCACCCATTCGGGAATTTTCGAGGGCACAAAAAATGAAAAAAAAAGATGACCCCGTTAATTCGGAGGTCATCTTTTTTAATGTGTTAGCGAATGCCTTTCATGTAACCTTGAATCTTTGGTGATAAGGCCATCAGGGCCAGTCCAAGGATTATTGAAGCAACACCGATCACTCCAAAATAAGCCATTTCGGTCTGAGGAGTGTAGAATCTGACGATTTGTGCGTTCAGTGCTTGTGCTGCTGCACTTGCCAGGAACCACAGGCTCATCGTTTGTGCCGAGAATGCGGCCGGAGCCAATTTTGTAGTTGCTGAAAGTCCGACAGGAGATAAACAAAGTTCTCCAAGCACTACAAGGAAATAGCTAAGTACAAGCCATAACGGATTGACTAATGCGTCTGATCCACCGAAATAAACAGGAAGCAGGATCACCAGGAATGATAAACCGGCGAACAGTAGGCCTATCGAGAATTTTTGCGGAATGGTCGGCTGACGCTTTCCTAATTTAATCCATAACCATGCGAATACTGGTGCAAGGGTGATGATGAACAAAGGATTCAAAGATTGGAACCATGCCGGGTTTATTTCCAATCCTGCAAAGTTCAACTGTGTCCGTTTGTCTGCATAGCTTGCCAATATTGTTGCACCTTGCTCTTGAATCGCCCAGAACATGACGGCTGCTATAAACAAAGGAATATAGGCAATCAAGCGTGAACGTTCAACAGAAGTCGTTTTCGGGCTGCGATACATGAAAATGAAATAAAGGGTCGGAATTACGATTCCTAGAATACCTACAAGATTAATAAAAGTTTCAATCGTTAAGATGCCTGCAGAAGCAGTGATGCCAATGATGGCAGCTATGATAAGTGCGGCTATCCCCAATTTAGTGAATACTTTTTTCTTTTCATCCTGTGATAATGGGTTAGCAGGAAGAGTTCCAGCCAAGCCCAGGTTCTTTTTCTTTGTTGTAACAAAGACAATGAGGCCAATCAACATACCAATTGCTGCAAGTCCAAAACCAAGATGGAAGCTGTAGTCCATACCGACTGTACCGACAACAAATGGTGAAAGGAATGCACCCATGTTGATACCCATATAGAATATACTGAAACCGGAATCCCGGCGTTCATCATTTTCTGCGTAAATTTCCCCGACAATGCTGGAAACATTCGGTTTTAATAAACCAGTACCCAGAACAATGAGTACCATGGAAACAAAGAACATGGAAAGACTGCCTGGTACAGCAAGGACAATATGCCCGAGCATGATCAAGATACCGCCGTAAAATACGGCTTTTGAAGTCCCGAAAATCCTATCGGCGAGCCAGCCGCCAATTATACCTGACATATATACTAAAGATCCATAGATGGATACAAGGGCAAGGGCCGTGGTTTCATCAAGGCCTAATCCCCCTTTAGAAACTTCGTAATACATATAGTAAACAAGAATGGCCTTCATGCCATAATAGGAAAAACGCTCCCAGAACTCAGTAAAGAAAAGGGTGAATAATCCTTTAGGGTTTCCAAAAAAACCTTTTTGAGGTACACTATCCACAATTTTCTGTTTATTTATCGTTGCCATACCTAGCCCTCCTTTTATTATTGTATAATAACTTTAAATTTCACTATTGTAAACAAATATTTAGTATATTTAAATAATTAATTTCAAAATAAATAGAAGTAGGCTTTCCACCATACAAGCAAAAGTCCGGATTTCGCACTAAAAAACAGTCCATATAATCTAATAGAAAGCGTCCATCAATGATATATTACCCTAACTTTATCCATGGTATTACGCTTGATATCACTTTGGTTGCCATGCACTTATTAACGAGAAAAGGAAATGATGAATTTTGAAATAACCCCACCACAACCGTTATATTCACCGTATAATAGATATAAAAAAAGAGGAGGCACCATAATGTTCGGGATCATAACCGTGGTAATGATTTTTTCCATCCCCATACTCGGAATACTGACAAGCCATTTCGAAAAACAGTCAAAAAACAAACATAAGATGCTAGAAGTTGAACTGGAGCTTGAAAAACTTAAACATGAAAACTTCCTTATGGAGACGGAAAAAATGAGGCTGGAACTGGACCAGATGAAATTCAAACAAAAAAGAGACGAACCAAGGTTACTGTAAGTAAGTAACGTTGTTCGTCTTTTTTAATGGATATTGTGCCGTTTTAAAAACCTTCCGCCCATCATAGAATTACAATATGGCCGTTTTAATGGATATATTGATCGCCAACAAGAAGGTCTGACAGCACCTTTGTCGGGATGATGAACTCGACGGCCCCCATGTACCCCGGCGCAGCTTCATAGCTGTTAAAGGCGATGACTAGCTTGCCATCTTCGTTTATATAAAAGTTTTGGTTTTCATCGATGCCTTTAAAAGCAGTAAAATCATCATCTTCCACCCAATATATCTTTTCCGGATCTTCAGCCATCTGCCGCTTCATCTGTTCCTTGATGTTCTCGCTGATCACCTGAAGATAGCGATCATCTTTAAATAAGCTATTTAGCGTTAACAGCACTTCGTTTTTCTTGTCGACTGTATCGAATTGACTTTCTGTAGAACTGGAAGCAGAAATCGTATCCGTATAACGCTGTACGGATAATATCGTTTCATTATCCGTCAATATCACATATCCGCTTTCCACCGAGATATTGCCCTTTTCCCCTTCCTTCAGTTTTGACATGGAATCCGTGAATTCCTGATAAAGCTGCTTGCTTTCCGATAAGTATTTTTCATTCAAGCTATCTTCGAGCTGTTTATTCTCGAGACCGGATATTGCAGGCGTTTTGATTACCGCCGAAGAATTATTCGCTTCTTCTTTCCATTCGACGAAGGTAATCACTTTGATGACCTTCTCGACGATCGGTATATCACTCATGGCTTTCGCCGCTGCCGGACTGATGTTTACGGAAGCTGTCACGATCAGGAGCGCTGCAGCCGCTGACACGAGGATATTCCTGCCAACTCTCGGCTTCTTCCTTGGCTTTTCATTCAAGGCTGCTTGAACGACATCATTCAATTCCTTTGGTATCGGTATTTTAAGATATTCTTCCCGCAGATCTTTTAATTTTTTTTCCATCTTTTCGTTTCCTCCCGTTCAGTCATGTTGATCCGCAATAGTTGCAGCGCTTTATATAATCTCGTTTTAATCGTGCTTACGTTTTCTTCCAGCACTTCCGCTATCTCGTCCAGCTTCAGGTCCTCAAAGAAACGGAGGACGACTACCGTTTTGTACTTGACTGAAAGTCCTTCCAGAGCCTTTTGCAAATCCAAGTCAGGATAGTGATCCTCCTCACCGCGGCGCAAGTATTCTATTGTTTCATCATCGGCGACGGTCAGTTTCTTCTTCTTCCGCAAAACATCCAGTGCCGTTCGGACGATGATCTTATATAACCAACTATCTATAGAAGCGGCGTCTTTGATTTTGCTGCTGGAGGCTAGCGCTTTCCTGATTGATTCCTGCACGATATCCAGGGCATCCTCTTGGTTTTTGACATAGTAAAAAGCAAGTCTGTACAAATTCTCTTGCCTTTCGGTTATCCGGGCCGCGATTAATTGATTCATTTCTGGGTTTTTCATTACATGTTAGAGCTCCTTACATTTAAATTACGTATCCTGGGTACAAAGAATAGACGTTGGTGCAGCCATAAAAGTTTGAAAATGAGCAAGAAAATATATAAATATAAAAAAATGAAATTTTTTACAAACTTTTAAGGCTTTTGACGCGTCTATATAGTAGAATGATTATCGAGGTGGAGTGCATCATGAGGAAATTAAATTATAAAAATGTCTTTATTTTTCTATTTTGTCTAACAGCTGCTGTAGGAACGATGGGGTTAGCCATTAAAAGCCTTGCTTTTGATAAGAAGAGAACCGTTTCGGCCTATACAACTGATAAAAATTACCCAGAAGCCGATATTCAAACGTATGTGAAAGATAATACGAAAGGCGGGTATTCAGCCAGCAGGCCCGTTCTGCATTTAGAAAATATCGACAAGCAGCTAGAAGCCTACATAAAGAAAGAAATTAAGGATTATGAAAAGAAATGGAAAGCATCCGACGGAAAAGCTTCCGAGCTTAACCTCACCTATACGATCCTCCATTTCAGCAAACAGACCATTACGATTTCCTTCGATAAATATGAGCAAGTGGAAGGAAAGAAGCAGTCTGGAACCCAGATCTTCACTTATGATATTCCATCTCAGCAAAAGCTCTCCATAGAAGACATCTTTGCCACGGATACTGATTATTTATCCGTTTTATCCGATATTGTTTTTGAAGAGTTAACGCAGAAGGAAGAAGAAGGCATTTCTAACAGTCTCATTAAAAAGGAAAACAAACTGAAGGCAGCCAACTTCAATTCTTTTTCAGTCTTGAAAAATACGCTCGTTTTCTACGTTAAGACTGATGATTCAACTAAGACCCATACAATAGCCATCAAGAAGGATCTTTTTAAAGATAGTTTGCTAGATTCATATCAAAGTCAAGATTTGAATGAGGATCGTGTAAAGGAATGGCAGCCAAAACATATCGTCGCCAAACTGCCCGTGCAAAATGAATGGATCGACCCTTCAAAAAAGGTCATTGCCTTGACGTTCGATGACGGGCCGCATCCAAGTCATACCATGTCCATCCTGGAAGTCCTGAAAAAATATGATGGTCACGCGACGTTTTTCGTACTTGGAAGCCGCGTACAGCACTATCCGGAAGTTCTGCAAAAAATGCTGCAGGAAGGAAATGAGATCGGCAACCATTCATGGGATCATCCGCAGCTGACGCGCTTAAGCAAGAACAAAATCGAAGATCAAATCGAAAAGACCCAAGACGCTGTAAAAAAGGCTACAGGTACTGAGCCAAATCTCGTCCGTCCCCCATATGGAGCGATTAACCATAATGTGCGGGAATACATGGAGGATATGAAAGTCTCACTTTGGGATGTCGATCCAGAGGATTGGAAAGAACGCAATGAAAAGAAAATCGTAAACAAAGTGATGAGCAAAGCCAAAGATGGCAGAGTCATATTAATGCATGATATCTATCAAACTAGCGCCCAGGCTGCAGGAAAAATCATTAAACAACTGCATGACCAAGATTATCAACTTGTCACTATTTCAGAATTGGAAAAGGTAAAGAAAGACCGTGAACTTTCCGGAATCACCATAAGTGAATAATAAAAGGAAAGAGCCTGTTTCGTGATTCGGAACAGGCTCTTTCCTTTTAAATGAAATAAGCAGACCTTTGATCATATAGCAAAGGCCTGCTCATTTTATCATTCACCAAGATCTACATTATGATAAACTTGTTGAACATCTTCCAAATCTTCCAATGCATCAATCATTTTTTCGAATTGTGCTTGTGCATCTTCCGGAAGGGTTAGGTCATTTTGTGCAAGCATCGTCAGCTCTGCCACTGTAAAATCGCTGATTCCTGCATCCTTGAATGCTTGTTGTACAGCATGGAATTGTTCAGGCTCGGCATAAACGATGACACTTTCTTCTTCTTCAATGATGTCTCGTACATCAACATCCGCTTCCATTAACAGTTCAAGAACATCATCAGCCGTTTTACCTTCAATCCCGATGACAGCCGTTGCATCGAACATATAAGCAACAGATCCGCTGACACCCATATTCCCGCCATTTTTCCCAAATGCGGCACGTACATCGGATGCCGTCCGGTTCACGTTGTTTGTCAATGCATCCACGATGACCATTGAACCATTTGGACCGAATCCTTCATAACGAAGTTCGTCATAGTTTTCTTCCGAACCGCCTTTGGCTTTTTCAATCGCACGGTCAATGATCGCTCTTGGAACATTGTACGTTTTCGCACGTTCAAGTACGACCCTTAATGCCTGATTGGATTCTGGATCTGGTTCGCCTTGTTTTGCCACTACATATATTTCCCGTCCGAACTTAGCATAAATCCGACTAGTATTAGCATCTTTTGACGCTTTTTTTTCTTTAATGTTATTCCACTTACGACCCATTATATTCCACTCTCTTTCATCATTGATATATACGAATAGATAATTAAGATACGGCCCTATGAGAAAACCCACAAGGGGAATTCCTTTGAAGATAGGCTATACGTTTACTAGATTATATTATACATCAATTGTATAATTTTGAAAAAGTCCTGCACATCCCTCACTGGCATTTATCGGTACTTCGCGCCATTTTTCATGAAATGCTATGGAAAACATCAGTAGTGGTATAGTATGAAGTGATTGGAAAGGAGAGATGATCCATGAAGGACAACCAAATCATCATCGGGATACCCGGTAAATGGAAGGACCGGACAGAATTGATTCAAACGGTTGCTTCCCAAAGCGAAGGGTATCTGTTAGCCGGGAATGTTTTTCATAACAGTGATAAGAACATTACGTTTCAGGCGGAGATCCATGATTATGAACCCACTTTAAAAGAGAGCTTTTCTTACGCCAGTAAAGACGCCTTTTCAGAGAATGCATTAGAGGAAATCAATGGCCATACCTTTACCGTTTATATAATAGCCGATGTATCCGATACCGGAACTGTTATCGATTTGATCGATGCCGGGGCAGCGATCCTCAAGGCAGACGGAATGGCAGTGAAAATAGAAACGGCGGGAATTGCCCATTCAAAGGAAGATTGGCAGCATCTTCATCATAGCCCGGATATTCTCTCGGTATATGCCCATTTTGTCACGATCATTGGAGAGGAAGACTATTATTGTTCTTTCGGAATGAAAGCCTTTGGTCTTCCGGATGCCGTGACACTTAACACAATGAGTCCGAAAGAGGCGGCTGCCCTGCTTAACACATTTAATTATTACCATGTAGGTGAACGGCCTCTCTTTAAGAATGGCGAAACCTTTAGCATTCAGCAAGATGCACCCGACTTTATTTTGACGGGCCTTCAAGACTTTAGATATGAAGAAGAACATCCCTTCTACAACCCGTTTGGTTTATGGAATTTAGGGACAAGTAAATAGGGGAGCGATCCGCTCCCCCCAGACTGCAGGCAAATAAAGCGAGTGCCTGCAGTTTTTTTATTTTAAAAGTATTCCAGTCGATTCCAGAAATCCGCTCCCTTTCCGCCGACTGTCTGCCAAGCCTCCTCGGCTCAAGTGCCTGTGGGGTCTTGGCTAGCCAGCTTTTCGGCAGGAGTGTCGCAATTTTCTTCCATCCAATAACGGATTCATAAAACAATAAAAAAAACATATAAAGCGAGTGCCTGCAGTTTTTTTATTTAAAAAGTATTTCCAGTCGATTTCAGAAATCTGCTCCCTTTCCGCCGACTGTCTGCCAAGCCTCCTCGGCTCAATTCGCCTGTGGGGTCTTGGTTAGCCAGCTTTTCGGCAGGAGTGTCGCAATTTTCTTCCATCCAATAACGGATTCATAAAAAATAAAAAACATATAAAGCGAGTGCCTGGAGAGGAAATCAACGACCTAGTCTTAATGATCGTCAAATGAGACCATCCGAACTTCCTTTTTAGACACTAGGGGTTCAACCGAGTTTTTCACGCTTTTCTTCTTCATGTTCCTTCTTCACGAGGGACATGCCGCTCGCTTGGTATTTGAGGATTTTTTGAATGACCGTGCCAAGATGCGCTCCAGCTTCAACAGGGGGGATCCCTCCTTTATGGATGTTGGAAATGACCATCCTCTCCGCTTCAATGGTGCCCAAACGTGGTTTATAGCAAATGTAAGCGCTCAATGATTCAGCACTGACAAGACCGGGCCGTTCACCGATCAACAGGACAATGACCTCAGGTCCAAGGATTTCACCGATATCATCCATCACGGCAACCCGGCCCTTTTCAATATAAAATGGTGTACCCGTATCCAGACCTGCCACTGCCAAAGATTGTTTGAAAGATAAATAGACGTCCTCGACATTTTCTTCGATTGCCTTGGCACTTAAGCCATCGGAAATGATGATTTGAACCGTTGGAGCCTTTATGCATTTGGCATCTATCACCCTCTTTGCTTCATCCGAAAGCTTCCTGCCATAATCCGGACGCCGTAAATAGACTTCCTTATCATCGGCCTTCGTTTTCACCTTGAATAAATCCAAGCGCTTCAAAAGAATATCACTGACTTCACCATATACAGCATCGACGGCCGCTGCATGGTCAAAACGGAATTTCAGCCACGAATCCGTTTTCGGCCGGGTCCCTGACCTGCCTACCCCTATCCGCGCAGGGGTTTTTGCTATCATGGCATCCAAATCTTCCTTATTAGTCATTCCCATATCATCCACTCCTAATGGTTAAATATAGTTGGATCACCGGCAAGCTTCGTTAATTTTCCGTTCTCCATAATCCCCATCTTCTCCAGCCAAGCTTCATATAATGGGGCAGGCCGCTTATCCATCGTTTGCCTCAAAGTCGCTATATCGTGATAACTCAAAGACTGATAGTTTAACATGCAGTCATCACCCATCGGAGTTGCAATGATGAAATTCACACCAGCCGCCGTTAAAAGTACACCCAAGTCCTCGATATCATTTTGATCCGCCTTCATATGATTCGTATAGCAAATATCCACCCCCATCGGCAGTCCATGCATTTTCCCCATGAAATGATCTTCTAACCCTGCCCGGATGACCTGCTTGCTGTTATATAGATATTCAGGTCCGATGAAACCGACGACCGTATTGACAATGTACGGGTCAAAATAACGGGCAAATCCATAGTTCCTGGCTTCAAGCGTCACCTGATCGATACCGAAATGCGCTTCGGCCGATAACTCGGAGCCTTGCCCCGTTTCAAAATAAAGATGCTGCGGGCCTGTGCCGGTGCCATAGGCCTTCGCTATCTCATTAGCTTCTTCGAGCAATTGTACGTTAATTCCAAAAGAGCGATTGGCCGTTTCCGTTCCGGCTATGCTTTGAAAGATCATATCAGCAGGCGCCCCCTGCTGAACGGCCTTCATTTGCGTGGTCACATGCGCAAGCACACAATTTTGGGTCGGGATGTTCCATTTCTGGATGACATCCTGTGTCGCATGAAGCAGCCGCTTTACGCTTTCGACCGAATCATCGACAGGGTTGATTCCAATGAGTGCATCCCCGATTCCATAGGAGAGGCCTTCTTTTAAAGAGGCCAGCATGCCATCCACATTGTCTGTCGGGTGGTTAGGCTGAAGGCGCGAAGCTAGCGTTCCTTTGTATCCGATCGTGCCATTATTCTTGGTGAGCACTTCGATTTTATTGGCTGCATGGATAAGGTCGAGGTTCGACATCAACTTGGCTGCCGCTGCAATCATTTCACTATTCAATCCCCTGCTTAATCGCTTTAAGTCCTCGCCTGTCGTTTCGTCACTCAAAATATATTCACGCAGTTCGGCAACGCTCCAATTCTTCACAGATTGATAGATGGTTCCATTGATGAGACCATCTATGATCCGCGACACCTCATCCTCTTCCGGGGAAAGCAGGGGATAGTTCCTGATGTCCGCCAAAGTCAATTCGCTAAGCACCGCTTTCGCCGCAATCCGTTCTTGAACGGAATCTGCTGCAATTCCCGCAAGCCTATCTCCTGATTTCTCTTCATTCGCTTTGGCCAGGACTTCTTTCAACGATTTGAATTGATGGATTTCCCCAAAGTATTGAGTGGATAATTTCATCGTATGATCCTCCTTTTCCTAACTGTGGAACGTTAGCGTTTTTACTACAACCGGAACGACCCCTGTCCGCAGCAGCCTTCCTATATCTAAATAGTCACCATGTTCCACTTCTGTCTGATCAATGCAGATGACCGGCAGATCCGGTTGGTTCGCAAGAATGGTTTGACCAAGTGCCTTTCCATAATCACTATCCATGACAATGATCAGAGGCTGCTGCCGATTCGGTTTTTGCTTCAGTGCCTCGGTAAAAGCGACTGCAAGCCGGTGAATGTCCCGAAATGATTGATAAGGTAAATTCGTTAAATAAAAGGCAAAATTCAGCCCCTCCTGTAAAGCATCGTATATTGTGATCGCATCCTGAACAGCTTGTGTCATTTTCGCGGTTACATCATCAAGCCCGCCATGAAAATCGACCCGATAGACTGGAATATTACGAACTGGCAGATGAGAATCATTCACTTCGATGGTTGCTCCGCTGATTTCAGTTGTATGTGCGCCTGCTCCAAGTACAGTCGCCCGAACCGTTTCAACAGGCTGTTCCCACTCCCATGCGGCCAATTCTTCACTTTCCTTAATGGAGGCGGCAAGCATCATGCCGATATCCCGGAAGCTTTCGTCCTCCCGTTCTTCATGATAGATGCAATCACTGACACCGCCCGAGAACATCAACACGTCTATTCGTTCTGTCCAAGATGGCTCCATCCCAACTAATAGAAGTTCATCTTCTTTTGTGAAGGAGCCAGCCAAAAACCTCGAAAGCACCTTCGCCATTTCATTTGCGATAATTGCCCCTTCACCATTCAAAGGAGAGCGCCCTATTGATTTCAGCCATTTTCCTATTGAAGGAGCAACCTTCACCTTCGCTCCTTCCCACTCCACCAAACGGCCTCCTATATGCAGTGTGCAGGTTCCGCAAAGCATGCCTGAACGGTATACGGCAATATTCGCTGTCCCCCCGCCAATGTCTATGTTCGCTACAGTCTTTCTTGTCTTGATGGAATGTTGATAGGCGCCGGATCCCTTGGCGGCAATGATCCCTTCCAAATCCGGACCGGCTGCCGCTACAAGGAATTCACCCGCCGTATTAGATAACCTGTACACCATTTCTTCTGCATTTTGTTTGGTTGCCGTTTCCCCAGTGATGATGACAGCCCCTGTTTGTATGTTTTCGATCGTGATGCCTGCTTTTTGGTATTCACTTTCCACCATTCTTTGAACAGCAGGTATGTCAATTACCGTCTCGGATACAAGCGGGGTCCTGAAAATGGGACTTCGATATAGAATTTCCTTATCGGTAATTTCAATTTTTGGCACCTGTCCGCCACCCGCCACATTCCTAAGCGAAAGCTCGCTGATAACAAGTTTCGTCGTACTGGTGCCAATATCAATTCCTGCACTGATGATTCGTTCCACCTGTTCATTCACTAAAATCACACCCCAGTTTTACACCACTTGGATTTCATTGCTGTTTTCTTCCTCGTTTTTCGTTTTATATTCATTTATGCCGATAACTCCTGCTGCTCGATCCTTTTCTTCTAATTCCAAAGCTTTCGGAACGGACAGCCAGTAAGCAAGACCGATCCCAATCGCTCCGGCAGATAGCTTTCCGACAATGATCGGTAATATTAAGGAAGGCTGAAAGTTGGCTGTGAATGATAAATGATCACCCAATAGGAAGGCCGCACACACAGCGAAGGAAATGTTTATGACCTTATCCTTCGGCGGCATTTCTTTAACAAGCTTGAACATTGCCAATATATTGGCTACCGTGGCTAATATCCCTGCACTCCCGGCTTTGCTCAACCCGATTTTCCCGCCCATCGCTTCCAATGGCTTGCCTGCATATTTTTGAATCAGGTAAATCATTGGAAATGCACCTGCCAGCATGATCCCGATATACCCCGCCGTTTCCAGGGCACGGAACTGGTCTGCCTTATCGGCCATGATCGGATGGAAGCCCCAAGCACCAAATACTTTGGAAAACAATCCGGTGAAAATTTCCACGATCGAAAACACGAGCACTAGTTTAATCGCGGCGTCCAATATTTTTCCAAACCACATGAAACCTTTGATCATCAAATCCGGCAGGAAATAAAGACCTAACGCGAGCAAGACCACAAAAATAAGAAGCGGAGAAAGATTCAGGGCAATTTTCAAATAGCTCAACGCGAATTCGTAGGTAGAATCCGCATTCGTGGAAATCACTTCGCGGATTTTCGAATTCGTCGCCACCACCAGTACGCTTGAGATAAAAGCGCCAATCGGAATCGTCAGGATTCCTGACATGACACCAAGTGCCATGTATTTATGATCACGCTTTTCCAGCATCGCAAGCCCCATTGGAATCGAGAATACAATCGTTGCCCCGGACATAAAGCCGACAATCATCGCCATGATCCAGCCTTCATAGGATTCCTTCAGCTCGGCCGCTAATTGGTAACCCCCCATATCCGTCGCCAAAATCGTTGTTGCGGCGAGGGCGGGATCTGCACCGATCGCAGCGAAAACCGGGCCGCATACTGTATTGATGAACCAAGATAAATAAGGGATCGAGGCCATGATTCCAGCTGCCGGGATAAATATATGGCCAACGGTATGCAAACCTTCCATGAACTGTTTCCCCAAGCCCTGCTCACTGTCTTTAATCGATGCAATAGCACCGACAACGGCACACGCCATAATGATATAAATAACGAATTTACCTACCATCTCCATACATATTCCCCCTGAATTCCGATTTGATTTGGCCTATCGACTTAAAAAAAGGGTATAAAAAAGACGCCTCTTATAGCCCAAACTTAGGTTTTTAGGCAGAAATGCCTACCTACAACCAATTTGGTCCATCAAAGCGCCATTGCTTCATCTATTTACTTGTTTTTGATCATTTGCAATGATTCGACGTGCCACCGTCTCCATGGAAAGCTGCTTATCCATACTAAGCCTTCTCAGTTTATTGTAAGCGATTTCTTCGCTCACATTCTTCCTTTTCATGATGATTCCTTTTGCCTTTTCAATGACTTTGCGATTTGTGAGCGTTTCATCCAATTGAGCATTTCGTTCCTGATACTTCTTTGTATTGGCTGCTTGCAGCAAAGCTATCTCCACTGCCGGTATCAGATTCGCCTCCGTAATTGGCTTTACAAGATATCCGACGATGTTCGCTCGCTTCGCCTCATCGATATATTCACGCTGGCTGAATGCAGTTAAAAGCAGGACAGGAATCTGAAAGGTATTGGATATCACATCGCTAGCCTTAAGCCCATTCATTTTCGGCATTTTGATATCCATCAAAACGAGATCCGGCTGCAGTGCATGTGCCAATTCAATCGCCTTCTCGCCATTACGGGCATGTCCAACCACATCGAAGCCTGCATCCTTGAGCATGATCGTTATATCAAGCAGAACAATCGATTCATCCTCCACGACCAAAATCCTCTTGTCCACTTCTCCCACCTACCTCTTGTATGGAAATCTTACAGAAGCCAGGGTACCTTCTTTAATCCGCTGAATCGAAAACTCCCCATCCAAATCATTTTCCACCGTCATACGGATGATATCCAGCCCCAAAGAAGGTTTCACTGCAGGTGAATATCCGATGCCATCATCTCTTACTTGAAGTTCCAATTCAGGACCATCCTTTTGCAAGGATACGGTAATGTTCCCTTCCGTCCCTTCCTTGAAAGCATGTTTCACACAATTATGAATGAGCTCATTCACCACCAGCGCGACCGAAATGCCAATGTCGGAATCAATCGAATGAAGCTCACCCCTATATTCAATGCTTACGCATTGGCGAGCTTGCCCCTCCGTATGAACGATCATATCGCCTATTTTTCTAATAAGCTCCAGCAAATCCACATGATCAACCTGACTGCTTGCCAAAATGATTTCATAAACCGACGATATGCTTAACACCCGGTTCAAACTGACCAATAAATGGGGCTTGCTTTCTTCAGGGGCTCCTAACCTCATTTGCAGCCGAAGTAAACTGGCCACTGTCTGCAAATTATTCTTCACCCTATGATGAATTTCACGAATCGCTACTGACTTGCTGATCAGCTCCCTTTCTTTATCCCGCAGTTCAGTCAGGTCCCGGATGATGATGAACGTTTCATTGGAATTCTTGTTGCCCAAATGGAACTTCTTTAGTTGGATAATCTTTTTACCAATGTTCATTTCCTTCATCAAAATGTCCTCTTTTGAAGCAAGAACATCGGCAAAGCCAGGAAAATAATCGAAAATCGATTCACCTAAAACACAGTCCGTCAAACATATTTCCGATACTAAATTAATGGCAGCAGGATTCGTATAAACAAGTCGGTTTTGGTTATTAATCAGGAAAATGGACTCCTCGATAAATTCAGGAACTAAGGAATTTTGTTGATCTTGCCTATCAAACTGATTGAAAGATTCAGGTTCTTCATGAATCACCTTTTCCATGATCAAAACGGCGATGACCCGATTGCATTCCCCCTTGATTGGAACGACACTTTGCTGGACCATCGCTCCCTCTTGAGTCAATGCCCGATTCACGAACATGTCCTTTCCGGTGCGCAATACATAAAATACGGCCGGTTCGAATGCCTCATAAGCAAATTTACCGACAACTGGATGATCGTAAACCGATTTCACGGAGTGTCCGCATGCCTCTGCAACGACAATGGCATGCTTCCCTTCACGCACCGGACAATCAATAAACACATTCGCTTTATTCAAATCGGCTATCAACGGTAAATTCGTTGATAGGTTTTCAAGAATTTGAATATCACTGTTCAATAAATGAGTATGCAACGCACATAAATCCCGGACGGTCATTATCCGTTCCATAGGCAAAACCCCAATAAACGTTTATTCATGGATATTATTATTGATTATTATAGATACCGGCTTTATTTTTGTCAATATTCAAAATATTCTAATGTAATGTATTCTAACATTAGATAGCGATATTTAAAACGATTGACCCATATTCTTTTCAACTCACTTGTGGAACAAAATTACCACTTTACGTCCATATATGACCACCGTTCCTTTTTGCATACTCATGAATTCCACCTTTTCTGGTTATAGTAAAAAAGAAAATAACGGAGGAGGTACATTCCATGAAAAGTTCAAAGGAGTTTGTTGAAAGCATACAAGAGCAGCAAAAAAAGCAAGAAGGCAATATGCGCCGTCAAGGTAATGGGAATCCCGCTCAGAAGTTACCGAATAAAAAACATTAATGAAGACAATCTTCAAAAGACCCCAGTCTTAATATAGGCTGGGATCTTTTCAGTCTGATGCACTTTTCTTCTTCATCTCTTCGATTTCTTTAGAGAATGTTTCTTCTATCTCTTTTTTATTTCCATATAAAAAGAGATTATCCCCTAATTTGATTTTATACTCATATAGCTCTTTTCTGATTTTCACTTCTCCGCTTTCAATAAATAAAATGTTGATGTCGGCTCCATCTGAAATGACATCAAAGGCTTTGACATCGATGAACTCCGAGTCCTCATAAATATCGATCTCCATGACCACGTCTTCATCTTCTAAAAATAAGACCTCTTCTATCGGGTGTTCCCATAATTCATAATGATTGTACATTTCACTTTTCATCTTATTCGATAATCTATTATTCAAAAATGGAACCTTCACTAAAATGGTTAAAACCAGCAGGATTCCAATAATGATGCTTAACTCCATCAAACGCAGATCATCTGTAAGCAATGTACTGATCGATGAAATGATGACAGCAAGCGAGAATGCACCAAATAAAATTAAGAACATGCTTATTTTCCGTCGAATGGGGTGATCGATAATGGATTTTGACTCGTCAGTTGTAAAACCAGTGCCCGTCAGCATGGAAATAACCTGAAATCTTGCCACTGTGCCTTTTAATCCAGTTAATTTCATCAAGGTGACCGATATTTCAATTACAAGAACAATGATTATAAAATAAAGCAGCATAAAAAGTACATTCATCAAAATGATCACTCCTCATCTATGGTTTACCCCAATCACGACAAAAGAAATCTCATTCGACGTTCATTTTAAGTTTCCACCAATAGTTGACAAAGCAAAAAAAAAACAGTAAGATCCAAAACTTGAATCCTACTGCGTTTTTATCTATATGTTTCTTAAATGGTCTTCAGCAGCAATTTTTTTAACAGCGGTGTAAATTGCTCTGGCAATTCAGCTACACTCGGAATCATCAGGCGTTCTTTGCCATAGATGTTTTTCATTGTCATCTCTTCACTCTCATCGATGCCTCCATCCGCTAAAAACAGGCCGATGACTTCGATGCCCTTTTTTCTGGCTTCCGAAACAGCAAGGTGTGTATCGACAATTCCATTTTGATCATAATCGCTTGCCGCCGGCTCACCATCGGAAAATACGAGCAAGAAACGGTTTTTTTCGCGCCTTTTTTCCAATTCCATTGTGGCAACCCTGATACTGTATCCGTCGCGGTTGTCTTCCTCTGGCTCAAGCTGCATGATTTTAGCTCCTGAGTTTAGATAAAGAGAATCGGAATGGGACTGGATCACATGGAAGTAGTTCGGCTGATATCCTTCCCTCACTTCATTGGCATCTTCCCAGAAACCCACGATCGAGTGGGGGATCCTTAATTTCTTCAGCACTTCATGAAACAGGACGACCCCTCGTTTCGTTTCATCCATTTTGTTATGCATGGAAGCCGAGCAATCGATAAGCAATGTGAATACCGCATCCATTTCATTAGAATCCTGGTTCTTTTTATAAAAGACCCTTGGATTTTCTTCAAATACAAGCGGGAGTAATTTCTTTGATAAACGGCCAAAAACCAAATCTTTTCTTGGTGCGTTCTTTTTATTTTCCAGCGTCTTTTCAATGGTACTGGAGAGTTTCCTCTTGAACGGTTCGATATCCGCAACAAACTCTCGGTAGCGTTTCTCTTCCATAAGTGTTGGTACTTTGGCTTCTTTGATTACCTGAACGACGTCTTTATTTTCTTCACCAAATGGATGTTCACCGCTTTTGCCCATATTGGTTTGTTTCTTCTCCAGCGATTCTTGCTGATTGTATTCCTTTTGTTGACTTTCCCCTGATGAACCCTGGATCGAAGCCAGTGCTTGGTCGGCATCTTCCGCTTCCCGGGCACCTCCGCCCATCAGGCTTGTTTTCGTTCCCTGCTCCAATTCAAATTGGAGAAACGTCGAATTACTTTCACCGTTCTTGTTCTCCCGATGCCAAGTCGAGAATTTTTCATCAATGAACTCACTTTTTTCTTCGTCTGCATCATCTGTATCATCGTTCAACAGTTCATCATTTCTAGTTAGTTCATCAAATAAGGTATTTGCTTTATACTTTTCCACACTTGCAATGGGGAAAATGAAATATTCATTCATCGTATCTTCGTACCCATCGTTCACACGGAAAACGATTTGCTCGCAAATCCTCGTGATATCACTGGTTTTAGTGGCATCAAAGACCGAATGGATGAACGGTTTGAGTTTCTCCAGTTCTTCCAGCTGCCTTTCGTTGGCTCTCGGAAAAATCGGATCCGGCCTGTCGGATTGAAGCAGTAAATATATGAGGCAATATAATTCATCCAGTGCAAAACTTCTTGTGACATTCGTCGCCAATTGGCTTTCGAAATATTGTCTAAGGTAAGCCCCCCTTATCGAAAACCATTTTTTCGTGCCTGGTCTTTCTTTCTTCACCAATTCTTCCAATCGCAAATCTTCCAGCAAAGCGAATAATTGGGCTGCAAACTTCGGAAGTGAACTTTCCCCGATGCTGTCCTGGTACTCCTTCATGCTCCGGATTGTTGTATGATGCAGCGTGCCTATCGTTCTAAGAAGCACGTCCGTTTTCAGCCCTGCTTCCTTCACTTCCTTATTGCCATTTTCCCAAAAGTGGCTGGCAGTGACCTTATTCTCGATCAGATCAATGAAGGAGCCATAATTGTATTCGAATTCCAGCTCAGGAATGCCGGATAAAACAGTCGATAGATCCTGAAGCTGTAAAAAAAGTGCTGTATCTATTATTGAATCATTGAACCGGATATACTTCATGAGGCATTCTCCTAGTTAGAATAATGTGTCAGCCAAGTTCTTCACGAACTCACGCTCCCGTTCCTCGTCCAACTTATCCACAATGGAACGAAGTATCGCCCGTTTCGGCGGGATCAACACACTCAGATCGCAAGCATCAAGCAAAGCCCTGATCGACGCCGCATCTTCAGCCACCTTCCCTTGATTCACGGCATTTATCAAATCACTCGACAGTTTAACGAACAAATCAATACTTCTTGGGTCCTTCAGCTTTGTATTGGTTTCTATCAATTGCTTTAACTGCTCCCCTTCGATATAAGGAACTTCAATGATGACAAACCTATTTTTTAGCGCTTCGTTCAGCGGCACTGTCCCGACATACCCTTCGTTGATTGCAGCAATCACATTAAAGCCCTCTTTTGCCGTTATCACTTCATTCGTGAACGGATTCGTTATCGTCCTTCTGTAATCAAGCACACCATTGATAAGCGGCAGAGTCTCCGGTTTTGCCATGTTGATTTCATCTATATATAAGAAGTGACCGTGATTCATCGAATTGGTCACTGGTCCAGGTACGAATTCTATCACTTGTTTTTCCTCTTTGTAAGCCAGCGTCTTGAAGCCCAATAAGCTTTCTGCATCCAAGTCGACTGAGCAGTTGACGCTGAACATCGGCTGATTGAATAAGTTCGATAAAGTCTCGGCAAACTTTGTCTTTCCAGCCCCTGTCGGACCCTTCAAAAGGATATTCTTCCCCATGCTCAAGGCCGTGATGGCATCCACCATCAACTCCATCTCGGGAGGGAGATATCCGCCGCTCCTGATCAATTCCTCAAATTGAGCAGGATTCTTTTTGCTTGCTTGTAATATATTTGCTATTTCTGTTGGTAATCGATTGATCATTATGTTCCTACACCCCTTTCTGAACATTTTAAGGCTCTTTCCCATTAAAAACAAACACTAAGAAAAGGAGCTGTCATCAAGACAGCTCCCCAACGGTAGATAAACTCGGAGTAAATTGAGTTTTTCATTTCAGAAGTCCGTTCCTT
This sequence comes from Peribacillus sp. FSL R5-0717, assembly GCF_038002945.1. Taxonomy (NCBI): domain Bacteria; kingdom Bacillati; phylum Bacillota; class Bacilli; order Caryophanales; family Bacillaceae; genus Peribacillus; species Peribacillus sp. FSL R5-0717. The sequence continues at coordinate 1,948,300 of NZ_JBBOOF010000001.1, forward strand.
ACTCTAACCAAAACTCATCAAAACAAACTGAGTGTCGCAAGTTTCTTCAATCCAATAGGGTTCATAAAACAATAAAAACCGAAAGTGTAACCCTGTCTTAATCAAGCTTAAAGATGAAACCGACTACAGTTTTTTCTTTAAAGACAATCCAGTTGATTGGAACGGAAGGTACGAGACTCCTACGGAAAAGCGCGGCCAAGGGAGACCCCACAGGCGGAAAGAGCGCCAAGGAGGCTCCCGGACCGCCCGCGGAAAGCGAGTGCCTGGAGTGGAAATCAACGTTATTCGAGGTTCATTCTGATATCCCTTAATAGGCTTCCTTAGGGTCACCTTTCAATAGGTATACCATATAGCCCAATACACCGCCGATGATGGCAGGAATCACCCAGCCCACCCCTACACTATATAGTGGAAGGTATTGAGTGAAAAGGTCCGAAACGGCATCCAGTTTAATGCCTGATGCCACTATTCCATCCATTATGCTGATGATGGCCGTTAATAATAAGCTTCCTAAATATACCTCCGATTTCCCTTTGAATAAGGAATGGAAGAACGTAAGAACGATCAAAACGATCGCCACGGGATAAAGCGCAGTTAACACAGGCACTGTAATGGAAATCAGCTTGGTCAAACCTACATTGGCAACGGCCGCACTGAAAACGGAGAAGATGACGACATATGATTTATACGATACGGCAGGCAGTATTTTATTGAAATACGTAGCACAAGCCGTTATCAAACCGATGCTTGTAGTCAGGCAAGCAGCGATCACAATCAACCCTAACAACACGGCACCAGCCGGTCCGAAAAAATGGTTCGAGGCTTGAGCCAAAACGTCCCCGCCATTACCCAGTTGACCGAGTTTCTCCACACTTGTTGCACCTACATAAGTTATAGACGCATAAACGATCACCAACAAGGTGGCAGCGATTAAGCCGGCTTTCAGACAGAAGCCCAAGACTTCTTTTCTTGATGTTATCCCTCTATCTTTGATCGCGTTGATGACGATGATCCCAAATGCAAATCCGGCCAGCGTATCCATGGTCAAATATCCTTCTTTAAACCCCTTAAAGAAAGAATTATCTGAATAATCAGCCGCTGGTGCCTGAATTTCACCCATTGGGTTAATAATTGCGACCACAATGAGAATCCCGATGAAAATCAATAATAAAGGTGTTAATATTTTTCCGACGATATCGAGCATTTTTGATGGATTGATGGATAATAAACAGGCAATCCCAAAGTATATGATCGTGAATATCAGCAATGGTAAAAAACCGACATCATTAGATAGGAAAGGTTTAATCCCTATTTCGTAGGATACACTCCCCGTTCTGGGAAGTGCGAAAAGCGGTCCCAAAGATAAATAAAGAACGACGGTGAAAATGATGCCGAATAAGGGGTGTGCCCTGCTTGCAAGCGATTGAACATCATTTTTTCCTGAAAAACCAAAGGCCAATATTGTAATGAATGGCAGTCCAACACCAGTAATGATGAATCCTAAACTGGCCGACCATAAATTGGTCCCCGCGGATTGACCGAGCATGGCAGGGAAAATTAAGTTTCCTGCACCAAAAAATAAAGCAAAAAGCATTAATCCTGTTACAATGACGAAAGACAGCGGTGCTTTCTGTGACATATAGAGCCCTCCATTGTTTTGTGATTATTTTAACCAAGAAAAGAGTTGTACACAATTTCCGAAAAAAAATGACATGAACTTCGAACCATTCTACTGATCTGTTAAAATGGACCTTCATGAAACTATGAATCATCCATAACTCTTCTTACTATAAAATCCGGTGGAACGTTTGTCAAAGCTATTTCATTCATTATTCGGAAAAATCTTTCTTTTCTAACTTCTTTTTTTAAAAAACGAGAGAGGCATTTAGATTCAACAGAAAAGTTGAGTAAAAAGTACTGCAATTTATTTTGCAGGAAAAATGTTTTAATATTCAGATATTTTTTCAAACTATATAAAAAAAGAAACAGGAGGCGCATACATGAATACTGAAAAAGAAAAGATGGTGAGCGGGAAACCTTACATCGCCGCTGATCCGGAATTAATCAGAGATAGGGAAAATGCCAGAAAGTTGACTCGGTTATACAATCAGACAACGGAAGGCGAAGGAGATGAACGGACCGCACTGCTGAAACGGCTTTTAGGTTCTACTGGGCTAAATGTATATATTGAACCCACTTTCCGTTGTGACTATGGATACAATATTTCTGTCGGGGAAAACTTTTATGCTAATTTTGATTGTGTCATTTTGGATGTTTGCGAAGTGAAAATTGGCAGGGACTGCATGTTGGCTCCCGGAGTGCATATCTATACAGCTACACATCCGCTGGATCCCTTTGAACGCAGTTCTGGAGTGGAATACGGAAAACCGGTTACGATAGGGGATCATGTATGGATTGGAGGAAGTGCCATCATCAATCCTGGCGTTACAATAGGGAGTCATTCCGTTGTCGCCTCAGGGGCCGTCGTAACAAAGGATGTTCCTGAAGGCGTTGTTGTCGGTGGAAATCCAGCGAAGGTCATCAAGCATATCGAAGGAATTAAATAAGCAGAGTCCACTCCCCCTGAGTGGCCCTGCCCCTTTTTTACGTTAAATTTTCCTCAAGGCTTCCGCGATTGCAGTATCGCCAGAGATTAAATCAAATGAACGCTTATAGGTATTTTCATCGGTCAATGAAGCAAGAATCGTTCGAGCCACATCTTCACGGGCAATCGATCCTCTTTCCAATTCCTCGGCGGCGGTCACTTTGCCCGTTCCCGGTTCATTAACCAGACCGCCAGGCCGAATGATCGTATAATTTAAATCGCTTTGTAACAATGCCCTATCCGCATAGTGCTTGGCCACATAATACGGTTTGATGGCTTCATTCCAGTTTTCGCGATTATTGGCCTGAAAAGCACTCACCATGATGAATCGGTCGATTCCCAGGTTTTCTGCCGCTTCAATCGTTTTAACTGCACCATCCAGATCAATCAACAGCGTTTGATCAGCACCGGTGCTACCTCCGGACCCTGCTGTGAACACGATGGCATCGCAGCCTTTTGCCGCATTCGCAATCTCATCCACTGATCCAGTTAAACTGACGACTGCAGATTCAATTCCATTTTTCTTTAAATGCTCACTTTGTTCTTCTTTGCGAACCATTGCCCGTACACTATGATCCGGGCTGTCTTTTAATAAATCTACAAGATGTTTACCGATCTGCCCATTTGCCCCAACTACGAATACTTTCATAAAGTCAGCTCCCATAATGTTTAGTTTGGTTTCCCTCCAAATTATTTCATGGACTCAGAACATTATCAAACAATCAGCACGCAATTTCAGCTTTAACATTGGAAAAAGTTTGGCAACTCACCCTATTCTATTTTATAATAAGAACAACACGTGTTCTTCAGAAACACAAAGGGGAGGTGTAAAGATGGCAATACGAATGTTAATGCCACCTTCTGCAGCGTCTCATGCAAAGCCTAGTATTGGAGGCGATACTTTGCATGGGGTTGAATTAAGCTAAATTAATCGCCCGCCTTATCATTTCTAATATTCGGCTTTGCACCTTATTTCATTCTTAATAAAGAATAAGGGGCTGGCAGAAATGAAGTATGTAAAAGCGACGGCCGTTTTACCTGAAAAGCTGATCATTGAAATTCAAAAGTATGTGCAAGGTGAAACCATATATATCCCTAAACCCGAAAAAGCCCATCACAAATGGGGAACCCGTTCGGGATCAAGGGAATTGATTGATGACCGAAATGCCTCTATAAAATATGCTTTCAAAGACGGGCATTCCATCCATCAATTAGCCGAGGAACATTTTCTCTCCGCGGAAACCATCAAGAAAATCGTTTATTCTAAATAGGATTACACGGGTAGCACTGATAATGATATCAGTGCTATTTGTATGCCGAGTATGTTTCTTAGTCGTTTCCCCCCTTTTAAAGCAGATGCAATTTATGTAAAGTAAAGAGAAACGGTAACACTTGAAGAAACAGGAGTGAAGAAAATGGAACCTTTTATCAGGAGCGAGCAGTATAACTTCATAAAATCCCAAACACAAATTCTCATAAATGGACACGCGACTGCCAACGATAAGGATGTGATCAACACCCTGAAAACAGTCGCCAAAGAAAGGGTACTAAGCTTATTCAGTGACTTGAGCGAAGAGCAAAAACAACTGCTGGATCCAGTGGATACCATCAAAGATCAAGCACAAGCCGAAGCCTTTCTACTACAGGTGAAGCCATTTGTGATCCCATTTAAAGAAGTAACCGAAAAAACGATAAAAAAACTATTTCCTAAAGCAAAGAAATTAAAAACCCCTTTGTTGGAAAACATCGATTTGAGAGAGATTTCATACCTGGGATGGGATGATGTCGGATCCGGAAAGAAATTCATCATTGCCCCCCATCATCATAAACTCACCGGAATGCATGGAACCATTAAACCTGCCAACAAAAAAGGGATCTGTGCCATATGCAGCCGCTTTGAAGAAGTAGGGATGTTCATGTCTGAAACAAAAGGAACCGTCCAAGGGACATTCATTAAAAAAGGGAATTATATTTGTCTGGACAGCATGAAATGCAACCAGAACATAACCACTTTGGATAAAATGACCGACCTGATCGAACGGCTGAAATAAAACGGAAAAGCAATCCTTCAATGGAGAAGGATTGCTTTTTTCCCTTGTTAAACAACTCTCATTTTGTCCTGCTATGGAATTCTTGTATAATGGAAACGATACATGAAAGAAGGATTGATATATTGAAAAGCAAAATGAATCAGTTGTTCGAAGACCAAAAAAATGTTCATGTGCTATATTCCTATAATGAAATGGAAAATTACATTAAACAAGTTTTAAGTTATATCCAAGATGGCATCATGGCGGGGGATTACGTCATTCTTGTTGAAAATGACCGTATTTACCCCATTATCCATAAAGAACTAAGCACTCGGTTAACAAAAGATCAAATGAAGCTCCTTCACTTTGTGAACAACTTCGATTTCTATTGCTCAAGCGGCAGTTATCATCCTCCTGCAATCGAAGAATACTTTAATAAAACGGTTCAGCCCTATGTCGAAAATAAAATCTCTTTCCGATCATGGGCACATGTTGAATGGGCAACCTTGGAAGAGCCCCTGCATATCATAGAGGAATTTGAGAGAACAGTAGACAAAGCTGTAAATCTGCTGTCATTTCCATTAATTTGTGCGTACAAAGGTGAGAGGATGCCAGAATACCTGAAAACCATTTTGCTGGAAACACATCCTTATGTTCTAGAAGACGATGATATCACCATCTGTGAACAATACTTGCCAACTGTTTGAAATAATACACTTACACGCTTAGGATTCCCCGAAGCGTGTTTTTTCCGTTGCATTATATTGAGTTACCGACCACTTGTTGTGAATTCTTTGTATATTTAAGCCGGAATATTGTTAGTTATGAGCTTATACTCGTGAGTTTTGTACATTTACTCGTGAATTCCGGGCATTTACTCGTGAGTTTTGGCGCTTTACTCGTGAATTCCGGGCATTTACTCGTGAGTACATATTTCCCACCACAGAAAAAAAGAAGCGCCATAATGGCACTTCTTTTTTTTTGAGTTTAAGGCAATACGGTTGCACCCATCAAGTAGCGGTCCACTTCTCTTGCCACTTCTCGGCCTTCATTGATTGCCCAAACGATGAGGCTTTGCCCTCTTCTTGCATCTCCGGCAGCGAAAACTCCTTCGACATTCGTTTTGTATTCGCCATAGACGGCATCAATTTTTTGATTGACTGTTTCTACGCCAAATTGAGTTAATAGCGGCATTTCCGTTCCTTCAAATCCGATTGCGATGAAAACGAATTGTGCAGGCCATACTTTTTCAGTTCCTGGAACTTCCCTGAAAATGTACATTCCGTCATCGCCTTTGATTTTTTCCATGGAGATTGTGTGCAGTTCTTTAACGTTGCCATTTTCATCGGCGACGATTTTTTTTGTTTGGATTGAATATTGACGCGGATCTGCACCGAATTTCGCTTCCGCTTCTTCATACGCATAATCAAGGGAAAAGACATTCGGGTAGGCCGGCCACATATTATCAGATGTACGGGCCGTCGGAAGGATTGGATGCTTCCCGAATTGTACGACGCTCTTACATCCCTGGCGAAGGGCAGTTGCGACACAGTCAGCTCCTGTATCCCCGCCGCCGATGACGATGACATCCTTCCCCTTTGTGTCTATAAACTTGCCGTCTTCAAAATTGGAGTCCAACAGGCTTTTAGTCGATGTAGTCAAGTAATCCATTGCAAGGTGAATGCCTGATGCCCCGCGTCCTTCAATTACCAGGTCACGCTGCTTTTGGGCACCTGTGCAAAGGATGACTGCATCATACTGATCTTGCAGTTCTTCAGCTGTTATATCTTTGCCTACTTCTGTATTGGTAATGAAATCGATGCCTTCCTGGGTCAATAATTTGATTCGGCGTGCAACGATATCCTTTTCAAGTTTCATGTTCGGGATTCCGTATGTCAACAGCCCGCCTGCACGGTCTGAGCGCTCATAAACCGTGACCGAATGACCTGCTTGATTCAACTGGTCGGCACTCGCCATTCCTGCCGGGCCTGAACCGATGATGGCAATTTTCTTGCCGGTCCGGCTTTCAGGGATGCGAGGCGTTATCCAGCCATTTTCAAATCCTTTATCGATGATGGTCCGTTCTATGTTCTTGATGGTAACGGCAGGATCGCTTATCGCTACCGTACAAGACCCTTCACATGGGGCCGGGCAGACGCGCCCGGTGAATTCAGGGAAATTATTCGTTTTCGATAAACGGTCCAATGCTTCTTTCCATCTGCCGCGGTACACCAAATCATTCCACTCCGGAATAAGGTTATGAATCGGACAGCCCGTAGTGACTCGGTTCAATTCCATGCCCATATGGCAGAAAGGGGTGGCGCAGTCCATACACCGCGCTCCCTGTGTACTTAACTTTTCGTCAGAGAAAGGAGCTGTATACTCTCTCCAGTCGTTTAAACGAGTGAGAGGATTCCGGTCTTTTGGTTTTTCTCGCGGATAATCCATAAATCCTGTTGCTTTTCCCATCTTTCTCTCCCCTTCCTTACTGCATCACAGCTTGTTTAGTGATTTTTTTATCTTGAACGGCATTTGCTTGGAATGCACTCATGATCGCTTCTTCATCCGATAGCCCTGCACGCTTCTGCTCATTGATGCTTTTGATCATCCGTTTGTAATCTTTCGGAATGACTTTTACGAATTTCTTAGCGAAATCCTCCCAGTTCTCCAGTACATACGATGCTTTGGCACTTTCTGTATAATGAAGGTGGCTGTAAAGCATTTCTTTTACTTCGTTGGCATCATCCATATCATCAAGCGTCTCGAATTCTATCATTTCGCCATTGCATAATGCCTTGAACTCTTCTGCATCATCAGCAAGTACATAAGCGATGCCGCCTGACATGCCTGCCGCAAAGTTTTTGCCGACGTCGCCCAGAATGACCACGCGTCCGCCAGTCATATACTCACAGCCATGGTCTCCAATTCCTTCAACGACGACATTGACTCCACTGTTCCGTACGGCAAATCTTTCTCCCGCACGCCCATTAATGTAGGCCTCGCCGCTTGTTGCACCATATAAGGCGATATTTCCGGCAATTACATTGTCCCCGGCCTCGATCTGATTGCCAGAAGGTGCCGTGACAATGATCTTCCCGCCAGATAAGCCTTTCCCAACATAGTCATTCACATCGCCAGTCAAATACATCGACATCCCCTTTGGAATGAACGCACCGAAGCTCTGGCCCGCCGATCCTGTAAAACGAAGTGTGATCGTATCTTCAGGCAACCCTTCCTCACCGTAGCGTTTGGATACTTCACTGCCGACGATCGTTCCGACCACACGGTTCACATTGGTAATCGGGAAGCTGACATCCACCTGGGTTTGGTCATTTAAAGCAGGCTCCACAACAGGTAAAATCTCACGGATATCCAAGGATTCTTCTATTTTATGGTTTTGCGGAAGTTGATACGTACGAATCCCCTCCGGTTGGAAAAGAAGTGTCGTCAAGTCCAGATGCTTCGCTTTCCAATGGTTTTGCGCCCGCTCGCTCACTTGTAAAACATCAGTGCGGCCGACCATTTCTTCCAGTGTTCTAAAGCCAAGCTCAGCCATCGTTTCCCGGACTTCCTCAGCGATGAAGCGCATGAAATTCACGACATGATCCGCATCTCCAGTGAATTTGCTGCGAAGTTCAGGGTTTTGGGTAGCTACCCCGACAGGACATGTATCCAAATGGCAAGCACGCATCATGACACAGCCTAGGACCACAAGCGGTGCTGTAGCAAAGCCGAATTCTTCCGCTCCAAGGATAGCGGCCATGACCACATCGCGTCCCGTCATTAACTTCCCATCCGTTTCAAGGACAACACGGCTGCGCAGGCCATTCAGCATCAATGTTTGGTGTGCTTCGGCAAGACCCAGCTCCCAAGGAAGACCAGTATGTTTGATACTCGTTTTTGGTGATGCACCCGTACCGCCATCGTACCCGCTGATAACGATGACATCTGCGGCTCCTTTGGCCACGCCGGCTGCAATCGTGCCTACGCCTGCTTTCGACACAAGCTTGACGCTGATCCTGGCATCACGGTTCGCATTTTTCAAATCATGGATCAGCTGTGCCAAATCTTCAATCGAATAGATATCGTGATGCGGAGGCGGTGAAATCAGGCCGACACCCGGTGTGGAACCGCGGACCTCTGCAACCCAAGGATATACTTTATTTCCGGGCAGCTGGCCGCCTTCACCCGGCTTAGCACCTTGCGCCATTTTGATTTGAAGTTCATCGGCATTAACAAGGTAATGGCTTTTCACTCCAAAACGGCCGGACGCAATTTGTTTAATACCGCTGCGGCGATTATCGCCGTTTTCATCCAGTTGGTAACGGCTAGGATGCTCCCCGCCTTCACCGCTATTGCTTTTTCCGCCTAAACGGTTCATCGCGATCGCTAATGTTTCATGTGCTTCCTGACTCAATGAACCGAATGACATCGCGCCCGTTTTGAATCGGCTGACGATGGTTTCCACGGATTCCACTTCATCTATTGAAATGCTTTGGCGTTTTTGATCGAACGAGAATAAATTCCGTAAAAACCCAAGTCTCTCTTCATTCGCCAAGTTTGAATATTGCTTAAATAAATTATAATCGCCTTTCCGGCACGCCCATTGCAATGTATGGATCGTTTTAGGATTGAAAGCATGATGTTCCCCTGTTTTTCTCCATTGAAAATCACTTCCGCTTTCAAGCGTTTCATCAAGGGAATCGGCTGCAGCTTTCCTATGGCGAATCAACGCTTCATCTGCGATCGTTACCAAATCGATTCCACTAAGCTGCGATGCCGTACCGCTGAAATAGCGTTCGATCACATCAGCACCGATTCCGACCGCTTCGAAAATTTGTGCGCCGCGATAACTTTGAATCGTTGAAATCCCCATTTTCGACATCACTTTTACGATGCCTTCTGTCACAGAGCTTACATATTTCCTTACCGTTTCTTCGTAGCTGGCGGCCAAACTGCCTTCCAATACCGCCTGCTTATATGTTTCATAAGCAAGATACGGGTAAATCGCATCCACTCCATACCCGATTAGGGATGCATAATGATGGACTTCCCTTGCTTCCCCCGATTCAACGATAATGCTCACCTTCGTACGGTTACCATGGCGGATCAGCTCTTGATGAAGGGCGCTCGCAGCCAGCAGGGAAGGAATCGCAGCTTTTTCTTTGCTCATATCCTTGTCAGATAATATCAAAAGGCTGACACCATCAGCGATCGCTTGTTCCGCTTCACGGCAGATGCGATCGAGTTCACTCTCTAAATCTTCTGAAAATAAAGTGTGAATGACTTTGCTCCTGAATTCAGGATAGGCATTTTCTTTCAACTGCTGCATTTGACCCGGCGTCAAAACAGGCGAATCCAATTGAATGCGGCGGCTGTTCGTTTCATCCGGCTTCAGCAAATCTCCTTCCGCACCGAGAAATGTCATCGTTGACGTGACGATCTGTTCACGCAGCGAATCGATCGGCGGATTGGTTACCTGTGCAAAAGATTGCTTGAAATAGTTGAAAAGCGATTGCGGGCGATCTGATAAGACCGCTAACGGAATGTCATTGCCCATGCTGCCCAGTGGATCTTTGCCTTCGTTAATGACCGGCAGTAAATACTTTTGGACATCTTCATACGTGTATCCGAACGCTTTTTGCCTGAATAATAAATCACTCAAAGGCTCCCCTTCGAGCACAGGTTCTTCGTCACTTAATTGAACAAGCTGTTCGTCCAGCCATTGCTGGTATGGATTTTCCTGGGCCATTTCCGACTTGATCTCTTCATCGGAAACAATACGGCCTTCCTCTAAATCTATTAAAAGCATTCTGCCTGGACTTAAACGATCTTTATATAATACATTCTCCGGCTCCACATCGATCACGCCGACTTCAGAGGAGAAAATGATGTAATCATCTTTTGTCACATAATACCTTGCCGGCCTTAAACCATTTCGATCAAGGATGGCACCGATTTGCTTGCCATTCGTAAAGGATATGGCCGTCGGTCCATCCCATGGCTCCATGAGCATGCTATGATATTCGTAAAATGCTTTCTTTTCCTTCGTCATATGCGGATTTTCCGTCCACGGTTCAGGAATGAGCATCATCGCCGCATGTGCCGGTTTACGCCCGGCAAGCACGAAGAATTCAAGTGCATTATCAAGAATCGAGGAATCACTGCCGTCTATATCCAGAATAGGCAGGACCTTTTGCAGGTCATCCCCGAATGCTTCCGAAACAAACTGCTGTTCACGCGCTTTCATCCAATTCACATTGCCTCTAAGCGTATTGATTTCACCATTATGGATCAGGTAACGGTTTGGATGTGCCCGTTCCCAGCTAGGAAAAGTATTCGTACTGAAGCGGGAATGCACTAAAGCGAAAGCGGAAACGAAAGACTCCTGTTGGAGATCAAGATAAAAAGCATCCACCTGCTCTGGCGTCAACAATCCTTTGTATACGATCGTAGCACTTGAAAGGCTGGCAAAATAAAAACGATTGCCGCGTTCCCGGGCCCAGTTTTCAGCTTGTTTTCTGATAACGAACAATTTGCGCTCAAAAGCTAAATCATCGGTAATCTCTACGCTTGCCCCGATGAATACTTGGCGGATCGCCGGACATGTCTCCTTGCCGACCTCCCCGATTTTCGTTGCATCAACAGGAACCGTTCTCCAGCCTAATAACGTTTGGCCCTCTTGTTCGATAAATGCATTCAAACGAGCTTCGATTTCATTCCGTTCACCATCATTGTTAGAGAAAAAGAGCATGCCTACACCATAGCGTCCTTTTGCCGGCAAATTCATTTCCGGGCATGCCAGCCTGAAATATTCATCAGGAATCTGTACCATTAATCCTGCGCCATCTCCTGTAAGGGGATCGCTGCCTTGTCCGCCGCGATGATCTAATTGGCACAGCATATTCAGTCCTTGTTTGACGATGTCATGTGTAGCAAGCCCTTTTAAATGAGCGTATAAACCGATCCCACATGCATCATGTTCAAATTCAGGATGGTAGAGCCCTTGTGCTTTTGGTATTTGATTGTATGTCATATTAATCGCCCCCATCTTATTCTTACACCGTTATGTCACTTACATTTATTCTAGGTTTTCAAATCGATATAAACAATATATAATTCTAGTAGAATCCATCTCAATTTGAGATGAATGGCAGGAGGATGAATAAATGGAACTACGACAATTACGTTATTTTGTTGAAGTCGCCGAGAGGGAACACGTCTCAGAAGCCGCAGAGCACCTGCATATCGCACAATCAGCAATCAGCCGGCAAATCTCCAGACTGGAAGATGAGCTTGGCGTACTTTTATTCGAGAAAATCGGCCGGAATATCCAGTTAACTCCGATTGGTAAAATTTTCTTGATCCATGCCAAAACGGCGATACAGGCGATTGAATATGCCAAATATCAAATTGAGGAATTTTTGGACCCTGAACACGGAAGCATTAAAATCGGGTTCCCGACCAGCCTCTCCACCCATTTACTGCCTACCGTCATTTCCGCTTTTAAAGATGAGCAGCCGAATATCGGCTTCCACTTAAGACAGGGATCTTATTCCTCTTTAAAGGAAGCTGTCAAAAATCGCGAAATAGGATTAGCCTTCCTTGGACCGATCCCGACAAACGATCCAGATATCGAGGGTCATATCCTGTTCACGGAAAACATATCCGCTTTACTGCCAATCACTCACCCATTGGCTGATAGGAAGAGTGTGCGCCTAAGTGATTTAAGAAATGATCCCTTCGTCTTGTTTCCAAAAGGATATATCTTTCACACTATCGCTCTCGAAGCCTGCAAAGCAGCCGGTTTCACACCGAACATCGCCTCGGAAGGTGAAGACATGGATTCCATAAAAGGGCTCGTTTCTGCCGGAATCGGAGTCAGTCTGCTCCCTGACAGTACCTTTTATGAAGTCATTCCAAGACTCACTGTCAAGATCCCGATCGATACGCCCGAAGTCAAACGGACGGTCGGCATCATCACTCCTAAAAACAGGGACTTGGCTCCATCAGAAAAACTTTTTTACCAATTTGCCAAAAAGTTCTTCTCTGTTCTCGAACAATATCAATAAAACATGGCCTTCAAAACTGTTAATGAAAATTGAAGATGGGACAGATCTTCCCATAAATATTTCACTAGACAACTTACCTATAGCCCACTGAACGAATAATGTATCAAGATTATTCGTTCAGGAGGAATTTACATGCAACCCACCCATTCACATCTTGCTTGGCATGAGACACTCGAGCTTCATGAGTTGGTCGCCGCCCAGTCCAATGCCCTTATGAAATTTAAAATTGCTTATCCAAAAATAAAAGACCCCATTCTAAAAACGATATATAAGCAAACGATTGACACCCTTACCCAAAATATCATGGAGCTGCTGCAATTTTACCCGTTGACGCCTAAAACGGGCAGGGATGACGATGCATCAAGAGATGACGCATCGGCCGCCGCTGCCGGGGAATTGCTGGGCTTTGCCAAATCATCTATCAAAAATTACGCAATGGCGATTACGGAAACAGCCACCCCTTCCCTTCGAAAGGTATTTAAGAAACATTTAAATGGAGCCATCGATACCCATGCCAAGATTTTCAACTACCTTTATGAAAGAAATCTCTATCCTGCTTACGACTTGAACCAATTGCTTCAAAATGACGTCGATGTTGCCAATAAGGCTCTTTCCCAACCTTTCTAAATACGAAAAAAGGCAAGCATTCCGATTGCTTGCCTTTTTTGCCGCATTCCGATTCCGTTTTTCATTATAATGTTATAATATACTATAATTGGATTTAATTAGGTCCTTAGTATTCAAGGGGTGAAAATCATGAAAAAAATCATTTTATCCATTATCCTTTCCCTGCTCCCATTTTCTTTAGTTGCCTGTAAGGCCGTTGAGCCAAAATCCGTGAATATCCTTTCAGTTCCAGAGCTGACAGCAAGGGAGAAAGCCATCCTGGAGAATTCAAGTGAACATTCCTTTCTTATCGATTTCAGTGTGGATGATACATACAAGGAGATGTCCGTCTGGGTCGAAAAATATGAATTTGGCAAACTTGTCGAACCTGAAATGGGACGCATGACAACGGGGATTGAAAAGAATGGGACAATCATCTTTACGACATCGAAAACGGATGATGACCAAAAACGATCGATGTTCAATGTAAGCATTCAAAACTATGATGGTACGGATACGGTTACTTATCCTGAAACCATTGATGAAATGGATTCCAGCGTATGGGGCGGTGCTGGCAAACTCAAAATAAACAGCACAAACAAGCTTGCATTGGCGAGTATATGTTACTCAAGCGGAAATGAAGGCATACGTTCACTTTCCACTGATTTTTATGGTGATACGGAAGGACATATGGACGAGTTGAAGGAATACGATGTGGTCTACCTCCTGAGAAGTGAATTCACTAAATGAGCTGACAAATTAAAGGGGCAAGTTAAATCGAACATGCCCCTGCATTGTTTTTTCATTCCGCCCTATTTACTGCATCAAGACCTCCCCTCTCAGTCATCTCCCTAGCCTTACAGTAATCCCAATTAGCCGCCCGACGAATTACATATATTCTGCATCAAGCTAGATAAAAACTCATGCTTTAAGAGCAATTCAATATCGAAGTGGGGGAATTAGCGGATCCAAAAGCATATGAGAGTCCCCCAAGAGCTGACTCCCATAAATTCACATCCTCTTATTATTCTCATATATTAGTGAATTGTTTAAAGTCTTTCACTTCTAAATTAATACCATCTACTTCATCTTTGATACATTAGTTAAAAACGATCATTTAATGTTTGTCACAATTAATTCGACATCCATAAAAAGGGGGTTGAAGAATAAGGCATTTGGGTGTAATCTTTAAAAATAAAAAACGGAAAGAAGATATTTAATTGAAGAAAATCCTCCTCCTCTTTGCAGCAGTAGTCATTGCAAGCTCTCTCGGACATCAAATAAACGGCGGATATATGGACCCTCGAAAATCCCGCCCTAGGTATATACATTTAAAATAAGGAATCATTTATAAAAGATTGATTCTTATAATGCATTAAACTGTTAATGTTAACATTTTTAGCACATAGTAAGAGATTTGGATTTAAGCAGGAAGTTACCCCAAACGCTCATTCCCAGCCTCAACCGAAAGCGTTCCTAACCCAATTGAGGAAGCTAAAATAATACCTTATGCTATTACTCTTCCTTTTTTCATTATATTTCCTCCTGATATTTATTATTGAACAGATTAATGATGTAAGAACGGCGAGTACATGAGGTTTCAGAATTAAAACATGAAGCTCCAGATCTGATATCATGCTATGACAAAGCACAGGCACAAGACACGCTCATGACAAAAACACCGCATATCATCGAGCGGTGTTTTCATTCGTTTTCTCACAAAAAAAGCCGTTTAACATGTAAGTTAAACGGCCTTCACTGCTATTTAGATTTTTTCACTGTTACTTTTGTTGCTTTTCCTATATTGCCCGCTTTGTCTTTTGCTGAGACATATAATGCGGACCCTGCTTTTTTCTTGCTGATTTTGACGGAGAAGTTCCCCTTACTATCAGCTTTTGCCGTTCCGATGTTTTTATTGCTGTGCTTCACGGTAACGGTTGAACCGATTTCCGCTTTACCTGTTACTTTTGTTGCTTTGTCGTTTACTTCATTCACCTTTGGTGCTCCTGGAGCCGTTTTATCTTTAACGATTACTTTTGCAGCTTTTCCTGTATTGCCCGCTTTGTCTTTTGCTGAGACGTATAATGCGGACCCTGCTTTTTTCTTGCTGATTTTGATGGAGAAGTTCCCCTTACTATCAGCTTTTGCCGTTCCGATGTTTTTATTGCTGTACTTCACGGTAACGGTTGAACCGATTTCCGCTTTACCAGTTACTTTTGTTGCTTTATCGCTTACTTCATTCACTTTCGGTGCATCCGGGGCTGTTTTATCGAGAACCGTCACGGTTGCCGCCTTGCTTTCACGTTTCGCTAAGTCTGTAGCCGTGACTGAAAGTTTAGTTCCGGCCTTTTGCTTGCTGATTTTCACTTTAAAATTTCCTTTGCTGTCCGTGTTACCTGAACCAATCACTTTTTTGGCACTATTTTTGATCGAGATTTTCATGTCCGCTTGCGATTGACCCGTTACATACGTATCTTTGTCACTTAAAGCTTTGACAGTTGGCTTGTTAGGGGTTGCACCCTTATTCACGAATACTTTGATTGAAGATACTGCTAGTTTGGAAGAATCAGAGATATTCACAGTAAGCAGCTGCGCAGCTTTTTGGACCGGAATCGTAACGCTGAACGTTCCGTTGGCTGACGCCGTTCCTTTACCAAGCGTTTTGCTTCCGCTTTTCACTTCGATCACTGACCCTTTTTTAGCTGAACCAGTCAGTTTTGTTTGCGTATCCATCACAAGATTGACTTTAGCATTCAGGTCCACTGCACTAAGTGCACTGTACGCATTCAATCTTCCGTATCCAGAGACTAAATCTTTTCCGACAGGAAGTTCTTCTTCCGGTATGATGATTTCCCCATCTTCCGGTACATAGTCCTCATAAGGGTCTACATTATCTTCTTCTTCAAAAGCGACATATTCCGATGTCTCATGAAGGATTTCCCTTACTTCATTCACTTTCAACCCAGGGTTTCCGGATAATAATAAGGCTGTGGCTGCCGCAACATGGGGAGCTGCCATTGATGTACCATCCATGTAGGTAACATTCCCGTTAGGCACAAGGCTTGGGATGGCTGTCCCTGGTGCGACCATGTCCAACTTCGATCCATAATTGGAATAATCGGATACTAAATCAAGGGCATTGGTTGCACCGACGGATATGGCGTATTTTGATGATGCAGGATAAGAAAGACCTTCCATCCCATCATTACCGCTTGCTACGACAACCATTACATTCTTGGCAGCGGCATGTTTCAAGGCATATTCAATCGTCCTGCTATATTCTCCGCCCAAGCTAAGGTTTATGACCTTTGCACCATGATCCACGGCATATTTAATGCCTAGTGCAATTTTCTCATTGTCTCCAAATCCTGAAGAGTCCAAGACCTTCACAGGCATGATTTTAGCTGCCGGATTGATTCCTTGCATGGAATAACCGTTATCTGCTTTGGCAGCGATGATTCCGGATACATGTGTACCATGTCCATTGTCATCGATTGCTTTTTCTTTCTTATCGATGAAATTCTTACCTGACTCCATTTCAACGACACTCTGTAGATCCGCAAGTGAATCATCGACACCTGTGTCGATAACCGCTACCAACGTATCTTTTAAATTGCGTTTCTTGATAAGGTTCTGCAGTTTTTCGTTATCGATGTCCGCTCCCTTTACGCCTTCTTCCCCGCCGGCGTTATTCAAAGACCATTGATACGGTGATTGAATGTCGGAAGAAAGTGCTTTGTACGTTTTTACCGCTTCGATATATTCCACTTCTGGAAGTTTTTCGATACCGGATAGAGCTGCTGTGCTCATTTTAGCTTGGTTCTTTAACTCGACGACATACATATCATCATACAGAACCTCTTGTTGCTTAGGTGCCGATAATGTTCCATATCCTTTTCCGCTTATCTTGGATTGGACAGCGCTTAATGACTTCCCAGGTTTAAGTTTGACGATATATTTGTTCTTTACATTTTTCGAAGCAGGAAGTTCGACTCCCGCTTTGCTTGCGATATCAACGATCCTCTCACCTGCAAGCTTATCAAGATTGATTTTCTTTGCAATGGCGTCCATATCCTTTTTCAATCCGGCCGGAGCAACGTCTGCCGACTTTTTGAATAAGGCCTTGATCGCTTCTTGCTGCTTGTTGCTAATGACTGCCGTACTGCTTGCTCCATTTTCATTAAGATCCTCAATAAGCGGCTTAATCTCGACTAAGTGTTTATAAACGGCTTCCCTTGCCGTTTTATTACCAGCCAGGTGAAGGGCCAGGAATGGCGAAGCTTTATAGTATAAAGAGGAAAGGGTACGTCCCTCAGACGACTTCGTGAGAACTTCATCTCTAAACACGCGGAGTGTTTTTAACATGGATTCTCCCGTTTTCTTATCGTTTACACTCACTTCAACCGGGCAAGATTCAAGCTCCTCCCCTTCGTCCCCGGCAGATGGCGGCAATGTTACTGAATGCGCATTGATGGAGTATTCAGCTACATTTTCCGCATCCGGAATGAGATTTCCCTCATCATCCGTATCGCCGAAATATTCAACTTTAACATAATATGTGCCTTTCCATGCATATGGGAAATCGACTACAGCTTTTTCATCAGGATAAGCAGAGACAATATAATTGCTCTCATCTTTTTCTGCTTTTTCTTTATCTTGATATACGGAGATATTCAAGATTTTGTCCGAATTGACTTCGAACTCAATATGGGAGAACTTTTGTACTTCTTCTGTTGTGGGACTGATTTGGTACCATTGAACATCCGGTTTTTCAAACTTTCCGTCCAGAGTGTCCCCATTTTTAATCGTTTTTACATTTTCAATGGGTGCTGCAGCTGCTGCTTGAGAATTCAGTGGAACCATCAAGCTGAAAATCAGTGCAAAAATTAGTGCAAACGCCGTAATTCGACTCACATTCTTAAATTTCACGGTTTTCCCTCCAATAATTGGTTAAAAATATAGTACTATACCAAACTATCACACTGTAAAATTTTATCAACCAATTTTTTCCCTTTTTTATGTCAAATGCTTGATTTATTTGGCCAAAGAGCTGAAAAATGATTCGCATGAACCAATTAGGCAAGTTATTTACATTCCGATTTCCTCTCATGACGATTGTAGATGTCCATTTGGCAGATTGATCGCTAATAGAGTTAAATCGGTGAGTATCCTAACATGACATTTTTCCTATAATCAGCCAATGCCACGAAAAAAAAGCTGTCCCCGCAGTAATAATATGCGGGACAGCTTCCAATCATTTTTATTTAGTTTGCGACGATATTGACTAATTTGCCTGGTACGGCAATCACTTTACGAATGGTTTTCCCATCGATTTGTTCTTTGATGGAATCATCACCCATCGCGATTTCTTCCAGTTTTTCTCTCGTAGTGTCAGTCGGCACCATTAATTTCGCTTTGACTTTTCCGTTGATTTGGATGACGATTTCGACTTCGTTATCCACTAACTTCGCTTCGTCGAAAGCCGGCCATGTTCCGTACGTGATGCTCTCGGAATGGCCCAGTTTAGACCAAAGCTCCTCGGCGATATGCGGTGCAACTGGTGCAAGCAGCTTTACGAAGCCTTCGATATACACCTTAGGAAGCGAATCCGCTTTATAAGCATCATTAATGAATACCATCAATTGTGATATCGCCGTATTGAATTTCAATTCCTCATAGTTCTCGGTCACTTTTTTAACCGTTTGATGATAGACTTTTTCGAGCTTGCCCGTGTCATCCGTCTCTGTCATCTTATCTGTGATCGTCCCGTCATCGTTGACTAATAAACGCCAGATACGGTCAAGGAATCTGCGGGAACCGTCCAATCCGTTTGTGGACCAGGCAATCGAAGCATCCAATGGCCCCATGAACATTTCGTACATGCGAAGTGTATCGGCACCATGGCTTTCCACGATATCATCCGGGTTCACGACGTTCCCTTTGGATTTACTCATTTTTTCATTATTCTCACCAAGGATCATTCCTTGGTTAAATAGGTTCTGGAACGGTTCCTTCGTTGGCACGACACCGATATCGTACAGGAACTTATGCCAGAAACGAGCGTAAAGCAAGTGAAGCACCGCATGCTCAGCGCCGCCAATATAAATGTCGACCGGCATCCATTCTTTTAATTTTTCAGGATCGGCAAGTGCTTCTTTGTTATCCGGATCGATATAACGAAGGAAGTACCAGCTGCTTCCTGCCCACTGCGGCATCGTATTCGTCTCACGACGTCCTTTTCGTCCGTTTTCATCCGTTACATTCACCCATTCCGATATGTTCGCAAGTGGTGATTCGCCTGTCCCCGAGGGCTTGATGTCCGTAGTTTTCGGTAAAATCAATGGAAGTTCTTCTTCCTTCACTGGCGACATCGTGCCGTCTTCCCAATGGATGATTGGAATCGGTTCACCCCAGTAACGCTGACGGCTGAATAACCAGTCGCGAAGGCGGTATGTTATTTTCTTCGTGCCGATTTCTTTTTCTTCCAGCCATTTGATCATGGTCGAAATGGCATCTTCCTTATTCAACCCATCAAGGAATTCCGAATTCACATGAAGTCCATCGCCTGTATATGCTTCACTTGTCACGTCTCCGCCAGCTACGACTTCCTTGATCGGCAAGTCGAACTTTACTGCGAACTCATAATCTCGCTCATCATGGGCAGGAACGGCCATGATTGCTCCTGTTCCGTAGCTGATCAACACATAATCGGCAATCCAGATCGGCATTTTTTCGCCGTTTACCGGGTTAATCGCATAAGCCCCCGTGAACACTCCTGATTTATCCTTTGCCAAGTCTGTTCTTTCCAAGTCGCTTTTATGTTTCACTTCATCCAAATAGGCTTCAACTGCCGCACTTTGATCAGCTGTCGTAATTTTATCGACAAACGGATGTTCAGGTGCCAATACGGCATATGTTGCACCGAATAACGTATCCGGACGAGTCGTGAACACCGTGAATGTTTCATCAAAGCCATCGATATTGAATGTAACCTCTGCTCCCTCGGAACGGCCAATCCAGTTACGCTGCATATCCTTGATGTTTTCCGGCCAATCCACATCATTTAGATCGTCGATTAAACGGTCAGCATACGCCGTGATACGAAGCATCCACTGTTTCATTGGGCGGCGCTCAACAGGATGGCCTCCACGCTCACTTTTCCCATCGATGACTTCTTCATTCGCCAATACCGTGCCAAGTGCCGGACACCAGTTAACGGCCACTTCATCAATATAGGCAAGGCCCTTTTCATATAATTTCAAGAAAATCCATTGCGTCCATTTGTAATAGTCGGGATCTGTCGTGTTTATTTCACGATCCCAGTCATAAGAAAATCCAAGGGCTTTGATTTGGCGGCGGAACGTGTTGATGTTGTGCTCCGTGAATTCAGCTGGATCATTTCCCGTATCGATCGCATATTGTTCTGCCGGAAGTCCAAAGGCGTCCCACCCGATCGGATGCAATACATTATACCCCTGTGCCCGTTTCATCCGTGCCAGGATGTCGCTTGCCGTATAACCTTCCGGGTGCCCCACATGAAGACCGGCCCCTGAAGGATATGGGAACATATCCAGCGCGTAGAATTTGCGTTTGCCGCTATCTTCACCCGTTTTGAATGTCTTATTGCCTTCCCAATACTTTTGCCATTTCGTTTCTATGCTTCTATGGTCAAAACTCATATGATTTCCTCCTAATTTCCGTTTAAAAAACAATAAAAAACCCCTCATCCCAAAATAGGGACGAGAGGATTATGTATATCTTCCCGCGGTACCACCCACATTGGCGATAGCTAAAATCCGCCCAGCTTAAAACATCCGTAACATGGATTAAAACGCCAGGCATTACTTATTAATTCACACCCGGGACTCCAAGGCGAGTTCGCGACCGTCCCAGGTTGACTTGCACCACCCGTCAACTCTCTTTACTGGTTTAAACCGCTACTATTCCTCATCATAGTCTTTATGAGAATATTGATTTTATTTCATTCTAGTCAATTTCACCGATAATTGCAATAGCCGTACATAAACATTATCGACAGGTTTTTCATTATATATGCGAATTCAGGAAAATTCGTGCAAAAAAGGGAGCTATTCATTCATAGCTCCCCTGCTTCCATTTAATGTCGCAGTAAAATCATTTCATTCCTCAATTCGTTCAACTGCTGCTTCATCCGCGAAAGCATTTCCCGTTGCTGGTCATTCGAACTGGCATACAATCGTTCCATATCCGTCAAAGCCTCTTCGATATACCTTTGCGAATTTTGAAATTGTTCATCATCATAATGCTCCTGCCGTGAGGCCTCGTTAAATTCGAACTCTGCAAAATGGAGAGCCCCTTCACATTGCTCTAAAAAATGATCGACGGATTGTCTGGTTGCCATTTCAAACCCTCTCCTTCGCGTCTCATTTGGATGATTCGGAATCATCTTTTCTAGTTTGAGCAAATAACGGGAGGATTATCATTTTTTTTGAGCAATCAACCCTTATCCCAAAACTTCTCACCTTGATGGGAAATGAACTGCTCGATCCATTCGGCAAAGCCCATATGGAGCTTCTCGCCTTCTTCAAAATCATCGATATGGCCTTTTACCATTAAATACTCCTTATCGCCTTTGGCGACGGCTTCCCCATCGATCACGATATTATCTTGATAAATGCAGGCCACTTTATAGCATCCCTCGTAGGAATTTTCATATGTGTAATTAATAATATCATCCAAGCTGTATAAATCGTTTTCCCCGCCTGATTCCACATTATCGAACAGACGGCATCCATTGGTTATTTTTAAAAACTCCTTATAATCCTCAGGCAGAAGCAGTCCGGTTTTCTTTTCAAAGGAATGAATTTGTTCATCCGAAGCAGGTGAATTGAAGGTGCAAGTGGCTTTGTATGTGAACCCATCTTCATTTACTTCGATCACCTGATTATTTTCGGCTAATTTCTTTTTCATTTGTTTGATCGCTTCTTCAACTTGACCGGTCATGTCCATCAGCTCCCGATTGGATATAGTCATTCAAAGATAAAATGGAAATAGCAGCAAAATATTTAGCCTTCAAGTATACAGTATACGCTTTTTTTCCAAAAAAAGACCTAGCTACGAGAATGTTGTATAATATATGGTGCGCTTTATTTTATTTAGGAGGTTGCTGATTTGAATCAAGCAAACCCGTTTATATATGCAACGGACAACAAACGATATCATACATGGAATTACCACCTGAGAGAAAATTTTGGACATAAGGTCTTTAAAGTTGCCTTGGATGGCGGTTTTGACTGTCCCAACCGTGATGGCACCGTCGCACATGGCGGCTGTACCTTCTGCAGTGCCTCAGGCTCTGGTGACTTCGCTGGCAGCAGGGTTGAACCCTTGGACGTCCAGTTTAAGAAAATCAGCGAACGGATGCACCATAAATGGAAAGATGGAAAATATATGGCCTATTTCCAGGCATTCACGAATACGCATGCACCCGTGGCAGAGCTTCGCGAGAAATATGAAAGTGTATTGACCCAGGAAGGTGTCGTCGGACTCTCCATCGCGACACGCCCGGATTGCCTTCCAGATGATGTAGTCGAGTATTTAGCGGAATTGAACGAACGCACTTACCTTTGGGTCGAGCTGGGTCTCCAGACGGTCCATGAAAAGACCGCAACGATGATCAACCGCGCCCATGACTTCGATTGCTACAAAGAAGGTGTCGATAAACTGCGCAAGCACGGCATCCGCGTCTGCTCCCATATCATCAATGGCCTGCCTCAGGAAGATTACGGCATGATGATGGAAACAGCCCGTGAAGTCGCCAAACTCGATGTGCAGGGGATAAAGATCCATTTACTTCATCTATTGAAAGGGACACCGATGGTCAAGCAATATGAAAAAGGCCTGCTCGAGTTTCTTGACCGTGACGATTATGTCAGCCTTGTATGTGACCAGCTGGAAATAATCCCTCCAGAAATGATCGTTCACCGCATTACGGGTGACGGTCCGATCGATTTGATGATCGGTCCAATGTGGAGCGTCAATAAATGGGATGTCCTGAATGCCATTGACGCCGAACTGAAACGCCGCAACAGCTGGCAGGGGAAAAATCATCACATGGAGGTACAATCATGAAGCTAGATCGAATTTTGCCTTTCGCCAGGATTCTGCTGGAAAAAGCGGTCCGCCCCGGGGATATAACCATAGATGGCACGATGGGCAACGGCTTTGATACCGTCTTTCTTGCAGGACTTACAGGTACAGACGGACATGTCTATAGTTTTGATATTCAAAAAGAAGCGATCGAAACCACAACGGCAAAACTGAACGCCGAGAATTTACAAGAGCACTGCACCCTCATTCACGATGGGCATGAACATTTAAGCAAATATATCAGGAAAGAACATTCCGGAAAGGTCACAGGCGCCATCTTCAACCTGGGCTACCTACCTGGCGGAGACAAATCAATCATCACCCAAGCCGAGACGACGATATCAGCCATTGAACAGCTATTCGAATTGCTGGCGCCTGAAGGCATCATCATCCTCGTCATATACCATGGTCATCCAGGGGGATCGGCAGAACGGGATGCATTGATGGATTATGTAGAGAACTTCCCTCAACAGAAAGCCCATATCCTGAGATACGGTTTCATCAACCAAGCAAACAATCCGCCATTCATTGTCGCGATTGAAAAGAGATGATCACTTGACACCGTTCTATTCGAACGGTGTCTTTTCAATCCCAGCTCGCAGGCAGCAGAATTACCAATCATAACTTTTTGAATTTTTAGTCTATAATGATTATAATGAAAGAAAATAGATAAGAGGGTGCAGAAAATGGAACATTTGCCTACTTCATTACTGACGGATATATTGACTGAAAAAATCAAACGGGATTCAAGCGAGCACTACGGGGATTTTGTCAGCTCGCTCAACTCGTTGACAGAAGAAAAAAAAACCATGGAGGACCTCAAACAATTTAACCATCATTTTGATAAATTCCTGCCACAGCTCGATTTAATGATTTCCACCCAAAACCATGAAGCGATCATGAATATGAAAGCGACGCTTTTGGACCTATTTGCCAATGACTTGACCTTCAAATCCATTTATCTCCTATCCACTGCATTATCCAATAAAAAGGAACTAACACATTTGAACCAATTCATGTACCCGGTTACTTTCTGGGCACCGGTCATCAAGTCGAACGAATTGCTTAAAAACGCAGGCTGATCCAAAAAAACTGCCGAAGTCTAACTTCGGCAGTTTTTCATTTATCTTGAAGTATGTACGGATCAAACGACATACCCTAATATCTTTAAACGGTTTTCAACAAAACTCAGCGCATATTGAAATACATCATCACGCTCTGGTTCGTTGAAGATTTCATGATAAAGCTTCGGCCATTCCTTATATTGCTTTTCACTGGCCAAATTATAATTGAACCACTCACGAACCGCCTTCTTGTTCACGATCCGGTCATCTCCGCCCTGCATGACCAAAAGCGGCACATCCTGAAATTCAGGAATCTCTTCAAAAGCATCCTTCATAGCCTGTGCAAGCTCACGATACCAGCGAACCGAAACCCTTGTGATATATAATGTATCGTTTCTATCGGATTCACGGATTTCCGCACTTCTCGTCGCCATTTCAGGTGTCAATCCGGAATCCACCCTGAACTGAGGCATAACGATGTTCAAACCATGCGAGAGCATTGTAAGGAACTTCCGCGGCTTCGTCACGAGGCCCAAGCAAGGAGAAGAAAGAATCACTCCTGCAATGTCCCATTCCTCTTCCTGAAGAAGGCGTATCGAAATCAAACCGCCCATGCTGTGTCCAAGTAAAAAGACCGGCAACGAATATTCGTAAGCCTCTTCTATCCAGCTTTTCACTTCGTCCAAATACTCATCAAAGGAATCGATATGTCCCCGGTAGGCGCGAGTAGTCATACCCTGCCCAGGAAGGTCGCCCATGACGACATGGTATCCAGCTGAAAGCCACATTTGTGTTACCCACTTATAACGTCCGTGATGTTCCATTGCCCCATGAATGATGACAATGACGCCCTTTGCGTCTCCTTCTGTCTCCCATTTCCACATTCGAAATCCCCCTTTCACTTTTCACTTGTTGTGTACGATCCATGATAGTTGAAATAATATATATAAATTATAACCATATTCGTGATTTTCGACAAAAAAGAAATCTAACAAGTTGTACATTGCTATTATAAATAGCCAAGTGTATTTGCATACGGTATATTAAAATAATACATAAAAACATTCTCTTCGGAAAGGAAATGATTGAAAATGATTATTTATCCGTATAAAGGCAAAGAACCTGAAATTGCTGAAAGCGCTTATATTGCTGAAAATGCTGTCGTCACAGGTGATGTCAAAATTGGCGACGAAACATCAATCTGGTTCAATTCCGTCATTCGCGGTGATGTATCCCCAACCATCATCGGAAAAAAAGTCAGTATACAGGATAACAGCATCCTGCACCAAAGCCCAAATAATCCATTGATCATTGAGGATGAAGTAACCATTGGCCATCAGGTCATATTACATAGCTGTAAAATCCGCAAAGGAGCTTTAATCGGCATGGGATCGATCGTACTTGATGAAGCCGAAATCGGCGAAGGGGCTTTCATCGGTGCCGGCAGTCTCGTTCCCCAAGGCAAAGTCATTCCACCGAACATGTTGGCATTCGGACGTCCAGCTAAAGTCATCCGCGAAATCAACGAAGAAGATCGTCAGGATATGGAACGCATCGTACGCGAATACGCCGAAAAAGGCCAATACTATAAAACCGCGGAACGAATAAAGTAACGCACGAGCACTTGACTGAAAATTACGAGTATTCGCTTCTAATTCACGAGTAAACGCTCATTATTCATGAGTATCGCACTAACTAACGAGTAAAACGCTGAAACTCACGAGTATTTGCACCAATTTCACGAGTAAATCGCTTTAATTCACGAGTATTTGCACCAATTTCACGAGTAAATCGCTTTAATTCACGAGTATTTGCTCCTAATTCACGAGTAAACGCTCATTATTCATGAGTATCGCACCAACTTACGAGTAATTCGCTCTAATTCACGAGTATTTGCACCAATTTCACGAGTAAATCGCTGAAACTCACGAGTATTTGCTCCTAATTCACGAATAAACGCTCATTATTCATGAGTAAGGCCCTTAAAGTTGAATTTCTTTGGGATTTCTTGAATTATTCCCGCAGACGGCTAAGTTAATCCATAAAAAAGGTGCCCCGCAAATAACGGGACACCTTTTTTTATATGAATTACGCTTGTGCTTTTAATGTTTCTGCTTTGTCCGTGCGTTCCCATGGAAGATCAACATCTGTACGGCCGAAGTGTCCGTATGCAGCTGTTTGTTTGTAGATTGGGCGACGAAGGTCAAGCATTTTGATGATACCAGCTGGACGAAGGTCGAAGTTTGCGCGAACTAGGTCAACAAGGACTTCTTCGCTAACTGTACCAGTTCCGAACGTATCAATGGAGATCGATACAGGCTCTGCCACACCAATTGCGTATGCCAATTGAACTTCCGCTTTGTCGGCAAGGCCGGCTGCCACGATGTTTTTCGCAACGTAACGTGCAGCGTATGCAGCAGAACGGTCAACTTTAGTAGCATCCTTACCAGAGAATGCACCGCCGCCGTGACGAGCGTATCCGCCGTAAGTATCAACGATGATTTTACGTCCAGTAAGACCAGCATCCCCTTGAGGTCCGCCGATTACGAAACGGCCAGTCGGGTTGATGAAGTACTTAGTATCTGCATCGATCAACTCGGCTGGAACGACAGCTTTGATCACATGTTCTTTTAGATCGGCTTGAATTTGTTCAAGCGTAATTTCTGCATCATGCTGTGTAGAGATGACGATTGTATCTACACGTACAGGACGGTTATTCTCATCATATTCCACGGTTACCTGTGTTTTACCATCAGGGCGTAGGTAAGCAAGAGTTTCATCTTTACGAACTTGAGTCAAGCGGAATGAAAGTTTATGCGCCAATGAAATCGGAAGCGGCATAAGCTCTTCTGTTTCATTACAAGCGAATCCGAACATAAGACCTTGGTCCCCTGCACCGATTGCATCGATTTCTTCATCTGACATATTTCCTTCACGAGCTTCCAATGCTTTATCGACACCAGCTGCGATATCGGCAGACTGCTCATCAATGGAACTCAAAACGGCACAAGTTTCAGCATCGAAACCGTATTTCGCACGTGTATAGCCAATTCCTTTAACCGTATCACGAACGATACGCGGGATATCCACGTAAGCGGACGTTGTAATTTCACCAGCAACAAGTACAAGACCTGTAGTTACACTAGTTTCACACGCAACACGTGCATTTGCATCCTTAGCTAGGATAGCATCTAAAATGGAATCTGAAATCTGATCACAAATTTTGTCCGGATGGCCCTCTGTAACAGATTCAGAAGTAAATAGACGTTTCTTTGACATCATATTTCCTCCTTGGAAGTTAGTATGTTGTAGGCATAAGCCTGATTTTTACGGAACTCGTTTCCCTCATTAGTTTCAACTATAGACACAGAATTACTTATAAAAAACACAAAAACCTTCCCTGGCAAATGAGGAAAGGTTTAAAATTCTGTCTTCTATCCTTTCACTCTTATCGTTCAAGGGTTTTTTACCTTGCTCAGGTTAGCACCATCACCACTATTCCTTGAAGACCTTCGCTTTATTTTCGGCGATCGATCTTGGAGTCAAGTTCAATATGGCAGGTTGCTGGGTTTCAAAGGGCCTGTCCCTCCACCAACTCGGGATAAGAGAATCCGTACAATTTAAGATATTATCGTATCTAGCTGGAATTTGTCAATGCTTTTCTAAAAAGAACATTTCCACCCAGAATGGCGTTCATTTGAAAAAACATGTTGATACAACGTCCTAGAGGGGTTTACAACGCAATATACGAATAGAAATGTTGTAAATTGCCATTAATAATAAAGTATTGAATATCGAAAAGGAACGACATCCAGACTTTCCCTTTAGACATATATTGTTTACTTACTTCCTATTTAAATAAATTTTTCCTCATGAAAGTATATGCAATCATCCTGACTCGGTTCCTGCCGGATTAAAATGATTAATGCGGCTATCTGAAAATAATCACAAATTAAAAGAAATAGTATAGACTAATTAAATGAATGTGTTATACTAATTGTAATCTAAAAACTCAAACAAAGGAAGGTACCTCATATATGAATTCTGTAGATGTTTCTAATGAGTTACACCAATTATTAACAGGAAACAATGTGCAAACTCAACTATCAGTTCCTCAATTGGTCGAAAAAGTACTAAGCAGAAATGAAGGCGTTTTAACATCAACCGGCGCGGTAAAAGCTGAAACTGGCAAATATACTGGTCGTTCACCTAAAGATAAATATATCGTGGAAGAAGCATCAGTTAAAGATAAAATCGATTGGGGTCCCGTGAACCGGCCGATTTCCGAAGATGTGTTCAATAAACTATATAATAAAGTAGTTGACTACCTAAAAGCAAAAGAAGAGATTTTTGTTTTTAAAGGTTTCGCTGGTGCAGACGAATCATCACGTCTTCCCATCCGTGTTGTTAATGAATATGCTTGGCATAACCTTTTCGCCCATACTTTGTTCATCCGTCCAAACGAAGAGGAACTGAGAGGTCACGAAGCTGAATTCACGATCCTTTCTGCACCTAACTTCAAAGCGGACCCCGAAGTGGACGGAACTACATCCGAAACGTTCATCATCGTATCATTTGAACGCCGTACGATCCTGATCGGCGGAACGGAATATGCAGGAGAAATGAAAAAATCGATCTTCTCGATCATGAACTACTTACTTCCAGAGGCTGGAATCCTTCCAATGCATTGCTCTGCCAACGTAGGACGTGAAGGGGACGTCGCTTTATTCTTCGGACTGTCCGGTACAGGCAAAACAACTTTATCAGCAGACACTAGCCGTAAATTGATTGGCGATGATGAGCACGGCTGGTCTTCTAACGGCGTATTCAACATCGAAGGCGGCTGCTATGCAAAAACGATCAACCTTTCACGTGAAAAAGAACCGCAAATTTTCGATGCAATCCGTTTTGGTGCTGTATTGGAAAATGTTGTTGTTGATCCGGATACGCGTGAAGCAAACTATGATGACAGTTCATTGACTGAAAACACTCGTGCTGCTTACCAAATGCAAGCAATCGATAACATCGTGAACCCAAGTATTGCAGGACATCCAAATACAATCATTTTCTTAACGGCTGATGCTTCAGGAGTTCTGCCTCCAATCAGCAAGCTTTCCAAAGAACAGGCAATGTTCCACTTCCTAAGCGGATACACTAGTAAATTGGCTGGTACTGAAAGAGGCGTAACTTCACCGGAAGCTACATTCTCCACTTGCTTCGGTTCACCATTCTTACCGCTTCCAGCTACACGCTATGCTGAGATGCTTGGTGATAAAATTGACGAGCACAATGCAAAGGTATACCTTGTCAACACAGGATGGACTGGCGGTGCATATGGAACTGGAAGCCGTATGAAACTTGCTTACACCCGTGCAATGGTACAAGCGGCGCTTGAAGGTGAATTAGCGAACATCGAAACGATCAAAGATGATATCTTCGGTTTGGATATCCCGCTTCATGTTCCTGGTGTTCCTGATGAAGTGCTTCAACCAATCAAGACTTGGGCAGATCCTGCCGCTTATAAAGAAGCAGCAACAGACCTTGCCGCACAATTCCGTGCAAACTTCAAGAAATTCAAAAGCGTTCCAAGTGAAATCGAAGAACTTGGCGGCCCGACAGCTTAATAAATTGTACACAAAAGGACCAAGCCCGTGCTTGGTCCTTTCAGTTTGTCGGCAAGAAATGTCTTTTCCCAAACCATGATTATGGTTTACTTTATTAAATGGAAAGGGAAATACCTCGTCTACTGTCGAATAAAGCACCAAGTAACCCGAAATACGGCATCTTCGCTCGAATTTACTGCCTTACACCCGAATACACGTCTACCGTCGAATTTACTGCCTTATAGCACGTAATACGGCGGCTGCGCTCGAATTTACTGCCTTGCACCCGAATACACGTCTACCGTCGAATTCACTGCCTTTCAGCTCGAAATACGCCATCTGTGGTCGAATTTACTGCCTTATAGCACGAAATACGGCGGCTGCGCTCGAATCTACTAGCTTACAGCCCGAAATACGGCTCTTTCAGTCGAATTTACTACCTTGTACCCCGAAATACGGCATCTGTAGTCGAATTATAACTGCCTTGAAGCTCGAAATATGGCGGCTGCGCTCGAATAATTGGCTAGCCGAGACTCTGCTAGGATGCTTGCGGTGAGGATTTCTGAAACCAACTGGATCGGTTTCCACGTTCTGAAAGGACCACGCTCTTGCATGGTCCTTTTTTTCAGTGGAAAAAGGGCACTATGATAGTCAGTGCCTCCTTAATCGTTATTCCGTTATCGATGTTGTCCAAGTTTTTAGATGATCGCTTTATTCCTGTCTTTTTTCATGGACACCGTTTTGTATTGATATATATTGCCCAGGTTGGCCACCGGGATATCTGTTTTCGTTGCATCAATGCAATTGCGTGTATCCAGAACTAATTTATTGCTCATGAGATTCGATAGCTTATCATAATCCATCTGTTTAAATTCATCATGGTCAGTCAGGATAAGTATCAAGTCGGCATCATTTACAGCGTCTTCCACTGATACGACTGGCATCTTTCCAGATTTGACATGCGGGTCATGCAAGGCTACATCCATGTTTTCCATCCCCATCAAGATATTGACGACATCAATCGCGGGACTTTCACGAATATCATCTACATTTCCTTTGTATGCTAGACCGAAAACAGCTACTTTTGGCTTCCGGATCCCCTCTAGCATCATCCTTACGGAATTAACGATGTAATAAGGCATCGATACGTTGGTATCACGGGCCAATTTAATGATTCTCGCATACTCAGGCGCCTTTGCAACGACGAAATACGGATCGACCGCTAAACAATGGCCGCCAACTCCCGGTCCTGGTTGGTGTATATTGACACGAGGGTGTTTGTTTGCCATCGATATGACATCCAAAACATTGATGTCCAGCTCGAAACAGATTTTCGTAAGCTCATTCGCAAGGGCGATATTTACATCCCTGAAGGTGTTTTCCATCAGTTTGGACATTTCAGCCGTTTTCGCATCGGTCTGAATGATCTCCCCTTGAACGAAAGTTTTGTAAACAAGACTTCCTTTATATGAGCATGTTTCGGTGATGCCCCCTACGATACGGTTATTATGAACCAACTCTTCAAGAATCCTTCCAGGTAAAACGCGTTCCGGACAATGTACGAGGAAAATGTCTTTTCCGATGGTAAGGCCCGTCCTCTCGATCATCGGTTTAATATGATCATCCATGCTTCTTGGCGCTATCGTCGATTCGATAATGATGACATTCCCTTTTTTGATAAAAGGAAGAATGTTTGAGGTTGCATCCATGACATGTGTTAAATCACAGGATTGGTGCATGTCCTTTTTATTTGGAGTAGGCACCGCGATGATGAAAACATCCGCATGTTCCGGGCTTAACGCAGCTCGGAACTTATTGGAAGCAATCACTTCTTCTAATACCTCATCCAATCCAGGTTCTTCGATATGGAGCCTGCCGCTATTCAAATTGGAAATAATTTCAGGGTGGATATCCACGCCGACAACATCGACACCGTATTTCGCAAACATTAAAGAAGTTGGAAGTCCTATATAACCTAGTCCGATTGTACAAAGTTTCATATAAACCACTCCTATCTATTTTTCTGCTGCACTCAAATTTGTTAAGCTGTTTGATAGATTTCGATAAAGATTTCCTTCTCTTGTTTCCAATTGTATTTTTGTCGCGCCTTCAGGCAGTTTTGGCTCATTTCCGCCCTTTTCTCAGGATGCTTCAATAAGTAATTGACACCTTCGGCAATTGATTTTGGATCATGCGAATCGACACATACACCGATTTTTTCCGTATCGACAACCTTTTGAATTTCAGGAAAGCTGCAGGCAACCACTGGCACACCGCTCATCATGTATTCAAACAATTTATTTGAAGAAGCGGAGTAGTGATTAAAGCAGACATTATTCAATATCTGAAAACCTAAATACGCATTTTTTGTATAATGGAGCAGCTCGTCGACCGGAACCTTCGGCAGGAACTTCACACGATGCTCCAGGTTCATGTCGCTCACTTTCTTCATTAATTCATCCTTGATCCTTCCATCCCCGATAAAAACTACCGTTCCGCCCTCGATCATCGGGACAGCATCAACCAATTGCTCTAACCCTCTTCCCATTTGAACGCCGCCTTGGTATAACAATATCGGTTCATTCTCTGGCAAATCGAGCAGCTCATGCAAATTCACGGCCGTACTTTCCTCCGGATTGGTTGGAATCGGGTAGTTATGGACCACCTTGGGATACAGACCATATAAGTCTTCGTTATACTTAGCTCTCGTATGGTTTTCGGCGATCATTTCATCGACGAACATTAATAGGAATTTCTCCATCATCCCGTAAATTCGGCTATTATATCCCGTTCTGCTCGTTTGAACTTCATGCGAGTCATAAATCAGCTTTTTCCTTCTCAGCCATTTACTGCTGATCGCTCCCTGCATGAGCGTATTCAAGTCATTTGAATGATAAAAATCATATTTCCTTTTCCGGCCATGATAGATCATTTGACCAAAAATGTAACTCCTCGTTAATAGTGTCGGCAGCTTCGTTTTCGTGATGAACAGGGTGCCCAGCGCAAGGAGTGCAAATGCACCGAACAGTATTCCCGACCCCACCCAGCCGTTGATCAAGTTCAAATTCCACAACGTATTCCAGATCACTAAGGCAAATAGGGCGATTTCAAACTTCTTTTTCTTCAATTTGCCTACGATCCTGAGAATCTTATTAAGCGCCTCCCAGCGGTTATTCACCCTAGTGACCGAGAAACCATTTTGGTGTTTCTCCTTTTTGGCCAAACCCTCGATTTTCCAGTTATGAATGGCAATTAAATCGACTTCATAACCCGCTTCTGTAAGTGCTGTGCATTCTCTTAGAACCCTCGCATCGTTCGTAAAGTGATTCCACACGAACATACATACTTTCTTCGCCATGTTGTCCTCCACTTCCGGATTTTTCAGCCTGACGCTTCCATCACGTTGATGAGACCTTTAATATTTTTAGACCATTGAAAATGTTGTTTAGCATACCGATGACCGTTTTCTCCCAGTTCTTCACGAAGGGCCGGATCTGAGGCCATTGTCAATATATGCTGACAGATTTCATCAACATTTCTGCTCTCTGCCACCAACCCGCATTTCGCCTCTATGAGCATCTTCTTGGCCCTGCCGTCCACATCACCGACAATGGGTTTTCCGACACACATATAATCGATGATTTTACCAGGCAGGACCTTATTGAAGACTTCTTTTTCAACCAAGCTCACATAGGCAATATGAGACGTTGAAACTTCATGAAGAGTCACTCTTCGATTCATCGCATTAATCATCTTAATATTAGTCAGCCCTCTAGAGCTTATCTCCTTCTCCACTTCGGATATCCGATATCCATATCCAATCATCGAGAACTCGATTTGTTTATGTTCCCTTAGCTTTTCAGCTACGGCTATCAGTTTTTTCAAATCCTGGGCCAGTCCAATATTCCCCGCATAAACGACCTTGATTACCTTTTCCGATATGGGTGTAAGCAAGTTCTTTAACGTCAGCTCATCCGCTGTAAGCGAATTGGGGATGAATTGGATGGCCTCTTCCTTGACTCCCTTTGCAATGATATAATCCCTGAAACCAGGACTATTGATGATGATAAAATCTGAATGCCTATATAGCTTCCTTTCCAGGAAGAAAGCGATTTTCAAAACCCACTTATTATTGAATACGCCTACACCTATCAACGATTCCGGCCATAAATCCCTGACATCGGTAATGAGTTTCGCCTTCATCTTTTTCTTGGCGATCAACGCTGCCAATGTAGGGAAGATCGGCGGGGTCGTGGCAAACACATAATCATATTTTTTTTCGAGACGGATGATTGTATAGATGAAAAGCCACATCGCTTCAAGATAATGAAGCAACCGCTTCCCCATATTGCTTGTATACCTCTTCACTTTGTCCGGCTTAATCCTGATGACATCTTCTTCAATGCTATCTTCATCCCAAAACTTTGTATCTTGATATAAACTTTGATTAGGATAACTCGGCTTCAATGTGATGACCGTTACCTCGAATCCGTTTCTTTTCAAATGGAGATATATATTTTTCATTCTATTTCCCGCACTTCCGATTTCCGGATAAAAGTTTTGCACGATCATCAGGACGCTTTTCATATTCGCCTATCACCTCTATTCTGCTTAGCTTACTTCCTGCTTTATATTGTAAATGCCAGATATTAACTTAAGGTTAAAGAAGTATAAAGTCATTATTAATATTGTAAAAATTCTGTTAATATTTGTTTCGTTTTTATATTTCCCATGAACTTCCCGTTATAATGGGGGAGACATTCAGAAGGGGAGGAAATGAGCATGCCTAAACAACGTATTAAGGTCATGACCGTATTTGGTACAAGACCAGAGGCTATCAAAATGGCACCAGTCGTTTTGGAACTGAAAAAGCATCCAGAAGAAATAGAAACCATCGTGGTGGTCACCGCCCAGCATAGGGAAATGCTCGACCAAGTCTTGCAATGTTTTCAAATAAATCCAGATCACGATTTGGATATGATGAAGGATAGACAAACATTAGAAGAGATTACAACTCGAGGGCTTGAAAAATTGAGTTCGCTCATGAAAGAAATAAAACCGGATATCGTCCTCGTACATGGGGATACCACGACAACTTTCATCGCCAGCCTGGCAGCCTTCTATAATAAGATACAGATTGGTCACGTCGAAGCTGGTCTGCGGACTGGTAATAAGTATTCTCCATATCCTGAAGAGATGAATAGGCAGCTGACAGGCGTCATGGCTGATTTGCACTTTGCCCCTACAAATCAGGCGGCAGAGAATCTAATTTTGGAAAATAAAAAGAGTGATTGTATCCATATTACTGGCAATACGGCTATCGATGCTTTGAAAACAACAGTACGTAAAGACTATGAACATCCGATTCTATCTGGTTTGAATGGAGATCGCATGTTATTGATGACAGCGCACAGACGGGAAAATATCGGAAAACCAATGGAAGAGATATTCCGTTCCGTCAAACGGCTGCTTGAAGATTACACGGATATCCAAGTTGTTTTCCCGCTTCATAAAAACCCGGTTGTCCGTGAAATTGCATACCGGATTTTCGGTGAAACGGAAAGGCTTCACTTAATAGAGCCGCTTGAGGTGCTCGATTTCCATAA
Source organism: Peribacillus sp. FSL R5-0717 (assembly GCF_038002945.1). Taxonomy (NCBI): domain Bacteria; kingdom Bacillati; phylum Bacillota; class Bacilli; order Caryophanales; family Bacillaceae; genus Peribacillus; species Peribacillus sp. FSL R5-0717. The sequence continues at coordinate 1,984,014 of NZ_JBBOOF010000001.1, forward strand.
TTTTGCGGCGCACGCCCATCTCATATTGACAGATTCCGGAGGGGTGCAAGAAGAAGCTCCCTCACTTGGCGTTCCTGTCCTTGTGTTACGCGATACAACAGAACGTCCGGAAGGAATCGATGCCGGTACCCTTTTATTGGCAGGAATTGAGGAAGAACGAATTTATCAATTAGCCTCAGAATTACTTACAAATGAAGAAACCTATAAAGAAATGGCGACAGCTTCCAACCCATATGGAGATGGATTCGCTTCAAAGCGGATTGTCGATATCCTATTAACGCATTGCAAAGTGAAATCCCCCCTTCCATTATAAAAAATAAAATAGAGAGAAAAGCCTGTCACGTAATCGGCAGGCTTTTTCTATTCAGCCAGATTATGAAACGGCTGCCTTCATTTTCTTTAAGCGAAGGATTAAAGCAAAGTCCAATTTAGATTTGTAAATGTTAAATACATATGTGATAGTTTGGGGAGATTTAACGTTTCACTGAAGTCAATCTATTACCTTGGAGGTGCTGTAATGTTCGGGAAAGATCCCAATTGTGTTAAATGTGGTAAAGAAATTAAAGGGGACGAAGTCGTTCTTGTGAAAATGCGTTATCCAAAGCGTAAAGGGATGACTGAAATAAAAGCATATATAAAAAATGAAGGAAGTTTCATCTGCGAAGCTTGTTTTGATAAGAAAATTTAATTCTGCCGAATGGATAGTCAACACGAAACAGGAGGATTAGTATGAAAAATCAAGTTACCCCCTATTTAATTTTTGATGGACAGCAATAGTCGCATTGGCCTTTTATGCAGAAGTATTTCATGGCGTACTGCAAACCTACGGGGAAGCTGATTTCCCAACACCTGAAGAAGCGAATGACCTTGTTTAAAAATGGCCGAAAATACGCATTGTATCCACGGCCATTTTTAATAGGAATTCATTCGCTGAACACTCCATCAAAAAATATGAAAATAATTAAGGACATTTTTTCCAATCAATAAAACCGTGACGCAAATGAATAAGATACGGACATAGGAAGCACCTTTCTTTATGGCAAAGTTCGTTCCTACCAATGCTCCCGCGACCATTGCAAGACCCATCGGGATTCCATAGGCAAAATTGACGGTCCCCATAGATAAAAAAATGATAAGTGCGGCAATATTGCTTCCAAAATTCAATATTCTTGCATTCCCGGCTGCCTGGACAAAATCAAACCCAATGATCAGAAATGAAAATAATAAAAAGGAACCTGTGCCTGGTCCAAGAAAACCATCATAAAAACCAATCGTAAATATAATGATTATCAAAAGAATCATTTTCTTCCTTGTCAGCCCTTTATACTTTGCATCTTTACCCCAATCCTTTTTTATCAACGTATAAATCGCGACAATGACCAGCAAGATCAAAATGAGGGGCTTCAATATCTCTGCGGAAACGAAATGTACAACGTATGCTCCTAACGCCGCTCCAATCACGGTGATTGGAAACAGCCTGATGATGAAATTGAAATCCACTTTTCCAGCCCGAATGAATGAAATCGTACTCGTTAAAGACCCCATGGTACCCGCCAGCTTGTTAGTGGCAAGTGCCGCTGAAGGCGATATCCCCGTGAACAATAAAGCAGGAATGGAAATTAACCCTCCCCCGCCCACTACGGAATCGATGAATGCGGCAATAAAACCCGCAAGTACTAAAAATAGCAAAGTATAGAGATTGATATCCTCCATGTATTCCCCTTCTTTCAAAAGCACAATCTAAAATGCCATTACTCATTTTCCACCCAGATAATCGAATAACCTTTCTTCTGAAATGACCGTGAACCCATGCCTCCTAAGCAAAGCCGCGGTCACTCCATTCCCGACCTTCTTCTTCCCCTTGAATTCCCCATTATAAATCGTGGCACTCCCGCAGGATGGACTATTTTCTTTTAAAACGACTAACGTCGCCCCTACCTCCTGAGCTTTCAATAACGTGAGATTCGCCCCCTTTATGTACAATTCCGTTACATCCCTGCCCGACTTTTCGATGATCTTCGCTTTTCCATCAAGGACATCGCCACCCTCACCTCCAACTATCTCAGCAGGTTCCCTCGGTGTCGAAAAACCGCCAAGCAACTCAGGGCAAACAGCTATAGCCTTTTTCTCCCTCATCAACGCCATAATTCCATCATCCAAGCTGTGAGTACCATTGTATCTTACCTCAAGGCCCGCTAAACAAGAACTCACCAAAATCATCAAACCACCCCGCCTCATGCACTTTACACCATTTTACCACTCTTTTCGTGACAATCATTTCGAAGATTGAATATCCACCAGGGATTCTAAGCTGATAAAATCCCGTTTTGCTTGGGTCGAATTTTTTCCACACTGGCCGAATTATCCGCGCATCTGTCGAATTCCGCCAAAACAAAAAAAGCGCTTGCAGCGAAGGTGATTCCCGGCAAGCGCTTGTCTATTTAGTTAGTTGAATTCAGTGATAGCAGTTGGTACGTAATGATGGTCTTTTCACTGGTCCATTCAATTTTTTGGATAACGGCTGTTCCGCTTGAATCAGATTGGATCGTTTTGCGGACATCGATTGGAATATCGATAGGGTATAACCTGTAACCAGCTTTCGCCAGCCGAAAAATGTTTTCTTCTTCACGGGTTTCGTTCCCTTTAGTAACGATCATGGTATTTAGCTCCATAGGCATGCCCATGTGTATCTCCTCCTCTTACCAATATACTTAGTATATCCTTCATTCTATCATTATTCGGTTTTACTTTTCATCCAAGATGTTAAATCTTCGACTACTTTTCTGTTTACGGCAGGCGGGAAGTAATGCGTGAATTGAGGGAAATACCAGCTTTCGACCTCTTTGTCATGCATTTTCAATCTTTTTTCCAGCCGGTATGCGTGTTCTATGGCGACATTGTCATCTTTTTCACCATGTATGATCAGGACGGGTACATTCAAATCTTCAATCGCAAACAATGGAGTACGGTATTCATATTGATCGGGGCATCTTTTAGGTGTTCCGCCGATGACACGCTTCATCATTCGACGCATATCGACCCGTTCGACATATGTTAAAAACATATCCGACACACCTCCCCATGTAACAATCGACGCTGCGTTCCTGCAATATATCCCAGTCCAAAGGGCCATGATGCCGCCACGGGAGAATCCGAGGATATGAATGTGATCCTTGTTCACCCTGGGGTGCTGTTCAAGAAGATTGAATCCTGATATCGCATCGAATCGATCTTCGCCTCCAAAATCCTCATCTCCCTCCCCGCCTTGATTTCCACGGTAAAAAGGAGCAAAAACGATGAAACCTTCTACAGCATACTGCACGATCCTTGCAGGCCTCACCTTGCCGACATTTTTAATCCCGCCGCGTAAATATAAGAAGGCGTCATGTATTTCGCCATCAACCGGTTCAGCCAGCAACCCCTTTACCTTCAGGCCTTGTGATATGTACGTAACTGAATAAAGATGGATTCGTGGATGCGGTGATGGAAACCGCTGTTTTGAAATAATCGTTCCGTTCTCCAATTTCCACTCTCCTTTCTCTTTATTCTTATTGTAAAACATCCGCTTGTTTTTATCCCCTGAGAGGCATTCACATTTTTTTCTTCCGTTCATACGATAATGTAGGCAAAATACCCATATATCAAGGAGGAAGGAATTTTGAAAAAATGGTGTAAAGCAGGTGTCGTATTTTTACTTCTGTGCGTGCTGGTGATCCCGCTTGGCGCATGCGGCAACAAAGAACAGGAAACAACGAAGGTCAGGGTTGCCGAAGTAACCCGCTCCCTTTTCTATACACCGCAATATGTCGCGATCGAAAAAGGATTTTTTAAAGATGAAGGCCTCAGCATTGATTTGAAAACGACGGCAGGCGGCGACAAGACGATGACCACTCTTCTTTCCGATGGCGCAGATATTGCTCTCGTTGGCTCCGAAACATCGATTTACGTTCAGGCACAAGGCTCGAATGACCCCGTCATCAACTTCGCCCAATTAACACAGACGGATGGAACGTTTCTTGTTTCACGTGAAAAAATTGACAACTTCAATTGGGATATGCTGAAAAACTCTACATTCCTAGGCCAACGCAAAGGCGGGATGCCGCAAATGGCCGGCGAGTTCGTATTGAAAAAACATAACATAGACCCGAAAAAAGATTTGAACCTCATCCAGAACATTGATTTCGCGAATGTCGCAACTGCCTTCGCTTCCGGAACCGGCGATTTCGTTCAACTGTTCGAACCAACGGCCAGTGTGTTTGAAAAAGAAGGAAAAGGCTATATCGTCGCTTCTTTCGGTACCGAGTCCGGTCATCTTCCATATACAGTTTATATGGCTAAAGAAAGCTATTTGAAAGAAGACAAAGAGACTGTCGAAAAATTCACGAGGGCCTTGAAGAAAGCACAAGATTGGGTTCAGGAAAACGATGCTGCCGAAATTGCCGAAGTCATTCAGCCGTATTTTGAGGATACCAATCTCGAGACGATGGAAACAGTCATCAACCGCTACAAAGAACAAGGATCCTTTGCCACCGATCCCATTCTTGATGAAGAAGAATGGAACAATCTGCAAAACATCATGGATGAAGCAGGCGAGCTTCCATCACGTATTAGCCATGAAGAGCTGGTCAATACCGACTTTGCTGAAGAAGTCACAAAATAACATAGCAAAAGGTAAGGAGGATGTCCGATGAGCTTTTTAAAAATCCAAGACATTCACCATACTTATTTTTCAAATCAGACGGCAGCGACCGCACTTGCGGACATTTCCCTCGACATTGAAAAAGGTGAATTCGTCTCTTTTCTAGGTCCGAGCGGCTGCGGAAAAACCACCCTGCTTTCCATCATCGCCGGGCTCTTTCCGCCCACTTCAGGAAAGATCCTGCTCGAAAACAAACCGCTGAAAGCCAACAGCGACCTTTCAATCGGCTATATGCTGCAGCAGGATTATCTATTTCCATGGAAGACGATAGAAGAAAATATCTTATTAGGATTGAAACTGATTAAAAAAGATGAAGGACTTGAGAGAATAAAAACGCTTAAACTTTTAAGTGACGTTGGATTGGGAGACACCGGAAAATTATATCCGCGCGAACTATCGGGAGGAATGAGGCAAAGGGCTGCACTGGCACGGACACTGGCGGTCGACCCAAAAATCCTATTGCTTGATGAACCGTTTTCTGCTCTAGATTACCAAACCAAGTTGAAACTGGAAGACCTTGTTTTTGAAACCCTGAAATCCTTCGGAAAGACAGCCGTCCTCGTCACCCATGATATCGGTGAAGCCATTGCAATGAGTGACCGCATCTTTCTGTTTTCCGCGAACCCGGGTAGCGTGCACAAAACCTTCAAGGTGCCCGATGAATTGCGTGAACTCACGCCTTTCCATGCACGCAACCATCCGCAGTATCCAATGCTATTCCAAACGATCTGGAAGGAGCTTGAGAGCCTTGAATATTGAACAGCTTCATAACCAATATAAAACCTCATTAAAAAAAGAAAACAGGCTCATTCGCTTTTATCAGATCCTGATTTTCATCGTTTTTTTCAGCAGTTGGGAACTTTTATCCAGGAAGGAACTGATCGATCCGCTCATCTTCAGCTCCCCGACTAAAGTGTGGCATCTTTTCATACAGAAATTGGGTGATGGAACCCTGCTATCCCATTCCGGAGTGACGCTATTCGAGACCGTTCTCGGCTTTATCATAGGAACACTGCTTGGAACGATCCTGGCATCCCTGCTTTGGTGGTCGCCAAGATTATCCAAAACACTTGATCCTTATCTCGTCATATTAAATGCAATGCCGAAAGTGGCACTCGGCCCCATCATCATCGTAGCATTCGGCCCTGGATTTCCATCCATCATCTCGATGGGGGCGATCATCTCCATCATCATCACCACCATCGTCGTCTACACTGCATTTCGCGAAGTGGACCCGAACTACCTGAAAGTACTCCAAACTTTTGGCGCCACAAGAACACAAGCTTTTCGGGAAGCCATATTACCCGCATCCTTCCCAACGATCATCTCGACATTGAAAGTGAATGTCGGCCTCTCCTGGGTCGGCGTCATCGTAGGGGAATTCCTTGTTTCGGCCAAAGGACTCGGCTACCTAATCATTTATGGCTTTCAAGTCTTCAACTTCACCCTTGTAATGCTTGCCTTGATGATCATTGCCGTCTTTGCCACAATCATGTATCAACTAGTCGAACTGCTCGAGCGAAAATTAATCAAAGACTGACCAAACTGCCGATAACCCTCGGCAGTTTTTCACTCATGCTGAGTTAAAACATGAATGTAGTTGGTTTCGGCGATTTACTCGCGAGTTTTGATGATTTACTCGTGAATTTCGGACATTTACTCTTGAGTTTCGGACATTTACTCGTGAGTTTCGGACTTTTACTCGCGAGTTTTCGCGATTTACTCGTGAATTCTACCGTTTTACTCGTGAGTTCCAGACATTCACTCGTTTCTTTGCAAAGTGCCATCATCCAGTCTCGATAAGCTCAACGGTACAATCTCATCTTTCATGATGAAGCTAAACTCCTCACCGAGTACATCCGGCAATGATTCCATAAAGATCGGGCCATCCGTTTCCAGGTAATTCTGTTTCTTCTCTATTTCACGCAATTCGGCATAGTATATTGATTTAACGAATGGCTTCACTGGATCATGCACTTTATATTGTCCCAAAAATTGCAGCTGGCCCACCAAGCCTCCTGTTTCTTCATAAACTTCCCGTATGGCCGTTTCTTCAATGGATTCCCCTGCTTCCCGTTTACCGCCAGGGAACTCGAATCCCCTTTCTTTGTGTTTGGTCAATACCCACCTGCCCTTATATCTGCTAAGCACAAAAACATGCCAAGGCTCTCCAAAGACAGGATTCTCGGAGAATTCGACCTTATATCCGTTCTTATCAAGAAATCGTTTCATTTTTCCCCTTCTCTCCGTATAAGAAATGGTGCCATGCTCCTTGTTTCATTATATGGGTAAAAAAAATCACTATCCAGCGGGAATCTGCATTACATCAAAAAAACGATGGACCCTCAATATTCGAGGCCATCGTCTGTTGGTTTTGCCTGTAGTATTCCCATGCTTTCTATATGCCGTCTTCCTTCTTCAGTTCCCAGGGCGTAAATCATTTCGTAAATTTTTTGAAGGGTGATATCCTGCTTATCATTTTCACGGTCAAAATGATATTGAAGGTATGGGACATGTGCCCGGTAAAAATTTTCTTCCCCTATTGAATAATTGTAATCAAATAATTCACGTAATTTGATGATTTCATTATCTGTCGCCTCGATTTCGAAGTTCCATGGAGAACTTTCCCTATCTTGTGTTATCTGGCCATTCGGAAGCCAAATGTAATATTTTTTCCTGTCTTCAGACACATTCATCCACCCTTTCCATATATCCTACGCTTATTTTTCACGTATTTCCCCACTTCATACGATGGAAAATTTTGTTTACAGAAGAACAAAGATGTTAAATAATAGATTAAAGTATCTTTCAAAGGGTAAAACATATAATAAGCCCAAGCATCCCTTAAGATTTTTATATGCACCCAGAGGTTTTTTTGATAACCTACATATAAAGAGATAACGGATTTCTAATAAATGTGAGGTGAAAGTTTTGAAGTTAATTGAAGAATTATACAATATGTACCGTGATAAGATGACTGGTGATGAAGAAGATATTGATATGCTTACGTTTGCGGTTCTGGAACAGCTTGACCGCAAGGAAATTTTCGAATTGCTTCAAGAGATGGATGATCAGGAACTAACCAATTTAATGGGCCTTTACATTATTGAAACGTTAAAAGGGAAGTTTGCTCAAAATAGTATGAGCGACACGAAACCTACACATTTTCCGCCTAGGAATATTCATTAAATACATACCATGTCAGGTGTCCCTCTTTTGATGGATGCCTTTTTTATAGGTTTTAAAAAAAAAATAAAGCCCTGCCGAAGCAGGGCTTTTCCTAAATCTTAATGTCCTAAATACGCACGCAGCATCCAAGCATGTTTGTTTAAGCTTTTCTTCATGCCTGTCAGCATATCGGCCGTAACCGGATCTTCTTGTTCGGCAACTTCGATGATTTCCAGGAACTCTTCGGAAAGCTTTTCAAAATCACTTATGACGCTTTGGACCATATCTTCTGTATTTTCATTACCTGTCGCTTCTTCGATCGTCGTTAATTCCATGTACTCTTTAAGGGTAGCAACCGGCTTTTCACCAATGGCCAATAGTCTTTCAGCCAATTCGTCATAGTTGGATGTCACTTCTTTATATAACTCTTCCAATTTTTGGTGCAGTTCAAAGAAGTGCGGTCCATTCACGAACCAATGGTAATTATGAATTTTTGTATAAAGAACACTGAAGTTTGCTATTTCCTTATTCACTAAAGTTCCTAATTTTTTCTGAGCCATAAATATCTACCTCCGTAAGTTGGTTATACCTTTATAATTCCCTCTATTCGAAAATTGAAACATTATCTGACTCGGTTCTTATGCTAAAATGAATCTAAATTGTGAACGTTAGGAGCTGGAAAGTATATGATTACGGTTTTAGTTATCTCCATTATTGTGATTCTGATTGTATTGGCACTATCGGTCTTAACAATCGGAAAAGGTTACAGCTACAAGCATACAGTGGATCCGGTCAAACCTTTGCCAGAGGATGAGGGAAAAAAAGAAGAACCCAAAAAATGAAAAAAGTTCCTGTCACAAATGGACAGGAACTTTTTTATTAACCGAAAACTTTATGAAGATCTTCTTTATCTTGTGCAAGCCAGAAATTCATTAATTTCTTAGCTCCTTCAAGATCATGCAATTTTGCTTGGCCGCATTGTTTTTCGTTTGCAGCAGGAATTTCGGTAATTGTAACAGCATCCTTGAATGTATCTTCAAGAACATCGATGATTTCCGTCACAGTCGGCTCGCCGCTGACCACAAGGTAATATCCTGTTTGACATCCCATTGGCGAAATGTCGATAATATCAAAGTGATCGAAGCGCTCGGAATGCTTACGGATATTGAATGCAAGCAAATGTTCCAGGGTATGGATCGTGTCCGGCTTCATCACTTGTTTATTCGGCTGGCAAAAACGGATATCAAATTTATTAACAACACCGTCTGTTCCTACCTTATGGACACCGCAATGTCTAACATATGGGGCTTTAACAGCGTTATGATCTAATTCAAAGCTTTCAACTGAAGGCATTTAATTCACTCCTTAATTGTATGTCATCTCTATTTTACCTTGAATAACAATATATTTCATCCTTTAAAATTAATTCTCATTATATCAATCGGATTGCCAATAGGCTCATTCCTTTTTTACCCTTTTGGGAAATTTAGAAAATATGCTATAATTGAGGGTAGTCAATTTACTCGAAAAGAGCTGAAAGCATCGTGCTGAAAAAAATAGTAATGGGAGTCATCCGTTTTTACCAAGTTGCCATTTCTCCATTAAAACCGCCCACCTGCCGTTTTTATCCAACTTGTTCCCATTATGGTTTGGAAGCGGTCAATCGTTTCGGACCTATAAAAGGAAGCTGGTTAGCACTCATCCGGATTCTTAAATGTCATCCGTTTCATCCAGGGGGCATTGACCTTGTTCCAGAAAAAAAAGAAAAAAGTAAGGACCAATAGAAAAAACCCTTGCTTTCCTTTGCAATCTTTTGTATCATACAGAAGTCAAATCGTAATCATTTCGTTTTTACCACATAAAATTCAAATCGTAATCAATACGAATTATAAAGGAGCATATCATATGAAAATTCGAGCATTGCTCTCCCTTTTCCTTGTTACTGCGGTATTTCTGTCAGCCTGCGGCAACTCAAAGGGAGAATCGAGTAAAGAAGAAACCAAGGATGCCTTGGATATATATACGACGGTTTACCCTTTACAATACTTCACTGAGGCCATTGGCGGGGAGTACGTGAATGTCGAGACGGTTTATCCTCCAGGAACGGATGAACACTCATTCGAACCCTCTCAAAAAGATATTGTGAAAATGGCTGAGTCAGACCTATTTTTCTATATTGGCTATAATCTTGAAGGCTTTGTAACCAAGGCTGAACCAATTCTAAGCAAAGAAGGCGTCAGCACAATTGCGGTGGGCGAAACGGTTCATCTTGATGAAGAGGAGCATGAGCATAAAGACGAACATGCCCATGAAGAAGAGCATGCAAATGAAGAAGACGGTCATGACCATGGGGGCGTTAATCCGCATTTGTGGTTAGATCCCGTCTATTCCATTGACATGGCTAAAACCATCAAGGACGAATTAACGAAAAAAATGCCGGAACAGGAAGAATATTTCAACAGCCATTTCAATGATCTTTCCGAAAAGCTTGAGGCACTTGATGAAAAATTCGCGACGACGATCGAGTCGGGCCGTACCAATAAGATCATCGTTTCCCATTCTGCATATGGTTATTGGGAGGAACGCTACGGATTGGAACAAATTGGCGTCACAGGACTAACGTCTTCAAACGAACCTTCTCAAAAGGAACTGGGGAAAATCGTAACCATGGCTGAAAAAGAAGACTTGAACTATGTCATCTTTGAGCAGAATATCAGTTCTAAACTTACCGAAATCATCCAAAAGGAAATGGGAGCGAAATCGCTTGAGCTCCATAACCTTTCCGTGTTGACGGAAAAAGATATCGAAGCTGGCGAAGATTACTTCAGTTTAATGGAAAAAAACGTCAAGACACTGCAAACTGCCTTGCAATAGACGAGAAAGAAGCGGCTCCCTTTGGATTCGCTTCTTTTTTGTACCTCGGTACTCTAAAGAGTTCTTGGAGTTTCGGTTCCTGACAAAGCATGATAGCTTCCTGTTCTTGAGCAACCTATGATAAGCTTTAATAATTACAATTTATGGAATAATTAAATGTAAGCTTAGAGAGGGGAAAATATGAAAAAGATCATAAATGTAAGCTTAACGTTTCTACTCCTATCGATGCTAGTTGCTTGCACGGATGAAAAAGATGATTACGCTAGAATTCATCCGAATCTTTTGCCTAGTGAGGGTCACACATATTCGCTCCAAGCCGTTGGTAAAGAAATTACATTTGATTTACTAGAAGAGAGTAATATAACCAATGTGGGCCCAATTACAAATGAAGCATCTTTTACAAGTCATTGAATGAGCAATATCCAAAACTTGATTTAAAGAAAGAACCTGCATTCATCGTGTTTGATGAAAATGGTTTGGTTTTAAAAACATATGATTATGAAGAGATGATTGATTTTTTACAAAATCCAGAAGAGTATTTCTATCGGGAACGATAAAGAAGAAGGGAACCCCCTTTCAATGGGATTCCCTTACGTTAGTTATTCCTTTAAATACTTCTCACGGATCTTTTCCATTTTCGTCATCAATTCGGTTCCAATCGTGGATTCGAATTCCGGATAGATGACGGTCATCTCATCCATCCATTCTTTCTTTTCTTCATCTGACAGTTTATAGATGTCGATATTCGATTTTTGCTGGATTTCACTTAGCTGTTCCTGATTCAATTCATTTGATTTGATCCAAAGCCATTTCGTTGTATCATCCATCGCCCGTTGGATTTGCTGCTGAATATCCAACGGGAGTTTGTTCCAAAACTGCTCGTTTATCATGACTACATACCCTAAATAGCCATGATCACTGATCGTTAAATATTTTTGCACTTCATATAATTTCTTGGAATAGATATTCGAAATCGTATTTTCCTGGCTATCCGTTTCGTTGATTTCAAGGCTTTTGAACGTTTCATTAAACTCCAGGACCGAAGTTGTCGCTCCAAAATGCTTGAATTGGCTTTCCAGGACTGCACTTGGCATGATTCTGAAATGCTTTCCTGCAAAATCACTTGGATGCCGTATCGGCTTACTGCTTGTAATCTGTTTATAGTTATTCGACCAAAATGCGAGTCCTTCGATATCGATGATATTCAGCTGCTTGAGCAGCTCTTCCCCCACTTCCCCATTCAACGCTTCCTGCAAGGCCTCATCCGTTGGAAAGACGTAAGGGAGGTCCAATAGCATCCATTTCTTTGATATGCTCGTGATTTTAGATGCAGTCGGTGCAATCATCTGCACCTTGTTTTCTTGTAATGCTTCGATTTCTTCCTGATCACTATATAATGACTGATTAGGATAAACTTCTATTTTGACACGATGGTCTGTATATTCATCGACAAGTTGGGCAAATCGGTTTGCAGCTAGCCCTTTAGGTGTATTTTCGGCAACGACATGACTGAACTTAATCACGATTTGATCCTTCATCCCGACCTGCTCCTCATCCTTCGGCAAATTGAAACCGAAGCTTGTAAAGAACGATTGAAACGATATATACACGGCTATCAACAGCCCCAAGCCAATTAATAAGAAGTACCCCCATAATGCACGCATACCGACAACTCCTCACCGCTCACTTCACATTATCACTATTCTATCACAGCTTTTTGCTGTCGTAATACACTGCGCGAAAAATAGCGAAAAGTGATAGAAATTCTGTTACTATTAAGTATAGAAGTAATGGAGGAAAACCAATGGATAAATCCTTTCATATGCCCATTCAAATTAAAATCACCCTGCTATCATTCGTAATCGTCGCTTTTTCGATACTTATAGGCGGGATTTTTATATTCGGAAATATCGTTTCGGTCAGGGAAGATGAAATCGGCAAACGATCCATGATCACAGCCCATACCATTGCCGAACTCCCTGAAGTACAGAAATTGGTCCGTGAACCTGAAGGATGGACGCAGCTTAATCCGATTATTGAAAACTTAAGAAAAATCCATCAAGCGGATTATATAGTTGTACTCAACAATCAGCATATACGTTATTCCCACCCGGTGTTCAGTCAATTGGGGACCCCATCCAGCAGCAGTGATGAAAGCGCTGCGTTCGCTGAACACGAATACCTTTCAAAGGCTGCTGGCGAACTTGGCATTTCCGTCCGCGCCTTTGTCCCGATCCTCGATGGAGATAGAGAGCAAATCGGCGTCGTGCTGGTCGGGAATATCCTGCCTACGATACCGGAATTAATCAAGGACCTGAAAGGCGAAATCGCGATTATCCTGGTTCTTACCCTTCTATTCGGTGTTTGCGGCTCTTGGCTCATGGCAAAAAGGATTAAAAAAGAAACCTTCCAACTGGAACCCCATGAAATTTCACGGATGTTGGTTGAAAGGACAGCCGCTTTCAATGCCATGCATGAAGGGGTCATCGCCATAGATAATAATCAGGCCATCACGATTTTCAATGAAAAGGCTAAGCAGATATTCAAGATCAAAGGTGCGGTCATAGGCAAGAATATCAATGATATCATACACGATACCCGTCTCCCGGAAGTGCTCGATCGGACATCTCCCATCTTCAATCAGGAAATCTCCGTTCAAAACAGGAATATTGTGAGCAACCGGGTACCGATAAAGATTGCGGATAAAACGATCGGTGCCGTGGCCATTTTCCAGGATCGCACCGATGTGACGAAGCTAGCTGAAGAGTTGACTAGTGTCAAAGCATTCGTTGAAGCCCTGCGCGTTCAAAACCATGAACATATGAACAAACTTCATACGATAGCAGGATTGATCCAGCTAGGTAATCTTGACGAAGCGCTGCATTACATTTTTCAGATCACGGAAGAACAAGAGGAATTGACCAGGTTTTTAACGAAGCACATTCACGATGATAATTTAGTGGGGCTGATATTAAGTAAGATCTCCTTGGGACGGGAACTCGGGATCGAGCTCATCATGGACAAACACACAAAATTGGACCGCTTCCCCGCTGGTTTGGATCATCACGATTTTGTTTTGATAATCGGAAACCTGATCGAAAACTCATTCGCAGCGCTAAAGTATTGTTCAGAGGAAACAAAACAGGTTTATCTATCCATCTACCAGGATGAACGTCATTGTCAAATCGTGCTTGAGGATAATGGACCCGGCATTCCCGAGGACATTCATAAAGATATATTCGAATATGGTTTTACAACAAAAGGTGCGGAAGGATCAGGAATTGGTCTTTATCTAATAGACCAAATTGTAAAAAAAGCGAACGGCGAAATGAAATTCACGACACGCCCTAATGAGGGAACAAGCTTTTTTCTTTCTTTTCCGATGCATGATATAGAGGAGAACCAAAATGACTAACGAAATTCGTGTACTATTAATTGAAGACGACCCAATGGTCCAAGAGGTCAACAAACAGTTCATCGAGCGCCTGCCTGCCTTTAAAATCGTTGATACAGCTTCAAATGGGCTTGAAGGTCTGGAAAAAATCAGGCAGTCTAAACCCGACCTTGTCATTTTGGACATCTTCATGCCATCTTTAAACGGGGTTGATACACTTTATCAAATTAGAAAAGAGCAAATTGATGTGGATGTCATCATCATTTCAGCGGCAAATGATCAGAAAACGATTCGAAAAATGATACAGAACGGGGCTTATGACTATTTAATCAAGCCATTTAAATTCGATAGGCTAAAACATACGCTGGAACAATATTATGCTTTTCGGATGGAGGTTGAACCTGATCATCAAATTTCCCAAAATCAGCTCGACCGAATCCTCTTTCAAAATAAAACACATTCTGAAGCGCGTCCGAAATATGATGTTCCGAAAGGATTGAATGGCGCGACTCTTGAGCAAGTGACGAAGTTCATAAGAACCCAGCCTGGGTCACTATCGGCAGAAGAAGTGGCTGATGGAATTGGAATCGCCAGAGTTACAGCTAGGCGCTATCTTGAATACTTGCATGGCGAAGAAGTCCTTCAGCTTGACGTACAATATGGCAGCATAGGCCGTCCAGTCAATAGGTACCGGCTAAAAAAAACTTAACCGCATGGGGACCGGCTTGAAACGGTTCCCTTTTTACTTTCATTCTTTACGCACCTGTCTTCCGGTCATATAGGCCCCACTTTCGCTTCAAAAGAAACAGCTCGCACTCCTTCAAAGCCGTCACTTCTTTTATGACATAGTCAGGCATGCCCCTTCTTAGTAGAATTTCCGCAATAAGGTATGGTTTTTTCATACACTCTCCCCTCCTTTTCCCTTTGGTTGCCCTTCTTTTCATTCATTATACAAAATAATCCAATAAAGGAAAAATAGACAAAGCCCCATTTTCCGAAAAAATAATGTTTTATCGGGCCATTTAAATGGTTTTTCAAAAAAATCTGCAGACAAATAAAAAATGTTCAGGTTGATTTCAGTCAGCCGTACTCTTTTCTAAGAATGTTAGTATCCTATTAAAATCATGTTCCAAAAGGGTGGGGTTTCCGTCCAATAAAGTACGAATTGGGTAAGTTGCATAGATCGTGGGAGTAAAAGGAGATATGATCAATATTTGATCAAAAGAGGTGGCCCATGCACCTCCTTTGTTGTTTCATTTGTACAGTTTACTATATGTAGTCAATTCCTTTAGCCGCTTTTCATTGATGGCAAAACCGATTCCAGCTTTATCGGGAACTTGGATCATGCCATTTTCGACGATGACTTCAGGCTCGATTATATCTCCATCCCAATAACGGGATGAAGATGATATATCCCCGGGAATCGTGAACCCTTTTAATGAGGCAAGTGCAATATTATGTGCACGTGAAATCCCAAATTCAATCATACCGCCGCACCAAACGGGCACATCATTTCCCAGGCATAGATCATGAATTCTTACCGCTTCCATCCAGCCGCCGACTTTAGCCATCTTAATGTTGATGACCCCACAGCTCTGGAGCGACAGTGCACTTTTTGCATCATGAAATGAATTTATGCTTTCATCAAGGCAAATGGGTGTCTGCAGCTGTTTCTGCAAAAATGAATGTTCCACAATGTCGTCATGCCCCAGCGGCTGCTCAATCATCATCAGCTTGAAGTCATCAAGCTTCTGCAGATGCGGGATGTCATCAAGAGTGTACGCTGAATTGGCATCTGCCATTAGCGGGATATCAGAATAGGCCCGACGGATTTCCGCTAAAAACTCCAGATCATTTTGAGGATTTATTTTTATTTTATATCGCTGATAACCGGATCCGGAAAAATCATCGATCTGGCGCATCGCATCTTCTATATCATTCGATGCAATGACTACGCCAGCGGACACTTCCCTTCGTTCGCCGCCAAACAGCCGTCCAAGGTAGACTCCTTTCTGCTTCGCATACAAATCGAGGATTGCCTGCTCTAAAGCCGACTTCGCCATTGCATTCCGCCTGATTCCGCTCCATAAGTTCGGCAGCTCATCAGGATGACTGATCTGACTGGCCAATGTCAGCGGGATTAAGAAGTCTTCCAACATATGAAAGCATGTTTTGGTCGTTTCCTCGGTATACCAAGGACTTGTAAAAGGCACAGCTTCCCCGTATCCAATCAATCCGTCTTCATCCATGGCTTCGACTATTATCACTTCCCGGTCGCTTACCGTTCCGAGATGCGTCTTGAATGGACGCTTTAAAGGGGCCTTAATGAGCTTTAGGGAAATGGAGGATAACTTCATTGCCATTCCCCCATCTCCTTCTTCAGTTCCCGTCTAAGAAGCTTGCTTGCTCCATTCCGGGGAAGCTCCTTACAAAATATCACGTTCCGGGGAATCTTATAGGGTGCCAAATACTCCTTGCAATATTCGAGCAGTTCGCTCTCACCTAGCTCTGCACCTTGATGCAGAACAACAAAAGCAAGCGGGACCTGTCCCCATTTTTCATCTTCTGTCCCCGTCACTCCCGCTTCGAACACATCGGGGTGCGTACTAAGGACATTTTCAATCTCGGCCGGGTAGACATTTTCACCGCCGGAAATGATTAAATCCGAGCGTCGGTCAAGCACATATAAAAAACCTTCCTCATCGAGATAACCAAGGTCCCCAGTATAAAGCCATCCATCGGTAATGGCCTGCTGTGTAGCATCCATCCGATTAAAGTAGCCTTTCGTCACATTCGGACCAGATACCACGATTTCCCCCACTGCACCCGGTTCACACATCGTGCCGTCTTTCTCAATCCGTAACTGCGAAGGAAACAAAGGCTTTCCCGCAGAGCCGATTTTTGTCATGCTATATTCCGGTGCCAGCGTCACAATCTGTGAAGACGTTTCGGTCATCCCATATGTTTGATAGACAGGAATCCCTTTCTCCTTACATACCTCAAGCAAATGGACGGGTGCAGGGCCGCCGCCCAACAGGAAACAGCGGAAGGTTTTTGGATAGCTTGTTCCCTTCATATCCTGCACCATCCTATTCAGCATCGCCGTCACGACCGAAATGATCGTCACGCCATTTTCCTGAATGCTCCGGTTTGCTTCCCGTTCATCGAAACGTTCCGCCAAAACGACTTTCATGCCATAAATCACATTTTTCATCAAGATGGATAAACCGCTAATATGAAAGATCGGAACCGCACAATACCAAGAATCCTCTTCATGCAATCCAAGGTTCAAAACAGACCCTACGGCACTCCACCAATGGTTGCCGAATGTTTGGATCACCCCTTTTGGATTTCCTGTCGTGCCAGATGTATACATGATCGTAGCGGTATCCTCAAGGTAAAACTCTTGAAGTATCCCTGCTGTGCCTTCATCCGGCAATTCTTCCATTAAGTGAAGCTTCAAATCCGGGAGAATCTCACCAATATCAGCGAGTTTGCCGGAGAAGGACCCTTCCGAAACCAGATAGGCAGTTTTGCTGTCCTCGATCTGCCAGGACAGCTCTTTTGCCGTTAGCTTATTATTCAGCATCACAATCTTCACACCGAGATGAAATAGTGCATGGATAACGACAACACCATCAATATGGTTACGGAGCAAAACCGCGCATGAATCGCCAGCGCCCAGACCAATGCTTGAAAGCCTTCCAGCCATCTTCTCCGATAAAGTATACAGTTCAAGAAAGCTATACGTATGACCTTCAAACTCAATTGCCGGGCGATCCGGTGAAAGATGCGCCCGATTTTTCAGCCAGTTCGGCAACTTTTCTTCTGCCATTGCTGCTTCCCCTCTTCCTTTTTGATATAGAAAACAGCCCGGCGATTTTCCGCCAAGCTGTCAGTCTCATCGATTCACGCGTTTCATTAAGGGAAACGAGGGAATTGCCCAAAGTCCGGAGTGCGTTTTTCTTTGAATGCATCGCGGCCTTCTTTTGCTTCTTCTGTTGTATAGTATAAAAGTGTAGCGTCACCAGCCAATTGCTGAAGACCTGCAAGACCATCCGTATCAGCGTTCATTGCCGCTTTCAGGAAACGAAGTGCAGTGGGGCTCTTCTCAAGCATTTCTTCACACCATTTAACCGTTTCCGCTTCTAATTGGTCTAAAGGCACGACCGTGTTGACCAATCCCATATCCAATGCTTCCTGTGCATTGTATTGACGGCATAGGTACCAGATTTCACGCGCCTTTTTATGACCCACGATACGTGCAAGGTAGCCAGAACCATAACCAGCATCAAAGCTTCCTACATTCGGTCCAGTTTGTCCGAAAATTGCATTGTCAGCAGCAATCGTCAAGTCACATACCACGTTCAGGACATTACCTCCGCCAATTGCATATCCTGCCACCATGGCTACGACTGGTTTTGGAATGACACGGATTAAACGTTGCAAATCAAGAACATTTAGACGCGGAATGTTATCTTCACCCACATATCCGCCATTTCCGCGGACTTTTTGGTCTCCGCCTGAACAGAATGCTTTGCCGCCTACACCTGTTAAAATAATGACACCAATGCTGGAATCATCACGCGCCCTTGCAAATGCATCAATCATTTCAGCAGTCGTTTTTGGCGTGAATGCATTATGTACATGCGGTCGATTGATGGACACTTTCGCAATCCCGTTATATTTTTCATATAAAATCTCATCATATTCACGTATTGTTTCCCATTGAATCGTCACATTAATTCCTCCTTATATTTCGCTTTAAAAACTCACTTATTATTTTACCAAACTTTTCTCCAACTTCCACATGAATCGCATGTCCCGCATCATTTATTATTTTCCATTCGGCGCGCTTCAGCTTTTTTTTCATCGAGTCCGCTATTCGACAAAACTTATGGTCAAGTTCACCGGTTACAAGGAGCACCGGGAAATCAAGGGTTTGCAGTTGTTCCCAGTAAGAAGCCTGACTGCCGGTCCCCATGCCAAGAAGGCTATTGGAAAGGCCGGCAGGGTCATTTGCCAACCGCTGCTCCCGAATGGCTGACCTGGTTTTGGCCGACAACCGTTTTTGGCTTTCAAACAGCGGGATGCTTTCCCATTGATCCACAAACGCTTCCATGCCATTTGCAAGAATCCGTTCGGCAAGCCTCCGATCATTTCCCCTTCGGATTTCCCGTTCCTCTTCTGTTAAAAGACCTGGTGAAGCACTCTCCAGTATCAATGTATCAACATACTCAGGATACAAACAGGCAAATCCCAATCCGAGCCTTCCGCCCATCGAGTATCCAAGAATATGGGCTTTCGGGAAATGTAACACATCCAAAATATACTTGATATCCTCAGCCACATTTTCCAGCTCATACCTTCGATGATCGGCTGGTGACGCAGACATGCCATGTCCGATGATGTCGACCATGATCAGCGTATACCTGTCACTCAGTAGCGGGATGAGAAATTTCCATGTATCCCGATTTCCCGTAAATCCATGCAAAAGTACAAGAGGATCCCCATTTCCCGTTATTTCAACAGCATAATTGACATCCTTGCTGACAATATTCATGATATTTCCCCGTCTAACACCATTTTTATTTCCTGGGAAACAAAGCTCCACAAATTTCGATGCTTTTGTAAATTGGACTCTCTTTCTGTCGGTACTTCGATGATTTTCAGACCTTGAATTTCGAACGACTCGGTAAATACCTTCTCGAAATCATCCCAATTTTGCACCTTGTTGTATTTACCGCCATAAAGCTGGGCAGTATGTGAAAAATCAAGCCCATGGGGCGTGCCGAATAGCGTTTCGAAATGTTCCCTCTCATTCGCCTGCGGCAAGAAGGAAAAAATGCCGCCGCCATCATTATTAACCAGCAAAATCGTGATATTTTGTTTTTGAAGTTTTGCTGCAAGCAAGCCATTCATATCATGGAAAAAGCTTAAATCCCCGATCGCCAGCACCGTATTTTTCGATACCGTGCTCACGCCAAGTGCAGTGGAAACGACACCATCGATGCCATTCGCCCCGCGATTGGCAATGGTTTGGATTCCTTTTTCATTATTCAAAAAGAAAGTATCCAAATCTCGTATAGGCATACTATTCCCGACAAATAACGTCGACTCCAATGGCATCATATCAGCAAGCAAGGCGAACAGCTTGCCTTCGCTTAACTCCGCTTCATCCCTGACGGAGGCTAAGGCATCCTTCGTCGCTCCGTTGACGGTTTGCCATAAGCGAAGCCATTCATCATCAGGGGAAGAAGTAATGCTTTGAGCTATTCCCAGACAAAAATCTTTCTCTTCGCTGTAAATCATATTCGTTGCCAAACCGGCTGGTTCGCGCCAGCCTGCTCCGCTATCGACGACCAAAGTAATCGCCTGTTTTTGTTTTTTCATGAATAACAATAACGGTTTAGAAACAGGCATTGCCCCGAATCGCAAGATCACTTCCGGCCTGAATGCCGCTTTTGCCGTTTCATCACGCAGAAACGTATCGTACGCATCAATGATGACGGCTTTATCATGACTTCCGCTCCTTAACTGTGAAAGGGGATCAGCCAGTACCGGAAAAGCAAGTTTTTTCGCTAATGCGACAATGGCTTGCTTCATCTCTGGATGCGGTAATTCGCCACATACAATGATACCTTGCTTAGCTTTTGACAATGTAGTTGCAACCGCTTCTAAATGTGATGCGGACAATGACCGTTCTCCACTGTCAATCAACACTGCAGGCGTCCTTTTATTTTGCCGGTACTCCTTTGCTTGCTCCAGGTCCGGAATCAATGGTTCCCGAAGCGGGAAATTCAAATGTACAGGCCCTGCCGGTTCAGCGGCCGCAGTAGCCACTGCCCTTGCACCGACCGTTCTGGCATACCGCATCATCCCATCCGTGCTTTCAGGAAGTGCCATTTCGACAAACCATTTTACATGTCTCCCGTAAAGGTGTATCTGATCGATCGCCTGCGGGGCTCCGACATCACGCAATTCATGCGGACGGTCAGCGGTAAGTACAATAAGCGGCACTCTTGAATAGAAAGCCTCGATGACGGCTGGGTAATAGTTTGCAGCGGCTGTACCGGACGTACAAAGAAGTCCGACAGGTTCTTTTAAGGCCTTAGCCAAACCAAGGGCAAAAAAAGCAGCCGAACGCTCATCCACATTAATATGAATTTCGATATCAGGATGTTCTACTAGCAGCAAAGCCAGTGGCGTGGATCGTGAACCTGGGCTCACCACCACATGCTTCACCTCATTTTGTGCAAGCTCATCGACGAATGAAGCAGCATACGCTGTCAATGCATCTCGGTCATTCATTAAGATTTCCTCCTAAAGCACTTAACATCGGATTGAATTTAATCCCCGTTTCCCGGAATTCACTTTCGGGTGTCGAATCTTCCACTACTCCGCACCCGGCAAAGAGCGATGCCTCATTGTTCTGTATAAGGGCAGAACGTATCCCTACAGCGAATTCCCCGTTCCCATACGTATCCACCCAGCCTAAAGGCCCCGCATAAAATCCGCGTTCCAGACCTTCCAATTCCCGAATTCGGACAACAGCCTTTTCTTTTGGAAGTCCGCCCATGGCAGGTGTGGGATGGAGGTTCTCGACAAATTCAAAAATCGTGACACCTTCCTTGGATATACCGCGAACCGGTGTGTACAAATGCTGGATATGACGGTTTTTCATAAGTGTCGGTCCGGCTGGGACCATCACCTTTTCGCATACAGAATCAAAAGCATTGGATATCATCGACACGACATATTGATGCTCTTGTAAATTCTTTTGGTCATGAAGCAATTCTTCACCAAGACAAACATCTTCTTGCTCATCTTTCCCTCGCCGCATCGATCCGGCAAGGCAGGTAGAAAAAACTTCATTTCCCTGTTTCTTAATCAAACGTTCGGGAGTGGCACCGACAAAACAGTCACCACCAGCCTCCAAACTGAAAATATAACTCAATGGCTGCTCAGCAATCAATTGTTCAAGCACTTTCCCTGAATCGATGGAACGTTCAAAACCAAGTCGAAGCTCCCTTGCCAAAACAATCTTGTCGAGATCTGTCGTCTTGATTTCCTGAACAGCCTCTGCGACCGTCCGCTTCCATTCCTTAGGTTCGACTTCCCTCTGCATAACAAGGGAATTTGCACCCAATCCATTGCCATCCAAGCTTTCGAAGAGGAAAGCTTCCCGTTCATTTATCATATCTATGAAGAGTTTTTCTGAATCATCAGGCGAACAAAGTAAGTTTGTCGTTAAGTAAGCTTGTTTCCCCACTATTGACAGCATGAAGGCAGGTATATAAAACAGGTTGTCCCCGAACTGATTCCAAAGGAGCGTACTGTCAGTTTCATAATCAAAAGAAAAGCCCCCAAACAGTAAAGGACCTGTCGCTTCTACATCGGTCACTCCTGTTTTGACAGCATCATTCTGCAGTTTGATCCAGCTCTTTTCGACTTCTCTATAACGTTCGGCATTCGATGCCGCTTTGAGTTTCTTAACATTGCCTAAACCGGTGATGGTTATTTCCTTTGCAGGGTCCTCCCAGAAAAAGCGTTCACCTGCATACCGTTCTCTTCCAGCTTGATAAAATGAAAGGGGGCTGTTGCATTTAATCTTCTTAATATGACTGAATAGAACTTGATCATTCAAGTCCTTCGCCTTTTGTATAGCTGAAGCCAGTCCCTGAAACTGTTCAGTTTCCTCTGAGATAGCCAAAAAAATCCCCCCAAATGTACATTTTAAAAGCTATTTAACCTATTTAAAGATACACCTCCCTTGAACCTCATGTCAATAAAACGCCCCTTTACCGAACGATTCTTCCCTGCTTTTTTCCTTATTATATGAATCTTAGCGAATGTAGAGAAATACCCTTGATTTTGGAAATGCATCACCCATGAATTTCAATTACACCCATACCCACTTTTCCTGCATTTATTAGGATAACCTTTTGTGCAACATTTCAATATTTGTTATAATTTCGAGAGAACCAATAATGATTTTGAGGAGAGAAATAATGCAAACAGAATACGACGGACTTCCCCTTAAACGGACCTGGAAGATTTGGTGGGAGTTAATTCGTCCACATACACTAACCGCAGCTTTTGTCCCAGTCTTACTTGGAACTGTGATTGCACTTTTGGAAGATGGAGTGAATTGGTTACTATTCGCTGCCATGATGGTTGCAAGTATCCTGATTCAAGCTGCAACCAATTTATTCAATGAATACTATGATTTCAAGAGAGGCCTGGATACGGAGGAATCCGTAGGCATCGGAGGCGGGATCGTCCGCCATGGGATGACCCCCAGACTAATCATGAACTTGGCCCTTGGGATGTATGCCATCGCCTTGATCATTGGAATCTATATCTGTGCCGCATCGTCTTGGTGGCTAGCTGCAGTAGGCCTCGTTTGCATGCTTGTCGGCTATCTTTATACAGGCGGTCCCCTGCCCATTTCATATACACCGTTCGGGGAACTTTTTTCTGGATTGTTCATGGGCTTTTTGATAATCCTGATCGCCTTTTTCATTCAAACCGGTGATGTTTCTTCAACAGCCATCTTAATTGCCATTCCAAGTGGGATACTGGTAGGGCTGATCAACTTATCCAATAACCTCCGGGATCATGATGGGGATAAGGCACATGGCCGCAAAACGATGCCAGTCGTGATGGGCAGGAAAAACGCCCTGACATTCATGGCAATCATGTTCGCTTTCTCTTATCTATGGCTTGTTGGGCTAGTTCTTACCGGAAGCGTTACGGCTTGGATTCTCCTTGCCTTCCTTAGCATACCGAAGGCAATGGCCGCAATAAAAGGCTTCGTAGGTAAAACACAGCCGATCACGATGGTGCCGGCAATGAAAGCCACTGCCCAAACGAACACCTTCTTTGGCTTACTCATGGCCATTGGATTATTCATCAGCTATCTTATATAGTCTCCGGGGACTGAGCCCATCCGCTCAGTCCTTTTTTCTATCTTCCGTGCCATATTGTTTTCCTATACTCCGATTCGGGTAATAGATAATACAACCACCTTATCAATATAAAAAGAGATTTGGACTTTAGTTTAGAAGGAGTGAATTGGATATGGCAACGAAACAACAAACGCAAAAATTAAAAAAAGAACTGCTTCAGGAAAAAAATGAGCTATGTAATAGAATTCAAAATGATGAACAATCAGTTCTGGATAAAAGCCAGACGGAATCCGTAGGTGAATTATCATCCTATGATAATCATCCTGCAGACCTAGGGACCGAATTATTCGAAATGGAACGGAATCAAGCACTCGATGAGCATGCACAATCCGAAATGGAGAAAATAGAAGAAGCTTTGAAAGCCATGGAAGAAGGATCGTATGGCCATTGTAAAACCTGCAATAAGGAAATCCCCATCGAGAGGCTTGAAGCAATCCCAAGCACCCTCTACTGTGTCGAGCATGCCCCAGAACGAACGCTTTCACAAGACAGGCCAGTGGAAGAGGATATACTGATTCCATCCAAGGGTGATCATTTTGAAAATCGTCATGGAATCGAAATGGCGGCTAAAGAAGATAGCTTTGGGGAAGTGGCCAAATTCGGTACATCAGAAACGCCATCTGATTATACCAGTGATCATGACAATTACAATGATCTTTATAAAAACGAGGATGAAACGGATGGATTTCCTGAAGACTATGAAGGATTTGCCGCAAATGATATCGAAGGAAAAACGAGAGTGGATATACCGAACAAAAAGCAAAAGGAATATGAAGATACCCTGAAAGAAGAAAATATACAATCCCAACTTGGAGACATTCCCTATAAACAAAAAGACGGTTATATCAAGGAAAATAAATAAAAAAAAGAAGCATACATGAATGTATGCTTCCTTTTTTGTTATGACCCGTACGGGATTCGAACCCGTGTTACCGCCGTGAAAGGGCGGTGTCTTAACCGCTTGACCAACGGGCCAACTGGCGGAGAAGGAGGGATTTGAACCCTCGCGCCGCTCGCGCGACCTACACCCTTAGCAGGGGCGCCTCTTCAGCCTCTTGAGTACTTCCCCATGGCTCCGCAGGTAGGACTCGAACCTACGACCGTTCGGTTAACAGCCGAATGCTCTACCACTGAGCTACTGCGGAACAATATGAATATGGTGGGCCTAAATGGACTCGAACCATCGACCTCACGCTTATCAGGCGTGCGCTCTAACCAGCTGAGCTATAGGCCCATATTTGGAGCGGGTGAAGGGAATCGAACCCTCATCATCAGCTTGGAAGGCTGAGGTTTTACCACTAAACTACACCCGCGAAATGGGGCGACTGATGGGAATCGAACCCACGAATGCCTGAACCACAATCAGGTGCGTTAACCACTTCGCCACAATCGCCGTAATTTGTAATATATGGTGGCTCAGGACGGAATCGAACCGCCGACACAAGGATTTTCAGTCCTTTGCTCTACCGACTGAGCTACTGAGCCACATATGTATTCAATTTAAATAATGGCGGTCCCGACGGGAATCGAACCCGCGATCTCCTGCGTGACAGGCAGGCATGTTAACCGCTACACCACGGGACCTAATAATTGCGGGGACAGGATTTGAACCTGCGACCTTCGGGTTATGAGCCCGACGAGCTACCGGACTGCTCCACCCCGCGACGGTAATAATGAAACGATTAGCATCAAGTTTTCGTGAATATTGTTTCGTCCGCATCCTTTATGTAAGGTTGTTTTAAAACAACTTGCTGCTTTTAGAAAAAATGGAGGAGGTAGAGGGATTCGAACCCCCGCGGGATTTGACTCCCCTGTCGGTTTTCAAGACCGATCCCTTCAGCCGAACTTGGGTATACCTCCACGGCTTAAAAAAATGAATATGGTGGACCTTGTAGGACTCGAACCTACGACCGGACGGTTATGAGCCGTCTGCTCTAACCAGCTGAGCTAAAGGTCCTTATATTTATTGGTAGCGGCGGAGGGGATCGAACCCCCGACCTCACGGGTATGAACCGTACGCTCTAGCCAGCTGAGCTACACCGCCAATATAATATAAGTTTCTGATTGAAAAATGGTGGAGCCTAGCGGGATCGAACCGCTGACCTCCTGCGTGCAAGGCAGGCGCTCTCCCAGCTGAGCTAAGGCCCCATTCATTAAAAATCACGTGGTCGGGAAGACAGGATTCGAACCTGCGACCCCTTGGTCCCAAACCAAGTGCTCTACCAAGCTGAGCTACTTCCCGCAATAAAAACATGGTGCGCCCGGCGGGAGTCGAACCTACAACCTTCTGATTCGTAGTCAGATGCTCTATCCAATTGAGCTACGGGCGCATATTTATGATGGTGCCGAGGACCGGAATCGAACCGGTACGGTAGTCACCTACCGCAGGATTTTAAGTCCTGTGCGTCTGCCAGTTCCGCCACCCCGGCACATACGAAAAGTGGAGCGGAAGACGGGATTCGAACCCGCGACCCCAACCTTGGCAAGGTTGTATTCTACCACTGAACTACTTCCGCATGAAAGATGCGGGTGAAGGGACTTGAACCCCCACGCCTTGCGGCGCCAGATCCTAAGTCTGGTGCGTCTGCCAATTCCGCCACACCCGCATATAAATGGTGAGCCATGAAGGATTCGAACCTTCGACCCTCTGATTAAAAGTCAGATGCTCTACCAACTGAGCTAATGGCTCGTGCTTGTACTATCTTAAAAAGTGGTGCCGGCAAGAGGACTTGAACCCCCAACCTACTGATTACAAGTCAGTTGCTCTACCAGTTGAGCTACACCGGCAGGTGTAAAATGGTGGAGGATGACGGGATCGAACCGCCGACCCTCTGCTTGTAAGGCAGATGCTCTCCCAGCTGAGCTAATCCTCCATATGAAACCTGCTTGGCGACGTCCTACTCTCACAGGGGGAAACCCCCAACTACCATCGGCGCTGAAGAGCTTAACTGCCGTGTTCGGAATGGGAACGGGTGTGACCTCTTCGCTATCGTCACCAAACAATGTTAACATTTTTCCAAGACATATATTATTATAACGTCTTTTTGAGAAAATGCAAGAAGAAATTTTCATTCCTTCAAAACTAGATAATAAGAAGGTATTTCATTTTTTAAAAAGCGTTGGTTAAGTCCTCGATCTATTAGTATCAGTCAGCTCCACATGTCACCATGCTTCCACCTCTGACCTATCAACCTGATCATCTTTCAGGGATCTTACTAGCTTGCGCCATGGGAAATCTCATCTTGAGGGGGGCTTCATGCTTAGATGCTTTCAGCACTTATCCCGTCCGCACGTAGCTACCCAGCTATGCCTTTGGCAAGACAACTGGTACACCAGCGGTGCGTCCATCCCGGTCCTCTCGTACTAAGGACAGCTCCTCTCAAATTTCCTGCGCCCGCGACGGATAGGGACCGAACTGTCTCACGACGTTCTGAACCCAGCTCGCGTACCGCTTTAATGGGCGAACAGCCCAACCCTTGGGACCGACTACAGCCCCAGGATGCGATGAGCCGACATCGAGGTGCCAAACCTCCCCGTCGATGTGGACTCTTGGGGGAGATAAGCCTGTTATCCCCGGGGTAGCTTTTATCCGTTGAGCGATGGCCCTTCCATGCGGAACCACCGGATCACTAAGCCCGACTTTCGTCCCTGCTCGACTTGTAGGTCTCGCAGTCAAGCTCCCTTGTGCCTTTACACTCTACGAATGATTTCCAACCATTCTGAGGGAACCTTTGGGCGCCTCCGTTACTCTTTAGGAGGCGACCGCCCCAGTCAAACTGCCCACCTGACACTGTCTCCCACCCCGATAAGGGGCGCGGGTTAGAATTTCAATACAGCCAGGGTAGTATCCCACCAACGCCTCCACCGAAGCTGGCGCTCCGGCTTCTCAGGCTCCTACCTATCCTGTACAAGCTGTACCAAAATTCAATATCAGGCTGCAGTAAAGCTCCACGGGGTCTTTCCGTCCTGTCGCGGGTAACCTGCATCTTCACAGGTACTATAATTTCACCGAGTCTCTCGTTGAGACAGTGCCCAGATCGTTACACCTTTCGTGCGGGTCGGAACTTACCCGACAAGGAATTTCGCTACCTTAGGACCGTTATAGTTACGGCCGCCGTTTACTGGGGCTTCGGTTCAAAGCTTCGCTTGCGCTAACCTCTCCCCTTAACCTTCCAGCACCGGGCAGGTGTCAGCCCCTATACTTCGCCTTGCGGCTTCGCAGAGACCTGTGTTTTTGCTAAACAGTCGCCTGGGCCTATTCACTGCGGCTTTTCTGGGCTATTCACCCTAAAAAGCACCCCTTCTCCCGAAGTTACGGGGTCATTTTGCCGAGTTCCTTAACGAGAGTTCTCTCGCACACCTTAGGATTCTCTCCTCGCCTACCTGTGTCGGTTTGCGGTACGGGCACCTTACATCTCACTAGAGGCTTTTCTTGGCAGCGTGGAATCAGGAACTTCGGTACTATATTTCCCTCGCCATCACAGCTCCGCCTTAATGGAAACGGGATTTGCCTCGTTTCCGGCCTAACTGCTTGGACGCGCATATCCAACAGCGCGCTTACCCTATCCTTCTGCGTCCCCCCATCGTTCAAACGATGTATAGGTGGTACAGGAATATCAACCTGTTGTCCATCGCCTACGCCTTTCGGCCTCGGCTTAGGTCCCGACTAACCCTGAGCGGACGAGCCTTCCTCAGGAAACCTTAGGCATTCGGTGGAAGGGATTCTCACCCTTCTTTCGCTACTCATACCGGCATTCTCACTTCTAAGCGCTCCACCAGTCCTTCCGGTCTGACTTCAACGCCCTTAGAACGCTCTCCTACCATCGACACCATACGGTGTCAATCCACAGCTTCGGTGATACGTTTAGCCCCGGTACATTTTCGGCGCGGAGTCACTCGACCAGTGAGCTATTACGCACTCTTTAAATGGTGGCTGCTTCTAAGCCAACATCCTGGTTGTCTAAGCAACTCCACATCCTTTTCCACTTAACGTATACTTTGGGACCTTAGCTGGTGGTCTGGGCTGTTTCCCTTTCGACTACGGATCTTATCACTCGCAGTCTGACTCCCAAGAATAAGTATTTGGCATTCGGAGTTTGACTGAATTCGGTAACCCGTTGGGGGCCCCTAGTCCAATCAGTGCTCTACCTCCAATACTCTCATCTTGAGGCTAGCCCTAAAGCTATTTCGGAGAGAACCAGCTATCTCCAGGTTCGATTGGAATTTCTCCGCTACCCACACCTCATCCCCGCACTTTTCAACGTGCGTGGGTTCGGGCCTCCATTCAGTGTTACCTGAACTTCACCCTGGACATGGGTAGATCACCTGGTTTCGGGTCTACGACCTCATACTCATTCGCCCTATTCAGACTCGCTTTCGCTGCGGCTCCGTCTCATCAACTTAACCTCGCATGAAATCGTAACTCGCCGGTTCATTCTACAAAAGGCACGCCATTACCCATTAACGGGCTTTGACTACTTGTAGGCACACGGTTTCAGGATCTATTTCACTCCCCTTCCGGGGTGCTTTTCACCTTTCCCTCACGGTACTGGTTCACTATCGGTCACTAGGGAGTATTTAGCCTTGGGAGATGGTCCTCCCTGCTTCCGACGGGATTTCTCGTGTCCCGCCGTACTCAGGATCCACTCAGGAGGGAACGAAGTTTCAACTACAGGGTTTTTACCTTCTTCGACGGACCTTTCCAGGTCGCTTCATTTACCCCGTTCCTTTGTAACTCCATGTTGAGTGTCCTACAACCCCAAGAGGCAAGCCTCTTGGTTTGGGCTAATTCCGTTTCGCTCGCCGCTACTCAGGAAATCGCGTTTGCTTTCTCTTCCTCCGGGTACTTAGATGTTTCAGTTCCCCGGGTCTGCCTTCAGTACCCTATGTATTCAGGTAAAGATACTGTTCCATTACGAACAGTGGGTTTCCCCATTCGGAAATCTCCGGATCAAAGCTTACTTACAGCTCCCCGAAGCATATCGGTGTTAGTCCCGTCCTTCATCGGCTCCTAGTGCCAAGGCATCCACCGTGCGCCCTTTCTAACTTAACCGTTAAAAAAGATCTTACAGATGCTTTGAAAAAAATTAATTGCCTTCTATCTATTATCTAGTTTTCAAGGAACAAAGCAGAAAGAATCCATCACATCGTGATGTTCGTCTTCCTATTTGAATGAATTACTCATTCAAAACTGAACAAAACAAAAGCGCTCTCGTAATTATCCTTAGAAAGGAGGTGATCCAGCCGCACCTTCCGATACGGCTACCTTGTTACGACTTCACCCCAATCATCTGTCCCACCTTAGGCGGCTGGCTCCATGAAGGTTACCTCACCGACTTCGGGTGTTACAAACTCTCGTGGTGTGACGGGCGGTGTGTACAAGGCCCGGGAACGTATTCACCGCGGCATGCTGATCCGCGATTACTAGCGATTCCGGCTTCATGCAGGCGAGTTGCAGCCTGCAATCCGAACTGAGAATGGCTTTATGGGATTCGCTTACCTTCGCAGGTTTGCAGCCCTTTGTACCATCCATTGTAGCACGTGTGTAGCCCAGGTCATAAGGGGCATGATGATTTGACGTCATCCCCACCTTCCTCCGGTTTGTCACCGGCAGTCACCTTAGAGTGCCCAACTGAATGCTGGCAACTAAGATCAAGGGTTGCGCTCGTTGCGGGACTTAACCCAACATCTCACGACACGAGCTGACGACAACCATGCACCACCTGTCACTCTGTCCCCCGAAGGGGAAAGCCCTATCTCTAGGGTTGTCAGAGGATGTCAAGACCTGGTAAGGTTCTTCGCGTTGCTTCGAATTAAACCACATGCTCCACCGCTTGTGCGGGCCCCCGTCAATTCCTTTGAGTTTCAGCCTTGCGGCCGTACTCCCCAGGCGGAGTGCTTAATGCGTTAGCTGCAGCACTAAAGGGCGGAAACCCTCTAACACTTAGCACTCATCGTTTACGGCGTGGACTACCAGGGTATCTAATCCTGTTTGCTCCCCACGCTTTCGCGCCTCAGTGTCAGTTACAGACCAGAAAGTCGCCTTCGCCACTGGTGTTCCTCCAAATCTCTACGCATTTCACCGCTACACTTGGAATTCCACTTTCCTCTTCTGCACTCAAGTTCCCCAGTTTCCAATGACCCTCCACGGTTGAGCCGTGGGCTTTCACATCAGACTTAAGGAACCACCTGCGCGCGCTTTACGCCCAATAATTCCGGACAACGCTTGCCACCTACGTATTACCGCGGCTGCTGGCACGTAGTTAGCCGTGGCTTTCTGGTTAGGTACCGTCAAGGTACCAGCAGTTACTCTGGTACTTGTTCTTCCCTAACAACAGAACTTTACGACCCGAAGGCCTTCTTCGTTCACGCGGCGTTGCTCCGTCAGACTTTCGTCCATTGCGGAAGATTCCCTACTGCTGCCTCCCGTAG
Source organism: Peribacillus sp. FSL R5-0717 (assembly GCF_038002945.1). Taxonomy (NCBI): domain Bacteria; kingdom Bacillati; phylum Bacillota; class Bacilli; order Caryophanales; family Bacillaceae; genus Peribacillus; species Peribacillus sp. FSL R5-0717. The sequence goes on from NZ_JBBOOF010000001.1 coordinate 2,015,551, forward strand.
GAGTCTGGGCCGTGTCTCAGTCCCAGTGTGGCCGATCACCCTCTCAGGTCGGCTACGCATCGTCGCCTTGGTGAGCCATTACCTCACCAACTAGCTAATGCGCCGCGGGCCCATCTATAAGTGACAGCGTAAACCGTCTTTCCATCTTCTCTCATGCGAGAAAAGAACGTATCCGGTATTAGCTCCGGTTTCCCGAAGTTATCCCAGTCTTATAGGCAGGTTGCCCACGTGTTACTCACCCGTCCGCCGCTAATCTCAGGGAGCAAGCTCCCATCGATTCGCTCGACTTGCATGTATTAGGCACGCCGCCAGCGTTCGTCCTGAGCCAGGATCAAACTCTCCGAAGAAATGTTTGACTTGCTCATTTGCTTTTTTGATAGTGTGTGCTCACTTAAAATTTAACGTTGGCGCTTTGTTTTGTTCAGTTTTCAAAGAGCAATTTCGATGTCGTTTCTCTCAGAAGCGACCTCTATAATGTAACACATTCTGTCACGTTTCGTCAACAACTTTTTTAAAATCTTTTTTAACAACTTGTTAGCTGTTTAAGTTGCTGTCTTAGCGACAAGAAATAATATACCATGTACTAAAAATGTTTGCAATACGTTTTTTAAAACTTTTTTCAAAAAAAACATTTTCACCTATTTCCTTCTATATATTCTTTACATCATCACACCCCTCCCCTACATCCGGGCCATGCCCATGTTTTATGAATAAACGAAGCATATTTCCAAAGAAACACAAATAGTCATATATAGATATCTTTTTTCCATGAGGTGAAGCAATGAATCTGCCATTAATCGGATTACTCATTTCCTACAGTATGGCCCTTTACTTATTCAGTACCGCTTTTTATGAAGCCATCAAGTTCAGCAGAGAAAAAGGCAAGGTGAACGGTACGACGTTTTTATTCAGCTTTACTTTCGCTTTGATTTTCACACGGATCACCTATTTGTTTCACCCATATTAGATAAAAGCAGTAAGTCGGGAGACTTACTGCTTTTATACGGAGACTTGCGCCTCTTTATGTTCCTTGCTTTTCTTTTCATCCTTTAAGAACATCATCAAACCACCCAATATGATGGTACCTCCAAGGACCTGCGTCCAGAGTATCGGTTCATCTAATATGAAGTAAGCCAGAATTGTCGCTCCCACCGGTTCAAGCAATATTCCCATCGAAAGCGTCGATGTGCTTAACCATTTTAGTGACCAATTGAATAAAGAATGTCCTAATAAAGTCGGGAAAATGGCAAGCAAAACGAAATAGATCCAATCGGAAGCAGGATAAGGCGCCAATGCCTCTCCCTTGAAGATCACATAAAAAAACAAGGCGACGGCGCTGATTGCATACACGACAAATGTATATGTTATAGAAGAGATGCGTTTTCGGACATTTTGACCAAACAGTAAATATCCGGTTACGAGCGCACATGCGACAAGCGAAAGAATATCTCCCCAAAGCGCCATGCCGCTGATTCTCAAATCACCCCAGCTAATTACAAGGCTGCCTGCTATCGCAATGATGCCGCTCAATATTGCCTTCACTGAAAATCTTTCTTTAAAAAACAGGTGGGCTCCGGCAAAAGCGAATAAAGGCTGGAGGGTTACAAGGACGGTTGAACTTGCGACCGATGTGTAATTAAGCGATTCAAACCATAAGATAAAATGAAAAGCCAAAAACACTCCTGCCGCAATCGAATACAGCCAATCCTTTTTTTCAATGAATTTAAGTTCATGACGGTATTTCACCACGAAAACCGGCAACATAAGAAGGACGGTAAATAATAAACGGTAAAAGGCGATAACACCCGATGGAGCGGTCGCCAATTTAACAAGGATGGCTGAAAACGATACGGATGCCACACCGATTGCCAACGCTACATAGGGATTCACTTTTGGCATTTGCACTTAGATTCCTCCTTTCAACGGAATTACGTTACATAGAACTCTATTCTACTATGTTAAAATTATTAGGGTAGTTTTTTTGAAAAACGGGTATATGGCAACAGACGATTTTATTCTTCGATAATAATTCGGAAGTGGTGAAACAAAATGGAATGGACATTCGACCCTCAATCGGAACTGCAAATCCTAATCAAATTGGGGATTTCAGCTCTACTTGGACTAATTATCGGCCTAGAGCGAGAAATGAAACGAAAACCCGTTGGATTAAAAACAAGCCTGGTCATTTCAATTGTCAGCTGTTTATTAACGATCGTTTCCATGGAATCCGCTTATAAATTCCCGGGTAGCGAAGACGTTAATATCACAATGGACCCCTTGCGTCTTGCGGCCCAGATCGTTTCCGGCGTCGGTTTTATAGGTGCTGGCGTCATTCTCCGGCGTGACAACAACAGCATATCCGGTTTAACGACAGCCGCCATCATCTGGGGAGCGGCGGGAATCGGGATTGCCGTTGGAGCTGGTTTTTTCCTCGAGGCCATAGCCGGCGTCATCTTATTGATCATTAGTGTGGAATTGGTGCCTGCAATCGTCACCTGGCTCGGACCGATGAAGTTACGGCAAAAAGAAATCTTTCTGCAGCTGGTCGTACAAAATAAAGATGACATTGCAATCGTACTGAAAAAAATCAAAGACGAAAAAATATTCATCAAGAATCTCAGAATCAAAGATGTGGCAAATGACAACCACCTTTTGACCCTTAAAGTTCTGGTCGATCACAAAGTCAGAACATCGGAAGTGTATTACACCGTCTCCAATCTTAAGGAAATTGCACGGGTGGAGATCGAAAATGTATAAAATTAAAGGCCGTTTGACTGCACTCAAACATTTCATAAAAGGGGTTGGGAATTAAACATTCCGAACCCCTTTTGAAATTCTCCTTAACTTTCCTCCATACCTATACGAGTCCACTCCGTTAAACATTTTCCCCCCTTGGCAAGTCCAGTTGGACATCAATGAATGGCTAAGTCTTACCTGCCTAAACCAATCGAAAACTTCCACAATCCTCAATTTTTATCTCCAGCATCAGAATCTAACACCTATATATGGACATTTACTATCATCCATCGGTCAGAGAGGAAGTCTAGTGTTACGTGACTTCACTGTGGCCTAATCCATTATTCATCTAAGGGTCCACTCTATACATTTATTATAATTACAAAATGACCAAACCGATATCCTGCTCTATTCGTTTATATATAGTGAAAGGACGAAATCCGGCTTGACTTATACATTTTAAAGGAAGGTGGTCAGGACAACCAGCAGGATATTGACAGGGATATAAACCATTATCAAGAAAATAATTTCCCGAGGTGAGTGATGTTTAAAAAAATGAAGGTAAAAAGTATATGGATACCCTTACTATTTGTGTTTTTCATACCAAATGTAATAGGTGCTTCTTCTATTAAAAGTAAAAGCCCAGAGTTGGCAACAGGCTTTGACACCCACATCACCAACAATTCCCTTGCCGTAAGTCCGGATGAACAAATAGCGATTGTCTCGGATAGCCGTGAACAATCCATCCTGGTCTATGATCTTACCAAAGGCAAGTTGCGTAAAAAGATCGACGGCTTCGCTTCACCGAGAAACATCGTGTTTATTGATGGCGGCTCAGAGTTCATCGTCTCTGACAGTACTCTCGGTACGATTCGTTTTTACAGCTTAAAAAACTTCACCTTGAAAGATGAAGTTGTCGTTGGTCCAGGTGCATTCGGTACCGCTGTCAGTCCGGATGGCAAGACATTGTATGTGAACAATCAAGCACACAATTCCGTCACGATTGTGGATCTGGAAAAACGAAAACCGATTGACGTCATTACCGGTTTCGCCCAACCAAGGCAAGGCATTAAAGTCTCTTCGGACGGAAAATATATCTTTGTCACGAACTTTCAAGGAGATAAAGTGTCTATCGTTAATGCCGCCACCAAAAAAATCATTCGTGAAATAACAGGGTTCTCCAATATTCGCGGAATCTCGATTACCGCTGATGGAGGAACATTATATGCAGCCAACAGCGGACGCAACAGCATTTCCGCAGTGGATACGCTAGATGGTAATATAAAGGGTGAAATCAAAGTGGGACGCGAGCCATATGGCGCCGCTCTATCTCCTGATGATAAACTCCTTTTCGCAAGCAACAAAGCTGATCATACGATTGACGTTATCAATGTCGCTGATCACCGCGTAGTTAAGACAATCGGGGGGTTCAAAGAACCAAGGCAAGCAATCGTCTTTAGCCAGGATGGGGATCAGGCTTATGTATTAAACCGGGATCTCTCCATTGCACGTGTTGATGTTAAAACATACACCATCACGGATATAATTCAGGATAAGTAAAAAAATATAAGCTTTAAATACTAGAATCTGATGAAGCACGTGATAAATGAAAATGAACCCAGAGATGGATTAACATGAAATCTTTTGCGGCAGGTCTTTTACATCCAATCGTATAAACAAAAAATCTGTAGCTACGTGATTCATCGCGTCTCTAGTCTGATCCGTTTGACTATCCTCAAACGGATTTTTTATCATTTTTGTAAAAACCTCATATTTTATATTGACTTTTCACCAAAATCCGATAAAATAATTATTGTACCTCAATTCGGGGCATTAGCTCAGCTGGGAGAGCGCTACGCTGGCAGCGTAGAGGTCAGCGGTTCGATCCCGCTATGCTCCATTTCCGAAAACCCTTGATATATCAAGGGTTTTTTCTTTTTGTCAATTTGTCCACCACTCCCCCCTAATATCTCCTTCAAGCATTGCGATAAAATTTTCATGCTTTTTTTAATGTAATGTATGGACCATTTCCTCTCTCATGGTCGGAAGAACTTATTTTCGCTTCTTAATTCAGATATAAAGAATAAAAAAACCTACCCCTTTAAGGAAGTAGGCGTACAAATACAGCAAAATAACTTATAGATTACAAAACTAACAATCCTTCAGGACAAACTAGATGCGATAAGCTGTCCTAGTCTTCGTATACCCTCGATCATTTCTTTCTCATTGGCATAACTGAACGAGAGCCGGAGAAACTCGGTTCCATCGTTTTGATCCAAGAAAAAATATTTCCCTGGAACATATGAAACACCCTCAGCCAGAGCCTGTGATAATAACTGCGATGTGTCCACCCCTGGAATTCTCACCCATACAAAGTAACCGCCATCTGGTACATACCAGGAAACGGATTCTGGAAGGAATTGTTCCATCGAACGGATTAACGCAGTGCATTTAGAACGATACGTATCTTTTAGAAGGTCGAGCCGTTTCTCAAAATCGGTGTTTTCTAAGTATACAGCCATTGAACTTTGAGCAAACGGATGGTCTAAATCTTTTTTAAACCACTCAAAAGCCTTGATGAATTCACTTTCTCCCGCTATCCATCCAATCCGCATTCCTGGCGCAACAACCTTGGATAATGACCCGACTTGCAGGACTCGCCCGCATTTATCAATAGATTTTATCGGGACCGGATTTTCATCGAAGGATAATTCCCCGTATGCATCATCCTCCAGAATGAGGAAATCATACTCGATGGAAAGCTCCACTAAATGCTTCCGGCGCTCAATCGTCATAGTCGTTCCAGTTGGATTTTGAAAAGTTGGGATTGTATATAAAAAACGCGGGAGGGTTTGACCTGTGCGTTTTCTTTCATCCAGCATTTCCTTTAAACGGTATGTTTGGAGTCCCTGTTCATCTATAGGTATACTAATGATCCGTTTCGTATAGTTTTGAAAAATCTCCAAAGCCTCCATGTAGGTGGGCGACTCTACCGCTACAACCGCTTCATCATCAAGAAGAACGCGGGCAATAAGATCAATCCCCTGGCAAGCTCCTGATGTAATCAAAAGCTGTTCTTCCAAAACGCAAATTCCACGCTCTGCCAACCTTTTCTGGATTTGCTGCTTTAGTCTTGGAATTCGTGGACTTCCGAGATAATGGAGCGGCAAATCCTGCTCCTCATCAAGAAGTCTGGCTACAGCTTCCTTGAGCTCCTCAGCAGGAACGAGAGCAGGATCAGGATAGCCTGAACTCAAGCGAATACAACCATTTGGCAGATCTGGCATCCATGCACCGGGCGGATCATTCTTAAGTGCCTCTTTAATGTTCTCGGAAAAAAAAGATTCAACATTCACCTCAACCAAACACCTTTCCTTCAATTAAATCTTGATTGATTCTCGCAATCTTTAAAGTTAGCTGCTTATTTCAAGATACAAATTATTACTTTTAAACGCTCTTCGGATGAGAGACTACAATCCCTCTCTTTATAATAATCCCGAGTCCGTCTTACACGTAAAAAATTAAAGAAAGGCAGATCGTCCGCCTTTCTTCACTTTGTTTTCAACTCATTCCATTTCTTTACCATACGTTTCGGTGCCGCACGTAAATAGCCTTCTTAATCAAGCATGGCTTCCGTATCTCGTGATTCCATGTTTTAATTCACCCATTATCCACCCTATTTTGCATTCACATCGGGTTGATGAATTCCAAAAGTATTGCCTTCGGGATCGATATAGTATCCTTGCCAAGCCATTCCGGGCAGGGCAAATTTGGGCATTGCGAGCTTGCCGCCATTCTCAATAATTTTAGCTTCCGTTAAATCGTAATTTTCCACGCCAATGGTACACGCAAATGCATTTAACGCTTGGTGTGTTTCCGGCGGAGCACTTTGACGCTGCATCAAAGCACCATCGATACCATGTTCATTCTCATTGCCAGTTACCGCTCCAAAGTATGGCATCCCTGCATAATCACTCCAGTCTTGAAATGACCACCCGAACACCTCTCCATAAAACGCCTTTGCCCGTTACATGTCATTCACATGAATTTCGAAATGAACTATTCTTCCCATGGTTTCCCCCTAAGGTACATATGAATTAACCATTCACTTGCATTATCCAGTCTGTGTTCGCTGCCTATCTATTATTATAATTTAAATGGAAATAAATTCAAAGAAATAGAAGCTTCATCATACAACCAACCCGGGAACACTTTTCAATTTTGTATCCCAAACATTTGCGAAACTATGTGTATATTTTTGTGAAAGCTGGACGAGACTGCTAGTAAATCATTCTAGGAGGTTATCAAATGTTTAGATTCGGGAAGAGAAAGCCGCGAAGCAAGGTCGGTAAATTAATCGATAAGCACGGATATACCCAAGAGGAGTTCGTAAGTGCGTCAGGAATCTCACGCAATACGATAAGCAGAGTTTGCAGCGATCCCAAGTATGTGCCGTCTGCCGGGGTTTTAAAGAAAATCATGAAGGCGGTTCGAAGTTTAGATACAGGCGCAAAGGCAGATGACTACTTTGATTTGTAAACAAAAAGGCCCTGGCTTATGGCCGGGCCTAAATGTATTATTCAATTCTTGTTCATACTCTCCTATCCATGCTCCCAAATCCAAGCTTTCCTTTCGGAAATAACCTTCATTCCAACGGCCCCAGCTTTTCAATATTCAGATAAGATTCAACGACCTTGAATTAAAATCCCCCACTTCCATTAAGAGCGGGGGATTTTCTTCATTCTCGGCTGATATGTTTATATTGGGGTTCTTTGTCCCTTTTAGACAAACCCTGCAGGGATTTCTTTAACAAGGGCTAGTTATTGATTAGGGACAAAAGGTTATGTATTCCGCTTGAGCTATTTCCGGCCGAACATTTTCTTTATGAACTGAACCACAGGTGAAACGATGGATTCATGTACATTCGTAAGGGCATAACCGATCAGACCCATAATTACCAGGGCCATTATTAATCCTACTATCAATCCCGATGTTTCTCTAAGTTCTTCAAGAACAGCATCCATTCATTATCCTCCCCGGCTTGCCGATGTACTTATTTTTACGGTTTTTCACCGATTTTACGTCTGAACGCTCCATTTATCGTATTTTCTTCGAACATTGACCAATTCTGTTAAATATGGTCCATTATAACGCATTGGATGATTATGGTCGAGCTGCCACTTTTAAACGCATTCATAGAAGTCCTAATCAATAATAAAGGCTTTACCTCTAGCGTTTCTCTTTAAGTCAAAAGATAAACCTTCGTTCATCAGCAGAAATGTAAACCTTTTCATTTGTCCAAAACCGACAAAGAAATGACAGAATTATTGTTTTTTGAGAACATTGAGAATATTGTCGAAAAACCTTAAGCTTAATTTAAGAAATACATCTTCTTAGGGGGTGCGCTTTATATGGAAGCCATTACAAGGGACTTTTTCTTATTTTTATCTAAGAATAACCTGCTTAATAATATTGCTAAAAAAAGCGGAGGAAATTTTGCTGCTGGAAAGATCATTGGGGGAACTGATTTCCAAAGTTCCATTAAATTCATTAAACAACTTAATAATAGCGGCTTGTCGGTTACAGTCGACCATCTTGGGGAATTCGTTGATTCCAAGGAAGTGACTCTGGAACGGACGGCAGAATGCATCGAAACCATCGAAATGATCAGCAGGGAAAAACTTGATTCACAGGTTTCTCTGAAAATGACTTCTTTAGGACTTGATATCGATCATAAACTAGTGATTGAGAATATGACGAAAATTCTTGATACAGCCGAAAAACATAAAGTCATGGTCACGATCGATATGGAAGATGAAGTTCGCTGTCAGGCAACAATCGATATCTTTAGACAGTTCAAAGAAAAATACAGCTGCATAAGCACTGTTCTACAAGCATATTTATTCCGCACAGAGAAAGATTTGGAGGACCTTGGCCAATATAAGCCATTCCTGCGTCTCGTAAAGGGTGCCTACAAGGAATCTCCAGAGGTGGCTTTTCCCGAGAAGAATGATGTGGACGAAAACTATAAAAAGTTGATTAAGCAAAGTCTTCTTAACGGAAATTATACGGCCATTGCCTCACATGATGACAAAATCATCGAATATACAAAAGAGCTGGCCAAGAAATATGACATCCCAAATACACAATTCGAATTCCAAATGCTTTATGGCATGAGGAACAAGACTCAATACGAATTGGTCAAGCAAGGTTACAAAATGCGCGTTTATGTACCATACGGTCTGGATTGGTATGGATACTTCATGAGAAGGCTTGCAGAAAGGCCATCCAATATTGCCTTTGCCTTCAAAGGGATGGTCAGAAGCTAAATATACTTTCAACATTATTAATTGCTACAAAAAATCTATTAAAAGGTGTGATTATCAATGATTTCATATAAACACGAACCATTTGTTGATTTTACAAACGAGGAAAACAAAAAAGCATATCAGGAAGCGCTTCAAACTGTCGAGGGCTACTTAGGGCAAGACTACCCTCTTTATATCGGGGCAGAGCAAGTGACGACTGACGAGAAAATCGTTTCATATAACCCTGCAGATAAGCAAGAGGTCATCGGCCGCGTATCGAAAGCGAATAGGGATCTTGCTGAAAAAGCCATGCAGGAAGCTGTTACCGCTTTTGAAAGCTGGAAAAAAGTGAAGCCGGAAATCCGCGCTGACGTTTTATTCAAAGCGGCTGCCATCATTCGCAGACGCAAGCATGAATTCTCTGCATTATTGACGAAAGAAGCGGGAAAACCTTGGAATGAGGCTGATGCTGATACAGCGGAAGCAATCGATTTCCTTGAATTCTATGCTCGCCAAATGCTGACTCTAAAAGATGGTGTGCCTGTTCAAAGCCGTCCGGGAGAATTCAACCGCTATGATTACATTCCATTAGGGGTTGGCATCATCATTTCTCCTTGGAACTTCCCATTTGCGATCATGGCAGGTACAGCTGTTGCCGCTATCGTTACCGGTAACACAATCCTGTTGAAACCAGCTTCTACTACTCCTATCGTTGCTGCGAAATTCGTTGAAGTGATGCTTGAAGCAGGCCTTCCAGCAGGTGTGTTGAATTTCGTTCCAGGAAGCGGAGCAGAGGTCGGCGACTACCTGGTCGATCATCCTAAAACACGTTTCATCTCCTTCACAGGTTCACGTGATGTAGGTCTGCGCATTTACAAACGTGCTTCAGAAGTGAACGAAGGCCAAATTTGGCTGAAGCGTGTCATCGCTGAAATGGGCGGAAAAGATACAATCGTCGTCGACAAAGAGGCAGATCTTGAATTGGCTGCTCAATCGATCGTTAAATCTGCATTTGGTTTCTCTGGACAAAAATGTTCTGCTTGTTCCCGTGCTGTCATCGTTGAAGATGTATATGATCAAGTATTAGCTCGTGCTGTTGAATTAACAAAACAACTTACAGTTGGTAATCCTGTAGAAAATCACTTCATGGGACCGGTTATCGACCAAGCGGCTTTTGACAAAATCATGAGCTACATTGAAATCGGGAACCAAGAAGGACGCATTCTGACAGGCGGAGAAGGAGATAGCTCTAAAGGCTACTTCGTTCAACCGACAATCGTTGCCGATGTCGATCCGCAAGCCCGCTTGATGCAAGAAGAGATCTTCGGACCAGTCGTTGCCTTCACAAAAGCCAAGGACTTTAACGAAGCACTTGAGATTGCCAATAACACTGAATATGGTTTGACTGGGGCTGTCATTACGACAAATCGCCTTAACATGGAAAAAGCACGCGAAGAATTCCATGTGGGGAACTTGTATTTCAACCGCGGCTGTACTGGTGCAATCGTAGGTTATCAGCCATTCGGCGGGTTCAACATGTCAGGAACTGATTCCAAGGCAGGCGGACCGGACTACTTGCAGCTTCATATGCAAGCAAAAACAACATCTGAAACATTCTGATAATGTTCCATTAAGCAATTTGAAGATGATTTGAAACCCTTATGGTTTCCGTATCCTCCATTCTGGATACGGAAGCCAAAATGAAGGTAAATGGAGGAAGTGACAAATAGGTTGCTTCCTCTTTTAAAACAAAAAATTATATATTTCATCAAGAAGGGAGTCTTTTATGGATTACGCATTAATAATTTCGATCAGCATTTACATGGCTGGCATGCTTCTCATCGGTTACTTCGCATACAAAAGAACTTCCAATTTAAATGATTATATGCTGGGCGACCGTGGTCTTGGACCTGCCGTCACTGCATTGAGCGCCGGTGCCGCGGATATGAGCGGTTGGCTTTTAATGGGTATGCCTGGTGCCATGTTCGCAACAGGACTAAGTTCAATCTGGATTGTAATCGGTCTCACATTAGGAGCCTATATGAACTGGCTATATGTTGCACCAAGATTGAGGACCTATACGGAAGTCGCCAATAACTCGATTACGATCCCCGCTTTCCTGGAAAATCGTTTTGGCGAGGGCTCACAGATCTTAAGGCTCATTTCGGCTTTGGTTATCCTCGTATTCTTTACCTTTTACGTTTCTTCCGGAATGGTATCCGGCGGAGTCTTATTCCAAAGTACATTTGGCCTTGATTACCATACAGGCCTATGGATCTTAACAGGCGTCACCGTTGCCTATACTTTATTCGGTGGATTCCTGGCAGTAAGCTGGACAGACTTTGTTCAAGGGATCATCATGGTTGTCGCCTTGGTTCTTGTACCGATCGTCACCCTTTTCCATGTTGGCGGTTTCGGTCCTGCGATTGACACGCCACGTTCCATTGATCCTGCTCTGTTGAATATTTTCACGGGGACCAGCTTTTTAGGAATCATCTCATTATTTGCTTGGGGACTGGGTTACTTCGGACAGCCGCATATCATTGTCCGCTTTATGGCAATCAGTTCTATTAAAGAAATCAAGAAAGCCCGTACTATCGGAATGGGCTGGATGATTTTCTCCAGTATCGGTGCCATGCTGACTGGATTCATCGGTATCACGTATTTTCATCAGAACAACCTGAAGTTAGCTGATCCTGAAACGATTTTCATAGAGTTAGGGGAAATACTATTCCACCCGCTAATCACTGGTTTCTTGATTTCAGCGATACTGGCAGCCATCATGAGCACGATTTCTTCGCAGCTTTTGGTTACGGCCAGCTCTTTAACGGAGGATATGTACAAAACTTTCTTCCGTCGTTCCGCTTCAGATAAAGAGCTTGTTTTCCTGGGCAGACTTTCCGTACTGGCCATATCCGTCATAGCGCTCATTCTCTCTTGGGAACAGAATGACACGATCCTTGGACTTGTCGGCTATGCATGGGCTGGATTCGGATCTTCATTCGGTCCATTGGTCATACTGAGCCTCTGCTGGAAGCGAATGACAAGATGGGGCGCTTTAGCCGGGATGATCGTTGGTGCCGCTACTGTAATTTTCTGGTCGATGGCAGGATTATCCGATACGCTTTATGAAATGATTCCTGGTTTTGGCGCAAGCTTGATTGCCATCATCCTGGTCAGTCTTCTAACAGCAAAACCATCAAAAGAAGTAGAAGCGAAATTCGAAGAATTCGAAAAAACTTTAAAACAAAAATAAAACCCCTAAAAGGAACGGTATTTTTTCATATACCGTTCCTTCTTTGTTCTTGCCCCTATACACATCATTAGTTTAAAAGTATTATTAAACTAAGTTGTCATATACTTCAAAAAATTGCAGGGGGCCATATATGTCATTAGAAAAAATCCTGACACTCACAAACATCAACGATATAACGGATATGGTCAGCACTTATTTAAAAAAACCAGTCGTCATCGAAAATGACCAATTTTTATTGCTGGCATATAGTTCATATTATATCGAACACTTCGACCAAGCCAATCGGCAAACCATCTTCACAAAGCATTGGCCGATTCCAATCCTGGAAAAATTCATGGATGAGGGCATTGTCGAACAGCTTAAAACAGTGGAGCATCCCTTTAGGGTGAAACAAATCGAGGAAATCGGGTTAAATCAAAGGGTCGTTGTGAGCGCCGTTCATAAAGGACAGGTCTTCGGGTTCATTTGGGTCCAAGAAACGGAAATGATGACTGATTCCGATCTTGAATTTTTACACGAAGTTTCCCATCATATCGGCAAGCTTCTTTATCAGAAAAAACAGATAAACATGAAAAAAGATGAAGAAAAAAATGAGTTTTATCAAAAGGTCATTGACGAAGTCTATCAAACGGAAAACCAAATAAAATGGGAAGCCGCCAATATGAGTCTTCTCATTCCGGAAACCTTCCTTGTCAATGTCTTTACCATCGCTCAATCAGATGCGGAACATTTCGATGAATTAGCGGATACAGTCAGTCTGTTCGCCAATGCGCTGAATCATTTTACCCATGTATTCACAAACCAATTGAAGATCATCGTCCTGATTGGCAGCAACGGAAAAGGGAAAGACCTGCTTACCGATAGCGCCAATGATTTAACGAACACCGTTCTTTCCCAATTCACTGACAAAAAGGTATTCCCGGGAATCGGAAATGAGTACTCTTCGATTCTTCAATTAAGAAAATCCTATCTCGAAGCCCTGGAAGTGATCAACGCAGCCAAATTCATCGGTGAACCTGAACAGCTTCCCTTCCAATATGGCAAGCTTGGGATTTTCCGTTACCTCGAAATGATCTCCAACCATCATACTAAAACGAATTATATCAATACGGATTTAGAAATTCTTCAAAAGAAGGACCTGGAAAGCCAAACCAAACTCCTTCAAACACTGGAAATATATCTCTTGAACAATTGCCGGATCAAACCGACATCGGAACAGCTATACATTCATACCAACACATTGAAATATAGATTGAATCAAATAACCGATCTCACCTCAATCGATTTTGATGACTTTCATTCGAGAATGCAACTATACATCGACTTACAGCTTATAAAGCAGAGATCTTAAAGAACGTCCCGTTTTTGAGTTCGGGTGATTCAATAAGCGAAGGAGAGAAGAAACGCGGCGAGGACTGCCGGTTTCTTCTCTCCTTATTCATGCTTTACCTATTTACTGGACTCACCTTATGCGGAAACTTAGGCCTCCCAGTACGAACAAAATCCACGATTTCCTCTTTCGATGGTTTGCTAAGACCCAGAGTTTAAATGGTTCTTCCACTTTGCGGAGTGCCCCCAACAAGAATTTCCCGGCTTATTGCTTGAACCAAGAACCATTCCTTCTCTATCCGTGATAAGCACATCATGGCCATTTACTTCACTGGTTATGTTCACAATTTCTTGGGCTAATTTGGCTAACATATCATCCCCCCTGGTTATCGTAAAATCATGAAAAACCAGCTCGTAAATAACTTGAGCTGGTTTTCATGTATCTTCTTCTATTAAATTAATTTAATAGCATTTTCCCTCAAGAAACATTTTCCTTGTCGCCGGTGTACTCACGCTCCCAAAAATCGGCGTTTTTTATGCCTAAAGCTTTTGGATTGAAAACCGGATCGATCCCTGCTTTCTTTTGCTTTTCGTAATCCTTTAACGTAATGAGCGCCGGTTTAGCAAGAATTAAAATGGCAATGACATTGAGCCATACCATAATGCCTAAACCCGCATCACCTAATGCCCAAGCAAGCTCTGCCGTACGCACGGATCCGTAAAAACTGGCCGCCAGGATGATGAGCTTCAAGGCAAACATGGCAGATTTACCATTCCGGTTGCGCATTAAATAGGCGATATTGGTTTCAGCGATATAATAGTAGGCCATGATCGTCGTAAAGGCGAAGAAGAAAAGGGCGATTGCAACAAAGCCAGCACCAAAACCTGGAATTACACTATCGATTGCCGCTTGTGTATACCCTGGACCAGGTGTTACATCCCCCAAATTATTGACGATATATGAACCATTTTCCGCTTGTGTATTATACATGCCTGTAAATAAAATCATGAATGCTGTAGCGGAACAAACGAATAATGTGTCGATATAAACCGAGAATGCTTGAACAAGACCTTGCTTTGCCGGATGTGATACTTCAGCCGCAGCCGCCGGATGAGCGCCTGTCCCTTGGCCGGCCTCATTCGAATAAACGCCGCGTTTCACTCCCCAAGCTATCGCCATGCCAATGATTCCCCCAAATGCGGAATCTAACCCGAAGGCACTTCTGAATATCAAAGAGATGACTCTTGGTAATTCTGTGATATTCATTAGGACGATGACGACAGATAGCAATATATAACCAAGGGCCATGAAAGGCACGATTAAGGTTGCAGCATTAGCTATCCGTTTTACACCGCCGAATATAATGAAGCCAAGTAAAAGGACGATGGCCAAACCAGTGAATACCGGTTTGATGCCGAATGCATTTTCCATCCCGGCAGCAATCGAATTGGATTGAACACCTGGCATAAGGATGGCCATGGCTATAAGGGCTGCAAATGCAAAAAGGACTGCAAACCACTTCCACCCTATCCCTTTTTCAATATAATAAGCAGGGCCTCCCCGATATTGTCCATCTTGTTTGACTTTATAAATTTGAGCTAAAGTGGATTCCACAAATGCACTGGAAGCCCCTATGAAGGCGATGGCCCACATCCAGAAAACGGCACCGGGACCGCCAAAGGCGATAGCCGTGGCCACTCCTGCGATGTTACCTGTACCGACCCGACCTGAAAGGGCTATGGATAAAGCCTGGAATGAGGAAACCCCCGCTTCCGAACTTTTCCCTTGGAACATCAAGAGGACCATTTCCTTAATATGCCTCACTTGCAGAAAACGGGTCAAAATCGAGAATACTAAACCTACTCCCAATAAAATATAAATGACTGGTGAACTCCATAAAACTCCATTTAAAGCCGTAATAAATTCAGACAATCAAGCTCCCCCTTTTATAGTTTGAAAATTCTAATTTATCTTTTAATGATTATATTTCATCTTGATGGATTAAACAATAGTTTCTGCGTAAGGAAACCTCACATTAACATTTTTATTTTTCCACTTGCAAATATCCCGATAATCACATTCCGAATACAAAAAAACGCCAGCGATTCCGCCGGCGTCATGTTTTTTGCATATTGATCAAGATACTTTAATCGCACCCAATATTTCCTGTTCCAATTGATTGGTTCTCTCCATTTTTGTTGATTCCGTCCATCCAAAATATCCAGCCATATAATCGATCACTGCATGTTTATGCGTTTGGACTAAATCGATATCAAATAACAGTGTCCCCGTCCTGCGGAAAAAGAAATCCACTGGGGTTGCGGCCATTTCATGATCAACTGCGTATTTCAGCTGTACGAACAATTTCTTTGGAAGACCGCTGTTCGCTCCTCCGTCTCCTTCGTTTTTGGCGATATCGAATAGTATAGGTGCGTTGGACCCGTACATGGCCAATATCTCTTTGGCGTCCTTTGCAGCGAGCCCTGAGTCAACTCCCATTTGAACATGTTGCTTGATATAATAGGAGAAGTTGCTTGATCCCCCAACATCCCCTCCGGAAATCGGCATGCCTTTCGTGCTGCTGGCTGGATAAATTTTATTGGATTGCTGGGCTAGCTTCCCTGCCAAAAGGTCGACCGTCGTTTTGGCCATTTTACGATAACCGGTCAATTTCCCACCAGCAATCGTGATAAGGCCAGAATCGGACTCCCAGATTTCATCTTTCCTTGATATCTCAGAAGGATCTTTCCCTTCTTCAAGAATCAACGGCCTTACCCCAGCCCAGCTGGATTCGATATCATCATCCGTAATGTTCACTTCTGGAAACATATAATGTATGGACTTTAATAGATAGGCACGGTCTTCGGAAGTAACGGTCGGCACAGCAGGATCACCATCATAAAAAGTATCCGTAGTCCCTACATAAGCTTTACCTGCTCTCGGGATGGCAAAAATCATCCGGCCATCAGGCGTATCAAAATAAAGCGCCTGCTTCAACGGGAATTTCGATTGGTCGATGACCACGTGAACACCCTTGGATAACTTCAGCGTCTTCCCTTGTTTCGATTGGTCCTTCTCACGAATGGAATCCACCCATGGACCTGCTGCATTAATAACTTTGTCTGCGTATATTTCATAAGCATCACCTGAAAGCAAATCGGCCACATGGATTCCGTTCACCTTACCGTTTTCATATAACAATTTATCTACTTTTGTATAATTTATCGGTGTTGCACCTTTATCGACAGCCGCCTTCATGACTTCAATCGTAAGACGTGCATCATCTGTCCGATATTCAACATAGTAGCCTCCGCCCTTCAGTCCCTCTTTCTTAACGAGAGGCTCCCGTTTTAGTGTTTCATCCGCCGAAAGCATTTTCCTGCGTTCAGATTTTTTAACCCCTGCAAGGAAATCATAGACCCGAAGCCCAATCGAAGTACTGAATTTCCCGAACGTGCCTCCTTTATGCATCGGTAACAGCATCCATTCCGGCGTGGTCACATGCGGTCCATTCTCATAAACGATTTCTCGCTCTTTACCAACCTCGGCAACCATTTTTATTTCAAATTGCTTCAAATACCGCAATCCGCCATGAACAAGCTTTGTCGAGCGGCTTGAAGTACCAGCAGCAAAATCCTGCATTTCAACCAAAGCCACTTTCATCCCACGGGTCGTTGCATCCAGAGCGATCCCTGCACCGGTAATTCCCCCACCAATGACAACCACATCAAATTTTTCTTTTTTCAGAGTTTCGACCGTTTCTTCCCGATATATATTTGAAAACCTCATGCCTGATTCCTCCTTTAAGTATTGCATTCTATTGTTTTTTGTATGGATGGTGCTGTTCACTCGTGAATTCTGCACTTTTACTCGTGAATTCGCGCCATTTACTCGTGAATTCACACGATTTACTCGTGAATTCGCGCGGTTTACTCGTGAATTCGCGCCATTTACTCGTGAATTCACACGGTTTACTCGTGAATTCGCGCGGTTTACTCGTGAATTCAGTCATTATATTCAATTGGTTCATTTGTTCGCATAAGTTATATAGATATTAATATCCCTAATCTGCCATTAAAAACAAAAAAAGAGACCATAAATGCACATTATCGAATTAACGATAACGCATTCATGGTCTCTCCTGTTCTCCGGCCGAGTTATTAACTTGATTTCATTATAGCATACTCCAGCTCATTTGAGAAAGAATTCATGTTGTTTTTTATTTAAACGCCATAGCGGCATGTACGGCTTTTTTCCAGCCTTCATATAATTTTTCACTTTCTTGCTCTTCCATGGATGGTTCAAAGGTTTTGTCCACCGCCCATTGCCGGGAGATTTCTTCTTGATCCTTCCAATACCCGACAGCAAGGCCGGCTAGGTATGCAGCACCTAATGCTGTAGTTTCGTTTATGGTCGGCCTCTCGACGGGCACACGTAATAAGTCGCTCTGGAATTGCATCAAGAAGTCATTCTTGACTGCCCCGCCATCCACTCTTAATGTTTGCAGCTCGATTCCTGAATCCGCCTCCATTGCATCAAGGACATCCTTCGTTTGATACGCAAGTGATTCAAGTGTGGCGCGAATGAAATGTTCTTTTGATGTTCCGCGTGTCAAACCAAAAACGGCTCCCCGCACTTCGCTGTCCCAATATGGAGTTCCAAGTCCTACGAAAGCTGGTACCACATATACTCCATCCGTACTTTCCACCCGTTTTGCATAGTCCTCGCTGTCCTTGGCATCATGCAGCATCCGCAGGCCATCGCGGAGCCATTGGATGGCGGAGCCAGCTACGAATATACTGCCTTCCAGTGCATATTCGACCTTCCCATTCAAGCCCCAAGCAAGGGTCGTCAATAGTCCGTGTTCGGAGCTGACAGCCTTGGTTCCTGTATTCATGAGCATGAAACAGCCTGTTCCATACGTATTTTTAGCCATTCCTTCCTTAAAGCAGGCTTGGCCGAATAATGCTGCCTGCTGATCACCGGCTGCCCCGGCGATCGGAATCGATTGGCCGAAGAAATGATATTCGATCGTACGTGCATATTCCTCAGAGGAAGGCCTCACTTCCGGCAGCATCGACTTTGGTACAGTCAATATCTCAAGCAGTTCTTCATCCCATTTCAGTTCATGGATATTGTACATCAATGTCCGGGATGCATTGGAATAGTCCGTTACATGAGCCTTGCCTCCTGATAGCTTCCAGATCAGCCAAGTATCGATGGTACCGAATAACAGCTTGCCTTCATCCGCCTTTTGCCGCGCCCCTTCCACATTATCGAGGATCCATTTCACTTTCGTTCCGGAAAAATAGGCATCTATCAACAATCCCGTTTTATCCCGGAATAAATCATTAAGTCCCTTTTCCTTCAACTCATCACAGATTCCACTTGTTTGCCTGGACTGCCATACAATCGCATTATAGACAGGCGTACCTGTTTCCTTATCCCAAACGACTGCCGTTTCACGCTGGTTGGTAATCCCGATACCGGCAATTTGCTCTGGCTTTACACTGGATTCAGATAGTACACCGGCGATCACCGCCAGGATCGACCCCCAAATCTCATTGGCGTTATGTTCGACCCAGCCTGGTTTAGGGAAATGCTGTGTGAATTCCTTTTGGGAGGAATGGACGATTTCCCCCTTTTCATTAAATAAAATCGCCCTCGAACTTGTTGTTCCTTGATCTAATGATAAAATGTATTTTTCCATTGTGTATGTCCCTCCTTTTAATTAACTAGCGATATTTCTGCTATCCAATTCATGTGACTGTTTTTTACCAAAAGCATAGGCTACTATCAATAGTACCAGGCTTGCACCCATAACAGACCAAAATCCTGCCGTTATTTCCCCCATAAAAAATGCTTTATAACAAACGGCACCAAGTGAACCCCCTACAATCGGTCCAACGACCGGAATCCATGAATAGCCCCAGTTGGAATTTCCTTTACCAGGTATAGGCAGCAAAAAGTGAGCGATGCGCGGCCCCAGGTCGCGGGCCGGGTTAATGGCGTATCCTGTCGTTCCCCCAAGTGACATCCCGATCACGACAATCAATAACCCGACTGCGAATGGGTTTAGACCCTCTGTAAAATTATTGGCCCCTATAAATAATAGACCAAGAATAAGGATGAAAGTTCCAATCATCTCACTTAATAGATTTGAAAATGTGTGCGGGATTGCAGGTGAAGTCGCGAATACACCAAGCTTCGCCCCTGGATCATCCGTAGCTTTCCAGTGTGGCAAATAGTGCAGGAATACTAGAGTTGCGCCGAGTATCGCGCCAATCATCTGGGCAACGATGTAACCGGGCACATCACTCCATGGAAATTCTCCAATAATGGCAAAACCTACTGTGACCGCCGGGTTTAAATGCGCCCCGCTTATGGAACCCACTGCAAAAACACCCATGGTAACCGCCAATCCCCACGCAATCGTGATAACGATCCAGCCGGCATCTTTTGCATAGGAACCCTTTAAGGATGAACCTGCCCCAATACCTGCTCCGAATAAAACTAAAATCATCGTGCCTAACACTTCTCCCCAAAATGGAGTCATGATAAAACCCTCCCCTGATAATTTTTTAAACCTTGCCAACAAATAAAAGGAGATCCACAGCAGAACTATATTCATAAAGGAATTATGAATAGATCTGTTGTGAATCTCCTAGTCTCCGTCACATATATTAACTTGTACTGTAAAATATACTAGGTTATGAAAACGCTGTCAATATTTTATGAAAAATTAATCTATTATACTGTAATTTTTTTCAATTTTTCCCTATTAGACGATATCCCATAATTCAGTTTTTGAAGTGGTGATTGACGAGGCGCCGGCATCAAGGGCATTCAGGACTTCATCCGAAGTACGTATGAGGCCGCCTGCAAAAATCGGTGTTTGCAATCGTTCCTTCACTTCTTTTATCATCCATGGCATGGCGCCCGGCAATACTTCGATATAATCCGGCTTGGTTTTCTGCACCAGCTTATAACTTTTCTCAAGCGCATGTGAGTCTATTAAAAAGATTCGCTGGATGGCAATGACCCCCTTTTGCTTCGCCTTCAATATAACGCTTGATTTAGTCGAAATCAGCCCATAGGGGTTATATTCCTGACAAATGAATTCTGTCGCGTACTCATCACTTCTTATGCCATGGATCAAATCGACATGATAAATCATTTTCTTATTATGCTGCTTGGCCATCATACTTACATTTTTCAATTGTGAGATATGCAAATCAAGAAACACACCTATTTCATAGGAACTTTCTAGAAATCTTTCAAAATCCTTCATACTTGCTGAAGCAGGCAAAATCTTCTGATCCATCATTATCCTCCTCATTACCAGAAAAACTCAAAACTTCAAGTCATTTAGTATATTTTAAAGAACTTGATTTATCAAACACATTTTTTCATGAACCATGTAACCTTAACACTATCATACCTTTCACACCCTTTATAGATTGCGGCAAAGGATATATGTAAAATATCCCCTTGAATCATAAAGAGAGTTTCATTTTCAATGCACCTTCGACGAGTTCATACGATTTAATTGTGCCAATGGGAATTTTTCTCACGATGCTCCAAGCATTAACATTCATTTTGATCGCTCTTTTTTCATATTCAAAAAATGGCGGTCTGTTAAATATCCTTTGGTTGATGAAATTCCTGTCAATGGGTTCCATTTCGACTAATTCAAATGAAATCGTTCTTTTTTCCACATGAATCGGTTTTAATGTAATCCGGAAAGCCACGTTTTTCTTAAACATCATTTTTTTCACTTCCATCGTTCCGGAAAGCACAATATGACTTGGCGTAATTTCGACTTTAATCTCCTGACCAGATGATTTCATTTTTATGATTCTCTCTATCATGGCTTCAGTTACCGTAATCGGTATGCCATTTTTGAATGGACTCATCCTTGCATTCCCTCCCCACTCAAAGCATATGCCGGATTCCCTGATGCCGTTAACATTCCAGCCCGGATTAATAAACGGTATATTCAAAATATTCCAGCTCCACCCCTTGACCTTCATAAAAACTACCTGTATAGTCATAGTTAATTTAATAGACAACTCTTATCCAGAGAGGTGGAGGGACTGGCCCTTTGATGCCTCAGCAACAGACTGATCTTGTACTGTGCTAATTCCAGAAGTGTAAAAACTTGAAGATAAGAAGAGTATATAGCTTTGTTGCCAACACCTCTTCTTATTTTTAAGAAGAGGTTTTTTATTTTTAAAAGGAAAGAAGGAATCAACATGTCAATCACATTAACGAAAGCACCATTCAGGGCGGACCACGTCGGAAGTTTATTAAGACCGGAACGTTTACATATTGCCAGGAAGGACTTTAAGGAAGGTACCATTTCAGCTGAGCGGCTTCGTGAAATTGAAACTGAAGAAATCAATCGGATCGTCGATAAACAAATCGAAGTTGGTTTAGAGGCCGTTACGGACGGTGAATTCAGACGAACATGGTGGCACTTTGACTTCCTCGAACATTTAAATGGCATCGAGGGATATGTAACTGAAAAAGGCCTCACATTCGATGGTGTCGAAACAGAGAGATATAATGTTCGCAATACCGGGAAGGTTTCATTCAACCCTGAACATCCCTTCATTCGTGATTTCATTGAATTGAACAAAATCGTGAACGGACGTGCCGTTGCCAAGCAAACAATCCCCAGTCCGAATCAATTATTTGCTGCAGGCATTCATAATGAAGACGTCTACCCTGATATTGAAGACTATGCAAATGATATCATCAACGCCTATCAGCATGCTTTGAAAGCCTTTTATGAAGCAGGTGTGCGTTATCTTCAATTGGATGATGTATATATTGCCAGACTTTCAGCTCCGGATTTCCAGTTCAAAGATGGAAAATATACGAGGGAACAATTAATTGATCTTGCACTTCGAGTCATTAATGGCGCATTGGAAGGCAAACCAGAAGACCTTATCGTCACTACCCATCTATGTCGCGGAAACTACCAGTCGACATGGGCGTTTGAAGGAAGCTATGCCCGTATCGCCCCAACTTTATTGGCAAAAGAAAAAGTGGATGGATTCTTCTTGGAATATGATGATCAACGCTCAGGGGATTTCAAACCATTGGAATACATTCCAAATGGCGGTGCACGGGTCGTACTGGGTGTCGTCACTTCAAAAAATGGAGAAATCGAGGACAAGGAAGCTGTTAAGGCACGCATTAAAGAAGCATCGCAATTCGTTCCGCTCGAACAATTATGCTTAAGCCCTCAATGCGGCTTCGCCTCTACACATCACGGCACCAAGCTAACCGAGGCACAGCAATGGGAAAAGCTGAAATTCGTCGTTGATGTTGCGAAAGAAGTATGGGAATGATTATTTTACGGAGACTTTAAAACTTATTTACAGGATTCGAACAACCTAATCGGCTTCAATATAAGCGTGCCGATTAGGTTTATACTTAAAACCCTAAAACTGAAAGCAAACAAAAAAGAACGGCCATCTGGACGTTCCCTTTTTACTTGCAGCTATCATCATCCTCCATTTTCTTCACGAATATATCATCCGTCACCCTATCTTCCAGCTTGTTCCTCAAGGCCAATTCAGCAGCCTTCCCATCACTAGGCGATCCGTCCGAGAAATACATCGGAAACAGGGAGAAAAACATAATATAAAAAGAAAAATAGATAAATTGATACCAGATTACCGAGCTGTCCAGGATATTCTGATACACTAAGCTATATATGATCAGCATGCTGATTAAATTAAAGATAGCCCCCCCTAAATAGATCAGGGTATTCGTCAATCGATTATCATGTTTCAAACCCTTGAACTCGCAAGTCCCATTCCAAAAATAATATTTCCTCACCTCTATGTTCCGAAAGGCGAAAAGCTTATTACCACACCCGATCAAGATTTTCTTTTCTGATCCCCCAAAGATCGTAACAAAGAAAATATGCCCGCTCAAATGTATCAGTGTAACGATCGGCATGATCAAAAAAAAGGAAAATAGAAATTTAATGATATCAGAGAGACCAAACATATTTAACTAACCCCCTCCTTACCAGCGATTTTCTTACCAGGATGCTACTCTGATACCCTGCCCACACTGGTTATAACTAGTAAATTTTCACAGTGGTAATATGTTGCTTTCCACAAATGATAAGAGGATAATTGTTCTCCTTCCGCTTTACTTCGACCTTCGAACGATCATATCGACCCTCCCCCTGCTTTTTCCGGCATTCAAAAAAAACAGGCTATCACCTTCCAAAAACCTCGGAAAAGCGATAGCCTTTACATCTTTATTTAGCGATTGGGGGTGCGAAGGATTTCTGCGTTGTTTTGTCCTGGCTCCAAGCCTGCATGTTTATATCCAGGGGTGAAAACCGATGTTTTGATCGGGCAGGCGATTTGCCTCTGGACATTCCCTTTTCCGTCAGGTACCTCGACGATCATTCCCCTCTCCTTCAATTGGGGATGCTCAGCCGCTTCGGTGAAAGTCAGCACTGGTTCTGCGCAGGCCTCGAATTCAGCGAATATCTCCTGCCATTCATGAAAATCTCTTTCAAGGAAAGCCAGCCGGACGGCCGTTTTAAACCTGATTCCGCTTTCTTCATCGCTTTTCATGCTCAGCTCATATAATCCGGGTGCACCAATCGCTTCACATAATGCTTTTCGGAAAGGGGGCTCAAGGCTGCCTACTGAAAAATAGCGTCCATCTTTCGTTTCGTAAAAGTCATAAAAAGACCCTCCGTTCAGCATCAGTTTTTCTGGTTCAAGTTCAAGGCCACCTTGTAAATTCAGATGTGCGGATATGGCATTCAAGGCAAAACTGCAGTCGGTCATGCTGATGTCGATGGCTTGGCCGAATCCTGTTCTTTCCCTGTGTATGACTGCAGATAATATTCCGATGACAGCATGCAATGAGCCTCCGGCAAGATCTGCTATTTGGGTTCCGTTTTTTGCCGGGCCGTCCTTTTTCGTACCAGAATAGCCTGATAAGCCTGCTATCGAAATATAATTGATATCATGTCCCGGTCGGTCTTTATAGGGACCAGTCTGGCCGTAGCCCGTGATGGAACAGTAAATCAGCTTCGGGTTGATCGATTTTAATGCCTCATACCCCAGACCCAGACGTTCCATGACACCTGGACGGAATTGTTCAATGATGATATCGTATTCCGTCACTAGGTTTCTTATGGATTCGATAGACTCGGATTGTTTTAAATCCAGTGTAATCGACTTCTTCGATCTGTTAAGATATTGGTTCACACCCCATGAATCCTTTGTCCCCGGCCTCTCCACCTTCAAAACATCCGCTCCTAAATCCGCTAGCATCAAAGTGGCAAATGGACCTGGCAGTAACGTTGAAAAGTCCAATACTTTTAAATGAGTCAATAAGGTCATCAGCCGTGCACCTTCCCTTTCCCTTGAAAATAGTAAAAGCCTTCCAGTCGTTCCGTACATGCAATTTAGCTGAGTTTACGATTATCATATAACACCCTCCATAACATTTGTATAAATTCCCAATTAATAAAAATAAAAAACCAGGAATCAGCTTCCCGGCTTTTGATAATGAGCCTATAGAAAACAAGTAAAAGCCGGACAATTTAAAACATATTGTCCGGCTGCTTTTACTTTAAGCTTGTTCATTCATATTTTTTGTCAAAGTCAAATTCGACTTCATCAAGTTTAACGAATTTAGTTTTTCTTATAAATTTATAGCCAAGCCATAGACCAAGGAAAAGCGGAATCCCTAAGTATGCAGCTACAACACTGCCCCAATCGATATGGTCTGAGAAAAAGGCTTGGATATTTTGGGACAGGATGACGATCATGCCGATTAAAATGGCAAAAATCGGTCCGATCGGGAACCATAATGCCTTATATGGCAGCTTCTCCAATGAATGGCCTTGAGCGATGAACGCTTTCCGGAAACGGTAATGGCTGATGGAAATGCCGAGCCAAAAGATGAATCCTGTAATTCCGATGGCATTCATTAACCAAATATACACTTTACCATCGCCGAATATGGAGGCTAAAAAGGCCAGCATGCCGATGGAGCATGTCAAAATCATGCCTGCAACCGGTACGCCGCGTTTATTAAGTTTTGCAAAAATACGCGGTGCTTGCCCATCTTTTGCCATTGAATATAGCATACGGGTAGATGCATATAGACTAGAGTTACCTGCAGATAATACCGCTGTTAAAATGACGGCATTCATAAGCGAAGCGGCAAAGGCCACTCCAGCTTTTTCAAAAATGAGCGTGAATGGACTTACCATGACGTTATCACCTTGCAAACTCGAGTTCGTATAAGGGATAAGCAGTCCAATTACGAAGATTGCCAATACGTAAAAGAGCAAGATCCTCCAGAAGACACTTTTAATGGCCTTCGGTATATTCCGTGCAGGATCTTCACTTTCCCCGGCAGCCACACCGACAATTTCGGTACCTTGAAAAGAAAAGCCAGCCGCTATGAAAACGATGAAGACACCCATGAACCCGCCCGGGAAAGGAGCGTCATCGACGGTGAAGTTTTTAAAGCCTACCGCTTCGCCGCCCATAATGCCGACGATCATTAGCAGCCCGACGATAATAAAAATAACGATGGCGGTTACTTTTATGAAGGAAAACCAGTATTCCCCTTCACCATATCCTTTTACGGATAAATAGTTCAATAGGAAAATGAGCACCAAGAATGATGAACTCCATAACAATGATGGACTATTCGGAAACCAGAATTTCATGATCATTGTCGAGGCTGCCAACTCTGCGGCTATCGTCATCGACCAATTGAACCAATACGTCCATCCTAAGGCAAAACCAAATGCCGGATCGACGAATTTCGATCCATAGGTACTGAAAGAGCCGCTTGTCGGCATAAAGGCCGCCAATTCCCCTAAGCTCGTCATCACGAAGTACACCATTGCCCCAACTAAGGCATAAGCAAGTAATGCCCCGCCTGGCCCAGCTGTATGAATGGCTGCACCGCTGCTGAGGAACAGCCCGGTACCAATAGCCCCTCCAATGGAAATCATCGTTAAATGGCGGGATTTCAAACCGCGCTTTAACCCTTGTTCTTCTTGCTTTGGAGGATGCAAGATGTCATTTTCTTGTTTTGGTATCATAATTTTTCATCCCTTTCTATATAAGCGCTTTCATATATGGGGAAATCATTTAATAAATTTTCCTATTTCATAGACTCTCAAATAGACCTAATTTACAATTCGAATTCCTTTTCTGAATATATGCAATTTTCATGCCAAGTTTGCAAAGCGCAATTTTCAACAGATTATCCAAAAAAATGCCTTCAATAGACAAATTTCTTTGCACTATACGCCATGCTTTTTTGCACATTATGCCATGGTTTTTTGCACATTTATTCATTTGGTTTAATTTAAATACATTCCAAATATTACTAAAAGAATATATTCAAAGAATATTTCTATTAAAATCCATTTTTCTCCATTTTATTCCTTTAAATGTCATATTTTTCGCGAGTTTTCTCCATTTGATAATAATTATGAAACGATGTAAAAATGAGGTATTCTCATGAAGGAGTTGAGTGTTATGAAAGGTAAGGTATTTTTAGGAACTGCACTATCAATCGGTCTATTATTTTCTGCTATTCCCCATCAAGAAGCTTTAGCGGCAAAAAATGTGTTGAGTGTTGAAAAGTACAATAAGCATAGGGATTCGCTAGAATACAAGTCTGGGAAGCTTACGGACCCCTCAAAGCAAACGGCAGAAGATATCATTCTTACCTTTTTTGATGAGAACAAAAAGTCTTACAAGCTAGAAAAGCAAAAGGCGAAGGACTCCTTCACGATCGAGAAAGAAAGCAAGGATGAACTGGGCAATACCGTCCTTAAATTGCAACAAACCTATAAAGGCGTACCAGTATGGAATTCCACACAAGCCGTATTGATTGACGCTAAAGGTGTATTGACAGTCGTGTCCGGTACGGTTGAAGCCAATCTAAACACGAAATTAGGGAAAAAGGCTAAAAAAGGCATCAGTGAATCCGAAGCTATCAAAATAGCTGAAGCGGATCTGGGGTTCACACCTGCCTACGAGCAATCACCTGAATCTGACCTGTATGTATACGCAAATGAAGGCAAGGCCGATTATGTATATAAAGTCAATTTGAAATTCTTAAGTCCGGAACCAGGAAATCATAATTATTTCATTTCAGTCAAAACGGGTAAAATCCTGAATAAATATAATACATTGGATGAAGTGACGGGGACCAACTCCGTCGGAACGGGCACTGGCGTCTTAAACAATACGGTGTCGCTGAACACTACCTTATCCAACGGTCAATACTACTTACAAGACAATACACGCGGTAAAGGCATCTACACGTATAACGCCAATAACCGTTCAAGATTGCCTGGTACACTCTTTTCCAACACAACAAATACTTTTACTGCTTCTGCCGATAAAGCTGCGGTGGATGCCCATTATTATGCGGGTAAAACCTATGATTATTACAAATCCACATTTGGCCGGAACTCCTATGATGGTAATGGAACCATCCTGAAATCAACCGTCCATTATGGCTCAAGATACAATAATGCTTTTTGGGATGGCACCCAAATGGTTTACGGTGATGGAGATGGCACGACGTTCATCCCATTGTCCGGCGGGCTCGATGTCGTTGCGCATGAATTGACGCATGCCGTCACTTCCTCGGAATCGAACCTTACCTATCAATATGAATCCGGTGCTCTGAATGAAGCGATATCTGATATTTTTGGCACTGTCGTAGAATTTAAGAATCAAAGTGCCAAAGCCGATTATTTGGTCGGGGAAGATATTTACACACCTAATATTTCCGGTGATGCACTCCGCTCGATGGCTAATCCAACATTGAATGGGGACCCTGACCATTATTCGAACCGTTATACAGGAACGGGTGATAATGGCGGAGTCCACACGAACAGCGGAATCATTAATAAGGCAGCTTATTTAATCTCTGCAGGCGGAACCCACCATGGCGTGAGTGTATCCGGAATCGGCATCGATAAACTAGGAACCATCTTTTATCGGGCAAACACAACATATTTAACTTCGTCGTCTACTTTTTCACAAGCCAGAGCGGCCGTCATACAATCGGCCTCTGATTTATACGGTTCAAGCAGTGCAGAAGTCACGGCTGTCAAAAATGCCTTTACTGCTGTCGGTGTGAATTAACAGATTTACCTATATATCAACCACCTCCCTAGCTTCCCTGCTGGCGGAGGTGTTTTTATCTTATGTATTGGTCTACCTTCCGAGGATCATTTCGGCCATTCATTCCCTTTTTTCGTCCTTCATGTGAAGAATTCCGTCCTACGGTACAGGCGGGGCCTCAATAAAAACAAACTGATTCTTTTACTAAAAATGATTAATTCCGTAAAATAGTTGCTTTTCTTCTTATTAACTGTCAAGCTTAGATGATCTGGACTATATTGAATAGAACAAGTAGGTGACGAACATGATTGAAGTTAAAACTTCCACACTCAGTGATGGCGAGTTCAATAGAGGCGTATTCGCAACACGAGATATTAAAAAAGGTGAGCTTTTGCATGAGGCACCAGTCATTGCATATCCGAACGAGGAGCATGTTTTCATTGAGAAGACATTGCTGGCTGATTATGCGTTTGAATATGGAATTAACCATACTGCCATGCTTTTAGGCTATGGCATGCTATTTAATCATTCTTATACACCCAACGCTACGTATGACATAAACTTCAAGAATCATACGTTTGATTTCTTTGCTTATACCGACATAAAAGCAGGAGAAGAAATCCTGATTAATTATAATGGTGAAGTCGATAATGAGGATCCGCTTTGGTTCAATAAAGAAAATGACGGCGAAGATGAAGCTGAATGATCATTGATTCCTCATGAAAGCACTTGTACTTTTGAATGCCTGTCCATGGTCTTCGAAAGAAACGAGTGCTTTTCCTTTTACCGGCATGATGAATTCACTAAACCATAAAAAAAGCCCCATTAAGAATAACTAATGGGGTCAATTCACCTTAACGTACGGATGGGTTACTTGATTTTGTTTTGGTTATTGATTGGAATTGGCTCTTCACCTTATCAATGGTTTCTGGTGTGGCTAGGGATCTTATTTGACTCATGGTTTTTTCACGGGTTTTCTTATTGCGCATTAAAAATGCGGCTGCTCCTATCAGGACGGTTCCAAGCATTTTGTTTGATGGCATGTTCGTTTCCTCCTTCAAGTTAGTCCTATATAGTATTCCCTCTATCAGCTGATTTAAACAAAAGCACCTTTTTGAGAGAGCGGTATCGCTTTATTCATCCTCGCTCAGGCTTTCGATGAACTTTATGCTTTCGGGATTTTTCACGACTTTTTCAGCTTGATCAGGGTCAGCTTTCGTTTGCTTCATGTTGTTAAGTTTATATGTCAACACTCTTTTCACTGACTCGTTAATTCTATCCATTGGAACTTCCCCTGCTTTTACTGATTGCAGTAAACCGTTATATACCTCAAGCTCATGGGAATATTCATGACAGACAAGTAATAAGTCAGCTCCTGCAAGGATTGCCTGCTTCCCCATCTCATCGTAGGAGAAGTACTTGTTCACGGCTCCCATTTCCAAATCGTCGGTCACGACAAGTCCTTCATATTTGAGTTTCCCCCGAAGCAGGTCTTCTATGATAATTTTAGAAAGGCTTGCTGGTTTTTCTTTATCATAGGCTGGATATTTAATGTGGGTCACCATCACAAAAAACTTTTGGTTATCCATTTCACTTATGATTTGCTTGAAGGGATAGATATCCGAATTTTCCAGATCCAGTTGGTTGGCCTCCACGGATGAAGTTTCGACATGCGGATCGATTTCGCTGCGTCCGTTGCCGGGAAAGTGCTTCAATGCACCCGTTATCGATACATCATTCAAGCCTTGAATGGCTTTCTTTCCGTATTGATAGACCTTTTCCGGATCTTGCCCCAATGAACGTTTATCCGTTTTTGATAGATCAAGTACAGGGGCAAAATTAATGTTAATCCCCATGGAGCCCAGTTCTGTCCCATTCAACCTGGCCACCTTGTACATGTCTTCAATAGAGGCATTTTTCCCAAGATCCTGTTGCGCAGGGAGGGGCGATACCCTTTCCTTCATCCTGATGATGTCCCCGCCTTCTTGATCGATGGCCACCATCAACGGAAGCGAATGTGCACTTTGATTGGCCGTTTGCTGAAGCGAGTTGGATAACTGGGCCACTTGTTTAGGTGATTTCATATTGCGGTCAAAATAGATGACACCTCCTATATGTTTTTGTTCGATGAGCTCCGTAATTTCATCGCTCTTTTCAGTCCCCCTGAAACCGACCATCATAAGCTGTCCGATTTTTTCTTCAAGCGTCATTTTATTCAGCAATTTCTCTATTCTCTCATGATTATCCGCATCGTCGTCCTCCCCTTTTTCCGCTCTGGAATTGACATCCATATTCAACTGAATGAACACGGCTGAAAAAGCGAGGATTGCGATGAAAAGCAGGCCCATAAATATTTTTTTATTCCTCATGCTTTTACCTTCTGTCCTTTCTTGATTGCCCTTTTATATTTGTTGCGCACTTCTTAATCATGTTCATAAAGTGACGATTCTATATCATCATTACCGATTTTTTGCATAAACCATTAGCCGCGTATAATACTACATACATAGCCTAATTCAAAGGAGATGCACCCATGAACGGAATCTTGAAGAACATTGCCGGCACTTTCAGTCATGCAGTCGATTATGCAAAAGAAAAAATAACAGCCATTACAGGAAAAACTTCTGTTACGATAGCGGAATTGAGTGAGCACATCATCAATCAGCCCGAAACAAAACTAATCAGGAAAAACCTTTTAGGGATACCTTTTTCTTTTTATCATTTACAAAAAGAAGACGTTACGTACTATTTGGAATTGAAAAGCTCACAGGTTCTCCAGTTGGACGTTCAAGCGCATAATCATACGATTGTGTCTTACAGGTCTTATCGAGATAAATCCAGCTTGCCCACGGCCATTAAATTTCCTAAAACCCTTTTATCCGAATGACTTTGGTACAAAAATAAAAAAGCTGATATCCCCTGCATATGGGGTTATCAGCTTTTTTTCAAATCTTATAGGGAGAAAAAACGGTCTCTTTCACTTGAAATCCATTTCTCGGCATCTTCTTCATCCTTTTTAACCAAGCGGTTAACGAGGATATCATGCCAAATGTAATTTTCGAGAAAATTGATATGAATGGGATCATCTGTGTAGAACGCCGTTTCTCTCGTTTCGGGCGAAGGGCCGTAAATCGTCTCCTTGCCATCAATGGATAAGATGAACCATTTGTTTTCCCCAATATTTTCCACATAGCTTGTTTGGCGATGTATATCTATACCTGATAATGGGTTTTCAACCTGAAATGCAATCCCCTTCAGCGTGCAATGCGCAGCGGCCCCTATTAGCTCTTGTTCAAGTTTTCCATACATCTCGTCCCATAGGGAAACCACCACCCTTTTCTCGGCTTTTTGAATCAAGGTACGGCAGAAGGATAGGATGTGCCCTTCACCTTTAAGCGTCATTACACGATTGTCGGACATCGGTTCGTTTTTCTCGAATTGCTTTAATGTATGGCTGATGGATTGATAGGTATTGTTCCATTTTGATTGAACCGATTCCAAAAAAACATCGACTGGCAGCGGTGAATATTTTATCGAGTCATTGATTTCCTCTTTTAAGACGATTCCTTCTTCTTGCAGTCCATTTAATATTTCATAGATGCGGGCCCTTGGAATTCCTGACTCCTTGCTTACTTGATAGGCACTGGTTGGGCCTTGGCGAACCAAAGAAACATAAGCCTTTGCTTCATATTGACTAAACCCGAGAGACTGTAGTTTTTGAATGATATCTTGCATAGTACCTCCTAGTGCTTTGGTAAGTTATATGCCTATCATACCAAATCTCTTATCGAAATCTATTCGATTTCAAACAGTATGGCTCAAATATTCTTATTTACAGAATGGTTCTTATTAGTTACTATCTAAATAGTGACTAATATGAACACGTGGATTATGGCTCCAGCAAAACAAGCATTTCAGCCATAATGCCATCGATACGGAGGCTTCTTGGATGGAAGATATACAAATTTCGACACTTTTGCTGCTGATGTTTTTCGGATTTTTGGCAGCATTCATTGATTCCGTGGTCGGCGGCGGCGGCCTGATTTCGATACCCGCTTTATTATTTTCAGGACTTTCCCCGTCAGCAGCGATCGCTACGAATAAGTTAGCAAGTTCCATGGGGTCTTTAACAAGCACCATTGCTTTCATTCGCTCAGGTAAGGTTGATTTCAAATTGGTTTCAAAACTTTTCCCATTGATTTTCATAGGTTCCCTGCTAGGAGCTTGGGTTGTCAATTTCGTCTCGCCTGAATTATTAAAGCCTATGATCTTGGTTCTATTAATAGCTATTGCCATTTATACCTTTTTTAAAAAGGACTGGGGCCAGAAATCGACTTACCATACACTCACATGGCAAAAGGCTGCACTATTTGCGTTCGCTATATTTGCCATTGGTTTTTATGATGGCTTTTTAGGCGCTGGAACGGGATCCTTCATTTTGTTTGCCTTTTTAATGATTGGCTTTGATTTTTTGCACTCTGCAGGAAATGCCAAATTTTTGAACTTTGGAAGTAATTTGGCGGCACTGATCATGTTCATATTCCTTGATACCGTCAACTTTTCCTACGGAATTCCAATGGGGATCTCCATGATAGCAGGAGCGTTGGCCGGTTCTAAATTTGCCATTAAGAAAGGAGTGGCATATGTCAGAGTATTATTTATCATCGTGACCGTCATTTTGATCGTGAAAAATATAATGGATTACTTACTGGGCGGCTAATCTTTTTAAAAAATAGACGACAGCACACTGTTCCCCGCACAGAATGTGACATATAGGGATTATTTGGGTATATGATAGGTAAAGACTGTGTGGAAAGGTGTGATTGGATGATTGAAAAGTGGAATGGCGAAGAAATGGCAGATGTATCGGGGCAAACCATTGTGATTACTGGTGCAAATAGCGGGCTTGGCTTCGAAACGGCTTTTGCATTGGCCGGTAAGGGGGCAGAGATCATCCTTGCGGTCCGGAACGCTTCAAAGGGTGAAAAGGCGGTCGATGGAATCTTATCGGTCCATCCAAAGGCAAATGTACGTGTGATGGAGCTGGATTTAAGTGATTTGAGCAGCATTCGGCAATTTGCCGCTTCCTTTCAGGAAAACTATGAATCTCTCTCCGTCCTCATCAATAACGCAGGTGTGATGATTCCGCCCTACAGTAGGACGAAGGATGGCTTCGAGCTGCAATTCGGCAGCAATCACCTCGGTCATTTTGCTTTGACAGGCCTCCTTCTTCCGTGTATCCTTTCTACGCCAAAATCACGTGTGGTCACATTGAGCAGCTTGGCCGCCATCAATGGATATATAGACTTCGAAAATCTAAATGGTGAAAACGGTTATAAACCAATGAAATACTATGGGCAAAGCAAGCTGGCCAATCTACTCTTCGCCCGCGAATTACAAAATAAATTCAACCAGCATGGCGCAACCCCGATCAGTGTTGCCTGTCATCCGGGCCTTTCCCATACTAATCTCATGTCCCGCGGTTCCGGCAAACCCATAAATAAATTCGTGCACTTTCTTTCCAAAACCATCACCCAGCCGGCAAGTATGGGAGCATTGCCTACCCTTTATGCCGCAACGGAACCTTCATTGACAGGCGGGGAGTATATCGGACCCGATGGAAAGAAGGGCAGAAAAGGCTTTCCCAGAAAAGACAAGGTCATCGATACCTTATATAATGAAGAAACTTCGAAAAGATTATGGGATATTTCAGAAACCTTGACAGAGGTCAAATATCGTTTCACTGAAAGCATGACGCCAAAATGACTTTATATTTCCCTGTCTTCGCTCATGAACAGAGCAAAAAGAAAGAGGGAGCATAATGCCCCCTCTTTTCGCTTCCATCATTCAGCGTCAAAAACTTCGACTTTTTCCATTTTGTCGCCATTTTTCATAGCTTTGGCTGTTTCAAGTCCAGAAGTCACTTTACCGAATACTGTGTGAACACCGTTAAGATGCGGTTGTGGTTCATGCACGATAAAGAATTGGCTTGAGCCTGTGTCTTTTCCAGCATGTGCCATAGATAGGCTTCCTGCCTCATGTTTATGAGGGTTTCCTTCTGTTTCACATTTGATTTTTGTGCCGCTTCCGCCTGCGCCTGTACCTGTTGGATCTCCGCCTTGGCTTACGAAACCAGGGATTACACGGTGAAAGACTACGCCATTATAAAATCCTGTGTTTGCCAAGTTTTCGAAGTTAGCCACTGTGTTAGGTGCTTCGTTCGGGAAAAGATCGAATTCGATTTTTTCTCCGTTTTCCATAAGTATGTATCCTTTTTTAGCCATGTTAAACATCTCCTTTAATATGAACTGAATCAAATCTAATAGTACCATTTTTAGAAGCAGAAAGAAAAGGAAGCGCTACTTATTTCGAATTGTATCATTATACATTCCTCTATTTTTTCTTTTATAATGGGGTAGATTCATTATTATAAGGGGGAACGAACCATGATACAGCAATTTGATGCATTAGTCGTGAATAAGCAAGATGATCAATTCACCGTTAACATTCAGGAGCTATCACTTGATGATCTACCTCAAGGCGAAGTGCTCATCCGTGTTCATTATTCCGGTGTGAACTATAAAGATAGCCTTGCAGCCATTCCAAATGGAAACATTGTCAGCAGCTATCCGATCGTTCCGGGAATTGATATGGCTGGTGTTGTCGTTTCATCTGAGGATTCCCGCTTTAAAGAAGGAGACGAAGTCATTGCGACCTCCTACGGAATTGGCGTTTCCCAATCAGGGGGCTATAGTCAATTTGCCCGTGTTCCTGCAGAGTGGATCGTCCCGCTTCCTGATGGCCTAACAATGAAAGAGGCGATGATCATCGGAACGGCCGGTTTCACTGCAGCACTATCGGTTCTGCGGCTGGAAGAAAATAACCTCACACCTGAGCAAGGGAGCGTTCTTGTCACTGGTGCAACTGGCGGGGTCGGCAGTTTTGCCGTCTCGATCCTTTCCAAACTTGGCTATTCCGTTGAGGCTAGTACAGGAAAGGAATCGGAACATGGATATTTGAAGGCAATCGGTGCGTCGACCATTGTATCGCGTGAGGATGTATATGATGGCAAGCTTCGGGCTCTGGGCAAACAGAAGTGGAGCGGGGCGGTAGATCCCGTCGGCGGTGAACCGTTAGCTTCGGTCCTTAGCCAAATCAAGTATGGCGGAGCTGTGGCGGTCAGCGGATTGACAGCTGGGACAAGCCTTCCTGCCACCGTCTTTCCATTCATCCTAAGAGGTGTTAATCTACTTGGGATCGATTCGGTCAATTGCCCGATGGATACAAGATTGAAAGTTTGGCACCGCCTTGCCACCGACTTTAAACTGGAGGATTTGGAACAGCTCGTTCAACAGGAAATTACACTTAAAGAATTGCCTGACGTCCTTCCTACCCTATTAAAAGGGGAAGCAAGAGGCAGGACGATCGTTAAACTATGAACCAAAAAGTGACGAGAGCATGGCTTCTCGTCACTTTTCATTGTGAACTTTCATAGATAGGGAGACTGATATCCACAATCGTCCCTTCTCCCACTTCGCTAGTGAAATGAATTTCCCCATTATGTTCATGGATGATTTTGGTGCTGACCATGAGCCCAAACCCTGTTCCTTTTTCAGATGTACTATAAAAAGGCTGCCCTATATGCTTCATGCGTTCATTTGAGATTCCGCAGCCTTGATCAATGAACCGGATCATCGCAGAGTCACCTTCATGGTTTAACTGTATATGAAGTTTACCGCCATTCGGCATGGCTTCTATCGCATTATTGGCAACATTCGTGAATACTTGTTTTAACTGATTCGGTTCGCCAAAGACTGATGCCGTATCCGTAGTATATTCCTTGATGATTTCGACATCATTCAATATCGCTTGAAATTCGGCTAACTTAATCATACTGTCCAATATCTCGTTAAGCTGAATGAGTTCACAAACCTTCGCTTCAGGCTCTGCTAAACTTAAAAACTCATTGGCCAGGATTTCGATTTTTTCAACTTCACTGACCGTCATTTCAAGATAGTCCTTTTGCTCAGGGTCTTCCCTTAATAATTGCAAAAACCCTTTGACCGTAGTTAATGGATTTCTTATTTCATGTGCGATGCCTGCAGCCATCTGTCCCACTGCCGATAACATATTGGATTTACAGATCAGCTCTTCGGTCTTTTTACGCTCCGTAATATCCCTACAGAATACCTGAATGGCTGGTTGCCCTCTATAAATAATCGGAAGACCGAGTGTTTCTCCATAAAATTCTTGTCCGTCAAGCCGAATGAACTTTTGTTCCAGTAAACCAACCGCCTGATGATCGTCCCTCATGATTTCGATTCTTTTTTGTACACTTTCCCGGGACTCCAGGTGGACGAACTGAAAAACCGATTTACCGATAATATCTTCCACACTATCCATCCCAAGCATTTTTGCCCCCATGGGATTCATATACTCGATGATTCCATTGCGATGTACAAAAATCGCTTCAGGTGACACCTCCACTAAACTGCGATACCTTTGTTCACTTTCCTTCAAGGCAGCTTCAGCAAGTTTTTGATTCGTAATATCCCGATAAACGAAAACCAATGCGCACGGCTCATTTTCATTATCGCGGATATTAAACAGGGAGATGCTTACATCGATTAACTGGCCATCCTTCCTTAACCTGACCGTTTCAAAGCCTTTCTTTTGTACCCCAGCCTTAATTTGGTCATGCAATTCATTGACTGACTCCTTCAAGAAATCAGGAATAATTGGAAACGGCATGCCAATGAGCTCCTCATTCGTCCATCCGAAAAACTCTTCAAAAGCTGCATTCACCTGAAGGGTCTTTCCTTCCAGATCAACAATGGAAATGGCGTCCGGGTTGTTCTCCATGAAAGACTTGAATTTCTCGGTACTATCCTCCGGCTGTTCTCCCATTTGCCTTTGTCCATAATCAATAAGCCTTTTACTCATCAATTTTTTATTCCTTTCTTATCCGGAAATTTACAGTCTCAATTTTACAGTATCAGTAAATCATTTGCCAGTTTTATCATATGTCTTTTCCAAGTTAAGGATTGATGCACAAAGAGGCCAAACCCCCATAAGGTTCAGCCATTTCCTTAAAATGTATTATAAATATTGGGACATTCTGTACCTGTTGGTTCATAAAAGCAATGGAGCTTGAAACGCCCAACCAGGGGCTGATTATACCAGGTTGCCGGGCAATCTCCCGGTGGCCTGAAGTACCATAGGCTAAATTTCGAAGGCCATAGCCTTTCGCCGCTTACGCTACGGCGTGCAAGCCTCTTTTCCCTGTCTCTTGCCCGCTGATAAAAATACCCCTTCTGTACAGCCTCAAAGGCATGCTCCTGATAAATCATGTCTGGA
The DNA here is from genome assembly GCF_038002945.1 of Peribacillus sp. FSL R5-0717. Lineage (NCBI taxonomy): Bacteria > Bacillati > Bacillota > Bacilli > Caryophanales > Bacillaceae > Peribacillus > Peribacillus sp. FSL R5-0717. The sequence continues at coordinate 2,053,699 of NZ_JBBOOF010000001.1, forward strand.
ATCGTCCTCAACCCCTTGAAATCGGAACAATTCGACCTAATTCGATTGACCCCTACATTACCGATCATCAGCATACCTTGATCACCTTCACCCTCGCCTTCCGCCCTAAGCAATCTTGCCAATAAGGCAATATCGGCATCAGTGTGCTTTACAACGGCCATCCCATCACCTCCACTTTTTTTATCCTATGCCTTTGATATGGAAAAATACTCCGTTTATTAACAAAATCTTCATATGTAGTACACGTCCTATCAATAATACAACCCTATACTTAAGTAAGGCTGGATAGCACGCGTGGCTATCATGGTATTTGGCGAAGGCGGGGCCGATACTTTCCTTATACATATAAAAAAGGCGGCACACATTGTGCCGTCTTTTATCTTGTCATTCTTTCGCTTCAAATGCCGCTTCAAACGCCAATGATACCTTTTCGAATTCTTCATCCGATTCGATATCGAGCAGTTCACCTTCGCCTTCGACCCTGAAAAAGAAAATATCGATATCTTCATCCGTATCCTCTTCAATATCTTCAAGCAAGCCTACTGCAACATATTCCGTTCCTTCTACATCCAATGAACCTAAAACCTCAACTTCATGGCCTTCATCACTGTCATCAGTAAGAGTGAAAACTTCACCTTCACGAATTTTTCCCATACTACCTCTCCTCTCCTATCCATTAATAATGGAGTTGTTTCCATAGTATATCGACTATTCCATTTAGAAACAAATTTTTGCCCTGGAAAATGATGAATACATTTCTTTCCAATAAAAGAATCTATCAAGAGATACTATGGAAGAAAAGTATTATCCCATAAGCCATTTGTTATTTTTTCATTATTCACCAATACTTTCCCTTTATTAACATCATTTTAAAAATTATCTAAAAACGGCTATAAAAAAGTAATTTAATTCCGAATAATCTTATATATACTACTATTAGCAAGTTGCATACGGTTTTAATGAAGGAGGAAGATTTCTTGGCTGTAAAAAGGGTCGATCACATTGGCGTTGTTGTAAAAGATCTTGAAAAATCCATCGCCTTTTATCAAGATGTGCTGGATTTGAAATTAAAGGAACGCATGACTCATACTAATGGAGTGATCGAACTGGCATTCCTCGGTTACGAAGAGTCGGACGAAACAGAAATAGAATTGATTCAGGGATATAGCGACACACTTCCCTCCGAAGCAACGATCCACCATTTTGCCATTACCGTGGATGATATCGAAGAAGAATATGCCCGGATCAAAAGCTTGGATAACACCGAACTGATTGATGAAGAGATTGTCACCCTTCCGAATGGTTATCGCTATTTCTACGTATATGGACCGGAAAAAGAGTGGATTGAATTTTTCCAAAGGTAAAAACCATCCTAAAAAGGCAGAGTCTTATAGACTTCTGCTTTTTTTAACGTTCACTCTATTCTCCAAACAAAATTTACAGGATAAAAATCCTTTCTTTACTTATATGAAGTAATTTCTTAATATACTGCATTTATCCTAAATGTAATCATATTTTTGGAGGTATGCATTTTGGGGAAAATGAGCAAAAAGGTAGCAGGAATTACTTTAGCGGGCGCGGTGGCCATATCATCACTTGGTATTTCAACAATGAAGGAAGATGTTCAGGCTAAAGACAAGAAAAAAGAACCAACCAACGTCATCATGATGGTGATGGATGGAACAAGCACAGGAGCAACAACCCTTTCAAGGTGGTATAAAGGCGATAATCTAGCCATGGACGAAATGCTGTCTGGCGGCATGCGTACATACTCGGCTGAATCGGCGATTACCGACTCAGCTCCTGCAGCAACAGCGCTTGCGACAGGAAATAAATCAAATGATAAATTTGTCGGTGTCCTGCCAACCATCGTTAATTCTCCAGGGCTCGATCCAGTTAATCCGAAAAATGCCCATAAACCAGTCGCTAACGTTTTGGAGGGTGCGAAACAAGCCGGAAAGGCTACGGGCATCATTTCTACATCTGAAATCCAGCATGCTACACCCGCAGGCTTCTCCGCTCACGTGACACATCGAAGCAATTATGGTGATATTGCGGAACAGCAGGTTTATCAGGGGATTGACGTCGTTTTGGGAGGCGGCAAAGAAACCCTTTTACCAGGTAAAACAAAAAATGCAAGAATGGATGGAGAAAACCTTTTGGAAGTGCTCGATGAAGACAAATATGATTTTGTTGAAACCCGAGGCGAGCTGTTAAAATCCAAATCGAATAAAATTTGGGGAAGCTTTGCACCAAGCGCCCTGGCATATGATTTAGATCGTAAAACAACAAAGCCAAGTGAACCCACTTTAGCTGAGATGACCAATAAAGCCCTTAAAACCTTGAAAAAAGATAAAGATGGCTTCTTCTTATTTGTTGAAGGAAGCAAGATTGACTGGGCTGCTCACGGAAACGACACGATCGGAATGATTAGTGATACTTTAGCTTTTGATGATGCCGTGAACGAAGCCCTTACGTTTGCAAAAAATGACGGAAACACGATGGTCATTGCTGTAACGGACCATGGGAACAGCGGAATTACAATGGGTAACGTAAACACGAACTCCTCCTACCCGGAAACACCCGTATCAGCTTATATCGATCCATTAAAGAAAGCGAAAATGACTGTTGAAGGGGCCTTAAGTAAGCTAAAACCAGATCATTCCAATCTGAAAGAAGTTGCAGCACTGTATGGACTGGATAATCTGACTTCTGAGGAAACAGCAAAACTTACCGCTTCTAAAAACGTAGGTGCTGAAATGACAAAGCTGCTTGCTAACCGTGCCAACATAGGCTTTACAACTGGCGGTCATACAGGGGAAGACGTATTCCTGTATTCTTATGGCCCATCAAAACCGACTGGATTAGTGGAGAATACAGACCTCGCTAAAAAAATGGCCGAATTCATGGGCTTTGATTTACAAAAATTATCGAACAAACTATACATGGATGCTAAAGATTCCTTTGAGCAAAAAGGATATTCAACCCGCATTGATGTTACAGACCCGAATAACCCGGTTTTCGTAGCGAAAAAGGGGCAACAAAGAGTGGAGTTGCCTGCAAATAAGAATATCGTTATCAGCAAGACTCCTAAATCCACTAAACAAAAAGAAATTAATGCGATCACCGTTTACAACGGAAAAGACTTCTATATATCCGAACAAGCATTAAAGGCAGTCAAGTAAGCAACACTTTTGAATGGGAAGGAGCCCTTGTTTTTAACAAGGGCTCCTCAGACTGTAAACAAATCAATTAAAGCCCCAGTTGATTTCAGATTCCGCTCCCTTTCCGCCGACTGTCTGCCAAGCCTCCTCGGCGCAAGCGCCTGTGGGGTCTCGGTTAGCCAGTTTTTCGGCAGGAGTGCCGCAAATTTTCTTCAATCTTATGAGGTTTCGTCCGTATAAACAAGCACTACACTGCCCTTTAATCGGACTCCATCCCCCTTTTGTCGCCAAACTGAGGGGCCCTTTTCTTATGAATGATTTAGAACTCCCCGCTCACCAGCTTGACTTTTTGACACCCGGCAGTTGCCCTTTATGAGCAAGTTCCCTAAAAACGATACGCGACATGTTGAATTTGCGCATATAACCACGGGGCCTCCCCGTTACTCCACAACGATTGTGGACCCTTGTCGGCGAGGAATCACGAGGGAGTTTGGCCAATGCGGCATAATCCCCTTTCTCTTTCAATTCCTTTCTAAGTTCTGCATACTTTTCGACCATTGCCAACTGTTTTTGCGCTTTTATTACCTTGGATTTTTTCGCCATTTATATTCTCCTTTTTTTAAATCTTGAATGTATGAAAAATCTATAAACTATTCACGATTCGTTCCGCTGCCTGTCTTGCTCCCGATATATTCCTGGATATCGGTCCCATTTCAAGTTCAGCCAATGCACCCGTGACATATAAACCAGGTCCCCACTGCAACGACTGCGATACAATTGGATAACCACATTCCGCGCAGCGTAAATCATGCGACCGGATGACTGGCGTCAGCCAATCCTTCCCTGACATTGCTGACTTAAAGCCCGTCGCTAAAAGGATCATCCCTGTTTGTTGAATGACCTTTTCGTTTTTATCCCTGAGGCTGATATGCCCATCCTTCCACACAGCGCTTTTCACCTCAACATCCATGACACTCAATAATCCCTGTTTAACCTGATTCATCAGCGCATTATGTAAGTCAGGTGGGATCGATCCTTTATTACGGGCCTGGATAATGGTCTCGCGTCTTTTTTGAAAGCTGGATATAGCACGGAAAGGTCGCTGTTTTTTCGGACCCAACCAACCAGGATCACTGTCGAAATCATGAATTCTAAAAGGATGCCGCTTCAGAACCGTTACATCATGTGGATAGATTTTACTCAGCTTTAAAGCGAGATGGACAGAAGATATGCCGCCACCAATGATCGTGATGGGTCCTTGTAATTGTGTCAGCTCCGGAATATTTTCATCGAATATGTGGTAAACGGGACCTCCATGCTCTTGTTTGAATTGCCGTGCCCATTCAGGCCAATAAGGCTGTTCGCCAATGCCAATTGAAATCACAAGTTTTTGCCCCTCAAGCCGTCGCTTGTTTTGCAATTGGATTTCCCAGCCCTGTCCCGTTTTGCAGGCAGAGATGACTTCCCCTTGCACCCATGCCTGCTTAATGGATAAATCATCAGCCAAGTGAACACAATGTTCATTGAAGGATTTTAGGGATGGCCGCTTATATTGGCCGTAAAAGTTATTTTTCCATTCTGCCTTCTCCACATATTTCTGCAGGCTGAAGGGATTCACATCCAGATGGTGTACGGATGGAGAACGTAAATATGGCATTGAAATGACTTCCGTACACTGCTTCCATCTTGCCAATGGTTCTTCATTTCTATCGACAATCGCCAGCTGGTCCACCGTCGTTTTTCCTGACTTAAGTAAAAATGCAGCCATCGTCATACCTTGAATGCCTCCGCCAATAATGATCCATTCCAACATGAACTTCCCTCCTTTTACATCCATTCTCCTCGATAAAACATAATCATTACGATTTAAACCTTAAAATTACTTCGTTTCACGGTGAAGCGTGTGTTTCTTCAATCGCGGGCAGTACTTTTTCAATTCGATCCTGTCCGGATTATTCCGCTTGTTTTTCGTCGTAATATAATTTCTGTCCCCTGATTCTGTGCATGCTAACGTAATGTTTACTCTCATTTCTATTTCCTCCTAAGTTTTTTAATGAACGTTTTCCGTAAATGCAGGCAATCGATCTTCATAAAGAGACCAATCCTGCTGCATTTCCATTTCCGTCAATAAGCATTGATCTAATTCATTTTCGATTTCCTGTTGATTCATTTGAATGCCAATCATCACAAGCTCCGTCATCCTGTCACCGTATACTGCATTCCACCGTTCCAATAATTCAGGTGCTTCCTTTAAAATTTGGCGCTGTTCTTCCTCAGGGTAAGCTGCAATCCATTTACCGGCTGCTTGTAAAGTCAATGACGGTCCTGCCTGCGAAAGCAAGCCTGCCGCATCATTTCTCGATGCCAGCCAAAGGAATCCCTTCGACCTCACCACTTGTACGGGCCAGTTTTCCAACCACTCCATCAGCCGTTCGGGATGAAAGGGTATTCCCCTCCTGTAAACGAAGGAAGAAATCCCATACTCCAAGGTCTCCGGGATATGCTCTTCATTCAATTCCTTTATCCAGCCGGCTCCTTGGCTTGCCTCTTCAAAATCAAATAAATGTGTATTCAATACATCCTTTAGCGGCACCTTGGAATGGTTTGTTTCGATAATTCTCGCATCGGCATTCATTTTATGAAGAACCGCCTTCAATTCCGCAACGGCATCAGCATCCATCAGATCGACCTTATTTAACAGGATGACATTGGCGAACTCTATCTGATCTATTAATAGATCGACCACTTCCCTGGCATCCTCAGCATCAGTTGCCTGCATCCTGTCAATAAGCGTTTCTCCGGAAGTGAAGTCTTGCCAGAAATTATACCCATCAACAACGGTAACCATCGTATCAAGCCGGCAAGATTTCGATAAATCAATTCCCATGCTTTCATCAACATAACAGAAGGTTTGGGCTACAGGGACCGGTTCGCTTATCCCCGTCGATTCAATCACGATGTAATCAATGTCCCCTTGTTTCGCCAATCTCTCCACTTCAATCATCAAATCCTCACGAAGCGTACAGCAAATGCAGCCATTCTGCATTTCCACCAGTTTTTCATCCGTCCGGGTAAACCCTCCCTGTTTGACCAGCGAAGCATCAATATTGATTTCACTCATATCATTAACGATGACGGCAACCTTTAGATCATCCCTATTCTCAAGAATATGATTCAAAAGCGTCGTCTTTCCTGCACCAAGGTATCCACTCAATACTGTAACCGGAATTTTCTTCATCTCCAACCCTTACCACTCCTTTACCTAATTTCTTTGCTTCAAGTAAATCAAAATCATTACGATTTAAACACCAAAGCAATCTTCATATAAAAACACTCTCTAATAATAAAACGTAATCATTACTATTTGCAAGTTTTTTTAAAATTGTCTCCGAATACTTCTCTTGAACCCATGTAATCACGCTTGCTCCGACACACGGATAAATGAAAGGGGCTGACATTAAACAATAAAATTAAATGGAAGCCCAATCACACATTACATCATGTGTAAGGAACCTCCATTGCAGTTTAATCATATTAATGTACTTCGATATTTACAAACAGCTGATCATTAACAACGTTTCATTATCCAATACATTTTTCTTTTTCTTTGTTGCAAATCGAGAAAAAAGTTATTGGCCATTGTGCTTATTCCGCCATTTCCCACCCTGAAGATGTTACTGTCTTTTGTTCAAAAGTTTCAATCTCTCTCTGTTTCGCCAGCTTAGAAGCTTGTGACATGGACCACGTTAAATTCCCAAAGGCAATCACTGTCCCGATCGAGATAACCAACACCTTTTTACAAAGTATTTTCTTCAATAGCTTCCTCCTGAGAATGTATTGGAATACTCTAAATATAAACCAACATTGTTAACCTAACATGTAGCTGCTGTAAATGTACGAAATTATTTCTGTACATATCCCTAAACAGAAAAAAGCTGAGTGCATATGCAGTCAGCTTTTCATAGGTGTTTCTTATTTATAAAACACTTTATCGACGTTGTATTTAGCATGAAGCTTATTGATCATGTACGTTTCATAGATTTCACGTTCCATAGCGTCTTCTACTAAAAGAATGTCAATTTTCTTAACTTCATTACGATGCTCTTTAATCGGAGATACGTTATCCTCGAAATGCTTCTTGACCCTTGGTCTTAATTTACGGGCTTTACCGACAAAAATCAGTTCATCATTCTCATTGTAAAACAAGATGATTCCGCCTTTATCACGGGGAATCAAATGAAAATCGATAAACCCGTAAATTTCAGGAATGACAGCTTCGTCTCCTTCTATAACTTGCTTTCTTTGTTTGATGCTTATATCCGCTGCAGGGATTTCAATTTTAATCATTACAATTCACGTCCTCTATTTGTATAAGGTGAAACTTTCAATCGACTCCAGTTTCACGCCAAGCTCATCACTTCAATCTCAAAGGTAAATGGTATCATAATTATGAGTGAAAAGCCATGAATGCCTTGCTAGGATTATGATGATTCTAAATATAAAGAAGAAGACTCGCTGGGAGCCTCCTTCTTTGTCGGAAATATCCGTTACCACCTGTGAGCCTTTGCATTGCTTCTTAGTATAATGTTTGTTTGTGATTCTTGCGTGTGGCCATTAACTTGAGATTTTGAACGCTTAGGTCTTGTCCAATTATGGTGAAACTTTTGAGAATGTGGATCTAATTGATCTTTATAGCTCATTCTGTGTCACCTCATCATTAGGATTTGGATATTCCGTTCAGTGATAGTAATCCCCATCACTTGTTCTAGTATTTTATTTTCCCAAGCCATTTATACATATTCTTTAAAAAGCGAATTCAGCTGACTTGCCTTTTGCAAGGACTTTCCCTTCGTCATCCACCGCATCACTTGACATGACGGATATGCCTTTTATGTTTCCATCATTTAGGATGAAACCAATGTTTCCGCTTTTTGAACCGTTTCCTTCTATTTCACCAGTAAGTTCTTCCAAATAGATCTCATCTTCCCATGTCAGATGTTCTCCTCTGTCCGTTTCAAGGAAAGCAACTGGCGAAAACTTAATTTTTTTATCCGAATTGTTTTTGATTTCCACGTTCACTTTTACGATATCGAAATCTTCATCATGCGTATAGCCGTGGAAGAAATCGATCATGCTGTAATCCGGAGTGGCATGCATCACTTTCATTTCTTTGATGTTAACCTCGATCGGGCCAACATTCAACGTTTCATTCAATTTTTTATAGGCCTTCAAGGTTAATTCGCCTTTGGCATCGGAAACGTTCTGTCCGATCTGGTTCAAGTTTCTATCATCAGGAAGCTGCGGGTTCGGAACATAGACATCCTTTTTTTCCAGTGGTCGTGCAATTTCCTCTGTTTTTTCTTTAGCTGTCGTTTCTTCTTCGTAAGCTGGTTGGGTATTAAGAGCACCAAATGCCGTTAATAACAGGGCACCGATCATCAGTCTGTTCATTGAATCCCTCCCTGAAGTCATTATTTCTTTAATAGCTCAAAAATGATTTTGGCTTGATCCGTGTTATCGACCTGCCCGGCAAAACGATCTTTATATGGCCCGTATGCGTAGACTGGAACATCTTCACCCGTATGTCCCCCAGTAGTCCAGGCAGTATTGGTCCGGTTATCGAATATGGCTTCGATGGCATTATCGACATTCGTCACATTTTTTGATTTGGCAGCTTCAGTTACCGTTTTGATTTCACCGTCAGTTAACTTCACTACATTTTGGTTAATATATTGCTTTAGCGTCTTTTCGACATCAGCGCCTTTGACGATGGCATCCGCCATGAAGTCAGGAGTGCGTTTTGCTGCCTTGATTGGCTCACCGTACCAGTTATATATTCCTTTTGCCCCGATCGAGAATCCTCCTGTAGAGTGATCCGCCGTAGCCACCACTAAGGTATGTTTGTCTTTCTTCGCAAATTCCATGGCCGCTTTGTATGCTTTTTCAAAGTCTTCCATTTCACTCATTGCACCTACGATATCATTATCATGTCCTGCCCAATCGACCTGGCTTCCCTCGACCATAAGGAAGAATCCATCTTTATCTTTATTCAAGCGCTGGATCGCCGAACTTGTCATGTCTGCCAAAGAAGGCGTTTCACTTGGGCGGTCAATCATTTTCGGAAGTCCTTCAGAAGCGAATAAACCAAGAACCTGCTCATTCTTGTCCTTTAGCATTTGATTTTTATCCGTCACATAACTGTAACCGTCTTTTTCGAAGGCTTTCGCCAAATTGACATCAGGCCGGACAAAATTGGACTTCCCTCCGCCCAATAGGACGTCAATTTTATGTTTGCCTTTGATTAATTCGTTATAATAATCGTCTGCGATTGAATTCATGTTTTTCCGATTTTCATCATGGGCGCCAAAAGATGCAGGCGTAGCATGAGTGATTTCCGAAGTGGCAACCAATCCCGTCGCTTTTCCTTTTTCCTTTGCTGCTTCCAATACGGTTTTGACTTCGGATTTATCATTATCCACTGCAATTGCAGCGTTATAAGTCTTCACTCCTGCAGACATTGCCGTAGCGGCTGAAGCTGAATCCGTTATATTTTGTGCAGAGTCTTCTGGGTAAGTCATCTGCTGGCCAACCAAGTATTTATCAAACTCTGTCCGTTCTGCCACCTTCGTACCAGGATTATCTTTTAAATACCGGTAAGCGGAGGTATAGGAAACACCCATGCCGTCACCGATAAGGAAAATAACGTTCTTGATTTCCGGTTCTTTATTTGGGTTCCCCTTTGCCGAAACACGATCCGCACCGGACCATGATAAACTTCCAAATGCCAATGCAGAAATGAGCGTGATAGGTAAAACCTTTTTACTCCAAGTGCGATTCAAATGAATGACCTCCCGTTAATGTTTTCTATTTAATTTAACTATAGGTGAAGAAAATGAACTCAATGTCAAGGCTATGTAAAAAAGTGACAGGATAATTGTTAAGACAAAGTAAAGACAGCATGTGGAATTGGTTATTCAGGGAAATCATCAGAAAAGGGGGCATATTACAATGAAAAAGATTTGGTTAATACCAGTGTGGGTAAGTGAACTTGAACAAAGTTTTTTTCATTCAACGTCTTCAAGCTGGGTGATTGTCAGGAGTTTAAAGTACTATTAATGGAGAAAAGAAATAAAGCATCCGAATAAGGATGCTTTAGAGTAAGACAGCAGACAAAGTCATCTTTGAGAAACGTTACATTTTTTTGAAAATCTGCTTTTTTTCGCCGACTGACTGTCAAACCTCCTGTCGCAAGCATCTAGCTGAGTCTCGGCTAGCCAGTTATTCGGCAGGCAAATCATGAAGTACAAACTATTCTTAAACCGTTCGGGATGAGACCAGCCTACGTTTTACTTTAAAAACCATTCCAGTTGATTGGAATGGAAGGTACGAGACTCCTATGGGGAAAACGTGTCCAAGGGAGACCCCACAGGCGCAAATGGCGCCGAGGAGGCTTCCGGACCGCCCGCGGAAAGCGAGTACCTGGAGTGAAGATCATGTTCCATTTGATTTAAGAGATCTGCTCCCTCTTGTCGACAAGCTGAAGCGCTCCATTCAAAGAGCGCTTTTTTCACTATTCTTTCTCTACAACTAAACATTCCAAAGCGCGGGCCGCATTCACTCTCGCCACCTCGATGGAATCGGCAGACGACAGGGCGACCGCAACCCTTCTACCTGCCTTTGTAACAGGTTTTCCGAAAAGACGCACTTGTGTATTAGGTAAAGCCAAAGCCTGTTCAACACCGACTATTGAATATTCCGATAACTCATCTTGCGCTTTTAATGGACGGCTGGCACCTGGACTGACCAGCTTGATTTCCGGGATGGGGAATCCTAGAATCGCCCGAATATGAAGGGCAAACTCGGACAAATTCTGAGTCACCAATGTCACTAGCCCCGTATCGTGCGGACGTGGGGAAACTTCACTGAAATAAACTTTATCCCCTGAGAGGAACAGCTCTACCCCGAATAATCCGTACCCGCCAAGTTCATCCGTAATGGCATGGGCAATTCTTTTCGCTTCCATTATTTGTGCTTCTGTCATATTATGCGGCTGCCAGGATTCAATATAATCCCCGCCCTGCTGAATGTGACCGATTGGAGCACAAAACATGGTACCATTTACGGCCCGGATAGTAAGCAGCGTGATTTCCGAATCAAAACGGATAAATTCTTCAATGATCACCCGTCCATTTTGAACCCGGCCGCCTTCCATCGCGATTTTCCAGCAATCCTCCAGGTCACCTTCCGTGCGGCACACACTTTGCCCTTTACCTGAAGAACTCATCAGCGGTTTGACGACATTGGGAAACCCAACTTCCTTGGCAGCTTGGACAAATTCTTCATAAGTGTTTGCGAATTTGTAGGCTGCTGTCGGAATCTCCAGAGTTTCAGAAGCCAGCCTCCTGATCCCTTCACGATCCATCGTCAATTTAGCGGCTCTTGCTGTCGGAATGACTTGAAAGCCTTCTTCTTCCAACTTGACTAATTCGGATGTGGCGATGGCTTCTATTTCCGGTACAATCAAATCGGGTTGTTCTTTCTCTACAACTCCCCTTAGTTGTTCCGCATCCAGCATATCGATCACATAACTGCGATGAGCGACTTGCATGGCAGGGGCATGCTCATAGCGGTCTACAGCAACGGTCTCAACACCAAGTCGCTGAGCTTCAAGTATGACCTCTTTCCCCAATTCACCTGAGCCCAATAATAAAATCTTTTTCGATTTATACATTCAGTCTCTCCTCCTTAATTCCTCAAAAACATTATATACGAACTATAAACGAATAAACATAAATATTTATTCGTATTTTCATTTAAAATCACACTGAAAACAGGAAATGAATATATTTATTTCCCGTTATCAAATACCAACTTAAGAAATAGGATTAATACACTTTATACTGCTTTTATATAAGGAATATATATAAGCTGACTAGTCTACTGGAGGCTCTCTATTCAACAGGAATAGGGGGTTTTTTTGTTTTTATCAATGAGGGAGGAGTTTACTATGCAAAAGGAATTGCTAAGGACCATTTCCCCTGTCATGAATGAGAAGAAAAATGGGGGCTTAGAAGATATGGAGTACCTTAATCTTCCTGACAGACTATTTTTCCACTGGTGCCAGCAGAAATATCGACTGAATAAAGGGGTTTACAACACGATCGATCATTGGTTCTATGAATACGGCATTGTCCATATTCTTCACCGCCGGATCAACCTTTTAGCCTTTTTGGATTTCGCTTCTACCTCGGAACAGGAAGCCGGAAAGACAAAGTTCATTAAATTCGGCAATGGTGGCCTAAGGCAAAAGCGACAGGAATTCATTGCAGATTAACCTGAATCTTTTAGGGCCCTTATCAGTAATATGCCCATTCTCCACCTACTGGTAAGGGACAATTATACGAATGTCGAAATTTGCAATACGATTATTTTTGAAAATGTAAGCGCTTTCTATTATAATGAAATTAGGTTGGATGGCATGCGTGGCCGTCAAAGTATCTGGCGTAGGTGGGGCCAATACTAGCGCTAAGGAAGGTTAACTTCTTTACCGTAAAACTATTAGATTTCCTTTTGGTAGGGGCTGTAATATAACCGAGGCATGGAAAATGTCCGTTCATTTCAAGCTAAAAAGCAATTTATTCATGCAATCGATAAGTAAAGCATAACTTTACTTATTTTTTGCAGCAGCCCTCATCGTTTCAAGTCTAATAGTTTATAAGACTAAGAAGCTCTACCCCATGGAAAAGGAGTTGAGCTTTTTCATTTGGTCAAATTTCACATATATAACCCTGCCAAGAAAATCCCAAGCGACTTCTGATAAATCTCATCGAACTGTGATATGGGAAGGGGATTCGTACCTTTGCCCAGCTCCACGGTAAACCCGGGCCTGCGCCAATCCTGAATGTACCAATCCTTATACCCTGCGTAACTACCGGCGGATTTGACAGGCTCATATCCACTGACCCTCGCAAACTCATTGACTATCGTTTCCGACTCGGGTGGTTCCAAACCTTCAAACCCCCAATAAATGACCTCTCCTTGGGTGTGGAAAGCAAGGACTTTGCCAAAATCACGTTTTTTTGTCAACTCTGACATAGCAATAGCCTCTGGCTGTGTAAGCGGCCCTTCCCCTGGATAATTTGCCGGACCCGGCTCCGTTACATTATTGCGAGCTTGCTCCAGTTCCCATTTGGCGGGAAATTGATCATTCAGATCCACACCATTAATATTGGCTTTCCAGCCAGAGAAGTCTTCGCTGCCATTATTCCATTCGATGAGCCGTCCTCTCAAAGACTCATCTGCAGGCGGTCCTTTCAAAACCAACTCCACTCCGTCCGGATTCACCATTGGGACGATCGACAGCATCGTCTGTTGATAAAAGGGAAACATATCTAGACCGCGGATGTCAGCCTGATTCGTGATTGCAAGTAAATAATCATTTAAAAAGGTCATGATCACAGGCGTCGTTATCCACTCATTCGCATGAAAGGAACCATTATAGTGAACTCGATTGTTGCCATTTCCAATCAGAACTTCGGGGATTTCCCTTTCAAGCACGGAGTCCCCGATGGGGGAGGTTTTTATAAATGGATAGATTGTTTTCAAACGTCTAACATCGGTCATCATCGTCTCATAAGCATATTCCCGATTACCTTGAATGAGCCTCCACGTAACCCTTAATGGCACAGAAATTGTCTGACCGACCTGCAAGGCATTCGGGTTGAGTTTGGGATTAACTAAAAATAGGGCATCCAATGAAAGATTGCGTGACCTGGCAATTGCCCATAACGAATCACCTTGCTTTATGGTATAGCCGGTCGTCGTAAAGCCAGGTATTTTGATTTGTTGGCCAATCATAAGTGCAAGTGGATCAATCCCACTATTGGAATCAATGATAAGTTGGTAATTCACCTTGAATAATTGGCTATAATACCACAAGGAATCATTTTGCCGCACAAAAACGTCCATACTGCACCTCCTCTTAACCAAATGTATGCAGATTCGATTCAATTATTGCCAAAGCAAAGGTCACTCCTCAAAACGAATCAAATTGGTATTTTAATCCAGAATGCTTTGGTATTGCTCAGTACTTCCATACGTACCATCAGGGTCTAATTCCCGATATCTTTTGAATTTCGCCATCCGATCTTCTTTTTTGACCCAGCCCAGATGCTTCAATCGTATGTCGGATAACTTGTGAGGCAATTCAAAGACATTTTCGGCAAATCTACCGCAATGCTGCGGCCTATCGTTCCATTTGCATTCAAACCCCTCCCGATATCTGACCAGGAACGGCCGGTAATACTGGTGAGCGCACCAGTGTTCATCCTCCCTGTAATGGGTTTTATTCCAAAAGTCATATAACCGGAAGCAATATACATCCACTTCTTGATCGCTTATCAGCTGCCTGACTTCCTCTTTGAACCTATTTTCAAACACTTCATCGGCGTCAAGATTTAAAATCCAGTCGGGATTTGACTTCACTGTCTCTGTCCATTGCATTTTACGAAGTTCAATTTCATTGGAGAACTTGGAGATGTCATTCCTGACGATACGCACCGGTATCCCTTTCAATACCTCTAAACAAACCTCTGCGGAATTGTCCGTGCTGCCGTCATCAATAATCACGGCTTCATCAATATAATCACGAATTTCCTCTAAAACCTTCCTTAGATAGCGCTCGCTTTCATTTTTCATGACCATGCTCAGCGTTAATTTAGGATGTGATGCTACCTTTGAACCTTCCCCCATATCCGTTCGATCAAGGAATTCCATCGCACCTTCCAAATCCGAATCCCTGTATATATGATAAGCGGGTAAGTGGGTATCAACATACATCGAAATCCCTAAAGCTGCTGCACGGATGCAAAAATGCCGGTCTTCACCCCAAAATGACAGATTCTCGATTCTATTAAAATTCACCCCAGCTTTCAAAGCTTTTTGGCTGATGAGTGTACAGGCACCCAGTCCCCCAACTTTATGAACACCAGGTGTTCGCATCTGTCGGATGAACGATTGATAACGTGTGTTGATCTCCGAGTCCGTCAACGCCTGACCGCGTGATATCTCCCATTGGGTATATTCATCATATAACCATACTTGAGGCCGCTCTTCGGCATCAGGCTGCCATTTTGTCCAGAAGATATTAGAGGTGATGTCCTTATTTGCAGAAATAAGCTGGTTGATGGTCTGAGGATATAGCAGGAGGTCTGAATCGATTAGAAATAAATAATCATATTGTTCTTTAATCGCATGTTCGATTATCATATTTTTGAAATCCGCGACCTTCCATACCAAATTTTCATTCCAGTAATGGGTAGTGCCATTACACACATAAACATCGCTTTGATTGGAAGCCAGTAATTTGACATTGTTCTGCTCCTGACTGAAATCTTCGAGCATCTTGCTTGATCGCTCATCTTCATTGTCGTCAATGAAGAAATAGGCAAGTTCCTTCCCCTCCGCATCCAACCGTTTGAGTGAAAGCAGGAACTTTTGTAAAATATGTGGTTTTTGGTAAATTGGACTGCCCACTAACACCCGAACCTTTTTACTGGTCATTAATACCACCCTTTACTGTTGATCTTAACTGGCCCCCAATTAATCTGACTGCAAAAATTCCCCTGAAGACATTTATAACTATATATTCTTAACGAACTTGTCGGATGTCATTTAAAAACGGCGCCCTGCGTAAACAAAAAAGGCATCCATTCATGAATGGATGCCTTTCTGCATTTACTAGATTGGGAGTACCATATATTACACTTCCTGCGGTACTGATAAACCTAAACCTTCGGCTATGCGCGTACCGTATTCCGGATCGGCTTTATAAAAATGACCGATTTGACGAAGCTTGATTTCCTCTAATTCCACAGGTTTCATTGCGCCCACGATCGTGTCAACAAGGCGCGTTTTCTCTTCGGCACTCAATAGACGGTATAAGTCACCTGCTTGAGTGTAGTGATCATCACTATTATGACCAACTTGTGCAGCTTTCCCGGTCACCTCAAAAGGAGTGACTTTATTTTCCGTTGATTCGGCAGGGCCGCCAAAACTATTCGGCTCATAATAAACAGAGCCCTTGCCATTGTCATCTGCACGCATGAAGCCATCACGCTGATAGTTGTTCGCTTCTACTTTCGGACGGTTAACCGGAAGCTGGTTATGGTTCGAGCCCACACGGTACCGGTGTGCATCTCCGTATGCAAATAGACGCCCTTGAAGCATCTTGTCCGGGGAAGCCTCAATTCCCGGTACGAATGTTCCCGGTGAGAATGTGGCTTGCTCTACTTCAGCAAAGTAGTTTTCAGGATTTCTGTTCAATTCCATACGGCCAAGCTCAATCAGCGGATAATCCTTTTGAGACCATACCTTCGTCACATCGAATGGATCGAAACGGTATGTATCCGCATCTTCCAGAGGCATGATTTGAACATATAATTTCCAGGCAGGGAAGTCCCCTTTTTCAATGGCATTGAAAAGATCTTCCGTATGGTAATCAGGGTTTTCCCCTGCTAGTTTTGCAGCAAGATCCACATCTAGGTTTTTGATGCCCTGTTCTGTTTTGAAGTGGTATTTCACCCAAACGCCTTTTCCTTCTGCATTCACCCATTTAAATGTGTGGCTACCGAAACCATGTGTATGGCGAAGTGTAGCAGGAATGCCCCGATCGGACATCAGGATCGTCACTTGGTGCAGAGATTCCGGTGAATGTGACCAGAAATCCCAAACAGCCGTAGGATTTTTCAAATGTGTTTTAGGATCTCTCTTTTGTGTATGAATGAAGTCGGGGAATTTAATCGCATCGCGAATAAAGAATACTGGCGTATTATTTCCGACAATATCGTAGTTTCCTTCTTCGGTGTAGAATTTAACGGCAAATCCACGCGGATCACGGACTGTATCTGCAGAACCCAATTCACCTGCAACTGTGGAGAAACGGATAAAAAGATCTGTCTTCTTGCCCACACCATTGAAAAGTTTAGCTTTCGTGTACTGAGAAAGGTCGTTCGTTACTTCGAAAGTGCCGTATGCACCGGCACCCTTCGCATGAACCACACGTTCAGGGACACGTTCACGGTTGAAGTGGGCTAGCTTTTCCAATAAGTGTACATCTTGAATGAGCACAGGGCCGCGTTCGCCGGCAGTGATAGAGTTTTGATTGTCTCCAACTGGTGCTCCCCAGCTTGTAGTAAGGTTTTTCTTATTCGACATAATTGAACCACCTTTTCATTATTATTTATGTATATAATGATAAAGCTTCTCAGAAAAAAATCAATACTTATTTATAATAATTTTAATATAATAATCAATTCATTATTCATTCGTTGATGATATAACTCCAAACACCTCCATAATATGGATAGTACAAAAGGTATAAATGGTGAAGGAACAGCCTATTCACATAATTCCATTCCTAATAATGGTATACGACCCTTATAGGCGATTTTCCTTCATGACGAGTGATTTTATCATTTACCCTACCAATGGGATAGCAATCGAGAATGGTTAACGAATAATCATAGATACTTTGAACTACTTTACCTCTTTCCTTCTATTCATCTTATAACAAACCGAATTGTTCTCCTGTGACTTTGTTCACTTCGTCAGACTTTATTTACAGAATGACGAATAGCAGGATGCATAGAAACTGAATTTTTCATTGTTTTGTGAATCCTATCTTTCAACAGAGCCCTTCCTGAATCAGCTGAAACAAAAGGCCATCCCTCTTATTTTGCTAGGGAATTTGTAAACATACTGGTTTGTGTTCATATAGAAAATAAGATACTATTACGTTAAAATGACCGTCCAATAAGAGTAAGGGTGATATATATGAATGAGCGCAAACAAATGGTAGTTAAATATGCGCACCAATTATTTATTGAAAAGGGTTACCAAGCAACTTCCATTCAGGATATTTTAGATTATAGCGGCATTTCAAAAGGAACATTTTACAACTATTTTTCTTCTAAAAGCGAATTGCTTAAGGCAGTCTTCCTAACTTCGCAAGAAAAATTCGAAAAAGAGCGGAATGAATTGCTGATTGGGCAAAACCTTGCAGATATTGAAATATTCATCAAACAATCAGAATTACAAATGCACTCAAACAAAAACAACAAAATCTTTTTCTTATATGAAGAAGTAATGATTTCAAATGATAACGAACTTAAGAACTTCATAACACATGCTAAATTCCAGCATATCCATTGGTTATCAAAACGGTTTCTGGATATTTTCGGTGCTGATAAAAAACCTTATATTTTGGACTGTGCCATTCTTTACTCGGGAATGATGCATCAAACGATTCATTTTAATGCCTTGGCTAAAGAGCCCGAGTTCAACCCTACTGAAATTATCCGTTATTGTGTCGATAGGATTAAATCGATTTTCGAAGATGTCAGCAAGTCAAATGCACAGCTTTTGGAACCCGATCTCATCAAGCAATGGCTGCCTGAGTGCTTCCATAACCAGCAGGATTTTCATACAGCACTCCTGCACTCTGCAAATGACCTAAAAAAGATGATCTTGAGGCTTTGCCAAGATGATGAAGCGGAACGGGTTAAAAACTTAAAATTGATTCACTTTATCCAAGAGGAATTATTACAAAACGTTGAACCGCGAACATTTCTTATTGAAAGTGCCCTTCTTTCCTTAAACACCAATCCCAAATTAAAAAACACTTTGGAATTAAGTGAATTCGAAAAGATCATTGCCAACAACTAAAGAGAACCTAATGAATCCCATTTTGTAGACAAATGGGGTTCGGAATGGCCTTATCACCAACCCTAATTTTACAAAAAACCAAGTTATGCTTCATGGTTTTTTACTGTTTTATAAAATCCGCAACGGATTGAAGAAAACTAGCTGAAACGTCCTTTTTGAGGGGTTGTAAAAAGAAACGTTGATTTCCGCTACAGGCAACTCGCTTTCCGCGGGCGGTCGGCGGAAAGCGAGCGGATTTCTGAAATCGACGGACATTTTAAAAAGCGTCTATTCCATTCTGGGAATGCATATCGTATCCTCTTTTTTTTGTGACAATTCTGCAAACATATAACTGAAATTCATTAAATTTTAGTATAATGACTTGTAGAAAGTGTCTTCAGGAGGAGTTTTTCATGAACATAATCATGCGTTTTCTTATCAACGGGCTGGTATTGCTCGTTATTGACTGGCTTCTCGACTCCATCACGATCAAATCTTACGGAACTGCCTTGCTGGCGGTTTTTATATTATCGATCATGAACTTGCTGGTTAGACCTATCCTCCAACTTATCACATTGCCGATCACCATCCTGACGTTCGGGTTGTTTTCTTTCATTATCAATGCCTTCACATTCCAAATCACTTCCTATATTGTCAGTGGCTTTGTAATAGATTCTTTTTGGGGGGCTTTAATCGGATCATTGTTATTGAGTTTCATTCAAAGTCTTCTTATAAAACAGAGTAAAAAAAACCGTCAGTAGCATGCTGACGGTTTTTCGTGTCATTTCCATGACAGCCTTCGATATTTCCCGGGCTATTTCACTAAATTCCGCTAAGCATCCCTAGCTGTTTTCTCTCATTTTTGACAATCCAGAAGGAAAAAGCGGCTAATATCCATAACTTTACATATACATGCCGATTTCTCTGGAAATGGGTATGTATAGAATTATGGAGGAATCACATGTTCACAAAACATGAATCAATATTTGCCCAGTCCATTTTACTCGCGCTCGCTTTCTTTATTCCCTCTCTTTTCATTACTCCATCACTAGCAACAGCTGGCAATGATGAAACTAAACCAAGCTGTTCCTTATCTTTGGGACAGCTTTTCCACTTTTACATGTCTAAATTTTTTGAAAAATCACATAATTATATTTTGTTTGTATAGCATTATAAATAGTTTCGAAAAATTATTATACGAGAAAAAACATGGGATCACTCCTATGGTAAGCGTTTTCATTTTTTGCTTTACATTCATCCTATTAAAATATATTATTTAGTTGTAATATTATGTGAAAAATCAATAAATAATATGTATTCTCCTCTACTAGTGATAAAATGCTAGATAGAGAAAATTAAACTCCAACATAGAAAAGGGGAAAATTATGCAAAACTCCAAAGAATCTCAACTACATAGAGGTTTGGAAGAAAGACATATCGCATTAATGTCTCTTGGCGCAGCCATTGGAGTCGGTTTATTTCTCGGCTCGGCATCTGCGATTAAATTAGCCGGTCCAGCAATCATCATTTCTTATGCCATTGGCGGACTTATGATCTATCTTATCATGCGTGCACTAGGTGAAATGGCAATAAAAAATCCAGTCGCAGGCTCCTTCAGCCGCTATGCAAGCGAATTTGTCGGTCCTCTTGCCGGATATATTACCGGATGGAATTACTGGTTCGTTTGGATCGCCACCTGTATGGCTGAAATTACGGCAGTCGGAATTTACATGCAATTTTGGTTCCCTAATACTCCGCAATGGGCTTGGGCGTTAGCCGCACTTGCCATCATGACAACGATTAACTTTCTTGCTGTAAAAGCTTACGGTGAATTGGAGTTTTGGTTCGCCCTTATTAAAATCGTAACGATCATCCTGATGATTGTCCTTGGCTTCGGAATGATCATCTTTGGTTTAGGGAACGGCGGAATCGCGGTCGGTTTCGGCAACCTTGTTGAAAATGGCGGATTTTTCCCTAATGGGATTTCTGGAGTCATCCTCTCGTTCCAAATGGTCATGTTCGCCTATTTGGGAATTGAAATGCTCGGTGTAACCGCAGGTGAAGTTAAAAACCCTGAAAAATCTTTAAAAAGAGCCATCGATACCGTTTTTTATCGGATTTTACTTTTTTACGTTTTAGCTCTGACGGTCATTTTATCAATCACTCCATGGGATGAAATGAATGGAGAAAACAGCCCATTCGTTATGATGTTTGATAAAATCGGTATACCAGGCGCAGCAGGAATCATTCAGTTTGTCGTACTGACAGCAGCCCTTTCATCTTGTAACAGCGGGATCTTCAGTACAGGAAGAATGTTATTCAACCTGGCACAGCAAGGTGAATCACCAAAAAGTTTCGAACGTACAACAAAGTCAGGCGTTCCTGGCGTTGCCATTATCGTTTCGGCTATCGTACTTCTTTTCGGCGTTTACCTTAACTACATGGAAGCCGATAAAGTTTTCACATACGTCACAAGTGTCGCTACATTCGGCGCCCTCTGGACATGGGGAACGATACTTGTCACACAGATTATGTCTAGACGAAAAATGAGTCAGGGAGAAAAACAAGGCTTATCTTACAAGATGCCTCTTTTCCCATTGACTTCTTATTTCACTTTAGCCTTTTTAGTATTCGTAATGATCGTACTCGGTTTTTCAGCAGATACAAGAATCGCTCTAATCGTTGGTCCGATTTGGATCTTACTGTTGGTAGTCCTGTATTATGTGACCGGCTTGCATAAACGGAAAAGATAAATGCCAAAGGGTGCCCAATCTAATTGGCACCCTTTATTTCTTGCCTTCACCTTTTACCCCTTCTTTTGATCACCCAATGGACCACCGCACCAGCTCCGCCTAAAATAATAAGTATCGGCAAGTTTCCGATTATAAAAACAATGATTCCTGAACCCGCTTTAAGTAATAGATTCGCACTCGTTGCAAGTTGTTTCTTTGTCCTCTCCCACGTATTCAATTCCTTATTATCAATGCCCGGCACAACTATCCTGTCCTGTAATAACGTGATGGTGACCGTCGAATATGAGGTCTGGTTTTCAAGATACTTCATTTGCCCGGTCAGCTGCTCTATTTCTTCTTGCACCACGGCAAGATCGGATGATATTTTCAGCAAATCTTCCGTCTTCTCAGCATCCTTCATGAATGCAAGTAACCTTTCCTCCACTGCCCTCTTTGACTTCAACCTTGCTTTTAAATCCACATATTGCTCCGTTACATCCTGTCCTGTCACATTCCTTCCGACCACTTCTGAAGCCTCGCCCTCGCTATCGGTTAGAAAATCCTGAAAATGGGCTTCAGGGACCCGAACAGTGATCGTTCCTTCCACCAGTTCTTCATCTTCCCTGTATACATTGGACTCAACAACATATCCGCCATATCCAGCCGCCTTATTCTCAATCTTCATTTGTGCCTTTTCAAGGTTCTTCACCTTCAACTCAAGCTGGGCCTGATGGATGACCCTTCTTTCATCCGTCATCCCTTCCTTTTCCGCTGCTTCTTCCTTCACCTTATTCCCGGAAATGGAAGCGTCCATTTTACTTTCCGCCTTTCCATCCTGTGATTCCGATGCTGAATCATCTTTTTCGTTACTGCTGCATCCAGCAAGTAAAAGGAACAAACTGAACATTAGCATCATTGTTTTACGGTTCATCGGTATTCCCCCCTTATCTTAATAGTACCGACGTAAAGTTTGGAAGAAAGTTACACTTCTTGATTAAAGGGGATGTTTTATTTTCAGGTGCGAAAGTAATGATATAAGAAATGAAGAAAGAAGAGGATTGCATTATGAACTACGGAAAATTGGCTAAGTGTGTATTGGTACCTGTCGTCGAGGTTCATTTGTGGGGATATTCGCCACAAGGAATTCAAAAGAAATTTATGACAAACTCAAGAAACCTGCTTTTGCTCCTCCTTCCTGGACTTTCCCCGTTGCTTGGACCAGCCTTTATACGATTATGGGACTGCTGACCTTGATAACATTGACGGCATTCGAGTTTTATAAAATAGACCGTACATCAGGTTTAGCAATGATTCCCTATCACCTTGCTATTTAGATTGAACTTTTCCATTTTCAGAAACTATTAATCACAAAAAAGAGCGCCCCTTATATTAAGGAGCGCTCCCTTTAGAGTTTCACGAGTAAACGTTGAAAACTCACGAGTAATTGCTCAATTTTCACGAGTAAACGTTGAAAACTCACGAGTAATTGCTCAATTTTCACGAGTAAACCTCAACTAATTATTGATATTCGTAATTCTGCCTTCAATTCCTGCCGTGATTTTCCCGCCTTTAAAGGTCTCTTTCACATAGTTAACGAATGCTTCCAGGTCTGCATGTCCAAATACACGCTCTTTTCCTTTCAGGACGGTATAGTTATCACCGCCGCTTGCCATGAAATCATTGACGGCCACCGTGTATGTTTCGGTATCCTTGATCGGTGTTCCGTCCGCTTTCTTCAATAAGGTGACACGCTCCGTGACAGGTTTACTGAAGTCGGCTGTATAGCTCAGTCCAGAAATTTGCAAAGTTTTCGGAGATCCTTCCACGATCCATTGCTGTTGAAGCAGCGTTTTCACTTCCGCTCCAGTCAGTTCCAGCTTAACCAATACGTTTCCGAACGGCTGGATTTTCGCTAAATCGGAAAAAGTGACTTCCCCCTTTGGAATATCTGCACGGATTCCGCCTGGATTCATGAAGGCAAAATCGGAGTTCAAATCGGCCTTCATTGAATCGGCAATTAAATTTCCAAGGCCCGTTTCCTGCGTATAGGCATTGGTTCTTAAAATTTTCTCGTCCGTTGTCCCAAGCGGAGCTTTCAGCTCGGGGAACATGTCCAGGTAGTCGTTGATGAATTTCGTCGTCCCGGCATCCGGTGTGATGCCATCTTGTGTAACCGTAACAATCTCAGCTGACTTTTTGACAATATCCTTTGTGCTTGGATCGATTTCCAAATCCACATCCTCAAAAGCCGTTCCATAAGAGTAAGCTTGTACGATCAATTTATTATCGACATAGTTATTGACCTTTGCATGATTATCTCCGGCTAAGATCACATCCACTTCATCATCCACGGCATTGGCAAGATCAGCCACTTCGCCTGTGATGACCCCTTCCTTTTCCGTGCCTGGGTCATGTGAGATGATCACGATCGATTTGACGCCTTTACCTTTCAACTCACTAACCGCCTTATTTACGGCAGGTGCCTGTTCTATGAATTCCACATTCTTAATGCCATCCGGACTTACTTTTTGAGGTGTTGCATTCGTGACTACACCTATGAACCCAATATCAACCCCGCTGACCTTTTTTATGACGTAAGGGTCCAAAATTGGTTTTTTCGTGTCTTTATATACGACATTGGCCACTACATATGGAAAGTTCAATTTATCGAATACCACTTCGGATGTTGGCGACTTTCCGCCATTGATCTGAGCCATCAAGGTTTCTACCCCTTTGTCGAACTCATGGTTCCCGACAGTTCCGACATCGAATTTCATATGATTCAAAAACTGAAGCGTGGGTTTATCCTGGATTAAAGAAGAAACGGGTGCACTTGCCCCAACGGCATCCCCTGCCGAAAGTAAAAGTGTATTTTCAGGGTTTTCAGCTTTACGCTGCTTCAAGTGCGCGGCTAAATAATCGGCACGCCCTTGTTTGATGCCGCCGAAATCGGAGGTGGTATCAAGCTGGCCGTGAAGATCATTGATCCCGAGCAGTTGCACCTTAACGTTTTCTTTTCCCAAATTGTATTTGTAAATGCCAAAGCCTTTATCATCCTTTTTGCCTGTATAGGAAATCGGGCTGTCTTCCTTTAAATATTCCGCACCTTTTGGCGATGAGGTGAAAGTAACGTTCACCTTGCCTGAAATCGGTGCTATCGACCAGTTATTATCAGCGGTTGGATTGATCTTCTCCTCTTGTGTGATGTAATCCATCAGGATCTGGCGATTTTCATCCGCAGAGTCAACCACATATTCGCTGCCCTTGACTCCCGGGAAGTTCCCCCCGCCCGAAGCACGGTAATTATTCGTCACAACGATGAAATCTTGATTCGGGTCCACTGCTTCACCATTATATTTCAAATCTGCAATCCTGCTTGAATCCGACACTTTTATCCCTTTTTCATCATAGCGCGGAGCCTTGGTGACATCGATTTGGTAAGTGACACCGTCAATCACATCAAAATTATAGACGGCAAACTTTCCATTAAGCAGCTCCTGTTCCTCAGACTTGGCAGGATCAATCGTATTATATTTCCCGGCAGACATCTCAAGCCACTCTTTAACCACGGACCCTTTGATCTTGATTGCCTTCAAGGTATTATCGTATAAATATAAATCACCGGCACTGCGGATGGTCAGTCCGCCTTCCTTGATTTCCGTGAATTCCTCGACGCCATTGCGCCCCGCTTTGAATGGTGCTCCTACAGAGAGTATGGGCAGGTCTTTGTATTCAGGGCGGTTGCTTTGAATGTATTTTTCTACATACCATTTCTGTGCGCTCGTCACGACCTGTACGGAAGGATCGTCTTGCACAAGTGCGAAATAACTATGAATTGGAGCTGTAGTCGTTCCGATTGGCGTGTTAACATACTTGATCGTTCCTTCATGTTCCTTCTTCACGGCTTTTACGACAGCTGCATCTTCAGCCGCTTTTTTTCCTGTTATTTTGTCGTTGATTGCCCGTGTTGATGACTCGGAATTGACGACTTTCCATTTTCCCTTGATATTTTGGATATCAAGATCGATGATCCCGAGATGACTGCCGCCATATCCTGCTTGAACGGCTGGTACACCATTGATGGTACCCTTTTTATTATCCACGCCTTCAAGGACCTTTCCTTGGCTATCTTTGAATAGGCTGTCTAAAGAAGCCTCATCTTGTGCCGGGAAGACTTTATGCGTATGGGAGAACGTGATGGCATCGATGCCGGATACCTTGCTTAATGAATAGATGACATCCTCAGTATTCTTGGTATCGCCATTAAACCCGGAATGTGTGAGGGCCACGATGACATCCGCGCCTTTTTTCTTCATTTCAGGTACATATTTTTTTGCGGTCGTGACGATTTCCTTTGTCATGACCTTCCCGTCTAGATTCGCTTTATCCCAATCCATGATTTGCGGAGGGGCAAATCCAATGTATCCTATTTTTACTGTTTTTTCCTTTCCATTGATGTCCTTCACTTTCTTCGTGACGATTTTATAAGGAGCATATTTATTTTTATCATTCTTTGGATTATTGTCTTTATCCTTTTTATAAACATTGGCATTGACGTAAGGGAAGTTCGCATCGTTGATGGCCTCGTCCAAATAAGATAAACCATAATTGAATTCATGATTGCCGAATGTGGCCACATCATAATCAAGCAAGTTCATCGCTTTATAAACAGGATGGACTTCCCCCTTCTTCAATGGCGCTATTTTCGCTTTGTACGTACCAAGGGGAGTCCCTTGAATAAGGTCGCCGTTATCCACTAAAACGCTATTTTTCACTTCTTTTCGAGCCTGTTTGATTAAAGATGCGGTGCGGGAAAAGCCGACGGAGTCCGATACGGCATCCTTATAATAATCATAGCTCACCAGATTGGTGTGTATATCAGTCGTTTCCATGACCCTTAGTTCAAAGGGTGCATCCGAAACGGAGGCTGCCAGGCTTTTGCCGAAGTCACTCGTATGGCCGTTATAATTGGAGACAACCGATACGTTAACCCAATAACCCGATTTGTACGAGTTGAAGTACGCCGAGAACTTTTGGGCCGATTTAATATCCGCCTCAACGGCTGATTGTGAAATGACCTTCGTCCCATTCATTAATTGAAAGACAACGGTTTCATTTCCTTTGTTCCCCTTTTTCGGTGTGACCGTTACAGTCGCTTTGGTGCCTTTTGAGTAATGAACAGTAGGAGCTGAAATGATAAATGGTTCAGTCGTGGCCGGTTTCTTTTTAGACTCTTTGGCGGATGCCTCCCCCGGTACGGTAAATGGCGCTGTAATCAAACTCACAGCAAGAATCGGTGCGAGCATCTTCTTAACATGCAACTTGTACGACATACTTCACAACCCTTCTAGTTTTGTAAAATGCTAGAATAATATATCATGATTTTGTCGAATTATCGCCAAATTTTACCGTAATATTATGAATTTTGAATAAATGGTACTTTTTACTCATTTCCATCCAGAGCGCCTAGCTCGATATACCTTCAATCATGTATATAAATCATCATAGAATCCCTTTGTATCCTTAGGGAGAATCTCCCCTGATAGAGAAAGCTGGCCCATGAAAATGAACCAGCCTGCTAACATCGTATGGATTCAAATATGTTCCTTACGCTCTTTTTTCAGGGAAACCCTTTGAAACGGCAAACTTATAAATCCCGATCTATTAAACTGGCGGATACCGGTTCGATGCCCATCTCCCTCGACCAGATGGACAGCTGGCCTATATGGTGAATTTCGTGCGCTATGAGATGGCGCAATATCCTGCCTTTTTCATATGTCCCCTCCATCCAGGATGGCTGAACCATTCCATGCCCTTCTTCAATTGCATCCGAGTTCAAATAGTCCATGATCTCTGAGTGATATTGGTTAGATAAATCCTCCACTTTTCCGATCGTATCATAAGCGTCCAAATCGATCGCGACATCAGGCCTCCCTTGTATGGCCCTGATCCAGCTGCATTCGACATCGATAATATGGGCAAGTGTCCGCAATATATTGCCCATCCCTCCCGTACGCTGCCGTTTCAGCTCCTCATTCGGTAAGGATCGGCACCACTTGATCCATTCCCTTCTCACCTGCCAGTTATAATTGAATAATGTCAACATCCTTCCCAGCCCCCCTAACACTCTTTGTCGTCAAATTCCCTTCAGCCTTTGTATTGATAATAATCCTGTCTTTGAATCGTTTTGAAGCCACAAGATTCATAGAGTCTTAACGCATGCTCATTAGTCGCCTCGACCTCGAGAAAAATATCATATCCCAGCTGGCATTGTTCGGCTACAACCTTTTTCAATGCCTTTCTTCCAAGTCCTTTTCCCTGGTATTTTGGCAAAATGGAAAATCCATAAATCCACGCTTCCCGGCCTGAGTGATCAACACGGATCTTACCGACTGCGCGGCCGCCCTTTTCAATCATCATGGTTTTCAGAGTATCCTCATAAAGGATGCGCTGATAATAATCCTTCGCCTCTCGTTTCGTAAATCGGAAACATTGAATATCCAGCTGAATTTCCGTTTCCTCATCATCTCTCCGTGAAGGGCGAACGACTGCATCATCATAATCATCAAGCTCCGTTTCGGACCACTTCATTTGAAACTCTGAAAAAGCAAACTCACATGGGAGCTGTTTCAAAAATTCTGTCCCAGAATGTGATTGAGCAGGTGAGTTCAAGAGAATCACCTTATAGTTGCGCTCCACGGCACTCCTTATCGCCTCTTCCAGCAGCTTAGTAAAAATGCCTTGCCTCCGGTAGTCGGGGTGCACCATCCCGCATATCTCCGCTTTGTTTCCAAAATCGTAAAGACCAAGAAAACCAACAAGCTTCAATCCATCATAGTGGAGAAAATCATTCTTATGAACACCATTTCGACTGCGAAGCGTTTCCCAATTCAGTTTTAACGTAAAACCTTCCCGTTCACATTCTTGCTGCAGGATCCGAATATCTTCCAGCTGTTCATTTTTCAAATTTGCCACCCCTTTTCCATATTATCAGTTTATTACCAAAAAATAAGAAAAGCAGCACCCTTTTACTTGGGTGCCGCAAACTATTCAGAAGTTTATTGATGAATGTTGTTTTTTTAAAAGTATTTTCACTTTAATCCATAAAACTAAAATCCTACGAGGGGAGGATTTCCTATCTAATTCCATTGACGGATGAATTATAGCAGTAAAATGATTCCAAATGACGATTATTTTTTACCTATTTTGTGCTATATTCCAAATAATGGTTTATTATTATTTTATTTTAGGTTAAGGGAGGGATTTAACAAAAGCTTGAATCAGTTAGTACCCATTTCTTTATACCCGAATTCCGGACCCTTTTTAGTATAGAATCCGAAATTCGGTGTTTACCATCCGGCACTTACGTCCTGAGGTTATCGTTTTTTCGTTTTATGAGCGGACTTTTTTAAGTTCTCTACGTCCGTTGTCAGTTCTTTTAATTGTTTACCGAAGCGGAAGAGCAAAAACATAGAAACGACGAATGGATAGCCAAATTCGCTAACTAATGAAACCCACATAGTAGCATCCTCAATCATCATCCTCTTCACCCCTTTTCTTGTATCTGATATCTAAAGTGAAACTTGTCAAAAAAAATCAATCTAGCACTATTGATTTATGGAAAAAAGAACGAATGTTCCTATATAATTGATTTATTCCCCTTGTCTATCACTTTATTAATAAAAGGAGGGATAACAATGAACCAATTAACTTCTCATTTTTTTTCTCATTCATTGGAGTTTCTGCAGCAACAGTACTCATCTTTCTTTGCACAACCGATCATTCAATTATTCTTACAGAACCCAGAGCATTTAAAGATTTTCACTGAAACTCTTGATTCCCCTTCTTCCCACAACATTGATCATCTCAACGAGACTTTCAAAATTTTCTACTACCGGGCTAAAGTATACAAATACATGTGCTCCTTAATTTACTTTTTCTCTGTTGATTTTGATAAAAGGGCACGGAAGCAACGGGAACGCTATCGAATGGTACTTGATGCGACACCAAGGGATACTGGCGGATTGATCGATCGAATCGGCACCTTGGATGTTCAACTTGAAAAGATGGGGGAATCGAATGAACTCGCTTCACACATAAGTGATGAAGAGATGATAAAAGCCTTGAAGAAGTTAACAGCCAAACAAAGCCTGGTGCTGACCATGATCTTTTCCTACGGCCTATCCAACAAGGAAATCGCTGCCTATTTCCAGGAGTCGCCACAGAATATCTCAAGCATCCGTAAACAAGCTCTTAAAAAACTTCGAAAGCACTATATGGATGAGGTATATGTTAGAAAGGAGAAAAGCCATTGTGGATAAAAAACTGTCAAAAGAAGAATTGTTGGACCTGATCGACTCTTTGAATCCTAAAATAAAAAAATCATTAAAAAATACGAACTATCAAGACCGGAATGATCTGGAGCAAGAAATTAAACTCAAGATCATTGAATCATATGAAAAAATCGCAGCAATCGAAGCCCCTAATTTTGAGGAGTTCCTTGCAGAATTCCTGACTAAGCAAAAACAATGAAAAAGTACCAAGTCCAGAGAAAGCTGCTGGACTTGGTACTTTTTTTGAATCTCAGTTTGATGGTTTCAATATCAGCTTATCCCCTTTTGGATCGTCCATCGTGGTTTTGTGATAAGTACCCTCTGCCCAATCATCAAGCTGATCGTGATACCACTCACTTTTAACGTTACCTGATTGACCCGGTCCAACAAGGTGATATCCTTGTTTCATGTCGGCTAGGTCGATGACGAATCGCCAGGAGCCACCGTGATTAACGGTTCCATCATCTAAAAATGCCGCCGCCTGTACGGTGACACTGCTGCCGCCTACCGGAATGCCGCCGCCGCCGTTAAATAAATAATGTAACGGGGCGACACTTGATAGCGGGTGGTTAAACCTGACCTGATGATAGTCTCCCCATTCCCAATCAGCTATATCGTCACCTTGTGATTCTGCCAGTTCCGTTAACGTCACCTGTAACGACTTGGCAAGCACCTGCTCAAGTCCGCCTGCATCTTCAATCCAAGGGCCCGGCTTACCGTCCAGTGCCCGCCTTAGCAGTTCATCAATGGCCGAACGCCTTCCATTAAAAAGGTTGAGGGTTTCTTCCGGTATTTCTTCTTTAAGCAGGACATCCCCTATATTTCGCATCCAGACATTAAAAATCATAGGTGCCGCTTCATCAGCGGAATCGATATGATTCCATTTCTTCAGAATCGTCAGTGCCTGGGCTTCCTGTTTCCCAGATGGACCCTTCAATACCTCAACGAATCGAGGAACAAACTCCTTAGCTTGCAAATTCACTTTATCCATCTGCAGGCTTTGCATATCCTCGGCCGTAAGCTTTTTATTCGCCTTTAAAAACTCCTGTATCCTCATCTGGCGGTATGGCTGTGCCCAGTTATTGCTGATATGGTAAGGGTAATCATCCGAGATGACTTTATTATTCGCTGTCGAAATGAATCCCTCTTTTGGATTCACCGTTTTTGGAAGTTGATCAAAGGGAATATAGCCTTTCCACTCAAATTCATCCGTCCAGCCGGGTACAGGCAGCATACTATCACCTTTTTTCCGGATTGGGATTTTCCCATTCGCCTTATAGGCAATGGTCCCATCGGCTGAGGCAAAGACGAAATTCTGTGCCGGCGTTTCGAATTTCAAAAGGGCTTTTTCGAATTCTTTCCAGCTTCCCGCCTTATTCATATTCAGTACCGCTTCAAGCTCGGCAGATGGCTCAAGTGCCGTCCACCTTAAGGCAAGCACGGTATCTTTTCCGCTTTTCCCGGCAAACTCGGAGACAACGGGTCCGTGGCGGGTAACCGTAACTTGATAGTCAAGTGTTTCCCCATCCTTCACCTTGATGGGTTCGTCCAAGATTTCAGCTTTTTCCCATTTACCTTTGTAGGAGAATTCTTTCTCGTTTTCCGGGTTTCTCCTCTCAATATACAGATCCTGAACATCCGGACCGGTATTGGTCACACCCCAAGCGACCTCTTCGTTATGGCCTAATATGATTCCCGGAATCCCGGCAAAAATGACACCGCTCACATTGACTGACGGGGCCTCCAAATGCATTTGATACCAAACCGACGGTGTAGCCAATCCCAGGTGGGGATCATCCGCCAATAACGGCTGACCGGATTTCGTTTTCTTGCCTGAAACGACCCAGTTATTGCTGCCGTTGAATTCATAAGGAATAACGGCCCCTGCAAAACTTTTTTCAATATCCAGTTCATCCTTGCTGATGATATATGGGGCGTTCTTTGGATAATCAGGAAATAAATCATATGCCTTTTCCTTTGGGAACGTTTGCAGCAAATACTGCCTAAACGCCTGATCTTCCCAGTTCCCGCCTAAATCAAAGGCCATATATTTACCTATGGTCAGCGAATCGACGGGTGTCCAAGGCTCCGGTTCGTATCCAAGCAGAGTGAACTCCGCCGGCCATTTCCCATTCTCCCTCAATTCATCGATATAAAGATTTACCCCCTCGGCAAACATATCCAAGGCTTCTTTTCCGTCACTTGAATATACAGCATAAGAAGCTTCGGCCGCCCGCCTCAAACCAAGTGTGCGGAAATACTTATCATTTTTGACGGTTTTCTCACCAATCACTTCACTTAATCTACCTGACGCCTGACGCCTGCTTAAATCCATTTGAAATAAACGGTCCTGGGCTTGGATATATCCTTGTGCTAAATACAAATCATGTTCACTCGCTGCGTTGATATGCGGGACCCCTCTTGAATCCCTCACCACCGTAACCGGTTTCAAAAGACCTGGAAGTGATATTTCCCCCTTCGTTTCCGGCAAGGCTCTTGAAAGGAATACATTTGCGGCAATCAAGACAGACAGCAAAAGTATGATCAGGATTCCAAAACTCCATAGCGCCCGCTTTCTCCACTTCCGTTTTGGCTTTTGCTGAGGTACGGCAACTTCCATCGATTCATCTTCCTCTCCCCTTAAAACTCTCTTTCTTTCTATTTAAGATATTCCGCGTTTAACTCCATCTTTCCTACCACCCTCCCCACATTCTCTCTTTTTATTTCAAGGTGCAAGTACGGATTATTCCGAGCAACGTCGAATTATTACACACAAGGTCGAATCAACTCGCTCAAGGTCGAATTATTACCGTGAAATTGCTCCGATAAACAGTAAATCAAATGCAAAAACACCGATACAATGTATCGATGTGGCAGGGAATGCTAGCTATTTGCAATAATGTATTCAATCACTTTATCTGCATCGTCTGTATAAAAGAGGGCTTTATCAAAGTCATGGGCCGCCTTCGTCTCGGCTTCCATATAATCAATCGGGGAAAGGAGACCAAAGATCCTCTTCCATTTATTAGTTTTCTCCAGAAGTTTTCTTTCCTTTTTTATATCCTCTGGTATGAATTCATTAACGATAAAACATGGGTCGGAAAGTGAGGGGTCCCCAAAACGTTCATTCAAGGCTTGCAATTTGTCCCGATCCCATTCCACCCTTACCAAGTCCGATATGACCGAGACATTTTGAACCGAGTCGAGGATGCGTTTGGACAAAACATCATATTCTTCATCCTCCAGCCCATTATCCGTCATGATTCCTACACAATACCATTTTTCGTAATGTTCAGGTTCTTCATTTTTCTTGAAAAACACTATTCAACCACCTTCCTTACACGCTTTACATGTCCCATTTAATTTAAATCAAAAAACAACATGTCCGTCCACGTCACTTCACTATAACATGGAGAAATATCGATGGGCGATTAAATATGGGGGCAGCAGGAATGTTAGCCTGACATAGAAAAAAAGATACCCTAAAAAAGGATACCTCCATCATACTGGCTGAAGAGCCAGCCCTCTTTGGTTAAACAGATATTCCAGGGCCTGCCTGAACGATAGAAAGGCTTTTACCTGATTTACAAAATCAAGTTTGACGATTTCTTTCACGGCATCAGGGGTAAAACCGACAAACATCGTTTCCGTTCCCATCAAGGCCAATGCCCCCACTAATTGATCCAGCAGGGAGAGCATATCGCTTTCCTTCGTAAAGGTAATTCCCGAGAAATCCATGATCAATACTTCCGCATGCAGATCTGCACATTTTTGCAGAACCGTCGATTGCATCGACTCCATTCTCCAATCGTCAATGCGTCCGATCAACGGTAAGAGCAGCACATCCTTTAATACGGTCTGAACAATCGGGGTGGACAATTCTTCCATGACTTCTTGGTTTTCCTTTATCTTCTGCAATGAATCGTTTGCCATTTTCGCCATTTCTTTATAATGATTCACGTAACTGATACTCACACAGTGTATGAACTGGTCCAGGATTGCATCAATTATCGAGCTTGCCTTCAACAGAATTTCAATGGAGTAATATCGGTTGCTTACCTCTTCTTCAATGAAACTCCAGAAAAGGTTACGCATCGCTTGAGCTTCCTCAATATTCTTATCTAAAGGAATGCCCATATCCACGATGCGCTTCCCTATTTCCATACCCGTTATTTTCATGCTTTCCATCGCTTGTGCCTTTCCATGAATCAAGGCATCTGCATGAATTTGAATAAGTTTAGACCGTACCTCTTTACTCGTTTCAAAATCATAGAGCGGTTCCTCTTCTTCAAACAACTCGATATGCTCCACTAAGATATATTTAAATTTTTCAATTTTTTCACCAATCATTCTTAATTCTTCCATATGGACCTCCCATACAGGGCTTTTATCATATTTTAGCAAATAATCGAGGGTTAAGGATATAAAATCCTTCTATTACCAATATGCTAGTAGACGTTTACCCTTTTCATGATAAGGGTATTATGATATATGACTTGGAGGGATAAACATGAAAAAAGATCAACAAGACTTCGAATCTGAAAACATGAGCGATTTAGTCGAACTCATAAACAGTAAAAATAACAGCCGCAGAATCTTGGATGTACTTCGGCGTAATAAAAAGGATAAAAGTAAAGACAAAGATAAAAAATGAAAAACCCAGTCCAAATTGGCCTGGGTTTTTTGAATGGGATAAAAATAAAAGAGCTGAGTTGTTCATTAAGCAAACCCAGCTCTTTCGTCATTAAAAATCGATAAGCCACTACCTTTTTCTCCGGATCTCTTCCACATGGTTCCCTTCAGTAGTAATATAGACTGTTTCATCAATTTTGTATGTTAAATAACGGTCACAATCAATTTCAAACGTTTTCCCATTGTCGAATTTCATTGCGCAATTGGATCCCTCTTCGGTTTCCGTCACATCAATGACTTCGTTCGTCTTAAAACCGACTGCCTTGCCATCGGAGAAATGCGGATAGTATTTTTCAACAATCTGCACCTTATGCAATCTGCCCGGACTTGTTAAGTATACAACGAATAATATAATTAAAACGGCTATTAACCCAATGAGAATTACTGCTTTTCGTTTCACTCTATCTAATACCCTCTTCTCTTATCAATCTATTATTCAATATCCATTTTCACTAGATTATATTCAGGATTCCGGAAAAACATGATAGAAAAGATCATTTTATTTAACGATTTTCACTTTTTCCACCATCATCGCACAAGCGGCAGCAAGGAGGATCAGAATGGATACAGCCGAGATGACCCCTCCCCAGCCGAACTTCATCAGGAATAAACCGCCTGATGCCCCAACTATACTTGATCCTGCATAGTAAAACAGGAGATATAATGCGGATGCTTGTGCCTTTTCACTCTTATCTGCCAAACTGCCGACCCAGCTGCTCGCAATGGAATGAGCTCCAAAAAAGCCAAATGTAAACAGGGCAAGCCCCATTATTTTCAGCAGAAGCGGGTCCAATAAAGTTAACAGGGCGCCCATCAGCATGATTGCGATTCCGATAAGAAGTACAACACTCCGACCATATTGATCGGCAAGCTTCCCCATCCATGTTGAACTAAACGTCCCCACAAGATAGATTATGAATATGAAGCCAATCAATGTCTGTGATAAATGATATGGCGGTCCCATTAAAGGTATACCCACAAAGTTATAAACGGTAACGAACGAGCCCATTAATAGGAAGGCCATGCCGAATAAGAGTACTAGTCTGTTATTCCTTAAGTTATTGATAAGGGAGATTTTGATTCTCGATAATGAGACCCGTAAGCGGACAGCATGCTGCGAAGGCGGTAGCATCCACCAAAAAGCCAGACTGATGATCAAACTTAAAGCTCCAAGGCTTCCAATCGCTATGTTCCATGAGAAATGGTCGGTCAGCACCCCGACAATCAGCCTGCCAGCCAATCCGCCGATACTCGAGCCACTCACATAGATCCCCATCACATAGCCAAGGCTTTTCGGATGAAACTCTTCATTGATATAGGCCATCGCAATGGCCGGGAAACCTGCAAGCACCGCTCCTTGAATCGCCCGAATTGCGATCAGGATGTATAGATCATCCTGGATGAAGCTGACACATATGGATAACAATGCAGACAGAGTGAGCGCCGTCCCCATTATTTTTTTCCTATCGATATTTTCTGAGAAAAAAGAAACAAGCAATAAACAGAGTGCAAGCGTTCCAGTCGCGAAAGATAATGTAAGGCTTGCCATTGCAGGAGAGACTCCAAATTGCTTTGCGAAAACCGGGATGACCGGTTGGGTACTATACAGATCCGCAAACGTTACAAAGCTACCGAGAAATAAAGCCAAGATCGTTTTCCTGAATGATTTACCAGCAGGCTCGATATAATTCACTTTTGTTCAGACCTTTCACTATTTAACTTTCCCCCTATGTTAATACGAACTTCCCGAGTTGTCTATTTCACCACTTCTATCTAACGGGAAAATTTCATTCCAGCAACTAAAAAAACCTTCACTGCTTGCAGTGAAGGTTTTTTCATTAATTTGAACGTTTACCATCCCGCTCGCTTTTCTTAAGGAGCCAGTACACTGGCATACCGATAATGAGGATGATCACTGAGTACAGGGCATTTAAAGGTGTTTGGATTAACGTGCTTAAAACGATGTATATTGCACCAGCAATCGCCACGATGGGGATGAATGGGTAAAACGGCACTTTATACGTTTTTGCATCCGGATCTTTTCTGCGTAAGATGAAGACCGCAAAGAAGGCTAATCCATAAAAACAGAAGACAGAGAAAACAGCCATATTGGTAAGTTTGTCAGGGTCTGTTGCAACCATCATGATGATTGCAATGAACACTTGCAATACCGTGGCATTTATAGGCGTTTTGAACTTGGGCGATATTTTTCCGATTTGTTTATGGCCTGGCATCATTTTATCAGTCGCCATCGCCAAGGTAATGCGCGGAAAGGTCAAAAGCTTTCCGTTCAAACAACCGAAGATTGAAATCGCAATTCCGATCGATATCAATTTCCCGCCCAATTCACCGAATAGAAGCGTTGCTGCAACATTCGCTGCATTCGTACCATGGGCTATGACTCCCTCCGCCCCCAATACATGAAGCATGGCAAGATTCACACCCAAGTAAGCGACCATGACGACGACCAATCCCGTTATGATAGCCCGCGGCAACGTTTTCTGCGGATTTTTCATTTCCCCTGCCATGAAGCCGACATTCATCCAGCCATCATACGCCCAGAGCGTTGCCAAAATCGCACCGGCCATACTGATTTTCATTGAACTTTCGCTATCGATATTGAATACAGGCATATCACCTTGTGCGATACCGAATACCGCTATGAAAATGATAGGGATCAATTTAGCAACTGTCGATAAGGTTTGGATGATACCGCCGTATTTTGTCCCCAGCAAGTTCATGCCTGCTATGAATACAATCGTAAGAATCCCTATCGCCAAAGAGTAGCTTGAAGCGATCTTAAATATTCCTGCAACTAATAACCCGAAGTATAAACTGAGTGCGCCCATGACTGCAGGTCCGTATACCAATGTCTGAACCCAGCCGCACAGGAATCCCCATGCTTTACCGTACACTTCTTCCATATAGACATATAAGCCGCCCGTTTTAGGAATCCGTGTACTCACTTCCGCAATCGTCAACCCACTTGCAAGGGTAATCAGACCGCCTATCAGCCAAGCTAACAAGGCCATGGTTGAATTACCGCTCAATTCAAGCACGTCACCAGGTCTCATGAAAATACCAGAACCGATAACTGTACCAACTACAATAGATGTTCCAACCCAAAAGCCAATCGTTTTCTTCAATTGGTCATTTCTCATGTTGTCCTCCCCAGGTGTACACATGTACTTTATTTATACTAAAATTATATCATATAAATTATATGGAAATAGTTTATGTAATCATTTGAATATTCCGGAAAATACTCAAACACGTTGGTATCATTACGCTCAGGCAGTTTTATTTTATTTATATTTTTTTTACTAATTATGACTGAAACTGCACTGAAAACCGAATATTTTTTTATTATTAAAAGATTTATTGAGTTTTCACTCAATAATGACGAATTAAAAACTTAAAAACTAAATTATCATTCGTTATTAATTTCATGGGAATCCTACTCATTTTCGGACGCACAAAAAACCACCCCGAATCAACGGGGTGGTTCCTCTCCTCTTTCAAGCTTCATTTCGTATTACCAAATAATGAATAGAAGCACAACCGCCAAGACTATCCGGTAAATGGCAAAAGGAGTCAATTTAACTTTATTGATTAAAATCAAGAAAAAGCGGATACAAAATAATGCAAAGATAAATGCACTGATGAAACCTGCAATAAAGAATGGCAGGACTTCAGGCGTGAAGCTATCCCAGTATTTCACGATTTTCAAGAGACTGGCACCAGCCATGATCGGCACTGCCATGATGAACGTGAAATCGGAAGCAGCCCGATAGCTCATCCCTAATAGTACACCGCCTGATATCGTTGAACCTGAACGGGAAAATCCCGGCCATAGTGACAAACATTGAATTAACCCTACACCAAAGGCTTGTTTATAAGTGATTTGGTCAACCGTCTCTGCAGTCAGCTTTGGACGGAATTTATCCGCAGCAATCATCAAAAACGCGCCAAGGAACAATCCGACGATAACCGTCTTCATCGTAAATAAATGATCATCAATATAATCTTCGAATAATAGACCTAAAACGCCCGCCGGCAACAATCCGACAATGATCTGCAATAGGTTAAGCTTTTGGCCGTTCCCAGCTGATGTGCCTTTCAGCTTCCTTAAACCAAGCAAGTCCATGAATCGCCCCCAGAAGAGCACCACAACGGCGAGTATCGAACCAAGCTGGATGACCACCTTAAAGGCATTAGCCACTTCACTCCCGAAAAGCTCTTTCGAATTCAGCCATAAATCATCGACGATAATCATATGCCCTGTTGACGATACAGGAGCAAATTCAGTTAATCCTTCTACAAGACCAAGGATAACTGCAACAAAAATTTCCCACATATTCATTTTATTCACCTCATGTTTCGAACACCTATTTATGGAAATATCATATGTATTTTACTCGTTGTTTAAAATATTGTCTATTAAACATTGCTGAAACAATTCAAGCGTACATGTATGATAGGGTTCAAGATAAAGTTTAAAGGGGAAGTGATGATTTTGCAAAACATACTGATTTTCGCCCATAGAGGGTCCAAGGGGACGCATCCTGAAAATACCATGGCAGCCTTTCAAAAGGCGGCAGAAATCGGGGCCGAGGGGATCGAGTTCGATGTCCACCTCAGTTCTGACGGGGAATTGGTCATCATCCATGACGAAACACTTGATCGAACGACCACCCTTACTGGTTATGTAAAAGATCATTCGGCACAAAAACTGAAAACGGCTGATGCCGGGAGCAAATTTTCCAATGTATTCCTTGGAGAGCGGATTCCTTTTTTAGTGGATGTTTTCGACTGGGCTAAGGGAAATGCTTTATTGATGAATTTAGAAATCAAGACGGATAAACTCGCTTATGAAGGAATCGAACAGAAGATCATTGATTTAATTCGTCAATATGGAATGGAAAACCGTGTGATTCTCTCTTCCTTCAACCATCAATCCATTGAAAAAGTGAAGATGCTTGCCCCAGATCTTGAACGGGCATTATTGTTCGAGGGACTTCCTGAAAACTTCGAAGAAATCTTACGTGATAAAAAGGAATCGGGTTTTCATCCAGATAAAAACAGCCTGACTCCAGCGGTTAAAGAAAAAGCGAAAAAACTCGGTTATAAAATCCGGCCTTGGGTCGCCAATGATGAAGCCGACATCGTCAGGCTGGCAGAGTTGGGAGTCGACGTCATCATGACCGATTTCCCTGAAAGGGCAATCAAGATTTTAAAAGCTTGGCAGTCACATGGCTGAACCATGCGAAAGAGAAGGAGCGATGCTCCTTCTCTTTCAAATCCATATTTATTCAATTAATTAACGAGAGAAGTTTGAACCGCCTAGTTGTTGTTCAGCCATTTGAACCAAACGTTTTGTGATTTCCCCACCAACAGATCCGTTAGCGCGAGAAGTAGTGTCAGCACCTAGGTTTACACCAAATTCACTAGCGATTTCATTCTTCATTTGTTGTAGAGCTTGTTCTGCACCAGATACTAAAAGTTGATTGCTGTTATTGTTGTTTGCCATGTGTTTTTCACCTCCTACTAATATTAATTAGCATTTTAAGCTTAAATTATTATTGCCAATTTATTGAATTTTTTTGTTTACGTTTCTCCCAATCCTGAGCTCTTTATCATGAATTTCTTTTTATGCTCATAAACTGTTAGGAAACTTTCAGTAGGAGGGAAAAGAATTGCAAATACATGTGGTTAGGCCAGGCCAGACGTTATATGGCATCGCCCAGACGTACAGCGTAACCGTTGACAGGCTCGTTGAATCAAATAAGATCCCTAACCCAAATAATCTTGTTTCGGGGCAGGCCCTTGTCATTCCAATTGTCGGCAGTTATTATTTCGTTCAACCGGGTGATAGTCTTTATTCCATTTCCCAAAGGGTTGATGTTCCTGTTCAAGAATTGGCAAATATAAATGGCATTTCCGAAAATCAAATCCTATCCGTTGGATACCGGCTTTATATTCCGGCACGGAGGAAAAGGACCGCCGAATTCAACGGCTATGTCGAGCCAAGGGGCACGACGGTTGCACCGGCCCTTGTGACGGCCGCCAGGGAAGCTGCGCCATATTTAACCTACTTAGCCCCTTTCAGCTTCCAGGCGCTGCGAGACGGCTCCTTAAAAGAGCCATTACTCGATGACTTCCCTGCCATCGCCAGGGAAAATAAAAATGTCCTGATGATGGTAATCACAAATCAGGAGAATGACCAGTTCAGCGATGAGCTCGGGCGGATCATCTTAACGAATACTTCCGTTCAGAATAAGTTCCTGAACAATATCGTTACAACGGCAAAGAAATATGGTTTCCGGGATATCCACTTTGACTTTGAGTATTTACGGCCGGCCGACAGAGAAGCCTATAATCAATTTCTCCGAAAAGCCAGGGATCGCTTCAAGAAGGAAGGATGGTTCATTTCCACGGCACTGGCCCCTAAAACAAGTGCTGAGCAAAAAGGCCGATGGTATGAGGCGCATGACTATAAAGCACATGGTGAAATCGTCGACTTCGTCATCATCATGACATATGAATGGGGGTATAGCGGCGGACCGCCAATGGCAGTGTCACCTATCGGACCTGTTCGGGATGTCCTCGAATATGCCGTCACCGATATTCCTTCCAACAAGATCCTGATGGGGCAAAACCTATATGGCTATGATTGGACCCTGCCTTTTGTACAGGGATCCATTGCCAAGGCCGTGAGTCCGCAGCAGGCCATCCAAATTGCGGCGGACAATGATGTTTCAATCGAGTATGATGAAACCGCACAGGCCCCTCACTTCAATTATACCGATATCGAGGATAGGCAGCATGAGGTGTGGTTTGAAGATGCCAGATCGATTCAGGCAAAATTCGATTTACTCAAAGAATTGAACTTAAGGGGAATGAGTTATTGGAAGCTCGGCTTAGCCTTCCCCCAAAACTGGCTGCTCATCAGTGATAACTTCAACGTACGGAGAAGGGTTTAACAAAAGATATAGAATACTGAAGCTGAAATGGGCATATAATCAACCATCGAGCATGAAGTCCATTCAGGATACGTGACTCAGCACTAAAAGCCTTCCGACATCTTCCGGAAGGCTTTTATCATTTACCGTAATTCGATCAGGCAATATGCCGATATTCATCATTCAAAGTTTGTCTGTCCGGACCCTTATGAGCCATGCCTTTTTTGACCATACTATAGAAAAGCTCAAAGGGTGTGAAAATAATGATTCGAATCGGTCCATACATGAGTATCGTTCCCAGATTTCCGCGTTTCATCAGATTGCTTTCCATCATCGCATTATTTTTACTTTCATTCGGGGTCTTGATCCACATTGTGGAGCCGAAGAGATTCCCCACCTTGCTTGATGGCATCTGGTGGGCAATCGTGACGATGTCAACGGTCGGCTATGGAGATTTCACTCCCGTGACCAATCTTGGCAAAATCATTGGGATGGTCCTCATTTTGTCAGGAGCCGGCCTGATTACTTCTTATTTTGCGTACATCGCTAAAATTTCCATATCCAATGAACAGCAATTTCTAACAGGAAAGAAAGTATTCGGCGGCGGCGGACATATTATCATTGTGGGCTGGAATGGCCGTTCCAAGAGAATCATCCAAAACATCCATGATCGCAAGCACCATCAATCCATTGTCCTTATCGATGATACACTGCAAAAGCACCCACTTCCACGAACGAATATCCACTTTATCCAAGGAAAGGCTACATTGGATTCCGTTTTGCAGAAAGCCAATATTAAACAAGCCATTCGCGTCCTTATTACGGCTGACCTTAAGCAGGACGAGCTGCAAACGGATATGTTCTCGATTTTAACGTTACTGGCCGTCAAGGGGCTGAATCCGCATGTGTATTGTCTTGTGGAAATATTGACGCATGAACAAAAGGAAAATGCTTTACGGGCTGGGGCGGACGGTATAGTCGAAACGAATAAATTCGCGAGTGAATATATGCAGGATTGCTTATCAAAGGGGATCATAACGGAAGCCAGAGAACAAAATGAGCTGGATGGATTGAGCCTCAAACAGCTGCCCATCCAGGATGACTGGGCGGAATTGACGTTCAAACAGCTGAACGTTAAGCTATTCGATCAAAACATTTTATTGGTCGGCATCATTTCAGGAGGCAAGACCTTAATCAAGCCCCCCGGAGATGTAATCATCCATCGTGATGACACTCTCATCATCATTGATGATTAATGTAATAAAAGCTTTTCCAAATTACGGACAAGCGCTTTTCCTAAAGAGATATAGTTTTCCGGAAATTCGGCATCCGGATTTTCAGGCTCGGCAAACTGATTGAAGGAGGCGGAGAGGTTTCCGATATTTCCTTCATCGTCAATCCCGTCCTCGTACTTATGAGATAACAAAAACGGTTGTAAGAGTTCGACCATTACCCCGTCCTGATCGAGTGAACCATCAACAGCCTTGAAAGGGACCCGCAAGAATTGGTAGCCATCACTGTCATCAATCTTATAATCAAAAGACCCGTGGTCATAATCCCATCCTCCGCCTATCGCATATCCTTCCGGTTTTAACTTTG
Organism: Peribacillus sp. FSL R5-0717; assembly: GCF_038002945.1. Taxonomy (NCBI): domain Bacteria; kingdom Bacillati; phylum Bacillota; class Bacilli; order Caryophanales; family Bacillaceae; genus Peribacillus; species Peribacillus sp. FSL R5-0717. The sequence continues at coordinate 2,096,883 of NZ_JBBOOF010000001.1, forward strand.
TCTCCAAATCGAACAACCCGAATGTTTTCCCTTCCAACTGAGAAGAAATTTTAATCATTGTATAAAACCTCTTTCGCTAATTTTCTATTAGCTTAACCAAAGCGCCTAAAAAAAAACCTGAATGACTCTATTGTCCCCTTGATCAGGCATAAAGGAAGATTGGCTTCCTCACTGATTTCCAAGCTTTCCTTACGCTTTTATTTCAGCTTCGTCGCTCCCTCCCCCTCCTCCATTCGTAATTACTGGATCTTCTGCTGGTAGCGTCAGGAAAATGCAAATTTACAACGTTAAGCACATTTTCCTGACGCTACCCATATATAACTTTGGCTCTTTGGCTCATTAAGTTTAACTATAGCATTGAACGAGATTTTAAATTCCCCACTTTTAACCTCAGAAATATGAACTAGGAACAGCACATAGAATAGGTATAGAAATATTGCGGCTAATGCTGGACATGGAGGGGATGTATTTATATGAGTACCAGAATAATCCGGCAACTGATAAGGTCAAGGCAACAGGAATTAGTCGAACTTGCTGCTTCATTTATTCGAATTCCATCTGAAAATCCATCGCCCGAGTTTAAGAAGCGGTCAGCAGAAATGGGACGCCATATTAGCCGGTACCTAGCAGCAAAAGGGTTCTTGATTACCGAGCACCGCCGTAGCGAAAATGCGCTGGTTACCGTGGTCTGTGATGCTCCCTTAACCAGGGTACCTGGTCCCCGGCTCCTATTTTGTGGACATACAGATGTCGTACCTGCAGGCGATTGTTCACATTGGACCTTTGATCCTTTCTCAGGAGAAGTCAGAGCAGGTATGCTTTTGGGTAGGGGAGCCTCCGATATGAAAGGAGGCTTGGCATCACTGATTTTTGTGGCTGGACTACTTCAGGAGTTCGCCCCCACTCTTAATTTGAAAGGTAGCCTAGGAGTTATTGCCTCTCCGGATGAAGAGACTGGCGGCATTGAGGTGGCCTCGCTCCTGGATCAAGGATTGATTAAGGGTGATGCTTGTCTGATTGGTGAACCAACGGACCGCTACCATCCGAATGCCGGTGAAAAGGGCAAGGCATGGATGCAGGTGATCATACCAGGTCAGACAGATCATGGCAGCCTACAACCGCTTTATGGAATCTCCGCCGTACGAAGAGGGGCAGCCGCGGTTGAAGCACTAACCAAGCTATGGGAGCTCAAGGCAACGCCTCCGCCAGAGCCTTGTCAACTTTTGTACAATACTGAGTGGCTCCTATCTCAGGGTCTAGGAAATCCCTTACTGTCACAGTTACTTTATCGTCCCTCTTACAATCCAGGTGTAATCCAGGGCGGAACAAATGTGAACGTCGTCGCAGACAAGTGTATCATTAAAGTGGATACCCGGGTTCCATTCGGTATGAAGCCCGAGTTTGTACTTGATATCGCTAGAAATCTTGTTAGTGCTGTAGCGCCAGGTGCGGTTGTAGAGCCAATGGTACCCTGTACTAACCCGAACTGGACCTTAGAGGATCGTCCAATTGTGAGGGCCATAGAACTGGGAATCCAGCGTGTCCTTGGAATGGAGGAACCCGTCTTCAGCGTACTTTTGCTTGGTTCAAGTGATGCCAGTCACTTCCGGCGCCATGGCATTGAAACCGTCCTTTACGGTCCTGGGCTGGAACACACTATCCATGGGTACGATGAGCGGGTTTCAGTGGAGAACTTAGTAGAATCTGCCGAGATATATGCTGAGACTGCAGTCAAGTATCTTAGGTCATTTTAAATCTATTTTCACTAAACTTTATGCAGGTGCAGGGTATACTGCACGCGCTACTGCTAATGTTCTCTTTCAAGGTGTATATGGTGGTGGTCATTGGTGGGAATATTTATATACTCGTTGGTATTAATTCTTTAGTTCAATGCTAAACTATATATATTTATTGCGTGTTTTGATCAAACATTTTTTCAAATTTACATGAAGACCAAAAGCTAAAAAAAGAGCTTGGAGCAGAAGAACCGCTTCAGGCTTTTTTCTTTTTGGGAAAAGTGGGAATTCCTTTTTTCTCTGAATGAACTAGGATTTTTTTTAATAATTTTAGTCAGGTTCACTTTTTGTATTATTAACATCTGACCTGTAGACAAACCAAGGGTTACAACGGCCCCTAATATGGGTCCTATGCAAGGATTCAACCAGCAGCATATCCTATCCCAATTTAAATAGAACCTATCTAACGGATGGGCGATTTTTATCCATCATTAAGAATTTTGGTTGAAAAACCCCAATAATCATTAAACCAAAAACAATTATCAAAATAGCACCTACTTGTCTAATTAAATCAATGTATTCATAAAAGAAATCGTAAATAAAATTGGCCTGCTATTTAATTTGTGATTATCTTCTTTTAATTCTGTAACTGATAATCCTGTAATATAAGATAAAAAGGCAGGATATACGGGCAAACAGCAAGGAGAGATAAAGGATAAAACCCCAGCACCAAAAGATATAAAAATATTTAAGTCTCCCAATATGATTTTCTCCAGTTTTGATTTTCTCTTGTTTTAGCATCTTACATCTTCTTCTTTCCATCCGGCAGGCAGGCTTCTTGCGGACCAGGGAACCGTTCTCAGTTTCTCTATTTCCTTAATACAATCACCCCCCACTTTCATTTTCGATACCAGTATCGAATATGTTTATTCTTACCCTTTGCGTTCAACCAAAAAAAGGCAACAAGCCGGATGTTATTCCGGCTTGTTGCCTTTTATATTATAAGCGCTGTTCAAGCTCCGCTTTTTTCTTTTCATAACCCGGCTTGCCTAAAAGAGCAAACATGTTCACCTTATAGGCTTCCACTCCAGGCTGATCAAATGGATTTACACCCAGTAAGTAACCGCTCATTGCACAAGCTTTCTCGAAGAAATATACAAGGTAGCCAAAAGTATAAGCATCGAGCTGAGGAACCGTTACGATCAGGTTGGGAACGCCACCGTCCGTATGGGCTAACAGCGTACCTTCAAATGCTTTATTATTCACGAATTGCACCGTTTCACCTGCTAGGTAATTCAGGCCGTCCAAGTCATTGGCCGCTTCTTCAATCAAGATTTCGTGACGGGCCTTATCGACTTTGATGACCGTTTCAAAAAGATCACGCCGTCCTTCCTGGACATACTGCCCTAATGAATGCAGGTCGGTCGAGAAGTTAGCCGATGAAGGAAATATCCCTTTTTGATCCTTTCCTTCACTTTCTCCAAATAACTGTTTCCACCACTCAGAGAAGTATTGAAGTCCAGGCTCATAGTTTATCAGCATTTCAATCGTTTTCCCTTTATTGTAAAGGATATTCCGAACCGCCGCATATTGGTATGCCTGATTCTCCCCTAGCTCGGAAGAACTGAAGTCGGCCCTGGCACGCTCGGCTCCCTCCATGATTTGATCGATATCCGCCCCGCTGACAGCAATCGGAAGCAGCCCTACAGCCGTTAAGACCGAGTAACGTCCGCCAACATCATCAGGAATGACGAATGTTTGGAAACCTTCCTCCGTTGCTACCGTTTTTAATGCGCCCTTCTCTTTATCAGTCGTAGCATAAATGCGGCTCTTAGCTTCTTCAACGCCGTATTTTTGTTCAAGCAGTTTCCTGAAAATCCTGAAGGCCAGTGCAGGCTCCGTGGTCGTACCGGATTTAGAGATGACGTTGATCGAGAAATCCCTATTTTCCAATAGGTCCATCACGTCCTGCATATATGTAGAGCTTATATTATTACCGACAAATAAAATTTGCGGTGCTTTCCTTTTATCCGAAGGTAGAATGTTATAAAAACTATGTTGAAGCATCTCAACTGCTGCCCGTGCTCCCAGATATGATCCACCGATTCCGATAACCAGCAGCACTTCTGAATCTTCTTTTATTTTCGCGGCCGCTTTTTTGATTCTTGAGAATTCTTCTTTATCATAATTGGCGGGTAAATCAAGCCAGCCAAGGTATTCATTGCCTGCCCCTGTCTGCTCATGCAGGGAATGGTGTGCCACTTTTACAGCATCCTGTAGATAGGTAATTTCATGCTCCCCGAAAAACGGCAGGGCTTTTGAATAATCGAAACGAATATGGGCCATTCAAATTCCTCCTTGAATTCTTTAGTTTCCCTTTCACTTTATCTGATGTAATTCTCATAATCAAGAAATCGATCAAGTAAATAACGAATTATGCATATAAAGCAATCTCCCACCTGGCAAGGAGGGAGATCGGATCATATCACTTGTTTATAAGGAAGCCCGTAAAATGGCGAGGACATCTTCACGGTTCAGGACTTTGAATCGTCCAAATTCACCTCTGCTCATCGCTTTATCAGCCATGACTTCCAATTGTGAGTCATCGATGCCATAATCCGAAAGATTGGTCGGCGCCCCTAAGCTGCTCCAAAATGACCTAAGTCTTTCAATGCCTTCAAGGGCCGCTTCCTCATCCGTTTTACCTTCCGGATCTACATGGAATACACGGACTGCAACTTGTTTAAAGCGTGCGACATTTTCATGGAGCACATGCTTCATCCAATTCGGGAATAAGATGGCCAATCCTCCTGCATGCGGGATGTCATAAACAGCTGAAACGGCATGTTCAATGTTATGCGTTGCCCAATCACCGCTGTAACCAACCCCAAGCGACCCATTCAAGGCTAGGTTTCCGGCATACAGGATAGTGGCCCGATGCTCATAATCCTCCAGGTCTTCCAATAGTTTAGGTGCCGTTTCAATCACCGTCGTTAACAGCGATTCACAAAAACGGTCTTGCAGCGGTGCATGCGTTTCCGGGTGGAAGTACGTTTCGAATACATGTGACATCATATCGACCATTCCGTATACCGTCTGGTCTTTTGGTACTGAAAAAGTATTTTCAGGGTCCAAAATGGAGAATTGCGGAAATACCAATGGACTTCCCCATCCATATTTCTCTTTCGTTTCCCAGTTTGTTATGACAGATCCGGAATTCGCCTCAGAGCCTGTTGCAGCTAAAGTCAGCACCGTTCCGAATGGAAGGGCCTCTTCGACTGGTGCCTTCTTAATGACAAGATCCCATGGATCCCCCTCATATTTAGCACCTGCAACGATGGCCTTTGTAGCGTCTATAACGCTTCCCCCTCCAACCGCAAGGACAAAGTCAATCCCATGTTCTTTACAAAGGTCAACACCCTTCCGGACAGTTGAGATGCGTGGATTCGGTTCAACTCCGGAAAGTTCGTGCACCTCTGCATCGATCTCTTTCAAGGTATTGATCACTTTTTCATATAAGCCATTTTTCTTTATGCTTCCCCCGCCATATACAAGTAAAACTCTATCGCCATAGGCGGGAATTTCAGTTTTTAAGCTTTCAAGCTGACCTTTCCCGAAAATTACTTTTGTAGGATTTTTATATGTGAAATTCTCCAATGGTATCTCTCCTTTAATGCCACATTGACTCCGTTTTCGAATGAGCGACAGGGCCAAGTGCTAGTTTTTCTTTTATTCATTATGACCAATGTTCCATTTAAATACAAAATATCCGCCCGTAACTTTTGAGTGGATGTATATTTACATGCTGAAAATGCATGATAAGTAAAGAACTGATTTTTTCAAAAAAAGGAGGGCTGTACAATGAGTGGAATACAAAGAATTGCACTTGTTCTTACAATAATTGGGGCAATCAACTGGGGATTAATAGGGTTTTTCCAATTTGACTTGGTCGCTTCGATTTTCGGGGGGCAAGATGCTGGAATGGCCCGTATCGTTTATGGATTGGTTGGAATTGCCGGTCTTATTAATCTTGGTCTTCTCTTTAAACCAAGTCCTGAAATTTCCAGGGAGCCTGAAACCAAACCGACTCGCTAAGATCTTGATCCTTCGACAATGTTATGTTCTATAAAATAAAGCCGGACCATGGATAAACACATGACCCGGCTTTATTTCATTCATGTGCCCCAGGACAAAAAAAACCGGCTGATCGAGGATCTGCCGGTTCTAAAAAATTATTTTTTGATTAAGTCTTCGCGTTGAGATTGTTCAATCCACTCTTGAAGTTTGTCTTTCAATGTGTTGAAACCTTCAGTAGATTCGATGTGAGATGTCGCTTTAACAGATGCTTGGCGTTTTTTCGGAGCTTTTTTCGGAGCTTCAGTACGCTCAGGAGCTTCTTCTGTAGCGCGGATCGATAAGCCGATTTTTCCAGCAGCTGAATCGATGGAAAGAACTTTCACTTTCACTTCATCGCCCACTTTTAAATGTTCGTTAATATCTTTAACGAAGCCGTGAGTGATTTCAGAAATATGAACTAAACCTTGAGTTGATTCATCTAAAGCAACAAATGCACCGTATGGTTGAATACCAGTAACTTTACCAGCAACTACCGCACCAATTTCGAATTTTTCAGACATGGTAACACTCCTATTTTATATATATTTTTTCGTCTTTTCACGCAATAAAAAATTATATCACATAATTGGAAAATAATCAAAGTTAAGTATACCATACTTTTTGGGATTTTACTCATTAAAAATGTTTGTTTTTTGGAAATAATAAATATTATAAGATCTTTGTATATAACTTAACCTAAAAATTTGCAAATAACCTCTATTTCCCTTAAGATATTTACTCATTTTTCTAAAGATTGTAATATTAAACCTATCCAATTGCCCCTAATCATAGTAAGATGAGAAAATGTTTTAAAAAAATATACAGCTAGATATTCTTTACATCTAAAGGAGTTTTTCCATCATGTCAAAACAAGATCAATGGACTTCAAAACTTGGGTTCATCCTGGCAGCCGCGGGATCCGCTATTGGATTGGGCGCCATCTGGAAGCTCCCGTATATGACTGGGGAAAATGGCGGTGGGGTCTTTTTCCTGCTCTTCATTATATTCACCCTGCTTATCGGGGCACCGATATTAATAGCGGAATTCACGATTGGCCGCAATGCACAGAAAGATGCCATTAGCGCATATAAACATATCGCCCCTGGAAAGCCTTGGGCATTGATTGGATATGGCGGTGTCGTCGCTTCAATCATCCTTCTTTCCTTCTTCAGTGTTGTTGGAGGCTGGATCATCTCCTATTTAGCAAGGAGCTTTACAGGATCCCTCTCAAACTTGACGCAAGAGGAATATGGGAACTTCTTCAATACGATAATCAGTAATCCTTATGAAACGGTCATCGCTCAGTTATTATTCATGGTCTTTACCATTTGGGTCGTGCAAGGCGGCGTTTCCAAGGGAATTGAAAAGGCTAATAAATATATGATGCCTTCATTGTTCATTCTTTTTATCATCCTTCTTATCCGATCCTTGACTCTGGATGGAGCAATGGAAGGTGTTAAATTCTTCTTGAAACCGGACTTTTCCGCATTAACAGGGGAAACGATCCTATTGGCACTCGGCCAATCCTTCTTTGCACTAAGTGTCGGTGTTTCCGTGATGGTAACCTACGCATCCTATTTAAGTAAAAAAGAAGATATTACAAAATCGGCCTTTTCGGTAGTTGGACTGAATATCTTCATTTCCTTGCTGGCAGGTTTGGTCATCTTCCCGGCTGTTTTCGCACTTGGTTTCAGCCCTTCAAGCGGGCCTGGACTGGTATTTGTCGTGTTGCCTGCCGTCTTCAATGAAATGGCGCTTGGCGGGATCTTCATGTTCATTTTCTTCGTATTATTATTATTTGCCACCCTTACGACGGCATTCTCCATTCTCGAAATCGTCGTTGCAGCCATGATTAAGGGGGATTCCGCAAAACGGAAGAAGGCCTCTTGGATAGCTGGTATCACCGTTTTCCTGATTGGGATTCCTAGCGCATTGTCCTTTGGGGTGCTTTCGGAAGTGAAGATTTTCAATTTATCCATATTCGATTTCGCTGATTATCTGACAAGCAATATCGCGCTGCCAGTCGGCGCCTTGTTCATATCCCTTTTCATCGGTTTTCAAATGAAAAGGATTGAGGTACAAAAGGAGTTCGAAACTGGCGCTGATCCCGGCCGATCACTTTTTAAACTTTGGTACTTCCTGATTCGCTACATCGTGCCGATCATGATCATACTCGTATTCCTTAAGTCAACTAATCTCATTTAACATTCAACATGCCGTTTCGATATTTCTCGATGCGGCATTTTTTTCACAAAACCTACATATTCCGTTCCTTCACTTAAGTAATAATATGGTAAAATAATTACATAATAAAAATATATTTCCTGAAAAAGGAGTGTCTGACCATGTCAAATATCGCGAAGAATATCCGTCAATACAGAGAAGATCACAACCTAACTCAACAGGAACTGGCTTTGAAATTACGAATCGGCACGAAGAAAATCGAAAAGTATGAATCGGGTGAATCAGTTCCTGATACACAAACCATTTTACGTCTTTCCACCGTTCTTGACATTCCGGCTTCAGAATTCCTGAAGGATGCCCAGACCGGTAACGCTGCTGGTATCGACGAGGACTTAAAAAAATTGATTGAAGAAATCGGAACCAAAAAAGCTGAGCTCATTCTAAGGACAGCCAAGGACTTTAGCGAAGAAAAAATTCTGAAAGTTATGCATACTTTATATAAAACACAAGCTTAATTCAAAAAATGGGTCGTAGTATGTGTATTTTTTTTCTGGGTAATGGATATACTATGATTAACACTTTCTATGTTAATCCATTAGATTAACTCTTTTTTCTAATTCCCCCTATGGAAAGGGATCCGGCTGCTAATGGCCGGATCCCTATTTTTTTGCTTTTATTGGCAATGATTCTTCATGAAACGTTCCATTCTTCTGAGCGCCTCCTGAAGCTGTTCCATGGAGGATGCATAAGAACAGCGGATATGACCTTCACCGCTTTCCCCGAACACATCTCCCGGTACAACGGCAACAAGTTCTTCCGTCAGAAGTTTTTCAGCAAATTCCATCGAAGTCATCCCCGTTCTCTCGATTGATGGAAAAGCATAAAAAGCCCCGCCGGGATTATGGCAATCCAGCCCCATATCGTTAAATGATTTCACGATATAATTTCGTCTTCTCCGATAACTCCGACGCATTTCTTCCACATCCTGCATACCGTTCTTTAAAGCTTCCAATGCAGCATGCTGCGCAACGGTCGGCGCGCACATCATCGCATATTGGTGAAGCTTAAGCATCGCTTCGGAAATTTCCTTAGGTGCACAAACGAACCCAAGACGCCACCCTGTCATCGCAAACCCTTTCGAAAACCCATTGATGACAATCGTCCGCTCAAGCATGCCGTCAACGGCAGCAAAAGATGTGAATTCCTCATCATAAGCAAGTTCGGCATAGATTTCATCGGAAATCACCAGCAAGTCATGCTTTTTAACGATGTCAGCAAGCATCACTAATTCTTCCTGCCCAAGCTGGGTTCCCGTCGGGTTATTCGGTGAACAGATTAAAACGGCTTTCGTTTTAGGCGTGATCGCCGCTTCGAGTTGTTGGGGAGTCAACTTAAAGTCTTCTTCCTTGGATGTTTGGACCGTGACCGGTATTCCCCCTGCCATGGTCACAAGCGGTGCATAGGCGACGAAACAAGGTTCGACGACAATGACTTCTTCACCTGGATTCAAGATGGTCCTCAGGGCAATATCGAGGGCCTGGCTTGCTCCGACCGTGACAATGATTTGATCATCCGGTCTATACGAAACATGGAACTGCTTCTCCATATACCGGCTGATTTCCGACCTTAATTCAAATAATCCGGCATTGGCCGTATATGAGGTATATCCTTCCTCCAGGGAGTTGATCGCCGCTTCCCTTACCGCCCAAGATGTAACGAAATCCGGTTCACCTACACCAAGCGAAACGACCCCTTCCAAATTGGCTGCCAAGTCGAAAAAGCGGCGGATGCCTGATGGCTTAAGCTCTGCAATCGTTTTTGAAACATAACTCGTTTTAATCATGGTGACACCACTATCCGCTTATCTTCTTCAGTTTGATCAAAAATGGTGCCATCATGCTTGTATTTTTTCATTATGAAGTGAGTCGTCGTAGAAATGACGGAATCCAGTGTCGAAAGTTTTTCCGAGACGAAGCTTGCCACTTCGTTCATCGAACGCCCTTCGACAATGACTGAAAGATCATATGCCCCAGACATTAAATAAACGGACTCGACTTCTTTGAACTTGTAAATCCTTTTTGCAACATCATCGAAACCCACGCCCCGTTTTGGAGTGACCTTTACATCGATCATCGCTGTGACACCATGGTATTCATCCACTTTAGCCCAGTTAATGACTGTTAAGTAACGTACAATGACCCGCATATCTTCCAATTTCTTCAATGTTATTTCAATGTCCGAATCTGATTGATCGGTCATTTTAGCCAAATCCTTCAGATCAATCCGGCTGTTATTTTCAATGATTCTCAAGACTTCCAATTCCTCTTCATTCAAGTGCATTGGAAAACCCCCCTTTTGGAATTCACTAATTTAGCTGTGATGGTTTGGCTGGCAGATAGTCTCACGAATTACCTTATTAGACTTTTTAAAAAACCTATATGACAATATAATTTAATAAGTCCTATGCTGTCAGGATAAACTTACACTATTATATCAAAATTGGCTGGTGACCTGTTATAGTAATTGTCTTTTTTAATCGTTATTATTACAATTACTGTTATGCAACAGTATTATAGGACCTTTTTTGGAATATTCAGGGTAACATAGGTTTTTATCATGGAACAATAACGGAGGAGGAGCTTATATGGAAAGTCATACAATCAAAGGTCTCGAACGGGTAGGGAATATCGAAATCTATTTTGAATATGACCGAATCGATGATTCTCTCCCCACCCTTGTCCTGCTTCACGGATTTTTGTCATCGAGCTTCAGTTTCCGTAAATTAGTCCCCCATTTAATCAAGGAATACAATGTGATCTCCATAGACCTACCGCCATTCGGGCAAAGCGGAAAAGATTATCGATATACATATTCATTCCGAAACATCGCTAAATCCGTCGTTATGTTCCTGGAGGGAAAAGGAATCAGGAAATTCAGTATCATCGGCCATTCCATGGGCGGGCAGATTTCCCTGCAGCTCATCAAGTCATATCCTGATCTTGTCGACCATGCCATTCTACTTGCCGGCTCAGGCTATCAGCCCGGCTATTCGGAAAAAATGAAGATGGTCAGTTACCTGCCTTTCTTTTCATACGGGATAAAACGGTATCTGCAAAAATCAGGTATCGAAAAGAACTTGAAAAATGTCGTTCATGACCCGGCGATGATTGACGATGAAATGCGGCAGGGATATCTAGGGCCATTCATAAAGAAGCATGATATTTTCCGGGCATTGGGAAGGATGCTTCGAGATAAAGAAATCGATTTGCTGAAGGAGGACCTTAGTGATATTCATACACCATGCCTGCTTATTTGGGGAAGACATGATCGAGTGGTGCCATTGAGTATCGGCGAAAGGCTCCATGAAGACCTGCCTAATTCCGAGCTTGTTGTCATTGAGGATTCCGGGCACCTTCTTCCAGAGGAGAGACCTGAAGAAGTGTATCAACTAATTAAGGGGTTTATTGGAGTAGCCACCCCAACGTAAACTCATGAGTAAATGGCTGTAATCTCACGAGTAAATGGCTGTAATTCACGAGTAAATTAGCCAAAACTCACGAGTATACTGCACAAACTTACGATTAAAAGCACAATTCACCAATAAATCGCCGAATCTCACGGGTAAATCACTGAAACTCACGAGTATACTGCACAAACCATCAGTTAACTGAACAAACTATGGGTATAGAGCAAAAAAACAACGTAAAAAAGGTGCCCCTGATTTCCGGGTACACCTTTTTCACCTTTATATCGAACAGCTGGCATCATTTTTTATGATGAGCAGCTTTCGTGCAACGTCCAGGCACTTTTCCATCTGAATGGATTCATCGAATGCGAACTCGTAAATGGATTTTATTTTTTCCGCCAGTTCCTTCGGGTCATCTATATCCCGGATTGCTACGACCGTATCTGCAATTTCCGGCTCATATAGATCCCAACCTATCTTGAAAGGGTCCCATTCTTGTAAAACGGCAACCAACGCTAAATTCATTTGCTGTGTATCCATCTAATTTATCACCTGCTCAATATTTTCAAAGAACATGATATCATAGTAACATAACAACAGGCTTTTCGCGAAGACGACAAATTTTTATTCGGTGGTGGATATTTTGAACAAATCAATATTTGAAGAACAAATCAACAGGGAAAATTCAGGGTCTGCAAAATGGGATAAAAACTCCCTCACATCCTTATATGGGCGCGAGGATGTTCTGCCAATGTGGGTTGCCGATATGGACTTCCCATCTCCTGAGGGCATTCAAAAGGCATTGATGGAACGCTTGAATCATCCAATTTTCGGCTATACCGTCCCTTCTGAAACGGTTTTCACTGAAATTCAAAGCTGGCTTAAAGACCGGCACTCCTGGCAAATCGATAAGAAGTGGATTTCATTCAGCTCCGGCGTCGTTTCCGCAATCGGTACAACAATCCAGGCATTCACGAACCCGGGCGATAAAATACTGTTACAATCTCCCGTCTATACCCCATTTTTTGATATGATCAAAAATAATGACCGGGAAGTGGTCAATAGTCCGCTTATCATAGAAAAGGACCGCTTCGAGATTGATTTCAACGATTTTGAGGACAAGCTGAAAAGCGGAGTGAAACTATTCCTTTTTTGCAGTCCCCATAACCCTGGCGGACGCGTTTGGACAAAGGATGAACTCCTACGGATCGGGGAGCTATGTGAAAAATATGATGTAGTCATCATCAGTGATGAGATACATGCTGACTTATTCCATACAACATCCAAGCATTATCCGATCGGCTCCCTTTCACGAAAATTAGCGGATAGGACCGTTACATTGATGGCGCCAAGCAAAACATTCAATATTGCCGGCCTTCAGGCTTCATTCCTGATCACCAGTAATGAAAGATTGCAGAAGAAACTGCAAATGGCGCAAACGAAACTAGCCTTCCATGGCCTTAACATCTTTGCCTTAACAGCAATGGAAGCCGCGTATCGGGAGGGCTTGGAATGGCTTGAAGACATGATTGGCTACATTGAGGAGAATATAAAAGTGGCAGAGGAATTCATTGCAGCCGAAATTCCTTCACTGCATGTCATGCATCCGGAAGCCTCTTACCTTTTATGGATTGACTGCCGTGACCTTGGATTGACCGACAAGGAAATAAAGGATCGACTGATCCATCAAGGGAAGCTCGCATTAGAGCCTGGTTCTAAATACGGACCTGGCGGAGAAGGTTTCGTCCGCATGAATCTTGGTTGTTCACGCAGCGTCCTGATGGATGGGCTAAACCGGTTGAAATTGGCTTTTTCTTAAAAAAAAGAACCAGGCTTAGCATCCTGGTTCTTTTTTTTCAATCTTTTTCTTCATCCACATAAGGATCATGCTCATATCGGGGCAAATCCCCAAATGGGGTTTGAATATTTTCTTCAAAAAGTTCTTCCTTCAATTCTTCATATTGGGAGTTCGGATAAACCGTTACCTCTTTACCGTATATATCCACACCAACGAAATTTTCATAATTTTCGACATAGCCGACATTTTCTTCGGACTCGACATACATATCTTCGTAATCATTTGGCGGATTTACGAAATCGGAAGGCGATTCAGATGTTCCATAACTGGCAACATCCTGCCAAGAATCTTCCGCATCGTACGCAACCGATTCATGCCGGTCATCATAATCAAACCTCCCAAATGGGGGTCCGAGCACTTCCTCTTCCACCGGCCGATTGTCCGAAGTTTCCTGTGAGGGGGTATGCTCGACACAATAAGTCGTAGTAGGGATCGCTTTCAAACGTTCAAGAGGTATTTCCTTTGAACAAACCTCGCATTTTCCATACCCACCTGCCTCGATGGCAGAAAGCGCTCGTTCAATATCCCTTATTTCATCCCGATCATGCTCGGAAAGGGCTAAATCCTTTTCCCGTTCATATAACTCGGTTCCTTCATCTCCGGGATGATTATCGTAACTCGATAACTCACCAGTCGAATCCTCCATGCTTCTTCTTAAATCGTAGTTGCCTGAATCATTTAATCGCTCTTCCAACTCTTGCTTCGTTTGCTGCAATTGCTGTTGAAATTCTTTTAGCTGCTGATTGGATAGCATGTGCAACATCCTTTCAAAATCGTTCTTCCCTCTAGTATTTCTCTCTTCCCGTCATTCCATAAAGGTACTTTTTACCTTAGGAATAATTTAATTCAGATAACAGAAGCTAACTTAGAAATATTTACTTTAAGGAGGGCTTCCATTTGTACTTCTATAAAGAAGACTTAATCAATATGATCATTCCCGATAAGCCTGATCCAAATGCAGCAAAAGTGCTCCAGGAAACGCTTGGAGGGCAATTCGGTGAAATGCGGACAATGATGCAATATTCATTCCAAAGCGCCAACTTTCGCGGCAAGGCTAAACAATATCGTGATTTAATTCGCGGGGTTTTCTTGGAGGAACTGAGCCACGTCGAACTTGTCCAATCAACCATCAATCAGCTGCTGAATGATGCTGGCGGGGAAATGCCTGGAGATTCCGGTACCGATGGCGCCCCATTGGATGAAGTCATCAAAGGCGGCGCGAACCCTCACCATTTCATCATCGGTGCGAAAGCATCCCTGCCCGTCGATGCTGGCGGCAATCCATGGAACGGGTCATGGGTTTATGATCATGGTAATCTTGTGGCCAACCTTTTGAATAATGTCATGCTTGAATCTACGGGAGTCCTGCAAAAGTCCAGGATTTATGAAATGAGTTCCAATAAAACAATGCGCGAAACACTGGCATTTTTAATGGTTCGCGACAATGCCCACCAAAATGCATTTGCCAAGGCATTGGAAACGCTTGGGGTCGACTGGGGAAAAATCTTCCCTGTGCCTAATTATGATTTGAACAAATATCCTGAATGCCGCAAATATGTGGATTTAGGCTACCATAATGCCCAATTCAATTTCAGGATGGATCAAACACGGATCAGCCAGATTTTCCAAGGGGAGACACCTAGCCGAAATGGCGGAAACCTTGCTGTTACCGAGCCGCCAAAAGGATTCCCGGTCCCTGAAATGCCGGATATGCCAAATGAGCATAGCCCGGGATTGAGTGATTTGAATAATTAAAAAAGAAGGCGGACACATCGTTCTGTGTTCGCCTTCTTTTTTAATTATTGATATATTTCTCAAAAACAAAGCCAAAATCTTTCACATGGTACTTTTTCCGGCTGTCCATCAACCATTCGAAAGCGGCCGAATTAATTTCCTTGAAACTTGCTGCCATTTGGCTTCCATCAGTTCGAACCTGGTTCAAAGTGGAAGAAGCAAGGTTTACGCTTTGCTGGGCATATTGAAGGGCAAACTCATTCTCATGGCTAATTTCCGATATTTTCACGAGTGATTTGAACAAGTCCTTTAATTCTTCAATGAATTTCTTATGGACATCAATGGAGAAAGTCTTTGCACCGATCGAAAATTTAATTTCCGCATCCAAATCCACTGTCCCTGCGGTTTCAAGCGTGGCGTTGGAAATCATATACTGGCTGTAGCTATATCTCGTAAGTGTTCTCTTTTTGCTGATTGCACTTGTGCCGTCCAAATGTATGAACGCTTGATTCGTGAAACAGTACTCATCGGTTTTCGATTTAATCAGGAAATAAATTTTTTCCCCATCTTCATGCATGATATAATCATCTGCATCCACCTTGTCATAATCTGCAGGACTAATCACACTTCCAATATCACTAAGACCAAGGGCATCAGCCGCCATTTTCTTAAACATAACCATTCCCCCTATCAATATCCAGGTGAATTCCACCTTATTATAAGCATTTCTCCAGTATGATCTCGTCTCGGATCGGAATTCCATCAAAACTGTAAAATGGTATTTCCGGCTTGATTTTCCGTGATTCTTCCACGGCATTTTTAACGATTTCCGAAATGACATAACCACGCTTTTGAAAAAACTTCAACGCCTGTAGATTATCGTTCGTTGTAATCGCTTTAATAGTATGGCAATTTTTTTCCTTCGCGATATTTTCCATCACATAAAGCAATGATGAGCCCACACCTTGATTTTCATGCTCACTGTTCAAAGAGATGATCTGACATACATGGTCGGATAATTTGTATGTTCCCAACCCCGTGATTTTTCCATTCTCGTCCATCACCCCAACACCCTCAAGTTCCGCATAATGATACAAGCCTCTTGAAAAAACGACTTGAGTCGTCTCCCAGTGCTGAATGAAAAAATCCTTGACCGTATCTGCCGCAATCATTCTTTTAGCTACGATTTGCATAACCAATTACGCCCCCAAAATTTCTATCTCTATGCTTATAGTATAAAATGCTTATGCCAAGAAGGGAACATTTAATTCTTTACGACCTTCTAACAAAACATAATACCATTCATATTCAGATAATCAATATCAAAAAAAGGGGCTCGAGATGCAGGCATCTTCCTGGATCAGGAAATGGTATCATCCTTTATACGCTGGTTCCTTCTGGTGACCTCATCTTCGAATTGCTTCGTTTTCAATTCTTCCTTCTTTGAATATCTTATAATTGCCCTCATCGTAAAAACGGCCGCCACTAAAAAAATGAAGCAAGTTATACCAGCCGAGATATATTCAGTCTTGTCTTCCGGAAAGTAAAGAAACAAACCTAGTAAAGCATGATTGAGAAAGTCCATCCGTTACATCCTTCCTGATAGGGAATTAAACTGCATTCTCTCATTATATCAATTACCAGAACAATCCACTAGTGGGACCAATCCACTAAAACATAAAAAACGAGAGGCACTGAGCCCCTCGCTTATCTTTTATTTATAAAATGGTGATCCCTTTAATGACAACGTCAACTGCTGGCTTGTCTCCCGCAACTGTCTCTACGTTAGCAATCGTATCAACAACGTCCATGCCTTCGACCACTTGTCCAAAAACAGAGTGTTTATGATCCAGCCAAGGTGTGCCTCCTTGTTCCATATAAGCACTGATGATTTCTTCCGGATAACCGGCTTGCTTCATTTGCTCACCCATCCTGCTGTCCACGTGCTGGGCTTGTACGACGAAGAATTGGCTGCCGTTTGTTCCCGGGCCTGCATTAGCCATGGAAAGAGCTCCGCGCAAATTGAATAATTGCATGGAAAACTCGTCCTCAAATGGAGCTCCCCAAATACTTTCTCCACCCATTCCAG
This sequence comes from Peribacillus sp. FSL R5-0717, assembly GCF_038002945.1. NCBI lineage: Bacteria > Bacillati > Bacillota > Bacilli > Caryophanales > Bacillaceae > Peribacillus > Peribacillus sp. FSL R5-0717. Next base: position 2,114,066 of record NZ_JBBOOF010000001.1, read on the forward strand.
TCCCTGTCGGATCTCCGCCTTGAAGCATGAAATCCTTGATGACACGGTGGAAGATGATTCCTTCGTAATAACCGTTTTCAGCATGTGTCAAGAAATTCTCCACTGTCTTTGGAGCCAGTTCAGGGAATAGTTTAATTTTAATATCGCCCATCGTCGTTTGCATGATGACCGCTTTTTCATTTTCCAAAACTTCACTTGTTAATTGCGGAAAGTTTGTCATTGTACATAACCTCTTTCTTTTTAAAATAAAATGGCATGAAACACCATTTTTCATCTTCATTTGTACACTTTACACGATTTTCATTAAAAAAGCATCTTTACGAAATTGAACAAATTCGCTGTGAAAAATCGTTGTTCTTATGTATCATGAAGGAAGTTAAAAGAAAGGTGGTAGGGAAATGTCAGAACAGGATTTTAAAATCGGCGATAAGGTTACCGCCATATATAAAACTGGAAAATACATCGGGGAAGTCACCGATATCAGACCTGCTGCATATCTTGTTAGAGTGTTGGCTGTTTTGAAGCATCCCATGCAGGGAGATCTTCATAACCCGAAGCAAACGGAAGTGTCCATGTTCCATCAGCGGCGTGCTCTTGCATTCCGGGAACAAACCAATGTACCAAAGAATATGGTAAGGACTTTCGATGAGGAGATTCCGGAGTATAAGGAATCCTTAAGAGAAGCTGTTGATAAAATGAAAGGCACTTTAAACGAAGCCCAAACAGAGTGGAATGATAAAAGCTTACAGTTGCTTAAAGATCTAGCGGCGGATTATTTCAAATAAAGCTTAAAAGCCAAATCAGTAGTATATGATTTGGCTTTTATAACGCTAAATGATTCAATACCTTTGATAAATCAATGCGGTCGCCAATTGTCGTCGGTTCATGATTTTTCATATAACTTTTATCTTTCTCCACTAACTTAAAGATATTATATGTCGTAATCGCATCATCCAGCGCCCTGTGATGCTTGCCTGTCCCTTCTTTGCCATAGGCCTGTACAGCTTTCCAAAGTCCGGTTTGATTTTGATCCCCGAAAAAGCGTTTATACTCCAGGCAAAGATCATTTTCCTTCCCTGAAAAAGGGAAATCCAATCCTGCCTTCTGACAATTCTGGCGAAGCACCTTCATGTCCATATTTCCCCAAGTAACAATCGTCGTCGGGTGCTGTTCATCTATTTTCTTCAATAACGCAACCAGCTCTTCAAATGATATCCCCTGGTCCACCTGATCCTGGGTAATGTTCAAGAACTTCTTGCATCTTCCCGTTAAAACTGGAAATTTCAATGGGTTAACAAAAGATGAGAATTGTTCCTCAATGGTCTCATTAATGACGGTGACTAAACCAACCTCAATGATTTCCGGATAAAACCCCGTTGGATTGGCTTTTCCTTCCGGCATCGTAAATTCAAAATCTATGAATACATATTGCTGTTGTTCCTCCATTTTTATGACCCCCTTCATATTCCTGACATCAACATATAAACAAACATGGTTTTTTCTCACGAGATTATTATAACAGAAGATTTAGAAAGTTATTTCTTTGCCATTCGGATACCGCGCTCGCCGTCATACCTAATTTACCCAAAACCCTTTATTGTCTACCTTTTTTGAAACATGATGGATAAACGGACCAAAAGTACCATTTTTTCATTCCTTCATTCCAAGGACATACTAAAAATATATTAGTTAGGAAGTTGAACTATGCGCACGTATCTTGGCTATATCACGATTTCCCTCTTAGTTCCCGTATTGATCCTTTTCATTTTCTTTTCCCATCAGGAGTGGTCCTTAGCGCAATCTCCCTATCATGTACTCGACGAGCGGATTCCTGTTGAATCGATAGAACTGGCTCAGAATAGTTACATGAAGGCCGCAAATGGAAAGGTCATCAGTGAAATTTCCACTGGTGAGAAACGGACTTACTTAAAACTTGAAGACATCCCCCTATTCCTGGAAAATCTGTTCATCGTTACAGAGGACCAGAAATTTTATGATCATGCAGGAGTCGACCTATCCGGCATAAGCAGGGCGCTTCTTATCAATTCACAAAATAAAACAATCGAACAAGGCGGCAGTACCATTACCCAGCAACTGGCCAGGAATGTTTATCTATCACATGATAGGACATATAACCGAAAACTCAGCGAACTCAATTATGCCTATCAGATAGAGCGAAAAAAATCAAAACCGGAAATCATGGAGCTGTATTTGAATGCCATCTATTTCAGTAATGGAGCTTATGGAATCGAAGCTGCTTCCCAATATTATTTCAGTATACCGACTGGAGAATTAACCAAGGCGGAACTTGCCTTCCTTGCCGCAATCCCTAATAATCCGGAATACTATAATCCCCTTAAACATTTCGATCCGACGAAAAAGCGTCAGGAGAGAATGCTGGAACAAATGGTTGCCAATGGTGCTTTAGAACAGGCCAAGTACGAAAAGCTTATCAAAAGTACGATTAAATTAGACTTGTCCACCCCGGTCGACTTGTATCCCGATTACGTGACATCTGTACATCAGGAATTGAAAAACCTGGTGGCATCCTCCGAGGGTCTCGACAAATCTCTGCAAAGCACTGATGTCGCTATACGTAAGAACGCGGAAGCCGAGCTGGATAAAAAGGTCAAAGAGCTTTTGAATTCCGGTGTAACCATCCATACCGCACTCGATACTAAACTGCAAACATCATCAAAGACTGCTGTACAATCAAAAATCGGTGTCAATGATATCGAGGGAGCTTTAGTGGTTATACAGCATCATACGCACGAGCTTGTCTCTTTGATTGGGGGAAAAGATTATAAAATAAATTCTTTCAATCGGGCATACCAAAGCTATAGGCAGCCAGGGTCTGCGATTAAGCCGCTTCTTGATTATGCTCCCTATTTAGAAGAAACGGATGCTGACATCAATCAGCTCGTTAGCGGAGCAAGCTATCGCAGCAATAGCTATTGTCCAAAAAATCATAGCGGCGACAGCTATGGGATGGTCACACTAAGAACTGCCTTTGCTCAGTCGTATAACACACCCGCCATAAGACTCTTTGAAAAGACGGGGGTGGAAACGAGTTTCAAGTACCTGGATGCTTTTGGCTTTAGAAAAGTCAGCAAAAAAGACCACCATACGAGTTCGGCCATAGGCGGATTCGAATATGGCATGAGTCCCCTTGAACTCACAAATGCCTATACTTCCTTCCATGACGGAAACTATCAGCCAGCACGAGCCATTACAAAAGTCACCGACCAAGAAGGTAAAGTCCTTTATAAAAGGAAAGACCGCTCCAAGGAGATATGGAACAAACGCACCGTAGCCAAGATGCGGCAGCTGCTCCAAGAAACAACGCTTTCCGGGACAGCACGAAAAGCCTACTTTCCTACAGATTATGTCGGCGGTAAAACCGGTACGACCAATGATGTCAAAGACATGTGGTTTGTCGGTCTGACAGCAAACTATACAACAGGGGTTTTGGATTGGAAGGGACAAGCCATCCAATCTACAATCCATTTATTCACATTCACCCCATCTATTGATTTGGAAAGATATCAGCCAGACTGCCGAGTGAAAAAAGAAGGTGCCGCAATGGCACCTTCTTAGTTTGTCAATAAAATGAGGTTCGGAATGGTCTCAATCCCTGACACGATTTGATCATGGAATTATTACCATGAAACAAGACATGGTCTACTCTATGATTTGTTTTACAGGGGATGAAACCTCAATGGATTGAAAAAATTCGCGACACTCCTGGCGAATAACCAGCTAGCCAAGACAATGCTAGCAGCTTGCTTTGATATTATCGAGTTTGTCTACAGTCTGATGGCACCTTCCTGTTGTCGACAAAAGAAGTTCCATCTAAATGTTAAAACAAAGTTGATTGGAGCGGAAGGTACGAGACTCCTGCGGGAAAAGCGCGTCAAAGGGAGACCCCGCAGGCGCTGGCGCCGAGGAGGCTCCCGGACCGCCCGCGGAAAGCGAGTGCCTGGAGTGGAAATCAACCTTCTTACATTTCCTCAAAAAAACTGTAGGCAACTCATTATTGTCTACATTCTGTAATGTGCCGCAATGGCACCTTCTTTTTTGCTATATGGGAAGACTTGCAATGACGCTGTTATAGAGCTTCAATCCCGCATAAGCGACTATTGAAATCAGTGCCGTCCAAACGAAGATTGGAAAGAAGACCAATCCCACTAGCCTCGACAAATTCAGGCTCGGGCTCAACTTATTGACAAAATAAATTAAAGCCACGACATTCGTCGCGATAAAGTTCGACCCAAGCCCGAAGATGAATTGAACGCTGAACAATGAACAGGCACCGCAATCACATAAATGACAGACCCCATTCTTACACTGTTCAGAGCTTTACCTTCCGAATCCTTGGAAAAGAATAATAAAGACAGCTCCAATATCGTATCGGAGATCAGCTTCAATGCAGCAAAAACCATGAAGAATAAAAGGAGCAATACGATCAGCAGCGCCAGCTTGATGCCGGCTTCAGAAAAGAATTCCAGCATCCCTTGATAGATTCCAAAATTTCCAAATAATTTGAGCATTTGCATTTCCCCATAAATGGCAAAGGAGAGGCTGAATAACAAGATTGAAATTATTGGTAAATAGCTAAATAAATAGGTGTTTTTCATGATTTCTCTATCAGTGTATCTTTTACCCTATATTATGCAATATTATGCAAGATAATCCATTATTTAACAATGGATACTCTGCTCATTCACCGTTGAAAAACTTTTTTTAATAAATTTTTCAGGACGGTTCCCCCTCCTTTTCTACCTATATATAAAACATCATTCTAGTTGGCCTTCACCGTTTTTAAAGCCATGCAAACCCACATAAATTGCGTTATACTTTTAAGCGAGGCAAGCATTCGATAAAAAAATACATATTCAACGAAGATTTCCTAACGTCTAGGATTGCGTGAAAAAAGCATAATAAGACGACTGACTTCGTTTTTAAAAAAAGGGGGGAGTTTATGTCTTTACTTCATTGGGCGGTATTATCGCCGTTTCTATTAGCACTTATTGTACCAATATTATACAAACTATTTCGACAAATACATACAGGTTGGTTTGTATTGATTTTACCGATTCTCCTTTTCACCTATTTTTCAAGGTTCATTTCCTTGACCAAACAAGGGGATATCGTTATGGAAAGCGCAACATGGATTCCTTCTCTCGGAATAGATGTTGATTTCTATGTCGATGGACTAGGGCTTTTGTTTGCCTTGCTCATTACAGGTATTGGTTCACTCGTCGTACTTTATTCAATTTTCTATTTATCGAAGGAGAAAGAAAAGCTGAACCAATTTTACGTCTTCCTTTTGCTTTTCATCGGGGCGATGCTTGGTGTCGTCCTTTCCGATAATCTAATAGTCCTTTATTCGTTTTGGGAATTCACGAGTTTATCATCTTTTCTATTGATAGGATATTGGAATGAGAGGGAGCGTTCACGTTACGGGGCGCAGAAATCGCTGCTGATCACTGTGCTTGGAGGCTTAAGCATGCTTGGAGGCATCATTCTCCTTTCCATTATGGGGAACACATTCAGCATACGTGAATTGATTGCCCAAAGCGGGGAACTTATGGACCACTCGCTCTTCGTTCCTGCACTTTTGCTTGTGCTGCTTGGCGCGTTCACTAAATCTGCACAGTTCCCGTTCCATATTTGGCTTCCTGACGCGATGGAAGCGCCTACTCCGGTCAGTGCTTACCTTCATTCCGCCACAATGGTCAAGGCTGGCATTTATTTGGTTGCCCGATTAAGCCCTGTTTTTGCAGAATCCGGATTATGGTTCTGGCTCGTTTCGATCGCCGGATTGATCACCCTGTTCTGGGGCTCATTCTCTGCAATCAAGCAGACCGATTTGAAGGGGATTCTCGCTTTTTCCACCATCAGTCAGCTCGGATTGATCATGTCGCTTTTGGGACTTGGAGCTGCGGCACTCCACTATGAAACGTTGGGGGAAAATATATACTTGGCAGCCACGGTTGCAGCAGTATTCCACTTGATTAATCATGCGACCTTTAAAGGGAGCCTATTCATGGTTGCAGGCATCATTGATCATGAAACCGGTACGCGTGATATCAGAAAGCTTGGCGGATTGATGCAGTTGATGCCGATCACTTTCACCGTCGCTGTGATAGGTGCTTTTTCAATGGCTGGACTTCCGCCCTTCAATGGTTTTTTGAGCAAGGAAATGTTCCTGGCCAGCATGGTGAATGTATTGCAATTGAATATCTTCAATATGGAGACATGGGGGGTCCTGTTCCCTGCGGTTGCATGGGTAGCCAGTGTATTCACTTTTATTTATAGCATGATTGTCGTGCTCAAACCCTTTACTGGCAAACTTCAGTTACAACTTTTGGAAAGGAAGCCCCACGAGGCACCGGTCGGGATGCTAATATCCCCGATCATCCTTGCTTCGTTGGTCATCATTTTCGGTATTTTTCCAAACTTGCTGTCTTCATCCATCATTAAACCTGCTGTTGCCGGCATACAGCCAAGCTTGGCGGGACCGGATTTCCAAGTCCATATCGCCTTCTGGCATGGATTCCAACCTGAAGTATGGATGACCATCGGCATCATAGCATTTGGAATTCTATTATACAAAACGCTTCCGAAGTGGCAGAAAGTCACTCAGTGGATTCCTGAACGCATCTCCCTGAATGCTTTGTATGATAACGGAGTAAGAGGGCTCGAACGTTCAGCTTCCTTCGTCATGAAAGTATTAATGACAGGTTCGATTCGGACGTATCTGCTTTCAATCTTCCTTTTCTTCATATTTTCCTTGGGCTTTACGCTCTATTGGAAGGATGCATTTAAATTGGATGCAGGGAATTTTGCCCCGATCGGCATATATGAATTGGTATTAGCTGGAATCATCGTGATTGGCTCGGTCGCCATTCTGTTTGCAAGATCCCGTTTAACTTCCATTATCATCTTAGGAGCCGTCGGTTATACGATTTCCCTATTTTTCGTTTTGCTGCGGGCACCGGATTTAGCCTTGACTCAACTAGTCATCGAAACGATTTCGGTATCGCTGTTTTTGCTCTGTTTCTTCCATCTCCCGTTAATGGCAAGCAGAAAGGAAGAACGGATGACGTTCAAGTTGAATAATGCCATGATATCCATTGGTGTAGGAGTCATCGTCACATTGATCGCCTTATCGGCACATAGCAATAAACTGTTTGATTCCATATCCAGTTACTATCTTGAAAATGCTTATAAGGAGGCAGGCGGGAAAAACGTCGTAAATGTCATTCTCGTTGACTTCCGCGGACTTGATACGATGTTTGAAATCACTGTCCTTTCCATCGCTGCGCTCGGAATATTCGCGATGATCAAATTGCGTTTGACAGGGGGGAAAGATAAATCATGAAGCAAAATGACCTGATTCTCCAAACGGTTACGAAAGTCGCCGCCTTTGTTATCTTGCTGTTTGCGGTAGCCATCTTTTTAGGCGGGCATTATTCGCCAGGCGGCGGGTTTGTCGGCGGTTTAATGACTTCAGCCGCCATAGTCCTGCTGTTGCTCGCTTTCGACATTAAAACCGTCACCGGCATTTTGCCGATTGACTATAAGTTAATGATCGGTTCAGGCCTGTTCATATCAAGCCTGACCGTGGCCGGTGGGCTGGTGTTCGGGGTGCCCCTCATGACACATGTATATCAATATGTTGATTTACCGCTTTTTGGGCACATTTCGCTTCATACTGCGGTACTTTTTGATCTGGGTGTTTATCTTGTGGTTGTTGGTGTAACGATGACCATTATTCAAACGATAGGGGAGAGTGAATAATGGAACTTTTAATGGCCATTGTCATTGGAATACTATTTATGTGTGCGACCTATTTAATGCTTTCCAAAAGCATTTTAAGAATCATAATCGGTACCGGGCTGCTCAGTCACGGCGCCCACCTTTTGATTTTGACGATGGGCGGTTTGAAAGGCGGTTCCGTTCCATTGCTGAGTGATGAAGCTGCATCCTATGTCGATCCGCTTCCGCAAGCGCTTATCTTGACGGCAATCGTCATCAGTTTCGGAGTCACATCATTTCTGCTGGTACTTGCTTATCGGACCTACCAGGAACTCGGTACGGATGACATGGAAGAAATGAGAGGTACGGAAACGAATGAATAATCTTACTTTCATGCCTGTTTTATGGCCGCTTTTCACAGGCATCCTACTAATATTCTTTGCAAAAAAAATCAAGCTACAAAGAGGGATATCGCTTTTTTCCTCTCTTATCGGAATTGTAATTTCCCTTTATCTAGTGTTTACGGTCCATAATCAAGGCATCTTGACTTTAGGCGTCGGAAGCTGGGAGGCGCCATTCGGGATCGTGATCGTCGCAGATATGCTATCTTCGCTGCTCGTACTGACCACGAATATCATTGGATTGGCCATACTGCTTTACTCGTTTTATTCCATAGGGGAAGAACGGGAAAGACATTATTACTATCCTGTATTCCAATTTTTGCTGATCGGGGTGAACGGTGCCTTCCTTACGGGAGATCTTTTCAATCTATTCGTATTCTTCGAAGTCATGCTGATGGCTTCCTACGTGCTGCTTGTACTCGGAGGGACGAAAATCCAGCTGAGGGAATCATTGAAGTATATCATCGTCAATGTACTATCCTCTTCCTTTTTCGTCATCATGGTGGCTTATCTTTATTCAGTTCTAGGAACATTGAACATGGCGGACATCAGTCAAAGGATTACGGAAGTCAACCAGCCTGGAATCATCTCGGTGATAGCGATTGGCTTTCTGATCGTCTTCGGTTTGAAGGGAGCCATTTTCCCGCTTTTCCAATGGCTGCCTGGGTCTTATTATGCTCCGCCCATTCCAGTGATGGCTCTATTCGGGGCATTGCTGACAAAGGTCGGGATCTATTCCATTTTCCGGACCTATACACTGATGTTTTATCATGACCAGGATTTCACCCATACATTCCTGGCGATACTTGCAATCTTGACCATCATCATCGGTGTCATTGGTGCGATAGCTTATTGGGATGTAAAAAAAATCATCATTTACAATATCATCATCGCCGTCGGGGTTATTCTATTCGGCATCTCCGTCATGAATGAACAGGCCTTATCGGGTTCCATTCTATATATCATTCATGACATGCTGATCAAGGCTGCACTCTTCCTGCTGGTAGGCATCATGATCAAAATCAGCGGATCGGATGATTTACGGGACATGGGCGGCTTGATCAAGCAATACCCGACCGTTGCATGGACCTTCTTCATAGCGGCCATATCATTGGCGGGAATCCCGCCGTTCAGCGGTTTTGCCGGCAAGCTCCTTATTCTTAAGGGAGCTGCAGAAAAAGGGGCCTACTTGGGAATGGCCGTTGTCTTAATTTCAAGCTTGATGGTCCTCTATTCCGTCATGAAAATATTCATGAATGGCTTTTGGGGAACTCCAAAAGCTGATTATGCCTTAACTAATGGAAAGGTCAATAAAATGCTGGTTCCGGCAGTCCTCCTCGTCATCATTTCCATTTTATTCGGAATAGGGACAGAATCGGTTTACCCATACATTACACAAGCTGTAGATTCATTAATGAATCCCGAAATCTATAACAAAGCCGTTTTAAAGGAGTAGTGCCTGATGTCATTCCAAATTTTACTGAATGTGTTCCTTGCGTTTATCTGGATGTTTTTGAAAAATGAGTTTAACGGGAGCACTTTTATCATCGGATATATATTGGGGCTCGGCATCATGTTCGTCTTCCGTCATTTTTTCAATGATCGTTTTTACTTGAAAAGGGTGAATGCCGTCGTTCTATTGCTGCTCATATTCGCAAGGGAACTCATACTTTCCAACATTAGCGTCCTTAAGGCCGTGCTTAAACCGAGCCTGGATATGAAGCCTGGCATATTCGCATTTGAAACCGTGCTGACAAAGGATTGGGAAATTACGATACTATCGAATTTAATTACACTTACACCAGGAACACTTGTCGTTGAAGTATCGGAAGATAATCGGATTCTTTATATCCACGCGATGGATATTGCCGACAAGGAAGAGGCTGTGGACAGCATTAAAAATACATTTGAAAAAGCGATTATGGAGGTGGGCAAATAATGTTCGATCTAATGCTTAAAATCGCGTTGCTCGGTGTTTCGCTTTCCATGATTGGATTCTTATACCGTTTAATCAAAGGGCCTTCCGTACCGGATCGGGTCATCGCACTCGATGCAATGGGAATCAATCTTATTGCAATCGTTGCACTTGCCTCCATCGTCATGGATACAAGCGCATATCTGGAAGCCATTCTTCTGCTCGGAATCCTATCTTTCATCGGAACGGTCGCTTTCGCCAAATTCCTTGAGAAAGGGGAGATAATCGAAGATGACCGCAATCGTTGAAACCCTATCGGCCCTATTCCTATTAATGGGAGTCTTTCTCTTTTTAGTCTCGGCTTTCGGCATCATCCGGCTGCCCGACGTCTATACAAGAAATCACGCTGCCTCAAAAAGCTCGACACTTGGAATCATGTTCATCCTGATCGGCACCTTGTTATATTTTTATTATAAACATAGCCATTTCGATTTCCGGGTCGTGCTCGCGATCATCTTCATCTTCATGACCAGTCCTGTTGCCGGACATTTAATCATGCGCTCGGCTTATCATACGGGTGTAAAAATGTGGGATCGGAGTGTCCAGGATGATTTAAGGAAAACCCGGTGATCCCTGCTATTGAAAAAGAGCTGCCCTGATTACAGGAGCAGCTCTTTTCTGTTTCAATCTTTTAAAAATACCTCATCGCCCACTCTGATTTCACCTGTTTGCATGACCGAGGCATATACGCCAAAATGATTTTCCCTTTCCTTGACGACAGTTTTCAGCAGTGATGGATCTCTATGTGAATCGCTTGGATCGACAGTTATGATCATACAGCGCTCACAATGCCTTTTGATCTCCAATTCCACTTCATTTCCGATTAGAATCCTTTTTCCGAACCATTGCTCTTCTAAAAAGGGGGTTTTATTCACTAAGGATATAATCAAATTTTGCCTGAATCTCCTGCCATCCAGTTCTTTTCCCCAAAGCTTGGTCAATTCGCCAATCGAGGCATCACTGACAAGCAGGATGTTTTCTTCTTCAATCGCACCTAACGGAATATGTGCAGGATGATAAACAGCTGGTTCTGCCTCCTGTTTCAACAACCGTTCCATTTCCTCCTGAAAGGCTCCCTCTCCCCATGTCAAAACGTTTCCTGAAGGGGTCTTCACTTGGATTTCCGGATATTGGTCAAGTGCTTCCTCACCAGAAAAAACAGCTTGATAACGGACCATTTCCGGGACTTGGGTTATCGTCAGGAACTTCCCATTTTTTCCTTTAAAGGCATGGCTGCGATCACCATATAGTCCATAGTCCATTACCTTCGTTTTTTGTACCTGTTCACCAGTGAATGATTTTACAGGATGACGGGTGATTTCTTGTATATGACCTACCAGCATAGAAAAACCTCTTTTCATACAATAGTCTACTGCCATATTATACGTAAACCGGATAATGTAGAATCATTGCGCCAATTTCCGTTGTTCTTTTGATTCACTTTGACTTCGGTAAGTCGATAACGGCCAATGTACAGCGTGAAATGCAGATAAGATGATCCTCTTCATCACGGATCTTCACGTCCCACACCATCGTCGTCTTCCCGCGATGGATGATGTTCCCCTCTGCGGTAACAACACCTGAACGGACGCCCCTAACATGATTGGCATTGATTTCAAGGCCGACGACAGCTTGTTTTGTACTATCTACCAGCATCATCCCTCCAAAGCTTGCAACGGATTCCGCAAGCGCAACGGACGCTCCCCCATGCAATAAACCATACGGCTGCCTAGTGCGTTCATCCACAGGCATCGTCGCAATGACTTTCCCCTCGCCCACTTCTTTCATTTCAATCCCAAGCGTGCCTATCAATGAATTTTCAATATTTCTCTCCATCCCATTACCTCCGACTCTCTTGTTTTTTTAGCAAAAAATGAACCGTTATTCATATTAGTATACAAAAAAAGGATGACTCAAGTCTATCAAGTCATCCGTCAATAATGTAAATGTATTATTTGGAGAGGATTTCTTTTAATTCAAACCAGCTTGTCAGTCTTGGAATATCCAATTCCCTGTTATAGGAGTTATCCATTGCATACACTTTCGTTGGAATATCCAATAACGTTTCCAGCACTGCCGGTTTATCATCAAAATAATAATCCAATTCCAATTTGCGGATCGTATCAATTTTTTCATGATCCTTCATCCCGCAGTAAAAATGGTCATCCTTAACCGGAAAGCCGTTTTCGATCAGCCATTTTTTCGTCCGTTCACCATGCTCCGCTTTTCTGGCGGTGATGTAATAGATTTCGTGGCCATCGCGTTCAAGCTCCTGCAGCGTTTCCACTGCGCCCTCGAAGGCTGGACAGGATGAATAATACACTTCATCGGCCAGGCTGTTCCACATCTTGCCCCCAGCCTCTTTATCAAGCCCGAAAGCTTCATGGATCTCCAACGTCTTTAAAGCCCTGAATTTCGTTAACTCTATGTTCGTATTAAGCTTTTCATTATAAAGATGAAACGCGAACTCCCTCAAGTTAATAAGGGTATCGTCAATATCAAAACCGAATTTCATATCCTTCACTCCTATTCAAACATAAGCGGCAGCAAACTGTGATGCGAAGGACATCTCCTTGTCCACCTGAATGGCCTGTAATCTTTCAATCTCGGCTTTTCTTTTTGGCTCAGCCATTTTAAGTCCAAGGAAGCCAGTATCCCCCTGCAGGATGCATCCAGAAATAAGCTCGGCCAATATATCGGCATCCTTCATGGCACAATTGAGTCCGAACGCACCCGTAGGCGTCATCGTATGGGCTGCATCACCTAATAAAGCAACGCCATCCTTTGTCCACGTCTCACAATAGCTGCTGTAAACATCCAATAAAATGAAGTCCTGCCAAGAGCGGATATTTTCACACACAACCTTTTTTAATTCAGGAAAGGCATGAAGCAAATCTTCAATGAATGGTTCAAAATGCTGTTTTCGCAAATGGGGAAATGAACCATGCTCTATATTCCATCCAATTTGGATGAAACCTCCGGCCTGGGTGAAGAGGGCAACCTGGGAGCCATTGACCAATGCCATCTTGATCGAAGGCTTCCACCCCTCCGGAGAAGGAATTTTTGCCCACAGTAAATCATAGCCATGACCTTTAATCTCGACTGGTATTCCCGCTTTTTTTCGAACGATGGAAAACCTGCCGTCCGCTCCGATTATCAATGGACTTTGCACTTCAAGGTCATTTCCGTCATTACGGGCCTTGACACCCGTAAAACGGCCCATTTCATTCTGCATCAAGTCGGTAACCCTAGTATTCATCATCAATTGAAAGGAGTCCAGCTTTTCGGCTTCATTCAATATGGCTTTAAGCAGATGGTTTTGAGGGACATGTATCCCAACATGATCGACAGGCCCTTCCGGGATAATGCTTTTGAATATTTGGCCGTCATGCCAATATTCAATTTGTTCCATCCTAAGCAAGCCAAGTTTTTCCACACTATTGAATAAACCGTGCTTTTTAAGAATGCCCTCTCCTTCATCGTTCAAGAACTCGCCCCTGAACTCCCTTGAAACTTCAGAATGCCTTTCAAGCAATACGACTGAAATGTCCTGCTTGGCCAATAGGTAAGCCAGCAGGGCACCTCCAGGACCTGAACCGACTATGCATACATCTGATTTAACCATCATGCCTCTTCACCTGTTGTCTATTTTTATTTAGGATAAGCCGTGATGCGTATGTCCTCACCAAACGTTTCCACGCCAGAAAAGGAAACATCCATCGCTTCATCCATCGTATCCACATTCATGCCAGTATACGGTGTCAGTGAGTTTCTGCCACCCAATAGTTTAGGGGCTATATAAATCAAGTATTTATCGATGAGCCCTTCCCTAAGGAATGAGGCATTCACTTCGCTTCCGCCTTCCAGCAAGACATCCGTAATCCCCTTTTTATACAGCTCTTCCATTAATGCCGTTAGATTCAGTCCCGTCTCGTTTTTGGGGACGAAAATGAATTCGATCCCTTTTTCACGTAAAAGGTCCATTTTATCCGCAGGTGCATTTTCCTGCGTTACGATCAAGGTCTTCGCATCTGATACTTCTACAACTTTGGCATCCAATGGAACCCGTAATTCACTGTCTAAAATGATCCGGATCGGATTTTTCCCTCCGCCCTCCGGAAGTCTGGTCGTCAGTGATGGATCATCGGCCAACACAGTCCCGATACCAACTAGGATGGCATCCACCTCATCACGAAGCAAATGAACGGAATGACGTGACTCTTCTCCTGTTATCCACTTTGAATGGCCTGTGTGGGTTGCAAGTTTTCCATCGAGTGTCATCGCATACTTCGATATGACAAATGGACGATCCGTCAGCATATTGTGAATAAAACGCTCATTCAGCCTTTGAGCTTCCTTTTCCAGGACGCCGACTTCAACTTCAATGCCTGCATCCTTTATGATCGATATTCCTCTGCCGGCCACTTCCGGATTCGGATCTTGAGTCGCAACCACGACTCGCCGGACACCTGATTCTTTCACCAAATTTGCACAAGGAGGCGTCTTTCCATAATGGGAACAAGGCTCAAGAGTCACATAAAGCGTTGCACCTTCTGCATACTCACCCGCCATTTTAAAAGCATGTACTTCCGCATGCGGTTCACCCGCTTTACGGTGGATCCCTGTCCCGGCTATCACACCGTCTTTCACTATGACTGCCCCGACCACTGGATTTGGATTCGTCTTTCCTTTAGCACTGGCTGCCAAATCCAGTGCCAGCTTCATGTAATATTGATCATCATTCATTCTATAGCTCTCCTTTATACAATCAAAGTTGGCTTCTTTGTGGGTATATGTCCAGACTTCTTGACCTTTGTATCGAGATAGAAACTATTATCTTCCGTCAAACCGCCCCATAGCGGAATATGGTCCTTTGCCGCAAGTCCATGCTTCATGAGGGCATCCAGCTTTTTGGGGTTGTTCGTGATTAAAGTAACCGGATCCTTACGCAGTTCCCTCAACACGCGAATGGCTCCCTCGTAAGATCGCGTATCGTCTTCGAATCCTAAAGCCTCATTCGCCTCGACCGTGTCATAACCTTCCTGCTGTAGCAAATAGGCAAGAGATTTGGAAAACAGGCCAATCCCTCTTCCTTCATGGTCCGCAAGGTAAAAAATGGCCCCGCACCCATGCTCGGCTATCATCTTCATCGATTGGTGGAGCTGGTAGCCGCAATCACAGCGTTTACTGCCGAAGATATCACCTGTGTGGCAGATGCTATGCATCCGGACAAGTGCATCTTCCGACTTTTCAAAATCACCATAAACCAATACGGAGGATTGCTGTCCAAAAGCGAGGTTCGCTTCCGAAAGCGAATCAAGCACCGTATCCTTGTCATTATCCGCACCGTCAAGCTGAAGCCATGTATACCATTGGAAAACCGTTGAGAAATCTCCTTGTTCAACCGGCAGGTTCACAGGTCCCACAAGGCATATATCAGCTTTACCGGGGGTTTGGATGATATTCATTTTATCTATTAAAAGGTCTTTTGTTTCCTGGGTTATTTTCATGTTAACATCACCTATTTTATAATTTATAGTGTGCCTTCTCCTTACTTTAGGTAAGTAAGTATATTACTATACACTATACCTGTCAATGAAGCAGTTTACAAATAATAGTGTGTCTTTGATCATAATTTTCAAGAAGTTTTTTTGCAGAAAAGGGTCATTCACAAACCTCTATCATATCGGCTGGCCTTTATACATATTTTAACGTATAACGAAAACGTGTCTATAGACAGACCTAATGAAAGGAAGGAAACCTTTTGGAGGATTTCCCTTATTTTTTATATGATCCCATCCTATTTCCGCCTCACGCCAGGAATCGGACATTGCGTCCCTACTTGGCAACCAATCCAGATCTGCTAGTCAAATCGGCAAATACCTCGCAATCTTTGATGCTTGATGTAAAAAAGGTCATGGATACCATAGCCACATCCAAGCCTTTCTCGAACCGGTTGATGACTGCTGCCCAAGCATCGCAAAAAAATGTCGTGATCGATATGATCCGAAAGATAGGAATTAAGAACGAACCTGATATCACGTATAACCCCGATGGGATCCGTTTTGATTTCTATCCTAAAGCAGGAGAAGAAAATTGCCATATCATCGTCAGCTTGAAATGGAGGGAGACATAACGTCCGTCTAACACCTTTTTGGTAAAAAAACCGAAGCCTATTTTCGGCTTCGGATATTTGGGGTCATCTTGTTTTCGTTTCAAAGGTTTCAACCAATAGTGCAAGCGTGCGTGCCATGACACCGGTAGCCCCCGATGTGCACAATTCGGAGTTGCTCGAGGTTGTGGAAGTTCCGGCAATATCCAGATGGACCCACGGAGTTTCTTCGGCAAATTCACCGATGAAGGCGCCGCCCATGATCGCATGTCCCGCCCCTCCAGGTGAATTATTCAAATCCGCTATTTTACTATTGCGTACCCGCTCTTTATCCTTTTCCGTAATCGGCAATCTCCAAATGGGCTCCCCGGCCTCCTCTGAGGCTTTGACCACTTGTTCATAGAATTCCGTGTCATTTGTCATTGCACCCGTCATATCCATGCCCAGCGCCGTTATGACACCACCCGTTAAAGTGGCAACGTCAATAAGATAGTCGGCACCATGATGTTTAGCGTAAGTCATGGCATCCGCCAAAACCAGACGGCCTTCCGCATCCGTGTTCAATACCTCTATCGTCTTGCCGCTCATGGCAGTGATCACGTCATCAGGCTTGAATGCATCACCGCTGATCATGTTATCAGTGGAAGGAATGACCGCCACGACATTTTGGTCCGGTCCCAATTCGCCAATGATTTCCATCGCACCTAAAACGGCTGCCGCACCGCCCATATCCGTCTTCATTCCAACGATACCAGCCTTCGTTTTCAATGAGTATCCACCCGTATCGAATGTGATTCCTTTACCGACCAACCCGATAACATCCTTCCATTCATCCTTACCTTGATACTTCAGGACAATCATTTTCGGAGGCTCGACCGAACCTTTATTGACAGCAAGGAGTGCGCCCATTCCCAACTTGAGCATGTCCTCCTTCTCGAGGATCTCCACTTCAAACCCATAACGTTCGCCCAAGGCAGATGAATAATCCGCCAAATCCGTGGAAGTCAGCAAATTGCCCGGTGTATTGACCAATGTTCTGGCTGAGTTCGTCGCCCTTCCGAAGATCCTCCCTACATGCAGCGCGGCACCGACCTCTTCTTGATCAAATTCACTGTAAACCGTAATCGATTCAAGGCTTTTTTCGACCTGGTTCGATTTTTGCTTGTATCCGTCAAATTTATAGGATGCAAGTTCAAAAGCTTCGGAACAAGCATGCGCTGCATCCAATGCATCCAGATTTTCAGTCGTGAATGTATCCAACGCGATCGAAAGTGTCGTAATCTTGGATTCTTTAATCGTCTTACGCGCTTTTCCCAACGCTTCGCGGAGCGTTTCAAAAGATAGCTCCTTTTCCTTGCCCAACCCTACAAAAATCAATCTTTTTACGCTTAATTTACCTAATGTATGTATTTTGACCACTGATTTTTTCTTGGAAGAGATTTCTCCGGCTTTCACCAACTCTGTCAGCTGGCCATCCAATCGTTCATCCGCTTCTTTCCCTATCCCTGTGAACTTCACGGGTCTGTCAAATACGCCTAGAATCAGGCATTCGTCAATCAAATCTATATTTAAGGAATTTTTTACTGTGAACATTCTGATACCTCCTCCATTCTATTACATTCATTATAACGAAATCTTCAAAAATTTTCGAATAAGCCGCGAAAATAATAATAACAAGGGATATTGTTTAGAATGGGTGACTTTAGAGTAATAGTATAAGAAAGATCATATTTATACTTATGCCGGCAGGGAATCGACAGGACTGAATGGAACTAATAATAAGGGCCTTATTCCGAACAGGATGCATTTACCCATATATGGATTTCATCTTTACTTATAACTAGAAAGAAGGCTGATACTCTTGGAATTATTACTCAACTTCCCTTTAATCGCAGCATTGATTGCCATTTTCTTTGCTCAATTCATCAAAGTGCCCATCCACTTCATAGCATTTCGCAAAGTGAACTGGTCACTCATTAACTCCACAGGCGGTATGCCAAGCTCCCACTCTGCGGCCGTGTCAGCCCTGACCGTGGCGGTAGGGATCGAAACCGGAATGGATTCCCCTGTATTTGCCGTTGCCGCGATCTTTGCAATCATCACGATGTTCGACGCGACAGGAGTGAGACGGCAGGCAGGAGAACAGGCAGCCGTCTTGAACCAGCTCGTGACCGACTTCAATACCTTTGTCGAGCAAGCAAAGAACTGGCAGAAAAAAGCAGATAAACAGAAACAGCAGCAATTAAAGGAACTGTTGGGCCATAAGCCAATCGAGGTATTTTTCGGAGCCTTGACCGGAGTATTCATTGCATTGGCACTTCACTTTTTCATCTTTCAAGGGTAGGTGTTCAATTTGAAAATAATCTCTCTTTGCCCCAGCAATACGGAACTATGCACATATCTAGGAATCGAAGATCAGCTGATAGCCATCGATGACTACTCTGATTGGCCTGAAACCCTACAGCATCTTCCTAAAGTGGGGCCCGACTTATCGATCGATATCGATCATGTGGAATCACTAAAACCTGATTTGGTGCTGGCTTCACTGAGTGTACCGGGCATGGAAAAAAACATTGAGGGGCTAAAAGAACGGAACATCCCCCATATCATCTTCAACCCGCAATCGCTTGAAGATATCGCAAAAGATTTACTGACCTTGGGCGAGGCGATGGATCTTAAGGAAAAAGCAGAGGAACAGGCTGCCAAATTCCGTGATGCCATCCTTCAATATAAAAACATCGCCGATAAAATCGAAACAAAGCCGTCCCTGTATTGGGAATGGTGGCCTAATCCCTTATTCAGCCCCGGGGGAGTTAATTGGTTATCCGAGATCAGTACGCTTGCGGGAGGATATAACCTTTTCGAGGATGTCGACATGGCAAGCATTCAAGTCACTTCCGAAGAGGTCCAAAAAAAGGATCCCGACCATATTTGCTTAGCTTGGGTCGGTGTCCCTTTACGTAAAGTAAACCCTGCGCTTGTCAGGAAACGGCAAGGGTGGACTGATATGAAGGCCGTCCGTAATAACCATATTCACATCATGGAAGAACCTTTATTCTGCCGGCCATCCCCGCGTTTGCTGGATGGGCTGTCCATATTGGCAAAGACTCTGCACCCTGAAGCCTACAAAGGCATGCCCTAAGGGCGTCCCAAATGAAACAGAAAAGGCTGCCTCAATTGAGGCAGCCTTTCACTTTCCTCTTTAAAAAGCAAAGGAAGCTACATTCTCATTCAATGCTTTCTCAGCGATTTTCGGCTTGAATACCTGCTTGATCTTGGTTTCATTCAACCTGCTTAACTGTTGTTCGGATAACTCGCCGTTCCCTTTTTGGACAACATATACTTCAAGGGTTTTCTTTCCCCAGTTCTCGTACACATCCTGTACCGTTTCGTAGTATAGATCCAGGTGATTCCCTTTGATCGCACCGCCCTTGTCCGCTACAACCCCATATCCATAGCCCGGAATCCAAAGGATGGTTCCGAGAGGGAATATGGCAAGATCGGCGGCAATGGTGGAAAACAAATCCCGTTTCACCTTCACCCCTGAATATGTGATTCCATAAGATGGGCTTTCCGGGTACTTTCCGGTTGATTCATACCCTGCTGTATATCCTGTAGCCAAAACTTCTTGCTTCGGGTATTTCGAAAGCTCGATTGCCTCCGCTATCGTCGTGGGACCATTGCTCGCAGATGCCGATGCCATTAGCGTTGCCACTTGCCCCCCACTATGAATCGCTTTATATTCGAGACCAAGCATTCGATGTTGTCTCATTGCTTCTTCAAAAGGATGATCTTCAGGAACTGCCCCAAAAACATGATTCAAGGTCGATTCGATGGCCAAGATAAATAATATGATAATAGCAACCCTCAAAAATAATGCCTTTACAATCTTCATATGTATCAATTCCACTCCTCTCACAAGGATATTTGTTCCCTTTACGGAGTGAAAATATTCATAAAGCATGGAAAGAACCAATTTTTCATACAAAAAAGGCTCTTTTCGTAAAGATCGTTGTTTTTAAAACGAAACTATTTAAGGTTGATTGGAGCGGAAGTGCCAGACTGCTCGCGGGAGCAGCGGGACAGGTGAAGACCCCACAGGGTTTACGCCGAGGATGCTCACCGCCCCGCGGAAAGCGAGCATCTGGAGGGGAAATCAACCACACCGCACTACTTGGTAAATAGCAACAAAGTATGCGAAAACAGCCTACAAAAAAAAGGACCGTCCATAAATGACGGCCCTTCCCTTATTAAAACATTTGATATCCTTTATTCCTTAGAATCCTGATGACCACACCAGCTAAAACCGCACCAAGCAGCCCGCTTGATAAAATAATGATGTCTGCCGTATGCAGGGATGTAAGGTTCGTACCAAGATTGGAAAAAGATATTCCCGGATTCCTAAAATATTCTATTAGCTTTGTTTCATTGACAATGATGATGAAGACGATTGGAAATAAGAAGACCATGATCCACGAAGAACGAAAGAGCATATTCAGCAAAAAGCCAATTCCGAAAAACAATATGAAAAATAAGAGTATTGAGATAATTAAAACAGGCAATGGCATGTTATTCTTGACCCTCCTTAAAAGCGACACCTTTAGTTTACTGAAAAAATAATTGCTGCGTCAACGACTTATACCAAATAATACCGAAGAAAAGATAATTACCCAAATTACAAGAATAGTTTATATGATGTATATCCAAATTGATCTCCCGGATTCAACCCGTCAAGCATCGTCTGCATTCTTTCCTTTTTAAAAGCTAAAAGCTGTTCCAATAGTAACGATTGCTTCCCCTCCTTCATGAGTAAATCAGGGTGATAAAATTTAGCTTCATATAATTCATCCAATTGAGCATTTACGTCAAAGCTGAGCGGTTTAAGTAAAAATATCAACATATTATCACTTATATCCCCTTTGATGACTCCGCTTCTCACTCCTACGATGCCTTCGATTTCTGTATGAATGCCCGTCTCCTCCAGCACTTCCCTTACGACAGCTTCATCGACGGTTTCATCATTTTTGACAAAACCTGCCGGAAGCGACCATTGCCCTTTCAATCCGCCATACCTTTTGTTCACGACAAGCCACTCACCTTTATCCGATATCACAAGGCCGGACACTGCCAGCCAAACATTTTTGCAACGTTCCACCAAAACCCACTTCCCCTACATTCATTATAGTAAAGATGATGCCAAAGATAATTTCCTTGATCAAACTTCGTCATCCCCATTATATTCCACACAAAAAAGTTGCATACTCCGCTATGACACACTCATCGATGAATGGGCTGCCAATGAAAAAGCCATTCAGGGACAATCCCCAAATGGCCATTATTGATCTATCAAAAAAATTAAAGGACGTTGAATTTACCTTTTTTAGCAACAAGTGAGGCTCCGCCAATCATTAACAATGCCCTGTTATCAACCATTTTCTTCATGAATGATGCAGTCTTACCTGTAACTTTCTTGCCGAAGACAACACCAATCGCATTATCTTCACCGAGGGAACATACCGTTCCTTTGTTTTCGAAAGTGAACGTTTCCAGGTCGCTTTCGTTACGAACCAATTTAGTCAGGTTCTTCGCAATGACCTCACCTTGCTGCATCGCTATTTGTGCAGTAGGTGGATATGGACGATTAATTTCCTCGTTGATGATCAAAGCGCAATCCCCTACGATGAAGATATCGTCATGCCCCGGTGCCCGCATGTCAAGATTCACCTTAATACGTCCGCGCATAGCTTCAAAACCGGAAGCCTCTATCACAGAGTTTCCACGTACGCCAGCTGCCCATACAACGGTGCCCGCTTTGATTTCTTCCACTTCATCTTCGCCTTTTGCCACGATGATGCCTTCAGGAGTCGCCCCCTTGATCGGTGTGCCGATTTTGAATTCCACACCTTTTTTCTCAAGGTAAGATACTGCATAATCCACCAATTCCGGATCGAAGCCAGGAAGGACGGCTGGGGCTGCCTCCACACAGTACATGCGGACCTTTTGGAAATCGATGTCGTATTCTTTACAAAGTTCAGGGACACGGTTAGCCAATTCGCCAAGGAATTCGATACCCGTAAATCCTGCTCCTCCAACAACGATCGTCAAGCGGTCTTCATTCTTTTCAGCCTCAGTACTGTACGTAGCGAATTGCAATTGGATATGGTCACGGATTTTACGTGCCGTGTTCACGTTAGAGATAGAGAAAGCATATTCTTTTAGCCCCTGGATTCCGAATGTTTCCGATTCAGGTCCAAGACCAATCACTAAGTAATCATAAGAAATTTCGCCGTTTTGAAGGATGACTTTTTTGTTCTCCGTTTTCACTTCCAAAACGGAATCCTGGATGAATTTAACTTTGCTGTTAATCACACTTTTGATTGGATAGCGCACACGATCATGATGAAGCGTTCCAGCAGATGCTTCATGCAGCCATGTTGTTTCATAGTGGTAATCATTTTTGTTAACTAATACGATTTCTGCTTCATTTTGACCTAACGCCTTCTGTAAGCGAGTAACAGTCATCAATCCACCATAACCTGCTCCTAAAACAACGATTGTTGGCTTTTTCAAAAGTATTCTTCCACCTTTACGATATTTTCTTGTGATGCTTTCCATAACTAAAATATATTGTCTATCTTTATAATTTCCATTATAAAAAGCACTCTTATACATTTGTGACGTATTTCACGTAACACTTCATAAATGTCATAAAAAATTTATAAAAAATTTACCAAATGATATCTAAGTAAATATTAGTCTTTTTCCTTACCTTTTTCAAGTAACAAACCGAACTTTTTCAGGTTAAAATATAGCCGAAAAACATTACTTTTCACCCAGTTGCGACCATATTTATACGATATGCTCAACATTGGCAAAGGGTAATTTCACCCGGATTTGAAAGCGGATACAAATCATTCATCAGGAAACTGCGCAAATATAGTCAAAACTTTCTCACTTTTCTAACTTTCTCCGTTTTTTAAAAGATCATCTATGTTAAAATAAGAGAATAAATTTCAGCAAACCTAGTATATCGGAGGGATAACGTTGGAAGTTAATGAAAAAGTTTATGATATTACAATCATTGGCGGAGGCCCGGTTGGATTATTCACTGCATTTTATGGAGGAATGAGACAGGCATCCGTAAAAATCATCGAGAGCCTGCCACAATTAGGCGGACAATTGTCGGCCCTTTATCCAGAGAAATACATCTATGACATCGCTGGTTTCCCCAAAGTGCGCGCTCAGGAGCTAGTGAATAATTTGAAAGAACAAATGGCAAAGTTCGAACAGGATGTCGTCCTGGAGCAAGCCGTTCAAGAAGTGGAAAAGCAAGCCGATGGAGTGTTCAAGTTAACGACTGATAAAGAAATCCATTACTCCAAAACGATTATCATCACAGCTGGAAATGGGGCTTTCCAACCCCGCCGCATCGAAATTGAAGATGCAAAAAAATATGAAAACGGCAACCTTCACTATTTCATCGATGACCTCAATCACTTTGCCGGCAAAAAAGTGGTCGTCTTCGGCGGTGGGGATTCAGCAGTGGACTGGGCCTTAATGCTGGAGCCGATTGCCGAGAAAGTGAGCATCATTCACAGAAGAGATAAGTTCCGTGCCCACGAACATAGTGTAGAAACACTTAAAAATTCAAAAGTGGAAATAAAGACTCCATACATACCTGCAGAGTTTATTGGTACAGACGGACGTATCCATACAATTGTCATCAAGGATACAAATGGTGACGATACAGAGACCATGGATGTAGATGCAGTCATCGTCAATTACGGCTTCGTTTCTTCTCTTGGTCCCATTAAGGAATGGGGACTTGATATCCAGAAGAACAGCATTTTGGTGAATTCCAGAATGGAAACGAATATCCCGGGGATTTATGCAGCAGGCGATATTGCAACCTATGATGGCAAAGTAAAATTGATTGCCAGTGGTTTTGGTGAGGCACCCACTGCCGTCAATCACGCCAAACAATATATTGACCCAAAAGCAAAAGTTCAGCCGATGCACAGTTCTTCCATGTTTTAATTATAGTACGCAAAAACCGGCTTTCATGGCCGGTTTTTTTTGTCCCCAATTCGATGACTGTGGATAAGTTTTTTCAATTAGTTATCCACAGTGCTTACCCTTTTCATTCTATGGGTAAAGAGTAGTAGAAGCCATGAAAGGGGAATGCATCCATGAATATTTTAATTGCAGGGGCCAACGGAACGACCGGAAAGCAGATCATTGGGGAATTATCAAAAAATTGCAAATGACCATATACGGGATGACCACGAAAGAGGAACAGGCTCAAACGATAAAAGAACTCGGCGGGCATCCAATCTTGCAGATTTAGAGGGAAATGTGGATAAAGCAGTGGATAACATGGAAGCCATCATTTTTGCCGCCGGATCCGGACCCAAAACAGGGCCGGATAAAACGACAGCTGTGGATAAAAATGGAGCCATTAAACTGGTTGATGCCTCCAAAAAGAAAGGGTTCGAACGTTTTGTCATGTTAAGCTCGGTTGGTTCTGATAATCCGGAACAAGCCCAAGAAGAAATGCGCCATTATCTTGAAGAAAAACATGATGCCGATGAACATTTAAAAGCAAGCGGGCTGACATACACGATTGTCCGGCCGGTTACGTTGACAAATGAACAAGCGATCGGAAAAATCTTTGCGGACGAGAAAGTGGATCATACTGATAAGTCCATTCCAAGAGCCGATGTCTCACCGTTCTTGCCCAATCTGTCACAGAGGATAAAACGTTCCATAAAACATTCGAAATATTCACCGGCACCCTCCCAATCAAGGTGGCCCTGAACAATATGTAAGGCAGCATGAAAAAAGGGCACTTGTTAAAGTGCCCCCTTTTTCCGAAGTATTGGAGTTTACTTAGCAGTTCTCCGGCGTACCGGCATTTTTAGCCGTTTTGAAGGAAGACCCGCAACCGCATGAAGCGATGGCATTTGGGTTTTCGATCGTAAAGCCTCCGCCCATCATCGTTTGCTTATAATCAATTACCGTTCCATTCAATATATCTGCATCCTCGCCATTAACAAGGATCTTAATTTCAAACTGTTCCAACTGGCTATCTTTTTCTCCGGGCTCTTGTTCAAAGCCCATTCCGTAGGATAATCCACTGCAGCCTCCGCCTTTAACGGCCACTCTTAAAAAGGAACCCTCTTCACCATTATGTTTCATCATTTCTTTTATCTGAAAAGCGGCAGCTTCCGTTATTTGAACAACTTCACTCACAATAAATCCCTCCTTCTTCTGAATATGTGAGATAGAACCATTTCTCTTTATAGTATATACCAAAGAAATTCCCGCGCTCAATTTTCCAGCTTGGAAAAATTCATATTCCCCCACCTATTTTACCAACTAAAATTAGTCTACAACAATAGGTATAGGTATAATGGACCAACCTATTGAATCCAATCCTAAAATACAATAAGGGGGTAATCACCATCGAAAGTATATATCCTCTATATGACAACATCATGGAATGCCTTTTATCAAACAAAAATCGTGCATTAAAAAGGTACGGTCACGTTTTGTAAAAGTTGCTAAATATGTCACGGACTTTTGTCCCATTCATGCTGATTCAGCCGTAAACTCACTTTACTATAATATTTTTGTATGCCCTCACTGCGGCTTTTCTTATTCCGAGGATTTTTCCCGGTACTTCCCCCCCACTACAATGGAAATCATTTTGGAAAAAGTCAGCTCCCATTGGGTTCCCCATCATTTTAGCAAGGAAAGATCCATTAAAGACGCGATCAATACATACAAGCTGGCAGCGGAGCTTTAAAAAAGGAAAAACATATAATCCTTGCTGGACTCTGTTTACGGATAGCCTGGTTATATAGGATAAAACCAAAACAAGGAACAAGAAGAAAGATTTTTTTAGTTCGCCCTAGAGGAATATGAAGCATCGTATTCAACAGGGGACTTCAGCGGCACCCAGGTATCCGAAGCCAGGATCCTATCTCGCTGGAGAAATCTCAAGGAAGATAGGCAATGAAAAGGCAGCCATCAAGTATTTTCCATTCGTGTCCCAAAAAAATGCCCGGGAAGCCTCCCTCATCCAGATGGCCAGGGACCATTTTCAGGAACTCCAACTGCCCCAGGAAACAACCCACCCTTTGCTGCAGCACAGATAAAAAAAGGGCTGTCCCTTTCAGGAACAGCCTTTTATTCGCCGTTGATGATTAAGACATTTCAAATTCATCAATGTACTTATATATTTTATCTACCAATTCATCCGTTGTGTCACCAAAAACCACTTCACCGTTTACAAGTGCATATAAGTTACTGGAGCATCTGCCGCAATATCCCAGGCAACCATATTCTATGATATCCAAATTGGGATCCCGCTCCAATCTTTCGAGAGCCTCCTGAGCCCCGCTGGCTAGATTGCTTACGCAAAATTCAATAATCGGGTACATTGTTTCACCTCACAGTTACTAACAACCCATCTTATTACTTTTCCCATTAACAGTCAACATTTACGCATAAAAAATAAGCCTATTTCAAGATATCGGTTGTGATTTCCTTTTATATTCGTTATACTTTTGTCGGGGTACGTAAAAAAAGAAAATTATCTAATTTTTTATTCTTACTACAAATTGGGGTATATATATTTAATTAAACTTTTAAGGGGACCATTTGGGGGAATCCTATAGTTAAGTGCTAATCAAATTTTTCAAGAGATCAAATAAAGGGGAAAAAATCATATGAAGAATCTAGTCATACTTGGTGGCGGGTATGGTGGTATGCGCATGTTGCAAAGATTGCTGCCTAATCAGCTTCCTGAAAATGTGAGCATCACGCTTATCGACCGTAATCCTTATCACTGCTTAAAAACGGAATATTATGCTTTAGCAGCAGGTACCATTCCAGATCAGCACATCCGTGTTGCATTTCCTGAACATCCTCGCTTGAAGAACGTATACGGAGAAGTACTTTCCATCGACATGGAAAATAAACAGGTCATTATAGAAAATCAAGATCCTGTCGTTTATGATGATTTAGTCATTGGCCTTGGCTGCGAAGACAAATACCACGATATTCCTGGTGCAGACATACACACTTACAGTATCCAAACAATCGATAAATCACGCCGCACATATTCAGCTTTGAATAATTTAGGTGCCGGTGCAACCGTTTCTATCGTTGGTGGCGGACTGAGCGGTGTTGAGCTTGCAAGTGAATTGATTGAAAGCCGTTCAGATTTAAACGTTAAGCTATTTGACCGTGGACCGCATATTCTATCTGCTTTCCCAGAAAGATTAAGTACTTTTGTCGAATCATGGTTCGATAAACATACCATCGAAATCGTCCATCATTCAAATATTACGAAAGTTGAACCAAACCTTCTTTACAATGGCGACGAAGCCGTTCAAAGCGACGTCATCGTATGGACAGCTGGAATTCAGCCAAGCAAGATCATCCGCGATATGGATATTGAAAAAGACCGTCAAGGAAGAGCCGTTCTGACTCCTCAGCATTTCCTTCCTAATGATGACAGCATCTTTGTAGTCGGCGACTGCGCGAGCCTGCCTCATGCACCTAGTGCTCAATTAGCGGAGTCCCAAGCTGAGCAAATCGTCCAAGTCCTTGTGAAGAAATGGGCAAATGAACCACTTCCTGAAAGCTTCCCTACCATGAAATTAAAAGGAACATTAGGTTCCCTTGGGAAGAAACAAGGTTTTGGTCTTGTTGCAAATCGCCCAATCACCGGCAGAGTGGCACGCCTAATGAAATCAGGCATTCTGTGGATGTATAAATACCATAACGGTTGATTATAAACTGGCCCAATGAGCTGCATGCAGCCCATTCATGGGTCAGTTTTTCTTATTTCTTCCATTATATATCACACTCGCACTGAGTATCCATATTTCTCCATCGTTTCCACCACTTTTTTGAGACGGACATTTCCTTCCGCAATGATTTCACCCTCGATGAGGACCAGTGGATAAAATAAATCTTCCTCGATCATTTTCTCGGCAAAGCTCTTTTGCTTCAATGTTTCTGGTGGGTTATACATATCTATATAGGATATTTTGAAAGGCTGCTCAGGAAATTTTCTCGTTAAAGCGGCTTCAAGCCACTCGCAGGTATCTTTCGAAGAGGGGAGATTCACACAACTGGCGCAAATCTGCTCCGCTCCATACACTTCTATCTCAATATCTTTCCTTCCCATACTCTTCCTCCTTCAGTTTATTATAGTTGCTTCATTTGAATAATGTTTAAAACTTCACCTGTTTCCATCATACCAAAATAATATAGATTATATTTCCGCAAAGTTACAGTTGGATTTTTTATTACCTTCGCATTATAATATGATTAGGAAAGGAGTCGATTGCAATGTCTGAACAAACAATGGAAGTTCAAGTTCAAGAAGTCCTAGATAAGCTTCGTCCGTTTCTTCTTCGTGATGGCGGTGACTGTGAACTAGTTGACGTAGAAGATGGAATTGTAAAATTACGATTACTAGGAGCTTGCGGAAGCTGTCCTAGTTCGACCATTACGCTAAAAGCTGGGATTGAGCGTGCCCTTCTTGAAGAAGTTCCTGGTGTAGTGGAAGTTGAACAAGTTTTCTAATAGCCCTTTAAATATCATGCAGCGTATGGATGAAGGATCACTTCATCTATACACGTTCAACCTTTTTTCATGCAGGCCGGAATCTTTTTGCGGACTGTAATAAAAATAAAGCTGACTCGGCTTTTGCCCTATCAAATGAATTGATACGGCTTGACACGGGTCAGCTTTTTTATATGGCAAATGAACACGGCTCACGATTTCAAAAACTTCAATTCCTTTTTTTCCTGTTCAGAAAGGATTGCCGTATAACTTCCAGCATTATCGATTTCCAATTCCTTCACATGGAATTCTGGAAATCTATCCTTCAATCCAGTGAGCAAACCTTCACTTTTTTCTGGAGATGCCAAGCATAAAACAGTTGGTCCTGCTCCGCTTAGTGCCGCACCAAATCCGCCTTCATTGTGGACGACTTCTTCTATAAGCGCTAAATGAGGGACCAACTCCGCTCGATATGGCTGATGGAAACGATCACTTTGCATCATTTCACCAACAAGTTTCCAATCTTTCGATAGAACTCCTGCAAGCATTACATTTGCGGCTGCGCTCCCGCTTATCGCATCTTTATAGGAAAGCGAATTCGGAAGGACATTTCTTGAATCCTCAGTAAGCAATTCAAAATGGGGAATGACAGCGATCACCTTAACTCCCTCGATCGGAAATGACACGACATCCGTCCTTTCCTCCGTATGAAGGCCTACAACCAATCCACCATAGACAGATGCCCCCGCATTATCGGGATGCCCTTCAAAGAGGGAAGCATGCCTATTCTTCTCCTCATTTGATAAATGAAGCTCACAAACGATATTCGCCAATTCAATTCCCGCCACAATGGCAGAAGCACTGCTTCCAAGCCCGCGCGCCAGTGGAATTTCGCTAGAGACGAAAAGCCGGCATGGGGATAGTTCCTTTCCATAGGAGGCCGCCGTTTCCTTGGCAATTTGGACGATATAATTACGATCATCCCTTGGAAAAACAGACATTTCCTCTGAAAGCGGGACGACTTCCCAATGATCTGATGAAGATCCGTGTATTTCCAAGTACAGTCCCAGCGCCAAGCCGATGGAATCGAAACCTGGCCCTAAGTTGGCAGTACTTGCTGGTACACGGATCAAGAACATCTCTGATTCCGCACTCATGCCTGTTTCACACCTTGCAGATGTTCTAAAATGACTTCTTCATCCATTGGCAGCAATGTCGGTTGAATCGTACTTGTATTGACTGCCACATTCGGATCCTTCAATCCATTCCCAGTCAATACAGCAACAATCTTACTTCCTTTTTTGATTTCACCGCTTTTTAATTGTTTATAGATACCTGCAATGGAAGCACATGATGCCGGCTCTGCAAATACCCCTTCTTTTTTAGCAAGGAAATGGTAGGCTTCCAGAATTTCTTCGTCTGTCACCTCATCAATTTTACCTTTGGATTCATTTGCCGCTTCCACTGCAAACTTCCAACTTGCAGGATTTCCAATCCGGATGGCCGTTGCGATCGTTTCTGGATTTTCAATAATGCTATCCCGGACAATTGCAGCCGCTCCTTCAGCTTCGAACCCTCTCATTTCAGGAAGGCCCGTTTGTTTCGATTCGTTATATTCCTTAAAGCCTTTCCAGTAAGCTGTTATATTCCCTGCATTCCCGACTGGCAGCGCCAAAATATCCGGTGCGGAGCCGAGAGCATCACAAATTTCGAAAGCGGCTGTCTTCTGCCCTTCAATCCGGTATGGGTTGACCGAATTCACAAGAGTTATCGGTGAACTCTCACTAAGCGAACGGACGATCTTTAAAGCTTGGTCGAAGTTCCCTTCGATCGAGATGATTTCCGCTCCATACATAACGGCTTGGGCAAGCTTGCCCATGGCAATTTTACCTTCCGGGATGACGACGATACAGCGCAGGTTGGCACGGGCCGCATAAGCTGCTGCAGCTGCTGATGTATTCCCTGTGGATGCACAGATGATCGTGTCGCTGCCCTCTTCTATCGCTTTGGCGACGGCCATGACCATTCCGCGGTCTTTAAATGACCCAGTTGGATTTGCCCCTTCATATTTTACATGTAAGTCGATTCCCCACTCTTCGGATAAACGATTCAGTCTGATTAAAGGTGTATTGCCCTCCAAAAGGGTTAGTGCAGGTGTGTTTTCATTGACGGGTAAAAAATCTTTATACGTGCTTATAAGTCCTTGCCAGCTCATTTGATGTCCTCTCCTTCAACTCTGTATGTGCTTTTCACTTCTCTTACCATATTGTAATCATGTAATTTCTGTATTATTTGCTCAAATGCAGCCTTTGTGGCAGTATGCGTAACTAATACGATTTCGGAAGATTCCTTTTCATCCAGCGGCAATTGAAGGATTTTATCGAATCCTACCCCGTGCTCGGCAAATAAATTCGTGATTTTGGCTAAAACGCCAACTTCATCCTGAACATGTAACCGAATGAAGAATTTAGCGAAAATTTCAGTGGCATCTTTTAATTGTTTCGGGTATTGAGGTGCAACGGCACTGCGGCCATTTACGCCCAGCCTCATATTCTTGATGACCGTCACCATATCCGAAACGACTGCAGTCGCAGTAGGAAGACTGCCAGCCCCCGGTCCGTAAAACATCGTTTCCCCTACGGCTTCCCCATAAACGTATACAGCATTATACTCATTATTTACCGATGCCAACGGATGTGCTTCCGGAAGAAGTGCAGGCTGGACACTTACGTCGACCCTATCCCCTGCCCTGGAAGCGACCCCGATCAATTTCATTGTATAACCAAGCTTCTTGCTATATCTCAAATCCTCTTCGGATATCTCGGTAATGCCCTGTACCTCAACATCATTCAAGCCAATGTTCATTGAGAACCCGAGTGTTGATAGGATCGCCATTTTACGGGCCGCATCCAATCCGCCTACATCGGCTGTCGGATCGGCTTCAGCAAATCCCAGCTCCTGGGCTTCCTTCAATACGTCATCATAAGCTCTGCCTTCCTTGCTCATTTTCGTTAAAATGAAGTTTGTCGTTCCATTGACGATTCCCATCATTTTCGTGATGCGGTCAGAAGATAACCCATCGACAAGACCTCGTAAAATCGGAATTCCCCCTGCAACACTTGCTTCATAGAACAAGTCACATTGATTATCGGTGGCCAATTCCAACAGTTCCGGTCCATGTAAAGCCATTAGGTCTTTGTTGGCCGTAACGATATGCTTTTTATTTTTTATCGCTTCTATTAGATAGCCGCGTGTTTCTTCGATTCCGCCCATCACTTCTATTACAACATCAATCTCGGGATTCGAAAGGATATCCTCAGGATTGTCCGTTAACATTCCTTTTTCGACCGCGACAAGCCGCTCCTTCGTCGTGTCTTTCACTAGTATCTTCTTAATGGATATGGAACAGCCCACTTGATGCATGAGCTTGTCCTGGTGGCTTTCAATGATTTGTACGACTCCTGATCCGACTGTACCTAACCCCAATAAACCGATCGAGATGGCTTTCATATTTTGGTTCCCCCTTAAAAACTGTTTGCCTGTAAAAAACATTTGTATTTGTATAGTAGACATTATAAGTTTAATTCACATAATTATCAATAGTTAGAAAAGATGGATGCACGAACTTTTTTCGTCCATCCCTTGAACGAGTAAGAACGGGTAACGTTTATTTTTTTTATGGGAAAACCATTTTGATGATTATTACTTAACGCTCTTCAATGAATCATTTGTACCCATTACAATATGTGGCTTTTGCACGGGATCCATCCATTTCAGTAAACTGAGGACATTCCTTTCGGCCGTGGCTGTACATCCCGCCGTCGGTTTTGTCCCCCCTCTCCATATATGGAGAAAGATTGCACTGCCTTTTCCTTTTATGATGGGATCCGTATTATAATTGATGACCGCTCCATACCTATACAATTCATCATTCATCCTTTCAAAAGACTTCCATATAACTGCAGGATTTCCTTTATAGGTTTTCCACTTGTTATAATCCTTGGATGTCTGATCATCAATCCAGTAGTCATATTTGGTCGTTTTCTTATAACCCATTTTCATTCCGGACGGCTTCGTTTCGCTTCCAAAGGCCGTACCAAAGGAATAAATTCCAACCGGGGATTTCCCATCCCCCTCTTTTTTGCTCTTCGTGAAGCCGTTCTTCCCAATGACACCCTCCATCTTCTTCAATGCCCGGCGCCATTCCCCTTGTTTCTTCTCATAAGTTTGGATCGTTACCTTCGTATCACTCATCGATTTACCTGTCGCCGATACAACTTGGTTAACGCCTTTCCTCCTATCGAATTTCTTCAGAAGAGCTTTTTCATCAGTACTGAAAACCTCTTTTACATCTGCCACATTGATATATGCGGCCTTATTTGCGTGACAGATTTCATACCAGTTTCCAGTTCTCCCGCTTGCCGATAATTCTTTATTTTTCTTATACGTTTTTAACGTTTTACTTGCAGCCGACGCCTTTTCTTTCACATCCGCTTCAGACTTCATGACAATCTTGAATTGAGTCGATTCGCAACTTGTTTTCGATTCAGCTTTCGCAAGATTCGCCGTTTGGATGATTAAAAAGGCTATAACGGCGGCCATCATCAATCTTTTCATGATCCCATCCTTCCGCAGTGATTAAATATCTAATTATTCCAAAAAATCTTGTTATTATCATAACATAGTAAGTAAGAATGAATCATATTTCTTTCCCGTTTTTATCTAAATCCAGTCAATTTTAGGCAAATCATAATGCTTGGCAGGGACCTCTGCCAATTCATAAAAATGTTTGAGGAAGGACTCATATTGTTGGGAGGATTTCGTGATCGAAGCTATTTTATCCTCTAATTCATTCGACCTTGATTCCGTCGTTTTTGAAAAATACTCTTCCACGGTTTCAAAATAATGAATGGGAAACAGCATCCTCGAATATAACAACCGGGCTGAAAAACTGGATAAGGGTTCTATGGACTGATATTCGTGAAAGAAATGGCCAATGCCCCGCTGATGGGTATGCACATTCTGAAAATAATGTTCCCTCACCCATTCAGCGACATCCCTGGTTCCGTGGTCGAATACCCAATCGAATGGATTTTTCATCCACTTATTGCTTTTCCAGGTATCATGTAAAAAACGTTCATAACATACCGTTCCGCTATCGACAATTTGCGGGGTATCATCAATTTCCGTGTCGACTAAATATTGAATCGCATTTTCACCTAGGACCATATAATAGGGAAAGGTTTCTATAAATAATTTTTCAAACTGGTTATCAGGATGGGCGTTGAGCTTATCCCGCCAAATCTTTTCTAACTGATCGATCCTTTGTTCCCAGAGTTCTTTCCATTTACCGATCCTTGAACAAGTTCGAATCGTTTCATTAATCGTTCTCCCACGCTGATGGAATCTTGCCAGACGTCTTCCCGGATTGAAATTTCTCGGACCTTCCAATGCCTGATTGGCGAGAAGGATGAATAATTGTTCATCCGCTTCCGAAACATAACTTCCATGATTGGCAAGGACAAAGGCGGATACGTGACGATCACCTTGTGAAATCAGATGTTGAGACATTTTATACCGTTCCACTAATTCCTCCTGCTCCATATTTTCAACGGGAACAATACTGTACACCATATTTCCTGAGCGGAAGCTTGGAAACCTGACATTGGCTTCTTCAAGCTCCACCTGTATGCCATAATTATTAAAAATGATTTCTTCTATCATGGAATGGCCTCCTTCATCAAATGGATATAATAGAAATATTGGACATCATATACTTATATATATGTGGAATAACCCGTTTTCTGAATGATTATCGAAACCTTATTAGAAATTCCAATCAAAACATCCTCCATAGTTTTTCAGTTTAATCAAATCAAACTACCTGCATTAGAACTATCCCTTTAAAATATAGAGAAATGGGTGATGAAATGGCTAATATTGAACAATCAATGTCTGAAAAAACAGCTCGGAAATGGCTAATTGAACGAGGAGTGAAATTGGAGGATATCGCTGAGCTTGTCATGTATTTACAATCCGGCTACCATGAAAATCTCCAAATGTCCGATTGCCTTCACAATGTCGAACGGGTCCTTTCAAAACGCGAGGTCCAAAATGCCATCCTTACCGGCATACAGTTGGATATTCTGGCTGAGAAAAAACTGCTCGAGGAGCCTTTGCTGAGCATCATTGAAATAGATGAAGGCCTATATGGGGTCGATGAAATATTGGCTTTTTCAATTGTGAATGTTTATGGATCCATCGGCTTTACCAATTATGGTTTCATCGATAAACAAAAGCCGGGTATCTTAAAATATTTAAACGATAAAAGCACAGGTAAGGTGAACACCTTTTTAGATGATATCGTTGGGGCAATTGCTGCTGCCGCTTCAAGCCGGCTTGCCCATAGAACCGAAAATGCGGAATAGTAAACGAATGATATTGACGACATGAAAAAACCAGGGCTGCATTTCGCAGACCTGGTTTTCTTCATTCAAAGCGCCATAAGTCAAGGGTGTCCACCACATGCGTAGGCTGCTCCTTATATTGCTTTAAACGTTCTTTTGTCGTTACGCCAGTATGTACAAGCAATGTATCGATCCCAGCATTAATGCCGGCAAGGATATCCGTATCATAGTTATCTCCAACCATGATTGTCTCTTCTTTAGGAACCCCCAATACTCTTAGGGCTTGCTCCACTATGACGGATTCTGGCTTTCCAATGAAAATCGGCTGTATCTGGGTCGAAACGGAAACAACGGAGGTCAAGGAACCATTCCCAGGCAAAAGGCCTTGCTCGGTAGGAATGGCAATATCACCATTGGTCGAAATGAAAACAGCACCATTTCTTACAGCAAGACAGGCTTTTGACAGCTTTTCATAATTGATGCCGCGGTCGATGCCCATGACCAGATAATCGGGATGCTCTTCCACAAGCTTCATTCCTTTTTCCTTAAGAGCCTCGATTATGCCTTCTTCACCCACCACATAGACCGATGCACCTTTATTTTGTTCAGCTATGTAATTGGCAGTGGCCATGCTTGTCGTGAAAACCTGGTCATCCTCCGTCGATATGCCGATGCTTCTCAATTTATCCGCTACCTGTGCCGGAGTACGGGATGAATTATTGGTGACGAATAAATAAGGGATATCCCTTTTCCTTAAGTCATTAATAAACCCTGCCGCTTCCGCAATTTGTTCCGTTCCGCGATACATGGTGCCATCTAAGTCAATTAAATATCCTTTATACGACTTCATTTGAAATTCGCCTTCCTAACGCTGCTAGTTTTTAAAAGCTGAAACAGGTCCCAATTCATTCGTTAAATAG
Source organism: Peribacillus sp. FSL R5-0717 (assembly GCF_038002945.1). Taxonomy (NCBI): domain Bacteria; kingdom Bacillati; phylum Bacillota; class Bacilli; order Caryophanales; family Bacillaceae; genus Peribacillus; species Peribacillus sp. FSL R5-0717. Next base: position 2,150,227 of record NZ_JBBOOF010000001.1, read on the forward strand.
TTCCTCACCAAATCAGGGAATTGCTTGAATGCCTCGATATTTTCCGAAAATACGGCATGCAATTCTTTGTGATCCACTTCAATGAAGTCTTGAACCAGCATTTTCCTTAATGGCAAAACCTTTTTGAATTGCATCGCTTTTTCTTCTGAAATCACTTTTTCATCTTGAAGGATATCGATAATATCCTCATAACTTCCTGGATCACGCATAATGAAACCATCAATTACCGCATTTCCTACATCCAACACGGAATCGATGGAAGTTTGTATAAGCCTTTCAGCGATAAGTTCCGAATGGTCTCCATCCCAATTATCCTGCCCCTCAAAAAGTCCAAGCTGCTTTTCAAGAAAACCTAATATTTGTTCAATCTTTTGGCGGTCTACAAAGTACATTTTTCCAGATCCTTTCTGATCTAAGATGATATAGGGAATCATTGGTTGAATGAGCGGCATAGTTAAAAACGCTGTACCGAACCAACCTTATTCCTTGATAATACCATAGCTTCTCCCTTACTCTCAATTCCTTCAACCACACATTGCCTTTTCTACGGGGGTGCATTTCCAGACGTACACTCCCCGATTCCATTTATATTCTTGCCATTTTCATTTAATCGATGAATGCCATTATTGCTGGAGCGAAGTTCTTCAGCCGGAAGCCCCGAAAAATGTCTGTTCCCCTATTGAAGTCACTTTGTTATGATGGAACTACAAATGTGAAGATACGAAGGGAATGATACTATGGAAGATCGCTTTTATTTATACAATGACGTCGTTGATTCAAAAACCCGGTTCATAAGCTTCATGGGAGAGGAATCAAGATTCGATCTGGCCATTACGGCAACCGATCGTTTCTATGGAAAGAAGCTTGTTTTAAATATGCAGAGTAACCGTTTCGCGATTATTGGGCCTGATGATTTGGAAGAGGAAGGCTATCTTGAGCATGCCTTTCAATTGTCGGAAGCGGAAGCCGAAGAACTTCGTCACTTTTTAATGGAAATCGTCTGAGTGCTGAAGTTTTTTAGCTTAAACGGGAAACCTACTGAGTGTAAGACCGATTACATGAGGGGGGATTATCTTGGACAAAGAAGAATACCACGATTTTTCCAATGTCGAAAAACAGAGGGATTATTTAATTCCTGAAGAATTTCCCGAAGGACCTTTTGGATCAGCCATAGCAAAAGATGAACCAGTTCAGAATAAAAATACCCCGTGGCAGGAAGGGCAACGATATCAAAGTGCCTTTAATTATGAAAATAAATCGTTACATGAGGGTATGCCTCGACAATATCCTGGGGCACATCCGACACATGATGATTCAGAAAAAGACGAACAGCCTCCATATAAAGGATATGGTAACTCTTAACATGGAAGGCCAGAGTGAATTCTGGCCTTTTTATTTCTTTATTTTCTTCACGACGAAATAAGGACAGCCAAAATTGCAGTATTCATATAAATATTCACTAAGCGTACTTATTTTCGTATCAAAGGTGGCTTTCTGATTGGAATCATCAAAAAATCCACGCAGCCTCAATTGCCCGTAACCCCAATCGCCCACTATATAATCATACTTCGTTAAAATCTCACTGTATCTGGCTTTAAACGCTTCTTCGTTATAGCCTTCCCTTTCATCCTCAATTATTTCATAGGTCATGTTATTGATGTTAATCATTGTTTTCACCTCTCATATATACATTCCTTCTTTAAATTATAACTGATTCCCCATCAATTACTAAGCGAAAAATAGAGAAATATGTTCATCCTAAAGTTATGGGGGTGTTATTGATGAAAAAAACGATAATAACGATAGGTTTAAGCTCGATTATTGCACTAACCGGATGTGCTGATAAAGAAGAAGACCAGGGGCTAGGTGCAAAAAACAATGCCGGTAACCCAACAAACGTAAATAATCCAACTCAATATTATGACGAGGATTATCGTAATAATGACAATAAAAGTGATGATTTCGGTTTTACCCGCACAAATAGTGCAACCATTGACGGCCGTAACATTTCCAACAAAGCTGCTTCCATTGACCGTGAACAACTTTCTGATGTCATCTCTAAACTGAGTGTTCAGATTCCAAATGTCAATGATGCCGCTACCCTCGTTACTGATGAGGAAGTGCTTGTCGTATATGACACCAATGCAAAGGATCGGACGGAAACCGCAGACCAGGTTAAACGTACTGCCATGTCCGTCGTGCCTCGCTACTATCATGTCTATGTCAGTGATGATTATCAAACCCTTGCCCAAGATGTCGAGAACTTCGCTACAGTGAAATCCGGCAGCAGAGGGATTGACTATACGATTGAACAGACCATCAAAAGAATGCTGAAGTCGCCTCAAGGATACAAAATGAGTGACGGTGAAAATGAAAACGGCGAAATGGTTAACGATAAAAGAGATCATCACGATAACATCCATCAAAAAATGGATAACCGTTGAATACAAAAGGACCGAATTTTTTCGGTCCTTTATTTCACTCTATTTCAATAATTCTTCACCTTTGCTCTGCTTATGTTTTGCCGCAGCATTAACCTGTTCATCCGCATGGTAGGACGAACGGACAAGCGGACCTGATTCACAATGGCTGAATCCTTTTTCCAATGCACGTTCTTTCAGTTCGGCAAATTCTTCAGGCGTGTAGTATTTCAGCACTTTTAAATGCTTTTTAGTCGGCTGCAAATACTGGCCGATCGTCATGATATCCACATTATTGGCCCTAAGGTCATCCATTGTCTCAAGGATTTCCTCACGCGTTTCACCCAGCCCCACCATTAAACTGGACTTTGTCGGTATTTCCGGATACAGTTCCTTGGCTCTTCTTAAAAGCTCCAATGAACGATCATACTTGGCCTGAGCCCGTACACGGTCGGATAAACTTCTGACAGTCTCTATATTATGGTTCAGGATATCCGGTTTAGCATCCATCAAAGTCTTAATATTTTCAAACACCCCGCCCATATCTGACGGCAATACTTCAATTGATGTAAATGGATTTTTGCGACGGATGGCACGGACCGTTTCAGCGAAAACTTCAGCGCCTCCATCCTTTAAATCATCACGGGCAACAGCTGTAATGACGACATGCTTTAAATTCATCAAAACAACGGAATCGGCAACACGCTCCGGTTCAGCCCAGTCCAATTCATTCGGACGTCCGGTTGTTACTGCACAAAAACGGCAAGCCCTTGTACAGATTTCACCTAGAATCATGAAAGTAGCCGTCCTTCTCACTGCCCAGCATTCGTGAATATTCGGACATTTTGCCTCTTCACAGACAGTATGAAGATTTTTCTCGCGCATCATATTTTTTAAACCGAGGTAATTTTCGTTAGTATTAAGCTTTATTTTCAACCAATCTGGTTTTCGAAGAATTTCTTTATTTCTAGAAGACATGAAAATGCCACTCCATTCTATAGAAATTAACACACCCTACTTTAACAATAAAAAAGCATTTATACAAGTTATAGTTGGTTTCCCATTATTTATTTTTCATGTTTATTGCCAAATCAGCAAAACTATAAAAGATGGATGGACTGATGTCTTTTAATAACGGAGAATATCATGAAAGGAGCCTGCCCCGTTGAAAAAATTATTCCTTCTAACGATAACTTGTTTGTTTATCTTGGCATCAGGCCAAGTCGCAAATGCCGCCGATACCCCTGATGTTTATGCCGGGAGAATGGCGCTATATAAAAATATGGAGGCTGCCCTCCAAATCCCGTGGTATTACCTTGCTGGAGCAGATCAATATGAGCATAGCCTAAGGGCCGCAAGAAGGGATTTAGAGCCGGCAAAGGGTTTTATAGGCATCCACATCGAGCCTTCAAAGTGGAGCGGGGCTCTCAATCCTGACTTAAACGATGTGAACCCGCTCACGATCACATTTTTTGATGGGTTGGGCCAGGATGGCAATGGTGATGGCAAAGCGGATATCACTAATGATACCGATCGATTGTATGCTTTTTCTAAGCATCTCCAAGCATATGGTGCAGATGAAGATAATATCCGGATCGGCTTGTGGGATTATTATAAACGCGATAAAGCCGTCAGCATCATTATGGGCAATGCCGAGATTTATAAGAAATACGACCGGTTGGATCTACATGAAAAAGCCTTCCCGGTTCCAGTACGGACTCATTATACGTACTTGAATACATGGGGAAGCGCTCGCGGATGGGGCGGAAGGAGAATCCATGAGGGCACTGATATTTTTGCGGATTATAGCCTTCCCGTTCGTTCCACGAGCTATGGAATCATTGAAATGAAAGGCTGGAATAAATTCGGCGGTTGGAGGATCGGGATACGGGATTTAAATAATACCTATCATTACTTTGCCCATTTAAGCGGCTTCGCCAAAGGGTTGAAAGTCGGTCAAATCGTTGAGCCCGGACAAGTCATCGGGGGTGTCGGCAGTACGGGCTACGGTCCTCCAGGAACTTCCGGAAAATTCCCTCCTCATCTTCATTACGGAATGTACAAAGACAACGGAATCACAGAATGGAGCTTTGACCCTTACCCCTATTTAAAATTGTGGGAAAGGAAAGATCTGGCCAAAAAGAAATGGTGAGCGGCGTGAATTTTACGCTGCTTTTTTTTGATTCGAACATAAACCCTTGAACTTGATGCATAGTTATTAGTAAAGGGGGCTAAAGCGTGTTCCGAAAAAGATTTCGAACGAAGAAATTCCGAAAAAAGGGGCCTCTTCCCACCCGAAAAGTATTTCTCTATTCATTTATCCTGTTCATCATATCAAGCATCATGACTCTTTGGTACGTGGACAAATCGATCGAACCCGTGATCATGAGTGTAGCCGAATATGAAATCAAAAGGATTGCAACCGAAACGATTCATGAATCGGTTGATGAGAATATAGCCAAGATTGACATGAACAAAATCATCACGAACAACAAGGGTGGTGAGGAATCCAGTTCTTCCTATAGCTTCAATCCAGTCATATATAGTGAATTGCGGGCTAACATCACGAAGGATATTCAAAAGAAGCTTGGCATCAAACAGGGAAACCCTTTTAAAACAGGATCATCCAAAATAAATGATGAACAATATAAAAGTGTGGTGTATTATATACCATTTGGTGTCGTAACCGGGAATAACCTCCTATCCAATTACGGACCTGAAATCCCAGTGAAAATGTCAGTCATCGGGAATGTTGAATCGGATTTGAGGACAAAACTGACAAACGCAGGCATCAATAATGTTTATTATGAATTGATTGTGGACTTTGATGTCAATATTCAAATCGTCATCCCCTCTTTCACGAAGGAGACCAAGGTAAGCCAGGAAGTGACAGTCGGAAGCCTGCTGATCGAAGGTGATGTTCCAAGTTATTTCAGTAACGGAAACGGCTCGGTTGCACCTGCCATCATGAAGGAAAACAAGGAATGAAAAAACCAGCTTATCCTTGAGGTTAGGCTGGTTCTTGTATATCGAGACATTTCATGATGAGCAAATGCAGGTTTTTATTCAAGTCCACTTCGTAGGGCTCTTTTATCTGCTCTCCATCTTCTTCAAGTATCCTTATCATGGGGCGGTCTCCTATCCCTTCATTTTGAGAGGATACTACCCCTTTCCTCCCATCATTCAATTCAACAGATAGACCATTGGGATAAATGGCAACCGCCCTGCGGAAAGCCTCGATGATCGTATTGTCGAACTTTTTCCCGACTCCGGCATAAAGGACTTCCAATCCTTGATGCGGCAGCATGGCCTTACGGTAAACCCGATTGGAAGTAACGGCATCAAACACATCGGCAACGGCAATGATCTTGCAGAAATAATGGATTTCATCCCCTTTTATCCCACGGGGATATCCAGATCCATCTAACCTTTCATGATGCTGATAGGCACAATTCGCAACTAAAAGTGAAACGGTATGAACATTTTTAATTAGATGAAATCCGTAATCGGCATGTTTTTGGATTTGTTCAAACTCCTTTTCCGTCAGCTTACCGGGTTTACGGAGGACTTCCAAAGGCACGAGCATTTTGCCGACATCATGTAAAATCGCTCCAAGCCCAAGAATTTCGAGATTCTTATCATTGATATTCAATTCAACCCCGATTGCCAAGGTATATAAGGTCACATTGAAGGAATGTGTGAAGATATAGTCATCGTATGTATAAACGTCGGCCAATAAAGTCATTAGCTCTTTATTCCTTTTCAGCTCGCCCATGATGTTCCGGACTATTTGAGTTAATTTGACGTTAGCCTGCTCTATCGTGAATGATCCATCCAGGTTCATTTTATTTTTCATGTCCAGGAAAGTGGTTTCAATCATATTAATGGCTTCTCTTCTAAGTTTCCCGGAAACTGGGGGCTTCGGAATAATGTCATCCGTCCTGGAATCTTGAATGTAAACATAGGGAATATTAAGGGAAACCAGTCGATTGATCATCTTCTGCGTTAATCTAAGACCCTCGCACAATAGGATATGGCCCCGATCATTATAAATGCTTTTACCGAGCCTTGCTCCAGGTCTTAGGGACTTTGTAATAGCTAGCCTCATACATGTACTCCGTTTCCCCATTCAATATTTGTAATTAAAACCGATTCTTTCTTTTATAAGTTTTATCGGAGCATATTTTTATAAATGAATCTGTTAGAACATATTTATTGAAAAAATATTAGCATTTACTTTGATAAAAAAATAAGGCCCCCTTCTGAAGAAAGAAAGCCCACCTTTTCAAATCATTTTGATTAATGCCTCTTTACCAATCATTCCTGGATGTATGCCCTTTTCCACAGCCTCCCAGGTGACTGATTCAAGCGGCGCTTCCAATAACTCTTCAATCGATTTAACTCCTGTGGCCCTCCCTGCTAGGATTTTACGGTCTCTCAATTTATCGTTCAGCAGTCCAACATCTAACGCACCGCACATTATATACCCTTTTTCGGACGCGACAGCAAGTAAATTCGTTTTCGGCAGTCGGACAGAAATGGCTAGGAATGTATGATTATCAAGAATTATTGGGATCATGTTAATCAATTGGTTTCGCCCCTTCCTTCCCCATACTTTATGAAAAAAAGGGCAAAACCGTGATTTTTGAATCAGGGGTTAGTGTATATTTTTTTCAGCTTCCATAAAAGGATATCCCGTAAGAATTCCGGCAGTAAGTATTCCTTGCGATTGGAGCGATGGATACTTGGAAAGAAGTGCCCGAACGTGAACATATCAGGTATTGCCAATTTATAGGACTTATCCGCCTGCAGTTTCTCTCCTTTTATAAGGATCCCTTTTATGATTCCATTCTCCATTTCGCTAAATTCAATTTGATCATATTGCATGACTCCCATGATTTTTCCGCGGAAACCGAAACCTTTCACCTGAATATGAGGCCACTCTTCATTTCTCGATTGCATCAAGATTTCCTTTAACTCATTCCCATCTACTTCAATGACGCAAGGATTGATGGGATGTGGGCAGATTCTGTGAATATCCCCTTTTGTGACAGGTCCCTTCGGAAGCCCCTCGAGCAGAAGACCTGCATTCAAAAAGGAACAATCCGCCTGACTCCACTCCCTTAGGGCCTCCACAAGGATTTCCGTCAAAGGACTTCGTTTGAACCAATCATTCTCCAGTGCCACCGGTAAATCCACAGCAACCTGTTTTAGCGTTTTTCCTCCGGCCCGGTATATTTCTTCAATCCATGACCGTTCATTCTCCAATTCCAAAAAGTCATTGGTATCATAAAGAATGGCTCTCTTCTGGCTAATTTTCTTTTCCTGATTGACGGTCATTTCCACCTGTCCAACAAAAAAACCATATTTCCCTGCCCCGCAAAGGAGTGTGTCATTGATCAATTTACCTTGGTGGAGGATGTGGTGGGTATGCGCGCCAAGTATAATGTCAATCTCCGGAAAGTCCCTTGCCATCCTCTCATCATCGTGGATGCCCAGGTGGGAAAGGATGATGATTACATCCGCCTCTGTTTTGACCCTTTCGAGCTGCGCCTTTAACTCCATGAATGGTTCCGTTATTTCCCAGCCCATCGCAGAATAAAACTTTTGAAAAAAGGCTGTCAAACCTATCATCGCGATTTTGGTGCCTTTTGCCGTTGTATGTATCCAAAATGGAAGCGCCCATTCCGGCCTTTCATTATCACCGTAATAAATATTGGCTGCCAAGACCTTGAACCTTGCATGATCATATAAGGAGTCCAATGCATCATGAGGTAAAGTGATCCCTTCATTATTGCCGATGGTCACATATTGGTAGCCCGCTTCATTAAGCAGTTCAATATTTCCTTTACCCAACGTACCTTCTGTATATGGATGCCAGCGGTCCACATGATCGCCTATATCCAGTATGATCGCTTCTTCTCCCGTTTCTTGATGAAGTTGTCTTCTTTCTTTAAGAAACTTATCAATACGAGGCCAATTCTCAAAATGACTATGGAGATCATTGGTATGATATAAATGAATGATTTCTGACATCATTTTTCCTCCTCGTTTATCCTGTAATGCCTTGGTATATAAGACGTAAACCAATGATTATCAGCACTATTTTCAACATATTTTCCAGCGACGCACTCTTTAGGCGCGTATTTATGAATGCGCCCAATTTAGCACCGAACCACGCACCCGGAATCAGGGCAAAAGCATATGGCCAATTTACATTTCCAAGGGAAATATGCGTAATCGAATTAGTGATGGAAGATAGAAATACCATGAACATCGAAGTCGCTACAGCCATATGCGGAGGAAAGAAGAAAAGAAGCATCATGACGGGTACCATTAAGGCTCCGCCGCCAATTCCAAATAACCCGGAGCTGAATCCCACGACAAAAGAAATAAATACAGCTAACAGGGGGTGGTAACCATAGGAAAATGAATGTCCATTTTCGGTTTTATACGTTTTCACTATTTTCCCTTTTCCAGGCTTGAAAAGCATGGGCTTCAAACGATTTTTCACTAATAACACGATGGCCATGAAAACCATGAAAATTCCAAAGTACAATGAAAAAGCTTCGGCGTTAAGGTTTTTATTCACATGGGCCCCCATTATTCCACCAGGTGCACCGCCAATAAAAAAGATTAAGCCGGCCTTATAATCCACCACCTTATGTTTTAAATAAGATAAAGTGGAAGATAAGCCGGTAAAAATCATGATTACGGTTGAAACACCAACGGCGACCTGTGGAGTCAGCTCATCGATAATATTTGTAGATGTTCCTAAATATAAAAGGGAAGGCACAATGATGATGCCGCCTCCCAGACCGACAAGAGAGCCGATTGACCCCGCTAATAATCCAATACCCACTAATACTAACCATACCATGAAAAAATCCGCCTTTACCTGTTTGTGAGGATATTACCTCTACTAGCTTGTCACATCATCTCATTATTCATTATATAATCCCTCTTAAAACAAACCAAGCTGCTTAGGAGCCAGTCCTTCATATTCTATACCAAGCAGCTCAATCATTTGTTTGGCATTATCAGCTGCATCCCCGCCTGAGTTATTATTGAACAGGACATATAACTCCTTGGATTCCTTTTCCAATATCCTGATTTTCTCCACCCATTCAGTCAATTCCTGATGATTATATCGATATAGGTACCTGACCTCACGCCAATTATCCCCCGAAGCAGGCCTTTGCCAACCATGCAGGTTTCGGCCATGAAAGCGTACCAGGGTTTTATCTTTATCGGTGGCATGCAGAACGACAGGAATGGATCCCTCACCAGCCTGCGGCTCATCGCATACAGTATGGATCCAGCCTTCCGTTTCGATAAAATCCAAAGTTTGCTGGACTACGTTGGGCCTGTACCAGCTTTGATTCCGGAACTCTATGGCAACTGGGATATCGCCCATTTCAGCTTTGCACCATCGCAGGTAATTCACATTTTCACGTTTACAATCAAACCATGGCGGAAACTGAAATAAGACCATCGCGAGCTTGCCGGACTTTCGATATGCTTCCAGTGAGTCGCAAAACGCCTTGAACATCTCCTTCTTACTTTCAAATGGGATTTCCCCACGTTGATGTCCTGTCATCCCTTGGTAGGCTTTAACGACAAACCGGAATGATGCTGGCGTCTCGGATACCCACTTTTCACTGTTCCTCTTTGGCTGGACTGCATAGAATGAAGCATCCACCTCCACAATGGGAAAATGAGCGCCGTACTCTTTGAGTTTATCACGTTGGGAAACACCTCCATGATATAAACTATCATGATCACCCCAACCGGTCACACCAACATAAATCATCTGCATCATCACTCCTTTGGGACAGGACCATTTCCTGACTTCTTCTTTTATTTTTTTACCCTCATTGTGCCATATCTAATCTTTCGTATAAGGGTGTGGAATATCAAAATATCAAAACAAAAAGCCTGCCAGTCAAACCCGGCAGGCTTTTGTATGAATGATTATTCTAAATCGCCTTACAGGCAGGCCAGTCGGTTATTATCCGATGGAGCCTTCCATTTCGAACTTGATCAGACGGTTCATTTCAACCGCATATTCCATTGGAAGTTCTTTTGTAAATGGTTCGATGAAGCCCATTACGATCATTTCCGTTGCTTCTTGCTCAGAAATTCCACGGCTCATCAAGTAGAACAATTGTTCTTCAGATACTTTGGAAACCTTCGCTTCGTGTTCAAGGGAAATATTATCATTCAAGATTTCATTGTAAGGGATCGTATCAGATGTAGACTGATTATCCATGATTAATGTATCACATTCAATGTTGGAACGAGCTCCATCCGCTTTACGTCCAAAATGAACGATACCACGATATGTTACTTTACCGCCCTGTTTAGAAATTGATTTAGATACAATCGTTGAAGATGTATTTGGCGCTAGGTGAATCATTTTCGCTCCTGCGTCTTGGTGTTGGCCTTTACCTGCAATGGCAATCGATAATGTCATACCGCGAGCGCCTTCACCTTTTAAGATGACAGCAGGATATTTCATTGTCAATTTCGAACCGATGTTACCATCAATCCATTCCATTGTTGCATTAGCGTCACAAACCGCACGTTTCGTAACCAGGTTAAACACGTTGTTTGCCCAGTTTTGGATCGTCGTGTAACGGCAGTAAGCATCTTTCTTGATGACAATCTCAACAACCGCACTATGAAGGGAGTTAGTTGTATAAACAGGAGCTGTACAACCTTCTACATAGTGAACGGATGCGCCTTCATCAACAATGATTAGCGTACGTTCGAATTGCCCCATGTTTTCAGAATTGATCCGGAAATAAGCTTGAAGCGGAGTATCCACTTTAACGCCTTTTGGTACATAGATGAATGATCCACCTGACCAAACTGCCGAGTTCAATGCAGAGAATTTATTGTCAGTAGGCGGGATCGTTTTCCCGAAATGCTCACGGAAGATATCTTCATTTTCACGAAGTGCTGAGTCCGTATCTTTAAACACGATACCCAAGTCTTCCAATTCTTCTTTCATGCTATGGTAAACCACTTCAGATTCATATTGGGCAGATACACCGGCAAGGTATTTTTGTTCGGCTTCAGGAATTCCCAATTTATCAAAAGTCTGTTTGATTTCATCAGGAACTTCATCCCAAGACTTCTCTGATTTCTCTGATGGCTTAACATAGTATGTGATTTCATCGAAGTTCAGGCTCTGCATGTCGCCGCCCCATTGAGGCATTGGCATGTTGTAAAAATGCTCCAATGATTTCAAACGGAAATCAAGCATCCATTGCGGTTCATCCTTCATTCGAGAAATTTCTTCCACGATTTCTTTTGTCAGACCACGCTTTGAACGGAAGATGGAAACATCTTTATCCGCAAAGCCATATTTATAATCGCCGATATCAGGCATTTTCTTTGCCATAGCTCGTATTCCTCCATTTCAAATGGCTGAATTACAACAGCTCATTTTAATTTAATTATTCCTTCAATCCCTTTTCCATGGCTTTCCAAGCTAGGGTAGCACACTTGATTCGGGCGGGAAATTTAGAAACACCCTGAAGGGCTTCAATATCCCCAAGGTCCATCTCATCGTCGTATTCTTTTCCCTGAATCATTAAGGAAAAAGTCTCGGACATCGCTAGGGCAGTATCAACGTCTTTGCCCTTAATGGCTTGCGTCATCATGGAAGCCGAACTCATCGATATCGAACAACCATCACCATCGAATTTAACATCGCTGACCTTGCCGTCTTCAATCTTCATCGTTAAACGAATCCGATCGCCGCAAGTTGGATTATTCATATCGATTGTCATGCTTCCATCTTCTAGCATGCCCTTATTACGAGGTTTCTTATAGTGATCCATAATGACTTGACGGTAAAGTGTATCAAGGTTATCAAAAGACATTACTGAAATACTCCTTCGTTTTAACAAGCCCGGACACAAGCTTATCAATATCTTCTTCCGTGTTATATAGATAGAAACTTGCTCTTGCTGTCGCTGAAACGTCAAGCCATTTCATTAATGGCTGTGCGCAGTGGTGACCGGCACGGACAGCAATTCCATCTGCATCAAGAACGGTAGCGACATCATGTGGATGTACGTCATCAATATTAAAGGTTATTACACCAGCACGCTTTTCTGCATCTTTAGGACCGTAAATGGTCAGCCCTTCAACTGCTGACATTTTCTCCATTGCATAAGCGGCGAGCTTATGTTCATGCCGTTCAATATTATCCAAACCGATTTCCTCCAAGAAATCAATGGCAGCCCCCATGCCGATGGCGCCGGCGATGATTGGGGTACCGCCTTCGAATTTCCACGGGAGTTCTTTCCATGTAGACTCATACAAACCTACAAAATCAATCATCTCTCCGCCGAATTCGATCGGTTCCATTTTTTCCAGAAGATCTTTCTTGCCATATAATGCGCCGATGCCCGTTGGACCGACCATTTTATGACCTGAGAAGGCAAAGAAATCACAATCCAAATCACGGACATCCACTTTTAGATGCGGCGTGCTTTGTGCCCCGTCGACTACCATTACAGCATTGTGATCATGGGCAATTTGGGCGATTTCTTTCACAGGATTGATAACGCCAAGCACATTCGAAACCTGCATGATGGACACGATTTTCGTTGCTTCCGTAATTGTAGCCCTTGCATCGTCAACGGAAATAGTGCCATCCTCCTGAAGCGGAATATACTTCAATACAGCGCCTTTTTCTTTGGCAAGCTGCTGCCACGGAATGATATTACTGTGATGCTCCATGTAAGAGATGACGATTTCGTCACCCTCTTTAATATTTGCACCACCGTAACTTCTTGCTACAGTATTTAAAGCAGTCGTTGTGCCTCTGGTAAAGATGATTTCTTCTGTAGAAGAAGCATTAATGAATTTACGTACCTTTTCACGAGCACCTTCATACGCATCCGTAGCTTTTGTTCCTAGTGTATGCACCCCGCGGTGAACATTCGAGTTATAGCCGCGGTAATATTGCTCAATCGCTTCAATCACTGCAGCCGGTTTTTGAGAGGTTGCAGCACTATCTAAATAAACTAATGGCTGACCATTGACTTCTTGATCTAATATTGGAAAAAGCTTACGAATTTCGTATGGGTTCATTACTGTACTTTCCTTTCAATGACCGCTACTAATTGTTTTTTGACTCCCTCAATTGGAAGCTCGTTAACAACAGGGGCCAAGAATCCGTGAATGACAAGTCTTTCTGCTTCTTTCTTCGTAATACCACGGCTCATTAAATAATACAGTTGTAGCGGGTCGACACGGCCGACTGAAGCAGCATGACCAGCCGTTACATCATCTTCATCGATCAAGAGGATCGGATTGGCGTCTCCGCGTGCTTTTTCACTTAACATCAATACACGTGACTCTTGTTCAGCATTGGCCTTTGTAGCACCATACTCTATTTTCCCAATTCCATTAAAAATGGAGGATGCGGATTCTTTCATGACACCGTGCTTAAGGATATAACCCTCAGAGCGTTTGCCATAATGAATGATGGCTGTCGTGAAGTTCTGCTTTTGTTCCCCGCGTCCGACTACAACGGTTTTTGTATCACCGTGAGAGCCATCGCCCATTAGATATGTTGTATTATCTGAAATCGTATTTCCGTCGTTCATCAGGCCAAGCGCCCACTCAATACGTGCGTCACGTCCTGCCACTCCACGGCGGTTAACATATGTCGTGAAGCCTTTTGAAAGGGTATCGACCGCACCATATTGGACTTTGGCATTCGCATTTGCAAATACTTCAGTTACGATGTTGGCAACACCTTCGTTAGACTCAACGGTTGAGAAATAGTTCTCTACATATGTGACAGAGCTATTATCTTCAGCTACGATCAAGACATGATTGAAAAGTGTAGTATCCGGATTATCCAAAAGGAATACCGATTGAATCGGCTCTTTGATTTCTACATTTTTCGGAACATAAAGGAATGCTCCCCCATTAACCAATGCAGCATGAAGCGCTGTTAAACGATGCTCATCTATTTTAACGCCGTCTTTCATGAAATATTTTTGCACGAGCTCAGCATGATCACGAGCCGCTGATAAAATATCCGTAAAAATGACGCCTTGTTCTTTCACATTTGCTGACAGATTGATATGTGCCGGCGTATTATTGCGTTGGATGTATAAGTTTTCATTTTCTTCAATGATGGACTTAATTTCTTCCGGAAGCTCCTCTAAAGAGGCAAAAGCTTCACTCTCAACCGTATGAGTTTGGAAAGAAGTGAAATTCCATTTATCGATTTTCGTTTTATCCGGCTTTGGCATCGGGAGCTTTTCTAATTCAGAAAACGCTTGAATCCGAAGCTCGGATAGCCAAGCTGGATCATTATTTTTAGTTGAATAGGAGCTTATATCCTCTTGTTCAAACGGTAATTTCGTTTCTGTAGTCATTGCAAATCCTCCTACTTACGCTTCTTCGCCAACAGTTTCGTCTTCAATGCCCAATTCTTGTTTAATCCAGTCATAACCTTCCGCTTCCAAGCGGGCAGCAAGTTCAGGACCGCCTGATTTTACGACACGTCCTTGCATCATTACATGTACAAAATCAGGAGTGATGTAATTTAATAGACGTTGGTAGTGAGTGATGATCAAGCATCCAAAGTCTTCTCCGCGCATTTCGTTGATTCCTTTTGAAACGACTTTAAGTGCATCGATATCTAGACCTGAATCAATCTCATCCAAGATTGCAATTTTAGGTTGGATCATCATTAATTGAAGAATCTCGTTGCGTTTTTTCTCTCCGCCTGAGAAACCTTCATTTAAATAGCGTTGCGCCATATCTTCATCCATTTCAAGGAATTCCATTTTTTGGTCCATTTGACGGATGAATTTCATCAATGAAATTTCATCGCCTTCTTCACGGCGTGCGTTAATGGAAGAACGTAAGAAGTCTGCATTTGTAACACCGCTGATTTCACTTGGATATTGCATAGCTAGGAATAGACCGACACGAGCGCGCTCGTCTACTTCCATCTCCAATACATCTTCACCATCGAATGTGATGCTTCCGCTAGTTACCTCATATTTAGGGTGACCCATGATTGCTGATGATAAAGTTGATTTACCAGTTCCATTTGGTCCCATGATCGCATGGATTTCCCCACCTTTAACTTCAAGGTTTACCCCTTTTAAAATCTCTTTGCCTTCAATTGATACGTGCAGATCTTTAACCGTTAATGTAGAAGCTGACATAATAATACCTCCGTGAACTAATTCCAATTTTATTACCAGAAAGTAAAGATTACTTTCATTACTATAATTTCCGTAAAAGCATTCTCACTTTATTCTCATTCCAATTTTATAACAAATCCAATTTGGAATCAACTAAATAGATAAGGGTTTCTACTTCGGCCATGTTAAAAACCTGTCCGATTCTTACAATACTAACAGATATGGCCTGTTTACTGCATATTCATACTTATTTTAGCTTTTGTTAAAATTATCTTATTATTCGGCAAATCTTCGTCCTTATTACTATATGTTCAAAGGATTCGATTGCAAGGTATGAACGTTCCGCTTAAAAAAAAAATCGGACTGTCAGGTATTATGTAAGTTTATCCAATAAGGAAACCCTTATTTTATGGACCACTTTCCATTTTACCTCTACAGACCGATCTTTTAAAGAATTCTTTTATATGCTTAGCCGTGAATTTTGCGTTGTAGGTCCTGGACCATTTTGTTGCACTTTACATGTTCCCTATCCCGTTCTTTCTCAACCTCGATACGGAGGTCTAAGTCTCTACTGTACTCACTGTAGCCAATCCCATGTGAAGACTGCATCGCCTTTTCCATTTCGCTTGTTACATTTAAATCCAGAGTATTGATAGTGAACCATCCTTTCAAATTTGTGTATCATTTTTTCACCTTCATTATCTCTATACCCTTTCCTTTCCTGATTAAACATGAAAGGAAATAAATTAAGACGCAGACTGAAACAACCTGGATCATCATTATAGCGAGCTGGTTTGTCCGTTCAGCTTTTACATAATGCGTCGCTCATAATTTTTAGTTTGTCTACAGTTTTTTAGATTTTTACGTTTTCAAAATTTGAACGTTACTTTCCACTTCAGGCACTCGCTTTCCGCGGGCGGTCCGGAAGCCTCCTCGGCGCTTTTGCGCCTGCGGTGCCTCCCCTTGACTCGCTTTTCCCGCAGGAGTCTCGTACCTTCCGTTCCAATCCACTAAGACTACACAATCAGATAGAATCACTTTCACCTACATTCTATATTCCGTTCAATGCCGGTTAGGATTTCCGTGATAAAGTGCTTCACTTCTCTAAGTTCGGCAGCTTTATGAATCATTTGTTCAATCAGAGGCTCTTAATCGATTATTTCCGGGTGTTATTATCGTCCCAACACAAATCCGTTACTGACTGCTGAAGCATACATGAATAAAACCTAAGCTGTTGACACAGATTCCGCAACCATGGCTATGTGTAATATGAGCGTTTTGGTTGTTATCCCTGCCCATCGGCACTCAATAACAAATATAGAGGGCTATTATGATTCAAATCCAATAAAAAAAAGGTTTCGGAATGAGACCATTCCGAAACCTTTTTAAACTGCGACCTGAATTAAACCAGGCCGCCATTCTCGAATTATTTATCCGCCGGTACAACTGCACCTTTGTATTCTTTAAGAATGAAATCTTGAATTTCTTTAGAATGCAATACTTCTACAAGCGCTTTGATTGCTTCTTTATTTTCGTCACCTTTGTTTACGGCAATGACGTTCACATAAGGTGATTCAGAATCTTCAATCGCAATTGAATCTTCAAGCGGATTCAAACCGGCGTCAATTGCATAGTTGGAGTTGATCAAGACTGCATCGCCTTCGCCGCTCTCATAAATTTTAGGAAGCAGGGCCGCTTCATAATCTGCATCGAATTTAAGGTTTTTCTTATTTTCAACGATGTCTTTCGTTGTAGCTGTCGTTTTATCGATGCCTTCTTTCAAAGTGATCAGGCCATTCTTTTCCAAAAGGGATAAAGCGCGTCCATGATCAGCAACAGAGCTGCTCATAATAATTGTTGCGCCTTCCGGAAGTTTATCAATGCTTTTATATTTTTGTGAATATAGAGCAATCGGCTCGATATGGATTCCGCCAGCATTGACGAAGTCATATCCATTTTCTTTAATTTGCCCCTCTAAATATGGAATGTGTTGAAAGTAGTTAGCATCCAATTCCTTATCATTCAACGCCTTATTCGGTAAAACATAGTCCTGGAACGTTTCAATTTCCAAATCGATTCCTTTTTCTTTAAGAAGCGGTTTAGCTTCCTCAAGGATTTCTGCATGAGGAACATTGGATGCCCCTACAACTATTTTCTTCGATTCTTTATCCGTATCACTGCCGCTTTTATCCTTTTCACTTCCGCAAGCAGCCAAAGCGATAGATAACACTAAGATTAATGCAAATCCTAAAAACTTTTTCATCCTATTCATCTCCCTTTATCTTTTGTCCAATTTAGATGTAATCACATCTCCAATAATTTGAATTATGAAGACGATAATTAGAATAACGATTGTCGCTACAAACGTAACGTCATTTTGATTTCTTTGATAGCCGTCCAAATAGGCTAGATTACCAAGCCCGCCAGCGCCGATGACACCGGCCATTGCGGTATATCCAACCAATGCAATCGATGTTACCGTAATCCCGGAAATAAGGGCAGGCATCGACTCTGGAAGAAGGACCTTCCAAATGATCGTGCTCGTTTTTGCCCCCATCGATTTAGCGGCTTCAATTACACCTTTATCGATTTCACGAAGGCCGATTTCAACCATACGCGCATAAAATGGGGCAGCACCGATAATAAGTGCCGGCAGTGCAGCGTTCTCACCGATCATGGAACCGACAAGCGCTTTAGTGAAAGGAATGAGCAGCACGATCAAAATAAGAAATGGAATGGAACGGAATATATTGACGACAGCACTCATGACCCCGTTAACAGCCCGGTTTTGCCACATATTACCCTTCCCTGTCAGGAAAAGGATCAATCCTAGTATTATGCCTATAAAAAAGGTTGCCACTACAGAGACGCTTGTCATGTAAAGCGTTTCTTTCGTAGCTTCAACGATGTCTTCCCAATCAACATTCGGCAATAATTCTTCAAGCATGAGTAATCACCTCCACGCCTACCTGCTGTGCTTTAATGAATTCGATTGCGCGGAGCATTTCATCCTCTTTACCATCTAGATGGATAAACAATGTTCCATATGAACCGCTTCTTGTTTGGGATATCTTACCTTGAACGATATTGACATCCAACTCGAAGTTACGTACAAGCTTGGTAATCAATGGGCTTTCTGCATGATCACCTACAAAGGTCAATTGAATCACTTTGCCTGCTGGATAGCGTTCGAGCAAATGGTCCATCGTTTCTTTTGTTTCTTCCGGTTCCGTTACCTGTTGCACGAAACGCTTCGTCATTTGTTCTTTAGGATTCTTGAAGACATCCAGGACAGGACCTTGTTCAACAACCTGCCCGCTTTCCATCACGGCGACGCGATGGCAGATTTTACGTATTACATGCATTTCATGCGTAATCAAGACGATCGTCAATCCCAAACGCTGATTGATGTCAACAAGCAATTCGAGTATGGAGTCGGTAGTCTGCGGATCCAATGCAGAAGTCGCTTCATCACACAGCAGCACTTTAGGGTCATTTGCCAGAGCCCTGGCTATTCCCACCCTTTGCTTTTGCCCTCCGCTTAATTGCGAAGGATAAGCCTTTTCCCTGCCTTCAAGTCCGACTAACTTGATCAATTCGTTCACACGCTTGGTGCGTTCAGGTTTAGAAACTCCTGCAATTTCCAACGGGAAAGATATATTCTCCTGAACGGTCCTTGACCATAATAGATTGAAATGCTGGAAAATCATGCTGATTTCTTGACGGGCCTTACGGAGCTGAGCCCCTTTAATTTTTGAAATTTCCTTTTCAGCCACCACAACGGATCCCTCTGTCGGTGTTTCCAATCCATTGAGCATTCTGATCAAAGTACTTTTCCCCGCTCCACTGTAACCGATGATCCCGAAAATCTCGCCTTTATTTATTTCAACATTCACATTATTTACAGCCTTGATCGTCTCACTGTTTCCTTTTCCTGTTCGGAACAGCTTACTGACTTTCGTCAATGTAATCATTAACCCTCACCTCTTTTATCCAATAAAACCTATGAACTTAGTTGATTTCTCTACATTATTAGTCTGTTTCTCCTATCATGTAAAAGTTTTCCCAATTAAAATAGAAAAAACCTTTCTGCATGAGCAGAAAGGCAGGTGAAGAAACAGGCCTTCCTCTCATCTTCCAAAGTGATTAAACTTTGTGTGAATTGGCACCTTTCCAAGGAAATCTCCTTGTCGGTTGCCGGGTTTCATCGGGCACATCCCTCCACCTCTCTTGATAAGAGCTAATATATAGAATATTTGTACATCATTAAGTTCTTTAGTATGGAGAAATTTTATCATAGATAAAAAAGGAGCGCAATGTATATTATTTCTAGTACAAGAATGAACAGGAACTTTGCTTAAAGCGTTTTGGAAGTCAAGGAGACGATTTTCGTCGCCTTTTCAATTGCCTGCTCCAAATCTTCTATTAAGTCGTCTACATTTTCAATCCCAATCGATAAACGGACTTGATCGGCACTTACACCCGCTTTCGCAAGACCCGCCTCATTCAATTGTTGATGGGTCGTACTTGCTGGGTGGATGATCAAGCTCTTCGCATCCCCTACATTCGCCACATGGGACCATAATTCCACCGAATTGATAAGTTTTGCCCCAGCTTCGCGATTACCTTGAATCCCAAATGTGACGACAGATCCAGCTCCCTTTGGCAAATATTTATCCGCAAGGGCTTTATCGGGATGATCCTCATCACCAGGATGTGAAACCCAGGTCACGGCAGGATGGTTTTTTAAATATTGAATGACAGACTTGGTGTTTGATAGATGCTCTTTCATCCTTACATGCAGCGTTTCAAGTCCAAGCGTAAACTGGAATGCACTTTGGGCACTTAGCGCAGGGCCCAAATCACGGAGTAACTGGACCCGGGCTTTCGTTATGAATGCGGCAGGGCCAACTGCCTCGGCGTATACCAGACCGTCGTAACTTGGGTCAGGCTCCGTGAAGCCAGGATAGTTCGGCGAGTTCCAATCGAATTTCCCTCCATCCACGATGACACCGCCTAGCGTCGTTCCATTTCCAAGAAGCCATTTTGTAGCGGAATGGATGACAATATCCGCTCCAAAATCAATTGGTCTGCAAAGATACGGTGTCGCGAAGGTATTATCAATGATTAAAGGTATGCCGGCTTCGTGGGCGATTTCCGCTACCGCTTCAATATCGAGCACCCTCAAACTTGGATTTCCTATCGTTTCAGCAAAAATGGCTTTAGTTCTTGGTGTAATCGCCCTTTTAAAATTCTCAGGGTCATCGGGAGAAACAAACTTCACTTTGATCCCATATTTAGGAAGAGTGTTTTCGAAAAGGTTATACGTACCGCCATATAATGTTGAGGCTGAAACAATCTCATCCCCTGCAGCAGCGATATTCAGGATTGAAAGTGAGATGGCGGCCATTCCGCTTGCCGTTGCCAATCCGCCGATACCGCCTTCCAATAAGGCCATTCTTTCCTCAAAAACACTGACCGTGGGATTATGAAGCCGTGTATATATATAGCCATTTTCCTTTAGGCCAAATAAATTCGCTGCATGGTCGGTGTCCTTGAACAAGTATGCATTGCTTTGGTAGATAGGAACGGCACGGGCACCTGTTTCATCAGCTTGCAGACCGCCATGAACACTCAATGTTTCGAAACGCAACTTTTTCTCTGACATATAATTTCACCTTTTTTCTATGGATTTAGTTGGATTTATATGAAATCTGGCTTTTTATAAACAAAAAAACCACTTCTATAAGAAGAGGTTTCAAGAACACACCTCATCTACCAGAGCCAACACTCTGCTGGAATTAGCACCGTATATAAAAATTTATACCGGTTGCCGGGCTTCGTCGGGCCAGTCCCTCCGCCACTCTTGATAAGAACTATTAAATTCTGCCATTACTTAATTCAAAATATACCATTTTAGATTAAATCAGTCAATGAATTGTTAGAATATTCTTTGTTTATTTCCTACTCTCATTCAAATGTCAGCAACAAAGAAAACCAACCGCGGTTCTGATTGGTTTCCTAACTGATTTCCTTAAGCAATCCGTACAAATAAGGAACGGATTGAAAGGCATATATTTTCTTGTGCAGCTGCCCTTCTTTGAAAAGCAATAAGCAAGGAACACTTTCGATTTCATATGATTCGGCAATTGCTTGGATATAGTTCATATTCATTTTGCCTGCCTTCAATTCGGGAAAAAGCTCCAAGGATATCGTCAGCATCTTGGAGGCCACCTGGCAGGTTCCGCATAAAGGTGTATATAAATATAAGCAAAAGGTTTCCCCATTTTCAACAGCAAGCTTACACTCTTCTTCTTTCCATTCCTGCATCAATTAGTCGTTCACCCTTTGACTTAAAAATTTCATTTTCACATTCATATTGGCAGATAGGAGCACAGTTGCGATATGATGTTCGGGTGAGCTCTCCACTTCTTTGTACATTTTATTAATATACAGGTGGTTCGCTTCCGGCATTTCCCTTCGGAACTGCTTCCGCAGCTTTTCTCCTGATTCATCTGCGTCAAAAAGGAGATAAACATCACGGCCCAACAATTCATCCACTAATTCATCCAGCTTAGTTAATGATATGGTCCCATTCGTACATCTTATTTCCACATCTTCATTTAAAACGGAGGCAACTTTTCTTTTATCGGAACTGCCTTCTACAATGATCACTTTATCGAATTCGCCCCACTCCATGCCATCACTCCATCTCACGAATTATGTGCGCAACTCACCCAAATGAAAAAGAGAGCAGGCCTTTTCAGTCCCCCCTCTCCTTTCTTTTTTAACCGTTGATTAAACTCTCATACTCTTCAGCGCTCATCAAGTTTTCAATATCACTGCTATTAGATGGTTCAAGCACGACCATCCATGCCTTTTCATAAGGAGACTCATTTACATATTCAGGGTTGTCACTTAAATCTTCGTTCACTTCAACAACCTTGCCACTGATAGGTGCATAAAGTTCAGAAACGGTCTTAACGGATTCAACGCTTCCAAATGGTTCGTTCGCTTTCAATTCATCGCCGATTTCCGGAAGCTCAACGAATACGATGTCCCCTAGCTCGGACTGTGCGAATGCCGTAATTCCAATGCGCACTGTTCCATCTTCCGTTTTGACCCATTCATGTTCTTTAGTGTAACGAAGTTCTTTTGGTGTTGTTGTCATAATTAACCCTCCATATGTACATCTTATTTTATCTATTCCATTATAAGGTAGATTGTTTGTTTAAGTAAGGAATTAACCAAATATTTTGTGAAATTTCAGTTCCAAACCTGTTCGAATTGCTCTTCTTTGAATCCTACCGTCACTTTGGTGCCATCCGTAACAATCGGCCTTTTCAGAAGCATGCCATCTGTGGACAATATATCAAGCATCTCTGCTTCAGAAGCTTCTTTCAGCTTATCCTTTAAGCCCAGCTCCCGATATTTTTGACCGCTAGTATTGAAAAACTTCTTCAACTCCAAATTGCTGTTTTTATATAGTTGTTCTATTTCAGTTCGCGAAGGGGGATTATCCGCTATATGGATCGCTTCATATTGCAGTTCATGATTATCCAGCCACTTCTTCGCATTACGGCATGTACCGCATTTTGGGTACCAATATAATGTTAAGCCCATCATTTCACCACCTATCAATAGAATACCCGTTTTTACCACGCAATACAACGAAATGTCTTTTGAATTTCCAATGCGATTTCATCAAAGGAAATAAAGGGAATGCCTTTACGGGCATTCCCTTTACGGATTCTGATTCATTGCTTAAAGAGCATATTTTTCCGTTTCGATTACTTTGACGGATGCTTCGCGTTTTTTCGCAATGACATTGATCGGAGTGTGTCTTGTCAGCTTACGGAGCGACGAAAGCATGATGCGAAGAGTATCGCCTGTTTCCACTGCAATTAACGTTTCCTTTGCATGCTGTTCTATTTCATTGAAAGCTTCCTGAACGAAGATTTCAGTGTAAAGCACTTTTTGTTTGTTCTTCTCAAGACCTGTAGCTGCAATTGCTTTTTCC
Organism: Peribacillus sp. FSL R5-0717; assembly: GCF_038002945.1. NCBI lineage: Bacteria > Bacillati > Bacillota > Bacilli > Caryophanales > Bacillaceae > Peribacillus > Peribacillus sp. FSL R5-0717. The sequence continues at coordinate 2,173,860 of NZ_JBBOOF010000001.1, forward strand.
GTACGCAATACCACGGATTCAGCTGCATAGGCAAGGGATGCGATATCAGCAATGTTGGAGAGGATTTCTTGTTCTTGATCAAGATTTTTGCCATATTTCTGTGCCGCAAGCCCAGCTGCCAGAATACCGATTTTCTTAGCGTTCCTAACAAGCATTTTTTCTTGTGCCAGTGGCTCATCGCCAGGTTCTTCCGGCATCATCATCATTAATTCCTCTTGCAGGCCTTGAGCTTTTTGAAGTAGCGGCAATTCCCCTTTAAGTGCTTTCTTCAGGAATGTTCCCGGGACAAGCAATCTATTGATTTCATTTGTACCTTCAAAGATTCGGTTAATACGGGAATCGCGATATGCTTTTTCAATTTCATACTCCTGCATGAAACCATAACCGCCATGAAGCTGTACGCCTTCGTCCGTAACGTAATCCAAAACTTCGGAAGCAAAGAATTTATTCAATGAACATTCAATGGCATACTCAGCGATTGCAGCCGCCATTGATTTCCCATCTTTCACTTGCTCATCCGTCAATTTGCTTTGTCTTTGATCATAAAGGCCAACCGTACGATATACAGAACTTTCTGCTGCATAAATTTTAGCTGCCATTGTTGCAAGTTTTTCTTTCGTCAAGTTAAAATCGGAAATTTTCGTTTTGAACTGTTGACGTTGATTCGTATAAGCAGCTGTAATCTCAAGGGCACGTTTGGATCCGCCGACAGCACCGACACCTAATTTATAGCGGCCGATATTCAGGATATTGAAAGCTATGACATGACCTTTTCCGGCTACACCCAAAAGGTTTTCGACTGGTACATGAACATCTTCGAGGATTAAAGTACGTGTAGATGAGCTTTTAATGCCCATTTTCTTCTCCTCAGCCCCAGTTGATACGCCTTTATAATCACGCTCAACAATGAAAGCGGAGAATTGTTCGCCGTCGATTTTGGCGTATACACAGAAGACATCTGCAAAACCTGCATTTGTAATCCATTGTTTTTCACCATTTAAAATATAGTGTGTTCCTTCTGCATTCAATTTCGCTGTCGTTTTTGCTCCCAAGGCATCTGAACCTGAGCTTGGTTCCGTTAAGGCATACGCAGCAATCTTCTCACCCGTTGCTAGTAAAGGAAGGTATTTTTTCTTTTGGTCTTCATTCCCGAATAATACGATTGGCAAAGAGCCGATACCTACATGTGCACCATGCGTAATTCCGAAACCGCCTGCAAGTGCCATTTTTTCCGTAATCAATGCCGAACTGATTTTATCGAGACCCAATCCGCTGTATTCCTCAGGAACATCAGCACCAAGTAAACCGATTTCACCTGCATGCTTCAATAATTTAACGGAACGGTCAAACTCATGGTTTTCTAAATGTTCAACCTGCGGCAGAATTTCATTCACTACGAATTCCTCGGAAGTTTTGGCAATCATTTTATGCTCATCAGAATAATCTTCCGGTGTAAACACTTGATCATACGTAATATCTTCTATTAAAAAGGCCCCGCCTTTAATGAGGTTATCTGTAGTTTGATTGGACATGTTATTTCCTCCTATGTGTTTAAGATAGTAAACCCGCCGGAAGCATGACAGCTTCCGGAAGGGGTCGGATTACGCCATTAATTCAAACACTCCGGCAGCACCCATCCCGCCGCCGATACACATTGTCACGACTCCGAACTGTTGGTTTCTGCGCTTCATTTCATGAAGCAGGCTTAATGTCAATTTTGCTCCCGAACATCCTAGTGGATGGCCTAAGGCGATGGCTCCGCCATTTACATTGACAATCTCTTCATTCAATCCAAGCTCACGAATGATTTGAATGGATTGGGAAGCAAAGGCTTCATTCAATTCAAATAAACCAATATCCGATAATTCAAGACCGGCTAGCTTCAAAGCTTTAGGTATGGCTGCAATCGGTCCGATGCCCATAATTTCAGGCGGTACTCCTGCTACAGCAAAGGAACGGAACTTACCCATCGGTTTCATCCCCAAGGAAGAAGCCTTTTCCCCGTCCATGACCATGACCGCGGCTGCACCATCACTCGTCTGTGATGAATTCCCTGCTGTTACGGATCCCGTAACGGAGAATGCAGGTCTTAATTTTTTCAGCACTTCAGCAGTCGTTCCTGGACGAACGCCCTCATCCTGTGTAAAAGTAAATGATTTTTCCTTTAACTTAAGATCTGGCCCCACTGAACGAAGGGTAACGTCAACCGGTACGATTTCATCGGAAAACTTTCCTTCTGCAATGGCCTTAGCCGCCTTCTGATGACTTCTAACAGAAAATGCATCTTGATCGTCACGGGAAATGCCGTATTTTTTGGCAACGGCTTCAGCAGTGTGACCCATCCCCATATAATATTCCGGTGCCGTTTCCGCTAGTCTCGCGTTCGGACGTGTTACATGGCCCATCATTGGCAAAAGGCTCATGGATTCCGCTCCGCCCGCAATGACTGTATCACTTTGGCCGAGCATGATCCTTTCCGCTCCATATGCGATACTTTGCAGCCCGCTTGAACAGTAACGATTAATCGTTATGGCCGGTACTGTATAAGGCAATCCTGCCAATGCTCCAATGTTACGCGCCATGTTCAAGCCTTGTTCCGCTTCAGGCATTGCACAACCGATAATCAGGTCATCTATCGTTCCTTCATAATTCCCTGCACGCTTTAACGTTTCCTTTACGACAAGAGCCCCTAAATCATCAGGGCGTACACTAGCAAGAGAACCTTTTTTCGCTCTTCCTACCGGAGTCCTTGCTCCAGCTACTATTACCGCTTCTTTCATGAGGATCCCCCTTACTCATTTTTAAGCTATCGATCTATTGATCTCGTTTTGGCCATATCTTCATCTATTCATCAATTACGGAGTGGTTTACCTTTAACGAGCATGTGCTGCATCCTTGCCTGGGATTTCGGAGTCGAAATCAGTTTTAGGAATGCCTGTTTTTCCAGATTCAAGATATACTGTTCCTCTACTTCCGTGCCAAATGGGAGTTTCCCCCCTGCCAGGACGTATGCCAGCTCTTTGGCTATGACAAGGTCATGTTCAGATAAAAATCCTGAAAGGCGCATGGATTCCGCCCCTAATAGCAGTGCGGCATATCCAGTTTCACCTACGACAGGGATCTTTGTGCGGGCTGGAGCGGTATAGCCTTGTTCATGCATAGAAAGTACCGCCTGTTTCGCATCATATAGCTGATGATCTGCATTCACGCTTATTCCATCAGCTGAATTAAGGAAATTATTCCCTCTCGCTTCCTCGGCGGAGGTCGAAACTTTTGCCATGGCGACCGTTTCAAATACTTGGTTGGCCACTTTCTGTAAGTCGAAGTCAACGCCCTTCGGCATATTCCTCAACGTCTTCACATAAAGTTCTTTAGTCCCGCCGCCGCCTGGGATCAAGCCGACACCAGGTTCCACCAGTCCCATATACGTTTCAGTCGTTGCCTGGATGCGCGCTGCCGGAAGGGACACTTCAGCACCCCCGCCAAGTGTCATATTAAACGGGGCAACCACTACAGGAACTGCACTGTACTTAATTTTAAGCATCGCCTGTTGGAATTGGCTGATGACCATATCGAGTTCAAAAATATTGTCATCCTGCGCTTCCATCAGCATCATTGCAATATTAGCACCGACACAGAAATTCTTTCCTTGGTTTCCGATGACCAGGCCTTTAAAATTCGCTTCCGCTTCGTCAACCGCGGCATTGATCATTTGTATGATATCCAGACCGATTGCATTATTCGGCGAAGTGAATTCAAGCAGAGCCACTCCATCGCCGATATCGATCAAGCTTGCGCCACTGTTTTTCTTAATTACGCCTTTTTGCTTCTTGATCGCTTTAAGATTGATCACTTTAGGATTTTCGACAAGCTCTTTATATTCACCATTATCATAATAGTGAACTATGCCATTTTCTTCTTTATAGAATGACGTGATGCCTTTAGCGAGCATATCCTTCACCCATTGCGGAACGGCGATGCCTTCCGCTTCCATTCTGGCTGCCGATTTTTCTACACCTATCGCATCCCAGGTTTCAAATGGGCCTGTGGACCATCCAAATCCCCATTTCATCGCTTGATCGATCGCCACGATGTCATCCGCGATATCCCCAAGCAGCTGGGCAGAATACACAAGCGCCGGATTCAGGACATTCCATAGCAATTGGCCGGCACGGTCTTCACTATAAATAAGCGCTTTCATTTTATTTTCCAAGCCCTTGGCCTGTTTAGCCATTTCGATGGAAGGCGTTTTTAATCTTTTTCGTGCAGCATATTCAAGGGTTTCGGGATTCAGTTCAAGGATTTCCTTGCCTTTTTTCAAGAAGAATCCTTGTCCTGACTTGCTTCCAAGCCACCCATTCTTAAGCATTTCATTCATGAAATCAGGTATCTTGAAAACTTCTTTTTCTTCTCCGTCCACCTGGTCATAAACGTTTCTGGCAACATGTGCAAAGGTATCCAATCCAACGACGTCAAGTGTCCGGAAAGTGGCGCTAGTTGCCCTTCCAATCAACGGACCTGTAACCGAATCGACCTCACCGACACTGTATCCGCCTTTTTGCATTTCCCGCAAAGTGACCAATAAACCATAAGTTCCAATGCGGTTTGCGATGAAGTTGGGGGTATCCTTGGCTTCGACAACACCTTTTCCAAGAACATCTTCGCCAAATCGTTTCATATATTCGAGCACTTCTGGAGAAGTTTCCTTAGTAGGAATGATTTCCAACAATTTAAGATAACGCGGCGGATTGAAGAAGTGAGTTCCCAGGAAGTGCTTTTGAAAGTCCTCCGAACGTCCTTCTGCCATCGCTTCGATTGAAATTCCGGATGTATTCGATGAAACGATGCTTCCTGGTTTACGATGCTGATCAACCTGGGCGAATACGCTTTGCTTAACCTCAAGCTTCTCAACGACCACTTCGATGATCCAATCGACATCCTTTAAACGACTTATATCATCTTCCAGATTTCCAGCCTCGATCAACGCGATGTTTCTCTTAGCCGAAAGCGGAGCTGGTTTCTGTTTTAAAAGTTTCGTAATCGCCGTTTGGCTGATGCGATTACGCACTTGTTTATTATCTAATGTCAGTCCCTTTTTCTTTTCATCCTCAGTGAGTTCACGAGGTACAATATCCAATAATAAAGTCGGAATGCCGATGTTAGCAAGGTGTGCAGCAATCCCTGATCCCATAACTCCTGACCCTAGAACAGCAGCCTTTCGTATTTGTCGAACCAAGTTTATATCCCCCTTACACAATTTATTGAATGAATGCTCATTCATTTTTAATTCAAAAAAATTTTGAATATTTTTTCTTATTACTAATATAGAATATATTTGGAAATTCCGCAATGATTAAACAGGAAAAAATATTTTTTTCTCCGCATTCTTTCGGTTATTTCTCCTCCGTTCAGTAAAAAATAACCGGGCAGGAGGTGACTTATATAATGAAGCGTAAAGATAATCCTTCTAAAGCAGCCGTGAGTGCAGCAAGTGTTAAAGGCAATGCCGGCCCTGGCGCTGAACGTCAACATGGAATCAATAAAGTGAACAGCCAGAACAATCAGTTCAAAAGATAATCCTTCTTGATTTGAGCAGCCGTCCCTTTTCCAGGGCGGCTCTCGCTTCCTATTTCTTGAATAGGCCTTTTAAAACGAAAGCAATATTGGCCGGCCTCTCCGCAAGGCGGCGCATGAAATATCCATACCAATCCGTACCATAAGGAACATACACCCTTACCTTATATCCTTCTTTAGCAAGTTCAAGCTGCTTTTCAGTGCGGATGCCATATAACATTTGAAATTCAAATGAATCCCGGGGTATTCCCTGATCTTTGACTAGGTCCCTCGTATAATCAATGATACTATCATCATGTGTGGCAACGGCTGTGTAATTTCCATTTTGCATATGCTTCTTGATGATTTTCTTGAAATTCTCATCGACATCTTTTTTTTCAGGAAAAGCCACGTCCCTTGGTTCTTTATAAGCCCCTTTAACAAGTCTTAAATTCGGATGGTATGCATCCAGCTCTTCAATATCCCTCTCAGTACGATACAGATAAGCTTGAATGACAGTCCCCAATTCATTATATTCAGACTTAAGGGTTTTGAATACATCCAAAGTCGGCTGACAGCGCGGAAAATCTTCCATATCAAGCGTCACGAAAACTCGATGGGCTCTAGCTTCATCCAAGATTCTCCGCATGTTATTCATTACAACTTGTTCGGACACATCTAAGCCCATCGATGTCAGCTTCAGGGATAACTGTGAATCCAGTTCATTTGTGCCAATCATCCGGATGGCTTCGATGCACTCTTCTGCCATCTTCCCTGCTTCTTGTTCATCTTCAATGAATTCACCCAAATAATCAATGGTGACAGCAAGCCCCTTCCGGTTAAGTTCAGCAATCACATCACATGCCATATCCAAGGATTCTCCTGCCACAAAGCGAGATGCACCAAACCGCAGCCCGTATTTTTTCGCTGCCTGTGTCATAGCTTTATTCTTTGATAAAAAAAGGAATAGATTTTTCAAAATCCTTTCCATCTGCATTCCCCTCCAAATCATTTTGGAAAATAGATGCACAAGATTATTTTACCATTTAATTCATTTTTCAGATATTTAGAATCAAGAATAAAAAATTTCATGAAGGGAAAATTAAGCCCGATTAAAGAACACATAAGGAGGTAGAATGATGGAACAGCAAAATTCGTTTAATAGCCAACAGCAGTCGACCGGCTTTATGAAACAGCCGCCGGAGATGGTTTCGGTGAAAGATAGCTTATACTTAACCGATATGCTTGCATGGAATCTGAATGCGGTTAAAAAAGCACATTTTTTTGCCACACAATGTAAGGACCCGCAAATCATTGATGCGTTAAATCGGTGCGGACTCATGCATCAACGCCATTACGATACCATTTTGAAACATTTGAACCCGGACCAAAATCAGAGTCAACAACAATATCAATAAAGGAGGGTTCTTGATGCCCAATGAAAACAAAGTCCAAAACCCTGAATCTCCCGTGGCAAAAACACCGCAAATGAATGACAGGGATTTTATAAATGATATGCTCACAACTGAAAAGTACTTTTGTAACTCCCTTTCCGTTGCCCTGCATGAAATGAGCAATCAAGCATTATTCCAAGACATTTTCTCCATTTCCAAAGAAAATCAGGAGATGCAGCGTGAACTCTATAACCTTATGTTCGAAAAAGGCTGGTATAGTTTAGAAAAGGCGCAAGCTTCCAGCTTAAGCCAATCGCATCAACAATTTTCCGGTTATAAAAATCAATTTCCATCTGGAACGAACATTCAATAAACAAACATTCAGGGGGGGTGATTCTGCTCCTTTTGTTTTTTTGCTACAAATAAAGCCGGCCCATCGGGGGCCAGCTTTATTATTAGATATCCGTGGAAAACATATACTTCTTATAGTGATACCGAATACTGAATATTAAGCCCATCGCCATCATGTTCCCCATGAGCGAGCTTCCTCCATAACTGACAAATGGAAGCGGAATCCCCGTAATCGGCAAAAGGCCTACAGTCATGCCGATATTTTGAAACACGTGGAACGTCAACATGCTTATAACGCCAACACAGATATATGTATAGAAGTTATTTTTCGTGTCCATTCCAGTTTTTGTTATGTGGTAAATCAATAGGAAAAACAAGGAAATGATGATGCTTGATCCGATGAAGCCGAATTCTTCTCCGATGATGCTGAAAATGAAATCCGAATGACTCTCGGGCAAATACACTTCCCTTGAACCGATTCCCTTTCCTGTGGTCTGGCCGGAGCCTATGGCCAGTAAGGATTTGGTTAAGTGATACCCTTCGGAGCTGGCATAATTATATGGATCCAGCCAAGAATAGATACGGCCGAATTGATAAGATTTTACCCCTAGGTATTTTTCCAGGATTTCCGGCTTCCAAAGTACAAAGTACAGGACCGTGGAAGCGACGACAACTCCTCCCGAAACGATCGGCAGCAGGATCTTCCATGATACCCCTGATATGAAAATCATTCCGAGCATGATTGACATGATGACAAGCGAGGTGCCCAAATCAGGCTGTTGCATGATTAACAATAAAGGGGCACCGGTCACAAGACCGATTTTAATAAGCAGCCAGATATCCGTTTGAATCGTTTTCAGCGTGTTTTTGAGATGATGGTTCGATATGACATTCGCTAAAGCCAGGATCAGGAAAACCTTCATGAATTCCGATGGCTGAATCGAACCGATTCCCGGAATGATGAACCAACTTTTCGCACCATTCCGGACAGGAACGATGCTTTCCGGCATAATGATCAGCAAAAAAAGTAAAAATAATCCGAAGCCATAAGCGTACCAAGAGATTTTCTTCAACTGGTCTGAATCCAGTGTGATGAACCCTAATACGATTCCTATCCCCACTATATACCAAAAAATTTGTTTTATTAAGAAGTTTTCAGCGTACTGTCCAGTCGTTTGGGCACTATAGATTGCCAGGCAGCTTCCAACGCATAATAACAGCAATATTGTGACCAAAGAAAAATCTATTCGAGATGAAAATTTATTTTGTTCTTCCATACTAAACTCTCCCTTAAAAAGGCTCCTGCGATACATCTATAAATACACTTATTCATTATACTTTAAACAAATAAAATCACAACTATATAGAAGAATAGTTTACAGGCTTCATGGAGTTATTTCCATGAAGCCTGCAGGCATGGGAGCTATGCGTGTGATTCCTTTGATTTTCTCCGTTTCAGCAATAGGCTGACCAATCCATTGCCTGGGGAGAAGAGAAAGGCCAATCCGAATAATATGGCGGCCGACCCCACCATGCAACCTGATATCGAGGCATCCAAAATGGTGGCTGAATAGTAGCCGATGACGGAACTTAGCCCCCCGACCCCGATACTGACCAATATCATGCGGCTTAAACGGTCTGACAGCAGATAGGCCGTTGCCGCAGGTATGATGAGCATTCCAACTACTAAAATGGAACCTACACTATCAAAAGAAGCAACAGTTGTCAGTGAAATGAGGCTCATCAATAAGTAATGAAAGAACAGTACAGGAATTCCCATCGCGGCAGCAAGTGCTGGATCAAATGAAACGAGTTTAAACTGTTTGAAGAAAAGGAAAATCAGTATGAGGTTCAGGATAAAACAACTGCCGACTATCCAAACAGCTTTTGGTCCAGCCTCGATTCCCCCGATTGTCATCGTGTTCCACGGAGTATAGGCTATTTCCCCATAAAGGACATGTTCCAGGTCAAAATCTATTTGTTGCGTGTACAAGCTCACAAGTACGATCCCCGTTGCAAAAAGGGAAGTAAATACAATCCCGATAGCAGCGTCGGATTGAACGCCCGACGATTGGAAAAGCTGGATCAAGAACACGGTAAGCAAGCCTAGCGCAGCAGCCCCGATCAGCATTGGAACCGAATCACGGGTTCCGGTTATTAAAAATGCCAATACGATTCCCGGCAAAACGGAATGACTGATTGCATCCCCAATCAACGTCATTTTCCTGACTATCAAAAAACACCCTAATACACTGCAAGAACCCGCCACTAATGCTCCGACTAAGATAATCCAAAAATCATTCATGATGAGTGGCTCCCTTTCCTTCTATCCTGTTCGAGAGAATATTTCTTTTTCGTCGAAACCCTTCTCCATATAGATGAAAGCACTCCGCGTTTAGGTGCAAAAAGCATGGAAAAGAAAAACCATACCGTCGCGGATAAGACAATTAACGGTCCTGTCGGCAAATCATTGACAGATGTACTGATCAACGTTCCAGACACACCGCTCAACATTCCGAATATACCAGACAGGATGACCATGATATGCAGGCGCTCCGTCCAATATCTTGCGGATACCGCAGGCGTTATCAGTAAAGATGCCATCAATACGACGCCTACAGCCTGGATACCGATCACTACAGCCGCCACGATCAGCATCATGATGAAATAATCCAGAAAAACCACCGGCAATCCCATCCCCTTAGCAAACCCGGAATCAAAGGACAGTAATTTGAATTCTTTAAAAAATACGGTACAAGTGAAAATGAGAATGAAGGAAACCGTCATCATCATATATACATCGGACATGACCATTGACGCCGTCTGTCCGAATAAAAAGGTATCCAATCCACTCTGGTTTCCATACTCGCTCTGCTGGATTTGCGTAAGCATCACAATTCCGAAACCAAAGAAAGAAGATAAGACGATTCCCAAGGCCGCATCCTGCTTGATCTTACTGTATCTCGTAAGCACACTGATCAAGAAGACAGCGACTAAGCCAGCCAGGGCGGCACCTATCAAAAAGTAGGAAGTGGATTTCACTCCAGTTAACATGAAGGCGACACAGATACCGGGTAACGCTGCATGTGCGAGCGTGTCGCCAAGCAAAGACTGCTTTCTGAGGTAGGCAAAGCTGCCGATGACCCCGCTGCTTAATCCGAGGAACATCGTGCCAAGCAATATCCACCTTGTATTTGGATCGGTGATAATGTCCATTATATTCATCGTGTACACCTCATTTTAATAAAAGGCCGGACTTTGTGTCTGATAGTATCGCTAGGCGGCCTCCATATGTTGCCTGTAGGTATTCGGGAATGAACACTTCTTCTGTCGGACCTATTTTCATCACCTTCTTATTCAATAACATCGTCCAGTCGAAATATTCCTTCACGGTGGATAGGTCATGGTGCACAACCAGAACGGTTTTGCCTTTTTCCTTCAATTCCATCAACAATTGTATGATCGCTTTCTCTGTTGCGGCATCCACCCCTACGAACGGTTCATCCATAAAATAAATATCCGCTTCCTGTGCCAATGCACGGGCCAGGAATATCCGTTGCTGCTGTCCGCCTGATAGCTGGCTGATCTGGCGGTTTGCGTATTCAGCCATCCCCACCTTCTCCAGGCACTCCATCCCCTTCTGCCTTTCGGACTTCCCTGGTCGCCTCAGCCATCCGAGATGACCATATCTGCCCATCATCACGACATCAAGTGCGTTGGTCGGAAAATCCCAATCCACTGACTCCCGCTGTGGTACATAGCCGATACTCTTCCTCATCGATTTATAAGTAGAGCCCTTGATCGTGATGTGCCCCGATATTTTCGGGATCAATTCGAGTATCCCCTTTATCAAAGTGGACTTCCCTGCTCCATTTGGGCCTATGATTCCGATTAAATTCCCCTCCGGCACCTCAAATGAGACATCTTCGACAACCGGCTTCTTATGATAAGCAATCGTTAAATTCTCGACCTTCAAAGCTGCTTGATTCATAGTTTCTCCCCCCTATTTCAAAGCACGGACGATGGTGTCCGTGTTATGACGGACCATTCCGATATACGTTCCTTCTTCCGTCCCTCTTTCACCCATGGCATCCGAGAACAATTCACCGCCGATTTCCACTTTGTGGCCCTGCTTACCTGCTCCTTGAATGACAGCCTCGATGGCCTTCCTCGGTACGCTTGACTCTATGAAAATCGCTTTTATTTTGTTCTCCACAAGATAGTTCCGCATATCCGTCACATCTTTCGATCCATATTCCGATAATGTATTGATCCCTTGGAGCCCTCTTACGTCCAGGCCATATGACTGCCCGTAGTACCCAAAAGCATCATGTGCCGTAACGAGCACCCGTTGGTCTTCTGGCACTTTATTGATTTCCTCATGGACATATTTATCAAGTTCCTCCAATTGCAGAACGTACTCCTCATAATTTTCACGATACTCCGCTTCATGGTCCGGGTCCTTGGCAATCAATTCTTTCTTAACTGCCTCCGCCGCAACGATCCAAAGCTTTACATCAAACCATACGTGGGGATCATGCTCCGTTGCACCCACTTTGCGAAGTTGGTTCTCCTTGAAGTCTTCCGTTACGGCAATCGTCGGTTTATCCTTGCTCATCATTTCAAATATATCCGTCATTTTCCCTTCAAGATGCAATCCGTTATAAAAAATCATATCAGCCGAATCCAATGTCTTCACATCACCCTGCGTCGCTTTATATAGATGGGGGTCGACTCCCGGTCCCATTAAACTTGTGACCTCGACATGTTTACCGCCGATATTCTCAACCAAATCCCCAATCATTCCCGTTGTTGTAACGACATCCAGCTTGCCATTGCCATTATCGCTTTCGGCCGTATCATTGCCGCACCCCGTTAAAACCAGCAATGCAGCAAGCACGCCTCCAATAGATTTAAGAAAACCCATCCATATTCCCTCCCTTTTTCATCTTTCTAAAATAGTTTGCCATGAGCAAAATTAAGTGTAAATTTTTTTCATTGTCGTAAACGCTAAAAAGTTTCCTCTACACAACTTATTTTATACTATACACAAATATACAAAAAAAGTGCAACTATTTTTAAACATTTCAAAAAGGCGAATGACTTTTACACACAGCAAAAACTGTCAGGAGGCTCCACTAGGCAGCTCTGACAGTCAGTCATTCCGTATGATGAAATTATATTTATATTGTGGAGTTTTACTGGTGAACATAACTAGGGGGAGCTATTTCTGGACGACGTGAAATTCACGAGTAAACGCAGTTTCCACGCATAAAGCCGCGGACTTCTTGACGGGCATTGCCACTCATTTCTCCTGTTTCAAGGAAATGGCCAAGTACGCAAATCCCAATTCGATTCCGCAAAGCAAAAACAGGGTGATTAAAGTTTGGAACATCATGATTTCCTCCTCCTCTAAGACTTAGACCAATCTTAAAGGATGAAACCAATACCATAACAAGACCCTATTTGAAGAAATCTTCAGCAGTCCCCACTGTTCCCTTGCCCTGAAATGGGTTTCATACTGTACAATATAAAAAAAGAAAAACGGTGATACCATGACAAATATTAAAGAAATAGCTCAATGTGCTGGTGTATCTGTCTCTACAGTGTCTCGTGTATTGAATGATCATCCTTATGTAAGCCCCGATAAAAGAAAGAGCGTCCTAGAAGCGATCAATCGTTTGAATTATACGAGAAACATCAACGCCATCCATCTTTCAAAAGGGAAAACCAACCTTATCGGCGTCATCATCCCCTTCAACAATCACCCATATTACGGGGCAATCGTTAACGGAATCACAAAACAGGCAAATGCAATTGGCTGTCATATCGTCATCTTTCAAACAAATTATGACAGGGAGAAAGAGATCCAGGCTTTTAATATGCTGCAAATGAAGCAGCTCGATGGCATTATCGTTTGTTCAAGGATTTCGGAAATGAAAATCCTCTTGGATTATCAAAAATACGGACCGATTATTTTATGTGAAGATACCGCCCAGGCTGAATTCTCATCCATCAGCATTGATCATTATGCAGCTTTCTCCTGTGCCCTTGAGTACGTGATTGCTAAAGGATATAAGAAAATCGGATACAGCCTCGGCCGTAAAAAGAGCAGAAACAGTTCCCATCGTACAAAGGCCTTTAACGATATCATGAGTAAACATCAACTGATTAACAATAAAGAATGGCTGTTTGAAGGCAGTTATCACATTAAGGACGGTGAACAATTGTTTCAGGAATGGAATTCGATGATGGATAAACCTGAAGCCATCATCATCACGAATGATGACACGGCGGCGGGCTTCATTCTTACCGCTAAGAAATTGGGTATAAGGGTACCGGAAGATGTGGCCATTCTCGGCTTCAATAATGATAGCCTTGGCGAAATGCTCGACATCACGACCATTTCCTTACCGCTGGAATGGATCGGGAAAATGGCAGTGGATCTCTTTGAGAATCCTGAAGAGGTCAAACATGTAAAACTGGACTACGCCCTAATAAAAAGGAAAACCGTTTAGTTATCAGGATGTGCTATATTTTGGTACATCGTCACTTGATTCTTCCTTACTGCCATCATTCATTAACTAGGAAAAAATAACCACATAAAATAATCATTGCGATATCCCAGAAGTTATTTTATAATTTTGATATAGTAAAGTTTACTCAATTACTAGCAATCTATTAGCGATTGCATGAATTTCATGAGTACAGTCGTACGACGTCACCTACAAGCTGACGCCAACGATTTTAGAAAATTGAATACTTCCTCATTTACCGATGAGTTAGAGGCTGCAGCTTATAAAAGTAAAACGGACGAGATTCTGGAAAATTAAAGACTCCGTTTGAAAGGATAAGTTGCCGAAGTTAGGGTATATTCCATGTATATTCTCGCTGGCGGTGTTACCGAACAGGAACACCACTGTCACGTTTTTTCAAAAAAGCGTGGGGAGCTATCTTCGGAAGGATAAACGGGTTTATTATAAACAGCCGTCGATCTTTTTCGACTGCTGTTTTTTTTATTTTTCGTTCCCTTCCAATAAAAAGGAGTGTAACATCAATTGTCAAATTCACAATCACCATCAAGCCCTACTGAACTGAAAAGGAGCCTGAAAGCGCGTCATTTAATGATGATTTCATTAGGTGGAACGATTGGAACAGGTTTATTTTTAGCTAGTGGCGGGGCCATTCATTCAGCCGGTCCAGGCGGTGCCTTGGTGGCATACGCGGTCATCGGCATCATGGTTTATTACTTAATGACAAGTCTTGCAGAAATGGCGGCGTTCATGCCAGTGGCCGGTTCATTCCGGGTCTATGCATCCAAATTCGTCGATCCGTCTTTCGGTTTTGCGATTGGTTGGAACTACTGGTATAACTGGGCAATCACCATTGCCGCCGAATTGGCAGCCGTTGTCTTAATTATGAAGTTCTGGTTCCCGGATAGCCCTTCATTTATCTGGAGTGCCATTGCGTTAATCACTATGTTTCTTATCAATTACATGTCCGTTAAAGGTTTCGGGGAAACAGAATTCTGGTTTGCCATGATCAAGGTCGTGACAGTCGTCATTTTCTTGATCACGGGTGTTCTGATCATTCTCGGAATCATGGGTGGGAATGACCCAATCGGTTTTTCCAATTTCACAATGGGCGAAGGTCCCTTTAATGGAGGGTTCTTCACGATTCTAGGCGTATTCATGGCTGCCGGCTTTTCATTCCAAGGAACGGAATTGCTTGGAGTGACTGCTGGTGAAAGTGAAGATCCAGAAAAAAATATCCCTAAAGCGATCAGATCCGTTTTCTGGCGCATCCTCTTGTTCTATATCCTTGCAATTTTCGTTATTGGAATGATCATTCCGTTTACGGATTCACGTTTATTGAGTCAAGATGTTGCCGTAAGTCCATTCACGCTTGTATTTGAACGGGCCGGCCTTGCATTTGCTGCATCCATCATGAACGCGATCATTTTATCATCCGTACTCTCTGCCGGTAACTCTGGCATGTATGCTTCAACCCGTATGTTATGGGACTTGGCACGTGATGGGAAAGCACCGAAATTCCTAGGTAAGTTAGATAAAAGAGGAGTGCCCGTGAATGCACTTATCGTGACTTCCTTAGTTGGCTGTGTTGCATTCTTAGCTTCATTTTTCGGGGACGGCGTCGTTTATATCTGGTTATTGAATGCTTCAGGCATGGCAGGATTCGTCACCTGGGTAGGGATTGCAATTGCCCATTATCGATTCCGCAAAGCTTATGCAGCTCAAGGCCTTGATATGAATGCTTTACCATTCCGGGCAAAAGGCTTCCCATTCGGACCTATATTCGCGCTTGTCCTTTGTATTATCATTATCATCGGACAAGGCTATCAGGCTTTCAGCAGTGATGGGATCGACTGGAATTCAATGTTCGTTTCCTACATTGGCTTGATTCTATTTTTCGTCCTATGGTTCGGCTATAAAATTAAGCATAAAACGAAAATCATTCCGCTAGAGGAATGTGACCTTAAATCAAAATAATACGCAAAGGACCTGTTCTTCCCTAACCGGAGAAGGACAGGTCCTTTTTTCATTTCAAATGATAAACACGGCATTCATATGGTTGCAGGGGTTTGCTGGAGATTCCTTCTTCCTCCTGACCATAATTGCCGATCAGCTTTATGGCAGAATATGCATGCAGCTCTTCAGGCAAAGTATAAGAGGCCTGCTCTTCTTTAAAGTTGCATAGCACCAATAACTTCTCTTCCTCAAACGATCTCGTGTAGGCAAATATTCGTTCATCATCCGGCAACAGCAGTTCAAAACGGCCATAAACGACGATATCATGTTCCTTGCGCAGTTGGATAAGCTTTTTATAAAAATGAAAAATGGAATTCGGATCATTATAAGCCTTTTCTGCATTAATCTCGGGAAAATTGGGATTAACCTTAATCCAAGGGGTCCCGTTCGTGAATCCTGCGTTCCGGGAGTCATTCCACTGAATCGGTGTCCTCGCATTATCCCGGCTGCGGGCGTGGATGGCTGACATCATCCGCTCTTTTGACCAGCCATGTGAATGGACGAGTTCGTCATATGAATTCAATGTTTCGATATCCCGGTATTCATCGATGCTTTCAAATGCAACATTGGTCATGCCCAGCTCTTCCCCTTGATATATATAAGGTGTACCTTGCAGCATATGAAGACAAGCGGCAAGCATCTTTGCGCTTTCAATACGATACTTTCCATCATTACCAAACCTCGAGACAACCCGGGGCTGATCATGGTTGTTCCAGTATAAACTGTTCCAGCCATCCCTCTCCAAACCAGTCTGCCACTTGGAGAGGATTCGCTTTAAATCGGTTAGCTTCCATTTATCGTTACTCCATTTCCCTTCTGGCCCCCTCCCCAAATCCATATGTTCGAATTGAAAGACCATATGTAGCTCACCACGATCTTTACCTGTGAACAATTGCGCTTCCTCCGGCGTGACGCCTGGCATCTCCCCAACCGTAATCACGTCATGTCCAGAAAGGGCCCGTTGATTGATTTCCTGCAAAAACTCATGTATGCGCGGGCCATTCAGGAAAAAGGGGCTTCCATCACCATACTGTTTCTCATGATGAACGGCTCCATCTGAGTAACTTTGATCTTTTGAAAGGAAATTGATGACATCCATCCGGAAGCCATCGACACCCTTATCCAGCCACCAAGTCATGATGCTGTAGACTTCTTCACGTACCTTAGGGTTCTCCCAGTTTAAATCCGGTTGTTTCCTGCTGAATAAATGTAAATAATATTCATCGGTTCTTTCATCATATTCCCATGCTGAACCTTTAAAAATCGACTCCCAATTATTTGGCTCATTTCCATTCCTGCCAGGTTTCCAAATATAATAATCGCGTTTCGGATTATCTTTTGAGGATCGGGATTCCTCGAACCACGGATGTTCATCTGAAGAATGATTGACCACCAGGTCCATCATGATCTTCATTCCACGTTCATGAACGGCCTTCAACAACCTATCGAAATCAGCCATGGTCCCGAATTCAGTCATGATTGCTTTATAATCACTGATATCGTACCCATTGTCATCATTGGGAGATTGATAAACTGGGGATAGCCATATCACGTTCACACCCAGCTCTTGTAAATAATCGAGCTTCATCAAAATCCCGTTTATATCACCAATACCATCGCCATCACTATCCATAAAACTCCTTGGATACACTTGATACACAACTGCCTCTTTCCACCATGCTTTGTCCATGCTTTTCCCCCTTTTTAGCCGCATTGACACAATCCTTACACCAATACCCTATTATAAAGGGGGAAACTCCAGAATATTCTACTTTTATTCAGCTATTCCCGTTTGAATCATTTCAATATCCAGATCGACCTCGATTGGAATATCGGGATATGTCTCCTCCCAATGCTTTTGATCAAAATTTCTTGTTTTACTTTTAGCATGATCACCGAGTGCAAGCGGATCTATATGGTTCTCCTGAAACATGGTTACCATCTCATTTAATTTTTTACCAATGACCCGCTCGGCCCTGGCCTCTATTTTATTCAGGTCGACCTCTTTGCCCAAGTCATAGCCTTGGACCTCTAGCAGACTCGCTTTCATTTTCACTTCAATCCTGACCTTAGGGTCTTGATTTGCATTCGAAATATGATAATGGACACGTGACTCCACGTTATTGATATCGGTAAAGTCATTTTCCTTCCATTTAATTTCATAACTCCCCAGCTTAAAATTTTCACTAAGGACCTTATATAAGAAGCCTTCTTCATAAGGTATATATTTACCAATATAACGATCCTTTTTAAACAAGGCGATTCCCCTTACCCGTATTTGATCTCCTGTAGTTTCCAATAAGGGCAAGACCGGATCGATCCCGTTACCATGACACGCATATAAATACCTGTGAAGGTCTACATCAGGCAAATTGGTCCTTATATTCTGTTCGATCAGTTCCTTCACTTGAACCCCTGGAGTTTTAATCAACTTCGGCTCCATTTTAACTACATCCTCCGCTTTGCCATGAACGACCGCTAAATACAAATCCCTTCCCACCATTGGGTTACGCCTATATGTATCGACATAATCATTCAATCCCTTACTTGCCAATTCCTCACCATATAGAGTGACTGTCAGTCTCCCGCCGACAATCGGGTATGGTGTTTTTGCATTTTCCTGCTGGCGGGCCGCCTTTATATCATGGGAGTCCGCTTCATATACTTCTTTTCCCAGATCTGCTTCCTCCCCAGGCTGGGGAACGCTGACAACGACCGTACCCTTGATTTTCTTGTCTCCGGCATCATCATAACCTACGACTTCAGCAATTAATATATCTTCTAATATTTGCTTTTCCACGCCGCAAGCCGCCATCAAAAAGCTTGCTAATGTTATCAAGAGAAGTTTGATTGTCATGATTTATGCCCCCTGACTTTATAGACGATCGACTGCCATATGAATAAGAGAGGAAGATACAAATAAACGATATAAAAACCAATTTGCGAACTGACCGTGTTAAACTTATCGATCCTATAGCGGTTATCCAAAAAAATGCAGAAAACCAAGATGATGATCAGGATGAGAACCATCATCTTTTTTTGTCTAAATCCGAACACTCTTTTCGCTGTCCTGCTTGCTGCCCAAACCCCTAGGCAAACATTCGGCAGCACCATGAACAGCCAAACGGAAATCCCTATGTATTCGAACCTTTCAATGAATGGAAGGTCTACAATTTTCCATAACGTCAAAGTTGCCCAAATTACATCTTTCAGCTGATCTTGATGATAGTAGGCTAATGAAACAAGGATGGATACTACATATATCACCATAGTGAACAACGCCCCTAAGTGGGCCCACTTTTTAGATTTTTCACGATTTTTAATGAAAGGATAATAAATGAGGATTAATTCAAAACCAAGGTAATTCAGGGTCATTTTCTTACAGGCCTTCATGATTTCCAAAAGGGAATGATCAAGAAAAGGACCCAAATTTTCAAAGTGGGCGTACTTCAAAGGGAAATAATTCAAAAGGAATAATGGCGATGCGATTATAAGGCCGATTATGCAAAAACCGGTAATGACCCTGAAACCTCCCTCCACAAAGTTATACACGAGAATAAGAATGATGGTTATCAGCATTAGGACATTGACACCAGGGAACATCCAAACCTGAATGACTTCTAAATAAGTCCTGATAAGAATGATGGAAATCATGATAAAGTAGAAGATGAATAAAATATTGAAAGCATTCCCCACCCATTTACCAAACAAATCCTTGTGGATGGCAACCAAATCAAGAGTTTGGGGGCCCCTGCCCAAAAGCTTGAAACACATCCAAAGCAGAACATTTATGATCAATCCTGATATCAGGACCGATATCCATGCGTCTTGGCCAGCCTCTTTCGCTATGATCCGTTCAAACCCCAATATCCCTACTCCAATCTGCATGCCGGGCATGAGGAAAAAAACAAAAAATGGAGATATTTGTTTTGTTTCATTTGGTTTGACTTCCATTCCTTCTCACCGCTTTCTACTTCCTTATTCATCGATATCATTACGGGGGTTTCGTTTTTCCGCCTCTTTCCTTATCCTTAGTGGATTTTCCGTCCGCAGAAACTGCGGGCGTTTTTTCTGCTTTGAAAAAGGGAGGCGAATCAGACTATCTTTAAAGTCATGAATTCTTAACGGGTACAGCGGGTCTAAATAAGGACTGCCAAGCGAAGTCAATTTCAATAAATGACTTAAAATGAATGCACTGCATAAAGCTATTCCAAACAGTCCGTATAACTGGGCAGCAATTAGAAAGGGAAAGCGGATAAGGCGAATCGTATTGCTGATTTGGTAAATCGGCACCGTAAATGAAGCCAAGGCAGCCAAAGCGACAAGCATCAACAAGACATTACTGACAAATCCCGCTTCCACAGCGGCTGTACCGATGACTATACCGCCAACAATACCGATGGTGGAGCCAACCTTGGCAGGCAGCCTGACCGCCGCTTCCCTCAGCAATTCGATCGTCCCTTCCAGCACGATCGCTTCCAAGATCGGCGGAAAAGGGATCACTCCCCTTGATGATATTAAGATTGGCAGCAAATCCGTTGGGATCACTTGATAATGATAGGTTAAAACGGCCACATACAAAGGTGATGACAAAACGGAAAACAGAACGGCGAAAAGCCGAATCAAACGGAATGAAGTGCCGAGATTCCAAATTTGAAAATAATCTTCAAATGACGAGAAGAATGAAATGATGGTATTGGGACCAACCAATGCATGAGGAGATCCATCCAGCATGATCCCTATTTTCCCTTCCGATAATACACTGGCCAGATGATCAGGCCGCTCCGTATCAATCAATTGCGGGAACATAGAATTCCGATTATCCGTGATCATCTGGCTTACGAACGAAATATCGACGATTGTATCATATTCTATATCTTCTATTCTCTGTATGACCGTCTTGATGATCTGTTGATTTACCACCCCATCTATGTAGAGTACCGCTATCCTTGTTTGCGAAATGCTCCCGACCCTAAATTCCTTGGACTGCAATTCAGGAGTGGGCAACCGGTTACGGATCAGATTCAAATTCGAATCAAGCGATTCAACAAACGCCTCCTTGGATCCAACGACCGTATACTCTGACTCAGGTGTGGAAATTTGCCTTTTCACACTGTGAACACACGGAATGAGCAAACACATTTCATCATCTTGCTTGTATTGAATCATGATCGATCCTGCCAAAACCAATCTTTGAATGTCTTTTAAATCAGCCGTCAATTTCATATCTTCCATCGGAATATCGCCTTTTAGTTGCTTAAGGACCTTCTTTGGCTGATTCGACATGACCGCCAATACTTGTTCATGGAGCTGTTGTACACTGACCAGTGAATTGAAGTAGGAGATGATATAGCCATCATCATTCGGGAATTGGAAGGTAAGGAAATCATCAGATGCTTTAAACTTTTTAAGGAGTTCCTGAAAATCCTTGGAAGTAACCTGAAATGATCCTGAATCCATTTCCCTCTTGCCCTTAAATAACCTCACCACCCCACCCCCCATACAAGTTTTTCGTTCATTCGATTATTGTAACCACCCTATTTAAAGTTAGTCATGTTCCACAGATATCTTAAAAATAGGAAAAGACCTATCCGGAATCCACCGGATAAGTCTTTACTTCTCAATTTCCCAATTATCTTGGACTTGGAAAGATCCGTGTTACAAGTTCACGGAACTCTTCAGCAAATCCTTCTACGGGTTTTCCATTCTCGATATCATTCGCATACCTATCCATTCTTTGAACAAAGTCCGGATTTGCCGACACATAAACTTGGTCTACAGATGGATCCGCTCCCCTTACTGTATCAGCAACCCTTTCTTTAAGGTCATTCGAGATATCCTTTTCCCCGCCGTCTTTTAATACTGCACCTACATAGGCATTATTTTCAGTCACGATGACATTTGCGTTACTTACTTCCTTTAAAGCTTCGACTCGTTTTGAGATATCCTCGGAGACCCTCATACCGTTTACGCCATTATCATTATTTTCATTATTGTCATTATTGACATTTTGCCTTGTGTCGCTTACATTCATCGGATTATCCAAATTATCCTGATGAGTACGATTCAGGCCAAGGTTTTCACTGGCGTCTTCGTTATCATTCGTTCCACAACCTGTAATCACTAGAGCCATCATTGCACTTGATACTATCGCTTTATAGTTCATATTCTTCACTCCTCAAATATCATTTAACATTACTATTTGCGAGGAGTGGGCAGATTATTCAGAAGAGGTGACCTTCAAGCCGATAATTCCAACCAAAATAAAACCGGCGAATACCAATCGCATCGCATCCTTAGGCTCGTTAAAAACGATGATGCCTACCAGAACAGCCCCAAGAGCCCCTATTCCCGTCCAGATTGCATACGCTGTTCCCATAGGCAGAGTTTTTATCGCCGATGACAAAAAATAAAAACTAATAACCATGCCAGCAATCGTTATGATAGAAGGTAATAATTTCGTAAAACCCTCGGTATACTTTAGACTTGTCGCCCATACCACTTCAAATAATCCTGCAATCACCAATTGAATCCAAGCCATCCTTTTCCCCTCCAATTACAGAAAAAGCCCGGGAGGTCATCTTTCATAACCTCCCGGGCTTTTTTCCCTCCGTGTACGCAGATTCCTGCGCGTTTCTCTTGGACCATTCCGGTAACATTCAACCGAGGAACCCTAGAAACATAGTATTTCCATACTATATCATGTACATTTCAGATCGGTCAAACACTTATGCATCGCTTCTGTTTCTAAGCTTCCACTTGTCACCCTTTATTGAAAACCAAATATTCTTAAAGGGTTCAGGTATTTCTTTAGCCGCCTCAACCGTATATTGGACAGCCTCTTTTTTATATTCAACATCTTCAGTGATTTCCTGCTGTGTCATGGCGAGTTGGTCCGTTTCCGATTTAATCTGGTCCGTTTTGGCCTGGATGCGTGTAACGGTTTGAGTCACATTTTCAATTGTCGGTTTGGAATCCTTAAATGTTTTAAAAGCAAAAAACGCTAAATAAATAATCGATCCTATAAAGAGGGCAAGACTAATATATACAATGATCACCTAGATTCCTCCTTTTATTTTACCTTTACTATACCCGTAATAATTGAGCAGAAAACGAATCCCCATGTATTTTCTTTTATGCCTGGTCATATTATTGAAAGTAAAAGGAGGAATGAAAATGAATCAAATGCCTCTTCTTAAAGCCTGTTTTAAAGCTGGAATCCACTTCATTAGACATATGACCATACAGCAGGCTGCCACGATTGCAGGAATCATTTTTTTAATCATTCATCCAGAAGTTTTCAGCCCCCTTTGGCTTACATTGGCAACATCTGTCTTGATTCTGCTCCTGCTTTGAAGATTACAAGTATCCCCTGCACACTGGCTGTATTATGGATTTCTTCGCTGACACCCCCATCCAGATCAGAAAAAAACCGAGGATATGCACCAACATTCTACCCTTGCTTCTGAAGAATGTTCTTCTGTACGGATCAAACTGCCATGGAGGCCCGACCATTAATATCGCTAGGACTGTTCCTATCCTGGATATCAATCTCTTCAAAGTTTAATCAATCGATTGATTAAAACGGAATTTGCCTTTAACCCCCTTGTGACAGCTGAGCTTCCCTCCCCCTTCAGATGTTAATTACACTACACTTACCATTTTATCAAGCTGAAAACTATTAGAAAATTACGAAATTTGTGTATAATTAAGCTATATTCATTTACTCTTAAGGAGGAATCATAGTCATGGATAATCTTATTCAACAGTTCAGGAATTTGCCCACCACGGCGATTTCAGATGCAATGGAAGGGTTAAGTAATCTTGATTCGGCAATAAAACCCTTAAAGGAAGAATTTCGTATGGCCGGACGAGCTTTGACCGTACAGATTCCCGTCGGTGATAATTCTGCCGTGTTAAAAGCGATCGGTGAAGCCAAGCCTGGGGATATAATTGTCGTTGACAGCAAGGGTGATACATACCGTGCAATAGCAGGAGACTTTGTTGTCGGCATGATGCAGACCATGGAAATAGGCGGCCTCGTAGTCGATGGGGTCATTCGCGACCTTGAAGCCATTAAAGAATTGAATTTCCCTGTATTCAGCAAAGGGACGACGGTTGCCTCTAGCGGCAAGACAGGGGTAGGCGAAACCAATGTGCCCATATCATGTGGAGGTGTCACCGTATATCCAGGGGACATCATCATAGGGGACATAGATGGAGTCGTGGTCGTGCCCAAAGATAAGGGTGAAGAAATCCTGGTCAAAACAAAGGATAAAATCATGAAAGACGAACAGCGTGCCGAAAAATACGCAGGGAAGCCTGATGAAATCAGAAAGTATATTGCCATGATGACCAATAAAGGATGACGCATAAAAAAACAGGCAGGAAGCGATGGCTTCCTGCCTGTTCTTTCATTAGCCTTATTTATCGGACTTTTCTTCCTTAGAACCTTCTTCATCATATGTGTAATCATAATCAGCTGGATCAATCGGTTTAAAGCCGTTTGGAGTATAGAAACGGAGTAAGTCGCCGTTCACTACTTGGTCGGATAAATTGAGCATCGTTTCAGCTCTCGTTTTATAATTGAGGATGGCATCATTTTCCTCGACCAATTCTCCCGTTTTAGTATCGTAGTATTTCCCTTTAATGGAAGTGACATCCGGTGTTACAAAATCACCATTCCTGAAAGGTACCACTTCATTATGATCTTTTGACAATAAATCGGAACCGAATTGTACATAATCTTTAGATTCAATTCCTAACAGATGCAATAAAGTCGGGAGAAGGTCAATCTGTCCACCGTATTGGTGCATTTCCCCGCCTTCAACACCTGGAACATGAATCAATAATGGTACACGTTGCAATTGGGCATTCTCAAATGCGCCAACATCCTTGCCAAGCACTTTTGACATGGCTTCTTTATGGTTTTCGGAAATACCATAATGATCACCATACATAACGATTACCGAGTTATCATATAGACCGGATTCCTTCAGATAATCGAAAAACTCTTTAAGCGCCTCATCGGCATAGCGTGCAGTTTGGAAGTAACTATCAACGGAAGCATCGCCTGTCGTATGCTTACCGATTGTTGCTTTTTCCTGGTCCATTGCATATGGGAAATGATGAGATACCGTTATGAATTTTGTATAGAAAGGCTGTTTAAGCGTTTCTAACATTGGAATCGATTCCTTAAAGAACGGCTTATCCATTAATCCATAACTCAGTACTTCCTCTTTATTTTCCATATTATAATGGTTTGCATCGAAGAACTGATTAAAACCTAGAGACTTATACATATTATCCCGGTTCCAGAAAGATTTGTAATTACCATGGAACACAGCGGATGTGTATCCTTGTTCTCCTAAAATAGCTGGCGCTGCTTGATACGTATTTTGGGAACGGTTTGTGAATGCTGCCCCCTGCGGTAAGCCGAACAGGGAATTTTCAAGCATGAATTCGGCATCCGCCGTTTTCCCTTGGCCTACTTGATGGAAGAAATTATCAAAGTGCATGAAATCTGATTTATCATGTGCAAGTGAGTTCAAAAATGGAGTTACTTCTTCCCCATTCAACTTATAATCGATAAGGAAATTCTGCATTGATTCCAAATGCAGGTAGATGACATTCTTGCCTTTGGCTGCACCAAAGTACTCAGGGTTCGGTTCAGCGCTTGTTGCCTTCGTATAGTTGACGACTTCGGCGATATCCGTGCTGTTTGCAGTCGCACGCTGGGCGTATGTTTTAGTATTCTGAACGGCATCATAAACCGTATAGTTGAACATGCCCAAGTATTTGACGATATAGTTCCTGTCGAATGTTCTTGATAACAATTGCGGGCGATCCTTTTCAGCAAGTCCCAAATTGATGGCGAAAATCGCCAGTCCCGCTAGGTAAACCATTCCAACTGTACGGCGTTTGACTTTGAAGTCTTCCACTTTAAAGTCTTTGAATCTGTACAACACGATCAAAAGAACCGTATCAAGGAAATACAATACATCATGGCCTTTGAATAATTCTAAAATACTCGGTCCCAAATCCCCGGCGTTTTGCACTTGCGTCAAGGTTGGCAATGTAATGAAATCGGTAAATGACCGGTAGTATACAATATTGAAGAATAACCATAAGGACATCAATAGGTTCAACCTGATAATCCATTTAAACGATTTTTTGCCTCTAGCCAATAGTGCCAAGCCAAAGAATAAAATGGCTGAACTGATCGGGTTTATGAATAGCAAAAACTGTTGCAGGCCATTTTCAATACCTAAGTTAAATTCAACTCGATATCCAATATAAGTTTTAATCTGAAACATAACTACTGCAATAAAGAAAAAGCCTAGTATGTTATCTGCAAATAAATGCCGGCTTTTTTTGAGAAAATTATTCATGCTTTCACCTCTATTAATCTAGTGGTTTATTTATATAAATTCTTACAAACTTACAAAAGACGGAAAAACGGAAACCTTATAATAGCATTCTTTCACTTGGATAGTCAAGATTGTGAAAACCACCTTTTGTCACATCCATAACTCTTATCCAGAACACTTCTTTAGCTTATGAACAAGCCTTTGAAAAAATAACAGAGTTCCGCCCGTCTCGAATGTTCAGCGGACCTATAACAAATATATAGGAATTACATGTCTTAATCCAATAAATATTACCGTAATTTTTTGGTGTGACTGCGGATGGCAGTCACTAAATATTTTAACGTCCTTCAGGCTTTTACCATTATAAACGACTCTTTATAAAAAAACCAGCACATTACAAAATATGTAAAGATATAAACCTTCAATTATTGAAAGCTATGGTTATATCCCAGGATTTTTTTCCCGATAATTCGACAGTTGAAATGGATTGCCGGATACGTGGATGCTTTTCTCATCCACACTTTTGATACCCCGAGCCTGTAAAAGTTTGACCCGTTCAATATTGCGTCCTGCCACCCTTAAATCCCATAAAGTAACAAATGGATTGCACGAAGTATCGACATCATTCCCCTCCGGCTTTTTTATTCAGCTTTTTTCAAATAATTTTTCCTGAAAAATATTAATCCACCGAATTCTCCCCGATAATTTGAAGTGGAGATCATATTATTTTTATCATCCATAATAGATGAAATTTCCCAAATTTACATAAATTACGATTTCAAATCCCTCCTGGTACCGGAAAGGATGCAAAAGACAATATAATAGGAAGAAACTGAATTTTCCATTTTGGCTGGAGGGTCATATTCTTACGATTGCAGCCCATATAAGCCATCGCGATGGCAACAGGCGGGATTATAGACCTTGTCCTTTCCATTCCCCCTTGATTGGGTTGTAGGCGCCTTATTATAAGCTTACCTGTGTTTTACAGGAATTCCTTTCTTCCTCTTTGTTAGTATATTTATTTCATCCAGCTTTATTATAAAAAATAAAAAATCCTGCCCCTCGATCGAGGACAGGATTATCTTTAATCATATTTAAATTACTTAATGCCTTCTGAAACTTCTTTAACCATGGCGTCAACAGATTCTAAACCGCCGCCTGATAAGTACCAGTAGTTAGGGTCTAGATAAATGATGTTACCTTCTTTAAATGCCTTTGTATTTTTTACAATGTCATTTTCAATCGTTTCTTTTGCTGCAGCTCCATCACCTGCAACCGCATCCCTATCTACAACGAATAGGTAGTCAGGATTTTTTTCAGCAATGTATTCGAAAGAAATACTTTGACCATGTGTCGATACTTCCAATTTATCATCCACTGCAGGTACTCCGAATACATCATGGATGATTCCAAATCTTGAATCAGGTCCGTAAGCACTTACTTTTCCGCCGCTGGAAAGAACGATTAAACCAGTTTTGTCAGTCGGGGCTTTTTCTTTCAAAGCGTTAATGTTTTCTTCAACACTTGCCAATTCTTTAGCTGCTTCGTCTTTTTTATCGAAGATTTTACCCAAAAGTGTAACGTTTTCTTCAAACGATTCCATATACTTTGTTGTATCCACACCTACAAAAACAGTAGGGGCAATTTTGCTTAATTCCTTATATGCTTCAGATTGACGGCCAGAAATAAGGATGAGGTCTGGAGCAATTTCGTTGATTTTTTCGAAGTCAGGCTCTTTTAATCCACCGGCATTTTCAGTTGTACCTTCATATTTAGAAAGGTATTCCGGAAGTCCATCATGAGGGACGGCTGCTACTTCCACGCCTAATTTATCAAGAGTATCAAGAGTACCCATATCGAATACAACGACTTTTTCAGGGTTTGTTTTCACTTTCGTTTCGCCTAGTTGGTGCTTAACCGTAATTTCTTCGCTTTTAGCACTTTCTTTTTTCGTGCTTGATTCTTCCTTTTCCTTATCCGATCCACAAGCTACAGCCACTACAGCCAGCATTGCAACCAAAAGCAGTAAGGATAATTTCTTAATCATTATGGTCACCTCGAAAAATTTTTTTATTTAAAATTACATATTGAATCCTCACCATCACAGAGTTCACCTTCAACACTTTTCCTGCCAGATGAACAGGAGGCGGTTAAAGTCATGGGCGCCCGCCAACTCTTAACTGCCTAAGAAGCGTACGGGGTGGCTTCTGGACGGCTATGAATACTGAAGTAATTTAAACCAATTTTGGAATTGCCTTATGTGAAGTACACACAGATCTTATTGTCATTGATACTTTGGATTTCAATATCCATATCATAAATTTCCTTTAATACGTTGGAATTGATGACCTGTTCGGTAGGTCCATTATGAACAACCTTGCCATCCTTCAATGCGACGATATAGTCGGAATAACAGGATGCAAAATTAATGTCATGAATGACGATGATGACTGTTTTCCCCAATTCATCGGCCAATCTCCTCAATACCTTCATGATTTGGACGGAATGCTTCATATCAAGATTGTTCAGGGGTTCATCAAGAAGCACATACTCCGTGTTCTGAGCAATGACCATGGCAATGAAGGCCCGCTGTTGCTGCCCGCCGCTAAGCTGGTCAAGAAACTTATCCTGCATGTCAGCAAGTTCCATATATTCAATCGCTTCATCGACGTATTTCCAATCCTCTTTCGTCAGCTTTCCTTGTGAATAAGGAAAACGGCCAAAGGCTACGAGTTCACGAATCGTTAAACGGATATTGATGTGGTTAGCCTGCTTTAAGATGGCAATCTTTTTCGCAAGTTCATTGCTATTGAATTTCCCCATATCCTTACCCTCGATAAGGACTTCTCCTGAATCCCGGGTAATGAGACGGCTGATCATCGAAAGGACGGTACTTTTACCCGCTCCATTGGGACCGATGAAGGATGTGATTTTCCCTTTCATTATTTCAATGGAAACATCCTCGACAACCGTTTTATTATTATATTTTTTGAATAAATTTTTCACTTCTACCATGATTTATTCTCCTTTAATAGAAGATAGATGAAATAGACACCGCCGACAAAGTTGATGATGACACTTAAGGTCGTGGAAAACGTAAAGATCCTCTCTACAATGAATTGGCCGCCGACCAAGGCAATCACACTGATCAGCATTGCACCCGGGAGGATATGTTTATGCTGATAGGACTTAATGAATTGATAAGCCACATTTGCAACAAGCAATCCGAGGAACGTGATCGGACCGATCAAGGCAGTCGAAATGGAAATTAAAACCGTAACGACGATTAACACCCGCTTCGTGACAAAATCATAATCCACACCCAAGTTTATGGCTTGGTCCCTCCCTAGGGACATGACATCTAAATACTTCAAAAATCTCATGAAATATATCATTGCCGCAATCATGAGGACAATAGCTAAGGTTAACAGGTCCGTGTTGACATTATTGAAGCTGGCGAACATTTTATTTTGAATGATTTGGAATTCATTCGGGTCAATCAATACCTGCATGAATGAAGACATGCTGCCGAATAAGGTTCCGAAGATGATACCGATCAGCAATAGGAAGTAAATATTGCGGTTTTTCTTGAACATGAACTTGAACAGCAGGCTTGCAAAAATGAGCATGGCCGCAAGTGTAATCAGGAAATTGAGATTTTTATTCATGATCATGATATGCGTTGAACCGAAGATGAAAATCACTCCCGTTTGAATCAGCATATACATGGAGTCCAACCCTAAAATGCTTGGCGTCAGGATTTTATTATTCGTGACCGTCTGGAAAATCACTGTTGAAAAAGCAATTGCACAACCTACCACGATGATGGCGATGATTTTTATGACCCTTCTCGGAAGTGCATAATCCCAATTCGGGCCAAGGTCCCAAAAGATATAACCTGCCGTTAAAGCAGCTGCAAGAACAGCCAATACAATGATCCTACTCTTATTATTCATATGCCTTTCTCCTCAGTATCAGATAGATAAATACGGCGCTTCCTATCACACCAACCACGAGTCCGATCGGGATTTCAAATGGATATATAAGGATCCTGCCCAGAATATCGCAGACCAATAGGAAGACTGCCCCTAGCAAGGCTGTATGAGAAAGACTCTTTTTCAAATTGTCACCAAGGTAAAGGGATACAATATTTGGTACGATCAATCCTATGAAAGGAATCGTTCCCACCGTTAACAAAACGACAGTGGAGGATAATGCCACGATGATCAATCCAAAATTGACTATAAACTTATAATTGAGTCCTAGATTGATAGCAAACTCCTCTCCCATCCCTGCCACAGTGAATTTATTGGCAAAGAAGTATGCGAGAATGACTAGCGGGATACTCAGATATATAAGTTCGTACCTTCCCGACATGATCATCGAGAAATCACCATTCATCCATGTGTTGAGGCTTTGAATCAAATCATATTTATAGGCAAAGAAAGTCGAGATCGATCCTACGATATTACCAAACATCAAACCAACCAATGGAATGAAGATCGTATCCTTATATTTAACTTGATCAAGAATTTTCATGAACAAGAATGTACCTGCCAAAGCGAATATGAAAGCGAATGCCATTTTCTCAATAAGTGCTGCCGATGGAAAAATGATAATGGAAAGAAGAAGTCCCAGCCTTGCAGAGTCCATGGTACCGGCAGTCGTCGGGGACACAAATTTATTGCGGCTCAATTGCTGCATGATTAGACCGCTTATACTCATCACAATACCGGCAATGACTATGGTCACCATTCTAGGGAAACGGCTTTGCAGCATGATTTGCACTTTATCATCACTTAGATTCAATAAATCCAGGGGGGTAATATCCTTTACACCAATGAATAATGACGTAAACGATAGAACAATTAACGCCATGACTAAATATCTTATCTTCATCTACATTTCCTACTCTTCCTATCCCACTTTAATACAGCGATAATATTTTTAATTAAATATATTTGAATAAAGACTATCATTAAGTCACCTATCGAAGTGGGACTCATTAAGTTGCAATAGTTACAAGGATCTTCCATTTGTGATAATGAGATTCATTATCATCCATTCTTATTCTATCATTTCTTGGACATGTGTCAATATATACAAGGGAATTACTTGATATTCTCACGATAGTCCAATTGTAATGAATTCGGATGAACCAACCATGCATTTCGTTTCAGGAAGTGATAAAATCAAAATAACAAATATTTACTCTTATAATGAAAGAAGCGATATGATGAAAAACTTGTTATCCAAAGTGTTCTCAAAAAAGGCGAAAATCCAGATTGAATTTTGCCAAAATAATCTTGACCGCTTCCTTAATGAACAAACAATTGCCGATTATGGTAAGTTCTTAGAGAATCCAAGGATTCAATATAAGGAATATGAATGTTTGAGTGAGTGTAAACTTTGTAAGAAAACCCCCTATGCGAAAGTGAACGGCCAGATAATGAGTGGCGAAGATTCACAGGATCTTTTAAATAAGTTATATGATGAATTGAAATGATACGGGTTAAGCAAATAGCTTAATCTGTATCATTATGACTTTCCACCTGTAATTATATAGAATACAGGTGATGAACATCTATTAAAAGGATTGCGAATTTTACCATGGAATATTAATCTAGTCGTTACTTCCTGTTCACCTACTTCAATTGCTGCAAAAGCGAAGTCAATTCTAATCATACTTCTGCTTTTGTTTAATAATTAACCTATCTCACCAATCCTATGAAATGCTCCCCCGAAATTCTTATAAAATCCACAATCCATACCTTCCATTTCACCGTATATGTATGCTCCATCGCTATCAGCCTTCCCATTTTTAAACTAGTTCTATATATAAAGGGAAAGTATTGCTATTGGAGGGGTAAAGCGCTTTTCATTCAGTTACTCTCTAGGGAATGAAAAGAATAATTAATTTCGCTTGTTAATATGAGTATCAAATTATATTTGCTAAGATAGTGAAATTCCCTAGTGTAATCAATAAACACACGAGAAGCTGATTCATCAGGAAATCCTTTCTTTAATCAGGTATGTTCGTATGCCCCTTCTACTTCACCACTTTAATTGACCGTGAAGGTAATTCCTCCCTTGTTCCTGATTTCAATTCGTACGGAAGGAACTTTCCTTAATGACCTCGCAACCTGTTCGAAACACCCGGACCAAAGATTCCGGAATTTTGTTTGCTCCCTATGTTTTACCTTAACTTCTTCCCCCCCTCTAAATTGAAGCCATTCCATCTGAAGGGCTCCATTGTCTTTAAGTAATTTTTTCTTATATATTCTGATTTATTGATTCTTTAATATTTTTTGAATTTCACGCATGCTGACACTTCTTTCAATTGAGATTACTTCTAATTAATAGATTTCCTTCCCTTACCATTGATATGCTGATTGGAATATCATAGTAGGAGTTGGCAAGCCTTCGTTTCATGGAAATTTGTATAGGATAGTGCCAAGTCTTTATCGTAATGAATGTCACTAAGAGATTTAATCTCTTGAATTATTTGGTATTGGTCTTTTGGATTTTGATAAATACGTCCATATAACATCGTATCGTAAGAATCAATAATTCTGATAATCCTAGAAAGAAGAGGTATATTTTTTCCTTTCTTTCCGTAATATCCAGAACCATCAAAATTTTCATGATGAAATAAGATTACATCTGAAAACTCTGATGGGAATTGGGGGATGCTTTGTACTATTTGTGCTCCGTAAACTGTATGGTGCATAATCTCATCATATTCGAGTTCTGTTAGTCTTTCTTTTTTATTTAATAATTGTTGAGGAATTTCTAATTTACCAATATCATGAAGAGCTCCTAAAATAAAAAGAAATTCTTGATTTTCAATTCCCAAATAACGTCCGAAACCACATAAGTCATTCCCCACCCTAAAAGAATGGCAAGTTGTCACTTTACAGTGCTTATATAAATTACATATTAATTCTTGTGTAGTTTCTATCATTCCGTACTCTCCTTATTAATAATCTAAATATGAAGTAGATAGAATAATTGAGTATTATTTATTAAATGTTAGTAAATAATACATCAATTAAATTTATCACTTCTTAAAGAGTACCCCTTCAAAATTCAGACAATATATCTTTGTTGAAACCAAACAAATTAAAATTGGGACGTATTTTTTTGTAAAGGAAGTATAATTGAATTACCTAATCCAAAAATCCATCTGTTTTTATGGCAAGACCCCAAAAAAGAATTTACATATATGATCTTAACTGTAGAGAAGTTTTGGTTAAGTTTCTATTTGCCCATCATCCCACATAGTTAAAAACCTCTAAAAGAAATAGGTAAGTTCCGCCGAAAATAATCGGTCAAACTTACCTAAAAAAATAAGGGGTCGAGGGTATGTGGAAATAAGTATAAGACATGAAAATACCTATAGTATTTCTTTATTGGAGCATACTACTTCATATTAGATATATTTTTAAAGATAGTTTGTCCCAAAGCAATTGTCCTCTTATGTACTTTTTTCCGATTAGTCTTATGCTAATTGGAAAAGTGTCTCCCCCTCCCCCCCTTCAGCTGTATCTTCTGCAAATCTTTCGTGTTGCTCCTGACCAGACAAGTATGATCTCAAAACCTTCGTTTTATAGTCCTGTTCAACATTCTCATAAGGCATCCATTTAACTCTTTCAAAAACAAGCGAAAACTCATCAAAAACAACTTCAACAAATTTCCGTTTACAAAAACAGCCCAATAAATTTATTTAGACTAGAGTATATGCCGTTTTTCGAAACTATTTATTAATGTCAAATCCCCTTTTCGTAACTTCTAATAGTGTTTCCTCCTCTTGAAATATAACTTTTTTGAAACAATAATTTCATTCTTATCATGATCATTCTAAATTTCATTTAAATAAGTGAATTATACTTCTTATTCCCTCTTTAGCCTTCTAGCGTTAAATTTATATAACCCGAAAAATCACAACAGTCCTAAGTCATTCAAAGTAAATATCAGTAGGTCTAATTTCTTATACGAAGTCTCACAACCCATTTTTGAAATTAGATCTAACGATTTATTTTATAAAATGTAATTAACACATGACATTCCTTTTATCCTACAGACTACTCATTTCCTCATTGAACATAAATAACTGCAAGGAGGGAAAAACAACGGGAAAACGAGGAGTTATTAGTAGAATTGGTAACAGTGTT
Organism: Peribacillus sp. FSL R5-0717; assembly: GCF_038002945.1. Lineage (NCBI taxonomy): Bacteria > Bacillati > Bacillota > Bacilli > Caryophanales > Bacillaceae > Peribacillus > Peribacillus sp. FSL R5-0717. Next base: position 2,208,251 of record NZ_JBBOOF010000001.1, read on the forward strand.
TTATCGAAGCACTGGGTTTTTCATCCAACTCAAAGGCGTGGTCATGTTCAACATACATTAAAATTTAAAAGGGGAAATACAAAATGAGTATCAAAAAAGCCTTAATTAAAGGACTAATGTCCTCAGCAGCATTACTGTTATTCGCAACACCTACATTGGCAGCAATCGATCCCAATGCAGTGACAGGAAGTACAGATGGCCTTGGAGCAACTTCTCATGGTCATATTATGATAACACCAGGAGACGAAACTACAGGACCAACCGATCCAATTTTCCCAAGTGAACCAGGTGGTGAAACAGGTAACGAAGGTTCATTAACGATTGATAATGTTTCACCTTTAGAATTTGATACCCACCAATTAGCGAGTGGTGCCGTAGAATATACAACTACATCCATAGATCCTAACGCACAAGTAACCGATAAGCGTGGTACAGGTGTTGGTTGGGCTTTGCAAGTTGCAACTTCACCATTTATGGATCAAACAGATGGCACTAAAATTTTAAAAGGTGCAATTGTTACATTACCAATCGGCGCTGCTGAGACGAATCCAGGAAATGTTTCTCCACCACCTGAACTAAGGGAAGTACAATTAGGTACGGATAGTGGAACAACTAATCCCCAAATCCTTATGAGAGCTGATATGAACACAGGATTAGGGACTTGGGTAGATAAATTTGATCCAAGCAGAATTAAAATTTCTGTTCCATCAGGAAACTTAGCAGGGGATTATGTATCGACTTTAACTTGGAGTCTAGTGGACGCTCCACAATAATAAATAAACGAAATAGGAGATTAGAAAAATGAAAGCATTTAGTCTATCAGCAGTAGGCAGCATTATTTTGGCCGGAACACTTCTTTCAACAAGTTCAGCAGAGGCGGCTGTCATAAATGATGCAACTTCTAATAATTATATTGGCTTTATTGCAGATGAGGGACCGACTAATCCAGTAGATCCTACAAATCCGGACAATCCTAATCCACCAAGTCCAATTGATCCGGAAGATCCAGGCAATGGTGGTACTGGAAATGCTGGGGCTTTAACTCTGGACCATGTCTCAAATATCCAATTTGGAACACAAAAAATCATGAGCGGAAACACGACTTATCATGCTAAAAATAAGGATCCCTTTGTACAAGTTTCAGATAAACGCGGAACGGGGGAAGGATGGTCTTTGACGGCAAAGGCTTCAGAATTTAAAAGCGATTCTGGAGAAGTCTTAAGAGGAGCTATTTTATCATTCAAAAATGGACAAGTGAAATCACAAACCAGTAATGTTTCCACACCACCAACTGCTAATGATGTTGTTTTTGATAATTCAGATTCCAAAGTACTTATGTTAGCTGAAGTAGATGCAGGTCGCGGAACATGGCTAGATGTTTTTTCAGGTACCGAAGGCGATAATAGTAACGTACAATTAAATGTTTTGGCGGGATCCGCTGATGCTCAAAACTATACGGCTACTATGACATGGGAATTATCTGACGCACCGAAATAAATTCAAATTAAAGAAACTTGGCTTAATTAATTATTTTAGCCAAGTTTTTTTTGAAAAATAACATCATGAAATTAGAGATGTGAGGGATAGAAAAAATGAAAAATATGTTATCCATTATGGTTTTAATATTATTGACTGGATTGGGGTTTGTTTCCACTAATGAAGTGGCCTTTGCTGGTACTATGGAGTATTCAGTAAAAGCCAATATCCCCAAAAACCAAATTAATAAAAAGCTTACCTATTTTGACTTGAAGATGTCTCCAGGTTCAAAACAAACAATATCTTTAACCGTTAAAAACACTTCTAGTGAAGAAAAAAAGATAATGATCGAACCCAATTCAGCTATTACCAATCAAAATGGAGTGATCGACTATAGCAAACATGGACACAAAAAAGACAGCTCATTAAAATATGCTTTTTCTGATTTGATATCTCCAAAGCAAGAAATTGTAATAAAAGGAAAAGAAACAAAGAAAGTGCCCTTTACTATTCAAATGCCCAAAGAGTCATTTGATGGAATTATTCTGGGTGGATTCTATGTTCACGAAGTAAATAAAGAGGAAAAAAAGAAAAAAAATAATAAAGTTCAAATCAAAAATGAATTTTCGTATGTGATTGGCGTGAAATTAACCGGAACGGATGAAGTTGTGAAGCCGAAACTAAAGTTAAATGAAGTTCAAGCAGGGTTGATGAACTATCGTACGGTTGTTACTGCGAATTTACAAAATACCGAAGCTGTCATAATAAATAACTTGGATGTAAATGCACGTATTACGAGGGAAGGAAAAAAAGAGAAGCTCCACTCAACGAAGAAAAGTAAGTTATCCATGGCACCGAATTCTAATTTTGACTTTCCTATTACCTGGGATAATCAAAAGCTGGAACCAGGTAAATACCATCTATATTTAACAATTACAGACGGTAATCAAACATGGAAATTTGATAAAATGTTTGAAATTAAAGGTGCAGATGCAAAAGCGATAAATAAAACATCAATTGAAGTAGAAAAAGATTATACGTTCCTTTTCATAGGACTAGCTGTGTTTATTTTATCATTAATCATCATTATCATTATCTTGCTGAAAAAGAAAAAAAGAGGGGAAGACAATGAAGAAGAGTAACAGGAAATTTCCTCGTGCTGCCCTTTCCGTGATGTTAGTAATGGGGTTAATTCTACCAAGTCCCGGTTGGTTGGCCCCTGCACATGTTAAAGCAGCAAATAACGGAAATCCTCCATTTAAAATTGATTTGACTGGTATATTCGTTACTCCCGCTACCGGTTCAAATAGTTCCGTTATAGGAGGTAATATCGTTCAAGTAACCCCTGATACCGCTAATCAAAAGGGTGGTATCTGGTCGACTGAAGCTAATAAAATGGACTTAACAAAAGATTTTAAAGCGTCAATGTATATCTATTTCGGGAATCGCGGAGCTAACGCAGCAGATGGTATGGCCTTTGTTATGCATAATGACTCAAGAGGCACAAATGCCATATCACCTCACAGTGGTTCGGGTCTTGGAGTTTATGCTGGACAGACACATGGGTCATCCAAAACGGATGGCATTCAAAAAAGCTTTGCTGTTGAGTTTGATACCTTTATAAACAATAATGTGAACGATGGTTATTTTGATACAAATACAACCAAAGGGGCCCATGTTGCTTGGAGCTACCCAGGTCAAGCTGAAACTTATATCGATTACTACACAAGTTTTCAGTATAGAAGAACGATGAAACATAATAACATTGATGGTCCAAATAATGGTGCTCAATATCCTGGCAATTTATCGAATGATACCTGGCGTAAATTCACCATTAATTGGAATGCAACAACTTCAACACTTACGTATCAATTAGAAGGTCTATCGTCTGTTAGTATCCCAATAAATGTACAAGATATTTTTGGTGCAGATCAAGTCTATTGGGGTTTTACTGGTTCAACAGGATCTAGATATCAGAACAATCGTGTTGCATTTGAAGAAGTACCAGGGCTAGTAAATGCAGAAGTGAAAGAAACAATTACGAGAAAAGATGGTGCTGTTGTTGACAATGGTGCCCTGGCCAATAATGGTGAGGAACTAACCTATACGATAAACGCGAAGTATCTTTCCGGCAAACAGGATTGGACCGATATTATAGTAAAGACTTTTTTAAATGATCATGTTTCCTATGTTCCTGGCTCAATGGCAATATCATCAGGGGACGGCTCAGGAGAATTGGAAGATGGTTTTTGGACGGGACAATCTTTAGCAGCTAGTATTCCTAATATGAATACCAATCGGAACGATGTGACCATTTCCTTTAAAGTGAAAGTCAATCAAGTAAAGGTAAATACGCCAGTTACTGAGACAGTTAAGTTTGAGGGGAGTAACTATATAACGAATACGAATCCAGTAGATTATGTCATACAAGCTAACAATGTACCTGAAGTGACCATAAATGAAAAAGGCCCCATTCATTTAGCTGTTGGTGAAGATTATCAAGCAAAAGGAACTTGGAAAGATTCTGATGATTCCACAAATACCTTGTATTATGACTTAAATGGCGAGTTGCTAAAAACCGAAGTGCTAGACAATGGAGGTTCTACTGAACCGGTAGATTGGAGCTATCTTATAACATCGGATCAGTTAAAATTAGGAGAAAATAATCTTCAAGTCACAGCAAGAGATGGTAAAGGCGCTTATTCAGTTTCCGCTAAGTTGAAAATCATTGTTGAAAGTCCTCCAGCTATTACGTTAACGGATGCTAATCGGGAAATTCCTGTTGATTTTGGCACTGAGTATACGATGAGTGGCAGTTGGAACGACCTTGATAGTAATCTAGTTGATTTATATTATGCAGTGGACAGTAATACCCCTGTAAAATTTGCTTCTAATGTATCAAATTCTACTAACAAAGGTGAGGACATTAACTATCAATACAGCATTCCGGCAGATCAATTGTCTTTAGGCATGCATCAAGTTTCAGTTTATGCTGTAGATGATACGGGTCGAAAATCAAATATTGAAGTAGTGAACGTCAATGTAACGGGAAAATTAAGTTTCATGAGTGTAACTGAAAATGTTAGTTTTGAAAATATGAAAGTACCAAATCAACCAACCTATTCAAAAAGAAATGATGATTGGGAGATTCTTGTGAAAGATACCCGTGGATTGGGAAGTTCATGGCGTCTCACAGCAACATTAATGGAGGAATTCTCTGATAGTCAAGGGCATTTTTTGAGGGATGCATTAAAGTTTGTTAATGAGGATGGAATTGAAACAACAATGGCGCTTGGAGCTGAGACGAATGTTTATGAAATGATTACACAGGATGAACAAAATATATCGATTAACTGGGAATCGGATAAGGGTATACTGCTAAAAATTGATCCTTTTGTTTATATAGGTAATTATACCGGGAAAATTAATTGGAATCTAATTGATGCCCCATAATAATATAGAGGGAATTATTCGGTTAAATCGTAACTTGAAGAAATGATATGAACTGAATAGGTTCCATCCAATTAATACGTAGGACAATCCGTATACTTGCTTCATTTCATTGTTACGAATAGTTTTAATAAACGTTTTAATAATATAGAAAATTAGAAGGGTAGGAGGAGCTGCCTAAATGACTACCACAATTGCGATTATAGATGATCATCAACTTTTCCGAGAAGGGTTTAAACGAATCCTTGAAATTGAAAAATCTTTTCAAGTTATTGCCGAAGGTGTAGATGGTATCGAAGTAGCTTCTATTGAAAAAGAATATAAGCCAGACGTTTTCATAATCGATATCAGTATGCCACTAATGAATGGACTCGAAGCAACACGCAAGCTAATCGAAAATAACCCCAATACAAAAGTAATGATCTTATCCATAAGTGAAGATGAACATTATGTAACCGAAGCACTTCAAAGCGGTGCAATAGGTTATCTGCTTAAAGAGATGAGCGCAAGTGAACTTATTGATGCTGTTCATCTTGTTGCGGAGGGCGGTTCTTATTTGCATCCAAAGGTAATCAACAATATCCTAAATGAATATCGAAAATTAGCTGAAAAACACTTAAGAGAAGATGAAGCTTTTGAGCAATCTCTTAAGCTTTGTCGCCCTCTCCACCTGTTAACGAATCGCGAATGTGAAGTCCTTCAATTGCTTACAGATGGAAAAAGCAATTCCCAGATCGGTGAAGCACTTTTCATTAGTGAAAAGACTGTAAGAAGTCATGTCAGCAGAATACTCCAAAAAGTAAAAGTAAATGACCGTACTGAAGCAGTTATCCATGCGATTAAAAATAACTGGGTCAAAATTTAATAATAGATCAGGACTTTTAACTACGAAAGTTAATGGTTGAAATAATGTAACAATCACCTGCCTACTCTTTAGCAGGCCACAAAAAAAGAAAAGACTATTTGAGCACTTACTTTATGTAAGTGCTTTTTGCTACACATTCAGTCATGATCACCATCTTCTTAAAAGTTGGGGATTATTCTAAGTTTTTTAGTCAGAAAGAATAATACCTTAAATAACGGGGTGTGAGCCAAAAGCGGGACATTTTTTTATAATTTTCTGAATATTCACCAAGGAGAAAAGGTATTATTAAAAAAACGGGACTTAGTTACTATCAATAGAGATCGATGTAAATATTCTAAGTTAATAATGTAAATTCCTTAAACAGGGAAAATAAAATGAGAATCCTTTTGTAGTCTTAGGTTTAGGAATAGACTATGATCGATTACGAAATAGGTGGTAATATGAATCGATTTTATAAACGTTATTCAGACTTGATCTTTCATTTACTTAATAGTAACAAATGGATTAGTATAGCTGAATTATCCGAGAAAACAGAGTATTCAAGAAGTACTATTTGGCGTGATTTAGAAATCCTGGAGTCTATTTTCCCTGACGGATGGATTTTGAAAAAAAATGAAAACCTTGGAGTTCGTCTAATTAAACCTGAAAATGGTACATTAGAAAGTTTATTAACACAAATAAGAGAAAAGAATTCCTATTTACACACATTAAAGTTAATTCTTTTGAACGATGGTGTTGATATTCCCCAGATATCCCAAGCGGTTTATATTAGTCGTTCCACTGCATACCGTCACCTTGAAAAATTACAAGAGGTTGTAAGTGAGGCAGGTGTTACATTAACTGCAAGCCCCTTTAAAGTCATAGGGGATGAAAAAAAGATTAGAAGATTCATCATGCAATATTTGGACTTTATGTCAGTTGAAGCCAATACCATTAAAGATGATTCAATCGATACGATAAAATTTCAAACAGATTTATTACAGCTGTTTTCAAAATATTCAATGTCTTGCAGAACAGGTGCCTTACAGCGATTAACAATGATTTTATTTATATCAAATTTTCGTGTCTCCATGGGGCATTATATCTCATTTCCTAAAAATCTAATAAATACTTACGAAGGTAGTAAATATTTTGAGCTCTCGAAAGAATTGGTAAAATATATGGCCAAATGCCCGACAAGAGATATTCAACTACAGGAAATTCTCTTCTTTTCTATTTATATCATGAGTGAGGAACGACCATTAAATAGATCACAGTACATTAATTATATTAAAAAAAGAATGAGGAGTAAAAAAGGTTTTCCCTTGGTTAAATTTTTAAAATGTCTTTCTAAATATGTTGGTTTTAATCTATCACAAGATGATATTTTTTTATTTCATTTATCCCAAACATTAAAAAGGATACAAGTTGAAACTGAATTTGAAACGGAAAGTTCAGGAAATTCAATGTTGCAGTTCCTTCCATATTTTGAAACAAATCCGATTTTCCAGGTAATTGAGGAACTGGCAATTGAAAGTTTTTCTTCAGTGCCTTTAACGATTAAGAAACTTGATGTTTTAGAGATATTTTCACTTCTACAGTCTGTTGTCTTGAGAAAATGGAATCAACATACAATACAGGTTGCATTAATGTGCAGAACTTATAACGAAAAAGATTATATTAGGGAAGTATTAAAATATCACTTTGGTAATAAAGTGGCTATCTCAACATTGGATCCATCCAGTATTGATTTGCTCTTCAAATATGAGGAGTTTGATCTGCTCATTTCTACCGATATTGGTGATCATACACATATGCTAATTGAGCACATCCCTACCATTCAAGTATCGTCCTTTCCCACCCCTTCAGAATTAATAAATATTAAACATTTTATAGAACAGCATTTTTATGGAAATTTAGGTATAGAACCGGAATTGATCTATCCATATGGTATTGATGAATGTCCTTGTTTATGAACATAAGAACTCGAGTAGAAGAAAATCAGTATATCTGGTAGCAATATACCTAACCCGAATTCCTCGCATAATTCGGGTTAGGTGATTTAAAAGCATACCTTCTTTGAATCAAACCGAACTACTGATAGGATCCAAATGACGCTTTGGCAGCTTTCATTGCCAAAGCGTTTTTAGTTCCCCCCTCCTTTATTCTTGTGGGACGATGCGCCTGACCTGATTTCTTGAATGCAACGACAAGTTTTGAATATACATATAAACGGAAATGTGTTTTTAGAGGAGGAAAGTCATTGAACCAACATGTACAATCGGAAATCAATCGCCTTGTTCATCGCTTGAAACAAGACCAATCCGCTGATGGTTCGTGGAATTATCCGTTTGACACCGGGATAACAGCAGATGCCTATATGATCATATTATTGAAAATTCTAGAGATGGAAGATACTCCTCTTATAGAGGCTTTAGTAAAAAGAATCGAAAGCAAGCAAACGGAAAACGGGTCATGGAAACTATTCCAAGATGAGAAGGACGGCAATGTTACGGTTACGATCGAGGCTTACTATGGCCTTCTTTTTAGCGGACTCCGCAATAAGAATCATCCACATATGAGGAAAGCCAAACAATTCATTCTATCCAAGGGCGGCATCAAACAGGCCAAAATGTTAACGAAAATGATGCTTACTGTCACCGGACAATATCAATGGCCGCGCCTATTCCCCATTCCACTCGAAGTGGTCTTACTGCCTCCGACCTTTTTCGTCAGCATTTATGACCTTTCCGTTTATGGGCGGGTCAATATGATTCCATTGCTATTGCTGGGCCATAAAAAGTTTCAGATCACGACCCCGGATACGCCAAGTTTAAAAGATTTATTCCAAACAAGGGAGGACAGTTCCGAAGAGCAAGTGTGGGAAGAATACCGTACCGAAGAATATCGTTCCTTCTTCTCCAAACTTCAAACAGGCGTCAAAACCTTGATTGGTTATCCGGATTATTTGCATTCCTTGGCCTTGGATTCAACGAAAAGGTTCATGCTTGATAGGCTGGAACCAGACGGGACACTGTACAATTATTTTGGCTCTACCTTTTTCATGATCTTTGCCCTCCTTTCAATTGGATATTCGAAAAGAGATCCAGTGATTCTAAAGGCCATTGCCGGTCTGAAGGGGATGGCCTGCTCCATTGAGGGACACACACATATCCAGTTCACGACGCCCCATGTTTGGAATACCTCCTTAATAAGCTACGCCCTTCAAGAAGCGGGAATGCCTTTCAAAGACAAAACGGTCAAGGCCGCCAATCAGTACTTACTGTCACGCCAGCATTATATGTATGGAGATTGGCTGATCCATAATCCTGATGCAATTCCTGGCGGCTGGGGGTTCTCGGATTTGAATACCATGAATCCGGATGTCGATGATACGACCGCCTCACTCCGGGCGCTGGCAAAGCAATTGCAAGCGAAACCGGATAATCGGGACAGCTGGCAGCGCGGTGTCGCCTTCACGATTTCCATGCAAAATGATGATGGTGGATTTCCAGCCTTCGAACGGAATAACGACCATAAATGGCTGCAGCTTCTTCCTATAGAGGGTTCGAAATATCTCCTGACAGACCCTTCCACCGCTGATCTGACAGGAAGGACGCTGGAATTCCTGGGGAACTATACAAATATGAAAAAGCCGGAAGAAGTCAGTAAAAGAGCGGTGGATTGGCTATTGGAAGACCAGAAGCGTGATGGCTCCTGGTATGGGCGCTGGGGCATCTGCTATCTATATGGCACATGGTCTGCACTGACCGGCATGAAGGCAGCAGGGCAAGCCACTGGACATCCATCCATCCAAAAAGCCTTAACTTGGTTGAAGAAAATTCAAAATGAAGATGGCGGCTGGGGTGAATCTTGTTACAGTGATATCAAGCAACGATATATCCCCCTCGGAACAAGCACACTGACACATACAGCCTGGGCTGTGGATGCGTTGATATCTGCATCAGAAAAGCCGACAGCCGAGATTGAAAAAGGCATTGCCTACCTCATCCGTGCAGGTCAACAAGAAAGCTGGACCAATGACTATCCTGCAGGCCAGGGCATGGCGGATTTTTTGTATATCCATTATCATAGCTATCGCTATATTTATCCCCTTTTAGCCTTAAGTCATTACAATAAAAAATTCCTGGAGACTTAATCGCCAGTGTTTTTTCATATTAAAGGTGAATATGTGGATTACCTGTGGAAAAGTAGTGAATAACACCGGAAAGTTATCCACAATCCGAGGTTATCCACATTCATTTATCCGTAAAAGTGGCAAAAGCAAGAATTTCCCCCTCAAATTTGTTGATTCATTCATTTCGGCTATGTAAAAATGACTGGTTTTATACAGGTTTGTGGATAGTTTGGGGATGAGCACGATTTTATGTGAAAACTTTATCCAGTTTATCACTATAAAATTCTATCGCCTTAGCATAAGATTGTATTTCTTGATCCCTCGAGGTTTCGGCAATGATCTTCAAAAGAGATTCCATCGCAAGATCATGTTGGCCCAAATTATAAAATGTCATGGCCCTGAATACCAATAAAGCCTTCTCCCCAGGAAACTTCGCCAGTCCGGATTCCAACGTCCGTCTTGATTTTTCATATTCCCCTATGGTGCGATATGTGCTCCCCAACCCGAGGTAGGCCCCTTTTGCATCCTCCTCCGGCAAACCTAATTCGAGTGCCGCTTCATAATAGGGCACCGCCTTTACCTCAAGTCCGAGAATATCCAAACTCCAGGCACACTGATACTGTATGACTGCATCACCGGGATTTTGCTTTGCCAGATCCATCAATATACGATTGGATTTTTCGAATTCTTTCTTTTCCCTTAAGTGCAGGGCCCTTTCCAAATTTCCCATTGTCTTTCCTCCATTGTATATGATTCCTTAATGCCCCTATTCGCGATTCTTCTTTTCAATTCCTTCTTATATGTATAAACAGCCCATCTCCCAACAATGCTGCAGCCAGGAACTAATATGTTGTTAAGGATTTGGAAGCTTCACTTCCCCTGGCAAATAAAAAAGGATCTGCCTCCCGGCAAATCCTTTCATACATTTCAATCTCCATATATCATGGATTACTGTCGACATGACATATGATTAATCATCCAATTGGTTTTTCAATACTTTTCCCGTGGTGGCATCCACCACTACATCATATTCCTTTAGTCCTTGTTTTATTTCCAGCTCGTACACAAGGGTGCCCTTCTCTGAATCCAGCTCCATATCCGTTACTTGACCATCCACCGCTTTCAAGGCAATCTTTTCAGCTTGATCTCTGCTGACCTTTGCAGTTTCCACGGCTTGTTGTGTGCTCATATCCTCATCGTCACCGTCTTCCATCTCCTGAGAAAGAATCTCTCCTTTTTCAGCATCAACGTCAACGTCTTGATAGCCTTCTTTCGTTTTTACGGTCATTTCATAGGTCATCGGCTGGTCCCAATCCTTTTCAAATTGAGTAACTTCCCCGCCTAGTTTTTCTGAAATCATTTTGATAGCCTCATCCTCGGAAAGGTTCCCCTTATTGACTGCATATACCGCCGTTCCAGCAGCACCGCCGAAAAGCAATACGGACGCTATGGACACTGTCATGATTACCTTTTTCCTTTGAATGATACCTTCTTTAATCGTACTCCACTGTTTTTTCATGAATGATTCCTCCTTTAAGTTGTTACCTTTATAATAAGCACCCTTCATGAAATGAACATGAGCGTTAGATTAGAATTTGATGAGAAAGAGTAAGAGTCACCACCGTTCCCTCCCCCACCTCGCTTTGAATCTCCAATTTACCGTCGAATGACTCGACAAGCGTCCGGGCGATGGATAGCCCGAGCCCATTTCCTCCCGTTTTCCTTGCCCTTGATGAATCAACGCGATAAAAACGGTCAAATACATGTGGGAGATGTTCTGGTGATATCCCTCCGCCGTGATCTTTCACACCGATGACAATTTCATTATCCTGCCGTTTTATCATGATCTGTATACTTGATTCACTATATTTCATTGCATTGTCCAATAGGATGACTATCACCTGTTCAAGCTTACTGGAAATGGTCATTGCATAGATTTCCTTAAACTCTGACTCTATCGTTATTTCACGATTTCCCGTCCTTCTGAATGTTTGGGCAATCCCTTCACAAAACGAAATGAGTTCTATTTTCCCTTCCACATCTTCTGAAGGCTCCGTTTGGGAAGCTGACTGCAGAAGATGTTCCGTCAGTTTTTTCATCCGGACGGCTTCATGATGGATTGCCTCCACTGCCTCTTCCTGAATCGCCTGATCCTTCATTCCCCAGCGTTTCAATAGAGAAGAGTAGCTTTCGATGACCGTAATCGGGGTTTTCAATTCATGTGAAGCATCTGAAAGGAATTGCTGCTGTTGGTTATAATTCCGCTCCAGTCTTTCCATCATCCTGTTGAATGCCGCTCCCATCACCTGCAGCTCGTCCTTCGATTGATCCGATAGCGGTATTCGTTTGAATTCCCCGCTTTTCTCAATATCCTTCATCGTTCCGCTCATGACCGATATCGGTTTGAGGATCAGGTTGGCCAGCCACTTACCGGCAAGAATCGATAACAGAATGACAAAAAGGGATGCACCGCCCAAAACGAGGGCAAGCGTCGATAAATTATCAAGGAGGGTATCCTGCGGCTGTGTGACCTCGATCACCCCCAGTCTCTTCCCCTCATCAGGATAAGGATAACGGTAGGTCAATACATATTCACCGTCAGCTTTGGCAAAATCATATCCTTTCTCGTTAATGGATTTAACCGCAAGCCCCTTGAGGTCCTCTTCATCCGTAAATGATTTAACCAGCCTTCCATCCGTGTCGAATATCCGCACCATTCCATCGTCCGGGATATATGGCTCCATTAAATCGGAGTCACCGGAAATCAAATCTTTCGTCAGGATATTTTCTTCGATTAATGAAGCTTGATCTTCAAGCAGATCCCGTTCCCTCTCTAACGATATCCAAAGGAAGGCGATTAAAACGATGATACTCAACAATATGAGCATGACGCTTAAAAAAAGACTGGAATACGATTGGATTTTCGTCCGAATCTTCATACTGGCTCCTTCAGGCTGTAACCTACCCCGCGGTAAGTATGGATGAGCTGCAGCTCAAAGGGATAATCTATCTTTTTGCGCAAATAACGGATATACACATCAACCACATTCGTATCCCCTGCGAAGTCATATCCCCATACATGTGTCAGGATTTGCTCCCTTGAAAGTACTTGATTTTTATTTTGCAAAAGATAAACCAGCAAATCGAACTCGCGTGATGTCAGCTCAATCCTGTTGCCTTGCCTGTGAATGTCCCTAGTCCCAAGGTTCAGCTTCAGATCGTGGATCTTCAGTTCATCCACTTCCCCTTCTGATAGGCTCACCCTTACATTGGTACGAAAACAAGCACGGATCCGTGCCAGCAGCTCTTCAATTTCAAACGGCTTCGTTACATAATCATTCGCGCCATGGTCCAGGCCATTCACCTTGTCTGGCACAGCATCCCTTGCGGTCAAAAGGATGACCGGTGTCGATCCATTCTTTTTCCGGTAACGTCTAAGTACCTCTATGCCATTCAACTCGGGGAGCATCACATCCAATAAGATTAAATCCCACTCTTCGGCTTCCGCCCTTTCCAGACCTGCCTTTCCCGTAAAAGCCGATTCTGTTTGATAACCCTCATGATTAAGTTCCAGCTGAAGGACCCTTGCTATTTTTTCTTCATCTTCTATTATTAAAATTCTCTTATTCATGATCATCACCACCTACCCCTTAGTGTACTGAAGAAATATGAAAATATCATGAGAAATTGACCCCTCCGCATAAAAATCCGCTGAAATGATGAATTTAATTTTTGTACCTTTAAAAAGACAATAAAAAGAACCGGATGTGAAAACACACCCGATCCATTTCATTCACCGTTCCAATGCTGGCCAATGAATTCATCGCGTCCCGATTTCGCACGGTCCGCTTTATAATCATCTTTGTTTTTTTTATGATAGCCCTGATGGTACTCTTCGGCAGGGTAAAAGGTTTGGGCCGGAAGGATTTCCGTTACGATTGGTTTCTGGAACTTCCCGCTGGCCGCTACCTTTTCTTTCACTTCAAGGGCCATTTTTTCTTGAGCTTCATCATGATAGAAGATGGCCGTCCGATACTGGCTTCCTCTGTCATGGAATTGACCGCCATCGTCGGTTGGATCGATTTGCTGCCAATATAGTTCCAGCAATCTTTCATAAGGAAATAACTGAGGATCGAAAGTGATTTCCACGACTTCATAATGCCCCGTAGTTCCCGTCTTCACTTCCTCGTAAGTCGGGTTTTCAACATGTCCTCCCGTATAACCGGATACGATTCCCCCAATCCCCGGTTGTTCTTCAAATGGTGTCACCATGCACCAGAAACAGCCTCCAGCAAATGTAGCCTTTTGCATAATGGTCACCCCTTTCCTTATGTAATAGAAATTAATATACCATAATTCAATCCTGACACAGTGCTTTTTTGATTTGCAAAGCAGCCAGGGATTTACCTTTGATCAATCTTTTGACCAGCCCTTTTCCTTGAATTTTACAATCGCTTCAACGCGGTTGCTCACATCCAATTTATCAAGGATGACCGATATATAATTACGGACCGTTCCATTGGTCAGATAAAGCTGGCTTGCGATTTCCTTTGTGGTCTTACCATCTGCGATCAATTTGAGCACTTGGCTCTCTCGTTCAGTCAAAGGGTTTTCTTCTTCGAAAGCCATATCCACCAGCTCGGGAGCATAAATCCGCCGCCCATCCATGATGACACGAATCGAGTTCGCCAGTTCCTCGCTTGGGCTATCCTTGAGAAGATATCCGCCTACCTCGGCCTTTCTGGCTCTTTCAAAATACCCAGGACGTGCAAAGGTGGTCAAAATGATGACTTTACATTGGTGGCCCTGATCCTTGATCTCCTCCGCTACATCGAGCCCGGTCTTAACTGGCATTTCAATATCGGTTATGCAGATATCCGGCTTTAATTGATTGACGAGATTCATTGCTTCTTCCCCATTGCTCGCTTTTCCGACAACTTCCATGTCACTTTCCAAATCAAGGATGGAACCTAAAGCGCCAAGCAGCATCCGCTGATCTTCGGCAATTACGATTCGAATCAAGGTTAATCCCACCTATCCATTATTTTTTATAGCATTCGGGACCCTTATATAAAGTGTCGTTCCCTCTGTTGATTGAATATCCAGGCTGCCATTAACGAATTCGAGCCTTTCTTTCATTCCTTGAAGTCCATTTCCTTTAATATACTCTGATCGATGTGAAAGTCCCACTCCATTATCCTGTACTGTGATCGTCACTCCTGTTTGTAATTCCTCGATGACGATATTACAGCAGTCGGCACCGCTATGCTTGACGATATTGGTCACAGCTTCCTTCAAGCACATGCTCAAAACCGTTTCAACAAGCAATGGGGTATCTCGCAATTCCGTGGTGCCTTCCAAATTGAATTCTATCTCTGCCGCTTTCAATATTTGCTTGACCCGGATGATTTCATCGCTTAGCTTCGCCCCACGCATTTCCGACACCATTTCACGAACTTCCTTGAGTGCCGTCCTCGCCGTTTGCCGGATATCCTTGATTTCCTTCTTGGCCGTCTCCGGATTCAAATCGATCAATTTCCCTGCAAGGTCACTTTTCAAGCCAATCAAAGACAGCTTTTGTCCAAGTGTATCATGTAGGTCACGGGCAATCCGCTGACGTTCTTCCATTTTGCCAAGCTCTGATATTCGTTTATGGGCGTCCTCCAATTGTTCTTCCAGCATACCCCGTTTGTTCCGATTATACGTGTTGAAAGGGAGAAGGATCACGCCTACCACACAAATGAGCATAAAGGGAAATTGCGAAAAGAAGGTAGGGTCTTTCATGATGAAGCCAATATTGACAGACACGATGGTAGCCAATAGCTGGATTGAATATAATACGAAAAAGCCAACCTTATTTTGAACATTCCCAATAAAGAATGCCAAAAAGAGTGAAAAGTAAATGTAGCTGAAAAATATGGTCATCGATATGGAAATGATTATTTGTATCGCCGTCCATACGTATACGGGCCATCCCTTCGAAACGAATGAGAGACCATATGATATGAAAAACAAAATGATCATGACGATTCCAAAGACTATCTCCAACATCGAAGAGGATTTGAAGATGAAATAAAAGGGAAGGATACAAAAAATGATCCAGACATAAGGGCTCAGCCCTGTGTTTTTCGGAAAGATATGATACCAACTTTGCATGGCGCCGCCTCTATTTCTTTTTACCCTAGTATATACTAAGGAGTTTCATCAAAAAACCATCCAATGGAAATCGAATGGTTTTTTGATGAACTATTTATTTTTCTTGAAGACTTGGACGTTTAGTATTGATTTCCATCTTGGATTTTGTTTCATCTAGACGTTCCTTAATCTCTTTAAAACTTACAAACGTCTTGTTTTCTCCATCATAAAGGCGGAAGCGAAGCGATTTTAAACTTGAACTAAGGGTGATTGTCGTTGCCTGCTGCAATGGCAGGGTGGAATCATGGACTTTTTCCAAGTTATAGTTTGGCACTCTTGGACTAAGGTGGTGCACGTGGTGGAAACCGATATTACCGGTTACCCATTGCAAGACCTTTGGAAGTTTATAATACGAACTTCCATCAATGGCAGCCTTCACGTAATCCCATTCAGATTCCTCTTCGAAATAAGAATCTTCGAACTGATGCTGTACATAAAACAGCCAGATACCCAGTGATCCCGTTACAAAAAGCATCGGTACCTGAATCATCAGGAATGCCTGCCATCCGATAGCCAAGCATAAAAGACCATAAATTGCCACGATTGCAGCATTTGTCAAATACGTATTCATCCGTTCTTTCTTTTTAGCGCCCTTTTTATTCAGACGGTTCGATACAAGAAATAGATAAAATGGACCCAATCCAAACATGACGATCGGATTTCTATATAAACGGTAAGCAAGACGCCCCCAGAATGAAGCGGCGATATATTCATCAACGGTCATGATCCAAATATCCCCTGTACCGCGTTTGTTTAAATTACTGCTTGTTGCATGATGTATGGAGTGGCTATGCTTCCATTGCTCATACGGAAATAATGTAACGATCCCACTGATTGTACCCAGGACGCTATTCGCTTTCCTGCTTTTGAAAAACGATTGATGGCAGCAATCATGGAAAATGATGAAAATCCTGACTACGAATCCAGAAGCAAGAACGGCCAATGCAAGTGTCAGCCAGTATGAGATAGTTAAGCTTTGATAAGCTAAAAACCATAACAGGAAAAATGGCGGAAATGTATTTATGAGCTGTTTCACGCTTGATTTAGTATTGGATTTTTCAAAAGGGGCAATATCTTTTCTCAATTGTTTTTGATTATGGTTACTCATGTTTTCCTCCTCTTAAAATATATGGAGTGTTTGAATGTATTAATTCGCCGGTATCTCTGCTTTAAGTATAGGATTAATAACCGATTTTCTATAGTCATAAACGTCAAATCCTTGCCATGACACTTGTCATATACATGTCTGCATCAAAACTTTTTACACGTATTTTTTCCTCATTCATCATTTTTAAACTGCAAAAAAACGTAAATTTCCCATCAATTCTATACCAAGAAATCGCCTGCATTTATTCGATCAAATAAAAAAAGATCCGCCTTTGGCGAACCCATTATATCTTGATGGCATAAACCCGTTCAGGTCGTCCTACCGTGCCATATGTTAAATCGGCATCAATTTTTTCCTCTGACATCAAGTGCTCCAGATACCGCCTTGCCGTTGTCCTGCTCACCCCGATTTCCTTCGCCACTATTTCCGCAGTTAACCCCGGGGAGGATTTCCCCAACACAACCATCACCTTCTCCAAAGTCATCCGATCAATTCCTTTTGGCAGTGAAGTTCGTTCCCTCTCTTTTTCTTTCATTTCCTTTCGCAAAAGCTTGTCCACCTGTTGCTGCGTTACGGGAAAATTGCCCTTTTCCAATTCAGACAGTTTAATGTGATACTCTTGATACCGGCGTAAGGACTGCTTGAAACGTTCAAATGCGACAGGCTTGATTATATAATCAAATATGCCGATCTTGATGGCTTCCTGGACTTTTTCGATTTCTTTAGCCGCCGTTATCATGATGACATCCATTTGTTTGCTTTGCTGCTTGATTTCTTTCAGGATATCGAGCCCATTCATATCCGGAAAATACATATCGAGCAGCAATAGATCCGGCTGCATGATTTCAATGAAGCTTTTAGCCTCGTCATAGCTAGATGCGATCCCGATCGTTTGAAACCCCTCAAGCTTTTCGATGAATAGCTTTTGTATCTCGGCAATCCGCAGGTCATCTTCGACGATCAGAACTTCTATAGCGCGATGGGCCATCATTTAATCCCCCCTCTGTTTTTTGGTATAGCTACGGTAAAGATCGTATATTCCCCTTCTTTCGTTGAAAAAGTGATATATCCCCCTAAACCATCAATTGCTTCCTGAACAAGGCTCAAACCTATACCCGCATTGGTTTGATGGCTTTTCGTCGTAAAACCGTTCCGGAAAATCAGTTCGGTAACATTTGAGCTCATCCCTTTTCCATTATCTTCAACCTCTATGATCAACTCTTTACCCAAGTCCGTGACGAACAATGATACCCTTTTTTCCTTCCTTTCGTTTTCCCGTACAGCTTCGAAGGCATTATTGATGAGATTGCCGATGATCGTCACTAATAAATCCCGATCCATTTCGGACGGAATATCTTTAAAACTGCTTTCTCTATCGATGGTAAAATCAATTTTCAGCTCGCTGGATAAACTTACCTTCCCTAAGATGAACCCCGCAATGATCGGATCGGGCACTTCCTTCATCAGGAAGTGAAGGAAGCCCTGGGTGACATCGACTTCCTTCGATATGAAATCCATTGCTTCTTTATATGAACCGAGTTGAATCAAGCCCAGCAGTGTATAAAGCCGATTGGAATATTCATGTGTCTGGGCCCTCAGCCCTTCTGCATACGCCTTTACATGTGACAGTTCTTGTAGGAGATTGGATAGCTCCGATTTATTTCTCAAACTTGCAACGGCACCGATGATTTTCCCCTGTCCATTCAAAATGGGGATCCGGCTTGCCAAAAAAACTTCACCGTCAATCATGAATTCCTGGTCATATTCGGCCCGTGCCGTGCTGACTACATCAAGCAAATGTGTATGCGTTATGACTTCTTCGATTTTTCTTCCGCGAAGCATGACGTCTTTAGGAATATGAAGGATTTTATGCGCCGTTTCATTGACGATGGTGATTTTCCCATGAACATCAATGGCAATGATGCCTTCATGAATCGATTCCAAAATGGCATGCTTCTCTTGAAACATCCAGGCGATCTCTTTCGGCTCCAGACCCAATATCGCCTTTTTTATATTGAATGAAATGAAAAAGGCCACCAACAAACCGCCGACTAATATAAAAGAGATGATCAAGACGATCTTTCTTTGTATACTGGACACTTCTTTTTCAATATCATCCTGTAGGTAGCCAACGGAGACGACACCAATGACCTTTTCATTGGCGATTATCGGGGATTTCCCCCTTATGGAAGGTCCCAATGTGCCAGTGGACTCCGTGATGATGGATTTCCCATCCCAAACCTCAGCGTTATCTCCCCCAACCATTTTCTTTCCGATCAGGTCGGGATTTGGATGGGACAGCCGTGTTTCATTTTCATCTCCTATCACTATGAATTCCGCATCGATCTGCCTGCGAATTCTTTCCGCGATGGGCTGGATGATTACAGAAGGATGATCCGTTCGAAAAGCTTGTTTAATTTCAGGTAGCAAAGAAATGGTCTGGGCAACCGACAATGCTTTTTCCCCTGTTTCCTGCTTTAGGTTATTATCCAGGATATTTATGAAAATAACTTCAAAGATTCCACCCATTAAGATGATTAACGTACAGATGCCCAGCATCAACTTGGTGTGTAAACGCATTCAATCACCTCTACTTACATCATATAAAAAATAACCCCTTTAAAAAAGGGGTTATTTCACAACATTCAGAAAATATCGATTAACCTTCAATATTGATGACAACATCCTTCCCTCTCTTCTTAAGTAAAACCGGAATGAGCAGCCATAATGCCGTTACGATCAGGAAGGTCAGCGAAAGCGGCCGAGTGAAAAACAAACTGTAATCCCCATCGGATATCGTCAGTGCCCTGCGCATATTGTTTTCTATCATCGGCCCTAAAACCAGGCCTAATACCAACGGGGCGATTGGATAATCATTTTTACTTAAGAAGTATCCCAGGACACCGCACCCTAGTAATAGCAATAAATCATAAGTCGATACTTGTACCGCATAAACACCAAAAATGGAAATTGCGATAATGATCGGAATCAAATATTTCTTTGGCGTCTCAATGATTTTCGCAAAAACCTTAACGAGCGGGAGATTAAGGATGAGGAGCATCAGATTCCCGATGAACATGCTTGCAATAAGTCCCCAAGCCACCTGGGGATGGTCCTCGAATAATAATGGACCTGGCTGAACATTGTACATCATGAGCGCACCCATTAAAATCGCCGTTGTACCGGAACCCGGAATTCCCAGCGTCAATAATGGTATCATCGCTCCGCCAGAAGCCGCATTATTGGCCGTTTCAGGGCCAGCCACACCAGCGATCGCCCCTGTACCGAATCTCCCAGGTTTTTTTGAAATCCGTTTTTCCATAAGGTATGAGAAGAAGGAAGCAAGAGTGGCCCCTGCCCCCGGCAAGATTCCTACAAAGAAACCTAAGAGCGATCCCCTCGCAATCGGCCCCGCAGATTCCTTGAATTCTTCTTTGGAAGGAAGCAAATTATTGATCTTTGCAATTTCCCCATCATCCTCGTCCTTTTCCAAGATTGTCTTGAATACTTCCCCAAGGGCGAATAGACCAACAGCGATCGTCAGGAATTCGATCCCTTGATACAGCCAAGGAAAGTCGAATGTAAAACGGGCGATCCCGGATACATTATCAATGCCTATCGTCCCGATCAACAAACCGCAAACCGTCATGATCAGTGCCTTGGTTACGGATTTTCCGGCAAGGCCGCTGACTGCCGCCAACCCTAGAAGCATGAGTGAAAAATACTCCGCAGGACCGAATTTAATGGCAATCGTCGATAATGGCTGAGCCAAGGCAATCATGGCGATAAGGGTGACGATCCCTCCGACGAAGGAACCGATCGCCGAAATGGATAAAGCACTCCCGGCTCTTCCCTTCTTGGCCATTTGATAGCCATCCAATGTGGTGACGACAGAAGAAGATTCGCCAGGTGTATTCAATAGGATTGAAGTTGTCGATCCTCCATACATCGCTCCATAATAAACACCTGCAAGTAAAATGATGGCGCTTGTTGCCGCTTGCTCTGGAGGAAGTCCACCTGTAATCGAAGCGGTTACCGGAATTAAAAGAGCCACACCGCTCATCGGCCCGATCCCCGGCAAAACGCCGACCGCCGTACCGATCAATACTCCGACAAATGCAAATAGTATGTTATACCAAGTTAATGCCGTTTCAAATCCGTGCATTAAATAATCAAAAGTGCCCACTTCACATCCCCCTTCCTTTTATGAAAACCAGATTGGCCAACCCGGAAGCGTTCCCTTTAACACATTCACGAATAAATAATAGATGATTCCGGAAAAACCTGCGGAAATGATGAGCGATGTCACCCACTTATTCCGTTCCATCGTTTGAAAGCAAACAAACAAAAACAGAAAGGTCGTTATGACATATCCTATCGTTTCCAACGTCAAAATATAAATCAAGGTGGAGAGCAAAATGATGATAAAAGGCTTATATTGCAGCTTGTCTTTACGTGATTCCTGCCCCTTGCCCCGAAATGCCTCATAGAACAGGCGAATACTTAAAAGAGAAAGAACGAGCCCCAATACAAAAGGGAAAATGTCCGGTCCTACCGAACTTCCATATGAAGAACTGGCCAGTTTCCTGCTTCCTATCATAAACAGCACTCCGACAGCCAGAAAGGCTGCAGAAGCAAAGCGATCAAATTTAACATCCATCACAATCCCCCCATTTCAGAAAATAAGAAGAAGGTGAAAGCACCCCCTTCTTCCCGATTATTTTTCCATGCCTAAAGCTTTCAATAATTGTTGCACCTGTTTCTCCTGTTCTACTAAAAACTTGCTGAATTCTTCACTATTTTTATATTCTTGTTCCCATCCCTGCACTTCCACTTCTTTTTTCCATTCAGAAGTTTCAACTAGCTTCTCAATGGTTCCGTCCCAAAAGGTTTTCGCTTCACCAGACATATTCTGAGGTCCAAAAACGCCTCTCCAAATCGTGAATTCAGCATCGACCCCTTGTTCCTTTGCCGTCGGTATGTCTTTAAGATCCCCACCTAAACGTTCATTCGAGGTTACAGCCAACACTCTAATCTTTCCTGCTTTTAAAAATTCCCTGACACTGGATGCATCCGTTCCGATCACATCCGCATTTCCGCCAAGCAATGCCGTAATCGCTTCCCCGCCACCGTCGTAAGAAACGTATTTAAGTTCGGTTGGATTCAAGCCATATTCATAGGCTGGAAGAATGGAAATCAAATGATCCATGGATCCCGGTGCAGATCCCCCTGCAAAGGTCAGCTTACGCGGATCTTTCTTCACCGCTTCCAGCACTGATTTCAAATCCTTGAATTCAGAATCCGCCTTTACCACTATCGCCCCATAATCCTTTGTCAGCTGCGCCAAAGGTGTCGTATTTTTATATCCATAAGGACTGTTGCCTTCTTTTTTAAGGTTATTGATGATGACAGGCGGTGAATTAACGAACAGCATGTCATTATTATCCGCTTGCTGTGTTGCATAGTCCGCCATGAAGACAGCGCCCCCACTGCCGGGTTTGTTTTCGACGGTCAATGGCTGGTTCACCAATTTCGTCTCACCCAAGACCTTTGTAAATGAACGGGCCGTTAAATCCCATCCCCCGCCTGCACCCGAAGGAGCAACGACCGTTATCGCTTTTTTCGGATAACCTGTATCTTCTTTCTTTTCTCCTGATGTCCCCGAACTGCTGCATGCACCTAAACTTAAAGCTAACGAACCTGCCAATAGTACCGCTGAAATCTTTTTACGAGAAAACATAGTAATCCCCCTTTTGAAAGCGTTTTCTTAATTCTACAAAAATATCTTCGCTTTAAATGATTGCCCAACTAAAATGCATAAATTCCAAAACATTTATATTGTTCATAAAGTTTTATCGGGAGACATGGGGAAAAGGCCCACCCACAAAGAGCAGTCCTGCTAGAATAATATTTTTGATAGATACACGACCATCGTTACCGTTATGCTGCTGAATAAAGTCGACATCAAAACCGCCTGTGCCGCATACTCCGGATGGTTGTCATATTCCAAAGCGAATAATGCGCTGTTTCTGGATGTGGGAAATGAACTTGCGATAAACAACCCTTGGGCGACAGTCCCTTCCAAGCCCAGCATGAGAATGATCAGGAAGGCGATGGATGGTGAGAGTATTAAGCGCCCCGCCAAGCTAAGGATAAGCGGAAGCGGGAAATGCGTTATTTTCAAATAGGCACTCTGTGCCCCTAATGTTATCAATGCAATGGCTATGAAGGCACTCGCGATATTATCAATCGGGGTCCATAAGAACAGAGGGATTTCAAAAGAAACTGAATGTAATATTAAACCAAGCAATAAAGCATAAATGACGGGGTTCTTCAAGAACTCGCGAATGGCACCCTTTGCACTTTTTGTATGGACGGAAACGGAATTCATCAATCCATAGGTATAGGTCAACAGGTTTTGAAAAATGATCACGATGACTTGGATCGACAGGCCAAGGGGGTTTCCATTAAACACCATCTGACTGACAGGTAACCCGAAATTGGCCGAGTTATTCAGGACTACACTATTTTTAAACGTGGCCGAAAGACTTTGATCAAACCTGGCTAGTTTCGCTACCACTGTACTCACGATGATGAGGCTTACTGCTTGAAGAGCAAGGAAGCTGAATATCTGGACGATCATCCCCCCGCCCAATTTGCTTTGATAGATATTGACAAAGCTAATGGCGGGCATGAGCAGGAAGTGATTCAATTTAGACAGCGTATTCATATCCAACTTGAATTTACGATGCAGAATGGCCCCCGCCCCTATAAGGAAAAAAACCGGTACAATCACATTCAATACGATCAGAAACAGGACACTCACTTGACTTCCTCTCCATTCCTAAGGCAAATTCCTGATGATTTACATCTCCCATCTATCATAATGCCGGGATGGCCATAATTAAAATACCAATAAATTATCGTTATCCATTCAAAAAAGGAATGATAAAAAAGCACAGAGGTTTCTGCGCTTCAGTTAAATATCCCTCATGAAATCGACGCCTTTGACAAATTCGACAAACTCTTTGACCAGTTTTAATTCCAGCGACTTTTCATGATATAACATCCATGTATTCCTGATAAGGGGATTACCTTGCTTGTCCTTAAGGTCCATTTGACGGAGGTTTTGGTCTTTCTCCAATAAAACACTGGGGAGGATGCCATATCCCAGGCCATTCTTGACCATTTCCTTGCATGTATCCCCTTTGTCCACTTCCATCCCCACCAAAGGAGGTCCGGAAAAATTGTCTCTCCACCAATTATCGATCATTGTTTTCAAAAGGGCATCTGTCCCATAATCGATCCTCGGCAGGAAAGGCAGGTTCCGGACTTCAATTTCCTCCTTGGAAGCAATGCAAATCGTTTCCTCAAAAAGATGATGCCTTGATCCTGACCATTGATAATCCCCCCGAACAATTCCGACATGCACTTCTTCCTTATAAATGAGGTTCAGCACTTCTTTACTCCAGCCGGTTGTCACATGGAAATCCACTTTAGGAAATCGCTCACGAAAAATTTTCAGCAGGCCTGGCAGCTTATGCAGCGTAATATAGTTGGAAACACCCAGCCGTAATGTTCCACTGATCTCCTGACCCATATTGAATGCTGTCTCTTTTATCTGCCGGAGCCTGATCAGCATCTCCTCTGCACAGATGGCCAAATATTCACCTTGAGGGGTGAACTGCACTCCCCTAGTTCCCCGCTCCACAATCTTCAGATTGAATTCCTTCTCTATTTGTTGAATCCGTTTCGTTAAAGAAGGTTGCGAGATATATAAACTTTGCGCCGTTTTAGTAATATTCCTGTGTTCATGCAACACCTTTAAAATATGCCAATCCCTTTCGTTCATAACCCTTCCCCCGATACGAATTCCCTTGAATGTTTTATAAAAACTGTACCATAAAAGGCCTGTTGGATATATCCTTTTACAAATACAAAAAAGCCCAGGCCAAACCGGCAGGACTTTCCGATAAGCATCCTTCCAGCGAAGGATGCTCATTCATTCAATAGAATCCTTTCAGGACATGTGTAGATATTCAGCGAATCATTGCGAATGAACCCGACCGTCGTGATTCCCAATCCTTCAGCCAACTCCAAAGCCAATTCAGTTGGAGCGGACTTCGAGAGTATCAGTTCACAGCCGATTTTCGCCACTTTCAAAAGAATTTCCGATGAAATCCGGCCGCTGAACACGATAGCCTTCCCTTCCATCGAAATGCCATTTTTCAAGCAATGGCCGTATATTTTGTCCAAGGCGTTATGCCGTCCGATGTCCATCCTGCTTAATACGAGCCCATTGGCATCACATAAAGCAGCATTGTGGACTCCGCCCGTATTCTGGAAAGTGACAGCAGAATTTTGTAAATCCTTCATCAAGCGGAAGCAGGCATCAGAAGTCAGTTTCACCGAAACATCATCCATTTTCTTGGCAGTCAATGCATCATTTACAAAGACGAAACCTTGTCTGCTCATTCCGCAGCATGATGTAATATACCGCTTATTTTGAAAGTCCTGGAAGTAGGGGTTCACTTTATCCGTCTTCACATGAACAAAGCCTTCTTTTTCCTGAACCCAGACTTCTTTTATCTCATCATATTTTTTGATGATTCCTTCCGAAGCCAAATAACCAATCACCATATCCTCGATGTATTCAGGTGTACAAACCATCGTGACGAATTCCTGGCGATTTATTTTGACAGTAACGGGATGCTCCGTTACGATCGCATCTTCCGTCCGCTCGATGTTACCTTTGGTTATCCGGATGATGTCCCTCTTGATTTCAATCGCTTTCATGTTCCCACTCCTTTTACTATCTAGGAGCCAATTGACCAAATGTAAGGAACATGGTCAATGCCCGTTGAGTTTGTCCGCTATATTCTTATCAAATACGAATACGGAAATCGCTATGTTCTCCTTGATTTTGATGTCTGAAAACAAATGGAGCAGTTTAGCTCCAACCAGATCTTCCATTCCATCAGGAGGACTCTCCGAATATACATCCTGAACCATTTTGGTTCGTGCAGAATGGACCATATCCCTTCCTTCCTCAGATCTTGATATGAACATTTCCGTAGGAGTCAAATTTCCATATAACGTAGAAACGGCCATATTTTCCACGAAAACCGTGTGTATGCGTTCTGGTCCTTTACCGAATAGTTCCTTGCGCAGCTTACGAATCATATCATTGAATTCATGGATAACTTTTGACACCGTTGCGTCACTCCATTTCAAGAAAAATTAAGTTCTCAATTTTCTTATCATAAATCAACGCGAAGAAAAACGAAAGGAATTTGGGAATGATACCCTCTTTCCAGGATTGTTTCTTTTCATGATAAAAGGTATAATATCAATGATGAAAGTTGGGAGCATAATAGTGTACTGTTGTGTCCTATCTTTTTTAAAATTATCCATTATGGTATGGATTGGTATATTGGCAAGCTTTGCTATTAAACTATTCCACCATGACCTACATTTCCGTTCAGAGACGGAGGTGTAATCATGGTGGTTTTTTTGCGTCTTTTTGGCTATAAAAGGGGGAAATATAATGAGCGATTCAAACATCACCATCACAATCAACGGGAAGGCTTATACCGCTAATGAAGGTGCGACAATACTGGAGGTCATCAACCAAAATGAGATGGCCCATCCACAGATTTGTTATGTTCCTGAGGTGGACCCGATCCAAACATGCGACACATGCATCGTCGAAGTTAATGGGAAACTCGTCCGGTCATGTTCGACAAAAGCAGTGAGTGGCATGGATATAGCCTTGGACTCAAGCAAGGCAAAAGAAGCCCAAACCGAGGCCATGGACCGGATACTGGAAAACCATTCTTTATACTGTACTGTATGTGATAATAATAACGGAGATTGCAAACTACATAACACGGCAGAATTAATGGAAATTGAACACCAAAAATATCCTTATACACCGAAAGTGGAATTGGGTGCCGTCGATATGTCCCATCCATTTTACCGCTATGATGCCAATCAATGCATCGCATGCGGGCAATGTGTTGAAGTGTGCCAAAACCTTCAGGTCAACGAGACGCTGTCCATCGACTGGGAAGCAGAACGCCCTCGGGTAATATGGGATGAAGGAACGGAAATCAATAACTCATCTTGTGTAGGCTGCGGACAGTGTGTAACGATTTGTCCATGTAATGCATTAATGGAAAAATCGATGCTTGGCGAAGCTGGTTTCATGTCAGGCTTGAAAAACGATATGCTGGAACCGATGATCGACCTTGTCAAAGAAGTGGAACCTGGATACAGCGGGATTTTTGCCATTTCGGAGATTGAAGCGGCAATGCGAGAGACACGGACGAAGAAAACAAAAACGGTCTGTACGTTCTGTGGGGTAGGATGCACATTCGAAGTCTGGACAAAAGGCCGTAAAATCCTTAAAGTCCAACCTACTCATGAAGCACCCGTCAATGCGATATCCACATGTGTCAAAGGGAAATTCGGTTGGGACTTCGTAAATTCGGAAGAACGTTTGACAAAGCCCCTGATTCGGAAAAATGGAAGATTCGTTGAATCAAGCTGGGATGAAGCACTTGATTTGGTTGCGTCCAGACTGGGTTCGATCAAACAGCAATACGGCGGAAATTCAGTAGGCTTCATTTCCTCATCCAAGATCACGAACGAAGAAAACTATGTCATTCAAAAACTGGCACGGCAAATGTTCGAAACGAATAACGTCGACAACTGCTCGCGTTACTGTCAATCCCCGGCAACAGACGGACTGTTCCGTACAGTCGGCATGGGCGGAGATGCTGGTACGATCAAGGATATCGCCGCAGCAGGACTTGTCATCATCGTTGGGGCCAACCCGGCAGAAGGACATCCCGTACTGGCGACACGCGTTAAACGGGCACACAAGCTTCACGGACAAAAGCTGATTGTAGCTGACATCCGCAAAAACGAAATGGCCGAACGTTCCGACATCCATATCAGCCCAAAACAAGGAACGGATCAAGTCTGGTTGATGGCGGTTACAAAATATATGATCGATCAAGGCTGGCATGATCAAGAATTCATCAATGAAAATGTTAACTTCTTCGACGATTATAAAGAAGTACTTGAGAAATATACCCTGGAATATGCTGAAACACATACAGGTATTTCTAAAGAAACATTGATCCAAATAGCTGAGGCCATTCGCGATGCAGACGGTACATGCATTCTTTGGGGTATGGGCGTAACACAAAACACCGGTGCCTCCGATACTTCGGCGGCAATTTCCAACCTGCTATTGGCTACGGGTAACTACCGTCGTCCAGGAGCGGGAGCCTATCCGCTTCGCGGCCACAACAATGTACAGGGCGCTTGCGATATGGGTACCCTTCCAACATGGCTTCCGGGATATCAGCATGTTACCGATGACGTGGCACGTGCTAAATTCGAAAAAGCTTATGGAGTGAAAATCGCTGGCCAACCAGGCTTGAACAATATTGAAATGCTTAAAGCGATAGAAAAAGGCGACATGAAGGCGATGTATCTTGTAGGTGAAGATATGGCACTTGTTGACGCGGATGCCAACCATGTTGATAAAGTATTATCAGGATTGGACTTCTTTGTTGTCCAGGATATTTTCCTTTCAAGGACAGCCCAATATGCCGATGTGGTATTGCCCGGAGCTCCATCTCTTGAAAAAGACGGAACGTTCACCAATACGGAGCGCCGTGTACAGCGATTATATAAAGCCCTTCCCACTATGGGGGATTCTAAGGCGGACTGGGAAATCACCCAAGAAATCGCCAACCGCTTAGGTGCGAATTGGAATTACTCTCACCCTAGTGAAATCTATGACGAAATGGCAAGCCTGTCACCGATATTCAGCCAAGCGAATTACGAAGTGCTGGAAGGATGGAACAGCTTCCTCTGGGGGAGCCATGATGGTTCAAGCACGCCACTTCTTTATGTAGATGGCTTCAACTTCCCTGATAAAAAAGCGCGCTTTGCACTGGCTGACTGGGTGGAACCTCATAAATTCCCGGAAGAATATGACCTTCATATCAATAATGGACGCATGCTGGAGCATTTCCATGAAGGCAATATGACGAACAAGTCCAATGGAATCCAATCGAAAGTACCTGATATTTTCGTCGAGGTTTCACCAGAACTTGCCAAAGAACGTAAAGTCAGTGATGGCGGACTCGTTCGCTTGGTGTCTCCATTCGGGGCCGTTAAGTTAAAAGCATTGATCACAGACCGCGTTAAAAATAATGAGCTATTTTTACCGATGAACTCCGTCGATAAAGACTCTGCCATTAACTTCCTGACCGGTCCCATCTATGATCGACGCACAAGCACGCCTGCTTACAAACAGACGATGGTCCGCATGGAAGTATTAAGCGTAAGCGGAGACGTTCCATTACCGGGTACCAATCCACGGAACAAAAAACGTCATCCTCAAAATGGTGTCGAGGTTGAACGTAAGTGGGCCCGTCCAGGGTATGTTCACTTAACGGATAATTAAACAAGGAGGGTGAAGATCATGGCAGCTCCTATAACGGAAATCCATAATCCCATTACTGAGGAAGAGATAAAGCTACAAAAACTGGAGGAACTGAAAACGCTGATCACCGATAATGAAGATGCCTTGAACAATATGTTTAAAATCGTCAATGAACTGAATGACTCGGGAGTATTCGAAGCCGCGACCTCCATGCTTCAAGGAAAAGAACAAATTGCGAAAATCGCACTTCAACAAATCACAAGGCAACCTGTAACAAACCTGATCAATACCCTTATGGGTGCAACAGGAGCCTTGATGAACGCAGATGCCGCACAATCCACGAAACTGCTGAACAGTGCACTTGCAGGAATCGATGAAGGAAACAAATTCCTTCAGGCAGATAAGAAGATCGGCGTTCTGGAATTAATGAAAACATTGAATGATCCAGACATAAACAGGGCGATCGGCTTTGGCGTCCACTTCCTCAAGGGAATGGGCAAGGAATTAAAAGAATAGAAACGGAACAAAGACTCAAGAGAAGCTTCTTTTGAGTCTTTTTCTATCATAGGGCTCTTAGTTGCTGTAACTGCTGAAAGTGCAGCGGTGGATAAGATTAGCATTGGAGTGGAAGTGTAATGAACCAAGAAGAAAAAATTAAGGGCAAAACAATTACATCTAGGCTCAGTAAAAATTTTCAAAATGTTGATGTGAATATAAAGAAATGAGTTAAAGTCATTCATCAAAATTCAGTCTGTACACCCTTCCCTTATTCGCACCACTGCTTGTCAGATTCAATGATTTCAAGATCCTCGTTGCACTGGATGAAGAGGAAATGTTTAAAAAGTTCCTCAACTGCCGATTCGTTATGGTCGAGCCTAATAGATAAAAATAATCTCGTAAAGCCGGGATATGTGCTTTTTTACTGGAGAGTTGGCATTGATTGCAAAGCCATGTACCATGCCTTCTAAATAATTTATTGCCCTTACAATTCTCACAAATCACTCCTTTAATTAGGTCCTTTTCGGTAAGATTGTATCGTTCCAGAATGGAAAAGTCCGCATCGATGTGGTGTTTATTCATTACGCGAATTGCTTTCTTCAAATCTTTCTCACTAAAACTGGATTCTGTTATGGAATGCTCCATTTGATTAATTTTATCGGGAAGTGCATCACGATGGATAACTTTATAGTGGAGTTCATGGTTTTCAAGGGCTGTACGGATGATGGTTTGGGGATTACTGATGACAATCAATGAAAGGATGGGCAGTGAGGGAAAACCGTTTTTCAAGAACCAATTGGTCAATTGTGATTCCTGGCGGCTGACTTGTATGACGGGATCTGGAAAGGCCGTTTCTTTTCCTTCTTTCGTTCGAATGAGCTGATTGAAATGCGGATCAAAATAGATCGACCCTGCAATGTTCTTCACTTCAATGATAAGCGCATATATTTCTTGGAGATTAATAAGGTATCCAGCTGAAAAAATCGGGATTGATCCTGAAGCCTTAAATCGTGGAAGATGAAATAGCTTTTCGGTTCAAGAAAGCTTAATGGAAAATCAATGGAACATTCCCCTTTATAGCCCGCTTCCCTTTTTTTGAGATCGTTCATGATTAAGGGAAATTTAGGGTGATTCGGAGGAAGCCTGCACGCTAATGCACGTAATTTGCGGACGGGAAGAGGAACTTTTCGCTTTTTTACAATCAATTTCATCGCTCCAATCCTATTTTCTTCAAAAGGATTCTACAGCAAATGATGGAAATTGTACAGTTTATCTGCGAAATCGGGAATATATCTTCGAAATTGGAGATATATCAACGAAAAATCCTGATATATCTGCGAATTATTCGATTTATCGATTTTTCGACAAAAACGACGAAAAAAAACCAAATAAAAAACCACCAATATATGTATTGGTGGAGACGGTGGGAGTCGAACCCACGTCCAGACATAACGGCACTTAAGCTTCTACGAGTGTAGTCGATATATTCGCATTTCGCGAACTCATTAGCCTATCGACAGGCGGCAGAGCAGCTAGTCTGATTGGTCTCTTCCTTCATCCTCAGACGGTGGATTCCGGCGTATCCCACTTAGAGTGAGTCCCTTACCCTACCACGTGGGCCATGGAGGGAGGAACAGCTATCGACTGTTATTAAGCAGCGAAAGCTAGGTTGTTGTTTTGTTTGCCAGTTATAGGCGTTGACGTTTTAACGAGGCCGATCCCCTCGACTCGCAACTTAAGCTCGAACTATCCCTGTCGAATCCGTAACGTCCCCATGATAGAAATGGAGCGTACGAGAGAAGAATAGTCAGCAAGTTGGCTGATATTCAATTGTCATCGGTACAGGATTAATTATAACAGATTGGTTCAAAAAATCAATTGTAAGGTCTTGGCAGTTTTACATCTTCTGTCGATCACGGAAAGCACGTTCAATATCACGCTTCGCTTCCTTCTTCTTCAGGTCATCACGCTTGTCATATTGTTTCTTCCCTTTTCCAAGTCCGATTAAAACTTTGGCAAAGCCATTCTTTAAATACATTTTCAACGGGACGATGGTGTAACCTGTTACCTTTGTTTCCCCGATCAGTTTACTGATTTCTTTCTTATGCAAAAGAAGCTTCCGTGTCCGTAACGGATCATGGTTAAACTGGTTTCCCTGCTCATAAGGGCTGACATGCATATTATGAAGATAAACTTCACCATTTTCTATTTTAGCGAAGGCATCCTTCAAATTCACTCGGGCCGCACGGATTGCTTTGATTTCGGTCCCTTTTAAAACGATTCCTGCTTCAAACGTTTGTTCAATAAAGAAATCATGATACGCTTTTTTATTTTGTGCTAGTTGTTTACCTGAGCCTTTTGGCATCTAACTCTCCCCTTTTTTACATCCAATCGCGGCGAGAGGATGTAATGATCATCCCCCCGCCTGAATCTTTATCTCTTTTTAGGTTTTCTCTTGCGCTTGGCAGCTGGCGCATTTTCAAAGAATTTTTTCTTCTTTTTCGATTTTCTTCCAGAAGAAGTCGAATCTCCATTACGGTCGCCGCCTTTTCCTTCCTTACGTCCCCCATTACCGCCTCGGCCGCGTTTGCGTTCACCTGAATTGGCTTTAAATATTTTCTTCTCGCCGGATGGACGCGGACGGCTTACCTTCATGCCGATAATTTCAAAGTCGATGGCGCGTTCCTCTTTATTGACGTTGGAAACACGTACGTCGATCTCATCGCCAATCCGGAACACATTACCGGTACGTTCCCCGATCATTGCAAGCTGACGCTCATCGAAGCGGTAATAATCATCCGTCATGAAGCTGACATGGACAAGTCCTTCAATCGTGTTCGGCAGCTCGACGAACATTCCGAAATTGGTGACTGAACCAATGATCCCGGTATATTCCTCGCCGATCTTATCCAGCATATATTCCGCTTTTTTCAGATCATCCGTTTCCCGCTCGGCATCGACTGAGCGACGTTCGCGTTTCGATGTATGATCGGCAATCTCAGGTAAATTGGCATTCCATTTCTCCTTCGTAGCTTCATCCATTTTACCTTCCACCAAGTAGGTCCTGATCAACCTGTGCACGATCAAATCCGGGTAACGGCGAATCGGCGATGTGAAATGTGTATAAAACTCAGCAGATAAACCAAAGTGGCCTAAGCTCTCCGGATCATATTTCGCCTGTTGCATGGAACGAAGCATGACGGTGGATATGACCGTTTCTTCCGGCTTACCGGCAACCGCCTCAATGATTTCCTGTAACGCCTTAGGATGGACGTCATTGGCCGATCCCCTTACAATGTATCCGAAGTTCGTAATGAATTCGAAGAAACGCTGCAGTTTTTCCGGCTTTGGATCTTCATGAATACGGTAAATGAACGGTAGGTCAAGACG
Organism: Peribacillus sp. FSL R5-0717; assembly: GCF_038002945.1. NCBI lineage: Bacteria > Bacillati > Bacillota > Bacilli > Caryophanales > Bacillaceae > Peribacillus > Peribacillus sp. FSL R5-0717. The sequence continues at coordinate 2,241,816 of NZ_JBBOOF010000001.1, forward strand.
GTGGAAATGCTCAGCAACGGTTTCATTAGCTGCAAGCATGAACTCTTCAATCAGCTTTTCCGCAACCGACCTTTCACGTAAAACCACATCGGTCGGATGGCCCTCTTCATCAACGATGACTCTTGCTTCATTGAAATCAAAGTCGATCGCACCGCGGTTCATCCGGTTCTTGCGAAGGATGGCCGCTAGCTTCTCCATGTCCTGGAACATCGGCACCAACGCTTCATAGCGTTCAAGCTGTTCTTCATCTTTATCGACAAGGATTTTGTTCACATTGCCATATGTCATACGTTCCGTCGTCTTAATGACACTTTCAAAAATATCATGGTTGACGACTTTGCCATCCGGCGTGATTTCCATTTCACATGAGAGTGTAAAACGATCGACTTGTGGGTTCAAGGAACAAATGCCATTCGATAAACGATGCGGGATCATCGGGATGACCCTGTCCACCAAATACACGCTCGTCCCTCTTTCCAGGGCTTCCCTATCGATTGGAGAACCTTCCTTCACGTAATGACTGACATCAGCAATATGAACGCCCAGCTTGTAATTGCCATTCTCAAGCTTGGAAACAGTGACGGCATCATCCAGATCCTTTGCATCCGCTCCATCAATCGTGACCAAAACATCATTACGCAAGTCCCTGCGGTTGCCAATTTCACTTTCTTGAATGGTATCGGAAACGGCATTGGCCTGCTCCATGACGTCATCCGGGAACTCCATCGGCAAACCATACTTATGGATCACGGAAAGAATATCCACACCAGGATCATTTTTATGGCCAAGAATCTCAATGACTTCACCTTCGGCACTTATGCGTCCCTCAGGATAAGAAGTAAGCTTGACGACAACCTTATGTCCCTCTACCGCTCCATGTGAAGCATGCTGTGGAATGAAGATATCGTTTGCGATCTTTTTATCATCAGGGATGACGAAACCAAAACTTTTACTTTCGGAGTATGTACCGACCACTTGTGTAATTCCGCGTTCAAGTATTCTGATGACCGTGCCTTCTTGCCTTGAGCCCGATGTTTCCGAAGATACCCGTACCATGACGACATCTCCATGCATCGCTGTGCCCGTTTCATTTGGCGGAATGAAAATATCATCCATTCCCGGGTTGTCTTCAGGTGTGACAAAGGCAAACCCCTTTGCGTGCCCCGTTAATTTACCGCGGAACAAATTCATTTTTTGCGGCAGGCCGTAACGATTGCTCCTCGTTCTGACCACCAATCCCTTTTCTTCCATTTTTACTAAAGCCTTAACGAAATTCTTGAAATCTGCCGAGTCTTCGATTTTCAATGCCTCTTCCAGTTCTTGTACCGTTAGCGGCTTATATGCTTCATCCGTCATGTATGTCAGAAGCTTATTAATATGTTCTTGAATGTTATCTTCCATGAAAACCCTCCTATTCAGGGTATATTTTTGTTATTCGGACCAATCCAGGCTTTCTAAAAATTCCAATACATCTTCATGCAGCTCGTCTTTTTCTTTATCAAGGGTTATGACATGACCGGATTCTTCATACCACTTGATTTTTTTGACCGGTGATTCTATGGAATCAATAATAATATCGGCACTTTTTGGATTGATAACATCATCATGCCGGCCCTGCACGACAAATGTCGGAGCGTAAATAAGATCGACGTGCTCCCGTACATCCGTTATCAATTCCTGAAGGGCTTTCAATGTATTCATCGGTTTATCGGCAAGGAGGTCCATTTCAAGCTCTATTTGCTCTTGAGTTTTTCCTTCATACTTCTTAAATTCTCTGGCGTACTCCAATACTCCTTTAAACATCATTTCTTCACTTTTGATATACATAGGCGCACACATTGTTACGATACCCTTTATAGGTACAGTGTAACCTAATTTAAGAGAAAATACGCCTCCTAATGAGAGTCCGGCAACAGCAATTTCTTCATGGCCTTTGCTTTTCAGGAAATCATAGCCCATCATGACATCTTTCCACCAATCTTCCGGACCTGTTTTCACCAGCTCCTCTGGGGGAACGCCATGCCCTTCATAGTGCGGGGCATGGCAGGTGTATCCCTGTTTCTCCAAGTAACGGCCCAGCATCCGTACATCCGCTGAATTCCCCGTGAACCCATGTAAAAGTAAGACAGCCCTTTTTCCGCCTTCAAAAGTAAAGGGCTGCTGCAGCTTGATTTTCATGACCTTAAACTCCTTTATCAGTAAATAGAATTTTAAAAAATCCCTATCCTATAATTAAGTACTAAAATCACTATATCTATTCATGCAACTATTGTGCAAAGAAAAAAGCCTAGCTATTTAGCTAGACTCATTTTTGATCCATTACACATCAAAGTATGCAACAAGTAAAGTTAAAGCAAAGAATAGAATCGCCAATACTATTGTCGCACGATGTAAAACCAGGTCCAAACCGCGTGCCTTTTGCTTTCCGAATAACTGCTCAGCACCGCCGGCAATCGCACCTGATAAACCTGCACTCTTACCTGATTGAAGTAATACCGTCACAATGAGGGCGATACTGACAATCACTAAAAGCGTTATGAGAAATGCATGCATGCAATTACACCTCCTGAAGAACCAATAAACAATTACTTTAACTTTACCACACCCAATAAATATCCACAATCTTTGTTATACTATGATGGTAAGAATTCCTAAAAACCCATAGTCATTTATTTCTTTTTGAATCAAAGTTTGAGATAATTTGCATAAATAGAGAAAGAGGTGTCAACATGTTTAAGTCCATACTACGGATTCTTGATCTCCTGACCATCCTATTCTCGGCGGTTGCCGGCTATTCTTTATGGGCAGGCGGAAGCAATTTCATCAGCGTCCTATTAATCGTTCTATCACCGCTTCTATTGCTGCTGGCAAAGTATCACGGAAATCGATACTTATTATTTGCTGCATATATCACGACAACCGTTTATTTTACTGCTATTATTTATAATGGACTTTCCAATAGCGGTATCGACTTTTTCCAATCAAGCTTCCATGTCCTCCTGATCGGGGCAGCAGCCGCCTTGCTGAGCGTCATAGCGGCGGTCATTGGGTTCGGGACCAATACCCTTACGATTCTTTGGTTATCGCTTCACGCCCTTGTCACATTCGAGACAATCAGGATGTCATCCGGTTTCCTTTCGAGCTTTTGGTCTGATCCCGTCGTGGAAACCGCAATCCGTAACGATTATCCATTTTTACTGATGGTCGTCTGGATTGGCTTATTTCTTGATAAATATCAAAGTGAATTAACAAGGGATTACTTATCACGATAATTTTTCAAAACTACTTTTATTGGAAATCTTATATTAAAAGCAAGGGGCCTTTCATATGTTAAAACCTATATTTGCAGCAACCGCTCTATCATCTTTCATTCTGATGGCTGGCTGTTCATCCGACCTGACCAGCGAGCATGAAAAAGAGCAAAAAGAAGAACTACCGAGCTCCCAGGAGACTGAGAAGGAGACTGAGACCGACAAGAATAATTATAATGATTCAAAAGAATCGGCCCAGCGCCAGGTGGAGATTGATGAAGCGGCTGCACCCGCACAGGCTGGCCTTCAGACGTTGGCCCATCCGGAAAGCATACCTGTACTTGTCAATAAACAATACAGCCTGCCTGAAGATTACAAACCTGCTGACCTTATCTACCCAAATGTGGATTTCATCTTTGAAGATAAAATCGAAAAAAGAATGATGCGCGAAGAAGCGGGAAAGGCTCTTGAATTAATGTTCCAAGCTGCCGAAAAAGACAATATGCACTTTGCCGGCGTTTCCGCTTACCGCTCACACCAAACACAAATCACGGTCTTCAATAACTATGTGGCTAAGGACGGGGAAGAAAAGGCGAAAACCTACAGTGCAATGCCCGGGACAAGCGAGCATGAAACAGGCCTGGCGATCGATGTCACGACCCACGATGGGGCATGCGCTGCCCAAGACTGCTTCGGTGATACGAATGAAGCGGCCTGGCTTGCTGAACATGCACATGAATACGGATTTATCATCCGTTACCCTGAAGGCAAGGAAAACATCACGGGTTATAAATACGAACCATGGCATATCCGCTATGTTGGTGTCGATGCCGCAACTGAAATCTTTGAAGCGAAGATTACATTAGAAGAATACTATAATGCCGTACCAGTGGAAGCTGTATCGGATAAATGAAAAAAGGTGCCTTGATGCGGCACCTTTTTTTATTAATCAAACGTTTGATTAAATCCCTTCAAGCTGGAAGCAGTCACTGATTTATGGACATAAAAAACCTCCTATTCAATGTGGATGGCCACATTGAATAGGAGGGAAAATTTCTGTAATCCATCTTCTAGCAAAGATTACTTCTTCAAGTTATAGAAAGATTTCAAGCCGCCATATACAGCCAAGTCACCAAGCTGGTCTTCGATGCGAAGAAGTTGGTTGTATTTAGCGATACGGTCCGTACGGGACATGGAACCGGTTTTGATTTGTCCTGCGTTTGTTGCAACGGCGATGTCAGCGATCGTTGCATCTTCCGTTTCACCTGAACGGTGGGAAACGACTGCAGTGTAGCCTGCGCGTTTAGCCATTTCGATTGCATCAAACGTTTCGGTCAGTGTACCAATTTGGTTCACTTTGATCAGGATGGAGTTACCGATGCCTTTTTCGATGCCTTCAGCCAATTTTTTCGTGTTCGTTACGAAAAGATCGTCACCAACAAGCTGAACTTTAGAACCGATGCGTTCAGTTAGAAGCTTGTGGCCATCCCAGTCATTTTCATCCAGGCCGTCTTCGATGGAGATAATAGGGAATTCATTCACTAGCTCTTCATAGAAAGCAACCATTTCTTCGGATGTAACACCATTGCGGCCTTCGCCTGCAAGATCATATTTGCCTGTTTCTTTGTTATAGAATTCAGATGAAGCCACGTCCATGCCAAGGTAGATATCTTCGCCTGCTTTGTAGCCAGCTTTTTCAATTGCCTCGATGATGACTTGAAGCGCTTCACGGTTTGAACCAAGGTTTGGCGCAAAGCCGCCTTCATCGCCGACTGCTGTATTCAAGCCTTTGGCTGAAAGGACAGATTTCAAGGCATGGAATACTTCTGCACCCATACGAACTGCTTCTTTGAAGCTAGGAGCTCCTACAGGAAGGATCATGAATTCCTGGAAGTCAACATTGTTATCGGCATGTGATCCGCCGTTAATGATGTTCATCATTGGAGTCGGAAGTTGTTTCGCATTGAACCCACCAAGGTAACGATACAATGGTAATCCAGAAAATTCCGCAGCGGCATGGGCAGCAGCCATTGATACGCCAAGGATTGCATTTGCTCCCAAGTTACCTTTGTTTTCAGTGCCATCCAATTCAATCATAGTAAGGTCAAGGCCTGCTTGGTTCGTTACATCCAAACCGATGACAGCTTCAGCAATGATATCATTTACATTATCGACTGCTTTTTGTACCCCTTTACCCAGGTAGCGAGATTTATCCCCGTCACGAAGCTCAACCGCTTCGTGTTCTCCTGTTGAAGCACCTGATGGTACGATTGCACGTCCGAAGTATCCGGACTCTGTTTGGATTTCTACTTCTATTGTTGGGTTACCACGTGAATCTAGCACTTCGCGTGCATATACATGTTCGATGTACGGCATTATAAATCTCTCCTTTTCCTATTCACAATTTTATTTAGATAATAGGGATTCCCCTGTCATTTCAACAGGTTTTTCGACTCCAAGCAAATCAAGCATCGTTGGAGCTAAATCGCCTAAGATACCACCTGTTCTTAATGTTACCTGATTTTTAGTGATAATGACAGGAACGGGATTCGTAGTATGGGCTGTCATCGGGTTGCCTTCAAGCGTTACCACTTCATCAGCATTCCCATGGTCAGCGGTGATGATCGCTGTACCGCCTTTTGAGACGATTAAATCGACAATCCTGCCTAGGCATTCATCCACTGTTTCAATCGCTTTAATGGTAGGCTCAAGCATCCCTGAATGACCGACCATATCCGGGTTGGCAAAATTCAAGAGAATGGCATCAAAACGGTCAGCCTCAATTTGTTCCACCAATGCATCCGTCACTTCATAAGCACTCATTTCCGGTTGTAAATCATATGTAGCGACTTTCGGAGAATTAATTAAAATCCTCTCTTCACCAGGAAACTTCTCTTCACGTCCGCCGCTCATGAAAAACGTCACATGCGGATATTTTTCAGTTTCGGCGATACGAAGCTGGGTAAGCTGGTTTTGGGAAAGTACTTCCCCTAATGTATTATCAAGATTTGTCGGATTAAATGCAACATATCCGTCAACTGTTTCTGAAAAATGTGTCAAGCAGACAAAATGGAGATGCTTCGGATGTCCAGGACCGCGGTCAAATGAGCGGAAATCCTCATTCGTGAACGTATTGGAAATCTGGATCGCCCGGTCTGGACGGAAGTTATAAAAGATTACGGCATCATCATCTTTAATCGTTGCCACCGGTTTACCGTCTTCCGCCGTTATGACTGAAGGTATCACGAACTCGTCGAAAATTCCATGTTCGTACGAATCCTCGACACATTCCATCGCAGAAGAGTAAGCAGGTCCATCACCATACACCATCGAACGGTAGGATTTCTCCACACGTTCCCAGCGCTTATCACGGTCCATCGAATAATATCTTCCGGAAATGGTCGCAAACTGACCAACACCGATTTCCTTCATTTTCGCTTCCGCTTCCTTAATATAACCCTGTGCCGTTTTCGGTCCGACATCACGGCCATCTAAAAATGCATGTACATATACATTTTTAACTCCTTCTTTAGCGGCCAATTTCAAAAGGGCATACATATGATCGATATGACTATGCACGCCGCCATCTGAAAGAAGACCAAAAAGATGAAGGTCCGTGCCTTTTTTCTTGGTATGGCTCATGGCATCGACCAAAGTTGGGTTTTGTGCAAACTCACCTTCACGTATTGCCAGGTTCACACGGGTCAGGCTTTGATAAACGATCCGTCCTGCCCCGATATTCAAATGGCCCACTTCCGAGTTCCCCATTTGACCGGCAGGCAAGCCGACCGCTTCCCCGCTTGCAGTTAAATGGGAGTGCGGATACTGTTCCCAATATCGGTCAAAGTTCGGTTTTTTCGCATGAAAAACAGCATTACCCTTTTCTTCGTTACGGCAGCCAAAACCGTCTAATATGATAAGTGCCACAGGCGACTTACTCATAGTGACCAGCCTCCAGCAATTGTAAAAATGAATCGGATTTCAAGCTAGCACCGCCAACCAATGCACCGTCTATATCAGGTTGTGCCATGTACTCTTTAATATTCTCAGGTTTTACACTGCCACCGTACTGAATGCGGATGGCTGCAGCTGCTTCATTTGAAAATTTGTCGGCAATAACTGAGCGGATATGCGCACAAACTTCATTAGCATCTTGAGCAGATGACGATTTTCCGGTTCCAATCGCCCAAATCGGCTCATAAGCAATAACGGCTTGTTTCAATTGATCGTCAGATAATCCTGCTAGGCCTTTCTCAATCTGGCTGCCTACGAAATCATTCGTTTCGCCAGCTTCCCTTTGCTCAAGTGTTTCACCGCAGCAAACGATCGGGGTCAATTGGTGGGCAAAAGCGGCATGAACTTTTTTATTAACGGCTTCATCCGTTTCGTTGAACATTTCCCTGCGCTCAGAATGACCAAGTATGACGTAGGATACCCCAAGATCAGCCAAGGCGATTGGGCTGATTTCTCCTGTGAAAGCACCGCTTTCTTCAAAGTGCATGTTCTGTGCCCCGATTTTCACATCGGTTCCTTTTGCTGCTTGAACGAGCTGATCCAAAAATAAAGCTGGAGCACATACAACCGTATCGATTACATCTTGCTTCGGAATCAAATTGCTCACTTCTTCTAAAAAGGCAGTCGCTACAGATAGTGTTTTATTCATTTTCCAGTTTCCTGCAATAATCGGTTTACGCATTTGGTTTCTCATCCCTTCTAATGTTGAAATATGTAACGGTTCAATCTTATTTATCGTTCAAGGCTACAACGCCAGGCAACTCTTTGCCTTCCATGAACTCAAGAGATGCACCGCCGCCAGTTGAAATATGGGACATCTTTTCTGCCAGTCCAAACTTTTCTGCAGCTGCGGCCGAATCCCCTCCGCCAACAATGCTGTACGTATCATTTGCTTCCGCCAAGGCTTGAGCAACGGTTCTCGTTCCATTCGCAAATTTATCGAACTCGAATACACCCATTGGTCCATTCCAAATGACAAGCTTGGAACCTTTGATTACATCCGCAAATAATTCACTTGTTTTTGGTCCGATATCAAGAGCCATTTTATCATTTGGAATAGCATCGATATCGACATTATCCGTCTCTGCATCAGGTGAAAATTCAGCAGTTACGACTGCATCGATAGGCAAATGAAGTTTTACGCCTTTTTCTTTTGCACTTTCGATGAAAGATTTGGCCAATTCTATTTTGTCTTCTTCCAATAAAGAATTACCGATTTCATGACCTTGCGCTTTAATGAATGTGTAACCCAATCCACCACCAATGATCAAGTGATCGACTTTTTCCAAAAGGTTTTCGATAACGCCTATCTTATCCTTTACTTTTGCTCCGCCAATTATAGCCGTAAAAGGACGTTCTGGGTTGGATAGGGCTTTTCCAAGTACAGAAAGCTCTTTTTCCATCAGCAATCCAGCAACGGCCGGGAGATGGTGAGCTATTCCTTCAGTTGAAGCATGTGCACGGTGCGCAGCTCCGAATGCATCGTTAACATAAACATCAGCCAGTGCCGCAAATGACTTCGCCAATTCTTGATCGTTCTTCTCTTCTCCTGGATAGAAACGAACGTTTTCCAACAACAGGATCTCGCCATTTTGCATGTTTTCAATGATTGATTGAACGGTCTCGCCGTATGCTTCTTCTGCCTTTTGCACATCTTTGCCGCTAAGTTCGCTTAGTCTTTCCGCAACAGGTGCTAAACGCAATTCTTCTACGACTTGTCCTTTAGGACGGCCAAGATGGCTAGCTAAGATGACTTTTGCGCCTTGTTCTGTCAAATAGGAAATCGTCGGCAGTGCAGCCTTGATTCTCGTATCATCCGAGATCTTTCCGTCCTGCATCGGCACGTTGAAATCAACACGGCAAAATACGCGTTTCCCCTTTAATTCAATATCTTTAATTGACTTTTTATTCATAATCCAAGAACCTCCTTAGATATTGTTATCATATTTTTGATTCTTTTAGCCAAAAAGGGAGAGGGTAAATTTCCCAACTCCCCTTTTCTCTTTTTCATTATAGTCGGTTTCCAGGAAATTATCCAAAAACAAGAAATGTAAACGCTTGACTGATTAATGACTTACTAATAATATCATCTTCTGCCAAGTTTTTTTAGAGCTGTGATAAAAAAAACCTCACCTTGGTGAGGTTTTTTTATTATTCTAATTACAATCCTTTTTTAGCCAAATAGTCAATCAAATCAACAACACGGCTTGAATATCCTGTTTCATTATCATACCAAGATAATACTTTAACCATGTTTCCTTCCATTACCATTGTGGAAAGGGCATCGATTGTAGATGATGATGGGTTACCGTTATAGTCAGTTGATACTAGCGGAAGTTCGCTGTACTCAAGGATTCCTTTTAATTCACCTTCAGAAGCCTTTTTGAATGCTGCATTAACTTCTTCAACTGTTGTGTCTTTTTCAAGTTCAGCAACAAGGTCGACAACAGACACGTTTGGAGTAGGTACACGCATAGCCATACCATTCAATTTCCCTTTAAGTTCAGGAAGGACAAGTGCAACAGCTTTTGCTGCCCCAGTTGTTGTAGGAATGATATTCTCGGCAGCTGCACGTGCACGACGGTAATCTTTATGAGGCAAATCAAGGATTTGCTGATCATTTGTATAAGAGTGAACAGTAGTCATCATACCGCGTTTGATTCCGAATTGTTCATGAAGCACTTTAGCAAATGGAGCTAAGCAGTTCGTTGTACAAGAAGCATTAGAGATTACATGGTGGTTTGCTGCATCATATTTGTCTTCGTTTACACCCATGACGATCGTGATATCTTCATCAGATGCAGGAGCAGAGATGATTACTTTTTTCGCGCCAGCTTCTAAATGCTTAGCTGCATCCGCACGTTTTGTGAAACGTCCAGTAGATTCCACAACTACTTCTACTCCCAGTTCACCCCATGCTAATTGTGCAGGATCACGTTCAGCCAATACCTTTACTTTGTGACCATCAACAACAAGGTAATCCCCATCAACTGCTACTTTTTCATTAAGAGATCCATGAATTGTATCGTATTGAAGAAGGTGCGCTAACATATTAGCATCCGTTAAGTCGTTAATAGCAACAATCTCTACCCCAGGATTACTTAATGCTGCACGAAATACATTACGTCCAATACGTCCAAAACCATTAATACCAACTTTTACTGCCATGAAAAATTCCTCCTTTTAAGTTCGCAAATATATTAAGGGGTGTAATTCCCCTGAATTAACTCTTGTGCCGCAGCTTCATCCGTGATCAAAACGGTCGATGAAGGTGCACCTTTCATGTAGGAACGGATAGCCTTTGCTTTAGTTTTGCCACCTGCCACAGTTATCACTCGCTTTTCAGGGCTAAGATCATCTAACTGGATGCCGACTGTCAAAACTTTATGAACAACTTTGCCGTTTTCATCGTAATAATAACCGAATGCCTCTCCTACAGCATTTCCATCTAACAGCTTCTTTAACATTTCTGGCGAAGAATTTCTTCTCTCTGCCATCGCCATGGCATCACCGATTCCATGAATGATCATATCGGCAGACTTGATTTGGGAAATCACTTCTTTAATTGCAGGTTCCTTCTGGAATGATGCATAAACCTCACCGCTTAATTGATCGGGTACATATAACACTCTGTAGGAGGCTTGAGCCTTCTGTGCCATTTTTTCGACAATCGTATTGGCCTGATTCTGCACCGCTTCACCAATTCCCCCGCGGGCTGGGACAAATGTCAATTTCCTGGATGCTTCATCAGGTGACAACGAATTAGCCACTTCTGCCATTGTCGATCCGCCAGTAACAGCAATGATATTCTTTGAGTTCCATTCTCGTTTCATACGGTTTGCACAAGCTTTACCCAATTCTTTTTTCACCCATGGGGTTTCATCACAATTTCCTGAGACAATTATGACTTCATCCACCTGTAACAAATCCTGCAATTGCTTTTCCATTATGTCTATACCCATTACTTCACGCATTATTCCTTCTAACTTATCCAGGATTTCAATCCCTTCATCAGTCAGCGTCATGCCAGAGCTGAAGATGTTAACCAGGTTCTGACTTTTCAGAAAATCAACCTCGCCTCTAAGCGTTCGCTCTGTCAAGTTAAGGCTCACGGACAGACTGCGCCTTCCAACCGGCTGCATCATTTTGATATAACGCAGGATATCATATCTTTTTTGCATAACCAAAAGGAAATCGGGCAATAATTTTCTTTGTACCTCGAGTAATGTACGCATATTTAAAACTCCTAAAAAGTTAAGTTGGACATTTAACGTCCCGCGTAGTCATTTTCTGTCCCACTTAAAACAAAAAAATATTCCTGCTACATATTTTATTCTAGCAGGAACGGAATGTTTCTTCAAATGATTTGAAAAATTATTTTTCCAAAAGCCTATTTAGAGCTGATTTATCAACGTTTCCGAACTGAACGATTTCATCTTTCCATTCAACGACAGGAATCATCAGCCCGAATCTCTCAAGCAAATCATCATCTGTATGGATATCGATTTCCTTATAGCCTATGCCTGACTCCACTTTCACTTCTTCAAGTACCTGCTTGGCTTTATCACATAACGGGCATTTATCCCTACTATATAAAACAAACGCGTTCGTTTCCAAAACCACTCATCCTTTTCAGTCATATCTTTTTCGTTTAGATGAAGAAGGGATCCCTAATTGTTCCCGGTACTTGGCAACGGTACGGCGTGCCAGGATAATTCCATGCTCTTCCTTCAGCCGTTCTGCCAAGTCTTGATCCGAAAGCGGCTTTTGTTTATTTTCCCCATTGATGGCTGCCTGGAGGCTCTTTTTCGCTTGCATGCCCGACATATCCTCATCAAGGCCGACCGACTGTAAAGAAGTAGTGAAAAATATCCGCATCTCTATCGTGCCAAATGGTGTCTGTACATACTTCCCCTTAACCGCCCGGCTCACTGTGGACTCATGTATGCCAAGTTCGTCTGCGATTTCTTTCATCGTCATCGGCTTCAAATAGTTCAGGCCATGATGAAAGCATGCCGGCTGTTTTTCGACGATGCACTGAATAACCTTCAATATAGTTTCTTTTCTCTGTTGGATACCCCTGGAGATCCATTGGTATTCCTGCCACTTATCCTGGATAAACCGCTGAACTCCCTGATCCTTATGGCTCTTCATTCGGTTTAAATACCCTTTATCCACATTAAGATTGGGTGTGTTACCATCATAATTCCCGACAAGCAGCATGCCATCCCGAACTTCCACGACCACATCCGGCACTATATAAGAAGGTTTTTCCTGAAAAAAGAGTGATGCCGGACGCGGGTTCAACGTCTGGACATAATCAAAGACCTCTTGAATCTCCTTCAGTGTAACACCGATTTTCTTACTTAGGTCTTTCCAGCGCTTTTCAGCAAAATCGAGGAAATGGTTTTCTATGATCGATTCTGCCAGCAGATTCTCCCCTTCTACTTTCACTTGAAGCAAAAGGCACTCTTGAAGATTCCTCGCTCCGATGCCATGCGGTTCGAGTTCCTGTAAAATCGAGAGACACTCTTCCAAAACGGCCGGAGATATGCCTGGGATGCATATATCATCCAGCTGAGTCCTTAAGTAACCGTTTTCATCAAGGTTATGAATTAATAGAAGCATTGCCTTTTGCTGCTCACCGGAAAACTGCTGGTGATTCACTTGGGACATGATATGCTGTTCCAGCGATATGGTATCTTCACTGATCTGTTCAATCCAATAGTTGGCATCATACGTATTTTTAAGAGTCCGTTTACCTTTTTTGCGGTCAAAAGTTGGCTGAAATAAAGAAGATGTTGGCTGATCTATTGACAGTAATGGGTTCTCCACCATTTTATTTTCTAAAAAAGCCGATAGCTCCTGCGAGGAGTATTGCAGCAATGTAATAGCTTGCATGAGCTCCTGGGTCATTGCCATCTTTAATGTTTGCTGTTGAAAAAGTCCTGCTTTCATATTCATACTCATCGATTCATCCCTCCCCCACTCCATTTTACATTATCAGGAGAAAATTCTACACAAAAACCCATGAAAACGCTTACGATTTTTTTCTGAATAGTTTATTTGTTTTAAATACTATATGTTAGAAACGCAAATTTAACAACTACTTTTATTGAAAAATCACCATTTTTCAATAGTATGGGCGAATATTTTCAAGACAGGACCGACATTACAGGATTAGATGGAATATTACGGAAAACGAGCAATTTCGGCAAAAATTTTAACTCTCCTAAAAATGACCAATAAAAAATCCCCCACTTTATTAAGCAGAAGATTGGTAATGCCCTCGGCAGGAATCGAACCTGCATTTCAAGCTTCGGAGGCTTGCGTTCTATCCGTTGCACTACGAGGGCGTAATAGAAAATATTTTTCAACAGACTTCATTATATGATAGAATTCCCTCCTTTGCAAGGGTTATCAGGTTTAAAACTTTATCATTTGGGTATTATGGGTAATGTGGAAATTCATCCCTGTGCGGCATAATATATAAAACATTCTATCAGGAAGGAGCCTTAGCCAGAAAATTGTCGAACAAATTATCCATAATAGGGTTTGTTTTGTTTGACCTAAATTGACCAAAAAGTGTATCATACATACATAAAGAATTTAAATGATTCTCTTAATCGAAGGAGGAAATGAACATGAATTTAATTCCTACAGTTATCGAACAAACAAGTCGTGGGGAGCGTGCCTACGATATTTACTCCCGTTTATTAAAAGACCGGATCATTATGCTAGGAAGTGCAATTGACGATAATGTTTCCAACTCCATTGTTGCTCAATTACTATTTTTAGAAGCGGAAAATCCTGAAAAAGATATCACTCTATACATCAACAGCCCTGGCGGAAGCATCACTTCCGGTATGGCCATTTACGATACTATGCAATATATCAAACCTAATGTTTCGACAGTATGCATCGGTATGGCCGCTTCCATGGGTGCTTTCCTATTGGCCGCTGGCGAAAAAGGCAAACGTTATGCATTGCCTAACAGTGAAGTCATGATTCACCAACCACTTGGAGGAGCTCAAGGTCAAGCTACGGAAATTGAAATTGCTGCCCGCCGTATCCTTCACTTGAAAGATAAACTGAACCAAATCTTGGCAGAACGTACGGGACAACCTATCGAAGTCCTTCAAAGAGATACGGAACGTGATAACTTCATGACTTCCGAAAGAGCTCTTGAATATGGCTTGATTGACAAAGTCATCACGCGCAGCGTTCTTGATGATAAAAACTCTAAGTAATCCTGCAACAAAAGAAAGGCTCCGGACATCGCCATAAGCGACTTCCGGAGCCTTCTTTTCCATGATAAAAGAAAAGGATGCACATTTAGGCATCCCCTTTTTTAACCCTCTTGCTGAACGAACTCTTCCAATGCTTCTAATGCTTCTTTTTCATCGCGTCCTTCGATGATTAACTTCACGGACACACCAGAACTGATGGCAAGGCTCATTAATCCCATTATACTTTTTGCATTCACTTTCTTTCCTTCTTTTTCAAGAAAAACATCTGAATGAAAGCGGTTAGCTTCTTGTACAAAAAGAGCCGCCGGCCGAGCTTGCAAACCCGTTTTCAATTTTACCTCAACTTGTTTCTCCACCATCTTGATCTCCCCTGTTAGCTTTATTTTTTCGCAGCAATAGCCTCTCCCCCACGGAGCCTGTCAGCTATTTCATCAATCTTTCGCAATCGGTGATTAATCCCGGACTTACTGATGGTTCCCCCGGATACCATTTCCCCAAGTTCCTTTAAGGTTATATCCTGAAACGCTATCCTAAGCTCCGCAATTTCCCGAAGCTTATCCGGTAAAATGCTAAGTCCTACCGTATCCTCGATATAATGGATATTTTCAACCTGGCGCAATGATGCCCCGATCGTTTTGTTCAAATTGGCTGTTTCACAATTCACAAGCCGATTCACTGAATTACGCATATCACGGACAATCCGTACATCCTCGAACCTTAATAAAGCTGAATGGGCGCCAACTATACTTAAAAACTCGGCAATCTTTTCGGCTTCTTTCAAATAAATGATGTACCCCTTCTTGCGTTCAAGTGTCTTGGCCTTCAAGCCAAACTTATTCATTAGCTCACAAAGGGCATCATTGTGCTCTTTATAAAGTGAGAAAATCTCAAGGTGATAGGAAGACGTTTCCGGATTGTTTACCGAACCCCCTGCAAGAAATGCACCTCTTAGATAAGAACGCTTACAGCATTTCTTCCCAACAATAGTATCGGATATTTCATGGAGAATTTCAAAGCCATCGCCTAAAATTTCCAAATCGGTTAAAACCCGCTGCCCTCCGGATGACATCCTGACAATATATACATTGTTCTTTTTAAGCTTCATCTTTTTACGGACCAACAGCTCGACCTGGACCTCATAACTTTTTTTAAGCAGCGTATAAATCCTTCTGGCAATCGCAGCATTCTCAGTTTGAATATCCACAACAAGCTTCCGATTAGAAAATGAAAGGGATCCGTTCATCCGGATAAGCGCACACAATTCCGCTTTACCGCAGCAATCCTTTCCCTCTAATGTTGTAAGCTCTTTTTTTGTTTCTGAAGCAAAAGACATCCATTTCACCCCCAATCGAACGCAGGTAATCTATTTTTATCAATCAAAAAACCGTCCCCGCTTATATCTACGGTTCTATGTGGCTTTTTGTTTCATATACAAGCATATTATAAAGCAAATCCGCCACTTTTTTCGTATCATGGCGTATTACATTCCCTTCATAGCTGAAAATGCGTTCTTGTATGATTTCAAGACCCATCATTTTTAAGCTTTCCACATCATACATGACCGGTTTGGCATATTCAGCTTGATAGCGCTGCTGAATCTCGGTTGGTATTTCCTCATTATTAACAAGTATCCTGTCAATATATGCATTTCCCATATGGTCATATATCGCTTTTATATGATCACTCGCGCTATAATCCAGAGTCTCGCCGGCTTGTGTCATCAAATTGCAAATGTACACCTTCTTCGCCTTGGAACGGGCAACCTCTTCTCCTAAACCAGGGACAAGTAAGTTAGGCAGAATGCTAGTATATAGGCTTCCTGGACCTATGACTATAAGATCTGCCTGCTTGATTTCCTGGAGAGTTTCACTAAGCGGCTTTATATGATGAGGAGACAGGAACACTTTTTTTATTTTCTTTCCTGAGAAGGGAATCTTGGACTCTCCTGTAACAATCGTGCCGTCATCCATCTCTGCATGGAGAACCACACTTTGATTCGCAGCCGGAAGCACTTTACCGCGGACATTAAGGAATTTACTCATTTCCTGGATCGCATGGACGAAATCCCCGGTCAGCGAAGTCATTGCCGCCAGTATCAAATTCCCCAGCGAATGCCCGGACAACTCATTTTTACTTTGAAAGCGATGCTGAAACATTTGTTCAACAAGGGGCTCTACATCCGATAACGCAGCCAGCACGTTACGAATATCACCCGGAGCGGGAATATCCATATCTTCGCGAAGGCGGCCCGAACTTCCACCATCATCAGCTACCGTTACGATTGCCGTTATATCCACCGGATGCTTCTTTAACCCTCTCAACAAAACAGGAAGGCCGGTTCCTCCACCGATGATCACAACCTTAGGCTGTTTCTTTTTATCTAACATCTGCTTTCCCCTTACTTTTTTCGATATCGCGATGTGATACTTGAACCCTGTAATCCTTTTTGAAGTGGTTTGAAATATACTCCGTCAATGCTACAGAACGATGCTGGCCGCCTGTACACCCAATCGCAACAACAAGCTGTGCTTTCCCTTCACGTTTATAATACGGAAGCATGAAAGCGAGCAGATCGGTCACTTTTTCCAAGAATTTTTGCGTCTCACTCCATTTTAAAACGTAACTAGACACTTCCTGTTCCAAGCCAGTCCTTGGCCTCATATGGTCAATATAATATGGATTTGGCAGGAACCGTACATCAAACACAAGGTCGGCATCTATCGGCAGACCATGCTTGAACCCGAACGACATGACATTGACTGTAAAACCGACACTTTTATCAGCAGAAAACTCCGAAGCGATTTTCTCCCTCAATTCGCGCGGTTTCAGTTGGGAAGTATTAAAGATCAACTGGGCCCTTCCCTTCAATTCGTCCAAAAGTTCCCGTTCCATTTTAATGCCTTCCAATGGCCGGCCTAATGGAGCAAGGGGGTGGGTCCTTCTCGTTTCCTTATATCTGCGTACCAAGGAATCATCATCAGCTTCAAGAAAAAGGATTCTTGGTGATACTGCAGCTGCATCCGATAAATTATCCAGTGCAAGAAACAAGGAATCAAAAAATTCCCTTCCCCTTAAATCCATGACAAGAGCCACTTTATTCATCTTATTCCCGGAGTCCTTCATTAACTCCAAAAACTTTGGCAACAGCGTGGGCGGCAAATTATCGACGCAAAAAAAGCCGAGGTCTTCAAAACTTTGAACCGCCACTGTCTTACCTGCTCCGGACATTCCGGTAATGATGACCAATTGCGTTTCACTCATCTGCCCTGTACTCATAGTTTCTCCGCCCCCATGTATAGCAATCTTTTTTATCTCTAAAAAATTAACCTGGATCCAACCGGTAAGAAAGCAGCTTGAACTCAGGCGTGTAGGTAAAGGTTCCATAGATGATCCCACTGCCATGAACCATATAATCCAGGATGTGAAAATCACCTTCAGCCATCATCAGCTTTTTAACATCTTCAACCGGATGCCAGCTAAGTTCCCCTTCTTCACAAACATCCACATTTACACCATCGGAATCCGTTGCAAAGAAAGTGAACATCATCCATTCTGATAAAACTTTATCTCCGTCCTTCATGATGAAGGTGAAAATACCTTTGATGGAAGGGTTTTTTAAATAAACGCCCGTTTCTTCGCGATATTCCCTAATGCAAGCATCGCGAACAGATTCCCCAGGTTCCATCTTACCGCCTGGAGCTACCCACCATCCGCGTCTAGGCTTTTTCAATAAGAGGATTTGATTATCTCTGATCAATACACAGTTTGTGACACGCTGCACGTTCTTCACCTCGATTGGCTCTGCTCGACTAATAGAAACCTTCACCCCCCGTGTTGAAGAGATTCAGTTTATATCCTTAAACCGCCGCTAGATATCCATTTGGCGATCTATAAATGCTAATAGTTCAAACAAGTTGTATTTTTCATCTTCTTATGAAAGATATATATATGTTTAGTATATCTTATCATTATACTATTTTTAAAATAAGCTAACAATAAAGTAAACTTCCTGCATTGGGGGAATCTTCAATCGCAAGGAATCACATAGGTAAGCCTTTATCCTGCTTACCTCCTATTCTTCTCCACTTTCGCTTCCTAAATGCAAAGGAACGACTTGTTTCACATTAAAAAACGCTGAGGACACCCTAAAAATTGGAACTAAAGATATAGTCTCAAAGCAGGAAAACAAAAAAAAGACACAGAAACTTATTCTGTGTCCTTAAACGTTTATAATTAAAGGGGGTCAACTTCTACCCCCTACTATACCGAATCATTATTTCACGCATGTTACAACCTCGTTAAAACGGAATTACGATTGTATATTCTTGTGAAATCAAGCCTTTGGCTGCAATTTTTCTTGAAGTTCCTCAACAAAATGCTGAGCGGATTGGGCGGCAATGCTTCCATCGCCTGTAGCTGTAACGATTTGGCGCAATGTTTTTTCACGAACATCACCTGCGGCAAAAATACCAGGTACGCGTGTTTCCATCCGATCATTCGTTTCAATATAGCCTGTTGAGTTCAAGATGCCCAAGTTTTCAAATGGTTTCGTTAGCGGAAGCA
The DNA here is from genome assembly GCF_038002945.1 of Peribacillus sp. FSL R5-0717. Lineage (NCBI taxonomy): Bacteria > Bacillati > Bacillota > Bacilli > Caryophanales > Bacillaceae > Peribacillus > Peribacillus sp. FSL R5-0717. The sequence continues at coordinate 2,260,894 of NZ_JBBOOF010000001.1, forward strand.
TTCCGATATAAATGAATACACCGTCTGCGTCCATCACTGTCTCTTCTCCGTTTTCAGTGGAAACTAGTGTGACACCGCCGACCTTGCCGCCTTTTTCATTGATTTCCTTCAAAGTGTGATTCCAGATGAAGTTAATTTTCTCATTGGCAAATGCACGATCTTGAAGAATCTTTTGAGCACGAAGTTCGTCACGTCTGTGAACGATCGTCACTTTCGAAGCAAAGCGGGTTAAGTACACACCCTCTTCAACAGCAGAGTCTCCGCCGCCGATAACGAACAGTTCCTTTTGCTTGAAGAATGCACCATCACAAACTGCACAATACGATACACCGCGGCCGCCCAATTCCTTTTCGCCAGGAACGCCGATTTTCTTGTATTCGGCACCAGATGAAATGATGATTGAACGTGCTTTGAATTCCTTTGAACCGGCTTTGATCGTTTTATACTCTTCACCGTCGATGATTTCCTTAACATCCCCATAGGCATACTCCGCACCGAATTTCTTTGCATGGTCAAACATTTTCGTTGAAAGTTCAGGTCCGAGTATAGTGTCGAATCCAGGATAATTTTCAACTTCCTCCGTATTGGCCATTTGCCCGCCCGGTACCCCGCGTTCTAACATCAATGTTGAAAGGTTCGCACGTGATGTATAGACTGCTGCCGTCATCCCTGCAGGACCAGCTCCAATAATAACAACGTCATAAATTTTTTCAGACATGTTTTCACTCCTCCATATTCCATTACAAATGGAACCTTCACTACGGTTAGTGTTCCCTACCTATTATCCTATATAACAAATAATTTTTCGTCCAAATATCTGCTCATCCGAGTAAGTTTTGAACCAACTTCACGTACTTAGATAAGGTGGACACCGAAATGAAATGTTTGTCTGCGATTGCCTGTTTGCTCGCCTTCTCACTTTTAAGCTGAATCCACACGTACTCCACCGCAGATGCCCATCCTGCAGGATTATTTAGCTTCTGCTCGGATTTCACCGCTTCGATGAATACGGAAAACCACATTAAATAGAGCCCGGCTTCATTTAATTGTATCGGTTGGAAATGCTGATATAATAACTCAGCAGTGCGATCGGCAAAATCAATCGGTGTTAATTGGCGATCTTTAGCAGGACCTTGAACAAGTTCGGCATAATCACGTTCCAATTCAGTGAAATTCTGGTTTAGGTTGAGGACCTGGTTTTTCAATAGCTTCTGTTTATGAACCGAATGTTTCAGAAGGAAAATGGCAAAAAGCCTTTCTTCGATGAATTCACTTTCCAGCCTTTTTATAATAGAAGGAAAATGATGTTCAAAACCATCTGAAGTTGCATTCATATCTCCCCAAGGCTCCATGCCTTCCTTTTCCGGGTTCATTTCCACGACCTTTTTCCATGCCTTTTTGGCAGCCTGTTCGTGGCCTAAGTGGTAAGCGGAAATGGTAAGCCAATAGTAGAAGGTTCCATCTCCTTCGAACCCTTGCTTTTGAAGTCCTTTAAGCCAATTATATGCAGAAGCATAATTTCCGATCAGAGCAAAGGTCGCTCCAAGCTTGAAACGGTGTTCGGATAGCATGGGCCTAATTTTCTCCAGCATCTGTATGAGCTCTTCAACCTTTGCCTCATCCTGTTGATAATGATGAAATACAACAAGGTTACAAAGCGCATGCAGGTTTCCCGGACTTTTTTCCAGTACCTCATCAAGTGTTGCAAAAGCTTCATTCACTTGACCAAGATAGAAATAGGCAAGTGCCAGGTTATTATAAGCGGACCAGTAATCCTCGTACTCGGCAATCGTTTCTTTCAGCACTTCGATCGCCTTCGGGAAATTGCCTGATTCCAGGTACTCGCGGGCTTGTTCCTGTTTGGTAATGAGCCCATCATGCTTAAAGGGATTTTCTTCTGACTCATCCGACTCAAAAGTTATCAATTCAAGCAAATCCTCTGCGTCATCGCTGAACTCCCCGTCTTCTTCTTTATCAAGATAAGCACTGGCGTGACGATAAGCCTCCTTGAACATGCCTAAGTGGGCATAATTATTCGCCAGGAAGTAATGACATTCCGACATATAAGGATCCATCACATCCAAGATGTTTTCCAAAAGGTTGTTTGAATAATTATATTCACCGATTTCCGAGCAAGTGATAGCCAATTGACAAGCTATCATCGGTTCAGCAGGTTCAAGTTCCAGCGCACGTTCCAGGTATTTCTTTGATTTAGGTAATTCCCGTCTATGATAAGCTTTTAAACCCTTGGTGAAATAATACTCACCTGTTGGGTGAAAGGTTAGAATTTTTGCCTGTTGGCCAAATTTAGAGTCTTTACTCATGTAATCCTCCATCTACAAGTTGATTAACCATAGTATTATAACATATTGGAGAAAATTTGCCGAACAATTCAAGAAAATGGAAAACGGGAATCCTCATGCCTTCTTCAAGAAAAATTGAAGCATTTTCCCTGTCATATGTTGATTCAGGATCACTGACCGCCATCGTAAACACACACAAAAGCCCTCCTATTGACGGAGGGCAATCACCATTCATTCGGTTTCTTTCGGTTCGTCCTTATCGGCATGTCTAGCCTTCAATACATCAAGCACCGCTTGGAAAGGCAGCTCCTGCTCTTGAAGAAGAACGAATAAGTGATAGAGGAGATCGGCACTTTCCATCGAAAGTTCCTCTGCATCACGGTTCTTAGCAGCAATGATCACTTCTGCCGCTTCTTCACCGACTTTCTTCAGGATCTTATCAACGCCCTTATCGAATAGGTAGGTCGTATATGAACCTTCAGGCATTTCCGATTTTCTTTTTTCAATCAATCTTTCTAATTCCGTCAAGAAAGTCACATTTGCCTTCACGCCTTGTCCGGCTTCACCGTTTTGGTAAATCGTTTCGCTAAAACAGCTTGTTGCCCCAGTATGACACGCAGGTCCTGCAGGCACGACCCGCACGACCAATGCATCTTGATCGCAGTCATACTTCATTTCGGTGATTTTCTGGATATTGCCGCTGGTTGCTCCTTTATGCCATAATTCATTGCGCGAACGGCTGAAGAAAACCGTTTCTCCTTTTTCAATCGACAATTGCAGAGATTCTTGATTCATGTAAGCAAGTGTCAGCACTTCGCCTGTTCCTGCATCTTGAATAATTGCCGGTACCAGACCTTTTTCGTCATATTTAATAGTTTCAAGATTCATCGTACAACCACTCCTTGTTGTTTGAGAAACGCTTTAACTTCTTTAACGGATGTTTCTTTATAATGAAAAATCGATGCCGCTAATGCTGCGTCGGCTTTACCTTCTTGGAAGGCTTCCTGGAAATGTTCAGCGTTGCCTGCCCCGCCAGATGCGATGACCGGAACTGAAACGGCTTCAGATACCGTTTTTGTCAAAGCGATATTAAACCCTTGTTTCTCGCCGTCACAATCCATGCTTGTCAATAAAATTTCCCCAGCACCGCGGGATACGGCTTCCTGCGCCCACTCGGTCACTTCCCATTCAGTCGGTTTCCGGCCGCCGTGGGTATATACGCGCCATGACCCAAGCCCTTCATCATATCGGGCGTCTATGGCAACCACGATACATTGGGAACCAAAATAATCAGCACCTTCATTAATTAACTCAGGACGCAGGATGGCTGCTGTATTTAGGGATACTTTATCGGCACCCGCCCGCAGGATCTTCTTCATATCCGCCAATGAATTAATGCCGCCGCCCACGGTGAACGGGATTGCCAAGCTGCCCGCTACCGCTTGAACGACGTCGACGATCGTTTCCCTGCCTTCATGTGATGCGGAAATATCCAGGAAGACAAGCTCATCGGCACCTTCTTGATCGTAAAAGGCTGCAAGTTCGACCGGATCTCCAGCATCCCTAAGGGAAACAAATTGTATGCCCTTGACTACGCGCCCATCTTTTACATCGAGACATGGAATAATTCGTTTAGTGAGCATTTAACCACGCACCTTTTCTAGTGCTTCTTCTACAGTAAAGCGGTTGGTATAAAGTGCCTTGCCGATGATAGCCCCTGCAATGCCATGGGCTTCAAACTCCTTGAGGGTGATAAGGTCTTCGAGTGAACTAATGCCTCCTGAAGCAATCACGTTTTTACCAGTTGCCTCCGCCATGGCCAATATACCCTTCACATTCGGCCCTGAAAGCATGCCATCCGTCGCGATATCAGTCACGATAAAGGTCTCGGCACCAGCATCGGCCAGTAGTTTGCCAAGATCTACCGCAAGGGTTCCAGACGTTTGAAGCCAGCCATGAGTGGCAACCTTGCCATCCTTCGCATCGATCCCGATAGCGATATGGCTTCCATATTTCCTAATCATATCTTTAGTGAAATCAGGGTCTGAAACGGCCGAGCTGCCTAGAATGACACGTTCCACTCCATTATCCAGATAATGGGCTATATCCCGTTCCGTTCGGATGCCGCCACCGATTTGAATGCGGGCACCTAACTCACTTGCCGCTTTAATTACGTATGAATCATTGATTCTTACTCCCTCTTTAGCTCCATCAAGGTCGACCATATGTATCCAACCGGCTCCTTGGTCTGCAAAGCTTTTAGCCATATCGAAGGGGGAATCACCATAAACGGTTTCCTGATTGTAATCTCCCTGGATTAAGCGGACGCATTTGCCTCCGCGCATATCAATCGCCGGGTAAATAGTAAAGTTGCTCATGCTTCTTCCTTCCCTTCTACTAATGACAGATAATTTCTCAAGAGTGACATGCCCATATTCCCGCTTTTTTCCGGATGGAACTGCATGCCGAACACATTCCCTTTACCGACGATCGCCGGAACTTCCACATCATACGTCGCCGAAGCGGTAACGAATGATTCATCTGTATCGACGTAGTATGAATGGACGAAATAAACATGTTCCTCTTCCAGCCCCTCATTCACTGGTGATGCGTGTTTGAATTCAAGTCGATTCCAGCCCATGTGCGGCACTTTATAAACCTGGTCATTCGCATCCACTCCCTTAAAACGGACGACTTTTCCCGGGATTAGGGATAATCCTTTTGCCGGTCCATTTTCCTCACTTTCATCAAAGAGAAGCTGCATACCAAGGCAGATGCCTAATAGGTATCCCCCATCCGCTACATATCCCAGCAGGAATTCATCCAGCTTTTGTTTTTCCAAAAGACTCATGGCATCCCTGAAAGAGCCAACGCCGGGAAGTATGATCCCTTTCGACTTTGAAAGTTCTTTTGGGTCATCGGAAATAAATGAATCGGCACCAAGGCGCTCAAGACCTTTACTTACAGAAAATAAATTCCCCATGCCATAATCGACGATCCCGATCATTTACAACATTCCTTTCGTCGAAGGGATGCCTTTGACACGTGGATCGATTGTCGTAGCTTCATCCAATGCACGGCCAAGCGCTTTAAATATCGCTTCGATCATATGATGTGTGTTGTGACCGTAATGAACGACAACATGAAGGTTCATCCTGGCTTCAAGAGCGAATTTCCAAAGAAACTCGTGCACCAGTTCAGTATCGAAAGTACCGACCTTTTGCGAAGGAAACTCAGCCCGGAACTCCAGATGCGGACGATTGCTTAAATCGATGACAACCTGGGCGAGTGCTTCATCCATAGGTACGAAAGCATTTCCGTAACGCTTTATCCCGCGCTTGTCTCCAAGGGCCTCCAATAACGTCTGACCCAAGCAAATGCCAATATCTTCAGTTGTATGGTGATCATCCACGTCTGTATCCCCATTTGCATCTACTGTCAAATCAAACTTCCCGTGTTTCGTGAACAAATCCAGCATATGCGTCATAAACGGAACGCCGGTCTTAATGGAGGAATTACCTTCACCATCCACATCAAACTTCAAACTTATTTCCGTTTCATTCGTCTTTCTCTCCACACTAGCAAAACGTTCCATTACAGCTCCTCCTCAACGGGGTACGACCCCTTTTCCCAAGATGTAAAAGCATGTCTAAAGTCTTTATATCACTGATTTCACTTATTTAATCATTCAGGACCTTTTCCCGATTCATTCACACCACGTGATTCGATGGCACGGGCATGGGCCTCAAGTCCTTCCATTCGGGCAAATGCTGCGATTTTTTCTGCATTTTTGCGGAAGGCCGTTTCACTATACATGATGATGCTCGATTTCTTTTGGAAATCATCCACATTCAGCGGGCTGGAAAAACGGGCGGTTCCATTGGTAGGCAACACATGATTGGGGCCTGCAAAGTAATCCCCGACGGGCTCCGAGCTAAAGCGGCCAATGAAGATTGCACCGGCATGACGGATTTTAGCCATGATTTCAAGTGCATCTTTGGTCACAATTTCCAAATGTTCCGGTGCCAGTTCATTAATCGCTTCAACAGCTTCTGCCATATTCCCGCATACAACGATTCTTCCATAATCCCTTATCGATGCTGCAGCAATATCATGACGTGGAAGCAACGCCACCTGCTTGGTCACTTCTGATGCCACTTCTTCTGCTAGAGACGTAGAAGTCGTGACCAAAACACTGCAAGCCCGGGCATCATGCTCCGCCTGTGATAACAAGTCTGCCGCTACTTCTGCAGCGATGGCCGTTTCGTCCGCCAAGACCGCTATTTCACTTGGACCTGCTATCATATCAATGGCGACATCCCCGAATACTTCGCGCTTCGCTAACGCCACATATATATTTCCCGGACCCACTATTTTATCCACTTTCTTAATTGTTTCCGTCCCATAAGCGAGGGCAGCTATGGCCTGAGCCCCGCCAACTTTATAGATTTCCTTAACTCCGGCAATTTTGGCGGCTGCCAAAACCGCTGGCGATAATTTCCCATCTTTCCCTGGAGGAGATACCATAACGATCCGTTCCACCCCCGCTGCCATCGCAGGCAGTGCATTCATCAATACTGACGAAGGATAGGCCGCTGTGCCTCCAGGTACATAAACACCTACAGCATCAAGAGGTGTCAATTTTTGTCCTAGCATCGTTCCTGTATCATCAGTCGTAAACCATGAATTTCGAATTTGTTTCTCGTGAAACATTCGGATATTATTCGCAGCTTCTTGAATAATATCAAGCTGCTCACCAGTCAATGCCGCTGTCGCTTCTTCCATTTCCTGCTCCGATACAAGCAATTCTCCTGGACTGACACCATCGAAACGTTCGGTATAGGTATGTAAAGCCGCGTTTCCGCTTTTCCTGACATCATAAATAATATCCTGAACCGCTTTTCTTTGATCGGCAGTACCTGCTTCAACCGAGCGTTTCAGGGAAATCCCTTCAGCAAACCGTTCTATTTTCATACCTTCACCTCATTAGCGATTCTTTACTATTTAATAATTTCTGCTAGCCGTTCCACGATTTCGGTAATCCTTGCTTCTTTAATTCGATAGCTGACAGGGTTTGCTACCAGCCTCGAAGTCACATTGGCGATTTTCGCATATTCCACAAGACCGTTTTCCTTCAATGTCCGCCCGGTTGAAACGATATCGACGATCCGTTCAGCTAAACCAATTAACGGTGCTAACTCAATAGACCCGTTCAACTTTATAATCTCGACTTGCTCCCCCTGCTCGCGAAAATAGCTGGAAGCAACATTCGGGTATTTACTGGCTATTTTGGGGGCGATGTCACTTATTTTCGTACCAGGCAGTCCAGCTACAGCCAAGTAGCAGGCACTGATTTTCAAATCAAGTAACTCATAGACATCACGTTCTTCCTCAAGCATGACATCCTTCCCTGCAATTCCAATGTCAGCGACGCCGTGTTCCACATAGGTTACGACATCCATCGGTTTAGCTAAAATGAACCGCAGATTCTCTTCTTCCACCTCAAGGATCAATTTCCGGGAATCATCAAACTCGGGAGGGAGACGAAAACCGGCCCTTCTTAATAGCTCTGCCGCTTCTTCAAATATTCTCCCTTTCGGCATGGCAATCGTTAAAAAGCTATTATTCATCTTTTCCATTCCCCCCGTTACCCACGAATAAATGAACTTCAGAAAATGTCCGTGTAAAAGCATCGACATTTTGGACGACAGTAATATCTTGAATCGTTACCGATTTCCCTTCGGAGCGTTTTTCCCTTGCAAAACCGATCGCTTCCAATCTTCGTTCGGGACTGAATAAAATACATTCTGGCGCGACAGGCTGAATCGGCTCCCCAAGAGCTTCTGCAAGACGATCCACCCGGATTGCAAAACCTGTGGCTGAAGCATTCCAGCCGAACTTCTCAAGCAGATTATCATACCGGCCGCCATTGCCGATTGGAGAGCCGACTTGTCCGGCATACACTTCAAATAAAGTTCCCGTGTAATAACTCATATGACTGACCAATGTTAGGTCGATGCTCACATATTGTTCAACGTCAAATTCTTTTAGCTGTGCAGACAATTCCTTCAGTTCAGCCAAAGAATCTTGCCCTTTATTATTTTCAACCAACCCAAGCGCCTTTTCCATGGTTCCTTCACCGCCACGTAAGGAGGTAAATTCGATAAGCCGTTGTTTATCAATGGATGAAAGCGGAAGTGATTTAACATGCTCGCGATAACCAACATAATTTTTTTCATACAAAAACTTCCTTAATATAGAGGCCCTTTCCTCCGTACCTAGAATGCTCAAGAAAAACTCTTGCAGAAATCCGATATGTCCAATGGAAATTTTAAATTCCTGAAGCCCTGCAGCCTTTAGAGCATCCGCAAGCAGGGCAATCATTTCAGCATCGGCACTTATTGACTTATTTCCGATACATTCAATGCCAATCTGTTCGAATTCTGCCGGCTTGCCTCCTTCACGCTGCTGTGCCCGGTATACATTCGCGGAATAGGCCAGGCGAAGCGGAATTTGCTGTTTTAGCAGTTTGGATGCTGCGACCCGTGCAATGGGCGCTGTCATCTCGGGACGGAGTACGAGCGTATGCCCCTGGGAATCAAGAAGTTTAAACAACTGTTGATCCAATATTGCTGAAGCCTCGCCAATTGTTTCATAATATTCCAAAGCTGGCGTTTCAATAAATTGATAGCCCCACTTCTTGATTTCATCACTCATTTTATTTCTGGCCGACACTTTCGTTTCATACAGCACCGGCAATGTATCTCTCATGCCTAATGGTTTTTCAAACATAAATGGCTTTGTCACGACTGCACATCCTTTTGCAATATTGATTACTATCTATATCCAATCGGTCCGCCTATAGGCAAAAACCGATGCACCCATTCCCTATTTTGTTTATCCTTTATCTTTCCAAGGTTTTCACGCTTAAATCCAAATTTCGGATAACATATAAAAATAGTATCAAATAAAATGACATAATCCTATAAATAATCGCAATAATCTATTAAATCACTTTAGTTCGCTAATATGGTAGCAGGTTGAAGTTATTAATAGTTTACCCCTGCCCCCACCTCACGTCAAGGAAAATATGCCTAATCCCATTCCTTCAATACCACGTCGGTCTTGGATATTCTTCATGATCAGTTTAAGCCCTTTTCCCCGGATACTTCTTCCTATCTTTAGCCATTCATTGTTATTAATGTGTACCTTTTGGTTTAGCTGTTTTATAATACATAGGTGTTTGGCAATATTAGAGAAATTTAGGGGGATATGGGAATGAAGAAATATTTTTCGTTTTTTGTGGCACTTATCGTTCTTTTTTCACTGGGTTCAAGCGGAACGAAAGGTTTTGCGGCAACTAAGATCAACCAGGATGAGCTTAATGCATACCTTTCTGAAGTTAGAATGACGCAAGAAGAATTGGAAGAGTATTTATCCTATTACGACTTAACATTGAATGAACTGAAATCGGCAGAAGAGTTGCGTGAAACATTAGGACCTGCCGTCACTCCTGAGACCTTACAGAATCTACTTAAACAATATGAAATGACAGAAGCTGAACTTACTGAATTATTAATGGAATACGGCGAACTGGAAGAGGGTGATTCCATCATCGATACCTTCCATTTCATTTACGACATTGAGGATATCATCGATTTGGAAATGGATTATGATGAGGAAGAGATAGAATATGACGAGGAAGAGATCAGCGATTTAATGGATGGTCTCTTTACTGAGATCGGCCTTACTGACGAAGAGCTCGACAGATTCATGAACCACCTTTTGCCTATCGTCGAAGACCCTTCTTTTGAATCTCGTTTAATGGCGATCTCCGATAGGATGAATCAACTAGAGTATTTTGAAACAATTGATGAATTATCTGCAGAACAAGTGGCAGAATTGCTTTCGATATATAATGATCTTCAAAGCTTGCTGCAAATTCAATTCAAATTTTCTTTAATTCAGGCTGGTGTCACGACAAACCTATCCCTTGAGGCATTATTCCAGCTTAAGGAATTGACGAATGCTAGTTTACTAGTTTCCATTTATGATTTAAACGGCCATTTCCTGCTCGATTTTACATTGACTGGTGAAATGATCGGTTCCGATTTAGTGAAAGAAACCGGCAATGACATGAAACAGTCCACCGAGGTCATTTCTAAAGTGGCTGAGTTAAAAAAAGAAAAGAAGAAACCTTTGAAGCCTGAGCATAAAACGGAAAAAGGCGGAGTGCTTCCTAAAACGGCAGGTAATTATTTATTCGGTGCTTTATGCGGTTTAGTGTTGATGGGTATCGCTTTCGGATTAATTAGAAAAGCGAGACTCACTAATTAAGATGAGCAAAAATAGGCAATCCAGGCATAAGAAAAAATCGTTGCTTATCACTGCTGTTTGCTTTTTAACCTTAGGTTTTTATTTTACAACGACAAACGCTTATACGCTGTTAAAAGGCTATGCCCTATATAAATGGAATGAATCTGACACGACGGAAGCGACGGCTAAGCTCCCCGATCCGAAGACGAAAGCAAATAGTCCCGATGGGCTTGAACTATATGAAGAACGACCGGAGACAGGTGATTTGATGGGTGAGCTTTATATCCCAAAAATCGAGGCAACACTCCCAATTTATCACGGAACGGACGAAGATGAACTCGAAAAGGGCGTCGGTCACTATGCGGGGTCCGTCCTTCCCGGTGAAAAGGATAATTCCGTTTTATCCGGTCATCGAGATACAATTTTCAGAGATCTAGGTGAAGTCGGCGAGGGTGACTTGCTGATTGCCAAGACAGAAGCAGGTTCGTTTACATATAAAGTGAGGAAGGTCCGTATCGTCGATGCGGATGACCGTACCGTGATCGTTCCCAAGCCTAAAGCCACACTTACAGTAACAACCTGCTACCCTTTTTCATATATTGGTAGTGCACCGGAACGGTACGTATTGGTTGCCGATTTATTGAAATCGGAATAGATAAATGAGATGCGGGGCTGAAGTCGTTCAGCTCCCTCTTCATAAATCTTTACTAGATGATAGGAGGACAAGCTCAATATGGAAAAACAGGCACAGGAAAGGTTTTTTCAAATTTTAAAAGAAACGTATGAAGCGACGGTGAACCAGGAAAATATATCAATCAACGAAGTGATAGAGCATCTAAAGAATGAACTGACTCCGTTATACCCAAAATGCCATTAAAAAAGGACCTGCCGCATATTGGGGCAAGTCCTTTCTTTTATCATAAGGAAGTTTGCTGCTCTCTCTCAAGCATTTCCTCTTTGGTGTATATGATTTTCATTGGATTCCCGCCAACGAAAGCTCCCTCCGGAACATCCTTATGGACAAGCGTTCCCGCAGAGACAATCGCCCCATTACCAATTGAAAGTCCTGGAAGAATGGTCGAATTCGCGCCAATCAATACTTCATCGCCAATGACCACTTCTCCTAAACGATATTCATGAATCAAATATTCATGAGCAAGGATCGTCGTATTATAGCCAATGACAGTATTTATTCCGACCGATATTTTTTCCGGAAACATCACATCCGGCATGACCATCAAGGCAAACGAAGTATGCTTCCCGACCTTCATATGTAAAAAAGTCCTGTATAGCCAATTCTTCATGCCCAGAAAAGGCGTGTAACGTGCTATCTGTATCACCACAAAATTCTTGACGACTTTCCAGAATGGAACGGTCTTATATACATGCCATAGTGAATTGGCCCCTTCAACTGGATAGCGGGACGTGCGCCTCATTTTTTTCTAGCCTCCGTGAGTTTTTCAACCTCAACGATATTCAATAAATCCGCCATTTGCTCAAGCATATAATCAGGGTGATAGCTTTCCAGGAATTCACGGCCTTTAATGGACCAGGAGACCCCTGCCGTTTTTGTACCTGTATTTTTCCCGCCCATGATATCATGATAACTGTCGCCAATCATGATCGCTTCTTCAGGGACCGAACCGAGTTGATGCAAAGCTTTTACCAAAGGCTCTGGGTCCGGCTTTGCCTTTTCCACCTCATCCAGTGTGACCACCACTTCAAAGAACTGATCCAGTTTGCTTAAACGCAGGCCCTTTTCGACGACATCACGCTTCTTTGTCGTAACGACTGCCAATTTATAACCGCTCTGCTTCAGCGTTTGAACGGTTTCGAACACCCCGTCAAATTGTGTGACAAGCAAATCATGGTTCCTCCAATTATGCTCCCGATAGTATGCGATCATTTCATCCACACGTTTTGGATCAATGGAAGAAAACGTATCGACCAAAGTCGGTCCGATAAATGGAATGATATCTTCCCGCTTGTACTTTCCAGGACAAAAGTGGTTTAAAGTTTCTGTAAAAGAGGCGATGATCAATTCATTTGTATTAATCAACGTACCATCAAGATCAAATAATAATGTAGTTATGTTACTGTTCATATACAGCTTCCTTTCTCTGTACCCTATCAGTCCGATTCCATATATACGCAACGACCATCGTTAAAACAATGGCAGTGAGCAGCCGAATAAGTAACAGCGGCAAGACCGGAATCCCCAGCGGAATAAAAATCAGTGTGTCTTCTACAACAGCATGGCAGGCAACTAAAAAGATGAATGCAATCGTCATATCCTTCTTCGAAACATTATCCTCTTTAGCCGCTTGAATCATTACGCCTGCGCCATATGCCAAACCGAGAGTCAGGCCTGTAACGAAAGGCATAGAAGCATTCGGCTTCATCCCCAGGACCTTCATGAAAGGGGCAAGGGCTTTCGAGAAGGCTTCCAGCCACTTTAAATCCTTCATGATTTGAACCGCCACCATGAGCGGAATAACGATGACCGCCAGCTGGCCAATTCCTGAAAGGGCCTGAATGACCCCATGCAAAAGGATTGCCCCCGTTCCGTTAATCTCTGCAGCTTCCCCGATAGCCGTTCCTTGGGCCATTTCAGATCCGCCCTGCCAAACAAGATTGATGACGACCGCGGACAAAAGCGCAAGCCCGATCCGTACTGTTAAGATGACCCACAGCTTGACACCGGTTTTCATCGCCACACCTGACTCGATCAATAAATTATGTGAAAAAGATAGCATCATAGCGATGATAAAAACTTCTTTCACAGTCAAATCAAGCGTTAATATGCCTGCAATCGCTGCGTATAAATTCAGGAAATTCCCTAATACAAGCGGAATTGCAGCATCCCCTGGAAGACCGATGAGATTCATCAAAGGCGCTATCAAGTTGATGATGAACGGCAATACAGGCGTATATTGAAGCACAGTGACGATCAGAGTAACCGGAAATATCACTTTCCCCAAAGACCAGGTTGTATTCAAGCCTGAAAGAAGTCCCTTTTTAACCGAATCTACTATCACTATGCCCTCTCCCTTTTCACATATTACCTATGCATCTAAATATCTTTTGTCTGCATGCCCGCGGACCCTTCTATAGACCACTAAAGCAATGGCTACAACTACCAACACTATCGAAATCACTTGTGCGATACGCAGTGACTCCGTCAGCATCAAACTGTCCGTCCGCAATCCTTCGATGAAATAACGTCCGATGGAATACCATATTACATAGGTTAAAAACAGTTCTCCCCTGCGCAAGTTCACTTTCCGTAAACTTAAGAGAATTATGACTCCGAGGATATTCCAAATCGATTCATACAAGAAGGTCGGGTGATAATACGTACCGTTTATGTACATTTGATTTATGATGAATTCAGGCAAATGCATATTTTCAAGGAATGACCTTGTTACTTCTCCCCCATGCGCTTCCTGATTCATGAAATTACCCCAACGGCCAATCGCCTGCCCCAACAATAAGCTCGGTGCAGCAATATCCACCAGCTTCCAAAATGAGACCTTCTTGACCTTTGCAAAAACGATTGCAGTCAGCACCGATCCGATCAACGCACCATGTATGGCAATTCCGCCATTCCATATTTTTATGATATCCCCCGGGTTTTGTGAATAGTACTCCCATTGGAAGATCACATAATAAATACGGGCACTAATGATCGCGATCGGGACAGCAAATAAAATCAAATCAGTAAATATTTCCTTATCAAGACCTCTTCGCTCAGACTCCCTTAATGCGATAATAAGTCCCAATAACACACCGAAACCGATGATTAGCCCATACCAATGTACCTGGATGGGCCCTAGATCAATCGCTATCGGATTCAGCGGCTGTATTCCTTGTTCCATTTTGTCCCCTCTTTTCCTATAACCTTTTAAAGTTCATCATGTTCCGGATCTGCAATGGCATGGTTCAAGCGATCTGAAAACTGTTCTGCAGCATTTACTCCCATTCGTTTCAGGCGGTAATTCATGGCTGCCACTTCAATGATAACAGCTAAATTTCGCCCTGGACGGACAGGTACGGTAATTTTCGTCACTTCCGTATCGATGATTTTCATTTTCTCTTCATCAAGGCCAACCCGGTCATACTGCTTATTTTTTTCCCATAGTTCCAGATTGATGACGATTGAGATCTTTTTATTGCTGCGGACTGCACCAGCTCCAAAAAGTGTCATTACATTTATGATTCCCAATCCCCTAATTTCAAGAAGATGTTCAATTAAATCCGGGGCATTCCCGACTAGCGTATCTTGATCTTCCTGCCTGATTTCGACACAGTCATCGGCTACGAGACGATGACCCCGTTTCACTAATTCCAGGGCTGTCTCACTTTTACCGACTCCGCTTTTACCGGTGATCAACACACCTAAACCATAGATATCCACCAATACACCATGAACGGCAGTGGTTGGTGCCAACCTGCTTTCAAGGAAATTGGTCAGACGGCTGTATAACCTTGTCGTCTTCATATTGGATCTCATCACAGGAACAGATTCCCGCTCAGAAGCTTCGATCAATTCTATCGGCACTTCCTGACCACGCGTAATGATGATGCCTGGAGTAAAGTCCCGGCACAACTCTTCCATCCTCTGTATTCGATCCGGTTCATTCAACCGATTAAAAAAGGACATCTCCGTCATACCTAACAGCTGTACTCGATCTGCGGGATAATAATCAAAAAAACCGGCTATTTCAAGTCCGGGACGAGATAAATCACTCGTGACGATCGGTCGGTTAATTCCTTCTTCCCCACTGATAAGTTCTAGACCGAACGCTTCTACTATATCCTTTGTACGGACTTTTGCCATATATCTTTCCTCCTTTTGGAGCGATGCTATTTTTTGAGATACTTTTTCTATTTTAGCATTTTTCTGTTAATAACCAAACAATGCATTATCGATTTATCGTTTTTTTATTCACTCCGCACGGATTGGCCACGTGAACAGGAAAGAGATGAGGATGAACATAAATAAAAGAAAGCCCGCCATTTTATATTGGCCGGCTCACTTTGGAGACAAAAGGGATAGGAAAACGTATCTTTCATCAAATGATATTCCCGAACCAACTCCAAGCACCCCCTTAGGTGTGGTTTCGCTAAAGTTGCATGTTGATTCCGCTCCAGTCACTCGCTTATCCAGAGGCGGTCGTGGAGCCTCCTCGGCTTGCGCCTGCGGGGTCTCCGCTAGACGCGCTTTTCCCGCAGGAGTCTCGTACCTTTCTCTCCAATCAACCTTATTATTAAATTTTGAACAATTCATAAAAAAACTGCAGGCAAACTCGTTTTCAGAGAGTTTGCCTGCAGTTTGCTCCGTCAGTGATATCAACGATCTTTCCTTTCTTCAGGAAACCGTTATTGCTGCAGTCTTCGTTTCTGCAAAAACATGAAGCACAGGAACCTCTTCTTTAACCGTCTTGAACTTAAGGACCTTCTGAACCACATCACTTTTCTCTTCGATGATCGTCATCCCTTCCAAAGTTACATTAAAGCTTCCTAAATTCGATTTCAACTCTCCTTCGATCGCCTTGCCTGGAGGCAGGGTCAGCTGGACTTTTCCAGTGACTGACTTAGCATGGATCGAATCGCAATCCATTCCTGAATTCGTACAGATGACTTCACCATTGAACGTTTGAACATCCAATTTCTTGAAGTACCCATCGGCATTAATCGCTCCATTCAAGGTCTCGGCTTCCAAGTCATTAAAATTGGTATCTGAAATGGTGATCATCCCGTTACCAGTTTCAAGCTCACAGAAATCACCCGTACCCTGCATGATATGAATGGCACCATTCGCCGTTTTCGCTTTAAAGTTCTCTGATTTCAATGATTCAGCCGTGATTGCTCCATTGAACATCCTTACATGAATGTCCTCATATTCCTTTCTTGGAATGTACATGGTCGTATCAACCTTTATCGATTTTTCACGAACCTCGAACTTCAATTTTCCATTTTCAATCGTGAAATCGACTTCTTCCAAAAAGTTTTTCCTGGCTTCTTCTATATCTTCCACACGGTATACCTTAGCTTGGCATTCCACCCGGACATCATCATGGTCCCATGCGGCGATTTTCATTTTCCCATTTGCTATATCTACATCAACAACATTCAGGAAATCTTGATCATGCTGGAAAATATGACTGACCTCCACAGATTTCCCGAAATTGAAATCAAGATCCGTTTCTTTGATTTTCTTAAAAGCACTTTCAACGAAATCCATAATCTTTTCTTTCGATGACTGGATATTCTTCTTAAACGTATCCTGATTGCTTCCTTCGCTTTTCTTATCCACGACTACCGTCGATAATTCATTTTGCAATTTCTGCTCTTTAGCTTCACTTTCCTGACTGGCTTTATCTAATTCTTCCAATAGGCCCATGGCTTCTTCCGCTGATAACTTTCCATCCTGAATCATTTCTAAAATTTTCTTTCTTTCCTCCTGCATGAACATTCCTCGCTTTCTTCTATCATTTTATTCATACATACGCCTAGATATCTAAAAAGTTTCATAAATACCGTTTTTCCCATCATTCGACAAACGTAAATGACAATTTCCGAAAAGGAAGATGTTTGATTTCCCCGGAAATATCTTGTTTTCCCATTCTTTAATCAAATGTTTGATTAAATGCACACCGTCATTTTTCTACAAAAAAACAAGCCTGATGGCTTGTTCTTTTAAGCATGTTCATGCTCTGTTTCTTTTTCTTCAATCCAATTTTCCATACGAATTTGATCACGGGTAAGTACAGGTTTTAAGTATTTTCCCGTATACGATTCGGAAACTTCACTTATTTTTTCAGGTGTTCCATAAGTGACGATCGTACCGCCCTTATCTCCGCCTTCCGGTCCCAGGTCAATAATATGGTCCGCCGTCTTGATGACATCCAGATTATGTTCGATCACCAAAACTGTATCCCCATTGTCAACCAGCCGCTGAAGCACCTGGAGCAGCCTTGCTATATCGTGGACATGAAGTCCGGTAGTCGGTTCATCCAAGATATAAAATGAGCGCCCAGTGGAACGGCGATGCAATTCGGAAGCGAGTTTCACCCTTTGCGCTTCACCGCCTGATAAAGTGGTGGCAGGCTGTCCAAGCTTGATGTAACCCAAACCAACGTCATAAATCGTTTGTAGCTTCCGTTTGATTTTTGGGATATTCTCAAAGAAACTAACACCTTCCTCGACTGTCATATCGAGGATGTCGGATATATTTTTCCCTTTATATTTCACTTCAAGTGTTTCCCGGTTATAACGCTTACCATGACAGATTTCACATGGGACATATACATCTGGGAGAAAATGCATTTCAATCTTGATAATGCCATCACCACGGCATGCTTCACAGCGGCCGCCCTTCACATTGAAACTGAACCTGCCTTTTTTATAACCGCGTATCTTCGCTTCATTAGTCGAGGCAAATACGTCACGAACATCATCGAATACACCCGTATAGGTTGCTGGATTCGATCGTGGGGTCCTGCCAATTGGTGATTGGTCAATATCAATGACTTTATCTAAATGCTCAACTCCCTTAATCTCGCGGAAATCACCTGGTCTGGCTTTTGCCCGATTCAGCTTTTGAGCCAAAGATTTATGGAGGATTTCATTCACTAATGTACTTTTCCCTGATCCAGATACTCCTGTAACGGCTGTAAAGACCCCAAGTGGGAATTTCACATTAACGTTTTTCAGATTATTTTCCTTAGCACCTTTTATCTCAATGACACGGCCATCATTTTTCCGGCGTTCCAATGGCAATGGAATGAATTTCTTCCCTGCCAAATATTGACCCGTTAAGGATTTAGGATCATTCATGACCTCTTCCGGAGTACCGGCGGCCACTATTTCCCCTCCATGCGCTCCGGCTCCTGGACCAACATCAATCAAATAATCCGCAGCAATCATCGTATCTTCATCATGCTCGACAACAATCAGGGTATTCCCGATTTCGCGCATATTCTTCAATGTTTCGATCAAACGGTCGTTATCCCTCTGATGCAGCCCTATTGAAGGTTCATCCAAAATATAGAGGACTCCCGTTAAACGGGAACCGATCTGCGTCGCCAATCTTATACGCTGCGCTTCACCGCCCGATAATGTTCCCGCTGCCCTGCTCAACGTCAAATATTCCAAACCTACATTAGCCAGGAAACCGAGCCGCTCACGAATTTCACGTAAAATCAATCTCGCAATTGCCGCTTCCTTTTCAGTCAAATCAAGCTCATCGAAAAATACTAACGCATCTTCCACTGATAAAGCTGTCGTTTCACTTATATGGACCCCTTGAATGAGCACGGAAAGACTCTCTTTCTTCAAACGGTGACCCTTACAGGTTGGACAGTGATGTTCTGACATGTATTTCTGCATTTGCTCACGAATATAGTCTGAACTCGTCTCCTTGAAGCGCCTTTCGATGTTTCTTAAAACTCCTTCAAATGGAATATATCCTTCTTGCACTCTTCCAAAATCATTTTTATAACGGAAATATATCTTATCTTTACCTGAACCAAGCAAGACCTTATCCATCTTCTCTTCCGGTAAATCTTTAACGGGCACATCCATATCTATTCCATAATGGTTGGCTACCGCTTCAAGGAGCTGAGGATAATATTGAGAACTCGTCGGCTCCCATGGCGCAATCGCATGTTGACGGAGGCTTAATTCGTTATTCGGGATGACGAGATCACGGTCCACCTCAAGCCTCGCCCCCAAGCCATCACAATCCGGACAGGCCCCGAACGGGCTATTGAAGGAAAACATCCTCGGCTCTAACTCTTCAATCGAAAATCCGCAGTATGGACAAGCATGATGTTCACTGAAAAGCAGCTCTTCCTCACCCATTACGTCAATGATGACTTTGCCTTCGCCAAGCTGTAAAGCACTTTCCAATGAATCTGCAAGCCTGGCCATGATCCCCTCTTTAATGACGATCCGGTCAATGATGACTTCAATCGAATGTTTCTTATTTTTTTCGAGAGTGATTTCCTCACTGAGATCATGCATTTCCCCGTTCACACGAATGCGGACATAACCTTGTTTCTTAACATCCTCCAAAACCTTCGCATGTGTCCCTTTTCTGCCTGAGACGAGCGGTGCCAATACTTGAAGCTTGGTTCTCTCAGGGTAATCAAGAATGCGGTCCACCATTTGTTCGATCGTTTGTGAGGTGATTTCAATATTATGGATCGGACAGGTCGGCCTGCCGACCCGTGCAAATAACAGCCTTAAATAATCATAGATCTCCGTAACAGTCCCTACAGTTGAACGAGGATTCCGACTGGTCGTTTTCTGGTCTATGGAAATGGCTGGTGACAAACCTTCGATCGCATCGACATCCGGTTTATCCACTTGGCCTAAGAATTGACGAGCATAAGCGGACAGTGATTCCACATAACGTCTTTGCCCTTCTGCATAAATCGTATCAAAAGCCAAGGAAGACTTTCCAGATCCGGATAATCCGGTAAGCACAACAAGTTTGTCTCTCGGTATCGTGATATCAATATTCTTTAAATTGTTGGCCCTGGCGCCTTTTATCACAATTTTATCCATTGCCATGTTTCGTCACCCTTCCGCTTTTAACTCTAGTAATAAATCACGCAGCTCGGCAGCTCGCTCGAAGTCCAGTGCCTTTGCCGCTTCCTTCATTTCTTTTTCCATGCTTGCCATCACTTTTAAACGCTCTTTTTTAGGGAGCTTCGCAAGGCTTGGTGCAAGATCTTCCTTATACTCTTCGCCTTCTTCGGCTACATGCGTCGCCCTTATGGAATCACGGATATCCTTTTGAATGGTTTGAGGCATTATTCCATGCTTTTCATTATACTTCTCCTGGATTTCACGGCGCCGCCTCGTTTCATTGATGGCAATTTCCATCGAATTCGTGATGCGGTCTGCATACATGATGACATGGCCGTTGGCATTACGGGCTGCACGGCCCATCGTTTGAATAAGCGAACGTTCCGAGCGAAGGAACCCTTCCTTATCGGCATCCAAAATGGTAACTAACGACACTTCCGGAATATCCAGGCCTTCCCTTAAAAGGTTGATTCCAACGAGTACATCATATTTGCCCATTCGGAGTTCCCGGATGATTTCTATCCTTTCCAAGGTCTTCACTTCCGAATGAAGATATTGGACCTTGATGCCGATTTCCTTTAAGTAATCAGTTAAATCTTCAGACATCTTTTTTGTCAAAGTCGTTATGAGCACACGCTCGTTCTTTTTGACGCGCTCCTGTATTTCACCGATCAGGTCATCTATCTGCCCTTCAATCGGCCGCACTTCTACCGTCGGATCCAGCAATCCGGTAGGACGGATGATTTGCTGAACCATTTCTGGTGTATGTTCGAGTTCATATGGTCCCGGAGTTGCCGAAACGAATATGGATTGATGGACCTTTTTTTCAAATTCTTCAAATCTTAGCGGGCGGTTATCTTTCGCAGACGGCAGACGGAAGCCATGGTCGACGAGCACTTGCTTCCGCGCCTGGTCTCCATTGAACATTCCGCGGATTTGCGAAAGAGTTACATGTGATTCATCCACAACCAATAGGAAATCCTCTGGAAAGTAATCTATTAAAGTGTATGGTGTCGCACCTGAGGGACGAAGCGTCAAATGACGGGAATAGTTCTCGATCCCAGAACAAAAGCCCATTTCCCGCATCATTTCCAAATCATAGCGGGTCCGCTGCTCCAAGCGCTGTGCTTCAAGGAGCTTTTCATCTTCCCTTAATTCCTTCAGTCTCTCTTCCAGTTCCGTTTCGATATTTTGAATGGCTATCCGCATTTTCTCTTCGCGGGTTACGAAGTGGGAAGCCGGGAAAATGGCGATATGTTCCCGTTCACCGGTAATTTCACCGGTCAGGGCATCGACTTCACGGATACGGTCAATCTCATCCCCGAAAAACTCGACCCGTACACAATGTTCATCACGAGAGGCCGGGAAAATTTCGACGACGTCGCCGCGAACGCGGAAGGTCCCCCTTTGGAAAGCAATATCATTCCTCTCATATTGAATATCCACGAGTCTGTGCAGCAAGGCATTCCGGTCTATTTCCATGCCAGTTCGGAGGGAAACGACCATCTCCCGGTACTCTTCAGGAGAACCGAGTCCATATATGCACGAAACACTGGCAATGATGATGACATCTTTCCTTTCGAACAAAGATGATGTGGCCGAGTGACGCAGTTTATCGATTTCATCATTGATGCTTGCATCTTTTTCGATGAATGTATCCGTGGATGGAACATAAGCCTCTGGCTGGTAGTAATCATAATAGCTAACGAAGTATTCGACGGCATTATTAGGGAAGAACTCTTTGAACTCACTGTAAAGCTGCCCTGCCAACGTTTTATTGTGGGCAATGACAAGAGTCGGTTTATTGATCTTTTGGATCACATTGGAAACGGTGAACGTTTTCCCTGTACCCGTTGCCCCCAATAACGTCTGCATTTCCTTGCCTTCCTTAATCCCTTCGACCAGCATTTCAATTGCTGCCGGCTGATCTCCTTGAGGAGAGTATTTTGAGACTAACTCAAACTTATCCTTCACCAAGCATGGCCTCCTATTGAAATATTTTTATATGAAAACGGGACATGCCTATATCCCTTCTATTTATTCCGGTTTAATAAAGCATATATACACATTCTACCACAATAGCCTTAAAACAAACCAGCAATAAGCGAACATCCATTCGTTTTTTGTTTTAATGAACTTCATGATGTGTTGAGGGGAATGACAAGTTTGAGTACAAAAAAAGCACCTTTGATGTCAGGCGCTCTTGGATGTACGTTTCATCATTCTTTTTGATAACCAAAATCCCACTGTCAGGGATAAGGCATCGACGATGATCAATAAGTTTGTATGCGTATAACCTTTATATGCGGAAGCTGTAATCAAGGCAACAGTTAAAACAAGGCCTACGACATTGTTATAGGTGACTCTTGAAAATAGCATGACAAGTAGACAAGGAAGGAAAAGGGCAGAAAGAATTTTAATCATTTTTTCATCTCCTTTATAAGAGAAAAATAGAGTAGTTTCAGTTTAAATGATTATGAAGTTTTTTGCCAATCAATTTCCTGCTTGATTTTAAAAGGCATCCTTGGAAGAGCATCCACACATCCATTAATTATGCCCATAAAAAAAAGAGGCAAACCCCTTTATAAGGAAGTTTGCTTCTTTTCAGTTCAATCAATATGGATCCGCTCCATGTCCTTTTCTAACGGCGTCCTCAGGGTTATCCGTCCCACCCAGTGGTTTTGAAGATTCCGTATGTTCAGATGCCGCGGCCAGTCCCTCTTTCAACCTGCGGCCATACTCTTCATCGGCCTCTTCGGCAAGTGCTATCATTTTTTCCTGAATGCGCTTGTCGGCAGGAGCCAATGCCGCCACTAAATTGGAAATTAAATCGTCTTTTTCCCAATCCTCGAATTCCCGGAACGTTTCCCCAGCCTGTTTCGTATTGTTTTGGCGATCGATTGTCTCACGGACAAGTTTCCCTTCCACCATAGGTGTATACTCTTTGCCCGTTTGATTGGCTTCCTTCAAGCCGCCGACAGTGGATGGTTCGTAGTTGATGTGGGGGCTTTGGCTGCCTCTGCCAACTTCATATTGCATCTGTCCGCCAGTCTGATTCGTGGCCGTTCGTTTCTTTGGAGCATTGATCGGCAGTTGCAAATAATTCGCGCCAACACGGTGACGCTGTGTATCGGAATAAGAGAATGTACGTCCCTGTAACATCTTGTCATCAGAAAAATCCAGTCCATCCACTAGGACACCGGTACCGAATGCAGCCTGTTCGACTTCAGTGAAATAATCTTCAGGGTTTTTATTCAATACCATCGTACCGACATGCAGCCATGGGAACTCATCTTTCGGCCAGATCTTCGTATCATCCAGCGGATCGAAATCCAACTCAGGATGATCATCATCACTCATGATCTGTACGTTGAGATCCCATTCCGGATAGTCCCCGCGTTCGATCGCTTCATATAGATCCTGTGTGGCATGATTGAAATTCGTAGCTTGAATTTCATTGGCCTCTTGCTGCGTCAGGTTCTTGATCCCTTGTTTCGGTTCCCAATGATACTTGACGAGCACCGCTTTCCCTTCCTCATTCACCCATTTATAAGTATTGACCCCTGATCCTTGCATCATGCGGTAGTTAGCTGGGATGCCCCAAGGGGAAAACACAAAGGTAACCATATGGAATGTTTCAGGCGAACTCGAGCAAAAATCGAAAATCCTCCTGCCGTCCTGAATATTCGTGACCGGATCCGGTTTGAATGCATGAATCAAATCCGGGAATTTCATAGCATCACGGATAAAGAAAATTTTCAGGTTATTGCCTACAAGATCCCAGTTTCCATCTTCCGTATAAAATTTAACGGCAAATCCCCTTGGGTCACGTAACGTTTCCGGGGACGTCCCTCCATGAATAACAGATGAAAATCTCACGAATACCGGGGTTTTTTTACCTTCTTCCTGAAAAACCTTCGCTCTCGTATATTTTGAAATCGGCTCGTCCCCCGCTTTACCTGTCGGAACGAAATAACCATGCGCACCTGCACCGCGGGCATGCACAACCCGTTCAGGGATGCGCTCCCTATCGAAGTGGCTGATCTTTTCCAGGAAATCATAGTTCTCAAGTGTACTAGGACCTCTGTTCCCTACAGTTCTTAGACTCTGGTTATTCGTTACCGGGTGCCCTTGCCTGTTCGTTAATGTTTCATTCGTTTCATCATTTGTTTTTTTGGATTTATCAGACAAAAAAATCCCTCCTTTGTTAATAAAGGCCACAATACTACTATACTTTCCCCTATTTCCTATATTTAACTCTCCGATCTTCAAAATTTAATTGAAATTAGGTAAATAAGTACTTTTCCCCTATATATCGATGAGCCTATTTTCATGCCATTAACAACTTAAAGAGTTTAGTAGTTGGAGTGAGCATACCCATTTTTGTATAAGTCAACATCACACCACTATAATGAAATGAGGATAAAAAATTTAAAAAGCGGGGTGCCTTCATTGGACGAATCAATAATAGGAAGACTTGGCAGGGTGATGTCAGGAAAAACCAGTCGTTGGATTGTCATTGCCGCATGGATAATTGCAGCAATCGCATTAACCTTCACATTGCCTGCCGTTAATGATCGAACAGCAAATAATGCCTCAGACTTGCCTGAAGACTCGCCTTCTGTCGTGGCTGATAAACTTATTAAAGAAGAGTTTCCAAATTCCTCTGGAATACCTGCCCTGCTTACATGGCATCGGGAAGGTGGACTGACACAGGCCGACTTGGCTGAAATCCAGTATCTTTCCAAGGAACTGACAGATAATCCATTAACACAGCAATCTTTCTTACCGCCGCTTCATGAAATTCCGTTGCCTGCTCTTAAAGGATCGGTTTCAGAAGATGAAACGACTTTCGTACAGCCGCTTTTCTTTAAAGAAAAGACCGAGACTGAAATTCTCGAAAAAAATCTTGAAAGCATTAATGAAGCAGTAACGGAGCGCATTGGAACGGACCCATTCAAGGTCCCGACCGATTCAGATGAATTATCCCTTCGAGTGACAGGCCCTGTAGGGATATCAGTCGATGCAACGGGTTTATTTTCAGGTGCTGATTTCAAATTGCTTTTAGCGACAGTAATACTTGTACTTGTCGTATTATTACTTATTTACCGCTCCCCGCTTTTAGCCATAATTCCTTTAATCGGAGTAGGCTTCGCCTATATTGTCACAAGCCCGATCCTTGGCTTCATGGCAGATCATGGTTGGATTACAGTCGATTCACAGGCCATTTCAATCATGACCGTATTATTATTCGGTGCCGGAACGGACTATTGCCTATTTTTAATTTCTCACTACAGAAGTGAATTAAGGAATCATGCAAGCAAACGGGAAGCCATGATCGCAGCATTTAAAGATTCATCAGGCGCCATTGCGATGAGCGGCCTAACGATCGTCATCTCCCTGCTAACATTGCTTGTAGCCAAATACGGAGCCTACCACCGTTTCGCTGTACCATTCAGCTTGTCGATTTTAATCATGATGCTGGCAGCTTTAACACTTGTACCTGCATTGCTTTCTGTATTCGGAAGGGCTTCCTTCTTCCCAATCGTCCCGCGTACACCTGAAATGGCAGAAGCACGGGCCAAGAAAAAGGGAAAAGCCGTCAAAAAGCATAAAGAAGGCCGCATCGGTAACTGGATTGGCCATATCGTCACAACCAAGCCATGGACCGTCATTCTTACATGCCTGATCATCTTCAGTGTTTTAGCTGGATATTCTTCACAAATAAAATATTCATATGATATTCTCTCTTCCTTCCCTGAAGATATGAACTCCCGTGAAGGCTATTCTGTCATTTCCGACTCGTATTCACCAGGCGAACTGGCACCGGCGACAGTGGTTGTCGATACGGATGGTGAAGATATTGATTTAGCACCGGCATTAAAAGGGATGGATATTGTGGAAACTGTTGCCGATCCAGTCTCAAGTAAATCGAATAAAGATCTGCAATCCTATGAGGTCACATTCAACATCAACCCATATGATATCGAGGCCATAGATTCCATTCCGGAAATCCGCACAATGGCGGAGAAAGAATTGAAAGCCGCCAATATATCTTCCGTAGATGAAAAGGTTTGGGTTGGCGGGCAGACTGCGACTCAATTCGATAAGAGGGATACCGTCAAATCCGATGAATTTATGATCATCCCGATCATCATCGTCCTGATTTCCCTGCTCCTGTTAGCCTACTTGCGATCTGTGACAGCCATGGTGTATTTAATGGGGACAGTCATTCTCTCATTCTTTGCAGCTATGGGGTTAGGTTGGATTATCCTGCACTATTTCATTGGTGTCGATGCGATAGAGGGGACAATTCCACTTTATTCTTTCGTATTCCTGGTCGCACTTGGAGAAGATTATAATATTTTCATGGTTTCAAGCATTTGGCGTAAGAAAGAAACGATGCCAATCAAGCAGGCCATCAGAAAGGGCGTTGCCGAAACTAGCGGTGTCATCACCTCCGCCGGAATAATCTTGGCAGCCACTTTTTCCGTTCTAGCCACACTTCCGATTCAAGTATTGGTCCAATTCGGGCTCATTACCGCCCTTGGTGTGTTAATGGACACATTCATTGTGCGCCCGTTCCTTGTTCCTGCAATCACCTCCCTCCTTGGCCGCCGTGCTTTTTGGCCGGGTAAAGTGACCAATCAAGAAGAGAAAGAACAGGCCAATTAATAAAGATGTCCGCTTTACCCTTCTTCATTAAAAACCCTGTGCCCCATAAATGCACAGGGTTTGAGTTTGTAGACTACCTAAAATTTCAAAACAAAGTCGTTTGTAACGGAGGGTGCGAGACTCCTGCGGGAAAAGCGCGTCGAGGGGAGACCCCACAGGCGGAAAGAGCGCCGAGGAGGCTTCCGGACCGCCCGCGGAAAGCGAGTGCCTGGAGTTGAAATCATCATTCGAGTTTTATAAACCTTCATAAAAACTGAGACAAGCTTGATTTTCATCGAGTTTGTCTACATTCTGAAAACCCTGTGCCCCATAAATGCACAGGGTTTTTCATGTTTTCAAAATTAAGGAAAACTTTCAGTTGACACTATTGCTTTCAGCTCTTATAATTACATTAAGTTAAGATATCTCAAATTAAAGATATATAAATTCAAGATTAATAATCAGGAGGAATAAATATGACTAATACAAAATGGATAGTCGACCCGACTCACAGCGCTATTGAATTTTCCGTAAAACATATGATGATCGCCAAAGTAAAAGGAAGTTTTAATAAGTTCGAGGCAAGCATTCTAGCAAACCCATCGGATCTAACGACTGCAGAGATTGATTTTACCGTTGATGTGGCTAGTATCGACACACGCAATGCAGACAGGGACAATCACTTACGTTCCGCTGACTTCTTTGATGTAGAAAAAAATCCTACATTAACATTCAAATCAACGAAAATCGTGAAAACGGATGAAGATGAATACGATGTAACTGGAAATGTGACTCTTAATGGAGTTACACAAGAAGAAACTTTCAGCATCACCTTCGAAGGCCAAGGGAAAGATCCGTGGGGAAATGAAAAAGCAGGCTTCAGCGGAAAAGGGAAAGTCAAACGCAGTGATTATGGTCTAACCTATAACGCGGCATTAGAAACAGGCGGCGTACTGATCGGCGATCAAATCACGCTTACCATCGAAATCGAAGCAGCTAAAGAAGCTTAAAGAAATAAAGAAGCAGCCATCCCTAGGATGACTGCTTCTTTTTGCATTTACCGGAATTACGAATTCCTCGTTTTATATAGTAAATAAATGAAATATGGTGCCCCGATGCTCGCTGTGAAGACACCAGCCGGTATTTCCAAAGGTGAGAATAAAGTCCGTCCAATCAAATCCGCCACCATAACCAGGATGCCGCCAAGCAAAGCCGAAGTCGGCAGTAACACTCCAAAACTAGAACCAACCAGCCTTCTGGCCATGTGCGGTGCCATTAATCCCACAAACCCTATTCCCCCAGCAAAAGCTGTGGAACCGCCAATCAAGGCCGTACTGATCATCAATAATGTAAACCGCTGTTTTTGGACATGCCCCCCAAGCCCCGTTACCAGGTCATCGCCTAGCTCCTGTAAATTAATATTCCTGGCATACAGGAAGGCAATTAGCAGGAATAGAATCGTCCATGGTGCCAGTACAGCGATATTATTCCAAGTGGAGGTAGACACTGACCCGGTGATCCAAAGGTTTGCCTGGCTCGCTTGATAGACTGGGCCAAGAATCATCATCATCGTAGTGAGCGCCTTCATTAAAGCCATCACCCCAATCCCGATCAACACAAGCCTGATCGGGGGAACCCCATTTTTCCAGGCTAATGAATAAACGAGTAAGGCCACGACTGTCGCCCCAATGAATGCAGCTACCGGCAACCAATTGATGCTCACCGTTAATGAATGGTTCTTATCGCTAAAAATGGCCAAGAATCCAACGACCGCTACAGTCGCTCCTCCCGTAATCCCCAAGATATCAGGCGAAGCAAGTGGGTTTCTAATCATCCCTTGAAGGATACCCCCAGCTACAGCAAGGCCCATCCCTACCAACAGGGCAACAATTATTCTAGGCAGGCGGAAAGAGTGGATAATAAGCCGGTCGCTCTCCGTCCCCCCTCCGATAAAGACCTGGAGAACGCTTAGGGGATTTATATTCATTTCACCCACTCCAGTACTGATCACAAACACTAGTGAAGTGACTAAAAATAATATGAAAATCACGATCATGGCTTTTTTATCCATCAAGAATGATATTTTTTCATTAAACAAACGAAAGCTCTTATATGACTTCATCGACCGCTGAACCCCTTTCTAGCTATATAAATAAAGAATGGGGTCCCGATTATGGCTGTCATGACTCCAACCGGAACTTCGCGAGGCATCAGGATATACCTGGATATGACATCTGCTGCAATCAAAAGCACCGCCCCGAAAAGTCCAGAGAAGGGAATCAACCAGCGATGATCGATGCCAACTATAGAACGGGTAAGATGCGGAACGACGATTCCTATAAAGCCAATCGGACCCGCAACCGCTACTGATCCGCCAGAGAGCAGGATGATTGCCAGCCCCAGGACCAGTTTAAGGAATACTATATTCAGTCCAAGACCCTTTGCAACATCTTCACCCATGGATAACACATTCATTTTACCGGACATGATCAAGGCAAGGACCCAGCCTGCCGCAAGATAAGGCAGGACGGCAACTAAATTGTCCAGGCTTCTACCGGAAACGGATCCGGCAAGCCAGAATAGGACTTGCTCTAAAAGAGCCTCATTAGAAACAAGAAGACCTTGTGTAAGTGAGGCTACCATCGCCGTCATGGCTGCACCTGCCAATGTCAGCTTCATCGGTGTCAAGCCGCCGCGTCCCATGCTTCCAATCATAAATATGCTTATCGCGGCTATGGCGGCCCCTAGGAATGACAGCCATGTGAATACTTGAAGATTACTTATCCCAAAAACGGTGACACCCGTGACCACCGCCAATCCCGCCCCGGCGTTGACCCCGAATATATCCGGGGAGGCGAGGGGGTTTTTAGTTAGCGTTTGCATCAAAACCCCGGAGATGGCTAAACTTGCACCGATGGCCGAAGCGATCAGGGCTCGCGGAAGTCTGACTGATTGAATGACAATGTGTTCATTCGTCCCATTGAAATCGGTAAAAGCATCGATGGCCATTTTCCATGTTGTATCCGTATAACCGTATACAATGCTTGAGCACAGTAAAAACAGCAGCAAAAGAATGGTAATGAACAGCCCCATCCATTTCTGCCATGAATTTTTTAATAACATATCCAGTTACCTTTCCAATCACGTTTGTATATCAGTATTTAATTCAATTGTACTGGCGTTAACAGGATTATGTCAACGAATTTGA
Source organism: Peribacillus sp. FSL R5-0717 (assembly GCF_038002945.1). NCBI lineage: Bacteria > Bacillati > Bacillota > Bacilli > Caryophanales > Bacillaceae > Peribacillus > Peribacillus sp. FSL R5-0717. The sequence continues at coordinate 2,290,975 of NZ_JBBOOF010000001.1, forward strand.
GAATCATTTTCAATTATATATTGACAGAAAAGTATATTCATTTTATGATGATGCTGTTAAGTGCGAATGATTATCATTTGCTGACAAATTGGGAGGGATACATAAATGTTTAGATTTAAGTCTTTATTAACGCTTTTTACAATATTTGCAGTCTTTCTTCTAGCAGCTTGCGGGAATTCGGATGAAAAGGCCGATGGAAATAAAGCTGAAGACAAGAAAGAGGAGAAAAGCTACACAATTGAGCATGCCATGGGCACTGCCGAGTTGAAAGAAACGCCTAAAAGAGTCGTCGTTTTAACAAATGAAGGTACTGAAGCATTGATCGCTTTAGGAATTAAACCTGTTGGTGCCGTTCAATCATGGCTTGGTGACCCTTGGTACGATCATATTAAAGATGATATGGATGGGGTCGAAGTTGTTGGTGTTGAACATGAAGTTAACTTAGAGAAAATCGCATCACTGAAGCCTGACTTGATTATCGGAAGCAAGATACGCCAAGAAGCTGTTTATGATAAATTAAATGCAATCGCCCCTACCGTTTTCTCGGAAACGCTAAGAGGAGATTGGAAAGAGAACTTCAAACTTTATGCAAAAGCCTTGAACCTTGAAGAAAAAGGTAACGATGTAATTGCGGAATTCGATAAAAATACTGAAGATCTTAAAGCTAAATTGGGTGATAAAGTAAATCAAGAAGTTTCCATTGTTCGTTTCATGGCTGGAACTACTCGTATTTATTACACAGATTCATTCTCTGGAGTGATTTTCGATCAATTAGGATTTAAACGTGCAGAACAACAGAAGGAACTTTTCACTGCAGATAATAAATTAGGCAACCTTGCCATTGAGGTTGGAAAAGAAGTCATCCCTAAAATGGATGGAGATATTCTCTTCTACTTCACCTACGCTCCTGAAGGCGACAAACAAGCCCTAAGCACAGCAAAAGAATGGACGAATGATCCACTTTGGAAAAACCTTGATGCAGTCAAAAACGGAAATGCCCATGAGGTCAGCGACGCAACATGGAATACAGCTGGCGGAGTAATTGCAGCTAATAAAATGCTGGAAGATATAGAAAAAATCATGCTTGAAAAGTAATAACACGTTTCCATTGAAAAAGGCCTTTTCTCGATATAATTCGAGAAAAGGCCTTTTATTTTATATCATTAACCCACTTGTCCGCTTTCCTTCAATTGATCGTCAACGAACAAGAGGCCCAGTTCGTAATGCTCCCCGTCAAATAGAGCTCTTTGCACAAAACGAATCTGTTCATTATTATCGATGACCTCGAGCTTGCAATGTGCCCGGTTTATTTGCAGCGCCCTGTATAGCTCTTCTTCTTCCCTGACGACGACCCCATTTATTTTCGAAATGACCTCGCCTTTTTGCAACCCCATTTTATCTGCCGGAGATTGAGGGATAACGCCTAAGATCTGGACACCCAGCTTACTTTTCGAAAAATAAAATGGAAGCTTTTGATCCATTGCCTTTTGGGAATGATGCAGGAATTCACGGCAAAGAATTGCCAAAACAACCGTTATGATTGCCAATGGAGGGTACCAGTAACCAGCTGCAGCCAATACCGCAATCACAATTCCCAATGCCCCAACCTTTTTGCCTTGCGCCTTAATTGCCAGTTCCGGGAGCGTCCCATGAACTTGTTGCTTAAAGCCGATTAAAATGGGCAGTACGATCGGCGACAGGGACATGTCCCCGATTGTAAAAACCGGATACCATTCGAAAGGCGCTGGAAGTTGTCCTCCAGGAATCATAACGAACATGGGAATTAGCCAGACCCGCTGTGAAACATACACACCTATCGGCTGCCCCCTTTTGGATACCTCCAGGTGAGGAGAGACCTTTTTACTTCCATTAGCAACAATCAAAAACCCTTCAGCAATCAGTAATAACCCCATTAAAATAACAAGTGTCGGATATACGGACCGATCTAGCTGATTAAGGGAATCCTGAAATAACGTCAGCTCGATATCTCTATCATATAGAAAGAACAGGATAAAGAAAGTGAGCCCCATTGTATAAACGGGGGAAACAAACCTCTTTTTCATGGATAGCATCGCCAAAACCGTAACCACTGCCATGATGGACATTGCCGCCAAAGGAATGGCGAGTCCGGTGGCCAGCGTGAGGAAGGAAAGGATCAATCCCCCTATCAATCCTAGAGGCAGCATGGAACGCAGCTCCATGGAAAAACTGTAGATCTTCGTATTAAAATCATGGCGTTCCCGTTTAACGCGAAGATAGCCGATGAATAAGCAATAGGCAATCGAAACATAAAGCAAAGGGTGAAGGAAAAGTTTTCCTAATCCCATTAAGCATGCAATCAGCCAATCCGTTGTCAATTTCTATCCACCATCCTCAAAAGTAATCAAAATTTTGTCAAACTTCGTTCTGGTCAGTTACCTCCTATTCTATCAAAAATGTAGCCTCCATGCCTATTAAGATGCAGAAAAATTAGGTTTATCTCAAGTTGGCAGGCAAGGAACGATTAAATGCAAAGAGGCACCGCTCCAAGGGGAACGATGCCATCAAGTTACTTCACTAAATAATTCAAAGCCGTGCGTAACTGGATATCATTATCTTCATCCTGGATCTTTTCCAGAATGGCGGATTCCAGATGCGCTGCGGTTTTAGCATCCAGCTTACCGGTCACTTCCAGGCCGAATTGTTTTTGGAATGCCTTTACTGCGATTTCTGTACTCCAATCATAATATCCATCCTCACGACCCGGTTCAAATCCGAGTCCTTTCAGAATGCTTTGGGCATACTGGATTTGTTCATCATTCATATCCCGCTCCAACACCTTCTCAATCGCCAGCTGATGGGCATTAAAATACTCCGGTTGTTTGACTTTGATCGTCGGTTCGATCCCTTTTTTATGGATCCAGTTCCCTGAAGGAGTCAGCCACTTATATAACGTAAGTTTAATCTTACTGCCATCACCCATTGGTACAGCTTGCTGTACTGTGCCTTTACCGAAAGTCTTCTCGCCAACCAATGGATAGCCTCCCGCCTCTTGCATGGCGCCAGCCAGGATTTCCGAGGCAGATGCGCTCCCTTTATCCGTCAAGACGGCAATGGGATAACTTTTCGCTTTCTTAAGGCTTGTGAAAAACGATTGTGTTTCCCCCGTTCTTTCGGCAATTTGCAAATAGGGCTTGTCTTTTGTGATGAACTCGCCAAGAATCGTTTCCACACTGGAAAGAAGGCCGCCTGGATTGCCGCGTACATCTATGACCAAGCCCTTGATTCCCGTCTTTTCCAGCTTCTTAATCTGCTTTTTGAAATCACTTGCAGTATTTTCCGAGAATGTGGTCAACTCGATATAACCGATTTGTTCTCCGCCGACTTCCTTAATTGATGAAAATACGGTATCCAATGGAATTTCGGCGCGCACCATATTGAATTCAAGTGGATTATCAATCCCTGCCCGCTTTATTTCAATTTTGACGGGTGACCCTTTTTCGCCGCGGATTTTCAGGCGTGTTTCATACAGATCCAGCCCTTCTACACTTTGACCATTCACCTTGAGGATTTGATCTTTCGGCTTTAATCCAGCTTTTTCTGCAGGCGAGTCTTTGTAAGGAGAAACAATTATGACCTTACCATCTTCCATTCCGATTTCAGTCCCGATCCCTTCAAAAGAGGAGTCAAGGGTTTCATTGAATTGCTTAGCGGTCTCCTTGTCCATATATACGGAATAAGGATCTTTCAGCGCTGACAGCATGCCTTGGATGGCACCCTCAACCAGGTTGGAGCCATCCACCTGCTCTACATACTGACTTACGATTAAGCCGTAAGCTTGTTCCACTTTTGCCCATTCCTTATCCTTCGATATTTCTTGGCTTTCATCCTTTGCTTCATTCTTGGCCGGAAGGCTTGTCCAATATATGCCCCCCACTGCTCCAATGGCTAGTGACATGATGATTGCTAGAGGAAGTACCCATTTTTTGACCATATTTATCCCCATTTCTGACCTGATATGTATTTCACTATATGAGGGGAATGAAAAGAATATGCTTATAGAAAATGATGACACCACATAAAAAAACAGACAAGGAATTTATCCTGGTCTGTTTTTCATTTGATATATTGGGTATTAATTAGGTATATAGTTTAATGGATTAACAGCATTTGACTTACTATAATTCCATGAGCCTTTATGTAGCTCAAAGTGTAAATGCTGACCATATGAATGTCCTGTGTTACCCATGATGCCCACTTGTTGACCTTTGGCAACTACAGCACCTTCGCCTACTTGTCTAGAACTTAAGTGTGCATACACAGTAGTCCATTGCTGACCGCTGATCGAGTGGGTAACGAAGACGACGTTACCGTATGTACTTGAGAAGTAAGAACGGCTTACGACCCCGTCGGCTGCCGCTACAACCGGAACCGTTCCACTAGCAGCTATATCGATGCCGGCATGCTGTTTATTCCAGCGTTCACCCATTGTTGAAGATACATATCCTGCACTAGGTCTAGTGAAAGTACCCGATGATACGGCTGGCGCTTGACTTACATTAGACGAAGCGGGTGAAGATGATGATGAACTGTTGCTTTTTGCACTATATCCTGAAGAAGTGGATTGTTTTTTTGTTTCGGTTGCTTGTGATGCTTGGGATGCTGCTTGTGCAGCCGCTTGTGCCGCTTCTTGCTCTGCACGTTTTTTCGCTTCGGCTGCCGCTTTTTTACGAGCTGCTTCCAATTCGGCAAGACGTTGATGTTCCAAGCTGATGGCTGATTTGATGGCTTTTTCTTGAGCAGCAAGATTCGCTTTTTCTTCCTCTAGACCCATCTTCTCATGTTCATGCTTTTCAGTTTGTTGCTTTAATTTTTTAACCAATGCATCCTTTTCTTGCTTCTGCTGTTTTTGTTGCTTTTGAATTTCCAATAGTTCAGCTTTTGCCACTTCTAAACTGGCAAGCTTCGTTTCAACGGCTTTTTGCTTTTCTTCGAGATCCTTTTTATCCAGCTCGTGCTGCTTTAAAATATCGCGGTCGGCTTCAGCGATTGTCGCTACAGCTCCGACACGGTCAACTAAATCCCCAAAACTGGATGATCCGAATAATACTTCAAGGTAGTTCACGTCCCCGCCAGTCTCCTGGAAAGAAAGTGCCCTTTCCTTCAATACTTCATTACGTTTCGCGATCCGCTCTTTTAATACTTTAATCTCTTCTTTCAATGCCTCGATTTCTTTTTTCGTTTGTGTAATTTCAGCATTTTTAGCATCGATTTTTTTTGCGGACTCTGCGATTTTCGCTTCAATGGCAGCGATTTGGTCTTCCGCTGTCATTTGCTTATCCTGCAGGCTATCGATTTTCTTTTCCGTGTCGGAAATATTCGATTCAACACCTGAACGTTTTTCCTGGATGGATTCTTTCTGTTTCTCTAAATCCGATATAGACTCAGCATAAACCGAAGGTGCCGCTAGAATGCTTCCCAACCCGATCATGATGGAGGCATTCATGGCAATGATATTTTTTTTCACGTTTCATTTCCCCTTTCAACCCGTTACATCCTTGCATTGTAACGTCTCTCTATTTATGTCTGGCTACTTTTGGCTTTCGAGTAAAGATACAATTTAAACTTTCAAGAACTTCCTGACGGACATCAAGCTGCCCCATATTCCGATAACCGCACCAATTACGATGAGGATGGCCGATACTTGATAAATAAACGGATTTGCAGGCAGGAAATCTATGAATTTGAACGTAATCTGCGGTGCTGCATATTTATAAAGATTATAGTAGAGTACTGCAATCAGTCCTATCGGAATGATGGAACCGAGGACTCCCAACCAAAGTCCTTCCAAGAAGAATGGCCAACGGATGAATGTATTCGTCGCTCCTACCAATCTCATGATCTCAATTTCTTTTCTTCTGGCTACAATGGTAATTTTAATCGTATTCGAAATCAGGAACATTGCAGTAAATAGTAAGCCTACAATAAGAACGATCCCTATGTTTCTAGCTATATTAACAAAGCTGAATAGTTTCTCGACGTAGCCTTGTCCATATTTAACACTTTGGATATATTCCATACCTTCGATTTTTTTTGCCACCTTGATGACATCTTGCGGAGATTTCGTTTTGATAACATAAACGTCCCTTAATGGGTTATCCTGTTCAAATGGTTTAAAAGCCTCACCATTATCTCCTAAATCATCTATTAAATTAGTAAGCTCTTCATCTTTTGGAGAGAAAATCACTGATTCGATACCGTTTATCTCCGTAATTTGCTTACCGATAGCTTTTATATCGTCATCATTCGCCGCATTATCAATATGTGCACGAACTTCGACATCTTTCTCCACATTTCCCGCGATATGATTTAAATTCATCATGAGCACTAAAAAGACGCCAACCAAAGTTAGAGTGACCGTTACTGCACTGACTGAAGCAAACGTCATCCATCCATTACGGCCAATATTTTTAAAACTTTCACGGAAGTGACGGAGCAATGTTCTAAATTTCATATCCGTAATCACCTCGATGTTCATCGCGAACTATTTTTCCACTTTCAATGGCAATAACACGTCGTTTAATATTGTTGACGATGTCCCTATTATGTGTGGCCATGACCAGTGTAGTTCCGCGTTTATTAATTTCTTCGAATATGTTCATGATTTCCCATGATGTTTCGGGATCAAGATTACCTGTAGGCTCGTCGGCTATGACTACCTTGGGATCATTGACGATCGAACGGGCTATTGCCACCCTTTGCTGTTCCCCACCAGATAACTCGGAAGGAAGCATTCTCGCTTTATGTTTAATGCCAACCAGATCAAGAACTTCCATGACTCTCTTTTTGATTTCTTCTGGTTCCTTTTCAATAACTTCCATGGCAAAAGCAACATTTTCATATGCAGTGAATGTTTGAAGGAGTTTAAAATCTTGGAATACCATACCGATATTACGGCGGAATAGAGGAACTTTCGAATTGCGGATACTTGGCAGGCTTACGCCATTGACCAAGATATTACCGCTTGTAGGCTTTTCTTCCCTATACATCATTTTGATGAAGGTCGATTTTCCGGCACCGCTCGGACCAACTACATAAACGAATTCGCCTGGCTTTATTTTTACATTGATTCCATTAATGGCAATTACGCCATTTGGGTATGTCTTTTTCACATCTATCATTTCTATCATTCTAAAACCACCTAATTTGCTTGGATTATCACTATGTATCTACAGCTTTTCGACAATTTTCACTGAAATCTGACAGGAATCTCCCTTACTTGAGCACAGAAACATTATAACATCATATTTTGTCAAATTAAGCATAAAAAATATTACAGTTTCATTTCAGTTAGACATATATCAACATCTATGTAATAATTCCAGGATTTGATTGCTTGATAAGTGGTTGATCGTGAGTTGTTTCGAGGGTTTAATAGAGGCTAAATGAAACGTCCCGCTAAGCAGAACGTTTCATTAATCATTATTTATGTTCAGCAAGCCATTCAGCGACCATGCTCGCTTCCTTGCCCTTGATTATACCTTTTGGCATTCCGCCTTGGCCATTCGCAATGACTTTTTCAATGTCTTCTTTTGATAGCTTGGAACCTACCTTCGTCAAGTTGGGGCCCACGCCGCCTTCAAGATTCACTGCATGGCAGCTTGAACATTTGTTTTCATAAATTTTTGCGGCATCACCGGCACCTGCCGTAGACGTTTCGCTATTTTCACTTGCAGGCTCTTTATCTGCAGCATCATCGTTCCCACCGCATGCAGCCAAGGCCAAAGAAGTACCCAGAATTAAGGCTAACCACTTCATTTTCATTGAACTTACCCCCTCTGATTTATACCAGCACAAGAACATTATACCAATTTCAATCTAGTTTAAAACCCTCCCCAAGTACCTCCGACGCGTCCATTACAATTACAAACGCTTTAGGGTCAACGAGTTTCACCAATTGTTTCAATTTGGTGAATTCCGACTGGTCTATTACACACATCAAAATTGGACGAGTATCATCCGTATAGCCGCCATACCCAGATATGCCTGTTACACCCCGGTCCAGCTCATGTATGATAGCATCCCTTACTTCCATTTCTTTATTCGTGATGATCAGTGACATCTTCGAACGATTCAATCCAATCTGGACAAGGTCGATCGTCTTGCTTGTCACATATAGTCCAATCAATGCATAAAGGCCTTTTTCAATATCAAAAACGATGGCAGCACTTAAAACGATGATTCCATCAATGACAGCCACACAGGTCCCCAATGACAGATGGGTATATTTATGGAAAATCTGTGCCGCCAAATCGGTCCCCCCAGTGGAACCCTTGCCGCGAAAGACAATCCCCAGCCCAAGTCCGACCATCATCCCCCCGCAAATCGAACCAAGCAATGCATCATTCGTCCATGCCTCCCAATCCTTTGTCAGAAATACCACTAAAGGCAGGAACAAGGTTCCAATCAGGCTTTTGGCTCCGAAATGCCTTCCGAGGATAATAAGCCCCGCAATGAACAAAGGGATATTAAAACCCCAAAGAACATAAGCCGGCTCCCAACCGAGAGTTGAATCGAGAATCGTGCTAATCCCGCTGACCCCTCCGGATGCGACCTGGTTAGGCAGTAAAAACACATTAAAACCAATGGCAATTATGGACGAACCGACAATCACCAATCCATACTCCGTTAACTTTTGAATGAAAGGGTGCCTCTGCTCCCTGTATCTTCTCTTCATTTTGCATAAGTCTCCTCGAACCATCATTATTATCTAGTATTGGCCGAACGAGGTAGAGCATCCCTTTTCAATCCTGTAAATGTCAGCCAGAAGATTCATTAAAAAGGGAAAATCATAAAAAAAGCCGGACCGGGGAAACCGGTCCGACTGGCTGATCTTATAATTTTGAACGCAAGTACGCATCAATGAACATATCGATATCCCCATCCATGACAGCTCCCAAGTTTCCGGTCTCCGCACTAGTACGGTGATCTTTAACCATGGAATACGGATGGAAAACATAAGAACGAATTTGGCTTCCCCAGCCAATTTCCTTTTGCTCTCCGCGGATTTCATCCAATTCCGCTTGTTGCTGTTCAATTTCACGTTGATACAATTTGGCTTTCAGCATATTCATGGCCTGGGCCTTGTTTTTGATTTGAGATCTCTCGTTTTGGCACGTTACCACGGTGTTCGTAGGTAAATGGGTGATCCGGACCGCCGAGTCCGTTGTATTGATATGCTGACCACCTGCACCACTTGCCCGGTACGTGTCGATTTTCAAATCTTCCGTGCGTACTTCTATATTGATCGTCTCATCGAATTCCGGCATGACTTCACATGAAACGAATGAAGTGTGGCGTCGTCCCGAGGAATCGAAAGGAGAAATACGGACAAGACGGTGTACCCCTTTTTCCGCTTTCAAATAACCATAGGCGTTATGGCCTTTGAAAATTAAAGTAACACTCTTGATCCCAGCTTCATCACCTGGAAGGTAATCAAGGGTTTCCACTTTAAAGCCTCTTTTTTCACCCCATCTTGTATACATGCGCAACAGCATGGAACCCCAATCCTGGGACTCCGTACCGCCTGCACCAGGATGCAGTTCAAGAATGGCATTTTTCGAGTCATATTCTTCACTTAATAAAAGTTGAAGTTCAAAGTCATTCATCTTTTGTGCAAGAACCGTAATTTCTTCTTCCAGCTCCGCTAAAAGTTCTTGATCATTCTCCTCTTTCACTAATTCATATGTCAAATCCAGATTTTCATATGATTCATTCAGGTCGGACAATTGATTGACTTGTTCTTTCAAAGCATTCGTTTCATTGATGACAGTTTGTGCTTTTTGCTGATCATTCCAAAAATCGGGATGTGTCATCTCATTTTCTAGCTGTGCGATTCGTGCCTCTTTTTCATCTAAGTCAAAGAGACCCCCTAAAGTCCGTTAATCGCTGCGCTGTCCGTTCAAGTTCATTTCTTATTTCTGCTAATTCCATTTCTCTTCACCTCATTAAGTATGTTAAAAAAAATCCCTGAAGAGGGATTCCCTTCATTACAATAAACCAATTCATTATATGCAAACTAAACATGAAAAGAGGCGGCTAGCCTTGGACTTAACCGTCTCATCTTCATTATACACCTAACTTTAGCCTAAATTGCCATGGCAATTCTTATATTTTTTACCGCTGCCGCATGGACATAACGCGTTTCTTCCAACGTCTTCCTTTTTACGGGCAGGGGCTTTTTTCACTTTTCCCCCGTCTTCTTCCTTCGGATTGACCGCTTGTCCTTTTATGACTTCCTTGCGTTCCAAATTGTTGCGGATTTCAGCCTTCATGATGTATTTCGCGACTTCATCTTCCATTGAAGCAATCATCGCTTCAAACATCGCAAAACCTTCGGATTGATATTCACGAAGCGGATCGATTTGACCATAAGCACGAAGGTGGATCCCTTGGCGCAGCTGCTCCATTGCATCAATATGGTCCATCCACTTACTATCGACTGCACGAAGAACGATTACTTTTTCGAATTCACGCATTTGTTCTTCAGATAGCTCTTCTTCTTTTTGGTCATAGCCTTCTTTCACTTTTGCTAAAATGAACTCAACCAATTCCGATTCGTTTTTCCCTTCCAAATCAGCCACAGTGATTGAACCTTCATTGAATAGGTTACCATTCAGGTAGTCGACAAGGCCTTGTAAATTCCAGCCTTCCTCATCGCCCATTGGAGCAAACGCGACAACATTTCGCTGGATGGATGCCGTGATCATCGTTTCGACGATTTCACGTAAGTTTTCACTTTCCATGACATCGAAACGCTGTTTATAGATAATTTCCCGTTGTTGACGGAGAACATCATCATACTGCAGTAATTGCTTACGTGAATCGAAGTTATTGCCTTCGACCCGTTTCTGTGCGGATTCAACGGCCCTTGTCACCATTTTACTTTGAATTGGCTGGGAATCATCCATACCTAGGCGTGCCATCATGTTTTTCATATTATCCGAACCGAAGCGGCGCATCAATTCATCTTCCATTGATAAATAGAATTGAGTGACCCCTGGATCTCCCTGACGGCCGGACCGGCCACGCAGCTGGTTATCTATACGCCTGCTTTCATGACGTTCCGTGCCGATGACAGCAAGGCCCCCAAGCTCCTTGACACCTTCACCAAGCTTGATATCCGTACCGCGACCTGCCATGTTAGTAGCGATCGTAACTGAGCCTTGATTACCCGCATTCGCAATGATTTCCGCTTCACGCTCATGGTTCTTGGCATTCAAAACATCGTGAGGGATGCCTTTTTTGGATAAATAGGCAGATATGACCTCAGATGTTTCGATGGCAACCGTACCGACAAGCACAGGCTGACCCTTTGTATAACGTTCGGCGATGTCTTCCACAACAGCTTTGAATTTCCCATCAGTTGTCGCATATATAAGATCTGCCCTGTCATCCCTGATGATATTCCTGTTTGTCGGGATCGCAATGACATTCATATTATAAATATTGCGGAATTCCTCTTCTTCCGTTTTGGCTGTACCGGTCATACCTGAAAGTTTTTCATACATCCTGAAATAGTTCTGGAATGTAATCGTCGCAAGAGTCATGCTTTCATTTTGAATTTCAAGTCCTTCTTTCGCTTCGATCGCCTGGTGGAGACCTTCACTGTAACGGCGGCCTTTCATCAAACGGCCGGTGAATTGGTCAACGATGACTATCTCGCCTTCCTGGACGACATAATCCACATCCAAATGCATGGAAACATGAGCCTTTAACGCCTGATTGATATGATGATTCAAAGTAACGTGACTAATATCGAATAAATTATCGATATTAAACGCTTTTTCAGCTCGATTCATCCCATCTTCCGTCAGCTGAACACCTTTTGTCTTTTCATCATATGTGTAGTCCGTATCTTTCTTTAAGGTTCTCACAAACGCATTGGCCTGGATATAAAGCTGAGCCGATTTCTGTGCCGAACCGGAAATGATCAATGGCGTTCTCGCCTCATCAATCAAAATCGAATCGACCTCATCGATGACAGCGAAGTGCAGCGGACGCTGTACCATTTGTTCTTTATATAACACCATATTGTCACGAAGATAATCAAAACCTAACTCATTATTCGTACTGTACGTAATGTCAGCATTATACGCTGCCTGCTTTTCTTCTTTGGAATGACTGTTCAAATTCAACCCGACGGTCAAACCGAGGAAATCATACAATACACCCATTTCGGTGGCATCACGGTGTGCCAAGTATTCATTGACGGTAACGACATGTACACCTTTACCGGTAAGCGCGTTTAAATAAACCGGCATCGTGGATGTTAAGGTTTTACCTTCCCCTGTTTTCATCTCGGAGATATTTCCATCATGAAGGGATGCCCCACCCATGATTTGAACACGGTAAGGATATAAGCCCAGAGCACGTTTTGCCCCTTCACGCGCAACCGCAAAAGCCTCGACAAGCAAATCATCAACGGTTTCCCCATTTTGATAACGCTCTTTAAACTCTTCCGTTTTGGCACGCAACTGTTCATCCGATAACGCAGCAGTCTCATCAGCCAGCGCTTCGACCTGATCGGCGATTTTTTCTAAACGTTTGATTTCTCGCTTATTCGGATCAAAAACTTTATTTAATATATTAAGCATTCAATAACGCTCCTCTATTATGGTAATGATCGTTCAATGACAAAATTCATATAAGTAAGAAGAAACACACCTTCTATTATTACTAATGCACGCTTAATTTTACCACTTCTATCATAGAGGTACAACTTCATGTCACTTCGCTGGTATAGACCTGAATGCAATTCTTGCGAAAAACAATGGATAAATGAGGAGTAAAACTGTTAAAATAGGAGAAAGTATAAAAAATATGTTGCAAACTCCCCACTATTCCATATGCAAATGTGAATTATCCATAACCTTCCATCACTAGATGCTGTGTCCTCTCTAGAGATAGCATGTCAAGGTAATCCAATACAGGCGTCATGTTTTGAATGATAAGGTGGGCTGCCGAAACTTATTAGCGGAAGATAAATAGAACATGTTTCGAGGTGGTATTGATGATTGGTGAACGTGTAAAAAAACTGCGAGAAGAAAAGAAAATGTCGATGACTGAACTTGCCGATAAAGCAGGTGTTGCAAAGTCTTATTTAAGTTCGCTCGAGCGGAACTTACAAACGAATCCTTCTATTCAATTTCTTGAAAAAATCTCCTCCGTACTTAACATCCCAGTTGATGCCCTGCTTTACGATGCACCAAATAAGGAAACCTTGGACAATGACTGGATGAAAATCGTTGAGGAAGCCATGAATTCGGGTGTCTCAAAACAACAATTCAGGGAATTCATCGAATTTAATAAATGGAGAAAAGATAAAGAAGAGTAGAATGGTAGTGCACTAGTTTACTTACATAATCCTGAAGAATACAGTTTGAATAAGCTAGACTCACAAGAATCCCAAGGAAGAATAAACCCTATAAACAGCTATGATCGAACCATTGTTTATAGGGATGTTCTCGAATTTGTTCGGAACCTATTTTCCATCGTTCTCCTCAAAAATTGCCTCAAGGCTTTCCCGTTTAAAAAAAGCAATGATTTCCTCTTTTTTGAAACCCAAGCTTCTTGCTTCAGAAATCAATTTCACCCATTCTTGATCCATTTCCACATTAGCCACCTCTTCTACCTCCTAAAATACTCTTGTATTTCAGGCAGACCAGCCATCCTAGTCACAAGGACCTTAGACCTGTGCCTTTGCGCCCTCATTTTTCAAGGAGTTTGCCTTTGTCGTGGTATTTATTACCAAATACATTACCTATAATCATATTATAACGGATACACACTCCATATATTGCTATTTTATGTCGGTAATCCACATAAATGCAAAAACTTTCATCCGACAAAATATTACAATATTAAGAAAATTTGAAGTTCAGGTGATTTTTCATAGACTAATTCAATTTCGTTTTACTCTTCTTAAAATTTCTTTGGGGTGTATTGATTCTTTCGATTGTAAGTGCATCGTGGGCTTTTTGCGAAGTCAAATCCTCACCGCAGGTCGGGCAAAGCCACTTTCCATATTCCGCACTGCTAAAAGAAGCCCTATGGCATGTATGGCAATTCTTTCGATACAAATAATCCGCACCCCTCTGCACCTTGATCAAATTGTTTTCTACAAATAACTTATTGTTCTTTTTAAAGAACTGATGATTCGAGTATAGTGCAAAAGATAGGGGTATTTGATTAGGTAAAACCAACTTTTTATCTTAATGAAGAACAAATTTTGTTCTTTTAAGTGAACATTGTATTTTTTAGAGAACCAAAAGAAGAAATCTTTTTTACGTTCTAACGGATTCTATCAACATGCAAAAAAGCACACCCCAGAGGCTGGGCTGTGCTTTTTGATATTAGAATAATAATTAACTAGGTTCAATCAATCCATAGCGTCCATCCTTTCGGCGGTACACTACGTTTGTTGTATTAGTATCCGCATTCGTGTAAACGAAGAAACTGTGACCAAGCATATTCATTTGTAAAATAGCTTCTTCACTGTCCATTGGCTTTAAATCAAAGCGTTTATTGCGGACCACTTCAATATCATTATCGTCTTCGAATTCATCCACCACTTCGTCAGCTTCCGTATTGAAGGCGAATGCATCGGGTGTAGTCGATAGATTGTTTCGGAACTTGCGATTGACCTTCGTTTTATGTTTACGAATTTGGCGTTCAAGCTTATCATTGATCAAGTCAATGGCAGCATACATATCCGCATTTTCCTCTTCAGCGCGAAGAACCAAATTCTGCATGGGAATCGTCACTTCGACCTTTGAAGTATTATTGTTCACTTTTAAATTGACTAACACATTTGCATCTGGTGTATTGTTAAAATATCGTTCTAACTTGCCAATTTTCTTTTCGACGTATTCTCGAATTGCTGGAGTTACCTCAATGTTTTCACCGCGTACGTTGTAATTCATAAAGTGAGTCCTCCTTAAATTAAGACTATACAGTTAGATTCTACAATACCCCTCCGGTTCCTTTTAGAAACACATCATGAAATATGTCGAAATAATGAAACAATTGTCGGAAGGTTTGGAAAGGGTTGATGTCTGCCCTAGCTCCATTATATCAAATGCTATGCTAGAAAGAAAAAATTAAGCCTATTTTATTTACAGAAAATTTAAAAATATTTAACATGGAAACCGTTTGGACTCCAAAAGGTAAGGAAATCAATTTCTTTTATCATAGAACACGCCATCCACTGATAGACTTTCATACGGATTCGTGTATTTATTGGAGGATTTTTTCTTCTTATTTATTTCCTGGATATCCCGATAATTGAAGGGACTGATAGATCAATTGCTGATTTAAACCGTTCCGCTCCTTCAGCTTTGCCACTTCATCGATCAATGCCGCTTTTAGCATTTCAAGGACTTCCGTTTCTTCTGGTCCTGTCAGTTCCGTCACGGTATGGATGGAGGCTGCCTGTCCCGCCGTTCCATTGGCTGCAAGAAATTCCTCGACTGCCCTTTCTCTTTCCTTATCCGTCTGACTAATCGCTTTAATCTGCTTTTGTTCCGAAATCAGCAGGGCAGTAATCGCCTCGGTATCATTCGCTTTCAAAATGGCCGTTTTTCGTATCGCCAATTGATTGAAGCTTTTATGAAGCTTGATCAATTTTTCAAGCGATCCGATGATGGTCCGTGCAGTCATTTCGCTGCCTCCTCCGCTCATAAATGAAGGACGGAAACTTGCTCCGTCCACTTCATTCAAGCTTCTTTTTCATGGAAAATTCATTTCCGGTAAAAATCGATGAGACCCTTAGCCGTTGCTTGTGCATTCAATTTATAATTTCCTTTTTCAACCTGGATTTTCAGTTCATCCACTTTTGCTTGTCTTGCAGCAAGAATCGGAGATGATTGCTGCATTTCTTTTGCCGCTGAAGAAATTTCAACTTTATCCGAGGATTTGACCTTGGATTCTTTGATATTCCCCGTTTTATTGGCTTGAAGATTATAAGGGTTAACACCTGTCATACCGACGTTATTGATTTTCATATTCCAGATCCTCTCCTTCGGTCGATTTTATAAATCCCATTATGTTTCGATTCCTTTACACATGAAAATGGCTCTGGACTGTGTTATTCTCCCTATCTTTATTATCGACAAGGAACTGATTTCTTTAATTGTTTGCTGTAATCTTTCCTTCGGCACCCATTGTCGAATATTGTTCTCAATATCGAATATTTTAACAAAAACGGCAGCATGTTTCCATGAATGAATTACCCTTTTTGCTCATCCTTCATGTAGTACGTATTTTTTTTATCATTTCCTTGAATTTCAGTCAGGCGCTTTTCTTCATTTTCAAATGCCTGCAAATCCGTAACGAGCGAATTGCCGCATTTGCCGCATAACCTT
The DNA here is from genome assembly GCF_038002945.1 of Peribacillus sp. FSL R5-0717. Lineage (NCBI taxonomy): Bacteria > Bacillati > Bacillota > Bacilli > Caryophanales > Bacillaceae > Peribacillus > Peribacillus sp. FSL R5-0717. The sequence continues at coordinate 2,307,378 of NZ_JBBOOF010000001.1, forward strand.
CCGCTCTTGATGTTGGCGCCGCACTTTTCACAAGGAATTCCGAGATTGGGAAACTGTGAAATTCTCAGCTTTCCGGTTCTCACAAATTTAATAATTAACCTTTCTTCAACGCCGGTTTCCATAACCACCTGCATCATGGACGCCGTTCTATTTGTTTTCTTGCGAATATATGCATACACTTTATCATATAGGGCTTCTTCTTCTTTATAACAGGCATCGCACACATCACGGAATTTCGTCATAACGAATAACGAATTACAGTTTGGACAGTTGAATACATCCATCGACGCCCCTCCTTCACCTTCACGGCGATTATTCTTCAGTACTGTATATATCGAATAATCCCGGCGATACTTTAGGAAGTTTTATTAAAATGAGCTTTTTCACCTAGCCAGGGTGATCGATGATACTTCTTTGGCCCCAGCCGTTATCAATGCCTTTGCTGCATGCCTGAGAGTTGTGCCAGTTGTGTAAATGTCATCGATGATCAAAATGGATTTATGCTCCAGCATATCAGATTGCATGACCTGAAAAACCTGCGGTAATGACATTCTCTCTTGACGAGATTTTTTTGATTGTTTTTCAGTATGGATTCTTGTCAAGGTCTCAACCGTATGAAGTCCAACTAGATCTGCCAAAGCCTTTCCCTGGTTGAACCCCCGCTCCTTAAGCCGTTCATCGCTAAGCGGGATGGCGGTTACCAGGTCAAACTCCATCTCCTTTAACCTTTCTTTCAAAAAAGGGACGAAAACCTCAGCTAACGCATAATCACCCCGGTACTTATATTTAGCAATCAGGTCTTTTAAGTATTCATTATAATGAAATAGCGCTATGTTCTTCGACAAATAGCCTCCCCATTCCCTATTCCTTTCCCATCTTGAACAATCGAGACAGAGGTCACCGGTCATATGGTCCCCTCCCAGCTCCCTTGAGCACATTGTACATGTATCTCCGGTTATCCTATTAAGTTTCCCCTCACATCCTTCACAGATTGCCCTTGCCTCGGCCTGCTTAAGCAGGCTCCCCCATGTCAAAGCTTGCTTCATTCCTTCATCACAAACTAGACATCTATTCATCCAGCAGCCCCCTTTTCATGGCATTTTTATTCATCATCTGTATATGGCGGACCGCCTCGGCCATCGCTTCACTTTTACCGTAATGAAAAAAGGTGACCGTCCCGGAAGGGTTCGCAAAGCTTCTCCCTACCCTGCCGGCAATCTGAACGAGAGCACTATCAGAAAACACTTCATGTTCAGCACCGATCACGGCTACTTCCAACCGCTCGATTGTCACGCCCCGTTCCAGGATGGTCGTGGTCAGTAATCCCGGAACGAGTCCATTCCTTAAGGCCATTACTTTTTCCTTTCGATCAGGGTGCCGGGAGTGGACAATCGATAATTCAGGAGACAGCCTTTGAAACAGCGGAAGGACTTGCTCCATTACTCTGATGCTTGGAAAAAACAATAGGAAGGGGATATTCTGGTTAAGGCGCTCACTTACCCATGCGTTGATTTTCGATGGAATCTTTTGTTGAAGGAATAGTTTTTGCCAATTGCCGCTCCACTTCATTTCAGGAACGGGGATTGGCTGGCGATGATAACGGGCCGGGATTATGAAGGCTCTCAATTTGCCGCTTCGGTATAGCCGCCGCATCCGTTTCGAAGGTGTGGCGGTCAAGTAGATGGTTGCCGCGGATACCTTTTTCGACTTATTAACCGCATAATGCAGCGAATCATCGATTGAGTAGGGAAACGCATCGACTTCATCAACAATGATGACATCGAAAGCTTCAATAAAACGGAAAAGCTGATGGGTCGTGGAAACGGTCAGTGGCGAAAAACCATGTCGATCTTCACTGCCGGCATGGAGGGTAGTGACTTCAATGGCAGGAAAAGCTTTTTTTAACCTTGGGGAGAGTTCGAGAACGACATCGGTGCGCGGTGTTGCCAAACAAATCCGTTTCCCGGCAAGCAAAGCTGCCTCAATCGCTGGAAATAACACCTCCGTCTTCCCTGCCCCGCATACGGCCCATACTAGGAATTCATCTTTTCCGTTTATGGCTTCAACGACACAGTCGGACGCATTCTGTTGACCTGCCGATAAAGTGCCCGTCCACCTCATCACATTGTCAGGAATCGTATATTGAATGCCGGGACCGGTCCACCTATAAAGCTTTGCACATTCACTGACCCGTCCCATCATGATGCATGAGCGGCAGTAAGTGCAATCTTGATTGCAAATCTTGCAAGGGAAAGTATAAAACAAGGTTTGATCTTTGTTACCGCAGCGTACACAGTGATAACTGCCGTTCCCGGATTGCACGCCGCAAGTTTCCGAGACATACCCATTCTTGAGGTGCTCCGTGAGGATTTCTTGGGAGAAGGGGATTTCGAAGGCCAAAAGATGTTTTCCGGTGAGATGGTTCTGAAGTTCAGGGGAATATGGCGGGGAAATGCTCGTTTTTTTCAAACTGCAACCTCCATTTCTTGATAAATTACACTCCCCCTTATCATTCGCTTTTAACTCCCGGATTCCTTTTTGTTCATAAAAAAACGCCCTTCACTTAGTAAAGGCGTCACAGCTTAAATTTTATACCAGCCCATCCCCATCGAGCCTTCGCCCAGATGTGTTCCGATTACTGGGCCGAAGTAGCTGATGTCGAATTCGACATTCGGGAACCGGGCTTCAAGTTCCGCTTTCCAGTCTTTGGCTTCACTTTCCCGTTTTGCATGAATGATGACGGCCTTATATTTCTCGCCGCTCGCCGCCTCTTCTCCAAGTAAATCGGCAATCCGTTTCATCGCTTTTTTCCTTGTACGGATTTTTTCGAATGGGACGATGACCTTATCAACAAAATGGAGCACCGGCTTCACTTGAAGCAGACTGCCGATCAACGCTTGGGCACTGCTTAAGCGGCCGCCGCGCTGGAGATGGGATAGGTCATCTGCCATGAAGTATGCCTTGACCGATGGTTTCATTTCTTCAAGCCTGGCCATGATTTCTTCTGCACCTTTGCCATCAAGTGCCATCTTTGCCGCCTCGATCACGTAAAACCCCTGTACCATGCAGCTGATTTCCGAATCAAACGCATGAACCCTGATTCCCTCGACCATTTCACCTGCAGATACCGCTCCTTGATACGTGCCGCTGATGCCGCTCGATAAATGAATGGAAATAACATCATCATATTCTTTTTGCAGTTCCTCGAACTTCTCGACAAACTTCCCGATTGGAGGCTGTGAAGTGGTCGGCAATTTCTCCTGCCTCTTTACTTCCTCATAAAACTCATCCGCCGTAATGTCAATTTCCTCACGGTAAGCTTCATTGGAAAAAATGACATTAAGCGGCATCATATGTATATGTAAACGATCACGCATTTCCTTTGGTATATATGCAGTGCTATCTGTTACGACTGCGGTTTTCATATCAGTACCATCCTTATAAAAATTTACTTCGTATCATATTCAACATTCTATCTGAAAATGCCTTTATTTGCATTAAATAGCTTTTTTGATTACCAAAAATTTGAATATGATCACATCAAACAAAAAAATCCAGCCCTTCAGCACGCATTGCGGAATCTGAAGAGCCGGACTTATCGAACGCTTTGATTACTTCACTTCTACCCAGCCGTTTTTAATAGCTAGGACAACCGCTTGTGTACGGTCATTCACATTCATCTTCTGAAGAATGTTACTCACATGGTTCTTGACTGTTTTTTCACTGATATATAGAGTTTCGCCGATGGCCCGGTTGCTTTTCCCGTCAGCTAAAAGCTGAAGCACTTCACATTCACGTCGAGTCAATAGGTGAAGCGGCCTCCTGATTTCTATCGTATGTATGGAATCACGATCAGCACCCTCTTCAGCTGCCAATCGGCGATATTCCTTAACCAAGTTATGGGTGACCTTCGGATGAAGGTATGAGCCGCCTTCAGCGACCACACGCACGGCATCGATCAACGCGTCTGCGTCCATCTCTTTCAACAGATAACCTTGTGCTCCTGTTTTCAATGCGTGCTGCACGTAGTTTTCATCATCATGAATGGAAAGGATGATGACTTTTGTTTCAGGGTAACGGCTCACGAGCATTTTTGTAGCTTCGACCCCATTCATGTTCGGCATGTTGATATCCATGATAACAACATCAGGTTTATGTGTTTCAACAAGATCCATAGCTTCGCTTCCGTCATCACCCTCGGCAACAACATCAAAGGATGATTCAAAATCTAATATGCGCTTTACGCCTTCACGGAAAAGCTGATGGTCATCGATTATGACGATACTAGTCTTCAACGGCTTCTTCCTCCTAGTTTCTATTTAATATGTCTATTCTCTATTATTTAAATGGTAGGGAATTTGGATAAATACCAAAGTGCCTGCCCCCGGTTGTGAATCGATAGTCATTTCACCTTCCAGCAGCTCGACTCTTTCTCTCATTCCAACCAAGCCAAATGAGCCTTCTTTTTGAATCGAAGAGTCAAACCCCTTTCCATCATCTTTGACGACGACGGTCACCATCTCCTTGGAAATGGACAGTTTAACTTGAATCTGTTTTGGGTCCGCGTGCTTCAATGAATTTTGTACAGCCTCTTGAACCAGCCTGAATAATGCGACCTCCATATCGGAAGGGAGCCTTTTGACCTGCCCAAGGTTGACGAAATTCAGATTCACGCCATTATTATAGTCTTCGGTCGTTTGCAGGTACTTTCTGAGGGTTGGAACAAGTCCTAAATCATCAAGCGCCATAGGCCGAAGGTCATAGATGATTCTTCGCACTTCATATAAAGCATTCCTTACCATGACCTTTAAACTGCGGATTTCCACTAACGCTTCATCAGGACCTCTCTCCCGCTGCACTCGTTCTATCAGGTCTGAGCGCATCATGACGTTTGCCAGCATTTGCGCCGGACCATCATGGATTTCACGTGAGAGCTTTTTACGTTCCTGCTCCTGGGCTTCGATTATTTTCAGTCCGAAGTCCTGCTTGCGTTTCGCTTCTTGAAGGGCTTCCCCTACAAATTTAAGATCTTGTGTCAAATAATTCTGCACCACCGATATTTGCGAGACGAGATGCACCGCTTTATCGATCGTCTGCTGCAAACCCCTTAACCTTAACTCAAGTTCATCCCGGCGATTACGGAGCTCTTTCTCCAATTGCCGATTAATTTGTAAATCGACTTGCAGCTTATGTGCCCTTTCATAAGCATCGCGCACTTGTTCTTCAGAAAAATGGTTGAAGTGCATACTGACTTCTGAAAGCCTTTTTCGAGCAAACCTGGCTTTTGAATCCAGTGCATCGCTGTCGGTTATCACAATGGCAACCCTGATTTTCACATCATCAAGCTCTTTTGATAATGTCTCGAAATCCTTTCGGCATTGTTCGCCGATATCAAAGACTTCATCCTTACTTTCACTAACAGTGCTCACCATTGTTTCTAAGATCTTGTCCAATGCTTTAGCATCAACCTTTTTTATGGACATTAAGATCCCTCCACTTAAATCAAAAGACTTAAACAATTTATTGTCTTAAAGACTATGTATATGGAAAAAAAGTTCTTTCCCTTTTTCATGAATGGTTAAATTTCAGGAAACATTTGTATGAAGTAACCTTCATGAACATATTGTACCAAAAAAAGTTTAAAAATACGTTAATTTCCTTTTTGGTTTCCATAAAATGTACATACTTACTATACATCTTATAATCCGGCCATTAAGTCTGCCTATTAAAGGCAGAAAGCCATATCAATTATCCTAATACAAAATATCCTTTTCAATCAAATGGGATATTCCGCTCCATTGATTATCATATGAAACAGATGCATTTATTAAATGGCAAAATCCTTGAAATGAGAGGACACGTTAAGGTAAAGCCAGGATAATGGCACAGAACTCATGTTTTTCCTATAATGTTATTCTTTTAAGCATATATGACCAGCTAATAACAATAACAGGCAATGAAATTAATTATAACACGTACAGCTTTATCTTATATTAAAGTTTCTTTACACATGCAGTATGTAAATGAATCATGATTGCCACTTTTTCCGCAAAGCCTTATAATAAATCAACTAATAGGAAGCACGAAGGTGGAATAATATGCTCACTCAATATTTAACGGTGGCTGGTCGCGGCGAACATGAAATCGTCATTGAAAAATCCCGTTTTATTTCCCACATCGCCCGGGTCGAAACCGAAGATGCCGCACAGGCCTTTATCCAGGAAATCAAGAAAAAGCACAAAGATGCTACACATAATTGTTCAGCTTATATGATCGGGGAACAAAATCAAATCCAAAAAGCCCTCGACGATGGGGAACCGAGCGGAACGGCAGGCGTCCCTATCCTAGAAGTGCTTAAGAAGAAAGAACTGAAAGACACAGCTGTTGTGGTCACTCGGTATTTTGGCGGCATCAAACTTGGTGCTGGCGGTCTCATTCGCGCTTACAGCAAAGCGACTTCAGAAGGGATAAATGCCACTGGTGTCGTCATTAGGAAACTGATGCGAGTCATTTCGACAACCGTCGACTATACCTGGCTTGGAAAATTGGAAAACGAATTGCGCTCTTCCATTTATCAAATAAAGGAAATTCAATACCTTGATCAGGTCAATATCCTTGTATATGTTGAGGAAACACAAAAAGAGACATATATCGCTTGGATTACAGAGCTGACAAATGGTCAGGGCCATATCACCGAGGAAGAAATGCTTTATTTGGAAGAGGAATTCTCCTGATATACTCCTGCATATTTTCCCTTTTTTTTGCTGTAATATAATTGAAAAGAAATATTTATTTTACGAAATTATTAAATCATTGTAAAATTAGGTGTAATATATGACGAAATATAAACTGCAGGATTCGAAAAATAGCGATATATGTCTGATGCTCGTTATTTAAAAGGAGAAGAAAAAGATGTCTACTACTAGGCGTGTTTATAAAATTAAAAAAACAAAGAAAAAAAGGCGAAAGAGGCTTTGGTTATTGCTTGTTCCCCTTCTGGTACTTGGTCTGGGGGCTTCTACGTATGCTGCAACCCTGTATATGAAAGCCCAGAATGTATTCAATGATTCCTATGACCCTGTGGAAGCTTCAGCAAAGCGAGATGCAGCGATCGACCCGCTCGAAGATAATTTCTCGATCCTTTTCATAGGAATCGATGATAGCAAGGACCGTGACTTAAAAGGAAATTCCCGGTCGGATGCTTTAATGCTGGCCACATTCAATAAAGATCAAAAATCTATAAAGCTATTAAGCATTCCGCGTGATTCATATGTTTACGTGCCAGCTAAAGGCGTAACCACGAAAATCAATGCGGCCCATGCAGCCGGCGGTCCGAAAGCGACCATGGACACCGTAGAGGAGTTACTCGATGTCCCTGTCGATTATTATGTTCGCATGAACTTCAATGCTTTCATCGATGTCGTAGATTCATTGGATGGCATCGAAGTCGACGTTCCTTATGAAATGTATGAAATCGATTCACATGACAAAAAGAATGCCATCCACCTCGAAGAAGGATTACAGACCGTTGATGGGGAAGAAGCATTAGCATTTGCACGGACACGTAAAAAAGACAGTGATATCCAACGCGGCGAGCGTCAGCAGGAAGTGCTGAAAGCCATCATTGCCAAAGCAACCTCTGCTGGATCACTGACGAAATATACAGACGTAATGGAAGCTGTCGGCGACAATATGACAACGAACCTTAAATTCTCGCAAATGAGAGGTTTCATAAATTATGTGACTACCGATAAAGGCATCAATCTTGAAACCATCAAACTTGAAGGTCAGGATTCTACCATTAACGGAACCTATTATTATCAGCTGAACGATACATCATTAGCAAACACTAAGCTGTTGCTTCAATCCCACTTGAACCCGGGACCAGCTGAAGGCAATCAAACTGAAGCAGTTCAATCACAAATACAAGAATAAAGCGGCCCCCCCACTCGTCTTGAGTGGGGGGTTTTTAATGCATTCCGTACCATGTCTTATTTGCAGCCACATACTGCCGCAAGAATGGCCCTAATAAGATCAAGCACGCATTACAAAAAAAAGCCACCAACCGTTACTTCAAACGATTGGTGGCTTTCCAATAATACTAGCGAATCTAGTAATCTATTCCTAAATCATCATGGCTTGTTTTTAAAGTTGAGCATCTTGAGCAACGGCTGGTAGTTTGAATTGACCAAGCCAATTTTCTCCACGAAAATCTCTATGATCAGAAGAAGTCCCGTTACAAGGATCAAAGCTCCCCACACTGTTGCAAATTGAAAGATTATTGCCGCTAAGCCAAAGCAAGCAGCTAAAGCGTAAATGAGCAAGACAGTCTGCTTATGAGTGAATCCCAAGTTTATCAAACAGTGATGTAAATGGGATTTATCAGCAGCCGAAATTGGCTGTTTATTGATGACCCTGCGGATAATCGCGAAAAATGTATCCGAAATGGGCACACCCAAAATGATGATCGGTACGATCAATGAAATCATCGTAACGTTTTTAAACCCTTGCAGGGACAGAACGGCAATGATGTAACCTAAGAATAATGCGCCTGTATCCCCCATGAAAATCTTTGCCGGATGAAAGTTATATTTCAAAAAGCCAAGAGTGCTTCCAATCACGATCAATGCTACCATAGCAACAAATAGGTCCCCTTTAATAAGGGCCATTGTTGCAATTGTCACTAATGCGATCGTCGAGACACCGCCTGCAAGACCATCCAGTCCATCTATTAGGTTAATTGCATTAATGATGCTGACAATCCACAAAATGGTTATCGGTATACTTAAAACACCAAATTCAAGTGTATCTATAAAGAACGGCAAATTGATGAATTCCACTTCAAGACCGCCCCATAATACGATAATGAGGGCAGCCAAAACCTGGCCCAGGAATTTGGGTGCAGCTCTTAATTCAAAAATATCATCTGCCATCCCGATCAAAATGATGACAAGGGCTCCCACCAGAAGGGGCAACTGCTCCCAAAAATCATTCATGAGGGGCAACTGCTCCCAAAAATCATTCATGAGGGGCAACTGCTCCCAAAAATCATTCATGAAAAGCAAGAAAGTAATGAAAAAACTCAAAAATATAGCTAAACCGCCCATGCGCGGCATAACTTTACTATGCACTTTTCGCTCATTCGGTTTATCGGTAGCTCCTAATTTAAAGGCCAGCTTTCCGACAAAAGGAGTCAAAAAAATGGATAATAAAAAGGATACCAACAAGGCCCCTATTAACATCAGGAACGACATCAAAAACCACCTCAATTCAACTAAAAATCTAATACCCGTAACGATCTATAAGAAAACCTATATATAAATGCTTATTTTAATTTTTCATCCTCAAATAAACATTATATACGTTATTGGCTAAAATCTCTATAGAAAAGTTGTTTTTTGCAAATTTTTGTAAATCCGACCCTATCTTTGTCAAGTCCCCTGATTTTTTTAATTCCAAAGCATTGCAGATGGCCAGTTTCAGCTGTTCGACATTGCCGATATCCGTTATCCAGCCCTTGCCCCGATCGGGAATCAATTCCTTTACACCGCCGACATTACTTGTGATTACCGGAAGACCCGATCTTGCTCCTTCAAGTAAAACCAGTGGAAAACTTTCGCTTAAGGAAGTCAATAATGTGATGTCCCCCAACGGGTAGATTCGATCTAAATCTTCACGATACCCTAAAAAGTGCACGTGATCGGATAATCCCTTTTCCGAGACCATCTCCTCCAGAGCGGATTTCCTGCTTCCGTCCCCTGCAAGTATCAGCTTCACATAGGGGAATTCCGATACCACTTCACTTAATGCCGCTAAAGCAAATTCATGACCTTTCACCGGTTCAAGCCTTGCAGGCATGATGATGATGAAGTCATCTTTCTCGAACCCGAAATCTTCTCTTTGAAACGGGAAAGGCAGTTCCTTTTCAAAGTCAATTCCGTTCAGGATCTTTGTTATTTTGGTCGAATGGATTCCTTGGTCAATCAAGTCCTGCTTAAAGCGGTCGGAAACCGCCAGTATATGATCGGCATATTGAAATGACCTTACATGAAGGCCCGTAAACATTTTCCCTTTTACACCCTGCCCTAAAAAATCATGATGAGGCGAACTGTGAACAGTAAGGAGCCATGGGCATTTAATAAGGCGCTTTATAAAAGCACCATATATATTAGCCCTCGGACCATGTGTATGGATGATGTCTATATTATTTAGACGGATAAAGTCCCTTAAAGGTTTCAAAATTGAAAGGTCATATTTGGAATGTTGCTTGAAAAGTTCAGTTTGTATCCCAGAGGACATGGCCCGCCGGTATAGTTCACCCTTTTCAAATACACCAAGCAAACACTCCTCTTTATTCAATTGGTTCAGTAAGGACATAATATGAAACATACCGCCGCCGGTTTCATTCCCAGCGTTTAAGTGCAAGATTCTCATCCAGTCCACTCCTTATGTTCAGGAACGCTGCACCGTTTTCCTTAACCGCCTAACCTTTAATACGAATCTTGGCAGCGCAAGCATCCGTTTCCACCGTGAAGGTTGCTGGATCAGTCGGTACAACCATTCAAGACGCATTTTTTGCCAGAAAACCGGGGCGCGGTTCACCTTTCCCGCAAGTACATCAAAGCTTCCCCCTACTCCCATGAATAACCCTTTATTGAATAACGCATAGTGTCTGGATACCCATTTCTCCTGCCTGGGGAACCCTAATGCAGTCAATATGATGTCAGGTTCAAGTTCCGCTATCGACTTCGGCAGGGCATCATCCTTGATATCAATGTAACCATGGTTGTATCCCACCAACTCGAGACCCGGGTATAATTCTTTCACTTTCAGGGCTGCTGCTTCAATCACGTTTTCCTCCGCTCCAAGCAGATATACCTTCAACGCTTTTTCATCAGCGACCCGAAATAATTCATTCATCAAGTCGAATCCTGTAATCCGCTCTTGTAAAGGTTGATTTAGCCATTTAGAGGCCATAATAATACCAACGCCATCCGGAGTGATGTAATCAGCCGATATAATGATGTCTTTATAGTCCTTATGTTCATTTGCATACTCGACAATTTCGGGATTTGCCGTAACGACAAACGTTTTTTCCTGATTCATCAATCTCGGATAAATCATTCCATTCATGAACTCATCCATATTGCTATCAATGAATGGTATGGTTAGTATCTCAACAAACTTCTCTGTCATTTCACTTCAGCCTTTCATATGTACTATACATCTAAAGGGTGGGGTATTATTCAAGAAATTTTTTCATACACATCATAGAACATGATTTTTGATTCAAAGGTGGTTAATCAATTGAAGTTTATAGAAAAACAATCGTTACCCATTCTATTTCTGTGCCTGCTCATCCCTTCGGCAGTGCCTCACCCTATCGCCGGTTACATGGCAACGGCGTTGATGCTCGTTTTTATCGGTATAAATAAAAAAAACCTGTTATTAATTCTATTCATTTATTTCCCTGCCCGTCCCCTATTGATGGAACTGAATAGCGGCTTAACTTATACAGGTGACCTGATCATCCTCACCTTATTCATTTCTTTGCTTATTGAAAAATTCAAAAAGAACGAATGGGCATTTTCGAAATATCATTTCACTGCGCCATTTTGGTTGTTTTGTTTAATTGGTGCCGGTGCTGCACTCATAAACGGGGTGGGAATCCTCCCCATCTTGTTTGAACTCCGTGCATTACTTATTACATTCTTGCTTCTTTACATTATCGGTGAATTAAACCTAGAAAGAAAGGATATCTTTCGCTTTTTGAAGGTAATCCTAATATTTACTATCTTACTTTGCCTTCATGGTATAGTGGAGAAAATTTTTTCACGTACGATCCTGCTTCCCCGCGCATGGGAAATATGGAACCTTTCTCCAACAAATCGGATGAGGATATATGGAGCACCAGCCAATCCTAATGTATTTGCCTTATTCTTAAGCATCCAGTTATTCCTTGGTTTCTTTCTATTTCAGTCGCTGAAAAAATATAAATGGATCGTCTTCCTGGCAGCCATCCTGATTTCCGGAACGTTACTGCTTACCTATTCGCGGGGCACGATGATTGCATTCGGGTTCGCTGCGCTTGTCTTTATAATTTGGACTAGAAATAAACCATTTCTCAAATATGCTGTAGGAGCGTTTTGTCTCGGCCTGCTTCTTATTTATTACCCAGTTTTATTTGCATCAAGCAAAGTGGAGGTATCCGCATCGATTCCCATGGAAAACGTGGTGATCGGCAGCACCCCCTCTTCCGAACACGAACATGCCCTCTCCAATCGTTTTTCAGAAATGTTCTCTGATAAGACCCTGCACCAAAGTACGGAATGGGGCCGGTTATATGTCCTAATCAAGGGAATTGAAATTTTCAAAGATCACCCGATAATCGGCACCGGGCTAGCAACCTTCGGAGATTCTGCCACACTTTCCTTCTCCTCACCAATCTATCAGGAGTACCAAATTGGTGAAAGGATGTATACCGATAATCAATATATTCAGATTCTGGTCCAAACTGGTGTGCTAGGCTTCCTTGCAGTTCTTGCATTCATCTTTTTCACCTGCCGGAAAATCCTGAAATCGGGAAAAGGCACATTCGCGGCGTTCAACATCTGCCTGATGTTGGCCGCATTACTAGCAGGACTTTTCTACAATATTCTCGAAGATAAAACGTTTACGCTGATATTTTATAGTTGTTTGGGATTCTGTTTACAGAAGGACATCATTTTAAAGGATTGAAAATATGCCTACTCTTTCAAATGTCATTAAATCGGTCGGGCTCGTCACCATTATTGCAGCCATTGGAAAAGTCCTCGGATTCGGGCGGGAATCGATCATAGCCGCCTATTTCGGGGCATCATCCATGGCGGATGTTTTTTTCGTGGCAAGCCTCATACCAACCATTCTTTTTACGGCTCTCGGCAGCGGTCTTCAGGCCGGCGTTATTCCTATTTACTTGGAAAAGAAAGCGGATAACCCAAAGAAGGCGGACGAATTCATCAGTGTTTTAGGTTCTTTCTTCATGCTGGTTGCCGGAGTGCTGACCATTGCCTGCATGATTTTCATAAAGCCGCTCGTCATGTTGACAGCCCCGGGTTTCTCCGATTCAGAGCTTGCCCTGACAGAATCACTGACCCGGATCATGCTGCCAAGTTTACTATTTTTCACGCTTTCATACATGGCGACGGGGGTCCTGAATGCGAATAAGCGCTTTATTCTGCCGGCACTCACTTCAACTGCACAAAACACGGTCATTATAGCAGCCACCGTATTGTTCGCTGCTCCCTATGGGATTGAAGGACTGGCTTGGGGGTTTGTGTTCGGTGCAGCAAGCCAGTTCCTTATTCAATACCCATCATTGAAGAAATACGGAATCCGGCCCATCGTCTCTTTCCTGCCTCATAAAAGGCAGATCGCACAAACACTGTTCACCTTTTACCCAATCATTATCGCCGCCTTGGCGATTCAGTTGAATAGTGTCGTCGATCGGATCATTGCGACTTCGCTCGAAACTGGGAGCGTATCGGCCCTTAATTATGCGAATCGCCTGCTGTGGCTGCCATTGAGCATTGTGCTTACGCCGCTGATTACCGTATTGTACCCTTCAATCGTCGAGCGCGCGCTTATAAGCTATCAATCTTTCCTTAATTTGACCTTAAAAGGGTTGAAATCGCTGTTATTTCTAGCGATTCCGTTCATGGTCGTCATGTTAATCAGCGGAAACAGCCTAATCACTCTGGCTTTCCAACGCGGGGCTTTCGATGCTTCAGCAACTGATATGACTTATAGGGCATTCCTCTTTTATTCAGCTTGCCTCCCATTCTTTGCACTGAGGGATTATTTGATGAACGCCTTCTACGCCTTGAAGAAAACGAAAGTGGCCATGTATTCCTGCTTGATTGCCGTTTTGCTTAATGTGCTGCTCAGCTGGGTTCTATCACGTTACCTCAGCGTCGGTGGCATTGCTTTAGCATCGGGGATTTCCATGCTCCTGCAATCTCTCTACCTTTTCGGCTACCTGTGGCTGAAGACAGGGAGAACGGACAAGGCCGCTTTCAGGGATGTTTTTCAGGAAAGTGGCAAGCTTACCATCATCGGAGCCATCCTTTACGGAATCGCTCTCTGGATCCATCCGCTTACCCTATCGTTGCCCATCATCATGGAATTGGTGATCATCACGCTGCTGGTATTCGGATTATATCTCGCACTATCCATGCTTTTTAAAGTAGGCAGCCTGCAAGGGCTGAAAAGGATCAAATCATCAAAGTAATCCATTAGAAGAAGGAGTGCCAATATGAACATTTTAATCACAACGATTTTCAACTACCCTCATGAAGGAGGGCTATCGAGCCATATCACTACGTTAAAAAAAGGGTTAATGTCACGGGGCCATAATGTGGACATATTATCTTTCTCTCAATTACCAGCTTTCAAGAGGAAGATGCTCGCCCAGGCTCCCGGATTTTTATTAAATAAAGTAAAACAGGGGAGCGGCCAGCTTTTCAATGATCGGCAACGCCAAAAATTATTGGCTTCATCTATTAACGCCTTGAAAAAGAACTATGATGTCATTAATGCCCAAGACATTTTCGCAACCCTCGCTTCCATCGAATCCGGGATACCAACGGTGCAAACTGTCCATGGATATTATTCATTCGAGGCAGTCAGCAGGGGCGCCCTTCTTCCGGACAGTGAAGAAGATTTGATCATTCGCGAGCTAGAAAGAAAAGCTTATCAGTCCGCTGCAAAAGTTGTGACGGTCGATCAAAGGATCAAAGACTATATAAATCATTTGGCACATATAGAGGCGGATACGATCAAGAACTTCATTGACGTGTCTGCTTTTAAACCGGAGATGGCAAAGCGGGAGCAAACTCGCCGGGACTTTCAAATACCGCTACATAAAAAGATGCTTTTCGTTCCGAGAAGAATGACGGAAAAGAACGGTGTCATCTACCCGCTCCTTGCTTTGCCGGAGGTGCTGGAAAACCATCCTGAAACGGTTTTGGTCTATGCAGGTACAGGGGAACAGCGAAGCCGTCTTGAGGAAACCGCAGCCAGTCTCAATATATCCGCTTCCATACTTTTCCTGGGTTCTGTGCCGTTCGAGAAAATGCATAACCTTTATGAAGCATCGGACATCGTACTCATCCCTAGCGTTCATTCCCATGGGGTGGAAGAAGCGACTTCCATTTCCGCTTTAGAAGCGATGAGTTGCCGCTCACCCGTCATTGCAAGCGCAATCGGAGGTTTAAAGGAGATTCTCATTGATGGCGAAGATGGCCTTTTAGTAGAGGAAAAAAATAAAGAAGCACTTGCACAAGCCATCTCCCTTCTGCTTAAAGACCCTGAATATGCAGCAAAGTTAGCTTCGAAAGCAAGGTATAAAATGGAAAGAGAATACTCCCACCTTTCAGCAGCTGAGCGGTTTGAGAAAGCTTATGTTAAAGTGCTTAACTAAAAAAAAGCAGACCCGAAGCCCGGGTCTGCTTTTCACATTCATACCAGTGCGGAACTACGCCTTTTCATTTGATCTTCACGGTATTTTTTCTGTTCTTGTTTAGACATGGCGTTATATTCTTTTAAGAATGCCTCATATTGCGGCATTACTTCCTTCATGTCACCATATGCCTTTAACTCTCCATATTCAAGCCATAATGCCTTTTGGCAAAATTTCTTCATCTGACCGATTGAATGGCTGACAAAGAACATCGTTTTGCCCTTTGCTTTAAATTCGTTCATTTTCTCTAAACACTTCTCAGCAAAGTTTTTATCCCCGACAGATAAGGCCTCATCAATAATCAGGATATCTGGATCGATATGCACGGAAATGGAAAAACCAAGCCTGGACTTCATGCCGCTTGAGTAGGATTTCACCGGTTGGTCAATGAACTTACCAAGCTCTGAAAACTCAATGATCTCAGGCTCAAGTTCTTTGATGCGATTTTTATCGAATCCGAGCATCAGCATTTTCAGTTCGATGTTTTCCCTGCCCGTCAACTGATTATTCAGGCCCGATGAAACGGCAATCAAGGCCGTTTTCCCATTAGTTTGGACATTTCCGTCCGTAGGCGGGACAATGCCTGCAATAATATTGGACAATGTGGATTTACCTGATCCGTTGACCCCGACAAATCCTATTACATCGCCCTTTTCTGCTTCAAAACTAACATTCCTCAGAGCGAAGTACTCTTCCCCATAGCTTTTAGGCAAAAGGAGATCCAATAATTTTTCCGAGTTTTTATTATATAATTTATACTTTTTCGTTATATCTTTGACTACCACCGATTTTTCCAAATTTTCTCACTTCCAGTTTACTTAAAGTCAACAAAGCGATCTCTGAACCTGACATGCAGCGAGGAACCTATCATAAACAAGATGATAACGACTGCCCAGAAATAAAGCGTATACTCCCAATGCGCTATCAGATACCATGATTCCCCCAACAACGAAGCTCGATACCCTTCCACAATATAATATAGTGGATTCAGCTTCATGATGTTGACTATGGTAGGATGTTCCTTAGCATCCATTACCCAAAGGATTGGTGTTAAATAAAACATGACTTTCATTAAGGACACGATGATATTATGAACGTCACGAATGATGGTTGATAATGTTGAAGTGATTAAACCCAATGAAAATAACAGCAAGACCGTCGCTGCAACATAATACGGCAGTTGCAAGATGTAGAGTGTAGGGAGGTAACCTGTAAACCCTAATAGGATGATGATGACTCCCAGCAGCATGAGATGCTGATACAACTTAGCAAAGATGACATACGATGGAATCACACTCATCGGAAAGCTCATCTTGGACACCATATTCATCCGGGAATAGACGGATTTCGACGTTTGGGTTATGGCCGGGTTCACAAAGAACCAGACAACGATCCCTGCCATCAGCCATGGAAGGAAATCATCCCCGCGATTCAAGATGATAAATCCAAATACAAACCAATAAATCGCAATCTGTATCATCGGATTGATGATTTCCCATAGGACTCCCAGGTAGTTACTGCTGTTGGCACTTTTCACCTCATAAACAGATAAACGCCTTACCAAATAAAAATGTTTGATTTGTTCTTTTAAAACGGTCAAAGCTGAACTCATAAATTACACAGACCTTCCTAAAAACACTTTTTCTACGACACGGCGTGAAGCCTGGCCATCCTCGAGTGCACAAAACCGCTCGTGAAAAGGATTGATATCATTGGTATTTTCATATTTCATCGTCTTGATACTATCAATGACCGCATCAGATGTTTTGACTAACAAACCTGGTGCATTCTTTTCGAAATCAAAGTAAAATCCGCGAAGCTTATCCCTGTAATTTTCAATATCATATACATAGAAAAGCATCGGACGCTGTAAATTTGCGTAATCAAAGAATACGGATGAATAATCGGTAATTAATAAATCCGAAATAAGATACAAATGACTAATATCTTCGTAACTGGATAAATCATAGGCGAATCCTTCATACGCCGATAAATCCAAGTTCTCAGAAACCAAATAATGAAGACGGAGCAAAATGACATACTCCTCCCCCAATTCCCGTTTCATTCGATCCAGATCCAGTTTTATTTCGAACTTATATTTTCCCTTGCTATAAAACTCATCATCCCTCCAAGTCGGGGCATATAAAACGATCTTTTTCTCTATTGGTATACCCAACTTCTGTTTCAATGAGTCGATTGTATCACGATTATTCCCGTTGTAAAGGATATCATTACGTGGATAACCGGTTTCCAGAATTTTAGAGGCATCGACATTGAAGGCCCGGGCAAAGATTTCACTTGAATAAGCATTCGGTGAGATTAAATAATCCCATTTACTTGATTCGGCATGGAAATTTTCTTTATATTTATCCGTCGTCGTTCCAGGCATATGAACTTCATTCATATCCGCCGCAAGCTTCTTTAGTGGAGTACCATGCCACGTTTGCAAATAGATCGTGTGCTTCGGCTTCGGAATCCAAAGCGGAAGCCTGCTGTTCGTCACCCAATAACGGGCCCTTGTCATTTTGAGCAGCCAACTGAATGAAAAACGATCGAGATATGGAATGCCTGCCTCTTCGAAAAAAGCTGCATATCTTTTATCCACGCTCCAATACATTTTATATTCAGGATGGTTACTCTGCAAGTATTCATAAATCGCCCGGGGATTACAGCTATACTGCTTGCCCAAAAAGCTCTCAAAAATGACAAGCTTCTGGTCCACTGGCAACACTGTGCCCGCCAATGCAAAAGCCATTTTATATCCTCTTAAAATAATTGCTTTAGCCTTATTTTTAACTAACGATAGAAAGGAAGGTCTCTTTGAGGTTTGTACATTTTCATTTGACATATCCGATCTCCCTTTTTATTGATTAATGATCATTTCAAACTAAAAATAAGCTCACCCAATAAAAGGGAGAGCTTATTTTTGGCGTACTTCTAACAGCTACTCCAAAGACTTAATTGCCAGTCCCAAATTATTTGCCACTGTTGTATAAAACTCCACATTTTTCTTATTATACGTCATCTTATTTTTCAAGATCCTTTTAATATTCACCAATTGATAATCATTGTAGCGAATGAACACTGTAAATAATGACATTTCCATTTTATCAATTTCTTCTAAAGAAACAGTAAACTGACCTCTATTACCTTCTATTTGAACTCCGCAATTGATTTCATTGTCCATTCTTTTTCGATCACGTATCAATACTGAATCTATGTTGTCTATATCATCACCATAAATCTCAAAACTTTGGTGGTAGACATTATCCATGATAAAGGAATCCATTGCACGGGCAAGCATCGGTATCCTGACAAAGCGATATTCGTCCTCCAGAAATGGCAGTTCATAATATGGTAAACCGTCTTTAATGTGATACTTTTTATTGGAATCTCGCTTTAACCATTCAAATAACTTTACGAAATCCTCAATGCGATCCCCCATGAATAATTCAAGAGCCAATTTATAAATAGGCACCTTAAATTCATTCTTAAAATCATATGACAAGTTTTTCGCAGTTTCGACAGCTTCCCTTAATATTTCTATAAAATCTTCTTTATTCTTGGATTTCACAAAAGTTTGGCTGTCGAACGTTTTTAAAATATCGTACTCATAAATCCGGTTAAGGGCCACCTTTTTCAATTCAATGGCAATGTCTTTGGATTGAATATACTTTATTATGTCGATATCCGCTTTTCTTTTTTCCAGCACATTCGTAACACGTGTTAAAGAAGAGGGATTTTCTGAAGTCCTATTGACATAATAAATAGGTTTTTTAGTAGTTGATACTGCTCTGACTTTAAAGAAAACATCATTAAAAAACCATTTATCTTCACCGAATTTCATATTCGGAAAACCAATTTCATGTTCTTTAACCATAGGCAGATTCATCATCCTGGCCGTTGGACCCATATGATAAAAAAAGTGCGGAACATCCATTGGGGTGATGCTTCTTCTTTCTTTAATGGAAGCAAACTCACCGATGACACTCTCTGCCTCAGATTCGACTTTTACCGTTTTGCCCACTACATAATCATCACCGGTTTCCTCCAGGATATTATAGAGGCTTTCCAGCCCATCATGGGCAAGCCAGTCATCCGCGTCTAAAAAAGTTATATATTTGGATGTTCCCAATTCAATTCCAATGTTTCTAGGGGTTCCAGGTGAACCATTATTTTCTTGAAGAGTAACTAAACAGATATTTTTATATTTAGCTGTATACTCCTGAATGATTTTATTGGTAGCATCAGTCGAACAATCATCAATAATGATATATTCAATCTGATCTATACCCATTGTCTGATTTATTACTGATTCAATCGTTTTTCTGATGAATTTTTCAGCATTATAAGCAGCCGTGACTACAGTGACCTTTTTTTCTTTTCCTAAAAATTTATTCCTTAAGCCTACAGGGTTATTTTTTATTGAAATTTTACCGCTCTTTAAAAGTTCCCTCGCCTTTTGACGTCCCAAGAAATTCATACGATTCCCTCCTTTTATGTAGAGGTAACATAGATGTTTCTATCAGGCAGCCAGTTACCAGTTACTTAAAAGCAACAATACCCTTTATTTCAGGAATCAATCATTAAAAAATTTATCCACGATTCTCTGTGTAGCTTTACCATCCTCTATTCCACAATACTTCTCTCTAAATAAACCATATCTCTCTTTGTATTGCATGTTTATTTCATCAATATTGGTAATAGTATCGATAATCTCCTCAGTCGTTTTTAAAAATGGACCTGGTGCTTCCTTTTCAAAGTCCATATAGAATCCGCGGATGTTATCTCTGTAATCTTCCAAGTCATACGTGTAGTACAAAATCGGCCGGGCAGTATTAGCAAAATCGAACATTACGGAAGAATAATCCGTAATCAATATATCAGAAATCAGGTAAAGTTCCTGGATATCTGAATAATTGGATACATTTATCACGAAATCCTCGAATTCGCTCGGAATGCTGAGATTATTACTTATAACAACATGCATCCTTAACAACAGGATATATTCATCCCCTAGTTCTTCCTTCATTCTTTCCAAATCAAATTTCAGCTCGAAAATGAATTTATTGTTTTTCGAAGTTTGATTATCCCGGAATGTAGGAGCATATAAGATGACTTTTTTTCCTTTTGGTATCTTCAGTTTTTCCATCACTGAGTCGGCAACCATTGGAGCATCTTCCTTGTAAAACAAATCATTTCTCGGATATCCTGTTTCCAATATTTCCCCCTCATATTTGAAAGCACTTCTGAAGGCTTTGGATGCGTATGGACTTGGTGATATTAAATAATCCCACGTTCTCGTTGCACCATGCACCCGATTCAAGTATCCCTCGTCTCTTCCTTGAATATTATCGATATCAAACAGCATTTTTTTCAAAGGGGTTCCATGCCAAGTCTGAATATATGTCGTTTCCTTCCTTTTACTTAAATAAGTAGGGAAGTTTTGATTATTTATCCAATAACCTGCTTTGGCCAAATAATAATAATATTCCGGGCTTAGGCGTTTGATCAGCTTCGTGTTCTTTCCTTTTATCGGTAAATTACCATTATACACCCAAACTTTTTTATATTTATTATCCCTTTTGACCAGTTCTTCATAAATATATTTGGGGCTATCGGAGAATTGCTTCCCTATCCCACTTTCAAAAAGAATAAGGTTCCGGTCAACCGGTATGATCCTGGACATGATTTTATAAACTTTTTTCATGACAGGGAAATACTGTTCACTTTTCCTAAATCGATTCATAATGAGTTTTGATATCGGGTGGTTATATAATTTAATAAGTGAATTCTGATCTTTTTCTGCATGTTTAATCACTTCGAATATCCTTGAATTAGAATGGACATCGCGATATTTAATAAAACGGTTGGCCTTATCGATATACTTTTTCTTCATGACAAAATCAGTGTTGGCGTATTCGGCTAATACACCCAACAATCCATCCAATTCATCAACGATTTCACCCGGAAGATCGTTATCCAAATCCAAATGTGACGGTCTTTTCCCTATGAAACGATCTCTATCAAATTGATAGTAAATAACCGGTTTATGCAGGAAACTAAAGTCGAAAGCAACACTTGAATAGTCTGTGATCATGATCGCGCTTTCCTTAATTAACCTTTGGACATCCACTTCACCCTGACTAATCACCCGAACAGGGGCATCTTTAAAATAAGACGTGAATTTCTGCATATTAGGGTGAAGGCAAAATATGATTTCAAACCCATTATTTTTAGATAACTCATGTAAAACCGGGTGATTCACCAAGTTCTGATACCTTTCGAAATACTCGCTTTCCAAAAATATTTCATCGGATGTAATCCAATCTCGCCATGTCGGAATGATGAGTAATTGCCGCTTTGTTAAAACATCATCCTTAAACAGTGAGTCGAACCTAGAAAGCCCGGTCGTGAATACTTCCTTTTCGTTGTACCCAAAATCCGTTACGATCATATCCTTTTCGAAGTCTGAACTAACTAGAAAAACATCCGTACTAAAACCGGAGGATGCATTTTTCCCGTAGTTTGCAACCATGTTCTTAGTGCCCATAACACCATGTTGAAGAAATACCTTAACTCCCTTAACACGATTTTTAAATTCAGATGTTCTTAAAGGATATAAATAATCCGGATGATGTGATGAAATGATACGTGTCGATTCCATTGTCTTTTTAATATGATCCTTTGACTTGAAATAAAGGATATTCCCAAAGGGCTCGACGTTCTTGGCTTCCACGGAATTTTCTTCTATTACATAATAGACTTCTTTTTCAGGGTGGTTTTCCCTCATATATTTAAAAAAGTGATATCCGGTATCTTGGGCTTTATAAGTTCTTTCGCCAATTAGCCAAACATCCTTTTTCTTTTTAAATAGGGCCAAAAAACGCCTCCATCCCATCATCTTTTTTAAATATCGATAACTTTCCGTAGAGAAGTTAAACACTTCCAAAGATAAATTGGATGCTTTAAAGGTATAATATGGATTGATGATGGCCACTCCATTATTCGAGCTCACATCGGTCTTTTTTGTAAATAATTTAGTTCTCGTGGTCGGTCTTCCGACGCGTACCATTTTCGGCTCTTCCTGATCATGTAAATGTAATTTCATGTAAATATCATAGACATCATCTTCCAAATCCACACTGACTAATTGTTCTAAATCCAATTTCAAATCATATATATAACGATTCAGTCCAAATTTCTTAATATTCATTTCCTTATTATGAATAAAAGATAGATTGGCCTGATATTCTTTGCCACTTTGTCTTCCTCTAACTAGGCCCTCACCTTTTATGATCGCGGAATGCTTGGTGAAGATTTGACCATTAACATGCATGGTCTTCGAATTGTTTTTCATTTTTTCAATTTGAGACTTAATCTGAATTTTAGGAGTTTTATTGATGTAAAGAGATATATTTCCTTTATTCGTTATCGAGAATATACTTTGCTTATCTTCAAAGGTGTAAATACTTAAATTGTTCGTGTACGTCTCCTGAAAACGCCCTAGACGAATTGGAAATTCAATATGAACCTGTTCGTTCTCTTCTACATATTCAGCTTTATGTTCGATATTAAGTATTGTTTTCTTGCTCAGCTTTTCAATCGGAACGGCTACCTTTATATAACAGTCATAAACAGTCGGTTCATCATCTGCTAATTTCCGCATTAAATCTTTCATATCTACTTTAAAATCAAATTTAGACGAGCTCACCGATTCAGCTATTTTTATTTTCTGATCTTCGTTTTCCCTAGAATATAGCCATAGTTCTTTTGCGCAATAATGTTCTATTGAAAATTCTCCTTTAATCAATAGCATATTTTCCTCTTGCGCAATGGTCAGAACTTGTTTTAGCTTAATTTTAGGCGCTTTTTTTGCTTTCCCTTTTCCAAGAAGCTTTTTAATCATTTTAGACCACCTATAACAAATTATTTATTTAAATAAAAATGAATCATTCATTGTACTTTAAAATCATAAACTTTTTTTGGTTTTTCCTCAATATCATTAAACTGACAGGTATATTTCCCTTAATCCCCCTTAAATTCCATCTATGAACAAAAAAGAAAATATCCAGGTGATTCATTGTCGTACCAAAACAAAAAATCGCAAAAATCAAATGCATGTCCTTCAATGTTGCCAGAATGGAAAGGGAATAGCAAAAACATGTCTTTCAATTACAAAGAAGTCTTCTTACTATCAAAGGGAACGCTTTCAGAACAGGTCAACCGTTTATATTCTCCCCTCATTAAATGGTTCCATAAAAGTTAAGCGATAGATTTATGGCCGATAGATACCCATCCTCTGTCCTTCACCTTCCACTTTTAGAAAACAGGATTTATGAAGCTCCTCTAGTTGTTCTCTCCTAAACGTGGTAAAATTGTGAGTGGCTTTTCTGATTGCAGCAAGAATGATGAAATCTTTTTTCATTCATTAATGTGAGGGGAATTATTTTTAAATACCATTAAGTATAAATCCTTACATTAATTATGGACACTTTATTATGCCCTTCAGAGTCATACAAATTAGTCAACATTTAATTTTAACTTAAAAAATAATATTTACAAGAATCATCAATGTAAAAAATTGTGGTTTATTTGTAAAAAAATTGTGGTTTATTTGTAAAGCTATTAAGTTATAATTAGTTAGAGAATGTCATTGCCTAAAAAATATAGGAAAACAACAAGCAGAATTAAAGAGCTGGTTGCCTGTTTTATTGTTCCATTTCATATTCTAATAGACCAAATATATATTAATTTTATTGAATAACAGTTCAAGAGTCTTAAAGGAGGAATAAAAATGAAAAAAGTAATCACTTACGGAACCTTTGATTTGCTTCATTGGGGTCATATCAATCTATTAAAACGTGCTAAAGATTTAGGGGATTATCTGATCGTTGCCATTTCTACGGATGAATTCAATGCTTTAAAAGATAAAAAAGCTTATCACAGCTTTGAAAACAGAAAAATGATCCTAGAATCAATTCGTTATGTGGATGAAGTCATACCTGAAGACAATTGGGAACAAAAGAAGGAAGACATCGTTCGCGAAGGTGTGGATATCTTTGTAATGGGTGATGACTGGAAAGGCCAATTCGATGAATTATCCGAAGTTTGTGAAGTGGTCTACCTTCCAAGGACAATCGGTATTTCGACTTCCCAAATTAAAGATGACCTTCTACAAGTTACTAATGGCTAAAGAATTCGCGATAGGGATTTATCTTTTTTGTTTCAAAGTTTTATTCTCTATCTTTAAACTTTTCCCTTTATATGACAAAACGACCTTTGTCACATCATTCGGGGACAATTGCCAATATATCGCAGATGAAATGGACAAGCAGGACATTTCCGTTCAAAAGGTATTTTTAATGAAATCAAGCAGTTCTATACAAGTTAAGGACGATGGGGAAACCATCGTCCTTCCGTTTGAATCAAAAAATATCAGTGCCATGATCCGATCGATTTATCATCTGGCTACATCAAAATGGATTATCATCGATAATTATTTTGGCTTTCTTTCAGCCATTTCATTCAAAAAGCAAGTGACATGCGTGCAAGTGTGGCATGCGGCCGGTGCCGTAAAGCAATTCGGAGCAAAAGACCCTTCCATTAAAAACCGTTCAGCCGGTGCAAGGAAAAGATTTTTTGAGGTATATGGTAAATTCGATTATGTTACGGCAGGTTCAGAGAGAATGGCCGAGATTTATCAAGAAAGTTTCCAACTGCCGGCATCCCATATCCTAAGGACCGGGATCCCTCGGACCGATTTCTTTTTTAATGATGAATCAAAAAGGACTGCCCGTAATGCTTTGCTGGCCAAGTATCCAGAACTTGAGCATAAGAAAATCATGTTATATGCCCCTACATTTCGTAATGACGGCTTGAACAACGGAGAGATTGCTCTTGATTTGGAATTGCTCTACAAGGAACTTAAGGGCGAAAATTATGCGTTATTACTAAAGCTGCATCCAGCTGTAAAAGCAGAGCATGATTTACAAGATAAATTCCCGGGATTCATTTACCCTGTCAATAGTGACTTTCACGTTAATCAACTGCTGATCAGTACGGATCTTTTAATAACCGATTACTCATCAATTCCATTTGAATTCTCTTTTTTGGGAAGACCCATGATATTCTTTGCATATGACTTAGAAAAGTATGTGCAGGAACGGGGATTCTGGGAGGATTACTCTTCTTCCATGCCCGGACCCGTGGTATCCACCACAGAAGAGCTCTTGAGGAAAATCCGTACCGCCGATCATTCATTAATGAAGATCGCTTCCTTTAACCAAAAATGGAATGAATACTCCACAGGAAATTCAAGCAGGGACTTAGTTGATTTCCTTTATAAATAAAACCACCCACTTCGTAAAACGCAGTGGGTTTTCTTTTTTCCCATAACCACAGAGCGGGCATTCACGTCCTAAAAAAAGGTGCATTTTTACAGAAAGTGACAAAGGGAAACGCCACACTCCGAAATATGAAAAAAGACTCATAATATAGAAAATATTGTAGATTACAATACTCAAACGCCACCAATATAAACCAGTAAAATACTACTATTTTCCCCTCGTAACAAAAATGTAATATGTTTAAACCCATTCATTTTGTTAGAATAGGGAAAAAGACATATTCGAGGTGGAAAACCGTGAAAAAAAGTGTTGTCGCATTTTCGACATTAGCCATTTTATCTTCGACTTTTGTTTCTCCTGCCCTTGCCGGTACATATACAGTCAAAAGCGGTGATAACCTAAGTAAAATCGCCCAGAAGCATAATACGACGGTAAAAGACTTAAAACAGCTTAATAACTTAAAATCAGACTTCTTGAGAATCAATCAAAAATTAATTACACCCAACTCCAAAACAACATCAAATGCTTCTTCAGTTTCCGTGAAAACAACAAAGAAAACCACATATACCATTGTTTCAGGTGATACCTTAACCAGGATAGCAAACAAGCATAACCTTACACTTGCTGAATTGATGAAAATGAATAACTTAAAATCCGATAGAATTTATGCAGGCGCCAAACTTATCGTATCCAAATCAACCACCACCACTACCATTGATTTACCCGGCAGCTCCAAACCATCCAGTGGTACACAGACCCCAGCCAATTCGTCTACATACATCGTGGTAAAAGGTGATACTCTTTCCAAGATTTCCAGAAAAACAAACTTGACTGTAGCCCAGCTTAAATCAATCAACTCGTTAAAGTCCGATTTAATCAGAGTGGGTCAAAAACTGAAATTAAGTAAATCGGCAAGCACTGCCCCTGCAGATAAAAACGATGGTGGAAAAGTGGATGCCCCAAGTTCAGGAAACAAAGTGTCCAAGCTCGTTTCCGAAGCAAAGAAATTGATTGGCACACCTTATTCGTGGGCGGGTTCCTCCCCATCAGGATTCGATTGCAGCGGATTCATCTACTATACGTTCAAGAAGGCTGGGTATGATGTTCCAAGGCTTTCATCATCCACCTATTATGATATGGGCAAAAAAGTTACTTCACCGAAAAGCGGCGATCTTATCTTCTTTGCAACGGGTTCCAATAAATCAGTCATAAGCCATATGGGAATTTACTTGGGCGGCGGGGAATTCATTCATGCCTCATCAAGTAAGGGAGTAACGATCAGTACTACTTCAAACTCTTATTTCAAAAGTAAAATCATCGGTTATAGAAGTTTATAAGATTTACTTGCCAGACTTTCTCTTAAAGTCTGGCCAATTTATAAAAAGATTCATAACTTCTATAATTTTTGGAAAAAATGAACGCTGTGTAAACGAAGGAATTCAGAATCCTTCGTTTTTTTGAATGAAAAAAGGTAAATATGCACTCTAACTACAAAAAGAAACTATTCTATTTTTGACAAAAAAAAGGTATAGTTAAAAATACCGACTAGGTACTTTTTCACACCTTCCATTTTGTGGGATGGTTAAGGGAGGAATATTAAATGAGATCCGAACATAAAAAAAAGAAAAAGAAACGCAAAACGTTTAAAATAATCGGCTTCACCCTTCTTATCCTTATCATTGGCGCAGGTGTTTATGGCGCTTCAGTATATCAATCATTAGCCGGTGCGATCAGCACTATGCAGGGCACAGCCCATAAAACGGATAAACGTGTAGAGGACATTAAGTTCAAAAGCCAAGATCCATTTTCATTACTAATTCTTGGTGTGGATGAAAGAAAAAATGACTCAGGTCGATCAGATACGATGATTGTCATGACCGTTAATCCTAAAAAGGAATCGATTGAGTTATTGAGTTTACCGAGAGATACCCGTACAGAGATCGTCGGTAAAGGTATAAATGATAAAATGAACCATGCCTATGCATATGGCGGAGTCGCCATGTCGATAAATACAGTGGAATCCTATTTGGATATTCCGATTGACTATTACGTCAAAATGAATATGGAAGGCTTTCAGGATATCGTGAATGCCGTTGGTGGTGTCACGGTCGATAATGATATGGACCTTGCCTATAAAGGATATACCTTCAACAAAGGTACAATCGACTTAAATGGTAAAGAGGCCTTGATTTATTCCCGAATCCGTAAAGAAGATCCCCGCGGGGATTATGGACGGCAAATGCGGCAACGCCAAGTTATCCAAGCTGTCATGAAAAAAGGGGCAAGCCTATCAACACTTACCAATTATGACGATATATTCGAAGCTTTAGGTAAAAACGTGGAAACCAATTTAAGTTTCAATGAAATGTTGAGCATTCAAAATAACTACAAATCATCCCTCAAAAATATTAAACAATATACACTTGAAGGTGACAATCAACGGGTAGATGGCGTTTGGTACAACATCGTTCCAGAAGATACAAAGCTTGAAGCCCAAAATCGCGTTAAAACACATTTGGGATTATAATGGAAGGAGGATGACTTTTATCAGTCATCCTCTTTTTTTACCTCTTTCTCAATTTTTTTAAAGTAATCGGAGCGTATCACCTGATCACTCAGATCAATCTCATTTTGATCTTCTGATGAAAATCCTTCGACCTTGCCTTCCCCATTTATTTTCATTTGAGAACCATAATCCCCTTTTAATATCAAGGCATCACCCTCTTCGCCATCCAGCATGCTCTCTCCAAAGTATGAAGAACTCTTTATATTGAACAAATCATATAGAGTGGGCAGAATATCGATTTGGCCCGCCACCTTATCAATCGTTGTCCCTTCCATTTCCTCCTGATAAATGATCACGGGAATGGGCATATATTTTTCAATCCACTCTTCATTGTTAATTTTACTACCATAATACGCTTCAACCTCGTGTTTATCTTTTAAGAATAGCCCATCATGATCTCCGTAAATGACAATTACGCTGTCTTTCAACTTCCCGTCATCCTTCAACTTCTTCACGAAATCCCCGATAGCTGAATCTGTATAATGAATGGCTTCGAAATATTTAGTCAGGTAACTATTTTCTTTTCCAACTTCAGGCTTCATTGTTATCTGTTCCTTCGGCAGTGAAAAAGGTACATGGCTGGTCAAAGTAACGAAAAAAGCGTAATAGGGGTTTTGTTTATCTTTTAAGAAATCATAGCTTTGATTAAAGAAACTGCGGTCTCCCAAGCCCATCGAAATCATCTCGTCCTGCTTCATATCCTCTATGGAAAGATAGTCATCAAAACCTAGCGAGGGATATGCATGCTGCCTATTCCAAAAGTCTTCTTCATCTCCGTGGAAAGCAAAACTTTGATAATCCGACTTCTTTAATTCCTTGGCAAGACTAGGAAAATCATTATAAGGGAACCGAAAAAAGGTCGCACCTTGCTTTAAAGGAAATAGTCCGGTATTCACAATAAGCTCTCCATCAGATGAATTTCCAAATACCGTCTGCGGATATACATGCGGGAAATACAATCCCCCTTTCGCCAGTTCATTCATGAATGGCGTGACCTCCTGCCCGGCACTGGTTTGAAAGAGCGGAAACGCCTGTAAAGATTCCACCTGGATGATAATGAGATTCTTCCCTTCCAAGGATCCTGAATGGGCATTTTCCTTTTTTTTCTTTTTATTGAAGTAATCAGAAACGGCCTTCTTTTCTTCCGAAGACATTTCATCCCTTCCCGAGTCAGTAAAATAGGCATACGCATCCAATGCGTGATGACCGATAGGGCCCCAGGTTCTTAAGAAGGTATTTGCCTCATAACGCCGGGTTATATCGACTTTGTCGATAAAGATATTCTTGACCGGTTTTAATCCTGCTATCATCAGGAATATTACGGCCGGCACAAGTGCCATATGCTTGAGGGGGTATTTTTTCTTCACAAAAGATTCAGCAATTGGAATGCCTGCCAGAAGAAAGATTGCATCCTTGATTTCCATCATACTGAATATACTTTCACCTAGCCCATTCAGATTGCTTTTTTGCATCCACATATAGGACGTTATAGGTGTCGAATAATAACGATAAAACCAGATGTCCCCAAGGAAAAAGACCATGATCGAAAGAAGGAAAACTGAAAAAATGATGCCCTTTACGATTCCATTTGATATCCATTCCTTCAGGTAAACAACAAAACCGGTAGCGCCGATGATTATCGTAATTATTCCAATTGAAAGATCGTTACCCATCCTATCATTCGTATAAATGAAAAGTATGGCCACGATTGAGAATGACAATAACTCAAATAGCCTCTCCTTCAAGCGTTGATTACAGTTATTCTTCATGCTCCTGCCACTTTCCTCTTCATTATTTCCAAGCCTTGGTTAGGCTAGATTGCGGAAGATTACTTATAAATATTACTTAGCGTTACCATTTATGAGAAATTGCACACAGAAAATGGCATAAATATTTGGTGCTACTTACCTCCCTAATAAACAAAAAACCTTCATCACTAAAAGGATGAGGGCTTTGCTTTGGTGCTCCTGTAAAAAAGCTGCCGATTGCCGCTAGACTCTTGCGGTTGTTTTTCTACTTTCTCTTCCATTCAAAAGCAATCTTCCAACCTTCATCAGGAATCGATTCCGCCAACATATCCCCTTCCTCGAACAAGAAACGCCATGGCATGCATGAAAGTGCTGGAAGCTCACCAAGCTCTGTGAGATCGAATGTCTTTTTCGCGAGGAATTTTCCATCTCCATCAACTAACAGTAAATCCACGATATCAAAACTGACAGCTTTCTCTATTGAACTTCGCAGAAAAGCCTCTATGATGACATCATCTTCCACCCTAGTCAGCTTGATGTCGGATATAGAAATTTGGTTCGGTTTTAATGCAGGCAGCCTTTGATGGTGGAATTTATATACATATTCCTCTTGCTTGGAAATATCCCACCTCTTGTGAAACATCAGGACAGTATGAAGGGTGTCATCATGATTTGCTAACTTAGGTACATCTGAAGCTGCATTATCCCTTTTTCCAAATAAACTCATCGTTCCTCCCCCTCGAAAGAAGCTGCATCTTGCTGATTGCTTTTCATATATTCCATAAAACGGATGCTTATCTCCGCCTCAATTTTACTTAATAGAAGGTTGAATTGACTGAGAGCTGCTTTTTCAAACAACGCATATGGGTCCTGCTGACCATATTCGCTTAAACCAATGCCTTCCTTCAAACTGTTCATTTCATCTAAATGGTTCATCCAATTTGTATCGATTTGCTGCAGCATGAAAGCGCGCAACTGGTTTCCCCATTCTGCATCGTCTTGAAAGATCACCAGTCTCGATTCCCATTCACCTAAAGCCTCCAACACCCTTCCTTCAATTTGGCCTTCTATATCCTTCAAATCACTTTCCTGCCAACCTAACGACAGCAAAACAAGGGATAGCTCTTCATTTAAGGTAAAGGAGTCAGGCTCCGCTATATGTTCACGGTCATATTTCACTGTGAGCCGAGTAATGTATTTTACGATGTAGTCTAGTAAAATGGCCGACATCCGTTCAGGCTCCATATCAAGAATCCGATCTCTCATTGCATAGATGATTTTACTCTGCTCATTTAATGCATGTTCCAACTTCAATAAGTGATATCGGCTTGATTGATGCATCTGCTCTACCGTTTCCTGAACCATTTTAACGAATTTATCGGGTGCAGGACCCAGCACCAACCCATTTTCATCCGTTTTGATTTTCTTGATATAACGTCCCATTTCTTCTTCATCATAGTAATGAAACAAATCATCTTCCAAAGAAATGATGAATTGTGTTGAACCAGGATCACCCTGCCGCCCGGAACGTCCTCTTAACTGCATATCGATCCGACGGCTTTCGTGTCGCTCCGTCCCGATAATATGAAGGCCGCCCAATTCCTTGACATCATTCCCAAGTAATATATCCGTTCCTCTCCCAGCCATGTTCGTAGCCAGCATCACCTGTTTTTTTTGCCCGGCATTCGCAATGATCTCCGCTTCATCCTCTTCCGTCTTCGCATTAAGGATTTGATGTTTAATTTTCCGATTATCCAGTTGAACCGAAATTTTTTCAGATTGCTCAATGGAGGTCGTCCCGATCAGGATAGGTCTGCCTTCATCATGGATCCGTTTTACTTCCGTGACGATTTTGTTGATTTTGCTTGTTTCATCTTTATAAAGCAAATCAACCTCATCCACTCGAATAATAGGCTCATTAGTTGGAATTTCAATGACGGGGAGCTGATATATTTCCTGGAATTCAGACTTTGATGGTATGGCACTCCCTGTCATCCCAGACATTGAATGATATAATCGAAAATAATTTTGGACGGAAACCATAGCCTGTGTTTCATTCTCTTCGGAAATCTCCAATCCCTCTTTTGCTTCAATGGCTTGATGCAGCCCGTCACTGAAGGTTCGCCCTTCCATCACCCTGCCTGTGAATTTATCGATGATTGCAATCTTTCCATCGATGATAATGTAGTCCACATCCAATTTCATGATTGCCCGCGCTTTCAGCGCCTGTGTAACATTATGTAATAACTCTTGATGCTCCATTCCATACAGATTGTCGATGCCAAAGGCCTCTTCAATCTTGGAAGCACCTTGATCCGTGAAGAAGGCGGACCTTGACTCGATGGAAATCTCATAATCCTCCTTTTCTATAAATGTCTTCATGATTTGCGCCGTGATCTGGTGAAGCTCGGTTCCGTCGTTTGCCCTGCCCGCAATGATTAATGGTGTCCTCGCTTCATCTATCAAGATGCTGTCAACCTCATCGACAATGGCAAATCGGTGTCCTCTTTGAACCTTGTCTTCCCTTCGATAAACCAGATTATCACGCAAATAATCAAAACCGAACTCTGTTGCCGTCCCATACGTGATATCTGCCGCATATGCTTCACGTTTCGCGGAAGGTCCCATTTGGGAAATGTTCAAACCGACCGTCAATCCTAGAAATTCAAGAATTTGTCCCATTAACTCTTTATCACGTTTGGCCAAATATTCATTGGCCGTAATAATATGCACACCATTACCGAACAGTGCATGTAAATAGCTAGGCAATGTAGAGACAAGCGTCTTTCCCTCGCCCGTATTCATTTGGGCAATGCCCCCTTCACTAAGGACAAAACCGCCTGCAAGCTGAACATCATGGTGCCTAAGATTCAATACTCGCTTGGAAGCCTCCCTCACGACCGCAAAAGCTTCGGCTTGTATATCCAAAATATTATCACCAGCATCCAAAATGCTTTTAAATCTATCCTTCATTTCATTTAATTCAAGATCTGAATATTTTTCATATTTACCCTCTAGCCGATTCACTTCTTCTACCAACTTATAAATTCTCTTCAAATCTTTAGAACCTTCTTTGAAGAACCTTTTCATACTGGATAGCATAGGGTTTTCTCTCCTATTAATTCAAATGACCTTTAGTGAAATTATATCAGTTATGTATTTACTGTTTATAAATTTCCGCCTTCATATTGTAATTATATAGAAATTCTTTATTTTTTTGAAAGACAAATTATACAAAAACCGACTTGATGCAGCTAACCATGCTAAAAAGATTAGCTCCATTCTGAATATCAGGGAGGGGTTTTTTTATCGTTTTAAACAAATAATAGGAAGACTTTCACCCAATGGAGGATTTCAGATGAATAAGACATCCAGATATAAACTCGTACAGCCGCATCGCTTTGGATTATTCGTTCTTATAATTTTCAATATTAGTATGAGCTCCCCTATTCAAGCAGAAACAAGAAACACCCCCAAGAATGTCATATTGCTGATTGGCGACGGCATGGGGCTAGGGGCAATAGAAATTGCCCGGCAATTGGAATATGGAAAGACAGGTGTACTACATTTGGAAAAAATGGAGCATGTCGCCCTGATGCGCACCTATTCCGCCAATAATTACGTCACTGACTCGGCAGCAGGAGGGTCGGCGATTGCCACTGGTATAAAAACCAACAATGAATCAATCGGTGTCGATGCCAATGGTTCCGAGGTGGATAGTGTATTGGATGCCTTTCAGAACAATGGCAAAAAAGTCGGGATCATCTCAACCAATATGGTAGTCGATGCCACACCCGCTGCCTTTGGTGCAAGTGTGCCTAACCGCTGGACAGGTGGCGCAAATATCGCGAGGCAGCTCTTTGATAACCGGATCGATGTCATTCTTGGCGGTGGTGCCAGCTATTTCGATGCGGATAAGCAGAATGGCGAGAATTTAATCGCCAAATTTAAACAAGCTGGCTATGGGATTACGACGACTAAAGAAGAACTTAGTTCCATTAATAATCCGGCAAAACTTTTAGGATTATTTCACCCTACCTATATGAATTTCAAACTGGATAAAGAAGTTTTACATTCCCAAGAGCCATCCCTCCCCGAAATGACATCCAAAGCGTTGGATATTTTATCCCGGGGTGATAAGGGATTCTTTCTGATGGCCGAAGGTGCGCGTATTGACCATATGGAGCATGCAGCCGACATCACTGGAATATGGAAAGAAACGATTGAATTTGACCAAACCGTGAAAGAGGTTGTAGATTGGGCAAAAAGTCGAAATGATACGTTGATCGTTGTACTTGCAGACCACGAAACAATGGGGACCTCTGCTTCTGAAACAATGGATATCACGGCATTGAAGAAAATCAGGGTTTCATCCGAATATATGTCCAAACAGCTTACATTCGATAAAAATAATGAAATCAATCCAGAAAGTGTCGTTTCCACATTCAAGAAGTATGCACATATATCTCTTACGGATCAGGAAGTCGATCAATTCATTGATAACGTAAGAAAGAATAAAACGCTTGTCTATCCAAAGCATCAAATCGATTGGGAAATCGGTAGCACCATCGCCAGGCACCATAAGGCGGGCGTAGCTGATCGAAGCATACGGGCAGCCAGTTCCACAGGAGGACACACAGCCAACATGATTCCCGTTTTCGCCTCGGGTCCAGGCAGTGAAGCCTTTGATGGAGTCATTGAAAATACCGATATTTCAAAAATCATCACAAAAGCCGCTGGCGTTCCGTTCACACCCGGTCAGCATAAAACAAAAGAGGAATGAATGCATTCATTCCTCTTTTAAGATTCTCATTTTCATTTTGATTAAGGTCCGTTAACTCAAGTTATGGCGAAGTTTGCTGGCATTACTCACGAGTTTAATGCATTTACTCGTGAGTTTCCGCCTGTTACTCGTGAATTTGGTGCGTATACTCGTGAATCCGTGCTTTACTCGAGATTTTGCAGCATTTACTCGTGAGTTTGGTGCATTTACTCGTGAGTTTCCGCCTTTTACTCGTGAATTTGGTGCGTATACTCGTGAATTTGATGAAGAGTCATGATGCCAAAAAAGACGCCATGATTGGCGTCCTGCTCATTCATTTTTTTATATGTTTTTTTAATACATACCCAATTTGGCTTCCCTTTTTCACTTTGTACCACTCATCTTGTTGAGCCAGGATCGTTACAGATTGGTCCCTGTATAGATTCCCAACCGTTTCAGAAGATGCATTTCTATTTTCTTTAATATATAATTCGCTTGCTGTCACTATTCCCGTCGTCTTCCTGATCGAGATTTTCGTTGAAATGGTTTTCTGATTGTCACTCTTATCCTTAGCTGAGATTGTCACCGTAAATATGCCGCCGGACATATTTTTGAAATCCCATGTTGCGGATTGCCTGCCTTTATTGAACGGCCTTTCAAAAAGGATACCGACAACCTTACCTTTACTGTTCTTAATTTCCACTGTTACATTAGCGTTTTCATTAATTATATATGTTATGTTCGCTTTCTCGGTACTATAGTCACCCGATGTTTTGACT
Organism: Peribacillus sp. FSL R5-0717; assembly: GCF_038002945.1. Classification (NCBI taxonomy): domain Bacteria; kingdom Bacillati; phylum Bacillota; class Bacilli; order Caryophanales; family Bacillaceae; genus Peribacillus; species Peribacillus sp. FSL R5-0717. Next base: position 2,343,081 of record NZ_JBBOOF010000001.1, read on the forward strand.
TCGGTGATTTTCGGTGCCGCCGTATCTTTACTGATCATGATCGGCATTGTTGCCAAACCTTCATTCCCGTTGCGGTCCATTGCTGATATTTCTGCTTCGTATGTACCGTTACTCACCGCTTTTGTGTTCCAGATTGCTGAATGGGTACCCTTTTTCATTGTTTGGTCACGGACTGGGGTAGCTATAGATTTCCCTTTACCATCTTTAATCGTAAGTGTTACCACAGTATCTTCTTTTAGGGAGTATGTGATTCCAACCTCATCATTGACATGATCCGTTTTCGCTTTCATGCTTACTGAATTCGGTTCTGCCTTAGCGACAAGATCCGTTTTAGATCCAGCGCCTGGTCCATATTCCCTTTCTATAGTTGTGTCAGGATAATAAAATCCCAAAATATCTAGATAAGATTGTCCTGCTTCCGCTCTGTTTTTCGCCCCAAACTGACTTAGCCCGACACCATGCCCATATCCTGACCCTTTAATAGAAATTTTGGAGTGATCGGAGGATGAATGGTCAACCAGATAGCTTTTCATCACCTCTCGCCCCACCATGCCCCTGATTTTGGAAGCTTCTACATTAGTAAGCCTAACCGTTTGCGGCAAAAGCTTTCCCCGGTCATCAACGAGGTCCCTTACATAGAAATTCAATTGGATGGAGCCTTTCGTTACACGTCCTCCCGTTTTCTCATCCGAAAATGTTAACAAGGGAATCTCCGTTATTTTAATATCTTTCTGCGCATATCCATTATTCTTCAGCCAAGCCTTAAGCTTCGGCACAACCGTTTTATCTTTTTCCTCTACACTTGTCCACCATTCTTCCGGTTTAGCTAAGTCCATTTTTGAAAGGTCGATTTGCTGCTTGTCCAGCGTTATCTCCCAACTGGTTTTCGGATCATAGAAATCTTCTTTTATAGATAAATATGCAAGGGGATTGCCACTTGACCAAACATTTGAATTCGATTCGGTCATTCCTCCATTGCTTGAGGAAAAGAACGCTTCGATTATTTCGCCATCATGCTTGATTATCATGCCCTTCGTCTGCTCAATGGCTGAATTAGTTCGATGGTGACCAGCAGCCCCGCCATATACTTGGTAAGAAACCGTATCATCAATTATTGTGGATTGATGGCGAAGTGCATAGGTCCGGGCGGCAATCGCCTGTGCTTTTAAGGCTTCGGAGTGCCATAGTGCAGGCATCTCCAGCGGGACGACGCCCTTTAGGTAATCTTCCATATAAACAGTATTGATCGGACGGATGTAACCGTCCTCCGCTGTAAATGAAAATGAGCCTTGATACGGACGGCCGTTTATGGATAATGAAGAATCAGGTTTAACTGGTATTACCTTAAAAGAAGCATAAGATCCCTTTTTCTTAGATCCTTTGTATACGGCAAGTTTAGCCGACTCCACTTTTAAAGTCAGATTTCCCCCCGCCTTTATGAATATCTCTCCCCTTGATGTACGGTAGTCCCCGGTTGCCGTTATTTCGGCACTGGTTCTATTGCCCAAATAATTCTTCAGTTTCACTTCCATCGTTGAATTTTCTTCTGCTGCCGTCGCTTCATGAAAAGGAAATGCAAAAAAAGTGATAAAGAAAGCGATAAACAAATACTTTAATCTTTTCATTCCTTTTCATCCTCATTCCCATTCAATTCATCTTTCAAGGATTTTTGAATTAATCCCATTCAATCCATCGGCATGTGGTAACATAACGGCCTGGATGATGTCACTCTGTAAACATCATGGTTTCAGGACGTCCCAGTATACTAGCAAGTTATTGAACTCCTTTTTTACATTCTGTATGCACGACCCATTCTCCTTCAAATCCAGCTTCATTGCCGCCACAAATTAGAATCCACAACTAAAATTAAGCAGGACATGGAAGAAGCCAATGTCCTGCTTTTTAATGTTAAATGCTTGCCCAGTTCTGATGGGTGACTTTTTTCTTTACTTTAAATACTTCTTCAACACCGGTTTCATTTGGTCGACAACGACATGGCTGCCGCCTCGTCCTTTTACATCTTCCATCATCCATGCCATGAGAAGTTCCGGGTCTTCTGTGTCCATGGCAACAAACCAGCCGTTTTCTGTTCCGTCCGCGTTTTTGGATGCCTTGATTTCAGCAGTTCCCGTTTTGGCAGCGATTTTGATGCCAAGATCAGCTATTCCATGTCCGCTTCCCTTAGGATGCTCCACTACTTGTGTCAACATCTTGGTGACCTGATTCGCTTGGTCTGCTGATATCGCATTTTCTTTCCATATTTTCTTTTCTATTTTATCTCCAGTTATTAAGAAAGGTGCAGGAATGTTTCCTTCATTCAAGAAGGCTGAATAGGTCATGGCGAGGTGGAGCGTGCTCATTTGAACTTGCGCTTGACCATATCCGGCATCTGCCAATCTTCCCTCACTGTCGATCTTGCCAATGCTCGATGCTTTGATCGGATAATCATAATTCAAAGACTCATCAAATCCGAAAGCTTTGAGTCCATTCGTGAATTTTTCCTTTCCAAGCCCGAGAGCTTTTTGGGCAAAGTAAATGTTGTCTGAATAAATTAATGCCTTTTCCATATCGATTGGAACTCCAGGGTCCGAAACCCTTGTAATGGAATGATCTTTCCATGTCGATTTGGCCCACGTTTTCCCTTGGATATTGATCGACTCTTTCGGATCCACACCATTTTCCAAGGCGATCGCCGCAGTGAGGGCCTTAATGGTTGAACCAGGTGCAAACGTCGAACTGAAGCGGTTCAGAAGTGGTTTTTTCGGGTCCTCTTCAAGCGCTTTTTGTTCTGCTTTCGTTATTCCGAAAATATATTTATTAGGATCGAATGACGGACTTGAAACAAGTGCAAGCGTTTCGCCTGTCTTCGGATCAATTGCCGATGCCGATCCAGTTTCGTTCTTATATTGCTTGAAGATATCCTTTTGAAGCTCAGCGTCGATGGTCAATGTAATTGTTTCTCCCTCTTCAGCAGGCTTTTCAGCAATCACCTTTTCTTCGCCATCTTCCGTTTTAATGAAGATTTTACCGCCAGATTTGCCTTTAAGCCGCGCTTCCAACACTTCCTCAAGACCCCGCTTGCCAATAACATCACTTGCGGTATATCCTTTTCCTTTCAATTTCTCCAGGTCCTCGGCCGATGCCTCACCGACATATCCGATTAGGTGGGCAGTGGCCTCTTTATACGGATATATGCGCTCTTCCGTATTATTGACAGATACCCCGGGAATGCTCAATAGCTTTTCCAAAGTTGCGCTATTATCATTTGACAATTTCTTGATGGGCACGAAATAGCTTGGCTTTACCCATGTTTGTTTTAATTTCTGATTCACTTCGTCAGTGGACATGTTGAGGATTCCAGCGACCTTTTTAACTGTTTCGGATTCGTTGGCCATTTTCTCTGGCACGATTCCCACTTCTGCCACCGTTCCATTCATGGCGAGGCCGCGTTCATTTCGATCGACAATTTCCCCGCGAATGGCTGGATACGATTCAACTGATACCTTCTCACCAGCTTCCAATTGAGGGAATATGTAGCTCTCATCCCACTCGATGTACCAATTTTCTTCCTCGCCTTCCCCTTCCTTGACAAGTGTCGCTTTATGGTCAGAGCTGACTGCGCCCGCCATAGTGGACATATCAACGGTATATGCAAGGCTTACCTTTTCTCCATCTTTATGATCTTTTTCATCTTTTGGCTGTTTATAATCCACCTTTAATTGGTCAGCTTCAATGCCCGTATAGATTTTTTCATAACGCTTCTCAAATTCATCCGCACTGATTTCTTTCCTTGTCTCAGGTGACAGATACTCGTACATCTTCGTAAAATCTTGTTTATTCCAAAGCTTCGTGTATGCCGTAAAGCGCTCTTCCGGACTTGGCTCATCCGAGCAACCGGCCAGGAACAATACGCTCATCAACAATAAGCTGGAAACTAAAGCTAGTTTCTTCATGATTTCCTCCTAATGAATAGTTAGAGTGATATACCTATAGTTTAGCAAAATATTAGGGGAATGGGGGATTTCGTATGCCGAATTTCTTCATTTTTCTAATTTAACCATGTTTTTTCTAAAACAAAAGTCCCGTACATCGTGTACAGGACTTTAAAGCATTCTTTTTTTTCGGCTTTTTTTCTCTTGCAGCCATTTTTTCAGGAAGAAAAAGCCCAGGATGGCTGAAATGATGAGTCCGCTTGTCGTTACAATGACAGCTACCCATTCGTATAAGGTGTAATCCATATACGCTTTCCATGGTAATTTCCCTTTCCAATCTTCAATGTATAAATTCATTCCGAATATACCGGAGACCACCGTATAAATCGTTAGTATTTGCAAAAGATAATTACTGCTTTTCCCAGACAGTTTATCCTGATTTTGATAAAGGTAGGAAAGTGTTTCCTTCACTTCTCTGTAGAGAGGGGAAATCCTGAAGGTTTCATCCGTTTTTTTGAAAAGCTCTTTACCGATTGCCGTACTGTTCACTTCAGTGAATAAGTACTTTGCAGAAAACTGAGTGATCATGAAAATCAGCTGTTCTGTATCCGATTGATCTTTTTCCACATCAATCTGGGAATGTTCATGAGCCAATTTAAGCAGTACGATCTTATAATAGAAGAAAAGCAACAATGTATAAAAATGCTGGCCGTACATTTCGCTTGCCAGTTCTTGTTCCAGTTTACCTGTCGCTTTCGTGACACACGCGAAATGATACATGCTAGTTACATAATAGGTTTCCTTGCCCCACCTGTCATATACCCTTTCTTGATAATACTTTTCTATATAATCAGGGTTTAATGCGCCTATATATGGCTCACCATCATTGTCATACCCGTTCAGCTCACTGATCCGGAATAAATCATTTTTAGAAATATCACGATTCTCGGGGAATGCCGTATAACTGATCACATACATTCTTTCATCGATGAAAAAGGGCAAACTCCCAAAATAGGTCGGATCCGCTTGTTCTTCATCTATATATTCCTCAATAGGCGGCAACAGTTCATTGAAGATGAAATCCTTCACTTGTTCATACTGATTTTCCCGGCAGCCAACTTTCGTTTTTTCTTCATCATCAGCAATCGGTTCGAGGATTCTAAATGTATCGCCAAAATAGAGCACATCATTATGTGAAAGCCCTTCAGGTAAAGTAACACGTAGATTCATCATGCCAATATGAAATGGGCATATGAAAATATCTATAGAGTTAATAATAAATGGGGTATTTAGATAGGGTGATTCGAAGGTACAATCAATATCCATTTTTTTCGTGAAACGCCGCAAGCCTTCCTTCTGTTTTGCATGACCCGGAAATAAAATCGGCTCGATGTATGGCATGAAATACTTTTCCAATTTACGGTGCGAAACTTTATGGCCGCCGTAAAATTGATTTTGTTGTTCCATATCTTTCAAGTTCAAAAAAACGAAATTGTCCTCAAGCAATTTTCCCACAAACTTTTCAATCATTTTTCCTTCAAGCGTAAATGGAAAAATGAACTGCTGGAAAGTTCGCTTCGTGGGATCATTCTTCACTTTCACATCCATAAAATATATTCCTCCGATTAAACTGCTATAAACACAGGTTTAATTCATCTTGTTTCTTATATTTACCCATGTATATACAAACAAAACGAAACATAATATAGAAATAAAGTGGACAAATTATCCAAAAAACAAAAAGATCCCCCAAGCAAGTGCTCGGGGGCCATCGAAAAGAGTTCTTCAACCCTCTTCACTTTAGGGTACTAGAAACTGATGTTTCTAATGAAAAATCCGATATTCGGACCATTTTAGCATTTTTTTAAAGTATGATAAAACTCGAAATTCTTCCATATTTAGGCTTTATCACTTATTATCATCTAATTAATCCTTATATGCAGGGATTGACAGATGAAAATATAACTATAGGAATAATTTATGATCTATTGGCTCATTATTCTTGTCCCTTTATGAGGAAATACGTTTTAATTTTAAAAAAGTGGGTAAATAAAAAATACAAAGGAGAGACATCATGAAATCCGATAGAAATAAACAACACTTTAAATTTTTTGAAAGAACAAATAACGCTAAACCAAGTGAAAGGAAACAAATGAGCGATTTCATCAAAAAGAAAATGAATGCTCAAAACACTCATTTAAATGATAAAAACTCATGACATATGGGATGTCATGAGTTTTTATCGTTTAAAATGCGATTTCATTTCCCTGAAGGTTGTACTTCACACATTTTTTGATACCGATTACATTCAAAAAATGTTTAATTTTCTTCATTGAGGTTGCCTGATATTCATCCGCAATGGAAAACTCTTTAATATAGGCGATTTTTTCTTGTACATCTGTATCTATATGATCTTGGCTGTATTCTTTTTCATCTGATTTTTGGCATGTGTACACCACAGCTTCACCAATATTCCTTGTTGCCTTATCAAAATAAAAAGAAAACACAATGGCACATTCATCATCGTAAAAAGAGGGTTGAACTTTCATATTAATATCAATCATTAACCTTACACCTCTCTCCGTTTTGTTATTTACACTATAACAAAATCACTAAAAGGAAATAGGCGTTACAAACTACCCTCACGTTTCTTCCACGCCTACCAAATGGACCTTACACTCCCCATTCATAGATAATTATAACTACAGGAATATGCGCAAAAGAATAATCAATCAAAAATCATAATAAAAAAACATCTTCAATTGAAGATGCTTGAATCAGTAATAGTAAGCTTCATTTACTTATTTATATAAACCTGGAAGTTCTGCGTAAAGGCCTGGTAATTCGCTTGGGACAATAACAAAAGCAGCGATGATAAGAAAAGATACGACTAATGCTTTAGTACTTTTTTTCATAGGTCATTCCTCCTTTTCTTTTAAAAAAATATTGGTTAAAATAGAAATAAATTCTATAGTTATATTTAACCACACTTCTTAAAAACATATATTTCGACTAAAGAATCTATTTAAACCGTTCAGGACCTGTACATACCGCTTTCACCGATTTTTCATAACAAAATATAACTCTAGGCATATTTTAAGGAGAATCAAAATGGATTTTTTTGCAGTTGGACAAAAGATCAAAGAACTACGTAAACAAATCGGGCTTTCCCAGGAAGAGTTGGCAACCGGTATTTGTACACAAGCACAGATCAGTAAGATTGAAAAGGGCGATGTCTATCCATATGCATCCACTCTCTATTTAATTTCCCAACGTTTAGGCGTTGATGTAAACTATTTTTTCGATATTGGAATGACCCCTAGGCTGGATTACGTGGAAGAAGTGATTTATCAATTAAAAATAGCCAGAAGAACCCGAAATTATGAGGAAATGCAGCAAATTGTAAAGGCTGAGGAAAACAGTCCCCTCTTTCTTCAGAATAAAAAGAATCATCAATTGATTCTTTGGCACAAGGGAATATACGAATATGAAAAAAATAAAGATTTAGATAAAGCCATCGATTTCATTAATCAGGCCATAGCCATTACTCATACGACAGACAAAATTTATTCGGAACGGGAGCTTGAAATCTTAAGCAGCCTTGGTGTAATGTATGTTGCCGAAGAACAGTACGAAAATGCATTCGCCTTGTTACGGAAAGCTTTAGATCACTTGAAAGCCCTGCCCTTTTTGACGGATAAAACGCTTAAGACACGTCTATCCTATAATTTCGGCAGAGTGTTAACACGCCTGGTCCGATACGAAGAGTCCATTGCCTGCTGCCAAGATGCCATAAAGTGGTGCCTCGAACATGACCAATTATATGCTTTAGCGGATTTACATTACCATTTAGGGTATAATTTTGAACTCGTAGGTAACTTTGAAGAGGCAAAAGAGTACTTGGAAAAGTCAGCTTTTCTATTCAATTTACAAAAAAATCATACCTTTGTTACTTTCATCAACAAAAAGTTGGACAGTTGGAAGAATGAAATGAAAGTTAACTAATTTTATATTTTAGAGCCATTCCCGCTGGAATGGCTCTTCCCATTAACCAAGAATATGCATAATCTTACACTCATCATTTTCAAAACCTCTATTCTACATTTTAAATTCCAAGCCAAAATGAAGTATAATAAAGAGATGCTTCAAAAAAAGCACATTAAAAAAGGGTTCCGGCCCCTCATCACTTAGTTTTGTGAAGCTAATGAGGATGAAGGATTCCAGGCATGTTCATCGTGAATGCCGGATATTCCTGTTTATATCCGAACTGCTTATATTCAAGCGGATTTTTGACGATATTGACTTTTACAGGGTATTTATTAATATAACGGCAAGAAGCAGTGATTAAATTGAATAGAACGTAAAGAACGGTTCCGGCATTTGATCATATATACACAAAGCCGGGATGGGAATTACGAAAAGTTAAGAACTGATGGTTCATGATCATACAAAAATATATAACTAGGGCTGGTCCCTGAAGGAGGAGAGTATGGAGCGGGAGTTGTTGTTAGTTGGGGAGCGGCTGGCGGAATTTTTGGAGGCCGGGGATCCGGAAGATTCGGATGTGGTGAATCAAGGGCTCCAGTTATACCGTCAGGGGCTCGTTGATATTAAAGAAGAAGCGGTGGATACGATTGCGGCTGAGGTACAGGAAGAGACACGATTTAAGGCCAGGCTGAATCTGCTCTCCCCACAGGATGGAAGCTGTACATGTGATTCAAGGTTCATTTGCCGGCATCAAATGGCCGTTTTCTTTTCTGCATATTCCGAACACGCTAGTGTTTCCGAATGGCTGGGCGATTGGAAAGCACCTAAAAACGCATCAGCCTCCCAAGCACTGCAGCAGGTGAAACCGGCAAGTGAATTACTTAAACAGGCGGCGGGGAGATCCATCACCTTAGATAAAAGCTATCCATCATGGAAGCAATTCGTGAATGATGCCTTTGCGGAACATGTCGAGCCCCATATAGGCGAGGCTACTTACATGATTGAAAATCATATACAAACTTACTTTAAACGCCTTAGCTCAAAAGCTCCAATGGAAAGGGAATGGAAGTTACTTTATCATTTCGTTACGCAATTTTGCACAATGCAGCAGACACTGAGAATGATTCAGCTGCATAAAAGTGAGACGCAAACGATCAGGGTCTTTTATGCACTTGCCGTCGACCTGGCAGAAGAGCTGCATGAAACGGTACAGCCGCTAAGCAGGCAAGCGCGGCCCTTCGCCTTTGACCCCTTCGTTTTCAGCATCAAGGAAGATGTAGCTAAACTGCTGGATGGAGGGGAAGGCCTCGAATATGAAAAGATCGACCTCTACCGGGAGATATGGAGCTACTTATTCACCAACTCCTCATGGCGTAAAGAGGAACTGGAACGAATCAATAAAGAACTTCCCGAGAAGTATATGGGCACCACTGAGAGGACGTCCTATACCCTCGCAGCCATTCACCTATCCCTTTTGGAAAACCATGATAAACAAGCGATTGAGCTTCTTCATGAATTGAAGAAGGATGCCTGTCCATACATTTTTTATTGGCTGAATCTCCTGGCTGAATCTGAAAACCGGGCACGGACCATCCCTTTCATTGAATTCATCAATAATAATGTCCAGGAATTCCTTGCCGGCCTATCCGATTATTATAAACGGGTAGATTTCGTCCGGACCTTTACGACTTTAATTAACAGTTGCTGTTATAAATTAAAACGGTCTGATTTGCTTGAGAAATTTTACAGGGCCACCCTTCCGCACAGCTATTGGAACTATGCAAATTTCCTTTTTGAACAAGGACAATACAAAAAATGGGTGGAGATGCATATTTACTCGGAAATCAGCATTGACTTAATCAGCAGTGAATCCATCAAAGAAGTGGTCTCAAAAGAACCGGAACTAATCCTTCCCCTTTATTATCATGCGGTCCAGGAAAAAGTTTCTTTGAAAAACAGGCCTGCTTATAAGCAAGCTGTCCGTTATTTGAAAAGGATGCGCACCATCTATAAAAAGAGCAAAAAGGAAGACGTATTCGAACGGTATATACTTTATGTAGCAGATTCGACCAAACGGCTTCGCGCTTTCCAAGAAGAATTAAAAAGGGGTAAGCTTATCGATGTTTAGTCCAGGGAAATTAAAAATCAAAATAGCCGCTCTCGAAAACGGAACTTACGCCCTTGGTGTCGTCAATGAAGAGAATACCTTCCTCACCACGAATCATATACGCAGGCTGTTATTCAACTGGGATGACGCAAGCTTTTATGGAACTAAAATGACTACGGATATAGTGGATGGAAATCAAGTATTCATTCTTGACGCTTGGGGACTTCTCAACTTTTTTGCGAGGGAAAGCTTTAACTCCTTCATAGAATGGGAATGGTCCGAAATATCCTCCCTTTGCCTGTCAGCAGCGCCCGTTCTTCATGAATCCATAGAAGCTGGAATCCCCGTACCGGATTTCACTAATCTTCAATTGGACTCCATCGGCTGGAAACTGCCAGAAGAAGTGGAAGAGGAATTCGTCCCGTCCTTTTGGGAAGAAGAAATATCTTTGGATCTTCCTTCACCTGAACCGGAAACCAACCGTACTTTTATCGAAAAGTGGTATAACGGTGCCGCTAACATGTATTTAAAAAACTATTCACCCATGCAGCATAAATGGAGTGAAGCCGTCGGGGCGTTAAAGGATACACGACTTTCCCCCGAAGAATTACAGGCCTTTTTTGACAAAGACAGCTGGCAGGAATGGCTCGGTACCCTGCCCGACCCAAAACCATTCACCATAGGTCTCCGTTTAACTGAGCCTCCTGAGGGTAATGGGCCTTGGATACTCGATGTTACCCTTCGTTCCAAAAGGGATGAGAATATCATTGAAACATATACAGGAAAAAAACTGCCGCGGGGCTGGAACAAGTATGCAAGTGATGTGGTTCGTGCCACGAAACGCTGGCAACTCGTCGTGCCATGGCTTGGGGAAAATGGCCGTCTGAAAAGGGAGATTTCGGAAACGGACGCATGGGAGTTCTTGACCGATGCAAGCGAAAAGCTCCTGTTTCTTGGCGTCGAAATTCTCCTTCCATCGTGGTGGCTTGCCTTGAAGGAATCCTCATTGAAGGTCAAGGCGAAAGTAAAGAGCCAATCGAATCGCGGCCCGTCTTATGTAGGGTTAAAAGCTTTGATGGACTTTGATTGGCGATTCTCATTAAATGGCAAAGAGCTCACTGAGGCGGAGTTCGAGGAGCTCGTCAATGAAAAAAGGCGGCTTGTCTTCATCCGCGGCCAATGGGTCAAGCTTGACCCAGCTTTCATTAAACAAATTCAGGAGCTGATGGAAACAGCCAATGAAAAAGGCATCCAACTGACTGACTTGCTGCAGCAGGAACTGTTGAATGGCGTAAATGAAGATGGCGATGATGATTCTGAAAACGATGAAATGCTTCGGATTCAATTTGAATTGAACCAGGAGCTCCGTAAAATGGTGGGAAGGCTCAGGGAAACCAAGAACATATCCGTCCTGCCCGTCCCTCATGCACTTCAAGGAGATTTACGCCCCTATCAAAAACTGGGCATGAGCTGGCTCCTTTTTTTAAGGGAGCATGGTTTTGGTGCTTGTCTAGCCGACGATATGGGACTTGGAAAAACAGTCCAGATGATTGCCTACCTGCTTCATGTGAAAGGCAAAGGAGGAGCTGGTGAAGAGCTGCCCGCTGCGCACAGGGACGAACAAAAGAGTGAACCGATCATCGTCGAAGAGGATCGCGGCACAGAGAGCAGTGATGAGGCTGAGGTCATTGCCACTGCCCCTGAATCCGTCTCTGTTCAATCGGCGCTCATCGTCTGCCCGACATCGGTCCTTGGCAACTGGCAAAAGGAATTGGAAAAATTCGCACCTTCACTTAAAGTTCACCTTCACTATGGATCGAATCGTGCTAAAGGTGAAGCATTTACTAAACTGGCAGCCGAACATGATATTGTCTTAACATCATATGGACTGACCCACCAAGATGTGGCTGAACTGACCTCAATCCACTGGAGCAGCGTTATCCTTGATGAAGCACAAAACATCAAGAATGCCCAAACGAAGCAATCCAAGGCGGTCCGAAAGCTAAATGGCAGACATCATATCGCCTTATCGGGTACGCCGATGGAAAACCGTTTAAGTGAGCTATGGGCGATTTTCGACTTCATCAACAAAGGTTATCTCGGAACGCTAGGTCAGTTTCAGGAAAAATATGTGGCGACCATTGAGCGTGATGAACAAAAGGATAAAATCAAGGAATTGCAGCGTTTGATACAGCCATTTTTGCTTCGCCGTACAAAACGCGATAAGGAAGTGGCTCTTAATCTTCCGGATAAGCAAGAACAAAAGGAATTCGTACCGCTTACCACCGAGCAAGCATCGTTGTATGAACAACTGATTAAAGATACATTCACTGATATCGAACAACTGTCTGCCTTTGAGAGAAAAGGCATCATCCTCCAGATGCTGAATAAGCTAAAGCAACTATGCAACCATCCAGCTCTTTACTTAAAAGAGACGGAAAAGGAAAACATCATGAAGGCACCTAACCGATCAGGCAAACTCGAGAAGCTGACCGAGCTTATCGATGCGGTCCGCGAACAGGATGAAAGCTGTCTCATTTTCACACAATATATCGGGATGGGCAATATGATTAAAGAATTGCTGGAAAAACGATATGGCTTTGAAGTGCCATTCCTGAACGGGAGTGCGAACAAGAAGCAGCGTGATGAAATGATCACCCGATTCCAAGATGGGGAATTCCCTATTTTTATACTCTCATTGAAAGCAGGCGGCACGGGTCTTAATCTTACAGAAGCAAACCACGTGATTCACTATGATCGCTGGTGGAACCCAGCTGTTGAAAATCAAGCCACCGACCGTGCTTACCGAATTGGTCAACAGCGTTTCGTTCACGTTCATAAGCTAATCTGCACAGGGACCCTGGAAGAAAAAATCGACCAGATGCTTGATAAAAAGCAAGCCTTGAACGACGAAATCATCAGCAGTGACAACTGGATCACTGAACTTTCCACAGAGGAAATCAAGGACTTGGTCGCTCTTCAATAACCAGATTTCACGATTATGAGATGATTGAGGGCAAAAAAAGGGAGAATGCATATATGATATGCATTCCCCTTTTTTTATACATAGACGTCCTGTTATACATGGCATCGTTTGGTTCGAAAACGTTTATCTGATTCAAAAAAGCGACTTCACCATATAGAGGGCTGTGATCCAAATGATAATTGCAGAAATTTTATTTAATACTCCAAGGAATTTTCCAGATGTATCAACCTTTTTCAGTAATCTTCCCGCAAGACATAATCCGTGGAACCAGCACCATGACACAAAGATGCACGTCATGGTGAAAATCATTTTATCTTTTCCTGAATAAACAAGTGAGCTCGAACCGATTACACCTATCGTATCCAGGATTGCATGCGGATTCAGTAATGATACGGATAGAGCAAATACAATTTGTTTTTTTGTCGACATCTGCATGGATTGGACACCTGACTGTGAGTTTGATTTGGCAAACCAAATCTGAAAGCCCATATACAATAAAAATATAACGCCGATTATGATTAATGTAAGGCGCAACCAATCGTATTGCATGACAATCAACGATACACCTAAAATAGCTAACAGAATGAGCACCGTATCACAAATTGCAGCCGTGATCGTTGCTGGCAATGCTTTTTTTATTGTAGGTTGGATTGCTCCTTGATTAAAAATGAAAACATTTTGCACTCCCAATGGAAGTATCAGCCCTAATGCCAATAATAATCCATGAAAAAATGGACCCATATGAATACCCCCTTCCTTCATATTCAGTATAATGAATTAAACAAAGGAATTGACCATCCAATTGGTTGGTCTTCAAACCAACCAATTTATAATGAATATAGAACATGAAAGGAGTGGTTTTCGTATGTTTATCGAATGGGGACCAAACCGGTCTTCCGCGCAATCACTTCACCGACAAATAGTAGATTGGATCAAACAACAAATTACACGGGGGGAATGGCCAGTTGGCACTAAGCTTCCATCACAACGCTCATTGGCCGACTCATTTGGCGTAAACCGAAGTACCATCATCACAGCCATAGATGAGTTGATTGCAGACGGATTATTGGAAACTAAGCTTGGCTCTGGCACATTCGTTTCCAATAATACATGGAATGTGCTCGTCTCCAGCAAACAGCCCGACTGGAAAAACTATGTCCGGAATGGCCTTCATGAACCTAATTTAAAAACGATTCAGGATATTAATCAGTATGAAACGGACACTGCCATCATCAGACTAGGCACTGGGGAATTATCTCCAGCTCTGTTGCCTACAAAGCAAATCGAAAAGACGTTGCGATCCACTTCCTTTGATGCGCACTCATTAGGATATTCCGAACCCAAGGGTGACAAGAGACTTCGCCAATGTATAAGTGTTTATTTAGAAACAAAAGGGATCAACGCAAGTCCCAGCTCCCTCATGGTCGTTTCTGGCGGGCTTCAGGCACTCCAGTTGATTTCAGTTGGTTTACTTCAAAAGGGATCGATGATTTTACATGAATCCCCTTCCTATTTAAATTCCGTCCACCCTTTTCAATCTGCGGGCATGCATTTAGTAGGTTTATCAAAACAAGGACGTGAAAGTATCCCGACACAAATGAAGCGCATCAATGGACGGAAGAAAGCGTCACTGTTTTATACTATCCCAACGTTTAACAATCCAACGAATACTACATGGTCAAAAGAAGAAAGACTTAACCTCCTATCACTATGCAAAGAAGAACAGATCCCGATTATTGAAGATGACGTATATAGTGATTTGTGGTTTGATGAGGAACCGCCGCCGCCATTAAAATCCCTTGATGTAGATGGCCTTGTATTACACATTGGCAGCATGTCCAAAACATTAAGCCCTGGATTGCGCATCGGCTGGATTGCTGGCCCCATAACTGTGATTGAACGTTTAGCGGACATCAAAATGCAAATGGATTACGGTTCCAGTGCACTTTCCCAACACCTTGTGGCAGAATGGTTAGCAAATGGTCAATATTCTAAGCATATAGAGTGGCTAAGGCAAAAGTTGAAGGAACGCAGGGATTTTACATTAACTCTTCTCAATCAATATTTTAAAGGGCTGGCCGAATGGCAAATACCTCAAGGCGGATTTTATATATGGCTTAAATTGTGTAAACCCATCGTGAATCCAAACCTTTTCAAGCAAGCGATAAAGGAAAACATACTTCTTAATCCGGGATACATATACGAACCAAATAACCATACACATATACGGCTTTCATATTCATACGCCTCGGAGGAACAATTAGCTTATGGCATCCAAACCCTTTCAAAGATCATTCGGCGGTTGGTTTGACATCTCCAAGGATAGGAAACGCTCATCATGGCGAAACATTAATGGAGCTGCCGTGGCAGCTCCATCCATATCACTTATTGACAGCTTTCATTTTTACGTTCCGCTCTTTTTGCTGGATGATGAAAAAAGAATGGTGATAGCCATGATTGATCATGATATGATCGAGGATTGCAGTAAGCGCCTCCCCCTTATTCAGCTGATAAGTCTCTGAACTTTCCTCAATGATGATTTTTCCTTGGTGGGGGTCATAATTAATAGATGTTTTAGCACCTCTCTCAAAAAAAGAAAGGGTTACCTCCTGACATAGAGGAAAATCCTGATAGGGTGAATCTGAGCGGGGATCCTTTTCAAAGGGAGAATGGACGTGCTGAAGTGCATCAAAGAAACTCGTTTTTGTAAGATATGACCTGTCGCTTCCTCTCCTTTCGAATTTCACTGTAATTGCAATGCTATTTACTTTATTGCTAGATTTCTTCTTATAATTCATAGATACCCTCCTTTTAATAAACCCTTTATACCTAATTCTTTTATCCTATTCGATATACCTGCCGGATAATGAAAAAACTTCCTCACCAAGAGATTTCCATATTAGCACGGTGAAATTACAGTAAACTACTCCATCTTCACGAAAAATTCAAAATCCGGAAATCTTATTACACAAAAACGGCCCTCTTGGGTAAGAGAGCTTAGACTATAGAACAACTCGATAATAATTGATTTTGCCTACAGTTTTTTTGAGGGTTTGTACAATTGAAACGTTGATTTCCACTCCAGGCACTCGCTTTCCGCGGGCGGTCGGGGAGCCTCCTCGGCTTGCGCCTGTGGGGGTCTCCCCTAGACACGCTTTTCCCGCAGGAGTCTCGTACCTTTCGTTTCAATCAACTGGTATGGTTTTTTAAAGCATACTGTAGGCTTCGTACAAAAGGAGCTTCGGAATGGATTAACCCGAACCATGAATAAAGGAAGAGTTATTTATCCTCCATGAATTTTTACCTTTTCATATGAAATGAAATTGAAGAAATCTGCGACACTCCTGCCGAATAACTGGCTAGCCGAGACCCCGCTAGATGCTTGCGGCAGGAGGCTTGGCAGACAGTCGGCGGAAAGGGAGCGGATTTCAGAAATCAACTGGAACTTATTAAGAAAAAACTGTAGGCAAACTCGCTTTCTTCTAATTTGTCCACAAAAAACAGCCCTCTTGAATAAGAGGGCTGCCTTTCGTTTATTTTTTTGCTTTATTAATGTTAAAGGATTTTTTCGATTCATTTCCTGCAAGATCGGTTACCTTAAATTCAATCTTGTTGTTGCCAGTCTTAAGCGGCAGTTCCAAATCCTCTATCTTTTTCTTATAGGAACGCATTTTGTATGGTTCCTTGAATTCATGATAGAATATTTCACTTCCGTTCAGGTAAAGGCGGATTTCATCGAAATTATCTTCTACCGTCACGTCCACTTTTGGATTTTTGCCTTTGAATCCCACAGTTTCCGGTACGCCTTTAACTTTTAAACCCGGCTTTGTTGCATCGACCATTATCGTCCTTTTAAAGGAAACCGTGTTATCCCATTTATCGGTTGCTTTA
Source organism: Peribacillus sp. FSL R5-0717 (assembly GCF_038002945.1). Taxonomy (NCBI): domain Bacteria; kingdom Bacillati; phylum Bacillota; class Bacilli; order Caryophanales; family Bacillaceae; genus Peribacillus; species Peribacillus sp. FSL R5-0717. The sequence continues at coordinate 2,359,984 of NZ_JBBOOF010000001.1, forward strand.
ACCGTGAAGCTTTGGACACCATCTTCGAATTTCTTTTCATATGAGAATTCATATTTTTTATTCGTTTTGTTATACGTTGCAGGTACCGTTTTATTGTCGATTTTAAATTCCTTTATTTCAGACGCTTCTTCAATTTCTCCTGTTATTTTGATTTTCTTTTTATTGTTCACGCTCAAGGCTTCAGGACTCTTGATCTTTACAGCTGGTGCATGATTATCGATTGGAGCCGAATCACCGGCCAATTCGGTTTCAGCCGTTTTCTCATTACCTGCATAGTCGATTGCCACAACCTGAACCTTTTCCCCTTTTACATTAGGTAGGGTGAATTGTTTAGCATTAGCCGGGAGCGGCTCTTCCATGATGGATGCTCCATCGACTTGTATATCGTAATAAGCAAGCCCTGAACCATTCAAATTATCCTTACCTTGGATGGTTAATACATTGCCTTTTTTCGAAATCTTGACCGTCGGCTTTACCGTATCGATTTTGATTGGCATTTTAACCGTCTGCCATTTTGCACCCTCGTAATCTATCATCGCTTTGATTTCAAAATAATAGACCCCATCCTTAGCGAGTGCATTATTGATTTTACCGTCCCATTTACGGGCCGGATCCAGCGTGTATGCGGTCCCTAGTCCGCCATCATAATAGTCCTTGCGTACATTATTCTCTGTGCGAAGTTTCCGGACTGATTTATTTTCACCATTCAATATATTGTATTCTACCTTTTTCGCATTCCTTAAGAATGATAGGACAGGCACGAAGTCATCCTGTGCACCATCGCCATTTGGGGAAATCGCGATTTTTTTGCCATTGAATGTTTTCCCCGCAGGGTCATAGCCAAGATACGTGAAATCTTCACCTGCTGTTGATACTCCCCCTGCCATGCCATAGAAAGATTCTTTGTCATATTTGGTGCCATCCAGGATTGGGGCTTTGTCCCATTCCCCTTTAAATCCTACATACGGTACATTCAGTTCCGGATTCGTATCGGCTGGATCCTTCAATGAGATGAACCCTTCAACAAAATAGCCGTTTGGAAACACCTTGTCAATATCTACAAGAGTTTGAAGGTCATCACCAAGTACCTTTGCGTCGGATATGTCCACTTTCACTTCGAATGTAATCGATTTTTTTGCAGGAACGGTAATCTTATTTGTATTTTTATCATTGATTTTAATCGTAGCGTTCTTAATTTCCTGTGCTTCCAGCACGTTAGCGGAATAGCCCAGTTGTCCCTGGATTGCATAGTCTGTTTGGATATTTCCTTTTACATCATACTTGACTGCTTTGTTGCTGAAGTTTTCAACCTTTAAAGTAAAGGCGAACTTATTGCCGACCTCCTTCATGGCAACCTTCGCTTCTTTCGTGAATGCCTCGGTCACGACAGCAGGTGTTGACAATGCGGATTGCAGCTGCATGACCCCGGCTCCCTGCCTGCGAGGCGAGTAAGGATTTTTCCAGTCAAGTGACTTATTGACGACCCCTTGGTCCGTTAATGGTTTTGATGTATTCATCATCAGGTTCTTCGCTAAATTAGCCCGTGCCGAGCCTTCTAATTTAAAGTCTTTATCCACTCTTTCCAGAACCAGTGCCGAGCCGCCGGAAACATGCGGCGCCGCCATCGAAGTACCACTCATCATTCCATATTCATCATTGTTCAGCGTTGAATAAATTTGTCCGCCCGGAGCGGTGATTTCCGGTTTGAAATCCAAGTTCGGTGCGACTCCCCATGAACTGAATGAGCTCATTTTCCCTGCTTCTGGATTTACAGCTTTTGTTTTATCACCATTAAAGGTAATCATCACCTTTTCGCCATCCGCTAAGGCCGCTTTCAGCTTTGCACCATCCGATTTCAACATGAACAGCTGGGGAATGGTGATGCTTGGATCTGTAGCCATGGAAATATATCCGTCAGCATTATTGTAAATTATGACTCCTGTCGCTCCTGCTGCCTGGGCATTTTGCGCCTTTTCTATAAAAGAAAGCGTGCCGCGCTCGATGAGGGCGAACTTGTCTTTAACATCCACTTTGGAAATCTCCTCTGGCGTCCCAAGACCAGCAGCCACCAATTCATGTGATTTATCCTTCAAGGCATTGGGATGCACGCTTGAAGCCGACATGAATGGAGCTTTTCCTGCTTGACCGTTTATTTCATAAGTCGCTGCATCCAAATCCATATAATTATTCTCTACCGATGCCACTTGTACAGAATCGTAAGCAAGTCCAGGTGAACCTGAAACGCCAATGTCCGGGTTCGAGGCTGATGGGTTGGCAAATCCATTTCCAAAGTGTGCCGAGTTTCCTGCTGAAATCGACATGAGGATCCCATTATCAACAGCTCTGGATACCGCCTGCTGCTCCGGATCGTCTGCCGATACAAAGCCTGCAGTGGAACCAAGGCTCATATTCAGCACATCCGCCCCAAGAATGATGGCATCGTCAATCGCCTTAATATATATATCGCCCCATGTTGTCTGCATGTCGGGATCATTTCCGAAGACCTTTAATGCAAGCAGCTGGGCTTCAGGAGCAACTCCTTTAATGCCGCCATTCTCTTCATCTCCATTGGCTCCGGCCGTACCTGCCACATGCATCCCATGCATGGAAGCCTCTTCACCAAGGTCAAGGATTTCTTCATTTTCATCCATGTAATTGTATCCATAAGGAACCTTGGCCGTATAGTAATTGCCTAATAGATGGCTGGATTCCTTCATCGCGCTGATTTCACTTTCAGTCAGTTCAGCCTTATTCTCGTCGTTCAGGACCATATCACGGTGAGATGGGTCGATTCCAGTATCTATAATCCCGACGACCATCCCTTCCCCTTTATATCCATATTCCCGCCATGCTTCCTGGGCTTGGACAAGCTCTTTGCTATATAGCATTTCGGGTTTTTCTGCAGGACGTTCATATTCATTCGCTATATGTACTTCAGCAACTTCAGGCATGGCTTCCACCTTTTTGATCTCACCATACTGAAGTTCACCGCTGAATCCATTGACGACTGTCGTAAAACTCTCAAGTTCCTTGAAAGCTATTTTTTTCTCTTTCACCTTCTTTTTCAATTTCTTCTGAGTAGCTAGCTTTTCAGACTTTAATTGTTGTTTTTTACTTTTCGATAACTGTTTAAAAAGCTTCCCTTCTTTCGAAGCCGTTTCTATTGCCGGGGCTTCCTTCATCTCTACGATGACCCTGACCTTCTCATTGCTTTTGTATTTCTTCCCCAAGTCATTTTTCTTCAGCTTTATAATGCTTTCCTGATTCTTCTTACCTGCACCGCCCGAGCCTGTCGGGGGATCTGGGAGCTTGGCTGCGGAAACGCTTGCAGTAAATACTAATAGAAAGATTGCTAGAATGGACAAGCTACGTTTGATCAATGAACCTTCCTCCTCTAAAATAAGCAATTTTTGGAATATTCTTACTGAGTATAAAAGTATCACAACTTTTGGGGTGATTTTAAGGGGTAATAGTCACTATTTTCCTATTTAGAACTAGGATTTTTTTATTATTTTTCATATTTTGTTAGATTTACAAGATAAACGGCAAAAAGATGGTGATGTTAAACTAACATCACCCTTTTACTTCTAGTTTTTCATTCTTGGATCCAAGGCATCGCGCAGCCCATCCCCCATTAGGTTAAAGCCGAGTACCGTAAGCATGATCGCAAGTCCAGGGAAGAGAACCGTCCATGGAGCTTGAATGATGAACGCCCTGGAATCGGCGAGCATTTTCCCCCACTCTGGTGCTGGCGGCTGTGCACCGAGACCGAGAAAGCCGAGTGCTGCGCACTCAATGATGGCTGTTGCAATCGCCAAGGTACCTTGAACAATAATCGGTGCAAGGCTATTCGGAAGGACGTGGTGAAGGAGAATGCGGCCGTCCCCCATTCCAATTGCCTTTGCAGCCGTTACATATTCCTCTTCTTTCACCGTTAAGACCCGTGACCGTAAAAGCCGGCCGAATATCGGGACATTGACGATGGCGATGGCAATAAGTGCGTTGCGAAGGGAGGGCCCCAAAACGGCAACGACAGCAATGGCAAGCAAGATACTAGGAAAGGCCAGAATAATATCAAAGATCCTCGATATGATCGTATCTATCCACTTGCCGTAATAACCGGCAATGATCCCCAAAAAAGACCCAACCACAACAGATCCGGCAACAGATAAGAAGCCGACCCCTATTGAAATGCGCGAGCCATAAATGACCCTGCTCAAAATATCCCGGCCAAATTCATCCGTCCCGAACCAATGCTCCGCAGACGGGGCCAAATGTTTATCACTTAGCTTTTGCCCATCAAATGAATAAGGTGCTATAACGGGCGCGAAGATGGCGATTAAGATGAAAAATGAAACAATCCCCAGACCCACGATGGCTACCTTGTTTTTCCTAAAGCTTTTCCAGCCTTCCTTCCAGGGAGAGATGACTTTTTCCTCTGCCTCTTTTGGAGGAAGGATTGGCGGAGTATTCGTTGCTATTTCAGGCATGAGTTTCCCTCCCTATTTATACTTAATCCTAGGATCGATCGCTGCGTACAACAAGTCCACAACTAGATTAATCATGACAAACAAAAAGGCGATGACGAGAATTCCGGACTGTATCACCGGATAATCCCGAGATAGGATTGCATCATAAATATATGTACCGATACCTGGCCATCCAAAAATGTTTTCCGTTAAAATGGCGCCGCCTAAAAGTAATCCTGTCTGCAGACCGATAACCGTCACCACTGGAATCAAGGCATTCTTAAAGGAATGCTTGTAAACAACCCAAAACATTTTCATTCCTTTAGCACGAGCCGTACGAATGAAATCCGATCTCATAACTTCCAACATGGACGAACGTGTCATCCTTGCAATAATCGCCATCGGAATGGTAGCAAGCGCTATCCCCGGCAAAATGAGATGCTTGATCACCTCGAAAAACTGATCAACCCTGCCAGCCATGAGTGTATCTATCAAATACAGGCCGGTTATGGCCTCAACAGGATCCCTGATATTGTCCCGCCCTGTCGTCGGAAGTAAATCCCATTGAATTGAAATGATGTATTGCTCCATTAATCCCAGCCAGAAAATAGGCATGGACAAACCAATCAACGCAATCACCATGGCAACATAATCAAACCATGAGTTTTGAAACCAAGCTGATACTATCCCTGCATTCACGCCTATGACCACGGCGATGATCATCGCGATCAAGGCCAGTTCTATCGTGGCCATCAAGTATGGTCCAATTTCTTCAGAAACCGGACTATTCGTTTTTAACGAAACACCCAGGTCCCCCTTTAACAGCCCTGATAAGTAATCCCAAAATTGAATGAACCAAGGTTTATCCAGGCCAAGTTCCTTTGTCATCGCAGCGACTGCCTCTTCCGTTGCTTGCTGCCCTAAAATCACCTGTGCTGGATTTCCAGGAATTGCTCGTATCATCATGAACACAATAAACGCCATTCCGAGTAACACCGGAATGAGAGATCCTAAACGTCGTACGGTATAGGAAAACAAAACAATCACCCGCCTTTTAAATTAGGGTCCTTCGAAGCGCCCTGGATCATTTTGAAATGCATTCCATAACAAAACCGGGAAGCATGCAAGACTCCATACTACCCGGTTCGTACGGTTAATTTTCTAGAGAAACATTAACAAGGGATTGTGAACCAGTTGGATGTGGAACAAACCCTTTGACCGTCTTAGATCCGGCTAACTGAGGTAAAGAGTGTACAAGCGGAACCCATGGAGCTTCATCATGGATGATTTCCTGGGCTTTTCCATACAACTCATTACGCTTGGCTTCATCTGCCGTGGACTGGGCTTCGATCAGCAGTTCATGGACTTCATCGTTTGCGTAACGGGCATAGTTGTTGGAGCCGATATTATCTTTATCCAATAATGTATAAAGGAAGTTATCCGCATCTCCATTATCGCCTGTCCAGCCCATCATGAAGGATTGGGCCTCACCAGCCTGCACTTTCTCTAAATATGCAGCCCATTCGTACGAAACGATATTCGCTTCGATGCCGACTTGTTTTAGGCTTGCTTGAATGGCTTCAGCCACTTTTTGACCATCCGGCATATATGGGCGCGGTACCGGCATTGCCCATAGATCCATTTTAAATCCGTCTTCAAGTCCAGCCTTTTTCAGCAGTTCTTTCGCTTTTTCTACATCGTAATCATAGTCTTCGATTTTGTCATTGTAGCCAGAAACGGATGGAGGCATAGGATTCTTGGCAGGCTCTGCTGTGCCTTCATAAAAATTATCAATGATTTCCTTTTTGTTGATCAAATGCGAGATGGCTTGACGCACTTCTTTCTTGTCGAATGGCGCTTTCTCAACATTGAAAGCAAAGTACCCGACGTTCATGGATGCACGTTCGAATATTTGCAGTTTTTCATCTCCTGTAACCTTACTGATATCACTTGGGTTCAACCCGTCCATCAGGTCTATTTCACCCTTGATTGCAGCATTTAAACGTGCAGAGTTATCTTTAATGACCTTAAACGTGACTCCATCAAGTTTAGGCAGCCCATCTTGCCAATAGTCATCGTTTTTCACCACTTCAATCGTATCGCCAGGTTTCCATGATTTGAACTTGAAAGGACCTGTACCAGATGGGTTTTTAGTGAAGTCGTCACCCTCTTTTTCAATTCCATCAGGACTGGCTATAGCAAATGTAGGCATGGCAAGGTTTTTCAGGAACGGCGCCTGCGGACGGTTCAAAGTGAATTCCACTGTGCTGGCATCGATCGCTTTTACTTCTTTGATAACATGACCTTCATCGCCTTCAAATCCTCCGAACATGGAGGCATAGTACGCAAATTTCCCTTCATCCTTACTTTTTGCCCATCGTTGGAAGTTTTTTACGACCGCATCTGCATTGAAATCCGTACCATCATGGAACTTGATTCCGGTTTCCAATTTGAATGTGTATGTTTTCGCGTCATCGGACACTTCCCATGACTTTGCAAGACCCGGTTTGATTTCCGTATCATCTTCCCCATATTTCACAAGCGTTTCAAAAATCTGCTGAGTGACGATGAATGATTCCCCATCGGTTACGATAGCTGGGTCAAGACCGACAGCATCTCCGCCTTTACCGTATATCAATACGCCGCCCTTCGCTTCACTCGATCCCCCTTTACCATCATCTTTCTCTTTTGATGTAGACGAGGAGCATCCCGCAAGCGCCAGCGAAAGAGCCAGGATACCAGTCAGCAACAATGCCAATGTTTTCTTCATATTCTTCCCCCTTATTATTTGCGAATTTATGTATACGTCGTGTCAATTGTATAGATGACAAGCAACGTAGTGACCAGGTTTATGTTCAGTAAGGATTGGCTTGTCCGTATTGCATTCTGCCATCGCCTTCGGACATCTCGTATGGAATGGACAGCCGCTGGGCGGGTTTGATGGGCTTGGAACATCTCCCTGCAGGATTACCCTATCCCCCTTATATTCCACATCCGGAATGGGCACGGCCGATAATAAAGCCTGTGTATATGGGTGAAGCGGATTTTCATAAAGCCCTTCACTTTCCGTCAATTCAACAATATGTCCGAGATACATGACACCGACACGGTCGGAGATATGCCTTACCACTCCAAGATCATGAGCAATGAACAAGTAGGTCAAATCAAAATCTTCCTGCAAATCCTGCAACAGATTCAAGACTTGGGCCTGAATCGACACATCCAGTGCAGATACCGGCTCATCTGCAATGATCAGTTTGGGATTGACTGCAAGTGCCCTCGCGATGCCAATACGCTGCCTCTGGCCCCCACTGAATTGATGCGGATACCTTTTAGCATGGTAACTGCTTAGGCCAACGACCTTAAGAAGTTCCTGTACACGGGCCTTTCGCGCCTTTTTATCTTTAACCCCGTGAACGATGAGCGGTTCTTCCAAAATTTTTTCAATAGTATGCCTGGGATTGAGGGAGGCGAATGGGTCCTGGAAGACCATCTGCATTTCACGGCGCATCTTTCTCATTTCACTGGAAGATAAAGCTGTCAGGTCCTTTCCTTCGAAATAAACATTGCCCTCGCTCGGCTCAAGCAATCGAAGCAATAACCTTCCCGTCGTAGATTTTCCGCAACCGCTTTCACCGACAAGCCCCAAGGTTTCCCCTTTATAAATGGAAAAAGACAAACCATCAACTGCCTTGACCTCTCCAATGGTCTTTCCCAGAACCCCTCCTTTTATCGGAAAATGCTTCTTTAGGTTTTCTACCTTAACCAATGTTCGATTCATGCAAGGAAGCTCCTTTCCCATCTTCATAAAGCCAGCAGCGAACATGCTGACCCTCATCGAATTCCAGTAGAGACGGGGTCTCATTTATACATTGCTCCATGGCATGGGAGCAGCGAGGGGCAAACTGGCACCCGAGTTTGCTTGTCCCAGGTTTTGGCACATTACCCGGTATCGAGTAAAGGCGCTCTTTCTTTATTCGCATATCGGGAATCGACTGAAGTAAACCGACCGTATAAGGATGCTTAGGGTTTTGGAAAATCGTTTGCACATTTCCTTCCTCTATCACCTTGCCGGCATACATGACGATGACACGTTCACACATTTGCGCCACTACCCCAAGATCATGGGTAATCATCATGATTGCCGTGTCTGTTTCTTTATTTAAATTCTTCATTAATTCCAGGATTTGTGCCTGGATCGTCACATCCAAAGCCGTTGTCGGTTCATCGGCTATAAGGAGTTTAGGCTCACAAATCATGGCCATTGCTATCATGACCCTTTGTCTCATTCCGCCAGAAAGCTGATGCGGATACTCTTTGAGTAATTCCTCGGCACGGCCAAGCCCAACCAGCTTCAACATTTCCACCGCTCTATTTCGTGCCTGCTTTTTATTCCATTTTTTATGTATCCGAAGCGTCTCGATCAGCTGCTCGCCAATAGTGAACACGGGATTCAAGCTTGTCATCGGTTCCTGAAATATCATCGCTATATCATTTCCGCGAATTTTTCTCATTTTCGCTTCAGAGGCATTTGCGATGTTTTCTCCTTTAAAAAGGATTTCCCCCTCCACCTTACCAGCCGGTGAAGAAACAAGACCCATGATGGACAGAGAAGTTACGCTTTTTCCGCATCCCGATTCTCCTACAATCCCTAAAACCTCACCAGGATTGACATGAAAATCGATTGAATTCACGACAGGGATCACCCCATCGTCCGTACGAAAACTGGTTCGAAGCCCATTAACCTTAATAATTGGTTCGTCCATCAAATCACTTCCTATATATAACTTATTTTCCATTATATTATTGGGTTTATTATTGCATCAAAATTAAAATATTACAATATATTTTCTAAAAATTCTAATTTAACAGAATTATTTTTTTATTTTTTCTATTTACACACATTTTGGCACAAAAAAAAGACTGCTTATTTGCAGTCATTACAAGAGGGAAATCATATAACTCAATTTTTTTGAGGGTAAATCGGGGTTTACTGCGGAGAAAAAGCTATATTAGCTTTGGGGAATGAATGGATGAAAAAAAATTCTATATGCTACTGCCGAGTTTTATAAAAAATCCCTGTAATTCCATGCATCGGTTATTCATTATGGTCATATAAATACTTTTTTGTGTATCGAATTTAAATCTTACATTTTCTTAGTAACACAATTCTTTGTTAAGCAAGCTAGCATGCCCAACCTTCAGGTAACACTATAAACCAATATGTTCAAAATCCTTGGGCTTTCCATCATTTTGTTTAGTTCCAATGAATTGAACCCTCTCGGAGACCACTTCAGTTACATATACATATTTACCCTCCTGATTTTCGTATCTCCTTGTTTGTATTCTGCCAGTTATGCCGATTATGGCTCCTTTTTTACAATATTGAGCAGTATTTTCAGCCGACTTTTTCCATATGATACACTGTACAAAGTCTGCCTCATAGTTACCGACAGTATTACGGAAGTTCCGGTTGACTGCTAATGTGATATTGGAAACAGCCTTGCCATCAGGTGTGTATCTTAATTCTGGATCCTTCGTAAGCCTGCCGACGAGGGTAACTTGGTTAATCATTGTTTCACTCCTTCCTCTTTAATTATTTTAATCATACGCTTTCTTCCATCGATTAAAAAATGGAGGAAATGATTTTATTACATCATTTTTCTTCATAAAAAGTCGTTTGGATTGGTGCAAAAACATTTTTTAGTGATTAAAATCAGGTAAAAAACGAATAGTTAACAAAATTAAATATTTTGCAAATTTTTATTCCATCCTTCATAATTTAGACAAATGTTGGGTTTTCATTTCATTAAGAGACTTTTTTTTAGTATGATATAATTACCTTTAAAAGGATTAATCGATATGTACCCTTTCAAAATTACGTTAAGAGAGGTAATCGCCGCTCTTTCTTGCAAGAAACGGAGGAATTAGATGAAATCATTCAAATTGATCTCGTTGCAAATTGTTACTGAAAATTTAAACTTGATTGATATTGCATTGACAGATGGATTGATCATAAATAAAGAAAACGATGCTAGATCATGGTTACTGGAAGCCTTTGTAGAAGAAAAACATTTCAAAGAACTTGAACCCTCACTTCCCGATATAGACGGAGAGGTGTATATCCAGGCAGTCATTACCAAAAAGGACAATGAACCGGCTTTGTTTCAAACTGTTTTACGTACAATAAGAAAAGTGGGCAATCATTATAGCCTTTTATTTGTTGGTCACATCCAAAAAACACGGAGCAAATATGCAGAACTCCTTCTTGAAGATTTGGTCCAAAAAGGTCTCGTCGGCGATGAACTTATAAAAGAGTTCAAGCAAAAAATCCGCTCAAAGCCTAAATTAGCAACTAATAAATAAAACCCTTCCCTTAATTTCCATCCCCAAATCGAATGCACATAAAAAAGACTGACTTAGACGGATAAGGATATTAATCCTTTTTTGCCTAAGCAGTCTTTCTCATTCTGTGCTAATTACTTTTTGTCGTCATTTTTATCATCGTCTTTAATCAAGTCATCTGCATCATCATCGACGTTATTATCGTCGTTATCAAGGATGTCATCATCGTTGTCGTTGTCGTTATCAAGCACGCCATCATCGTTATCGTTGTTATCATCTGTACCGTTGTTATCATTTACACCATTGTCATTGTTATCATCTTCTATGATGTTGTTATCATCTTCTGGTGCGGGATTGTTATCATTATCATCATTATTTCCACATCCAGCAAGGAACATAATAGATAATAAAGATCCCCCAAGTAGTGCAAAAATTTTCTTCATCATTTTTGGCAACCTCCCTTCTTTCTTTATCATTAGGTATTTTGCCCGAATATGAAAATAACTTGCGTCCTATTTTAAATTTAAAAAGAAAATCTGCTATTTGGAATTAAACATTAAAAAATGCCGGACATAAAAATGTCCGGCATTCAAAGGGAGAATAGAAAGATCTAAAAACCGCTCTTGCTTTAAAAAAGCAATGCAGTGCTTTTTATATACACCGCTTCACGATTCCTTAAACCTCTTTTTGAAATATATAGTTAAGGAAAAAGAATCTTATTTGTCACCAAAAGCAAACATGATATCGGCTTCACATGCTGTTTCCCCATCAACCGTTGCAACTGCTTTCCCTTTACCCATTGACCCTCTCATACGCACTATTTCCACTTCCAGACGCAGCTGATCACCTGGTTTAACTTGCTTTTTAAAGCGGCAATTATCAATCCCAGCGAAAAATGCAAGCCGGCCTTTATATTCTTCTTGTTTCAAGACGGCTACAGCGCCAACCTGCGCTAAGGCCTCTACAATTAAAACTCCAGGCATAACTGGATAATCGGGGAAATGGCCATTAAAGAATTCTTCATTTGCCGAGACATTCTTCAATCCAACCGCTCTTTTCCCTTCATCAATTTCTATGATCCGGTCGACTAATAAGAATGGGTAACGATGCGGAATAATTTCCTTTATTTGTGTGATATCTAGCATACTTGTTCCTCCTATGACTTAAATATTTCAAACATAACGTAAACTCGCCCCTGTCATCTAGACAGAGGCGTAGTTGCCATGAAATATAAATCCGTTAACGACAGCAACTACTTCAAAAAAACATGGAACTACGCGCCCTTGTTCACTATATCAAAAATATGGGTCCATGTGGATTTTTGGAAAACATCCATTGCATGTCCTCCGCCAATCACACTATATCCTAATAGTGCCCCGGATAATACAGCAATGAAAATCAATCCGATAACAATGAGTAAACGAAGCCAAATTGGCAAAAGACGGACCTTGATCCTACGATTCGGTTTCGCCTCAACTTCCTTTATCTCTTCTTCAATTTGTTGTCTCATTACACGATTTTGTTCCATATAGAATGTGAAAGCTCCTTTTAAGAAAACTCGCCGACTGATTTCCCCGATACGCCAGAAATTCAGCAGCTATGCAAAATGGTCGGCACGAATGATTTCTCTTGTTATGAATTCATTATAACCGATTTGCTCTAATTCCGCAGGGAGACATTTTATTTACCAGGTACCTTAACGGATTCCATTGACTAATCCGCTCATTTGATCTGCCATCGTTACCGCCCGGGATTGAAATTGGTAAGACCGCTGAACATTGATTAGATCCGTCATTTCTTTGGAAAGATCGACATTCGAGGACTCCAGAGTACCTTGACGGACTGCTGCCTGGTTGCGGGAATCCCCTTGTTAATGCAGTCATGATATCGTCTTCCGTAACACCCAAGGCATTGAATTTTTTGGGCAGGCCAAGTAAATTCCCGCCTAGCCGGTCAAGAAATTGCGGTTTCTTGACCGAGACTATTCCGAGCCTAAAACTCTTTTTGCCATATTCTTCCGTATCCACTATCAATAAGCCATTTTCTGAAATCTTAATGTCTTTAATATTTCCCTCTATGAGGATCGGTTCACCATTTTCATCAAGTACTTTATGTCCAGCAGGGGTAACAAGCATCATTTGGTCGTTAGCATTAGGGGATAAATAAAAGGCACCATCCCTTGTAAGCCTTGTATTGACCCCATTATCGTCCTGAACGCTTACGGTGTAGAATTGGTCATCCCGGGTGAATGCTGCATCAAGGTTGCGGTCCGTCGTCTTTAAGGCACCCTGTGAAAGCACCAATTGAGATTGGCTTAACATAGCACCTGTTCCCTGCCGGATGCCAGGAGCGGTCAACCTTCCTTTTTCCTTGGTCTTACTCGGTTGATTATTGAAACTCTGTGTCAATAAGTCCTTGAAACTCATTTGGGTCTTTTTGAAGGCTGTCGTGTCCACATTCGCGATATTATTACTTATTTGATCGATTTTACTTTGAAGTTGGTTCAGCGTATTCGTCGCCGTCATCATCGTCCGGTTCATGGTTTTTCCCCTTACAGTTCAAATTTCCGAATTTAACCTACTGCTCAATTAAAGCCTGCCAACTTCATTGACCGCTTTATCCAAACTTTTATCATAGGCTTGAAGCACCTTTTGACTTGCTTCAAAAGAGCGGTATGCCGACATCATTTCTGTCATCGTTCTCGATTGGTCAACATTGGAGCCTTCAAGAAAGCCCTGCTTAGTAGAAAAACCGACATCCGCAGCCGCGTATGCGCTAGGTAAATCCCCATCATTCACAGCCTTATATAGACCTTCGCCATCTTTCATGAGCTGTAATGACGGATCATCCGAATAACAGATCTCCAAACGTGCGATTTGAACATTTCCTTCTAAAATAACACCGTTTTCCGCTACTGTGAATCGATCGCTATCAAGCTGGATCTTTTCATTATTTTCGTTCAATACATAATGACCGGACGGCGTAGTCAGATAACCTTGCCCATCCAGGGTGAAACTGCCGTTACGCGTATAACGGATAGTACTATCGCCATCCTGGACAGTAAAAAACACCGAGCCTTTCCGACCCGTTTCCTCATTGATCGGTAGGTTTTCATCAACAAGGGAAATATCCGTATCAAGCTGGGTTTCCTCCAATGTTCCCTGGGTAAATAAAGGATTCGCCTCCTGTACGTAAACACCCGTACTTAGCCCCTTAACCTGGGAAAAGCTGGACCGCCCAATTTGCTCTCCGTGGGAACCGTTTCACCACCCATGCTGCTTATGAGCATTTCCGGAAAAGACCTTACACTCAATTGATCCGCTTTATACCCTGTTGTATTCGAATTGGACATATTGTTTGTGAGTAATTCCGTGCGCCTTTGCTGTGCAAGCATCCCGGAAGCAGCCGTATAAAAACCTCTTAACATCTTTTCTTCACTCCCCAATCTACATAACTTATCCGTTCAATATCTCATATCTATCTTATCGGTCATGAACATCAATATCTTAAGGAAAAGGAGAAGCATTAGGCAGAAGAATTTGTCATATCGTAGGTTAGGTCAAATTTAAAGGAATGGTGTTAAATTCTCGACTAAAAGAAGAGGGCCTATTGCTCATCAGTACTGGAACTGCACGCACTTTCACTATGCCTCACGTTTGTCTGAACCTTAGACCCCTATCTTATGATGCGGATTTCCACCCGCTTTTTAGTTGAATTTGTGCCGTGGCAATTTATCCATATTATCAAGCATGATACCGGTTCCGATTGCTACACAATCCATTGGCTGCTCGGCAACGAGTACTGGGACCTTAAGTTCTTCAGCAAGAAGTAAATCAATCCCGTGAAGCAAGGCTCCCCCGCCTGTTAAAATGACGCCGCGGTCGATGATATCAGCAGAAAGCTCTGGCGGCGTCCGCTCAAGTACGCTTTTTGCAGCTTGTACAATGATGGAAACCTGCTCGCGAAGTGCCTCCTCAATTTCTTCAGAATTGACCGAAATGGTTCTAGGCAATCCCGATACCATATCACGCCCACGGATATCGATGACTTCATTACGAGATCCAGGGAAGACGGTTGCAACCTGGATTTTAATGTTCTCCGCTGTACGTTCACCAATCAGGAGCTTATACTTCCGCTTGATATAATGTAATATTTCATTATCGAATTTGTCACCGGCCATTTTAATGGATGAAGATGTAACGATATCCCCCATTGAAAGAACGGCAATATCCGTTGTACCCCCGCCAATGTCTACGACCATATTGCCGCTTGGTTGAAAAATATCCATACCGGCACCGATTGCGGCCACTTTCGGCTCTTCTTCAAGGTATACTTTCTTCCCGCCGCTTTTTTCGGCAGCTTCTTTAATCGCCTTTTGTTCGACACTTGTTATGTTGGTCGGGCAGCAAATTAAAATTCTAGGCTTTGAAAGAAAGCCTTTCACATTCAATGTATTGATAAAATGCTTAAGCATCGATTCTGTTACATCGAAATCTGCAATGACACCGTCTTTTAAAGGACGGATTGCGATGATGTTTCCTGGAGTACGGCCTACCATTTTTCGAGCTTCTTCCCCGACGGCAAGAACACGGTTCGTATTCTTATCAATCGCGACTACCGAAGGCTCATTTAACACAATTCCTTTACCTTTGACATGTATAAGAACATTGGCTGTTCCAAGATCTATCCCAATATCTCTAGCAAACATTTCTTAAATCCTCCTTGAATATCCTCACATATAACCTACTTCTGTCCTAATTGTTTATTTTACCATATTGCATTGACACAAGTAAGTATGAATTATAAATAAACACTAATACAGACTATTATTTCCTATTTTGACAATATGTAAAAAAAATCAATGCCTTATGTACTACCTTACCGCATTTTACCATTAAAAAAATCCGGCATGGAACCGCATCAAGGTTAAGAAAAAGCTGACACTCACTTTCATGTCCCCTTATTCATTCCCCGATAGCCCGATTCACTTCCAATTGCCGGAATGATTCAAGTATCATTTAACGATTTCTTCTTCTCTTTCAGAACGTTTGTATTTTAATTTTGTCGCTTCTCCACCTCTAAGGTGACGAATGGATTTATGATAATCCAATATATCCTTCACTTCGTTAGCCAAATCAGGATTAATTTCTGGCAGCCTCTCAGTTAAGTCTTTATGCACTGTGCTTTTAGAGACTCCGAACTCTTTTGCAATGACGCGGACTGTTTTTCTAGTTTCCACGATATACTTTCCTATCTTGATAGTTCTTTCTTTGATGTAATCGTGCACACCACTCGACCTCCCCAAATTGGATGTGAGAAGTGTGAAATGAGATTCGTATTTTTCGAATCGAATACCGCTGCCCTATAAACAATGAAAGATAGAATTATTCACCTATTAGATAATTTGTAATAAACGATTCCTCACCTCAAACACTCTCTTTGCATGGTTTATAACATCTTATTAGCTTGGTTAAGAATATATGCCTAATGGGACAGGAGGTTTGGATTTATTTCTGAATTTCATCTGTTTATTTTATTAAACGTAAATTATTTCCCGAGAAATTTGTCAGAAATTCAAAGGTTTCAGCATATTGGCCAATATTTCCCCGAAAGAAAAAAAGAAGCCGTTCAAAGTGAACGGCCTCCTTTTACCAAATTTTCAGTTGTTGTCATTCGTAACGCTCTAGGTTTTTGTTTTGATTTTATTAAAAATCTTAATCTTAATTAGATTGATTTAACGAATCTTTTAAGGAATCGCTTTCTTCAGTTGTATCTTCACCAGGGACAGAGCCTTCCTCATCAGTGCCACTCTCTAAATCAGTGCTCTCGTCAGTTTCGTCAACTGCAGGCGTTTCTTCTTTGTCAGCTTCAGATCCTTCGACTGCAGGTGTTTCTTCTTTGTCAGCTTCAGACCCTTCCACTGCAGGTGTTTCTTTGTCAGTTTCTGATCCTTCGACTGCAGGTGTTTCTTTGTCAGCTTCTGATCCTTCGACTGCAGGCGTTTCTTCTTTGTCAGCTTCAGCTTCAGTTGCAGATTGAATCGCAGAAGCTTGTTTATCAACAAAATCAAGTGGGTTTAACGCAATGTTATCTTTTCTGATTTCGAAGTGGACATGTACGCCAGCCTCTTCATTGATTTGGCTTTTTCCGGCTGTAGCAATTGCTTGTCCTTGTTTCACTTTGTCACCGACTGCAACCTTAATGTCTTTAACAGATTGATAACGAGTAACAACACCATCTTCATGCTCTACTTCAACTAAATTTCCAAGTAACGCATCGTCTTGAACTTTCGTTACATTTCCACTTAAAGAAGCTTTTACATCGAAAGACTTTCCATCTTCCATTGCAATGTCTATACCTTTGTTTTGCTCATATCTATTGTTGTAGAAAACCAATGCTTCTTCTTGTGCCTTTTCATCCGCATTCACATCATAAAACTGTTTCTTGATAACCGATTTGTCTGCATCGGCCACAGGCATCTTGATTGTCTCAAGATTGCTATTAACCTCTACAGAAGGCTCACCATAGTTTTTTCCTGTTTCAGCCGATTCCTCTTTGCCATCTTTAGCTGAATCATTAAAACTATTTTGTAATAAGAAGGCCGCGGCTAAGATTATGGCTGCACTTGCGATATAGATTGCTGATAATGCCCAACGTTGTTTTAGTATACGTCGGATTGTGGAAGTTGGTTTCTTTTCTTCCTCTCTCATATTAATCACCTCAGCAATCATTCTGAACATTTTGTTAAAATTATATACATTCAGGAAAAAAATTTTTTTGGATTTATTTTGTGGAAATGAAACCGATTTTATTCGTAGAATGGTAAAATGTTTGGTATCTTACTGTTGAAGGATGTTTAAATCATGAAAAAAGCTTTTAAACTTGTGTTAACGTTATTGCCCTTTCTATATATGATTGCCATTTGGATAATGTCGAGCAACCCCGATGATATGATTCTTGATCTTCCCTCATCGTCATTTGACCGATTTATCAAAGAGGCACTTCATTTGGTCGAATTTGCCCTTTTGTATATATTATTTGTTTCGGCACTTGCTGCACACCAAAAACTGAGACCTGGTTTAAGCCTGTTGGCTGCCCTTGTAGCTTGCCTTTATGGAGTGATCGATGAATACCATCAATCTTTCGTCCCGTACCGCTCCTCTAGCATAATAGATGTCATTAAAGATATCATTGGGGTAGCTGCAGTTTATTTTCATGTCCAATATCATTATTTCAAGCGTAAACGGGGCTTTTTGACCTTTATAGAAAAATTAAACGAAAAGAAATGAGAGATGGGAATTCCCATCTCTCATTTTTTTGCCGTCATCGTATTCAGCCACTTACTTGAAGACTGAACTTTGACGCCTTTATAATAATATTTCACGATGTCTTCATAGGTTTTCCCTTCCCTGGCCATGCCATTAGCACCGTATTGGCTCATTCCAACTCCGTGTCCAGATCCTTTTGTCGTGATCACAATCCGGTTGCCTTGACGCTCCCAGTCAAAATCGGAAGATGTCAGCCCGAGCTTCTCACGAATCTGTTTTCCTGTCATTTTCTTTCCTCCGATATCCACTACACCTACGCGATTACCCGATGTTCTTTCAATGACAGTTCCTATGGATGTTCCCGAAGAAAGACTTACACCCAGTTTTCTTTCAAAATCTGCAGTAGCGACTACTACTTTATTATAAAACTTTGGTGATTCTTCTTTATCCCATGGACTGGATACACTTTTTAAATAGGGGAATTCAGCTTGCCAATAGTCCTCTGAATTCTCCGTATAGCCATTGCTTGTCGAAAAAAAAGTGGCAGTAATCGGTTTTCCTTCATAGGTTAAGATTTGACCCGCCGTTTCTTTTATGGCCTTGTTAATTTTTTGCATTTTCCATTTATAATCAGAGCCCCACTGTTTCTTCAGCTCATCATTATTCTTATAAACTTGGTGCATGACCGTATCGCTTACATCGGCACCATCGGGCAAGCCTAATCGACTTTCGCTTATGAGCTGATTGACAATATAGGTTCTCGCCGTCAACGCTTGTGCTTTCAGCGCTTCTTCTTCAAAATCTGCTGGCATTTCAGCCGCAACCACACCACTCAAGTACGATTCAATCGGCAGTTTTTCAATCCTTTTTGCTGATGTGCGGTAAACGGCAACTTCTACGGAACTCATTTCATTTGCCGCTACCTCTTTGCCCTCACTCTTCCCTTTCTTTTCCAATTGCTCGGTTAACTGCCCACTTGTCTTATCATTTGAAAATGGAAGCACAAGCACTGCCGGAATCATGATAATTACGAATGCTACTGCTATGAATAGTACGACCATCGGTTTGATTGCTTTCAAATTCCTGAGCCTCCCTACACTTGTTCTCTGCCGTATTATCGTATCCAGCAGGTATCTTTACATAACAAATGTATGTCGAAGGACAAGCATTTATGAATAGAAAAACGACAACTATTTAACTGTCGGTCAAGAATCCGAAACATGATAAAAAAACCATTCACGGTTCGGAGACTCGAACGTGAATGGTTTTATAAGCTACTTATGCGTTTAAATCTGCAATTTTTTTTGTTTCAGCAGGCACATCTTCGTTAATACGTTCCACATCAGCACCTAGAGATGCCAATTTACCATGGAAATTCACGTATCCTCTGTCAAGATGCTTTAATTCTGTAACACGTGTAATGCCATCTGCAACCAATCCAGTCAGGATGAGCGCTGCAGCGGCACGTAAATCTGTTGCAGCTACTTCAGCACCTTGAATGTTAGTTGGACCATTAACGATAACGGAACGGCCTTCTATTTTAATATTGGCATTCATGCGACGGAATTCTTCAACATGCATGAAACGGTTTTCGAAAACGGTCTCCGTAATCATACTTGTTCCTTCAGCACGCAGTAATAATGCCATCATTTGCGATTGCATATCAGTCGGGAAACCAGGATGCGGCATTGTTTTGATGTCAATGGCCTTCAAGGTTTTTGGACCGATAACGCGTAATCCATCTTCTTCTTCAAGAATTTTAACGCCCATTTCCTCCATTTTAGCAATAAGGGAAGTAAGGTGTTCAGGTACAGCTCCTTGAACAAGAACATTGCCGCCAGTAAGAGCGGCCGCTGTCATGAATGTACCAGCTTCGATACGGTCAGGTATAATCGTATGTTCAGTGCCATATAATTTATCGACACCTTCGATTCTCATCGTACCAGTACCGGCACCTCTGACTTTGGCACCCATTTTATTAAGGAGATTCGCAAGATCTACAATTTCAGGCTCTTTGGCCACATTTTCAAGAATCGTAATACCTTCAGCAAGCGTAGCAGCCATCATGATGTTTTCGGTGGCACCAACACTTGGGAAGTCAAGATACACTCTTGCACCCTTAAGTCTGCCTTCTACCTCGGCATCAATGAAACCATTGCCGACCTTCACTTTTGCTCCCATCGCTTCAAAGCCCTTTAAATGCTGGTCGATAGGACGTGATCCGATGGCACAGCCACCAGGAAGAGCAACGCGGGCCCGGCCATTCCTTGCCAGTAATGAGCCCATCACTAAAACGGAAGCTCTCATTTTACGTACATATTCAAATGGTGCTTCTTCTAATAACTCTCTTGATGCATCTACAGTTACTTGATTGTCATGAAAGGCAACATCTGCATTTAAGTTGCGCAATACTTCATTGATTGTATATACATCGGAGAGCGTAGGAACATCTTTAATGATACTTTTCCCATCACTTGCTAATAATGTTGCAGCGATAACTGGCAAAACGGCGTTTTTAGCACCTTCTACTTTAACTGTCCCGCTAAGCCTTTTTCCGCCGCGGACGATGATTTTTTCCAAAAGTATTCCCCTCCGCGTCCATTTTCTCTATATTAATATTCAAACGTTATGATTGGTGTGCCAACTACAAAGTTCGTTCGGTCACCCAATCCTTCTGTCCGTAGCCCAAACTGCAAATTTAATTTTTCTTTTGTCAAAGGTTGTTTAAACAAAGTTGAATGTGCAGATATAGATGTAAAGTTTGTTTCGTGCACACTCTCAATTTCCCTTGCTTGGAACATATCTAACAGGTCTTCAGTTTTAGAGTTTAAAACCGAATCCATATTATCATTGATAGACCCTTTAATACAAGAAAAAATTGAAGGAGTTCCTATAAATAGGTCATTCACCCTGTTTTGGAACGTAGCGGAAAAAAAGGCATTATTGGCTTTCTTCCACTTTTTCCCCTTCACTTCGTAAATAACATAGGTAACTTTATCAAATTTCTCTTCCGTTGTCATTATTTTGATAGACTCGGTCAGACCTGAATCGACATTGTAAGTTAACGCCTCAGCCTTCCAGCCGGAAGCATCATCTTTCCGATGCCATTGAAATTGAGGGTATTTTCGTTTTAAAGCTGTAACTTCGCTTTCAAACTCTTGTTTAGTTGTAATCTCTTTATTTATTTCTCTAGTGAGTACAGACCAATCCCCTATGTCTAAATCTTTATCTTCCTGTAACAGTCCCACCATTTTAACTATATCTGGTTTACTTTCTGCCACAATCGTACTATTCCCAATTAAAATCACCGTCAAACCGAGAAATACTATGTATGTTAACATTTTTTTATTTAAAAAATACATGTTAAATCCCTCCCCTTTTACACATTCTTTCCATAAGGAGAGAGATCATACTTCGAGTTTTCCGACAATTGGTGACACCTTCCCATTAAACTTGCAGGAAGCAATAGCGAATACAAGAGTAGAATCATATTTTGCTATAAGAATATTCTTACAGCTTATCAGTCATTACTAAACATATACGGAAGTTGGTTTGCAAATCCCAGGTAGTCGAGGAAGAAATTACTTACAACTGAACCGATGGCAACCGTTAATAAAATATATAATACCCTGGCCTTGATTACCGAATTGGATCTTAACATTTTATCAAAATGTAATGCCTGTAAAGCCCACCAGGTAACTGCAATGAAAAACAAGTGTGCAATTATTCCTGTCAAAGCCTGCTGTCCCATTGCTGAAAACATGTACATACCTCCTAAAAGACACCCGAGTTCTATTCTAACACAAAACCCCTTCATATTTGGAATTAAAAAGGAAGAATTGCAAAATATCTTTTTAAAACTGTAAATAGAGGCTTGATCCAATGGAACAAGCCTCTGATACAGGCATTATATCATTTACTCGAAATAAAGTCTGTAAAATCACCAAATTGATCATGAATAAAATCAAAGGCAATATTTGGCGCCACCCCGAAAAGTATGGTGCCTATTACGCATATGATCAATACAATGTGAAGACCCGGACGAATTTTAATGACCTTCTCTGAATGAATCGGTCGGAAAAAGACCTGCACCAATAATCCGAAATAATACACATAGGACACAATGGTACCTGCAATCATGATTCCCGCAAGGACGAAATGTCCAGGCTCCGTTATGAATGTCCCAAGAAAAATATTGAGTTTGCCTATGAAACCTGTCGTCCCGGGAATTCCAGCAAGCGACAGGATGAATACGGTGAATGCCATGGCAAGATACGGGGATTTCCTCCCCATTCCTGCAAGAATGCTGATATCTTCGGACCCACTTTGACTGGAGAGCAGCTGAATGACTGCAAATACACCGATATTCATTAATACATAAGCCATTAGGTAAAACCAGACAGTATCAAGCAGGAAATATCCCCCGCCCAATGTTGCCACCGCCACAAGCAGGTAACCCGCATGAGCGATGCTTGAATAGGCAAACATTCGTTTTAAATTTTGCTGCCTTAACGCAACCACATTTCCAATGATGATCGTCAGCCCCGCCAATGAAGCTATATAAATATTATTTTTATCCAAAAAATCTAGCGCCCCGAACGTATCACCGGAAGCCGTTAGGTACAACGAAAGAAAAAGGCGCAGGATGATGACGAAACCCGCCATTTTCGAAATTACACTCAAGAAGGCTGCGACCGGTGTCGGTGCCCCTTCATAGACATCCGGCGCCCACATATGAAACGGTGCGGCAGCTATCTTGAAGGATACACCGACAAATACCATGAAGAAAGCGAGCCCCATGATGTATTGCAGCTGCCCGTCCGTCATCGCAGCCATCGTCCTGCTCATTTCGCCTAGATTGACGGAACCGGTCACTCCATATAAATAGCTCATCCCGAATAAAGTGATTGCTGTGGAAATGCCTCCGTTTATCACATACTTCATGGACGCTTCGTTGGACTTCCGATCATGCTTGCGCATTCCGACTAATATATAAGATGAAAGTGAAAGAAGTTCCAGTCCAACGAACAGCGTGATCAAATCACCGCTTGAGGACATGACCATCGCTCCAAGCAAAGCGGTCAGGAACAGATAATAAAATTCCCCCCGGTGCTCCCGCAGCCCCTCTTGCGGTTCATATCCTTCAGCCAGAAGGATGATCAGGGCAGCTCCGAATAATAGTAGCAGCTTAAAAGCTTTTGCAAATGAATCTAAACGAAACGTATCGGATAAGATACTGACTGTCTCAAAGGACAGCAGGCTAATCAGTGACAAACATGCCAAAATGATTCCAGTTAGCGCGAGCCATGCCAGTTTTCTCCGATTAAAGTGCTTCGGCCAGAATAAATCCAGTATCGAAAGAATCATGGTCGTTCCAAGAATGATGAATTCCGGCATCATCGCTCCCCAATCATAAGAAAGCATCGTGTTCCAATCCATCCTTCATCGCCCCCCTAGAGCAAGCATCATGGCTTCAATCGTTCCTTGAAGAGGCCCGCCTAACAAATTTGGGTATACCCCAACAGATATTATCAAACCGAGAAGAACCAACGCCGGAAAAAACTCCCAGCCCCTTAGGTCCCAATTCTCTTTTTCTATCAAGCTATCATTTTTCCCGAAAGTCATAAGCATGACCGCCCTCAGTACATAAACAGCGGTTAATACCAGCCCGATCACCCCTACTGCCGCAAGCAACGGCTGACTCTTGAATAAGCCAAGAAATACCATGAATTCACTGATGAAACCGGACATGCCAGGCAATCCGAGTGAAGCCATCCCGCCAGCTAACATAAACCCTGAAAAAATCGGCATCGACTTGGCCAGCCCTCCAAGCTTAGGAAGCATCGTGGTCCCTGTACGCTCATACAACGCACCCACCAAGAAAAACAACAAAGCAGCAATTAGCCCGTGTGAGATGACTTGAAAAATAGCTCCCTGAATGCCCGCTTCATTCAAGGCTCCCAGCCCCATCATGACGATACCCATATGCGAGATTGATGAGTAGGCTAAAACGAGCTTGAAATCCGTTTGTACCAATGCCAGAAAAGCACCATATAAAAAACTGAGGACCCCAAATAGGACTATGGTAAAGGCCAAGCTTTTATATTGTTCAGGAAATATCCCCATTCCAAACCGGATGATTCCGTACGCCCCAATTTTCAATAAGACACCGGCATGTATCATGACTATGGATGGAGGTGCTTCTGCATGGACCCGCACCATCCAGCTATGAAAGGGAAAGACCGGCAGCTTTATCGCAAATGCCACGAGAAATGCAAGACATAAACCATATTTCATCGAACCGGATATGGGTGCAAAAAGCGAAACGCCGCCCATTGTCATCATCTGTGTCAATGCTGTAATGTTGGTCGTACCTGTCCTGGCAAACAAAATCAAAATGGCCACCAATAAAACAGCCGAACCAATGCCATTATAGATCAGAAAACTATAAGAAGCTTTCTCCCTCTCCAGAAAGCCCCATCTGCCAATCAAAAAGAAAGCAGGAATCAAAGTCATTTCGAAAAAGATGAAAAAAAGGATCAAATTTTCTGCCGTGAAGACACCGAGCATTCCAATCTCCAGGATCAAAAATAATAAATAATACCCTTTCCATTCTTTTTTTATATAAATGGATGCGATTGCGGCCAGTGATGAAATGATTGTTGTCAGTAATATGAAGATGAGACTTAAGCCATCCAGCCCCAACTCAAAATCAACCGTGAAGAGCTTGGGATCATACATCTCCAAATTTCCAAACCTGATCCAATTCAACTTAATGTCAAATATGGATAGGGCCACACCCGTATAATATTGGCTGCAAAGAAAGAATGATAGGAAAAGGGGAGGCAGTGTTCCGAAAAAACCAAATTGTTTAATCGTCCTTTCCTCTTTTTTCGGCATGAGGGCAACCATCACGATGCCCAGCAGCGGTGAAAACACTAAAAGCGAGAGCAAATAGACATTCATCTTAGATACCCCCCAGTTACTGCAAAAATCACCAACAGTACCGCAAGTCCCAGAAAGGCTATCATGCCATATTGCTGTACCTGTCCCGTTTGCAGTTTAGACCCTATTTTCCCCAATCCTTCTATTGAACTTGTTACAGTGGAAACAAGGCCACCGACAATGAATTTTTCAATATAAGATAGGAATATACTAAAGCCTTTGATTGCATAGCCTGCAGTAAAATGATAAATCTCATCAATGTAATACTTATTTTCCAAAATCCTATATACCTCGGAGTTTTCTTTGACAAGCCATTCCCGAGATAACTTCTTTTTAACGTATATCATATAAGCAAGGTAAATCCCGGCCAGCGACACAAGCACGGCCATCAACATTATCCAAACGGGCCCCTCACTATGGCTGGCGCCTAAAAGAGCTTCATTTCCCTCCACAAGCCATTCCCCAAGAAAAGCTCCAAACCACGGTGTTTGGATATACCCACCGATTACAGCAAGCAAAGCCAATGCGAGCATGGGAATTAGCATGATGAAAGGTGATTCCTTGACCTGTTCTGCCTGACTGCGTGAATCGCCTGCAAACATCATGAAAAACAGCCGGAACATATAAAACGCAGTTAAAAAGGAGGTAACCACCGCTAGACCAAACAATATATAACTACCATTCTCCCAAGCTGCCATTAGAATTTCATCTTTACTGAAAAAGCCCGAGAGCAACGGAAACCCCGATATCGCCAACGTGCCAGTCAAGAACAGCGGACCGGTCCAATTCAACTTACGCCATAAGCCGCCCATTTTTTCCATATCCTGTGTATGTATAGCATGAATAACACTGCCTGCTGCCAAAAACAGCAAAGCTTTAAAAAAGGCATGGGTCATTAAATGAAACACCCCGGCCACATATCCCGAAGTACCCAAAGCAAGCATCATAAAACCAAGCTGAGAGATGGTCGAATAGGCCAATACACGCTTAACATCCTTTTGCACTATGGCAATACTTGCGGCAAGTATGGCTGTAATCCCACCTGTTATGGCCACTACCTGCATCGCAGCAGAACTAGCCATGAATAACGGAAACATGGCCGCCACCAGGTATACCCCTGCAGCAACCATGGTTGCTGCGTGTATCAATGCGGAAACCGGAGTCGGGCCTTCCATTGCGTCCGGAAGCCATGTATGAAGTGGAAATTGTCCAGACTTCCCAACCGCACCGATAAAAATCAAAATAGCAATTAATGTCAGTTTTTCACTTGATATCATGCCCGACTGAACGGCTTGAAAGATCTCTCCATATTCAAAGCTGCCTGTTTCCCAGAATAGTAGAATGATGCCG
The DNA here is from genome assembly GCF_038002945.1 of Peribacillus sp. FSL R5-0717. NCBI lineage: Bacteria > Bacillati > Bacillota > Bacilli > Caryophanales > Bacillaceae > Peribacillus > Peribacillus sp. FSL R5-0717. Next base: position 2,386,361 of record NZ_JBBOOF010000001.1, read on the forward strand.
ATTAATAGCCCTACATCCCCAATCCTGGTCATGATGAATGCCTTCTTCGCCGCAGCCTTAGCTTCCAGTTTATAAAAGTAAAAACCAATGAGCAGGAAAGACCCCACCCCGACCAATTCCCAGAAGATATAAAGTTGTAATAAATTGGGTGCCATGACTAGTCCAAGCATGGCAAAGGTGAAGAAGCCCAGATAAGCATAAAAAATGGAGAATCGCACTTCACCCTTCATATACCCCTTCGAATATATCTGGACAAGCAGGCTGACAAGGGAAACGACCACAAGCATCAAGGCATTGAGCTGATTGATTTCGAATCCAGCTGAAAGTTGCGTCCCTCCGAAGGAAAGCCAATCTATCGATATATTATAAGTAGGTTCTTTAAATCGCTCGATCAGGACAAGCAACGATAAAACGAACGAAGCCACTGTACATATTATTCCTATAAAAGCGCCTCGTTCCCGCAACCGCCCGCCTGATAGAAGCAGAACCAGAAACGTGACGAGTGGAAAGATCGGTATGAGCCATGCGTGCTCCATCATCGTATCAAATCCCCTTCTTCAATTATATAAACCTTCAATTCTTCATCATTTCCATTTCATCGACATTGACCGTCTTACGATTGCGATAAAGGGACATTAGTATGGCCAGCCCTACAGCTGCCTCAGCTGCAGCAATCGTAATCGTGAATAAGGAAAAAACTTGACCCGTAATGGATGGCGTTACCCCGAATTTACTGAAGGCCACTAAATTGATATTTGCAGCGTTCAGCATCAGCTCGATTGAAATCAAAACAATGACCGCATTTCTTTTCGTCAAGGCACCATACAGCCCTATACAAAATAAAACGAGAGCCAATACAAGATAAGCCGACAAAGGAACTCCCGTCATGATCGATCTCCCTCCTCATCATCTTTTTTAGCCAATACGATGGCACCGACTAAAGCAACAAGCAGGAGTACCGACATCACTTCAAATGGAATTACATATTTTGAAAAAATTTCGATTCCTATTTGCTTTGTATTTTCCTCATGCAACGCCGTTGGCTGTACAGGTATATTTAGATTATAAATCCCCAGATACACCGCTACGGCAAATCCGGCAATCGCTGCCAGCAAGGAGAAATTCCCCCAGCCCCCTTTAGCCGGTGCATCATTTTCCTGGTGTTTTGTCAGCATAATCCCGAATAGCATCACGATCGTAATTGCCCCTGAATAAATAAGGATTTGGACAATGGCGACAAACTCTGCCGAGAGCAACATATAAATGCCTGCAATGCCCAAGAAAGTAAAAACAAGTGCGATAACCATGTGCACCACTTTTGTTAAGGTAATCAGCAACACCCCGCCTACTATCGCGACAAGTGCCAAACCAATAAAGGCAATTAATTCACCCGACAAACTCATACTTTATTCACCTTCCGGATATTTTCATCATTTTCATCCAGCCACTCCAGGTTTTTAAATAGATGATCACGGCTATACTCGGCAAGCTCGAATTGATTCGTCATCACGATCGCTTCTGTAGGGCAGACCTCCGTACATAAATCACATAAAATGCAAATCTCGAAATTGATGTCATACGTCTCGATGATTTTCCCTTTTTTCGACGGGTCCGGATGTTTCTTACCAGTTAATTGAATACAATCCGTTGGACAAATCGTCACGCATTGATTGCATACGATACACTTTTCAGGATAGAATTTTTGGATTCCGCGAAATCGGTCAGGGAGCGGAAGCGGCTCATTCGGGTAGCCATAAGTCACTTTTTTCCTCGTCAAGTTCTTTAATGTATAGGTTAAACCTTTTGCTAAACCAAGCATATAAATCCCTCGCTTTCCGACCAGCTTAAGTTTCTAAAAAAGGTTAAGCAATTCTTTTATTACTGCCGTCAAAAATATATTTGCCAATGCAACCGGAAGCAGCACTTTCCATCCGAATTCCATCAATTGATCAGCCCTTATCCGAGGAAAGGTTACACGGATCCAGACCAATATATAGAATACGGCACTGAACTTCAGACCGAACCAGATGGCCGCCGGAATAAAATCCAAAAACGGAATAGAATTCCATCCCCCTAAAAATAATACAGTGGTTAGCGTTGCCATTGCAAACATATACACATATTCGGATAACATAAAGAAGGCCCAGCGAAATCCAGAGTATTCAACATGATAGCCTGCTACAAGTTCGGATTCCGCTTCCGGAAGATCAAAAGGAACCCTGTTCAACTCGGCAACCGATGCAATGAAAAACACGATGAATGCAACCGGCTGAAGAAAAATGAACCAAACCTTTTCCTGGGCTGCAACTATATCATTCAAGTTTAAACTGCCTGTTATGAGGACGATGCCCACTAGCGACATCACCAAAGGGATCTCATAAGATATCATTTGCGCGGCTGCCCTCATTCCGCCAATCAAAGAATACTTATTATTGGATGCCCAACCTGCAGTGACGATGCCGATGGTCGATATGCCGGAAATCGCCATATAATAAAGCAGTCCGACACCTATATCAGCAAATTGGAAGGCATCGGTGAACGGCAAGGTGGCAAGGACCATGAAAGCGGGAGCAAAAGCAATTACCGGAGCTAAAATATATAACGGCTTATCAGCTTTCTTGGGTATCGTATCTTCCTTGATCAAAAGTTTCAAAACATCAGCAACGGTCTGTAAAAGACCCCATTTCCCTCCAACTTGGTTTGGGCCGACACGCATCTGCATGAATCCCATGATTTTACGCTCTGAAAGGATTCCATAGGTTACAAACCCTAATACGACAAACAGGAGCAGGACTGCCAAACCGAAAAAAATGCCAAAATTCAGCAGGCTTGGAGCGGAGTGGAGAAGATCCTTGATCATTTATCCATCCACCTCCCCTAACACGATATCGATTGCACCTAAAATCGTTATCAAGTTCGCCATATTTTCCCCCTCCAATAATTTCGGAAGAATTTGCAGATTATAAAACGAAGGTCTGCGGAATTTCAAGCGGTATGGCTCCTTTTTCCCTTCACTCGCGATATAACAGCCTATTTCCCCTCTTGGTGATTCAATTCGGACAAATGCCTCACCCTTAGGAACCTTTATTATTTTAGGGACCTTAGCAAGGACCGGCCCTTCTGGAAATTGCTCAACCGCCTGCTCGATGATTTTCAGTGACTCTTCGATTTCTTCCATTCTACAATGATAGCGTGAAAAGGCATCACCCTCTTCCCTTGTAGGAACATCGAATGTGAACCTGTCATAAATGGAATATGGTTCATTTTTTCGTAAATCCCACTTCACACCTGTACACCTTAAGTTGGCACCGCTAAGCGAATACTGCAAGGCTTCTTCCTTCGAATAGATGCCCACCCCTTTAACCCGATTAACAAAGATTTCATTCCCTGTCACAAGCTCATGGTAACCGACAAGCTGCTCCCTCATATAAGGGACAAACTCGGCAACCTTCGCAATCCAGTCTTCAGGAGCATCCCATTTCACACCTCCGACACGCATATAATTGAATGTTAGGCGTGCCCCTGACAATTCAGTCAATAAATTAACGATCATTTCACGTTCTCGGAATGCGTAAAGGAAAGGACTCGTCGCACCTATATCCAGCAAGTATGTGCCCCACCAGACGAGGTGGCTTGCAACTCTGCCCAATTCCATTGCGATGACCCGCAAATATTCTGCCCTTTCAGGGATCTCAACCCCCATCATTGTCTCAACAGCATGGCAAAGTACATAATTATTTGTCATTGCCGCCAGATAATCGAGCCGGTCAGTATATGGGATTATTTGTGTATATTGCAGATTTTCCGCTAGTTTTTCCGTACCGCGATGCAGATACCCGATGACAGGTGTAGCCTCTTTGATAATCTCACCGTCAATCTTGATGACAAGCCGAAAAACACCATGTGTACTCGGATGCTGCGGCCCGACATTGAGAAGCATTTCTTCCGTCCTTAACATAGGGCTTACACCTCCACATCATAAGGCTCATAATCTTTTCTAAGGGGATACCCTTTCCAATCTTCCCCAAGTAAAATCCGCTTTAAATCAGGGTGTTCATAAAAGTTAATGCCCAATAAATCATACGCCTCACATTCTGGCCAATTTGCACCTGACCATAATGGGACCAATGATGGGATAACGGGAGTATCCCTATCAAGCTTCACCTTCAAGGCAACTGATTGGTTCATTTTGAATGAGTGTAAATGTACATAGATTTCCATATGGGATTCAAAATCCGTACCATGAAGTTCCGATAAATACGAAAAGTCAAGCTGTTCATCATACCGCAGAAATTTGGCTATTGAGAAATATGTATCCGGATTAGCCACTAAAGTGGGTACATCTTTTGATAGTCTATTAATATAGTTCTCTAATAATGCCCCATGTCCTACATGGCTTTCAATAGCAGAAACAATTTGATCGAGTTTCGACTGATTTGGGGAAATTTCGCTAGGGGTGTCAGCTTCCTCGCTTTCCTGTGCAGCAGTCCTGTTCTTCGCAGCAGCAGCCGCTTTCGCTTTGGAAGCGGCTGCTGCCTTCGCCTTGGCCGCTGCCGCCGCCTTTTGCTTCGCTATATCCATTTCGACTTCCGGCTTTTCTGCCGCTTCTTCTTTCGCCTGTTTTTTGGCCAGCGCGGCTGCCTTTGCCTTAGCCGCTGCCGCCGCCTTTTGCTTCGCTATATCCATTTCGACTTCCGGCTTTTCTGTCGCTTCTTTCGCCTTTTTTTTGGCCAGTGCCGCTGCCTTTGCCTTAGCCGCTGCCGCCGCCTTTTGCTTCGCTATATCCATTTCGACTTCCGGCTTTTCTCCCGCTTCTTCTTTAGCCTGTTTTTTGGCCAGTGCTGCTGCCTTTGCCTTGGCCGCTGCCGCCGCCTTTTGCTTCGCTATATCCATTTCGACTTCCGGCTTTTCTCCCGCTTCTTCTTTAGCCTGTTTTTTGGCCAGTGCTGCTGCCTTTGCCTTGGCCGCTGCCGCCGCCTTTTGCTTCGCTATATCCATTTCGACTTCCGGCTTTTCTCCCGCTTCTTCTTTAGCCTGTTTTTTGGCCAGTGCTGCTGCCTTTGCCTTGGCCGCTGCCGCCGCCTTTTGCTTCGCTATATCCATGTCGACTTCCGGCTTTTCTGCCGCTTCTTCTTTCGCCTGTTTTTTGGCCAGCGCGGCTGCTTTCGCCTTGGCCGCTGCCGCCGCCTTTTGCTTCGCTATATCCATTTCGACTTCCGGCTTTTCTGCCGCTGCTTTCGCCTCTTTTCGGGCCAATGCTACAGCCTTCGCCCTGGCCGCGGCCTCTGCCTTTTGTTTCGCTAAGTCTTCCTTTTCACTCATCTATATCACCCGCTTTCCGGTTTTCGCCTCATAACGGATTTTTTCTTTTAATTTATTGATCCCGTAAATAAGTGCAGCTGGGTTTGGGGGACAACCCGGTATATATACATCGACAGGTACAATTTGATCTACCCCTTTGACCACTGAGTAAGAGTGAACATAAGGCCCGCCAGCAGTTGCACAGGAGCCCATTGCAATAACCCATTTCGGTTCTGGCATTTGTTCGTATAATCTACTTATTATTGGAGCCATTTTTTTCGTTACTGTTCCTGAAACAATCATGACATCCGATTGTCTGGGGGATGTCCGAAAAAAAGAACCAAATCGGTCCAAATCATAATGAGAGGAGCCGACACCCATCATTTCAATTGCACAACATGCCAAACCGAAAGTCATTGGCCAGAGTGAGTTACTTCTAGCCCAGCCTTTTATTTGTTCAAGTGTGGATAAGAAAATACTGTGGCGCATTTCTTCCATTTCTTTAGGGGTAAGTTCATCCAACTTCAATTCCACTTTAACACCTTCTTTTTCCAAGCATAGATTAGCCCTAGCATAAGGATCACGACAAAAAACAGCATTTCAATCAATGCAAACAGTCCGAGTTCATCATAGGCAACCGCCCATGGGTAAAGAAAAACCGTTTCTACATCAAATATGACGAACATCAATCCAAATAGATAATACCTGACATTGAATTGAACCCTTGAATCCTGAAAAGGTTCGATTCCGCTTTCATAAGTCGTATACTTCATATCTGTCGGTTTATAAGGCCTTAGCAGTCTACCAAGAAATAAAGCGATCACAGGTAATAAAATTCCGAGACAAAGGAAAACAAATACAATTAAATAATTATTTTGGTAAATATGCAGCTGTCCCATGTTCATCTCCCTTTATGGATATATCATGTTAAATGGCTACAATTTAAGTTTGCTTGTCTTCATTTTGGATACGTTATAAATATTATGCAGGGTAACATTCTTTTAGAAGCAACGTGAAAGGAGGGGTATTGAAGCAATAAATGTAAGCGTATACATTATAACATTAGGATAAAAGCATGTCGACGAGTTAAGGTTTAAAATGGAAAATACTTTACTCTATAATTCGACATTTTACTACTAATTCTGATATTCCATGTCAATAATCTTCAAAAACCATCTGGATAAAAAAACACCTGATCTTACCACGAATGGTTTGATCAGGTGTTTTCATCAATTAAAGTTATCGCATTTCTGCAATTTGGATTCGGTTGATTGCACGTTTAAGCGCTAAATCAGCTCTTTTGGCATCATTTGATCCATCATTGTTCTGCAATCTTTGTTCAGCACGGGCTTTTGCTGCTTGAGCACGTGCAAGATCGATAGTTTCAGCTCTTTCAGCAGATTGAGCTAAAATGGTTACCACATCAGGGCGAACTTCTAAGAAGCCACCATTTACAGCTACATAGTCTGTGTTGCTTCCATTTTTAAGACGGACAGCACCAATGGTAAGCGGGGCTACAGTTGGAACGTGTCCAGCCATGATTCCCAGCTCACCGCTTTTAGCTTTAGTGCTTACCATTTCAACTTCTGCATCATATACTGGGCCATCGGGAGTAACAACATTGACTTTAATGGTCTTCATTTCATTCCCTCCTAGGTCCCTTTAATTAAGCCATTTCTTTTGCTTTAGCAACAACTTCTTCGATGCGGCCAACTAGACGGAAAGCATCTTCTGGAAGTTCGTCATATTTTCCAGCTAGGATATCTTTGAATCCTTGGACTGTTTCTTTAACTGGTACATAAGATCCCTTTTGACCAGTGAATTGTTCAGCCACGTGGAAGTTTTGTGACAAGAAGTTTTGAATTCTACGAGCACGTTGAACGATTACTTTTTCGTCTTCGCTTAATTCGTCCATACCTAAGATGGCAATAATATCTTGAAGTTCTTTATATTTCTGTAAAGTCGATTGCACTTGACGAGCCACTTTATAGTGCTCAGCCCCAACGATTTCTGGGCTAAGGGCACGAGAAGAAGACGCCAATGGATCAACTGCAGGGTAGATACCCATTTCAGAAAGTTTACGCTCAAGGTTAGTTGTTGCATCCAAGTGAGCGAAAGTTGTAGCTGGAGCCGGATCCGTATAGTCATCGGCAGGTACATAGATCGCTTGAATGGATGTAACTGAACCTTTATTTGTTGAAGTGATACGTTCTTGCAATTGGCCCATTTCAGTAGCAAGAGTTGGTTGGTAACCAACCGCTGAAGGCATACGTCCTAGTAGGGCGGAAACCTCAGAACCTGCTTGTGTGAAACGGAAAATGTTATCGATGAAGAATAGAACGTCTTGTCCTTGTTCGTCACGGAAATATTCAGCCATTGTCAAACCGCTAAGAGCTACACGCATACGTGCACCTGGCGGCTCGTTCATTTGTCCGAATACCATTGCCGTTTTCTTGATAACACCGGAATCAGTCATCTCGTAGAAAAGGTCATTACCTTCACGAGTACGCTCACCTACACCAGCGAATACCGAGATACCGCCGTGCTCTTGTGCGATGTTATTGATAAGTTCTTGGATAAGTACAGTTTTACCAACACCGGCTCCACCGAAGAGACCGATTTTACCACCTTTGATGTAAGGAGCAAGTAAATCTACTACTTTAATACCAGTTTCAAGAATTTCAACTGTTGTTGATAAGTCCTCAAAAGTTGGTGCTTGTCTGTGAATTGGATCACGGCGCACCTCTGCTGTAAGTGGTTCGAATAGGTCAATGTTTTCCCCTAATACGTTGAAAACGCGGCCTAGTGTTACTTCACCTACAGGAACGGAAATTGGAGCTCCTGTATCAACAGTCTCTGCACCACGGGTTAAACCATCAGTGGAAGACATTGCTACAGTACGAACTGTATTATCACCTAGTTGAAGGGCTACTTCAAGAGTTAGTCCTGTACCAGACGCTGTATTTTCGATTCTTAACGCGTTATAGATCTTAGGAAGTTGTCCGTCTTCGAATTTCACGTCAACAACCGGACCCATAACTTGAGTAACGCGTCCTATATTCATCGTTTTCCCTCCTAACGTTGCTTATAACGACAATCTAGTTTATGGAACGGCCAAGCATCGTCCGGTCCGACCGTCCCTTTAATAATTTTTATTCTAAAGCTGCTGCACCGCCGACAATTTCCGTTATTTCTTGAGTAATCGCGGCCTGACGTGCACGGTTATATTGCAATGAAAGTGAATCAATCAATTCTTTAGCATTATCGGTCGCATTTTTCATTGCAGTCATACGTGCAGAGTGCTCACTTGCTTTACCATCTAGCAAAGCACCATAAATTAAACTTTCTGCGTACTGAGGCAGTAATACCTCAAGGATTTCTTCTGCATTCGGTTCAAATTCATAAGAAGTCATTGCTGCATTGGAAGTATTAAAGTCAGCTAACGGAAGGACTTGCGTTTCCGTTATATCCTGCTGGATTGGGCTGACATAATGGTTATAGTACATGTAAAGCTCATCACACAGTTCATTTAGATACAAATTCACTGTTGATTTTGCAAGGGAGCTAATGTCAGCGAAAGAAGGCTGATCAGGAACTCCAGTTACTTCAAGCTCTACGTGCATGTTACGGCTGACAAAGAAATCACGGCCAACCCTTCCGATTGCGATAATGACGAACTCATCATTGGATTTATGGCGTTCAAGAATGGTTTTATGAACGTGGCGAAGGATACTACTATTGTATGCTCCTGCCAATCCGCGGTCCGATGTGATTACCAGGTAACCGGTTTTCTTAACTGGACGCGAGACAAGCATTGGATGAGATGCACCCGTACTTCCGTTCGCAATACTTGATACTACTTCTTGAATTTTATCCATATATGGAACATATGCTTTAGCATTAGCTTCAGCACGGTTCATTTTAGAAGCAGATACCATCTGCATCGCTTTTGTAATTTGACTCGTCTTTTTCGTTGAAGTAATCCGAGACTTAATATCGCGTAAAGAGGCCATTCATTCTCACCACCCTTTATAAATTAGTTAGACCTTATTATTCAGAAATAACGAAGTTCTTTTTGAACTCGTTAATTGCAGCAACGATAGCAGCATCTTCAGGAAGACCTTTCGTTGTGCGAATGTGATCTAATAATTCCGGATGAGAACGATCTAGGAATACATAGTATTCTTCTTCAAAACGAAGGATATCCGATACTGGAATATCATCTAAATGACCTTTAGTCAATGCATAGAAAATCATGACTTGTTTTTCAACTTTGATCGGTTTGTTTAGATCTTGTTTTAGAACTTCAACTGTACGAGCACCACGGTTAAGTTTTGCTTGAGTTGCAGCATCAAGATCAGAACCGAATTGAGAGAATGCTTCCAATTCACGATAAGAAGCCAAGTCTAGACGTAAAGTACCAGCAACTTTCTTCATCGCTTTAATTTGTGCAGATCCACCAACACGGGATACGGATAGACCAGCGTTAATCGCAGGACGTACACCCGAGAAGAACAAATCGGATTGCAAGAAGATTTGTCCATCAGTGATGGAAATTACGTTTGTTGGAATGTAAGCAGAGATGTCGCCTGCTTGTGTTTCAACAAATGGAAGCGCAGTGATTGAACCGGCACCTAAAGTGTCATTCAATTTAGCTGCACGCTCAAGTAAACGGGAGTGCAAGTAGAATACATCCCCTGGGAATGCTTCACGACCTGGAGGACGGCGAAGTAGCAAGGAAAGTTCACGGTATGCAGATGCTTGTTTAGAAAGATCATCATAAACCACAAGAACGTGCTTACCAGCGAACATGAACTCTTCACCCATAGTCACACCAGCATATGGCGCTAGGTATAAAAGTGGTGCTGGTTGAGAAGCTGATGCAGATACAACGATTGTGTAATCCAATGCACCATTTTTACGCAGTGTTTCAACAGTTCCACGAACAGTTGATTCTTTTTGACCGATAGCCACATAGATACAGATCATATCTTGGTCAGCTTGGTTAAGGATTGTATCGATCGCAACTGATGTTTTACCAGTTTGACGGTCACCGATGATTAACTCACGTTGTCCACGTCCGATAGGTACTAGCGCATCGATTGCTTTAATTCCTGTTTGTAATGGTTCATGAACAGATTTACGGTCCATAACACCTGTAGCAGGGCTTTCGATTGGACGAGTTTTTGTTGTAGCGATTGGACCAAGACCATCTAATGGTTGTCCTAACGGATTCACGACACGCCCGATTAATTCTTCTCCAACTGGTACTTCCATGATACGGCCAGTACGGCGTACTTCACTGCCTTCTTGAATGTCTCTGAATGGTCCAAGAATAACAACACCTACGTTATTTTGCTCAAGGTTTTGTGCCAATCCCATTGAACCATTAGAAAATTCTAAGAGCTCCCCAGCCATTGCATTGTCTAAACCATGAACGCGAGCGATACCATCACCAACAGTGATTACTGTACCTACATCGCTTACTTTAATTTCCGACTGATAGTTTTCAATCTGCTTTTTAATCAGCGCACTGATTTCTTCAGCTTTGATGCTCATGAATTTCACCCCTATCTGTGAATATTAACCTAATAGTTGTTTGCTAAGGCGATCAAGCTTCCCACGTATCGTTCCGTCATAAATACGGTTACCGATTTGAAGTTTGATACCGCCAAGAATATTGCTATCCGTAACATTAGTGATACGCAAATTACGTTTGCCGATCTTTGCAGCAAAAGCTGAAGACACAGCCTCCGCTTCAGCTTCAGTTAATGGATTTACTGTATAAACAGTCGCATCCGCAACTGAATTTTCTTCATTCGCAAGTTCAATGAACTCTTGTGCCATAGGAATCACTTCATCTGTACGATGACGCTCCACCATTAACATTACAGTGTTTCGAACGGAAGACGAAAGACTTGCAAATGCATTTGCAAGCATTGTATTTTTTGCATCTCTAGTCATTTTAGGATGAGCCAAGAAGCTTAATAGATCTTTATCATTTGTGAAAACTTCATTCACTATGCGAAGCTCTTCTTCAAGTTGGTTAATGAGATTTTGCTCTTTCGCAATTTGGAAAAGAGCTACAGCATAACGTCCTGCTACAGTTATATCGCTCATTTACCTTCTCCTGCCTCTTGAATATATTCATTGATTAGTTTTTCTTGATCAGCTGATGAAAGTTCTTTCTCAATCACCTTAGAGGCGATCATGACAGATAATGAAGCTACTTGCTCGCGTAAGGCGGCAACTGCTTTTTCTCTCTCTTGAACGATTTCACGTTTTGCTGATTCTTTAACACGTTCAGCCTCTGCACGCGCTTGATTAATAATATCTTCGCGTTGTGCTTCGCCTTGCTGCTTAGCATTCTCTATAAGTTGTCCCGCTTCAGTGCGAGATTGTTTTACGATTTCACGCTGTTCTTCTAAATATTTCAGTGCTTCTTTTCGGCTAACTTCAGCTGCTTCAATTTCATTCGCAACATGCTCTTCACGTTCTTTCATGATGCCCATTAGCGGACCCCATGCAAACTTCTTAAGCAACGCTAACAAAATAATAAAGATTACAAGCTGGTATATGATATCCCCACCATTAAAGTGGACTGCTTGACCAAGAACAAAATTGCTTGTTAACACGCTCGGTTCACTCCCTTCATGAGATTCACTATTGAAGTTCTGTATTTTCGATTGACAGTATCACTGCCATAAATGTTCACTTTAACACAGAGTAATGGCGAAGGGTCTCCTTGGATCATCTTCGCCATTATTGAACTTTTTCAAGTTATCTTATTTACCCATTACAATAAACGCGATAACTACAGCGATGATTGGAAGTGCCTCAACTAATGCAATACCAACGAACATTGTAGTTTGAAGCATACCACGAGCTTCTGGCTGACGAGCCATTCCTTCAATTGTACGCCCAACGATAAGACCGTTACCAATACCCGCACCTAGTGCACCTAATCCAACTGCGATAGCAGCAGCTATAAGACCTAAAGAACCTGTCATGATAAATTTCCTCCTTGAAATGTTGTTTTATTTTTTCATCAATATAATGTTCTAAATGAACAATATTTATAATTAATGGTCGTCACTTACTTTATGGGAAAGATAAACCATCGTTAACATAGTAAAGATAAAAGCTTGAATGGAGCCGACAAAGATACTAAACCCTTCCCAAGCTAACATCGGTAATGCAGCAGTGGCTGCACCCACAACACCACTTGTTCCTAGTCCAGCAAGTAAAGTTAATAATAACTCACCCGCATAAATATTCCCGTAAAGCCGCAATCCTAGAGTTAACGTATTAGCGAACTCCTCAATAATCTTTAACGGAAACAAGAAACCCATTGGCTGAACATAAGTTTTGGCATAATTTTTCATGCCTCTCATCTTGATACCATAATAATGAGTTAAACCCATTACCATAACTGCCAAAGTTAAAGTTATTGCCGGATCAGATGTAGGTGATTTCCACCAAAGTTCATGTCCTATTACAATCGAGAACGGCAACCCTAACATGTTTGAAACAAATACGTACAATATTAACGTCATTCCCAACATTAGGAACTGACCACCCGTACGCCAATCCATATTGCTGTTGATGATATTTTTCACAAAATCCATAACCCATTCGATAAAGTTTTGGATACCTGTTGGCTTCATCGCAAGTTTTCGAGTTGCTGCTACAGCAATAATGAAGACAATGAGACTTGCGATGGTCATCATAAGAACATTAGCCAAGTTGAAATGTATTCCGGTATTCATAAATTCCCACATAGGAGCTTCATGATTCAACAGTATTCACCTCTCTTCTTTACTACCTACGTATGTTTTGCATAAAATAATCTATCATAATGACAAAGTAAACTGTCATTAATCCCACAACCACGCAGACAACCTGAAATTCACCAGGATATCTCAATGCAATAATTGCAGCTAAACCCGCTACAGACATTCTAGTTAAACTACCAAGGGAGCGCGTTTTCTTTCCTTCGGCAACCTCTTGGGCGAACTTCTTGTTCTTTTTGACCATTGACCAGAATATAAATAGGCTGAAGGCAGTTCCAAGCAATAATCCTTGGAAGACTGAATCATGGGAAGTGAAAACCACTCCAAGTAGATAAATACCCATTAAATACAACATGTATTTTAGCTGCCTATTGAACATCTTTTCCAATTCTAGCATTTTGTCATGTAATCTCCCTAGAAATATTGTAGTATCTTGTTTAGCTTAGGAGAATTTGCCCGTAACAAGTCCAAATAGAAGGTCAAAAACTTACTTCTATTTGACACGTTATTAACGTATGAAACCCCTCTCATTTTACATCCTTAGTTAGCATACAATAGGCTAGAATCATTGTCAATGAGTGGTTAGTGAAATTTGTCACAGGTTTGTAATTATTAACGAATTGTTCACAAATTATCTTTTTTCTTCTATTGACATCCGTTTTATTTTACTTATTAACCTCTGTTCACTCAATAAGTAACGTCTTTTCTATCCGATCCTCCCTTCCGCCTCTTCTTGCAAAGATAATCGCTTTATACACTCCTTTAGGAGGCAAGTCCTTTTTCAATACATCTTTTTTGATCAAACCGGAAGGAGCCGATCTGGACCAATCCAAATATCCAGCGAATTTCAAGCTATCTTCCTCATAAAGGGCAATACCGAATTCTTCAGCCCCGCGCGGAAGATACATTTCGTATCGATATGTACCTTCCTGGTCCCCTTGACCAAAATCAAACCCCATTATCCTTGGATAATCAGGCTCTTCTTTTACATATAAATAAGGAAGGGATATTCTTTTGGTTCCTTCCATTATAATGAGGTATCCATCAAAGACTCCCTTTTTAAGCTTGGCTGGGTTGACCTGCAATCCGACTTTTATCCGTTTCTTTTCCTTCGGTTTCAAAGTAAGGGATTTCGGCAATTCCCAAGTGAGTCCCGTCTCTTTTAATGGGACCATGAATGAGTACTTCCTCATTTCCGTACCGGTATTTTCTATGACTATGGTTTCATGATGCTCTTCAATTCCTTCTTTTTTTGTATACATCCCAAATGACAATGAGCTTGGGTTCAAGAGCGTGTCCGCTTTTAACGCTTCGTCGACCTGGATGCGCCCAGCTCCCTGTTCATATGTGTGATACAATTGATTTGCTGTTTTCCTCAATGGCTTGGAAGTGCTCATCAATGCAGATTTGACTTGATCAGGAGTCCACTCCGGGTGTTTTTGCAGGATTAAGGCGCATGCTCCTGCAACATGCGGTGCGGACATACTTGTTCCATCCAGGGACATATATCCTTTAGGAATGGTGCTTTCAATTTCCACTCCCGGTGCCAATACGTCAGGCTTTATTCCCCATGATACGGTTACCGGTCCCCTGGAGCTGAAATCCGCGAGCCTATCCTGCTCGTTCTTATAAACAAATTGAACGGTTTTGCTCTGCCCTTGCTCCATGATTTGCTTGAGCTGCAATCCATCTCTTCTATTAATAGAAGAAGCCGGGATGTTCATTTCTTTTTCCAAGCTTCCAGTAAAGGTCCCGCTCGTATTATTAAAAACAATTACCCCCTTCGCACCCGCCTTTTCTGCATTGGATACTTTCTGCTGGAAGGTAAGTGTGCCACGTTCCAACAACACAATCTTATCCCGAACATTTTTCAGGTCCTTTTCATTACCCAGTCCCCCATATATGACATCCTCGGAAAACGTCAGGTTCCATTTTTTAGAGCCTTGAAACAAGGTTAAATGCGATTGATGCTTTTTTGATCCAAGTCCGTAAATCATATACGGCACCCTTAAGGGCGGAGTCGAAGCCCCAACGGAAATCGCTTTTTCCGCTGTACCGGGTGAACCGACGGTCCATACAGCCGGACCGGAATTCCCGTTTGATGTCACGGCAACAATGCCGCTTTCCACAGCTTTATTCAACGCAAGGGAGATAGGTAAATCAGGACCATTGACGTTATTACCTAGAGAGAGGTTCAATACATCCACCTTATCCTTCATGGCTGACTCAATGGCCGTCAACACTTGATCTGTATCTCCAGAACCGCCTGGCCCCAATGCTCGATATGCGTAAATCTCCGCTTCAGGTGCGACGCCTTTCATTTTTCCATTGGCTGCAATGATGCCCGCCACATGAGTGCCATGCAATGTATCCAGATCGCCTTGATTTTTGGTTTCCATCGGATCTGCATCACCATCAACCAGATCCTTACCTCCTTTATAAGCTCGTTGCAAATCTGGATGTGTATAATCGATGCCAGTATCGATTATCCCTACCTTTATCCCTTTCCCGGTGATCCGATGATTCTCCTTATCAAAGAAACCCCTGACCCTGTCTCCTCCTATGTATGGGACACTTTTATCCAACACGGCTTGATAAACGGATACTTCCGTTACTGCCTGAATTCCACCCTCCTTTTTAAGTTGTTCTATTTCATTCATTTTCCCATGAAGGGAAAATCCATCCAGGGCAACCGAATAAACATTCCGTAATTGAAGAGATGGATATTTTTCAAGCAGTTTTTCGATCTTTTTTCGATTAAACGCCTTATCCATCGTGACAACAACCGTTACTTCCTTAGATTCAGATAGTTTTGGTAAAGGCGGCAGAATGACTTTTGCAAAGCCCTTTTCATATTGATAAATAAATATAAAAAGGAAAACAAACACTATGAACGTTTTCTTTCCCAACATAATCATCCCCTTAGCAGTTATCTTTTCTCAACAACCTTGGAGTATGCAAATAAAAAAAGGAAAAGCGCATGGCTTTTCCTCTTTTATGGTTCAAATCTAGTTGGCGGCATATTCACTTGCTTAAAATAGTAACGGATGGCTTCAGCTATGCGGACCGAAGCATTTCCGTCCCCATATGGATTTGAAGCTTTGGACATTTTTTCGTGCACCTCTTGATCAGTGAGCAATTCATGTGCCAAATCATATATGGTTTGTTCATCAGTACCAGCCAACCTTAAGGTTCCAGCCGTAATCCCCTCAGGACGTTCGGTCGTATCCCTTAAAACCAGGACGGGTACACCAAGTGACGGTGCCTCTTCCTGGATTCCTCCAGAATCAGTCAAAATCAGAAAGGCTCTAGAAGCGAAGTTATGGAAATCCAATACATCCAGCGGTTCGATCAAGTGAACCCGCGGATCGTCCCCGAGAACTTCGTTTGCCAATTCTTGAACAAGCGGATTTAAATGGACAGGATATACCACTTGAACATCATCATGCTCAACAATGATTCTCTTAACGGCCCTGAAGATATTCCTCATGGGTTCCCCTAGATTTTCCCTGCGATGGGCGGTAAGCAAAATGAGCCTGTCTTCTCCAAGTCCATTTAAAACCGGATGGGAATATGTCGACCTTACAGTCGTTTTTAAAGCATCCGTTGCCGTATTTCCCGTCACGAAGATATTATCCTTCTTGTTCTCGTTCAGCAGATTCTCCTCGGCTTTCGAAGTCGGCGCAAAATGCAAATCCGCCATCGTACCCGTAAGCTGTCGATTCATCTCTTCCGGATAGGGGGAATACTTATTCCATGTGCGCAGCCCCGCTTCTACATGCCCAATGACAATTTGATTATAAAAAGCTGCCAGACTGGCAACAAACGTTGTGGTTGTATCACCATGAACGAGAACAATATCTGGTTTAGCTTCCTTCATTACGGAATCAAGACCATTCAATGCTCTTGTTGTAATGTCAGCAAGCGTTTGCCTTTCCTTCATTATGTCCAAGTCATAGTCCGGCTGTATGGAAAATAGTTCGAGAACTTGATCTAACATTTGGCGATGCTGAGCCGTAACAGCAACGATCGGCTTGAAATATTCTGGGTGTTTTTGAAATTCGAGTACTAAGGGAGCCATTTTGACAGCTTCTGGTCTCGTCCCGAAAATGGTCATGACTTTAATCGGTTTGTTCATTCGTGACACCTCAGTTTCTTTCCTTATTTTGTGCCGAATAAACGATCTCCTGCGTCTCCAAGACCCGGAACGATATAACCATGTTCATTCAGTTTTTCGTCAAGACCCGCAATATAAATATCAACATCAGGATGAGCTTCTTTTAAAGCTTCCACACCCTCTGGAGCTGCAATCAAACACATGAATTTAATATTGACTGCACCGCGTTTTTTAATGGAATGGATCGCTTCGATGGCTGATCCGCCAGTGGCTAGCATCGGGTCAACGACAATGCATTCCCTTTCTGCCAAGTCACTTGGCATCTTCGCATAATATTCAACCGGTTTCAATGTTTCAGGATCACGGTAAAGTCCAACATGTCCGACCTTTGCAGCAGGAATCAGCTTAATGATTCCGTCCACCATCCCTATGCCCGCACGTAAAATCGGGACGATCCCCACTTTTTTACCAGAAAGCATTTTCACTTTCGCTGTGCTTACAGGCGTTTGGATTTCCACTTCTTCCAGCGGCATATCCCTCGTGATTTCAAATGCCATCAATGATGCAACTTCATCCACTAGTTCACGGAATTCTTTTGTTCCTGTATTTATATCACGTATATAGGCTAATTTGTGTTGAATTAACGGGTGATCGAAAACATAAACTTTTCCCATTTGGCATCTCTCCAATTCCATTGCTTAGTTTTGCGCTTTTTTATGATTTCCCTAATCGAATAGAAAAATTTTCGTGTCTTTTAAATTTCACTTCAACCTATTTTACAGAAAAATGTTTCAATCTTCAATAAAGGTTTAGTTGTCAGACCTATTTTCACTATTCGGATTCTTCTAACACACCGACTTCCATAAATGAAAAAACCGCTCCCTTTAAAGAGAGCGGCCCGATATTACAATGAAGGATATAATTCAAATTTGTTCGCTAATGATTCAACACGCTGTTTTGCTTCTTCAAGCTTAGCTGCGTCTTCATTATTTTTCAATACAAGTCCGATGATAGCAGCTATTTCATCCATGTCTTCCAATCCGAAGCCACGTGATGTCACTGCCGCAGTCCCAATACGTATACCGCTGGTAACGAATGGTTTTTCCGGGTCATAAGGAATCGCATTTTTGTTCACGGTAATACCGATTTCATCCAAAACATGCTCTGCGATTTTTCCCGTTAACCCTGTAGAGCGCACATCAAGAAGAATCAAGTGATTGTCCGTTCCATCAGAAACAAGAGTGAACCCTTCTTTCTTCAAACCTTCACCCAAACGTTTAGCATTGTCGATGATTTGTTGAGCATATACTTTAAAATCATCTTGAAGCGCTTCGCCGAATGCAACAGCCTTAGCTGATATAACATGCATCAAAGGACCGCCTTGAATTCCAGGGAAGATGGATTTATCGATCTTCTTACCGAATTCTTCTTTACAGATGATCATCCCGCCGCGTGGTCCGCGAAGTGTTTTATGAGTAGTTGTCGTTACAAAGTCAGCATAAGGAATTGGACTTTGATGTAATCCAGCCGCAACTAAACCTGCAATATGCGCCATGTCGACCATTAAATATGCCCCGACTTCATCCGCAATTTCACGGAATCGCTTGAAGTCGATTTCCCGTGGATATGCACTTGCACCCGCTACGATCAATTTAGGTTTGTGTTGACGCGCTTTTTCCAATACATCATTGTAATCGATACGGTGATCTTTTTCGTCTACACCATATTCAACAAAATTGTAGTTAACACCACTGAAGTTTACTGGACTTCCATGTGTTAAGTGACCACCATGCGAAAGGTTCATTCCAAGCACTGTGTCGCCAGTTTGAAGCACTGTAAAGTAAACGGCCATATTGGCTTGAGCTCCAGAGTGAGGCTGTACGTTCACATACTCTCCTCCGAAAATTTCTTTCGCACGCTCACGTGCTAGATCTTCAACGATGTCTACATACTCACATCCGCCATAGTAACGTTTTCCAGGGTATCCTTCTGCATACTTATTAGTCAAGACCGATCCTTGCGCTTCCATGACAGCTTCACTCACGAAGTTTTCAGAAGCAATAAGCTCAATTTTACTTCTTTGACGCCCTAATTCCAGTTGAATTGCGTTAAACACTTGCTCATCTTGCTTTGCTAAACGATTCATTCCGTAATTCCTCCTTAAATTGTGCGTGATTCGCTTTTTAGTATTTATGTGCAACATGCCTTCAAAAAGCATGAAAAAGCCATATCAATAGTTATTAGAAAATTCTACTCCATTTTAACATGTCTAATTTAGAAGTGATAGTCTAATTTTATCGAACATTAAATGTTTTTTTATTTAAAAATGTTCGTATTTAACATCAGAATTATGGTAAATAGCTCTTTCACCTTATATTACAAGAGCGAAATCACCATTCTATTAGCACTATAAAGGAAAGTTTTTTCTTTTGATCCTTTACCTTGAGCGTTACGATTTTGCCCGCCTCAATTAAAAAACAGCATTCCCTATCCGAGAAATGCTGTCTTACTTACCCATTAAGTACAACTTTTGTTTTCAGAGAGGTCCCGATAAACTGCACGCTCCCCGCCAATCAGTTTCGGGCGGGTTTTTGCCATGGTCACATGTGCATGTCCTATTTCTTTAATGGCAGAGCGAATCGGAACTGCAACATGCTTCAGATGCATACCAATGAATGTGTCTCCAATATCTATCCCCGCATCCGCTTTGATATGTTCAACGACGACTGCATCTTTCCATTGCTGATAGGCGTACGTCGCCATCGATCCCCCAGCTGTTCTTACAGGTACGACCGAAACTTCTTCATAACCATACCGAACCGCGGTTTCACTTTGTAAAACCAAGGCCCTGTTTAGATGCTCACAACATTGATATGCAACCTGAACACCCGTTTTTCCTTGAAAATCCCTCACTACGGAAAAAATCATCCCAGCAACATCGAGTGTCCCTTCAGTACCGATCCTTTTCCCGATCACTTCACTTGTACTGCAGCCGATAATCAGTAGCTGTTTCTCTTTTAAAGCCGTCTGTTCTTGGAACTCGTATAAAAGTTCCCGAAACTGATTTTCCCATATCTCAAGCTCATTTGAAAATGTAGCATCACTTGTCATGAAAACGCATCCTTTCAATAAGAAAACTTGCTATCGAAACTCTCCAAAAACCAAAAGAATTAGCTGTGCTTACCTTCGTACTCCGCAATCTTACCAATCCTGTTTTGATGGCGCCCGCCCTCAAATTCCGAAGTCAGCCACGTTTGGGCAATTTCCCTGGCTAGACCCGGGCCAATGACACGTTCCCCCATCGCTAACATATTGGTATCATTATGCTGACGGGTCAATTTCGCACTATAGACATCATGAACCAATGCACATCGTATTCCTTTGACCTTATTGGCAGCAATGCTCATTCCGATTCCAGTTCCACAGATTAAAATGCCCCGATCGAACTCACCCCGTGCCACTTTTTCAGCAACCGGCAAGGCATAATCAGGATAATCCACCGACGTACTGCATTCACAGCCAAAGTCCTCAAATGGAATCTGTAACTCATTCAATAAATTCTTTATTTCTTCACGGATATGTATACCACCATGATCCGAAGCAATCGCAACTTTCATCATAATCCTCCTCTAGCTTTTTCATTTGATTTTATTGTGTCACAAAATTATGAAAAGATAAAGGATGTCCATCCTTTTCCCCACAAAGAAGCAGGAAACCAACTCCGGTTTCCTGCTAGCGGGTAATGTTCCTGTTCAACTTTTCCGCTTTCGCTTTAAGTTCCATTGCCGATTTTTCGACATTTTCCATGACTGCCCCTTGTTCGCTTGTGACAGCCGTCACTTCTTCCGCTCCAGCAGATGCTTATTCTGCAATGGCAACCAATGCTGCCTTGATCCTATACCAAGCTTAGTAGTATCTTTTACCCCAGCGGCCACATTATGTACGCCAGTTCAATTTTTAAGCCTTTTGACTAATTCATCTATCAATTCCTGCAGCTCTCTGAACGTTTCCCGATAAATGCCTTCAGAACCGCCGAACGGATCCATTATATCTCTATCATATTTATCTCCGAGAATGAATTCTTTTAAAGTAAAGGTCTTATCGATCATTTGGGGGTATGAACGGGTAATGGCCGATTTATGCCCTTCCGTCATGGTGAAGATATGAGTCGCCCACTCCATTTCCTTCGCGGATAAAGGCGTTGAATGATGATTATGCACTATGTCATTTTCAACCAATACATTTTTAGCATGCATTGAAGCATCCTGACCTGTCGAAGCATACACGCCTGCGGACTTCACTTCAACACCCGCAATATTCTTGTTTTTCAATATCGCTTCTGCCATCGGGCTTCGGCATGTGTTACCTGTACATACAAATAATACTCGGATCATTTTAACGCCTCCTTTTTTATTCATTATAAGCTATCGCCCGTTTATTATAGTCAAAAAATCACTGTCATTGTGTCCGAAGAAAAATAAAAACCGCTCCGTTAATCGGAACAGTTGAGGTAGGAATGATATGAATTCAGGCTGATTAAAAAGAGAACAATAATTTCAATCCAAACGCACACAGAATGCTTCCGCCAAGAATCTCACTATACACGCCAAGCAAACCCTGCATTTTTCTACCCAGTAAAAGCCCCGCCCACGTTAATAGAGTGGCGGCAAACCCAAAACAAAGAACCGTTAAAATCGTTTTGGCACCGTAAATCCCCAGAGTCAACCCTACAGAGAAGCTATCCAGGCTTACCCCTAAAGCAAAAATGATTAAACCTTTCCCGACAGGAGCCAGCATCTTATTTTGCATGGCACCAGCTCCATCCTTTTTACCAGGAATAAACATCTGTATACCAAGAATGATCAACAATAGACCGCCGGCGTATGTAGCGAAGGTCCCGAATTTTTCTGAAATGAAACGGCCTGCCCCCATTCCAAGCAAGGGCATCCAAATATGAAAAATGCCGACTGTCAAACCTATAAACAGAATCTGCCTCAACCTTAGCTTAAACATTCCCATTCCAAGGCCCACTGAAAAGGCATCCATTCCCAAAGCGAAGGCCATTAGCAATAAGGTGATGATTTCTCCAGCAAATGTATTCATTCCAATCCCCCTCGGACGTGCCTACTACATGTTATGCATGTCCGAAAAGAAATAGAAGGATAAATCAGTCCTTATTACACATGTTCCTTGATGATTTGATGACCTGCAGCCTTCTCAAGCCGGTTCATGACCGCAGCCCCTATTCCATGGTCAGGAAACATTTCACTAAAAATGACATCGACCTCCAGCTCGTCAAACTGTCTTAAGGCATCATATAAGCCTGTCGCAACTGTATGTAAATCGGCTAATGAACCTGGGACAACCACATAATCCGCCTTATAATCCTGTTGATGTTCATAGGCCGTAATGATGCCCACCTTTAACCCGTCACTTCTTTTTTCATCCACAAGCTTCTGAAGGAAAGCTTGATTACCCTTGACTAAAAATAGAGGGGCCTTCGGTGCATAGTGGGTATATTTCATGCCCGGGGCCTTTGGCGCCGCTTCCTGATTCTTCAAAGCGACATCTTGCCTGACTTCTCCTATTACCGCTTCCAGCTGTTCCAGGGTCACCCCGCCAGGTCTTAAAATAACAGGGACTTCCACAGTGCAATCCAGTACTGTGGATTCTACGCCCACACCTGTATTCCCGCCATCGACTATACCTGCAATCCGGCCCATCAAGTCATCTTCAACATGTTTTGCTGAAGTGGGGCTCGGTTTACCGGAAGTATTTGCACTTGGAGCCGCAATGGGCAAATCACTCGCACGAATAAGGCCAAGGGCAACCTGATGATCTGGCATCCTGACAGCCACCGTGTCCAATCCAGCTGTCACAAGATTCGAGAGCTGGCCCGGTTTCCGTTTCATGATCAAAGTCAAAGGACCTGGCCAAAATTCTGCCATTAGCCTCCGGGCCTGTTCAGGAATCTCTTCTACAATACCTGACAACTGGTCATCGGAGGCTATATGAACGATTAAAGGATTATCACTCGGACGCCCCTTTGCTTCGAACACTTTTTTGACCGCTTCGTCATTTTTGGCATTCGCGCCGAGTCCATAAACGGTCTCTGTAGGAAAAGCAACCACTTGATTAGCCTTTAATAATTCAGCTGATTGTGTAATCTGGGGATAACTTTGTAAATTATCCACATTTTTATCCACTGACCAAATTTTCGTTTTCATCTTGAACACCATCGCCTTTTAACATTTCTTATTTTATATAATCGCTTTAATATGAACGGTATTTTCAACTTAACGTACGAATTCCGCTTAAAAGATACTTTGAAAGTATAAAAGAAGTATACACATAATTCAAGTGTTATCCACAAATTGGGGATAACTACATCGAATCCGTGGATAAGTTTGTGGATATTAATGATTAATGACAGACTTTTTTGATTTTTTGTTAATAACCCTGTGGATATGTTTTTAAAATTATCTGAATTTAAAGAAGAGGGACTCTGCCCCTTTCTTAAAATAGATCATTGAAGATTTCTGCAAACAAGGATCTCACTTCCACCTCGGGCTCCTTTTCCCCTTCATATAATTGTTGACCTTTTTCATTGGATGCCGCAAGTTCAACCTTGTTTTCTTCAACTTTCCCTTCAATGACTTCCTCTGTCACCTGTTCCTTATCTTTCACTACTGCCACTTCTTCTTTTACCTCTGGCTCTACAACCTCTTCTTTTACCGTTACTTTCGGTGCTTCCTCTTTTACACTCTCCTCGATTACCTCTTCTTCAACTACTTCCTCCGGCCTTTTTTCCTTTTCAGCCAGCACTTCTTCTTCAACCACTTCCTCCGCAACAGGTTCACTTTCTTCATTCGTTGCAGCATACGCCGTTCCCTCCGAAGTCAAGGAACCTTCCTCTTCATCCTCGACAATCGGACTTTGACTTACAGCCGTCCCATTTGAAAAATCCAAGAAACACAATGGGGGAAATAACACACACCACCAATTAGCGCCGTCCCCTTCACCAAGCGTGATAATCACTGCTTCATATTCCCCTGCCGGATATAAATACTGTCCGTACAGTTTTGTCGGAAATTCAGCTTGTCCAAAATCCACTTTCACCGACTGCTCCAAACCTTGTTCCTTTATAACAGCCTCAGCCGTCGCCTGGATATCCGGCAGATGCGAGGTGATCACATCCCTCGCTTCATCCAAAGAAGTAAGCTCCGCGACCCACTTTGTGATATCTTCATTTACCTTATCCCTAATTAGCCGTTTAACCGCTTGATCCTCTTCTGCATCACTATTGGCGAGTATCCGCAACCGAATCGCCTCATCCGGGATTACCTTCGTATCTTCTGCACCGACCATCTCCGCTTTAGGCATATATATACTTACGATCGTTCCTATAGTTAAGATTAATAGATAAATAATGGCTAAATGTTTAGTTTTCATCGCCTTCGCCCCCTCACATGAATTAGTCTCACCATTTTCCAGCTATCTTAAACTAGTAAAAACAAAAAAATTTGATAGCTGAGAAAATATAGATTCCAAAGGATAATGAGGGTGCTGTCCCTAAAAAAACCGTCTCACATAAGGGAGACGGATCATTTTAATTCAGCAAAGACCATTCGATCTTTTTCATTAATGTCATTTATGATGGATACTTCCGCGGCAGGAAAGGTTCGCTTCAATAAATCGGCAACCGCAGCCCCCTGTCCTGCACCCACTTCAAAACCGATCAGTCCAGGCACCTTCATGACCAAAGGTAACTGTTCCATAAAGCGGCGGTAAAAATCCAGCCCATCGATACCGGCAAACAACGCACGATGTGGTTCATGACCAGTCACGACCACTGACATGGATTTATGATCATCTTCTGGTATATATGGCGGATTCGATAAAAGAATGTCCACCTTCTCGTTCATATTCATGAAAGGCGAAAGCAAATCACCTAGCATGAACTCCACTTCGGCACCAAGTGATTCGGCATTTTTCCTCGCCACCTCAAGCGATGGTTCCGCTATGTCCGTGGCCGTCACCATCAGGTTTGATTTTTCAAGTTTCATCGTTATGGCAATTGCGCCGCTGCCAGTCCCAATATCAGCTAAACGGAGCTTCTGTCCCTCAATAAAAATGGCCGGGAGTTTACGTAATGTATAATAAATCAATTCTTCTGTTTCCGGTCTCGGTATGAGCACTTCTTCATTCACAAAAAAGGTCCGTCCATAAAACTCTTCACTGCCGATTATATATTGGATGGGCGTCCCCTCGGCATGCAGCGCAATAGCGTCCTTAAATTGCCCAAAATCCGCTTCACTAAGCTCATCATGAAGGTTGGCCAGCATTTGGGAGCGAGTTTGTTTTAAAAAGTGCTGTAACAGGATTTCCCCAGCATTGGCATCACGATCATTTTCCTTTAAAAAAGAAGAAGCCCATTTAAGGGCTTCAAAAACTTTCACGGCAGAATTACTCATCTGCATTTTCCAGCCTTGAAGATTGGTCTTCCATGATTAATGCATCAACGACTTCATCCAGTTTACCTTCCATGATTTGATCCAGTTTTTGAATCGTTAAACCAATGCGGTGGTCGGTAACACGGTTTTGCGGGAAGTTATAAGTCCGTATCCTTTCAGATCGATCGCCCGTTCCAACGGCCAGCTTCCTGTTTTGATCATATTCCGCCTGTATTTCGCGATTGATTTTATCGAACACCCTGGCACGCAAAACCTTCATTGCCTTTTCTTTGTTCTTGATTTGTGATTTTTCATCTTGACAGGATACAACCGTATTAGTCGGAATATGAGTCAAGCGCACCGCTGACATTGTCGTATTGACACTTTGCCCCCCAGGACCGCTTGATGCAAAGGTATCGACACGAATATCCTTATCATGGATTTCAACTTCCACTTCCTCAGCTTCAGGTAAAACGGCAACCGTGGCTGTAGATGTATGAATCCGACCGCCTGATTCCGTTTCAGGTACTCGCTGAACGCGATGGGCTCCATTTTCGAATTTCAACTTTGAATAAGCACCATTGCCATTAATCATGAATATGATTTCCTTGTAGCCGCCAAGCCCAGTAGGATTTGCTTCAATGACTTCAGTCCGCCAGCCCTGCACCTCGGCAAAACGGCTATACATCCGGTATAGACTGCCTGCAAATAAGGCCGCCTCATCTCCGCCAGCCGCACCGCGGATCTCCATGATTACGTTTTTATCATCGTTGGGGTCTTTCGGAATAAGCAATATTTTCAGCTTATCCTCAAGGCCTTGTATGGTCTCATCAAGTTCATTGATCTCTTCTTTTACCATTTCACGCATTTCCGCATCAAGTTTCTCCTCCAGCATCGCCTTCGCTTCCTGAAGTTGCTCACGAACCGCTTTATATTCTTTATAAGTCGACGCGGTCTCTTGAATGCTGGATTGCTCCTTGGAATATTCCCTTAGCTTCTTGGAGTCATTAATGATCTCCGGGTCACTTAATAGTTCATTCAATCTTTCATATCTATCTTCTACTGCTTGCAAACGATCAAACAAATTATTCACCTCATAAATTTTCCAAAACATCTTAAACGATTTGGAAGTAATCCATCTCTTATTACTATAAATAAGTAGCTCAGTGCCCCAGCGCAGTTCACTTCTAGGTTAATTATAGTATAGGTGAATAATCAACGTCAAAGAGATTCAAAAATGTCGTGCCGTTACTTATTTAATTTGACATCTACATTATATTGAGGCACAACTCTGTTTATCATGCCTTGTATTCGCTGCATTTCCTTTTTTCTTTCTTTTTCGGTCTTGATTTTGCCTTTATCATGGACCGTAACGTGTATGGTATTTCCATTAAACCAAACGGAACCGGCCTCATAATTAGTTTCCGATTCGATCACCCCGCGGATTTCATCAATTTGCTGACCCATGGATGGAGAATTATTGGATGTATGATGCGGTGTGTTGAGGACCTGATCTGATGGTCGTTCCGCTTCATTATCCCAATCTTTATTGGATACTTGATTTAAACCATTGCCAACCCTGCCATCCCGGGATTGATCTCCATATTCCGAATCATTATTTATTGCATTGTCATTTTGACCGCATGCCGTTAGTGCAGCAAGCAGAAAGGCCGTCATGATAAGCAGTTTTGATTTCATATTTTTTCCCTCCATTTTGACTGGTTAAGAAGAACATTTCCTCGTTAGCCTACCCAAAATGGGGCAATATTTATCTTTTATTTCCCTTCCATGTATTGGTCAGGCCACCTGAATAACTCGACAGTTTTTCCATTTTTCCGCATAAAAAAAAGCACCCTGTGATCTCATTGGATCATAGGGCACCATCATTCAAATATGTTCTTTAATCCCAACAGCCTGCTTACCCGGAACTTCGTGATGATGGCGGCAGCGGGGCTCGTACGATTCCGATGCACCCACAAGGATGATCGGCTCATCATAGGAGGCCGGCTCCCCATCTATCAGGCGCTGTGTCCTGCTCGCAGGTGATCCGCATACTTCACACACTGCCTGCAGCTTAGTCACCGATTCTGCAAGCGATAATAGAACAGGCATAGGGCCGAATGGTTCACCTCTGAAATCTTGATCGAGTCCAGCCATAATCACTCGATAACCGCTGTCCGCAAGATGCTGGGCAACCCCGATAATTTCATGATCAAAAAATTGCACTTCATCTATTGCAATGATATCCAAGGGCTTGTCCAAATACTTAAAAATATCCGTTGAATGGGCAATCGGTTTTGCCATCACAGAAGAGCCATTGTGTGATACGACAGCCTCTTCCGCATAGCGATTATCAATAGCTGGTTTAAATACAGCTATCTGCTCTTTAGCAAATTGAGCACGGCTGACTCGTTTAATCAATTCTTCAGATTTACCTGAAAACATGCTTCCGCAAATAAGCTCGATCCAGCCTGTTTGTTTCATTACATACATGGAAACAGCTACTCCCTTCCACCTGTCGATCCTTGGCCATAATTGAAGTCGACCTGGCTTTGTATAAATTCTTACTTGTTTATGGAAAAGAAAAAACAGGCAAGAAAAATACTTGCCTGTTTTTTAAAAAGTCCGGCTTATTTAATACCGTATTTTTTGTTGAAACGATCAACACGTCCGCCAGCTTCAGCGAATTTTTGACGACCAGTATAGAATGGATGGCACTCTGAACAAGTCTCAACTTTGATCTCTTCTTTAACTGAACCAGTTTCAAAAGTGTTTCCGCAAGAGCAAATTACTTTTGAAAGCTTATAATTTGGATGAATTCCAGTTTTCATTCTTTTCATCTCCTTATGCCCTGAATCATTCGAAACAGAGTTATATACTTCAAGTTGAGGGAAAAGCACCCTCACATTTATTGTAAAAACACATGAACTCATTATAACAACTTAAGACTAGTTGTGCAACTGTTTGTTTCTTGCAGGGTTTAAGAACGTTTTACGCTCGCTGGACCCTTTTTCATTTCTGACATCTCTTCATCCAGCTTACTGAAAAATTCTTCATTGCCTTTTGTCTGTTTTAGACGGCGAAGGAATTTCTCCGAGAAATCAGGCGAATCTGACATCGTTTTCCTAATGGCCCATAGTTTATCCAGGCGATCTTTCGGAATTAGCAATTCTTCTTTACGCGTGCCTGAGCGACGAATATCGATTGCCGGGAAGATCCGCCTTTCGGCAAGGGCACGATCTAGATGCAGCTCCATATTGCCCGTACCTTTAAATTCTTCATAAATGACATCATCCATTCTTGAACCCGTATCTACCAATGCTGTAGCAAGGATCGTCAGGCTGCCGCCTTCCTCGATATTCCTCGCCGCACCGAAAAAGCGTTTCGGACGATGGAATGCAGCAGGGTCAATACCCCCTGACAGTGTACGTCCGCTCGGCGGAATGACAAGGTTGTAAGCACGGGCTAGGCGAGTGATGCTGTCCATTAAAATGATGACATCCCGTTTATGCTCCACAAGGCGCATGGCTCGTTCCAACACCAGCTCAGCCACCTTGATATGGTTTTCCGGCACTTCATCGAAAGTTGAACTTACCACGTCTCCTGCGACGGAACGTTCAATGTCTGTCACTTCTTCCGGGCGTTCATCGATCAACAGCACAATCAATTCCGATTCGGGATGGTTTGTGGTTATCGCATTGGCAATTTCCTTGATGAGCATCGTTTTACCGGCTTTTGGCGGTGCAACAATCAGACCACGCTGTCCAAAACCGACCGGTGCCAGGACATCCATAATCCTGGTCGATAAGTTCTTCGGTGTCGTTTCCAGTTTAATTTGCCTGTTAGGATACAGCGGTGTTAAACCTGGAAAGTGGACACGCTCTTTAGCTGATTCCGGATTATCGCCATTGACCGCTTCAACATGCAGCAATCCATAATAGCGCTCGTTTTCTTTTGGAGGCCTTACCTTACCGGACACTTTATCTCCATTTCGCAAATCGAATCTGCGGATCTGTGAAGCCGAAATATAAATATCCTCCGAGCTTGGAGAATAATTAATTGGACGCAGGAAACCGAAGCCCTCTGAAGGGATGATCTCTAAAACGCCCTCCATGAATAGGAGACCGTCCTGCTCAGCTTGCGCTTTCAGGATAGCGAAAATAAGTTCCTTTTTGGAAAGTTTGCTGTAATAGGAAACTTTATATTCACGAGCGTGCTCATAGAGATCCTTAAGTTTCATGTTTTCTAAATTAGAAATAGTTAAATTCATTATGACACCACACTTTTATTAATTAAACGTTTTCACCCATACTGAAAAAGAATTGGTTTGTTAGATGGAAGAAAAACCACAATCCATGTACCCGACCAGAGTTTTCTTAGAAAGGATGATACATTTTTACATGTAAAGAAGAAAATTATTTGAAGGCTTCTTGAAGTTTGGAGTGAAAGGGCAGATTTTAAATTATTAATAGTAGACCAAGCTTTATTTTACTTTTTTTATTTTAATTATTCAACTTAAATTTTTTTAAAGAGAAAGCGAGCGATGAAACCGCTCGCTTTTTAAAAGTGATTTTTCTAAAAAACGCTATCAGTCAATCAAACCATTCGGTTTAATCTTAAGACTGTGACGCCCATCAATGAATCGAACGGTACCAGATTTAGCACGCATGACTACGGATTGCGTTTCGCCGTAATGCCCTTTAAATTGTACACCGCGTAAAAGTTCTCCGTCAGTCACACCTGTTGCAGCAAAAATTGCGTCATCTCCGCGAACAAGATCTTCCATTCTGAGGACTTTTCCTAATTCAAGGCCCATTTTCCCACAGCGTTCCACTTCTTCATCAGTATGTGGAACGAGCTTACCTTGAATTTCCCCTCCAAGGCATTTCAAGGCAACGGCTGCAATGACTCCCTCTGGAGCTCCGCCAGATCCGAATAAGATGTCAACACCGGTAAGATCGAAGGCCGTATTTATCGCTCCTGCGACATCTCCATCATTGATCAGCTTGATACGTGCCCCTGCCTCACGAAGTTCATGAATGATCTTCGAATGACGATCGCGGTTCAATACTGTTGCAACCACGTCTTGGATATCTTTATTTTTTGCCTTGGCTACCGCTTTCAGGTTGTCCAACACGGAAGCATTGATATCAATCTGACCAACCGCCTCGGGTCCGACTGCTATTTTATCCATATACATATCCGGGGCATGAAGCAAGTTCCCCTTATCGGCTATCGCCAATACAGCCAATGCATTCCAGCCGCCAGATGCAACGATGTTCGTTCCTTCTAATGGATCAACCGCAACATCCACTAGTGGCCCAAGACCAGTGCCAAGTTTTTCGCCAATATAAAGCATTGGCGCCTCATCCATTTCCCCTTCACCGATTACAACCGTTCCTTGCATGGGAATAGTATTGAAAACGTCCCGCATCGCAGTTGTTGCTGCATCATCCGCTTCGTCTTTCTTTCCTCTTCCCATCCAACGAGCTGAATTTAGTGCCGCCGCCTCTGTTACGCGGACTAGCTCCATCGATAAACTTCTTTCCATTTCCGGTTCCCCCTCATGTACACTAGCATGATTTATTTATATATTAGTATAACACATTATATCATATATAGTAACACAATGAGGTAACAAGAAAAGGGATCAGCTTTTAAGCTGCTCCACTTCTTCTTGCGTCATTTCTTCACGCCAAATCGTCGCTCCCAAACCTGAAAGTTTTTCAACAAGATGGCTATATCCGCGATCTATATGTTCAAGCCCTGTCACTTCTGTAATTCCTTCTGCCATTAAACCGGCAATTACCAGAGCTGCTCCGGCACGTAAATCGCTTGCCTTCACTTTTGCCCCATGAAGTTGGACAGGACCATCAACGATGCCCGCTCTGCCCTCGACTTTGATCTTCGCATTCATGCGTCGCAGTTCATCAATATGCTTAAATCGTGCCCCGTATATCGTATCGGTCACCATGCTAGAACCGCTTGCTTTTGTTAAAAGGGAAGTGAAAGGTTGCTGAAGATCTGTTGGGAATCCAGGGTAAACCAACGTCTTGATATCAACGGATTTATAATTTTCCCCCGGTGAGACAAATATCTGGTCATCTCCCGCTTCAATATTGATCCCCATTTCCCTCAATTTGGAAGTCAATGACTCCAAATGCTGGGGAATGACATTATCGATCAGAATCCCTTCACCGACAGCAGCGGCTAAAATCATGAAAGTACCGGCTTCAATCCGATCCGGTATGATTGTATGCTTGCAACCATGCAAACTTTCCACACCATCAATACGGATGATATCCGTTCCAGCACCCTTAATTTTTGCTCCCATATTGGTCAACAATGTGGCGACATCGATGATTTCAGGTTCTTTCGCAGCGTTTTCAATCACAGTGCGGCCTTTGGCCAAAACGGCGGCAAGCATGATGTTGATCGTTGCCCCTACACTAACGACATCCAAATATATGCGTGCTCCCCGGAGCTCGTCCGCCCTAAGGTAAATGGCTCCTTGTTCATTCGTCACTTGTGCGCCAAGTGCTTCGAACCCCTTAATATGCTGATCTATCGGACGGGGTCCCAAATGGCAGCCTCCTGGCAAGCCGATCACTGCCTTTTTAAATTTACCAAGCATTGCCCCCATTAAATAATACGAAGCACGTAACTTCTTGACCCTGCCATTCGGTAGAGGCATTGAAATCATCCTGCTGGGGTTGACTGTCATCTGTCCTTCATCAAAGGACACCTCACCGCCGATTTCCTCCATTAACTCTTTCAGCATCTGTACATCCGAGATATCCGGCAGGCCTTCAATCGTTACGGGAGAATCCGCTAAAATTGTTGCCGGAATAAGGGCAACCGCGCTATTTTTTGCTCCGCTGACACGAATGCTTCCCTTTAGAGGATAGCCACCGGCAATTTTAAGTTTTTCCATAATATACTCCCTTCCACGCTAAGCACTTAGAAGCTACTTCCAAAAAGTAATATTTTACCACAAGAAAATTGCATAATCCGACAACATTTACTATCTAGTTCTTTAGTTTACACAAAAGTAGAAAATTCATGTAAAAAAAAGATAAAAATTTCTAATTTATGTTAATTTTATTAAAACAGTGCAATCTATAGCGACTTAGCGGCAAGGCATTATGCTTCTGTACGTGAATTCCAATCATTCAAGAAAGCTTCAATCCCTTTATCCGTTAATGGGTGGTGGAATAATTGCATTAAAACTTTATAAGGGATCGTTGCAATATGTGCTCCTTTAAGAGCCGCTTCTGTAATATGCATCGGATGGCGGATGGAAGCTGCAATGATCTCAGCATTGATATCATGAATTGCAAATATGTCAGCAATATCCGAAATTAAATCCAAACCATTTTGGCCGATATCGTCCAAGCGTCCTAAAAATGGCGATACATAAGTTGCTCCCGCCCTAGCTGCCAATAATGCTTGGTTAGCACTGAAAATAAGCGTGACATTTGTTTTGACACCTTGTTTTGTAAGTGCTGAAACAGCCTTCAAGCCGTCTGGAGTCATTGGCACTTTGATCGTGATATTAGGTGCAATCGCAACAAGCTCCTTGGCTTCTGCCATCATTCCTTCAAAATCAAGCGCAATGACTTCAGCAGAAACGGATTCCTTAACAAGGCTTGTGATTTCTTTTAGCCGATCATGGAAAGAAACTCCCTTTTCCCTTGCAACAAGTGATGGGTTAGTCGTAACACCTGCTAGTACGCCAAGTTCGTGCGCTTGTTTGATTTCTTCCATATTTGCTGTATCTATAAAGAATTTCATAAAATATCCTCCGTATGTAATCGATTTTTTATTTCTCTATTGAATTCTAATTGTTCAAAAAATAGAGATCGGATTAAGCCTGCATCTAAAAGAAACCATTAGGGGGGAGTCCCCCAATGGGAATATTGCCTTACGTTTAAAGGGATGGAACCCTTTTGAAATTATGCTTTGCCGTTTGAACCGAATTCACGAATTTTGCCGATGACCGTTTCTTTAATAGCTTCACGGCCAGGAACCATGTATTTACGAGGATCGTACACTTCAGAATCGTTATTCAGGATTTCACGAACCGCTTTAGTGAACACAATTTGATTTTCCGTATTCACATTGATTTTTGATGTTCCAAGAGAAATCGCTTTTTGGATATCTTTCGTAGGGATGCCTGTACCGCCATGAAGAACAAGAGGTTTGTTCGTTAAATCCCGTACTTCTTCCATTTCTTTATAGCCTAGGTTAGGTTCACCTTTGTATGGTCCGTGAACGGATCCCAAAGCTGGAGCAAAACAGTCGACATTCGTTTCTTTAACCAACTGTTCACATTCTTGAGGGTCTGCATATACGACTCCATCAGCGATTATATCATCTTCTTGTCCGCCAACCGTGCCCACTTCCGCTTCAACCGAAACATTCCGTGCGTGAGCGAATTCGACAACCTTCTTGGTTGTTTCGATATTTTCTTCAATTGGATGATGTGAAGCATCGATCATTACTGAAGTGAATCCCGCTTCGATGGCTTCCTTACATTTATCATAACTTGAACCATGGTCAAGGTGAATGGCCACAGGAACAGTGATTTTCATGTCTTCCAACAAACCTTGAACCATCATGACAGTCGTTTTAAAACCACCCATATGACGGGCAGCGCCTTCGGAAACACCAAGGATGACTGGAGATTTTTCTTGTTCAGCAGCAGCTAGGATAGCTTGAGTCCATTCAAGGTTATTGATATTGAATTGACCTACTGCATATTTTTCATCAAGGGCTTTATTCAGCATATCTTTCATAGAAACTAAAGGCATTTGATTTCCTCCTACTAGTGGATGTTTATTTTTAAAGTTAATTCTTTCTAGATATTCCCTAAAACTAAAGTAGCATACGCTTTATAAATCAGAATATCTCTCCTCTTTTAGCATATCAATACATCAAAAAAACAGCAACAATTACAACTGCACCATGTCTCAAATTTTATTCCAAAAAAACACGGCCCATCTAAAAAAAGATAGCCGCGGTAATTTCCCCGTCAATAATATTAAACTTTCAAGACCGTTAACTCGATTGAATCGGTAAGTATTCACGAACGGCTTTTCTAATATCATCAATATCAAACGGCTTTGCAAAGTGTGTCATTGCACCTAAATCCTTTGCTTCTTGAATCATATCAAGTTCACCATATGCCGTCATGATTATGACCCGGATGTCCGGATCGACGACTTTCATCCTTTTCAAGATCTCAATGCCATCCATTCCCGGAATCTTCATATCCAGCAATACAAGATCGGGTGAATGGTTATTTAGCACTTCCAAGGCTTGAATGCCATTAGCTGCTTGAAATGTTTCATACCCTTCTTTATGTAACACCTCGTTCAATAAAATACGAATCCCGAATTGATCATCAACAATCAATATTTTCCCTGGCATTTTATCACCTCTCCCCTTCCCGATTCATCCATTAAATATATTAGCCTATTCGGCCTATTACCCGAAAAAGGGTAGTTACATAGATTGCGTCAAATTACTTGAGCAACGCATTTATTCATTCATGACATCTATGTTCATATTCGATAATTGTAACAAAATTCCTGCTGTATGGCTAAAAGGAATTTTAATTTTTTTGTTTTTTCGACCGATTTAGTTAATTCTGCCCTTTGGACCAAAAACCCTGAAACCTGTCAATGCAAAGGAAAGTCCTTTATAATAAGTATATTATTTTTTAAAGGAGTCCCTGATCATGTTAAAAATTTTCTCGACACAGATAAGCGGTTTATTTAAAAAAATGATTGAAAATGAAGCCTTTGAAATGGAGGATGCCGGACGCCTGCTGGCTCAGGCTGTGGTTGGGGACGGTTCTGTGTTCATTCACGGTTTTGGTGAAATGCAGGGCGTCACTGCCGAGGCATTGCATGGGGAAGAACCCTTTCCTAAGGCAAAAAGCTATGATTTAAGTGAAACAATTTCCAAGGAAGATCGATTTCTTATATTCAGCCGCCATTCGGACGATTCAGAAGCATTGATGCTGGCAAAACAACTCAAGGAAAAAGATATCCCATTTGTTGCGGTTTCTACATCCGTCCCTTCCGAAGAAGATTCTCTTTTGGAGTTGGCTGACGTACATATTGATTTACGCATCCAACGGGGATTGATTCCCGATGAAACCGGAAATCGATATGGGTACCCTACCCTCCTTACCGCTCTTTTCGCTTATCATGGAATTAAATTCACTCTTGAAGAAATCATAAAAGAATATGAAGATGAAGAATGATGAATTCATCTAAAAAGGTTCGGAAAAATATATCTTTCATCAAATGATGTTCCCGAACCCACTGACCACCCTCTAAATGTTAAAACAAATTTGATTGGAGCGGGGTGTGCGGGACTCATGCGGGAAAGCACGTCTAAGCGGTGCTTGGAGTGGCCATCAGCCTCCCAAAGTACAAACCACAAAAAAAACTGTAGGCAAACTCGATTTTCTTCAAGTTTGCCTACAGTCTGAAACAGCCACAGGGGCTGTTTTTTTGTTTATTAACGATTTTCGCCGTTCTTTAATGACATACCGACAAAGTCGCGGAATAGCGGCTGTGGACGGTTAGGACGTGACGTGAATTCCGGATGGAATTGGGAAGCCACAAACCAAGGATGATCTTTCAGTTCAATGATTTCGACTAGACGGCCATCTGGACTTGTACCGGAGAACACGAATCCTGCCTCTTCCATAGCTTGACGGTAGTGGTTATTGAATTCATAACGGTGACGGTGACGTTCATAAACAACCTCGTCATTATAAGCTTCGTATGCTTTAGTACCTTCGATAAGCTTACATGGATACAGACCAAGACGCAGTGTTCCGCCCAAATCTTCTACATCCTTCTGCTCAGGAAGAAGATCGATGATTGGATCAGGAGTATCCTCCTTAATTTCAGCTGAATGTGCTTCTGGCAATCCCAAGACGTTGCGTGCATACTCAATGGACGCCAACTGCATGCCTAAGCAAATTCCGAAGAATGGTTTTTTTGTCGTGCGGGCAAATTCAGTCGCTGCAATTTTCCCTTCGATTCCACGATCTCCAAAACCTCCAGGTACAAGGATTCCATCTGCATCTTGAAGAAGTTCTGCAACATTTTCTTTAGTTACATCTTCGGAATTCACCCAGTCGATTTCAACATCTGCATCAAATGCGTAGCCAGCATGCTTAAGTGCTTCCACTACAGAAAGATAAGCATCTTGCAATTCAACATATTTTCCGACTAAGGCGATTTTCGTTTTCTTTGATAAAGAAGTAACCTTTTTGACTAGTTCCTTCCAATCTTCCATATCCGCTTCGCCACAGTCCAATTGCAAGTGATCACAAACGATTTGGTCCATATTTTGCGCTTGAAGCGCTAGAGGGATGGAGTAAAGCGTATCCGCATCAAGACATTCGATAACAGAATTTTTATCGATATCGCAGAATAAAGCGATTTTATCCTTCATATCTTGTGAAATCGGGCTTTCTGTACGTGCAACGATGATATTTGGCTGAATGCCAAGACTGCGTAATTCTTTTACACTATGCTGTGTCGGTTTTGTTTTCATTTCACCTGCAGCTTTGATGTAGGGAACCAGTGTACAGTGGATATACATAACATTATTGATGCCGATATCACTCTTGATTTGGCGAATCGCTTCAAGGAATGGAAGAGACTCGATATCCCCTACAGTACCGCCAATTTCAGTGATGACTATGTCGGCATTCGTTTCATTGCCTGAACGGAAAACCCGTTCTTTAATTTCATTCGTGATATGGGGAATGACTTGAACCGTTCCACCTAGATAATCGCCACGGCGTTCTTTTCTCAGGACGGTTGAATAAATTCTGCCTGTAGTCACATTGCTGTGTTTACCAAGGTTGATATCGATGAAACGCTCATAGTGCCCCAAATCCAAATCCGTTTCAGCACCATCATCCGTTACAAACACTTCACCATGTTGATATGGACTCATCGTACCAGGATCCAAGTTGATATAAGGGTCAAACTTCTGGATCGTAACATTCAATCCCCTATTTTTTAATAATCTTCCTAAAGAAGCGGCCGTAATCCCTTTTCCCAAGGAAGAAACTACTCCACCTGTCACAAAAATATATTTTGTCATCTTATATCCTCCTAATAGAATGTTTTCTTCCAATTCAGTTCTTCACATCATTAGATCGGAACCTGAATCAAATCTTCCGCCACATGAGCGGTTAAAAGCTAAAAACCGTAACCAGTACAAACCATTAATCACTTAAAGGTCTTTAGTGAGAGTCATGCAGGATACATGAACAAGAATAAATTTCCTTAAATGACAGTTAACATAAATATGTTCTCTATAGTTTTTACAATTCTACGAGAAATCATTTTTAAAAATAAAAAAATGATGTCATTTATTCATTCCATCATTAAAAACAAAAACGCTCCGCTTACAAAAAAGTAAGGGAGCGATATAATTTAATCATTGTGTCCTTTTTTAAGGAGCCCAAAAATGATTCTACAAATTTCGCCTTAAAAAGTCAAGGGCGATTATTTATTTCTCATCCTCTTCATTCAAGTCATCCAAGTCATCTTCGTCTTCATCTTCGTCCTCATCATCTTCCAGGACAAATGCATCATCTTCGATTATTTCTTCTTCCAGGTCGTCGTCATCATCCACGTCATCATCCAAAAGCACTTCGTCGATGACTGGAGAACCTAGAATATCATCATCGTCGTCATCTTCATCCTCGTCCAGATCATCGATATCCTCTTCAAAGTCAAGGTCTTCGTCTTCAAGTTCATCGAAATCATCGATGACGACAGCAGCCTTTTTGGCTTTCTTTTTCTTTTTAGGTTTTACAACATGCACGACTTCTTCTTCGATTTGGTCAACCGGGTACCATGTTTTCAATCCCCAGCGGTTATCTCCAAGTGAAGTGAAACGGCCATCCACATTTAAATCCGTATAGAATTGGGCAATTTTCTTTTCCACTTCCGCTTTGGATAAATGGTGCAGCGATGCTAATTCACTAATTAAGTCTTTAAATGGAATCGGTTCATTTCTTTCAACTAACAAATCATATGCCATCTCTATTAAGGACATTTCCAATAATTGCTCTTTTGAGTATTGTTTTAAACTCAAATTCCGCACTTCCCTTCTCTATTCAAACACTGAATTCCGTGTTTTTTCACATAAAAAAATAATCTAAAACAGTAGTTCGATAAAATAACGACAATTCCTGCTAGACATATACTCCATTATAAACAATCTAAATGGGTTTATGCTAGTTCTATATGATACTTTCACAGATTTACCTAATTGTCTATCATTCACAGGAAACCAAGGCTAAAGATCATTCCTTTTTTTCTTTTTCGATTTCTGACGATAGGCTGCCGTAAAAAAGACAACAGTCAGGATAAAAAAAGAAATGGCTCCCAATTGATGCTCATACAGCTCAAATAAAAAAATGATGGCAAGAATGTAACCTATGATCAACCCAATCATCTTCAGGTTCATTTTCTCAACTCCAATAGGGCTGATTCTTCATTTTTGCCCCTTTTCCGAATAATTATAAGGTAAAATCTTCATTTTGTTAAAAAAGACGGAAATTATTAAAAAAAGGGCCCCTAAACGTCCGGAGCCCCCTTCTAAGTTTACATATTTCTTCGATATTGACCGCCTACATCATATAACGCCCTCGTTATCTGACCCAGACTGGCCACCCTCACGCAGTTCATGAGCTCAGCAAAGATATTTTCCCCATTCATGGCTGCCAATTTCAGTTTAGTTAACGCTTCATCCGTGAACTCCTTATTTCTTTCCTGGAATGCCCGGAGATTTATGATTTGCCCTTCCTTTTCCTCCTTGGTTGCACGGGCAATTTCCATGCTGTTCACTGCTTCTTCGGAAGGAGGATTTGGATTCAAATACGTATTTACACCGATGATCGGCAATTCTCCCGTATGCTTTTTCATTTCGTAATGCATCGATTCATCCTGGATTTTCCCGCGCTGATATTGCGTCTCCATTGCACCCAGCACACCGCCACGATCATTGATGCGATCGAACTCTTGCAGGACGGCCTCTTCGACCAGATCCGTCAATTCCTCCACGATGAAGGCACCTTGCATCGGGTTTTCATTTTTTGAGAGACCATGCTCCTTCGTAATGATCATTTGGATGGCCATTGCCCGGCGCACGGATTCTTCTGTAGGCGTCGTGATGGCTTCATCGTACGCATTAGTATGCAGGGAATTACAGTTGTCCTGCAGTGCCATTAAAGCTTGAAGTGTCGTTCTGATATCATTAAAATCAATTTCTTGGGCATGAAGCGAGCGCCCGGAAGTCTGTATATGATATTTGAGCTTCTGGCTGCGGTCGTTCGCACCATATTTATCCCGCATGACTGTCGCCCAGATCCTTCTTGCCACCCTCCCGATCACCGTATATTCCGGGTCGAGCCCATTTGAGAAGAAGAACGACAAATTCGGGGCAAAATCATCAATATTCATTCCGCGGCTTAAATAATATTCGATGTAAGTAAAGCCATTCGCTAATGTAAAAGCCAGCTGTGAAATTGGGTT
The DNA here is from genome assembly GCF_038002945.1 of Peribacillus sp. FSL R5-0717. Classification (NCBI taxonomy): domain Bacteria; kingdom Bacillati; phylum Bacillota; class Bacilli; order Caryophanales; family Bacillaceae; genus Peribacillus; species Peribacillus sp. FSL R5-0717. The sequence goes on from NZ_JBBOOF010000001.1 coordinate 2,426,610, forward strand.
GGCACCCGCTTCTGCAATGTGATAGCCAGAAATGGATACAGAGTAATAGTTCCTGACTTTCCGATCGATGAAATATGCTTGAATGTCGCCCATTAACCTTAGAGCAAATTCCGTAGAGAAGATGCATGTATTCTGGCCTTGGTCCTCTTTCAGAATATCCGCCTGAACAGTTCCGCGTACCGTCTGAAGCGTATAAGCCTGCACTTCTTCAGCTTCGGCGTCTGTAAGGGGACGGCCTAGCTCTTCTTCTTTCCGTTGAATCTGCTGATCGACTGCCGTATTCATATACATGGCCAAAATGATTGGTGCCGGTCCATTGATGGTCATGGATACAGAGGTTGAGGGGTGGCAAAGATCAAAACCTGCATACAGCTTTTTCATGTCATCCAACGTGCAGATGCTGACTCCGCTTTCTCCTACCTTTCCATAGATATCAGGTCGGTGATCAGGGTCCTCGCCATATAAAGTTACGGAATCGAAAGCCGTGCTTAGCCGTTTAGCCGTATCATCCTTTGATAAATAATGAAAACGCCTGTTGGTACGGTCGGGCGATCCTTCACCGGCAAATTGCCGCTTCGGGTCTTCCCCTTCACGCTTGAATGGAAAGACTCCCGCAGTGTAAGGGAAGAAGCCCGGAACGTTCTCACGGAATACCCATCCCAAAATCTCTCCATAATCCACATATTTCGGCAGTGATACTCTCGGGATCATTAAACCTGATAAACTTTTCGTTTTCAGCTTTGTCACGATTTCATTATCCCTGACTTTCGTTACAAACTGCTCTCCTGCATACTTTTCTTTTAAATCCATCCATCCAGAAAGGATTTTTTTAGATTCAGGTGATAAATTCGAAGCGGTTTCCTTTTTCAGTTTTTCTAAAGAAGCCACCATATCGCCGTTGTTATCATTTTCCTTAACTGCATCAATGGCTCCTTCAAGCTGGAAAAGCCTCCGGGCAATACGCACTTGTTCAGCGGCACGCTTATGATACGATCTGACCGTATCACTGATTTCACGTAAATAATACCGGCGGTCAGTTGGAATGATGACATTTTGCTTGTAAACATCCGCTTCTTTCGAAAAGGCCGTACTCCAAGCCGTTCCTGATTTTTCATTAAGCCTTTCAATCAGTGCAGCGAATAATGCATTGGTGCCTGGGTCATTGAATTGGGAAGCGATTGTACCGTATACTGGCATTTCAGATGGATCTTGATCAAAAAGCGTACGGCTTCTTTGGTATTGCTTTTGAACTTGGTTTTTTGCATCTTCGGAACCTTTGCGCTCGTATTTGTTAATGACTATCAAGTCTGCATAATCAATCATATCGATTTTTTCAAGTTGCGAAGGAGCACCGAATTCACTCGTCATTACATACATGGATACATCGCATATTTCGGCAATTTCTGCATCACCCTGACCGATCCCGCTCGTTTCAACGATGATTAAATCGAAGCCTGCTGCCTTCACGACGGAAATGGCATCCTTTATCGCCAAAGACAGCTCACTTTTTGAATGGCGCGTGGCTAGGCTCCGCATATAAACACGCTCTGAAAAGATCGAATTCATTCTGATCCTGTCACCAAGAAGGGCACCGCCCGTTTTCTGTTTGGTCGGGTCTACAGATAGAATGGCGACTCTCTCGTCCGGAATTTCGTTAATGAACCTTCGTATCAATTCATCAGTCAATGAACTTTTTCCAGCTCCGCCAGTCCCCGTGATTCCCAGAACAGGAACCTTCTTTTCGGAAGTCTTGATCTGCTCAAAAAGACTCTCCACCGCTGCCGCTGATTCCTGTGAAACATCGAGCCTATTTTCGGCAAAGGTAATGAATTGGGCAATGGCATTCGTTCCCCCGGCAATCAATTCATCAAAACGTTCCTGTAAAGATGGTTTGACTGTCGAGAAATCACACTCCTCCATCAAAACGTTTATCATTCCTTGAAGACCATATTCCCTCCCTTCATCAGGTGAAAAGATACGGGCAATCCCATAATCATGGAGTTCTTTAATTTCCCTAGGGATGATGACCCCGCCACCGCCGGCAAAAATCCGAATGTGCCCGGCTCCCTTTTCCATCAACAGGTCATACATATATTTAAAATATTCCACATGTCCGCCTTGGTAAGATGACATGGCTATGCCTTGGACATCTTCCTGGATGGCCGCATTCACGATTTCTTCCACCGAACGATTATGACCTAGGTGAATTACTTCCGCCCCGCTGGACTGAAGGATTCTCCTCATTATATTGATGGATGCATCATGTCCATCAAATAAACTCGAAGCTGTAACGAATCTAATATGGTTCTTCGGTTTATACACCTCAACTGTACTCATTTAGCTCCCCCTTATTGAAACTTATTTATATCAGTGCACTTTGGAACCCGATACATTTTGAATCAATAATTGCGTCTGCAGTTCAACATACTCTTGAAGCGTGTACTGTTTATGCAAAGCCCATCTTCTAAAACTCCACATCTGTCCCTGTACGAAAATGTTATGTGAAACAAGGCTTATTTGTTTTTCCGTTAATGATAGCTCCCCATTCTCAACACATTTCGTTATCACTTTTTCGAACATGCCCACCATCCGAAGTTCTTTATTCAGAACATATGGTAAAGCATCTTTCGTCAGGGCCTTCACTTCCTGATACATGACAAGCACTTCGTCCTGCATATCATCCATCACTTTATAAAAATAGGCGATCGTCAACTTCAAGCTTTCAAGTGTCCCATCACTCTGTTCTATTTCCTTCTGAAGCTTTTCCTGGACTTCATCATAAATAAAGTCACAAACGAGATATAATATATCTTCCTTGGTCCGGATATACTCGTATAATGTGCCAATGCTAAAGCCTGCCGCTTTGGCAATTTCCCTGGTAGTCGTACGATGAAATCCCTTTTCTTTAAAAAGGGTCACCGCTCCTTTAATCATTTGAGTACGCCTTTTTTCAACCAGCCGCTCATCCTTTACAGATGCAAGAACCTCTCTTTTTTCCATTTCCAAACTCCTTTTGAAAGCCCATCATTCAACCATTGATATTCTGAAGAAATTGAAAAGGGAATTCCGGTAAAGGCAGAGCCTCATCGGAAAACCACAGTTTCAACCCTATTTAGTAACCATCCGTGAGATGACCAGCTTTTGAATTTCCTGTGTACCTTCGTAAATCTGGGTTATTTTCGCATCACGCATATACCTCTCCACTGGATAATCTTTTGTATATCCATAGCCACCGAAAACCTGTACGGCCTCCGTCGTCACTTTCATTGCTGTATCTCCAGCAAAAAGTTTGGACATGGCCGACTCTTTCCCATAAGGAAGCCCCACTGATTCCAACCAGGCTGCCTGATAGGTTAATAGCCTTGAAGCCTCAACACCCGTTGCCATATCCGCCAATTTAAAACCGATTCCCTGCTGTGCAGAAATTGGCTTGCCGAATTGGACGCGCTCTTTTGCATAATCAACCGCGGCATCCAATGCACCTTGGGCTATCCCTACAGCCTGGGCTGCAATTCCATTACGGCCGCCATCAAGCGTCATCATCGCGATTTTAAAGCCTTCCCCTTCTTTTCCAAGGAGATTTTCTTTAGGAACACGGCACTCATCAAAGATGATTTCCGTAGTCGGTGATGAACGGATTCCAAGCTTCTTCTCTTTTTTACCAACACTGAAGCCCGAGAAGTCCTTTTCAATGATAAAAGCACTCGTCCCTTTTTGCTTCGATTCAGGATCCGTCAATGCAAAGACGACATATGTATCCGCAATCCCGCCGTTCGTAATGAAGATTTTGGAACCGCTGATAACATATTCATCACCCACAAGCTTTGCAGTCGTTCTCATCCCTCCGGCGTCTGAGCCTGAGCTAGGCTCAGTCAGGCCATATGCACCGATTTTTTCACCCTGTGCCATCGGGCGAAGGTATTTTTGTTTTTGTTCTTCAGTGCCAAACTTATATATTGGCCATCCTGCGAGCGAAGTATGGGCTGATAAAGTCACCCCAGTAGAAGCGCAAACGCGGGAAAGTTCCTCAACCGCTATGCAATACGCTAAGTAATCACTTCCAATTCCGCCGTATTCCTCAGGCCACGGAATCCCGGTCAATCCAAGTTCAGCCATTTTATCGAAGATTTCACGGTCGAATCGTTCTTCTTCATCCCTCTCGGCAGCAGTCGGAGCCACTTCATTCTGGGCAAAGTCGCGCACCATTTTCCTGATCATTTCATGTTCTTCCGTTAGTTTAAATTGCATGGCAATGCCTCCTAAGTTTCTCGTAATTATAGACTTTTACTGATGACCATTCTCTGTATTTCGCTTGTACCCTCATAAATTTCAGTTACCTTTGCATCCCTGAAATATCGTTCGACCGGATAATCCGTTGTATATCCATAGCCCCCGAACACTTGGACTGCTTCTATCGCCACCTCAACGGCCGTCCTCGAAGCGAATAGCTTTGCCATTGCCGCCTCTTTACCGGACTTTAATCCCTGTGAGCGTAAAAACGCCGCGCGATAGACGAGTAACCTTGAAGCTTCTATGCTCGTTGCCATATCGGCCAGTTTGAAACCAATCCCTTGCTGTTCTGCAATGGGTTTTCCGAATTGCTCCCTGCTTTTTGCATATCGGACAGCATGTTCCATGGCTCCTTCTGCAATACCTAGCGCTTGAGCAGCAATCCCGATCCTTCCAGCATCCAAGTTGGCCATGGCGATCTTAAAACCTTCCCCTTCTTTGCCTAGGAGATTGGCTGCAGGGACTTTCATATCCTCGAACGTCACCTGTACGGTGCTCGAACCATGAAGGCCCATTTTACGTTCATCTTTACCGATGATTAAGCCCGGCGTCCCTTTTTCTACAATAAAAGCAGAGATTCCCTTGCTTCCCTTCTGTGGGTCGGTCGAGGCAAAAACAATGAACACATCCGCTTCCCCGCCATTGGTGATAAAAACCTTGGACCCATTTATTCGATATTGTCCGCCTTCCTTTACTGCCACTGCCTTCGATTTCAAACTCGCAGCATCGGAACCTGAGCTTTGCTCAGTCAAACAAAAGGCCCCTAAATTTTTACCAGCGGCTAACTTAGGCACATACTTTCGCTTCTGTTCTTCCGTTCCAAAATAAACGATTGGATTTGTGCCCACAGATGTATGAACGGACAGTATGACACCGAGAGTGGGACTTACTTTGGAAATCTCATTGATGGCAATGATATAAGACATGAAGTCCATACCCGCGCCACCGTATTCTTCTGAAATCGGAATTCCCATCAAACCAAGCTCACCCATTTTTTGCAGAATCGTTTTTGGAAACACGCCTGTTTCCATTGCCTCGATATGAGGAGTGATCTCTTTCTCCGCAAAAGAGCTTACCATTTTCCGCATCATTTCATGTTCTTCGGTAAACTTGAAATCCATCCTACATCCCTCCCTGGCTGCACATCTTTCCATGATTAGTTATATTCATAAAAGCCCCGTCCTGACTTCTTGCCTAACCACCCTGCCTTTACATATTTCCTTAACAGCGGACACGGTCGGTATTTATCGTCTCCCAGTCCTTGGTGAAGGGTTTCCATTATATACAAGCATGTATCCAGGCCGATGAAGTCAGCTAGCGTAAGCGGGCCCATCGGATGGTTCATGCCCAGTTTCATTACGTCATCGATCGCTTCTTTAGTAGCGACGCCCTCATAAAGTGTATAGATGGCCTCATTGATCATCGGCATCAAAATCCGATTCGCTACAAAACCAGGGAAATCATTGACTTCCACCGGTACCTTATTCAAGGATTCAGCCATCTTTTCAACCTCTTGATAAACTTCATCCGCTGTAGCAAGGCCGCGGATGACCTCAACCAGCTTCATGACTGGAACCGGGTTCATAAAGTGCATGCCAATTACCTTTTCCGGCCTTTTCGTGGCAGCGGCTATCTCGGTAATCGGTAGCGAAGAAGTATTGGATGCAAGAATGACGTGCCGGGGCGTGATTTCATCCAACTCGGCGAATATTCTTGTTTTTATTTCCATGTTTTCCACTGCCGCTTCAATCACCAAATCTACTGCAGCTGCATTTTTCAAATTCGTTGAGGAAGTAAGCCGGGAAAGGATTGCATCCTTCTCCTCGGATTCCATTTTCCCTTTTTCAACCTGCCGCGATAGGTTTTTGGCAATAGTCCCTAAACCCTTTTCTACATACTCATCTTTTAAATCGTGTAAAAGAACTTCATAACCGCTCATTGCACAGACCTGGGCTATGCCAGATCCCATCTGTCCCGCACCAATGACCATCACTTTTTGAATGCCCATGGGAATATCCCTCCTCATTTATCTATGAAACTATTATCCTTGCTTAGGCACTTCTATTAAAATGGCATCTCCCTGACCGCCGCCACTACAGATCGCTGCGATGCCCAATCCCCCTCCGCGGCGTTTCAGTTCATGCATCAGCGTAATGATGATGCGGGCTCCACTTGCCCCGATTGGGTGACCTAATGCTACAGCCCCTCCGTTTACATTCACTTTTCCCGGCTCGATGTTGGCAATTTTCCCGCTGGCCAATGCAACCGCAGCAAATGCTTCATTCACTTCAAATAAATCAATTTCCTCTATCGATTTACTTGTCTTCTTCAGAAGTTCATTTATGACCAGACCTGGCGTTTTAGGGAAGTCCTTTGCTTCCACTGCCACTTCTGCATGAGCTAAAATATAGGCAAAAGGCGTTTTCCCTTCTTTTTCAGCACGTTCCTCACTCATCAATACGAGAGCTCCCGCGCCGTCATTGACACCTGGTGCATTACCAGCCGTAATGGTCCCCTCATTATTGAAAGCTGGACCTAGTTTAGCCAACTTTCCGGCAGATGTATCTTTTCTTGGGGCTTCATCATGTTCGATGGTAATTGGTGCGCCTTTTCGGACTGGCACCTGTACGGAAATGATTTCTTCTGCAAGAATTCCGCCATCGATTGCTTTTATCGCTTTTTGGTGACTCTCATAAGCCCAGCTATCTTGTTCCTCACGGGTGATTTCAAGATCCTCGGCTGTACTGTTACCGTAAGTCCCCATATGGACGCCCGTAAAACTGCAGCTAAGTCCATCCGATATCATCGTATCCTTCAGTTCCCCATCACCCATCCTTAGGCCCCACCTTGCTTTTGGAAGGATATAAGGTGCATTGCTCATCGATTCCATTCCGCCGGCAACAATGATTTCTTCTTCACCTAAGCGAATGATCTGATCAGCCAATGTGACACTGCGAAGTCCTGATGCGCATACTTTATTAATGGTTTCCGTTTTCACTTCCCAAGGCAATCCAGCATGACGGGCTGCCTGGCGGGACGGTATTTGGCCTTGGCCTGCTTGAAGCACATTCCCCATGATGACCTCGTCCACTTGGCTTCCTTCAATCCCTGCCCGAACAAGTGCCTCTTTGATTGCTATTCCACCAAGTTGTGATGCCGTCAAACTGCTAAGACCACCGCCGAATTTACCAAAAGGTGTTCTCACACCGCTAATAATCACTGTTTTCGCCATCATTATTTCCCCCTATAAGTAACATTGATTGAACGCTCGCTCAATTTGGAGTTAAAAAAATAGTGTTGTAAGCGCTTAATATTATATTATATTACACATTTTTCTCAAAAATGAAAATATTTAGTTTATAAATATATTGAAAATATTGCCTGCTTCCATTTGAATCTCATTTAGAGGAAGCAGGCAATTCCATTTAAAATTAAGAGGCAATCGATTTATTTTCACCAATGACCGCTTTTTCGAGTAGTTCAGCTACATCATACGTTTTAACATTTTCTTCAACTTCTTTTGCCTTCGTCCCATCAGATAGCATGGTAAGGCAATAAGGACATCCTGAGCTGATCACTGTTGGACTGACGGCCAGCGCTTGTTCGGTACGGGCCACATTAATGCGGTTTCCAGTTTCTTCTTCCATCCACATCAAACCGCCTCCAGCTCCGCAGCACATACCCTTCTCACGGTTACGCTCCATCTCAATAAGTTTCACTCCATCAATGGATTGTAAGATTTCACGCGGCGGGCTGTAAACTTCATTGTACCTTCCCAAGTAACAGGAATCGTGGAATGTAATCGTCTCATTCACTGGATACTGCGGCACCAGCCTGCCTTCACTGACAAGTTTGGCCAACAGCTCAGTATGGTGATACACTTCCGCCTCCAAGCCAAAATCCGGATACTCATTCTTAAAGATATTGTATGCATGCGGATCGATCGTCACGATTTTCGTTATTTCATTCTTCTGGAATTCTTCTATATTTTTCATGGCAAGTTCCTGAAAAACAAACTCATTACCCAATCGACGTGGAGTATCCCCTGAGTTTTTCTCCTTATTTCCAAGAATTGCAAATGTGACGCCCGCTTCATTCAATAATTTAGCAAAGGAAAGGGCTATCTTCTGGCTTCGGTTATCGTACGACCCCATTGAACCCACCCAAAATAAATACTCGAATTCTTCGTCTGCCTTTTTTAATTCCTTCACCGTTGGGACGCTGACATCTTCCCGAAGGCTTCGCCAATCTTCTCTCTCTTTACGGTTCAATCCCCAAGGGTTCCCTTGACGCTCGATATTCGTCATGGCACGCTGTGCATCGGGATCAAGTCTGCCCTCAGTAAGCACTAGATAACGGCGCATATCAATGATTTTGTCGACATGTTCATTCATTACCGGGCATTGATCTTCACAGTTCCGGCATGTGGTGCAAGCCCAAAGTTCTTCTTCCGTAATGACTTCGCCAATCAGGCTCGGACTGTATGCTTCTGTTGCTGCAGCTGATTCCTGCACCCCCTGCGCTGCACCAGCCAAAGCGATCTTATTTCCCTTCGTATTTCCAAAAACAAAAGATGGCACCCATGGCTGCTTCGTTGTAACGGCAGCGCCTGTATTTGTTAAATGGTCACGCATCTTGATTATGATATCCATCGGGGACAGCATTTTCCCAGTGCCTGTAGCCGGGCACATATTCGTACAGCGACCGCACTCCACACAGGCATAGAGGTCCACCATTTGATATTGCGTCAAGTCCTCGATATATTTGGCACCGTAATATTGATTGCCTTCTTTGTCGAGAATCTCTTCTTCCAAATCAACCGGTTTCAATTTCCCCGGATTGTCCAGGCGATTAAGGAATACATTTATTGGACCGGCAATCAAATGGGCGTGCTTAGATTGCGGGATATAAACAAGGAAAGATAATATGATCAGTAAATGCAGCCACCAAGCTACATAAAAAACGACGGTTGCCGCTGTTGTCCCCATCCAGCCGAATAGAAATGCAATGCTCGATGCGACTGGCTCTGACCAGGTTGCATCGTGTCCATGCCAGATCATTCCCATTCCATTCCCCAGTAATACGGTGATCATGATACCGGTAATGAAGATGACAACCAAACCTGCTTTGAAATCCCTTTTCAAGCGAACAAGCTTTTCGACATAACGGCGGTATGCCGCCCATAGGATTGCAACAAGAACGGTAAGCGTCACAATTTCCTGGAAGAAAGTAAAGGCCGGATAAACAGGGCCGAACGGTAAATGCCACCCCGGCCTTAAGCCTTTAACGAAAAAATCAAGTGCGCCAAATTGCACTAATATGAAACCATAAAATAACAAGGCATGAATGATCCCGCTCTTTTTATCTTTAAAGAGCTTCTTCTGTCCAAATACATAAACCCCTATTTTGACAAGACGATCTTTCACACGGTTATCGAATTCCACTTTTTTGCCAAGTTTTATATAAGCAATACGAGTCTTTATCAAATAGACAAACAAACCGGCGGCGTAAGCGGTTACAAGCAGGAATGCAACTAAGTTGATCCACAGTAAACCATTCATTTCCATGCAGTCTTTCCCCCTCTTTAGTAAATTGCAAAATGCCAGGTACCATTATGGGAAATTTGGCATTTTTCTGAAATTTGATTAATTCCATTATATAATGAATGAGCATTCAGTCAACTTTTTTCTTTTAAAAACCATTTAATTTTTCTGCCCCTTAATTATATAATTCGACAAATCCATGCATTACCCTTCCGCATTCAAAAAAAATGAAGACCCTTTCCCCCTTTTTAATGGTTACTGACAGGGAATTAGAGCCAAACTAAATATAATCATTTAGGGGGGATTTTTTTTGAAGATAATCACCACGATTGCCTCTATATTTTTATTGATCTTCTCTTGGTGCTGGGTTGATCTTAAGGTAGGGCATAGCCGTTATTTGAAGCACGCAACCAACACTAAATATCCGCCTCGGAATAGCGAAATAACTGTATTCACATCAGGGAAAATCCTGTTTGAAGATTATATCAAGGAAGTCAGGCAAGCTCAGGATTCCATCCATATCCTTTTTTATATAGTAAAAAACGATAAATTCAGCAAGGACTTTTTGAAGTTACTGCAGTCAAAAGCGGAAGAGGGCGTGGAAGTGCGGCTTTTAGTCGATTGGATAGGGAGTAAAAAAATGTCCCGCCAAACCATTCAGGAGCTGACTGAAAGCGGCGTTCATTTTTCTTTCAGCTTTAAACCGAAACTCCCCTTCCTTTTCTATACCATACAAAAAAGAAATCACCGTAAGATCTCGGTGATAGATGGAAAGATCGGCTATCTTGGCGGCTTTAATATCGGTAAGGAGTATATAAACCAAGGGGAGAAGCTGAACCCATGGAGGGATTACCATTTAAAAATGACTGGGGAAGGTGTAAAGGACCTTCAGGAAGTCTTCCTCTCGGATTGGTTCTATGATACAAACGAGGATTACAGAGGAACGCCTGCCTATTTTCCGACATTGACTCCCGGGACGCAGGCCCATCAGTTTGTCGTCTCGAATGGCAGTGATCTTGAACAGTCACTGACACACATGATTCGTCAAGCGACTAAAAAAATCATTATCGGGACTCCATACTTCATTCCCAGTGAAACTTTATTTCAGGAATTGAGGGATGCCCTTGCACGCAATGTTTCCGTTACGGTCATCGTACCTGAAATTTCAGACCACGCCCTTGTAAAAGAAGCTTCTTTTCCCTATTTTCGGGTACTAATAAAAGACGGGGCGGAAATCATGCAATTTCAAAGAGGGTTCTACCATTCTAAAGTGATGCTGATCGATGATATAATGTGCGATATCGGTACGGCTAATTTTGATAAACGCAGTTGTTTTTTAAATAGTGAAATGAACTGCATCGTATTTGACCGGACATTTATAAAAGATGTAGAAAAGGAATTGGCAGTGGACCTGGCCGAATCCAAGCCGCTGAACGGGGACGCTCTTTCCAAAATGAATGTAGTCCGTTCAGCAAAAGAATCGCTGGCTTCCATCCTTTCTCCTTTTCTTTGACAACCCTTTGCTCAAGGAGAAAAATATAATGAAAATAAGATTTGGGTTCGTATCCAATGCCACCTGTTTATGGGAGGCTTCTCCGGCTAAGACACTTACTTTCAAGCGATATAGCACACTTGGCGCAGAAAAAGGAATGGAAAAGCTCCTGGATGTGACAAGGCAAAACATTGAAAATACCTTAAGGGTCCTTCAATATAACACGGCACACCAAATAGAAGTATACCGGATGTCCAGTTCCATTGTTCCTTTAGCCACACATCCCGAAATCGAATGGGATTTCGTCACTCCTTTTAAGAAAGAGTGGAAACAGCTTGGCGATTGGGCCACTGCACACAAGATGAGGCTCAGCTTTCATCCCAATCAGTTTACACTGTTCACCAGCCCTAAGCCCGAGATCACACAAAATGCAGTGAAAGATATGGAGTTCCATTATAAAATGCTTGATGCAATGGGCATTGCGGACACCTCTTTCATCAATATCCATGTCGGTGGGGCCTATGGTGATAAAGAGTCCGCCCTTGTAAGGGTTCATGACAACCTTAAATCACTGCCTATGCACATCAAGGAAAGAATGACTTTGGAGAATGATGATAAAACCTATACAGCATCTGAAACCCTCGGCGTATGTAAAAGGGAGGGAATCCCGCTTGTATTCGATTATCACCATCATCTCGCAAACCTTTCAGATGAGCCGCTTAACGAGCTGCTCACCGAGGTGTTCACCACTTGGGATCAAGCAGGGGCGGTACCAAAGATCCATATTTCATCCCCAAAATCGGCAGGTGAATTTCGCTCGCATGCAGATTATATAGATTTGGACTTCATCATGCCCCTTTTTAAAGTGCTTAAGGAGCTTGGACAGGACGCGGATTTCATGATCGAGGCCAAAATGAAGGATCGGGCAATGTTGCAGCTGATTGAAGATATGGCTAAGATTCGAGGTGTAAAAAGGGTGAGCGGCGGAGCCATTGAGTGCTAAATAACCTAAAAAAAGCGGCTGTTTCGCTAGAAACAGCCGCTTTTTTCCATTACATTTTTTCCGGTGCCGAAACCCCGATGATGGCCAATGCATTCTTTAACGTAATTTGGACGGATTTGACCAGTCCAAGACGCGCCTTACTTCTTTCTATTTCTTCAACATCCAGAACCTTATCTGCATTGTAGAAACTGTGGAATGTAGAGGCCAGGTCGAATATATAGTTCGTCATACGGTGAGGCATCCGTTTTTCGGCTGCTTCCGCTATTGCCTGCGGGAATTCTCCTAATTTCTTCAAAAGCTCCACTTCTTTTTCAGTAGATAGGGCAGAGAAATCAGTGACTCCTTCATAGCTGATCCCTTGTTCCACACCTTGGCGCAAAATGCTGGAAATACGGGCGTGGGCATACTGTGCATAATAAACCGGGTTTTCATTGGATTGTGAGACCGCAAGATCCAAATCAAAGTCCATATGGGTGTCCGCACTTCTCATTGCAAAGAAATAACGTGTTGCATCCAGACCCACTTCATCAATCAGGTCACGCATCGTAACTGCTTTACCGGTACGTTTACTCATCTTCATTTTCTCGCCATCCTTGTACAGGTGGACAAGCTGGATGATTTCCACTTCAAGCTGCTCGCGGTTGTACCCTAATGCTTCGATCGCCGCTTTCATACGAGGGATATAGCCGTGGTGATCTGCACCCCAGATATTGATCAGCGTTTCAAAGCCGCGTTCCAATTTATTACGGTGATAGGCAATATCCGGTGTCAGGTATGTGTAAGACCCATCCTGCTTAATAAGCACCCGGTCTTTATCATCGCCTAATTCCGTAGAGCGGAACCATGTAGCCCCATCTTCCTCGTAAACATGGCCCCTTTCCCTCAACACTTTAAGTGCTTCATCAATTTTACCGTCTTGATAAAGGGATGTTTCGGAGTACCATACATCAAATCCGACACGGAAATTACCCAAGTCCGTTTTCAGTTTTTCCATTTCATATTTCAAGCCGTACTCACGGAAAAATTCAAAACGTTCCTTCTCATCGGCATTTACATATTTATCCCCATACTCACTTGCAAGCGTCTTACCGATGCCAATGATATCTTCGCCATGATAACCGCCCTCAGGCATATCCTTTTCGAGGCCAAGTGCCTGGAAATAACGGGCTTCTATCGAAATGGCCAAATTATTGATTTGGTTACCTGCATCATTGATATAGTATTCACGTGAAACATCATAACCTGCTTTAGCTAGGATATTACATAGCGTATCACCTACTGCTGCACCACGGGCATGACCAAGATGGAGATCACCGGTCGGGTTCGCGGAAACGAACTCCACTTGGATTTTTTCGCCTTTACCAAAGTCACTTTCCCCATATGCTTCATCTACTTTCAAAATGACAGGAACCAGTTCTGTCAAATAAGCATTATCCATGTAGAAATTGATAAAACCCGGTCCTGCAATTTCAATTTTTTCGATGGATGCTTTTGAATTGTCAAAGTTTTCGATGATTGCCTCTGCTATCATCTTTGGCGCTTTCTTTGCAATCTTCGTTAATTGCATGGCCATATTCGTGGAATAATCTCCGTGTGTCTTATCTCTTGGCAACTCCAGTACAACATTCGGAATTTGCTCTTCCGTTGCTAAACCGGCTTTAATGACTGCCGCTTTAATCTCTTCTTTCAGTTTTTCCTGTACCTCTTTTACTATATTCATGCGTTATGCTTCCTCCTTGTAGGAAATAGTCATCTCATATTGACCGGGTTCGCTTCCCTGCATATGTAACGTATATTTAAGGACGAGTTTCCCTTGTTTGGCCTGCTCATCCCATTGATGATGGATCTTCTTCGCGGTCGTCCGTAATCCTAACCTGCCATATATACTTTCGTAATGCCCATTTGTCGCTTCCTGCAAGCGGAAAAGCTGCCTCATTTTAATGGCACCATTTCTAAGCAGGATCGTTTCATCCGGTTTGTGCTTGATGGTCGTTTGTGTTTGACCGGTTTCATTTTCCTCTTTATATTGCAAATATAAATCTGCACCTTTATACATTTTTGTACCAAATGTGACCAGCTCATACGTTTCCGTTTCTGGACCGTGCTTAATTTTTGTCTGTAAAGACACTTTAATAGCATGCTTATCTATATCATGAAGAGTCAAAGCTACACTTCCTTCATCATGTCGTTCTTAACTTTATAAGTATAAATATTCTTCATGGAAGTTTCAACTTGGAGCGGAAAATAAAGTGTTAAACCAAAAGTGTGCTGTCGAAATCAAGTTGTTGCAATCCATTTGATTTTAACGCAATAATGACTCATTGGGCGGAATTATTCAAAAAGAGCCCTTAATTCTATCAATGGATAAAAAAAGACCATTCCCGCTAAAAAAAACAGGAACAGTCAAGTCTTCCATCATTAACCTTTTTGAACCCACCCTAGAATCATTTCGCGAATCAGCTTGCTCGCCGTATTCGCAGTTTGCTCGGATGGATCATAGATTGGTGCGACTTCTACTAAATCGCAGCCGACCACATTTATTTCAGACCGTGCTATCTCATGAATCGAAGCTAAAAGCTCTTTGGAAGTGATGCCTCCACAATCAACGGTTCCTGTTCCCGGCGCGTGCGCAGGGTCAAGAACATCGATGTCGATCGTCACATATACAGGACGGCCAGCTAACTGCGGCAGTACTTCTTTCAAAGGTTCAAGAACTTCAAATTTAGAGATGTGCATGCCATTTTCTTTTGCCCATTGGAATTCTTCCTTCAAACCGGAACGAATGCCGAAAGAGTATACATTTTTCGGGCCGATAAGTTCTGCGGATTTACGGATGATGGACGCATGGGAAAGCGGCTCTCCCTCATAATCCTCACGTAAATCTGTATGGGCATCCATATGGATGATGGCCATATCGGGATACTTTTTGAACATGGCTTTGATGACAGGCCATGTGACAAGATGTTCCCCTCCCATACCCATAGGGAACTTACCTGCATCCAACAAGCTGTCGACAAATTTTTCAATCATATCGATACTGCGCTGCGGATTGCCGAATGGTAATGGAATGTCCCCGGCATCAAAGAATTTAACTTCCTCTAATTCACGATCTAAATACGGGCTGTACTCTTCCAAACCAATCGAAACTTCACGAATCCGGGTAGGGCCGAAGCGAGAACCCGGACGGAAACTTACCGTCCAGTCCATCGGCATGCCGTATAGCACAGCTTCTGATTCCTCAAAAACAGGGTGGCTTTTAATGAATACATTGCCTGAATAGGCTTCATCGAATTTCATGGTCCATGCCTCCCTTACTTCACTAAATCTTGAACGAATTTAGGCAGAACGAATGCTGCTTTATGAAGTTCTTTTGTATAATATTTAGTTTCCATTTCATGGAAACGATCTTCAGTCACTTCTAATGGATTATATTTTTTCGATCCGATCGTGAACGCCCAAAGGCCGCTTGGATACGTCGGGATATTCGCTAAATACAGGCTCGTGATTGGGAATATCTCTTTCACATCACGTTGTACATCGCGAATTAAGTCCGCTTTAAACCAAGGGTTGTCGGATTGTGCCACAAAAATCCCGTCTTCTTTCAAAGCTTTGGAAATCCCGGCATAAAAACCTTTTGTGAATAAATTGACAGCAGGTCCGACAGGTTCAGTTGAATCAACCATGATCACGTCATATTCATTTTCACTTTTGGCGATGTGCATGAAGCCATCCCCAACTTGTACGTCTACACGCGGATCTTCAAGCATGCCTGCAATTTCCGGCAGGTATTTCTTTGAGTATTCGATGACTTTCCCATCGATATCCACCAATGTAGCTTTTTTTACGCTTGGGTGTTTAAGGATTTCACGGATAACTCCTCCGTCCCCTCCACCTACAACCAAAACGTTTTCTGGATTAGGATGGGTAAATAAAGGAACATGGGCTACCATTTCATGGTAAACGAATTCATCGCGCTGTGAAGTCATTACCATGTCATCCAGCAATAGCATATTGCCCCACTCTTCCGTTTCAATCATATCAAGCTTTTGAAACTCAGTTTGCTCAGTATGTAAAGTACGATTCACTTTCATCGTAATACCAAAGTTCTCTGTTTGTTTTTCAGTAAACCAAATGCTCATTTATTAACGCTCCTTTTCCATTTCATATTGTCAGTCACCTTATAGGTTCCCCAAAATCGGTATAGTCATTAGCTAGAAAAATTATAGACGAATCTAGCAGAATTGCAAGATAAATTTCTTAAATGCAGTTCTTATGTTTAAAATTTTCTTTTTTTTCCATAATAGTAATAGATAGATACTAGATTCTTACCCGATAAGAGAGGTGAAAGCAATGGAATTGATTCCAAGCGAACGATTTAAAAGGACAACTAAATATGTACGGGCCTTCATTATCCTTGCCACAATCGGGCTGACAATACTCTTTGTATTGCTTCTCTCTTTACTGATTTACGCAAAAATATTAGGTCCGCCTCCTTTGGTCGTGCCGCAGTCCACTCTCTATTACAGTGATGATGGAAATGTGATCGGTGAAACAGATAATGGCCAGAAGCGTTATTGGGCCGGAATGGAGTCGATTTCACCACAGCTCATCAAAGCGACTGTCGCCGTTGAGGACCGTCAATTTTACACCCATTATGGATTTGATATAAAGAGGATCGGCGGTGCCATCCTTGCCGATATTAAGGCAATGTCCAAGGTCCAGGGTGCAAGCACCATTACCCAACAGTATGCCCGGAACCTGTTTCTTGGGCATGACAAAACATGGTCGCGTAAACTTAATGAGGCCTTTTATACGATACGTTTAGAAATGAACTACTCCAAAAAGGAAATTCTAGAAGGCTATTTAAATACGATTTACTATGGCCATGGCGCATATGGAGCCCAAGCTGCAAGTCAATATTACTTTGGCAAGGATGCCAAGGATTTGACTCTTCCTGAAGCGAGCATGCTGGCCGGAATACCAAAAGGGCCGTCAAACTATTCTCCATTGGATAACTTTGAAAAAGCGAAATCAAGGCAGAAAGTTGTCCTGCAATCCATGAAAAGCAAAAACTACGTTTCAGACAAGGATATCGCGGAAGCGCTGCGAACATCCCTTACATTAAAAGGGGAACACGGAACGGTCACCAAGAAGACCGCTCCCTATTTCCAGGATGCCGTCAAGCAGGCTTTAAAATCTCAGCTTCATTTAGATGACCGGACGATCGAGCTCGGCGGCCTTAAGGTGTATACGACACTGGACGAAACCCAGCAGGATGCTGCCGAAGAGGTCCTTTCCAGTACCATACCCAAGTCTTCAGGCATTCAAGCCTCGATAGTGGCAATGGATCCGGATACCGGGGAGGTCCGTGCGCTGGTCGGCGGTAAAGATTATTCCGAGTCTCCATTCAATCGGGCCACACAGGCCGTTCGCCAGCCTGGGTCAACCATGAAGCCATTGCTATACTATTCAGCGCTGGAGAATGGTTTCACACCGTCCACCACCTTGAAAAGCGAGACAACTACCTTTTCTTTCGATGATGGTCACTCATCTTACACACCGCATAATTATAACCATCAATATGCGGAAGGCGAAATCACGATGGCTCAGGCCATTGCTCTTTCCGATAATATCTTTGCCGTAAAAACGCATTTGTTCCTTGGGGAACAGTCATTGGTCGATACGGCGCGTCGATTCGGAATCACGGCAAAGATGGATGCGGTCCCTTCCCTGGCACTCGGTACGTCAGGTGTTAGGGCGATTGAAATGGTGAACGCATACAGCATTCTGGCTAATGGCGGCAAGAAGGTTGAACCCGTGTTTATCAAAAAGGTGGAAAATCAAAAAGGTGAAGTGATTTTTGATGAAAAGGAGAAACCCGAACAGATTCTGGATAAGGACAAGGCATTTGTCATGACCCAGATGCTTACAGGTGTTTTCGATGAAACGTTAAATGGTTATACGAAAGTGACCGGCAGCACCATCAGTTCCCAGCTGACCCGCCCATATGCCGGCAAATCAGGCTCCACCCCGACGGATAGCTGGATGATCGGTTACACACCGGAGCTTGTAGCAGGAGTATGGACTGGATATGACCAAGGCAAAAAAATCGAGATCCCTGCTGAAAAAGGCTATGCAAAGAAAATCTGGGCTTCCTATATGGAAAAGGGTCTAAAAGGTAAACCGGCAAAACCATTTAAGGAAACCGAAAACGTAATCGGGGTAAACGTGAATCCCGTAAGCGGAAAATTGGCCACAAAGGATTGTCCCGTCTCAAGAATGACTTATTATGTTAAAGGAACCGAGCCTGTCGAATACTGTCCCGAGCACTTTAAGGGTGGGAATCCTAAACATGTCCCAAAAGAAGAAGAACTTAAAAAGGCCCCTTGGTACAAGAAAATCTTAAAACCTTGGGGATAACGAAAAACCCCCGAAGCCTGCAGAGGCTTCGGGGGTTTTTCTGTCCTAGTTCCACAGTGACTAAACTGCTGTCTTTAAGTTTACTGATTTTATCGCTTTCCTACAAGTGCATTTTTCACTAAACTTAACATTTCATCCATCAAACGAGATTCAAACCGTCAATGACTCCTTCAGCTGATCTGAAGAACGCTCCCACATTCCCGCATCATGGTTTTTCAGGAAGTCTGCGAGTACACGTTTTGATTTATCGTCCATGTCCTCAACGATGATCTTTCGTTTTAGCGATTTATCCATCCGGTTAACATGCTCCGGGAGCGATTTGTAGCCGCGTCTAATTGACCTGTCGACCGTCATTTCACATGCTGTCACACCTGCATAGTGCGGACCATTTTGAGTGGCTTCAATGGTCACCCAAACAAGCCAGTAGGGTTTGGCATTCGGGACTTCCTCTTTAGTCTTTAAAAACTTGATCCCTTTTTCCACTGCACTTCTTGCATGCATCGCACCGATATCGACCTCTGCTTCTCCCGCATCCACATCGATGATGACCGGGGAAATATTATCGAGTGTTAATACCCCTGCCCCATATCCGCCATGGCCTTCTGTTGGGTCGTTTTTTATAATATTGAAGCCTACCTTTTTCTTTGGTTGTTCTTCCATGTTCATATCCCCCTTTATCGTTTGTCATTCCTTATTATTGGTTAAAAAAACAAAAGTGAAAAAAATTGACTCAAGGTGCCTCCTACAAATTTAATGCCAGTATCCAAAATCGGTCTAATTGTATATTGACTCAGCGGTGTGATGATCAGAATCAAAAAAATAAGGGAGCCATATTGTTCATACTGGGTCATTTTTGCCCGCAAGTCTGCGGAAACAAGATCCTGAACGATCCTATAACCATCGAGAGGCGGCAGCGGTAACAGATTAAATACAAATAAAAGGACATTTAAATTTATGAGTATATTTAAGAAGGGCTCGACGAAAAACGGTAACTCAGGTCCAACGCCTGCCGCCAGCAACCCGTAAAAAATCAAATACCCCAAAATTGCAACAAGCAAATTACTGAACGGACCGGCAAAAGAGACGAGCACTCCTGCCAATTTTGGATTTTTGAAATGAAAACGATTGACCGGTACGGGTCTCGCCCAACCAAATCCGGCTATCAATATCAACAGAGTTCCGATCGGATCCAAATGTGAAATCGGATTCAACGTGACTCTCCCTTCATTCTTTGCTGTCGGGTCACCGAACTTATAGGCCACATACGCATGGGAAAATTCATGAACCGTAAATGCGATCAACAGTGACACAATGACATATGGAAGCTTTTCCAAAGGATAAACCAAAAACCGTTCTATTTGCTCCAAGAATTGCATCGATAGCTTCTCCCCCAATGTTTAATACCGTTAGTATACATCAAAAGCTCAAGAAGTGAAAAAACTCTGACTTCCGAGTCTTGCAATTCTTTTTTCATTGTGAAACACTACAAGATAAGAGAGGAAGGGGGGAAAAGAGATGCCATATGTAACAGTCAAAATGCTTGAAGGCCGTACAGACGAACAAAAAAAGGCTTTAGTCGAAAAGGTTACTGCAGCCGTGACGGAAACAACTGGAGCACCAGCTGAAGCCGTGACGATTTTCATTGAAGAAATGTCAAAAAATCATTTAGCAGTAGCCGGTGTCCGTAAAAGCGATCTATAAGATTTACATAATGGGGAAAAGCTAAGCCATCAATTCGGCTTAGCTTTTGTTTTTAACTGCTCAATATATTCATATGCCTCATCAATTTCTTCAAGGGTATATTTTTGTTTGCTTTTCAGCGTAAAAATTTTCTCGGTGACTTCCTCTTTTTCAAGCGTGTCGAAGTATAGCACCGTTGAAACCAGCTCCAAAAACCTGGCATTCTGTTCGTTCATATCCTGTAAGCATGCCTCAAGTGCCGGCATCTCCACTTCCTGTATGGATAGGAAATCCTGGCCGGCATCCGTTATCGAATAACAATATTGATAATAGCCTGCTTTTTTTTCCCTTACTTCATTCAAGTAGCCCATTTCGCAGAGCTCTTCAATCCGTAAGGTCAACTCCTCCGAATACGGTCCATAAAAGTGAAATTGAAACTTTTCATGAAATGGGAAGGACAGCTTCTTCGCGATATA
Source organism: Peribacillus sp. FSL R5-0717 (assembly GCF_038002945.1). Taxonomy (NCBI): domain Bacteria; kingdom Bacillati; phylum Bacillota; class Bacilli; order Caryophanales; family Bacillaceae; genus Peribacillus; species Peribacillus sp. FSL R5-0717. Next base: position 2,447,514 of record NZ_JBBOOF010000001.1, read on the forward strand.
AACGATCTTTTGTAATTTTTTTCGACCCGAGATTTCACCGGCAGTAGAAATTGCATTGATAATGTTTGCATGATCCTTAAACAAGGCCCGTCACTCCTCACCAAAAATGTACCACTTTAATCCGATAGCTCCAAAAGCTTGCGGATCTGTTTTTTAATATTTTTCTTCGTAGATTCATCACGCAATAAATCCGCTGGATAATACAACTTATGATCCGTTCTTCTTTTCCCTGAAATTGCATCGACAATTTCGGATTCACGTGATAATTCACGAATTTCGCCATTATTTTTAAGCAAGTGAATCGGAAGTCTCTCCTCTTCCTCACCCGGCCGGTAAAAATCATACGGCAGATCTGATGAGGAATCGACGACAAGATAATAATCCGGATCGATGCCTGCCTTCTTGAATAGCGTCCTTAATTCCATCAATCTGTTCATTTGACTGTTCGACGGATGGAATTCCACATATTTAAATAGTTTACGGTTAACGAAGCGAGTGCATAAATCTTTTAAAATCGCATCGTTTTCCTCTTCCCATGCTTCGAAATAATAGAGCATCACCGATTCATCCATTTTCAAATAGTCCGTTAAAGTCACTTCTCCCTTGAACAATGAATAAAAATGGTGCGGTTCTTGGGCAAACTCATAACCGGATTCATATAAATGTTTCGCCCTATGAAGGATCTTGGTAAGTATGACCTCCGCACTTCTCGTAACTGGATGGAAATAAACCTGCCAATACATTTGGTAGCGACTCATGATATAATCCTCAACCGCATGCATCCCGCTCTGCTTTATGACGGCATGCTCTTCCCTTGGCCTCATCACACGCAAAAGCCTTTCCATATCGAAATGACCATAACTCACGCCAGTGAAATAAGCATCACGCTGTAAATAGTCCATTCTATCAGCATCGATCTGACTTGAAATCAGGCTGACTACTAATTTGCCTTTATAGGTTTTCGCGATGACTTCTGCCACTTTTTTAGGAAAATCACGCCCAACTCTAAGGAGGATCTTATTCACTTCCGTATCGCCGACGATTATCTGCTGCGTGAATTGCTCATGATCCAGATCAAACACTTTTTCAAAAGAATGAGAGAAAGGACCATGACCCAAATCATGCAGGAGGGCTGCGCACAAGGATAGTAACCGCTCCTCTGGTTTCCATTCCGGTCTGCCCTCGAAAACATCATCCACGATTCTCCGGACAATCTCGTATACTCCAAGCGAATGGCTAAGCCGACTATGTTCCGCACCATGAAAGGTTAAATAAGTCGTTCCCAGCTGTTTGATCCTACGAAGCCGCTGGAATTCCTTCGTCCCTATTAAATCCCATATAACCCGGTCACGAACATGTATATATCGGTGCACCGGATCCTTGAATACTTTTTCTTCTTGTAATTTTTCGCCGGAATATCCCATGAACTACCCTCTTTTTCATAATCTCGATGCACTCATTATAGCGTGTTTTGACAAAAAACCCTAACTTCCACCTTGATAGTAAGAGGGGGCATTTTGTAAGAAAACGGAAGTGCCAGTCTGGTTTTGTCTCGAAAATAAGGAAATAAAAAATCACCGCAGTGTGTCGAATCTGGGTGATGATTACTGGTTCCATATATCATAAGAAACAATCCACTCTACCTATATATCATGGATCTTACTTTAGTTTTTTATTGATTTTATCTAGTAACTCGTCTTCTGTCAGTGCAGCAACCGGACGGTTATTGACAAAGGCAAAAGACTTCTTTCTGCCAGGACCGCAGTAGGATTGGCAGCCCACTTCAATTTTCGCGTCGGGATCAAGCTTTTTAAGACGCGGGATCAATGTTTTTATGTTTACCGCCAAGCAGTCATCGCACACTCTGAATTCATTGGACATCCTCCGGTCACCATCCTTTCCATGACAAACTGTATTTCATCCATTTATATGACTAAAAGGTATTTTACCGTTTCTACTTATGAATATCAAGAGGGCTGAATGATGTGAAAAATGATGTAATTAATCAAAAAACTAGTATCCTTTTAACCTTTTTGTATAAAAAATCCATATTTTGTCCAAAATGCTAGTAGAACACTCCATAAATCACTGCCACACGATATTTTATATAGTTATTTATTTTAAAAGTTACCAGAAAGGGAGTATGTAGAAATGAAGGTTCGTCAAGACGCCTGGACAGAAGAAGATGATTTGCTTTTGGCAGAAACGGTATTGCGCCATGTGCGGGAAGGCAGCACTCAGCTTAATGCTTTTGAAGAGGTAGGAGATAAGTTGAATCGTACCTCTGCAGCATGCGGATTCCGCTGGAATGCAGTTGTCCGCCATAATTATGATAAAGCTCTATCCCTTGCCAAGAAACAGCGTAAGCAGCGGCAAAGGATCCTTGGAAAAGATCAAGGAGGGAAAAAACGGCTTCTTTATACACCGCCGTCCCCAACGATTTCCGACATAATGGTTCCCCATGTACAAGAGGAGGAACTAGAGTTGAATACCGAAGTCGATACTGCCAATTATGAAGCAGCAGAGGAATTCGTTGTGGCAGAAGCCCTCACTCCTAAGACACAGCACACACCAGTTACTTTGGAATCGGCAATGAGCCTTGATGCCGTCATCGCCTATTTGGAATCCATGAACGGCCGCATGCTTCAAGCCGAAGTATTAAAAACCGAAAATGAAAGATTGAAGCTTGAAATTAAAGGGCTGAAAAAGCGAAACGAAGATTTGGAGAATAAAATCAGCCATCTAGAACAAAACAGCGGCTTGATGCAGGAAGATTATGAAACTTTGATGAATATCATGAATCGAGCAAGAAAGCTGGTCTTGTTGGAGGAAGAGGAACGTCCGGCAACGAAGTTCAAGATGGACCGGAATGGAAATTTGGAAAAAATGGCCGAGTAATAAATAAGATAATGTGGGGTTCTGTTATATAGATCAACCACATGCCAGAGGACGTTTTACCCTTATTTATCCGAAAAAAGGGAGCCGACAAGGCTCTTTTTTTTCATTGTTTCTAGAAAGAAGGAATACTATCTCCGCCTATCATACAGTCCTTTTACAGTTTCAGTGAATGCTAAAGTCGTATTAAATGAAAGAAGCCATTCCTGACTTAATGGAACGGCTTCTTTCATATCAATCCTTTAATGCATCGAACACTTTATCATTGCGTTCGACCACTCTCGTCAAGTACGCCTCATACAGCGGCCATTCCTCAGCGGAAAGTGTGTCGGAGAATATCCTTTCGCTATGTTTCTTCAATACTTGAAGGAATCTGAGCATCACGTCTTGAACACTCAATTGCACACCCAACAATTCGGTTAGGGACGCCATCACCGAAGGGACGATATCAGGATAAGCGAATTTGGTTTCTGCATTTCCTTTAGCTGCATCATAAAAACCCTTCACGAGACTGGCACGTTCAGCCCCGCTTCCATTGACACACAAATAGATTTGCACCGCTACACCATTGCGGATCCTGCGTTGGGATATACCGGCAAACTTTTGCCCATTTATACTTAAATCATAACTGCCGGGACAATAGGAACCGACGATTTCCCGCGCCTCCATCTTGACTGGGAAATCGGAAAACATCAATTGGACAAGCTCCCACATCGCATCATATCCACGATTGATTTCAATTTTCTGCTCGTTTTCAGGAAAAATGAGCGAAAAATTAAGGACCCCCTCATCCAGGACGACTGCAAGCCCTCCGGAATTCCTCACGATGGCCCGGAAACCATGTTCCTCCAAATGATCCAAGCCCTTTTTAAGAAAAGGCAACTTCGTATCCTGTATACCCATGACGATGGTTCGGTGGTGTACCCACGCCCTGGCTACGGCCGCTGACTTACCTGACCCAACGGAAGCGCAAAATGTATCATCCATCGCAAAGGACTCCAGAGCAGGAAACTGAGGTCCAACGGAAGATTGATCAATAATCCTCCACTCTTGCTGCATTAATAATGAATCTGTCTCACCCATACGAATCTCCCTCTACATTTAATCCTCAAGCTGCCTATTGATACTGCGCCACAAATCCCTGTGCAGCTGTAATGACAGCCAGTTTATATACATCCTCTTGACTGCATCCCCTCGAAAGGTCGTTCACCGGACGATTCAGCCCCTGAAGGATCGGACCGACCGCTTCGAATCCACCCAAGCGCTGTACCATCTTATAGCTAATGTTCCCTGCTTCGAGACTTGGGAAAATAAAAACATTCGCATCCCCCTGAATAAGGGAATCCGGTGCTTTCTTCCTTGCCACAGAAGGAACGAAGGCTGCGTCAAACTGAAATTCCCCATCAAGAATGACTTCAGGGTCCATTTCTTTTGCCAAATCGACGGCATCAACCACTTTTAAGGTCTCGGGGGATGTTGCCGATCCCTTTGTCGAAAAGCTCAGCATCGCCACACGCGGTTCGATATCGAACATTAATGCAGTCTTCGCACTTTCTATAGCAATTTCAGCCAGGTCCTGGGAACTCGGGTTTATATTGATCGCACAATCCGCGAATACATATTTCTCTTCCTCCCGGACCATGATGAACACTCCCGAGGTTTTTTGGACGCCCGGCTTTGTTTTAATGATCTTTAAGGCTGGACGAACCGTATCGGCAGTAGAATGCGTTGCGCCACTAACCATTCCATGTGCCAGTTTCATATGGACAAGCATGGTTCCAAAATAGTTCTCATCCATTAAGATTTCACGTGCTTGTACATCAGTGTCTTTACCATCACGGACCTTCACGAACGCTTCAACCATTTCATCCATCATGATATAATTCTTCGGATCATATATTTCGATTGCATCAAGGGAGATCTTTAAGTCTTTTGCCTTCTCTTGAATCAACCCGATATCCCCGATCAATACCGGTGTCACTAGTTTAGCTTGGGCAAGCCTGCCTGCTGCTCCCAAAATCCGTTCATCCAACCCTTCCGGAAAAACGATCTTTAAATTATGCCCCATAATTTTCGATTCCAATATTTCAAATAAATCACTCATTGGCTCTTCCTCCTTTTTAGATACGTTTCCCCCATTTTTTCTATATTTAACCATCCGGTAAAATCCATTGTCGTCTTCTTTTAAGAATACTCCAGCAGCCAGGTAAATTCCAGCCCTCCGCAAATTTGAAAATTACAGAAACACCGAAAAACAGTGATGGTGTTTGCGGGTTGATATAAATTTCCTTATACTGAAACTATGCTATATTAAAGTTATAATAAGACTTAGGAGTGATTGTAATGAGTGAAGCAGCACAAACACTGGACGGCTGGTATTGTTTACATGATTTCCGCCTGATCGACTGGGCTTCTTGGAAAACGTTATCAAGTGACGAACGCCAATTGGCCATCTCGGAATTCCAAGGTTTACTGGATAAATGGAATATGACACAAAGCGACAATGAAGGCAGCCATGCCCTATATTCCATCGTTGGTCAGAAAGCGGACTTCATGCTTATGTTTGCCCGCCCGACCATGGAAGAATTGAATGCAATCGAAAACGAATTCAACAAAACGAAGCTTGCCGAATATACAATTCCCGCTTATTCATACGTTTCGGTCGTGGAATTAAGCAATTACTTAGCTGGCGGAGATGGTGAGGACCCATACCAGAACCCTCATGTTCGTTCCAGACTTTATCCGATACTGCCAAAAGCGAAACATGTATGCTTCTATCCAATGGACAAGCGTCGTGATGGCGATGATAACTGGTATATGCTTTCCATGGAAGAGCGCAAAGGCTTAATGCGTTCCCACGGCTTGATTGGCCGCAGTTATGCCGGTAAAGTAAAACAAATCATTTCAGGTTCTGTCGGTTTTGACGATTATGAATGGGGCGTGACTCTATTCGCAGATGATGTCCTTCAATTCAAAAAATTAATCTATGAAATGCGTTTTGATGAAGTGAGTGCACGATACGCTGCATTTGGCTCTTTCTTTGTAGGCAATATCCTGCCTGAAGAAAATGTATCTTCATTCCTATACGTTTAAGACGAAGGGCTTCCGGTTTCCGGAAGCTTTTTTGCGTCCGCTCCTTTTTATTTTTTCACCGGCTGTGGAATAAATCCAATCCCCATCCCATACATTTTCAATAGTGATGAATTTATTTTTTCACAGTCCCATTCAGCTTCAGGAAAATTAATCAAGGCAATTCCTGACTCCAGCGAGGTGAAGGAACGTTACATCTATTCATTAGCCGGCAAGAGGATATGGCTTATATCATGAACGGCAGCCGTTATGTATCGCTTAACATTCATTGTGGTTTTTTAAGCCACCCGGGGATTGTCCAGAAAACATATACAATACTACCGGTCGCTATAAATCGCACTGTTTCTCCCAGTCCACACTCTCGGATTATCCAAATTCCACAGCATCAACTAAACCTTGAATTCAGGAGGGAATGCAATGTCACAAAATAATCCTTATGGTAATTATCCGTACGGAGGAAGCCCTTATTACCCCTATGAAAATAATGAGCTTGAACTAAGACAGCAGAATCCTAACCAGCAACAGGGTTACCCGCAGCAAGGATACCAACAACCACCATACCAGCCACAACAGCCCACTATGGCAGGCACGCCACAACAAATGCCGATGCAGGTGAGTCCAGCCACTTCCGGACCGCAGATACCTGGCATGCTTCCGGTCGAACAGTCGTACATCGAGAACATCTTGCGTTTGAATAAAGGGAAATTGGCCACTGTTTATACAACGTTTGAAAACAACAAGGAATGGAATGCCAAGATCTTCAAAGGAATCATCGAGGCTGCAGGACGCGATCACTTAATCATAAGCGATCCTCAAACGGGAAAACGATACTTAATCCCGATGGTATACTTAGATTATATAACGTTCGATGAAGAAATCGAATATGAATATCCATTTGGAGGCACTGGGCTTACCACCTATTCGCCAAGGTAAAAAAATCCTATATAGAGAGCCTCAGAATCTATTTGATTCTGAGGCTCTTCTTATATTGGCATGACTTTTTCCAAAAAGATCGATCAGCTCAGTTTGTAGAGGTTCGGAACATTCCACCTTCAACCCATCAGGTATGGTTTCTATCTATATGTAATAACAAAGTTGATTGGATAAAAAGGTGCGAGCGCGCCTTTGGATAAGCGAGTGCCTGCAGCGGTAATGTACGTCCAAATTGTACAATCCATAAAAAAACTGCAGGCAAACTCGATTTCTTCGAATTTGTCTACAGCCTCAGCTGACCTTACAAGTATTTATACGCAGCAATGATCATTAAGACCCAAGCAACCAAGAAAGAAACTCCGCCAAGCGGTGTGATGGCACCAAGGACTTTGATTTGCGTAACGCTTAGAACGAATAGGCTTCCGGAAAATAGGATAATTCCTATTAGCATAAGCCAGCCGGACCAGTTGATCAGCGGACTATCAATTTTCCCAGCCAATAAACCGAGTACCAATAAACCCACCGCGTGGAACATTTGATATTGAACAGCGGTTTGCCAAGTTTCCAAATATTTATCAGGAATTTTCCCTTCCAGTCCGTGTGCACCGAATGCACCAAGTGCCACAGCAATAAACCCATTCAATGCACCTAAAATGATGAACAGTTTCAATTATTTCGCTCCCCTTCCCTAATTTAAAAATCGAACAAGGACTCCCCATTGGCCTCATCCATTTTAACCGGTTCTACATTCGGTGTAGCCGACATGACGGGCTGGGTCAATGTGATTGGCTTCTGTATGCTGATGTTCGCAGCTTTTTCATCAACCATCACTTCACAAAGGGACTTAATGGCCATTACATACCCTTGCACCTTATCCTCTGAATTTACCTGTTTCGCTTTTAAAACAAGCTCTTCGATTTTATCTAACATTTGTCTTGATGAAATATCCAACTTTACCACCTCGTCTATATACAGGTCAAAACTATCATAACTAGCATAGCAAAAATCAGAGAAGAAAACACCTTGCATATTTCCTACCTTTTAATTGGCTTTGCTTGAAATTTAAAGCATGGCTCTCCTGAAGAACGAAAGACATCAAGAGAAGGCTGGTTTGATGTTTTGAATTGAAAAGTACGGCAGCCTTTTGGAAAACTGAGATCCCAAGTTATATAGAAATGACGGCAAGCCATACAATTCACCCGTTTCGTTCTTTTGCCGATATCATCGGTTCGGGATTTTCCAATCAATTGGAGATTCCCCCATTTCCATCAGCAATTGATTTGTTTTGGAAAATGGTTTGGTGCCAAAGAAACCACGGGAAGCCGACAGCGGACTCGGATGTACAGACTTAATGATTTTATGGCGGGCTTCATCAATCAAAGGGATTTTGGTTTGAGCAGGTTTCCCCCACAGGATGAATACAACCGGTTTCGGACGGTCATTCAATAGGCGAATAATTTGATTCGTAAAGATTTCCCATCCTTTTCCGCGGTGTGAGTGCGCCTCTCCCTCACGGACAGTCAAGACGGTATTCAATAGAAGCACTCCCTGTTTTGCCCATTCGACCAGGTAACCATTATCTGGTACCTCATAGCCAAGATCGGTGTGTAACTCTTTAAAGATATTTCTTAAAGAGGGCGGGATGCGCACCTCCGGCTGGACTGAAAAACTAAGGCCATGCGCCTGACCCTGGCCATGGTATGGGTCCTGTCCAAGGATGACAACCTTTACATCTTCAAAAGGAGTATAGTGAAGCGCATTGAAAATATCGTCCTGATCCGGATGAATGACTTGCTGACTGTACTCTTGCTTTATGAATTCCCATAGCTCCTGGTAATATTCTTTTTTGAATTCCTCTTTCAATAGAGGCCACCAATCATTTGTTAAAAACTGCTTTGCCATCTGCCACAGCCCCTCTCCGCTTATTGAAACTATATTATATCAAACTCCATCGCCTTGCCTTTTTCCATAGATTACGATTTATGTTTCTATATACCCCAAAAAGGGGAAAATAGAAAGCTAGCAAGCAATTTAACCATGTTGGAGGCTTTCCTATGAAAAAGTGGTACAAAAGAAAACGATTTTATCTGCTTGTCAGCATTTTGATCATCATTGCAATCGTCATTGCCTATAACAGCTACAAGCCACTTCCCGATGGCATTTCTTATGAAGGGAAGGTTCATCATGTCGAGGAAATCGATTTCATCTATAATCTTTCCTATCACGACGAACAAGGGAATCTGCAACATGAGCAGCGAATTTTCCAAACCATAAATCAAGCCATAGAAGAGGCTGATTCTTATATCGTAATCGATATGTTTTTGTTTAATGCTTTTTATGATGAAAAGATAAACTTCCCGAAGTTAACCGAGACGCTGAAGGATAATCTAGTTGAACAGAAGAAAAAGAAACCTGACCTCCAGATTATATTCATTACTGATGAAGTGAATACTTCCTATAATGCCTACCAGTTAGAGGCATTGGAAACGATGAAGAAAAATGGAATTGATGTCATTGTTACCAACTTAGACCGCCTCCGGGATCCGAATCCTCTCTATTCAGGTGTGTATCGGACCTTTTTCCAATGGTTCGGTGAAAGCGGGAAAGGCTGGATCGTCAATCCAATGGCTAAAAGCGCACCAAAGGTCACCTTGCGTTCTTATCTTAGACTGATGAATATCAAAGCCAATCACAGAAAAGTGGTCGCGACTGAAAAAACGGCCATCATCTCATCTGCCAATCCTCATGACGCAAGTGGCTTCCACTCCAATATTGCCTTCCAGATGGACGGGAATATCATCGGCGATTTCGTTAAAGCCGAAGAAGCCGCTTCGAAATTCTCGGGAGGACCAAAGTCATTTCCTGAGTTCAAGGAGAAATCAGCTGATAAAGGGCCAATATCAGTACAACTGCTAACGGAAGGAAAAATCAATGAACATGTCCTAAAGGCAATTAAGGATGCCAAAAATGGTGACAAGATCCATCTTGCCATGTTCTACATTGCCGATCGCGAGGTTGTCGAGGCATTAACGGATGCAGCTAAACGGGGTGTGAAGATTGAAATGATATTGGATCCGAATCAAAACGCATTCGGAAGTGAAAAAATCGGGCTGCCCAATCTTCCGGTTGCCGCCGAATTCGAAAAACTTGGGGATGAAAACATCTCGATCCGCTGGTATAAAACAGATAAAGAACAGTTCCATACAAAATTGATGATGATCCAAAAGGCTGATGAAACGGTCATTCTTGGAGGATCGGCTAATTATACTTCACGAAATCTAGATGACTATAACCTTGAAGCGAATGTTGAAATCCATGCTCCAAATGATGCGGACGTTTCCAAGGATGTCGACAGCTATTTCCATAGACTCTGGACAAATCAAAACGGAACATACACGGTGGATTACAGTGAATACCAAAAGAAACTGCCTGTCTTCAAATACTTGACCTACCGCATACAGAAGGTATTCCGCTTCACCACTTACTAAATATTCTTTGAGATAAATGTTTAACAGGGCCCAAATGAGGTTATATACTACTATAGCCAATCAGCAACTGTAATAAGCAAGAATCCATTTACCTATTTTCAAGAAAATCTTAATGAAATTCAAGGAGGAGTTTATATGTATCAAGTACATGTAGTAGAAAACGGTTTACAAGCAAAGGAAAAAATCGATGAATTAGTTACATCAGGTTATACGAAAGACGATGTATATTTGTTTGCCCATGATAAAACCCGTTCTAAACACCTTACCGAGAATACAAATACAGAAGGTGTAGGCATGAAGGAACAAGGTTTCCTTGATACCGTCGGAAATCTCTTTAAATCTCGCGGAGATGAACTTCGTAATCGAATGAGCAACCTTGGCCTTAGTGATATGGAGGCAGAGCGTTACGAGGAAGTTCTTGACGAAGGAAAAGTAGTCATCGTTGCTTCCAAACAAGATAACAAAGACGGGGTCACACACTAAAACCCGTACCATTACCCTATATGGATTCATAAAAAAACGAGGCCCCAAAACCTGGGGCCTCGTTTTTTTATGAGCATTATCCCAGGATGCTTTGGTACGCGGCCTTTGCATGGACCATATCCTTCGTACCGTGAATCAACGCCCTGCCATCCTTGAAAATGACGATACGTTCCCCACCTTTTTCACAGGAGAGAAGAAATGGATTGAATTTCACCAAATAACCGCTGCCGTCCAGATCTTTGGCTAATTTTTCGAGTTGCAGTTCCAGAGGTTTTGGCGGTCTTACCTGTACAGTGTCCCTCCCGCAAAGAACAGCCGTTTTTGTTGCATTTTCCATTGTTAAAAAGGGGTATGTCCTCTGCTCTCCGCATGAGAGACAATCTTTCTTTTTCGCTTTTGTCAATTTAACGGTTTGGTATTGATTTCTCCACAGATCAAAAGAAACAAGTGCAGGCCGTACCGATTCCCAATCTTCAACAAGGATTTTCAAAGCCTCGGCAGTTTGGTGTGCCACTACCATCGTAACAGCTGGTGATATGATCCCTCCTGTGTCACAGGTCATTCCTTGAATCGGGATCGCTTTAAGCAAACAGTGCAAACATGGAGTATGCCCGGGAAGGATCGTCAAAGTCATGCCCACGCTCCCCACACATGCCCCATAAATCCACGGTATATGAAGCTTTTGTGATAAATCATTAATAATCATCCGTGTCTCAAAGTTGTCGGTTGCATCCAATATCAAATCAACATCACCAAGCAGCTGTTCGAGATTCTGAGCAGTTGCGTCCATGATGATGGCATTCACTTCAACCTCATGGTTGATATCCAATAAATGACGCTTTGCCGCCTCTGCTTTTGGCAGTCTCTCTGCGACATCCCGTTCCGTATACATTTGTTGGCGCTGTAAATTACTGGTCTCGACATAATCCCTGTCGACAATGGTAAGCTTCCCTACTCCTGCACGAGTAAGGGCCTCGGCATTAGCAGATCCCAAAGCCCCTGCACCAAGAAGCAAGACATGCTTCTTCATAATTTTCAATTGGCCCCCTTCACCAACTGGGGCGAATAAAGTTTGCCTTGAATATCGCTCTTTCACCGTGAGCCCTCCCTTCCGGACGCTTCACCCTCCACTTACCGGCGGAATGAAAGCAACTGTATCTCCATCAGATAAAGTCGTGTCATCATCAGCAAATTCCTCATTGACCGCTGTCATCACGGTTTCAAGACCTTCCAATTGAAAATCCGCCTTCATCTTTCCTTTTAGCTGGGCAACACTCATTCCATTTCCTTCTATTGAAACAGTCTCTTTGCCTAGCTCATCTTTCAATTGTGCAAATAAAAGTACATTAATCATCAATATCCCCCTCTTCCGGTTTCCCTGATGGATATGGAACGGTTTCCAACTGGTTTCCTACCCATGTTTCCCCATCTTCCCAGTGTTCTTTTTTCCAAATCGGGACGATTTCTTTAATTCTTTCGATCGCATACCTATTCGCCTCATATGCATCATTTCGGTGTGGCGTACTAACGGCAATAACCACTGCGATATCCGTGATTTCAAGTTTACCTACACGATGGGTGATCGCCGTTTCTGCATCAGGCCAACGCTCCTTGATCTCAGATCCGATTTGCTCCAATTTCTTGATGGCCATCGGTACATACGCTTCGTAAATTAAGAAGAGAGTCTTTTTTCCTTTCGTCATTTCCCTCACTGTACCAATAAAAGTCGTGACGGCACCCGCATTTCGACTGACTACTTTATCAATCACTTCCTGGATGACAATCGGCTCTTTTGAAATATTATAATTCATGTCTACCATCCTTTATATAATTCAGTTTGATCAATATAAGCTGCTTCTTGATAATCTTCCCTCGTATTCATATTGAAAAAAAGGTAGTGAAATTGTTCAGGATTCTCGCGATATAACGAAAAGTCGGTTTCTTTCATGATTTTCACCGAGATCTTTTCCAAGAATAGACTCATTTTTAATTCATGTTTTAATAAACACTCCGTCAGTACAGGAAGACACCTTTTATGGTAAACAGCAAAAAGCGGCTGTAGCCTGCCATTTATTTCTGGAATGACAGCATCGAATCCAGGTTCATAATGGGTAATGATATCCTTTATGGCATCTGCACTCACAAACGGCATATCGCACGCTGTAAGGAACTGAAGCTCCGTTTTCGATGAGGTCAGCCCTGCATGCAATCCGCCAAGAGGTCCTTGATTTTTATGTAAATCCGGAACGAGCGGAAGTTGCAGAAAATGATATTCTTCAAATGTATTCGTAATGACCATAATGTTTTCTGACACCTTTTTCAATTCAGATGCCACTCTTGAAATGTTCACAATGCCGCCTACGGTCAAAAGTGCCTTATTCACTCCCATACGGCTTGATTTCCCGCCAGCTAAAAGCAACATGGTCCATTCCATAGAAATCAACCTCCCTTTTTGGGTTTAATCCAGCATCGAACGGAAAAGCTATACTAAATGTGTCTACACTATATTTAAATATATTAAATCAAATTTGAAAATAATGACACTTTCACAACCTTTGCTTTGTCCATCAAAAGATGGAAGTAGGGGCTGACATCCATCCAATTTCCTTAATTACAGGTTCGAAAAATGACTTACGCGAGGCGATTGCCCTTCCTTCGCCAAGACACTCATATTAGGCTGAAAACTAAGTTTTACATAAAAGAAATTTTGGTATATTCTAAAAATAGGATATTAACTGGTATGCTGATAATATCGATATCTAATTCTCCTGAGGAGGTCACATAATGACTATGAAAAGAGCTATGACAGTTGCAGGATCTGATTCGAGCGGCGGCGCGGGTCTTCAAGCAGATTTAAAGACATTCCAAGAATTCGGCGTTTACGGTATGTCCGCTTTAACGACAATCGTGACGATGGATCCGAAGAATGGCTGGGCCCATAATGTATTCCCTACACCGGTCGAAGTTTTGGAAGCCCAAATCGAAACGATTCTATCAATCGGCATTGATGCCATGAAGACGGGAATGCTTGGATCAGTGGAAATCATTGAACTTGTTGCCCGTAAAATAGATGAATTGAAGCTGGACAAAGTCGTAATCGATCCAGTTATGGTATGTAAAGGTGAAGATGAAGTATTGCACCCTGAAACGGCTGTAGCTCTGCGCGAACTGCTTGTTCCACGTGCAACTGTAGTCACGCCTAACCTGTTCGAGGCCGCTCAGTTAGCGGGAACTGCTCCTATCAAGACGATTGATGATATGAGGGCTGCAGCTGAAAAGATTCATGCACTAGGTGCAAAATATGTCTTGATCAAAGGTGGAAATAAGCTTGATCATGATAAAGCCATCGACCTTTTATATGATGGACAAGAATTTGAAATCCTTGAATCGGAAAAAATCGAAACGACCAATACACATGGTGCCGGCTGTTCATCTTCTGCCGCCATTGCAGCTCAATTGGCTGAAGGGAAAAGCCCGCGTGAAGCTATCCTCGTTTCCAAAGACTTCATCACCGAAGCGGTTCGCCATTCTTGGAAAATGAATGACTATGTCGGACCCGTCAATCATGGTGCATACCATAAATATGGAGTTGCGGAAAAAACACAAAAATAAAACATCAAGTTTATGGCCGCTCAAATTCATCGAGCGGCCTTTTTCGCTTTTTTTGTTTTTATTTAGTAAAATAGAAAGAAGGAAAAGCTTATCTAGCCGCCCAGTTAAGGAGGAAATTATCGAATGAAACCTATAGACCGTACAGAGGTGCAAAATGCCATTGATTCTTTCGCCGGACAAGATGTATATCTTCACCTTGAAACGACAAATGGCGCCTATGCCACTCATGTAGATGAAGCTTTCTTCTCGGCAGGTGCTTATATTCGTAACGCTTTTATTCAGTATGAACATGGCAAGATAGTTGGGGATGGACCCTATCGTGTCGGATTGAAGCTCAATATTGGCTGGGTATATGCAGAAGGCGTTAACCACTTCGAAATGGATGAACAGGGGAGATTACTATTGGCAGGCCTTGATTTTTCCGGAAAGCTTGCTGTCTCCATGCAGCTCAGTCCCACTCCCTTTGAATGATGACAACTTGCTTGATATATATCATATGATGATTCCGATGAAAACTCCCATTCACCGATAAACATACTTACTGTAAGTAGTACGGAAGGAGAAATATACCTTGGAAAAAGAACGCCATGTATTAGTTATATTCCCACATCCCGATGATGAAGCCTTCTCGGTCTCCGGAACGCTTGCCCTTCATAGAGAAGCGGGCACTCCTGTCACCTATTTATGCTTAACCTTAGGAGAAATGGGACGTAATTTAGGAAACCCTCCATTCGCAACAAGGGAATCGCTTCCTAAAATTCGTAAAAAGGAATTAATCGATGCAGCAAATGCGATAGGCATCCAAGATTTACGCATGCTTGGATTGCGTGATAAGACGATTGAATTCGAAGATGATGAAAAGCTGACTTCATTATTCACCGATGCCATCAATGAATTGAATCCTTCATTGATCATTACGTTTTACCCAGGATACAGTGTCCATCCGGACCATGAAGCGACAGCACGAGCTGTAGTTCGGGCCGTGGAAAGAATGGAAGAGAAAGAGAGACCTAAACTTCATTGTGTCGCCTTCTCGAATAACTGCATTGACGAATTGGGACAGCCCGACATCGTCCATGATATCACTGCCGTCGAAGAAAAAAAGGTAGCCACATTCACCGCCCACCGTTCGCAAACGGAAGCGATGGTGATCGATTGGAAAGAGAAATTCGAAAATCAGGATGCAGATTTCCTAGACTGGATCCGCAAAGAAAGATTATGGACCTATAAATTTTAAGAAAACCGCCAATAAGGCGGTTTTCTTTGTTTATGGCATAAAAAAACGCCTGTTGGATTACAGGCGGAGAAAAGGGGGATACTTTGGAAAATCAATCATAATATAAGCATCCCCAAAATTTTTCTTTTTATACAATCCTATTGAAAAAATTTAGGCAGACAATCGTTCCTCATGCTGCATTTTCACTCTTGCCGAGGCTTTTTTCCCATGTGCCAAGTAATAAATGCCAATAAGTACGAATGCAAAAACCGACATTCCTATAAATAACCCTTTGAACCCTGTAAATGGAATAAGGAATCCCAATAGGAATGGACCAACACCAATACCGAAGTCATACATTGTAAAAAATGTGGATGTGGCTAATCCCATCCGATTTGATGGGGCTTCCTTGATGGAAATCGCTTGACAGCTTGATTGGAATGTACCGTACCCCACTCCGATCAAGGCGCCTGCAATCAGAAGCGTGATACCATGATGGGATTGACTGAGGATGACCATACCGACGGCAAATAGTAAGAGCGATGGGTAAATAACTGCATTTTCCCCCTTCACATCAAACATCCGTCCTGTAAACGGACGGGACGCCAAAAGGAAAACAGCAAAAACGACAAAGAAGAAGCTCGCCGCATCCATTAAATCCATTTCCTTTGCAAAAGACGTTAAATAGGACAAGATGCTCGAATAGGTAAATCCGGCAAACCCGATAAAAATGGAAATGGGCAGTGCCCTTTTTTCAAAGTAATCGCTGATTTTAAATCCTTTTTGTGGCGAAGCTCCGCCCTTATCCCCCTCAGGCACATTCATGAATAATGATGCAACTAAAGAAAATGCGGCAAATAAGGAGGCTGCATAGAAAATGATGGAATAACTGAAATGCTGTGTTATCAGCAAGCCAATGAACGGACCGAATGCCATTGCCAAGTTGGTACTCATGGCAAAGTAACCCGTACCTTCCCCGCGTCTTTCATTCGGAATGATATCCGCAGCAATCGTTCCAGTTGCCGTAGTGGCAAGGCCAAAAGCAAAACCGTGAATAAGCCGATCGATCAATAAGAGGGATAAACTATTCACAAGGAAATAGCCGATGGATGCGATCAGGAATAGAACCAACGAGCCAAGCAACATCTTTCTGCGGCCGATCTTGTCAATTTTTTTCCCTGCAATCGGTCTGACAAGCACAGCCCCCAGAACAAAAATACTTGAAGCAAGCCCTGCTTGTGCTTGCGACGCATTAAAATTATCCATCGTATAAATGGTCAATGTCACCATCAGGACATAAAAAGTTAAAAATAGAAAAAAGTTCACAGACGAAACAATCAGAAAGTCTTTCGTCCACAATTTCGGTTTGTGATTCATTTCAATCCTTCTTCCTTACTATTGTTTTAATTTTTCCTTCAGGAAAATCAACGTACGTAACGTTGCCTCCCGGTCTTCTTCAGCCAAACCGCTCATTAATTGAAGTTCAAATTCCTCAACCACCTTTTTGGCCTCTTGATAAGTCCTTAAACCTGACTCCGTTAACTGTATTCTCCGTTCCCGTTTATCTTTTCCTGGAACTTGTTCAATCAACTCAAGCTCTTCCAGCCGGTTTACCGTCCTGGTTACCGTCGGTTTCTCCACATCTAAATAAGTGCTTATTTCAACAAGCGTAGAACAGCCGAACTGACTTAGATAATATACAATTGACCATTGGGAATGATAAAGATCAACCTTGGCCAATTGTTCATTTAACTTTTTCGTAAATGACCTTGAAAATTGTAAGTTATGATGAAAAAAACCATTTTGAAAGGACAAAGGTATTCCTCCTGTAAAGTAGTTACCTAGGTAACTATACACCTATTCAATAAAAATGTCTAGCCCTCAGGAAGAACGAAAACAATCGTAGGGACACAGTATCCTCAGCTTCTACACTACTTCCGAGACAAAAAAATACCCTTTTCAGGGGATTCGCGCTTTTACTCGTGATTTTCATGCTTTTACTCGTGAATTTCACGCTTTTACTCGTGAGTTTGGGCGTTATTCGTGAATTTTGCGCTTTTACTCGTGAATTTCACACCTTTACTCGTGAGTTTCACGCTTTTATTCGTGAGTTTCATGCTTTTACTCGTGAATTTGGTGCCATACACAAAAAGGAAACCCCGCTATTGGCGAGGTTTCCCAAATATATGCTTCTTTTCTGCTCATTGATAACATCAAGGCATATTTAACCGAGATAGCGGCAAACGATATAGCTTATCATCCTTTTCATCAGGATTTCCTCGGCCGTCCGTATTGTTGCTTATGAAATATATGAATTCTTCATCAACGAATACATCACGTATCCTTCCTGAGCCCGTAATGATATTGGTCTGTTTTCCGCTCTTTACATCGTAACTCATTAGTGCTTCGCCCCTTAAGGCTGCAAAATAAAGCTTTCCGTCAAAATAGGCCATGCCTGAAGGAGCCCATGTATTTTCACCGGAATGAATCAATGGTTTTACCATATCCGGTTTCTGCTCATCGCCCTGTATCTCTGGCCAGCCATAGTTCTTACCGGGGTCAATTTTATTTAATTCATCGTGGGCCGAATCTCCGTGCTCACTTTCATACAACTGTCCTGCTTCATCCCAAGCCAGACCTTGTGGATTGCGGTGACCGTATGAATAGACATATGAATTCCCGAAAGGATTATCTTTAGGAATGGTGCCATCCAGGTTCAAGCGCAGAATTTTCCCACCTAAAGATTCTATGTCCTGTGCAATTTCAGACTTTCTTGCATCACCTGTTGTTGCATATAGCTTATCATCCGGTCCAATCTTGATCCTGCCGCCATGGTGGAAGTCCCCGCTTGGTATTCCGTCGATTAAGGTCTCCGTCTCCTGCCATATATCATCATTTTTTTCTAAAATGACGATGCGATTGATGGAATTCCCGCCCTCTTCATAAGTATAATAGGCGAAAGCTTGCCCGCTCTTAGAGAAATCGGGAGCTAGCAAAAATCCAAGCAATCCAGCTTCCGCTTTAGCCGACAATGTCTTTTTAAGATTGACCTTTTGCCGTGTCATCTTATCCTTGTCCCATTCGACGATTGTTCCAGTCCGCTCTGACACATACATTATGTCCCCATTCTTCTGAATCGACCACGGGGCCTGCAGTTTCGTTACCAACACATCCGGATCTTCCCCTAAAGTGCCTGTCACTTCCTTGTCAGGATTCGGCTGGTTTTTGCTTTCGTCATCATTCATGTTGCAACCAGTTAAAAACAATGTCGCCATTAGGAAAAATAAGAGCATTTTTTTCAATGTCTTTTCCCCCTTTGATTCATGAGTTTAATAGGCTGCCTGTTTAAGTACCTTTAAAATGGCCTCCGCGACGCCTGATTCATCATTCTTGCCTGTTACTTCATCACACAGTTTTTTAATTTCGAGCGGGGCATTTCCCATTGCGACAGACAAACCTACCCGTTCAAACATGGATACATCATTATAATTATCCCCAATAGCCATGGTTTCCTGCATCGAGCCGGATTTTCCATTCACATATGTTTCAAGTGCCGTACCTTTTTGAGCCGTTTCACTCATGATTTCTACATTTTCACGTCCTGATGAAGTGACTGTAACTCCCTGTCCTTCCAATTTCGAAGCAATTTGATTTAATAAAGTTAAATCCTTTGAGAAGCTGAGAATTTTATAATATTCCTCATTCGAACGGCTGAATAACTCGGAATAATCGGAAATGGAAGTTACCTGTCCCAGCTGTAAACGCTGCTCTGCAAATTTTCGCATACCCTCAGGATCAATGTCGGGATTGGCTGTAACAAATACATCAACCAAAACAGATATTGCGTTTTCATAGTCTTTGGAATAAATCCCCTGACTCGTATATATTTCGAAATAAATCCCTTGTTCTTCGAGGAATCCAGCGACCATTTTAGCAGTGGCTGCTGACATTGGATTGGAAGCGGCAATCTCCCCTTCCTCCGTGAAGAGGGCCGCACCATTTACACAGATGACAGGGCAAACGATGCCTGCTTCATCTAAAGCGAACCTTGCTTCCACATAAGATCTTCCAGTAGCAATGATCACTTCCACTCCCTCGCTTTGCGCCCTCAGGATTGCTTGCTTATTTTCCTCACTGACCTTTTGCATTTTGTTTAGCAATGTTCCGTCCATATCAATCGCAATCGTCTTTATCAATTCAATCGGCCCCTTTTTTCAATATAATCCCTATTTTAACCGAAAGGGCGTGGATAAACACGTTTAACAAACCCGTATATATTCTTGATGTGGCTTCAGGGGTTAAAAAATCCTTTTATGTATATAAATAAACTGCGCCTATTTAAGGTAGGCGCAGTTTATTTTCTTAATGTAGAATCGTTTTTCTATCGGCATCTTGTGCCCGTTCAGTAATCTGTTCATTGATGTCTTTTTGAATATCATCGATGGCTGTAAAATCCATTGCTTTTACATAAATCTTTTCGAGTTCGTCATGCAGCTCTTTTGCCTTAGCCAGATTTGCTGTCGCTTCATTCATTTTCGTCCGATACCTGGTGGAAACATCCTTTAATTGATCGGCATATATTTCATCTGTTCCTGGCAAAATGGCCGTTTTATATATATCAATGATTTCGTCCCCTCCACAACTCGGGAAATATTCATGAGGCGATGTGCTGTCAAAGATGGCGATTCCCACCTCCCGGACGATTACCATGTCCAAGCTATGCGGATCGAAACCACAATGATATATTTCCACATCAAAGCCCCTTTGCTCCGCAGCCTTTGCAATCTTCTTCAGCATCGTTGATTTCCCTGAACCTGGACGCCCCTTTAAAAAGTACCGTTTTTGTATTCCCTCAGTAATATTGGGTATGAAATCAACTGCACCCGTTGGTGTAGCTGCACCTAAGAATCGGTGACGAACATCCGACTTCTTATTAAGGACGATATCTCTATAAAAGCTTTCAATCAATTTATTGGTCAACCCATTCAATTTTGCGAAATCAATATTTGACTTGTAAATGTCTTCCCATTCATCATGTATCTTTAATGCTTCAGCGAATAGGGCATATGCTTTTTCGAAACTCTTGCTTCTCGCATTCGTCAACTTTATGATGGCCGCTCTTTCAGAAGCCAGCTGCTGGGAATCCCAGGCAGCCCCAAGATTCACATATTCCTCAATCGCCCCTGGTGCCTTCGGCTCAATCACATGCGGCGCAGTCCCATCCACGATACCGATTTTCAAAGCCGGTATGATTACTCCATCAATGGAATCGTTATCGGACGAACAATGTAAATACTCGATGTCATAGTCTTTATCCAGCCATTCTTGGCCGATTTTTTTCATAATGGTCGATTTACCGGAACCAGGTCCGCCTTTTAATATGAATAATCTTTCCAGACCTTTTAAATTTGAATCATATAAACTATAAAAACCTTTAGCCGTATTGCCTCCAGCAAAATAATTCATCACTTTTCCTGTCACTTTCACACTCTCCCTCACAATAAAGATGTGATCTTCAAGACAGCGTATGAAAAAAGTGCCTAATAGGTGAATACCTAAAGATAAACAATTTATTTTATTAGGGCTGCAGATTCCGCTTGTGTGACTTCCAGGAATTCTGACGGTTTTAAAACGATCTGTGTACCGATTTTCCCTCCACTTACGATGATTTCAGTCAGGTTTGCTGCACTTTCATCGATAAAGGTCGGGTATTGTTTTTTCATTCCGATCGGGGAACAGCCTCCCCGAATGTACCCTGTGTATTTTTGCAGATCTTTAACCGCAAGCATTTCAATTTTTTTTGCACCTGCGGCCTTCGCTGCTTTTTTCAAGTCTAGTTCGGTGGCTACAGGAATGACAAATACGTAAAGCTGCTGGGGTCCGTTATGGGTGACAAGCGTTTTAAAAACGGTTTCTGGCGCTTTTCCAATCTTGTCCGCAACAGTGATCCCATCAATTTTTCCATCGCGGGCATCATAACTCATCATGCCATACTCTATACGTTTGTTATCAAGAATTCGCATTGCATTCGTTTTACTGGCTCCCATAAGAAATTCCCCTTATCGTTTTATTCCATCTTACCATTTTAATTACTAGGCAAAAAGAAAAGCACAGTGCTTATGCATTTGTGCTTTTAGACTATAGACAAATTCGAGGAAAATCCTGTTTTCCTCAGTTTTTATTAAAAAAAGTTCCAGTTGTTTTCTGAAGTCCGCTCTCTTTTCGACAAATTAAAGCACAGTGCTCATTCATCCTAAGAGTCATTCTAAATGGCGTCTTTGGAAATCCGCTATCCTCTTGTAGTCGCCTTCCAATTGCCTGCTTACTGATAAATAAATTGACATCAATTCTTCATACACTTTGACGTTCTCTTCGATCGGGACAAGTTCATTCGTTTCACCAACCATACCCTCAACCTCATCAAGGCTTTCGATTTCGCCTAAAGCATATAATCCAAGAACGGCGGCACCTAAGCTCGAACTCTCAAAGCTTTCTGGAATTGTCACGTTTTGATTGAATATATCAGCCATGATTTGGCGCCAGAGCTTCGAACGGACAAATCCGCCGCTTGCATGAATCTTCTCGGGAGCACCAGTCAATTCCTTTACGGCTATAAGGACACTGTACAAGTTATACATTACACCCTCCAGTACTGCCCGGACCATATGGTCACGAGTGTGATGAAGCGCCAGTCCAAAGAAGGAGCCCCTTGCATCGGCACTCCATAATGGTGCCCGTTCCCCTGCCATATACGGATGGAATATCAACCCATCAGAACCAGGTGCAATATTAGAAGCCATATCCGTCAGAATCTCATAGGAGTCCTGTCCCGAAGCCTTCGCTTTTTCGATTTCCACACGGCCCAATTGATCGCGTGCCCATCGGAAGGTGATTCCCCCATTGTTGACCGGTCCGCCGATTACCCAATGATTCTCAGTAAGGGCATAGCAGAATGTCCGGCCTTTGGGATCGGTAAGCGGCCTGTCACTGACGGTTCTTACCGCACCGCTCGTTCCGATTGTCACTGCCAGAACGCCTGGCTTGATTGCGTTTTGACCTAAGTTGGCAAGCACGCCATCACTCGCTCCAATCACAAACGGTGTACCAGCATGAATGTTCATTTTTGAAGCTAATTCTTCACTTAACCCTGAGAGGATATGCGTTGTAGGGACAAGCATCGGCAGCTTATCAGCCCCAATTCCAGCAATGGTGAGTGCCTCTTCATCCCACTTCAGTTCATTCATGTTGAACATGCCCGTTGCAGAAGCGAGTGAATAATCCATTACATACTCATTGAAAAATTTATAGATGATGTATTCTTTAATTCCTATAAATTTGTCCGTTTCGTTAAAAATCCCGGGATGCTCATTTCTTAACCACATTACTTTCGTGATTGGGGACATTGGGTGAACAGGCGTTCCGGTCCTGTGATACAATTGCATCCCCTGTTCCGATGCCTTCAGTTTCCTCGCGTAGGCAACACTTCGATTATCCGCCCATGTAATGCTATTCGTAAGCGGGCTGCCGTCCTTACCCATGGCGATCAAGCTATGCATCGCCGAACTGAACGATATCAAGCCCAGTTCTTGCTTTTCTATTCCGCTTGCAATCATGACCTCGCCTATAGCAATGATGACCGCTTTATAAATTTCTTCGGGATCTTGTTCCGCAACGGAAGGAGTTGGACTGTGCAGAGGATATCCCCTTGAACAAGATTGGACAACTTCCCCCCCTTTTGAAAAAAGAACAACTTTCGTACTCGTCGTGCCAATATCGATCCCCATCATATAACCTGAATGTTTCATATATACATCATGCTCCTTTCTCTTAAACAATTGAATTCAATAGTAAGATTAGGATAAGTGAAACGACTGATATAATCATTTCCATAACCGTTCAAGTCTTTATCGTGTGTGCGACTGCTGACCATCCAAAATCTGCTCCATTCACATGTGATGGAGTAATGGACCGGCAATTTACTATAACACCAGGACAGCAGATTTCATCATGTCTGTAACGAGCCAGCCCAACAATATCAAAGGATGTCGCTAGACTGACTTGCAATGGCTTCATTAACCAGCTCTTGCCATACATTTTTAAATGCACCGCCCGCTCCAATAATCTAGATGACGGAGGCAGCGGACATGAATTGGTTTTGCTCCCCTTTATTAAAACCTCTAGCGCAACCTAATGTAAAGAGTGAAACCATGAGGCGCAATGATTGGTTTTCCAATGAAATCAACCCATCATTCCATGTTGAATCTTCACCAAAGCTCCGATCAACATTACCAAGAGTAATACCTACCCCTTTCTGAACAGCATCTGCAACATCCCGAATATCCATACCTGTGATGATCCCTAAAGTGACGGAAACGAGCAGTAACGCAATATATGGGTTTCATTTTACTTTGGCATGATAAAACCGGGCAAAAAGCCCACCTATCCAAAATAAACCAAACATCTTATTCAAGCATTCACTCTAAATAGGAAAGGAATCCATCAAGGTAAGATCTCAATGAAAAAAGCATCGAACCCGTTCATTATGAACTAAACTCGATGCCTGATTCAGTCATGGATCGATCAACCGCCAATAAAAAGAGGACCGGATCTTTGCTTGATTTCTTCCTCCAGTTGTTCAGGAAAGGCAATGAGGAAGCAGGTGGATGGTCCTGATGATTTTTCAATATCGACTTTATTGCTTATATGCACAGAAACGCCTTCACCACTTTGATCCAGATGCCCCCATTCATACGCTATCCCTTTTGAGCCGACTGGAAGTGCCTGAACACCTTCCATTTCACATAAGCTTTTATATAAAGATAATGGCGCGACCCACTCTTGCTGTTCCATAACTTCCTCTCCAACGAGCGGCCTGCCGATCAGAGCGATTTTCCGTAAGGGCTGTTGCTTTTTAACACGTTCATTCACTCGTTTACCAATCACCATAAGACCAAGTGCCGACTGAAGAAGCGGCATGTTACTTTCTGTGCTGCCAGTGATGGGGAGATCCTCCATTCCCAATTCATTCAGCCCCTTCCTGACACCCCTGGTCAAGTCCTCCCAGGCTTCATCACCGCAGAAATTATTTAGTACGACGGCTACGGGTCTTCCGCCAACGCCCAGGCACTCCATGACGGCAACCCGAAAGGAATAATATCCAACGACCTCATAAGGGACATGGACAAGATCTTTTTCCTTCAGCCCGATCCCGCCGCTATTGTCACTTGAGACGATCAAGGAATCTGATTCGGAAAATGGCAAAATCAATGAATCACTCATTCTGCTAATCCATCTTTAAAAATGATTTTTTTCAAAACAGGCTCCAAGCGCGGCAATAAAAGGACTGCCAATACTACATTTACCGCCGTCGCCACCGTTAAGCCCGGAACCAATAACGTGTAAAAGCCAGGGCTGATCAGAAATGCGAAAGGCAGGGCCAAAACGAAGGCATTACTGATAAAGAAAAGGAAAAATGCGCCTACTATTTTCCCGTTTATATATAAAATGCTAAACATCCATGTCAGGACAGCCATTTCGACCATGATCAAAAAGTGGAATGGCCCAAGTGTCATGCCGCCGATGAACGCTGAAATGATATGACCAAGCCCAGCAACTATAGCCCCCGATACCGGTCCAAGTATGACAGCCGCCAAAAGGGCCGGAAAACTATCCAAAGCGATGCTTCCGATCGGTGAAGGGATTTTAATCATTGCCCCTACCGCCGATAAGGCGATGAATATAGCAATTGCACTAATTTTTCTTACATCCATGTTTACTCTTTTTCCTTTCTTTTCCCTCCTCGGAACACATTTGCGCTGCGGATATATTCCACATCTTTTACACCAAGACGGAAATTGATCACACGTGCAACAGCAAAGAAGTAATCCGACAAACGATTTAAATATTGAAGTGATAATGGTGAAACGGCCGCACCCGACTTGATCAATGAAACGACCAGCCGTTCTGCCCTTCTTGTCACGGTTCGGGCAATGTGAATCGTTGCAGCCGCTTTTGAGCCGCCAGGCAGGATAAACTTTTCCAATTCCGGCGCTTCAAGTATGAAGGCATCTATCCGTTCTTCCAAATAGGTAATGGTCTCATCCGTCAGCTTTTGCGGGGCCTTATCGGAAACGGTTGCCAAATCTCCTCCGCAGTCAAACAACTCATGCTGGATTTTTTCTAGATCGGCCAGTACATCCGAAAATATCGCAGGATCCAATTCTGTCACCGCAAGACCGATATAGCTATTCACTTCATCCACCGTTCCATAAGATTCAACACGAATGTCATCCTTGTCGAGCCGACCTCCGATTACGCTTGTTTGTCCCTTATCCCCTGTACGTGTATAGATTTTCATCCCAATTACCTCCTCTACTTTATTCGCTGGTCAATTCCATACCAGATGATATCAACGCGCTTTGATATGGATACTACATCTTGATAGACCCATCCGCAGGCATCGCGCCATCTGCGGTCTCTTGCTTCAATCGGGACTATTCCCTTGGAAATATCAGAACCTATCACAATGCAGCAATGTTCATCCCTTTCATTCTCCCATATTCGCCAATCAGCCATGATTTCCTTCCATCTTCTTCGAATCGAATCTGAATCCATCTTTTCTGCATCTTGTTGAATCCATGCATCCAAACCTTGCAATACAACTGCCTTGCCTTGGAAATCAATCAATTCCGGCTGTTCTTGTCGATAACCGGATAACCAAAGGACATCATTTTCCAAACCATACAATTGCTTTACCCACTTAGTTTTCCCATTATAGGCGCCTCCTGTAACAAAGTGCAGCGTTCTCCCCTCCTTAAGCTGTTCCGGTCTTCCCATATGAGCTCATATCCCCTGCCATGGGAAATTCCCCAATCAAAAAAAGACTTTTCCTTCGGGGCATAGCGGACCAATAAATCACGAATTACCCCTCCATGCGTCATTAGGGCAAATCGGTTCTCCTTACAGGCAATCAATTGTTTCCAGCCATTATTCACACGTTCGGAAAATGCCGGATAACTTTCACCCCCAGGCACCAGTGCCTCCATGGGACGTTCCAGCCAATTAAGATACTCTCCATCTGTCTTCAACTCATGATACGTCCGCCCTTCCCAACTGCCGAAGTTCATCTCACGGAACAAAGGGTTTTTGAGCGGAACTGCATCTGGAAACAGAAGTCGTGCAGTTTCCACACAGCGTGGCAAATCACTGCTGTGAATTTTTTCATACTGTGGGTAAGAACCCCTTAAGTCCAATATTTCCTTTTCTCCTTCGGCACTTAATGGAGAATCCGTCCAGCCTAAATAGGCCCTTCGCTCATTCGCTACTGTCAGCCCATGGCGAAGTAGTGTAATAGCCACAATATCAGCCATAACCAAAGCTCAACCCCTTCCACGGATGCCCCCAGCACATCCCCCGTTATCCCACCGAACCAACTGACGACTTTACGTTTTATATAAACCAGGAAAGTCATTGCAGCCAGGCACATGATGAAAAATAAGGTGACAAGCTTAGAATCGATGGTCCAGGCAATCGCCAGACTTACAAGGAGGTACAGCCAATAAATGGGCAAACTGCTTTTCGTACCTGCACTTTGAAAAAAAGCACCGAGCCCCTCTTTTTTAGCGAGCGGCATTTGGATGAGTAAATAACCCATCACACATTTGCTTAAGAGCGGAAGGGCAATGATCAAGAAGTATGTCCATTCATTTACCCTTTCGACAATTTCATAGATAAATAGAAACCGTGCGGCCAATAGGACTATGACGGAGATGACACCGAAGGCACCTGTCCTGGAATCCTTCATGATTTCCAATCGCCGCTCTTTATCCTGATAGGAAAAAAAAGCATCACTTGCATCGATCCAGCCATCGAGATGCAAGCCTCCCGTTAATGCCATGGTCAAAAACCAAAGGAAAAAGGCAATCGAAAGCGATGACAATGGGGTCCATTCCACAAGTGCATACAAAACGCCGCCCAATATCAAGCCTAGCAAAAGACCTACTAATGGAAAGGTTTGAATGGCACGGTGAATATACTTCTTCTCCATCGGAAGCTGCTTCTTTATTGGAAAGACCGTAAAGAACTGCAGGTTAATTAAAAATCCGATCACTCCGCTCATTCCTGCATGCCCCCTTTCTTCCGCAATGGAATTCCCGCTTCCACTAGATAGGCTTCATCGGCCAGCCCGACGATCGTTTGATGAAGCAATCCCAGTGTTTTTCCGTAAATATGAAGGAAATCATCCTGGAAAATCGGTTCCTGCACCAATTCATTGCTCACGACAATTAAACAATTGGATTGTTTTTTTATCTCATTGATTCCGGTTATTATTTTTGAAAAAACGCTATTTAAGAATTCTTCTTCAAGCGGAAGGCCAGGGCCAAATAGTTCGTTATCAAGCAGGGTTGTCAGACAATCGAGCAGAATTATGGAATCCTGATCAATATCCGCCCCTATTCTTGTAATATCCGTTGCGTATTCGGAGGTCTTCCACGCAATCGGGCTGCTTTCCCTATCTTTCCGGTGCCTAAGGATGCGTTCACCCATTTCAACGTCACTGACTCGGCCGCAGGCGAGGTAATGCAAGTTCCCATCCATCTGGAGTGCATACTCCAGGGCTTTTCTTTCCGCGAAGCTGCTTTTTCCAGAACGGACACCCCCGGTTATAAAACAGAGCCTTGCTTTCTCCACTGTCTTACCCCCTCCATCAGTGCTTCGTTATCATGTTCACTCTTCACTGCAAACCGAAGCCACCTTCCATCCAAGCCCGGAAAATTATAGGTATGGCGCGGTACGATTCCTTTTTTCAGCAAAAAGGGGAAAAGGGATAAAGATTCATCTTTCACCAAATAAAAATTAACTGTGCTATCGGAGACATCCAACCCCTGCTCCTCATAAAACCGGAATAGTTTTTGCTTTTGCCATGCAATATAGTCTCTTGTTTTTCTCATATAGGCTTCTTCTGCAAGACAGATTTTCCCTACTTCAAGTGCCACATGGTTGACGCTCCAATGCGGTTTATAATTCCTTACCCGTTTTATGATGTCAGGTGACGCAAGCAAATAGCCTAGTCTCAAACCGGGGATCGCAAAGATTTTAGTCATTGATCTTAATATGAGTAAATGTGGAAATGCATTGATTAAAGAAGCATAACTAAAGGCATCCTCCGTGAAATCATAAAAAGCCTCATCCAGGACAACCAGGCAATCCGCTTTTTGGCATTCCATGATCAATTCCCTAACCGTATCCCGCTTAAATGAAACTCCCGTCGGATTATTGGGCGTACATAAGAAAATGGCATCATATTCGGGTAGTCGCGGAATCAAACGTTCCAGGTCCAATTGCCACCCAGGAGCATCAAGCTGGTGAAAATCGACCTTACATCCTGCTGCCAAACAAGCTTCAGCATATTCCGCAAATGCCGGCTGTATGATCAGCACCCTTTGATTGGCTAATCCGTTCGCTACCAGCATGATGATTTCAGCACCACCGTTCCCCATCAAAATGGATTCCTTGGGAAGTGCTTCTTTTTTTGCAATTAATTTTGTCAGTTCAATGGCATGCGGATCTGGATATTGAAGGATTCCTTCAAAAAACCCAGACCACTGTTCCTTTATGCGTAAAGGCGGACCCAATGGGTTGATGTTGGCACTGAAGTCGAGAACAGATTCAGGCATTTCGATTTTCAGCGCTTCATAAAGATAATGAGGATTAGAGCCATGAGAAGGTAACGTCAAGAATAATTCCCCCTAACCATAGCATCAGCAGAAATAGAAAAGATGACCGATGCATGATGGTAATCGTTTGTGGTATATGTTTTGCTTCCAATCGAACAAGCGGAACTCCCATCCTCGCACGGTCGGAAACAATTCCTTTGTACATATTACGGCCTCCAAGCTGTATTCCCAAAATCGCAGCAACGCCTGCTTCACACCACCCGCTATTCGGGCTTGGATGTTTTTTTGCATCATTGAATAATATCTTCCATCTGGCGCCGAATCCATGATAGCCGGATTTCGAGCTCAGCAACATCAGGAATCCGGTGAGGCGGCTGGGTATCCAGTTGACGATATCATCGAGCTTGGCTGAAGCCCATCCGAATTGCCCATATTTATCATTCTTGTACCCTACCATGGAATCGCAGGTATTAATCGCCCTGTACACCATCGCGAGCGGCGCACCGCCGATAGCTGCCCAAAATAATGGCGCTGTAATCCCATCACTGGTATTTTCCGCTACGGTTTCCACGGTGCCCCTGACGATTTCTGGCTCATCAAGATCAGCCGTATCACGGCCAACGATATAGGAAAGCTTTACCCTCGCTTCAGGGAAATCCCGTTCATTAAGCGGAAGGCAAACATCCATCCCAGCTTGCTTCAAGCCCTTCTGAGCTATCGTTGTGGAAATGACAACAGCTTCCCAAAGGATACCTGCAAGCGGATGGATTAGATAAGCCAAATAGACGGTAAGAAGTGTAATCAATAACACCGCCGATAGGACGATGATCAACATGAAGAGCCCTTTCCGTTTCTTATATGCCCCTTTATTGAATGCCAGGTCCAACTTGCTAATCAGCGTTCCTATCCATTTGACTGGATGCGGCCAACTTGGCGGATCTCCAATTAATAAATCAAGGAAGAACGCCAGCGTAACCGCAAAAAGATGATGATAAATCATAATTCCTCAATCCGTTTCCGATTATTCGTCAATGCTTCCACTGTACAATCATATACACCGCGGCTGATCAGCTTCCCTAACGGAGTGATGGTGCCTGCATATTGAAGCTTTGCCCCTCTTTGAGTTGCCGCAATCAACATGCTGTCTGTCGATGTTCCTGTTGCACAAGTATTTGTCACCTTATCCATGACAAGCAAATCATGAAGCGCTTTTACTTTTGCCTCGGTCGCAGTCACTATACTGTGGATATATGCCTCTTCTGCCAAATGCCCATTTACGAATATCCATGTATTTATCGTTCCTGGAGCGGAACTCCAAGAATGCCGGTCAGCTAATGAAGCGTCGATGGCATTCCCCACACCGGCCGTCACAATGATAAAAACCGAGAAATCTTCAGCTCTTAAAAGCTTGAAAGCGACCGTATCGAGAAAGACAGCTGTCATCATCCCTACCGTTTCCTGAGGCTCAAAACCATGAGCTGTTAAATAGTCGGCCATTTCAACATGATGATCCTCGCAATCATAACCATGATGGACGTGCCTATTCACAAAATACTTATGCCAGCCCGTCCCCGAACCAGTCACCCCAGAAGACATCGTTCTAAGCGGGATCGGAGACTTCAATTGAATCATCTCAGATCCGACTGTCAAATAAGATTCATCAATTTCCAACGGGATAGTATCCTGGCCATGCTTTTCCGGAACGATGAACATTTGCGGTTTCGGAAGGGCGGGATGCGGATGTTTTTCGATCGTCGTATGATATACACCCTGAATCCGTTCCTGTTGAAGCACTTCATTCGGGACATCAACAACCTGAATCTGCCCTTTCTCAAGCAGCATAAGCCGATCACAATATAATCCAGCCAAATTCAAATCATGAAAAATTGAAATAACGGTCAACTTCTGCTCTTTTGCCATTTTCCTCATTAGATCAAGAAGATCTTTTTGGTAGGAAAGATCCAAATGGTTCGTAGGTTCATCCAAAAAAAGGATTTCCGGCTCTTGGGCAAGGGCCTGTGCCAGCAGGACCCTCTGTCTTTCCCCTCCTGATAATCGATCGAAATGAAGATCCTGAAAATCAGCTACTCCCGTTTGTTCCATCACCCGCTGGACAATCGATTCATCTTCTGCGGACCAACTATGGAACCAACCTGATTGATGGGCATATCGCCCAAGCGAGACCGTCTCTTTTACTGTATAGGAGAAAGCTAATGAGGAATGTTGAGGGAGCACGGCAATGACCTGTGCAAGTTGCTTTGACGAATAATCCTTCAAATCCCTGCCGCTTATCCGTACGCTTCCGCCTTTATAATCAAGCACCCCGCTAAGCATACTTAAAAGCGTCGTTTTCCCGCTGCCATTAGGACCAAGAATCCCGAATAATTCCCCCTTATGTACATCAAAAGAGACAGAGTCCAAAACAGCTTTGTTGTGATATCCACCTGTTAACCCTTTTACTTCAAGCATCCGTTTTACCCTTCTCTCCGTCTCTTTAATAAAATCAGCGCAAATGCAGGTGCCCCGATAAGTGAGGTGATCACCCCGATCGGCAGTTCCGATGGGGCAATGATCGTTCGTGCTACAAAATCGGCCAATATCAAGAATCCGCCTCCTATCAGCAATGACAACGGAAGCAAATGTTTATGGTCAGGTCCCCAAATCTTTCGAACAAAATGAGGAATGACCAATCCTACAAAGCCAATCGCCCCTGAAACGGCAACGGCTGCCCCTGTCAATGTCGAACCGGCTATCAAGATCCACATTTTCCGCCGCTTGACATTCACACCTAAGTGTTTTGCCCGGTCTTCCCCGAAAGTCATCGCATTCAATTCACTTGTATTCATGATCAAGGTCAACGAACCAATGATAAAAAACGGCAAAATGATTACGATATAATTCCATCCGCGCATTGAGACGCTTCCCATCAGCCAGCCGATGATTTGTCTTAATTCGTCACCCGTCAGCGCAATCATCAATGAAATGAAGGCACTTAAAAACGAGCTGAAAATGATTCCCGTTAAAATGATCGTTTCCACTTTCATCGATCGATCCATTTTTTTTGCAAAAGTCAGTACGCAGAGCATCGTGAGCACTGAACATAAGATACTCAATGCCGGAAGGGTATATAAACCGATGAATGGCAGTGATATATTCAAAAATATCGTCAATACGGCTCCGACCGATGCTCCTGATGAAATACCTAATGTGTAAGGATCAGCGAGCGGGTTCCGGAGCAGTCCCTGAAAAGCCGCACCCGCAATCGCAAGTGATGCCCCAACCAAACCAGCGAGCAGCACCCGCGGCAAGCGGATGTTCATCACGATATTCGTAAGCATCACATCCGGATCGGCAGAAATCGGCAAGTGGAAAATCTCCTTGCCGATTATTTGCATAAGTACGGGAATCGGTACTGGCACCGAACCAAAGGAAATGCCTATCGTCATTGCGAATAACAAAATGAAAAACGCAATCAAATAAGCAAACGCCCATTTAGTTGTCAAATTGGTTCGGATAGACTGCTTTGGCAAGTTCCTCTACTCCCTCTATTAAGCGTGGACCGGAACGGGTCACCAAGTCAGAATGGACATCAAAGACTTGGCCATCCTTAACAGCATTTACGTCTTGCCATCCTTTTCGGGCCGTCACTTCACTTACTGCATCTTTCGTATAATAACCATACGTTGTAATGATGACATCAGGATTTGCAGCAATCATCGACTCTTCATCAATTTTTGCCCAACCGTCCAAATCAGCAGCGGCATTATCCGCTGAAATAATAGTAAGCATCTCATTCATGAAAGTATTTTTCCCAGGTGTGTATATTTCCGGTGAAGGCGAAACTTCCACTAAAACGGTCTTCCTATCCTCTTTCTTTACGGATTTGGCTTTTTCCTGGATATCTTTGAGCTTCGTTTTCATATCCGCAACGATTTCATTTGCCTTATCATGTTCTCCCGTTGCCTTTCCAATCATTTCAATAGATTCATAGACTTGGTCAAAGCTTTGTGCATCGTTGACTACGAGTACATCTATTCCGGCATCCTTAAGCTGCTGTAAACCCTCATTTGAATTATGGGCACTTGATGCATGCGCAAGAACAAGGTCAGGCTTCATGGAGACAATCAGCTCCGTGTTCATTTCCATTCCGCCTACTTTTTCAATTTCTTTCGTTTCCTCCGGGTAATTATCATTGTCGGAAACACCAACGACCTTTTTACCCAAACCAAGTGCAAAGACCACTTCCGTATTACTTGGTATCAACGAAACGATTTTCTTCGGTTCTTTTTCTATCGTAACTTTTTCCCCACTTGCATCTTTAATCGTAACCGGGAAAGCTTCGTGTTGTGCATGATTCGTTTGCTCTTTTTCTTTTTCTTTTCCTTCATCAGCAGCACCGCAGCCTACCATCATGCCTGCAGTAAGTAACATCAACAGTATCAGACCAAAAATCTTCTTCATTTTCATTCCCCACAATCTTTTTATTTAATTTCTTTATATCCAACAGAGAAAACCAATACTGGAAGATACCCCAAAAACAAAAAGCATCTCCCGTTAAACGGAAGATGCTTGCATGGCAACAATATCAATACGGACTCTTTCTTAGGGTCTGCCACACACCTTCCCATCCGCGTAGGTTACAGGTGTACGAATTCTGGCAGGTCTCCTGGCTCATGGTCATCGTCAACGGCACCTTCCCATATCTCATACAGTGGTACACAGCCGTCAGCTCCCATATACAGTGGCGGGACCGCGTTGGCATTTCACCAACTTCCCTTTTAAGTCATTAAGACACCAAATCGTTCATATGTATATAATTTTCACTGCCTTCATTATACACCATGTAAGAATCGATTATTATATGATTTTTCTGAACAAGTGCGAAATGCCCCTTCCACCTTCAATGCTTTGAAGCATTTTCAATCAGCGACGCAAACCCATTGATCGATAACCCTGGTGAAATCCGAACTCGATGCAGAGCATGCATCCCTTGGTCGCTTGAAGCTCCCCCAGGTTCGGTAGTGACTGCCATCTTATATCCAGCTTCTTCTGACAGCCTGAGACTCTCTTCGTTATACCGGCCAACCGGATAGGAAAGCACTGTCGTGTCCTGGTCGAGGATATGGTCGAACAGCACCTTCGACTGAACCATTTCGGCTTCTTGCTGCTCTGCCGTCATGCGGTTCAGCTCCAAATGGCTGATGGTATGGCTTTCAATTGAAATCCCATCCCTGCTCATCTCCAACATTTGATTTTCAGTCAGGTGATGACCTTTATCAATGGACTTCCCAATCATGAAGACAGTTGCTTTCATATCATTTTCTTTTAATATCGGGAATGCCTCCGTGTAGTTATCTGTATAGCCATCATCAAAAGTAATCCAGACGCACTTCTCACTTGGCATCCGATTCACGGTTAAAACGAGGAATGCTTCTTCAGGGGATAATGTATAGTAACCATTCTCCCGAAGCCAAGCCATCTGTGATCGGAATTCCTCCCTTGGAACCAGAAGGCCATTCCCTTCAGAAATGCTGTGATACATCAAGATCGGAAGCTGGACCGGGGACTCGGCCTTTAACCAGTCTCCCGTATCGATTTGCCCCTCCGTATCCTGCCCGGTCCCATTCTCAGCCGCTTCGGCCACTTCAATGTCATCTTCCGCAACCGGTGCAGCCGTCTTTGTGCCTATCCCCTCTAAAATCCATTGTGTGCATCCAGGTAAAATCAAAACCCCCAGCAATGCCGCCATTCTTAACACTCTATATTTTTTCACTATCATTCTCCTGATTTTTTATAGTATAATAGTACCAGAAAACCAATGAACAATAAAGTATTCCATTTAATGAAAAAAGAGGAAAAATGAAAGCTTAGCGACACGCTAAGCATTTATGAGGATTTTTTTTCATAAGTATGTGCTATTAGCTTGAAAAGTTTGCCTATAAGAAATATAATAAATAAGTCGTCGACTTTAATATATGTCCCAGTAGCTCAGCAGGATAGAGCGACAGCCTCCTAAGCTGTAGGTCGTAGGTTCGATTCCTATCTGGGACGCTAAAGTTTATAAGCCCTGTTATAATGCGGTTTCTCCGTGTTGTAGCAGGGTTTTTTTCTGTTGATTTTTTGATGGGAAACGCAGGTCTCAATTATTACATCAAGCCATATAGATTTAAAATCTGATTGCAAACTATGCATAAAGGTTGGAAATATTGGCGAACAACCATACAACTGTTTGAAACTAAAAAAATTCTTATTTATCACGTCGATATATACAAATACTGATTTCTGGATATAATCATGTTTTTTTATAATATATGTTTTAACCTGTCCCATCCGGGTATACAAATACTGTAAGACATTCTCACCAAAGGAGATGATAGTGCATGATTAGTACAATCAGAAGCCAATGGAACAAAGAGAATGACGCAGCGGTGTTTAGTCCCGGTGATCAGCGTTAGAGTCAATTGAAGAGTTGGATGATAATCAAGCATGGGAATTACTAGTCTTCTCATCCAAAGGAGGAAGATACGATCATGAGTATTTACAGCCTATGGAATCCAGAGAATGATGAAGCAATTTTCAGTCCGGGTGATCAAAAACCATTCAGTACGCTCATACGAGTAGACTCGGATAAACACACACACACTGACAAAACACTTGAATATGAATTACATGGCACCGTACTGAATGAAATTTAGTCGTAGCAGGAATATACCGAAAAAGGATGGAGCGATTGCTCCATCCTTTTTCTTTTATTTATCTAATTTCAGTTTCGCCAAGGCATCTGCCAATGCAGTATTGATCGGCTCTTCTTTATTTTGCTTTTTCATATAATTGGATACTTCATTTTTGGATACTTTTTGATTTTTATTTTGACCTCTTCGTTTATTGTAAGAAGATAGTTTTTCGTGAAAACCGCACTTACAGGTGAATGTCTGTGCTTCTCCTTGACCGCGCATTTCCATCTTTTTATGACATTGCGGGCATCTGGCATTTGTTACACGTGAAACACTTTTTTTGTGGCCGCAATCACGATCTTGACAGACAAGCATTTTTCCCTTTTTACTATTCACTTCCAGCATCAGCTTGCCGCAATCAGGACATTTCGTTCCTGACACGTTATCATGCTTGAATTTTTGGTCACTATTTTTGATTTCATGGACGATATTTTTGGCGTAGGAGCGCATATCGCCGATGAAAGCCTGTTTTGGCAGCTTTCCTTTTGCTATCGCAGTTAACTTTCGCTCCCATTGAGCTGTCAAAGCTGGAGAACGCAAATCTTCAGGTGCCAATTGAAGAAGTTGTTTTCCTTTCGAGGTGACATGAAGGCCCTTTCCTCTCTTCTCGATCAGGAAGCTATTGAACAGTTTTTCAATGACATCCGCACGTGTTGCAACAGTTCCAATCCCGCCAGTTTCACCAAGAGTCTTGATGAGCTCTTTGCTTTCCCCTGCCATGAAACGAGCGGGATTCTCCATTGCCGAAAGAAGCGACCCCTCATTGAATGGTTCCGGCGGTTTCGTGTCACCCTCTGTTTGTTTCACAGTCGAAATGGTTAATCTGTCACCTTTTTGAACGTTCGGAAGCAGTTGCTCCGCAAGGCCATCTTTAGCTTCTTCCTCATCGAATTGGTGATCATAAACTTCCTTCCAACCTGACTTCAGGATGACCTTCCCTTTTGCCATGAACATCTCCTGCCCCATTTTTGCGGTGATGGTCGTTTGTTCATATTCAAAAGGCGGCATCAATACAGCAAGGAACCTTTTAACGACCAAATCATAGATTTTCGATTCTTTGTCGCTCAGTTTTCCCGGCAGCGGCGTTTGCTCAGTGGGGATGATTGCATGGTGATCAGAAACCTTGCTATCGTCCACGAACGATTTATTTGTTTTAATCGGGCTGCGCAGGATCCTCGATGCATACTGGGCATATGGTTTAATGCTTACAGCCTGCAATCTTTCTTTTAGCGTATCAACCAAATCCGTTGATAAAAAGCGTGAATCCGTCCTTGGATAAGTCAAGACCTTATGGCTTTCATATAAGCGCTGCATGATCGATAACGTCTCCTTCGCCGAATAGCCGAATTTCTTATTGGCGTCCCGTTGAAGTTCTGTTAAATCATATAAAGAAGGGGAAAAACTTTTCTTATGTGCCTTGTTCACTTCAACCACTTCTGCACTTTTCCCCTTAACGGCTGCAAGAACCTTTTCTACCTTGTTTTTATCAAAAGTGCGGATATCTTTTGATTGGGCATCTTGCCAGACGAGGCGCAAATTGGGTTCTGCAATAGCCGAAACGCCATAATATTTCTTAGGCTGGAACTGTTTTATTTCCTCTTCTTTTTTTGCAATCATCGCAAGTGTCGGCGTTTGGACCCTCCCGCAGGATAATTGGGCATTATGCTTGGTCGTTAGGGCACGCGTCGCGTTCATCCCAACGATCCAGTCCGCTTCCGCCCTTGCTACAGCAGAGGCAAATAGGTTTTCATACTCCTTGCCATCTTTCAGATTTTTAAATCCATCTTTGATCGCTTTATCCGTTACAGAGGAAATCCAAAGCCGCTTGACCGGCTTCTTCACATTCGCTTTTTCGAGGATCCAGCGTGCAACAAGTTCCCCTTCACGGCCTGCATCCGTTGCAATGATGACATCCTTAACATCATTGCGATTCAATTGTGTTTTAACCGATTGAAACTGTTTGCCTGATTGCTTGATCACGACCAATTTCAAAGTAGGCGGCAACATGGGCAGGTCCTCAAGGCGCCACGTTTTATATTTTTCATCATAAGATTCCGGATCTGCATGGGTAACCAAATGACCCAGTGCCCAAGTGACGATATACTGATCGCCTTCAAAAAAGCCATTCCCCTTTTTCCCGCAATTCAACACTTTCGCTATATCTCTGCCGACCGAGGGTTTCTCGGCCAGAACGACTGTTTTACTCATATTAACATCCTTTCGCTTTTAAACTGGTTCCTCTATTATCTCATATAATTTATGACAGGGCGATAATGCACCATGGCATTGGATCGGTTGGTTCACTTTAAGGATTCCCCGTACCCACATATATGTAAATTAATAGATTAGATAGCATTCCCGTGCAGATTTTAGTATGATGAAACGTAGGGATTTTTTCAAATTAATTGGGAGGTTCAATATAAAATGAGCTTACTTTCTATAGATAAATTAGCACACAGCTTTGGCGACCGCACCTTATTCAAGGATGTATCATTCCGCCTGATGGCCGGCGAACATGTTGGTCTGGTCGGGGCAAATGGTGTCGGGAAATCAACGATGATGAATATCATTACAGGGCAACTCATCCATGATGATGGCCGGGTCGAATGGACACCTGGTGTCGAATATGGCTATCTTGATCAACATACGATACTTTCAAAAGGTAAATCGATTCGCGACGTCTTACGGGATGCATACTTACCTTTATTCGAGCAGGAAAAAGCACTGAATGAAGTTACAGAGAAAATGGGTACGGCCACTCCGGAGGAACTTGAAGAACTCTTGGAACAAATGGGTGAAATCCAGGACAAGCTGGAAGCCGGCGGCTTTTACAATCTGGATATTAAAATTGAAGAAGCGGCACGCGGTTTAGGGTTGGATGCAATCGGTTTGGACCGTGATGTCTCTGCCCTGAGCGGCGGACAACGGACAAAGGTTTTACTAGCCAAGCTACTTTTGGAACAGCCTGAAGTACTGCTCCTAGATGAACCGACGAACTACTTGGATGTGGAGCATATCCGCTGGCTGAGCAGCTACTTAAAGGAATATCCTAATGCATTCTTATTAATTTCGCATGATACCGAGTTCATGAACGGCGTCGTCGACGTCATCTTCCATCTTGAATTTTCTAAACTGACCCGTTACACGGCAACTTATGAAAAATTCCTTGAGCTGGCTGAATTGAATAAAAACCAACATATTAACGCCTATGAAAAACAGCGCGAATTCATTAAAAAGCAGGAAGATTTCATTGCAAAGAATAAAGCACGCTATTCAACGACCGGACGGGCAAAGAGCCGTCAAAAGCAATTGAATCGCATGGAACGCATCGACCGTCCGGAAACTGCAATGAAACCTACCTTTGACTTTAAAGAGTCACGTGCGAGCAGCCGTTATGTCTTTGAAGGTGAAGATCTGGAAATCGGATATGACCGCCCACTGCTTCCGAAGTTGTCCATGACCATCGAGCGGGGAGAAAAAATTGCCGTGGTCGGCTGTAACGGAGTTGGTAAATCCACTCTATTAAAAACGATTTTAGGTAAAATCGATCCTCTAGGCGGTAAAAGATCACTTGGCGATTTCCTTTTTTCTTCGTATTTTGAACAAGAAGTGAAAGCAGGCGATACGACGCCGATCGATGAAGTATGGAATGCATTTCCTCATCTGGACCAACCGCAGGTACGTGCGATTCTTGCCCGTGTCGGTTTGAAAAACGAGCACATTACACGTCCGATGAGCCATTTAAGCGGTGGGGAACAAGCAAAAGTGCGCCTTTGTAAACTCATGCTTACCGAAAGCAATTGGCTGTTATTCGATGAACCGACAAACCATTTGGATGTCGTTGCAAAAGAAGAACTGAAACGTGCATTGAAAGAGTATAAAGGAACGATTGTCCTTGTATGCCATGAACCTGATTTCTATGAAGATTGGGTAACCAAAGTATGGGATGTAGAGGAATGGTCGGCCCAAAATTAATTATTTCGGGGATGCTGCAGAAGCGGCATCCCCTTTATTGTGGAATAAATAAAAAGCTGACTGAAAACGCTCCTTCAGTCAGCTTTCATTCCCTCATCACGCAGCTTAAACTCGTTCCGCCACCAAGGTATATGTTTTCGGAAGCCCGATATCATGGATTTTATGATTCGGTTCTTCCTCGAGCACTTTAATAACGAGCCCTGATTGACCAATTGACGTTATAAGTTCCCCGATTGTCCATTTACGCTGTACAACTCTTGAAAGGCTCCCTTTTTCCTCATCCGGCATATGCTTCGAAAAAGCGACCTCATTGTTTTCGATTGCCGGGGCGAAATAGTTGCCTGTTATTTTATGTTTTTTACCATTTGAAGTAATGAGCTTTGTTGAAATTGGATGAAATTCATGCAGTACGAATCGGCCTCCAGGTTTCAGCATCTTTTTAATTTTTTCAAATAACGGCTGCAGATCTATTAAGTAATGAAGTACACCGAGCTCCATTAAAACCAAATCCTGATTCCCTGATTCATGCCCGGATGATAGCGAAAGGACATCCGAAACGATATACTCGATGGAGACATTGGCGCCACTTGCCAGCTCATTTGCAAACATTGCGTTTTCCTTGGAAAAATCAACAACTTTCACTTCTGCTCCCAATATGGCCAGTGCAACTGCCTTCACACCGTTCGATCCCATCAAATGTGTGATTTTTTTGCCGGATACTTCCCCCATATATTTATAAAAAGGGTGAAGTCTCCATTTTGGGTTTTGTTTGATTTTTGATGCCAATTCAACGGGATTTCCATAACGATTGACAAGCGCTAAATAATTATTCTGGTTCCAGGCTTGTTCATTTTCCGCTGTGAACCCCTTCTGCTCGGCTGATAAGTAAGCATGAATCTCGGCACTGAACTTTCTCATTTCTTCTTCGTATAAATAGCTGTATAACGACCTGCACCAAACCTCCATATCCCCCATCTTTATGGATAAACGATAAGGGTCCGTTTTAATGGTCGTGTTAAACCGGCAGCGAACAGTGACAGAAATCCCCTCGACATCCATTAGAAAGAATGCAGTCTCAGGACTTCTTTCAGGCTTTGTTGGCGCGTATTCGGAAAAAAGATCCAAAGCCTCATTAAAGACATCCCATTGTACATCCATGCTGATTTTCTTATATTCATCGATATCCACTCCTTGTACGAAAAGCGCAGATCGACCTGTATATTGGTAGGGAATATTAGCTTGATCCAATATGTTCGCCATTAAAATGATTGTATGATAATAACTTGCCTTCATATGTACCTCCTAAACATCAAAAGAGCATGACAATTATTCTTCTATAGCAAATTTCAAACCGGTACTCGTAATGGCAATCAGCTCTTCATCGTGGCGATCTATGCCATAAACGAGTAATGTAACAAGCATATATATGGCTCTGAACCGTGCTAGGCTCTCTGTTTCCTTTTCGATTTCACCATAGATTTCGAAAAAAGCACTGCGCACCTCTTTTGGGAAATAACTGTATAAAAAGGAGAAATCAATGGCTGGATTCCCGATATGGACATCTCCCCAATCAATGACACCTGCGAGAACGCCTTCGTCATCAAGTAAAACATTCCGGATATGGATGTCTCCGTGAACGAGCGAAATCGGATGCTGAACATCCAATTCACCTTCACCTAAGGCTTCAACAAAATCCTTAACTGCATGCGCCTGTTCAAAGTATCCTAGCTTTATTAGATTCGAGACATTTTCCATAAGTGATTTCTTTCGATAGGGTACATCAAGCCTCATCATCCCATCAGGCTGCACACCTAAACGCATAGCCTTTTCGACAGGGAAACTGTGAAGTACCTTCAAAAAGCGGGCAAATCTTTTTGCGGATTCGACCTTATTTTCTTTTGTTCCTTCTACAGGCAAGTGTCCCTTCACCATTTTATAACCGGTAAAAGGATAAGGATACAAAGTGCTTGGTTTCCCAAAAAAGATTGGTTCAGGGATAGCAAGCGGAAAAGTTCCTGCAATAGAAGGCAAAAGCTGATTTTCCACTTGAATCAACGTAACTGCAATAGGGCGGCGGGGAAAACGGAATACAAATTGCCCATTGATTTGTATGACCGTGTTATCGAAACCCTCTCCAAGTTGCTTGATTTCTTTCAACTCAATTTCCGGAAACTGCAGCATGATCAATTTCCCTGCCAGATCCAGAGAAACTGGATATTCTGCCAACCAAGGCTTGTTCACTCCGTCTCCCCCTTTTACCGGTTTCTCCCTCTATTGGGGCTGCTGCCAGATCCACCTCTGCGATTGCTCGCGCCTTGTGTACTAGTTGATCTACGGCTGTATCTTTGACCTCCTCGTGGATTGTCACGCTTTTGTCCACGGCCGTCTTCCGAGCGGCCACCCCGCGGATTCTCTCTCCTTGGTCCGCGGCCGTTTTCCGAACGAACTCCCCGTGAATCCTCACGTATAGGCCCGCGGCTGTTTTCCATCCGGCCTCCACGTGGTTTCTCCCTCTCGACTTCACGATTGTCCGCTTGATTTACAGAACGGTGACTGCCCCGATTCGGTCCTCTCGTATCGATCCTTTCCCGATGTTTCCTTCCCCCTCCCGAACGCGGGCGGCGAGTACCCTCATCGGAAGGGTCTTCATGACGCTTCCTTTTTTGCCTCACCTCATCGGGTTGGAACATTTTCACACCTTCAATCGTCCTTCTTTCGATTTTCATGGAGATCCCTTTTTCAATATCGCTTAATAGCTGAAGATCCTTCGTTGCTATGAAGGTGACAGCCAAGCCATTCTCACCCGCACGGCCCGTCCGCCCGATTCGGTGGATGTAACTTTCTGCATCCTCGGGAACATCGTAATTAAACACATGGGTCACGCCTTCTACATCAAGCCCTCGTGCAGCAACATCCGTCGCCACTAAATATTGAAGC
Source organism: Peribacillus sp. FSL R5-0717 (assembly GCF_038002945.1). Classification (NCBI taxonomy): domain Bacteria; kingdom Bacillati; phylum Bacillota; class Bacilli; order Caryophanales; family Bacillaceae; genus Peribacillus; species Peribacillus sp. FSL R5-0717. Next base: position 2,490,553 of record NZ_JBBOOF010000001.1, read on the forward strand.
TTTGCGTCTCTGAAGTTTTTCATGACACGTTCCCGCTTTGCCTGTGAAAGGTCACCATGAAGTTCTTCAGAATTGAATCCAGCTGCCTTCAGGGCATCATTCAATACCGAAACGCGACGTTTTGTACGGCAAAATATGATTGCAAGGTATGGCTGTTCTTCTTTGATCATGTTGATTAATGAAGATTGTTTGGCACGATCGGTCGTCTCGATGACAAGCTGCCTGATTTTCTCGACCGTTACTTGCTCAGCCTTCACAGCGGCAGTTAATGGTTTAGTCATATAGCGTTTAGCCAGTTGATGAACCTGTTCTGGCATCGTCGCTGAAAAGAGCAGCGTTTGGCGTTCCTCTGGAAGCTGTTCCATGATCTCTTCCACTTCTGGTAAAAACCCAATATGAAGCATTTGATCAGCTTCATCTAGCACAAGCGTTCCAGTTTGTGAGAGATCGATGGTGCCTCTTCTTAAATGATCTAATAACCTGCCGGGCGTGGCGACCACCACGGAGATGTTTCTTGTCAGCTTTTTCATTTGCTGCTCGACATCCTGTCCACCATAAACTGCAAGCACTTGAAGTCCTTCGATTTCATCAGCGAATTTTTTCAATTCAGCAGTGATTTGCAAAGCCAGTTCCCTTGTTGGCGTGACGATCAGTGATTGTATGTGGGATGCGGCGGGATCGACTTTTTCCAGGGTTGGCAGCAAAAAGGCCAAAGTCTTCCCCGTTCCTGTCTGCGCCTTCGCGATGACATCCCTTCCAGCAAGGATATCGGGTATCGATTTCTCCTGAATCGGGGTAGGGGCGGATATTCCTATTTGCTTTAATATGTTGTTAATCGCCGGGCTGACGCCAAGGTCGATGAATTCTGTCATGTATGGGCCTACTTTCTGAATTTCTTCATTTAATTTACTGATAAATCCACTTAAATGGTAACAGCTTCCTTCATTTCAAGTCATTATCCTTAGTCTAAGCTATTTGTTAGTATATCATTATCTATTTTCGAGAAAACCTGTACCTTAAAATTTTTCATCCTATTGTACTTTAGTTATTTTTCTAATATAATTTATAAGATTTATTATCCATCTATAGAGCTACTTACTTGAAATAGGGTAAGCATCTCCTCCTTGTAGATTTTTGCAAGGATTTTTTGTATATAAAAAAGGAGTGACCGCATGTTTAAATTAAAAGAACGGAATTCAAATATTAAAACGGAAGTACTTGCGGGGCTTACAACCTTTTTAACACTGGCTTATATCATCGTTGTAAACCCCATGATCCTTTCTGATGCGGGTGTTCCCTTCGACCAAGCATTCACAGCAACCATACTCGCAATAATAGTCGGTACACTATGCATGGCCCTTTTAGCCAATTACCCTATTGTCATAGCCCCGGCAATGGGATTGAATGCTTATTTTGCATACTCGGTATTGGGAACCCATGATATCTCATACACAGTTGCCTTCTCTGCAGTCTTTGTTACCGGTATCATCTTTATCCTTTTATCCCTAACCTCCTTCCGCTCAAAATTGATCGAGGCCATCCCTAATAACTTAAAGCATGCAATCAGTGCCGGAATCGGGCTCTTCATTACCTTCATCGGACTTCGTTTGTCAGGTGTCGTCACACAGCATGAATCCAACCTGGTTACCCTTGGAAGCTTCAGGGATCCCAGTGTGGCACTCACATTGGTTGGTTTGGTCATAACGATCGTGCTGATCGTTCGCAATGTGCAGGGAGCGATATTCATCGGAATGATCGTGACTGCCATCATCGCTTTCTTTACAGGCCAATTGGAAATTAACGGCCTGGTTTCCACCCCTTCGTTACCTGAAGGGATAATAGTCGCCAATCCAATCACATCTATCGCCGATGTGATTAACTATGGGCTTTATGGCGTCGTCTTCTCTATTTTGCTTGTCATGCTTTTCGATACGACCGGTGCTTTATTGGGCATTGTCCGTCAAGCTGGATTGCTAAAGGAGAACAAGCTTGAAAAATCAGGCAGTGCCTTCTTTGCAGATTCGATCGGCACTACTGTCGGCGCCATGTTCGGCACAAGCCCGACCGCTGCCTCGGTTGAATCATCAGCTGGTGTAGGAGCGGGCGGCAAGACAGGTTTAACCGCGTTGGTGGTGGCCATCCTATTCTTAATAACCGCCTTTTTCAGCCCGCTGATAGGAGCTGTCTCAAATGTAGCGGCAATCACGGCACCTAGCTTGATCATCGTCGGAAGCATGATGATTAAAAGCATTAATGAAATTGACTGGACACACTTTGATGAATCATTTCCAGCCTTTTTGGTCATTGTCGCCATGCCTTTAACATCAAGCATCGCCAACGGGATAGCACTCGGATTCATCGCCTACCCCATTTTAAAAATGGCAAGAGGCAATTTCCGTGAAGTGCATCCGTTCGTGTACATGTTTGCCGTTTTATTCCTTTACCAACTGATTTTCCTGGCTTGATCATCTTAAGAGGAATCCTTGGGGTTCCTCTTTTTTTGGCCCCTGCAAAGAAAAAGGAGGATATCCAACTTGTCGTCAGATATCCTCCTACATATTCACTGGTTCATTTGATCAAGAAAATCACCCAGGAGATCGTCAAGATTTTCCTCTTCAGGTTCTGTTTCTTCCTCTTGTTGTGAGGGTTCATTCAAATTCCAATCAAAGTCATCCAAATCTTTCTTAGGCAGGTCCTCCTGGACCTCCACGGGTTCCTTTTCCTCGGGCTCGGCCTGCACATACAATTCCTCACTCAATACATTATTATTCAAAGAGGCAAGCAAGGCCGTAGCGCGTAAAGGATCGGATAAAAGGTGGTACATAATCGTTCCAAGCATAGCTTCTGAGTGGGAATGCTTGAGCCAATCACGCTGAGATTTGCTTAGCTTGTTCGGCATCGGCAGGGCAATCATTTCCCGATCCTGATGGGTGGATTGCCCGACTCCATCGAGAACATACTCAGCAATTTTACTGGAAAAATTCCTTCTTTCCGTTTCCTTCAATTTCTGCAGCTGTCTTAACGTATAGTCTGAGACATCCGAAGGGATACGAAAAGTGATGGCTTGTCCTCTTTTAATTTCAGAAGAAGCTGTTTTTTTCATTCTCTCACCTATTTAATGGAACCCGTTCTTTGTTCTTTCTTCTTTTGCTGGGACTGATTCTGTTCCTTTGCATTCCGGCGGCGATTAAAATCCGAAATCAATTTATAATAAGCGTTTGCCATCATCCAAACGCTTTCCCGCTCATCTTCGAAAAAGTCTATATTGTAGCCATCGAAGTTTTGATTCAAGGTTTTCAAGTAATCTTTCAAGACAATCGATCCCCCGCCTACAAAATAGCAGATTTCCGTTTGTGAGTTTTTTTGCCACACGTTGCGCAGGTGGCGATATTGCTTTTTGGCCAGTTCTCCCAAAATACGGTCAACGATATCATGAACGCTTGTCCGGCTTCCGCGAACCATAATATGATTGCGATCATTTTTCTTCGTGATGATTTCAACGACGTCGCGCCTGCTATCCAACTCGACACCATGTTTCTTCCTGATTTCTTCACGAATCGATTCAAGGGCTTCAGCTACCCCCAAATTGAATCCTTGCGCTTTGTCATCGTCAACTTTACGATTTTTAATGACAGCGATATCCGTCGATAATCCACCGATATCCTGAATCAGTATTCTTCTATCTATTAATTCACGATTAATGATATTCAAATCTTTATCCATGACCAAATTTATGTATGCTGCAAAACCCTCTGGATAGACTTTCACTTCATCAAATTTGATATTAACCTTCATGCCTTGGTATTTAGGAGTAATTAAAAATTCCACCTGGTGGACTGAACCAAGTAATTTCGAGCGGTACCCGACATCTTTCCCTTCTTTAACCTCCCGAAGTGGCAACCCTGTTCCAAGAGTATAGTTGGCTTCCACAACGTTATTCACTTTTTTGAATGTATCGTTGTCCCCCAACTTGGCAGCGTCTAATGCAAGAGCCGCAAAAAGCATGACTAATGTTTGATCTTCTTCCGATTTACTGCTTCCTAAATCCAATTCGGTAGGATTATCACTTTTTGTCGCCAAGTTCCCAACGCGATAAATCGCATTATTGTCTTGCAGAGCCGGTGAATGGACCCTGATATGAATCCCTTCCAATGGGTTTTTTTCATCAAGTTCCTCAATCCCAATGACCGGACGGTCCTCTATGTCTTTTGCAATGACATTCGGTATATATAGTTCAGACTCTAGCTTTCCAAAAATAGCCTTGATAGCATCATTTCCTACGTCTACTGCTGCGATTCTAGAACTCATCTAAAAACATCCCCTTTTTCATGGAAAAAATTTAAGTGAAGCATTCCCTTTAAGAATAGGAAAAGTTTTCACGTTAGTCAATCCTTCATTAGTTGTAGCTATATTTGTCGAATTGTTTTCAAATTGTTTACAATAGGAACAAATATGTACACACCATATAAATAGCTATGTGTACTTGATTGTAAACATGTATACATTTTTGTTTGCAATGTATCTATTTTCGTTTACATGTATACTCATTTGTAAACAAACCGAATAATGTATTTTTTTTAAATATTTCTTCTTACAAAAATCAGCGGATAAATAGCTGATTTTAAATACGGTAATACTTGGACGATTCACTAATGAACTGTAAAGAGGTATTCAAATGGCTTAACGCAAGAAGCTCTGTCACAAAGACTGGGAATAGGTCAATCTACCGTGGCGAATAAGCTTCGGCTGCTTAAGCTGCCCCAGGAGGTTCAGGATGCACTTTCTTCAAAAGCAAATTACGGAACGCCATGCCCTCTCGAAGACGTAAGTGGTTATATCTGTATTTAGAAAATGAAGGGGAATTTAACGCACTGCGACAATCGTGTTCCCGAATTTGGGAAGAACTATGCAGCTCCAATAGTTTTCCATAAGCCAAAGCTTCTTCAATCGGTGTCAGTCCTTCGGCGGAATTACAGGGAACAAGGTATTAAAGTTACACTGATAGATGCTGGTGAAATCCTTAACGGAACAACGGGACACACCACAGCATGACTGGTTTACGACTTTTTTGTTCACTAAAACATGGTGAAGAGAAAGCCAACTATATTATGTAGCCAATGCAGAAAGAATGGGCTTATGTAGAAAAAACATTGCATTGGTAATTTGACTGCAATGGATATTCACGCAAATACTGATAGATATAAATGTAAAATCCCAAAAGAACCAAAAGCCTATCGAAACTAGCCATTCGCGGGGATTATGCAGAAAAAATCCCTTTCTCCTTTCCTTTAATTCTTCCATATTCAAGCACAGTTTCACCCCTTTAAAGTATTTAACGGCCCTCCTCTCCACGATTTTGGAAGTTGAAAAAGTTTCCACTATAGTCATTCCTTCATAAGTTGTAGCTATATTTGTCGAATTGTTTTCAAATTGTTTACAATAGGAACAAATATGTATACACCATATATATAGCCATGTGTACTCATTTGTAAACATGTATACATATTTGTGTACAAAGTATCTATTTTTGTTTACATGTATACATAATTGTAAACGAACCAAATAATGTATTTTTTAGTCTTTCTTCTTAGAAAAATTAGCGTATAAATAGCGGATTTGGGTATGGTAATAAATGGACGATTCACTAATGAACTGTATGGAGGTATTCAAATGACTGAAAAAAATACAGACCTTCCCCGATTTCCGGAACCTTATTGGCGCAGTGCGTTAACATTCCCTTCTTTTTCTAAACTAGATACAGATCTAACCACTGACGTCTTAATAGTAGGCGGCGGAATTACCGGAATCACATCTGCTTACCTACTTGCCAAACAAGGTGTAAAAGTCACACTGATTGAAGCAGGCCAAATCCTTACCGGAACGACAGGACACACTACAGCAAAAATCACGGCCCAGCATGGCCTGATTTACGACCAGTTGATCACTGACCATGGCGAAGAGAATGCCAAGCTTTATTATGAAGCCAATACAGATGGAATGAAGCTGATTAAAGACTTGGTAGAAGAACATTCCATTGAATGTAATTTGTCTGCACAGGATGCCTATGTGTACGCAAATACGGACGAATATATAAGCAAAATCCAAAAAGAACTGAGAGCTTATCAAAAACTTGGCATTCGGGGGGATTATGCGGAGAATATCCCTTTCTCCATTCCATGTAAAGCTGCTGTGATAATGAAAGATCAAGCACAGTTTCACCCATTAAAATATTTAACGGCCCTCATTTCGACAATTCTCGATGCAGGAGGCACCATTTATGAACGGACAACGGCAATGAAAATTGAAGATGGCGATCCACCAACCGTTCTGACTGATACGGGACATTCCATCAAAAGCAATCAGGTAATCGTGGCCTCCCACTTCCCTTTCAATGATGAAAAGGGCTTATACTTTGCCCGTGTTCATGTAAGTAGGTCCTATGTGCTTGGCATCAGGACTGAACAGGAGTATCCAGGCGGGATGTATTACAGTGCAGACAGCCCTAGCCGCTCCCTTCGCTATACGGAATTGGACAATGGGGAAAAACTTATACTTGTTGGCGGAGATGGCCATAAAACAGGCCAGGGAATATCGACGATCGAGCATTATGAAGCACTGAAGGACTTCAGTGCCCAGTATTTCGATGTGAAAGACATTCCCTACCGCTGGTCGGCACAGGATATCGTGACACCGGATAATATCCCCTTCGTCGGTCCAGTGACAGCCAACCAACAAAACGTCCTGATAGCTACCGGCTATGCGAAATGGGGAATGACGAATGGATCGATTGCCGCCAGGATCTTAACTGACCGGATTTTGCAAAAAGATAACCGGTATGCGGAATTGTATGATCCTGCCCGTTTAAAAGGCGTGAAGAATATTCTTCAAGATAATGCTGATGTGGCGAAGCATCTCATCAAAGGCAAATTGGCTGTCAATCATAAAACGCCGGAAGACATAGGAATTGATGAAGGAGCAATCGTGAAGGTGGATGGAGACAAAGCTGGGTGTTACCGTGACCATGATGGCCAGCTTCATATTGTTGATTCCACATGTACACACATGGGGTGTGAAGTTGCCTGGAATAGCGGCGACCGTACTTGGGATTGCCCATGCCATGGCTCCCGCTACTCCATCGCTGGTGAAGTGTTAAATGGCCCTGCTGTCGAACCATTGAAGAAAATTCGCTGACTGCCAATTTGTGATTTTATCTAATAGTCGACTGGGCCCGCCGTTTTCCTTATACTGAAGTTACTGCATGGTTGAATGGCTGCAAATAACTCTGAAAAGGAATGAATCGAACATGAACGGTAAAAACCGGAAAGATATTACCCCAGGTGCCTCTGTGGACATTGTACTTAAAGCAGATCAACGCACCGGAAAACTGACAAGTGGCACTGTAAAGGATATTTTAACCAACTCCAGCACCCACCCTCATGGAATTAAAGTAAGATTGACTGATGGCCAGGTAGGCAGGGTTCAAGTCATTCATAAGTAATGTGCACTCGGTCCAGGCCGAGTGTTTTTTTTTGTGTGATGTTCGATGAATTAATGACAAAGGGGGATATTTTCATCATGTTTCCCATTCATAATTCGTACAATAGGGGTGAGATTATCTCTATAAAAAGGCTGGTGTCAAAATGAATCAAGAATACAATGCCCCCTTTAGGGATCATTACCGCACCGATGAACATATATTGAAAGTTTCCGGCTCAGAGACGCTATCTGCTGCTCCGGATCAAGCCACGATCACCCTTGGAGTCATAACGGAGGATGAGGAACCGCAAAAGGCCCAGCAAGCCAATTCCCAAGCAATCGCAAATGTCATCGCATCACTTAAATCCGCAGGCATTCCCGAAGAGCAATTGAAAACGAGCGATTACAGAATCGATCCACAATATGATTATATTGACGGAAAAGAATTGTTCAAGAACTACAAAGTCCAGCACATCATACAAGCCCAAACGACCGACATCGAAAAAATAGGCAGCATAATCGACACGGCCGTCAGAAGCGGTGCCAATTCAATCACCAGCATCCGCTTCTCTTTATCCAATCCAGATGCATACTATAACCAGGCACTTTCTCTCGCTTTAAAAAATGCATACGAAAAAGCTCTTTCCATGGCTCGAACGCTAGGAATCTCATTGAACCCAGTCCCTAATAGGGTTGAAGAACTATCTGAAACGGCAACTCCAATGCTTTTTCAAACAAGTACTCTTTCAAAAATGGCGACTACCCCGATTCAGCCTGGTGAATTGAACATAACTGCCTCAGTAAGGGTGGAATACTCGTACTAGCACTCACTTAATTCCATCCTAAAAAACCCCCTTAACCTAAAGGGGGATTCAGACTGTAGACAAATTAGAGAAGAACTAATTTACTTTCAATTCGTTTAAAAAGGTTCCAGGTGATTTCAGAAATCCGCTCCCTTTCCGCCGACTGTCTGCCAAGACTCCTCGCCGGCAAGCGTTCCCGGGGTCTCAGCTAGCCAGTATTCGGCAGGAGTGTCGCAAATTTCTTCAATCTAGTAAGCAGTTAAAAAACATGCAGGATAATTCAGTATTCCACTAAAATCATGGTTCTAGGATGGGCGCAAACGGAATCCCCCCTTGGCAACCCAAAGGGGGGTTTTTCATTTTAAAAGACTACCGTTTTATTTTCATGAACAATGACGCGGTCCTCCAAATGCCATTTAACGGCACGTGCCAGCACCCGGCGTTCAGCAGAACGACCGATTTTCTTCATATCCCCGGCAGAATCACGATGGTCCACACGTTCGATATCCTGCTCGATGATTGGACCTTCATCCAAATCATTCGTCACATAATGGGAAGTCGCCCCAATCAGCTTAACACCTCTGTCATAAGCTCGTTCATAAGGCCGTGCTCCAATGAAGGCAGGTAAAAATGAATGATGGATATTGATGATCCTGTTCGGATGGGCCGCTACGAAGTCCGGCGTCAATATCTGCATATACCTGGCCAATACAATAAGTTCCACTTTGAATTCTTCCAAAAGTCCAAGCTGTTTAGTCTCCACTTCCTTACGTATATCCTTATTGGCAGGAATGTAATAAAACGGGATGCCCATCGATTCGACAATTTCCCTCGTATCTTCATGATTGCTGATGACCAGTGCAATGTCAGCCAATAAATCCCCGCTTTGCCACTCCCATAGCAATTCCAGAAGGCAATGGGGTTCCTTCGAAACGAAGATTGCCGTCCTCTTCAGATCACTCACATGATTAAATGTCCATTGCATCGAGAATGCTGTCGAAACTTCCTGGAATGCCAGTTGCATATCCGCTGCCTTGTCATTCAATCCTGGACAATCGAACTCGATCCTGGTGAAAAAGGTACCGCCCTCAGGATTCATCGAATACTGACTCAATTCAACAATATTTGCATCATATTCTTTAAGAAAAGCCGTAACTGTCGAAACAATTCCCGGCTGGTCCGGACATTTTATAATTAAACGGCCTCTATCTTGATTTCTTTCGCGATATTCCTGTAACTGCTCTTGCACAAAGTTGCTAACCATTTTCCCAACTGCCCTTCTTCTATTTTGCTATATTATACTTCAATTCATGTCTGAAATTAAAGTCAGTCAATCAAATCGGGACTTTGTTGGCAGACAAAATCAACATTGCCTAAAATACTCCACAGTTTTATCCCATCCCATTCATTAGATACGGTTATCATCAGTTTTTCGCTTTCGATAGATACATCATCAGCCTGAATTGTTTCAAAATTTCTTCTCCTATCAAGTAATTTTTGTCACTTTTTCAGGAAATTACATGTAATTTGGAAGGAAATGAAGGCAAAGGCCGAGAACCTTTATGAAATGCATAGTGAAGGGGGATTCTTGGATGAAATGTCGGTATGTGCTGGACAGCCTTTTTGGTTTCAGTTTTATTTTCCATAGTTAATAAGGTTATTCATTGCCTCATAAGGGTATAGACCATTCTATTAGTTTTTTTCAAAGGGGGAAATGAAATTATCATGAAATCATCCGTTACATTCATTGTATCCATTCTGGCTGTCCTTGGTCTTCTGTCCGGCTGTGCCGAAAAGGACCAGCTGGAGGACGGGAGTAAGCTAATCAATGAGGACCAGTTTGTTTTTGCTGCCTCAGGTGAATTCAAGCCATTCAGTTATGTCAATGATGACATGACCGTAACCGGATTCGATATTGAAGTTGGCGATGCAATTGCAAAGGAACTCGACCTAGAACCTGTGCCTAAACGGATAAAGTTCAAAGGTATCGTGGAAGGTGTTAAAACCGGTCGGGCAGATGCCGCGGTTGCCAGCCATACAATCAATGAAGAACGAAGTAAACATGTTGCCTTCTCGACCCCTTATTACTACTCAGGTCCTCAAATTTTCGTTCGCCCGGATAGTGATATTAAAACGGTTGAAGATTTAAAGGGTAAGGAAGTTGCGGCTTCTAAAGGCTCCACGTACGCAACGACAGCAGAAAAATATACAAACAATGTAAAAACCTATGACAGTGATATCACCGCCCTGAAGGCATTGAGCGGAGGACGTCATGATGCCGTCATCACCGACTTCGTAACCGGCAAGGAAGCAACCAAGGAAGGTTTCGACATCGAAGGAAGGCAATTGATCGAACGAAGCGAACAGGCCATCGTACTGCCTGACGACAACCCTCAGCTGCTTGCACGCATCAACGAAGCTCTTGAAAATCTCCGTGAAGATGGAACGCTTGCTGAAATCAGCAAAAAGTATTTTGGTGAAGACATCACAACTAAGCCTGAATAAAGATTGATAGAAAGGGAGTCATTACATTGCCAAGTTTTTCACATTTTTTTGATACATTATTTAGCTCCTCGGACGTATTCATCCGGGCCATGCTCCTCACATTGGAACTGACGGTAGTCTCCATATTGGTGGGTATCTTGATCGGTTTGCTATTTGCCCTATTAAAAATATCCAATATAAAAATTCTTGCATGGATTTCAGATACATATGTATTCCTGGTACGGGGAACGCCTTTAATCGTACAGATATTCATACTCTATTTCGGTATCAGCAATCTCTTCTTACTGCCGGACTTCTGGGCGGCGTCACTTGCCCTGGCTTTCCATAATGGAGCTTATATTTCAGAGATTTTACGTGGTACGATTCAATCCATCGACAAAGGCCAAATGGAGGCCGGCCGCTCCCTTGGCATGAGCAATTCGCTCACCTTAAGGAGAATCATCTTGCCTCAAGCCTTCCGCCGCGCATTGCCGCCGCTTGGCAACCAATTCATCATCGGACTGAAGGATTCATCACTGGCAGCCTTCATATCCATGAATGAGCTGTTTAATGTAGCCACTACGTTGGGCTCGAATAATTTCGATGAAATGACTTATTTATTGATTGTAGCGGTCTACTACTTGATTCTAGTGGCTTTCCTGACCATTATCGTCAATTTATTCGAAAAGAAACTGTCCATCAGTGATCGATAGGGGGAATTGAAATGGAACAAAAAGAAATGATTCGCATTAGGAATTTAAATAAATCGTATGGAAACCTGCATGTACTTAAAGATATCGATATGAAGGTACTCGACAGCGATGTTGTCTGTCTGATCGGACCAAGCGGTTCCGGAAAAAGCACCCTGCTCCGCTGTTTGAATTATTTAGAGAAGAAAGACAGCGGCCAAATCCTCATTGAAGGAACGGAAATCAATCCTGGTACCCATGATATTAATAAAATCCGCGAGAAAGTCGGAATGGTATTTCAGCATTTCTACCTCTTCCCGCATATGACCGTACTGGAAAATGTCATCGAAGCACCGACACACGTCAAAAAAGTCCCTAAGGCCCAAGCGATTGAAGAAGCAAAGACATTGCTTGCCAAAGTGGGTTTATCAGATAAAGCGGATGTCTATCCAAGCAAGCTCTCAGGCGGGCAGAAACAGCGTGTTGCCATCGCCCGCGCCCTTGCCATGAAACCTGATATCCTGCTCTTTGATGAGCCTACCTCGGCTCTGGATCCCGAACTTGTGGGTGAAGTTCTTGCCACGATGAAGGAACTTGCCTTGGAAGGGATGACAATGGTAGTCGTTACACATGAAATGAGCTTTGCACGTGAGGTCGGGGATTGGATTGTCTTCATGCATAATGGGAGGGTTGTCGAAAGCGGACCGCCAAAAGAATTCTTCACCAATCCAAAAGAAGAACGTACAAAAGAATTTTTGCAAACGACAGTCTTTTGATTTTAATTCTAAAATCTGACTGCTAGCGAGTTTATAAGCAATACAGGCATGAATTCCTGTATTGCTTTTTTAGATGAAAAGGGGCTAATTTGTTTCTTTAATGTCCAGTTAGGTCGTTCCCTAAATTACATGATCAAAGTTTCAGGGATATTTCCGCTCGGATTGTACAAACTAAATACTTGATGAATTGTTTCAGATAAACCGTGATTCCGGCTCGAACATGGAAAAATATCTGTATTTATGGTATATATACAGGTAAAATTAAAAGAAGTATATAAATGAAAGAGGTCGAATTCAGTTGGAAAATAACTCTTCGAATTTTATTAAAAATATTATAAAAGATGACCTAGAGTCCGGAAAACATGATCATGTCATCACCCGCTTCCCTCCTGAGCCGAACGGATATTTACATATCGGGCATGCCAAATCAATCATTTTGAATTTTGGGGTGGCTGATGATTTCAATGGGAAAACCAACCTTCGTTTCGATGATACGAATCCATTGAAAGAGGATATTGAGTTTGTAAACTCCATCAAGGAAGATGTAAAATGGCTCGGTTACGACTGGGATAACCTTTTCTTCGCTTCCGACTATTTTGATGAAATGTATAAAAGAGCTGTGCTGCTCATCAATAAAGGACTGGCATATGTGGACGACCTTAATGCCGACCAAATCCGTGAATATCGCGGAACGCTGACAGAGCCGGGAAAAGACAGCCCCCACCGCAATAGAACCGTCGAGGAAAACCTTGAACTATTTGAAAAGATGCGCAGCGGCGAATTCGAAAACGGCGCAAAAGTATTGCGTGCAAAAATCGATATGAGCTCACCTAACATTAATTTGCGTGATCCCGTCATATACCGTATCTCCCATACTGAACACCATAATACCGGCAACAAATGGTGCATCTACCCAATGTATGCCTTTGCCCACCCGATTGAAGATGCCATCGAGGGAGTCACACACTCCATTTGTACGCTTGAGTTCGAAGATCAACGCCCTCTTTATGACTGGATCGTTGAGAATTGTGAAATGGAAAGCAAACCAAAGCAATATGAATTTGGCCGTCTTAACCTGACCAACACAGTAATGAGCAAGCGAAAACTGAAGCAGCTTGTCGATGAGGGCTTCGTGGACGGTTGGGACGATCCGCGGATGCCTACTGTTTCAGGCTTACGGAGACGCGGGTATACACCCGAAGCGATTCGTGCATTCTGCCAAGAGATAGGTGTCGCCAAAACAAGCGGTATCGTAGATTCTCAAATGCTTGATCATTTCGTGCGGGAAGACTTAAAGCTGAAGGCTCCACGGACTATGGCCATCCTGAACCCGCTTAAAGTGGTCATCACCAACTATCCAGAAGGCGAGATAGAGTGGCTGGATGCTGAGATCAATCCGGAAGTACCGGAAATGGGTACACGCCAAATCCCGTTTTCACGTGAAATATATATCGAACAGGACGATTTCATGGAAAACCCGCCGAAAAAGTATTTCCGACTTTTCCCGGGCAATGAAGTCCGTTTGAAGCATGCTTATTTCATTAAATGTGAAGAAGTGATTAAGGACGAAGCCGGTAACGTCATTGAACTTCGCTGCACATACGATATTGAAACGAAAAGCGGATCGGGCTTCACTGGCCGTAAAGTGAAAGGTACATTGCACTGGGTCGAAGCTTCACAAGCGGTTACAGCAGAATTCCGCAACTTTCAGCCTTTAATCTTGGATAAGGAAAATGATGAAGAGGAAGAAAAATCATTCCTGGACCGGGTAAACCCTGATTCTATCGAAATTTTACAAGGATTTGTCGAGCCTAACATGAAAGATGCTAAGCCTCAGGATAAGTTCCAATTCTTCAGGCATGGCTATTATAATGTTGATTCAAAACTCACTGCGGCCGATCACTTGGTCTTCAACCAAATCGTCGGGTTGAAAAGTTCATTCAAGTTATAGAATCACGAAAAAGAACCAGATTCCTAACGGATCTGGTTCTTTTCATTTATCATTTTTTCTCGTATAGCTTGATCCCTTGTTTGGAAAGGGCTTGTTTAAGAGTACTATGTGTCGAAACCTGACTAAAATCAAGGCCTAACTGAATCGATGTCTGGGCCACTTCAGGTCGAATCCCGGAAATGGTCGATTGAATGCCTAACAGGTTCAGGGTACTTATCAATTGAAAGATTTGTTGGGCAACCATCGTATCCAAAAGGGAGACTCCCGATAAATCGATGAATAAGTGGGTGATATTTTTGCTAATGCATTTGCTTGGAGTCCCATTCAAAATTTCCTTAGCCCGATAGGTATCGATTTCACCGATTAACGGCAATACCGCAATGGCATCAACAATGGGAATGACAGGTGCGCCCAGTTCATTAATCAGCGCCTGTTGAGCCGACAAACGTTCTTTTGTCAAAAGGTAATACTGCTCGGTGAACTCACGGTTCAATTGATCGAAGGCACGATTAATAAGCCGGCTCCACCGGATGATTATTTCTTTCGTTATCTTCGTATCCATGAGCATATAATCAGTGATGAATGCCCAATATGTTTCACGTACCTTATTAAGCGCTTCCAACACTTCGTAAATGGGGGTGTCCGATTCAACCCTGCTCTTCGCGACAAGTGTGGCCCACTGCTCCATCGTTTCCATAAAAGCAGTTTCATCTTCAAGTAAAGCACTTGTCACTGTCTTGATGGTCCATGTATTCTGTTCCCTAAGCAGCTTTTCGATTTCCTCATTAGAATCTATTGAATAGATCGACCCAGACTGCTTTTCCCTTAAAGCCAGCCAGTTTTCCGTAATCTTAGACGAGTTATCAAGGATATATCGATATAAATTTTTATCTATTTTATCCATTTGTGTTCCCCTATCTCCCTAGTTATTTCATTTTGAATAGTATTAATAAATCTCCATATCCCGCTTTCTCCATTTCATTTCTGGGGATGAATCGAAGGGCCGCAGAGTTTATGCAATATCTCGTGCCTTTAGGACTTGGACCATCGGGAAAAACATGTCCAAGGTGTGAATCGGCATCCCTGCTGCGCACCTCGGTCCGGGTCATTCGGTGGCTGAGATCCATTTTTTCATTGACACTTGCCGACATGATGGGCTTCGTGAAGCTTGGCCACCCACAACCGCTATCATATTTATCCCGCGAACTGAATAGGGGCTCCCCAGAAACGACATCCACATAAATGCCTTCTTCAAAGTGATCCCAATAAGCATTATCGAAAGGCGGCTCCGTGCCATTTTCCTGGGTGACATGAAACTGACTCTCCGTTAAGGTCTTTCTAAGGTGTGCATTATCCTTAGGCCAATTTTCTTTAATGAAAGCATCCCGTCCTGAGCCTTTACGGTACAATGCATAGCGAAATTGGTTTTTTCGATAGAATTCTTGATGATATTCCTCAGCGGCGTAAAATTCCCCCGAGGGTAGAATACCCGTAACAATAGGTTTCTTAAACCGCCCGCTCATCATTAAATCTTCCCTCGATTGTTCTGCCTCCCGTTTCTGACGTTCATTAAGATAGAAAATGGCTGCCTTGTATTGCTTTCCCCTATCCGAGAACTGTCCATTATCATCTGTTGGATCGATTTGCTGCCAGAATATCTCTAATAACGTTTTATAGGAAATGATTGATGGATCGAATACCACTTGAACCGCTTCAACATGATCAGTCGCACCGGTAATCACTTGTTTATAACTTGGAGCGACAAAATCACCGCCTGTATAACCTGATGTCACTGAAATGATACCGTCCATTTCATCAAAGGGAGCAACCATGCACCAAAAGCAGCCTCCTGCAAAGATAGCTGTTTCTTTTCCATCCATCGTCATCCTAAAACTCCCCTTTCACTCCTGTCATTTTATGTATTATATATCAGCAAGCCAAGCACCTTCAAATTCAAAAACTCTACCTTGCTTAACAAATATAAAAGAGGCACTTAGGAGTAAACCCAAGTGCCTTTTTGTGTTAAATCCGTTATTTAAAGTATCACACTTACAATGATCGCTGATAGGATGCTGACAAGAGTCGCACCATATAACAGCTTCAAGCCGAAACGGGCTACAACATTTCCCTGTTTTTCATGAAGTCCTTTGACTGCACCGGCAATGATACCAATTGATGAGAAATTGGCGAATGAAACCAAGAAAACCGAAACGATCCCTATCGTCCTTTCGCTCAAGGCAGCTGATGCTTCCCCTAAGCTCAGCATGGCAACGAATTCATTGGTTACCAGTTTCGTCGCCATGATTCCGCCAGCAGTCACGGTTTCTGAAATCGGTATACCCATGATAAAGGCAAACGGTGCAAAGATATACCCCATGATGTCTTGGAAGCTGATGCCGAAAATCATGTCGAATATGCTGTTGATCCCGGCTATTAAAGCAACGAAACCAATTAACATCGCCGCTACAGTGATGGCAACCTTGAACCCATCCATGATATATTCCCCAAGCATTTCGAAGAAAGACTGCTTTTCTGCCCCTTCTTCAACAGGGAGAATATCCTCTGCATCCGTTACGGTATAAGGATTGATAATGGATGCGATGATAAATCCACCAAACATGTTAATAACAATGGCCGTCACAACGTACTTTGGTTCAATCATCGTCATATAAGCACCGACAATCGACATCGATACAGTTGACATGGCTGATGCACAAAGCGTATACATGCGAGATGGCGGAATGGCACCGAGTTGTTTTTTCAAGGTTATGAAAACCTCGGATTGGCCTACTATTGCTGATGCAACCGCATTGTAAGACTCCAATTTACCCATCCCATTCACCTTACTTAGAACGAATCCAATCCACTTCATGATGAACGGAAGGATCTTGAAGTGCTGTAAAATCCCGATTAATGCGGAGATGAATACGATAGGAAGAAGGACATTTAAAAAGAAGGGCGATGCTCCTTCATTTACGATCCCGCCAAATACAAAGGTGATCCCTTCATTTGCCCATTCCAAAAGTTTTCCGAAGCCATCGGCAATTGAATTGATGATCACTAAGCCAAACTTCGTGTTTAATAATAAATAAGTTAAAACAAGCTGAATGAACACCATGAGGATGATCGGTTTTATTTTAACTTTCTTCCGGTCACTGCTGACTAAGATAGCTAGTCCAAAAACAATAAGCAGTCCTAAAATTGCAATCAGAAATTTCATATATTCTGCCTCCACTAAGGGTGAATTTAATGTTCGTGCATTAATAGTAGGATACCCTCAAATAATTTATGCAAACGTTTTCTCTTTCATCCAAAATACATGTACGTACCTCTCCAGAAGTCTATATTAAACTAATATTTTTTTTAGTGCAATTATTATTTCCCTTTTTTAAAATGACAATTAGTGACAATAATGGGTTTCGTGAATAAAAAAGAAGGCTCCCCTTCGAAAGGAACCTTCTCTTGCCTCAAAATATCACTATTCAGGCAGCTGTTTTTCTGGATATCACCGTTGTCGCTAATCCAGTGACTCCAATTACAAAGATGATGATGGAAGCGGCCAAGCCACCTGCCGCTTGATAAAAGTCGATGAATTTCCCAGCAAAAGAATCTCTGCCTTGGAAAACGCCGCCGCTTGGCATTTCTCCTGGAGTCCCGGAACCATTAGGCCCCCCTTGTGGAGTGCCCTGCGTATCATTAGTTGCCGTTTCCGTCGATGAATCATCAGTCGCCGTACTGCTATTAGCCGATTTTTCCGTATCATCCGAATCTGTTGTATTGCTGCGGTAGGCAGGCTCCCCCATCACCGCCTGTCGATTCATGGGCTCATTGCCGATGCCATCAACATACATCATGATCCCGATGACTGCTTGGGCCATTAAAAGGACCGAAACCAATATTCCAACCAAAAAGTGTAACCTACCAAGTCTCTTCCTCAATGATTCTCCTCCGAAAATAAATGTATTTATAAGATGATTTTCTAAAAAGACCCTTAATTTTTCCTTAAGCAGCAAGGAAGAAAGTAAGGGTCTTTTTCGTATTGGATGGTAACTAATTTTTCCTTTGATTTCTCGGAAAAGTGATTTCAAAACGGGTCCGTTCATTCTGCTCACTTGTAACCTTGATGTTCCCTTGATGTGTGTTTACAATCCATTGGGCTATGGATAGACCTAAGCCAGAGCCTTCGTTAGCTGAACGGGATTGCTCCACTTGGTAAAAACGGTTAAAAATCAAGGGGAGTTCTTCCTGTGGAATGCCTATTCCATTATCTTCTACAGTAAGAATGATGGATGAAGCATTCTTGATGCAGGATAGGGAAATTTCCCCGCCTTCCTCGGTGAATTTCATGGCATTATCCACCAAGATCACCAATAGCTGATGAATTCTCTCTTTATCCCCATGAAACACTACCTGTTCGGGAGCATGGCTAATGATTGATTTCTCTTGAAAAGAAGCTATATCCGAATACTGTTCCACGATATCCATAAGTAGATCATCAAGGAAAAAGTTCGATTTCTTAACCTCCATTTGATTCGAATCCGTTCTGCTCAAGGTCAAAAGTCCGTTAACAAGCTTATTCAATCGGCGGACTTCTTTCGAAATGATGGATATATCAACGGCTTTTTCCTCGATTGTCGCGTTAGGTGATTGAAATAGCAAATCAGCCCGCGATTGAATGACAGCAAGCGGCGTTCGAATTTCATGCGAAGCATCCGAGACAAACTGCTGCTGCTGATCCCAGGATTTCTTGACCGGGATTAAGGCCCGTCCTGCCAGAAGATAGCCAGCGCCCACCGCCACTAGACTTCCAATTCCTCCACCAACAAACAATATGAGCAGCAAGCGATCGAGCATTTCCTTTTCTGTATCCACATTCCTGATGAATTGTACGGCCATCTGTCCATACCCCGTATCGACCTGGGTGGAAAGGGCCCGATACGTGTATCCATTCACTGAAATTTCTTCAATGTCATCAAAAGTTTTAGGGAAAAACTTTTGTTCATTGACCTTAAAAAAATTATCTACACTCAGTCTTGGCTCAATGATCGTATCATCCGGTCCCCAAACGATGACGCTTGGCCCCGGTCCTAAGAGAAACTCACCTTGCGGACGTCCGCCTGGCATGCCGCCATTATTGAAATCCCGGTAATCCTTTATAAGTGAATCATTGACATCCTTATAGATCTGGTCTTCCGTATAGAAATAAATCGTTCTGCTTAATATGGCTATTAAGACAATAAAGACGATAGAATTCAATATTGTTAGTTGAAGCCTTGTTTTTTGGAACATAATGATCCCCTTATGGTTGTTTTAGCATATAACCAATACCCCGAACGGTTTGAATATCTTTATGATAATTGAAAGGTTCCAATTTTTTTCTAAGGTGATGGATGAACACTTCCACAATGGCAATCGTCGTATCTGAATCAAACCCCCAAATGCGGTCGAAAATCTGCTCACGGGTCAATATTTTCCCATTATTTTGAATCAGGTATTCCAGTAATTCAAACTGTTTCAAGGTCATTTTAATGACCTTTCCATCAACCAAAATATCCTTTTCTTTTTCCAACAGTTCAATATTGCGGTATTTTACATGCTGTTCTAGCGAAATAATGCCACTCCTTCGAAGCAGGGCACGAATCCTGGCCTTAAGTTCCGGTGCCTGAAACGGCTTGACTAAATAATCATCGCCACCCATTTCCAACCCTCTGACACGATCCTCAAGTGCATCTTTTGCCGTCAAAAACAAGACACTTGTATCTATTTTTGCTTCCCTGATTTTCCGTACGATTTCAAATCCATCGATTCCCGGAAGCATTACATCCAAAATGATGATATCGTAAATACTTTGTTGAGCCATGAATAGCCCATCTTCCCCATTATCCGCTGTATCGACTTCATATTCATCCGTCAGAATCTGTCGGATCGACTCTAATAATGAAACATTATCTTCTACCACCAAAACCTTCATGCAGGGTACCTCCCAACCGCCTCAATTGTGATATATGTTGATTTTATCCTTTTTCATATGCAAAAGAAAGCGGGCTTTTAATGCCTGCTTCCTTTCAAAATGGTATGTTCATTCGTGACGCAGTGCCTGGATTGGATTTAATTTGGATGCCTTATTGGCGGGAAATACACCAAACATTATCCCGATTAGAATGGAGAATAAAAAGGCAAACAATGTCACCGTCCATGAATAACTAATCGTTAAACTTGAAAAGGCTGAAATCAATTTTGCGATTCCCAAGCCAATACCAACTCCCAACAGTCCCCCGAGGCAGCTCAGGACCATCGCTTCAATTAAAAACTGAAGAAGAATCGATTTCCGATTTGCCCCAATTGCTTTTCTAATCCCGATTTCCTTTGTCCTCTCCGAGACGGAAACCAACATGATATTCATGATCCCGATTCCGCCTACCAGTAACGAAATACTGGCAATACCGCCAAGCATATGTGTGAACGTGTCCGATACAGAGCTCATTGTATCCATCAGATCTTCTTGATTGGACACCGAGTAGTTATCACTCTGTTCCGGGAATGATGTGGTCATCGCACCTTGTACCTGGTACATTGCCCTATCCATGATATTCTCGTTCTCCGCTTTTAAATAGACGGTTCCGATTGTCGTGCTGCCTGTAGCCCTTTCGGCAGTGGTGATAGGTGCAATGATGACATCATCCCCGCTCGATCCCATTGAGCTGCCTACCGATTTCAGGACACCGATCACGCGATAGGAAACACCGCCGATAAGCACGTTCTGGTCCACGGCTTTTTGATTTTCAAAAAGCGTGGTGGCTGCATCCGACCCCAGGACAACGACCTTGGAGCGTAATTCCGTTTCCATATCCGTCAAAAACCGGCCCTGACTGAGCTTTAGATCCCTGACTGATAAGTAGGATGGAGTTGCACCGGTCATTGAAACCTGCGCCGTAGCTTCTCCGTTCTTGGCATAAACGCGTCCAGTGACCACAGGCGCCACTTCCGATATCCCGTTCAGCTCTTTAAACTGTTCAATTGTATCATCCGTCAGCTCCACGGAGTCGGTATCCGTGACACTTACCGTTATCAGGTTCGTTCCCAGGCTATTGATTTCATCCTGAACGGACTGTGAGGAACCCTGCCCAATCGAAACCAGAACGATTACGGAGGCAACTCCAATTATGATCCCAAGCATGGTTAAAAATGCTCTGACTTTATTGGTTTTGATACTGCGTATAGCCATCTTCATTGATTCGCCCAGGTTCAATCCAATCACCTCCGTTTTCAAATAGCTGACCATCCTGTATCCGGACGACACGAGTCGCTTCTTTAGCCACTTCCAGGTCATGGGTTATAAGAATGATTGTTTGTCCCTTCCCGTTCAATTCTTTCAGCATCTGCAGAACTTCTTTACTCGTTTTACTATCAAGCGCCCCCGTCGGCTCATCTGCCAATAAAACGGGAGGGTTACCGGCAAGTGCCCTTGCAATCGCAACTCTTTGCTGCTGTCCGCCCGACAGTTGGGTCGGCAGATGATTCTTCCGGTCACCAAGGCCTACCATATCAAGGCATGCATTGGCCACTTCTCTTCTTTCCTTCACGCTTGCCCCTCTATAAACCAGGGGAAGTTCGACATTCTCCAACGCTGTCAGTTTTGCCAACAGGTTGAAATTTTGAAAGATAAATCCTATTTTAATATTACGAATGGCTGCTAGCTCATTATCCTTCATCTTTTCCACTTCTTTTCCATCAAGAAGATATTCACCTATGTCAGGCTTATCAAGGCAGCCAATCATATTCATGAACGTCGATTTCCCTGACCCAGAAGGACCGATGATCGAAATGAAATCGCCTTTATCGATTGTAAGACAGACATCCTGAAGTGCCTTGACCGTTTCACCGCCTAATTCATATGATTTAGACATGTTCTTAATTTTTATGATGGGTTTCGCCATTTTACTGAACTCCCTTTCCACTCGGCATTCCGCCACCGTTTGGCATCCCGCCGCTTGGCATTCCGCTGCCGCTCTGCATTCTTATCTCGCCTCCTTGGCCTCCCCTCATTCCTTCGCTGCCAGTGGAGCTTTCATTGATGGTGATAGGCAAGGAAACAAACTGTCCCTCTTCAAGCCCTGAAGTTATTTCAATATATCTATCATTGCTGATTCCAGTCTCAACCACTTTCTTTGTACTGGCAGCTCCTTCAGTTGTACCGGATTGTTGTATATTCACATATTTCTCTTCCCCGTCGATTTGGACTGCTTCAATCGGAACATATAAGGCATCTTTTACACTATTCGTCAAAATGCTCACCTCAGTCGACATCCCAATTTTTATATCGCCGGGTTTGTCAATTTTGATAGTGACATCGAATGAAGAAACTCCATTCTCATATGTACCTTCCTTTGCTACACTGGTTACTTCCCCCTTAAACGTTTCATCTTCAAAGGCACTGGCCTTAATATCAACCGTTTGTCCTTTTTTAACACTTGGAACATCCAATTCATAAATACTGATCGTGGTTTTCAATTTTTTATAATCCGTGACATGTGCCAACACTTCACTGCTTGATACACGATCCCCTTCTTCAACATCCATTGTTGTAACGGTACCATCGAATGGGGCCGTTATCGGGTCACTTCCATCCGTGAAGGTAATAAGTTCATCACCTTTCTCAACCAATTCATTCTTCTCTACAAGGACTTCGTCCACTTCACCCGTTACGGAAGATGTAATGTCCTCACTATTTATTGCGGCGACCGATCCGGAACCGCTTATTTGCACTTCAAGATCTCCCTTTTCAACTGTAGCCGTCACCGATTTCGCAATGACAGGCTCAGCATTGTCCTTCATGAAAAACCAAAAGCATCCCCCAATCGAAAGCACTAAAACCGTACCTATCACCAACAACTTTTTCATCACTTTTCTCCTTTCAGGTTTCCTTCGTTGAAACCAGTATCGTGAAAGAAGCTTAACTTTTCCTTAATGGTTTTGCTTGTGCGTAAAAAGAAAAAACGATGTCGAACGAAAAAAACTTTAATTTCAGCATTTAAATTTACAATATATTCTGAAAAATATATACTAATACTGTTATCGGAAATTGGTAATGAAAACCAAATCAATAATGATGAAGGGGGAACCAACTTGGCATCAAACGATTCAATCGTTAAGGAAACCGAGGCAAGCGCTTCCGCGGACTACACCAAGATCGTCCAATCACAATCTTTTCAAGAACTCTTAAGGAAAAAACGCAATTTCATCGTCCCGCTATCCATCTTTTTCATGGTCTTTTATTTCACCCTACCCATACTAACTTCCTATTCTAAAGTTCTTAACTCAATTGCCTTCGGGGCAATCAGCTGGGCCTGGATTTTTGCCTTCGCCCAATTTATCATGACCTGGACTTTATGCATCCTCTATTCCAGAAAAGCTGCGACATTTGACCAATTAGTAGAAAAAATCGTTAAAGAGGCGAAAGGATAAAAGGTGAATTTACAATGAATATTCTTGCTTTTATATTATTTCTTATCATTGTCGGACTAACATTGGTCATTACCTATTTTGCTTCACGGCGCACCAAAACGACCGCGGACTTTTATACGGCGGACAGCAGCCTCACTGGCTGGCAGAATGGCTGGGCCATTGCGGGAGATTATATGTCCGCCGCCTCATTTTTGGGAATAGCCGGCATGGTCGCACTCTCTGGATTTGATGGTTTTTTCTATAGCATAGGTTTTCTGGTTGCGTACCTGGTCGTTCTTTATATCGTGGCCGAACCGCTTCGTAACCTTGGCAAGTATACATTGGCGGACATGATCGCTGCCCGTTTCAATGAAAAGAAAGTACGCGGTGTTGCTGCCCTTAACACCATTTCGATTTCAACCTTTTATATGATCGCCCAATTAGTCGGTGCAGGTGCCCTTATAAAACTCTTACTTGGAATTGATTATCTTTACTCCGTCATCATTGTAGGTATTTTAATGACCGTATACGTCGTATTCGGCGGTATGACGGCCACCAGTTGGGTCCAAATCGTTAAAGCCGTTTTATTGATGGCAGGTACATTCATCATCTCGATCATCGTGTTGGCGAAATTCGACTTTAGCGTGATCGAGATGTTCAGGCAGATGAAAACAGCCACCCCTTTGGGCGGGGATTTCCTTAACCCCGGTAATAAATTCAAGGATCCTTTGGATACTTTATCCCTTAATTTAGCGCTTGTACTCGGTACGGCTGGACTACCTCACATTCTCATCCGTTTCTTTACGGTGAAAGACGCCATCACAGCCCGAAAGTCCGTGGTATATGCCACTTGGATCATTGGCATCTTTTATATAATGACCATTTTCCTCGGCTTTGGAGCAGCAGCCTTTGTTGGTTATGACAAGATCATAGCCGCGAATGCGGCCGGCAATATGGCTGCTCCGCTGCTTGCCGAAGCCATTGGGGGAGACTTCCTGTTCGCCTTTGTCTCTGCAGTTGCTTTCGCTACCATTTTAGCGGTTGTGGCAGGTCTCGTTCTATCGGCAGCATCTGCTTTTGCCCATGACTTCTATGGCCACATCATCCGGAAAGGTCAAGCCACCGACAAAGAACAAGTCGTTGCTGCTCGTTGGGCATCCATCGGAGTATCCATCCTTTCCATCATCCTGGCCTTATTTGCCCAAAACATGAATGTCGCCTTCCTTGTTTCACTCGCCTTTGCCGTCGCTGCCAGTGCCAATCTGCCCATCATTGTCTTCACGGTTTTCTGGAAACGTTTTAACACGACTGGGGCTGTAACGGGCATGTTAGTTGGACTGATCAGTTCTTTATTGCTTGTATTCCTAAGTCCCAATGTCTGGTCTCCGGTGGAGGGAGCGGCAATATTCGTTGGGGAACCATTATTCCCACTTGCCAACCCAGGCATCATCTCCATCCCGGTTGGTTTTATCGCAGCCATCGCCGGAACACTTCTGTCAAGCAAGAAAGCTGATGCCAAAAAATTCGACGAAATTTTGGTTACTGCCAACACTGGGATGAAAGATCCTATATAGACTAGATTCATTATTATTTTAAAATATTAAAAAGAGAAAGGAGATCAGGCTTCGGCCTGCTCTCCTTTCTCTTTATTCAGAACATATACATCAGGAAGATTCCGCTAACTTCTCAATCTTACCTTCCTTCTATTGTACTTAGTTACTAACTGGTTCATGACTTCTGCAAAGATCAGTCCCATCGCAATGGCACCAGCCAGCATGAAAACCTTGGCTGCCAGCTGAACGGCGACATAAAAATCATTTCCGACAAAGTGCTTCATCGCATCATACGACAAACCTCCAGGCACGAGGGGGATGATTCCCGATACATTGAAAATCGTGATCGGCGTTTTATACCTTTTAGCAAAATACTGGCTGATGACCGCAACGATAAATGCAGAAGCTAATGTTGCAATGATGCTGTTTATCTCATTTTCAACCAGAGCAAAGTATAAGATCCACCCCAACATCCCTACGAAACCACATTGCAACAATGAATTCTTTGGTACATTGAAGATGACTCCAAAGGCGGCTGAGGCAATGAAACTTGTAATAAGCTGTGCAATCATCATTCTTCCTCCCCTAAAATCATAAGAAAACAAACGCGGCCGATATTCCCGCCCCAATGGCTAAAGCAGTCAAACCTGCATCCGCACCCTTGGATAGACCCGAAACCAAATGCCCTGCAATTAAATCCCTGGCTGCATTTGTTATTAACAGCCCTGGCACAAGCGGCATCACCGCTCCGATGATTATCGTGTCCAAATTACTCCCTACTCCAATCTGGACAAAGAACATAGCTACTAATCCTACGACTAAAGAGGCGATGAATTCAGCAAAAAAACGGACTTCCAGTAACCAGTGCAAATAAAGCAGGCATGAGAATCCCATTGCTCCAGCTATACAGGACCAGATGAAATCACTCCACTGTCCTTGGAACATGATTAAAAAGCAGCCGCTCGCTATAAATGCAGCAAAGATCTGCACCCACATGGGATACCCCATCCCGGCCTTTTCGATTTGTTTTAACCGTAAATATGCTTCCTCAGGTGTCATTTCCTTGCTGGAAATGCTTCGGGATATACTGTTAACCAGCGTTACCTTATGTAAATCTGTAGATCGTTGGGAAACCCGGATCAATTTTGAAGCTGGGTGCATGCCATCCAGCGAAAAAATAATTCCTGTAGGGGTCGAAAAACTGTGTGATTCACCGCACCCAAACGCTGCAGCGATTCTAACCATCGTATCTTCCACCCTTGATGTTTCCGCTCCGTTCTGAAGCATGATTTTCCCCGCAAGTAAACATACATCTATAATTTCATTGTATGGTAAACGATCATCCATTTTATCCTCTCCATTACTTCCTGCATGAGTTTCGCTCAATAACAGATAAATGATCACACCAATTTAAATCCACCTCATAATAGCCCAATTCCTATGAAAAGGATATAAAAATATTACCTATTTAATTTATCAATTCCATTAACCTTCACTACTATCTCCTAATACCAGTATTCCCCTTATTCCATGCCGAAACCATTTAGTTTGAAGAAAATTCAATTATATCCATAATTAAAAGGAGTGCAGACACGGTCACTGCATCCCCCTTTTCCTATCCTGTACGACTATACTCCCTTTTGAATGAAGCAATTCACGGTTTCATTAAACAAATCGCTTTCTTCCATGAACGGACAATGGCAACTATCTTCAAAGATTACTAGTTTGGAATTCGGAATGTTTTCATGCAAATGTTCCCCAGCTGCTACAGGAATGACTTTTTCATGCCTTCCAAAACAGAGAAGTGTAGGTATTTTGATTGCTGGCAAGAAGTCACGATAGTCCACAATTGATTGGTCAAATAGAATGCTGCCAGCAATGGATTCCGGCATTTTAGTCACTTCCCCAAGCATCCAGCCTGCATCCTCTGCAGATAATTCATTGTTGAACATGGAAGCAAGGAATTTTTGCAGAAACGGGGTACGATTCGTTTGAATTTCTGTCATGAAGGCAATCAACGTTTCCATATCAAATGCACCGATATGAAAATCGGGCCACTTAAAATCAGAGGCCAATTCATCCACGATCACAGTTGAATGAACATTTCCCTCACCGAATTGCTTAAGATAATCCCAAACGACAAATGCCCCCATCGACCAGCCTACAAGTATGACATCCTTTAATCCCAGTTCACCTATGAACGCATGAAGATCTTTTGCATAAACGGAGACCGTATTTCCGTAATGTACATGATTTGACTGGCCATGACTTCTTAAATCAAGCAATATCGTTCTATATTTATCTGAAAAGTACGGCAGCTGCCTTTTAAAGAACCGGCTGCTCATCCACACACCATGGATAAAGATAATCGGTCTCCCCTGGCCCTTTTCTTCATAAAATAACCGAACGCCTTCTTCCACCTCAACAAATGCCATTCTATCCCTCCTTCTTGATATTTTCACCATCCATTCTCCATTATTACTTATTACATTTATTCTTTTAACATTCCTTCCTATAAAAAAATATTGTCAAACCCGGTATTAGAGTTGATAATGAAGTATATTTTTATTGATATCTTCATCCTGAAAGGACGGAATTTAAATGAAGAGCTTTATCAAAAACTATCGATCCTCTTTAATACTGCTCACTGCCATCATTATTGGTGGGATAGCGGGCGTGGTTTTCGGGGAGAAAACCTCGGTCATACAGCCGCTAGGGGACTTATTCTTAAATCTGATGTTCATGATCATCGTGCCATTGGTATTTTTCAGCATTGCTTCAGCGATTGCCAATATGAGCGGAATGAAGCGTCTCGGAAAAATCATGGGAAGTATCGTTCTCGTTTTCCTGACAACAGCCGCTTTAGCTGCCGTCATTGGATTTATTGGGACAACCATCGTCAATCCGTTGGAGGGCACAGATACGACAGCCATTAAAGAACTGATGGAAAACAGTTCCCCTGAAGAGACCATCGAAGAAGTTTCCTTCTTCAGTCAACTGGTCAGCACTGTAACCGTTTCCGACTTTCCAGAACTGTTCTCCAGAAGCAATATGCTTCAGCTTATCGTTTTCTCAGTATTAATCGGGCTTTCCACTGCACTGGTCGGTGAGAAAGCAAGACCGATTACTGAATTTTTGACAGCAGGTACAGCTGTCATGATGAAGGTCGTCAAAATCGTCATGTACTATGCGCCAATTGGACTTGGTGCTTATTTTGCGGCGATTATCGGGCAGCTTGGGCCGCAGATTTTAGAAGGCTATGCTCGTACTTTCATTCTTTATCTAGTCTTGGCCTTGATTTATTATTTCGGCTTCTTCACTTTGTATGCCTTTATCGCCGGAGGGAAAGATGGAGTTAAGCTATTTTGGAAAAATGCCCTGACGCCATCCATTACAGCCATCGCAACTTGTTCAAGTGCCGCGTCCATTCCAGTCAATCTGGAATCAGTCAAGAAAATGGGCGTGCCTAAGGATATAGCGGAGACTGTCATCCCACTCGGAGCCAATACTCATAAAGATGGTTCGGTTTTCGGCGGTGTATTGAAAATCGTTTTCCTATTCAGCTTATTTGGAAAGGATATGACAAGCATTTCAAGCATTTTAAGTATACTTGCTGTTGCCTTTTTGGTTGGAGCTGTTATGGGTGCCATTCCTGGGGGAGGCATGATTGGGGAAATGTTGATTCTTAGCGTATTCGGCTTCCCTGTGGAAGTCCTGCCTATCATTGCCGTTATATCCACGATCATCGATGCTCCCGCTACATTGCTTAACTCAACAGGAAACACGGTTTGTGCCATGCTCGTCACAAGGCTTGTTGAGGGGAAAAACTGGTTAAAACAAGCTTTCGTTAAAGAAAACTCAGCCGTATGATTCTTATGACTGACTGGCTCCTGGTTAAAACAGGGGTCAGTTTTTTCATTTTCATGACTTTCCTTCAAATAGTTCTTTCATTGACAAGGGTTCCTTCCGCTTGAATAGAATTAAAGATTGAAGGAGGGAATGGAATGTTAATGAAATGCTTACCTGCGGCAATCCTTATCACGGGACTATCCTATATTTTTCTTATACCGGAAGAGCCTTTGATCATAAAAATACTGTTCAAGGTACTCCCCATGTTATTGATTTTGCTCTACGCCCGCACTAATGTAGGAAGACGGGGTCATTACCAATCCTTAATCCTTCTTGGTTTATTCTTTTGCATGCTTGGAGATGGTTTGTTGATTTGGTTCGTCATCGGGCTTTCCGCCTTCTTGATCGGCCACCTTTTCTATATTTCGGCATTCTTTGGACGATGGAACTTTTCATGGCTCCGATTTGCGACGATTCTTCCGATTAGCATTTACTCCACTTGGATTAGCCGTGAAATTGTACATTCGTTAATCGAAAAAGGTGAACATAACCTCATCATCCCTGTGATCTGCTATGTAACGGTCATCTCCCTTATGGGCTGGGCAGCTTTTATGACCGGCAATGCGGCCGCAATCATCGGAGGGCTCCTCTTCATGATTTCAGACTCCATTTTATCTTGGAACAAGTTTATCGATGATGTTGCCTTTTCAGGTCCACTGATCATGCTTACCTACTATGCAGCACAGTTTTGCATCGCTAACAGCATTCGCAGGAAACCTTCCTTTCATGTATCGAGAGGTTTGAAAAGTGAACGGCCTATCCAGTGAATCTAATGTCCAATCGTTCCACATGAAACATTTACATTATAAAAAAGGCATTCACAGTTCTGCTTGAACTGTGGACGCCTTTTCTTATCCTTTAATTTTCTTAATGAAGACTACTTTTAAATAATTCCCTTCCCTATACTCAGGAATTGTTTTAAAATCAGCCGGCAATGAGAATTGTTCCATGATCTCATACTTTCCATTCATTTCCCTGAAAGCAACATCAATGAAGTTCTTGAATTTTTTCATGTCGAACGTACTGCAATTAGTCGAGGCGATAATGACCCCGTTGTCTTCCGTAATGGAAATGGTATCCTTCAGTAGATTCGTATAGTCTTTTCCGGCACTGAAAGTAAACTTCTTCGATTTGGCAAAGCTAGGCGGATCAAGGATGACCATTTCAAATTTCAAGGCTTTCTTCACCGCATATTTAAAATACTTGAAAACATCCATCACCACGATATTGTGAGCTTCAGGATCTATCCCATTCACACTGAACTGCTCGATCGTCTTCGGTAAACTTCGATTCGCCAGGTCGACACTCGTTGTTTTAACAGCACCGCCTAAAGCGGCAAACACGGAGAATGCCCCCGTATAGGAGAACATATTCAAAACCGTTTTCCCTTTTGCGTATTCATCGCGGATTTTCCGTCTGACATCGCGTTGATCAAGGAAGACACCGACCATTGCGCCATCATTCAGATAAACAGCAAAATGGACTCCATTTTCCTTTACAAGAAGCGGAAATTCCGGCTGTTCGCCCATGACAAAATCGTCTTCATCCACGTACTGTCCCTTTGTATCAAAGCGTTTCTTCTGATAAATCGATTTGACCTCGACCGTTTCCTGCAATGCCTTAAGGATGTAGTCCTTAAAGGAATATATTCCTTTGCTATACCAGCTAATGACATAATGGCCATCATAATGATCAATGATTAAACCGCCAATTCCATCACCTTCCCCATTAAACAAGCGGAAAGCAGAAGTCTCCCCATCTTCAAAAAAGGACTTTCGGAATTCATATGCTGCCTGGATTTTTCCGTTAAAGAAGGCTTGATCGATCTTTTCATTCTCTCTTCGGGTCAATATCCAGCCATAGCCCTTATTCTGTATACCATAATATCCCTTTGCCAGAAAGCGGTTGTTCTCATCCACCAAGCGCACCAAGGACCCCTCTTCTTGAAGGTCATTAAGATTGGCTATCGACTCTTTAACAATCAAGGGAAAACCCTTGCTGATTTTACTCACGAACTTAGCTTTCACTTTTATATCGATTTCTTTTCCCATCTATATCATCCTATCTTTGCAAATGCTTTCCTCCCCATTTTACCCTAATCCCCTTATAAATAAAAACCAGCCCGGTTCCTTAACCTGGCTGGTTTCCAAGAAAACTTTGATTATGAAACTTCCAAATGAAGATCGCCTGGCTTAACTTTTCCCATCATCTTCAATACGCGATGTAAGGCAAGTGTGATCACAGCTGGCAATACCATCCCCACTGCCACATAAATCAAGAATGTGTATAACCCCTGACCTGTTATGATGGCAATCGGGGCAATCATTGAACTTAACCCCATGCCGCCAAGCTCATACGGCACTTGAAAATTGAATGCCAAGGTAGCGATAGGCGCACAGATGATTGCTGCCACAAAAGGCGGAACTACATATAATGGTTTTTTGATTAAATTAGGAAATTGAACTTTTGGCGTAACGACCATCTGTGCCAGGAACCCGCCCATATCATTATCTTTATAAGACATGACAGTGAACCCGACAAACTGAACGGTACATCCGATTAGGGCTGCAGCACTGGAAACCGGATCTAATTGCAGGGCGATTGCCAGTGCGGCGGAAGACGCCGGTGTCATCAATAAAATGCTCCATACCAAGGCTATGACCATGGAACCGATTAAGGGAGAACCCTCGACCGCAGCGGTAGTTTGACTGCTTATCCATGTTAGGAGCGGAGTGGTGACAAGAGCCAGGCCATATCCCGAAACTCCACCGACAAGAACAGCACCCATCGGTATGGCCATGATGTCCAACTTCGTTTTGCCGATTAGGCGCTTACCTATATATGTTGCAATCACCGCTGCCAAGACAGCACTTAGCGGCTGGCCCGTAACAATCGTGAAGGCACCCTCAGCCGTTTTGTGAATGGCAGCACCTCCAACAGCACTTGAAGCCATGGCGCTAAAGATAATTAATGAATTTCCTCCTAGCTGATAGGCGATTCCTGCTCCTAAAGCTGGTGCCAGCAAGACCTTTGCGGCCCCGCCTATTGCCAGAAAGACCTCCCAACCTAAATATCCCCCTATGGATTCAAACAATAATCCGATCCCTAATGTAACCAAAACAGCGTTGGCTATCCCTGTTGATGCCTTGTACATTCGATCGCTGATGTATTCTTTCCTGCTCACTTTATCTCCACTCCTTACTAATTATCAGAATATTCAATTTGGGAAAATCAAAAAAAAATAAAGGTCTTCATTTAAAAAGCCCATTAAGTATATCGTACCATTACCTGAATGTCTGTTAATGTCTGTTCGTATAATAACATGAATTTTCTGATAATGTAAGTGATATTTTTATTCTAAAAAAATAAAAGCGCTTTCAAAAATAAAGGTTTAACACATTACTATTCAATAAAAATCAATAATTTATTATTTCAAAATAAGTTACCCCCTTTTAAGGATGCCTACATGGAATATTTATGTACATTTGCGAGCAAAAAAAAGAATCCGATAAGGATTCTCTCATTAGCTGGATTTATGACTTTCTAATAGATATCATCCTATTTTTGAAATCCTTCCAATTTGGCAAAAGTGTCCTTCAAGTATTGGTAAAACAATTTCTCCGTTGGCATCAGTTCCCTATCAGTCGGAACGATGACCCCTACAGCCCTGGTTACAGACGGATTCTCCAGCGGCAGTTTAACCGTAAAACGCGGCAAGCTATCGATCAAGGAAGTCTCAGGTATCAAGGTTATACCCAGACCTGCCGCCACCAGGCCTTTTATGGCATCAGTATCTTTCCCTTCAAATGCCACTTCCGGTTCAAAGCCATGCAATTTGCAAGCTTTCATGACGAGATCCCTTAAAACATAACCCTTTGGAGATAAGATGAACGGATTTCCTTGAAGCTCATTCAAGGTTAGTGATTTCTTCAGGGCCAAAGGATGGCTTTCTGGCAGAAGGGCAACTAAGTTCTCAATAAACAGCGTTTCCCCTTTGATTTTCTTTTCATTCACCGGCAGGGGGCCAATCAAGGCCATGTTAATGTTTCCTTTAATCACAGAATCTATCAGGTAGCGATAGGAACCTTGTTTCAATGTGAATTTCGCCTGGGGGTAGCTTTCCCTGAAGTCGGAAATGACCCTTGGCAATACATAAGAAGCCAAACTGCTGGGAAAGCCAATGCGGATTGTCCCTTTTTCCGGGTCCAGACTTTCGGCCATCTCACGCTTGGCACGATTGATTATATCCATAGCTTGTTCCATATGAGATAAAAATGTATGGCCTATAGGCGTCAATCTAATCTTTCGGCCTTCCCTGATAAATAAGGGCACACCCAGCTCTTCTTCTAAATTGTATATTTGGCGACTGACAGCAGACTGGGCAACATGCAAATCCACTGCTGCTTCCGTCATATGTTCACGCTTTGCCACTTCAATGAAATATTCAATTTGCCTTAATTCCAATCTAAGCTCCCTCTTTCATATCAAAACAGCATGTTATTTATCTAATATTCAGATTGTTCGTTTCATTCTTAAATTATATCATGAAAGTATCATTTAAAAACCGATAGACTTACCCTATTTAATATTTTATGACTTTAACTAAAGGAGAGAAAACAATGACCACTTCACAGGAAGTCGAACATGAGGAATTGCAGGTTGCCAGAGAGTTCGTAAGTCAAGTATACGCGCAGGTAAAGGAACGTAATCCTCACGAAAGTGAATTTCATCAAGCCGTAAAGGAGATATTCCTTTCATTGGTCCCGGTTTTTGCAAAACATCCAGAATATATGAAAAGCGGGATATTGGAGAGGCTGGTAGAACCCGAAAGAATGATCACCTTCCGTGTCTCTTGGGTTGATGACCTGGGCAATGTTCAAGTCAACCGTGGTTTCCGGGTGCAATTTAACAGTGCAATCGGACCATTCAAAGGCGGTCTCCGTTTCCACCCCACTGTCAATTCCAGCATCATAAAGTTTCTTGGTTTCGAGCAAATCTTTAAAAATTCGCTTACTGGCCAGCCGATCGGTGGGGGTAAAGGCGGGTCGGACTTCGATCCAAAAGGAAAATCGGACGCGGAAATCATGCGTTTTTGCCAAAGCTTCATGTCGGAACTAGCTCGCTATATCGGCCCTGATACAGACGTACCGGCTGGTGATATCGGAGTCGGTGCAAGGGAGATCGGTTACTTGTTCGGTCAGTATAAAAAGATGCAAGGCAGCTACCATGCCGGTGTTTTAACCGGTAAAGGGATAAGTTACGGCGGAAGCTTGGCCCGTACAGAGGCGACTGGATATGGAACGGTTTACTTTGTCGAAGAAATGCTAAAAGACAAAGGGTTACAATTCCATGGCAGCACTGTGGTTATCTCAGGGTCTGGCAATGTATCCATTTATGCCATTGAAAAAGCTACACAGCTAGGCGCTAAAGTTATTGCATGCAGCGACTCCAATGGCTACATATATGATGAAAATGGCCTGAATCTTGATACAGTCAGACGTCTAAAAGAAGTGGAACGAAAACGTTTAAGCGAGTATGTCGATGCGCACCCGGAGGCTGTATACCATGAAGGAAGCTACGGCATCTGGTCTGTACCATGCGACATCGCACTGCCTTGTGCCACACAAAATGAAATCGATGAAGAAGCAGCAAAATTACTGGTCAAAAATAATGTGAAGGCAGTCGGTGAGGGCGCTAATATGCCTTCAACCCTTGAGGCCATTGATGTATTCCTTAATAACGGCATCCTTTTTGGACCAGCAAAAGCAGCCAATGCAGGCGGCGTAGCCGTGTCTGCACTCGAAATGGCCCAAAACAGTGCCAGGATGCCTTGGACTTTCGAAGAAGTCGATGCCAAGCTGCATGAGATCATGAAAAATATCTATAAAAACAGCATAGAGGCTGCCGAAGCATATGGTGCGCCTGGCAATTTAGTTGTCGGGGCCAATATTGCCGGATTCCTTAAAGTGGCGGATGCGATGCTGACTCAAGGTGTACTCTAGCAATCAATGGATGTAATGGGCGGTTCCGACACGGGGCCGCCTAAAAAAATGAACTACTTTTCTATCTCCTCTTATTGATATCATTTCAAGCTGAGTATCCACACTAAGATCACATCAATGAGATCAAAACATTTCTTTCTCACTACAAAAAGAGTGCCGGAAGATTTCCGGCACTCTTTTTGTTTAGGAGACAATCACTCTTTGGTGACCAATTTCAATGGAACGGATATTGTGTCATCCACTTTGTCGCCTTTTAAGATCTTTTCAGCCGCATTAACCGCTTCTCCACCGATAAGTGCCGGTTGTTGGGCGATTGTAGCTTTTAGTTCACCGCTTTCAACTGCTTTCAATGCATCATCATTTCCGTCAAAGCCAACGACGATGATGTCTTTGCCTGCCGCCTTGATTGCTTCAATTGCTCCTAGTGCCATTTCATCATTATGGGCGAATACCGCTTGGATGTCTTTATTCCCTTGCAGGATATTTTCCATTACGTTAAGCCCTTTTGTCCGGTCGAATTCCGCCGTTTGACTTGTCAGGACCTCTAACTGCTTGTCCGCAATATTGTGGAAACCTTTCCCGCGTTCACGAGTTGCAGATGCTCCGGATACCCCTTCAAGTTCCACTACTTTCGCTTTTTCGCCAAGCTCTTTAACTAGATATTCTGCAGCCATTTCCCCGCCAGCCACATTATCGGAAGCGATGAACGTTTCAATGTCGCCTTCGTCTGAAGAGCGATCAATCGTGATAACGGGAATGCCTGCATCATTTGCATCTTTAACGGCTGAAGATATTGCCGCAGAATCAGTTGGATTCACAAGAAGGACATCAACCTTTTGAAGGATTAAATCTTCAATTCCGCTGATTTGTTTTGCGGTATCATCCTGGGCGTCAACAACTGTGACTTTCATGCCCTTTTCTTTTGCATTTTTTTCAATGCCATCTTTTAAGGAAACGAAGAATGGGTTGTTTAAAGTAGAGATGCTGACCCCGACTTTCACGTCTTTCATCGAGTCTTTCTTTTCTTTTTTATCATCTGTTAGACCAGAATCCATTGAACAGGCAGCCAAGACCATTAAAGAAAGAACCATGATGATCGATACTATTTTTTTCATTGATTACACCTCTTCTTATGATTTTTTACGGTCAAGTAAGACCGCGATTAATATAACTGCACCTTTTACCACTTGCTGGTAGAAGGAGGATACACCAAGTAAGTTCATGCCGTTATTCAAGGTACCGATGATCAGGACACCCACCAGCGTACCGAACAACCGCCCTTTACCGCCTGAAAGGCTCGTTCCGCCCAGCACCACGGCTGCGATGGCATCCATTTCATAGGATTGTCCTGCCGTCGGCTGTGCCGAATTCAGACGCGACGTTAAAATGGCACCGGCAATTGCCGCCATCGTACCGGCCAGACCATATATGGCCACCTTGACCCGGTCAACTTTAATCCCCGAAATCCGGGAAGCCCTTTCATTTCCGCCGATGGCATATGTTTTACGGCCAAAGGATGTTTTATGAAGCAGGAACCATAGGATCATG
This sequence comes from Peribacillus sp. FSL R5-0717, assembly GCF_038002945.1. NCBI lineage: Bacteria > Bacillati > Bacillota > Bacilli > Caryophanales > Bacillaceae > Peribacillus > Peribacillus sp. FSL R5-0717. The sequence continues at coordinate 2,527,188 of NZ_JBBOOF010000001.1, forward strand.
AAAGCGATGATCATCACAACGGCCGGTACTGGCACTCCCAGGAAGTAACCTCTCCCAAGCATCTGGAACATAACGGAATCGCCAATTCCAGTAATCGGCTTTCCATCCGTGTACACAAGCGTTAATCCCCGGAAAATCGTCATGGTGGCCAGTGTCACGATGAAAGGGGCCATCCTACCCTTTGAAACGAGTATCCCATTGATTACACCCATTATTGCACCTAGTAGAATGCCTACCAATATTGCTAAAATCGGATCTAATCCCGAGACCATCATACCAGCCATGAGTGCGCTGGATAGAGCTAAAATGGAACCGACGGATAAGTCGATGCCGCCTGTTAATATGATAAAGGTCATTCCAAATGCAATAAGTGCATTGATGGAGGTTTGACGCAATAAATTCAAAATATTATTCGGTTCCATGAATGATGGATTTAAAACGGTTATTACGATAAATAAAAGTACCAGGGCGAGTAACGGACCAAATTTTTGCCAAATCCCGCTTTTTCCTGTAGCCTCAAGTTTCATCCTAGTTCCCTCCTGTCGCCAATGCCATAATTTTTTCTTGTGTCGCTTCCTGCTTTAACAATTCCCCAGCAATCTCACCTTCGTGAACCACAAGGATTCTATCGCTCATTCCAATGATTTCCGGAAGTTCTGAGGAAACCATGATGATGGCGATGCCTCGCTCCGTCAATTCATTCATCAATTCGTAAATTTCACGTTTTGCACCAACATCTATGCCCCGGGTCGGTTCATCCATAATTAAAACTTTAGGGGAAGTGCCGATCCATTTGGCGATTACCACCTTCTGTTGATTTCCTCCGGATAGATTGCCGATGACCGTTTCAGCAGAAGATGTCTTCACGTGAAGACGCTTAATCATCATTTCGGCAAAGTTCATCTCATCCTCCGTTTTCACGATACCGCTAGGAGCAAAACTCTTGAGATTCGGCAAGCCGATATTTTCCCTTACAGAAAAGTCCAGGATCAATCCCTCTTCTTTACGATTTTCCGTAATGAAAGCCAGGCCGTGTCGAACTGCATCCGTTGGTTTTCGTATGGAAACTTTCTTGCCTTCAATGGTGATTTCACCGCTGTCTATTTGGTCGACACCAAAAAGTGCGCGCATTATTTCCGTTCTGCCTGCTCCCATCAATCCGGCTACACCGACAATCTCACCTTGCCGAACCGCAAAATGGATATCTTCAAAAAGCCCCTTTCTGGTTAAACCTTTCACATCAAGGACTATGTCGCCAGCATTCACTTCACGATGAGGAAAACGGTCCTCCAGCTCCCGCCCGACCATTTTCTGAACGACTTCATCGAAATTTGTTTCTGCAATTCTTTTCGTATCGACTGTCTTTCCGTCACGCATTACGGTGATCCTGTCACAAATGGCGAATATTTCTTCCATTCGGTGAGAAATATAAACAAGCGATACACCCTTTTTGGTAAGCCCCTTCATCACTTCAAAGAGCTTCTCTATTTCCCTATCAGTTAAAGCGGCTGTGGGCTCGTCCATGATGATGACTTCGGCATCCGTCATGAGCGCCTTGGCAATTTCAATCATTTGCTGTTCACCGACAGAACAGAATCCGGCTTCCTTATCAAAAGGAAGGGAAATATTAAGTGTTTTAAAAATCTCCTTTGCACGCGCTTTCATTTGTTTCGTCTTCAGGACACCGAAGGGATTCACCATTTCCCTGCCGATAAATAGATTCTCCAGCACGGTCATTTCGGGCCAAATATTCAATTCCTGACGGATAAAGGCCATTCCCGCCTCTTCGGCTTCCTTTGAATCCTTGAAGGAGGTTTCTTTACCGTTAATCTCGATCGTTCCTTGATCTTGTTTATGCAGCCCGGTCAAAATGTTCATCAAGGTTGATTTCCCTGCTCCATTTTCCCCCATTAGTGCATGTACTTCCCCAGCCTCTAAAGAAAAATGAACACCTTCCAATACCTTGTTTTGACCAAATGCTTTATAAATATTGTGCATTTCAATTTGCATGCTCATCATCTCATTTCTTTAAAAGAATACTCCAGACTGCAATATGCAATTTGAATATGGCGTCGTCTCCCCGGTCCGGATAATGGCTTTCGCGTTACTTGTCAGCCTTTTAAAATCCTCATGGGAAACATATTCAATCGCTGCTCCGAATTGCTGCTCCATGTATTGATGCTGTTCCGGGTTTTTAACCTTCACTTCTGTGGCAGCGATAACTTTTTCAACAACCATATCTTCGTGAACCGCCCGGACGACATCTTGAAATGATGGCGTCCCAGGCGTCAATGCTAAATCTATCTTGCAAACTCCGGGCGGCACCGGCAGCCCGGCATCACCTACGACAATATAATCGGTATGACCAAGGTCAACCAAGACCTTTGCTATTGAACTATTGATGATTCCTTGACGTTTCATGCTTCAAAGCCCCTCTCGACCTCTACCCTTTGCGGCATGCCGCCTTGAGCACCTAATTTCGTCACGGAAATGGAAGCTGCCCGGTTCGCGAACAACAAACTTTCGTCAAAACTTTTTCCTTCTGCAACAGCCACCGCAAAGGCTGCATTGAATGTATCCCCTGCACCTGTTGTATCCACCGCCTCCACTTCAAAGCTTGGAACAACCTTTTCTTCATGTCCATCAAAGTAACGGACGCCATTTTTCCCTTCGGTAATGAATAATTTATTTGGATACTCAGTCAAGACTTCCGTTCTATCTCTCCCATCGAATAGTATCTCGAACTCATGTTCATTCGGAGTAAGGAATGATGCCTGTTGAATGACAGCCTCGCTTAACTTGCGGGCGGGAGCTGGGTTCAATAGTAATCTCTTTTGAAGCATGTTGCACAAGTCAGCCAGATACTCCACAGTTTCCTCGGGTATTTCCTGCTGAACCAACACGATATCCGATCCCTCTATCACCTTTTTCGCCTTTTCTACATATTCAGGAGTAATGAAATCATTCGCACCTTTTACGACAATAATGCTGTTATCACCTTCCGAAAGGGTAATATGTGCTGTCCCTGAAGCAGAACCTGTAACCGGTTCCACATACTTCGTGTTTACATGATTTTTTTTTAGGTTATCTAAAATGATCTCTCCATAGACATCATCTCCTACACATCCAACCATCGACACTTCTGCACCAAGGCGTGCCGCTGCAACAGCCTGATTGGCTCCCTTTCCTCCAGGAACCGTGATAAAGGACTCCCCTAAAACCGTTTCCCCCGCCATAGGCCGTTTGGCTGATGTCACCACTAAGTCCATTGACGAACTTCCCACTACTGCAATTCTAATCATGTCTTCTCCGCCTTCCTTCTTGTTGTTTGTCTCTCCACAAAAGAAACAGGGAGCTTTGTATGTGTTACTTCCATTTTTTCTTGATTGATCCTTTTAATTAGCATTTCCGCCGCTTGTGCCCCCATCTCATAGGCTGGCTGCCGAATGGTCGATAACGGTGGGTGCAATAACGCTGTGAAGGAGATATCATCATAGCCGATCAATTGTATGTCTTCCGGTATCCGTATTCCCCGTTTTAAAATCTCTTGAAGTGCTGCTGCTGCAACAATATCATTACAAGCAATGATTCCATCCGTTTCCGGATATTGCTCGAAAAGCTGCTTCACGCATGTTTGGCCGCCATGAAGAGTCAGGGATGAATCCATGACTTGCACGTTCACTTTTGCTTGTTTCAATTCTTCCAATGCTGCCATGTACCGTTCATATACAGGCTTTATTTCGACTGGCCCCCTAATGAGGACGATATTCGTACTGCCTCTATCCAGCAATACGCGTGCTGCCAGCTTACCGCCTGTTTTTTGATCGGAATAAACAGCTGGTAATTTCTCTGCTGTACGGTCGAGAAGGACAACTGGAATATCCAGATTATCGAAATTCTCATTGGCTTCTTCACTAGTCGAAGCAATCATGCCCACTACATTGTTTTGCAGGAAAGTGTCAATATATTCTATTTCTTTATCTCGCTTTTCATCACTATTTCCAAAAATCAACCGATAACCAAACTGCTGCAGGTAATCCTCGACACCTCTTGCCATTTCTGGGAAGAAGGGATTCGTAATATCCGGCAAAATCAAACCAACCAATTTGGATTTACGTTTGTAGAGGGATCTTGCCACTTCATTCGGTTTATAATTCAATTTTTCAACAGCTGCCATGACCACCTTTTTTGTGTCCTCATGTGCATAACCACTGCCATTCATAACTCTGGAAACCGTTGCTACAGAAACTCCAGCTTCCTTTGCCACATCCCGAATAGTTGCCAAAATATCACCCTCTATACTTTTGTGTAACCGTTTACACATAGCTTATCACCAATTTAAATGAACGGCAAGCCTTATTCCAAAGATAATTTTTAGGAATTTTGACCCAAAAAAGTATAAAACAATTCTTCTTTTATGCGTACATTTCGTCTCTTTGAGTTTCCCATATATAGGTTTAACACTCTCATTACGTCAAAATCCAGTCTAAAAAGACTGTAGCTCTACCTAACTGTTAAAACTAGTTGATTGGAGCGGGTGTACGTGACTCCTGCGGGGAAAGCGCGTCTAGGGGAGACCCCACAGGCGCAAGCCGAGTGCTGACCGCCCGCGGAAAGCGAGTGCCTGAAGCGGAAATCAACGGTCAAATTGTAAAACCATAAGAAAACTGGCTCAAAAGTCTGAGCCAGTTTAACTTTATAGCGATTTTGCAGGTAACTTTTCATAAAGGGCATTATTCACATGCCCAAACTCAGAGGCATGCGGACGGTCTTCACCATCGCTATACCCATATTGAAGCATCCGATTTCTATTCAGGCAGAGCTTTGTTAATTTCGGCGCAAAGAAATTGAACGTATCGAAACGATCCTGTAACATAGGGAATTTTTTCTGATGTGTCAGGATTGTTCGAGCGACGCCTTCCCAGAAAGTATTCTCATCCAAAAGGGACCTCTTCATCAAAAGTGTTGACAAGTATCGGAAATGACAGATGAATAGTCCCGTAAAAATGAATTGAACCAGCCCCTCCGGAGTCTCACTTCTTAGTACTTTCCTTAAATCATCGGGAAGGCTGCTTAATTCAGGAAGCGGCTGATCACTTACGTTTACATCATCTACAAAATCCTTGATGGCCAAACGGTGAGGTTTGTAATCCTTCAAAACTAAAATGGTATTTTGACCATGCGGCGAGAAGACCAATCCATATTGATAGATGAAATGCAGTAATGGTGATAGGATGACGTCAAATAATTGAGCTGTCCAGGCTTCTGCAGTCAATCCCGATTTTTCAATAAGACTTTCCACATATGGTTTACCTTTGCTGTCGACATGTAAAAGGGACGCAAGCGTAATGGGCTTTTCGCCTTCTTCCATATAACTGTAAATGCTTTCTCTCCAAATCCCCCCCAGCATCTCCAAATATTGATACGGTACATTCTCTAGCTTGGAATAATACGGGTGATCAACATTTAAACTGGCCACTTCACCAGGAAGCACTACTTTGCATTGTTCTTTCAAGAATGAGTCATTTTCATAAATGTTCTTTATATACGTTGTGATTTTTGGGGCAATGACCGTGCGTTCAGCTGGCAATCCACGGTAGACTAGCGTATTTAAAATGCTCATCGGCAGCTTGACGTGGTGTTTATCCTTATTCGATACATTAACAAATGTCCGGATGGATTGTTGCGGCAAATATTTATCAGGACCATTTCCCAAAGCTACAATCAGCCCTTTAGCCAAGTCATCGGTAAAGTTCTGGATGATTACATTCTTCCACTGCCATTCATGGACTGGGAGGTAGTAATAGTTTTCTGCGTTCAGACCTTTTTCTGTCAATGTCTTTGCAAATGATTTTTGGGTTTCCCCATCCAGTTCATTCTCCATCAATTGCTTATAGGATAACGTTTCGACTGAATTGAACTCACCCCTCGTTTTATGGACGGCAATCCAGGATAACTGAACTTCCTTCTGGTTTTCTGGGGCGAACTTCAAATAATCATCATAACCGAAACCGATTCTTCCCTTGTTATAGGCAATCCAAGGGTGACCGCTCATTTCGCCTTCAAGTAATGCATAATCCAGTTCGACTAAATCATCCGCATCTTGTTCAGGTTTGGATAGCAATTGGAGATCCGCAAGCAGCGTATGGTGGAATTCTTTGATTAAATGTCCTGTTGTTTCTGCAGTCATCCCAATTAATGGCTGGATGTCCAAAATGAATTGAATAGCATCTTTAGCCTGTGTAAAACCTTCCGTTTCACATACCTGAATCGACTCGGTCTGTACTTCATAGCTGTCAAAAAGACGGGGCGACGCTAAAAATCGATAAGATTTCCCCTCATCTATCTTTAACTCATATAGATTTCCTGCTGCGTTTTCGTTCAGGACAGCTGGATGGATCATATCCTCATACATATACTCAGAAATCATCTTGGCCAGCAGGTTTTGGTTTACTATCGACCAATTTTTTTCTGAAACTGCCTGTTCCACTTCATTTATGAACTGCATATAATTCTTCCTTCCCTTTTCTTAGTAAGCCATTACGGGTGTTTTTACACGGAATGACTGAAATGCACCCTTTGGCTTCGATGGATAAACTTCTTTACCTGCCAATTGATTGATGATAATCGAGTTTCGGAATGCCCCCAGGCCTAGATCCGGAGCACCCACACCATGTGTATGTATCTCGCCATTTTGAATAAATAGGTGATTCGGTGTAGGGATGGCCGTTCCTACCTTATAGTCTTTCGTTATTGCAAGACGCCCCAAGTCATCGCGGACTAAATGGTCCTCCATCGTTTCAAGGAATGCCGGAAGGGTTGATTTATATCCCGTCCCAAAAACAATCGCCTCTGTGTCCACATCAAATTCGCTATCTTCAACCCACTGTCGGCATTTCAATTGCCAGCCATTTTCGGCGGGGGTAACTGCCGCAACTTCCGTCATGGCCCGAAGTTCAATGGCAAGTTCGGCATTTCCAATCGACTTCTCATACATCTTGTCAAAAATTGCTGCAATGGTCGTAGCGCTAATCCCTTTATACAATAAATCCTGTTTCGGCAGGATTTCATCCTTCTTTTCCTGCGGCAGCCGATAAAAGAAATCAAGGTAATCCGGAGTGAAGTATTCCAATCCGAGTTTTGAATATTCCATAGGGAAAAATCCCTTGGATCTTGTATACCAGTTTAGCTGGTAGCCATATTCCTCCTGCTCATTAAGCAAATCCAGAAAGACCTCGGCTGCACTCTGTCCAGATCCGACAACCGTTACGGATTTTTTCTTTAAGATGTTTTCTTTATTCCGTAAATAATCGGCCGAATGCAGGATGCTCTCTCCCATATAGGGCTGAAAGGCCGATGGAACAGTCGGGGAACTGCCAATTCCCATGACTACATGGCGGCTATAATAGACTTCGATCTTTTGTGTTTGTACATCCCTTACACTGATTTGATAGCAGGGTTCACCTTGATCTCCTATATATTCAACCGCCTCCACCGCTTTGCCAAAACGGCAGCTATCAAGTTGATGGGCAGCCCAGCGGCAATAGTCGTTATATTCCTTTCGCGGAATCAAGAATTTTTCAAGGAAGTAGAAATGATAAAGCCGATCATGCTGCTGTAAATAATTCAGGTAGCTATATGGGCTTGTCACATCTGCCATGCTAACCAGATCGGCAAAGAACGGCACTTGCAGCGTTGTCCCTTCCAGCAGCATCCCTTCATGCCAATTAAATTCCCCCTTTTTCTCAAAAAAGACGGCATTCAACTCCGGGGTTTTCTCCAAAAGGGCCGCAAGTCCAAGGTTAAATGGACCAATCCCTATCCCTACCAGGTCATAGATAGATTGTTGCTTCTCCATAGTTCCACTTCCTCTCGAAATTCCCCCGTGTGCATGACATAAGCAATGCTGTTTTGTCAGGGAGTTCTATCTCTTTAATTGGGGTAAACCCGCATTTTTCAAATAAATGAATCATCTTTGCATTCCTGATATCCGGTTCAGCCATCACTTTGTTTGTGGTTGAAGTCAGTAGTTGGAACTTCACCATTGCCCGTAAAAACGGCAAAGCCAGTCCTTTCCCTAGATAATCCGGATCACCAATGAGTAAATGAATGCCTTGATCTCCCTCTTCGGATTCATAATGATCTTCGATGATATCGCCTTTTACCCAATACGATTCCCAATAGCTCATGGGAATGGAGTCCAGACAGCCTAAATAAAGTGTTTGGTGTGTATCAGCCAATGCCTTTTTTAAATGAACAGCGAATTTTTCTTTTGTGAAATTCAAATTCCAGTAGGGTATCACATGATCTTCATGCATCCATTCATGCAGTGTATCCAAATCCCTCTCAAATTCAACTTTGACAAATGAAAGCTGTTTATTGCAGTCCTTGAGCATTTCTTCATAACTATTTTTCATGGACGGCCATAACCCCCTGCGCGAACGGATTATCAATCGTTGTATAAACGGATTGTGTCTCAAGTGAACCAACAAGCTCATCCATATCATGGAATCGTGTCAGTAAATTAGCCTTACAAGTTAATTCCCGGGCATGAAGCAACTTTGAAACAACTCGATTCAACCCTTCATCTTCGCTATCCCTGCTGCATGTTTCCAGTTGTTCCTGAACGAGCTGTAACAGATTGTTTTCTGATACTAATCCTTCCGTTCCAAAATTATTGATTAAGCCTAATAAGTGATTAAAAAAGAAATAGTATTGCAGTCTTTCTTCAGCGACTTCATCAGAACAAATCGTGAAGCTTTTTTCACTTAGTTCAGGCAAGATCTTCAGCAGCCTGTCCACTTTGGACTCACAGTAGTAATACCCTTGATTATCACGATAATAAAAAGCGGCTGGATACCCATCTTGAAGTTGAATGATGGAATTTTGTTGATGGGCTTCCAAAACGATTCCATACTCTTCAAATAGCCAAAGCATCGGTTTTAATGTCATGGACAGATAGGTTTTGAACCAATCCTCACTTACTTCTTCGGTACTGCGGTCTTCTTCAGCTGATAATTTGCGGATGATCGCTCCAAGCCTTGATGGTGCACCATAGGCATTATCCTGACATAAGCCGGCAATCAGGCTTGCTTGTTTATCGTTTTCATAAAAAGGATTTTCCCGGATATCAACATCGAATCCCGATTCTTGCTCGGTCGTTTTGATCGTTAAGTAAGCAGGATCCTTGATGATACGGAAGGAGGGGTGCCGTTCTTTTAGATCGTCTCCCACCTTAGAATCTATTAATTTAGCGATTTCCACACCACGATCTAATTCTTTTTGCAGATTTGCACGTAAGGAATTCGTGATTTTAACCGGAACGGAAAATTTGTACATATATCTCGATGTGGCACTATATACCGTTCTAAATGAAGAGGTGGCCGTGAATTTTTTTCCAAGCGGTCCTGCATAAACTAGTGACCCTTGCTCGATCAGCCTCTTGACCTCCTCTTTTTCGATAAGCACTTTTGCCTGGAGCGGGTGTGCCGGGATAATGATGTATTGGCTTTCCTTTTGGCAATACGTGTCACGAAATTCACTGGAAATCTCCAAGTCACCGGCTAATTCCTGTTTGATGATTTCACTTGCCGATCGGACTTCACTGGAATCCTGGATGACGATCGAAGGTTCTGCCAGGAAGTAGTGCAGCTGGAACTCCCCTTTTAATTCGGGTGAATAGATCCATTCATCTTTTGCCGAAATGCCTTGCTTGCTTTTCGGTGTCGGATGGAACAGGTGCCCGAATAAAAGCGACTGCTCTGCTTCGATATAGGTGAAATCAGGACTTTGAAGGGCATCAGCGTCTTCCGTCCTCGCTTCAACATACCGTTGAATGTTTTGGCTGCTAAGGATGACACGCAGCATCAATTCATCTTCACTATCCGTCCGGCCCTGTTCATTCAATAATTCTTTAGAAACGATCGAGACCATTGTCACGTAATCTAATTCAAGTACTTGCTTGGATGCCGTTTGATAGTAAATCGGGAAGTTGAAAATATGACGCCCCGTTTCCGACCAATATTTAAGTGGAACAAGCATTGTAATATCTTGGGACATGAGCTTACTGACCACTAATGAATCCGGGATGGCCCCATCTAAGTTTGGCCAGTTTTTCGTTTCTTCTAAATTGTAATTTCCGGTTTCCCGGAAATAACAATTCAGAAAGCTTTGCATTGTTGCCCTTTCAGCTATTTGCTTACCATTCATCTTCATTCCTCCATTATCTTGAACATTTCACCTAATACTCGGATTTCATCTAAAATTCCCTCTATGTGTTCAAGGCTTGTCATTGGATTCAATAATGTCATTTTTAAATATACCTGTCCGTCAAAACGCGTTTTTGCTAAAAATGCCCGTCCGCTTTTCAGTAGTTCCTGCTGAATCTGTTTATTTAATAGATTAACTAACTGATCACTTTCTCCTTCGGGATTATAACGGAATACAACCGCATTCAATTCAGGGGCTTTATTCAATACTGTGAATCCTTCCTCTTTATCGATCTTCACAGCCACCTCACGTGCAAGGTGACAAGTATAATCGATCATTTCGGCAAAAGTTTCCAGTCCAACGACCTTCAATGACATCCAGAGCTTCAGTGCGTCGAACCTTCTTGTCGTTTGAACCGATTTATTGACTAAGTGAACCATGCCCTCCGCTTCATCTTCCTGTGGATTCAAGTAATCTGCGTGATGCTGGATATATTGGAATGAGTTGCTGTCAGAGACAAGAAAAGCACCACAGCTGATGGGTTGATAGAATAATTTGTGAAAATCAACTGTAATCGAGTCGGCCCGTTCAATACCGTTGATTAAGTCTTTGTAATCCTTACTTAAAATCATCGCGCCTCCATATGCGGCGTCCACATGCAGCCATATCCCATTCTTCCTTGCAGCTTCGGACAATTCATGTAATGGATCGATTGAACCGAAATCCGTTGTTCCACAAGTTGCAACGATGGCAAATGGCATTAAACCCTGTTTCTCCAAAAGCAGCATTTGATGATTTAATTCGTCTATGGACAAACGGTGATTTGCATCCGTTTTGATCGTTATTACAGCCTGTTCTCCAAGTCCCAGCTGTGCCGCAGACTTCCGAACCGTAAAGTGGGCAGCCTCTGAGCATAAGATCCGCAATTTATTCGCCTCGACCGGCAAGCCATGCTGCTGAACGTCAACACCCCAGAATTTCTTACAATATGCGTCCCTAGCCAATAGCAGGCCCATATAATTAGATTGGGTTCCACCGCTTGTGAAAATCCCATCCGCTTGTTCCGGTAACCCTACCTGGCTGCAAAGCCAATCTATTAAACGCTCTTCAACGAAGGTGGCAGCAGAGCTTTGGTCCCATGAATCCATGGATTGATTCAACGTACCGATAACCATTTCGGCAGCAACGGCAGGTATTAATGTCGGGCAATGCAAATGTCCGATACAAGCAGGGCTGTGTACATTGATGCTGTCATTAATAACAAACTCTGCCAGCTCATCCGCCACTGCTTCCAGTGTCTTCCCTTTTGGAGAAGCAAGGGACAGCTCGTTTAATCTTGCTTCGATTTCATACGGTTTTTTCCCAGAGTATGGTGAATCGTTCCCTTTTAAAAAGTCTGTCAGCTTTTTTTCAATGATTTTTAATGACTGGCTGTAGTTATTGAAACCTTCTTCGTTATTCAAGAACATCTGAGAATAAGCAAAGTCCGTTTTATTTATCGTTTCGATCATTGATCATTCACCCTCTTGCAACAGCTGCACGAACAGCTTGTTCAAAAATTGCAGTGGCTTCGCGAAGCTGGGATTCCGTTACGATCAATGGAGGCAGGAATCTCACTACACTTCCATGTCTGCCGCCAACTTCCAGAATCAACCCTCTTTGAAAGCATTCCTGTTGAATGGCACTGGCAAGTTGCGAATCAGCAGGATGGCTTCCATTCGCATTTTGCGGTTCTTCATGATTGATCATTTCCACACCGACCATTAATCCCCGGCCCCTGACATCGCCGATCTGCTTAATATCTTTTTGCAAATCTTTAAGAATATCCTTTAAGATTTCTCCCATTTTAGCGGCATGCTCCACAAGATTCGTCTCTTTCATGAATTTTAAAGTCGCTGTTCCTGCTGCCATCGCCATTTGATTTCCGCGGAACGTACCGATATGTGCACCTGGTGACCATAGGTCCAGCTCTTTGTTATAAATCACCACCGATAATGGAAGACTTCCGCCTATTGCTTTGGATAGGACAAGAACGTCCGGGACGATTCCTGCATGTTCAAAGGCAAACATCTTCCCTGTACGGCCGATGCCTGATTGAACTTCGTCGATAATAAGCGGAATGCCCTTCTCTTTCGTTATTCTCCTGATTTCCTTAAGCCATGGAATTGGAGCTGGAATGGAACCTCCCTCGCCTTGTACTGCCTCCAAAATCATCCCTGCAGGTGCCAATAATCCTGATTCGGGATCATTCAATAGATTTTCGATATACTGGCTGCTGATTTTATGGCTTTCTTCTCCGCCTACTCCGAAGGGACAGCGATATTGATAGGGATACGGCAGGAATTGCACATCTGGCATTAACCCTTGGATTTTTTCCTTTGGTTTTGTATTGCCGCTGATTGACATCGTTGCATGTGTTGCCCCGTGGTAAGCTCCCTGGAAAGATAAAATGCTTCTGTTGCCTGTCGCTGTCTTAACCAGTTTAAGTGCCGCCTCGATGGCATCTCCGCCAGTAGGACCGCAGAATTGAATTTTTGCATTTTTTCTGAATTCCTCTGGCAGGCATTCAAAAATTTCATCGACGAATTGTTCTTTGATCGGCGTCGTAAAGTCCAATGTATGTAAAGGACGTTTATCCTTAAGAACTTTTTCCATTGCTTCAAGCACTGCCGGATGATTGTGTCCAAGCGCTAATGTTCCAGCCCCGGCAAGAAAATCAATATATCGTTTTCCATCCATGTCTGTTAAGTAAATTCCCTCCGCATGATCGATCGCCATGGGTAATCTTCTAGGATATGATCGGGCATTTGATTCCCTTGTATTTTGTTGTTCCAGTAGTTGATCATTTTTTGTGAGCGTATTCGTTACCATATTGAACCTCCATGTATTGAATTAATTGAGAATAATTATCATTATCATGGAACTAATTTTACTGATAATGATAATTATTCTCAATGAGTAAATTCACTCATTTTTCTGCTATTAAATTCCAATAAAATTAAGAAAAGGTTAAAACTGGGGCCTATTCTCTATTTATCTATTGAATATAAAAATGTTCTTAAGGCTTTATTAAGACTCTGTTTATAAGCTGAACGCAGTCAAAAATCATGGAAAAGGAGGAAGAACAATGAATGGTTTAAAAGAAAAGCAGCTCCTCCAAAGATACGATCATTCTATCTTCCGTGCTCCTACTCTTATTAATTGGTGCAATGGCTTTCGCCCACTTCTTTAAACGAAGAGGTATAATAGGATAATAGACTTACAAAAAATTGAGGTATCCCGAAATTCGGGATGCCTCTTTTTGAATTGGCGTATAGCCTTTTTCGGGTTATTCCTCCACATTTGATTAATTTTTAACTGCTAATCAATATAAAATACCCTTATTTGGTATAAAATAGTAAAATAGAGAGGTAAATGAACCTCAATCAAGAGGGTTGTTCACTTGTTTATCATTTGGTTTTAGTGGGTAAAGATTTCCATTATTACTTTATCCGATTGCATTAGTTTCACTTTTTTTAAAATCGGGTCGGTGTCAGGGGGGGAAACAGATGAAAAGAAATCATACGATGATGCAATTTTTTGAGTGGCATCTTGAGGCAGATGGTTCTCATTGGGACAGATTGAAATACGCAGCCTCTAAGTTGAAGGATATAGGAATTGATTGCGTTTGGCTTCCGCCAGTTACCAAAGGGCAATCCGTTGGGGATAATGGATATGGAATATATGACGGTTACGATTTGGGGGAATTTGACCAAAAAGGAACAGTTCGTACCAAATACGGGACCAAAGATGAATTGCTGCAAGCAATAGCCACTTGCCATAACTACGGACTTTGCGTTTATATCGATTTAGTCATGAACCATAAAGCAGGAGCTGATGGAACCGAAAAATTTGAAGTGATTGAAGTCAATCCAGACAACCGTATGGAAGATATTTCAGAACCATTCGAGATGGAAGGCTGGACAAAATTCGATTTTCCGGGACGTAAAAATAAATACTCTGACTTTAAGTGGAACCATACTCATTTCAATGGTACAGACTATGATGCCGAAAACGACAAAATGGGTGTATTTCGCATCACAGGCGAAAATAAGCACTGGAATAAGCATGTCATCGATGAATTCGGAAACTACGATTATTTAATGTTTGCCAACATCGATTACAGCCTGCCGGAAGTTCGTAAGGAAATGATTAGCTGGGGAAAATGGATGGTTGATACGTTAAAGTGTGATGGTTTTCGTTTGGACGCCGTTAAGCATATCGATTATGAATTCATCAACGAATTTCTCCAAGAACTCATTCCTTATACAAAGGAACATTTTTTCATGGTCGGCGAATTTTGGAAGGCGGATGTTAAAGCCTGTCAAACTTACTTAGAGCAAACCAATCATGACCTCAACTTGTTCGATGTTTCCCTGCATTATAAATTTCATGAGGCCTCAAACGCAGGAGCAGACTTCGACCTCTCAACCATCTTTGATGATACCCTCGTCCAAACCAATCCAGCAGAGGCTGTCACTTTTGTCGATAACCATGACTCCCAGCCTCACGAATCACTGGAGTCTTGGGTAAAGGACTGGTTCAAGCCATCGGCATATGCACTTACCCTGCTTAGACTTTGCGGTTATCCGTGTGTCTTTTACGGGGACTATTATGGAATCGGCGGACCTTCTCCGGTGCCTGGGAAAAAGGATATCCTGGATCGCCTATTATTCGCTAGGTATGAAAAAGCTTACGGAGAACAGACCGATTACTTTGATGATCCAAATACGATAGGCTGGGTCCGGCACGGAGTTGAAGAGCTAGAAGGCTCGGGGTGTGCGGTCATTATCTCTAATGGAGATCACAACAGTGAAAAAAGGATGTTCGTCGGCGAACATCGTGCTGGTGAAATCTGGATTGATTTAACTTGTCATAAAGATGACCACATTACCATTGAAGAAGATGGTTTCGCTACCTTCCCCGTTCATGGTAAAAGCGTATCTGTATGGGCCTTGAATAATCCACTCTAAAAAGGAATATCAAAGAACGGCATGTCGCTTTCAGATATGCCGTTCTTTGATGATGACCCCGCCCTTGAAGATTTGAAAAAAAGATAATTTTTCCATTTCAATTAATCATGGTAAGATAAGGGAGAAAGGAGTTGAAGGAAAAGTGAAAAATGAAATCATTGAAAGATTCACTTCTTATGTGAAAGTGGATACCCAATCGAATGAGGAAAATCCCTCATGCCCCTCTACACCCGGACAGCTGACATTGGCAAATGCATTGGTCAAGGAACTTCAATCCATTGGGATGGAGGAAGTGACAATGGATCAGAACGGCTATGTCATGGCAACCTTGCCAGCCAATTCAAATAAGGATGTTCCGACAATCGGTTTCTTGGCCCATGTCGATACAGCAACGGATTTCACCGGAAAAGATGTAAAACCGCAAATCGTTGACAACTATGATGGCAAAGATCTTACTCTACATGAAAAATTGGATGTCATTCTTTCACCTGATGATTTTCCTTCGCTTAAGAACTATATAGGGCATACCTTGATTACAACGGATGGGACAACCCTGTTGGGAGCAGATAATAAGGCTGGAATTGCCGAAATCATGACTGCCATGGATTATTTGATCAAGCATCCGGAAATCAAACATGGAAAAATCCGTGTTGCTTTTACTCCCGATGAGGAAATCGGCAGGGGACCCCATAAGTTTGATGTAGATGCCTTTGATGCCCAATTTGCCTACACCGTGGACGGTGGCCCGCTTGGGGAACTTGAATATGAGAGCTTCAATGCAGCATCGGCCAAAATCCTGATCAAAGGGACGAATATTCATCCTGGAACGGCTAAAGGAAAAATGGTGAATTCGGCAAAAATCGCCATGGAATTCCATAATAAACTCCCAGCGGCAGAAGCACCGGAAAATACGGAGGGTTACGAAGGATTTTATCACCTGCTTTCCTTTCATGGTGATGTGGAAGAGACCAAGCTTTCTTACATCATCAGGGATTTCGACCGCCAAAGATTCAATGAACGCAAGGAATATATAACAAAAGTAATCGAAGATTTAAAAGAAAAATATGGCCAAAACCGAATCCAGCTCGAATTACACGACCAATACTTCAACATGAAGGAAAAAATTGAGCCTGTGAAGGAAATAGTGGATATCGCCCATGAAGCAATGGAGAAACTCGATATAAAACCGAAAATCTCTCCAATACGCGGTGGTACGGACGGATCTCAATTATCGTATATGGGCCTGCCAACACCCAACATCTTTACGGGCGGGGAGAACTTTCATGGAAAATATGAGTTTATTTCAGTTGATAATATGATATTGTCCACTAAAGTGATCGTTGGCATTGCATCACTTTTTGAAGAAAAAGCAAAGTAGCTTGATACGAAATATCTATTGAAAACCCCCAGACTTCAAGTCTGGGGGTTTTCAATAGATATTAAGGGCGTTTCCAGTGACGGTGCTTGGCAATTGCCTCGATAAAGGCAGAACCGCTATTTTGATCCGTAACAGCTACAATGCCTGAAGCTGGATCATTGGAAATGATGCCTGCCTTCGATAAGATCATGGCCCCTTCTTTTCCCGCACCAATCGCTTTGAAATGATTGTAGGCTTCATCAACAAAGTAAATGGGTTCCTTGGATGCCATTAAAGCATCGACACTCCCCTGCCCCCCTGCCACATATACAGCATCGAAAAGTACCGAATCGGCTGTCAGGAATGTCTGATTCACCTCGACCTGCTGTCCTTCAGAACTTGTAACCACTCCACGATTATGACTGATGAATTCAGCCGTTATACCTGCCGATTTAAATGATTCCAAGACTTGATTAACCTCTGAACCGTTGAAACCATCTGCAGCCAAGATTGCCACTTTTCTTGTTGCGGCCGTGTTCACTTTCATTTGCTCTTGGCTTAAAGCCGGAGAAGCCAAGTCCATTTGAACCTCAATTTTGTTGGCTGGAGGATTCACGCCCACTCCCATGGCGATCGTTTTGGCCAGTTCAACATCCACATTGCTGAACATCTCGACAATTTGCTGCTGAACATCCTTACTTTTCACTTTTCCCACTTCAAAGTGAAAAGCCTGAATAATATGCTCCTTCTCCACATCCGTCATGCTATTCCAAAATAGTTTAGCCTGGCTGTAATGATCCTTGAAGCTTTCACTGCGCTGCCGGACCTTCCTGCCATCGACCTTCTCCTGGTAATGTGCATAGCCGCCTTCCCCTTCCGAAGCAGGTTCAGGAGAGTTGCCTGCAAGGGAATTTTTGTGGTAGCTGACCGGCCCTGGATTTATTGACATCCGGTGCATGCCATCGCGCTGATTATTATGAACGGGGGCAACCGTCCTATTAATCGGTAGCTCATGGAAGTTCGGTCCTCCCAATCTGGATAGCTGGGTATCGGTGTATGAGAATAAACGTCCCTGAAGCAGCGGATCATTTGAAAAGTCAATACCCGGTACAACATGCCCCGGATGGAAAGCTATCTGTTCCGTCTCTGCAAAAAAGTTATCCGTATTTTGGTTCAAAACCATTTTTCCGATTATTTTAACCGGGATTTGTTCTTCCGGCCATAGTTTAGTAGGATCAAGGATATCAAAGTCGAATTTGAATTCATCTTCCTCCTTAATCATTTGGACGCCAAATTCAAATTCAGGATAATTCCCGGTATCTATCGCTTCCCACAGATCTTGGCGGTGAAAATCGGGATTCTTCCCTGCAATTTTCTGTGCCTCATCCCAGACAAGGGATTTTACTCCCAGTACAGGCTTCCAATGGAATTTAACAAAATGGGCCACGCCTTGTTCATTTACAAAACGGAATGTATGGACACCAAACCCTTCCATCATCCGGAAACTTCTCGGTATGGCCCTATCAGATAGGTGCCACATGACCATATGTGCCGTTTCTTCATTGTTGGCGACGAAATCCCAAAACGTATCATGGGCAGATGCCGCCTGAGGTATTTCGTTATGAGGCTCCGGTTTAACCGCATGAATTAAATCCGGGAACTTAATGGCATCCTGGATAAAAAATACCGGAATATTATTTCCGACCAAATCATAATTTCCTTCCTCCGTATAAAACTTTGTGGAAAATCCCCTTACATCACGGACCGAGTCTGCCGATCCGCGGGAACCTGCCACCGTGGAGTAACGAACGAATACTGGTGTCTTGACTGAAGGGTCTTGAAGAAACTTGGCTTTTGTATATTCGGTCATCGGTTCATATACCTGAAAATATCCATGTGCTCCAGATCCACGCGCATGGACAATCCGCTCAGGAATACGCTCATGGTCAAAATGAGTCATTTTTTCACGAAAATGAAAATCCTCCATCAAAGTTGGACCACGGGTTCCCGCTTTCAAAGAATGCTCATCCTCAGAAACACGCAAACCTTGGTTAGTCGTCATCTTTTTCCCATTATCGTCCACTCGATATTGATCCAGCTGCCGCTGCTTACTTTGCCCATCGGCTCTTCCGCTTTCATTTGCTTTCGTCATCCCACTCAATCCCTCCATATCTAAGAATTCAGATTAAATCGCGTTGTTTATTGTCTACAGGGCCGTTGACTTCGACTCCAGGCACTCGCTTTCCGCGGGCGGTCCGTGAGCCTCCTCGGCGCCTTTGCGCCTGCGGGGTCTCCCCTGGACTCGCTTTTCCCGCAAGAGTCCCGCACCTTACGTTCCAATCAACTTTGTTTTAAAATTAGATAAACCCCTTTTTTCTACAAACAGATGTATTTATTGTTTCGAAATAATCGCGTTATCCTTCCTCATATACCACTCTGTTTTGACGGTTAAACAGAATTTGGAGAAAGAATCTTAACCTCCTCATAAACAAAAAAACTACTATTTCAGTGAGGACGGATCATTTCGGGGGAGGGCGAATTATCTGTGTGTAGGTCGAATTTTCCCCCGGTGGGTCGAAAAGTTCCTGTCCCAAGTCATACAAAAAAGAAGCGGGAAGACCGATTTTCGGTCTTCCCGCTTCTTTCATTCGACATCTTTAGTTCTTAAAGGCCTCTGAAACCTTCAAAAGTTTGCCTTTCACTTTCGTATTTTTCATCACTTTCAAGACAAGCGGTCCCTTTTCATTCAATATTTCCACATAAGAAACATTATCCTGGATCGTAATGATACCGATGTCCTCTGCATTCACTCCATCAATCCTTGCGATGGTTCCGACAAAATCCACAGCCCTGAGTTTCTTTTTCTTGCCGCCATTAAAATACAGCTTCATGATTTGTTTATTCAATTGTTCACTTTTATCTTTTTTGATTTTTGGACGGGCTTCCAGTTTGGCTTCGAACTCCGTTTTTTTATTGGAGACTTCCTCTTTAGATGGAGCAGTCATCTTAGGGATTTCAAAACCGATATATCCTTGGATCTCGGTAAGGAATTTGTCTTCGTACGGCGTCACAAAAGTAATGGCTTTTCCTTTTTTACCGGCACGGCCCGTTCTTCCCGTTCGATGTACGTAACTTTCCTTTTCCAATGGCAGGTCATAGTTAATTACATGGGTTACATTGTCGATGTCAATTCCACGGGCAGCAACATCTGTTGCAACCAAATAGCGGAATTCACCTCTTCTGAATTCATTCATCACTGCAAGGCGATCTTCCTGAAGCATGCCGCCGTGAATCATATCACACGGATATTCCAGTTCCAGCAGCTGTTCACATACTTGATCCACCCTATCTTTTGTCCGGCAAAAAATGATGCAGCTATCGGGGTTTTCCGTGATGGTTACGTCTCTAAGCAGGGAAAACTTATCATCTTCTTTCACTTCTATAAGGGCATGTTCAATTTTCTCCGTCGTTAAACCCTTTGCTTTGATTTCAATATCCAAAGGATCCTTCATATATTGCTTGCATAGTTTTTTTATACTCTCAGGTAATGTAGCAGAGAACAGCATGGTTACCCTATCTTTCGGAAGCTCCTTAATAATGGCTTCCACTTGTTCGATGAAGCCCATATTCAGCATTTCATCCGCTTCATCAATAACTAAATGAGTTAAACGTTCCAAGGCGAATGTCCCTTTCTCGATATGATCGAGAACACGACCCGGGGTTCCGACGACTACATGGCTTTTTTGTTTCAATTCCGCTTTTTGCAGTGCGAATGGATGTTTTCCATAAACTGCAGTAGCCTTTATCCTCTTAAATCTGCCAATATTCGTAATATCCTCTTTTACCTGTACAGCGAGCTCACGTGTCGGTGTTAAAATAAGCGCCTGAGGCTTATTTTCTTCCCAATTGACCATTTCGCAGATCGGTATGCCGAATGAAGCGGTCTTGCCGCTTCCTGTTTGCGATTTAACGACAAGATCCCGCCTTTTCAGCGCCACTGGAATCACTTCGCGCTGTACTTCGGTTGGAAGTTGATATCCCAAGCTTTCTAATGCCCTAACAATTTCATCGCTTAATGTATAGTCAGTAAAACTCAATTCATTCATATAACAGCCTCTTTTGTTGTTTAGTATGTTGCTTTATTGTTCCCATAATCGTAATTTCCTTATACAGAGTTCTATTATACGCGATATGCACCAATAAACCTTGTAATATCCAAATTCAATAGTTCTATTTCAATATAATGAAATGTCCGCCTTCACTGAAACAATGTCTTCAGGTCCCCATGATTGGAGTTAATCAAAATGGACCCTGCTTCTTTCAATATGCTAAAATATGTATGAAATTGCGGAAATAAAGGGTGTTTATTCCAAACCGATGGCCAAAAGGAGGACTCATTATGATAATCGTAACGAATAGAATCAGAGTCAAAAAAGGGATGGGTGCAGTCATGGCCCCAGGATTTACTGCACCAGGTCCACTTGATACGATGGAAGGCTTCGTAAAAGTTGAAGTATTATTAACGCAGAATTTGACGGATCACGATGAACTGAGCGTTAATATGTACTGGGAAAACCTTGATAACTTTACGGCTTGGAGAAATAGCGATGCATTCAAAGCTGCACATAAACGGCCTGAACCAGGTTCCGGTGAAGCAAAAAAAGAATCTCCAATTCTAGGCAGCGAGCTTACAACGTATGAAGTCGCCTCGGTAAAGGAAATAGCTAAATAATGAAATCACACAAAAAAGAGGCCGCAAAATATGCGTCCTCTTTTTGTTTTTTAATGAATTTACTTAGCTTCGGCTTTTTTGATTTGTTTACTTCTAAGCTGACCGCAAGCCGCATCAATATCCGTTCCATGTTCTTGGCGGATTTTACAATTGATGCCTCTCTTTTTCAGCGTATCATAAAACGAGAGAACGGACTCTTTGTCACTTCTTTGGTATTGGCTATGCTCATCTACAGGATTATATGGGATCAGGTTGACATAGAGACGATGTTTTTTGTCATCAAGAAGATCGGCAAGTTGCTCGGCTTCTTCTTTATGGTCATTGACATCTTTCAATAGGATATATTCGATCGTAATTCTCCTATTCGTTTTCTCTAAATAATAATCAAGAGATTTCATCAATTTTTCTATTGGGATGCCTCGGTTTATCTTCATGATTTGCGTCCTGAGCTCATTATTCGGCGCATGCAATGAGATGGCCAGATTCACCTGTAATTGAGTATCGGTGAATTCATAGATCTTATGGGCAAGGCCGCTTGTCGAAACAGTAATGCGCCTGCCCGCGATAGCAAGACCCTTATGGTCCATGAGCACTTTCAAAAAGTCTAACATATTTTCGAAGTTATCGAACGGTTCGCCAATACCCATTACTACAACATGGCTTACAACATCACCTTTTTCCAATTTATCCAGATGCAGTTGAACGTTCATGATTTGTTCCACTATCTCCCCGCTGGATAAATCACGGCTTTTGGCCAATAACCCACTGGCACAGAAACTGCAGCCAATATTACATCCCACTTGGGTGGTGACACAAACCGAAATTCCGTATTTATGTCTCATCATAACCGTTTCGATAAGGTTGCCATCCTGTAATTTAAACAGAAACTTGATCGTGCCATCCGCTGCTTCTTGCTTGACGTGCTCAGTCAAAGTCTGGATGACAAAGTGCTCTTCAAGTAATTTTATGCACTCTTTATTAACATCCGTCATTTCAGAGAAACTCGTCACACGTGTTCTATAAAGCCACTCCCAGACTTGGGAAGCTCTGAATTTTTTATGGCCATGGTCCGAAAGCCACGCTGTCAATTGTTCGAATGTTAAACCATAAATGGACTCTTTATTCATTCGTTACCCTCTTTTCATTACAGTAAGATTTAATACTTTAACCCATTACATTAAGGGGAACTCCCCCGGAATCAGTCTCTATCATTTATGATATGGTTCATTTCTATTTATCCGAAAAGCCCGATATATTTGCTCCACAAGAACCAATTTCATTAATTGATGCGGAAAGGTCATTTTCGAGAAGGAAAGGGCATAATCGCTTCTTGATAACACCTCTGTGCCAAGTCCAAGCGACCCGCCAATAATAAATGCAATCTTGCTCTTTCCATAGGTGGCAAGCTGATCCATATGAGTGGCCAGCTGTTCTGAAGTAAGCTGTTTTCCATTGATCTCAAGCGTTATTACGTAGGTGTCCGGGCTGACTTTGGCCAGAATTCGTTCACCCTCCTTTTGCTTTACAATGTCCATGTCCGCTGTACTCAGATTCTCCGGAGCCTTTTCATCCGGTACTTCCACAAGTTCTATATTAGCATAGGCGCTTAACCTTTTTGTATATTCAGCAATTCCTTGCTTTAAGTATTTTTCCTTTAGCTTGCCAACAGTAATAATCGTTATTTTCATATATATCCTCTAGCTTTCATTATGTTTTTACTATCAATTGTTGGATTTGCCTACCTATTATCATACCTTACAGTGACCTATAAGCAAAACAAGCATATCCTTTCCAATTTTTAATGCTTTTATAATAAAAACCGCTGCCCCTGAAAGCGGCAACGGTAACTTTCATTACTGAAGAAGTTCGGCTGGACTTAGTTCCAATACTAACAATTATCTTGATTATTCGTACTACCAAATGCTTGGATCTAAACGATTCCACCCGCCGCTTTAATCTTCGGAAAATGTTAAGAACAGGTTAAGAACAGGTTACAAACATGTTATCCACAAAAGTTATCCACATATCCACAAAATCTATCCACATCTTGTATGGGAATATTAGTTCCCTACTAGATATATTGCCACGTTTCGACAATATTCACAGGTTGTTGATAACTGATTTTCTTCGGGAACAAGCGTTAAAACAGGATAGGTTTCACATTCGTATACCACTTCATCCAGCGCCATGTCCACGTGTTCCTGACAGCAATATAATTTCATCTTTCATATCTCCTTTCCCATTCATTATTCCCGGTACTTCCATTCCCAATTATCCACAAGTCACATGAGATCTTTAATTTCACTATATATCCACAGGTAATCGTAACAAAAAATAAGAAAAGAGCAAGGAAATAGAAAGGACAGGAGGCATTTTCTGCCCCCTGTCCTTTTGTTCTTTAAATTTCGCTGCTTGAAAGCGTGACTTCCGTTGTTTCTTTCTTTCCGTCACGGTAATAAATGATTTTAACTTTATCACCGACTTGTTTTTCATTGTAAAGGTATTTTCTTAATTCCACGACATCATGGATTTTTTCATTATCCATTCCAACGACGACGTCAAATTCTTTCAATCCTGCTTTGGATGCTGGAGAGTTGCTTTGAACGCCTGTTATTGCAACGCCTGAAGTAACTTTCCTTGGCAGCTTTAATGTATTTTGTTGATGGTATTGGGAAATTTCTTCTACAGATGCAAGGTTAACACCCAAGAAAGCACGTTTCACTTCACCAAATTCCTCTATATCATTAATAATCGGGATTACTGAATCGATCGGAATGGAAAGACCGATTCCTTCCACTGCATTTTCTGCAATCTTCATCGAATTTATTCCGATGACCTGCCCTGACATATTAACGAGTGCCCCTCCGCTGTTACCTGGATTAATCGCCGCATCGGTCTGGATGACCTCCGCATTCCAATCCACTTGTCCGTCCTCGTTGATATCTACCTCTATCGTGCGCTCCAACCCGGAGATGATCCCTTGTGTGATCGACCCGGAGAATTGAAGGCCTAATGGATTGCCAATGGCAATGACGGGCTCACCAGGTTTCAATTTGCTGGAGTTTCCGAATTCAGCAATGGTTTTGACTTTTTCACCATTAACGACAATGACGGCTAAATCTGTCCATGGGTCACTGCCTTGTAGTTCAGCTGGCAATTTAGTGCCATCACTTAATGTCACTTCAAGTTCATTAGCTCCTTCAATGACGTGATTATTCGTGACGATATAGGCCTTGCCGCCATCTTTCTTGTAGACGACTCCAGATCCAGTGCCGGCTTCTGCAGAACTGTCCTCGGCGTTGCCCCCTTGACTCCAGAAGTTCGTTTCCTGAATGTTAGTGATGCCGACCACTGCGTCGCTGGCTTTATCAACGGCATTTGTGACGGCACTTGTTACATCAAGAGTAAGGTTTTGCTGGGACTGCTCCGTGGTCCTTCTCTCCGTTGATTTTTCCGTTGTACTTTCTTTTTCATCGTTATTTAACAGTCCGCTTCCCGGAAAGGCTAATAAAATAAGTAAGGCCCCGATGATGGCGCCCCCCAAGCCTGCTAGAAAATAGCTCGTATGGCTTTTTTTCCGTTTATTTTGGTTCTCATCATTCTGATCATAATAACCCAAGACCGCCCCATCCTCTCATTTTAGTAATGTATTATAGCAATTCTATTGTTTGGTATCCTCCCTCAATTATACTCAATTACCGAAATTTTTCTAAAAAAATGCATGCTTAATTTAAGGGGCAACATAAAATTGACTAGTATCAGCCCTTTTCCTTTTACCTATACAGTTCTAACCAAACGATACCCCTTTTAATCCGATTCGTAACTTACGAATCGAAATTTTTAAAAATAAAAAAGGAATGAACAAGGTATCCCTCATCCATTCCTTTCATTTATAATGTAACAAGTTCCGTTGGTCTTTTCGGGTCAGTATCATATAAGGAAAATTGTTCACCCACGATGATCCCCTTTGTCTTTAACGTCTGTTCCACCGACATTCTTGCTAGATCCTTCATATTGTTATCAAGGCTTAAGTGGGCCAGGTAAATCCGCTTGGTCTTATCACCGGCCACTTCGCTCATTGCAAGGGCAGCGTCTTCATTACAAACATGTCCGACATCACTTAAAATCCGGCGCTTGATGCTCCATGGATATTTTCCCATCCTCAGCATGGACACATCATGGTTACTTTCGAATACATAAGCATCGGCATTTGAGATGATTCCTTTCATCCGATCGCTTACGTACCCTGTATCGGTAATGACCACAAGTTTCTTATCTTCATGATGAAAGACGTAAAACATCGGCTCTGCCGCATCATGTGAAACGCCGAAAGATTCTATATCAAGGCTGCCGAACGTTTTGACCTGTTCCATTTCAAATGTGAATTTTTGTTCGGTTGCAATTTCACCGATCGATCGCTCCATGGCATTCCATGTTTTTGCATTCGCATATATCGGGAGTTTATGTTTTCTGGCAACCACGCCAAGACCTTTAATATGGTCGCTGTGTTCATGGGTAACAAGGATACCGGATAGCTTGGACATATCACGGCCTATATCCTGAAACAATGCTTCCAGGGCTTTACCGCTTAAGCCGGCAT
Organism: Peribacillus sp. FSL R5-0717; assembly: GCF_038002945.1. Classification (NCBI taxonomy): domain Bacteria; kingdom Bacillati; phylum Bacillota; class Bacilli; order Caryophanales; family Bacillaceae; genus Peribacillus; species Peribacillus sp. FSL R5-0717. Next base: position 2,553,098 of record NZ_JBBOOF010000001.1, read on the forward strand.
CGACGAGGAATGATTGATCCTCCGTTTCCACGAAAAAGGCATTTCCTGTACTCCCGCTTGCGAGAACACTAAAATGCATTGTCATCTATACTCACTCCAGTATTTTTTCTTCTGTATTCAATTCAATGACCTCTCCATCAAAAGCATTCACGAAAAGATCCGTTTCGTCATCAATGACCACCCACCATGTTGGCACAAGTAAATGTGACACAGATGTCGTCTGCAACGAATTGTAATATCCCAATTTTACATTCGTGACGTTACTTTTGGGATCAATATCACCATTCTGATATAATGCTCCGATAGCATTTACAGCAGATGTCAATACTTTGGGTTTATTGAATTTTTCGATCCCCTCTAAATACATTTGTTCATAGGAAACGATTTCACCCTTCTTGTTCAGATATAAAGTGACCTTCCCTTTACTATTATTATAAAACATCTTTTTATCTGCCACTTGATAGCAGGTGATGGTCTGGCTTATTTCATCATAGCTCCAAAAACGATATTCATTTCCTTTTAATATATACTCCTTCAGGAATATATCAAGGTCTGCAGCATTAATTTCCGCTTTCATGCCAACCGGTACCTTAAATGTACCCACAAGCTTCTTATCATCGATGATTTTTGCTTTTTGATTTTTCAGGTACTGTATATCTTTCTTCTCGAAAGTCTTGCTTTGGGCAATCAGAAATTGATCCGACTTTTGTTTCGGAAGTGGGGTTTCTATTGAAATCTCATCTTCTTTCAACAGTTCTTCCGTTGTTGACTCCGTGAAACTTTCATACTGGGAGTCATTAATCTTTTCCAGGAATTGATAAAGAAGAAAAATATTCAAAACGAAGAAAACCATGATGAAAATCGACTTTGTATTATTCCAATCCACTTTGATCGCCTCCCGTATCTTCATCAAAAGGCACAATAAACCATTTATCGCCGATACGATAATACCAAGTGGGCTCGAGTGTAACTAGAGTTACAAGTTTGGAATCGAGGGATTTATTCAGTTTATAGCCAATCGATATGTCCTCCACACTTTTGAAATCGATATTATCTTTCGATTTCAGCTGATTAATTACTTCTTTACCGCTTTGTAAAGTCTTTGGCGATCCTTCTGACGGGAGGACTGAGTCAAGTGAAAAGTATGGGCGGTCATAGCTATAAATTTCTTCTTTCCCCCAAATTTGCTCGATTTCTGCCATTCCAGATTCATTGAAGGTCGGATAACCATTTACGAATAAACGGAATACCACTCGTTGTTCATTCTCCGACATATAGGCAAAGCGGTAATTGTTATTTTCCCAACCGGCATGATCATTGATGAAATCGATGCTTTTTTGCAAAAGGTCACTGGAACTGTCAAATAACTTGCTCTTTTGTGCCGGATTGATATAAGAAATTAAGTAATTCTCTTTATTGACCGTCATAAGTCTTGTTCCATCCGTATATTCCTCACCGACCGAAACCGATTCCTGGCGAACGAACTTCGGAAAACTAAATAACGCATTTTTCAAGTTTCCAATATCCAAATAGTCAATATAATATTCAAGTTTGTTGATTTCCACTGGGTTTTCCGGGACGAACAGCGTCCTTTTGCTGTTTATCGTTTCTGCAACGTATTCAGGATGCTTATCATAGGAACCCCTATAAAATGAATCCATGAAATTCCTTAGCTTTTTAGAATCGACCAAACCTTGATAAACCTTCTCTTGATCGTAGGAAACAAAATAAACGGCAGATTCATTACCGCTGATATCCTTTTGTTTAATGATGATTCGATCAAATGAAAATTCAGGCACTTCCTTATCCCTTATATTCAATACCGTTTTATAAAGAGAGATGGGGATATCATCGGAGAATTCGATTTCGATCGATCCATCTTCATGAACAAAATCGTCAAATTTCCTTTGCAGCCTTTTTACGGATACCTCTTTTAAACCGCTGAAACGCCATTGTAAAAATTCATTTTCCATTTCATTGATTTCTACCGGGCTGGAAGTCTGGAAATGCTGCCCATTGCCATGGAAAAGGATACTGACTGGTTTAATGACATCACTGACGATCTGGACATCGCTTTTAATCTTTATAAATTCCGACGATTGTTCAAATGGATCATACTCAGGCTCGTACGTCCAAATGCTCCATGTCAAAAATATGCTTGTCCCAACCAAAATAATCAGTATGATACTTTTTGCACGTTCAAAATTCATGACCAATCATCCTCTTCTTCCTGTTCGTAAGGAAGTGTAAAGAACACGGTAGTTCCTTTTCCATCCACACTTTCCGCCCATATTTTCCCGCCATGCGCCACGACCATCTCTTTTGCAATCGCTAAACCAAGCCCTGTCCCGCCTAAGTTACGGGCCCTTGCTTTATCCACACGGTAGAAGCGGTCGAAAATTTTATCAATGACGTTTTTCGGGATACCCACGCCTTGATCTGTAATGCTCACAATGATAAAGCCATCAGATGCCCTGACGCGGAAAGTCACTTGACCCCCTTCAGGTGAGTACTTTAATGAGTTGGAGATTACATTATAGAGAACCTGGGTAATTTTATCTTCATCAATATCCACAAAATAAGCTTCCTTCGGCAAATCACGCTTAAACGTGATGTCATCATTTTTCGACATTTCAAAACGATCGATGATGTGGTCATAGAATTTATTGAAATTCACCCAGCCGGTTTTAAGCCTGTAATCTTTACTGTCCATTTTCGAAAGCTGTAACAGATCATTAACAAGCCTGATCATTCGCTCCGTTTCATTTTGGGTCACACTTAAAAACGATGGAGCGATTTCCTCGTCCTTCCATGCACCTTCAGCCAATGCCTCCAGGTAACTTCTCATCGTCGTTAGCGGAGTTCGCAGTTCATGTGATACATTGGCAACGAATTCCCTGCGTTCGCTCTCGATTTTTTCCTGCTCTGTTATATCATGCAAAACAGTGATCAAACCATTAACGAATCCCGTTTCCTTTTGAATGACCGAAAAATTCCCCCTCAAAATGAAAGGCTGGTTTTTTTTGCTGTAATCAAGGATAATGGACTCTCGCTCTTCCAATAAATCCTCAAATTTATATTCTTCTTCAAGACCCAAAACCTCAATGATCGGTTGGTTCATGACGGTTTCACTCGAGACATTCAATAATTGTGCCGCCGGTTCATTAATCAAGTTCACCCGACCGCGCCTGTCCGTTGAAATTACGCCATCCGTCATATTGGCAAGGACAGATGAAAGCTTACGCCGCTCTCCTTCTGTGCTTGATTGCGACTCTTGGAGTTTTTTGGTCAAATTATTGAAAGTGACGGCAAGCTGGCCAATTTCATCATCGCCATATACCCTGACTTTTCTGGAGAAATTCCCTTTTGCCATCACCAGGGCCTGTTTTCTCATATCAGACATGGGTCTGGTGATCGTTCGTGCGAGCAGGATCCCCAAGATGGCCGTAATGACCAAAGCGATGGCCGTACCCGTCATGAAGATGCTATTGATTTCATCCATCTGCTCAAAGACATTCTCCATCTCGGCTATTACATAGACGGCGCCAATGACCTCCCCATTTGCTTCAACGGGTGTCGAAAGGACCCAGAGCCTCCTGCCTGTTTTCTTATCGCGAAATACATCACTATCTTCTTTTCCAAAAGTGAGCGTATTCTTGATAAGGACCTCTGTCGTTTTCTTCCCTACAATATCCTGGTTACCTGGGGCTGAAGTTCCGATCACGCGCCTGCTGCGGGTGTCGATGACACGTACTTCCGAAATATCATTCGATGAATTATCCCGGTCTTTCAATATCGCATCAATCGCTTCTTCGAGGGTCGGATCTTCCTCTCCCCTCTCTTTTTCCATTTCTTCACCAATACTGTAGGTAAGCAGGTTAACGTGACCTTTTATTGATTTCGTAAAGTTCCCGACAAGATTTTCTTCCAATTCCCCAACAAAATATACCCCGATTATTTGCATCGCCACGAAAATGAGCAATACATAAATCAGAACAAATTTAAAATGAATTGAGCGAAAAAAACCAACCTTTTTCATAGAAACTACTCCTGTTCAGGGTTACGCAGGTAATAACCGACCCCTCTTCTAGTTACAATCCAGCCAGGATGGCTTGGATTGTCTTCAATCTTCTCACGAAGACGTCTGACCGTTACATCGACCGTCCGTACATCACCAAAATAATCATAGCCCCACACGGTTTGTAATAAGTGCTCCCTTGTCATGACCTGACCGATGTGCTTCGCTAAGTAATGAAGCAACTCAAATTCACGATGCGTCAATTCTATCGTATCGCCGCGCTTGGATACCACATAGGCATCCGGATGGATAGTGAGCGTGCCTATCGTAATTTCCTTCGGTTCATTTTCTTGATCAGGAACCGGAACGGCTTGCTGACGTCTAAGGTTCGCCTTAACGCGGGCAATTATTTCCCGGGTACTAAATGGCTTTGTCACATAGTCGTCTGCACCAAGCTCCAATCCTAACACCTTATCTATCTCCGAGTCTTTTGCCGTTAGCATGATGATCGGGGTTTCATACTTCTTCCTTACTTCCCTGCATACTTCCATCCCATCGCGCTGCGGCAGCATGATATCAAGTAAAATCAAATCAGGTTGCCGTTCTTCCACCATTTTGAGAGCTTCATTGCCATCATAAGCACAAAAAACTTCGTAGCCCTCTTTTTTTAGATTGAATTGTAATATATCAGCAATTGGCTTTTCGTCATCCACTACCAAAATCTTTTTATCCATGTACTTATCTCCTTTTTAATAACTGAACTGAATCTATTAAAAACCGTGTCCTTATCCGGGACCTTATTCACTTTTCCTTCTGCTTTCACAAAGCTTCGCAACCTAGTTTCAGCAAAGTTACATATATATACCCAATAAAAGGGGCTGAACACCGGAATGAAAGCAAATTGTCTCTATTCTACTTTATCATTTTATAGGCATTAAATCACCTTTTTCCTATTATTCTCATCTATTAATAAAGCAGAAGAAGTCTTCGAATAATTTTCGAAGACTTCCATCAATTACTGACTTATATAGTTTAGCGGATTAACGAGAGACCCGTTTTTATATATTTCAAAATGGAGGTGGACACCGGTCGAGTGACCTGTTGAACCCATCATGCCAATTTTCATGCCTTTTTCAATCTTTTGTCCCGCTTTTACATCTATTGAATCCAAATGGGCATACACTGTCTTATACCCATTATTATGATTGATCGTTATCTTATTTCCATATCCTCCAGAATTCCCAGCAGTTTCGATTATCCCATGATCTGCTGCCGTTATGGTCCTGGTGGCTGGCCTTGCAATATCGATACCTTTATGAAGTTTCCCCCAGCGCTGGCCCTGCTTACTGGAAATATAGCCCCCATCTGCAGGCCATGAATATGTACCGCTGCCCTGTGAAGGTATGACCTTGGTGCCTTTTCTGGTGATTTCCGTTTTAGCTTCTTCCGTGACTTCTTTTTTTACGATCGATTCACTGATTTTCTTTCCATTTGTTTCAGATACATTATAGGTGAACGCAAGAATCCCCTCATTCCCCATTTGTTCAGTAATGAGTTCGCCCTTTGGAAGTTCGTCATCCTCCTTCACTTTCTTTTCAAAAGGAATTCTCTCTTCCTTTAATACTTCTCTTTCTACCATTACGTTCACATAGGGGGTACGTTGGGTCACATAGAGACGCTCGCCCTCTTTAACACCTTTGTCCTCATCCTGTCCCGGATTCAGCTCCAGCAGTTGATCCAGGTCCATATCATGGCTATTGGCAATGGCTTCAAGATCTTCATCTTCCTTAGCCTCATAGATCGTCGTTTCTTCCTTTCCTTCTTCTATCATGGAAAGGGTTTTATCGACACTCTTGATTTCGTCTGGATATACCATTGTCTCTTTAAACGTAACGGGAAGTGAAAATTCGATATCCAGAATTCTGCTTCCTGGCTCTTTTAACGAATCGGCATCTTTTTCACTTTCTTTTTTACCTGATTCGTATTCAGCATATTCCTCTTCATTTACATATAATAAAGTGATTTTCTCCAGAACGTCCTCTGCATCTTCCTTTGACGCAACATAAGCGACCGCCTGGTTATCTATGTCGATTTCATACGCCTCGGCCTTCACATTCAACTGATCTTGAATTCCCTTAACAGCCTGATCCTCTTTAACATCTTCATCGAATACCTCTTCAGGTACGAACTTCAGCTGTGTCTCCTTATCGAATGTAAAGTCAGGATAATCTTCCTGTGCTTCCTCTACCTTATCGGCTACGATGTTTTCGATTTCCGTTTCATCCGTCACACTGCCGACGAACTCATCATTAAGATAAACATGCTGTATGGTTGCAGTTTCCGATATCCCAGCAGCAGTTACCCGATTGCCCGCAAGCACCAAAATGACGGAAACCATCAACAGGATGATCCCCTTGCCTTTTGAGCTAAACATATATTGTCCTCCTTAACGGCTCAGTCACCAATTAAGAAACTAATCAAATTTATTTGAGATTTATTAGTCCAATTTAAATATCCAGATGCTTATGACTGATTTCTATAATGATTTTTATCACTCATAACTCTACCATATTAAGAAAAAAAACAAGAAACAGACTTCATAATGTAATAGAACTGTATAAATGGTGACAACATGTACCAATAGATATGGTAATGGGGACAGTTCAATAAACTGCGGAAAAAGGAGTGGGCCTAAGCCCAGCAAGGGTAAAAGCGAGTTATATTCCGAATTGGACGAAAATGGTATGTTACAAATCGTTAACAATCTATTAACAAGATTTCATTCATAATCCTCTGGATGCATAACAAAAAACGCCCTAAAGGAAAGGCGTTTATACAAGGATGGCTCAGGACGGAATCGAACCGCCGACACAAGGATTTTCAGTCCTTTGCTCTACCGACTGAGCTACTGAGCCAAATATTCTATTTTATTAATAAAAATAAAATGGCGGTCCCGACGGGAATCGAACCCGCGATCTCCTGCGTGACAGGCAGGCATGTTAACCGCTACACCACGGGACCAGTAAAGCATATATATAAAGAAGTGACCCATACGGGATTCGAACCCGTGTTACCGCCGTGAAAGGGCGGTGTCTTAACCGCTTGACCAATGGGCCGGAAAAAATGGTGAGCCATGAAGGATTCGAACCTTCGACCCTCTGATTAAAAGTCAGATGCTCTACCAACTGAGCTAATGGCTCGTTCTAATGAAATGTTTCTTTGCTGGATGTTAACTTACCATCTGTAGCTTGTTAATGGCTTGTTCTATTGTGACGACGCTTTTGATAATATCATGGTTCTTATAGTTTAGGCAATAGTTTTTTGAAATAAAATTATTTTTTTCTTATCTTTTTTATTTTCCCTATAGTTTTTATCAACATTCACTCGGTATCCCGGACCTCCCGAACGTGACATATAATGCATCGATCTTAAAAATGAAAGAAGAGCCGGCAAAAAAAGCCAGCTCCTTTTTCATGAATTACGCTAGACGCCAAGGGCTTCTCACGACATTTGTTTGGTTACGGTCAGGACCGACAGAGAAAGTGGTCAAAGGAATGCCTACCAATTGAGATACGCGCTCTACATAGTGGCGAGCGTTCTCTGGAAGCTCATCCAATGATTTGCAGCCTGTGATGTCTTCTGACCAGCCTGGCAGCTCTTCATAGACTGGTTTACATTCGCCAATCGCTTTCAAAGTCGCTGGTACCTCATGAATGATTTCGCCTTTGTATTCATAGGCCACACAAATTTTGACCGTATCAAGACCTGATAATACGTCAATCGAGTTCAATGATAAATCGGTAATCCCGCTGACACGGCGAGCATGGCGAACGACAACAGCGTCAAACCAGCCTACACGGCGCGGTCTGCCTGTAGTTGTTCCATATTCACGGCCAATTTCCCGGATTTGGTTACCGACTTCATCATGCAATTCTGTAGGGAAAGGACCATCGCCTACACGGCTTGTGTATGCTTTACATACTCCAACCACATGGTTGATCTTCGTAGGACCTACACCCGAACCGATTGTAACTCCACCTGCAACCGGGTTGGAAGAAGTGACGAATGGGTATGTTCCTTGATCGATATCAAGCATGACACCTTGTGCCCCTTCGAATAATACCCGTTTTCCTTCATCAAGTGCGTCATTCAATACAACGGATGTATCACAAACATATTTCTGCACTTGTTGTCCGTACTCATAGTATTCTTCCAAGATATCTTCGATTTTGAAACCTTCCGTTTCATAGAAGCGTTCGAACATACGGTTTTTTTCGACAAGATTTTGAGACAATTTTTCCTCGAAAATTTCACGGTCCAAAAGGTCTGCCATACGGATTCCGTTACGAGCAGCTTTGTCCATATATGCAGGGCCGATTCCCTTTTTAGTCGTTCCAATTTTGTTGGCGCCTTTACGGTCTTCTTCGACTTCATCCAATTTGATATGGTAAGGAAGAATGACATGTGCACGATTCGAGATACGAAGATTATCCGTACTCACCCCATGGCTATGTAAATAAGCAAGCTCCTCTACAAGAGCTTTTGGATCAACTACCATACCGTTTCCAATGACACAAATCTTATCACTATAAAAAATCCCTGACGGAATTAAATGCAGTTTATAGGTAACGCCGTTAAATTTAATTGTATGCCCTGCATTATTCCCACCTTGATAACGAGCGATGGCTTCCGCATTCTGGGATAGAAAATCTGTTATTTTACCTTTACCTTCGTCTCCCCATTGTGTACCGACTACTACAACTGATGACATCTGAATAAAGCACCTCCAAAGGTTCACGTAATACCGATCATTAACCGGTTCTTATCAAACAAACCTATTTTATCAATAATCCAAACTGGAAGTCAATACAAAATCCGAACAATACACTTTTTAAAAAATTCTTTGTTCGTAAATATGAGAATTTCTTTCCGGTTTTTTTAGGATTGTCAAACATTATTGTGCCCTCTGATTTCTTTTTCTATTATCATTAGGGCCTTTCTTTTTCCCGAAACAGAGAAAGCCCGCCATTGCATGAATGGCAGGCAGTCCCCTATGCGCCGGGAGACATCGAATCATCATCGAAGCGGCGTTCGAGATTGACGAATTTATTATATTCTTTTACGAATGCAAGCGAAACCGTGCCCACCGGACCATTACGCTGTTTCGCTATAATGATTTCAATGATATTTTTATTCTCAGATTCTTTATCATAATAATCATCACGGTATAAGAATGCGACGATATCAGCATCTTGCTCGATACTCCCGGATTCCCGGATATCAGACATCATCGGGCGCTTATCCTGACGCTGCTCCACTCCCCGCGATAGCTGGGAAAGGGCGATGACGGGCACTTTAAGTTCCCGAGCCAGCGCTTTGAGTGAACGTGAAATCTCGGATACCTCTTGCTGACGGTTGTCGCCTGAACGGCCATCGCCTTGAATTAACTGCAGGTAATCGATCAATATCATGCCAAGGCCATGTTCCTGCTTCAAACGACGGCATTTTGAACGGATTTCACCAATCCTGACACCTGGCGTATCATCGATATAAATGCCGGCATTCGACAAGCTTCCCATCGCCATCGTCAGTTTACGCCAATCCTCATCAGTTAAGGAACCTGTCCGTAAATTCTGGGCGTTGATATTCCCTTCAGCACAGAGCATACGCATAACGAGCTGCTCTGCACCCATTTCAAGACTGAAAATCGCTACATTCTCCTCCGTTTTGGTCGCAACGTTTTGAGCGATGTTCAATGCAAAAGCGGTTTTACCAACCGAAGGGCGGGCACCAACTATGATGAGGTCATTACGTTGGAACCCCGCTGTCATTCGATCCAGTTCAGCAAACCCTGTCGGTATTCCCGTGACATCCCCTTTACGGGTAGTCAAAATTTCTATGTTATCGTAAGTCGCAACCAATACATCCTTAATATTTTGAAAAGACCCGGAATTTTTACGCTGGGCCACTTCCATGATCGTTTTTTCTGCTTCACCGAGCAGCTCCTCGACCTCGTCCTCGCGACTGTAGCCTTCCTGAGCGATGTTCGTCGCAGTCCGGATCAAACGGCGCAGCAATGACTTCTCCTCGACGATGCGGGCATAATATTCAATATTGGCCGCGGTAGGCACCGATCCGGCCAATTCACTTAAATAAGAAACCCCGCCAACTTCTTCAAGGTTTTTTGTCGCAGCCAATTCCTCTGTCACCGTAATCAAATCGACAGCTTTTCCTTCGTCATTCAATTTAAGCATCACATTAAAGATCTTTTGATGAGAGCTTCTATAAAAATCTTCCGGAATCAAAACTTCCGATGTAACGGTCAATGAAGAGGGCTCAAGAAAAATGGCTCCTAGCACAGCCTGTTCGGCTTCTATATTTTGAGGTGGAATCCTATCCTGAAATTGTTCTATCATATCTTAAAACCTCCCATTCTAAGAGGATACCTTTTATATGTTTCTAGTAAAAAAGAAAAAAGTGAAAGGACAACGTGCCCAATCACATTTTTCGTCTATCTCTATTTTATCAATTTTTCACAGATATGAAACAGCTAAAATTAGTTAATTTCTTTCACATGTACAGTCAGTGTTGCAGTGACTTCAGGATGAAGCTTCACCGGAAGCTTTGTATGCCCTAAAGTGCGGATGCCTTCAGCAAGCTCCATTTTACGTTTATCAACCTTGATACCGTGTTTTTTCTGAAGCTCAGATGCAATTTGTTTAGTCGTGATGGAACCGAATAAACGCCCGCCCTCACCGGCTTTGGCAGATAGTTCAACCGTTAATTTCTCCAGCTGCACTTTCAATTCTTCAGCCTGCTGCAGCTCTTCTGCTGCAAGTGATTCTTCTTTATTTTTCTGTGCTTCCAAAGTTTTCACGTTTGAATTATTTGCTTCAACGGCCAATCCTTGTTTAAGCAGGAAATTATGTGCATAACCATCCGCAACATTTTTAACTTCCCCTTTTTTCCCTTTACCTTTAACGTCTTTAAGAAATATCACTTTCATTCTTTATATCCCCCTTCTAAATATTCATCAATAGCTGCTTTCAATCGAATTTCGGCTTCATCAATGGAGCATACCTGTTGAGTGGCGGCATTCGTTAGATGTCCGCCTCCATTCAACATTTCCATGATCACCTGTACATTGATATCACCAAGAGAACGCGCACTTATCCCCACCGTATCATCAGACCGCTTAGCCATTACAAAGGAAGCGACAACGCCATCCATCGTCAATAGGGTGTCCGCAGCCTGAGCAATGAGCACCTGATTATGAACCTGATCGGTTTTTGCCGCGGCAATGGCAATTCCCTTTTTATAAAAGATGACTTCTTCAATGAGCTTCGATCGTTTGATATAGGTGTCCACGTCTTCTTTTAAGAATTTCTGGACAAGTACCGTATCAGCTCCATGTGCCCTTAGATATGAGGCTGCATCGAAAGTGCGTGATCCTGTTCTTAAGGTGAAGCTTTTCGTATCGACGATGATACCTGCAAGAAGCGCCGTCGACTCCAGCATATCAATTTTTGAGCGTTTCGGCTGATATTCAAGCAGTTCTGTAACAAGCTCTGCCGTTGAAGATGCATATGGCTCCATATAGACGAGCAATGAGTTCTTGATGAACTCCTCACCCCGCCGATGATGGTCGATGACCACAACCTTATCGATTCTATTCAATAACCGCTCTTCAATCACCATGGAAGGTTTATGGGTATCGACCACAACCAGCAAGGTCTCATCCGTAATCATTTCAAATGCATCATCAGGTGTTATGAACCGGGCATACAGCTCTTCTTTATTTTTGATTTCTTCCATTAGACGAAGGACACTGCTGTCGAGCTGCTGGGTGTTTATGACAATATAGCCTTCACGTTCATTCATTTGGGCAACTTTCAAGATGCCGATCGCTGAACCAATTGCGTCCATATCCGGGTTTTTATGGCCCATGACAATGACTTTATCGCTATCAAGGACTATATCCTTCAATGCATGGGAAATCACACGGGCACGGACCCTCGTGCGTTTTTCCATCGGATTGGTTTTGCCGCCATAGAATTTAACTTTTCCATTCGCTTGCTTTATGGCCACCTGGTCACCGCCCCGCCCTAAAGCGAGATCCAAGCTGGACTGGGCAAGCGTACCTAGTTCCGGCAAGGATGACACGGCCGAGCCGACACCGATGCTCAAGGTCAGTGGTACATTTTGCTTGGCCGTCGTTTCCCTGATTTCATCCAAAATCGAGAATTTCCCCTTTTCAAGCTGCTGAAGGATATGCTCATTAAAGACAGCGATGAATCGTTCCGAGGAAACCCGTTTAAAGAAAACGCCATTATCCCTTGCCCACTTATCGAGAAGTGAGGTAACCAAGCTATTAATGCTGCTTTTACGCTGATCATCCATACCCTGTGTCAAATCATCATAATTATCAAGAAGAATAATCGCAATTGCCGTTCGCTCATCTTCATATAATTTCTCAATTTCCACTTGCTCCGTCACATCAAAAAAGTAAAGAAGCCTTTCATCACGCTTATGGACCACCTTGAATTTCCGATCGTGGAGCGTAAGTGTCTCTGTCTCGATCTCTTGCTTGATTAATGGTACTATCGAGTCCGCAACATCGTATAGCGATCTTCCTGCCAAGGAATCCTCACTAAAACAAGAAGCAAGGAATGGATTGGTCCATTCAATGTAATAATCCTCATTAAAGAGCATGATCCCAATCGGCATTTCCAATAACGCTTCCTCGCCCACCTTCTTTAAACGGTAGGATAAAGTCGTTATATACTCTTCTGTCTTCCGTTGCTTTTTTTCTACCATTCTTAATGTTAAATAAAATAAACCAGCAAGAATCAATAGTCCAACAAGTGCAATAACCCAATTATAATAAGCCAGTACGCCCAAAAGTAAAACGACTGCGGCCAGCACCCCATACAATGGGGACTTAATCGAGTATTCTTTCAAATAAGATGGCATAGTTTCAGCTCCTAAAAGCATCTGTTTTACAAAAAAGTCTTCTATTCCTTTTTCTTGATTGTCTCCCTAAAAGGAAAGCCTAAATCTATTATACCTAAAAATCGGACGGCCGTCGTTATAATCGGAATCGGCAGAAGCAAAGAAAAAACCACAATTAAAACAGGTATGGCCTTAACCCATGACTTAACATGAGCGATATAGAATATCAGGGAATATCCTTGTAATAAAATGAAGAACTGCAGTATGAAAAATAGGTTCGTTATGGCCATATATACAAAACTGTTCTTGTCCGTATTCACAAAAAGAGCAAGAAGCATCGTAATTAAATAATACCATAAAAGGCTTTTCGGGAGTCGCAGATCTCGAAAATGAGGCCATTTTAACGCCTTATCACTGAACCTCTTCACAATGGGATGCGCTGCAAAGAAAATCAATAAAACCATGATGACGGACATCAAAACGAACAAACTTGGCATCAGCGTGTTCATCATATCGATCGATTCATACATCCGCTTTTTGACTTGCTCTGTCGGTGCCTGTCCAAAGGTATCCATGATACCGATTGAATTTTCAATGGACCCCTCAAGAATGTTCATCGATTCTTCTATGTAATTAACATCCGTAATCAAAACTGAAGCTGCATACATTAATAAAATGCCCCCCAGAAAGACAAGGACTGCGCTTATGAACATAGGTGCCATCGGTTTGTCCTTTTTCAAAAAATAGCCGATCACAATTCCCGTTGCCCCCATGAGCAAGGTCAACGGAACAGACAATATCGTCCCGATGAGGATCGACAATAACGAGGCTACAAATAAGTAACCAAGGCTCCACGATAACTTTTGTTTGATTGTGACCAGTATGAATGGAATGGGTAAAAAGAAAGTAGTGAAAATACCCAATAGTGGGATTTGAATGGTGATGAACAATAAAATGCAATATAGTGCCAGAAGTGCTCCGCCCTCGGCAATTCGTCTCCCGCTATTCATCTTTATTTCACCCCCTGTTATGATTGATGTCTTATCTCCATCTTTATATTGTATCCGTTACGGCCAGGATATTTCAAACATCACAGTCTTTTTTTGGGATATGATTATTTTTTCTGAGGAAAACGCGCGGATAACTTCCTTCTGAAATAAAAAAAACCGCAATTCAGCGGTTTACAGGCATAAGTGAAAACTTATTAAAAAAGGCACATTAAGGATAACTCCTCAACGTGCCAATTTATTATTCACCAGATACGTATGGTAGTAATGCCATAGTACGTGAGCGTTTAATAGCAATCGTTAATTTACGTTGATATTTAGCGCTTGTGCCAGTTACACGACGTGGTAAAATTTTACCGCGTTCTGAGACGAATTTTTTAAGAAGATCTGTATCTTTGTAATCAATTTTAGTGATTCCGTTAGATGTGAAATAACAAACCTTTTTACGCTTACCGCGTCCTTTACGTCCACCCATTGCCATAATATATTTCCCTCCCTGCTTTTTTGAATTTTCATTTTAAACGGCTGTTTAAAACGGAAGATCGTCATCTGAAATGTCGATTGTTTTACCGTCATTTGCAAATGGATCGTCATCTACACGAGTGTAGTTGTTATTGCTTCGTTGATTCTGATTAGGATTTTGTCCATACGAATTGTTGTCATTTCCGTTATTACCATAACTTCTTTGACCTCCACCGTAAGAACCGCCTTCATTTCTTTCACCCGCTGAACTGCTTCGTGGTTCAAGGAATTGAACGCTCTCAGCCAGAATCTCCGTCACATATACGCGTTTGCCGTCTTGTCCTTCATAATTACGTGTTTGGACACGTCCATCCACGCCAGCTAAACTGCCCTTTTTCAAGAAGTTAGCTACATTTTCTGCCGGTTTACGCCAAACTACACAGTTAATGAAATCCGCTTCACGTTCACCTTGCTGATTCGTAAAACTACGGTTGACAGCTAAAGTAAAGGTAGCTACGGGAACTCCATTAGGTGTATATCGTAATTCAGGATCTTTAGTTAAGCGTCCTACCAAAACTACGCGATTCATCATCAGAATCAACCCCTAGGTTTCAAGCTTGTTTCATGTGAAACAAGATTAGAATTTATATTAATTGTCGAATTAAACTTCTTCTCTAGTAGCCATGTGGCGAATAATGTCTTCACTGATTTTAGCTAGACGATCGAATTCTTGAATCGCAGCACTTTCAGCGTTAACTTTAAGAAGCATGTAGTAACCATCACGGAAATCATTGATTTCATATGCTAGACGGCGTTTACCCCATTCTTTTGCTTCTACTTCCGCACCATTATCAGAAAGGATTGTGTTGAAACGTTCAACTAAAGCTTTTTTAGCTTCTTCCTCAATGTTTGGACGGATGATATACATAATTTCGTATTTTCTCATCACTGTCACCTCCTTTTGGTCTAAGCGGCCCAATTGGGCAAGGAGCAATTATTTATAATTACTCACAAGATAAAATTATAGCATAGTTAAAGAGGCTTTGCAACGAACGGTTCGACTTATTACAATTAAATGTAATCTAATGATTTAAGTCTATAAAAAAGACCCTACATATGGAATGGTAGGGTCTTTGATTCTTATACGTTGAAACGGAAATGGATAACATCGCCATCGTTAACGATGTATTCTTTACCTTCCAAACGAACCTTACCCGCTTCTTTTGCGGCACTATGACTGCCCGCTTCAAGTAAATCGGTATAAGAAACCGTTTCGGCACGAATGAAACCGCGTTCGAAGTCCGTGTGAATGACGCCAGCACATTGAGGGGCTTTCATTCCTTTGCGGAATGTCCAAGCCCGCACTTCCTGTACGCCTGCTGTAAAGTATGTTGCCAATCCAAGCAGATTATAAGAAGCACGGATCAGCTGATCTAGACCTGACTCCTCGATGCCAAGTTCAGATAGGAACATTTCCTTTTCTTCACCTTCAAGCTCTGCAATTTCTTCCTCTATTTTGGCACAAATCACGATTACTTCGGCATTTTCCTTAGCGGCATATTCACGAACTTGCTGAACATATTCATTATCGTCAGCATTCGCCACTTCATCTTCGCTCACGTTCGCCACGTAAAGCGTCGGCTTAGCTGTAAGTAAATGCATGCCCTTCACGATTTTTTGCTGTTCTTCGGTAAACTCGACGGAACGTGCAGGCTTTTCATCTTCCAATGCTTCTTTTAAAGCCAAAAGGATTTCATGTTCTGCCACAGCGGCTTTATCTTTTTGCTTGGCCATTTTCCCGACACGGTCGATGCGTTTGACAACAGATTCCAAATCGGCAAGGATCAATTCAAGATTGATGACCTCGATATCATCGATTGGATTTACTTTTCCGGAAACATGGGTAATGTTATCATCTGCAAAGCAACGGACGACTTGACAAATTGCATCCACTTGACGGATATGGGAAAGGAATTTATTACCTAAACCTTCTCCTTTACTTGCTCCTTTTACAATCCCGGCGATATCCGTGAATTCAAATGCTGTCGGAACCGTTTTTTTCGGTTTTACCAATTCAGTCAATTTTTGCAGACGGTGATCTGGCACTTCCACAATCCCTACATTCGGGTCAATCGTACAGAAAGGGTAGTTGGCAGATTCCGCACCTGCCTGAGTTATTGCATTAAATAAAGTGGATTTACCTACGTTAGGCAAACCGACTATACCAGCTGTTAAAGCCATTTATATTTCACTCCTTCAAGATGATTCGTACATATGGGAAAAGAACTGATCTTCTATAAAGACCATCCAATACCTAAACCTTTCCCAATTATAGATTTCGCTTCCTAAAAAGACAAGTAAATCATGAGAAACGCCGGACTACTTTCACTCCAAAAAAAAAGCATGATCACTCCTCATGCTTTTGCAGAACTTTTTTCATTTTCTTCGCGAATTCACGTCGAGGCAGCATCACGCTATGACCGCATCCTTCACATTTTATCCGGATATCCATTCCGAGCCGTATAATTCTCCACTTATTCACTCCACAGGGATGTGGTTTCTTCATTTCCACAATATCCTTTAGTGCAAATTCCTTTTCCTCCATAATCATGAGCCCCCCAATTCCTATGACTCGCTGCCATTGTACGTAGATTTAATCCCACTTGCATCAAGCGCAGCACTTATTTCTTTTCTTAATATCCTACTGATTTCAATGTGATGCATCGGCTTTGTTTCCGCTTTAATCCGAAAGACGATTTCTTCAGGACTGATTTTTTCAATTCCCAAAAATTCAGGTGCTTTGATCAAGGCTTCGTATTTGCCTTCCATACTGTTTAAAAGATCAATCAGCACTTTCTCAGCACGCTCGGTCGATCCATCGTTAGGTATGGTCACATCAACAATTGCCATACTATTTAAAATGGAGTAATTCGTAACCTGGATGATGCTGCCGTTGGGTATGAAGTGCAATTCACCTGCACCGCTTTTAATTTTCGTCGTACGAAGCCCGATTTCAAGGACTTCCCCTTCAAAAGTATTGATTTTAATATAATCCCCGACCGAGAACTGATCTTCAAAGATAACGAAAAACCCGGTAATTATATCCTTGACCAAACTTTGTGCGCCAAATCCAATGGCCAAACCGAGAACACCGGCACCAGCGAGTAATGGCATTACATGAAGACCAAGAATCTCCAGAATCATCAACAAGGCAATGAAATTGATGACATAGGTAATGATATTTTCCAGCAATTTAATGAGTGTCGCTTCCCTGCGTTCCGTTACCCGAATGGGACTTCTTAAACGTGCTTTGAAAAATTTATTCAGAATAGTCTTTCCTATTGTAATAATAATACGCGATAACAGCAGAACAAGGAAGATTTTAATAATCCCCTCACCCATCAGCAGCCATATCTTTTCATCCAATATCTCTTTTGCAACGCTATCATAAATGCGATCCATATTTTCCTCCTGCCTAATGCAAATAACAGCAAAACTATTATATTTTCGACGTATTCCTCTACCCTCCATGCATGGAGGTAACCATGAAATAGAGAGATTTTCTCTATTTTATCAATAAATAATGGTTTCTGTACAAAAAAATGATGGGTATATAGTTAATAGAATTTAGAAATTTTTTCCCGAACATTCAAATGATCATTTACTAGAAAGTATAG
This sequence comes from Peribacillus sp. FSL R5-0717, assembly GCF_038002945.1. Classification (NCBI taxonomy): domain Bacteria; kingdom Bacillati; phylum Bacillota; class Bacilli; order Caryophanales; family Bacillaceae; genus Peribacillus; species Peribacillus sp. FSL R5-0717. Next base: position 2,571,214 of record NZ_JBBOOF010000001.1, read on the forward strand.
ATGAAAGCAATTGGTAGAGGATAACGTCGATTCATATCCCCTTCACCTGTTTGCATGTTTTGAAAAAATTCCCTCACCCATCATGTTAAATACCGTATATTTTCCCCTTTTTATCCGTATACTGTAATACCAAATAAAGTAAAGGAGTTGAGCCGATGAATCTGAATTCTAGTCTATTTAATAATAATAAAAATAGATTAAGTCGCATCCTGCATGAAGATACGGATGCATCCAAACAAATTTCCCAGGAATTAATCAACCTCCTCCCAACAGGAAAGCTTCAACCAATCGTCATCGTCTGCATAGGCACAGACCGTTCCACAGGCGATTCACTCGGACCACTTGTCGGCACTCTGCTTAGTGAAAAGGCTGAAAACAGTTCTTCTTCATTCCATGTTTATGGTACTCTGGATGACCCTATACATGCGATGAATTTACAGGAAAAATTAAATGAAATTAAAAAGCTACATGCCAATGCCTTTATAGTCGGAATCGATGCTTGCTTGGGGAAAATGAAAAGCGTCGGCATCGTTCAGATCGGCCAGGGACCAGTTAAGCCGGGTGCCGGGGTCAATAAAGACCTTCCTTCCGTCGGAAATGCCCATATTACAGGAATCGTGAATGTAAGTGGATTCATGGAGTTCATGGTCTTGCAGAACACGCGTCTTAATCTTGTGCTAAAAATGGCCAAAACCATTGCCGAGGGGATTTATGAAGCACAAAATCATTATCCAATAAAACCTTCCATCACTCCTTTCACATGGTCATTCAAGCAAGAAAAAACCCTTTGATCGGTTTTTTCATAAAAAAGAAGGAAGGGGCCAGCCCTTCCTTCTTTTTTATGCATAATACATGAAAGTAACCAGAATGGCCGTGATCATTATGCCCGGAAGCAGATTCGCCACCCTGATTTTGGTTACACCGATAATATTCAAACCAATCGCCAAAATCATGACTCCACCAGTTGCCGTCATTTCCAATATGAAGGAATCCATTAATGCAGATGGGATCATCGTATTGATTTGCCTTGAAAAAACCGCCAGGAATCCCTCATAAAGAATGATAGGAAATGCTGAAAAAAGTACCCCTATGCCTAACGTGCTGGCGAGGACAAGTGCTGTGAATCCATCGATTATCGCCTTTGTTATCAAAACGTCATGATCATTCCGGATACCGCTATCCAGGGCACCGATAATGGCCATCGCCCCAATCCCAAATATGAGCGTAGCTGTTACAAACCCCTGAGATATCGAGGTTCCTTCCTTCGCTTTCATCCTGCGTTCAATCCAATTGCCTAAAGAATTAAGCCTGCCCTCAAGATCCATCCATTCACCGATGACCGCCCCGCCGACAATACTTAAAATGACAACAAGGAAATTATCGCTTTTAAACCCCATCTGCAAACCTAAAACCATCACGGCTAAACCGATACCGCTCATGACCGTTTCTTTAATCTTCTCAGGTATATGTTGTAAAAACCTTCCTAAAATCGAGCCGATTAAAATGCAGGCACCGTTCACCAAAGCCCCTAATAATACCATCTCATCCACCTAATTTTCTGCATATGTCTTCATGATCTTTTCATAAGGGGATCTAAGAGGAAAGGTTCTCTTGATCGATCAAGTTCAAAATTCTCTCTAAATCTTCTTTTGAAAAGAACTCTATTTCTATTTTTCCTTTTTTCTTGCTTTGTTTTATCGTTACGCTCGTTCCTAGTCTTTCACGCAGACTTGTCTCCCTTTGCTTTATGAAGATATCTTTTTTCTCTTGTTTCTTAGGTTTGGTTTCACGTGAAACGGTATCATTCAATTGATGTATATACTGCTCCAGCTGTCTGACATTCATACCTTCCTTGAGGACTTTATCCGCTACCGGCTTGAGCATCTCTTTTTTCTTTAAACCCAGCAATGCCCGGCCATGTCCCATGGATATTTCTCCGTCGGAGATATATCTCCTAATTCCTTCAGGCAAAGATAGTAATCTAAGATGGTTCGCAATATGGGGTCGGCTTTTTCCCAGCCGGTTGGCCAGCTGCTCCTGGGTGAATTCCAATTTTTCAAGAAGCGTTTGATAAGCGGCAGCCTCTTCGATCGGATTCAAATCTTCCCGTTGCAGGTTTTCCAAAATGGCCAGTTCCATCATCTGCTGTTCACTCAATTCCCTCACAACGACTGGAACTGTCTTTAAATCAGCTTCCATGGCAGCACGATAACGCCTTTCCCCAGCCACGATTTCATATCCCTTAATACTTTTCCGGGCAATAATCGGCTGTAATATCCCATGCTCCATGATGGATTGCTTTAATTCCTCTATAGCTTCTAGCCGAAAGCTCTTTCGGGGCTGATAAGGATTTGGCCTTAATTCCCTTAATTTGATTTCGCGCACGATTTCATCTTTACTGATCTCCCCACTGTTGAAAAGTGCGTTAAGCCCTTTGCCAAGCCCTTTAGCCATTTGATACCACTTCCTTTGCCAATTCTAGATAGACCTCCGCCCCTCGTGACTTTGGATCATATATAATTATCGGTTCTCCATGGCTCGGTGCTTCACTCAAACGGACATTGCGGGGAATGATGGTTTGGTAGACTTTATCCTGAAAGTATTTTTTGACTTCTTCTATGACCTGGAGACCTAAATTTGTTCTTGCATCCAACATCGTCAATAGCACACCCTCGATTTTCAAATCATGGTTCAAATGCTTTTGGACGAGGCGAACCGTATTCAATAGTTGACTCAAACCCTCCAATGCATAATATTCACATTGTACTGGGATCAAAACAGCATCGGCAGCCGTTAAGGCATTAAGCGTAAGCAAACCCAATGATGGAGGGCAGTCAATCACAATGTAATCATACTGGCTTTGCACCTCTTCTAACGCCCTTTTTAATCGGACTTCCCTTGAGATGGTTGGAACAAGTTCAATTTCTGCACCTGCAAGTTGAATTGTCGCAGGTATAGCATATAGGTTTTCCACCTTTGTTTCCATGATAACGGTACTGGCCTCAACATCATCAACCAATACATCATAAATACATTGTTCCACATCTGCTTTGTCAATACCTGCACCGCTTGTCGCATTTCCCTGCGGGTCAATATCAACCATTAAGACTTTCTGTCCAATGTATGCAAGACAAGCACTTAAACTGACAGAAGTTGTCGTTTTTCCAACACCGCCCTTTTGATTGGCAATGGCGAGAATCTTACCCACGAATTCACCCGCTTTCAACTATCTTCATGACGCTATATCTATTGATTTTTACCGTGAATCCAATTATTTCTTTCTATTTTATCATGAATGTTACTGGAAGAAATCGTTTTCTGAAATTCCTCTTAAAATTTGAAATACTTCAAAAAGCATTAAAAATCCAGGAAAAGTTGAGTGTTTTAAAAGTGGAAAATGCCAGTTTTGGAGAGAAAATAAAAAAAGCTTGGTAATCGGAGACTACCAAGCGGGCTAAGGATGGGGAATCAAGTTTTTTTCTTGGGTATTTTAATCGTGAACTGATAATACTCCTCGAATTCTTCTTCCTCTGCATCCAGATTTATTCCATTGTCTGTAACCATACTGAGCGATTGGCGGATGGTATTCACGGCAATCCTCATGTCTTTACTAAACGCTTTTCGCTTAGGTTTCGGCTTCTGCACAGTACCCGTTAAGAGCTTGACGACCTGCTCTTCGGTCTGCTTGACGTTTAACCCTTTTTCGATGATTTCCAAAAGCAGTTTCAACTGCTTTTCAGGACTCTTTAACGGTATCAACGAGCGGGCATGGCGTTCCGTAATTTGCTTTTGAAGAAGTGCATCCTGAACCTCTTGCGGCAGCTTAAGCAGCCGAAGCTTATTCGCCACGGTGGATTGACCAATTCCCAGTCTTTGTGCCAGGGCTTCTTGGGTTAAACTATGCAGCTCCAATAGTTTTCCGTAAGCCAAAGCTTCTTCAATCGGTGTCAGTTCTTCACGCTGAAGGTTTTCTATCAGCGCAACGGAAGCCGTTTCTGTATCGGTGAAATCTTTGATTATAGCAGGTGCCAATTCCCAGCCAAGCTTTTGCATGGCCCGGAAACGACGCTCACCTGCAATGATTTCATATTTCCCCTGACCATAAGCCCTTACTACAATTGGTTGAATGATCCCATGTGTATGGATCGTTTGAGCCAATTCGGCAATTTTATCGTCATTAAAAACGGTCCTTGGTTGAAATCGATTAGGCACAATGTCGGAAATGGAAATTTTTCTTATTTCTTCATTATTATTGCTAGGTGTCTCCATCTCTAGTTGCTCTTCTTCCTTTTCGCCAAACCCAAAGAACCGCGAAAAAGGATGCTTCATCTTCCTACACCACCTTTTAAAACTCCCAAATAACATATTCTCTATTTAAAGGACAAGTCCTGCATACATTTCCCGACATGGTTATACATATGTCCCTTCACTGTAAAAAACATGTCGACTGGCGCCATCAAGGCAATAATGAGGGGTGACGGCCAGTTTTTATAAATATCGGCCGGCTTTCCAAAAATTATTTCCCTGAATCAGCAAGCTAAGGGCACACGTCTTAACCTGTACCGAAAATGCCTTCTTGTTGGCACATGCAGTATTAAGTGAAAATAATAAGGTCATACATTTATAGTAAAAGAAAATAAGGGCAAGTACCAGCCATATATATCTGAATCCTCTGCTCTTACTATGAAAACATACTTTATCGTACAGAGGTTATTCAATAGGCTGCTTATTCGGTGTCCCTGGTTTTCTTGGGTATTTTTTAGGAGTCTTCTTCACTTTTTTTACAGTAATGATGTTTCTTTCACTATTTTCCTCTGGCAATGTGAAAGGATGAATTTCTTCGATTTCTCCGCCCAATGTAAAAATGGCCTTCTTCCCTGTGTCCATTTCATCTTGTGCACTAGCCGCTTTCATGGCAATGAACGTCCCATCCAGTTTAACAAGCGGCAAACATAGTTCACTTAAAACCGACATCCTGGCTACCGCCCTCGCCATGACAATATCATAGGATTCGCGATGCTCCGGTTTTTGGGCGAAGGTTTCCGCCCGGTCATGATAAAAGGAAACTCCCTTTAATTGCAATGACTCCGCAAGGTGATTCAAAAAAGAAATTCGCTTATTCAAGGAATCCACAATCGAGACGTGGATATCAGGGAAACAAATCTTCAATGGAATACTCGGAAATCCAGCTCCAGCCCCAACATCGCAAATTCGATAGGATTCGTTAAAGTCAAAATAGAAGGCTGCACTGATTGAATCATAAAAATGCTTTAGATAAACTTCTTCTTTATCTGTGATGGCTGTTAAGTTCATCTTTTCGTTCCATTCCACCAATAATCGATAATACGTGTCAAACTGATCAAGCTGTTGAGGAGAAAGCTCGATCCCTTTCTCCAGCAGTGCTTGTTGGAACTGTTCAATATTCATGTTTTTTCAATCCTTTTCGGGTATTTCCGTTACTGAGATACTCTGGCAATCTTACCTTGTTCCAAATAAACAAGCAGAATGGAAACATCAGCGGGATTCACACCGGAAATTCTTGAAGCCTGAGCTACTGATAGCGGGTGGACCTGCTTTAATTTTTGACGTGCTTCCGTTGCAAGACCAGAAATTGCATCATAATCGATATTCTCTGGAATCTTTTTGTTCTCCATTTTTTTCAGGCGATCGACTTGCTGCAAGGATTTTTCGATATATCCTTCATACTTGATCTGGATTTCGACCTGTTCCGTCACTTCTTCACTCAGTTCGACATCACTTGGCGCCAACTTCTGAATATGGGAATAATCCATTTCAGGCCTTTTCAATAAATCGGAGGCACGGATTCCATCCTTTAATTCACTCCCGCCACTTGCAGTAATGACTTCTTGCACCTCTTTGGTCGGTTTGATGAAGTTTGATTTCAATCGTTCCTTTTCCATTTCAACCGCTTCTTTTTTCATAAGGAAACGTTTGTAGCGTTCTTCTTTGATCATTCCGATATTGAATCCAATTTCCGTTAAGCGTAGATCGGCATTATCATGACGCAATAATAAACGATATTCTGCACGTGAAGTCAGCAATCGGTATGGTTCATTCGTACCTTTCGTTACAAGGTCATCAATGAGAACACCAATATAGGCATCCGAACGGCTTAAAATCAGTTCTTCCTTACCCATTGCATTCAATCCTGCATTAATACCGGCCATCAATCCTTGTCCTGCTGCTTCTTCATACCCGGATGTCCCGTTAATTTGACCTGCAGTATATAGATTTTTGATTTTCTTCGTTTCAAGTGTAGGCCATAGCTGTGTAGGAACGATGGCATCATATTCAATTGCATATCCAGCACGCATCATTTCCGCTTTTTCAAGTCCCGGAATTGTTTGCAGGATTTTCACTTGCACATCTTCAGGCAGACTGGTGGATAAACCTTGCACATAAACTTCCTTTGTATTGCGACCTTCAGGTTCCAAGAAGATTTGATGCCGTGGCTTATCATTAAAACGAACGACTTTATCTTCTATCGATGGACAATAACGCGGTCCGGTTCCTTTAATCATTCCGGAATACATTGGTGAACGGTGTAGATTATCATCAATGAGCTGATGTGTACCCTCATTCGTATACGTTAACCAGCATGGCAATTGATCCGTTATGAACTTTGTCGTTTCATAAGAAAAGGCACGAGGCACTTCATCGCCAGGCTGAATTTCCGTTTTGCTGTAGTCTATGGAAGAACTATTCACACGTGGAGGCGTTCCTGTTTTAAAACGGACCAAATCAAATCCTAACTGCTCCAAGTGTTCGGAAAGCCTGATGGAAGGCTGCTGATTATTAGGGCCGCTTGAATATTTCAGTTCCCCTAAAATGATTTCACCGCGTAAATATGTTCCCGTCGTGATTACGACAGTTTTTGCACGGTACACCGCACCTGTTTTTGTGATGACACCCGTACATACATCGTTTTCAACAATTAATTCCTCTACCATTCCTTGAATCAATGTCAAATTTTCTTGGTCTTCTATCGTCTTTTTCATTTCTTGCTGATAGAGAAATTTATCAGCCTGCGCCCGCAGCGCACGAACGGCCGGACCTTTTGCCGTATTGAGCATCCTCATTTGAATATGGGTCTTGTCGATATTTCTTCCCATTTCACCGCCTAAAGCGTCAATTTCCCTAACGACTATCCCTTTTGCCGGTCCGCCGACGGAGGGATTGCATGGCATAAAGGCGACCATATCCAAATTAATGGTGATCATCAACGTTTTAGCTCCTACTCTTGCAGCTGCAAGGCCCGCCTCACTGCCAGCATGACCGGCACCAATAACAATGACATCATAGCTACCTGCTTCGTATTGCATATCCTTTTCCTCCTTTTACGCTTATTTTCCTAAACAAAATTGAGAGAACAATTGGTTGATCAAATTATCCTGAACGCTTTCGCCAATGATTTCTCCAAGTAACTCCCATGCTTTCGTGAAGTCGATTTGAACCAAATCAACCGGCGTACCCATTTCAATAGCATCAATTGCATCTTCGATAGCCTGTAATGCCTGCCCCAGCAAAGCTATATGCCTTGCATTGGACACATAGGTAAGGTCTCCCGTTTCTAAAGAACCTTCGAAAAATAAAGAAGCGATCGCTTCCTCCAATTCATCGACCCCTCGATCTTCCAGTAATGAAGTGGTAACAACTTTATGGGATGCCGCCATTTCCTTAACTTTTTCCATATCGATTTTTTGTGGAAGGTCTGTTTTATTGATGATAACGATAACATCCATTCCCTCAACCGCTTGGAATAGTTTCTCATCTTCAGTAGTGAAATCATCGGAATAGTTCAATACAAGCAATATTAAATCCGCTTCTTTTAATACTGCACGAGACCGTTCAACTCCAATTCGTTCAACGATATCTTCCGTTTCGCGAATTCCTGCTGTATCGACAAGTTTAAGCGGTACACCGCGAACATTGACATACTCTTCAATAACATCACGTGTTGTACCTGGAATATCAGTGACGATCGCTTTGTTTTCATGAACTAAGCTGTTAAGCAATGAAGATTTTCCGACATTAGGACGACCTATGATAACGGTCGCAAGTCCATCCCGAAGTATTTTCCCCTGTTGGGCCGTGTGAAGCAGCTTCTCTATTTCATTCTTTACATAACTGCCTTTTTCCAAAAATAAACGATGCGTCATTTCTTCGACATCATCATATTCCGGATAATCTATATTTACCTCGACTTGAGCGAGGGTCTGTAAAATTTCCTGACGCAGATTTTGGATTAATTTCGAAAGCCGGCCTTCCATTTGACCTAATGCAACATTCATGGCTTTATCCGTTTTAGCACGGATTAAGTCCATAACTGCCTCAGCTTGGGAAAGATCGATCCTGCCATTCAAAAAAGCCCGTTTCGTAAATTCACCAGGTTCCGCTAAACGAGCACCTTGTGAGAGAATAAGCTGCAGTACCCTATTGACCGAAACGATTCCGCCGTGACAATTTATTTCAACTACATCTTCCCTTGTAAATGTCTTTGGACCCATCATGACCGAAACCATGACTTCCTCTATGATTTCACCTGTTTTAGGCTGGATAAGGTGGCCATAATGAATCGTATGTGATTTCACTTCAAGCAATCCTTTTCCACCTGGTCCTTTAAAGATCCTATCGGCTATTTCTATGGCCTCATCACCGCTGATTCTAACGATGGCGATCGCCCCTTCCCCTAAGGGAGTAGAGATAGCGGTGATTGTATCGAATTCCATGCTTTCACCTCTTATATATTGATAGTTCTATTTTTTTCTGATAATAAAATCGTCGAATCCCTAAATTACTACAATACCACAGTATATTCATGAAAAAAAGTAGATACTCCTTCCTTCCAAGAGTTATCCACACGCCGTTAATCCATATTCTGTAACAACCATTTTAACTTATCCACATGTGAATAACAAATATCGCCCGCTTCATTTTCTTCCATCCCCTTTAAGGATCAAGAAAATATAAAAAGTTTGTCACTTATTGTTGAATGGAAAATTCGCAAAAAAAATATTCGACATTCATCCCTAAAAAAAGAACCCCTGCTTAAAAGCAGAAGGTTCATTTAAGTGGAGTGATGACCAAGTGACGATATGGCTCCGTCCCACTTGAGGTTGTTTTTATTTTTGGATAATCCAGGAGAGCATTATGGATGACCTTACGTTCATAGGATGGCATCGGCTCCAGTGAAACAGCTTTACCTGTTTTCGTGGCTTTATTTGCCATTCTTTCAGCCAATTGGATTAAGGTGTCATTGCGGCGGCTTCGATAATCTTCTGCATCTACGGTAATATTCAAAAACTGCTTCGAATATCGATTTGCTACCAGCTGTGCTAAATACTGAAGTGAATTTAGTGTTTGACCCCTTTTTCCAATCAATAATGCAATTTTATCACCTGATAAATGGAATGTTACGTTCTTACCTTTACGGGTGACATTTATTTGTGCATTGACTCCCATTTCGACGCAGACGTTCTTCAAAAATCCAAGTGTCTCTTCAATGGGATCCGGAGGCAATGTCACATGGACGATTGCCTTTCTTGCACCAAATAAACCAAAAAAACCTTTTTTTCCTTCATCTTCTACTTCAATCTCCACGCGATCCTTAGTGCTGTTCAGTTGAGCTAAAGCTAAATTTACTGCTTCTTCGACAGATTGTCCTGTAGCAGTCACTTTTTTCACTTTTTCTTTGCCCCTCCCGCGTTTTCCGCAGCTGCTTTTCTAAGATCTGGACCTTTGATGAAATATGTTTGAACAATACCAAAAATGTTACCAACTACCCAGTAAAGAGAAAGAGCAGCGGGGAAATTAATAGCAAATACAACAATCATGATTGGCATGATGTAAAGCATCATCGTCATTTGTGCCGCCATTTGTGGATTCGAGTTCATTCCAGCCATGGACATCTTTTGCTGGATGAAAGTGGTGATACCTGCAACGACCGGTAAAATATAATAAGGATCCGGGGAACCTAAATCAAACCAAAGAAAACTATGTAAAGCAATTTCTTCCGTACGGCTGATTGCATGGTAAAATCCGATCAAAATCGGCATTTGCACCAATATCGGCAAACATCCCGCCAATGGATTCACATTATATTTCGAAAATAGAGCCATTGTTTCTTGCTGTAGTTTTTGTTGTGTGGCAGCATCTTTTGAGCTGTATTTAGCTTGAAGTTCTTTCATTTCAGGCTGAATGGCCTGCATGGCTTTCGAGCTTTTCACCTGTTTGATCATTAATGGAAGCAATGCCAGGCGAATGATTAGTGTAACGCCGATGATTCCCAAACCATAGTTCTCGCCGAATGCTTCAGAAAGCCAGATGATCAGGGCTGATAATGGATAGACAATGTATGAATTCCAAAAACCTTCACTATCCGCAGTAATAGGTTCTTTAATTTCGGTACACCCTGCCAACAGCATCATTATCGAGGCTAGTCCAATAATGAGTAATATTCGTTTTTTCAACCGTAATTTCCTCCTAACTGCAATCAATCTTTTTTGAAACAATTGTGAACTGTTTATTAGAAGATTTCAAGGAAAAGTAATCCACTTTTTCCACAGTTACAATCGGAATTTTCTATGTCATCTTACTTAAGTAACCATATGATACGAGGAGTCTTATTCGATATTAAGGGGACTTTATTGTTTTTTCATTTTAAAGTTTAGTGATTTAGAACGTTTCAGGACATGTATCAAGCTGCTTTTCACCTGGAAAAAGTCCATCTCCGCCGCTGGTTTTCGAGCAATCACAATATAATCCTTACCCTCTTCTATATCTTCTTTCAATTCCAAAAACGCTTGCCGTATGTATCTTTTGATTTGGTTCCTCATAACGGCGTTCCCGATTTTTTTACTGACAGAAAGGCCGATCCTAAAATAATCCTGACCCGGCTTTTCAAGGACATAGACAACGAATTGCCGATTAGCAGAAGATTCACCTTTTTTAAACACAAGCTGAAATTCATCCTCTTTCTTAATCCTTAACTTTTTTTTCATTTTTACACCTTCATTACATGAATTGAGTCTCAGTAAATCCCTTATTTTGCGAAAAAAGACCACTGAGACTTTTCAGTGGTCTATGCAGATAATACTTTTCTGCCCTTACGGCGACGTGCAGCGATTACTCTACGTCCGTTTTTCGTGCTCATACGTGCACGGAAACCGTGAACTTTACTATGTTTGCGGTTATTCGGTTGATAAGTTCTTTTCATTATATGACACCTCCCTGAGGAATAACAGTTAAAGACAGTCTTTACAATTATATAGATGGAGGTTTCTACTTGTCAACCTCATCCATAAAAAATTTCTTTTTTTAATGCTCAATGTCCAGTAGGCCTTTTTTTACTACCTAGCCTATTGTAAATGATTTTGCTCCGAACTGATATAGAAATTTTTGGGGAAGGGGAAATTTCCATCATTTTATCCATGAGCATGAATATGAGATTCGCAAGTAATCCTCCCTTACGACACACCATTCGACAAATTATAAGAACGAACCTGAATCCCTTTCGATCTTTCCCCATGCAGGTCTTCCGGCTTGAACACCTGGTTCATCTCAAATTAATTCGAGCCTATAATCATGGTCTGTGGATAAAATTCGACATGTTTTTTTCTATCCACATCCCATTTTAGAGACTTTTGCACATAACAATGGCCTGTGGAAAAGTTTTTCCCACAAGCCCGGTAAGTTGTGGATAAAGTTTTCTAACCCATTGCAAGACGCCTGAATTTCTGATATTATATTTGTGTTTTCACTCTGAATAACTTTATCAACAGGTAACGTTTATCCACAGACTGTGAATAACTTGTGGATAGTTTATCCGACCTGTGTATATTAATCTGTCCACAGATGGTGGATATTGTCGAAAACCCTTTTTTCTTCTTTATTATATATTTCTTAAAATACCTGTTGATGAATAAACATTCAAATCTGCACTGGCTCACCAGATGTAGTCTGTACAAAGGTTGTACAGCGCAAGATATAGTTTTGGGCACTTCACATTACACAACACAAAAATTCCTTAATACAGCTCACCGAACCTTTGCTGTCAAAATTAATATGAAGACGGCAATCGATGAGTTTATTTGTGCCTATACATTTAGATACAATGATTAAAAATTTTTTTTGCAAAGGAGGGATAAGTTTGGATAACATCGATAGCCTCTGGAACCAGGCGCTCGGAAAAATCGAAAAGAAAATCAGTAAACCAAGCTTTGAAACTTGGCTTAAATCAACCAAGGCTTATTTACTGCAAGGTGATACATTAACAGTCACCGCTCCCAATGAATTTGCCAGGGATTGGCTTGAAGAACGCTATTCCCATCTTATTTCCGATGTATTGTTTGAACTTACCGGTGAGGAATTGGAAGCAAAATTCATCATTCCCCCCAATCAAGAAGATGATGATTTTGCCGTTCCTGTTCAGCCTAAAAAGATAAAAAAACAGGATAAAGAGCATGCTGCATTTCCACAGCATATGCTTAATGCGAAAAATACATTCGATACATTTGTCATCGGCTCCGGCAATCGTTTTGCCCATGCCGCGTCTCTCGCTGTCGCAGAAGCTCCGGCCAAAGCCTATAATCCCTTATTCATATACGGGGGCGTCGGCCTTGGAAAAACTCATTTAATGCATGCAATCGGGCATTATGTTCTAGAGCATAATCCGAATGCGAAGGTCGTTTATTTATCGTCTGAAAAGTTCACGAATGAATTCATCAACTCGATCCGGGACAATAAAGCTGGGGAATTCCGTGATAGATACCGAAGCGTGGATGTTTTATTAATTGATGATATTCAATTTCTTGCGGGAAAAGAACAAACTCAAGAAGAGTTTTTCCATACATTCAATGCGCTGCATGAAGAAAGCAAACAGATCGTCATCTCGAGTGACCGCCCGCCAAAAGAGATACCTACACTAGAGGATCGTCTCCGTTCAAGGTTTGAGTGGGGCTTGATCACGGATATCACGCCACCTGATCTGGAAACGCGGATTGCCATATTGCGTAAAAAGGCAAAAGCTGAGGGTCTTGATATCCCGAACGAAGTCATGCTCTATATAGCCAACCAAATCGATTCCAATATTCGTGAGCTTGAGGGTGCACTTATTCGTGTCGTCGCTTATTCTTCATTGATCAATAAAGATATAAATGCCGATTTGGCAGCTGAAGCATTAAAAGACATCATTCCTAGCTCAAAACCTAAAATAATCACCATCTTGGAAATCCAGAAGACGGTGGGTGAACATTATAGTGTCAAACTTGAGGATTTCAAGGCGAAAAAACGGACTAAATCCGTGGCCTTTCCAAGACAGATTGCCATGTATCTTTCCAGGGAATTGACGGACTCATCCCTGCCCAAGATAGGTGATGAATTTGGAGGCCGCGATCATACGACCGTCATCCATGCGCATGAAAAAATCTCCAAACTCATGCAAACGGACACCCAGCTTCAACGTCAGGTTAAAGAAATCCAGGACCAGCTTAGGGTATAATGGATTCTGGATAATGTGAATAACTGGCGACTACTTACACACAGTCTGTCCACATGTGGATAGACTGTTTTTCCTTAGGTTGAGTTGACTTATCCACATATCAACAGGGCCTACTACTATTACTACTATCTTTTTTTAATAAAAATTATTAATAAATATGCCTATTCGGCAATAAAAAATTGGAGGATGAAACATGAGATTTATAATCCAAAGAGATCGATTAGTTCATAGTGTCCAAGAAGTAATGAAAGCAGTCACATCAAGAACGACGATTCCGATCCTAACAGGGATAAAGATAAGCGTTACTAGTGAGGGGGTCACTCTAACAGGTAGTGATTCAGATATTTCCATCCAATCATTCATTCCCGCTGAGGTTGACGGAGATGAGATAGTTGAAGTTAAAAGCAGCGGCGGTATAGTCCTGAATGCCCGTTTTTTCAGTGAAATTGTCAAAAAGCTACCGATGGATACTGTAGAAATTGAAGTGGAGAATAACTTTCAAACGATTATTCGCTCGGGAAAAGCTGAATTTAATCTAAATGGACTGGATCCTGAGGAATATCCTCATCTTCCGATCATTGCAGAAGAAAATATTTTCAAACTTCCAACGGACCTTTTAAAGACCCTCATCCGCCAAACTGGCTTTGCAGTGTCCACGTCAGAAACACGCCCCATCTTAACAGGTGTAAACTTGAAGGTTCAAGATGACGAATTGACCTGTATTGCAACAGATAGTCATAGGCTTGCAATGAGAACAGCCAAAATAGAAAATAAAATTAACGGGACCTATAGCGTTGTCATCCCAGGTAAAAGTCTGAATGAGTTAAGTAAAATCCTTGATGATACAAACGAACTCATTGAAATCGTCATTACCGAAAACCAAGTACTTTTCAAAGCTGAAAATTTATTATTCTTCTCAAGACTTCTTGAAGGGAATTATCCCGATACATCACGCTTGATTCCATCAGATAGCAAAACCGATGTGACTGTTCATACCAAGGATTTCCTTCAAGCGATCGACAGGGCTTCCTTATTGGCGAGAGAAGGAAGAAATAATGTCGTTAAATTAACAACCCTGGAAGGCCGTATAATCGAAGTCTCTTCCAATACTCCTGAAATTGGTAAAGTAATTGAGGAAGTTCAGGCAGAAGCCATTGAAGGTGAAGACCTGAAGATCTCATTCAGTGCCAAATTCGTAATGGATGCTTTAAAGGCATTGGAAGGATCCGATATAAAAATTAATTTCACAGGTGCAATGCGTCCGTTTGTCATTCGTCCGCTACATGACGATTCCATGCTGCAATTAATTCTCCCGGTAAGGACTTATTAAGCTAAAATAATATTTCAAAAAAATTAAAGGCTTGTATAGCAGGTCTTTAATTTTTTTATATTTAAACATAGGTTTCCAAAGGGTCTTTGGCGTTTTTTCAATGCTGTACGAGACTCTCAATCGCTAAAAACAAGAACTGAAAAAGCTATACTTTGTCTTAATGGGATTAATTTAGTAAAATGAAATATTAAAGACTACTTAGAAATGAGTGAAGCATGAATGGACTCCATAAAAATCAATACTGAATATATTACGCTTGGACAATTCCTGAAATTGGCCGATTTGATCCAAAGCGGCGGAATGGCGAAATGGTTCTTAAGTGAATACGAGGTTTACATTAATGGCGAATTAGACGTGAGAAGAGGCAGAAAATTAAGATCAGGTGATAAAATAGAGATTCCTGGATTTGGCACCTACACAATTACAAGCTAAAACATAAGGGAAGAGCGGAATATGTATATTGAAAATATAAGTTTGAAAAATTACCGCAACTATACCGAATTGAATCTGGCTTTTGAGAATAAAGTCAATGTAATCCTCGGCGAAAATGCTCAAGGAAAAACAAATGTCATGGAATCCATTTTCGTTTTAGCAATGGCAAAATCCCATCGGACCTCAAATGATAAAGAACTTATTCGCTGGGATGAAGAGTATGCTAAAATAGAAGGAAGAGTTAGAAAGAGAAATACCTCAATACCACTTGAGCTGACCATTTCAAAAAAAGGGAAAAAGGCGAAGTGCAACCATATTGAACAAAGAAAGTTGAGTCAATATGTCGGAAATATGAATGTGGTCATGTTTGCGCCTGAGGATCTTAACCTTGTAAAGGGAAGTCCTCTAGTCAGACGCCGTTTTATAGATATGGAAATTGGCCAGGTTTCTCCCGTATACCTTCATGATATGAGCCAATATCATAAAATACTTCAACAAAGAAATCATTACTTAAAGCTTCTGCAGACCCGGAAACAAACGGATACGACGATGCTTGACGTGCTGACCGATCAATTTATTCAGTATGCAGCGAAAATTGTCGAAAGAAGGTACGAGTTTCTTTTAAAGCTCCAGCAATGGGCAGAACCTATTCATTCGGGGATCTCCAGAAATCTAGAAGTATTGAAAATCCAATATAAACCGTCGCTTGATGTATCAGAATCTATGGATTTGACGAAAATGATAGAAGTATACACAGAAAAATTTGATAAAATAAAAACAAGGGAAATTGAACGGGGTGTTACACTGGTAGGTCCTCATCGTGACGACCTGGTTTTTTTTGTGAATGACCGTGATGTCCAGACATATGGTTCACAAGGACAACAGCGTACGACTGCCTTGTCTTTGAAACTTGCCGAAATTGAGCTGATCCATGAAGAAATCGGCGAGTATCCCATTTTATTATTGGATGATGTGTTATCGGAACTCGACGATTTCCGTCAATCCCATTTACTGAATACGATACAGGGGAAAGTGCAAACATTTGTGACGACACCCTCCGTTGATGGAATCGATCATCAAACCCTACGAGAAGCGTCCACCTTTTATGTTAGTCAAGGAAGTATAAAAAAGGTTAAATGATGAGGTGAATGTATGTATCTCCACATTGGTGAAGACATTCTTGTGAAAACGGACGATGTCATAGCCATTTTAGATAAGAAGCTGCTTCAGGCCTCTCCAATCATGAGTGAATTTTTGGAGAAAAAGTCCGATGTAACTTCCCATTTAGCAAAAAACTCGGTTAAATCGATTGTAGTGACGGACAAACAGGTTTATTATTCACCGCTCGCGTCGTCCACCTTGAAAAAGCGTTCACTGCAGCCATCGCTCTTAATCGATGATATAGATATTCTTTGAATTGTAGCTAAACGTTATAATTACTCCTGAAAATTGATAAATGCCAAAAGAAAAGTGTAGGTGATACGTATGACAATGGAACAAAAAGAAGTACAAGCTCAGGCATACGATGAGAATCAGATACAGGTTTTAGAAGGCTTAGAAGCAGTTCGTAAACGTCCGGGGATGTATATCGGCACTACCTCTGCAAAAGGACTTCACCATCTTGTTTGGGAAATTGTCGATAATAGTATTGATGAGGCACTGGCTGGTTTCTGTACGGAAATCAAAGTGACGATCGAAGAAGATAATAGCATAACCGTAGTCGATAATGGTCGGGGAATTCCTGTGGGGATCCATGAAAAAATGGGACGCCCGGCTGTAGAAGTAATCATGACGGTCCTTCATGCGGGCGGTAAATTTGGCGGCGGAGGTTATAAGGTCTCCGGCGGTCTGCATGGTGTGGGGGCATCAGTAGTTAATGCCTTATCCACGGTATTGGAAGTTTACGTTCATCGTGAAGGTAAAATCCATTATCAGCAATTTAACCGCGGTATCCCAAAAGAAGATTTGAAAATCATCGGGGAAACCGATCATACCGGAACGACTGTACACTTCATTCCTGATGGTGAAATCTTCACGGATACCTTGGAATATGACTTTGATACATTAGCCACGAGAATCCGTGAGCTTGCATTCCTGAATAAAGGGTTGAAGCTGATCATTGAAGATAAACGTGAAGAAGAAGAAAAAATCAGGGAGTTCCACTATGAGGGCGGTATCAAATCCTATGTTGAGCATTTGAACCGTTCTAAAGAGGTATTGCATGAGGAACCGATTTTCATGGAAGGCGAGAAAGATGGAATTTCCGTTGAATTGGCCTTGCAATATAATGATAGCTATATCAGCAATGTCTTTTCTTTTGCCAATAATATTCATACCTATGAAGGCGGTACACATGAATCGGGATTCAAGACTGCTTTGACCCGTGTCATCAATGATTATGCACGGAAAAATGGTCTTTTAAAAGAAGCGGATGCCAATTTCTCAGGTGAAGATGTCCGGGAAGGTTTAACGGCAATCATTTCGATTAAGCATCCTGATCCGCAATTTGAAGGTCAGACGAAAACCAAACTCGGAAACTCTGAGGTAAGAACGGTTACTGATTCCATTCTTTCGGAACGACTTGATGCCTTCTTATACGAAAATCCTGCCGTGGCCCGAAAAATAGTAGATAAAGGGCAAATGGCAGCGAGAGCCCGTTTGGCAGCGAAGAAAGCACGTGAATTGACCCGGAGGAAAAGTGCTTTGGAAGTATCCAATCTACCAGGTAAATTGGCAGATTGTTCTTCTAAGGACCCGAGTATCAGCGAATTATACATCGTTGAAGGAAACTCTGCGGGAGGCTCGGCAAAACAAGGGCGGGACCGCCATTTCCAGGCCATATTGCCGCTAAGGGGTAAAATCCTGAATGTTGAGAAAGCGCGATTGGACAGAATCCTGCACAATGAAGAAATAGGTACGATCATCACAGCACTAGGAACGGGCATTGGTGATGAATTCAATACTGAAAAAGCCAGATACCATAAAATTGTTATTATGACGGATGCGGATGTGGATGGTGCCCATATCAGAACACTGATGTTGACATTCTTCTACCGGTATATGAGAAAAATCATCGAGTATGGATATATATATATTGCTCAGCCACCACTTTTCAAGATTCAGCAAGGGAAAAAAGTGGATTATGCATATAATGACCGCGAGCTTGAAGAAATCATGGCAAGTTTGCCAACTACTCCAAAGCCTAACCTGCAGCGTTATAAAGGGCTGGGGGAAATGAATCCGGAGCAATTGTGGGAAACGACCATGAACCCAGAAACGAGAACGCTGCTTCAAGTCAGTTTGAAAGATGCCGCCGAGGCAGATGAAACTTTCGAGATGCTGATGGGCGACAAGGTGGAACCGCGACGTAACTTCATTGAAGAAAATGCAATTTATGTAAAAAATCTTGATATCTGATTTTTGACAGGATGCTTTTTACATCCTGTTCTTTACATAGTGCACGAACAGTTAAACTTAAATGAGATATAAGCTTTTAATAGGAGGTTGGCTCCATGTCAGAAAATGAAAGATCAGGTGTTAAAGAAATAAATATAAGTACCGAGATGCGGACATCGTTTTTGGATTATGCGATGAGCGTTATCGTGTCGCGGGCTTTGCCTGATGTAAGGGACGGTTTGAAACCGGTACACCGAAGAATTCTTTATGCAATGAACGATCTTGGAATGACTTCGGATAAACCATTTAAGAAATCAGCCCGTATTGTCGGGGAAGTTATCGGTAAATATCACCCGCATGGTGATTCGGCAGTATATGAAACGATGGTACGGATGGCGCAACCTTTTAACTATCGCTATATGCTTGTAGATGGACATGGGAATTTCGGTTCGGTCGATGGTGACCAAGCTGCCGCAATGAGGTACACCGAAGCGAGAATGTCGAAGATCTCGATGGAGTTACTCCGGGACTTAAATAAAGATACGGTCAATTTCCAGGATAACTACGATGGTTCAGAAAGAGAACCAGCCGTCATGCCTGCCCGTTTCCCGAACTTGTTGGTGAATGGTTCATCAGGAATAGCGGTAGGAATGGCAACCAATATTCCGCCCCATCAATTAGGTGAGGTAATTGACGGCGTATTGGCTTTAAGCAAGAATCCTGAGATTACAATTCCAGAGTTGATGGAATATATTCCTGGTCCGGACTTTCCGACAGCCGGTTTGATTTTAGGGAGAAGCGGAATCAGAAAGGCCTATGAAACCGGTAAAGGGTCAATCATTCAACGGGCGAAAGTAGAGATTGAAGAAAAACCGAATGGTAAACAGGTAATCCTTGTTAAGGAAATCCCTTATCAAGTGAATAAAGCAAGATTGATTGAAAAAATTGCAGAACTTGCCCGAGATAAGAAAATCGAAGGCATCACCGACTTACGGGATGAATCGGATCGCAATGGTATGCGTATTGTCATGGAGCTTCGAAAGGATGTTAATGCGAATGTCCTTTTAAACAACCTGTATAAGCACACCGCGATGCAGACCACCTTCGGAATCAATCTGCTTGCTTTGGTGGACGGTCAGCCAAAGGTGCTGAATTTAAAACAATGCCTGCGCTACTACTTGGAGCATCAGCAGGTAGTCATACGTCGCAGGACTGAATTTGAACTGCGGAAAGCGGAGGCCCGTGCCCATATTTTAGAAGGTTTGCGTATTGCACTTGATAATTTGGATGCAGTCATCTCGTTGATCCGCAGTTCCCAAACGACAGATATTGCCCGTGAAGGCTTAATGACACAATTCTCACTTTCCGAAAAACAGGCGCAAGCTATCCTGGATATGCGTTTACAGCGCTTGACAGGTCTGGAACGTGAAAAAATTGAAGATGAATATCAGGCATTAATGGCTATAATTGCAGAATATAAAGCGATTCTTGCTGATGAAGAAAAGGTTCTTGAAATTATCCGTGAAGAGCTTCTTGAAATTAAAGAACGTTTTGATGATAAACGGAGAACCGAAATCACATTAGCCGGCTTTGAAAGCCTGGAAGATGAAGATTTAATCCCAGAGGAAAATATAATCGTAACACTTACGCATAACGGTTATATTAAACGCTTGCCTGCAACCACATACCGCAGTCAAAAACGCGGGGGGCGCGGAATACAGGGTATGGGAACGAATACAGATGACTTTGTCGGTCACTTGTTAACCACTTCGACTCATGACACTCTATTATTCTTCACCAACAAAGGTAAAGTCTATCGTTCAAAAGGATATGAAATACCTGAATATGGCAGGACGGCAAAAGGATTGCCGCTTATCAACTTGTTGGAAGTCGATAAAGGCGAGTGGGTCAATGCAATCATACCTGTGAAGGAATTTGCGGACGATTGGTATTTATTCTTCACGACCAGACATGGGATATCAAAGCGTACACCTTTATCGTCTTTTGCAAATATCCGTAATAACGGTTTAATTGCCCTAGGTTTACGTGAAGATGATGAATTGATCTCTGTCCGACTTACGAATGGAGAGAAACAGATCATAATTGGAACGAAGTCCGGTATGATGATTCGTTTCCCAGAGACGGATGTACGGACAATGGGACGTACTGCAGCAGGAGTAAAAGGAATTTCCTTAGGGACAAATGATGAAGTTGTCGGAATGGAAATTCTTGAAGATGATGAAGAAGTCCTGATCGTTACGAAAAACGGTTATGGAAAAAGGACCTCTGCGGAAGAATACCGTATTCAAAGCCGTGGAGGCAAAGGAATAAAAACATGTAATGTCACTGAGAAAAATGGTGAACTTATAGCCGTGAAAACAGTTACGGGTGAAGATGAAGATTTGATGCTGATTACAGCAGCTGGTGTATTGATCCGAATGGAAGTCGAAGGCATTTCTAAAACGGGCCGTAATACACAGGGTGTTAAGCTCATCAGACTTGAATCTGCAGATAATGAATATGTTTCTACGGTGGCCATCGTAGGAAGGGAAGAAGAAGAAGAAAAAGACATGGAAATAGAGGCGGTAACAACTCTAGACCCGGATTCTGATCCTGAACCTACGGTAAATGAAGAAAATGAAGAAACTGAAAAAGATACGGAAGAATAATCTTTTACTAAAAAAGGGGTTCGGAATTTTAATTCCGAGCCCCTTTTGAAATTCCCTTTGATTTTTTTGAAACAATGAGACAGCGGGGGTATCTATAAGCAACGCTCAAATTGTATAAACCGTAAAAACATTGAAGACCCAGCAATAAAGCTGGGTCTTTTTTGCATTAGCTCGGTATCAAATGATATTAGAGTGTTCGGGTTTGGGTAAAGACTCGTTGGCTTCAAGTTACTTCCCTAATAAGCTTCGCTAATTTTTCCATGGGAAGCCGGGTCAAACTGAACAATGGATTCATCGCTGAAATCATTTTTATTGATGCTGGCTCGCAAACATGACCGGTCATAAAGGTGATGGATAGTGGGCAAATTATCAATTTAGGGATTAATCGTGAATTATATATAAAAGAAGTACTATCAATGTTTAAAGAAAAAATTCACTCTTGAAATCTAAGCTTCTTCTTCTTGATCAGGGGTAAAGTCATAGTATTTGAAATCTATGAATGGATGAATATTATTTATTTTAAAATAACTATTGCTTTTATTCCTGATACTAGATATAATAACTAAGTCGACAGCGAAAGAATAAAGTTGTTGACAAGGAATAATATAAATGATATATTATTAAAGTCGCTTACGAAGTAACGACAATAAATCGCTCTTTGAAAACTGAACAGAACAAAGCGCCAACGTTAAATTTTAAGTGAGCACACACTATCAAAAAAGCAAATGAGCAAGTCAAACATTTCTTCGGAGAGTTTGATCCTGGCTCAGGACGAACGCTGGCGGCGTGCCTAATACATGCAAGTCGAGCGAATCGACGGGAGCTTGCTCCCTGAGATTAGCGGCGGACGGGTGAGTAACACGTGGGCAACCTGCCTATAAGACTGGGATAACTTCGGGAAACCGGAGCTAATACCGGATACGTTCTTTTCTCGCATGAGAGAAGATGGAAAGACGGTTTACGCTGTCACTTATAGATGGGCCCGCGGCGCATTAGCTAGTTGGTGAGGTAATGGCTCACCAAGGCGACGATGCGTAGCCGACCTGAGAGGGTGATCGGCCACACTGGGACTGAGACACGGCCCAGACTCCTACGGGAGGCAGCAGTAGGGAATCTTCCGCAATGGACGAAAGTCTGACGGAGCAACGCCGCGTGAACGAAGAAGGCCTTCGGGTCGTAAAGTTCTGTTGTTAGGGAAGAACAAGTACCAGAGTAACTGCTGGTACCTTGACGGTACCTAACCAGAAAGCCACGGCTAACTACGTGCCAGCAGCCGCGGTAATACGTAGGTGGCAAGCGTTGTCCGGAATTATTGGGCGTAAAGCGCGCGCAGGTGGTTCCTTAAGTCTGATGTGAAAGCCCACGGCTCAACCGTGGAGGGTCATTGGAAACTGGGGAACTTGAGTGCAGAAGAGGAAAGTGGAATTCCAAGTGTAGCGGTGAAATGCGTAGAGATTTGGAGGAACACCAGTGGCGAAGGCGACTTTCTGGTCTGTAACTGACACTGAGGCGCGAAAGCGTGGGGAGCAAACAGGATTAGATACCCTGGTAGTCCACGCCGTAAACGATGAGTGCTAAGTGTTAGAGGGTTTCCGCCCTTTAGTGCTGCAGCTAACGCATTAAGCACTCCGCCTGGGGAGTACGGCCGCAAGGCTGAAACTCAAAGGAATTGACGGGGGCCCGCACAAGCGGTGGAGCATGTGGTTTAATTCGAAGCAACGCGAAGAACCTTACCAGGTCTTGACATCCTCTGACAACCCTAGAGATAGGGCTTTCCCCTTCGGGGGACAGAGTGACAGGTGGTGCATGGTTGTCGTCAGCTCGTGTCGTGAGATGTTGGGTTAAGTCCCGCAACGAGCGCAACCCTTGATCTTAGTTGCCAGCATTCAGTTGGGCACTCTAAGGTGACTGCCGGTGACAAACCGGAGGAAGGTGGGGATGACGTCAAATCATCATGCCCCTTATGACCTGGGCTACACACGTGCTACAATGGATGGTACAAAGGGCTGCAAACCTGCGAAGGTAAGCGAATCCCATAAAGCCATTCTCAGTTCGGATTGCAGGCTGCAACTCGCCTGCATGAAGCCGGAATCGCTAGTAATCGCGGATCAGCATGCCGCGGTGAATACGTTCCCGGGCCTTGTACACACCGCCCGTCACACCACGAGAGTTTGTAACACCCGAAGTCGGTGAGGTAACCTTCATGGAGCCAGCCGCCTAAGGTGGGACAGATGATTGGGGTGAAGTCGTAACAAGGTAGCCGTATCGGAAGGTGCGGCTGGATCACCTCCTTTCTAAGGATAATTACGAGGCGCTTTTGTTTTGTTCAGTTTTGAATGAGTGATTCATTCAATTAAATAGCAATCCCGCGATAAGCTTGGGAAGCAGAAGCTTATTATTTATGTGAATGGGCCTATAGCTCAGCTGGTTAGAGCGCACGCCTGATAAGCGTGAGGTCGATGGTTCGAGTCCATTTAGGCCCACCATTCCATTTCCCAAAACGGGGCCTTAGCTCAGCTGGGAGAGCGCCTGCCTTGCACGCAGGAGGTCAGCGGTTCGATCCCGCTAGGCTCCACCAATGAAACAATCACGTTGTGATTGGGACAGCTTGTTCCTTGAAAACTAGATAATAGATAGAAGGCAATTAATTTTTTTCAAAGCATCTGTAAGATCTTTTTTAACGGTTAAGTTAGAAAGGGCGCACGGTGGATGCCTTGGCACTAGGAGCCGATGAAGGACGGGACTAACACCGATATGCTTCGGGGAGCTGTAAGTAAGCTTTGATCCGGAGATTTCCGAATGGGGAAACCCACTGTTCGTAATGGAACAGTATCTTTACCTGAATACATAGGGTACTGAAGGCAGACCCGGGGAACTGAAACATCTAAGTACCCGGAGGAAGAGAAAGCAAACGCGATTTCCTGAGTAGCGGCGAGCGAAACGGAATTAGCCCAAACCAAGAGGCTTGCCTCTTGGGGTTGTAGGACACTCAACATGGAGTTACAAAGGAACGGGGTAAATGAAGCGACCTGGAAAGGTCCGTCGAAGAAGGTAAAAACCCTGTAGTTGAAACTTCGTTCCCTCCTGAGTGGATCCTGAGTACGGCGGGACACGAGAAATCCCGTCGGAAGCAGGGAGGACCATCTCCCAAGGCTAAATACTCCCTAGTGACCGATAGTGAACCAGTACCGTGAGGGAAAGGTGAAAAGCACCCCGGAAGGGGAGTGAAATAGATCCTGAAACCGTGTGCCTACAAGTAGTCAAAGCCCGTTAATGGGTAATGGCGTGCCTTTTGTAGAATGAACCGGCGAGTTACGATTTCATGCGAGGTTAAGTTGATGAGACGGAGCCGCAGCGAAAGCGAGTCTGAATAGGGCGAATGAGTATGAGGTCGTAGACCCGAAACCAGGTGATCTACCCATGTCCAGGGTGAAGTTCAGGTAACACTGAATGGAGGCCCGAACCCACGCACGTTGAAAAGTGCGGGGATGAGGTGTGGGTAGCGGAGAAATTCCAATCGAACCTGGAGATAGCTGGTTCTCTCCGAAATAGCTTTAGGGCTAGCCTCAAGATGAGAGTATTGGAGGTAGAGCACTGATTGGACTAGGGGCCCCCAACGGGTTACCGAATTCAGTCAAACTCCGAATGCCAAATACTTATTCTTGGGAGTCAGACTGCGAGTGATAAGATCCGTAGTCGAAAGGGAAACAGCCCAGACCACCAGCTAAGGTCCCAAAGTATACGTTAAGTGGAAAAGGATGTGGAGTTGCTTAGACAACCAGGATGTTGGCTTAGAAGCAGCCACCATTTAAAGAGTGCGTAATAGCTCACTGGTCGAGTGACTCCGCGCCGAAAATGTACCGGGGCTAAACGTATCACCGAAGCTGTGGATTGACACCGTATGGTGTCGATGGTAGGAGAGCGTTCTAAGGGCGTTGAAGTCAGACCGGAAGGACTGGTGGAGCGCTTAGAAGTGAGAATGCCGGTATGAGTAGCGAAAGAAGGGTGAGAATCCCTTCCACCGAATGCCTAAGGTTTCCTGAGGAAGGCTCGTCCGCTCAGGGTTAGTCGGGACCTAAGCCGAGGCCGAAAGGCGTAGGCGATGGACAACAGGTTGATATTCCTGTACCACCTATACATCGTTTGAACGATGGGGGGACGCAGAAGGATAGGGTAAGCGCGCTGTTGGATATGCGCGTCCAAGCAGTTAGGCCGGAAACGAGGCAAATCCCGTTTCCATTAAGGCGGAGCTGTGATGGCGAGGGAAATATAGTACCGAAGTTCCTGATTCCACGCTGCCAAGAAAAGCCTCTAGTGAGATGTAAGGTGCCCGTACCGCAAACCGACACAGGTAGGCGAGGAGAGAATCCTAAGGTGTGCGAGAGAACTCTCGTTAAGGAACTCGGCAAAATGACCCCGTAACTTCGGGAGAAGGGGTGCTTTTTAGGGTGAATAGCCCAGAAAAGCCGCAGTGAATAGGCCCAGGCGACTGTTTAGCAAAAACACAGGTCTCTGCGAAGCCGCAAGGCGAAGTATAGGGGCTGACACCTGCCCGGTGCTGGAAGGTTAAGGGGAGAGGTTAGCGCAAGCGAAGCTTTGAACCGAAGCCCCAGTAAACGGCGGCCGTAACTATAACGGTCCTAAGGTAGCGAAATTCCTTGTCGGGTAAGTTCCGACCCGCACGAAAGGTGTAACGATCTGGGCACTGTCTCAACGAGAGACTCGGTGAAATTATAGTACCTGTGAAGATGCAGGTTACCCGCGACAGGACGGAAAGACCCCGTGGAGCTTTACTGCAGCCTGATATTGAATTTTGGTACAGCTTGTACAGGATAGGTAGGAGCCTGAGAAGCCGGAGCGCCAGCTTCGGTGGAGGCGTTGGTGGGATACTACCCTGGCTGTATTGAAATTCTAACCCGCGCCCCTTATCGGGGTGGGAGACAGTGTCAGGTGGGCAGTTTGACTGGGGCGGTCGCCTCCTAAAGAGTAACGGAGGCGCCCAAAGGTTCCCTCAGAATGGTTGGAAATCATTCGTAGAGTGTAAAGGCACAAGGGAGCTTGACTGCGAGACCTACAAGTCGAGCAGGGACGAAAGTCGGGCTTAGTGATCCGGTGGTTCCGCATGGAAGGGCCATCGCTCAACGGATAAAAGCTACCCCGGGGATAACAGGCTTATCTCCCCCAAGAGTCCACATCGACGGGGAGGTTTGGCACCTCGATGTCGGCTCATCGCATCCTGGGGCTGTAGTCGGTCCCAAGGGTTGGGCTGTTCGCCCATTAAAGCGGTACGCGAGCTGGGTTCAGAACGTCGTGAGACAGTTCGGTCCCTATCCGTCGCGGGCGCAGGAAATTTGAGAGGAGCTGTCCTTAGTACGAGAGGACCGGGATGGACGCACCGCTGGTGTACCAGTTGTCTTGCCAAAGGCATAGCTGGGTAGCTACGTGCGGACGGGATAAGTGCTGAAAGCATCTAAGCATGAAGCCCCCCTCAAGATGAGATTTCCCATGGCGCAAGCTAGTAAGATCCCTGAAAGATGATCAGGTTGATAGGTCAGAGGTGGAAGCATGGTGACATGTGGAGCTGACTGATACTAATAGATCGAGGACTTAACCAACGCTTTTTAAAAAATGAAATACCTTCTTATTATCTAGTTTTGAAGGAACAACGTTCCTTTTATGTTTGGTGGCGATAGCGAAGAGGTCACACCCGTTCCCATTCCGAACACGGCAGTTAAGCTCTTCAGCGCCGATGGTAGTTGGGGGTTTCCCCCTGTGAGAGTAGGACGCCGCCAAGCCATTTAAAAAGATCAGCCATCCGGCTGGTCTTTTTTTGTCGTTTCAGGTCAGATTATTTCACCAATAGGGTGTTGGAAGGATCAGATGTGGAACCTTTCCGACTTAATCCATTCAAATATTAAAAATGGCACCTTAGCTTGGCTTATTTTAAGGAATTGCACAATGCAAGGGTAATCGTCATTAGGCATGGTTTTCATCAGCTCTGCCCACCATTCTGTTTCATAACGAGCTATTATGCTAAGGTTATAAGAAATCAAATAATGAATCAAAAGTTCAGGTAATGAAAAAGCGGACGAATCTTTATTCAGAGATAGCATGAATTGTCCTTCTGCTAAATTATACCGTATTGGAGATGTGGCATTATGAATGGGAACACCCTCTGTCTTTAAATGCAGTGTTCCAGGAGCTTCCGAAATACTGTAAATTTGATTCGTTTTAGCTTTCAAAAATTCTTCCAATCGACTGCTGGACATTTGATAGCTATCCAATATGGTTGAAGGCAATTGAAAACCATTGGGAAAGGGTAGTAGGGCGACAAAATTTTTCTTGGAAATGGACCATGTAAAGTTTTGCATATCCGGGATTTCTTTCATAAGTGTACCCATGGAAAACTTTTCACCTTCCAGATGCTTGATATGAAATAACTTCTCGGCGATGCAGGTGAAAAGTCCATTTTTTTGCGTTTTTACTTCATCCTTCAAAAATTCATATTGTTGCTTTTTCTTTTTCCTCGTAGTTACCCCATGGGCAAGCATCGAAGTCGATTCCGGATAGTTAGGATCAATCGTGAGCAAACAGGCCTTTAATAATTGGGCAAATCCATAAAATGTAAGGATTGGTTGAATGGAAAGTGGTGCAATGGCTGCCTGATTATAATATGTTTTAGCATGTTCAAGATGGTAAATAAATGGATAACAATTATCATAACTTTTGATTTCCGCTTCTGCTATTTTTTCTTGTGTGTAACATTTTTGTAAAAAAAGTTGAGAGGAAGATGCGGAAAAAAAAGGTGTATATTTATCGAAATTATCATTGTTTTCAGGCATTGCAGCTGTCCTCCGAATTAATAGAATAATCAAACATTTATTTCTCTTCTTGACAGTAGTATGTCCTATTGATAACCTACAAATAATATTTTTAAGCAGGAGGGGAAAATAATGTGGGAAAATAAATTTGCAAAAGAAGGTTTAACCTTTGATGATGTCCTATTAATTCCAGCGAAATCAGAGGTTTTGCCGAAAGATGTCAACCTTCAAGTCAACTTAGCTGAAAACTTAAAGCTCAACCTTCCTATCATCAGTGCAGGAATGGATACCGTGACGGAAGCAGAGATGGCGATTGCCATGGCTCGTCAAGGCGGATTGGGTATCATTCATAAAAATATGTCCATTGAAGCACAAGCTGAACTGGTGGATAAAGTAAAACGTTCAGAAAGCGGTGTAATTACCGATCCATTTTTCTTGACGCCAGATCACCAGGTATTCGATGCAGAGCATTTAATGGGTAAATATCGCATTTCGGGTGTTCCTGTAGTCAACAATATTGAGGATCAAAAACTTGTGGGTATCATTACAAACCGTGATTTGCGATTTATTTCCGATTTTTCCTTGAAGATTTCCAGTGTCATGACTGTTGAGAATCTCGTCACAGCACCAGTAGGAACTAACTTGGAACAAGCAGAGAAGATTCTTCAAAAGTATAAAATCGAAAAGCTTCCTCTTGTAGACGATAATGGAGTTCTTAAAGGACTTATTACGATCAAGGATATCGAGAAAGTCATTGAGTTCCCGAATTCGGCGAAAGATAAGCAAGGGAGATTGCTTGCAGGTGCTGCAGTCGGAGTCACTAAGGATACAATGAAGCGTGTTGAAATGCTTGTTAAGTCCCATGTCGATGCAATTGTACTTGATACAGCTCACGGTCATTCAGAAGGCGTCCTTGAAATGGTGAAGGAAATCCGCGCGACTTATCCTGAATTGACGATCATTGCCGGTAATGTGGCAACAGCTGAAGGGACGAAAGCATTGATTGAAGCGGGAGCCGATGTAGTGAAAGTGGGAATCGGACCAGGGTCAATCTGTACGACAAGGGTTGTAGCCGGTGTAGGTGTTCCACAAATCACGGCAGTCTTCGACTGTGCAACAGAAGCAAGAAAGCATGGTAAAACGATTATCGCTGATGGCGGAATTAAATATTCAGGTGATATCGTTAAAGCCCTGGCTGCAGGTGGACATGCAGTAATGCTTGGCAGTATGCTTGCAGGTGTAACTGAAAGCCCTGGCGAAACGGAAATTTTCCAAGGTCGCCGTTTTAAAGTGTATCGGGGTATGGGATCTGTTGCTGCAATGGAAAAAGGATCTAAGGATCGTTACTTCCAGGAAGATAACAAGAAATTCGTTCCGGAAGGCATCGAAGGGCGCCTTCCATACAAAGGACCTCTATCAGATACCATTTTCCAACTGATTGGCGGCATTCGTTCAGGTATGGGATATTGCGGTACAGCCACATTGGAAGAGTTGAGAGAAAACTCTCAATTTGTCAAAATGACCGGTGCTGGATTAAGGGAGAGCCATCCTCATGATGTCCAAATAACTAAAGAAGCACCGAACTACTCAATGTAATGAATTTAACATATAATCGTCATTAAAATTTATTGTTAAAATAGACAGAGTCTGCGATTACTCTGTCTATTTTTTTTATTTTTTCTGTGATAAACTAGACAAGGTGTCAAGGGATTTACATAAAGTTTCTTCTTTGTTATAGAGATTAGCTTAAAAGTTGGAGGTATTGGAAATTGAAAAAAATCAGCAAGATGACCCTCATTTTCACTTTTGTTTTTGTTCTTGTTATGTCGCAATTTGCCTATCAACCGGGGGAAGCTGTTGCTGAATCTGATAATTTAGGTTTAAAAGCAGAGGCAGCCATCATAATCGATGGTGAAACGGGACAAATCGTGTATGAAAAAAATGCCGATAAAGTATTAGGGATTGCATCCATGTCTAAAATGATGACCGAGTACATCATAATGGAGTCAATTGAAAATGGGAAAATCAGTTGGGATCAAAAAGTAAAAATAAATAAATATGTACATGACCTTTCAAAAGCACCCAATTTGTCGAATGTTGGGTTAACGGAAGGTGAAGATTATACAGTTAAGGAACTATATCAAGCTATGGCCGTCTATTCAGGAAATGCGGCAACAGTAGCTTTAGCACAGCTAGTTTCCGGAAGTGAAAAGAGCTTCGTTAAGTTAATGAACGAAAAAGCAAAAGAATTAGGCTTGAAAAATCATAAATTCGTTAACGCCAGCGGGTTGAATAACTCCGATTTATTAGGGCAATATCCTTCAGGTGATGAAGATGATGAAAATATCATGACAGCAAAAGATACTGCACTTCTTGCTTATCGTTTAATAAATGATTATCCGGAAGTTTTAAAAATCGCCAGCATTCCTAAATTGAAGTTCCGTGATGGAAAAGAATATCCGAACTTCAACTGGATGCTGCCTGGCCTGATTTTTGAATATAAAGGCGTAGACGGACTAAAGACGGGATCTACCGACTTTGCCGGTTATGGCCATACAGGGACGGTTATCCGGGACGGTCAGCGCTATATCACGGTGGTCATGAAGTCCACTAATAAAAACGAACGTTTTGCAGATAGCACTAAGCTTATGAACTATGCTTATGCAACATTTAAAAAGGAAAAAGTCCTTCCAGCCAACTACCAGGTGAAAGGGAAAGAAACACTTTCAGTAGTGAAAGGCAAGGAAAAAGAAGTTAAGATTCAATCTGAAAAAGCAATCGAGCTACTTGTTGAAAATGGTGGGAAAGACAACTATAAAACAGATTTAGTGATCGATAAAAACAAATTGAATGATGATGGTAAGCTGACTGCACCAATCAAAAAAGGTGAAAAGCTAGGCTACATCACAGTCACTCCTAAAAAAGGAGAAGATTACGGGTACATCAACGGCGATCCAGTTAAGGTTAACGTCGTAGCTGCCGAATCCGTTGAAAAGGCAAACTGGTTCGTATTATCAATGCGGGCGGTTGGCGGATTCTTTGGAGACGTTTGGAGCAGTGTGGCTTCCACTGTTAAAGGCTGGTTTTAAGTTTACTGTATAAAACGGTTGCGTAATGTATAAAATTATAGTACATTATGGAAAACAATTTGATTATATAAGAAAGCAATGACAGGAAATAGTAACAAGTATTTCTTTCTACAGAGAGCCGATGGCTGGTGGAAATCGGTGTGAGAGTTTTGTGAATCCCTCCTGGAGCAGAGTATGGAAAGCCTTTTGGGTCAGTAAATACTTTCGGTTAAAAGCCGTTATCGTGATAAGTGGTAGGCGTTTTTCATAGGCCTTCAACTAGGGTGGCAACGCGGGTTAACTCTCGTCCCTTCTTCAGGGGACGGGAGTTTTTTGCGTTCTTTGATAAATCATCAAAAACATTAAGGAGGAACTGAAATGTTGGATTTGAAATATGTAAGAAATAATTTTGAAGAAGTGAAGCGTGTATTGCAATTCAGAGGTGAAGATTTAACTGATTTAGGAAAATTCGAGGAACTGGATGTAAAGCGCCGGACCTTAATTGCTGAAACGGAAAAGTTAAAAAGCCAAAGAAATGAAGTTTCACAGCAAGTGGCCATATTGAAACGGGAGAAAAAAGATGCAGATCAGTTGATTACGGAAATGCGTGAAGTCGGTGACCGTATAAAAGGTTTCGATGATGAGCTTCGTGAAGTGGAAGCACAATTAGAAACATTACTTCTTTCCATTCCTAATATACCGCATGAAAGCGTGCCTGTTGGTGAGACGGAAGACGATAATGTCGAAATCCGTAAATGGGGGGAGTTACCTGAATTCAAGTTTGAACCGAAACCACACTGGGATGTAGCTGGAGATCTAGGCATCCTGGATTTTGAACGGGCAGCAAAAGTGACCGGAAGCCGATTTGTATTTTATCGGGGTCTTGGTGCTCGATTAGAGCGTGCACTAATTAGCTTTATGTTAGACCTTCATGTTGAGGAACACGGATATGAAGAAATGCTGCCACCATATATGGTGAACCGTGCAAGCATGACCGGGACAGGTCAATTGCCAAAATTCGAAGAGGATGCTTTCCGTATTGAAAGTGATGATTACTTCTTGATTCCTACAGCTGAAGTGCCGGTGACAAATTTCCATCGTGATGAAATCATGAGCACGGACGATCTGCCGATTAGCTATGCGGCATACAGTGCTTCATTCCGTTCAGAGGCAGGATCTGCGGGTCGTGATACGCGAGGGCTAATTCGTCAGCACCAGTTCAATAAAGTTGAACTAGTGAAGTTCGTGAAGCCGGAAGATTCCTATGCAGAGTTGGAAAATCTCACAGGTCATGCCGAAAAGGTCCTCCAATTGCTGGGTCTTCCATACCGAGTGCTAAGCATGTGTACAGGAGATCTTGGTTTCACAGCTGCTAAAAAGTATGATATCGAGGTTTGGATCCCGAGCTATGGAACGTATCGCGAAATTTCTTCTTGCAGTAACTTTGAAGCATTCCAGGCTAGACGGGCCAATATTCGCTTCAGACGTGATGCAAAAGGCAAACCGGAACACGTCCATACCCTAAATGGATCAGGTTTGGCAATCGGCCGTACAGTCGCTGCCCTTTTGGAGAATTACCAGCAGGAAGATGGCAGTGTTATCATTCCTGAAGTATTACGTCCATATATGCGCGGTGCGGAAGTCATTAAACCGTAAGTCAAAGGGAATCAGCTTCTGGTTAAAGAGGCTGATTCCCCTTTTATCAAAGTTTGAAAATTATTTTAAAAAAACTTTATAGAGGGCTTGACTTTGATTTTGATTCCATGTAATATAATAAATGTTGATACGGAGGTATACCCAAGTCCGGCTGAAGGGATCGGTCTTGAAAACCGACAGGGGAGTCAAATCCCGCGGGGGTTCGAATCCCTCTACCTCCTCCATAACTTATTAATAACCACAGCGCATAAATTGGATATCGATGAATTCCGTTACAGTAATGTAACGGAATTTTTGTTTTCTAATATATTAAAAAACCACCGGATAACCGGTGGTTTTTCTGTTTTACACATTTCGCAACAACTTGGTTTGCTCCATATATTCGGCAATCCGTTTTATAAGAGGTTCGATACTTGCTTCATCCTGCATAAGATCATATTCGTTTATATTTAATCGAAGGACAGGGCAGGCGTTGAATTGATCAATCCATTCTTCGTAACGGCCGTGCATTTCCTGCCAATATTCAATTGGGGTATGCTGTTCCATTGGACGGCCGCGCTCTTGGATCCGGTTGAGGATATCATCGATCGAACCTTCGAGATAGATAAGTAAATCAGGGTGCGGGAAGTATGGCGTCATTACCATGGCATTGAAAAGGCTTGTATACGTTTCGTAGTCCACGTCATTCATCGTGCCTTTTTCATAATGCATTTTTGCAAAAATCCCGGTGTCTTCATAAATGGAACGGTCTTGGATAAAACCGCCGCCATATTCAAAGATTTTTTTTTGCTCTTTAAAACGTTCAGCGAGGAAATAGATTTGCAGGTGGAAACTCCAACGATTAAAATCATCGTAAAACTTATCCAGGTAGGGGTTCGTATCAACCTTCTCAAATGATGTCCTGAATTGAAGGGCATCGGCTAACGCATTGGTCATGGTCGATTTTCCTACGCCAACCGTCCCTGCTATCGTAATGACGGCGTTGTTTGGAATATTATATTTCTTTCGTAAGTTCATTTGACTTTACTCCTTTGTGCAGGGCATTCTCTATTTGGCTGATTATCGTTTTTAAATCATCCTTGTTCCCGACAAAATCCAGCTCATCTCCGTTGAATGTAAGAACAGGGATGTCAGGGTGCTGTTTCTCGAATGTTTCCATGAATGTTCGATAATCCGCGGATAACTGCTCTAAATAAATGGAGGATATATTTTCTTCGATTTCACGACCTCTTTTACCGATTCGGGAGAGAAGAGTATCAAGGCTTGCGTTTAAATAAATCACCATATTAGGTTCAGGCATATCCCGTGTTAAAATATTGAATATCTCAAGGTACTTATTGTATTGTTCGTTCTTTAACGTTCTTTCAGCAAATATCAAGTTCTTGAATATATGATAATCAGCCACTACGGCTTGGTCATTAGTAAGATACTTTTTTTCGATATCTTCCAATTGTTTATAACGGTTACACAGAAAAAACATTTCTGTTTGAAAGCTCCACTCATCAATATCTTTATAGAATTTCCCGAGAAATGGATTTTCATCGACAATTTCCCTTAATAATGAAATTTGAAAATGATCTGCGATAACTTTTGCGAGTGATGTTTTTCCCACACCGATTGGACCTTCGACAGTGATAAATGGGGTGGATTTCATCCAATCTGTCCTCCTTCATGAGGTATCAAGCTAAAATTCCCGGTCATAGGATTTTCGCCAAGAGATATTGTATCACAGACTTGGGACTTTAGTGACATTTTTGTCAGGTTGATAAAGAAAGAGAATGAAAGAGTGTTAATTGGGGAGGTATGTAGATTAATGCCTTGTTCGATTGAATGCTTACATGTCTTCACCTTGTTTTATGGATGCCTTGAGAACATGGTTCATCATTTTTAATGCGTAATGATTATCTTCCTTTGATGCAGAAGCAATGCAATCCTTCGGAATCCATAATTTATATTCCCGCATATAGGCATCATTGGCCGTGAATAGCACGCAGATGTTGCCAGCTATGCCAGTAATGATCAGGGTATCCACGTTTAGTCGTTTAAGCAGTGTATTGAGTGCCGTCCCATAAAATGCTGAATGCTTCGGCTTGATGAGAAAAAATTCGTCCTGTTGAGGTTTTATTCTTTCGATTAATGAGGCATTACCTTCATTTTTACATTTATCAATGATTTTATCGAAGTCAGCCTGCCATAACTCATAATGATCATTGATATAAATGATTGGAAAACCTTTTTCTTTCATTTGCTTCTTTAATTTCAAGATCGGATCGACGATAAGTTTCGTATGTGCAAGGAGCATATTCCCGTATTTGAAGTCAAAGTCATTGATCATATCAATGATAAGCAATGCAAAGGAAGGCGATTCAGGTCGATTCATGGTATATCCTCCTGTATTGTGAGAATTTACTTGCAGCACATATGCCGAATGCGTTACTATTCATTAGAACAAGTAGTATGACCTTTATTTTGTCTTATATTTGTCTGTTTACTCCTATTTAAAGAGGGGGTTTTTTTTTGAAGGATGATGTTCATTACATGAATTTAGCCTTAGAGGAAGCAAAAAAGGCGCGGCAATTGAATGAAGTGCCGATTGGCGCTTTAATCGTAATAGATGATCAAGTTATTTCGACGGGGCATAACCTGAGGGAAACGGAACAGAATGCCACGGCACACGCGGAGCTCCTTGCAATTAATGAGGCTTGCCGTGCCACCGGCAGTTGGCGTCTTGAAGATGCGACATTATATGTAACGCTGGAACCTTGCCCGATGTGTGCCGGTGCCATCTTGCAATCAAGGGTGAAAAGGGTTGTTTTTGGAGCACATGATCCAAAGGCTGGCTGTGCAGGCACATTCATGGATTTACTTCGAGATGAACGCTTTAACCATCAATGTGATGTAACCAGCGGTGTATTGGGGGAAGAGTGCGGCTGGATTTTGACTTCTTTTTTTAAGGAGCTAAGGGATAGAAAGAAAACGTTGAAAAGAGAGCAGGCACTCAAGCTTGTTGAAGAAAATAAATAAGTGAAAAACGAATGTTGAAGATAAATCTTTGCTTCATTTGATAAATTTGGAATTGAACTGTCCAAGAACAACACTTGCGTTTTTTTTGTTACCTTAGTATAATGAATTATGCGTCGTAATGACGCTGTGAAATTGGTATTACTTTTGCCGTGCTAGACGGGGAGGTAGCGGTGCCCTGTACTCGCAATCCGCTCTAGCGAGGTTGAATCCCTTCTCGAGGTTAGCATTCTGTAGGGCCTGCCTTAAGTAAGTGGCGTTGACGCCCGGGTCCTGCGCAATGGGACTCCATGAACCATGTCAGGTCCGGAAGGAAGCAGCATTAAGTGGAAGTTCTCATGTGCCGCAGGGTTGCCTGGGCCGAGCTAACTGCTTAAGTAACGCTTATGGTTGCTAATCGACAGAAGGTGCACGGCAGTTATTTTACATAAACAAAAAACTCATTCGTATCGGGTGGGTTTTTTTTTATGCCAAGAAGGTAAAGTGCTTGGTATTTCTGATAAAAAATGAGGCAATGATGAAATTTCATTTTAGACTTTGATATTAAGGAAATCAGTAATGTATAATAAACAAGATGGAGAAAAGAAGGAGGGATTTCCGTGGGGTATCAAGCATTATACCGGGTATGGCGGCCGCAACAATTCATTGATGTAGTCGGGCAGGAACATGTGACGAAAACGTTGCAGAATGCTTTGGTCGGGCAAAAGGTTTCACATGCCTATTTATTTTCCGGTCCACGTGGAACAGGGAAAACAAGTGCTGCCAAAATTCTAGCAAAAGCAGTGAATTGTGAGCATGCCCCGACAAGTGAGCCCTGTAACGAATGTGCTACCTGCCGCGGAATCACCGATGGCTCCATATCAGATGTTATAGAAATTGATGCAGCATCCAATAATGGTGTCGAGGAAATCCGTGACATTCGTGATAAGGTCAAATATGCACCTAATGCGGTTACATATAAAGTTTATATCATTGATGAGGTACATATGCTTTCACAAGGGGCGTTCAATGCGCTTTTAAAGACATTGGAAGAACCTCCGAAGCACGTGATTTTCATATTGGCGACGACTGAGCCTCATAAGATTCCACTAACGATCATTTCCCGTTGCCAAAGGTTTGATTTTAAACGGATCCAGCCTCAAGATATAGTTGGCCGGATGTCACAAATCATTGCAGAAACAGGTGTTTCTTGTGATGAACAAGCCCTGCATATCATTGCGAGGGCAGCCGAAGGCGGGATGCGGGATGCACTAAGCCTTCTTGATCAAGCGATATCCTTCAGTTCGGAGACGGTTTCAGTGGAAGATGCATTGACTGTCACCGGATCTGTTTCGCAAGCGTTTTTAAGCCGGCTGGCAAAAGCTATATATGATAAAGAAGTAGCGGTGGCACTTGAAGTCCTTGAAGAATTGCTGGCCATGGGAAAAGACCCGGCTAGGTTCATAGAAGACATGATTTATTACTTCCGTGATATGCTTTTGTTTCAAACGGCACCGGCACTGGCAGAATCCTTCGAGCGTGTTTTGATAGATCCCCAATTCAAGGAATTGGCAGAAGTGATTTCTTCTGAATCGATTTACTCCATAATTGAAAGCTTCAATCAAACACAGCAGGACATGAAATGGACAAATCATCCAAGGATTTTCCTTGAGGTGGCACTTGTCAAGTTATGTAATGAGCAAAGGCCAAATCAAATTGATAACGGGCAGCTTCAACAGCTGCAGCAGAAAATAGAAGATTTAGAGAAGAAATTACTCGAAATGCAGAAAAACGGGATTCCGGCAGCCATGGCAGAAAAACCTGCAGAGCAGGCTAAGGCGCAAAGGGCCGTTAAAAAGTCATATAAAGCACCTGCCGGAAAGATCAATCAAGTTTTGAAACAAGCTACAAAGCCAGGTCTTAATGCTGTGAAAAGTAAGTGGGGGGAAGTGCTTGAACAGTTAGGTCTGCAAAACCAAAAGTCATTGGCAGCTTTATTAACGGAGGCAGAACCTGTTGCTGCGTCAACTGAAGCTTTTGTGGTAAAATTCAAATATGATATTCATTGTCAAATGGCAATGGAAAATAACCGTTTCGTGGAAGTGATAGCCTCGATCATGCAGCAATTGACCGGACACCGAATGGAGATAGCTGGAGTTCCGGAAAGCCAGTGGCAAAGGTTGCGGGAGGACTTCATCTCAACACAGCAGTTCGACGGTCCAGAAGAAACGGAATCAAAAGAAGAAGACCCCTTTATAGCAGAGGCTAGAAAATTAGTCGGCGATGATTTACTTGAAATTAAAGAATAATTGGAGGTAAGGAAAATGGGTATGCGCGGCGGTAATATGCAGAACATGATGAAACAAATGCAAAAGATGCAAAAGAAGATGGCAGAGGCACAAGAAGAATTAGGTGAAAAAAGGGTTGAAGGAACTGCCGGCGGCGGAATGGTAACGGTCATCGTGACTGGACATAAAGAAATAGTCGATGTAGTCATCAAACCGGAAGTTGTCGATCCGGATGATATCGATATGCTTCAGGATTTAGTGTTGGCTGCCACTAACGATGCTTTGAAAAAGGCGGAAGAAATGACAAACCAAACGATGGGACAATTCACTAAGGGAATGAACCTTCCGGGTATGTTTTAAGCAAGTTCAAAAGAAACTTCCTTTCAGGGGGTTTCTTTTGAAATTTTTAGGAGGAATTCGATGCATTATCCAGAACCAATTTCCAAGCTCATTGACAGTTTTATGAAATTGCCGGGGATTGGTCCTAAAACGGCTGCTCGATTAGCCTTTCATGTATTAAGCATGAAGGAAGATACTGTTTTGGATTTTGCAAAAGCACTTGTTAATGCTAAGCGGAATCTTATGTATTGCTCAGTCTGTGGTCATATTACAGATCAAGACCCCTGCTATATTTGCGAAGATCAAAAGAGGGACAGAAGTTTGATCTGTGTGGTTCAGGATCCGAAAGATGTTATAGCTATGGAAAAGATGAGAGAGTTCAATGGTTTATACCATGTACTGCATGGCAGTATTTCCCCGATGGACGGAATCGGTCCGGAAGATATAAATATTCCTGATTTATTAAAGCGCCTGCAAGATGAAACAGTGCTGGAGGTAATTTTGGCCACTAATCCTAACATTGAAGGTGAAGCGACAGCCATGTATATTTCCCGGTTGCTTAGACCATCAGGCATCAAAGTGACCCGAATTGCCCACGGACTTCCTGTTGGCGGAGATTTGGAGTATGCGGATGAAGTGACGCTATCAAAAGCAATAGAAGGAAGAAGAGAAATATAAGATAGCTGGGAGGACTTCACTTGTTCTTTCGTAAAAAAAAGAAACTTCGGAATGAATTCAATGATTCATTAATCGAAGAGCTTGAACAATTGAAATGGAATTGGCATAATCAAAAATCATTACTTGAAAAAAGCGTTGATCCATCTGAGGAAGTAATCGCCCAAACGAGACTGGCGGAAGTGAAATATTTCTACTTATTCAGGGAAGTTAAAAGAAGGAATGTTCGCTTAAAAAGATGATAAGGAAATGGCTGTGAAGGATTGTTTGTTCCTCATGGCCATTTTTTTCGGTTCTTAATCCAGCGTTTTCTTCATATAAGTTTAGTACAAGCTTGCGGGGAGGAATGAGTTTGGAACCAGTTATCTTTGTTGCCATAGTTGGCGGCTTGATTTTGATGCTCCTCATTATCGGGGCCCCATTAAGACCTGTCCGGTTCATAGGGCAGGGCATTATAAAGGTCATTATCGGTGCAGCATTTTTGTTCTTTTTGAATACACTTGGGAATCAGGCGGGCATTCATGTCCCGATCAACCCTGTTACCTCGGCAGTCGCCGGCCTGCTTGGAATACCGGGAGTTGCCGCATTGGCGGCCATTGGTTATTGGATCATTTAAAGGATTCTGTGTCGAAGTCATCTTATGAAAACCTCATGGATATTTCCTTGGGGTTTTTATCATGCTATAGTTTTTTTAAAAAAACTAATTTAACCATTGACGATTATTGAACAACCTGATAATATATTAGGAGTCGCCAATAACGACATCATACATTGCTTAACCAAAAAACAATATGAAAATAGTTGTTGACATCAGGTTTGGTAAATGATAAGATAATAAAGTCGCTTACGAAGTAACGACAATAAATCGCTCTTTGAAAACTGAACAGAACAAAGCGCCAACGTTAAATTTTAAGTGAGCACACACTATCAAAAAAGCAAATGAGCAAGTCAAACATTTCTTCGGAGAGTTTGATCCTGGCTCAGGACGAACGCTGGCGGCGTGCCTAATACATGCAAGTCGAGCGAATCGACGGGAGCTTGCTCCCTGAGATTAGCGGCGGACGGGTGAGTAACACGTGGGCAACCTGCCTATAAGACTGGGATAACTTCGGGAAACCGGAGCTAATACCGGATACGTTCTTTTCTCGCATGAGAGAAGATGGAAAGACGGTTTACGCTGTCACTTATAGATGGGCCCGCGGCGCATTAGCTAGTTGGTGAGGTAATGGCTCACCAAGGCGACGATGCGTAGCCGACCTGAGAGGGTGATCGGCCACACTGGGACTGAGACACGGCCCAGACTCCTACGGGAGGCAGCAGTAGGGAATCTTCCGCAATGGACGAAAGTCTGACGGAGCAACGCCGCGTGAACGAAGAAGGCCTTCGGGTCGTAAAGTTCTGTTGTTAGGGAAGAACAAGTACCAGAGTAACTGCTGGTACCTTGACGGTACCTAACCAGAAAGCCACGGCTAACTACGTGCCAGCAGCCGCGGTAATACGTAGGTGGCAAGCGTTGTCCGGAATTATTGGGCGTAAAGCGCGCGCAGGTGGTTCCTTAAGTCTGATGTGAAAGCCCACGGCTCAACCGTGGAGGGTCATTGGAAACTGGGGAACTTGAGTGCAGAAGAGGAAAGTGGAATTCCAAGTGTAGCGGTGAAATGCGTAGAGATTTGGAGGAACACCAGTGGCGAAGGCGACTTTCTGGTCTGTAACTGACACTGAGGCGCGAAAGCGTGGGGAGCAAACAGGATTAGATACCCTGGTAGTCCACGCCGTAAACGATGAGTGCTAAGTGTTAGAGGGTTTCCGCCCTTTAGTGCTGCAGCTAACGCATTAAGCACTCCGCCTGGGGAGTACGGCCGCAAGGCTGAAACTCAAAGGAATTGACGGGGGCCCGCACAAGCGGTGGAGCATGTGGTTTAATTCGAAGCAACGCGAAGAACCTTACCAGGTCTTGACATCCTCTGACAACCCTAGAGATAGGGCTTTCCCCTTCGGGGGACAGAGTGACAGGTGGTGCATGGTTGTCGTCAGCTCGTGTCGTGAGATGTTGGGTTAAGTCCCGCAACGAGCGCAACCCTTGATCTTAGTTGCCAGCATTCAGTTGGGCACTCTAAGGTGACTGCCGGTGACAAACCGGAGGAAGGTGGGGATGACGTCAAATCATCATGCCCCTTATGACCTGGGCTACACACGTGCTACAATGGATGGTACAAAGGGCTGCAAACCTGCGAAGGTAAGCGAATCCCATAAAGCCATTCTCAGTTCGGATTGCAGGCTGCAACTCGCCTGCATGAAGCCGGAATCGCTAGTAATCGCGGATCAGCATGCCGCGGTGAATACGTTCCCGGGCCTTGTACACACCGCCCGTCACACCACGAGAGTTTGTAACACCCGAAGTCGGTGAGGTAACCTTCATGGAGCCAGCCGCCTAAGGTGGGACAGATGATTGGGGTGAAGTCGTAACAAGGTAGCCGTATCGGAAGGTGCGGCTGGATCACCTCCTTTCTAAGGATAATTACGAGGCGCTTTTGTTTTGTTCAGTTTTGAATGAGTGATTCATTCAATTAAATAGCAATCCCGCGATAAGCTTGGGAAGCAGAAGCTTATTATTTATGTGAATGGGCCTATAGCTCAGCTGGTTAGAGCGCACGCCTGATAAGCGTGAGGTCGATGGTTCGAGTCCATTTAGGCCCACCATTCCATTTCCCAAAACGGGGCCTTAGCTCAGCTGGGAGAGCGCCTGCCTTGCACGCAGGAGGTCAGCGGTTCGATCCCGCTAGGCTCCACCAATGAAACAATCACGTTGTGATTGGGACAGCTTGTTCCTTGAAAACTAGATAATAGATAGAAGGCAATTAATTTTTTTCAAAGCATCTGTAAGATCTTTTTTAACGGTTAAGTTAGAAAGGGCGCACGGTGGATGCCTTGGCACTAGGAGCCGATGAAGGACGGGACTAACACCGATATGCTTCGGGGAGCTGTAAGTAAGCTTTGATCCGGAGATTTCCGAATGGGGAA
Source organism: Peribacillus sp. FSL R5-0717 (assembly GCF_038002945.1). NCBI lineage: Bacteria > Bacillati > Bacillota > Bacilli > Caryophanales > Bacillaceae > Peribacillus > Peribacillus sp. FSL R5-0717. The sequence goes on from NZ_JBBOOF010000001.1 coordinate 2,613,428, forward strand.
ACCCACTGTTCGTAATGGAACAGTATCTTTACCTGAATACATAGGGTACTGAAGGCAGACCCGGGGAACTGAAACATCTAAGTACCCGGAGGAAGAGAAAGCAAACGCGATTTCCTGAGTAGCGGCGAGCGAAACGGAATTAGCCCAAACCAAGAGGCTTGCCTCTTGGGGTTGTAGGACACTCAACATGGAGTTACAAAGGAACGGGGTAAATGAAGCGACCTGGAAAGGTCCGTCGAAGAAGGTAAAAACCCTGTAGTTGAAACTTCGTTCCCTCCTGAGTGGATCCTGAGTACGGCGGGACACGAGAAATCCCGTCGGAAGCAGGGAGGACCATCTCCCAAGGCTAAATACTCCCTAGTGACCGATAGTGAACCAGTACCGTGAGGGAAAGGTGAAAAGCACCCCGGAAGGGGAGTGAAATAGATCCTGAAACCGTGTGCCTACAAGTAGTCAAAGCCCGTTAATGGGTAATGGCGTGCCTTTTGTAGAATGAACCGGCGAGTTACGATTTCATGCGAGGTTAAGTTGATGAGACGGAGCCGCAGCGAAAGCGAGTCTGAATAGGGCGAATGAGTATGAGGTCGTAGACCCGAAACCAGGTGATCTACCCATGTCCAGGGTGAAGTTCAGGTAACACTGAATGGAGGCCCGAACCCACGCACGTTGAAAAGTGCGGGGATGAGGTGTGGGTAGCGGAGAAATTCCAATCGAACCTGGAGATAGCTGGTTCTCTCCGAAATAGCTTTAGGGCTAGCCTCAAGATGAGAGTATTGGAGGTAGAGCACTGATTGGACTAGGGGCCCCCAACGGGTTACCGAATTCAGTCAAACTCCGAATGCCAAATACTTATTCTTGGGAGTCAGACTGCGAGTGATAAGATCCGTAGTCGAAAGGGAAACAGCCCAGACCACCAGCTAAGGTCCCAAAGTATACGTTAAGTGGAAAAGGATGTGGAGTTGCTTAGACAACCAGGATGTTGGCTTAGAAGCAGCCACCATTTAAAGAGTGCGTAATAGCTCACTGGTCGAGTGACTCCGCGCCGAAAATGTACCGGGGCTAAACGTATCACCGAAGCTGTGGATTGACACCGTATGGTGTCGATGGTAGGAGAGCGTTCTAAGGGCGTTGAAGTCAGACCGGAAGGACTGGTGGAGCGCTTAGAAGTGAGAATGCCGGTATGAGTAGCGAAAGAAGGGTGAGAATCCCTTCCACCGAATGCCTAAGGTTTCCTGAGGAAGGCTCGTCCGCTCAGGGTTAGTCGGGACCTAAGCCGAGGCCGAAAGGCGTAGGCGATGGACAACAGGTTGATATTCCTGTACCACCTATACATCGTTTGAACGATGGGGGGACGCAGAAGGATAGGGTAAGCGCGCTGTTGGATATGCGCGTCCAAGCAGTTAGGCCGGAAACGAGGCAAATCCCGTTTCCATTAAGGCGGAGCTGTGATGGCGAGGGAAATATAGTACCGAAGTTCCTGATTCCACGCTGCCAAGAAAAGCCTCTAGTGAGATGTAAGGTGCCCGTACCGCAAACCGACACAGGTAGGCGAGGAGAGAATCCTAAGGTGTGCGAGAGAACTCTCGTTAAGGAACTCGGCAAAATGACCCCGTAACTTCGGGAGAAGGGGTGCTTTTTAGGGTGAATAGCCCAGAAAAGCCGCAGTGAATAGGCCCAGGCGACTGTTTAGCAAAAACACAGGTCTCTGCGAAGCCGCAAGGCGAAGTATAGGGGCTGACACCTGCCCGGTGCTGGAAGGTTAAGGGGAGAGGTTAGCGCAAGCGAAGCTTTGAACCGAAGCCCCAGTAAACGGCGGCCGTAACTATAACGGTCCTAAGGTAGCGAAATTCCTTGTCGGGTAAGTTCCGACCCGCACGAAAGGTGTAACGATCTGGGCACTGTCTCAACGAGAGACTCGGTGAAATTATAGTACCTGTGAAGATGCAGGTTACCCGCGACAGGACGGAAAGACCCCGTGGAGCTTTACTGCAGCCTGATATTGAATTTTGGTACAGCTTGTACAGGATAGGTAGGAGCCTGAGAAGCCGGAGCGCCAGCTTCGGTGGAGGCGTTGGTGGGATACTACCCTGGCTGTATTGAAATTCTAACCCGCGCCCCTTATCGGGGTGGGAGACAGTGTCAGGTGGGCAGTTTGACTGGGGCGGTCGCCTCCTAAAGAGTAACGGAGGCGCCCAAAGGTTCCCTCAGAATGGTTGGAAATCATTCGTAGAGTGTAAAGGCACAAGGGAGCTTGACTGCGAGACCTACAAGTCGAGCAGGGACGAAAGTCGGGCTTAGTGATCCGGTGGTTCCGCATGGAAGGGCCATCGCTCAACGGATAAAAGCTACCCCGGGGATAACAGGCTTATCTCCCCCAAGAGTCCACATCGACGGGGAGGTTTGGCACCTCGATGTCGGCTCATCGCATCCTGGGGCTGTAGTCGGTCCCAAGGGTTGGGCTGTTCGCCCATTAAAGCGGTACGCGAGCTGGGTTCAGAACGTCGTGAGACAGTTCGGTCCCTATCCGTCGCGGGCGCAGGAAATTTGAGAGGAGCTGTCCTTAGTACGAGAGGACCGGGATGGACGCACCGCTGGTGTACCAGTTGTCTTGCCAAAGGCATAGCTGGGTAGCTACGTGCGGACGGGATAAGTGCTGAAAGCATCTAAGCATGAAGCCCCCCTCAAGATGAGATTTCCCATGGCGCAAGCTAGTAAGATCCCTGAAAGATGATCAGGTTGATAGGTCAGAGGTGGAAGCATGGTGACATGTGGAGCTGACTGATACTAATAGATCGAGGACTTAACCAACGCTTTTTAAAAAATGAAATACCTTCTTATTATCTAGTTTTGAAGGAACAACGTTCCTTTTATGTTTGGTGGCGATAGCGAAGAGGTCACACCCGTTCCCATTCCGAACACGGCAGTTAAGCTCTTCAGCGCCGATGGTAGTTGGGGGTTTCCCCCTGTGAGAGTAGGACGCCGCCAAGCCATTTAAAAAGATCAGCCATCCGGCTGGTCTTTTTTTTGCTTATGCAAAGAAAAATCATTGGATATAAAGGGATTATCAATTATGGAAACTTTTATGAAGACATACACGTATTGAAATTCTTCATCATACATTGTTAAAAGCATCCCCGGGTTCTCTTAAACTATTTAAATCAATGTATGCGAACAATGGTTTTTGGGGAGAATGCAGGTATGGAGGTGGAGATGTTGGGGACAACAACAACCAAAACAACGGCAGGGGAAACGTGCGCGGTTTGTGAACAAGTAAAAGGGATGGGTATACATCTATATACGACTTTTATTTGTGAGGAATGCGAAAGGGATATGATCGGGACGGATACGAACGATCCCAAGTACCAATATTACTTAAAGAAATTAAGAAAAGTCACTAATCCTGAAATATTATCATGAAAAAATAGTTTGTGGAAAGTTAAAGAATCAGAGATAAAAGAAATGTGTGTTTCTTTAGTCTCTGATTCTTTTTTTGGTGCTTTAGAAGAATGCTTGGCAACATGCTCCCATGTTTCTGTAAGTTCCCTCCAAACAGACTCAGAGATGCATAATTGCCTTTCTGTCGACGCAATATGAGATAAAATTATACTTATTTGATAAAATGAAAAAATACTATGATATGAGGGAAGAGAAAAATGAATCAATCACAGACACCATTGTTCGATGCAATGAGTGCTTTTCATAAAAAAAGCTCCATATCCCTGCATGTCCCAGGGCATAAAAATGGACGGGTGTTTAATAAAAAGGGCCAAGCCTTATACAACCCCCTGCTTGGTATTGATGCCACGGAAATAAGCGGCTTAGATGACCTGCATGCTCCAGAGGGGGCCATTCTAAAGTCCGAGCAACTACTCGCTGATCTATATAGGGTAAAGCGGAGTTATTTTCTCGTTAATGGGTCAACAGTAGGCAACATTGCCATGATTCTTGCTGCCTGCCGGGAAGGTGATAAAGTCCTTGTCCAAAGGAACTGCCATAAATCAATTTTACATGGATTGATGTTAGCGAATGTACAACCGATTTTTTTACAACCGGATTATTATGAGAAATGGGGCATTGCCGGCGGTGTGGGATCAAATTTAATTAAAGAAGCCTTGAGTGTACATCCAGATGCAAAAGCCATCATTGTTACCTATCCTAATTATTATGGAATTGGTGAAGACTTGACGGAAATGGTAAGACTCGCACATCAAAGGGGGATCCCAGTGCTGGTGGACGAGGCACATGGCGCTCATTTTCAGTTAGGAAGTCCGTTTCCCAAGTCGGCTATTTTGGCAGGGGCAGACGCCGTTGTCCATTCAGCGCATAAAACACTGCCAGCCATGACGATGGGGTCATTTCTTCATGTGAATTCATCCTTAATTGATGTTGACCAAGCATCATTCTATTTACAAATGCTTCAGTCCAGCAGTCCATCTTACCCAATTATGGGTTCGCTCGACTTGGCCAGGGCCTATTTAGCCGCTTTTACATCAGAAGATAAAAAATTCCTTATTGAAAAGATATCGGACTTCAGAGGAAAATTGGGTGCCCTGCAGACAGTAAGGGTGTTGGAGGCGCCGCCAGGCACCTTGGCAGACCCGCTAAAAGTAGTCATTCAATCAACAAATGGTTTAAGTGGATTTGAGTTACAGCAGCTATGTGAAGCCGAAGGCATTTTTACGGAGTTGGCTGATCCTGATAATTTATTAATGATTTTACCCTTATTAAAAATGGGTACCGATTTTCCTTTTCATGAAATCATACAAACTATAAAAAGTGCCACTCAAGACAGAACTGGAAACAAGGAAGCAGATCTTCGGGTCCTCTGGCCTGATGGAAGGTCAATGGCAGGGCTTGAAATGCCCTACTCCGTCATGAAGCATAGCAAAGCAAGACCTGTCGCATTACGGAAAGCAGTCGGAGAGGTATCCGCCGAGATGGTCATTCCTTATCCGCCGGGCATCCCTTTAATTATGTCCGGGGAAATGATTACTCCTGAACATATATCCAATTTGCGGAGACTGCTGGAAATGGGATCAAGGTTTCATGGTGGTTCCTCCCTTTCAAATGAAGAATTAATCGTTTATGAAAGCGGGCAGACTGGTTAAAATGATATACTACATACAAAGAACCTTGGAGGTACATCGATGAAACGTGGTATTTTTATAACAATGGAAGGGCCAGAGGGTGCCGGGAAAACAACCATTACCCAAATGCTTGGCAAGGCTCTGCAACAAGAAGGCTATCAAGTTCTATTAACCCGTGAGCCAGGGGGAGTTCCCATTTCGGAGCAAATTAGGGAAGTGATCCTTAATAAAGATAATACAGCAATGGACTCGAGGACAGAGGCTTTATTATACGCAGCAGCAAGGCGTCAGCATTTAGTGGAAGTGGTCATGCCTGAGCTGGAACGAGGGGGAATTGTCCTCTGTGACCGGTTTATAGATAGCTCGTTAGCCTATCAGGGTCATGCAAGAGGTTTGGATATAGAAGAAGTTTACAATATCAATAAATTTGCAATTGGAGATATGATGCCAGATGCCACGCTCTTTTTTGATATCGACCCAGAAGAGGGATTGAGACGCATCCAGTCCAATGGAGAACGGGAAGTGAACCGGCTGGATCTTGAAGCCCTCGACTTTCATAAAAAAGTTTGTGAAGGGTATCAGTTCATTATAAATAGATGGAAAGAACGTTTCATTATCGTGGATGCAGGCCGGTCAATAGATGAAGTCTTTGAGGAAACGAAAGCCGGCCTATTGGATTTTTTAGCGAAAGCGGGAAACTGATTATATAGGTTTCCATATTATTCAACCAATACTATTTGATATAATGTAGTTAGTAAAAATTCAGAGTAACCGGAGGATGATGAGAATGAAAATGATCATTGCTGTCGTTCAAGACAAGGATAGTCATCGCCTGCTGAATCAATTAGTGGAAAATAATTTCGGAACGACCAAGCTAGCCAGCACTGGCGGGTTTTTAAAATCAGGTAATACGACTTTTATGATTGGAACAGAGGATGAACGTGTTGACCAAGCCATCCAGATCATCAAACAGAATTGTCAGTCACGATCCCAATTAGTTTCACCGGTTTCACCGATGGGCGGGAATGCCGAGTCATATGTACCTTACCCAGTGGAGATTCAAGTGGGCGGTGCGACCATTTTTGTTCTGCCGGTTGAAAACTTTTTACAATTTTAACGGTTAGTTTCAGGGAGGTTCATTATGAAAATCAACCATGATATCCCTATTAAGCCGGATAAATCGCGTCAGGATGCCAAACAATTTCAAACCGGAAATTGAAGGTTTCAACAAATGGTCCAGACACAGGATCAAAAGATGCAAATCCAAACATTAAACCGTTTGATAGGCGATATTGAAGGGGCGGGTCAGCGTTTAGTAAGGTCACGTACTTTTAGGGAATTGGCAAAATATAAAGCATTGGTGAAACGATTTGTTAAAGAAGCGGTTGAATATGGACTGGAACTTAAGCAATCAACGAGCTGGAATGAATATGGCCAGAGCCGGCCATTGAACACCGTGGAAACGATAGATGCAAAATTAGTTGAGTTAAGCTAGGAAATTCTTAATAAAGAGAAAAGTTCGCTTGAAATATTGGAAATGATTGGTGAGATTAAAGGTCTTCTGATTAATTTATATACCTAAGTGAGTTGATGGTTTTGGATAAAACATGGCAGGACATGAGTGAAATTCAGCCGCAGGTAATGACGATGCTGCAAAATAGCATAACGAAGAACAGGGTGGCTCATGCGTATTTATTTGAAGGAGAAAAAGGGACAGGCAAGCAAGAGATAAGCTATGCCTTTGCCAAAAGCTTACTATGTGAAGCCCCGACGGCAGGTTATGAGCCATGCGAACTTTGTCGGAATTGCAAACGGATTTCAAGTGGGAATCATCCAGATGTCCATTTGATAGAAAAAGACGGTCTCTCAATAAAGAAAGAGCAAATCAAGGGGCTTCAGGAAGAATTTTCGAAAAAGAGCGTAGAGGCAGATCGGAAGGTTTATATGATTGCCGATGCTGACAAAATGTCGGTGGGGGCAGCCAACAGTCTATTGAAATTTTTAGAAGAACCTTCGGCTGATACTGTAGCAATATTGATGACCGAACAGCTTCAGAGGATTCTACCGACTATATTATCTAGGTGCCAAGTGATTTCGTTCAAGCCATTATCTCCGGAGAATGTGAAACGGAAGCTGATAGAAGAGGAGTTAGAACCACAGCTGGCCTCAGTTATTGCCCACATCACACAGAATGTGGAAGCTGGAATCGAGCTTAGCCATGATGAATGGTTTGTACAAGCTCAAAAAATAGTGGTAAAATTATATGAAGTGTTAAAACTTAATTCCTTGAAGGCAATGCTGTACCTTCAGACGGATTGGTTCACACACTTTAAAGAAAGAGAACAGGTTGACAGAGGTCTTGATTTGTTACTTCTTATATATAAGGATTTATTATACATTCAGTTGGACAAAAAGGACTTCGTTGTGTTCCAAAATAAACTGAAGGAATTTGAAACTCACGCTCTTCATCTTTCCCCAAGACGCCTTGCTGAACATATGGGTTGCATTTTGGAAGCAAAAAGGAAGCTGATGTCCAACACGAATCCACAGCTGTTGATGGAACAGCTTGTGCTGAATTTGCAGGAGGGATCATGATTTGTATGATGTTGTAGGTGTCCGTTTTAAAAAGGCGGGCAAAATATACTACTTCGATCCGGGTGAATTCGCAATTCCTAAGGACGATTTTGTAATAGTGGAGACTGTCCGCGGTGTTGAATTCGGTAAAGTCGTTACAGCCCGTAAACAAGTAGATGAAAACGATGTTGTCCTGCCATTGAAAAAAGTACTTCGGGTCGCTGATGCAAAAGATAAGCTGATTGTAGACGAGAATAAGGCGGCTGCAGAAGAGGCTTACACTATATGTTGTCAAAAGGTTGTGGAACATAAGCTGGATATGAAGCTGGTTGATGTGTCATATACTTTCGACAGAAATAAAGTCGTGTTTTATTTTACAGCGGATGGTCGCGTGGATTTCCGTGATTTAGTCAAAGATTTAGCTGCCATATTCAGAACTCGCATAGAACTGCGCCAAATTGGGGTAAGGGATGAGGCAAAGATGCTTGGTGGCATCGGACCTTGTGGCAGAATGCTTTGTTGCTCCACATTTCTTGGAGATTTTGAACCGGTTTCCATCAAAATGGCGAAGGATCAGAATTTATCATTAAACCCTACAAAAATCTCAGGTTTATGCGGTCGATTGATGTGCTGTCTGAAATATGAAAATGATGAGTATGAAAGTGCGAAGGAAATGCTTCCTGATTTAGGTGAAATGATTAATACGCCTGGTGGCAAAGGCAAGGTAGTGGGGCTTAATATTCTAGAACGCGTACTTCAGATTGAACTAATCGGGCAAGAAAGAGTATTAGAGTATACTCTAGATGAGATTCTAAAAGAGGGAGCCGTTTCTATTCAAGCCACAGATTATTAAGGTGGTGGGAGAGCGTGGATAAGAAAAATATTTTTGATTCGGTGACCAATATGGAAACCCAGATAGGCCAATTATATAAGCAGCTTGGAGAATTGAAGCAGAACTTAGCTGAAATCCTTGAGGAAAATCAGTCGGTCAAGCTGGAAAACGAGCATTTGCGCCATCGGTTGGGCCTTGTGGAAGTCGAAAGTGCGCCTGCTGCAGTTAAGGTCAAACAAAAAGTGAAAAACCGTACTCCAAGTGCGGAAAAGGTTATGGATATCGGGGAAGGCTATGATAACTTAGCCCGTATCTATCAAGAAGGCTTTCATATTTGCAATCTGCATTTTGGCAGTTTACGAAAAGAAGGGGATTGCCTGTTCTGTTTATCTTTTTTAAACAAGAAGTGATAATGGATAATATAAAAGATGCTCCATCTCTTTTACGTGATAGATAGACCGTTTACAATATATAGTGATTCGGGGTCTGACGCATACTATGAGTCAGGCCCCTTTTTGTACGATAGTAACTTAGAAGCATGGTCCCTAAACATGCTTTTTCCATACATGATTAGGAGGGTAACAGCAATGGTAGAACTTAATGGAGATGAGCGCCTGGATTATCTTTTGGCTGAGAATTTAAGGATCATCCAGAGCCCATCGGTGTTCTCTTTTTCATTAGATGCCGTTTTATTATCAAGGTTCGTGAATGTACCGATTCAAAAAGGGAAAATCGTCGATCTTTGCTCAGGCAATGGGGTCATACCTTTGCTGCTGAGTACAAGAACAAAAGGGACAATTACCGGTGTTGAAATTCAAGAGCGGTTATATGACATGGCCCAGAGGAGCATGGATTATAATGGCGTGACCTCCCAAATCGAGATGATTCATGGAGATATAAAAGAAATTCCAAAGCAGATAGGGTATAGCAAATATGATGTCGTTACTTGCAATCCACCCTATTTCCCGACGCCATCCATCGAGGAAATTAACAAAAATGAGCACTTTGCAATTGCCCGACATGAAATCATGTGTAATCTTGAGGATGTCATGCGTGTTTCAAGCCAATTGCTGCGTCAAGGTGGGAAAGCCGCATTCGTTCATAGACCGGGCCGTCTGATGGATATCCTGCATTTCATGAGGATGTACAGAATTGAGCCGAAGCGCCTGCAATTCGTTTATCCTAAGAGTTCAAAAGAAGCGAATACGATTCTTATAGAAGGGATAAAGGACGGCAACCCTGATTTGAAGATTCTTCCCCCGCTTGTTGTATATAATGATCAAAATGAGTATAATCCCGAAATCAGAAGGATTCTATATGGAGAGGAATAAGCATTATTTTTATGTTTTAAAGTGCAGGGACGGCAGTTATTATGCTGGGTATACCAATGATTTGCACCGCAGGATTGATGTTCATAATCAAGGCAGGGGCGCTAAGTATACACGTGGCCGGACACCGGTTGAACTGATTTATCATGAAATATTCGAAACACGGACATTGGCCATGCAGGCTGAATATAAATTTAAGCAATTAACAAGAAAACAAAAGGAAAAGTGGATGGCAAAGGAGGATACATGATATGTGGCAGCAAAAGAGTTTTGAAAAAGAAGGATTGGAGCCGGCTCTATATCTGGTTCCTACACCGATAGGAAACCTTGAGGATATGAGTTTCCGGGCTTTAAGAATCTTAAAGGAAGCGGATGTCATTGCTGCTGAGGACACGCGAAATACGAAGAAATTATGCAACTACTTTGAAATTTCGACACCTATCGTCAGCTACCATGAACATAATAAGGAATATAGCGGGAAGCAAATGCTTGAGAGGCTTCGATCTGGAGAGGTCATCGCATTGGTAAGTGATGCTGGCTTGCCGACGATATCCGACCCGGGATATGAACTGGTCAAAGATGCCATTGCCGAACAGTTTAAAGTCATTCCGTTGCCGGGGGCAAATGCTGCATTAACTGCATTGATTGCATCTGGACTGGTTCCCCAGCCTTTTTACTTCTATGGTTTTTTACAAAGGGGAGCAAAAGAAAAAAAGCAGGAACTGGAAAAATTAAAAAAAATGGAATCAACTTGGATCGTTTATGAATCGCCACATCGATTGAAAGAAACATTGAAACATATGCATGAAATTTTAGGTGACCGTCGTATAGTATTATGCCGGGAGTTAACCAAGAAATTTGAAGAGTTCATTCGAGGGACTGTGAGTGAGGCCTTGGCATGGGCGGTGGAATCCGAAATCCGCGGTGAGTTCTGTCTAATAATAGAAGGCGGGCAATGGTCGGAGGATGAATCGGAAGAAGCTTGGTGGATGGCCCTGGATATCGTCGGTCATGTTAATCATTATATAGAATCCAAGCAGTTCACTTCAAAGGACGCAATCAAGCAGGTCGCAAAAGATCGCAATATGCAAAAACGCGATGTATATCAAGCGTTTCACATTGATATACAATAATAATGAGCATAAAAAAACTTCCGAAGAACGGAAGTTTTTTTATCATTTATTTAGAAGCAGTGAAGCTTTGTTGAATTTCTTGAATAAGTAATTCTGCACCTTCACGACTAAGAATCAATTTACCATTGGCAAGTGTAAGGTTGTTATCGGAAACTTCACCTGTAACTTGGCAAGTCATGTTTGGTTTGTATTTTTTCAAGATGATGCGCTCATCATCCACATAGATTTCTAGAGCGTCCTTCTCAGCGATACCCAATGTACGACGAAGTTCGATTGGAATAACCACCCGGCCTAACTCATCAACTTTACGAACAATACCTGTAGATTTCATTTAAAAAATTCTCCTCTCAGTTACAATCTAGTACCCTATTTCTATTTTTTTCGCCATTATTCGACAAATTTTTTTATAAATTTATAATACCAGCCATTCCCAAATTCGTCAATGATTTATTTTCATTTTTTTGTAAGAAATAGCAGGGCCCATTTCGTGTGACAAAATGGCTTTTAAAGAGAAAAAATCGGTTATGCCTTTAAAAGTAAAGAAATGCAGGATACAAAGAACTGCTCCCTTCACCACATTTCGACAAAGTATGCATATGAAAACATACTTCCCTATTATATGATTAAATATATTTTAGTTTCAAAACAAAAGTTCTGAATTAAGGATAATTTTCTGAAAAAGTTTGCGAATATGTGAGTTGTTGCACAAAAAAAGAAATTTAGGTATATTTTGTTGAGGTAAGAGGTAATGCTGACAGAAGGGAAGTATCCTTATTTTTAAGTTGAGTCTACTTATTATTTTTTTATTCTATTAACATGATGATTAGATTAGTGATTATTGTCGCACAGAATTGTATATAGCGTTAAAATAGAGATAATAGCTTAAATATATTCTTATGGCTTGGGCCAGTCCCATAGCCGGTTTTTCAAATGATGAGGAGGGAACGAAGTGCAAGATAAATTAAAAACATTCTATATCACGACACCCATATATTATCCGAGTGGCAATTTACATATAGGGCACGCGTATACGACAGTGGCAGGGGATGCCATGGCTCGTTATAAAAGGATGCGTGGCTTCGATGTCATGTATTTAACAGGAACTGATGAACATGGTCAAAAAATCCAGCGTAAAGCGGCTGAGGAAGGAATCACTCCACAGCAATATGTAGATAATATCGTATCAGGGATCAAAGAACTCTGGGAAAAGCTTGATATTTCATATGATGATTTCATCAGGACGACGGAAGATCGCCATAAAGAGGTCGTAGCCAAGATTTTCAAAAGGTTATTGGACCAGGGTGATATATATTTAGACCAATATGAAGGATTATATTGTACACCTTGCGAATCTTTCTTCACGGAACGTCAAGTCGAAGAGAGTAATGGAAACTGTCCTGATTGCGGCAGGCCTGTTGAAAAGGTGAAAGAGGAATCTTATTTCTTTAAGATGAGTAAATATGCGGATCGGTTACTTAAGTTTTATGAGGAAAACCCGGATTTCATTCAGCCGGAATCCCGCAAAAACGAAATGATCAATAACTTCATCAAGCCTGGATTGGAAGATTTGGCCGTTTCACGTACTACTTTCGATTGGGGCATCAAGGTGCCGGGAGATCCAAAGCATGTCATTTATGTATGGATTGATGCTTTGACCAATTATATAACGGCATTAGGGTATGGAACGGACAATGATTCTAAATACTTGAATTATTGGCCGGCCGATGTACATCTGGTCGGAAAGGAAATCGTTCGTTTCCATACAATTTATTGGCCGATCATGTTAATGGCTCTTGACGTGCCGCTTCCAAAGAAAGTCTTCGCCCACGGATGGCTTCTCATGAAAGATGGTAAAATGTCCAAATCAAAAGGAAATGTAGTGGATCCCGTTACATTGATCGATCGTTACGGTTTGGATTCTTTACGCTACTATTTATTGCGTGAAGTACCATTTGGTTCCGATGGGGTATTTACACCGGAAGGGTTTGTGGAACGGATCAATTTTGACCTGGCCAATGATTTAGGGAATTTATTAAATCGAACAGTTGCAATGGTCAATAAATATTTTGATGGTGTGATTCCAAATTACGAAGGATCCAATGGCGAATTCGAAAAAGCTTTGCTTGAAATGAACCAAGAAACGGTTGGCAAGTATGAGGAAGCAATGGAAAACATGGAATTTTCAGTTGCACTGACATCCATTTGGCAACTCGTGAGCAGAACTAATAAATTCATTGATGAGACCCAGCCATGGACTCTTGCAAAAGATGAATCAAAGAAACAAGACCTTTCCAGTGTCATGGTTCATTTGGCGGAATCATTACGCAGGACGGCAATCCTTTTGAAACCGTTCTTGACGCAAACACCGGAAAAGATCTTTGCTCAGCTTAGCATCAAAGATGATGTGTTGAAATCCTGGGACAGTTTAGCAGAGTTCGGTCAAATTCCTGCTGAAACAAAAGTCTTGAAGGGAGACCCGATCTTCCCTCGTTTGGATATGGAAGAGGAAGTTTTATATATTAAAGAACAAATGCAGGGGGATGCCCCTAAGGCCGAGGAAAAAGTGGAAGAGACGATTCCCGAGGTTGATGAAATCACTATTGATGACTTTACAAAAGTGGAGCTGCGTGTTGCTGAGGTAATGGCAGTTGAGCCTGTAAAGAAGGCGGATAAGCTTCTTAAACTTCAGCTTGATTTGGGTTATGAGAAACGGCAAGTCGTATCAGGCATTGCACAGCACTATAAACCAGAAGATTTAGTAGGCAAAAAAGTGATATGTGTCACGAATTTGAAACCTGTTAAACTTCGTGGCGAGCTCTCTCAAGGAATGATTTTGGCGGGAAGCCAGGATGATGTGCTCTCAGTCGCTACAATAGATTCATCGATTCCAAATGGTTCAAAGGTGAAATAAACGGATGAAAACATAAAGGTGTTTCATATGAAACATTTTTATGTTTTTTTCTTTATGCTTTTGGAAAAAGTAACGTAATATAGGTTTAGTTTTTGGTTCTACATTTATTAATTGGGCATACTGCCTCTTTTGTAATCTGTTTGTTACCTAAATGTGAAACATAAAACTTTCATTTTTTTATAAAATAGTGCTAGAAAGGAAGAAAAATAATGTTATTTGACACACATGTACATGTTAATGCGGAACAATTCAACGAGGATCTCGAAGACGTAATAGAAAGAGCTAAGGAAGCAGGGGTCGATAATATGGTAGTCGTTGGTTTTGACCGGCCTACCATTATAAGGGCAATGGAATTAATAGAAACTTATGATTTCATGTATGCCGCAGTCGGATGGCATCCTGTGGATGCTATAGATATGACAGAAGACGACTTACAATGGATCGAGGAATTATCCAATCATCCAAAGGTTGTGGCCATTGGGGAGATGGGCCTGGATTATCATTGGGATAAATCTCCGAAAGATGTTCAAATGGAGGTGTTCAGGAAGCAGATTCGATTGGCCAAAAAGGTGGGGCTGCCCATTATCATCCATAATCGGGAAGCGACCGCGGATATCGTGAACATACTGAAGGAAGAAGAGGCATCAAGGGTTGGGGGCATCATGCATTGCTTTAGCGGAAGTGCAGAAACGGCTTTGGAGTGCATCAATATGAATTTTTATATTTCATTGGGAGGCCCTGTGACCTTCAAGAATGCAAAAAAACCTAAGGAAGTGGCAGCAGCCGTACCTTTAGACCGTTTACTGATTGAGACCGATTGTCCATACTTGGCTCCACATCCATATAGAGGGAAGCGTAATGAACCTTCATATGTGAAACTTGTCGCTGAACAAATTGCAGAAATCAAACAACTTACAATAGAGGAAGTTTCCCAGGCAACAACGGAAAATGCCAAGAAATTATTCGGCATTAACTGACATTTTTTTTTACAATATCTCCCGGGGTTTGCTAGCTAAAATCGATTTTTTTAAGGTTTCAACAAATTTCACTCCAACTATAGGCTTATTATGTCGAGAAGTCGCCCTTTCCTTTTCAATATGGAATATGCATAATAGGTAGTAATTTCCTGAATGAGAAGTGAATGGGTTGACAGCTTGATAACTAAGTCTATATAATCACCGGGAGGAAGGAGGAGTTTTTCATTCTATTAAAAACTATGAAAAACCTTATTCCCAAACCTTTTGGGAAGAAGAGAATGGCAATGGCCATTTGCAGTGCTATTCTTGTTTCTACAGCATTGGGAATACTTATATATCAAGGAACAAAGGATACAGTAACAATCATGCTAGATGGAAAAAAAGAGGTAGTGCGTACACACGCGGCTACTGTAAATGATATGTTGGAAGATTTAGAGATTAAGGTTCAAGCCGCAGATTATGTCCACCCATCAAGAGCCACAAAGGTTGATGATGATTTGGAGGTGGTTTGGAAGCCTGCACAAAAAATCATCATGGTACAGGATGGTAAGAAGACGGAAGTCTGGTCCACCGCAGATACGGTAGATGAACTTTTAAAAGACCAAAATCTAAGTGTGAAGGAACAGGATAAGATCACCCCTTCAAAAAGTACGAAGCTGAAAGCGAATATGGAAGTTGCCATAGACAAAGCCTTTTCACTGAAATTAGTGGTGGGTGGAGACGAAAAGCAGGTATGGTCAACTTCGACTACTGTCGCTGACTTTTTAAAGCAACAAGGAGTAAAACTCAATGATTTGGATCGAGTTGAGCCAGAATTAACCGAAAAAGTTAAAGCTGGGAATACGGTAAACGTAGTTCGAATTGAAAAAGTCACCGATGTAGTGGAAGAACCAGTTGACTTTGCTGTCATAACTAAAAAAGATGACTCTTTATCAAAAGGGAAAGAGAAAATTGTCAAAGAAGGAAAAGATGGACTCGTTTCCAAGAAATATGAAGTTGTTAAAGAAAATGGCAAAGAGGTCAAAAGAGAATTACTTTCAGAAAAAGTAGTTAATAAAAAGCAGGATAAAGTTGTAACGGTCGGAACTCGAACGACGGTTGCGCAGGCATCACGGGGAGTAACTAACGTTAGTTCTTCAAGTGGAAAAGAAATATACGTATCTTCAACAGCTTATACTGCCAGTTGTAAGGGCTGTTCCGGAGTCACGTCCACAGGAGTAGATCTAAAGAGTAATCCAGGTGCGAAAATCATTGCTGTCGATCCAAGCGTAATTCCCATGGGGTCGAAAGTATATGTAGAGGGATATGGCTATGCTGTAGCAGCTGATAAAGGCGGAGCAATAAAGGGAAATAGGATTGACGTCTTCTTTTCTTCAAAAAATGATGCCTATCGCTGGGGTGTTAAGAGAGTAAAGATTCGCGTATTGGACTAATAAGGTTTCTCTCGCAGGAGATGAATTCGTCTCCTGTTTTTTGCGTTTTATTTTCCATTTGTTGAAAAACCCCATGTAAAACTGTTTTAATAAGATAGACGTCTCACCATTCCATAAGATTTCAATATATGCGTGTAAACTTTCATAAATGATCTTCTCTACCCAAAAAAGTTTTTTACGGGGGACCGGTTACGTTTATCCAAGAGCTAATCAAAGCGCTTGCGCTTTTCTGTATGGAGGAAACCATGAAAAAGATTAAAGAAATTATTATTGTAGAAGGAAAAGACGATACGGTGGCGATAAAAAGGGCTGTTAATGCTGATACAATAGAAACCAACGGATCAGCGGTGAATGAGTCCTGTATTGAACAGGTGAGGCTTGCACAAAAGACACGTGGAGCCATCATTTTCACTGACCCTGATTTTCCAGGTCAAAAAATCAGGAATATCATTTCAGAACAAGTAAAAGGGTGTAAACACGCCTTTTTAACGAAGAAGGAAGCCCTTCCTAAGTCAGGTAGAGGAATTGGTGTGGAACATGCTTCTCCTGAGGCAATTCGTAATGCTTTAAAGGATGCCCAAATAATGGATGAAGAGGCTTCAGAAGAGATTTCACACCAGGATTTAATAGATGCAGGTTTAATCGGGGGATCCGGTGCCAAGGAACGAAGGGAAAAACTTGGATCTATATTAAAAATCGGGTTTACCAATGGTAAACAGTTATATAAGAGACTAAAAATGTTCCAAATATCAACTGAGGCTTTTGAAAAAGCGATGGTACAGATAATTCAGGAGGAAAAAAATGAATAAGGATATTGCAACCCCTGTCAGAACGAAAGAAATATTAAAGAAGTACGGATTCTCCTTTAAAAAAAGCTTAGGCCAAAACTTTTTAATCGATACGAATATCTTGAAACGTATTGTCGAACATGCCAATTTGACAGAGGAAAGCGGCGCCATCGAAATTGGGCCGGGAATCGGGGCATTGACGGAACAACTGGCGAAAAGCAGCAAAAAGGTTGCGGCCTTTGAGATTGATCAGCGTCTACTGCCCATTTTATCGGATACACTGTCTCCCTATAACAATGTAAACATCATTCACGGGGATGTTCTTAAGGCTGATGTCAAGAAGGTCATCGAGGATGAATTTACTGGATTCTCGGACTTGATGGTTGTTGCAAACCTGCCATACTATGTCACGACACCGATCATTTTAAAGCTATTGTCCGAGGACTTGCCCATTAGAGGTATCGTGTGCATGCTGCAAAAAGAAGTGGCTGACCGAATTGCCGCAAAACCCGGGACAAAGGAATATGGTTCTTTATCCATTGCCATTCAATATTATACAGAAGCCGAAACAGTGATGATCGTACCAAAAACGGTATTCATGCCTCAGCCTAATGTTGATTCAGCTGTAATCCGCCTTACTAGGCGTGTGAAGCCAATCGTCGAGGTCCTGGATGAGGATTTCTTATTCACTGTGACCCGGGCGTGCTTTGCACAGCGTCGGAAAACGATTTTAAATAACTTAACCAGTCAGATGCCAGATGGTAAATCAAAAAAGGAACACATACTTGCCGCTCTCGAAGCCGCGGAAGTGGATCCTTCCAGACGGGGCGAAACATTGAGCATCAAAGAATTTGGCCGCTTAAGTGATGCGTTATTGCCGAACTTCAAATAAAGAAAATGTGAAAGATTCAAGTCGGAATGGGGTCACGCCCAGCTTCCGGCTTTTTTTGTTTTGAGATTGCTCCATCATGATGGAACATACCCGAAAATGTAGCCAATCTCCACCTTTCACCATTCAAGATTGATTCGCATAACTTAAGAATGAAAATAAACTAGGGCGGGCTGAAAATAAGTCTTCTCATGGGGTGGGGCCATGAATATTCAAATAAACGATATTGTTGGTCGGGTTTCTTATAAATGCGACGTGTTGTTCCGGGTAATTGATATCCGCGATATTGACGGAAGGCGTGAAGCTATTCTTTATGGGGAAGATATCCGACTGATTGCAGATGCACCTTTTCAAGATTTAATGATTATTAATGATAATGAAAGAAATGATCGACAAAGGTCGAATGAGGTACTACAAGAACAATCTGACCGCTTATTAACGCAAGATCTAGAGCTGCAACAACAAAAAAACGGCTATCAATCCAGTAATGGCTATCGGTATAGCGGTGAATATTTCCAAATACCAGGGAGGGTGCTCCATGTTGATGGGGATGCATCTTACTTAAGGAAATGCATGGATCTATATCAGAAATTCGGTATTCCGGTGAATGGCATCTATTGCAATGAAAAGGAAATGCCCCAAAGGATCGGGGGGTTGCTGGATCATTATCGGCCGGACATTCTTGTTGTCACCGGTCATGATGCCTATTCAAAATCAAAAGGACCGATGTCCGATATTAATGCCTACCGTCACTCAAAGGATTTTGTACAGACAGTTAGAGAAGCGAGAAGGAGGGTTTCTCATTTAGACCAACTGATTATATTTGCCGGGGCTTGTCAGTCGCATTTTGAATCGCTGATCCAAGCGGGTGCAAATTTCGCAAGTTCTCCTTCCCGTGTTAATATACATGCTCTTGATCCGGTATATATCGTCGGAAAGATAAGCTTTACGCCTTTTTCCGATCATATTCATGTATGGGATGTCCTTCGGAATACATTAACGGGAGAGAAGGGGCTGGGGGGAATTGAGACAAAAGGGGTGTTACGGACCGGGTTGCCTTTCAAGCCATTTCAGGAAGAATGAACGAGCTGCATTTTGAAAGAATGCAGCTTGCTTTTGGTAGGGGGAGAATTCGGATATCCTCACAAAAAAATGGGTTATTTGTGGGGCAATGTTCGTAGGCAATGATTTAATTACGAAAATTCGGCTTAATAAATAATGGAATAGTTCGTTTACATAATTTTTCATTTCCCAGGATATAATAAAATTGTTCGCGATTTTGCCGAATTTCAGATAAAAATATATTGACTACATTTTTAAGTGCTGATATAATTTATTATTTTGTTTGCGTATATTTCTAAATTGTGATATACTTAACTTAGTGAGGTGGACCGAAAATGCCAAAAACTCTAGCTGATATTAAAACTGCACTTGATTCAAACCTGGGTAAAAGATTGCTCTTAAAAGCAAACGGTGGAAGAAGAAAGACTGTAGAACGATTTGGAACTTTGGCGGAAACTTATCCGGCTGTTTTTGTAATTGAGCTCGACCAAGATGAAAATGCGTTTGAAAGAGTATCTTACAGCTATGCGGATGTTTTAACGGAAACCGTAGAACTAACATTTTTAAACAAACAACAAGAGATGTAACTTAGACGAGGCAGCTAACAATTTTGTTTGCTGCTTTTTGTTTTGTATAAAATATCCTGTGAGTCCCAATAAAGGCTTAAAAAGGATGTAATGAAATAGAGTATGTTGCAAACACTAGGCATGTGACGGCATGTGAAAGGGGTTGCTTCGCTTGAGCAGGAAAAAAGGGATTATGTCAAATGATCTTAAAGAGGAATTGGCTAAGGAACTTGGATTTTACGATGTTGTCCAGAAAGAAGGCTGGGGAGGAATCCGGGCCAGGGATGCAGGAAACATGGTAAAACTTGCGATCGAAAAAGCACAACGTCAATTGGTGAACAAAGAGTAAGATAAAACACTTAATTGGATCATGCCGTCATGTTGATGGAAGCCGGACTCTTTATACAATGTATAGCTCTATTCATTTTTGCTTACATTGTAGTTAAGGAGTCTGGTTTTTTTATGTATCGGTGAATGCTATATGGAAATGTAGCAAGTCTTTTGGGATGCAGGAAGTGGCTGCTCCCCCAATGAGCCTACATGTGTCTATTCTCCTCTAAGGGCCAATCTTAGTTTCATTACATTGAAATTACGATGAAAAAACCTTTAGAATATAAACAAATATGATAGAATAGGACAAGAACTTTTAAGAACGTTAAAGTAGGTGGACATATTGAAGCTTATGGAAAAAGCCCCGGCTAAAATTAATTTGGCTTTGGATGTGCTTTTCAAACGGCCTGATGGGTATCATGAGGTGGAAATGATCATGACGACAGTCGACCTTGCCGATAGAATTGAACTAAAGGAAATAACGGGAAATCATATTCAAATTCTATCCCATAATCGATTTGTTCCGGATGATCATCGGAATTTGGCCTATCAAGCTGCATTTATTCTAAAGGAACGTTTTGGGATCAATAAAGGTGTTTCCATAACTATAGAGAAAAATATACCTGTAGCCGCAGGACTTGCTGGTGGCAGCAGTGATGCCGCAGCAACCTTAAGAGGATTAAATAGACTGTGGAAGCTTGGTCTTTCCATGGATGAACTTGCGGAAATCGGAGCTGAAATTGGCTCTGATGTTTCATTTTGTGTATATGGAGGTACGGCATTGGCCAGAGGGCGCGGGGAAAAAATCACGCATCTTCCTGCACCGCCAAAGTGCTGGGTCATCTTGGCCAAACCGACGATCGGCGTTTCGACTGCCGATATATACAAAAGGCTACAAACTTCAAAAATGGAGCATCCGGATGTACCTGGAATGATTTCGGCTATTATGGAAAACAATTATCACGATGTATGTGAAGGGTTGGGGAATGTTCTTGAACAAGTGACATTGCAGTTATACCCGGAGGTTGCGAACATTAAAGATCAAATGAAGACATTTGGAGCAGATTCGGTCTTGATGAGCGGAAGCGGTCCGACCGTTTTTGGTTTGGTGGAACATGATTCGCGAATGCAGAGAATTTACAATGGTCTTCGTGGATTTTGTGATCAAGTCTATGCGGTCCGTTTGTTAGGTGATCGAAACAATCTTGAATAGAAACGTACATTAATGGTATAGTTGCTATATAATATTCGGAATTCACAAAGGGGGTGTCTCAATGAAATTTCGTCGCAGCGAGAGGCTAGTCGATATGACCAATTATTTATTAGAACATCCAGGGGAACTTGTTTCGCTGACTTATTTTGCGGAAAGATATAGTTCGGCAAAGTCCTCGATCAGTGAAGATTTGACGATCATCAAAGATACCTTTGAACAACGCGGGATAGGTTCTTTGACAACTGTTCCAGGTGCGGCCGGTGGAGTGAAATATATTGTTTCCATCAAGGAAGAAGAAGTCAATGCCTTCATTGACGGATTATGCGATACGATCGCTAGTCCCGAAAGGCTACTTCCTGGCGGTTATCTATATATGACAGACATCTTAGGACATCCGCAAACCGTGAATAAGGTTGGAAGGATAATCGCCTCAATGTATGCCAAGAAAAATGTCTCAGTCATCATGACAATGGCAACCAAAGGGATATCATTGGCATACGCCGTGGCAAATTATTTGAATGTTCCAGTTGTCATTGTAAGCAGGAATAATAAAGTAACGGAAGGTTCTACAGTGAGCATCAATTATGTTTCAGGCTCTTCAAAGAGGATCCAGACTATGGTACTCTCTAAGAGAAGCTTGGTTGAAGGTTCGAATGTATTGATTGTAGACGATTTTATGAAGGCTGGGGGTACCATTAACGGTATGGTCAGTCTATTGGATGAATTCAAGGCAACAGTTGCCGGAATTGCGGTGCTGGTCGAATCCGAACATACGGAGGAGTGCCTTGTCGAGGACTATGTTTCTTTAATCAAGTTGACACAGGTGGTCGAAAGAGACAAGAAAATCAAGGTCAGCCGTGGGAATTATTTTACGAAAAAGGAATAGGGGGAATCATTTCATGAAAACGATACATACGGATGAAGCACCGGCAGCGATCGGACCATATTCACAAGGCGTGATCGTGGATACGTTATTTTTCAGTTCGGGACAGATCCCGCTTACTGCTTCTGGTGAGATGGTGACAGGGGATGTCAAGGAACAAACACACCAGGTCTTTAAGAATCTCCAAGCTGTATTGAAAGAAGCCGGGGCTTCATTGGAAACTGTCATTAAGGCTACAGTATTCATTAAAAGTATGGACGATTTCGGTTCGATTAATGAAATATACGGAGAATACTTTTCTGCTCACAAACCTGCCCGCTCTTGTGTAGAGGTTGCTCGCCTTCCTAAAGATGCACTAGTGGAAATAGAAGTGGTAGCGCTCGTTAAATAAACGGGCGTTTTTTTATTTTTCAGGGCATTCGTAATGGGTAATTTTCCTGCAATATATGGGTGATTTTTAATATTTTTAAAAACTAGGCTGAATTTTCTAAAAAAATTACAGATAATAGAAGGAGTTCACGTTTTTTTGTTGAATATGTACTTTAAGTTTTAACAACAACAAAAAGGGATGGTGAGCTTAAATGGAAGTAACTGACGTAAGATTACGCCGTGTGAATACGGATGGTCGTATGAGAGCTATCGCATCAATTACACTGGATAATGAATTTGTGGTTCATGATATTCGTGTGATCGACGGAAACAATGGTTTATTTGTAGCAATGCCAAGTAAACGAACTCCAGATGGAGAATTCCGGGATATCGCTCATCCAATCAATTCCTCGACACGCGGGAAAATTCAAGAAGCTGTCTTGACAGAATATCATCGATTGGGAGAACTTGAAACTGAATTAGAGGAAGCTGGAGCAGGTGCTTCTTAAAATAACCTTACTTTTAAACTTTAAATTTATAAGTCGTGCATCTAGAGCCTACTTCATAAGTAGTGCTCTTTTTTATTTATTCAAAAACAGATAAGTTTAGAACTTATCCGCTTATCATACACATTTGCTTAAATGAATTGTAAAACTTACGTGTTATCTAAAGTTTAAGTACCCATCCTTTTATTTTTAAAACCTTTTTGTTCAACGGAAATTGAAATTCCTGTAAGGGGATCTCTCTAATGACATGAATCGGTAACCTGATCTCGGAATGGGAGTAAACAACGGGTGCAGTGCTGCCAGATGGCTTGTACATAGGGTATGGCGCGGTCGTGGCGGTGTTTTGGGATAAAGGGGAGGAAACATGTTACTGTACATTGACCGGGCATATATCATTCATTTCATGATGCCAAATAATGGCCCAAGGTCCAATGCTGGCATTTGTAAGCTGTCGGATAACGGAAATTTTTCACCCGATTGGTTGACAATTATATGTACTTTTAATTGTTACCTTGAAAAGAATCACTATTTGAGATAATATTTTTAGTGGATAAAAAGGTGAAAATGGAGGCCTGTTATGAGTAATCGCTATGCAATAATATTGGCCGCTGGGCAAGGTACTAGGATGAAATCTAAGCTTTATAAGGTTTTGCACCCTGTTTGCGGGAAACCAATGGTACAACATGTTATCGATCAAGTCAATCAACTTCAAATAGAAGATATTGTAACAGTCATCGGCCATGGTGCTGAAAAGGTTCAAGAGCAACTTGGTGATTCATGCAAGTATGCCTTACAAGAACAGCAATTAGGCACGGCACATGCTGTAATGCAAGCGGAAAGCGTTTTATCCGCAAGAAGTGGCACGACCCTTGTTATTTGCGGTGATACGCCTCTGATTAAAGCGGAAACAATGAAAGAGCTTATAGCTTTGCATGAGCAAAGTCAGGCGAAAGCAACAATCTTAACAGCATATGCAGATAACCCTGCTGGCTATGGAAGGGTCCTTCGCGGTGAAGGCGGACTTGTAGAAAAAATCGTCGAGCATAAGGATGCTTCGGAAGAAGAAAGATATGTTAAGGAAATAAATACCGGTACATATTGCTTCGACAACCAAGCATTATTCAGCGCGCTGAAAAAGGTTTCGAATGAAAATGTCCAGGGAGAATATTACTTACCGGATGTTATTGAAATCTTAAAAGAAGAAGGCGAAGTGGTGACGGCTTTCCAATCCAGTGAATTCGAGGAGACATTGGGTGTGAATGACCGTGTGGCTTTATCGCAGGCTGAGCAAATTTTACGGAAACGCATCAATGAAAAGCATATGAGGAACGGTGTAACCATCATCGACCCGCTTACAACTTTCATTGAAGCGGATGTGCAAATCGGACAGGATACAGTCATTAACCCTGGGTCATTCATTAAAGGAAAAAGTATCATCGGGCAGGATTGCTTGATTGGCCCGAATACGGAAATCAGTAATTGTGAAATTGGTGATGGAACGGAAGTCCTCCAATCGGTTGTGCACGAAAGCAGTATTGGAAGTTTTGTTAAAATCGGTCCATTCGCACATGTTAGACCTCAATCAGATATTAAGGATTCCGTTAAGATCGGTAATTTTGTCGAAATCAAAAAAACCGTTTTTGGCAAAGGAAGCAAGGCCTCACATTTGAGTTATATTGGTGATGCAGAGGTTGGGGAGAATGTTAATATAGGCTGTGGATCTATTACCGTGAATTACGACGGGAAAAATAAATATTTGACGAAGATTGAAGACAATGTCTTCATAGGCTGCAATTCTAATCTGGTTGCACCTGTGACAGTAGGAGAAGGGGCATATGTAGCTGCTGGTTCAACCATCACGCAAGATGTACCGCAGCAAGCCCTATCCGTTGCCCGGGCTCGTCAAGTTAACAAAGAAGATTATGTCAAGAATTTGAAATTTAATAAATAACCGACGGAGGTCATCATGTCAAATCAGTATTTAGATCCTAATTTAAAAGTATTCTCTTTAAATTCAAACTTCGATTTAGCTCAGGAAATTGCTGCAGCAATCGGTGTTGAACTTGGAAAATGTAGTGTAACAAGTTTCAGTGACGGTGAAGTTCAAATTAATATTGAAGAAAGTATCCGTGGCTGTGATGTATTCGTAATCCAATCAACAAGCCAACCAGTCAATGAAAATTTAATGGAACTTTTAATTATGATCGATGCTCTTAAACGTGCTTCAGCTAAAACGATCAATATTGTAATGCCATATTACGGTTATGCCCGCCAAGATCGTAAAGCGCGTGCGCGTGAACCAATTACAGCTAAACTTGTCGCAAATCTTTTAGAAACGGCTGGTGCCCACCGTGTAATCACATTAGATCTTCATGCACCTCAAATTCAAGGTTTCTTCGATATTCTGATCGATCACCTTGTTGCTGTTCCGATTTTAGCTGATTTCTTCAAGGAAAAAGATTTAAGTGATATCGTCATCGTTTCCCCAGATCATGGTGGTGTAACACGTGCCCGTAAAATGGCCGATCGCCTAAAAGCACCGATCGCCATTATCGATAAGCGCCGCCCAAGACCGAACGTGGCTGAAGTCATGAACATCATTGGTAATATTGAAGGGAAGACAGCAATACTGATTGATGACATCATCGATACTGCAGGAACTATTACATTAGCGGCCAATGCCCTTGTGGAGAATGGTGCTAAAGCAGTGTACGCTTGTTGTACACACCCAGTCCTTTCAGGTCCTGCCATCGAAAGGATTCAAAATTCAACGATCAAGGAATTGGTCGTGACTAACTCGATTGCCCTATCTGAAGATAAGAAAATCGATAAAATTGTCGGTCTTTCTGTAGCACCTTTGATTGCAGAGGCAATCATTCGTGTGCATGAGGAACAATCAGTCAGTACATTATTCGATTGATAACCAAATAAAAAAACGAAACACGGCGGGCCTTTCGGGCTCGCCGTGTTTTTGTTTAAAAGTTTCAGAAAATATTTAATTCTTAGTTGACAGATGAGAATAGTAATAATAAAATAACCATACAAAATACAATTCATCTTCATGGAATGAAAAACTGTACTATGCAAGTGCATACTGAATGCCGATCGGACTACCGAAGGCTCCTTTTCACTTACCATTGAACATTAGGCATCATTTTGCCTTATTGTCCAATTGGTGAAGGAAAGGAGCCTTTTATTTTTATATAAAAAGTTTAAGAAGGGTGTGCAGAATATGAAGAAAATACGAAAGATATGGCTGCTGTCCATCTTCAGCATCTTCATGCTGATAGTGAGTGCATGTGGGCAGGAAAAGAACAGCTCCACAAGTGCTGACGCAAAGGAATCAGAGAAAACCATCCAAATCGGTTATCAAAAATTCGGGACATTAAATATTTTAAAATCAAAAGGGGATCTGGAAACACGTTTAAAAGAAGTGGGATATACCGTCGATTGGACTGAATTCCCTGCAGGACCTCAGCTGCTTGAAGCCTTGAATGTCGGCAGCATTGATTTTGGGCATACAGGGGAGGCGCCGCCGATATTTGCACAAGCAGCCAAGGCACCACTTGTCTATATTGCCAATCAACCGGCAAACCCATCAGGAGAGGCTATAGTCGTACAAAAGGATTCACCCATTAAAAATGTGAAAGAGTTAAAGGGAAAGAAGGTTGGCTTGAATAAAGGTTCCAATGTTCATTATTTATTGGTCAAAGCGTTAGAGGAAGCAGGTCTTACTCTTGATGACATTCAGCCCGTCTACTTGCCACCGGCTGATGCGAGGGCTGCTTTTGAAGGAAACCAAATCGATGCCTGGGTAATATGGGATCCATTTTTATCAGCGGCGGAATTGGAGCTTGAAACGAAAACGATCCGGGATGGAGTAGGACTGGTTGCGAATCGGGAATTCTTCTTGGCAACTGATTCATTTGCCGGGAATGAAGAGGCTTTGAAGATCATCAAAGAAGAACTGATAAAAGTTGATAAATGGATTGAAGAAAACCCAAGCGATGTCGCTGAGTTTTTATCTCCGGAAATTGGAATGAGTGTGGAGGCATTGGAAAAAACATTAAATAGAAAAGAATACGGACTTGAGGAGATTTCCAGTACGGTTTTGGATGATCAACAAAATATTGCCGATACATTTTACAATCTTAAATTAATTCCAAGCAAAATTAATGTTCTAGATGCATCTGCAGATGTTAATAAAAAATAAGGGGGAAATAAAATGAAAGTATTTTGGTTTTTGCCATCACATGGGGAAAGTCGCTATTTAGGATCGACAAAGGGAGGGAGAGCGATTACACTTCCTTATTTAAAACAAATTGCACAGGCGGTTGATCATTTGGGATTTGAAGGGGCTTTGCTTCCAACGGGACGATCCTGTGAGGATGCTTGGGTAGTTGGTTCTTCATTGATTTCCGCAACGGAAAGAATGAAATTTTTAGTTGCTATCCGTCCAGGTTTAATGTCGCCAACCTTGGCTGCGCGTATGGCTTCAAGCTTCGACAGGTTGTCGAATGGCCGTCTTTTGATCAATGTTGTAACTGGGGGGGACCCGGTCGAATTGGCAGGTGATGGCGTATTTCTGAATCATAAGGAACGGTATGGGCAAACAGATGAATTCCTTGATATCTGGAGAAAGGAAATGTCTGGGGATAAAGTGGACTTTGAAGGGAAGCACCTAAAGGTTGAGGGCGGGAATATCCTGTTGCCGCCTGTACAAAAACCGTATCCACCACTCTATTTCGGAGGTTCTTCCGACCCGGCCATCGATATATCAGGAAAGCATATAGATGTGTACTTGACTTGGGGTGAGCCCGTGTTGCAAGTGGCTGAGAAAATTGAAAAGGTGCGTAAAAAGGCAGCAGAATATGGACGTGAGGTCAGATTTGGCATACGAATGCATGTCATTGTAAGAGAAACGGAAGAAGAAGCTTGGCAGGCAGCCGACGAACTCATTAAATATGTGGATGATGAAATGATTGAAAATTCACAAAAGATTTTTGAACGATTTGATTCAGTGGGTCAGAAGAGGATGTCGCAACTTCATAAAGGAAGCAGGGATTCACTCGAAATCAGTCCAAACTTATGGGCGGGTGTTGGTCTAGTGCGCGGGGGCGCCGGTACGGCACTAGTAGGGAGTGCAGAAAATGTTGCTGCCAGAATGAAGGAATATGAAGAAATCGGAATAGAATCCTTTGTTTTATCTGGATACCCTCATCTTGAAGAAGCGTATAGAGTTGCGGAATTATTATTCCCCTTACTCCCTGTTGAAAGGCTGCAAGGACCCGTTTCAAAAGCTACGAGCCCATTCGGGGAAATATTGGCTAATGACCACTACCCTACAAAAGGAAGTGAAATTGAAGATGAAGTTAAACAAAAAGTTCAATAGTTTGTACCTCATATCATGGATTGTGCCCATTCTCCTTTTGGTAACTTGGCAGCTGCTGTCCTTGTGGGGAATTTTATCGGATCGGATATTGCCTGCCCCGACTGAAGTGTTTCAAGCAGGTGTCGCTTTATTGGGGACGGGTGAACTTATTGATTATATCGGTATCAGTGCTCAGCGAGCCTTCATCGGCTTTTTAATAGGTGGAATCATTGGTTTTGTACTAGGTTTATTAAATGGATTATCAGCCATTGCTGAAACCTTATTCGATACCTCGCTTCAGATGTTGCGTAATATTCCGCATTTAGCTTTAATACCGCTCGTGATTCTATGGTTTGGTATAGAAGAAGAAGCGAAAATCTTCCTTGTCGCTTTAGGGGTTGTATTTCCTATCTATTTAAATACATTTCATGGTGTGAAATCGGTGGATAAGGAATTAATCGAAGCGGCGAGGGTTTATGGGTTAAGTGGTTTTTCTTTATTCTGGAATGTGATTCTCCCTGCGGCCTTTCCATCCATTTTGGTGGGTATCCGCTTCTCCCTTGGAATCATGTGGGTCACATTAATTGTCGCAGAAACAATATCCGCTAATTCCGGAATTGGATATATGGCTATGAATGCCCGTGAATTCATGAGGATGGATATTGTTGTTCTTAGTATTCTCTTATATGCCTTATTAGGAAAAATATCGGACGTTGCGGCCAAATTAATTGAAAAAAGATGCTTAAAGTGGCATCCGTCATACCAATGAGGAGGTCGTTAACATGAAAAATGGAAATTCGTTGGAGTTGCAGGGTGTAAGAAAGGATTTTGGGGAGTTTGAAGTATTAAAGGGGCTGGACCTGACATTTAAAAAGGGAGAATTCATAGCCATTGTCGGTAAGAGTGGATGTGGAAAGAGCACCTTGCTTCGTCTTGTGGCAGGACTGGAAAGGCCGACGGGCGGGCAGATACTGGTGAATGGAAAACCATTGAATGGGCTAAATAAATCATCACGTACGATGTTTCAGGATGGTAGGCTTTTTCCTTGGAAAAAAATCCTTCAAAATATTGGCGTAGGCTTGAAAGGGGATTGGAAGTCAAACGCTATGGAATTACTGGAGCAAGTGGGCCTTGCAGATCGAGCAAATGATTGGCCGTCCGTTTTATCTGGGGGGCAAAAACAAAGGGTTGCATTAGCGAGGGCATTGGTGAACCAACCTGACATTCTCCTCTTGGATGAGCCGCTAGGGGCATTGGATGCTTTAACGAGGATTGGCATGCAAAGGCTGATTGAAGAACTATGGAGAAAAAGGGACTTTACTGCCTTACTCGTTACACATGATGTTGAAGAAGCTGTAATGCTTGCCGACCGTGTCATATTAATCGAAGAAGGCAAAGTCGTCATGAATAAGGAAATCAATCTGCCGAGACCACGGAAAAAGGATAGTATTCAATACTCATCACTAGCAGCCCAAATCCTTGACCGAGTGATGCAAGTTGAGGGGGAAATGGAAAAAAAAGCGATTCACGCTTGAATTAGAGAAAAAGAATGAAAAAAGATTTTGCAGGGAATTCCTAAGTTTACCATATGTTTATCGCCTTCTTGCTCCCGTCGGATTTTACCTTTCATGTTTAATGATTCACCATTTAGGGAAATGTTAAATATAGAGAAACTTGTAATTCATATTAGGAAAACTTGTAATTCATATTAGGAAGGCGGAGGATGTATGAGTAATATATTAGCTGCAAAAGAACGTACGGATTCAAAACACTCTAATTTAAGGAATTTGAGGGAAAGCGGCGAAATCCCAGCGATAGTATATGGCAATAAAAATGACAGTACGGCCATTTCCGTCAATAATATCGAGCTTCAAAAGACAATCAAGGAAATAGGCCGTAATGGAATCATTTCTTTGGACTTGGAAGGTAAGAGTTATGAAGTCATGCTCTCCGATTATCAAAAGGATCCACTAAAAAACTCCATTTATCATGCAGACTTTTTAATTGTGGATATGTCCGCTCAATTACAGGCACAAGTTCGCATCAACCTTGTTGGTGTTTGTAAAGGCGTGAAAGACGGTGGGGTCCTCCAGCAGTCTCTTCATGAAGTGACGGTCACGGCTAAACCTAATGACATTCCTGACTCCATCGATGTTGACGTTACCGAACTTCAGGTAGGGGATACAATCTACATATCCGATATCCAAACGAATAAGCAAGTTACAATCGGCCACGATGGCGAAGAAGTTGTTGCATCTGTTTTGGCTCCTCGCCAGGAAGAGGAAATAAGTACAGGTGAACAGCAGGATGGCGGTATCCCTGAAAATGAAGAAGGCAGGGAAACCAAGGCATCACCAGAGTCATGATGCCGGGATTAAACAAGTGAATCGTGTTATAATAGGCGTAGCTCTTAACGAGTTACGTCTTTTCAATCTCTGGATGCATCAATTTAAATCGGACAGATTTTTTTCGTAATGGAATCCTTTAATTTGGATTTTACCTAATTAGTTCTCCGGTCGCTTGCAGTCCAGCTTGAAATTAGGGTACTATTTTTCTAAGGTCAATGGATCTTGGAAAAACTTCGTCCCAGTGTAACTCCCTAAATAACCGTAATGACGGAGTGTGAATCATGAAAATTATTGTAGGGTTAGGGAACCCCGGTAAACAATATGAAAAAACCCGGCATAACGTCGGTTTTGAAGTAATAGATGAGTTATCCAGGAGATGGTCGATCCCTCTTGATCAAGCAAAACATAAGGGGATATATGGTTCAGGAATGGTAAAGGGAGAAAAAGTTTTATTGCTTAAACCTTTAACCTATATGAATTTGTCAGGAGAATCCATTTCGGCTGTCATGCATTTCTTTAAGGTGGATATCGCGGATGTAGTCATAATATATGATGACCTTGATTTGCCTCCAGGAAAGCTTCGCCTTCGTCAAAAAGGAAGTGCAGGCGGTCATAACGGGATAAAATCTTCAATTGCCCATTTGGGTACACAGGAATTCAATCGAATCAGAATAGGCATTGGCCGCCCGATTGGCCGCATTCCGGTATCTGACTATGTATTAGGGCGTTTTTCGCCTGAAGAATGGGATCATGTCGGAGCAACGATCGAAAAAAGCGCAGCTTCATGTGAAGCCTGGTTGGAAAAACCATTTATACAGGTCATGAACGAATATAACCAATAAGCAGAGAGTAGATATAAGTAAAGAATAATATCTTCCTGTTTCGCTGAATAAAAACCCTCTACTTTTGTACATACTAACACTATTACAAAAATAGGGGGTTACCAAATGGCTCTCCATTATCGATGCCGACATTGCGGAACTAAGCTGGGCTCAATCGAGGCACACTCACTGAGTACGGAGCAGTTAGGTTTTAATCAACTTACCGATGAAGAGCGACAAGAGATGATCGTTTATGATTCTGAAGGGGATATGCATGTAAGGGCGATATGTGAAGATTGCCATGAAACGCTGCAAAGAAACCCTGATTTATATGAAAACGATTATATTATTCATTAGCGGGAGAGGGCTTTGGACAAAATC
Organism: Peribacillus sp. FSL R5-0717; assembly: GCF_038002945.1. Classification (NCBI taxonomy): domain Bacteria; kingdom Bacillati; phylum Bacillota; class Bacilli; order Caryophanales; family Bacillaceae; genus Peribacillus; species Peribacillus sp. FSL R5-0717. Next base: position 2,645,230 of record NZ_JBBOOF010000001.1, read on the forward strand.
CAAAGCATTTTTCCGTTTGTCTGGAATACCAGGGCACATAAAAGTTGCCGTTAATAAAGAGGGTCTTGGTGATGGCCAAGTTCAAATACAGCAAATGGTTTTTCGCACGTTAAAGAGAGGGGGGGAAAGAAAATGAATGGATTGCAGAACTTGTTCTCCAAACAAGATGATGTTCATTCGTTAATAGCCGGCATCGATGAAGGGCTTAAGGAGCAAATCGTCTCTGGTCTCACAGGTTCCTCGAGATCACTATTGCTGGCTTCCGTATATGAAAAGACGAATAGGCCTATTTTATTGGTTACCCATAATTTATTGCAAGCACAAAAATTCCATGAGGACTTATCAAGTTTCATTCCTGAGGAAGAATTATATATATATCCAGCCAATGAATTGATTGCGGCTGATTTGAGTGTTGCAAGCCCGGAATTAAGGGCCCAACGTGTTGAGGCATTGAATTTTTGGGCAGAGGGAAAGAAAGGGATTGTCATTGCCCCGATTCCTGGGGTGCGTCGTGTGCTTCCTCCAAAGGATATTTGGAAGAGGCATCAGCTAGCGTTTAATCTAGGGGAAGACATCGAGCTTGAACCAACGCTTAATAAATTCATTGCCATGGGTTATAACCGGTCTGAAATGGTTGCTTCTCCAGGTGAATTCAGTATCAGGGGCGGTATCATCGATATTTACCCGATTACCGAACCTAATCCAATACGAATTGAATTATTCGATACCGAAATAGATTCAATAAGGACTTTTTCAAGTGAAGATCAGCGATCCATCGAAAAACTCCAGAAAGTGACGATCGGTCCCGTCAGTGAGGCTTTGCTAGAGACGGAGCATATCGAAAGAATCATAACTAGGCTCGAGAGCGGATTAAGTAAAAGCTTGAAGAAACTTAAGGACGAGAAAACCAAGGAACAGCTGGTCCAAACGATCAGTTATGAACTTGAACAGCTGAAAATGGGGGATATACCCGACAAAATCTTTAAATACTTAAGTTTAGCGTATGAAGATCCAGCTAGTTTAATAGATTATTTACCGGTAAATGGTTTGGTTTTCTTAGATGAAATCAGTAGAATCCAGGAAATCAATGATTCTTTGGAAAAGGAAGAGGCTGGTTGGTACACGGACCTTTTAAGCCAGGGACAAATTATCCATGACATTAAATTGGCTCATCCCATGCAGGAATTAATAATGAAATCCAGCAGGCCGTTTGTATACCTTTCATTATTTTTACGGCATGTACCGCATACGAATCCTCAGAATATCCTGAATTTTGCCAGTAAACAAATGCAAAATTTCCATGGACAGATGAATGTGTTCAAAGCTGAACTGGAACGTTGGAAAAAAGGGAAATATACAGTCGTCATACTTGGACAGGATGAAGAACGGGTGAAAAAGCTGCATTCGGTTTTAGCCGACTATGATATAGAGGCAGCAGAACTGTTTAATGCTGACAGCATCCTTCCAGGTAAAGTACAGATTTTACGCGGCAGTCTGAATAGTGGCTTTGAATTGCCTATGCAAAAATTCAGTATCATCACGGAAACGGAATTGTTTAATAAGAAGTCAAAGAAATCGGTACGGAGACAGAAACTATCGAATGCAGAACGAATCAAGAGTTATTCCGAACTGAAGATCGGTGACTATGTCGTTCATGTTAACCACGGTATCGGTAAATACTTGGGTATTGAAACCCTTACAATAAATGGGGTCCATAAAGATTACCTGAATATTCGTTATCAAGCGGATGACAAATTGTATGTGCCTGTCGACCAAATTGATCTTGTCCAAAAATATGTCGGTTCTGAAGGAAAAGAGCCGAAGCTTTATAAGCTAGGCGGTACGGAATGGAAACGTGTCAAAAGCAAGGTCCAATCATCCGTTGAGAACATTGCCGATGATTTAATCAAGTTATACGCAGAAAGAGAAGCGGCAAAGGGCTATGCCTTTTCACCTGATGGTGATATGCAGAGGGAATTCGAAACATCATTCGCTTATAACGAAACGGAAGATCAATTACGTTCCATAGTCGAAATCAAAAAGGATATGGAACGGGAACGGCCGATGGATCGTTTATTATGCGGCGATGTTGGTTATGGGAAGACAGAGGTGGCGATCCGGGCCGCTTTTAAAGCCATAATGGATGGGAAGCAGGTTGCGTTTCTAGTTCCGACCACAATCCTTGCCCAGCAGCATTATGAAACATTAAGGGAGCGTTTTCAGGATTATCCGATTTCGATTGGCCATATGAGCCGCTTCCGGACTAAAAAGCAGCAAACGGAGACGATAAAAGGATTGAAGTCCGGCACGGTGGATATTGTGGTTGGCACGCATAGGATTTTATCCAAAGATATCGTGTACCGCGATTTGGGATTGCTTATCATTGATGAAGAACAGCGCTTTGGCGTTACACATAAGGAAAAGATCAAACGGTTAAAGACTAATGTGGATGTACTGACTTTGACTGCGACACCGATTCCGAGGACCCTTCATATGTCGATGTTGGGCGTGAGGGATCTGTCCGTCATCGAAACTCCGCCTGAGAACCGGTTTCCGATCCAAACTTATGTCATGGAGTATAATGGCTCATTGGTAACGGAAGCGATAGAACGGGAATTGGCCAGGGGCGGTCAGGTTTATTTCCTTTACAATCGGGTAGAGGATATAGCAAGAAAAGCAGAAGAAATTTCCATGCTTGTGCCCGATGCCCGTGTTACCTATGCTCATGGGCAAATGACAGAGCAAGAACTGGAAGCCGTCATGTTCGGCTTTTTGGAAGGCGAATATGATGTTTTGGTAAGTACAACCATTATAGAAACGGGTGTTGATATCCCGAATGTAAATACGCTTATCGTGAATGAAGCGGATAGAATGGGACTTTCACAGCTCTATCAGCTGCGTGGCCGAGTAGGTCGATCCAATCGGGTGGCATATGCATTCTTCACTTATAGGAAAGATAAAGTGTTGACGGAAGTGGCAGAAAAGCGTCTTCAATCCATTAAGGAATTTACAGAATTAGGTTCAGGGTTCAAAATCGCGATGCGTGATTTATCCATCAGGGGAGCTGGAAACATTCTAGGGGCTCAACAACACGGCTTCATCGATTCGGTTGGTTTTGATCTGTATTCACAAATGCTCAAAGAAGCGGTGGATGCGAAACGTAATGACCAACCAGCTGAAGAGAGGAACACACTGGAAATTGACGTTGAAGTGGATGCTTATATCCCTGATGCCTACATAATGGATGGACATCAGAAAATAGAAATGTATAAAAGGTTCAGAGGTATCGCTTCACTTGAAGAAGTGGAAGAATTACAGGATGAAATGATCGATCGTTTCGGAGAGTATCCAGAAGAGGTTTCCTATTTATTCATGATTGCCGAAATGAAGGTATATGCTGAAAAGGCCGGAATTGAAAGCATTAAACAATTAAAGCAGGAAATCAGCATTCTCCTTAGGGAAAAGGTCAGCAGCGATGTGGATGGACAAAAAGTGTTCGAGCTGGGATCGAAGTATGGCCGTATGGTGGGCTTCGGCATGGACGGCAATCGAATGAAGCTGGTCCTGCACATAAAAGGCGTGGAACAAAGCAAATGGCTCAATATCTTATTTGAGATAGCCAAGGGTTTACAGTATGTAAAAAAAGAGACGCAAGCCACTAAAAACTAGAATTGATGATTGTCCTCTTGAAGAAATTTTTTTAGGTACCATGGTAAAAAAATGCAACAAAAAGAAAAATTTTTTCAAAGTGCATAGAACTTACCATTAGAAAAATACTAAGTACAATAGCTGGTGATGATTTTGCTACAAAATGAGGATTTATCAAATCAATTAGATGAAAGTGAGGCAACATTAGATGAAAGCAACTGGTATCGTTCGCCGAATTGATGATTTAGGAAGAGTCGTCATCCCGAAGGAAATTCGCAGGACACTCCGTATTCGTGAAGGAGATCCACTGGAAATATTTGTGGATAGAGATGGTGAAGTCATCCTAAAGAAATACTCTCCAATTAGTGAATTAGGCGATTTTGCAAGGGAATATGCAGAAGCACTATATGATAGCCTTGGAAACCCAGTTATGATTTGTGACAGGGATACTTACATTGCGGTGGCAGGCGGCTCCAAAAAAGAATACTTAAACAAAAGTGTGAGTGACCTAGTGGAAAAAATCATGGAAGAAAGAAATCCTGTTTTGGAGTCTCCGAACGGACAAGTCTCATTCGTTGATTCCAATGATGAAGAGGTCCAATCTTATACTGCAGCTCCAATCATTGCGAGTGGCGACCCGATTGGTGCCGTCTTGATTTTCTCTAAAGACAGCACCATTGGTGAAGTGGAACAGAAATCGGTTGAAACAGCAGCAAGCTTCCTAGCTAGACAAATGGAACAGTAACCTTGGACATGCATTTATATCTTAAAAGATGGAAAGGGCAGCATTCGCGCTGTCCTTTTTGCACTTTCTAAAAAAGAAACGGAAATGGAAAATAATTAACAGTATGGGTGGGATTGAAAAATAACCATTAGAATTATGCTATAATAACTACCACATATGAGTGAAAAGGGGAAAAAGAATGGCTGAAAAGCCTAATAAAACATCAAATGAACTTTTTCGAGGTGCGCTGATTTTGAGCGCTGCAGCGATTATCGTAAAAGTTTTGAGCGCGGCCTATCGCATACCATATCAGAACATTGCGGGTGACATCGGGTTTTATATCTATCAACAGGTTTATCCCTTCTACGGTGTTGCTTTTACATTATCGACAATCGGCTTTCCGGTAGTCATATCCAAACTTATTGCAGAACGGGAGTCTTCCAATAATAACTTTGCGGTCAAGGATATATTGGTGACATCATTCGTCGTCTTAAGTTCGATAAGTGTCATGATGTTTGCTGCACTATTCCTTGGCGCCGATTGGATTGCAGGATGGATGAAGGATCCGCATTTAGCCGGTCTGCTGAGAATCGTTGCCTATTCTTATTTATTAATGCCCATTTCTTCTCTATTAAGGGGCTATTTTCAAGGAATAAACGACATGCTACCGACGGCAAGTTCGCAGGTAGCTGAGCAATGCATCCGGGTATTGACGATACTGGTCCTTTCCACAATATTCGTGCATCAGGGCTACTCTGATTATGTTGTCGGCAAGGGGGCGGTCCTCGGTTCGATAACAGGCGGCATAACTGGCCTGGTACTGCTTATTGCTTTCGTTATTTTAAGAGAAGAATGGAAGCTTTTTTTACGAATGAGAATCAAACCGGTGAATTTCATCAAAATTTCCAAAGCCCTGGTTTTCCAAGGGTTGGCCTTTTGCATTACTGGTTTGATCCTTATCTTGTTTCAGTTTGTCGATTCAATGCACCTGTACTCCCTGCTAAGGGAAACGGGGATGGGGGAAAGGGAAGCCAAAGAATGGAAAGGGGTATATGATCGAGGACAGCCTTTGCTTCAGCTAGGTACAGTCGTGGCTAATTCTTTTGCATTGGCGCTAGTACCTGTCATATCCGGATTCGTTCAGAGTAAAAGTCAATTTGAATTATTGAATAAGATCAAATTGGCGCTTCGTGTAAGTGCGACGATCGGGGTCGCTGCTGCGATCGGGCTGGTGGTGACGATGAAGCCTGTCAATCATATGCTGTTCACTGATGTTAAAGGGACGATTACTTTAGCAATTTTCTCTTTATCGATTTTATTCACATCCCTCATAATGGCGGAAGCGGCAGTGATTCAAAGTTTAGGCCATTCGTTCGTGCCGGTGATCATCACGATTGTGGGGGTGGGCAGCAAGTGGGCTTTGAACCTTGTCCTTGTGCCGCATTACAAAATCGCGGGGGCAGCCTCGGCAACAGTACTTGCGTATATGATCATGACGGTATTATTTTATGTGGTATTGAGAGTACATATCAAAAAGACATTAATTGAAAAGCAACATGTGCTAATAATCTTGAAGAGTACGGTGTACATGGGTACGGCGGTTGTTTTATTCAATTGTTTATTCGAATGGATGACCTCAGGCGAGAGCCGGTTGTTAGCTACGGTCCAAGCTTTGACCGGTGTAGGGATCGGTGCAGCCGTGTTTGTGATGACCGCCATTCGTGCAGGCTTATTTGGTGAAGAAGAACTTTCACTTATACCTGCAGGTTCAAAGCTTAAACGATTAATAATAACGAATAGGAGTATACGAAATCATGAATGAGATTACGATAATAGGCCTTGGTGCTGGGGATTTAGAGCAGCTTCCACTAGGGATTTATAAAAAATTGATTCAAACGGGACAATGCTATGTCAGAACGGCTGATCATCCGGTAATCGGGGATTTGAAAAGGGAAGGAATAAATTTCACGGCGTTCGACGGGATATATGAAAAGCACGACCAATTTGAAGACGTATATGAAGAAATTGCCGAAACATTATTACACGAGGCCTCGAACCGTTCCGTTTTATACGCAGTTCCGGGGCATCCGATGGTTGCGGAAAAAACGGTACAGCTTTTGCTAGAAAAGGGTCCGGCTCTTGGAATAGCTATTAAGCTCGAAGGCGGGCAAAGTTTCCTTGACCCATTGTTTCAGGCTGTTAGGATCGATCCAATTGAAGGGTTTCAGCTATTGGATGGAACAGATCTTTCACCGGATGATTTACACATTACCCAGCATATGATAATCGGACAGGTGTATGACGCATTCAGTGCATCCGATGTGAAGCTGACTTTGATGGAAAAGCTACCGGATGACTACGAGGTATATATCGTAACTGCAGCAGGCAGCAGTCAGGAAAAAGTGACAAAATGCGCCCTCTTCGAACTCGACCGTCAGATGGAGTTAAGTAACTTGACGAGTGTTTATGTTCCGCCCGTTAAAGATGAAGCTTTACGGTATAGGGAGTTTTCTAAGCTGCGGCGGGTCATCGCAGAACTTAGAGGTCCTGACGGATGTCCGTGGGATAAGAAACAAACTCATGAAAGTTTAAAGAAATATCTAATAGAAGAAGCATATGAGCTGATTGATTCCATCGATGAAGGTGACGATGAGGGTATGGTTGGTGAACTTGGGGATGTCCTGCTTCAGGTGATGCTTCATTCACAAATCGGTGAAGATGAGGGCATGTTCACGATAGATGATGTGATTGAAGGCATTACGGCAAAAATGATTCGGCGCCACCCGCATGTATTCGGAGATGTTGAAGTGAACGGTGAGGAAGATGTATTGGTGAACTGGCAAAAAATCAAAGAAGGTGAAAAGGGGGGCGAATCAAAAGCTCTGAAATCCATACTGGATGGTATTGAGAAATCGCTGCCAAACTTACTTCGGGCCGAAGAGTATCAAAAAAGGGCTGCGAAGGTTGGATTTGATTGGGATGAGGTTTCCGAAGCCTGGCAGAAGGTCAGGGAAGAAGTGCAGGAATTGGAAGAGGAAATATTAAGTCCGAACAGGGATGCCGAAAGAATAAAATCAGAGCTGGGCGACCTCTTTTTTGCGCTTGTCAACATTTCACGTTATTATGACATACAAGCGGAAGAAGCCGTCTACAAAGCAAACCAGAAATTCCACCAGCGTTTTACATATATAGAAGAGTGCATTCAAAGGGCAGACAAAAAATTTGAGGATTATACATTGGAAGAATTGGATACATATTGGGATGAAGCAAAAGCTAAAGGACTTTAATTAAGGGAGAGATTTGAATGTCGATGAGATTGGATAAATTCCTAAAGGTTTCAAGGTTGATCAAGCGCCGCACACTTGCGAAAGAAGTTGCGGATAAAGGGAGAATCACGATTAACGGACAACAGGCCAAAGCAAGTTCGAATGTAAAAGATGGCGATGAGCTGACAGTAAGATTCGGTCAAAAGCTTGTTACGGTACGTGTCGATAAAATTCAAGAAACGACGAAAAAAGAAGCGGCTGCAGATATGTATACCATCGTAAAGGAAGAAAAGCTAGCGGAGGAGTAAGGACAGGCTTGGTTCTAATTCCACTCTTACGGACATACACTTGTACAAAATCAGTGGTACTGTGAGGGATGATAAAATGAGCCAATATATTGATCCGAATGCTGGTTACACAAAGGGAACGACCCAAGAGCATGATGTAACGATGAAAGGCCGCCGTTTACTTGATATTACCGGTGTCAAACAAGTCGAAAGCTTTGATAATGAAGAGTTTCTGCTCGAAACGTCAATGGGATTCTTATCTATCCGGGGCCAAAACTTGCAAATGAAGAATTTGGATGTTGATAAAGGCATCGTTTCCATTAAGGGAAAGATTTTCGACCTTGTTTATTTAGATGAGCAATCAGGGGAGAAAGCTAAAGGATTCTTTGGCAAGTTGTTCAAATGACCTTAACGATCCAATTTTATACGTTGCTTGCGATGATAGGCATGGGCAGTGGCTTTGGAGCTGCCCTGGATACGTATAGCCGGTTCCTGAATCGTTCAGAAAGGAAAAGGTGGATTGTATTCATCCATGACTTCCTTTTCTGGATCATTCAGGGTCTCCTTATTTTTTATGTTTTGTTTTTAGTGAATGAGGGAGAGTTTCGCCTCTATTTATTTTTGGCCTTATTATGCGGTTTTTCAGCTTATCAAGCACTTTTCAAAGGATTCTATCAACGTTTTTTGGAGTTTTTGATAATACTTGTGATAAAGTTGGCGAGATTTATAGCGAATTCGGTTCACATGCTGATATTTCTACCGATAAAATGGGTAATAGTATCCATATTAGCCATCATCATCGGGATAGGTAAGTTCGTTTTGGCCTTATTAAAATGGGCGGGGAAAATACTTCTCTTTATTTTGAATATATTCTGGAGACCATTAAAATGGATTCTGACTTATATATGGAATTTATTGCCGGTTTTTGTTACGAAAAACGTCGGGAAGTTTTATAATAAAGGAAAAGGGATTTTATTGAAAATAAAGAATTCTATATTTAGAACGCTAAATGGATGGAGAAATAAAAAGAAATGAGGAGCGATAAAAAATGAGTAGCCTGCGTAAAAGGAAAGTGGCAAAAATAGAAAATCCCTACGTCGCTCAACAAGAGAAAAAAGTACAAACCGTAGAAAAAAAGAAGCGTGGTCTAATGCGTAGATTAACCCTTTACTCAGTTTTCGCCGCTGTCTTTTTGATTTTTGCCGTTTCCACCCTCATAACGCAAAATGTTGCACTGGATGAGAAAGTTCAGCAAAAGCAAGAATTGAAGGGAAAGTTAGCTGAATTGAAAAAAGACGAGACCCTTCTTAAAGAAGAAATCGTAAAGCTTAATGATGACGACTATATAGCAAAAATAGCAAGACGGGATTATTTCTTGTCTGAAAAAGGTGAGATCATTTTTACCCTTCCAAAAGGGAAGGAAGATAGTGACTAATATTGACACTGTTTTTTTACTTTCGTTATAATATAGGGTGAAGAGATTTTTTTAACATTTCTAAGGAGGAACATTTTTTTTATGTCAATCGAAGTAGGCAGCAAGTTACAAGGTAAAGTAACAGGCATAACTAATTTTGGTGCATTTGTAGAGCTACCTCAAGGTTCAACCGGTCTTGTCCATATCAGTGAAGTGGCTGATAACTATGTCAAGGATATCAATGATCATTTAAAAGTGGGCGATACAGTTGAGGTGAAAGTCATCAACGTTAAAGATGGCAAGATTGGCTTGTCCATAAAAAAAGCGATAGACCGTCCTGAAGTTGAGCAAAAACCTGCATACACACCACGTCCGCGCCAAGGTAGAGGGAATGACAGCCGTTCCAAAGACTTCCGCTCGAAAGGCAATGGTTTCCAACCGAAAGAAAACTTTGAGCAAAAAATGGCTAAATTCTTAAAAGATAGCGAAGACCGCTTAACGACCCTAAAACGTAGCACCGAAACGAAACGGGGAGGTCGAGGAGGAAGACGCGGATAAAACTGCTGCTGAAAAATAATAGTTTAGCAACTTTTCCTGTGAAATTATTCATAGTGTAGATAAAGGCAAGCTTGCCGGCTTGTCTTCTTTTATTATAGTACGACATGAAAAAAGCGCCTCTGTACACTTACTGATATAAGTGTGCAGAGGCGCTTTTGGTATTTGATGACCCGTACGGGATTCGAACCCGTGTTACCGCCGTGAAAGGGCGGTGTCTTAACCGCTTGACCAACGGGCCAAAAGTTTCATGATAAAAGATAGCGGCAGAGGGGATCGAACCCCCGACCTCACGGGTATGAACCGTACGCTCTAGCCAGCTGAGCTACGCCGCCATAATGGTAAGTGCTACTGAAGCACAAGTTATATCTTACATTCGTGAAGAAAAAATGTCAACAAAAATATTAAAGTTTGTCGGTTTCCATTTCCTGATTATTTATTCGGGTTATTTTCCGCAAAAATAACCTAAAAACTTTGCTTTTCTTCAAAAAAAAAAGAACACCCGTTTCTGTATTGGGAAAAATGGCACAAAAACCTGTATACAAATGATTATTCAAGAAGAATTTCGTCGAACGTTTTTCTTATCCGCTTATAAAATTCTGACAAAAAAATAGACAAGCCCTCTTTATAATAAAAATCACTAATACGAATGGGGTGTTGAAATGGAAAAAGTGGAAAGACCTATGATGGAACCTCTTGGAGATGTTCAGTTAAAAGAAGCGAAGGCAGGGGCCATCAATTGGATCCAACAACTGCAAATGAAGAGTGAAGACATATTCATAAAAAAAGGTATCTCTTTAGCAATCATCGGTTTTTTATTAGGAAGGGCTTTAATTCTTTCGCAGCTGGCACCATTTGGACTTCCGTTTTTCGCAGCCGTTTTTCTCATGAGACGTGATAGGGCTCCACTGGCTTTATTCGGATTGATTGCAGGTGGGTTGACCGTTCACTATTCGAATAGTTTAGTCATCTTTGCATCGGCGTTCCTGCTCCTGTTATTTCATAAGATCAAGAAGCCCGCCGTGGAAGGACAATTCAAGACGATGTCGATGTACGTCTTCGCTTCACTATTCCTGGTCAACCTGGCCGAGCAATATCTGGTATTTCGAACGATTCAGCTGTACGACTTGATGATGATAGGAGTAGAGGCGGGACTCGCGATGATTTTAACTTTAATCTTCATACAGTCCATCCCGATGCTGACCGTTAGGACAAAGTCCCAATCATTAAAGACGGAGGAAATTGTCAGCATCATCATCTTGCTTGCTTCGGTGATGACCGGAACCATCGGCTGGATGATATACGATTTATCACTCGACCATATATTCTCGCGATACCTGGTCCTCCTCTTCGGGCTGGCGGGAGGGGCCGCCATAGGCTCCACTGTAGGTGTAGTTACTGGATTGATATTCAGCTTGGCGAGTATTGCCAGTCTATATCAGATGAGCCTTCTCGCATTTTCAGGGCTTCTGGGCGGACTGTTGAAGGAGGGAAGGAAGATAGGAGTTGCCAGCGGCCTCTTGATTGCTACATTACTGATAGGTTTATATGGTGAGGGCACCAATAATATTATGGTGACCCTTTATGAATCACTTATAGCTGTGGCCCTATTTATATTGACACCGTCATCCATCATCAACAAAATAGCGAAACATATACCGGGAACAGTCGAGAATTCTGATGAACAGCAGCAGTATGCCCGAAAAGTGAGGGATGTCACCGCTCAAAGGGTGGAGCAATTCTCACATGTATTTGAGGCGCTCTCTAATAGCTTTTCCCAAGTGGATGAAAGGGGAAGATTGGAGGAAGATGAGAAAGAATTCGACTACTTCTTAAGTAATGTAACGGAAAAGACGTGCCAGCTTTGTTTTAAAAAGGAACAATGCTGGTCCAAGAACTTTAATACAACCTATGACGGCATGCAGGAAATCATGCTTCAATTAAGTGAAAATAATGGTCAGCTCCCCCAAAAAACTTCAAAAGAATGGGGGAAATATTGCAGTCGCGGGCCTCAGGTGATTGGGGCGATATCACAGGAGCTTACTTATTTTGAAGCTAACCAAAAATTAAAAAGGCAGGTGAAGGAAAGTCGGAAGCTAGTGGCGGATCAACTGCGGGGCGTTTCGGCAGTAATGGATGATTTTGCAAAAGAAATTCAAAGGGAAAGGAAGAATCATCATGTACATGAAGAATCCATTTTGGAAGCCATCCAGGATTTTGGCCTGCACATAGGTCATGTGGAAATATACAGTCTAGAACAAGGAAATGTTGATATAGAGATGAGTGTCCCATACTGCCAGGGCAGAGGGGAATGTGAAAAATTGATTGCACCTATGCTTTCAGACATTTTAGGGGAAACGATAGTCGTTCATTCAGAAGAGTGTGCAACGTATCCAAGCGGGCAATGTGAGGTGATATTTAGGTCAGCAAAAAAATTCACGGTCGAAACGGGTGTGGCTCATGCTGCCAAGGGGGGAGGGCTTGTATCAGGAGATAGTTTTACGACCATGGAAATTGGCTGCGGCAAATTCGCAATAGCCATTAGTGATGGAATGGGAAATGGGGAAAGGGCCCATTTTGAAAGTACAGAAACATTGAAGCTGCTACAAAAATTTTTACAATCGGGAATAGAAGAAAAAATAGCCATTAAATCCGTAAACTCCGTATTATCTCTACGCACTACCGATGAAATATTTTCGACTCTTGATTTGGCAATGATTGATCTTCAGGACGCAAAGGCTAAGTTTTTAAAAATCTGTTCGATACCGAGTTTCATTAAAAGGGGGGATAGGATAATAAAAATTGAATCAAGTAACCTCCCTATGGGGATCATCCAGGATTTCGATGTTGATGTAGTATCAGAAGAGCTGAAGGCAGGGGATATATTAATCATGATGAGCGATGGAGTGTTCGATGGCCCCTCACATGTCGAAAATATCGAGTTCTGGCTAAAACGAAAAATCAAGGAAATGGAAACTGACGATCCGCAGGAAATCTCTGATTTAATATTGGAAGAGGTCATCCGAACGAAAGGCATCATAGATGATGACATGACAGTGGTAACATCGAAAATTAAGCATAACACACCGAAATGGGCATCCATTCCCGTTTCCCCAAAACGTAAAAAGGCCCAGTAGGGGCCGTTTATATATAAAATAAATAAAACCCAAAATGAGGTGGTGTAAATGGAAGAAGGATAAAAGGTAAAGGGATGAACTCTTTTCAATCATTCCGCTCCATGATATGACTTGATGTAATGTCCTTTGCGTATAATTTCCCCTTTTTTAGTCAATTATGGTAACAAATTGATAGGAAGGGAGAGCAAAACATGAAAGCAGGAACATTAAGACAGATTTTGCTTATAACCGACGGATGTTCAAATCATGGTGAGGAGCCGTCTGCCATGGCTGAATTAGCAAGGGAGCAAGGCATTACCATCAATGTCATAGGTGTAATGGAAAATGATGTGATAGATGAAAAGGGACTTAAGGAAATCGAGAAGATTGCTGGTTCAGGAGGTGGCGTAAGTCAAGTAGTCTATTCGCAGCAGTTGTCCCAAACCGTCCAGATGGTGACACAAAAGGCGATGACTCAAACGATACAGGGAGTTATCAATCGCGAACTTCAACAAATACTCGGAGACTCAAAAACGATGGAGGATCTTCCGCCGGATAAACGGGGAGAAGTGATGGAGGTGGTCGATGAGCTTGGGGAAACAAGCAAGCTCGAAGTACTGATTCTTGTTGATACCAGTGCAAGCATGAAACATAAACTGCCTACAGTAAAAGATTCCTTATTAGATCTTTCCCTTAGTATGAATGCAAGGATGGGTGACAGCCGTTTTTCCGTATTCGTATTTCCTGGGAAAAGAAATGACGTTGAAAAGTTGCTGGATTGGACCCCAAACCTCGAAGCCTTGACGGCAACTTTTCCTAAGCTCAGTACAGGGGGACTCACTCCGACAGGTCCAGCCATTCGTGAAGCTTTAACTCATTTCAATAAAAAACGTTCATTGAGGGGATTGTTATCACATGATGATGAACAATACTTTGAGGAATCAATGTAAACTTCTGCCTGGCAGTTTGGTCACTGGAAAATGGAATAAAAACCAGTACAAAATAATTAAGGAATTGGGCTGTGGAGCGAACGGGATCGTTTATTTGGTTGAAAGCGGAAATCGTCATTATGCTTTAAAGCTCAGTGATAATGGGACGTCCATTATTTCGGAGATGAATATCCTAAAATCCTTTTCAAAGGTCCAGGGGTCTACCCTTGGACCTTCCTTTTTGGAAGCGGATGATTTCATGAAAACAGGAAAGCAGCTCCCTTTTTATGTCATGGAATATATCCATGGACACGATTTTTTGCGTTTCATTGATAAGAAAGGGTCGTCATGGATTGGAGTCTTGATGCTTCAGCTCTTAACAAGCTTGTCTGCCTTGCATTCCAATGGCTGGGTGTTCGGTGATTTGAAACCCGAGAATTTGATCGTGACATCACCAGCCTATAAGGTACGGTGCGTGGATGTTGGCGGAACCACCTTGATCGGGCGGTCTGTTAAAGAATTCACCGAGTTTTTTGACAGGGGGTACTGGGGACTTGGATCAAGAAAGGCCGATCCGCAATATGACTTGTTCGCTGTAGCAATGATTATAATCAATTCTGCCTATCCCGGACGTTTCCAGAAGAAAGGGGAGGGGTATAAACAGCTTAACGACTTAATTAAGCAGAAAAAGGAATTGCATCCATACAGAAAGATATTGGATAATGCGCTCCGCGGACAGTATGACTCAGCCATCCAAATGCGGGAGGATCTGGTAACGGTGCTAAGTAAGCAAAATCATTCGAAGAAAAAGGGCCCGAACCAGACAGCGACGGGTCAGCAGCAAACCGTGCAGCCTTCAACAAGACAAGCAAGAAGGTCCCAAAACCAATCAAAAAAGAAAAGCGGCGGTTTTTTTGAAACGTTTTTGCTGGTTGCCATCATATCGATGCTCTATGTTCTTTACATATATGAACAGTTGTTATGATATAGTTATTAGGTGAATGCCATGAAATGGTTGAAACCATTTCATGATTCAATCGTATAAAACTAATGCCTGTCCATAAAGAAGGAAGATTGTATGTTAAAGGAAAAAGTTCTGAGCACCATTTATAGAAACGAATTGATTAAGGAAAACTCGAAGTTGCTAATAGGTGTTTCCGGAGGACCGGACTCGCTGGTGCTTCTCCATATCCTTAAGGAAATTCAACCTCTTTTTCATTACGAGATGATCGTAGCAAGTGTTGACCATATGTTTCGTGGTGAAGAATCCTATGGGGATTATAAATATGTCGAGCATATTTGTGAACGGTGGGGCATTAAATTTGAAGGAAAAAGGATCGATGTTCCTGCCCGGATGGAACAGACGGGGGAAAGTTCACAAATAACGTCAAGAAAGCTGCGTTTTGCTTTCTATGAGGAAGTGATGGATAAGCATCAAGCCTCCACGCTTGTCCTGGGGCATCATGGAGATGATCAAATAGAAACGATGCTCATGCGTTTAACAAGAGGGGCGACAGGCAAGGCAAGAGCGGGTATTCCTATAAAGAGACGTTTTCATACAGGGAATCTGATTAGGCCTTTTCTTGAAATCACGAAAAGTCAAATAATCGAATATGCGGGCCTTCATGATATTGAACCAAGGTTTGATCCGAGCAATGAAACGGGTGTCTATGCAAGAAATCGTTTTAGACATGAAGTTCTTCCGTTTTTAAAGAAAGAAAATAGAAAGGTTCATGAGCATTTTCAACGATTCAGTGAAGAGCTATATGAAGATGAAGAGTTTTTTTTGAACCTGGTTTCAAGCAAAATGTCCGAGGTTTGGATCCAGCAGGATAAAGATCAAGCGGTTATTCAGATTGATAAGGTTCTCGCGATGCCTAAACCTTTACAAAGAAGGGCGATTCAACTAATATTAAACTATCTTTATTTGGAGAGACCTTCATCGCTTTCGGCATTACATATTGACCAACTTTTAGTTTTGTTTTTGAATCCTCAACCATCTGCAGAATTGCATCTTCCGGAGGGCCTTATTGCGGAAAAATCATATCAAACTTGCATGTTTAGATTTTTTCGGCAAAAAAGCCGTGAATATTCCCTAAAATTACAAATTCCCGGTGAGACTATTCTTCCGAATGGATATAAGATTAAAGCGCACTATATAAAAGAAGAAATTCCGGTACTTAGGGGAAATCATTCTTTTATTCTTCCCGAATCAGCTGTTCAGTTTCCGCTTACAGTCCGAACCAGGAATGAAGGCGAACGGATGGCCGTCAAGGGATTAGGTGGAACTAAAAAGTTAAAGGATATTTTTATTAATGAAAAGATCCCGATGCTAGAAAGAAATGTGTGGCCGGTCATCATCGATCAAACGGGAACGGCGATTTGGCTGCCCGGTTTAAAGAAGTCGAATGTTGAGCCGGATATAATTTCTGATGAAAAATCTTTAATTTACTTAGAATATAAAAAAGCTTAATTCTTCATGGGGGGCAATTAATTACAATGACCATGCAAAACGACATTGAAAAAGTTTTAATATCAGAGGAAGAACTTCAATTGAAAATAAGGGAATTGGGTGCGCAGCTAGAAGCTGATTACCAAGGTAAGTTCCCGTTGGCCATCGGAGTGCTGAAAGGCGCCATGCCATTTATGTCAGATTTACTGAAACGTGTGGATACACATCTTGAAATGGACTTTATGGATGTTTCGAGCTATGGTAACTCCACTGTATCGTCCGGTGAAGTGAAAATCATCAAGGACCTTGATACATCGGTTGAGGGCCGGGATATTTTAATCATCGAAGATATTATCGACAGCGGTTTGACTCTTAGCTATCTTGCGGAACTTTTCCGTTATCGAAAAGCAAAATCAATTAAAATCGTTACCTTATTGGATAAACCAACAGGCAGGAAAGTGGATATCACTCCGGACTATGCCGGGTTCATCGTTCCGGATGCATTTGTTGTCGGATATGGTCTTGATTTTGCGGAAAAGTATCGTAATCTCCCGTATATTGGCATATTGAAGCCTGAAATTTACTCGAATTAATCGTACCTGTTTGAAAGGGAAGACCAGATAAAAACAGCGGTGTTAAATTATTGTAATTCATTAATTTTATATGATAGTATTTACTATAGTTTGTTTACCCGTGGGAGGAGGTAAGGGATGAATCGGATCTTCCGTAATACCATATTTTATTTACTGATCTTTTTGGTCATCATTGGGATTGTAAGCATTTTTAATAATAACAATGAACCAACGGAGAAAATGACCCAAGATGAATTCTATAAGCATTTGGAGAATGGGGACGTTACTGCACTGACGATGCAGCCCGAAAGCAGTGTATTTGAAATCACAGGAAAGCTCAAAGGTTATGAGGAAAATAAATTCTTTGTGACGTACGTGCCTTTCAGTGAATATTCGCAAAGTCGGATAAATGATGCCGTAACCAAGTTGGATAAGGACATCATCACTGTGGAACCTCCAGAAAAAACAAGTGGCTGGGTGACATTTTTCACTTCCATCATTCCATTTGTAATCATTTTTATCCTCTTCTTCTTTTTACTTAACCAAGCTCAGGGCGGCGGTGGTGGCCGCGTCATGAACTTCGGGAAAAGTAAGGCGAAATTGTATAATGATGATAAGAAAAAAGTTCGCTTCAATGATGTTGCCGGGGCGGACGAAGAAAAGCAGGAACTTGTCGAGGTCGTTGAATTCTTGAAAGATCCTCGCAAATATGCCGAGCTTGGAGCCCGTATTCCTAAAGGGGTACTTTTAGTCGGGCCTCCTGGTACAGGTAAAACTTTACTTGCACGAGCAGTAGCTGGTGAAGCCGGAACTCCTTTCTTCTCAATCAGTGGTTCTGATTTTGTTGAAATGTTTGTGGGTGTCGGTGCATCCCGTGTTCGTGATTTGTTTGAAAATGCTAAGAAGAATGCACCATGTATCATCTTCATTGATGAAATTGATGCAGTCGGTCGTCAACGTGGCGCAGGTCTAGGTGGCGGTCACGATGAACGTGAACAGACATTGAACCAATTACTGGTAGAAATGGATGGTTTCGGTGGTAATGAAGGAATCATCATCATCGCTGCGACTAACCGTGCTGATGTATTGGATCCGGCATTATTGCGTCCGGGACGTTTTGACCGTCAAATAACGGTAGGCCGCCCTGATGTTAAGGGCCGTGAAGAAGTGCTGAAAGTGCATGCACGCAATAAACCATTAGCAGAAACAGTCGATTTGAAAGCGATCGCTCAGCGTACTCCAGGATTTTCTGGTGCAGATCTTGAAAACTTACTGAATGAAGCGGCGCTTGTTGCTGCCCGTCAGGATAAGAAGAAGATTGACATGTCCGATTTGGATGAAGCTTCGGATCGCGTTATTGCCGGACCTGCCAAGAAAAACCGTGTCATTTCCAAAAAGGAAAGAAATATCGTAGCGTGGCATGAAGCAGGCCATACCATTATTGGGCTGGTTCTGGATGATGCCGAAGTCGTTCATAAAGTTACGATTGTCCCTCGTGGTCAAGCCGGCGGTTATGCAGTTATGCTGCCGAAAGAAGATCGTTTCTTCATGACGGAACCTGAGCTAAAAGATAAAATCGTAGGACTATTGGGTGGCCGTGTAGCCGAAGAAGTTACATTCGGAGAAGTGAGTACCGGTGCGCATAACGACTTCCAGCGTGCAACGGGCATAGCTCGTAGCATGGTTATGGAATATGGAATGAGTAAGCTCGGACCGCTTCAATTCGGTAATTCTCAAGGTCAGGTCTTCCTAGGCCGCGATTTCAACAATGATCAAAACTATTCAGATGCAATAGCATATGAAATCGATCTTGAAATTCAACGTATCATCAAGGAAGCTTACGAAAGATGTAAGAAAATCCTTACTGAAAATCGTGAAAAACTTGATTTGGTTGCAAAAACCCTGCTTGAAGTGGAAACACTTGATGCGGAACAAATCAAAGGTTTATTCCATAATGGTAAATTGCCAGATCGGGATTATACAGCCCTGAATGGGAATTTAACCAATGATGAGAATGTCAAGGTGAACATCAATAAGAAGAAGGAAGAAAAAGAGGCCCTATTAGATCCATTGGATAAAAGAGGACCTGAGGACCTTGAAATAACGGAGGAAGGATTGAGTACTCCTCCAATCAAAGAAGGTGCACCTCAAGATCAGCCGCTTTCCTTCCCGAACGAAGACGACAATAAAAAGTCTTAATCGACTAAATTCAAAAGGGTATTTCCGCCTCGGAAATACCCTTTTCTTAACTCTTAAATTAATTATGATAAAGTTCCTGGGATCCTTCCGAAAAGTGCGACTAATAGCGTGGGAAATAACAGTGTGGTATGATGTTGGAGAATAATTTACCGGAGTGATGAAACGATGATTTTTGTATTGGATGTTGGGAATACGAATACCGTATTAGGCGTATACGATGAAGATATTTTAAAATATCATTGGCGAATTGAGACTAATCGTCACAAGACAGAAGATGAGTATGGAATGATCATAAAGTCTTTGCTGCAGCATGAAAGTCTTGCGTTTGATCAATTTGATGGAATCATTATTTCTTCGGTAGTTCCGCCAATTATGTTTGCGCTTGAACGCATGTGCAAAAAATACTTTGGAATTAAACCGCTTATAGTTGGACCTGGAATAAAAACTGGATTGAATATTAAATACGAAAATCCCCGTGAGGTGGGAGCGGACCGAATCGTTAATGCTGTTGCTGGCATTCAGGAATATGGAAGCCCTCTCATTATCGTGGATTTTGGTACGGCAACTACATATTGCTACATAAATGAGGATAAACAATACATGGGAGGAGCCATTGCCCCGGGTATAAATATTTCTACCGAGGCACTTTATTCAAAGGCAGCCAAACTTCCGAGAATAGAAATCAGCCGTCCGGAAGGGATTATTGGGAAAAATACGGTGTCCGCCATGCAGGCTGGCATTTTGTATGGGTATGTTGGGCAGGTAGAAGGAATCGTTAATCGAATTAAAGCGCAAAGTAATCTAGAACCAACGGTAATAGCGACAGGCGGACTGGCTACCTTAATTGCTAATGAGTCTACTGTTATTGACGTTGTGGAGCCATTTTTGACCTTGAAGGGTTTGCAGCTGATTTATAAACGTAATCGTGAGCAAGTGAAGAAGTAACACAAAGCATGAAAGGAGCAATATAAATGAAGGATTATCTAATAAAGGCGTTAGGTTATGAAGGACAGGTTCGTGCATATGCTGTTTCAACAACAGACACCGTAGGAGAAGCTCAGCGACGCCATTATACATGGCCCACTGCTTCGGCTGCCCTTGGACGGGCTATGACGGCAGGCGTTATGATGGGTGGAATGTTAAAAGGTGAAGAAAAGCTGACGATTAAAATCGAGGGTGGTGGTCCGATTGGATCCATCCTGGTCGACAGCAATGCAAAGGGAGAAGTCCGCGGATATGTCACTCATCCGCAAACCCATTTTGATTTGAATGAGCAAGGTAAGCTGGATGTCAGGAAAGCGGTGGGTACCGATGGATTGTTGACTGTTGTGAAAGATATTGGTCTTCGTGATTACTTTTCAGGGCAAGTACCGCTTGTATCTGGAGAACTGGGTGAAGATTTCACTTATTACTTTGTTACTTCCGAACAGGTGCCTTCATCAGTGGGGGTTGGGGTCCTGGTGAATCCGGATAATTCAATCCTTGCAGCGGGCGGATTTATCATTCAGTTGATGCCGGGTACATCCGATGATACGATTTCCAAAATCGAAAAAAGACTAAGCACGATTACTCCAGTTTCCAAGATGATTCAAAACGGCATGACTCCTGAAGAAATCCTAACCGAAATTTTAGGTGAGGGCAATGTGAATATATTAGAAAAAGTGGATGTCCAGTTCTCCTGTCAATGTTCAAGGGAAAGAATTGCGAATGCATTGATCAGCCTGGGGCAGGCTGAGATTCGGGATATTATAGAGACAGACGGACAAGCGGAGGCGCATTGTCATTTTTGTAATCAGACCTACCAATTCTCTAAGGAACAACTTGAGGAACTGGAAGCGGAAACCAAAAAATAATGTACGGGGGATAAGGGTTTGCCAAAACACAAGCTTCGGGCAATTATTGCTGGCCTTGCCTTGTTGAACCTATTGACTATCATTATCTTTGTCATAAAACCACTAATCATTTCAAAAACCGTCATTGGGGAAGAAACGGCCGCGAAGGTCGGGTCGAAGGATATTTCCCGGGACGCATGGATGAATGAGCTCGAAAAAAGATATGGGGAAGATGTACTTGAGGAAATGGTCGATAAAGAGGTAGTGAAACAGGCAGCTGAAAAATACAAAGTGAAAATTTCGGATGAAGAGCTAGATCGGGAACTTAAAATGATGAAAACGATGTATGGGACTGCCGGTCAGAACCTTAATAAAAGTAACGATCAATTGAGGCAGGAAATTCAGTCGAGTCTCCTCCTCGAGAAGCTCCTCACCAAGGACGTTTCGGTTTCCAAAACGGAAATGCGGAATTATTATGATAATAATAAGGATATCTATAGAATCCCTACTGCTTTCCATATTTCCCATATTACCACGTCTACAAAAAAGCAGGCAGACCAAGTCATACGTGAACTGGAGAAAGGTGTCTCCTTTGAAGTCTTGGCGATGGAAAAGTCCCTTGATGAATTTACTGCCAATCAAGGGGGCGATATGGGTTATATATCACAGGATAACGAGCAAGTATCCAAGGAATACATTACCGCTGCCGAGAAATTGAAGGTTAAAAAGTGGAGTGATGCAATCAAAACGGAGGATGGCTGGGCCGTTCTCTACCTGCATGAAAGAATAGAGGGCAAGCAATATGAATATGACGAAGTTAAAGACAAGATTCGCCGCCAAATAGCTCTTGAACAGATTCAGGCACCGGTCTC
Source organism: Peribacillus sp. FSL R5-0717 (assembly GCF_038002945.1). NCBI lineage: Bacteria > Bacillati > Bacillota > Bacilli > Caryophanales > Bacillaceae > Peribacillus > Peribacillus sp. FSL R5-0717. Next base: position 2,667,096 of record NZ_JBBOOF010000001.1, read on the forward strand.
AGGGAAAATTTTCTGGGACGAATTTGATGTAGAATGGTTTTATGGATTGAAGGAAGAAAAGTAGGTCAATGGTTGTGTGAGAAAATTTAGAATATAGTATATAATCATTGACAATGAACTATTAAAACTGGTAACTTTAAAATTATAAAACCAATAAACATACTCGGTATTGAAATGATAAGGGAGTGGAGAAAATGGCACGTATAGCTAATTCTGTAATCGATTTAATTGGACAAACACCTATTGTTAAGTTAAACAAGCTTCAAAATGAAAACAGTGCAGATATTTATTTGAAACTTGAGTATTTTAACCCAGGCAGCAGTGTAAAAGACCGTATCGCCCTTGCGATGATCGAAGCGGCAGAAAAAAATGGTACCCTTAAGCCAGGTGATACGATCATTGAACCTACAAGCGGAAATACTGGAATAGGCCTGGCGATGGTAGCTGCGGCAAAGGGCTATAAATCAATTCTGGTTATGCCGGAGACGATGAGCTTGGAACGCCGTAACTTGCTTCGCGCTTATGGAGCAGAATTAGTTCTTACTCCTGGGCCTGAAGGAATGAAGGGTGCAATCGCAAAGGCGACTGAGCTTTCTAAAGAAAAAGGTTACTTCATTCCACAGCAATTCGAAAACGAAGCCAACCCTGAAGTACATCGGAACACTACAGGCCCTGAAATCGTTGAAGCCTTTGGAGATGAAGGTCTGGATGCATTCGTTGCCGGTATCGGTACTGGCGGAACCATTACAGGTGCCGGTGAAGTCCTGCGTGAGAAGTTCCCTGACATTAAAATTTACGCTGTTGAACCTGCGGATTCCCCAGTATTATCGGGAGGAACTCCAGGACCTCATAAAATCCAAGGAATCGGAGCAGGCTTCATACCAACTATATTGAATACAGATCTCTATGACGAAATCATTCAAGTCAATACAGAGGAATCTTTTGATTATGCACGCCGCGCAGCAAAAGAAGAAGGAATCCTTGGCGGAATTTCTTCTGGAGGTGCAATCGCAGCTGCCATTAAAGTGGCTGACAAACTGGGAAAAGGCAAAAAGGTACTTGCCATCATACCAAGTAATGGTGAACGCTACTTAAGTACGCCATTATATAACTTTGAGTAAGACAAGACACTAAAAATGAGAAGCGAAGTTCCTTAGGGGCTTTGCTTTTCTTTTTGCAGAAATGTTTGCAGAAGTGTTCCGAATCTTCATGGAGCTTGCACTATGCCTGTGTAAATGGGTAAACTCGTATATATAGATTTCTTTAAGTGAAGGAGAACGTTGGATGTCATTAGCTGGAGCGTCAAAAATAAAGTGCGGTTCATTTGATTTGGATTACAGCAATAAAACCTTAATTATGGGGATTTTGAATGTTACGCCGGACTCCTTTTCGGATGGCGGGAAATATAATCGGATAGATGCTGCTTTGAAGCATGCCGAACGGATGGTCAACGATGGAGCGGATATATTGGATGTAGGCGGAGAGTCCACCCGACCTAATTATGAGAGGATATCGGAGGAAGAGGAAATAGAGAGAGTCGCCCCGATTATAGAGGCCATATCCCGTAATATTGAGGTTCCAATATCGGTCGATACGTATAAATCAAGAGTGGCGGAAGCGGCGGTAAAAGCAGGAGCCCATATATTAAATGACATTTGGGGAGGTAAAGCCGATTCCTTGATGCCGAAGGTTGCTGGGGAATATAAGGTGCCGATCATCTTGATGCATAACAGGGGTAATATGGAATATGGACATTTTGTTCGGGATGTACTTCAAGATTTATTCGAAAGCATCATGTTGGTGAAGGATGCAGGTGTCAAGGATGAAAACATCATACTCGATCCAGGAATTGGCTTTGCGAAAGATTTAAAGTTAAATTTAGAAATGATGAGGAATCTTGATAAGCTGGTATCGTTAGGTTATCCAGTTCTGTTAGCCACATCAAGAAAATCCATGATTGGACATGTTCTGGACCTGCCGCCTAGTGAGCGAATGGAAGGAACGGCCGCCACAATCTGTCATGGCATTCAACAAGGCTGTCAAATGGTTCGCGTACATGATGTGAAGGAAATGGCACGGACTGCAAAGATGATGGATGCTCTATTAGGAAAAGGTGAATGATATGGATAAGATATATGTGAATAAAATGGAGTTTTACGGTTATCATGGAGTTTTTCCGGAAGAAACGAAGCTTGGTCAGCGATTTAAAGTGGATTTAATCGTCCAGACTGATTTAGCCAAGGCAGGAAAGAGTGACAACCTTGAAGATTCAATCAACTATGGCGAGTTATATGAGGTGTGTAAAAATGTTGTTGAGGGAAAACCTTTTAAGTTAGTGGAAGCTGTCGCTGAAAAAATCGCCTCTGAATTGCTTAATAAATATTCTTCCATCGAGACATGCACCGTCAAGGTTTATAAACCAGATCCTCCAATAGCAGGTCACTATGATTCGGTTGCTATAGAGATTGTAAGGGGACGCTGATAGTGAGAAATATTGCTTACCTTTCAATAGGGTCGAACTTAGGTGATCGCCTTGAAACATTCCGAAAGGCTTTCCAATTATTGTCTGAAAGCCCGCATATCAAATTGGTGTCATGCTCCTCTTTATATGAAACGGATCCGATAGGATATGAAGACCAGGACTGTTTTTTAAATGCTGTCCTTAAAGTGAAAACCGATTTAGAACCCGAACAATTACTTCACGCTTGTATGAAAATTGAACAGGATTTAGGGAGAAAAAGGGAAATTAGGTGGGGTCCTCGTACTTTAGACCTTGACATTTTGTTATATAATCATGAAAATATTGAGACAGAGATTCTTTCAGTCCCGCACCCTCGTATGCGCGAGAGGGCTTTTGTTATCGTGCCTTTAATGGAAGTGGACCCAGATATATCACTTCCGCAAATGCGTGCACCTTTGAGCGACCTGCTTGAACAGATTTCGGATAAAGAAGGAGTTCGATTATGGAAGGTGAAAAATGGGGAAGGCGTATTCGCGCTTTTCGAAAGTTAAAGGGTTATACCCAGGAAGGGTTTGCGAGGGAGATAGGTGTTTCCGTTTCCTTGCTGGGAGAAGTTGAACGAGGGAACCGTAACCCTTCAGAAGCATTTTTACTGGAAGTGGCGGAAATTCTTCATATTTCCATTGAGGAGCTTCAGCCACCTGATGATAAATGAAAGAATGTTATAGGGGGGCACAACGTGTTAAGAATAGGCGATATAGAAATGAAGAACCAGGTAGTGCTGGCCCCGATGGCGGGAGTCTGTAACTCGGCATTCCGCTTGACTGTCAAGGAATTTGGTGCTGGTCTTGTTTGTGCGGAGATGGTCAGTGACAAGGGAATCGTTCTTAAAAATGCTAGAACGATGAATATGCTTTATATAGATGAAAGAGAAAAGCCGTTAAGTTTGCAAATCTTTGGCGGTGAGAAGAAATCTTTGGTTGAGGCTGCGCAATTTGTAGATAAAAATACAACTGCTGACATCATTGATATCAACATGGGCTGCCCTGTCCCTAAAATCACTAAATGTGATGCGGGTGCGAAGTGGCTTCTCGATCCAAACAAAATTTATGAGATGGTTTCAGCGGTGGTTGATGCTGTTGAAAAGCCGGTAACGGTAAAAATGCGCATAGGCTGGGATGATGAACACGTTTTTGCGATTCAAAATGCTCAGGCTGTTGAACGCGCAGGTGGTAAAGCTGTTTCCATGCATGGCAGAACACGTGTTCAAATGTATGAAGGAAAAGCTAACTGGGACATCATCCGTGAAGTGAAGAAATCAATTAATATTCCCCTTATCGGTAACGGTGATGTGGGAACTCCACAGGATGCGGAAAGAATGCTGAAGGAAACGGGTGTTGATGGAGTCATGATCGGCCGTGCAGCTCTAGGTAACCCGTGGATGATTTACCGGACTGTAAAATATCTTGAAACCGGTCAACTGATGGATGAGCCTTCAGTTCGTGAAAAGATGGATGTTTGCGTGCTTCATATGGATCGTCTGATTGCGTTGAAAAATGAAAATGTCGCCGTTCGTGAAATGCGTAAGCATGCTTCTTGGTATTTAAAGGGTGTTAAAGGGAATGCTACGGCACGCAAAGGAATTAATGATTGTGAAACAAGGGAAGATGTTGTGAAGCTTCTCTATGGACTTGTTGATGATATTGAAGCGAAGCAACAAAATATCCAAATGGTCTGATGTTTGACATTACCTTCCTATTTTCCTATAATACGCTTATCTTAAACTGCCAGTAATCCTGGCAGTTTTTATATGTACATAAACAATGTTTTATGATAAAAAGCTGTTGAATTCCTTTACTTTATGTAAGAATAAATATGTATGCAAAAGAATTTCTGATTAATTATATAAGGCATTTATTAATAAAGATGGAGATGATTTTCGTGAGTCATGAAGAATTGAATGACCAACTGCAGGTAAGACGCGATAAAATGCAAGCGATGATGGATAATGGACTAGACCCTTTCGGGAGCAGATTCGAGCGCACACATAACACTCAAGAGTTAATCAGTGCTTATGGTGAATTAGAAAAAGAAGAACTTGAAGAAAAAGAAATTGAAGTTACGATCGCTGGCCGTGTCATGACGAAGCGCGGAAAAGGAAAAGCGGGATTTGCCCATATCCAGGATATTAGCGGCCAAATCCAGATCTACGTCCGTTTGGATAACATAGGGGAAGATTCTTACCAAATTTTCAACCAAACGGATCTTGGTGATCTTGTAGGGGTAACTGGCGTTATCTTCAAAACGAAAGTCGGGGAACTTTCCATTAAAGCTAAAGAATATGTGTTCCTTGCTAAAGCGCTTCGTCCGTTGCCTGATAAATTTCATGGCTTGAAGGATGTTGAAGAGCGTTACAGGAAACGCTATGTCGATTTAATTACGAATGAAGAAAGCAAAAATACGTTGATCATGCGCAGTCGCATTGTACAAGCCATGAGAAGGTATTTGGATGATCATGGATACCTTGAAGTGGAGACGCCGCTATTGCACTCTGTTGCTGGTGGAGCTGCTGCACGACCTTTCCTTACTCACCATAATGCTTTGGATATGCCTTTGAATTTAAGGATTGCCATTGAACTTCATCTAAAACGCTTGATCGTTGGCGGATTGGAGAAAGTTTATGAAATTGGCCGGGTTTTCAGAAATGAAGGGGTGTCCACAAGGCACAATCCTGAATTCACATTGATTGAATTATACGAGGCCTATGCGGATTACCAAGATATCATGAGCTTAACGGAAAACTTGATTGCCCATATAGCTCAAGAAGTTCTTGGGACGACTACCATCCAGTATGGGGAGTATGAGATTGAGTTAAAACCGGAATGGAAACGACTTCACATGGTTGACGCTGTAAAAGAATATACCGGTGTGGACTTCTGGACTGAAATGAGTAAAGAAGAAGCCCAGCAGCTTGCTAAAGAAAATGGGATTGAAGTTAAGGAATCCATGGAGTTCGGCCATATCGTAAATGAATTCTTTGAACAAAAGGTCGAAGATAAGTTAATTCAACCTACATTCATCTATGGGCATCCAGTGGAAATCTCTCCTTTAGCAAAGAAAAATCCGGAAGATTCCCGTTTCACAGATCGTTTTGAGTTATTCATAGTAGGTAGGGAGCACGCAAATGCCTTCACTGAACTTAATGATCCTATTGATCAACGTCAACGCTTTGAAGCTCAATTGAAAGAACGAGAGCAAGGTAATGATGAAGCTCATGAAATGGATGAAGATTTCTTGGAGGCGTTAGAATATGGAATGCCGCCGACTGGCGGACTTGGAATTGGTGTTGACCGTTTGGTTATGCTATTGACCAATTCTCCTTCCATACGTGACGTCCTGTTATTCCCTTTAATGAGACATCGCTAAATATAAGCAAAATGAGTTTTGATTGCAGGGCCGAATTCGGATGGCTGGGATCATGGGCGTAGCTCCTGATCCTGGTAAGTCCAATTCGGTTTTTGTTTTTTAATTATAATTTCATGCCTTTCAATAGAGTGGATTCTAGGGTTTAAAAGAAAAACAACATTATCTCAAAAAAACTTTATAAAAGGTATTGCACAGTTAACGTAATGGTGTTATATTTATATCTGTCGTTACGAACGAGTTGCAAACAGATTACAAACTTTAAAAAGTTTTAAAAAAGTTGTTGACTTGCAGTAATGAAAATGTTATTATAAATAAGCTGTTCCGAAAGACATTGCTCTTTGAAAACTGAACAAAACAAAGCGCCAACGTTAAATTTTAAGTGAGCACACACTATCAAAAAAGCAAATGAGCAAGTCAAACATTTCTTCGGAGAGTTTGATCCTGGCTCAGGACGAACGCTGGCGGCGTGCCTAATACATGCAAGTCGAGCGAATCGATGGGAGCTTGCTCCCTGAGATTAGCGGCGGACGGGTGAGTAACACGTGGGCAACCTGCCTATAAGACTGGGATAACTTCGGGAAACCGGAGCTAATACCGGATACGTTCTTTTCTCGCATGAGAGAAGATGGAAAGACGGTTTACGCTGTCACTTATAGATGGGCCCGCGGCGCATTAGCTAGTTGGTGAGGTAATGGCTCACCAAGGCGACGATGCGTAGCCGACCTGAGAGGGTGATCGGCCACACTGGGACTGAGACACGGCCCAGACTCCTACGGGAGGCAGCAGTAGGGAATCTTCCGCAATGGACGAAAGTCTGACGGAGCAACGCCGCGTGAACGAAGAAGGCCTTCGGGTCGTAAAGTTCTGTTGTTAGGGAAGAACAAGTACCAGAGTAACTGCTGGTACCTTGACGGTACCTAACCAGAAAGCCACGGCTAACTACGTGCCAGCAGCCGCGGTAATACGTAGGTGGCAAGCGTTGTCCGGAATTATTGGGCGTAAAGCGCGCGCAGGTGGTTCCTTAAGTCTGATGTGAAAGCCCACGGCTCAACCGTGGAGGGTCATTGGAAACTGGGGAACTTGAGTGCAGAAGAGGAAAGTGGAATTCCAAGTGTAGCGGTGAAATGCGTAGAGATTTGGAGGAACACCAGTGGCGAAGGCGACTTTCTGGTCTGTAACTGACACTGAGGCGCGAAAGCGTGGGGAGCAAACAGGATTAGATACCCTGGTAGTCCACGCCGTAAACGATGAGTGCTAAGTGTTAGAGGGTTTCCGCCCTTTAGTGCTGCAGCTAACGCATTAAGCACTCCGCCTGGGGAGTACGGCCGCAAGGCTGAAACTCAAAGGAATTGACGGGGGCCCGCACAAGCGGTGGAGCATGTGGTTTAATTCGAAGCAACGCGAAGAACCTTACCAGGTCTTGACATCCTCTGACAACCCTAGAGATAGGGCTTTCCCCTTCGGGGGACAGAGTGACAGGTGGTGCATGGTTGTCGTCAGCTCGTGTCGTGAGATGTTGGGTTAAGTCCCGCAACGAGCGCAACCCTTGATCTTAGTTGCCAGCATTCAGTTGGGCACTCTAAGGTGACTGCCGGTGACAAACCGGAGGAAGGTGGGGATGACGTCAAATCATCATGCCCCTTATGACCTGGGCTACACACGTGCTACAATGGATGGTACAAAGGGCTGCAAACCTGCGAAGGTAAGCGAATCCCATAAAGCCATTCTCAGTTCGGATTGCAGGCTGCAACTCGCCTGCATGAAGCCGGAATCGCTAGTAATCGCGGATCAGCATGCCGCGGTGAATACGTTCCCGGGCCTTGTACACACCGCCCGTCACACCACGAGAGTTTGTAACACCCGAAGTCGGTGAGGTAACCTTCATGGAGCCAGCCGCCTAAGGTGGGACAGATGATTGGGGTGAAGTCGTAACAAGGTAGCCGTATCGGAAGGTGCGGCTGGATCACCTCCTTTCTAAGGATAATTACGAGAGCGCTTTTGTTTTGTTCAGTTTTGAATGAGTAATTCATTCAAATAGGAAAGACGAACGTCACGATGTGATGGATTCTTTCTGCTTTGTTCCTTGAAAACTAGATAATAGATAGAAGGCAATTAATTTTTTTCAAAGCATCTGTAAGATCTTTTTTAACGGTTAAGTTAGAAAGGGCGCACGGTGGATGCCTTGGCACTAGGAGCCGATGAAGGACGGGACTAACACCGATATGCTTCGGGGAGCTGTAAGTAAGCTTTGATCCGGAGATTTCCGAATGGGGAAACCCACTGTTCGTAATGGAACAGTATCTTTACCTGAATACATAGGGTACTGAAGGCAGACCCGGGGAACTGAAACATCTAAGTACCCGGAGGAAGAGAAAGCAAACGCGATTTCCTGAGTAGCGGCGAGCGAAACGGAATTAGCCCAAACCAAGAGGCTTGCCTCTTGGGGTTGTAGGACACTCAACATGGAGTTACAAAGGAACGGGGTAAATGAAGCGACCTGGAAAGGTCCGTCGAAGAAGGTAAAAACCCTGTAGTTGAAACTTCGTTCCCTCCTGAGTGGATCCTGAGTACGGCGGGACACGAGAAATCCCGTCGGAAGCAGGGAGGACCATCTCCCAAGGCTAAATACTCCCTAGTGACCGATAGTGAACCAGTACCGTGAGGGAAAGGTGAAAAGCACCCCGGAAGGGGAGTGAAATAGATCCTGAAACCGTGTGCCTACAAGTAGTCAAAGCCCGTTAATGGGTAATGGCGTGCCTTTTGTAGAATGAACCGGCGAGTTACGATTTCATGCGAGGTTAAGTTGATGAGACGGAGCCGCAGCGAAAGCGAGTCTGAATAGGGCGAATGAGTATGAGGTCGTAGACCCGAAACCAGGTGATCTACCCATGTCCAGGGTGAAGTTCAGGTAACACTGAATGGAGGCCCGAACCCACGCACGTTGAAAAGTGCGGGGATGAGGTGTGGGTAGCGGAGAAATTCCAATCGAACCTGGAGATAGCTGGTTCTCTCCGAAATAGCTTTAGGGCTAGCCTCAAGATGAGAGTATTGGAGGTAGAGCACTGATTGGACTAGGGGCCCCCAACGGGTTACCGAATTCAGTCAAACTCCGAATGCCAAATACTTATTCTTGGGAGTCAGACTGCGAGTGATAAGATCCGTAGTCGAAAGGGAAACAGCCCAGACCACCAGCTAAGGTCCCAAAGTATACGTTAAGTGGAAAAGGATGTGGAGTTGCTTAGACAACCAGGATGTTGGCTTAGAAGCAGCCACCATTTAAAGAGTGCGTAATAGCTCACTGGTCGAGTGACTCCGCGCCGAAAATGTACCGGGGCTAAACGTATCACCGAAGCTGTGGATTGACACCGTATGGTGTCGATGGTAGGAGAGCGTTCTAAGGGCGTTGAAGTCAGACCGGAAGGACTGGTGGAGCGCTTAGAAGTGAGAATGCCGGTATGAGTAGCGAAAGAAGGGTGAGAATCCCTTCCACCGAATGCCTAAGGTTTCCTGAGGAAGGCTCGTCCGCTCAGGGTTAGTCGGGACCTAAGCCGAGGCCGAAAGGCGTAGGCGATGGACAACAGGTTGATATTCCTGTACCACCTATACATCGTTTGAACGATGGGGGGACGCAGAAGGATAGGGTAAGCGCGCTGTTGGATATGCGCGTCCAAGCAGTTAGGCCGGAAACGAGGCAAATCCCGTTTCCATTAAGGCGGAGCTGTGATGGCGAGGGAAATATAGTACCGAAGTTCCTGATTCCACGCTGCCAAGAAAAGCCTCTAGTGAGATGTAAGGTGCCCGTACCGCAAACCGACACAGGTAGGCGAGGAGAGAATCCTAAGGTGTGCGAGAGAACTCTCGTTAAGGAACTCGGCAAAATGACCCCGTAACTTCGGGAGAAGGGGTGCTTTTTAGGGTGAATAGCCCAGAAAAGCCGCAGTGAATAGGCCCAGGCGACTGTTTAGCAAAAACACAGGTCTCTGCGAAGCCGCAAGGCGAAGTATAGGGGCTGACACCTGCCCGGTGCTGGAAGGTTAAGGGGAGAGGTTAGCGCAAGCGAAGCTTTGAACCGAAGCCCCAGTAAACGGCGGCCGTAACTATAACGGTCCTAAGGTAGCGAAATTCCTTGTCGGGTAAGTTCCGACCCGCACGAAAGGTGTAACGATCTGGGCACTGTCTCAACGAGAGACTCGGTGAAATTATAGTACCTGTGAAGATGCAGGTTACCCGCGACAGGACGGAAAGACCCCGTGGAGCTTTACTGCAGCCTGATATTGAATTTTGGTACAGCTTGTACAGGATAGGTAGGAGCCTGAGAAGCCGGAGCGCCAGCTTCGGTGGAGGCGTTGGTGGGATACTACCCTGGCTGTATTGAAATTCTAACCCGCGCCCCTTATCGGGGTGGGAGACAGTGTCAGGTGGGCAGTTTGACTGGGGCGGTCGCCTCCTAAAGAGTAACGGAGGCGCCCAAAGGTTCCCTCAGAATGGTTGGAAATCATTCGTAGAGTGTAAAGGCACAAGGGAGCTTGACTGCGAGACCTACAAGTCGAGCAGGGACGAAAGTCGGGCTTAGTGATCCGGTGGTTCCGCATGGAAGGGCCATCGCTCAACGGATAAAAGCTACCCCGGGGATAACAGGCTTATCTCCCCCAAGAGTCCACATCGACGGGGAGGTTTGGCACCTCGATGTCGGCTCATCGCATCCTGGGGCTGTAGTCGGTCCCAAGGGTTGGGCTGTTCGCCCATTAAAGCGGTACGCGAGCTGGGTTCAGAACGTCGTGAGACAGTTCGGTCCCTATCCGTCGCGGGCGCAGGAAATTTGAGAGGAGCTGTCCTTAGTACGAGAGGACCGGGATGGACGCACCGCTGGTGTACCAGTTGTCTTGCCAAAGGCATAGCTGGGTAGCTACGTGCGGACGGGATAAGTGCTGAAAGCATCTAAGCATGAAGCCCCCCTCAAGATGAGATTTCCCATGGCGCAAGCTAGTAAGATCCCTGAAAGATGATCAGGTTGATAGGTCAGAGGTGGAAGCATGGTGACATGTGGAGCTGACTGATACTAATAGATCGAGGACTTAACCAACGTTTTTAAAAAAATGAAATACCTTCTTATTATCTAGTTTTGAAGGAACAACGTTCCTTTTATGTTTGGTGGCGATAGCGAAGAGGTCACACCCGTTCCCATTCCGAACACGGCAGTTAAGCTCTTCAGCGCCGATGGTAGTTGGGGGTTTCCCCCTGTGAGAGTAGGACGCCGCCAAGCAGTTATATATGGAGGATTAGCTCAGCTGGGAGAGCATCTGCCTTACAAGCAGAGGGTCGGCGGTTCGATCCCGTCATCCTCCACCATTTTTACACTTGCCGGTGTAGCTCAACTGGTAGAGCAACTGACTTGTAATCAGTAGGTTGGGGGTTCAAGTCCTCTTGCCGGCACCATTTTCATACAAGCTTGATATTGCATATATAAATAGTTTATATGAGCCATTAGCTCAGTTGGTAGAGCATCTGACTTTTAATCAGAGGGTCGAAGGTTCGAATCCTTCATGGCTCACCATTTTATTATGCGGGTGTGGCGGAATTGGCAGACGCACCAGACTTAGGATCTGGCGCCGCAAGGCGTGGGGGTTCAAGTCCCTTCACCCGCATGTTCGCGGAAGTAGTTCAGTGGTAGAATACAACCTTGCCAAGGTTGGGGTCGCGGGTTCGAATCCCGTCTTCCGCTCCACTATTTATTTATGCCGGGGTGGCGGAACTGGCAGACGCACAGGACTTAAAATCCTGCGGTAGGTGACTACCGTACCGGTTCGATTCCGGTCCTCGGCACCATCTTAATATGCGCCCGTAGCTCAATTGGATAGAGCATCTGACTACGAATCAGAAGGTTGTAGGTTCGACTCCCGCCGGGCGCACCATATTTTTTCGGGAAGTAGCTCAGCTTGGTAGAGCACTTGGTTTGGGACCAAGGGGTCGCAGGTTCGAATCCTGTCTTCCCGACCATTATTTTTTTTGGGGCCTTAGCTCAGCTGGGAGAGCGCCTGCCTTGCACGCAGGAGGTCAGCGGTTCGATCCCGCTAGGCTCCACCAAAAAAACTTGACAAGCCGATTTGGCTCTGTTATGATATGAAAGTTGATTCTTTAAGAAGAGTCAAATTGCTCTTTGAAAACTGAACAAAACAAAGCGCCAACGTTAAATTTTAAGTGAGCACACACTATCAAAAAAGCAAATGAGCAAGTCAAACATTTCTTCGGAGAGTTTGATCCTGGCTCAGGACGAACGCTGGCGGCGTGCCTAATACATGCAAGTCGAGCGAATCGATGGGAGCTTGCTCCCTGAGATTAGCGGCGGACGGGTGAGTAACACGTGGGCAACCTGCCTATAAGACTGGGATAACTTCGGGAAACCGGAGCTAATACCGGATACGTTCTTTTCTCGCATGAGAGAAGATGGAAAGACGGTTTACGCTGTCACTTATAGATGGGCCCGCGGCGCATTAGCTAGTTGGTGAGGTAATGGCTCACCAAGGCGACGATGCGTAGCCGACCTGAGAGGGTGATCGGCCACACTGGGACTGAGACACGGCCCAGACTCCTACGGGAGGCAGCAGTAGGGAATCTTCCGCAATGGACGAAAGTCTGACGGAGCAACGCCGCGTGAACGAAGAAGGCCTTCGGGTCGTAAAGTTCTGTTGTTAGGGAAGAACAAGTACCAGAGTAACTGCTGGTACCTTGACGGTACCTAACCAGAAAGCCACGGCTAACTACGTGCCAGCAGCCGCGGTAATACGTAGGTGGCAAGCGTTGTCCGGAATTATTGGGCGTAAAGCGCGCGCAGGTGGTTCCTTAAGTCTGATGTGAAAGCCCACGGCTCAACCGTGGAGGGTCATTGGAAACTGGGGAACTTGAGTGCAGAAGAGGAAAGTGGAATTCCAAGTGTAGCGGTGAAATGCGTAGAGATTTGGAGGAACACCAGTGGCGAAGGCGACTTTCTGGTCTGTAACTGACACTGAGGCGCGAAAGCGTGGGGAGCAAACAGGATTAGATACCCTGGTAGTCCACGCCGTAAACGATGAGTGCTAAGTGTTAGAGGGTTTCCGCCCTTTAGTGCTGCAGCTAACGCATTAAGCACTCCGCCTGGGGAGTACGGCCGCAAGGCTGAAACTCAAAGGAATTGACGGGGGCCCGCACAAGCGGTGGAGCATGTGGTTTAATTCGAAGCAACGCGAAGAACCTTACCAGGTCTTGACATCCTCTGACAACCCTAGAGATAGGGCTTTCCCCTTCGGGGGACAGAGTGACAGGTGGTGCATGGTTGTCGTCAGCTCGTGTCGTGAGATGTTGGGTTAAGTCCCGCAACGAGCGCAACCCTTGATCTTAGTTGCCAGCATTCAGTTGGGCACTCTAAGGTGACTGCCGGTGACAAACCGGAGGAAGGTGGGGATGACGTCAAATCATCATGCCCCTTATGACCTGGGCTACACACGTGCTACAATGGATGGTACAAAGGGCTGCAAACCTGCGAAGGTAAGCGAATCCCATAAAGCCATTCTCAGTTCGGATTGCAGGCTGCAACTCGCCTGCATGAAGCCGGAATCGCTAGTAATCGCGGATCAGCATGCCGCGGTGAATACGTTCCCGGGCCTTGTACACACCGCCCGTCACACCACGAGAGTTTGTAACACCCGAAGTCGGTGAGGTAACCTTCATGGAGCCAGCCGCCTAAGGTGGGACAGATGATTGGGGTGAAGTCGTAACAAGGTAGCCGTATCGGAAGGTGCGGCTGGATCACCTCCTTTCTAAGGATAATTACGAGAGCGCTTTTGTTTTGTTCAGTTTTGAATGAGTAATTCATTCAAATAGGAAAGACGAACGTCACGATGTGATGGATTCTTTCTGCTTTGTTCCTTGAAAACTAGATAATAGATAGAAGGCAATTAATTTTTTTCAAAGCATCTGTAAGATCTTTTTTAACGGTTAAGTTAGAAAGGGCGCACGGTGGATGCCTTGGCACTAGGAGCCGATGAAGGACGGGACTAACACCGATATGCTTCGGGGAGCTGTAAGTAAGCTTTGATCCGGAGATTTCCGAATGGGGAAACCCACTGTTCGTAATGGAACAGTATCTTTACCTGAATACATAGGGTACTGAAGGCAGACCCGGGGAACTGAAACATCTAAGTACCCGGAGGAAGAGAAAGCAAACGCGATTTCCTGAGTAGCGGCGAGCGAAACGGAATTAGCCCAAACCAAGAGGCTTGCCTCTTGGGGTTGTAGGACACTCAACATGGAGTTACAAAGGAACGGGGTAAATGAAGCGACCTGGAAAGGTCCGTCGAAGAAGGTAAAAACCCTGTAGTTGAAACTTCGTTCCCTCCTGAGTGGATCCTGAGTACGGCGGGACACGAGAAATCCCGTCGGAAGCAGGGAGGACCATCTCCCAAGGCTAAATACTCCCTAGTGACCGATAGTGAACCAGTACCGTGAGGGAAAGGTGAAAAGCACCCCGGAAGGGGAGTGAAATAGATCCTGAAACCGTGTGCCTACAAGTAGTCAAAGCCCGTTAATGGGTAATGGCGTGCCTTTTGTAGAATGAACCGGCGAGTTACGATTTCATGCGAGGTTAAGTTGATGAGACGGAGCCGCAGCGAAAGCGAGTCTGAATAGGGCGAATGAGTATGAGGTCGTAGACCCGAAACCAGGTGATCTACCCATGTCCAGGGTGAAGTTCAGGTAACACTGAATGGAGGCCCGAACCCACGCACGTTGAAAAGTGCGGGGATGAGGTGTGGGTAGCGGAGAAATTCCAATCGAACCTGGAGATAGCTGGTTCTCTCCGAAATAGCTTTAGGGCTAGCCTCAAGATGAGAGTATTGGAGGTAGAGCACTGATTGGACTAGGGGCCCCCAACGGGTTACCGAATTCAGTCAAACTCCGAATGCCAAATACTTATTCTTGGGAGTCAGACTGCGAGTGATAAGATCCGTAGTCGAAAGGGAAACAGCCCAGACCACCAGCTAAGGTCCCAAAGTATACGTTAAGTGGAAAAGGATGTGGAGTTGCTTAGACAACCAGGATGTTGGCTTAGAAGCAGCCACCATTTAAAGAGTGCGTAATAGCTCACTGGTCGAGTGACTCCGCGCCGAAAATGTACCGGGGCTAAACGTATCACCGAAGCTGTGGATTGACACCGTATGGTGTCGATGGTAGGAGAGCGTTCTAAGGGCGTTGAAGTCAGACCGGAAGGACTGGTGGAGCGCTTAGAAGTGAGAATGCCGGTATGAGTAGCGAAAGAAGGGTGAGAATCCCTTCCACCGAATGCCTAAGGTTTCCTGAGGAAGGCTCGTCCGCTCAGGGTTAGTCGGGACCTAAGCCGAGGCCGAAAGGCGTAGGCGATGGACAACAGGTTGATATTCCTGTACCACCTATACATCGTTTGAACGATGGGGGGACGCAGAAGGATAGGGTAAGCGCGCTGTTGGATATGCGCGTCCAAGCAGTTAGGCCGGAAACGAGGCAAATCCCGTTTCCATTAAGGCGGAGCTGTGATGGCGAGGGAAATATAGTACCGAAGTTCCTGATTCCACGCTGCCAAGAAAAGCCTCTAGTGAGATGTAAGGTGCCCGTACCGCAAACCGACACAGGTAGGCGAGGAGAGAATCCTAAGGTGTGCGAGAGAACTCTCGTTAAGGAACTCGGCAAAATGACCCCGTAACTTCGGGAGAAGGGGTGCTTTTTAGGGTGAATAGCCCAGAAAAGCCGCAGTGAATAGGCCCAGGCGACTGTTTAGCAAAAACACAGGTCTCTGCGAAGCCGCAAGGCGAAGTATAGGGGCTGACACCTGCCCGGTGCTGGAAGGTTAAGGGGAGAGGTTAGCGCAAGCGAAGCTTTGAACCGAAGCCCCAGTAAACGGCGGCCGTAACTATAACGGTCCTAAGGTAGCGAAATTCCTTGTCGGGTAAGTTCCGACCCGCACGAAAGGTGTAACGATCTGGGCACTGTCTCAACGAGAGACTCGGTGAAATTATAGTACCTGTGAAGATGCAGGTTACCCGCGACAGGACGGAAAGACCCCGTGGAGCTTTACTGCAGCCTGATATTGAATTTTGGTACAGCTTGTACAGGATAGGTAGGAGCCTGAGAAGCCGGAGCGCCAGCTTCGGTGGAGGCGTTGGTGGGATACTACCCTGGCTGTATTGAAATTCTAACCCGCGCCCCTTATCGGGGTGGGAGACAGTGTCAGGTGGGCAGTTTGACTGGGGCGGTCGCCTCCTAAAGAGTAACGGAGGCGCCCAAAGGTTCCCTCAGAATGGTTGGAAATCATTCGTAGAGTGTAAAGGCACAAGGGAGCTTGACTGCGAGACCTACAAGTCGAGCAGGGACGAAAGTCGGGCTTAGTGATCCGGTGGTTCCGCATGGAAGGGCCATCGCTCAACGGATAAAAGCTACCCCGGGGATAACAGGCTTATCTCCCCCAAGAGTCCACATCGACGGGGAGGTTTGGCACCTCGATGTCGGCTCATCGCATCCTGGGGCTGTAGTCGGTCCCAAGGGTTGGGCTGTTCGCCCATTAAAGCGGTACGCGAGCTGGGTTCAGAACGTCGTGAGACAGTTCGGTCCCTATCCGTCGCGGGCGCAGGAAATTTGAGAGGAGCTGTCCTTAGTACGAGAGGACCGGGATGGACGCACCGCTGGTGTACCAGTTGTCTTGCCAAAGGCATAGCTGGGTAGCTACGTGCGGACGGGATAAGTGCTGAAAGCATCTAAGCATGAAGCCCCCCTCAAGATGAGATTTCCCATGGCGCAAGCTAGTAAGATCCCTGAAAGATGATCAGGTTGATAGGTCAGAGGTGGAAGCATGGTGACATGTGGAGCTGACTGATACTAATAGATCGAGGACTTAACCAACGCTTTTAAAAAAATGAAATACCTTCTTATTATCTAGTTTTGAAGGAACAACGTTCCTTTTATGTTTGGTGGCGATAGCGAAGAGGTCACACCCGTTCCCATTCCGAACACGGCAGTTAAGCTCTTCAGCGCCGATGGTAGTTGGGGGTTTCCCCCTGTGAGAGTAGGACGCCGCCAAGCCATTTAAAAAGATCAGCCATCCGGCTGGTCTTTTTTTGTTTGTAATTAAAAAATTTTTCCGTTTTCAGGGACAGTACGGGCTGGCCTTATTTGAATTGGTTGCCATATCATGAGGAGGAATGGATGAGCTGGGGAAATGGGGCAGAATTCTTAAGGAGAAGAAAAATTTCAGGTTTTACATCCATTTATATAGGGTATTTATATAAGATATTTCAACTTTAATGTTCAATGGGGTATGTAACTACATATAATTTGGAGAAAATGGATATTACAGAAAGAAAATGCGTTTAAGTTGCAAAATGCATTATTCCTTGTATAATAATAGTCAAATATAGTCAAAGTCAGAATGGAGGAGGCTGAGTGAGAAACATATCTGATGTTATCGAAACTTATTTGAAGCAAGTACTTGAAATAAGTCAAAAAGATATCTTGGAGATAAAAAGAAGTGAAATAGCGGATAAATTTCAGTGTGTTCCTTCTCAAATCAATTACGTAATAAATACCAGGTTTACCATCGAGAGAGGTTATGTTGTAGAGAGTAAGCGTGGAGGCGGCGGTTATATACGCATCATGAAAGTGGAATCACAGGATTCCGTGCAACTTATCAACCACTTATTATCGCTTATTGGTTCCAGGGTAACTCAATCGATGGCTGAAGGAGTAATTTCACGGCTGATGAATGAAGACGTCATTAATGAAAGAGAAGCAAAGATTATGATGAGCGTCATAGATAGATCGGTGATTTATATCGACCTGCCTGACCGCGATGAGCTTAGGGCAAGAATTTTAACAGCGATGCTTACTACTTTAAAATATAAATGAAACTGGCAGAGGTGATGAACGTTGATTTGCCAAGAATGTCATCAAAGGCCTGCTACCCTGCACTTCACCAAAATCATCAATGGAAAAAAGACTGAAGTCATGATTTGTGAGAAATGTGCTCAGGAAAAAGGTGAAATGTTCATGGAGGCAGGTGGACCTGGTTTTTCAATAAATAATTTTTTAGCAGGATTGTTGAATATGGAGTCGAATATTCAACAGACAAAGGCAAATGCATTTCCGAAAACGGAAGAGAGGCGCTGCCCGCATTGTCATCGATCTTATAAAGAATTTGTCCATATTGGCAAGTTTGGCTGTGCCGAATGTTATAAAACGTTCAATGAACAGTTAAATCCCATTTTAAAGAGGGTTCATAGCGGCAATACAGCACACATAGGGAAAATTCCAAAAAGGATTGGCGGCGCCATATATCTTCGAAAGCAAATTTTGGATTTGAAAGAAGTTTTAAAGGTCCACATTGATCAAGAGGAGTTTGAGAAGGCGGCAGAAGTAAGAGATAAGGTTCGTTCCCTTGAAAAAAGGTATGAAGCACAAGAGGGAGGCGAGGAATTATGAGCTTGGAAAAGTTTGTAGAAAACGCCTTGAGTTCCTGGATGAGTGCCGAAGGTCCGGAAATCGATATTGTATTGAGTTCGCGGATTCGGCTGGCCAGGAATTTCAAAGACTTTACCTTCCCAACCTCCTTTTCGAACGAAGAAGCTAATAAAATCATTGAATTGATTAAAAAAAGAATCGAAGAGGAAGTAACGCCAGAGATTGGGAAATTGGAGCTATTAGAGATTGACCAATTGCAGCCACTGGAAAAGCGCGTTCTGGTTGAAAAACATTTAATCAGTCCTCATTTAGTTGAAGATTCAGCGAAAAGCGCGTGTCTCCTTTCGGAAAATGAAGAAATAAGTATCATGATAAACGAAGAGGACCATCTTCGTATTCAATGTTTAATGTCGGGGTTGCAGCTAAAGGAAACCTTAAAGATTGCAAATGTTCTTGACGATTGGATTGAAGAATCCATAGACTATGCATATGATGAGGAAAGAGGATACCTGACTAGTTGTCCGACTAATGTGGGAACAGGGTTAAGGGCTTCAGTCATGATGCATCTGCCGGGTCTGGTCCTTACACAGCAGATGAATAATATCATACCGGCTATCAACCAATTGGGGTTGGTGGTTCGAGGGATTTATGGAGAGGGCAGTCAAGCGTTGGGGAATATTTTTCAAATTTCCAATCAAATCACTCTTGGAAAATCGGAAAGGGATATCGTTGAAGATCTAACGAGTGTAGTGCAACAAATCATAGCCCAGGAACGGTCAGCGAGGGATGCATTAGCGAGGACTTCCCACATACAATTAGAAGATAGAATTTTCCGTTCATATGGGGTTTTGTCCAATGCTCGAATAATCGAGACAAAGGAAGCAGCTACATGTATCTCAGATGTTAGATTAGGGATAGATCTTGGGTATATAAAGAGTATTTCCAAAAGCATTCTAAATGAATTGATGATTTTGACGCAGTCGGGATTTTTACAAAAGTACGCAGGCGGCCCTTTAAGACCCCATGAAAGGGATATCCGTAGAGCAGCACTCATCCGGGAACGCTTAAATTTCACGGAATCTTCCTCCTCATAGAGGTTATTGACCCCTTTAGGGAGAATTAAATTTCATGTAATAGATATGGAGCAAGAATAAGCTTCTGCCATTACTTAGAGAATTGCCAGCAATTTTATTCAAAACGAAAATTCTTAAGGAGGAATTCCCTATGATGTTTGGTCGTTTTACTGAAAGAGCCCAGAAAGTATTAGCATTAGCCCAAGAAGAAGCAATCCGTTTAGGTCATAATAATATTGGCACGGAACATATTTTACTGGGCCTGGTCCGAGAGGGTGATGGTATTGCAGCCAAAGCGTTATATGCTCTTGGATTGGGTCCGGAGAAGATTCAGAAAGAAGTGGAAAATTTAATTGGCCGTGGACAGGATACGGCTCAAACGATACATTATACCCCAAGAGCCAAGAAGGTCATTGAGCTTTCCATGGATGAAGCAAGAAAATTAGGTCACTCATATGTTGGGACAGAGCATGTCCTTCTAGGTCTTATACGAGAAGGGGAAGGTGTCGCTGCCCGCGTATTGAATAATCTGGGAGTAAGTTTAAATAAAGCCCGACAACAAGTATTACAACTTTTGGGCAGCAATGAATCAGGTGGTCATCAAGGTTCAGCCGCTGCAAATGCAAGCACGCCGACATTAGATGGCCTTGCCCGTGATTTAACGGCGATTGCAAGGGAAGGAAGCTTGGATCCGGTTATCGGTAGAAGTAAGGAAATACAGCGTGTCATTGAGGTATTAAGCCGTCGTACAAAAAATAACCCAGTATTGATCGGTGAACCTGGCGTTGGTAAAACAGCCATTGCTGAAGGGCTTGCCCAACAGATTATCAATAACGAGGTACCTGAGATTTTACGTGATAAACGCGTCATGACACTTGATATGGGTACTGTTGTGGCTGGCACTAAATACCGGGGTGAATTTGAGGACCGGTTGAAGAAAGTCATGGATGAAATACGTCAGGCGGGTAATATCATCCTATTCATCGATGAATTGCATACATTGATTGGTGCAGGTGGTGCAGAAGGTGCCATCGATGCCTCCAATATCCTTAAACCATCATTGGCCCGTGGTGAATTACAATGTATCGGTGCTACAACTTTGGATGAGTACCGTAAGTATATTGAAAAGGATGCTGCCCTTGAACGTCGCTTCCAGCCAATCCAAGTCGATGAGCCGACAATTGAGGAATCCATCCAAATTCTCAAAGGTCTTCGTGACCGTTATGAGGCACATCACCGCGTATCGATCACTGACGAAGCGATTGATGCTGCAGTCAAATTATCAGACCGTTATATTTCCGATCGCTTTTTACCTGATAAAGCGATTGACTTGATTGATGAAGCTGGTTCCAAAGTTAGGCTGCGCTCATACACAACGCCACCTAACCTAAAGGAACTTGAAGTGAAACTAGATGATGTTCGCAAGGAAAAGGATGCTTCCGTTCAGAGTCAGGAATTTGAAAAAGCTGCTTCGCTTCGCGATACAGAACAACGCTTAAGAGAACAATTGGAAGAAACGAAAAAAACTTGGAAAGAAAAACAAGGGCAGGAAAACAGTGAAGTGACTGTGGATGACATTGCACACGTCGTATCCAGCTGGACGGGAGTGCCGGTCACTAAATTGGCGCAAACGGAGTCAGACAAACTGCTTAATATGGAGTCAATCCTCCATGATCGTGTAATTGGGCAGGAAGAGGCCGTCATTGCGGTTTCTAAAGCAGTACGACGTGCAAGGGCAGGTTTGAAAGACCCTAAGCGTCCAATTGGTTCATTCATCTTCCTGGGACCAACAGGGGTCGGTAAAACCGAGCTAGCCCGTGCTTTGGCTGAATCCATTTTTGGTGATGAAGATGCCATGATCCGCATCGATATGTCCGAATATATGGAGAAACACTCGACTTCACGTCTTGTTGGATCACCTCCAGGATATGTTGGGTACGAAGAAGGCGGTCAGTTAACGGAAAAAGTGCGGAGGAAACCATACTCCGTCGTTCTGCTTGATGAAATAGAAAAGGCGCATCCGGATGTCTTCAATATTCTTCTTCAAGTGTTGGAAGACGGAAGACTGACAGATTCCAAGGGGCGTACTGTCGATTTCAGGAATACCATTCTGATCATGAC
The DNA here is from genome assembly GCF_038002945.1 of Peribacillus sp. FSL R5-0717. Taxonomy (NCBI): domain Bacteria; kingdom Bacillati; phylum Bacillota; class Bacilli; order Caryophanales; family Bacillaceae; genus Peribacillus; species Peribacillus sp. FSL R5-0717. Next base: position 2,688,633 of record NZ_JBBOOF010000001.1, read on the forward strand.
ATCGAATGTAGGGGCGTCTGCCTTGAAAACTGATAAGTATGTCGGCTTTAACATCCAGGATACCGGGCAGGACTATAAAAATATGAAAGGGAAAGTGATGGAAGAACTCAAACGTGCATTCCGTCCGGAATTCCTGAATCGTATTGATGAAACTATCGTGTTCCACTCATTAGAGAAGGATCATTTGAAACAAATCGTTACATTAATGTCAAATCAGCTTACTACCCGTTTGAAAGAACAGGAGATATACTTGGAGCTGACAGATGCGGCTAGAGAAAAAATTGCCACGGAAGGTTTTGATCCGGAATATGGGGCAAGGCCAATCCGCAGGGCGCTTCAGAAGCATGTAGAAGACTATCTATCCGAAGAGTTGCTTAAAGGCAACGTGAAAAAAGGGCAAACGGTCGTAATGGATGTCGTGAATAATGAGTTTGCAATCCGACAAGGCGAGCCTGTTAATGTAAGTGAATAACCTGATCCTAAACTTCGAGGTACACGCAGATTCTTTTGCAGTGTACCTCTGTTTTTTATCTATAGGTAGATATGAGTATAAACGGGACAAGCAAAGTGAATATTTTTTTAAAAAAACTTAGCCTTAAGAAGGTTTAAATAAAACAGAGATATAATATCCTTAATATAGATATTTTTTCCAAAGGAAGAGGAGTAATTTATGGCTGTAAAAAAGAAAACAAAATTTATGTGTCAGTCTTGTGGGTATGAGTCCGCGAAATGGATGGGGAAATGCCCAGGCTGCGGTGAATGGAACAAAATGGTCGAGGAAACCGAAATCGTTAAACCTGCAAGAAAAGGCGCTTTTACCCATTCAGAGGTTAGAGTTTCCGGGGAACGGGAGAAGGCAGCACCCATAACGACCATTCAGTCAGAAAAAGAACCACGCATTAAGACGGATCTAATGGAATTGAATCGTGCTCTTGGGGGCGGGATCGTACAGGGATCACTTGTATTGATCGGAGGGGACCCGGGTATCGGTAAGTCCACCCTGCTTCTACAGGTATCATCCCAATTGGCGCATAAACAGAAAAAAGTGCTTTATATATCAGGTGAAGAATCAGTCAAGCAAACCAAATTGAGAGCGGACCGGCTTGGGACCATGTCGGAAAATCTATTCGTTTATTCTGAAACCGATATGGACTATATCCAACAGGCAATTACAGACGTTAAACCGGATTTGGTCATAATTGACTCGATTCAAACGGTTTACCATTCTGAGGTTACATCTGCCCCGGGAAGCGTTTCACAAGTGAGGGAATGCACAGCCTCACTCATGCGCATTGCTAAAACGAACGGGATTGCGATTTTTATCGTCGGTCACGTTACAAAAGAAGGGGCCATTGCGGGACCACGGCTGCTTGAGCACATGGTTGACACCGTATTATATTTTGAAGGGGAAAGACACCATACATATCGAATTATACGTGCGGTTAAAAATCGCTTTGGTTCGACGAATGAGATGGGTATTTTTGAAATGAAGGAACATGGATTGGAAGAGGTGGCAAATCCATCGGAAATTTTCCTTGAAGAACGGTCGCAAGGAGCTTCAGGGTCCACAGTCGTCGCATCCATGGAGGGCACAAGGCCGGTGCTTGTTGAAATTCAAGCATTGATTTCTCCTACGAGTTTTGGCAATCCGAGGCGGATGGCCACGGGAATTGACCACAATCGAGTTTCGCTTTTAATGGCTGTCCTGGAAAAGAGAGTGGGCTTGCTGCTCCAAAACCAAGATGCGTATTTAAAGGTTGCTGGCGGTGTCAAGCTGGATGAACCGGCAATTGACCTCGCTGTCGCAATAAGCATTGCATCAAGCTTCCGTGATAAACCAACAAACCCTGCCGATTGCATCATTGGTGAAGTGGGGCTGACTGGTGAAGTGAGAAGGGTGTCACGAATTGAACAAAGGGTGCAGGAAGCAGCGAAATTAGGGTTTGAGCGGGTTATCATACCGGCTAATAATATAGGAGGGTGGACCGCGCCGAAAGGTATTAAGATCATTGGTGTTTCATCGGTTTCGGAGGCTCTTAAACAATCGTTAGGGGGTTAAGCATGACAGATAAAAAAGGGTATGAGAAAACAAAATTGGAAATTCTGCAAATCGTAGCACCGGGTACCCCGCTTCGGGAGGGTATTGAAAATGTCCTGAGGGCAAACACGGGCGGTTTGATAGTGGCCGGATATAATGAGAAGGTGCGAACGATCGTGGATGGCGGCTTCGAAATCAACTGCAGCTGTACCCCCAGTACATTATATGAGTTGGCGAAGATGGACGGGGCCATCATTTTAAATGAAACCGCCGATAAGATCATTTTTGCAAATGCCCAATTAGTGCCTGATAACAGTACACCTTCCACTGAAACGGGAATGAGGCATAGGACAGCGGAACGGGTGGCTAGGGAGACCAAGTCGTTGGTCATCGCAATCTCACAACGCCGGAATGTCATCACTTTATATCAGGGCAATTTCCGGTATGCCCTTAAAGATATAGGAGTCATACTTGCCAAGGCTAATTTAGCCATCCAGACCTTGGAAAAATACAAGGTGGTCCTGCAGCAGAGCATATCGGTTTTAGGAGCGCTCGAGTTTGAGGAAATCGTGACCTATGCCGATCTTTTGCAGGTATTTCACCGTTATGTGATGGTGCTCAGGATCAAGGCGGAGCTGCTGACGTACCTTAATGAGCTTGGGACGGAAGGAAGGCTGATCCGTTTGCAAATGAATGAAATCCTGGCAGATATCGAAACGGAAGGGAAATGGCTTATCAAGGATTATACCTCCAGTAATGATGAAAATCCCGAGGAAATCATTTTTAGGCTTCAAGAGTTGGCCATGCAGGAAAAACTGGATGAAAGCATTCTTCTTAAGGTGCTGGGCTATCATGGATACATTCATCTTGATGAGTCAGTACATCCCCGTGGTTACCGTATTCTTCATAAAATCCCACGCTTGCCGGGTTTGATCATCGAAAATTTAGTGAAACAGTTCGGAAGCTTTAGTGAAGTCAATAAAGCTACGGTTGAAAACCTTGACGATGTGGAGGGCATAGGTGAAGTCCGGGCAAATAAAATTAAAGAAGGACTCCGAATTTTGAAAAATCAGCTGGTCACAAATAGAAGGATGTAAGGTGCAGCCGGCTTTTAAAAAACTCCTGAACGGGCTTGAAATTGATTGGTGTTTATTTTTGACACTCAAAACTCGGGGTGCTAGGCTAATATTACGAAAAAGAGAAGAATTCATATTTGTAAATCCACTATTCCTTAAGTGAATTTAATGTATATAGTGAAAACGAATTTTCAAGGTTTCATTTTATTTTATTGGTCAATAATGAGTAGAAGGAGGTGAAAGGGATGTTAAAACGCATTATACAAGCATGCTTCTTAATAGTCGGCGGAACACTTGGTATGTTGCTTATTCCGGAATTATTAACTGTTTTACATGCAGACGATATTGCTTTATTAAACAATCCTTATGTAAGTGTACTGTTGGGTGCCATTATCTTTTATCTTATAACTTTTTGGGCAGTAGATCATGTGATCTACTTTATGAAATGGCTGGAGGAACAGCTTGTAAAGATACCGATTACGGATATAATCTTTGGCAGCGTAGGTCTTTTAGTTGGATTGCTGGCAGCTTTCTTGGTTGGATCCGCATTCAGTGCCATCAAGGTTCCCATTTTGAATACAGTGGTTCCTATCATCCTTACGCTTTTATTTGGATATCTTGGTTTTCAGGTGGGCTTTAAAAAACGTGATGAGCTATTGAGTTTATTCACGAAAAGCAATAAGAAAAAGAACACGGATGGTGAAGCAAGCGAAGAGGATGAAGAGGGGGATAGCAAGCGCCTGAAGATTCTTGATACAAGCGTCATCATTGATGGCAGAATTGCGGATATTTGTCAGACAGGCTTTCTGGAGGGTACCATAGTCATTCCTCAATTCGTATTAAACGAATTGCAGCACATTGCCGATTCATCTGATGCATTGAAAAGGAATCGTGGAAGGCGCGGTTTGGATATCTTGAATCGGATTCAAAAAGACCTGCCGATTAAAGTGGAGATGTACGAGGGGGATTTTGAAGACATTCAAGAAGTCGACAGTAAACTGGTGAAGCTTGCCAAAATATCGGGCGGAATGGTCGTTACCAATGATTTCAATTTAAACAAAGTATGCGAGTTTCAAAATGTGGCGGTACTTAATATCAATGACCTGGCCAATGCCGTAAAACCTGTTGTACTTCCTGGGGAAGAGATGAACGTTCAGGTCATAAAGGACGGGAAAGAGCAGAACCAGGGCATCGCTTATTTGGACGATGGCACCATGATCGTTGTCGAGGGTGGCCGTGACCATATCGGGAAACGGATCGATGTACTTGTCACAAGTGTATTGCAAACCTCTGCAGGCCGGATGATATTCGCTAAACCGAAACTATTAGAAAAAGCATTATAAAGAAGAGTAGGAGAAACCGTTATGTTTTATGAAGTAGTGATACCTGCAGCTGGACAAGGCAAAAGAATGAAAGCGGGCAAGAATAAACTTTTTATTGAACTATCTGGTATCCCGATCATTGTTTATACACTGCGTGTCTTCGAAGAAGATCCTGACTGTCGAGGGATTATCCTTTCGATAAACCCGGCAGAAAAGGATTATTTCAATCAATTGATAGCAGCGAATGGGCTTAAAAAGGTCAAGAAACTGGTCATGGGTGGCAAGGAGCGCCAACAAAGCGTTTATAATGGACTGCAACATGCAGAAGAAGACATCGTCCTGGTTCATGACGGTGCCCGCCCTTTTATTACCCTAGGGCAAATCAGTGAATTGACTACTGCTGCCTCCCTTCATGGAGGTGCCGTAATTGCAGTGCCCGTTAAGGATACGATTAAAAAAGCGGCAAACAAAAAGGTATTGGAAACAGTGGAACGATCAAGCTTGTGGGCGGTGCAAACTCCACAAGCTTTTCGTGTATCCATATTAAAAAGTGCGTATGAACAGGCGGAAGCTGAAGAATTTTTAGGGACGGACGATGCAAGTTTACTAGAGCGGATCAATGAACAGGTAGTTATTATTGAGGGCAATTATGATAATATTAAAATTACGACTCAGGAAGACCTTTATTTTGCAGAAGCGATTTTACATAAACAACAACATGGAAAACGATGATTGGGGAGAATGATATGTTTAGAATAGGACAAGGATATGACGTTCATCAGCTTGTGGAAGGCAGGCCTTTGATAATTGGCGGGATTACGATTCCGTATGAGAAAGGACTGCTGGGTCATTCGGATGCGGATGTCCTTCTGCATACTGTTGCCGATGCCTGCTTGGGGGCAATTGGTGCAGGGGATATCGGTAAGCATTTTCCGGATACCGACCCTGAATTTAAAGATGCCGATTCGGCAAAACTGCTGCAGTATATTTGGGCGATCGTAAAAAAAGAAGGATATTCCCTAGGCAATGCGGATTGTACAATCATTGCACAAAGCCCGAAAATGGCACCGTATATCGAGGAAATGCGAGGCAGGATTGCAGAACTTTTAGATTCCTCGATAGACAGGATTAATGTAAAGGCGACCACAACGGAGAAACTTGGATTTACAGGCAGGGGCGAAGGAATCGCTGCACAGGCTGTTGTTTTATTGGTCAAATCAAACTAAATCGTTTTTAGAGTGGATGCCTTTATCCCAAAGTATTTAAATGATAATATAAACAATAGAATAGAACGACTGGGAGGTCTATATATATCATGAGCAGCGATATTCGAGTTCGCTATGCACCGAGTCCGACTGGACATTTACATATTGGTAATGCACGGACTGCTTTATTTAATTATTTATACGCACGAAATAAGGGCGGGAAATTCATCATCCGTATTGAAGATACCGACCAAAAGAGAAATATTGAAGGCGGAGAGGAAAGTCAGCTTAAATATTTGAAATGGCTTGGCATGGATTGGGATGAAGGTGTTGATGTTGGCGGTGAATACGGTCCATATCGTCAATCCGAAAGGAACGACCTTTATCAGGAATTGTATCAAGAGCTTTTGGATAAGGGTTTAGCATATAAATGCTATTGTACGGAAGAAGAGCTTGAAGCAGAGCGTGAAGGACAGGTCGAACGCAATGAAACGCCAAAATATTCCGGGAAGTGCAAGCATTTAACTGAGGAAGAGCAAGCGGAATTAGTGGCACAAGGAAGAAAACCGAGCATTCGCTTTGCCGTTCCAGCTGGGAAGGTCCTTACTTTCAAAGATATGGTCAAGGATGAGGTTTCATTTGAAACGGATGGCTTTGGTGATTTTGTCATCGTTAAAAAGGATGGCATTCCAACCTATAACTTTGCGGTGGCCGTCGATGATCACTTGATGAAGATTTCCCATGTCCTTCGCGGTGATGATCATATCTCCAATACTCCAAAACAATTGATGATTTATGAAGCTTTCGGCTGGGAACCGCCGGTATTCGGACATATGACGCTGATTGTAAACGAAAGCAGGAAGAAACTGAGTAAACGTGATGAGTCGATCATCCAATTCATTGAGCAATATGAAGAGCTTGGTTATGTACCTGAAGCTTTATTCAATTTCATTACATTACTAGGATGGTCTCCGGTCGGGGAGGAAGAGATTTTCACGAAGGAAGAATTCATTAATCTTTTCGATGCTGACCGTCTGTCTAAATCACCTGCACTTTTCGATAAGCAAAAGCTTACATGGATGAATAACCAATATGTCAAGCAATTGGACGCCAATCGTGCAGTGGAATTGTCATTGCCTCACTTAATTAAAGCCGGGAAGGTTTCAGAGACACTGACCGCCGAAGAAGAAGAGTGGGTACATGGGCTTGTTTCACTTTTTCAAGAGCAGATGAGCTATGGAGCGGAAATAGTCGAGCTTTCTGAACTGTTTTTCAAGGATGAGGTCGAGTTCGAGCAAGAAGCTAAGGAAGTGCTGGCTGAAGAACAGGTACCGGAAGTCATGAAAGCTTTCCTTCAGGAGATCGAAGGGCTTGAAGAATTTAATGCGGATGAAATCAAGAAGTCGATTAAAGCCGTACAAAAAAGCACAGGGCATAAAGGGAAAAAATTATTCATGCCGATAAGGGCTGCCGTCACGGGTCAAACACATGGTCCTGACTTGCCTAAGGCAATTTCATTACTGGGCAAAGAAAAAATTAAACAGCGTATTCAGAGTATTTTATATTAACAATTTGTCGAAAATGTAATATAGTATTTAATAATCTTACAAAAGAACGCGTAGATGGGGAGAAGTAAGTAAACGAAGCTTTTTAGAGAGAACCATAACCTGCTGAAAGTGGTTCAGGCCTCTCGTTTTCTGAAATGCACCCTTGAGTCCTTTGCTGAACTAACCTATAGTAGGCACAGGCGGAATGTCCTCCGTTACAGGGATTAAAGTTGGGGATGAAAAAAACAGGAAAAAGCTTTACCTGGTTCGTACATTCCAAACAGAGTGGAACCGCGCTTCAAGCGTCTCTGTCTATTTGGACAGAGACGCTTTTTTATATGCTTTAAAAGCTTCAAAAGGGGATGTTGGAAAAGGACGGAACATAGGGGGGAATCATTTTGTTAAAGATGTTTAAAGAAGATATCGAAGTGGTTTTTGATCAAGATCCTGCTGCGCGCAGCTATTTGGAAGTCATATTGACGTACGCGGGTTTACATGCTATTTGGAGTCATAGGATGGCTCATGCACTATTTAAGAGGAAATTCTTTTTCCTGGCGAGAAGCATATCTCAAATCAGCCGATTTTTTACCGGAATCGAAATTCATCCAGGGGCTACGATTGGCCGCCGTTTCTTCATTGACCATGGAATGGGGATTGTCATTGGCGAAACTTGTGAAATTGGCGACAATGTATCCGTCTTTCAAGGTGTAACACTTGGGGGGACCGGAAAAGAAAAGGGAAAACGTCATCCTACGATAAAGGATAATGTTTTGATAGCTACAGGAGCAAAAGTGCTGGGTTCCATCACTGTTGGGGAAAACTCGAAAATCGGTGCGGGATCGGTCGTTCTAAAGGAAGTGCCACCTAATTCTACAGTGGTGGGCATTCCAGGTAAAGTGGTCATTCAAGATGGCATCAAAATCAATAAAGACCTAAATCATTGTGATCTTCCTGATCCAATCGCTGATCGCTTTAAGGAATTGGATAGTGAAATCAGAGCCTTAAGAGCAAGGTTGGCCGAACAGAAGCAGGAAGAAAGGAGTTTATAATATGGCGATTAAAATATATAACACAGCAACAAGAAATAAGGAAACCTTCGTCCCGATTGAAGAGGGAAAGGTGAAGATGTATGTATGCGGACCCACTGTCTATAATTACATTCATATTGGCAATGCAAGACCGGCAATCGTATTCGATACCGTTCGTAGGTATTTGGATTACCGTGGATATGATGTGCAATTCGTTTCGAACTTCACGGATGTGGATGATAAGCTGATTCGCGCGGCAAAAGAATTGGGGGAAGATGTCCCGACCATATCGGAACGTTTCATCAAGGCGTATTTTGAAGACGTGTCGGCATTGGGCTGCAAAAAAGCGGATGCTCACCCGACCGTAATGGAGAACATGGATGCAATCATTGAATTCATCTCGGCGTTAATCGAGAAAGGATTCGCTTATGAATCGGAAGGGGATGTGTACTACCGCACTCGTAAGTTTGAGGGATATGGCAAGCTTTCACATCAGTCCATCGATGAGCTTCGAGTGGGGGCACGTATTGAAATAGGGGAGAAAAAACAAGATGCCCTTGATTTTGCCCTTTGGAAAGCGGCTAAGGATGATGAAATATCATGGGAGAGCCCATGGGGTAAGGGGCGTCCTGGCTGGCATATCGAATGCTCCGCAATGGTCAAAAAGTATTTGGGGGATACCATCGATATTCATGCAGGAGGTCAAGATCTGGCATTCCCGCATCATGAAAATGAAATTGCACAATCCGAAGCATTGACGGGTAAGACCTTTGCGAATTATTGGATGCATAATGGGTATATAAATATTGAGAATGAAAAAATGTCTAAGTCCTTAGGCAATTTCGTCCTTGTGCATGACATCATTCAGAAGCATGATCCACAAGTATTACGCTTCTTCATGTTATCAGTACATTACCGTCATCCGATCAATTATAGTGAAGAAGTGCTTGAAAATGTAAAAGCGTCCCTTGAACGCTTAAGGACATCATATCAAAATTTAAAGCATCGCCTTCAAGTAAGTGACGGATTGACTGAGAATAATGATGTTTGGTTGGAGAAGCTGAATGATTTACATGAACAATTCATTAGGGAAATGGACGATGATTTCAACACAGCTAATGCAATATCCATGCTTTTTGAACTTTCCAAACAGGCAAATTATTACTTGATGGAGAAAAACACAGACAAGGAAGTAATTGATGCTTTCCTTGATAAATTCAACACCTTATTTTCTGTCCTCGGTTTGTCCCTTGAAGAAGAGGGGCTTCTGGATGAAGAAATTGAAGGGTTGATACAGCAAAGGATTCAAGCGCGGAAAGACCGCAATTTTGGATTATCTGATGAAATTCGCGATCGCTTGAAAAACATGAATATCATATTAGAGGATACCCCTCAAGGTACAAGATGGAAAAGAGGGTAATTAATGCTTCATTACGATAGTAAGGTAGATGCAAAAATGCTGAACAGTCTTGCTTTAGCATATATAGGTGATGCTGTATACGAAACGTATATACGGCATCACCTCATTCAAAAAGGGGCGGTCAAGCCCAATCTACTTCACAAAAAAGCTACATCTTTTGTAGCTGCTAAAGCGCAAAATAAAATCATCCACTTCTTTCTGGAGTCAGATTGGCTATCGGAAGAGGAATCCGCTGTCGTTCGGCGCGGCCGAAATGCGAAATCCGGTACGGTACCGAAGAATACAGATGTGCAAACGTATCGCTACAGTACAGCCTTCGAGGCTCTTATGGGATTTTTGTATTTATCCGGTCGAATAGAAAGAATGGAAGAACTCATCAAAAAATCCATTGAATACATTGAAGAAGAAAAGGGGAGTAACCCATGAGCGAAGAATATATCATTGGCAGAAACCCCGTATTGGAAGCACTTCGCTCCGAACGGGAAGTTAATAAAATTTGGATAGCCGAGGGCTCGCAAAAAGGCTCGATGCAACCACTTATCGGTCTCGCGAAGGAAAAGAAGGTTCTCGTGCAAATCGTACCGAAGAAAAAAATTGACCAAATGGTAGAAGGCATCCATCAAGGCGTTATCGCACAAGTGGCCGCGTATGAATATGTGGAGCTGGATGACTTATTCGCAAAAGCGGCTGAACGGGACGAAGCACCTTTTTTCATGATCCTTGATGAGGTTGAAGATCCGCATAATTTAGGTTCGATCATGAGGACGGCCGATGCAGTCGGGGCCCATGGAATCATCATTCCGAAAAGAAGAGCGGTGGGCTTGACGGCAACAGTGGCTAAAGCTTCGACTGGTGCAATCGAGTATATTCCTGTAGCTCGCGTTACAAATTTGGCAAGAGCGGTGGAAGAATTGAAAGAGCGAGGGGTATGGATAGTCGGTACCGATGCGAAAGGCAGCGATGATTACCGTAACATGGACGGAAAGATGCCTATCGGACTTGTTATCGGCAGCGAAGGAAAAGGCATGGCCCGGTTAATGAAGGAAAAATGTGATTTTCTCATCCGTCTTCCAATGGCAGGAAAAGTAACTTCGTTAAATGCATCGGTAGCAGCCGGTTTATTGATGTATGAGGTTTATAGAAAAAGAAATCCCCTAGGGCAATGACGAAATGAACATTCTGTTGGTGGACGGTTATAACATTATTGGAGCTTGGCCGGAACTGAGAGAATTAAAAGAACGGGATCTTGCTGCTGCAAGGGACCGATTGATAGAAATGATGGCGGAATATCAAGCATTTACCGGATACCGTGTAATTGTCGTATTTGATGCTCAATATGTTCAGGGAATTGCCCGCATATTCAAAAATCACAAAGTTGACGTAATTTTTACAAAAGAAAATGAAACTGCGGATGAAAGAATAGAAAAGATGGCCATCGAACTGAATAATGTCAAAACGCAAATTCAAGTGGCAACCTCTGACTTCACGGAACAGTGGGTGATCTTTGGCCAAGGGGCCCTAAGGAAATCCGCTCGTGAACTGCTAATTGAAATGGAAGAAATTCAAGGCGAAATCAAGAAAGATGTAAGAAAAACAACAACGATAAGACCCGTTGCTAAAATTCCTTTAAGTGAAGAAGTGGCAGAAATTTTCGAAAAATGGCGCCGGGGGAAAATTTGAACCATTGACGGGTAAAATTTACCTGCTGTATAATATTTCTATCTGAGTCAGGTCAGGGGGATATAATGTGGGTCTCAAATTCGGAATGAAGCTGAACGAAAAGTATCTTCAGTTTGAGGATGATGAATTGATAGGGTTGGTGCACACTGGAGACAGTGAAGCGCTTGATTATTTGATCCAAAAGTATCGTAATTTTGTAAGAGCGAAGGCAAGGACTTATTTCTTGATTGGTGCCGATAAGGAAGACATCGTGCAAGAAGGTATGATTGGTTTATATAAAGCCGTCCGTGATTTTAAAGGGGATAAGTTATCTTCTTTTAAAGCATTTGCAGAACTATGCATTACGAGGCAGATCATTACAGCTATCAAAACAGCAACACGTCAAAAACATATTCCGCTCAATTCCTATGTTTCCCTGGACAAGCCAATTTATGATGAGGAATCGGACCGAACTCTAATGGATATCATATCGGGTACGAAGGTTTTGGACCCGGAAGAACTGATCATCAACCAAGAAGAGTTTGACGATATCGAATTAAAGATGGCCGAGCTCCTGAGTGATCTTGAGAGAAAAGTGTTAGCTCTTTACCTGGATGGACAAACCTACCAAGAAATTTCGGAAGAGTTGAACCGGCATGTTAAGTCAATCGACAACGCCCTTCAGCGGGTGAAAAGAAAGCTCGAGCGCTATCTGGAAGTAAGGGAAATCAGTTTATAATCCCTCCGCTTTTTCCGCTTAATTTCATCTGTCCCTTCTCCACATGGAAGTTTTTTATTCACTAAGATTTTTAGATGCAAGCCGAAGTTTTGATTTACGTTGTCCATAATGGGTGGAACCCGCTTTGATATTGACAATAAAAAACAGTCGTGATAAGGTTTTATGGATATAGTAGATAGGATAGGTGTATCTAATGCGAAAAAAAATAGTTCTTGCCTGCAACGATTGCGGTTCAAGAAATTATAGTTATGAGAGCAAACAATCGACAAGCGGCGAACGGCTGGAAATCAAGAAATTTTGCAGTACGTGCAACTCACACTCGATTCACAAAGAAACGAAATAACCGTTTTATAAATAGATTGACAGAAGCTTCTAATGCTTGGAGGTACATTCATGAAACGTTTTACCGAATTTTTCAGCGGAGTCGCTCGCGAAATGCAAAAGGTAAGCTGGCCGAAACGCAAGGAGCTTACCAAATATACAATCGTGGTGGTAACGACTGTAGTATTTATGGCTTTATTCTTTACAGTGGTCGATTTGGGTATTTCCGAATTAATTCGCTTAGTTATTGAATAAGAGATTCGAAAATAAGGTATAATAGTGATAGAATAATATGTGTCAGCAGAAAAGCCCGGAAACGGGTTTTTTAATTTGTCTTTTTTAATAAGTGAAGAAGTTCAAAAACGAGTGCTGCTGTAATACGATTCATCACAATATATTCTAGTTAAGTTCGGGATGACGCCTGTATGATTTTTTGGCTAAAACGTTCAAAGATAAAGATTAATAAAGAAAATGATCGATTGCAGGGAGGGAAGGACGTTAAAGTCCTAACACATGGAAAAGAATTGGTATGTAGTTCACACCTATTCAGGTTATGAGAACAAGGTTAAAGCTAACTTGGAAAAACGTGTTGAAACTATGGGGATGGAAGACAAGATCTTTCGCGTTGTAGTTCCAGAAGAAGAAGAAACAGAAGTGAAAGATGGCAAAAAGAAAGTGACCAAAAAGAAAGTGTTTCCAGGTTATGTGTTGGTTGAGATCATCATGACGGATGATTCATGGTATGTTGTCCGTAATACGCCTGGGGTAACAGGTTTCGTGGGTTCATCTGGAGCTGGGTCAAAACCGACTGCATTGCTTCCGGAGGAAATTGAAGTCGTTCTTAAACGTATGGGCGTAGATGAAAGCAAAATCGAAGTTGATTTTGAAATCGGTGATACGGTTCAAGTTAAAGAAGGACCATTTGCAACTTTTGCAGGACCGATTGAAGAACTTGATAAAGACAAAGGGAAAGTAAGGGTCCTAGTCAATATGTTCGGCCGTGATACACCGGTAGAACTTGATTTTAATCAAGTGGAAAAATTATAAACGGAAAAAAACTTGAAATTACCTTTTGAAAGTGGTAAAATTTCAAAGGTCAGTATGTTTCAATTTTTAGGCCTCAACGATACAAGCATTCTTTATTAATATATAAAGAATTCAAGATGAGTGGGAGGGTATTACCCTATTACCACATCACGGACTTATAAGGAGGTGTGTCTCGTGGCTAAAAAAGTAATTAAAATGGTTAAATTGCAAATTCCTGCTGGTAAAGCGAATCCGGCACCGCCAGTCGGTCCTGCATTAGGTCAAGCTGGTGTAAACATCATGGGATTCTGTAAGGAGTTCAACGCTCGTACAGCAGATCAAGCTGGTCTAATTATTCCTGTTGAAATCACGGTATTTGAAGACCGTTCATTTACATTCATTACAAAAACTCCACCGGCTGCAGTATTGCTTAAGAAAGTAGCTGGCATCGAGTCTGGTTCTGGTGAACCTAACCGTAATAAAGTTGCTACAGTCAAGCGTGATCAAGTGCGCGAGATTGCTGAAACTAAAATGCCTGACCTAAACGCTGCAAGCGTTGAAGCTGCAATGCGTATGGTTGAAGGTACTGCTCGCAGCATGGGTATTGTCATCGAAGACTAATCCATGTAATTGCTATTTGTTTCTACGGGGTTGCGATTGATACTCGCAACCTTTATTCGTGGGAGGTCATTCCGTTAAAACCACAATTTAGGAGGATTTATATCATGGCGAAAAAAGGTAAAAAGTATCTTGAAGCAGCTAAGCTTGTAGAAGTTTCTAAGGCTTATGCTGTAACTGAAGCAATCGAAGTTGCTAAAAAAGCAAACTTCGCAAAATTCGATGCGACTGTTGAAGTTGCTTTCCGTTTAGGCGTAGACCCTAAGAAAGCTGACCAACAAATTCGTGGAGCTGTTGTTCTTCCGAATGGTACTGGTAAAACTCAACGCGTATTAGTATTCGCAAAAGGCGAAAAAGCAAAAGAAGCGGAAGCTGCTGGTGCTGACTACGTTGGCGAATCTGACTACATCAACAAAATCCAACAAGGATGGTTCGAATTCGATGTAATCGTTGCGACTCCAGACATGATGGGTGAAGTTGGTAAACTTGGCCGTGTATTAGGACCTAAAGGTTTAATGCCTAACCCTAAAACTGGCACAGTAACTTTCGATGTAACGAAAGCTGTTAATGAAATCAAAGCTGGTAAAGTTGAATACCGCGTAGATAAAGCTGGTAACATCCATGCTCCAATCGGTAAAGTATCTTTCGAAGATGCTAAACTAGTGGAAAACTTCACTACTATCTATGATACATTATTGAAAGTTAAACCTGCGGCTGCTAAAGGAACTTACATGAAAAACGTTTCTGTAACAACTACAATGGGCCCTGGCGTGAAAGTTGATCCTTCTTCTTTCAAATAAATAATTGACATACCAAAACTATTATTGTTATAATAAGTTTTGTTGTGAATAAATGAATACTATTTGTACCGTAGACAGTAGGTGCTCATTACGAGCTTAATTCCCTGCCGAGGTAATTCGATAATAATAGTCCTTGACTATGACTTTTGAAATTACTGCCTTCATGTCTGCAATAGAGATGAAGGCTTTTTCTTTGAAACGGTATAAATGTTTTCAAGCAAATCTACAGGAGGTGTAAGGATGAACGCAATTATTGAACAAAAGCAAAAAATCGTTGCTGAGATTTCTGAAAAGTTAACTTCAAGCCAATCAACAGTAGTTGTTGACTACCGTGGATTGACTGTTGCTGAAGTAACAGAACTTCGTAAGCAACTTCGTGAAGCTGGCGTTGAGTTTAAAGTTTACAAAAACTCTATGACTCGCCGTGCTGCTGAAAGTGCTGAGCTTAGCGCTTTGAACGAATCATTAACAGGTCCAAACGCAATTGCATTCTCAACTGAAGATGTTATTGCGCCAGCAAAAATCCTTAACGATTTTGCGAAAAAACATGAAGCGTTAGAAATCAAAGCTGGAGTTATCGAAGGAAATGTTGCAACTGCTGAAGAAATTAAAGCTCTTGCAGAACTACCTTCACGCGAAGGCCTACTTTCAATGCTACTCAGCGTGCTACAAGCACCTATGCGCGGACTTGCTCTTGCTACAAAAGCTGTTGCAGAGCAAAAAGAAGAACAAGGCGCGTAAGCTAACCGCTTATTTAGCCTGCTGATTCAAAAAAAACCAACCATTTCGAGGAGGAAATAAAAATGACTAAAGATCAAATCATTGAAGCAGTTAAAAACATGACTGTTTTAGAATTAAACGACCTTGTAAAAGCAATCGAAGAAGAATTTGGCGTAACTGCTGCTGCACCTGTAGCTGTAGCTGCTGCTGGTGGCGCTGCTGCTGAAGAAAAAACTGAGTTTGATGTAGTTCTTACATCTGCTGGAGATCAAAAAATCAAAGTTATCAAAGCTGTACGTGAAGTTACAGGTCTTGGACTTAAAGAAGCAAAAGAACTTGTTGACAACACTCCAAAAGCAATCAAAGAAGGCGCTTCTAAAGAAGAAGCTGAAGAAATCAAAGCTAAACTTGAAGAAGTTGGAGCTGGCGTTGAAGTTAAGTAATCTTGCATAAACAAAAAGCTCGCTATCATTGGCGGGCTTTTTTTCTTCATTTTTAAAGAAATGACGGGAACTGGCCGTTAATGGTTTGGTAACGGGGATATCGTTACTGGGACATTCCGGCGTGCAAGCATCCATTCTTCAATTCTCTTCTCTCATTAAATCTTCAATATTCCTTTCTGATAGGGGGAGATGACTCTGACAGAGCATTACTACTCACATAAACCGGATGTCGTAAGCAATCCGAAATTTTGGGATTTCACATTAAAGGGACGTACATTTCGCTTCAAAAGTGATAATGGTGTTTTTTCGAAAAAGGAAGTTGATTTCGGATCGCGTCTTTTGGTTGAAAGTTTCAACCTTAGTGAAGCTGTGGAAGGAAATATTCTCGATGTTGGTTGCGGGTATGGACCGATCGGAATATCGATTGCGGCAGCTTATCCCGATAGAACGATAGAAATGATTGATATAAATAGCCGGGCAGTTGAATTGTCAAAAGAGAATGCTGCTTCTAATGGGATCGCAAATGTGAAGATTTACGAAAGCGATCGTTTTGACAAAGTTGCCTCCAATCAATTCGCTGCGATTCTTACGAACCCTCCCATTCGCGCGGGTAAAAGTGTAGTCCACGAAATTTTAGAAGAAAGCTATCGCAGTTTGGTAGCTGGTGGAGAATTATGGGTTGTCATTCAAAAAAAACAAGGGGCTCCATCCGCAATGGATAAAATGGAGCAATTATTTGGAAATGTTGAAGTGCCTGTTAAGAAAAAAGGTTACTATATACTATTATCCAAAAAGGTTTGACTCTAAATTTTCGCTATGTTAGTATTATAAAATGCATATATATAATTCCGTAACTATGCAATTTTTATACCATTGGTGTATAATCAATGGATAATATGGGAAAAATATATAAATAATAGTTCGTTTTATGAGAAATAGTGGTTTTTAAAATAAAAACCATTTTCTTTTTGTCTATGGAAATGATTCCTTTTCCGAGGCAAATGGATCCTTATAACGCTTGATTTAAGGGGTGAATCAGTTGACAGGTCAACTTGTTCAGTATGGACGACACCGCCAACGTAGAAGTTATGCAAGAATCAGTGAGGTTTTGGACCTTCCGAATCTGATTGAAATTCAAACAGCTTCTTATCAATGGTTTCTAGATGTAGGTTTAAAGGAAATGTTCCAGGATATTTCTCCTATTGAGGATTTTACAGGTAATTTATCGTTAGAATTCATCGATTACAGCTTAGCTGAGCCGAAGTATTCTGTGGAAGAAACAAAAGAACGCGATGTTACGTATTCTGCACCACTTCGTGTGAAAGTGCGCCTTGTTAACAAAGAAACAGGGGAAGTAAAAGACCAAGATGTATTTATGGGCGACTTCCCGCTGATGACTGAAACAGGTACATTTGTCATCAATGGTGCTGAACGGGTAATTGTATCCCAATTAGTGCGCTCACCGAGTGTTTACTACAATGGGAAAATGGATAAAAACGGTAAGCTTGGGTTCTCTGCGACCGTTATTCCTAACCGTGGTGCATGGCTCGAATACGAAACAGACGCCAAGGATGTTGTGTATGTTCGAATCGACCGCACCAGGAAATTACCGATCACGGTATTGATGCGTGCCCTTGGATTCGGAACAGATCAAGAAATCATCGATTTGATCGGTGACAACGAATACCTTCGCAACACTCTTGAAAAGGATAACACCGAGAGTGTGGAAAAAGCATTACTAGAAATCTATGAGCGTCTACGCCCAGGTGAACCGCCTACTGTCGAAAACGCGAAAAGTCTTTTAGTATCACGCTTTTTTGATCCGAAACGTTATGATTTAGCTAATGTAGGCCGTTATAAAATAAACAAAAAACTGCATATTAAGAACCGTTTATTCGGACAACGTATTGCAGAGACTTTGATTGATCCTGAAACGGGAGAAATCATTGTTGAAAAAGGTACAATGCTTGATCGCCGGACTCTTGATAGGATTCTGCCTCATATCGAAGGTGGAATAGGATTCAAAACATTCCATCCATCAGGTGGTGTAGTAGAGGAAGAAACTCTTCTTCAGCCTATTAAAGTGTTTGCACCAAACGATGCTGAAGGCGAAAAAGTGATCAATATCATCGGTAATGCTTATGTGACCGACCAGGTCAAAAACATTACACCGGCTGATATCATTTCTTCCATCAGTTATTTCTTTAATTTATTGCATGGTGTGGGAATCACGGATGACATTGACCATTTAGGTAACCGTCGTCTGCGTTCCGTTGGTGAATTGCTGCAAAACCAATTCAGAATTGGTTTATCCCGTATGGAGCGTGTTGTCCGTGAAAGAATGTCCATTCAGGATACGAACACAATCACTCCACAACAACTAATCAACATTCGCCCGGTCATTGCATCCATTAAAGAGTTCTTTGGAAGTTCACAGCTTTCCCAGTTCATGGATCAAACGAACCCGTTGGCTGAGTTGACGCATAAACGTCGTCTATCTGCATTGGGACCTGGTGGTCTGACACGTGAGCGTGCTGGCTTTGAAGTACGTGACGTTCATTATTCCCACTATGGCCGCATGTGTCCGATTGAAACGCCTGAGGGACCGAATATTGGTTTGATTAACTCGTTATCCAGTTTTGCAAAGGTTAACCCATATGGCTTCATTGAAACACCATACCGCCGTGTGGACCCTGAAACAGGTAAAATTACAAGCCAAATCGATTACTTAACAGCTGATGAGGAAGATAACTATGTAGTTGCCCAAGCGAATGTACGACTGTCGGATGACGGCTCATTCCTTGATAACGATGTTGTTGCACGTTTCCGCGGTGAAAATACCGTTGTTCCGCGTGACCGCGTAGATTACATGGATGTATCTCCTAAACAGGTTGTATCTGCCGCGACTGCATGTATTCCTTTCTTGGAAAACGATGACTCCAACCGTGCCCTTATGGGAGCGAACATGCAACGTCAAGCAGTTCCTTTGCTTCAACCGGAAGCCCCTCGGGTAGGAACGGGAATGGAGTATGTTTCAGCGAAAGACTCCGGTGCTGCCGTAATCTGTAAACACCCTGGTATCGTAGAGCACGTTGAATCACGTGAAGTATGGGTACGTAGGGTAAGTGAAGTAGACGGGCAGCAAGTAAAAGGAAATCTTGATAAATATCGTCTATTAAAATTCATTCGTTCCAACCAAGGAACGTGCTATAATCAACGCCCTATCGTAAGTGTTGGCGACAATGTCGTAAAAGGTGAGATTCTTGCTGATGGTCCTTCAATGGAAAAAGGTGAGTTGGCACTTGGACGTAACGTATTGGTAGCCTTCATGACATGGGATGGATATAACTATGAAGATGCAATCATCATGAGTGAACGATTGGTTAAAGATGATGTGTACACTTCCATTCATATTGAAGAATATGAATCTGAATCACGCGATACAAAATTAGGGCCTGAAGAAATCACCCGTGATATCCCTAACGTAGGGGAAGATGCGCTTCGTAATCTTGATGAGCGCGGAATTATCCGTGTGGGTGCTGAAGTGAAAGACGGAGACCTTCTCGTTGGTAAAGTCACGCCTAAAGGTGTAACGGAACTGACTGCTGAGGAACGTCTATTACATGCAATCTTCGGTGAAAAAGCACGTGAAGTAAGGGATACATCACTTCGTGTACCTCACGGCGGCGGAGGAATCGTTCTTGATGTTAAAGTATTTAACAGAGAAGACGGCGATGAACTGCCTCCTGGTGTAAACCAACTCGCACGTGTATATATCGTTCAAAAACGTAAAATCCATGAAGGCGATAAAATGGCCGGACGACATGGTAACAAAGGGGTAATCTCCAGGATCCTTCCTGAAGAAGATATGCCTTATCTACCGGACGGCACTCCAGTCGACATCATGTTAAACCCATTGGGTGTACCTTCACGTATGAACATCGGTCAGGTTTTGGAGCTACACTTGGGTATGGCTGCACGCGCACTTGGCATTCATGTAGCATCTCCTGTATTCGATGGTGCCACTGAGGAAGACGTTTGGGGTACGATTGAAGAAGCCGGGATGTCCCGTGATGCAAAAACTGTCCTTTATGATGGCCGTTCAGGTGAAGCATTCGATAACCGTGTATCAGTTGGTGTCATGTACATGATCAAACTGGCGCATATGGTCGATGATAAACTTCATGCACGTTCAACTGGACCTTACTCCCTTGTTACGCAGCAGCCACTTGGTGGTAAAGCGCAATTTGGTGGACAGCGTTTCGGTGAGATGGAAGTATGGGCACTTGAAGCTTATGGTGCCGCTTATACATTACAAGAAATCCTAACCGTTAAATCAGATGATGTCGTGGGTCGTGTTAAAACGTACGAAGCGATTGTCAAAGGTGAAAATGTCCCTGAACCAGGCGTTCCTGAGTCATTCAAAGTATTGATTAAGGAGCTTCAAAGTTTAGGATTGGATGTTAAAATCCTCAATGCCGAAGATCGTGAAATCGAAATGCGTGATTTGGAAGATGAAGATGAAGCCAACCAAGCAGACAAATTAAGCCTTGATTCAGAAACTAAAGATATGGTTGCTTCCGAAGTAGGGGCACCTGTCAAAGAATAAAATTAAATATAAACATATCCAGTTATATATTACCTGCTCTGACTGGCAGCGAGATGTTCATTAGAAAATCATGCTGCCTTGTTAGAGCCTTATTGATTCAATCAACCATCATCCGGTGTAAGATTGCCTCATAACGTGACGGCAATCAAGGGTTAAACCTGGAGATTAAAAGGGAGGTAGGCCCCTTGTTAGACGTTAATAATTTTGAGTATATGAAAATTGGTCTTGCTTCACCAGACAAGATTCGTTCTTGGTCCCATGGAGAAGTTAAAAAACCAGAAACAATCAACTATCGTACGTTAAAGCCAGAAAAAGACGGTTTATTCTGTGAGAGAATTTTTGGACCTCAAAAGGACTGGGAATGTCATTGCGGAAAATATAAACGTGTTCGTTATAAAGGCGTAGTCTGTGACCGTTGTGGCGTTGAAGTCACCCGTGCTAAGGTGCGTCGTGAGCGTATGGGTCATATTGAGCTGGCAGCACCAGTTTCACACATATGGTATTTTAAAGGAATTCCTAGCCGTATGGGACTTGTTCTTGATATGTCTCCACGGGCTTTGGAAGAAGTTATTTACTTTGCATCTTACGTAGTAACTGAAACGGGCGATACGACTTTAGAAAAGAAACAGCTTCTTTCTGAAAAGGAATATCGTACATACCGTGAAAAATACGGTAAGAAATTCCAAGCTGCCATGGGTGCGGAAGCTATTAAAAAACTTTTACAAGATATTGATACGGAAAAGGAAGTAGAGTCGTTGAAAGAGGAGCTTAAAACAGCCCAAGGACAACGCAGAACCCGTGCAATCAAACGCTTGGAAGTGCTTGAAGCATTCCGTAACTCCGGAAATGAGCCTTCATGGATGATCCTTGACGTGCTTCCGGTCATTCCACCGGAGCTTCGTCCTATGGTTCAACTTGATGGAGGACGTTTTGCCACATCTGATTTAAATGATTTATATCGCCGTGTTATCAACCGTAATAATCGGTTGAAAAGATTACTGGACCTTGGAGCACCAAGCATTATTGTTCAAAATGAGAAGCGTATGCTGCAAGAAGCCGTTGATGCTCTTATCGATAATGGCCGTCGTGGCCGTCCGGTAACTGGACCAGGTAACCGTCCGTTAAAATCTTTATCTCACATGTTAAAAGGTAAACAAGGTCGTTTCCGTCAAAACCTTCTTGGTAAACGTGTTGATTACTCTGGCCGTTCCGTTATCGTAGTCGGACCAAACTTAAAGATGTACCAATGTGGTCTTCCGAAAGAAATGGCGATTGAATTATTCAAACCATTCGTAATGAAGGAGCTTGTTCAAAGAGGTCTGGCGCATAACATCAAATCCGCTAAGCGCAAAATTGAACGTTTATCTCCTGAAATATGGGATGTCCTAGAAGAAGTTATTAGAGAACACCCAGTACTATTGAACCGTGCACCGACTCTTCATAGACTTGGGATCCAAGCATTTGAACCAACGTTGGTTGAAGGTCGCGCAATTCGTTTGCATCCGCTCGTATGTACAGCTTACAACGCTGACTTTGACGGTGACCAAATGGCGGTCCACGTTCCTCTATCTTCTGAAGCACAAGCCGAAGCACGCATGCTTATGCTTGCAGCACAGAACATTTTGAACCCTAAAGATGGTAAACCTGTCGTTACACCTTCTCAAGATATGGTATTAGGTAACTATTACTTAACGCTGGAAAGAGAAGGCGCTATCGGTGAGGGTATGATCTTTAAAGATACAAGTGAAGCATTACTTGCATACCAAAACGGATATGTACACTTACATTCCCGTTGTGCCGTACATGCATCGTCACTAAATAATGAAACATTCACTGAAGAACAAAACGGCCAACTTCTAATTACGACTGTTGGAAAATTGATCTTCAATGAAATTTTACCTAAATCATTCCCGTATATTAACGAACCGACACGTTATAATCTGGAAACCAAAACTCCAGAGAAATATTTTGTGGAAAAGGGCGCTAATATCCCTGAATTGATTAAGTCCCAACCTGCTATCGATCCTTTCAAGAAGAAAATTCTTGGAAATATCATCGCGGAAGTCTTTAAACGCTTTAAAATTACCGAAACATCCAAAATGCTTGACCGGATGAAAGATCTTGGATTCAAATATTCGACAAAAGCTGGTATTACCGTTGGTGTGGCTGATATTGTCGTTTTAAAAGAAAAACAAGAAATCATTACTGAGGCTCAAACCAAAGTGGATAACGTCTTGAAACAATTCAGACGCGGTCTTATTACTGAGGATGAGCGTTATGATCGCGTCATTTCGATTTGGAGTGCTGCCAAGGATACCATTCAGTCCAAACTTATGGACTCCCTGGACCGACGCAACCCAATCTTCATGATGAGTGATTCCGGTGCCCGTGGTAATGCTTCCAACTTTACGCAGCTTGCTGGTATGCGTGGTTTGATGGCCAACCCGGCTGGACGTATCATTGAATTACCGATCAAATCAAGTTTCCGTGAAGGTTTAACCGTGTTGGAGTACTTCATCTCTACACATGGTGCGCGTAAAGGTCTTGCCGATACAGCGCTTAAAACGGCCGATTCCGGTTACCTTACCCGTCGACTTGTTGACGTTGCCCAAGATGTCATCATCCGTGATGACGATTGTGGAACGGACCGCGGCTTGAAAATTTCAGCCTTGAGAGAGGGTACTGAAATAATTGAGCATCTTGAAGAGCGTCTAGTTGGCCGTTATGCAAGAAAAGCGATCAGACATCCAGAAACAAATGAAGTAATCGTGGCTGAAAACGATCTTATTACTGAAGATCTTGCTAACTATATTGAATCACTTGGAATCGAAACGGCATGGATCCGTTCTGCCTTTACATGTAACACCAGCCATGGTGTATGTAAAAAATGTTATGGACGCAACTTGGCTACCGGTCAAGAAGTTGAAGTGGGCGAAGCAGTCGGTATCATTGCCGCTCAATCAATCGGAGAACCTGGTACACAGTTGACGATGCGTACATTCCATACAGGTGGGGTTGCTGGGGACGATATCACTCAAGGTCTTCCTCGTATCCAAGAAATATTTGAAGCGAGAAATCCTAAAGGTCAAGCTGTCATTTCCGAAATTGAAGGAACGATTGTTTCCATCAATGAAATTCGGGATAAACAACAGGAAATCGTTGTTCAAGGTGCTGTTGAATCACGCACATATACTGCGCCGTACACAGCACGTTTAAGAGTAACTGTTGATACACCTGTCCGTCGCGGTGAAGAGTTGACAGAGGGTTCCATCGATCCGAAAGAATTGCTGAAGGTTACAGACGTGCTTACTGTTCAGGAATACCTGCTTCATGAAGTTCAAAAAGTATACCGGATGCAAGGTGTTGAAATCGGTGATAAGCACATCGAGGTAATGGTTAGACAAATGATGCGTAAAGTCCGCGTGCTTGATGCAGGTGAAACTGAAGTGCTTCCAGGAACATTATTGGATGTCAACCAGTTCACTACTGCAAACACTGATGCATTGCTGACCAACAAATTACCTGCTACAGGACGTCCTGTATTGCTAGGTATCACAAAAGCATCTCTTGAAACGGATTCCTTCTTGTCCGCCGCGTCATTCCAAGAAACAACTAGGGTCTTGACTGATGCAGCAATAAAAGGAAAACGTGATGAATTGCTTGGGCTTAAAGAAAATGTCATCATCGGTAAACTTGTCCCTGCAGGAACGGGAATGCTTAGATACAGAAAAGCAAACCCTGTCGTTGTTGACGAAAGTGCCGATACAGTAACAGTGGATTAATGGAAAAAGGACCAGCTCAATAATTTAAACCTGAAAACCACACTCCCGTTTCCTATTGGAGGAGATGAAGGATCAGAATTTATTGAGCTGGTCTCTCTTATTGCTCATGGCCGGCTGAAAAGCCTATGAGAATCTGATAATTTCCGTTTGGGCAAATTGAAAATCTTAATAGAATTATGTAAGGAAAACCTTTTGCTTGAATTATTTCTTTGAAAGAAGTTGACAGTATCCGACTTATAATGATACTATAGCAAAGGTGCTCCTATGTTACCCTGTAACTTTGGAGGATATGGACCATGTCTTATGAAAAAGTAATACAGGCAAAGTCAGTGATTATAGGGACGAAGCAAGCAGTTAGAGCTCTTAAAAACAATTTAATTCAAGAAGTTATCATCGCTGATGATGCAGATATATACTTGACTGGGCGTGTCGTTGAGACCGCCAAAGAATTGGATGTTCCTATCACATATGTTGATTCGATGAGAATGCTTGGCAAAGCATGTGGTATTGATGTCGGAGCAGCAACTGTTGCCATTAAAAAGTAAAAATGTTTTTGCAATAATATTTGCAAAGACTTTGTTTTTACCCATTTATGAACCACCTGGATGTGTGGTACTAGAAATGAAAACGTGAAGGGAGGAAAAATGTAATGCCTACTATTAATCAATTAGTGCGTAAAGGACGCGAGTCTAAAGAGGTTAATTCAAAATCTCCAGCACTTAACAAAGGCTACAACAGCTTTAAAAAAGCACAAACTAACGTATCATCTCCGCAAAAACGTGGTGTTTGCACTCGTGTGGGTACTATGACACCGAAAAAACCAAACTCCGCGTTACGTAAATATGCGCGTGTACGTCTAACAAACGGTATCGAGGTAACAGCTT
This sequence comes from Peribacillus sp. FSL R5-0717, assembly GCF_038002945.1. Classification (NCBI taxonomy): domain Bacteria; kingdom Bacillati; phylum Bacillota; class Bacilli; order Caryophanales; family Bacillaceae; genus Peribacillus; species Peribacillus sp. FSL R5-0717. The sequence continues at coordinate 2,713,870 of NZ_JBBOOF010000001.1, forward strand.
ATATCCCAGGTATCGGTCACAACCTACAAGAACACAGCGTGGTTCTTATCCGTGGCGGACGTGTAAAAGATTTACCAGGGGTACGTTACCATATCGTACGTGGTGCTCTTGATACAGCTGGAGTTAACAATCGTATGCAAGGCCGTTCTAAATACGGTACTAAGCGTCCGAAAGCAGCAAAAAAATAAACTAAATCCAAAATTGAACTTTCTTGAAAGGAGGAAATATAATGCCTCGTAAAGGACCTGTAACGAAAAGAGACGTATTACCAGATCCAATATATAATTCAAAACTTGTGACTCGCTTAATCAACAAATTAATGGTTGATGGACAAAGAGGTAAATCACAAAAAATTCTTTACTCTGCATTTGATTTAATCAAAGAACGTACTGGCAATGAGCCGATCGAAGTTTTCGATCAAGCACTTAAAAACATCATGCCTGTACTAGAAGTAAAAGCACGCCGTGTGGGTGGAGCTAACTACCAAGTACCAGTTGAGGTGCGTCCAGACCGTAAATCGACTCTAGGACTTCGTTGGTTAGTAAACTACTCTCGCCTTCGTGGAGAAAAAACGATGGAAGAGCGTTTAGCTTATGAAATCATGGATGCTGCCAACAATACTGGAGCAGCAGTTAAGAAACGTGAAGATACACACAAAATGGCTGAAGCCAACAAAGCTTTCGCACATTATCGCTGGTAAGATTAAACACTATAAAATCCTTATAGAAGGAAGGAGAAAGACAAATGGCAAGAGAGTTCTCCTTAGCAAACACTCGTAATATCGGTATCATGGCTCACATCGATGCTGGTAAAACGACAACAACAGAACGTGTTCTATATTACACTGGTAAAATTCACAAAATTGGTGAAACGCACGAAGGTGCTTCACAAATGGACTGGATGGAACAGGAACAAGAACGCGGAATCACGATCACTTCCGCTGCAACAACTGCGCAGTGGAAAGGTCACCGTGTAAACATCATCGATACACCGGGACACGTAGACTTCACAGTTGAAGTTGAACGTTCTTTGCGCGTACTTGATGGAGCTGTAGCTGTACTTGATGCCCAATCAGGAGTTGAGCCTCAAACTGAAACGGTTTGGCGCCAAGCTACAACTTACGGTGTACCACGTGTCGTATTCGTAAATAAAATGGACAAAATCGGTGCAGACTTCTTGTATTCAGTTGGAACTATCCACGATCGTTTACAAGCTAATGCTCACCCAGTTCAGTTACCAATCGGAGCAGAGGATCAATTCTCTGCAATCATTGACCTAATTGAAATGAAAACTCATTTCTACGGTAATGACCTAGGAACTGATATCACTATCGGTGAAATTCCTGAAGAACACCGGGAATTAGCTGAAGAATACCGTGAAAAGTTAATTGAAGCAGTAGCAGAAGTTAATGAAGACTTAATGGAAAAATACCTTGGCGGCGAAGAAATCAGCATTGCTGAATTAAAAGCAGCCATCCGTACAGCAACCGTTAATGTTGAATTCTTCCCAGTTATCTGCGGATCGGCTTTCAAAAACAAAGGTGTTCAATTAATGCTTGATAACGTTATCGACTTCCTTCCTTCTCCATTGGATGTACCAGCTATCAAAGGTACATTACCGGATTCAGAAGATGAAGTTGAACGTCATTCAGATGATTCTGAACCGTTCTCTGCTTTAGCGTTTAAAGTTATGACTGACCCTTACGTTGGTAAACTTACATTCTTCCGTGTGTACTCTGGTACACTAGAATCAGGATCATATGTAATCAACTCAACTAAAGGAAAACGTGAGCGTATTGGACGTATCCTTCAAATGCACGCAAACAGCCGTGAAGAAATTTCTACTGTATATGCAGGAGATATCGCAGCAGCCGTTGGCTTGAAAGATACTACAACTGGAGATACTCTATGTGATGACAAGAACCAAGTAATTCTTGAGTCCATGGTATTCCCAGAGCCAGTTATCTCTCTATCAGTTGAGCCGAAATCAAAAGCAGACCAAGACAAAATGTCTCAAGCTTTACAAAAGCTTCAAGACGAAGATCCAACATTCCGTGCGCATACTGACCAAGAAACTGGTCAAACGATCATCGCTGGTATGGGTGAGCTTCACTTGGACATCCTTGTTGACCGTATGCGTCGCGAATTCAAAGTGGAAGCAAACGTTGGTGCTCCTCAAGTAGCATACCGTGAAACTTTCCGTGGTTCAGCTAAAGTTGAAGGTAAATTCGTTCGCCAATCTGGTGGTCGTGGACAATTCGGACACGTATGGATCGAATTTGGTCCTAACGAAGAAGGTAAAGGATTCGAATTTGAAAATGCTATCGTCGGTGGTGTAGTACCACGTGAATATATCCCTGCTGTACAAGCTGGATTAGTTGATTCACTTGACCGTGGTGTACTTGCTGGTTACCCACTAGTCGACATCAAAGCTAAATTATTCGACGGATCTTACCATGACGTTGACTCCAACGAAATGGCATTTAAAATCGCTGCATCTATGGCACTTAAAAATGCAGCATCTAAATGTAGTCCTGTCATCCTTGAACCGATCATGAAAGTGGAAGTAGTTATTCCAGAAGATTACCTAGGCGACATCATGGGAGATATCACATCTCGTCGTGGTCGTGTAGAAGGTATGGAAGCTCGCGGTAACACGCAAATGGTTAAAGCGATGGTTCCACTATCTGAAATGTTCGGATATGCTACATCTTTACGTTCTAACACTCAAGGACGCGGAACATTCTCTATGCACTTCGATCATTATGAAGAAGTACCTAAGAGCATTTCTGAAGAAATCATCAAAAAAAATAAAGGTGAATAATTGATTTTCATCTCTTATTAAAGTATAACTATCTTATGTAAGCTGTGATGGAAGAATTAGTCTTCTTTCACAGCCCCTATATACTTAATTTTTTATTTATAATTTTAAGGAGGAATTCCTAATGGGAAAAGCTAAATTTGATCGTTCAAAACCGCACGTTAACGTTGGAACAATTGGTCACGTTGACCATGGTAAAACAACTCTAACTGCTGCAATCACAACTGTACTTGCTAAATCTGGTGGAGCTGAAGCTCGCGCTTATGACCAAATCGATGGTGCTCCAGAAGAAAGAGAACGTGGTATCACAATCTCTACTGCACACGTTGAGTACGAAACAGCTACTCGTCACTATGCACACGTTGACTGCCCAGGACATGCTGACTATGTTAAAAACATGATCACAGGTGCTGCACAAATGGACGGCGGAATCCTAGTAGTATCTGCTGCTGATGGCCCAATGCCACAAACTCGTGAGCACATCCTTCTTTCTCGTCAAGTAGGTGTACCATACCTAGTAGTATTCATGAACAAATGCGACATGGTAGATGACGAAGAACTTCTTGAATTAGTAGAAATGGAAATCCGTGATCTACTATCTGAATATGAATTCCCTGGCGATGACATTCCAGTTATCAAAGGATCTGCCCTAAAAGCTCTTCAAGGAGACGCTGCTTGGGAAGAAAAAATTCATGAATTAATGACAGCTGTTGACGAGTACATCCCAGAACCAACTCGTGACACTGACAAGCCATTCATGATGCCAGTTGAGGATGTATTCTCAATCACTGGTCGTGGAACAGTTGCAACTGGTCGTGTTGAGCGTGGACAAGTTAAAGTCGGTGACGTTGTTGACATCATCGGTTTCAACGAAGAGTCTAAACCAACAACTGTAACTGGTGTTGAAATGTTCCGTAAACTTCTTGACTATGCTGAAGCTGGTGACAACATCGGTGCACTTCTTCGTGGTGTATCCCGTGAAGATATCCAACGTGGACAAGTTCTTGCTAAACCAAGCACTATCACTCCACACACTAAGTTCAAAGCTGAAGTTTATGTTCTTTCTAAAGAAGAAGGTGGACGTCACACTCCATTCTTTACAAACTACCGTCCTCAGTTCTACTTCCGTACAACTGACGTAACTGGTATTTGTAACCTTCCTGAAGGCGTAGAAATGGTTATGCCTGGAGATAACATCGAAATGACTGTAGAACTTATCGCTCCAATCGCTATCGAAGAAGGTACTAAATTCTCTATCCGTGAGGGTGGACGTACTGTAGGCGCTGGCGTAGTTGCTACAATCCAAGAATAATTGATTGATAAAACAATATTGGAAGGGACGCCTTCCGGAAGAAGCAGATGGGACGCCATCTGCTTCTTTTTTATTTGTAAAGAATATTCATACTTTCTTCTATAATAACTGGAGTTTACTTAATGGGTTTCTTGATAATTACAAATGAAGAAAATGGATACGAAAGACCTCGTAGAATGTACTTGTAAATACTTGTGATAGTATGTATAATAATAAAAGTGTGTTGCACAAGAAAAATATAAGTTTGACTTGCATTTCACTTGTGTTATATGTATAATAGACAATGTTGGTCTTTGACTGCGATGATATGGAAGGTTGCTGACACACCCGGCCGCTTTGCCATGGCGAGTGTGTGGGAAATTTCCATTGAGAAGGTCTATTTTAAAATAGGCGAAAAGGAGGGAAAATTATGGCAAAACAAAAAATTCGTATCCGTTTAAAAGCATATGATCACAGAATCCTTGATCAATCTGCTGAGAAAATTGTTGAAACTGCAAAACGTTCTGGTGCGGCTGTATCTGGTCCGATTCCATTACCTACTGAAAGATCGGTATACACGATCCTACGTGCGGTTCATAAATACAAAGATTCTCGTGAACAATTCGAAATGCGTACGCATAAACGTCTAATCGACATCGTTAACCCAACTCCACAAACAGTTGACTCATTGATGCGTTTAGATTTACCATCAGGCGTTGACATTGAAATCAAATTATAATTCATATAAATATGAACAATTACTCTAGGAGGTGTGACTTATGACCAAAGGAATCTTAGGAAGAAAAATCGGTATGACTCAAGTTTTTGCTGAAAACGGTGAACTTATTCCGGTAACAGTTATCGAAGCTGCTAATAACGTGGTTCTTCAAAAGAAAACTGTTGAAACTGATGGCTATGAAGCAGTTCAAGTTGGTTTTGAAAACAAACGTGAAAAGCTTTCTAACAAACCTGAAAAGGGCCATGTTGAAAAAGCAAATACTACTCCTAAGCGCTTCATTCGCGAATTCCGCGGAACGGATCTTACTGAATATGAGATCGGTCAAGAAGTCAATGTTAGTATTTTCGCTGAAGGCGATTTAGTAGATGTATCAGGAATTTCAAAAGGTAAAGGTTTCCAAGGCTCTATCAAGCGTCATGGACAATCTCGCGGACCTATGTCTCATGGTTCTCGTTACCACCGTCGCCCAGGTTCAATGGGTCCTGTAGCTCCTAACCGCGTATTCAAAGGTAAACTTTTACCAGGACGTATGGGTGGAGATCAAATCACTGTTCAAAACTTAGCTATCGTTAAAGTTGATGTTGAACGTAACCTACTATTGATCAAAGGTAATGTACCTGGTGCTAGAAAAGCATTGATCAAAGTTAAATCTGCTGTTAAAGCAAAGTAATTTCTGAGAAAGGAGGAGCAATAGAATGCCAAAAGTTACATTGTTCAACCAAACAGGTTCACAAGTTGGCGACATCGAACTAAATGAATCCATCTTTGGTATCGAACCTAATAATCACGTATTATTTGAAGCAATCATCATGCAACGAGCTTCCTTACGTCAAGGAACTCATAAAGTTAAAAACCGTTCTGAAGTTGCAGGCGGTGGACGTAAACCTTGGAAACAAAAAGGAACTGGACGTGCGCGTCAAGGTTCTATCCGTTCTCCACAATGGCGTGGCGGTGGCGTTGTTTTTGGACCAACTCCAAGATCTTACGCTTACAAGCTACCTAAAAAGGTACGTCGTTTAGCTATTAAATCTGCATTGTCTGCAAAGGCATTGGAAGAGAACATTTTGGTACTTGAAAGCTTGTCTTTCGAAGCTCCAAAAACAAAAGAGTTTGTAGCGGTACTTAAAAACCTTTCTGTAGATACTAAAACGTTAGTGGTTACTGACGGTTTAGATGAGAAAGTTGCTCTTTCTGCACGTAACATCCCTGGTGTTACTGTAGTTGAAGCTGATGGTCTTAATGTTCTTGATGTTGTTTCACACAACAAATTGATCTTGACTAAATCAGCTGTCGAAAAAGTAGAGGAGGTGCTTGCATAATGGATGCACGCGATATCATTAAGCGCCCCGTAATCACTGAACGCTCTTCAGACATAATGGCTGAAAAGAAATATACTTTTGAAGTTGATGTTAGAGCTAATAAAACTCAAGTTAAAGATGCTGTTCAAGAAATTTTCGGCGTTAAAGTTGAGAAAGTAAACATCATGAACTACAAAGGTAAATTCAAACGCATGGGCAAACATGCAGGCTATACTAACAAGCGCCGTAAAGCTATTGTTAAATTAACTGCTGACAGCAAAGAAATCGAGCTATTCGAGGCTTAATTCATTAGAGAAGGAGGGAAATACAAATGGCGATTAAGAAGTATAAACCTACCTCTAACGGTCGACGTAATATGACAACTTCCGATTTTGCTGAGATCACTACAGACAAACCGGAAAAATCATTACTTGCTCCTTTACACAGCAAAGGCGGCCGTAATAACCAAGGTAAGTTAACAGTTCGTCATCAAGGTGGCGGCCACAAGCGTCAATACCGTATCATCGATTTCAAACGGAATAAAGATGGTATACCAGGACGCGTTGCTACTATTGAGTACGATCCAAATCGTTCTGCAAACATTGCATTAATTAATTACGTTGATGGAGAAAAACGTTATATCCTAGCTCCGAAAAACCTAGAAGTAGGTTTGGAAGTTATGTCAGGTCCAGAAGCTGACATCAAAGTGGGTAACGCACTACCTCTAATTAACATCCCAGTTGGTACAGTAATTCATAACATCGAGCTTAAACCAGGAAAAGGTGGACAATTAGTCCGTTCAGCAGGTACATCTGCTCAAGTACTTGGTAAAGAAGGCCGTTATGTACTTGTACGTTTAAACTCAGGTGAGGTTCGTATGATTCTTGCTACTTGCCGTGCTTCAATCGGTCAAGTCGGTAATGAACAACATGAACTTATCAACATTGGTAAAGCTGGCCGTAACCGTTGGTTAGGTAAACGCCCAACAGTTCGTGGATCTGTAATGAACCCGAATGATCACCCACACGGTGGTGGTGAAGGTAAAGCGCCAATCGGACGTAAATCACCAATGTCTCCATGGGGTAAACCTACTCTTGGATTCAAAACTCGTAAGAAGAAAAATAAATCCGATAAATTTATCGTACGTCGTCGTAAAAAATAACGGGATTGAGCTACGGTTCATAAATAGAACCGTAGAACAGTCACGAAGGGAGGTACTCGCATGGGTCGTAGCTTAAAAAAAGGGCCTTTTGTTGATGATCATTTATTGGTAAAAGTTGAAAAATTAAATGAAGCTGACAAGAAACAGGTAGTAAAAACTTGGTCTCGTCGCTCAACAATCTTCCCGCAATTCATCGGACACACAATCGCCGTTTATGACGGTCGTAAGCACGTGCCGGTTTATGTAACAGAAGATATGGTAGGTCACAAACTAGGCGAATTCGCGCCTACACGCACTTATAAAGGTCACGCAAGTGATGACAAGAAAACAAGACGTTAATGAGAGGAGGGCATCTCATGCAAGCTAAAGCTGTCGCTAAAACAGTTCGTATTGCTCCTCGTAAAGTGCGTTTAGTCGCAGATTTAATTCGAGGAAAACAAGTAGGTGAAGCAGTAGCGATTCTTCGCTTAACACCAAAATCTGCTTCTCCAGTCGTAGAAAAAATTCTGAAATCTGCTATCGCAAATGCAGAACATAACTACGAAATGGATATTAATAACCTAGTCGTTTCAGAAGCATACGTTAATGAAGGACCAACATTAAAACGTTTCCGTCCTCGCGCTCAAGGTCGTGCGAGTGCAATTAACAAACGTACTAGTCATATTACAATCGTTGTATCAGAAAAGAAGGAGGGGTAATCTGTGGGTCAAAAGGTAAATCCAATCGGTATGCGTATCGGGATAATCCGTGACTGGGAATCCAAATGGTACGCTGATAAAGACTACGCAGTTCTTTTGCATGAAGACATCAAAGTTCGTGAATATATCGCGAAACGTCTAAATGATGCTTCTGTTTCAAAAGTTGAAATCGAGCGTGCAGCTAACCGTATCAATGTATCTGTCCACACTGCTAAACCAGGAATGGTTATCGGTAAAGGCGGTACTGAGGTCGAAGCACTTCGTAAAGCTTTGAACCAGTTGACTGGCAAAAGAGTTCATATCAATATCATCGAAATTAAAAGAGCAGATCTTGACGCAAAATTGGTTGCAGAAAACATCGCTCGTCAATTAGAAAACCGTGTTTCATTCCGTCGTGCTCAAAAGCAAGCTATCCAACGTACTATGCGTTCTGGAGCAAAAGGAATCAAAACTCAAGTTTCTGGTCGTCTTGGCGGTGCTGATATTGCTCGTGCTGAACATTACAGCGAAGGAACAGTTCCACTTCACACACTTCGTGCAGACATAGACTATGCTCATGCTGAAGCAGATACTACTTACGGTAAGCTAGGCGTGAAAGTTTGGATCTACCGTGGAGAAGTTCTTCCTACTAAGAAGAAATCTGAGGAAGGAGGAAAATAATATGTTATTGCCAAAACGCGTAAAATACCGTCGTGAACACCGCGGTAAGATGAGAGGGATGGCTAAGGGCGGCACTGAAGTTCACTTCGGAGAATTTGGACTTCAAGCTCAAGAAGCTTCCTGGATCACGAACCGTCAAATCGAAGCAGCTCGTATTGCGATGACTCGTTATATGAAACGTGGAGGGAAAGTTTGGATCAAAATCTTCCCAAGCAAACCTTACACAGCTAAGCCGCTTGAAGTACGGATGGGTTCCGGTAAAGGTGCTCCTGAAGGATGGGTAGCAGTTGTTAAACCGGGCAAAGTTATGTTTGAAATCTCTGGTGTATCTGAAGAGGTGGCAAGAGAAGCATTGCGCCTTGCAGCACACAAACTTCCAATCAAATGCAAGTTTGTAAAAAGAGAGGAAATTGGTGGTGAAACAAATGAAAGCTAATGAAATCAAAGATCTAACCACTGCTGAAATTGAACAAAAACTAAAATCTCTTAAAGAAGAACTATTTAATCTTCGTTTCCAGTTAGCTACTGGACAACTTGAAAATACAGCTCGCATCCGTGAAGTTCGCAAATCGATTGCTCGTATGAAAACAGTTGTTCGTCAAAGAGAAATCGGTGTCACTAATCGATAATGAATGGAGGTTTGCAGAATGAGCGAACGCAACCAACGCAAAATCTACACTGGACGCGTAGTATCCGACAAAATGGATAAAACAGTTACAGTTGTTGTAGAGACCTATAAAAAGCATTCTTTATACGGTAAACGCGTGAAATATTCTAAAAAGTTTAAAGCTCATGACGAGCTAAACGAAGCTAAAGCAGGCGACGTAGTACGTATCATGGAAACTCGTCCACTTTCAGCTACAAAACGCTTCCGTCTTGTAGAAGTAGTAGAAAAAGCAGTAATCATTTAATCTAGTTCGGATTAAGCTAATTCCGAAGGGAGGTACCGTACATGATTCAACAAGAATCTCGTTTAAAAGTCGCTGACAATTCAGGTGCTCGTGAAGTGCTAACAATTAAAGTCCTAGGTGGTTCAGGCCGTAAGACTGCAAACATCGGTGATATCATCGTTTGTACAGTTAAACAGGCAACACCAGGAGGCGTTGTTAAAAAAGGTGAAGTCGTTAAGGCTGTTGTTGTCCGTACAAAACGTGGTATGCGTCGTCCTGACGGTTCTTACATTCGTTTCGATGAAAACGCATGTGTAATTATCCGTGACGATAAGAGCCCACGTGGAACACGTATTTTTGGACCTGTTGCTCGTGAATTACGTGACAATAGTTTCATGAAGATCGTTTCTCTTGCTCCAGAAGTTCTATAATATGTAAAATTTGTATAAAGCCTTTCAAGGAGGTGCCAAGCTAATGCATGTTAAAAAAGGTGACAAAGTCGTAGTCATCTCTGGTAAGGACAAAGGCAAACAAGGAACAATTCTTTCTGCATATCCGAAACAAAATCGTGTACTTGTTGAAGGAATTAACATCGTGAAAAAGCATTCAAAGCCATCTCAACTTAATCCACAAGGTGGAATTATCAGTAAAGAAGCTGCTATTCACGTATCCAATGTAATGCCACTTGATCCTAAATCAGGTAAACCGACTCGTGTTGGATATAAGATCGAAAATGGTAAAAAAGTACGCGTAGCTAAAATATCAGGTGAATCTTTAGATAAATAAGTCATAAATGAAGGGAGGTACACTAAGCAATGAGCCGCCTTAAAGAAAAATTCAAAAGTGAAATTACACCGTCATTGATGGGTAAATTCAACTATCAATCAGTAATGCAAGTACCAAACATTGAGAAAATCGTTATTAACATGGGTGTGGGTGACGCAGTTTCTAACTCGAAAGCTTTAGATACAGCTGTTGAAGAACTTACATTGATCACTGGTCAAAAACCAGTTATAACAAAAGCAAAAAAATCAATCGCAGGCTTCCGTTTGCGTGAAGGTATGCCTATCGGAGCGAAAGTTACATTACGTGGTGAGCGTATGTATCAATTCCTTGATAAGCTAGTATCTGTATCTTTACCGCGTGTACGTGATTTCCGCGGCGTTTCAAAGAAATCCTTTGACGGACGTGGAAACTATACATTAGGCGTTAAAGAACAACTTATCTTCCCTGAGATTGATTACGATAAAGTGAGCAAAGTTCGTGGTATGGACATCGTTATCGTAACGACTGCCAACACTGACGAAGAAGCTCGTGAACTACTTACTCAAGTTGGAATGCCGTTCCAAAAGTAATCTCTAAATAAAGGGAGGCGAAATCGTGGCTAAAAAGTCTATGATCGTAAAGCAAAAACGCGAACAGAAGTTTAAAGTACAAGAATATACACGTTGCGAACGTTGCGGACGTCCACATTCTGTATTACGTAAATTTAAACTTTGTCGTATTTGTTTCCGCGAACTTGCATATAAAGGACAAATTCCTGGCGTTAAAAAAGCTAGCTGGTAAAACCCGAGTTTGGGAAGGAGGTAAAATATAATGGTCATGACAGATCCTATTGCAGATATGCTTACTCGCATCCGTAATGCGAATATGGTTCGTCACGAAAAACTGGAAGTTCCTGCTTCAAAGATCAAAAAGGAAATTGCTGAGATCTTAAAAAGTGAAGGCTTCGTACGTGACTTTGAATTAATCGAAGACAACAAACAAGGTATCATCCGTATCTTCTTAAAATACGGTGCAAACAACGAACGTGTTATCACTGGTCTAAAACGTATCAGCAAACCTGGTTTGCGTGTATATGCAAAAACTGGAGAGGTACCACGCGTTCTTAACGGTTTAGGTATCGCAATTGTTTCTACTTCTCACGGAGTTTTAACAGACAAAGAAGCTCGCTCTAAACAAGTTGGCGGAGAAGTTTTAGCATACGTTTGGTAATACATTTTCACAAGAATGGAGGTGCACATTATGTCTCGTATAGGTAAAAAACCTATTGAAATCCCTGCAGGCGTAACAGTTACTGTTACTGGAAGTGAAGTAACTGTTAAAGGACCTAAAGGTGAATTATCTAGATCATTCAGTCCTGACCTTTCAATCGTTGTTGAAGAGAACGTGTTAACTGTAACACGCCCGTCTGACGAGAAGACTCACCGTTCTTTACACGGTACTACTCGCGCGCTTATCTCTAACATGATTGAAGGTGTATCAACAGGTTTCGTAAAATCACTTGAACTTATTGGGGTTGGGTACCGTGCACAAAAGCAAGGTAACAAGCTTATCCTTAACGTAGGATATTCCCACCCTGTAGAAATAGAGCCAGAAGCTGGCGTTGAAGTCGAAGTTCCTTCTAATACAAAAGTAATCGTAAAAGGTGCAAGCAAAGAACGTGTAGGAGCTCTAGCAGCTAATATCCGTGATGTTCGCCCGCCTGAACCGTATAAAGGTAAAGGTATCCGTTACGAAGGCGAATTCGTTCGTCGTAAAGAAGGTAAAACAGGTAAGTAATGCCGCATAAGTAAACGAAAGGAGTGACGTAAATGATTACGAAGCTTGATAAAAATGCTACTCGTCAGAAAAGACATGCGCGTGTACGTGCTAAGCTTTCTGGAACAGAAGCTCGTCCTCGTTTAAATGTGTTTCGTTCAAACAAACACATTTACGCACAATTAATTGACGATGCAAAAGGCGTAACATTGGCAAGTGCTTCAACTCTTGATAAAGAGATCGGTATCGAAGCAGGTAGCAATGCTGAAGCAGCTCAAAAAGTTGGCGAACTTATTGCGAAACGTGCTGTTGAAAAAGGTTTCAAAGCTGTGGTTTTTGACCGCGGTGGTTACCTCTTCCATGGTCGTGTTAAAGCATTGGCTGACGCTGCTCGTGAAAACGGCTTAGAATTTTAATGGATAAGGAGGGACATAACAGATGCGTAGCATTGATCCTAATAAATTAGAACTTGAAGAACGCGTAGTTACAGTAAATCGTGTAGCTAAAGTTGTTAAAGGCGGACGTCGTTTCCGTTTCACTGCACTAGTTGTTGTTGGTGATAAAAATGGTCATGTTGGATTTGGTACTGGTAAAGCTCAAGAAGTTCCGGATGCTATCCGTAAAGCTATTGAGGATGCTAAGAAAAATCTAATTACTGTACCAATGGTTGGTACTACTATTCCTCACCTTGTGAACGGTCGCTATGGCGCAGGTCACATTCTTTTGAAACCAGCTTCTGAAGGTACAGGAGTAATTGCTGGTGGTCCTGTTCGTGCGGTACTTGAATTAGGCGGAGTTAGCGATATCTTGTCTAAATCACTAGGTACTAATACACCTATTAATATGGTTCGCGCAACAATTGAAGGATTGAAGCAATTGAAACGTGCTGAAGACGTAGCTAAGTTACGTGGAAAATCAGTACAAGAACTGTTAGGATAAGGAGGGAAATCGAATTATGGCTAATAAATTAGAAATCACCCTCACTCGCAGCTTGATTGGTCGTCCTGAAGATCAACGTGTTACAGTTAACACTTTGGGTTTACGCAAAATGCATCAAACGGTTGTTCAAGAAGATAACCCTGCGATTCGCGGTATGATTACCAAAGTTGCTCATCTTGTTACTGTAAAAGAACAATAAAATAATTTTTAACTTAACAAGGAGGTGCCAACATGAAACTTCATGAGTTAAAAGCTGCAGAAGGTTCTCGTAAAGAACGTAAACGTAAAGGTCGCGGTATTGGATCTGGTAACGGTAAAACAGCAGGTAAAGGACACAAAGGACAAAACGCTCGCTCCGGCGGCGGTGTGCGTCTTGGATTTGAAGGGGGTCAAACTCCACTATTCAGACGTTTACCTAAACGTGGATTTACCAACATCAACCGTAAAGACTATGCTATCGTGAACCTTGATACGTTAAATCTTTTCGAAGACGGTACTGAAGTAACACCAGCTCTTCTACTTGAGACTGGCGTTGTAAGTAAAGAAAAAGCAGGAATCAAGATTCTTGCCAAAGGAAGCATTGAGAAAAAGCTTACTGTTAAAGCTCACAAATTCTCGTCTACTGCTAAAGAAGCTATCGAAGCTGCTGGCGGTAATACAGAGGTGATCTAATGTTTCGCACGATCTCCAATTTTATGCGCGTGGGTGAAATAAGGAATAAGATTATTTTTACCCTTCTAATGTTAATCGTCTATCGCATCGGTACATTTATACCTGTACCGCATGTGAATGCCGATTTTCTCGCTGAACAGGACCAGCTGAGCGTCATCGGGCTTTTAAATACCTTTGGCGGCGGGGCACTGCAAAATTTTTCCATTTTAGCGATGGGTATCATGCCGTACATCACGGCATCCATCATCGTTCAGCTGCTACAGATGGATGTTGTTCCTAAGTTCACTGAATGGTCTAAACAAGGGGAAGCAGGGCGCCGTAAATTAGCGCAATTCACTCGTTACTTCACTATTATCCTAGGATTTATCCAAGCAGTTGGAATGTCCTATGGGTTCAATAATATGTCAGGTGGACAGTTGATTGAAAATCCTGGAATTGCAACATACTTGCTTATTGCGACTGTCTTAACGGCAGGAACAGCTTTTCTTTTGTGGTTAGGGGAGCTGATCACTGCTAAGGGTGTGGGTAATGGGATTTCCATCATTATCTTTGCTGGTATCGTAGCTAGTTTGCCTACTACGGCAAATCAGATTTACGCACAGCAATTTGAAAATGCCGGTGATCAATTATTCTTACGAATCATAACGATTATCCTCATAGTTTTAGCAGTATTAGCAATCGTGGTTGCTGTTATCTTCATTCAGCAGGCATTACGTAAAATTCCTATTCAGTATGCGAAACGTGCTGCGGTAGGTCGTACGCAAATGGGTGGCCAGTCTACTCATTTACCATTGAAAGTAAATGCTGCGGGGGTTATTCCGGTAATCTTTGCAATGGCATTTATTATTACTCCCACTACAATCGCTTCTTTCTTTGGAAAGAACAGCGTGACTAGCTGGATATCAACAAATCTTGATTACACCAAACCAATTGGTATGATCATATATGTTGCTCTTATCATTGCTTTTGCGTATTTTTATGCTTTCATTCAGGTTAATCCTGAACAAATGGCTGAGAATTTGAAAAAGCAAGGTGGCTATGTGCCGGGGATTCGTCCAGGTAAGAGTACACAAGAATATTTAACACGTGTTTTATACCGTTTGACGTTTGTAGGCTCGATATTCTTGGCCATCATTGCCGTTTTACCGGTATTTTTCATTAAGCTTGCTGATCTACCTCAATCTGCACAGATTGGTGGTACCAGTTTGCTGATCGTAGTCGGGGTTGCCCTTGATACGATGAAGCAGCTGGAATCACAACTTGTGAAGAGACACTATAAAGGCTTTATAAAGTAATGAGTTTTGGGAACGGCTTGTTCCCTTTACCCATTATAGAGTTTGAGGGGGAAGAAAATTGAATCTAGTGTTAATGGGTCTGCCGGGTGCTGGTAAAGGCACTCAAGCTGAACAAATCGTAGAAAAATATAATATCCCTCATATCTCTACTGGAGATATGTTCCGAACAGCTATCAAAGATGGAACAGACCTAGGTCTAAAGGCGAAATCATTCATGGACAAAGGCGAATTGGTACCTGATGAAGTTACCATTGGCATCGTACGTGAGCGTTTAAGCAAGGAAGACTGCCTAAGAGGATTTTTGCTTGATGGATTTCCACGTACTGTGGCACAGGCAGAGGCACTTGAAAGCATTCTAACTGATTTAGATCGCAATATGAATTTTGTCATTAATATCGATGTTGATAAAAGCATCTTAATGGAAAGATTGACAGGACGTCGTATTTGCAAATCATGTGGTGCGACATACCATCTTGTATTCAATCCTCCTGCTAAAGATGATGTATGCGACCGCTGCGGCGGAGAATTATATCAACGTGCCGACGATAATGCTGAAACGGTTCAAAATCGCTTAGATGTGAATTTGAAACAAACCAAGCCACTTCTTGATTTCTACGGAGACAAAGGTTACTTGGTCAACATTAACGGACAGCAAGATATTAATAAGGTATTTGAAGATATCGATGTGTTGCTTGGTGCTTTACAAAATTAATCATATGTATTGATTTATGAAATTCATACCATTTTTATAACTTACTAGTTAAACTTGGTGCATTCCTATAATACAAAGGGTATAATGGATTTCGCGAGAGCATTCGCACATTTATTAATCAGGTTCTTGTACTTGGTATTCCCTGAATTGGGCGATTACTTTCTAAGTGATCTTCATGGACATATCCGGTCGGCAAAATTGATGAAGAAATGCAGTGACTCTATTGGGATTCCTAAAGAGTCGTGATATAGAGGGTTGAAAGAAGCTATGTCAGGCGTGCGCCTTTCAAACATCTCCCATGCTATTCAAACCTATGTCGAGACTAATTGCTTCTCTATTTCGAGAGTATGTCGGTCACGGAATCGGTCAAGACTTACATGAGGACCCATAAAATCCTCATTTCGGTCCAACTGATAAAGGTCCTCAGTTAAAGCCTGGTTCTACAAAATGGTGAATACTTGATGCAGAATTGTAAGACTTTTGAGGATAATTGGACTGTAGTAATGTTGACGGAAAGATGTGCACCTTTAATAGGTTCACGCATAGAGAAGGGAGAATCACTTTAATGGCGAAAGATGATGTAATTGAAGTAGAAGGCACAGTACAAGAGACTTTGCCAAATGCAATGTTTAAGGTAGAATTAGAAAATGGTCATACTGTTTTAGCTCATGTATCCGGTAAAATTCGTATGCACTTTATTCGCATTTTGCCTGGAGATAAAGTTACGGTTGAGCTTTCCCCGTATGATCTAACTCGCGGCAGAATCACATACCGGTTCAAATAATCCGGTTACGCTCCGATCTGTATAAGGAGGTTAGATAGCAATGAAAGTCAGACCATCAGTCAAACCAATCTGCGAAAAGTGTAAAGTTATCCGCAGAAAAGGTAAAGTAATGGTTATTTGCGAAAACCCTAAACATAAACAAAAACAAGGCTAAATAGAAGGAGGTGCACTCAAGCATGGCACGTATTGCTGGAGTAGATATTCCCCGTGACAAACGTATTGTTATCTCATTAACATATATATATGGTATTGGAAAACAAACAGCGATCAAGATTCTTGCAGAAGCAGGCGTTTCTGAAGAAACTCGCGTTCGTGACTTAACGGAAGACGAATTGAACAAAATTCGTGATATCATTGACAAGCTTAAAGTAGAAGGCGACCTTCGTCGTGAAATCTCCCTAAACATCAAACGTTTAATGGAAATCGGTTCTTACCGTGGTTTACGTCACCGTCGTGGTCTTCCTGTTCGCGGTCAAAATACAAAAAACAATGCTCGTACGCGTAAAGGACCTCGTCGTACTGTAGCTAACAAGAAAAAATAATTAGTAAAGGAGGTTACTTTTCATGGCACGTAAAACTAATACACGTAAACGTCGTGTGAAAAAGAATATAGAAACTGGTATTGCACATATTCGTTCAACATTCAATAACACTATCGTTACGATCACTGACTCTCATGGTAATGCTATTTCTTGGTCAAGTGCTGGAGCTCTAGGATTCCGTGGATCTCGTAAATCCACTCCATTTGCTGCACAAATGGCTGCTGAAACAGCTGCTAAAACATCAATTGAACATGGTATGAAAACTCTTGAAGTTACAGTTAAAGGACCTGGTGCTGGACGTGAGGCTGCCATTCGTGCACTTCAAGCTGCTGGCCTAGAAGTAACTGCAATTAAAGATGTAACTCCAGTTCCACATAACGGATGCCGTCCACCAAAACGTCGCCGTGTTTAATTTTTCTGTATAGATTTTGTATTCCTGTCAATAATGGGATATAATACTGAGTTTGCGTTCTTACAGAGGATTAATTTTCAGTTGTTGCGCACAGCGGGAACGTATACATGGGGAATTTCGGTTTAAGTGACTTTGTTTACTTGCCGGGGTTTTGACGTTTTGAAGGAGGGTTTATTGATGATCGAAATAGAAAAACCAAAAATCGAAACGGTTGAAATCAACGACGATACCAAGTACGGTAAATTCGTCGTAGAGCCACTAGAGCGTGGGTATGGTACTACATTGGGTAACTCCTTACGTCGTATTCTTTTATCCTCACTCCCAGGTGCTGCTGTCACAGCTATACAAATTGATGGAGTGCTACATGAGTTCTCAACAATTGAAGGCGTCGTGGAAGATGTAACATCTATCATTCTTAATGTGAAAAAACTAGCTCTTAAGATTTACTCTGATGAAGAGAAGACGCTGGAAATTGACGTTCAGGGTGACGGAGTCATCACGGCTGCTGATATCACTCATGATAGTGATGTAGAAATTCTTAATCCGGATTTATATATTGCTACAATTGGTAAAAACGGTCATATGCGTATGCGTTTATCTGCACGTCGCGGCCGCGGCTACACTCCTGCTGTTCAAAACAAGAGAGAAGACCAGCCAATTGGTGTAATTCCAATCGATGCTCTTTACACTCCGGTTTCACGCGTATCTTTCCAAGTTGAAAATACACGTGTTGGACAGTTGTCTAACTTTGACAAGTTAACGTTTGATGTTTGGACTGATGGCAGTACTGGTCCGCAAGAAGCGGTAGCACTTGGAGCTAAGATTTTAACAGAGCATTTAAATATCTTTGTTGGTTTAACCGATGAAGCTCAAAATGCTGAAATCATGGTTGAAAAAGAAGAAGATCAAAAAGAAAAAGTTCTTGAGATGACGATCGAAGAATTAGACCTTTCTGTTCGTTCTTACAACTGCTTGAAACGTGCTGGAATCAATACCGTTCAAGAGCTAGCTCATAAAACGGAAGAAGATATGATGAAAGTACGTAATCTAGGTCGTAAATCACTTGAAGAAGTGAAAGCGAAACTAGAAGAATTAGGCTTAGGTCTTCGTAAAGACGACTGATAACATGGCGGAATCAATCCATTATGTTGTGAGCCTTGTTATTGACACACAATATAGAACTTCAACAAAGGAGGGAATCTCTAATGGGTTACAGAAAGTTAGGACGCACTAGCGCACAACGTAAAGCATTACTTCGTGATTTAGCTACGGATCTTATTATCCATGAGCGCATTGAAACTACTGAAGCACGTGCAAAAGAATTACGTTCTGTAGTAGATAAAATGATCACTCTTGGTAAACGTGGTGACTTGCATGCACGCCGTCAAGCTGCATCTTTCATCCGTAACGAAATCGCTGACGCTGAGAATGGCACAGATGCCCTTCAAAAACTATTCAGTGACGTGGCTCCACGTTATGAAGAACGTCAAGGTGGATACACTCGTATCATGAAAGTTGGTCCACGCCGCGGTGACGGTGCACCAGTCGTGGTTATTGAATTAGTTTAATAACAACGATGAAAAAGGGCGGGACAAATGAATATACTCACTTGTTCTATGCCCTTTTTCTTTTTTTAAATAGAAATTCTGTATTTTAGAAATTCGCATTGAGTGTTACGATGGCTGGCGGAACCTGTATCAGCAGGGAGCCTTCACGTCTAGCTCAAGCATCCCTTCCCGCTTTTGATAAGCGATTATAAGATAACCTGTTTTTCGTAACAGGCCCGCTGTTAGCTGCTCTTAATTTACCGAAAATTCTTTCGGTGGAAGGGGTGCAGCGTTTTTTTATATTTTCAGAAGGAAAAACTACTATATTTATATTGAGTGAGCAGAGCTTAGTTTAGGCGAGTGCAGTCGAGGATGAGGAGGGCCACATGGTGAAGAAGCTGGTTTCTTTAAATAATATTGTTTTTAAATATGAGGGTCAGTCTCGAAACGCCTTGGATGATGTTTCTTTTGATATTCATCAAGGGGAGTGGCTAGCGATTGTCGGACATAATGGTTCTGGCAAGTCGACATTAGCGAAGTTATTGAATGGCCTTCAGTTCGCTAACTCAGGTACCATTACGATTAATGATCAACTTTTGACAGAAGAATCCGTTTGGGATGTACGCCAGAAAATTGGCATGGTTTTTCAAAACCCAGATAATCAATTTGTAGGCACTACAGTTCAGGATGATGTGGCTTTTGGTTTAGAAAACGCCGGTGTTTCTCAGCAGGTTATGGTGGAGCGTGTTCATGGTGCGTTAAATAAGGTTAAGATGAATGCCTTTCTTAATCAAGAGCCGCACCATCTATCCGGCGGTCAAAAGCAAAGAGTGGCCATTGCAGGTGTAATAGCCTTGCAGCCAGACATAATCATCTTAGATGAAGCAACCTCCATGCTTGACCCAAGAGGCCGTGAAGAAGTGCTTGAAACAGTTAGGGAATTAAAACAGGAAAACGAGATCACTGTCATATCAATCACCCATGATCTTGAGGAAGCTGCGAAAGCTGATCGAATGATAGTCATGAACCAAGGTCGGTTATATCGTGAAGGTTCGCCTCAGGATATTTTTGAGTTAGAGGAAGAATTGATTGCTCTTGGTCTGGATATTCCCTTTTCAGTGAAACTAACCAAGGAGTTACAAAAAAATGGTGTTCGTGTAGTTGATGGGCATTTGACAGAGGAAGAGTTGGTGAAGGATTTATGCGAATTACACTCGATGATGTAGAATACCGCTATCAGGTGAATACTCCTTTTGAACATCTAGCCCTTCATGATGTCAATATTTCAATGGAGCCGGGAACCTATACCGCAATCATCGGGCATACAGGGTCCGGGAAATCCACTCTACTGCAGCATTTGAATGCTCTTTTAAAACCGACGAAGGGTCGGGTTTTCATTGGGGATCGGACGATTGAAGCAGGAAGAAAAGAAAAGGCTTTGCGGCCAATAAGACAAAAGGTCGGAATTGTTTTTCAGTTTCCGGAACATCAGTTATTTGATGAAACGGTTGAAAAGGATATATGTTTCGGTCCTATGAATTTTGGCGTTTCTGAAATCGATGCAAAGAAACTGGCCAGGAAAGCCATCGCGCAAGTCGGATTGAATGAGGAAGTTCTTGAAAAGTCTCCATTCGACTTATCCGGCGGACAAATGCGACGGGTGGCCATCGCTGGGGTACTTGCCATGGAACCGGAAGTATTGGTCCTTGATGAGCCCACAGCGGGACTGGATCCGCGAGGACGCAAAGAAATCATGGATATGTTTTATGATCTGCATAAAGCAAGGGGCATTTCAACGATTCTGGTGACCCATAGCATGGAGGATGCAGCCAAGTACGCGGATGACATCATCATCATGCATAAGGGTACGGTGTTCAAAAAAGGAACCCCCCAGGAAATTTTCTCAGAGCCGGAACAATTAATGGAGCTAGGCCTGGATGTTCCTGATACGGTCCGCTTTCAGCTAAAGCTCCAGAAGGAACTTGGTGTTCGATTTGATCATCCATGTCTTAATATCGGTGATTTAGCGATAGAAATAGATAAAGCCATGAAACGGGGGAACCGCTGATGCTGGATAAAATGATTATCGGGCGTTATGTCCCTGCAAATTCATTGATGCACAAGATGGACCCAAGGGCTAAACTGCTCCTCGTGTTCCTGTTTGTTTGTGTCGTCTTTTTGGCGAATAATGTCGTTTCTTACGGTTTGCTTGCTGTATTCACCATCCTTATGATCAGTCTTTCCAAAATACCGCTTCGCTATCTTTATAATGGGTTGAAGCCAATCTTTTTCTTGATCGTATTTACATTCCTTCTCCATATATTGTTTACGAAGGAAGGGGAATTGCTTTTTGAATACGGTTGGTTTGAAATCTATGAAGGCGGTTTGATTCAAGGTTTTTTCATATCCATTAGATTTACTTTACTAATCCTTGTTACGTCACTTTTAACTTTGACGACATCCCCGATATCCATTACAGACGGGATGGAAGAGCTGTTGGGACCTTTGAAAAAGTGGAAGATGCCTGTACATGAACTGGCATTGATGATGTCCATTGCCCTTCGATTCATCCCGACGCTAATGGAGGAAACGGAAAAAATCATGAAGGCCCAAACTGCAAGGGGCGTTGACTTTTCATCTGGCCCGATAAAGGACAGGGTTAAATCGATTGTACCTCTGCTGGTTCCTTTATTTGTCAGTTCGTTCAAACGGGCCGAGGAATTGGCAACTGCCATGGAATCAAGAGGATACCGTGGCGGGGAAGGCCGCACGAAATATCGCCAATTGAACTGGAAGACGAGTGATAGTCTTTTGATGGTCTCAATAGGTGTTCTAACGGTCATGTTATTTTTATTACGTTCATAATAAGGAAGAGAACTATGCCAAAATATAAATGTGTGATCGCTTATGACGGCACGGATTTTGCTGGCTATCAGGTGCAGCCTGAGAAACGCACCATACAAAGTGAATTCGAGGCAGTCTTGGCCCAAATGCATAAAGGCACAATTATAAAAGTGACTGCTTCAGGCAGGACAGACTCAGGGGTCCATGCAAAGGGGCAGGTACTTCACTTTGAGTCGCCCCTTACATTCCCTACTGAAAATTGGATAAAGGCGTTCAGCGCGCTTCTTCCGACCGATATCATCGCTCTGGAAGTCGATATCGTGCCTGACGATTTTCATGCGAGGTTCCATACTACTGGGAAAGAGTACCGTTATATCGTAGCCCGTTCGAACCTGCGGGATCCGTTTAAGCGGAATTACGCCTATCATTATCCATACCCTTTAAATGTGAAGGCGATGAGGGAAGCAATCTCCTATTTGATAGGGACACATGACTTTACAAGTTTTTGTTCGGCAAAAACGGAAGTGGTCGATAAAGTTCGAACCATAAAAGAAATGGATTTTGAAGAGAGCGATGATTACCTGGTTTTCCGCTTCGTTGGCGAAGGCTTTTTATATAATATGGTGCGTATCTTGGTTGGGACGCTCCTGGATGTCGGCAGCGGCAAGATGTCACCCCATGATATGAGAGGGATTTTGGACAAGAAGGACCGCAGCTTTGCAGGGAAAACAGCCCCTGCCCAAGGCTTGTATTTATGGAAAGTATTTTACAAATAAAAATATTTTCAAAGTGATACCAGTTTTTTTACAAATGGGTAATGGGCTGAAATCAGTAATGGAGCGGTTTGATGCGATACTGAGCTTTTCCTGGAGTTGCAGAGAGTGTTTTATAGACAACTTATCCTAGTGTAACATTCCCTTGACAATGAATCTGGGAGAAGTTAATATAATATGGTATGTATTTTAATCCCACGATAAGCCCCGGAAGTTTATTGTGATTGAAAATAAATATAAAAAATTAAAAAGTTTTTTAGGAGGTTAACCATGCGTACGACATTTATGGCGAAAGCTAATGAAGTAGAACGTAAATGGTATGTGATTGACGCTGAAGGCAAAACTTTGGGTCGCCTTTCTACTGAAGTAGCATCCATCTTACGTGGTAAACATAAACCAACTTTTACACCGAACATTGACACTGGTGATCATGTAATTCTTATCAATGTTGAAAAAATCCATTTGACTGGTAAAAAATTGACTGACAAAATTTATTACCGTCACACTATGCATCCAGGCGGTCTTAAAACTAGAACTGCTCTTGAAATGCGTACAAACTACCCTGAGAGAATGCTTGAACTTGCTATCAAAGGTATGCTTCCAAAGAATTCTCTTGGTCGTCAAATCTACAAAAAATTACACGTATACGCTGGAGCTGAGCACCCACACGCTGCTCAACAACCAGAAGTATACGAATTACGCGGATAATTACTAAGGAGGTTACTATCTTGGCACAAGTTCAATATTATGGTACTGGTCGCCGTAAGAGCTCAGTAGCTCGAGTACGTTTAGTACCAGGCGAAGGTCGCATCGTTATTAACGGTCGTGACATCAATGAATATATTCCTTTTGCAGCATTACGTGAAGTTGTTAACCAACCACTAGTTGCAACAGAAACTACTGGAAATTACGACGTTCTAGTAAACGTTAGCGGTGGTGGATATACTGGTCAAGCTGGAGCAATCCGTCACGGTATCGCTCGTGCATTGCTACAAGTTGATCCAGAATACCGTCCATCTCTTAAAACTGCTGGTTTACTAACTCGTGACCCACGTATGAAAGAACGTAAAAAATACGGTCTTAAAGGCGCACGTCGTGCACCTCAGTTCTCAAAACGTTAATTCTATTACCGTTTCGAAAGGCTCTCAACCATATTGGTTGGGGGTCTTTTTTTGACCGAAATATTAACAATCTTGGTTTTGAGATTCACCTTCACTTTTTTTGATTGTGGCTTTTTTCGGCATGAAGCATGTAATTATTAATGCCACAAAAGATAAGGCTAGCATGAAAACATAGGCATCACTTGAGCCAAGGATGGAAGCTGATGCCTCTAGTCGTATAGCTGTAATGTTTTCATTTTCCATTGATAGCTCAGAGGCATGTGATGTTGCCTGCGTTGTATATACCGTGATGATAACTGCTGTTCCGATGGCGCCTGACAATTGGCGAATGGTATTATTTACAGCTGAACCATGGGAACTCAATTCTCTTGGTAAAGCATTCAACCCTGCTGTATTTAATGGCATGGTAATGAAGCTCAAACCAATTCGTAATATTATGGTACGAATCATGATATAGATATACGTCGTTGATTCGCTTATATCTATGACTCCCCACATCGCAACAATGATGAATACCAAACCTGTAATAAAGAGTGGTTTAGGACCGTATTTATCAAACATTTTACCTGTGACAGGGGATAAGAAGGCATTAATCACAGCTCCGGGTAATAGCAGTAAACCTGCTTCAAATGCTGTAAAACCTCGTCCATTTTGCAAGAAGATTGGTAAAAGGATTAAATCCGCATACATGATCATCGTAATTAGTACATTGATGAAGGATGTAAGCGTGAAAACTTTATACTTGAATACAGTTAAATTTAATAGTGGGTCGCTCGATTTCATTTGACGTAAACAGAATAGAGTCGACACGATCATTCCGACGATTATTGCAGTGATGATAACGGGATCATCCCATCCCTTGCTTCCTGCGCTACTAAATCCAAATAATATACAGCCGAAACCAATCGTTGATAAAATGACACTTGTGGCATCCAATTTTGCTTTTGTTGTCTCTGCAACATTCATTAAATATTTGAACGCTAGAACGATGACGATTAGTAAGAATGGGATTAACCCAATGAATAGCCATCTCCATGAAACATATTCCATGATAAAACCAGATAAGGTCGGGGCTATGGCCGGGGCAAAAATTATCGCAAAGCCGATTGTCCCCATGATGCTTCCGCGCTTTTCGCTAGGATATAAATATAAAATAACCGTCATCATTAGAGGTATAATAATCCCGGCACCGATTGCTTGAATCATTCTGCCCGTTAACAGCACGCCAAAATTCCCTGCACATGCGCAAAGTACAGAACCGATGAACAAAAAGAACATCGAGCTAATAAAAAGCTGCCTTGTTGTAAACCGTTGCATTAAAAAGGCAGTGATTGGCACTAAAACACCGTTCACTAGCATAAACCCTGTAGATAACCATTGTACAGTTGCAGCCGTTACATCAAATACTTCCATTAATCCACTCAATGCAACATTTAATAAAGTCTGATTTAATGTTGATAAAAAACAGCCGGCAATCAGTACAATTAATAAAATTTTTTTATTTCTTTCAGTAATGTCCATCGTAAACCCCTTCATTTTTGACTTGCATTCTCAACACCGTGTCGATAAAATCGATGGTAACAAAAATATATGTTACTTACCATGAACAGTTTTCTTGAAAATGTTCACTAATCGACATAGAAATATATGCTGTTGAGAAAGTTAGAGAAAATCTATAAAGGAGATTAAAATGTCTATACCTAAAAAAGAAGATCCTCGTACAATTCGCTCAAGGGAAATGTTTAAAGACGCTGTCATTGCTCTCTTATGCGAGGACCCCATTATTTCGAATTTAACGGTACGGGAAATCGCAGCCAAAGCAGGGCTGAATCGGACAACATTTTACCTGCATTATCAGGATATTCAAGATTTATTAACGCAAATCACCGATGAGATTCTAAATGAGCTATCTGAGAAAATATTTGCTTTAATACATGCTAAAGACCTATCGGAAAAACAACAGCTAACACAATTGCTTGATTATTTATATATCCATCGAAATTATTTACTTATTTTATTTAAAACGAATCAGTTTGAAGAACAATTGTTTTCATTATTAAAGCAATTAGTAGAAATAAGAAGGAAGAATACCAAGAAGGATTTACCTACTGATTATGTTGATATTGACATTAAAACGGCCTCATTGGTAGGCATTATAATATGGTGGTTAAGAAAGGGGCTTCATTTTAGTTCGGATTATATTGCCAATCAAATTTATTTAATGTACAGAGTGCAATGATTCTTAATCCGTTAGAATGAATTTGAATTTCATTAAGTCCTTTTAATGACCGGGTATAATATGACCCACATCACGCTCCATGAACTCTTCTGCGTCATGATATAAATCCTTCCCAGCCTCCAGCCCACAAAACGATTTAACGCCGTGGGGAGGGTGCTTTGGATGTTGGGGATGGCAGGTACCATTTGTTTACACTTGAGTTTAGTTGTGGAATACAGAATTATTTGTAAAATCGATATTTATTAAGTCTCTGTTTAGGAGTATGATAATACTTAAAAAAAGAAAGAGGACTTCATATGAATTCAACATACTCACCGATTGAAACAACTAAAACAAAAGCCTTGGTCATCAATGCACTATTCATTGCGTTAACCCTTGTAGCGACAATGTTCATTAACATCAAGCTCCCAATAATGGGTAACGGCGGCCTGGTCCATTTGGGCAATGTTCCCCTTTTTATAGCAGCCTTGGTATATGGCAAAAAAACAGGGGCGATAGCAGGCGCCTTCGGTATGGCCTTCTTCGATCTATTCTCTGGTTGGGCAGCATGGGCACCATTTACATTCGTCATCGTCGGAGCAATGGGCTTTCTAGCCGGCCTTATATCCGAAAAGGTACCGGGCAAAAGAGAACTTGTATACACTTTGGCCGTTGCCGTTGCATTGATCATAAAAATCGTGGGCTATTATTTTACTGAAGTTATCCTTTACGGTAACTGGATCCAGCCATTCGGCTCCATCCCCGGAAACGTAATGCAGGTCGTAATAGCCGGAATAATCGTCGTGCCTCTAGCTGGCCGATTAAAGAAAAGGGCTGGAGAGATTTAAAGTGAAACGAATATAGGAAGCCATTCCAACTTTGTGTAGCACCAGCGACTGGATATTGTACTGTGCTTTATGAACCTCTGGCAGTTCATCCTGCTAAGTGGGTATGTATTTAAATAAATTCGCTATTATAAAATGTAATATCATGTTAGAAAAGGACATCCGTTTACCACGGATGTCCTTTTTATCGATAGATCACAAAGCTTGCTTGAATTTAAGTAAGAACACGACATGAATAATCAGGTGTGATCATGCACAGTGAGCTGCCCAAGTCGCAAGGTCCGCCTCGGGTAGCATCCTGAATTTACGGGTTACGGGTGATAGTATCAATTTTTTCTGCGAGTAAATATCATCCGAAATGTTTGGGCTGTCCTTTTCAGCTTCTTATGGAAGATAGCATATGAAAGGCATTTGAATTACCTGTTGAACCTATCCTCATTATTTTTTGCCAATGGAATAAATGAATGGTTCAAAATAGAACGCTAAAACTAAATTATGTCTTGGGAAATAATTTTGGGAAATGGGGAATTGCCCCGGAGGTGAATTATGGCTGTGATATTAGGTTTACAGGAGATGCAAAGGGAAAGGCAATTGAAGTTCGAACGCAGGTTGCTCAGGGAACTTTCTATCGAGGATATGAAGGGGAGGATTCAGCGTTACTTCGGTCAGGATTTGATGGATGTTTTGGAGGAAGGCTACTTCGATGTTGCCATCGAAGCTTATTTATTAGGAGCGAACTATAGTAAGTTTGGCTATTATGGGGAGTCGGAAGATGATGTCAGGTCCAGGTGCTGGAAGGAAGAGAAGTTTTTGGTCGATACTCTTTTTAACTTCATTTTGTATTGGCGGGAAGTTACAGCGAATAACGCTTTCGATGAAGGATTGTTTTATTGTTGTGAAGGATTTGTAGGCGATTGGTGGCTGGACGGTTTTAAGACTGGAGAGAAACGATATAAAATGAAACTGCATTAAGAAGGCAAAATCCCATTCCTTGTTCTAATTCCATGGTTTGTCCCATACTTTTTAGTAGAGAGATCATGGAAGGGGAACGGTCATGCGCAGAAAGCTGAAATATACAGGAATCGCAATGGGGTTGTTTGTCCTTTTTTTAATTGTGACTTTTAAATTCGTAGAAGATGATTCTTGGGACTCCTGGAACCTTCCGTTGGCAGGGAAGGTCATCATTCTTG
The DNA here is from genome assembly GCF_038002945.1 of Peribacillus sp. FSL R5-0717. Taxonomy (NCBI): domain Bacteria; kingdom Bacillati; phylum Bacillota; class Bacilli; order Caryophanales; family Bacillaceae; genus Peribacillus; species Peribacillus sp. FSL R5-0717. Next base: position 2,741,863 of record NZ_JBBOOF010000001.1, read on the forward strand.
ATGCAGGTCACGGGGGAATGGACGGCGGGGCAAATGTACAAGAGATAATGGAAAAGGAAATTGCCCTTTCCGTTTCATTAAAGGTCAGGGACTATTTGCAGGAACAAGGTGCACTTGTCATCATGACCCGTGAGAAGGATGAGGATCTTGCACAGGGTAATACAAAGGGGATCCGGCAGCGAAAACAGGAGGACTTACGGAATCGGGTTAAAATGATCAATGATTCGGAAGCGGACTTATTCTTAAGCATTCATCTGAACTCTTTTCCATCGGCGTCATCGAAAGGTGCCCAAACCTTTTATACAAGCAGGTTTGAGGAGAATGAACAGGTGGCTAAATTCATTCAGACTGAAATCATCAGAAACCTGGAAAATACAAAGCGTGATGCAAGAACGATCAATCATGTGTATTTGATGAATTATGCTAAGAAACCAGGAGCGCTTGTGGAAATTGGCTTTCTTTCCAATTCTGAGGAAAGGGAACGCCTTATCAGCGATAAATACCAGGAAAAGATTGCCAGTTCAATTTATATGGGGATTTTACGGTACTTCACAGAAGAAAAACTATCGGATGACGAGTGATGTCGGGGTCTTGTAAGGTACAAGGCCTTTTTATCATGGGGAAATAATCTGGCCCAGCATACAAGGCAGATAATAAGTTTTCTTTCGGTAATATGTTATACTGAAAAATGGGAAAATAAAATTCAAAGGGGTGCTCGACTTGTTAACAGAAGAGAAAGTACTGAATTTATTAAAGGATCTTAAAGACCCTTTTCTACATAAAAACCTTGAAGAGACAAATGGAATTATAGAAATCAAAATAAAACCTGAAAAGAATCATGTAAGCGTTAAACTTGCGATTGCGAAAACGGGGACTGCCGAGCAAATGCAAATGCAATCCGAAGTTGTGGACTTGCTGAAAACGAACGGAGCGGAATCGGTAGGCATCCGTTTCACGGAACTTTCAGAAGAGGAATTAGCCAAGCATCGTGAAAGCATTCCCCAGGGTGAGACGGACCAAGGTTTGCTTGGACCTAACAGTAAGACTCAATTCATCGCGATCGCCAGTGGTAAAGGCGGAGTGGGAAAATCTACGATCTCAGTGAATTTTGCCACTTCACTTGCTCGTCTAGGCAAAAAGGTCGGACTGGTTGATGCCGATATTTACGGATTCAGCGTACCTGATATGATGGGGATAACAAAACGACCGGTTGTTCGCGGGGAAAAAATCATTCCTGTAGAACGGTTTGGCGTTCAAGTTATCTCAATGGGCTTTTTTGTAGAGGATAACGCGCCGATCATCTGGAGAGGGCCAATGCTGGGTAAAATGCTTAACAGTTTCTTTAATGAAGTGGAATGGGGAGATTTGGACTATTTGGTCCTTGACTTACCGCCGGGTACAGGCGATGTTGCATTGGACGTGCATACGATGCTCCCTTCATGTAAAGAAATCATTGTTACGACACCGCATCCGACTGCAGCCTTCGTTGCTGCAAGAGCTGGTGCCATGGCCATCAAGACAGAACACGAAGTCATTGGTGTCATAGAGAATATGTCATTTTTCGAAAGTAAAACGACCGGTGAAAAGGAATATGTATTCGGAAAAGGCGGCGGAAAGAAGCTTGCAGAAGAGCTTCGTACAGAAGTTTTAGGTCAACTTCCCCTGCAACAGCCAGATTGGAACGAAGAGGACTTTGCTCCATCCATTTACGCAGCGGACCATAGGCTTGGCAGGATTTACGAAGATATTGCTAAAAAGGTCATTGAAAAACTGCAATAAAAAGAAGGCTGATTCCGATTGGGAATCAGCCTTTTTTCATTCTTTTTACTTTTTCTCCTTCTCGGCCGCCTTTGTGGCTGCTTTATCCAATTTCTCTTGCATTTTCGCTTGGACGAGAGGGCTTTCCATGGTCTCGATGATCAGCTCTTTATAGACCGATCGCATTTCCTTGGTTTTTAATAATTTATTCATTTCTTTTTCCATATCCGGTTCTTTCATTATTTCCATGAGCATTCCACGATACTGAGGATCAGCAGTTAAGTCCTTCAATACCTTTTTATGTTCGTCTTCTAATGCTTTAGCATAAGCGGAAGCAAATTCAGGATCATTGAATGTCTTTTTCCAAAATTCCTTCCCTTTATCTGAAGTGACCATATCTTCAATGGATTTCTTAATGGCATCCGAATCCATAATGAGTTCAGCTTTCGTTTTATCATCAGTAATGATATCCTGGATGGCCTTTTTTCCATCATCTGTCTTCAAGATATCAACGACCATTTTCTTTGTCTCTTCGTACTCCATTTTTTCTCCGCCTGCCCCATTTTGAGCACAACCGGAACAAACGAGTAAGAATGACGTGAAAAGCAAAGCAACTCCCACTCTCATACGCAGGGCCCCTTTCATCCTTCTTACTGTTAATATGGTTCCAATCGGCGATATTATTCCTTGGTGGAATAAGTGGATTTTTCCAAATTTGGTTGGTACAATTAAGGATATGAAATAGAAATGTATGGAGGAAAACAATGAACAGCCGTAATTTAGTTAAATTGTTTTTAACAACATTGCTTATAGGTGGCTTAACTGGCGGAGTTGTAGGGTTCTTGGCTCGATGGAGTGAGTTTAAGCCTTATTTTTCTTCTTTTGAAGTCAGTGCCATCCTATCAACTTTTATTTGGTTATTCGGTGTTGGATTAATTTTCAGTGTCATAAGCCAAGCCGGCTTTTTTGCCTATTTAACAATACATCGTTTTGGTCTGGGGATATTTAAAAGCGCTTCCTTATGGAATGCCGTTCAACTTGTACTCATTCTTTTTGTTGTATTCGATCTTGTTTACCTGCGATATCTTAGCTTTGGTTCAGGCGAGGGAATCAGTTCGTATATCGTGTTAGCATTGGTTGTATTGGCCGCAGGGCTTATTACAGCTTATTTCAAAATGAAACAAACGAATAAACAGTCTTTCATACCGGCCTTGTTTTTCATGGTCGTGGTCACGGTATTGGAGTGGGTACCTGTCCTGAAAACCAATGATGAAGGCTGGCTTTACTTCATGCTGTTTCCATTGCTAGTCTGCAATGCTTATCAATTATTGGTCCTTGGCAAATTGATTGAAATTTCACAAAAGGAATTGGCCGATAGAAGAGAGCGTAAGCAAACTCCAGCAAAGGGAAAGATGAAAGCCGGTCAATTAGGTAAAGGCAGCTAACCAATATGTTGGCCGGACCTTACATAAAGAAGTCAAAACAGAAAAACTGCGTACTAAAGGTTCAGGAAGACCATTAGTACGCAGTTTTTTAAGTTAGCGGACTTCCTCACTGCTTGCCGAGGAATTGGAAATCATCTCTGAAACGTTAACGAAGTTTAAATTTTTTGATCGAAGTTCACTTAATAACTCCGGTAATGCTTTATTCGTTTGTTTTGCTGAGTCTGAAGCATGTAATAAAATGATATCACCTTTTTGGGCCTTGGTGATGTTCTGTATGATCCGATCCACACCTGGATTGGTCCAATCCTTCGAATCGATGCTCCAATGGACAACGGTATATCCGAATTTCTCACTGATCTTCAAGAGTCGTTTATCAAAGTGGCCGGTGGGAGCGCGTAAAAGTTCTATATTCTTTACATTAAGTTTTTTAAATGCTTCCTGGGCTTTAGAAATATCCCGGATGATTTCTTGATCTTCCATTTCGGTATAATCCTTATAATCGTAACCAAGCATGCCGATTTCATATCCTTCTTTCACAATTTCAGCTACTATGTCAGGGTGGCGTTCTGCCCAGGATCCCGAAAGGAAAAAAGTGGCCGATTTAATCTTTTCTCTTTTTAATGTCTCTATTATCGGAGCGGCTTTCTCATCACCCCAGCCAATATTGAACGTGATCGCAACATTCTTTTCCCCTTTATAAACCGCTTTCGGCCCATCTTCCGTTGAAAAAACGGGGGCATGAAGAATGTTTTGTACAAAAAGAAACCAAGCGGTAAAAAGTGCGGTAAGCAAAATTAACGAATAATACTTGATGTTCTTGGCTTGAAGCACCATGAAAAATTTCATTAATCCATCCCCTTGTCCAAAGTACTCTTGTCTTCAAATTTATGCGCGAGGATTATTGTTATGCAAAAAAACGGGTTGAAAATTCATAAAATTGATGGGAATGGGGAAAGATGTCTGATGGAGGTGTGAACCATGCTCGGTTTATTGATCAATGACAAAGAAAAAATGGAATTGGAGTACCTTTTAAAAAGAGAGATGGATGAAATACTATTCGATTTGCAGGATGACAGAATCGACCACATAGTCAAAAGGGCAATAAACGAGAAATATAACATCCTTTTCAGGCTGTTTAAAAGGGTGAGCACCGAGGAGGAAATCCTAATGTATATGAAGGGGAAATCGAATTTATCCAAGTGGAATCAGTCATGAAATTTAAAAATGAATTAAATTCAAAAAACCTATTGACTATTGATTTATACGCTGGTATATTATAAAAGTTGCTGCAACGTCAAAGCATTTGAAAAAGAATGATAAAAACTTTTTTAAAAAAAGTTATTGACGAAGTGGTAATAAGATGTTAAGATATTAAAGTCGCTAAGAGAGACGGCGAACAAATTGCTCTTTGAAAACTGAACAAAACAAAGCGCCAACGTTAAATTTTAAGTGAGCACACACTATCAAAAAAGCAAATGAGCAAGTCAAACATTTCTTCGGAGAGTTTGATCCTGGCTCAGGACGAACGCTGGCGGCGTGCCTAATACATGCAAGTCGAGCGAATCGACGGGAGCTTGCTCCCTGAGATTAGCGGCGGACGGGTGAGTAACACGTGGGCAACCTGCCTATAAGACTGGGATAACTTCGGGAAACCGGAGCTAATACCGGATACGTTCTTTTCTCGCATGAGAGAAGATGGAAAGACGGTTTACGCTGTCACTTATAGATGGGCCCGCGGCGCATTAGCTAGTTGGTGAGGTAATGGCTCACCAAGGCGACGATGCGTAGCCGACCTGAGAGGGTGATCGGCCACACTGGGACTGAGACACGGCCCAGACTCCTACGGGAGGCAGCAGTAGGGAATCTTCCGCAATGGACGAAAGTCTGACGGAGCAACGCCGCGTGAACGAAGAAGGCCTTCGGGTCGTAAAGTTCTGTTGTTAGGGAAGAACAAGTACCAGAGTAACTGCTGGTACCTTGACGGTACCTAACCAGAAAGCCACGGCTAACTACGTGCCAGCAGCCGCGGTAATACGTAGGTGGCAAGCGTTGTCCGGAATTATTGGGCGTAAAGCGCGCGCAGGTGGTTCCTTAAGTCTGATGTGAAAGCCCACGGCTCAACCGTGGAGGGTCATTGGAAACTGGGGAACTTGAGTGCAGAAGAGGAAAGTGGAATTCCAAGTGTAGCGGTGAAATGCGTAGAGATTTGGAGGAACACCAGTGGCGAAGGCGACTTTCTGGTCTGTAACTGACACTGAGGCGCGAAAGCGTGGGGAGCAAACAGGATTAGATACCCTGGTAGTCCACGCCGTAAACGATGAGTGCTAAGTGTTAGAGGGTTTCCGCCCTTTAGTGCTGCAGCTAACGCATTAAGCACTCCGCCTGGGGAGTACGGCCGCAAGGCTGAAACTCAAAGGAATTGACGGGGGCCCGCACAAGCGGTGGAGCATGTGGTTTAATTCGAAGCAACGCGAAGAACCTTACCAGGTCTTGACATCCTCTGACAACCCTAGAGATAGGGCTTTCCCCTTCGGGGGACAGAGTGACAGGTGGTGCATGGTTGTCGTCAGCTCGTGTCGTGAGATGTTGGGTTAAGTCCCGCAACGAGCGCAACCCTTGATCTTAGTTGCCAGCATTCAGTTGGGCACTCTAAGGTGACTGCCGGTGACAAACCGGAGGAAGGTGGGGATGACGTCAAATCATCATGCCCCTTATGACCTGGGCTACACACGTGCTACAATGGATGGTACAAAGGGCTGCAAACCTGCGAAGGTAAGCGAATCCCATAAAGCCATTCTCAGTTCGGATTGCAGGCTGCAACTCGCCTGCATGAAGCCGGAATCGCTAGTAATCGCGGATCAGCATGCCGCGGTGAATACGTTCCCGGGCCTTGTACACACCGCCCGTCACACCACGAGAGTTTGTAACACCCGAAGTCGGTGAGGTAACCTTCATGGAGCCAGCCGCCTAAGGTGGGACAGATGATTGGGGTGAAGTCGTAACAAGGTAGCCGTATCGGAAGGTGCGGCTGGATCACCTCCTTTCTAAGGATAATTACGAGAGCGCTTTTGTTTTGTTCAGTTTTGAATGAGTAATTCATTCAAATAGGAAGACGAACATCACGATGTGATGGATTCTTTCTGCTTTGTTCCTTGAAAACTAGATAATAGATAGAAGGCAATTAATTTTTTTCAAAGCATCTGTAAGATCTTTTTTAACGGTTAAGTTAGAAAGGGCGCACGGTGGATGCCTTGGCACTAGGAGCCGATGAAGGACGGGACTAACACCGATATGCTTCGGGGAGCTGTAAGTAAGCTTTGATCCGGAGATTTCCGAATGGGGAAACCCACTGTTCGTAATGGAACAGTATCTTTACCTGAATACATAGGGTACTGAAGGCAGACCCGGGGAACTGAAACATCTAAGTACCCGGAGGAAGAGAAAGCAAACGCGATTTCCTGAGTAGCGGCGAGCGAAACGGAATTAGCCCAAACCAAGAGGCTTGCCTCTTGGGGTTGTAGGACACTCAACATGGAGTTACAAAGGAACGGGGTAAATGAAGCGACCTGGAAAGGTCCGTCGAAGAAGGTAAAAACCCTGTAGTTGAAACTTCGTTCCCTCCTGAGTGGATCCTGAGTACGGCGGGACACGAGAAATCCCGTCGGAAGCAGGGAGGACCATCTCCCAAGGCTAAATACTCCCTAGTGACCGATAGTGAACCAGTACCGTGAGGGAAAGGTGAAAAGCACCCCGGAAGGGGAGTGAAATAGATCCTGAAACCGTGTGCCTACAAGTAGTCAAAGCCCGTTAATGGGTAATGGCGTGCCTTTTGTAGAATGAACCGGCGAGTTACGATTTCATGCGAGGTTAAGTTGATGAGACGGAGCCGCAGCGAAAGCGAGTCTGAATAGGGCGAATGAGTATGAGGTCGTAGACCCGAAACCAGGTGATCTACCCATGTCCAGGGTGAAGTTCAGGTAACACTGAATGGAGGCCCGAACCCACGCACGTTGAAAAGTGCGGGGATGAGGTGTGGGTAGCGGAGAAATTCCAATCGAACCTGGAGATAGCTGGTTCTCTCCGAAATAGCTTTAGGGCTAGCCTCAAGATGAGAGTATTGGAGGTAGAGCACTGATTGGACTAGGGGCCCCCAACGGGTTACCGAATTCAGTCAAACTCCGAATGCCAAATACTTATTCTTGGGAGTCAGACTGCGAGTGATAAGATCCGTAGTCGAAAGGGAAACAGCCCAGACCACCAGCTAAGGTCCCAAAGTATACGTTAAGTGGAAAAGGATGTGGAGTTGCTTAGACAACCAGGATGTTGGCTTAGAAGCAGCCACCATTTAAAGAGTGCGTAATAGCTCACTGGTCGAGTGACTCCGCGCCGAAAATGTACCGGGGCTAAACGTATCACCGAAGCTGTGGATTGACACCGTATGGTGTCGATGGTAGGAGAGCGTTCTAAGGGCGTTGAAGTCAGACCGGAAGGACTGGTGGAGCGCTTAGAAGTGAGAATGCCGGTATGAGTAGCGAAAGAAGGGTGAGAATCCCTTCCACCGAATGCCTAAGGTTTCCTGAGGAAGGCTCGTCCGCTCAGGGTTAGTCGGGACCTAAGCCGAGGCCGAAAGGCGTAGGCGATGGACAACAGGTTGATATTCCTGTACCACCTATACATCGTTTGAACGATGGGGGGACGCAGAAGGATAGGGTAAGCGCGCTGTTGGATATGCGCGTCCAAGCAGTTAGGCCGGAAACGAGGCAAATCCCGTTTCCATTAAGGCGGAGCTGTGATGGCGAGGGAAATATAGTACCGAAGTTCCTGATTCCACGCTGCCAAGAAAAGCCTCTAGTGAGATGTAAGGTGCCCGTACCGCAAACCGACACAGGTAGGCGAGGAGAGAATCCTAAGGTGTGCGAGAGAACTCTCGTTAAGGAACTCGGCAAAATGACCCCGTAACTTCGGGAGAAGGGGTGCTTTTTAGGGTGAATAGCCCAGAAAAGCCGCAGTGAATAGGCCCAGGCGACTGTTTAGCAAAAACACAGGTCTCTGCGAAGCCGCAAGGCGAAGTATAGGGGCTGACACCTGCCCGGTGCTGGAAGGTTAAGGGGAGAGGTTAGCGCAAGCGAAGCTTTGAACCGAAGCCCCAGTAAACGGCGGCCGTAACTATAACGGTCCTAAGGTAGCGAAATTCCTTGTCGGGTAAGTTCCGACCCGCACGAAAGGTGTAACGATCTGGGCACTGTCTCAACGAGAGACTCGGTGAAATTATAGTACCTGTGAAGATGCAGGTTACCCGCGACAGGACGGAAAGACCCCGTGGAGCTTTACTGCAGCCTGATATTGAATTTTGGTACAGCTTGTACAGGATAGGTAGGAGCCTGAGAAGCCGGAGCGCCAGCTTCGGTGGAGGCGTTGGTGGGATACTACCCTGGCTGTATTGAAATTCTAACCCGCGCCCCTTATCGGGGTGGGAGACAGTGTCAGGTGGGCAGTTTGACTGGGGCGGTCGCCTCCTAAAGAGTAACGGAGGCGCCCAAAGGTTCCCTCAGAATGGTTGGAAATCATTCGTAGAGTGTAAAGGCACAAGGGAGCTTGACTGCGAGACCTACAAGTCGAGCAGGGACGAAAGTCGGGCTTAGTGATCCGGTGGTTCCGCATGGAAGGGCCATCGCTCAACGGATAAAAGCTACCCCGGGGATAACAGGCTTATCTCCCCCAAGAGTCCACATCGACGGGGAGGTTTGGCACCTCGATGTCGGCTCATCGCATCCTGGGGCTGTAGTCGGTCCCAAGGGTTGGGCTGTTCGCCCATTAAAGCGGTACGCGAGCTGGGTTCAGAACGTCGTGAGACAGTTCGGTCCCTATCCGTCGCGGGCGCAGGAAATTTGAGAGGAGCTGTCCTTAGTACGAGAGGACCGGGATGGACGCACCGCTGGTGTACCAGTTGTCTTGCCAAAGGCATAGCTGGGTAGCTACGTGCGGACGGGATAAGTGCTGAAAGCATCTAAGCATGAAGCCCCCCTCAAGATGAGATTTCCCATGGCGCAAGCTAGTAAGATCCCTGAAAGATGATCAGGTTGATAGGTCAGAGGTGGAAGCATGGTGACATGTGGAGCTGACTGATACTAATAGATCGAGGACTTAACCAACGCTTTTAAAAAAATGAAATACCTTCTTATTATCTAGTTTTGAAGGAATGAATTCTTCAAAAATGAATATAGTCTGGCAATGATGGCGAAGAGGTCACACCCGTTCCCATTCCGAACACGGAAGTTAAGTTCTTCAGCGCCGATGGTAGTTGGGGGTTTCCCCCTGTGAGAGTAGGACGTTGCCAGGCTGTTCATTTAAATCTTTAATGGGTTTTAGGAAACATTATATTATTCCGCAGTAGCTCAGTGGTAGAGCATTCGGCTGTTAACCGAACGGTCGTAGGTTCGAGTCCTACCTGCGGAGCCATATGCTTCCATAGCTCAGTAGGTAGAGCACTTCCATGGTAAGGAAGAGGTCAGCGGTTCGAATCCGCTTGGGAGCTTCCCAATCTATCTATGAACCAAAAAACAGTTCGGCCCGTTGGTCAAGCGGTTAAGACACCGCCCTTTCACGGCGGTAACACGGGTTCGAATCCCGTACGGGTCACCATTTTAAATCATTAATCCGGAGGATTAGCTCAGCTGGGAGAGCATCTGCCTTACAAGCAGAGGGTCGGCGGTTCGATCCCGTCATCCTCCACCATTTTATTCTTTACTTGCCGGTGTAGCTCAACTGGTAGAGCAACTGACTTGTAATCAGTAGGTTGGGGGTTCAAGTCCTCTTGCCGGCACCATTTACAACCATATATTGCGGAGGGGTAGCGAAGTGGCTAAACGCGGCGGACTGTAAATCCGCTCCTTCGGGTTCGGCAGTTCGAATCTGCCCCCCTCCACCATTTTAATAAAATCCTGTGGATCAGTTATATATTCTCTGTATTGGGGAAATATATGATTACCACCTTTTTATTTTGTTGTACATTAATCATTGCATATTATATATTGGGCTATAGCCAAGCGGTAAGGCAACGGATTTTGATTCCGTCATGCGAAGGTTCGATCCCTTCTAGCCCAGCCATTTGCGGAAGTAGTTCAGTGGTAGAATACAACCTTGCCAAGGTTGGGGTCGCGGGTTCGAATCCCGTCTTCCGCTTAATATATTTTAAATTCCTTAGGGGCCTTAGCTCAGCTGGGAGAGCGCCTGCCTTGCACGCAGGAGGTCAGCGGTTCGATCCCGCTAGGCTCCACCATCAACTACATACACCAAAACTTACGTCTTAAGCCAAAAATGGTTTAAGGCTTTTTTTTGTTTAAGGCATAGTTGGGTAAACTAATCCCCAGAAAGATATTTTTTCACAAAAAACATATGTTATCGGAAAACGTGCATCTTTATACATGGAAATGTCGAGTTGAACCAATTGGCATATACGATATAAAATGGTGGAAAGGGGGAATTGTATGTCTATTCAGAAAATTTCCGTCATCGGATTGCCCATGGACCTTGGTCAAGCAAGGCGAGGGGTGGATATGGGACCTAGTGCCATCCGCTGCGCAGAGATTGTCGAGCGTCTTGAAAAGTTGAATATAGAAGTAGAGGATTTAGGGGATATAATTGTAGGGCGTCCTGAAAATGCAGATGAGCCCGGGACAAATTTAAAAAACTTACAGCTTGTAGCAAAAGGTAACACCCAGTTAGCTACAAGAGTTGATGAAATAATAGAAGAAGGTTCCTTTCCGCTTGTATTGGGAGGAGACCATTCAATAGCGATAGGCACACTGGCAGGAGTCGCAAAGCACTATGAGAATCTAGGTGTGATTTGGTACGATGCACATGGCGATTTAAATACGGAAGATACTTCACCATCAGGAAATATACACGGGATGCCCTTGGCTGTCAGTATTGGGATTGGCCATCCGGACCTGATCAATATACATGGTTTTGCTCCAAAAGTGAAACCGGAAAACATCGTAATCATTGGAGCGAGGTCATTGGATGAAGGGGAAAAGGAACTTATCCGTGAGAAAGGGATTAAAGTATTCACGATGCATGAGATCGACCGGTTGGGAATGACACGGGTCATGGAAGAATGCATTGATTATTTAAGGGAAAGAACGGATGGCGTCCACCTTTCACTGGATTTGGATGGAGTGGACCCAGCAGATGCACCCGGAGTCGGGACCCCGGTGATTGGTGGTATAAGTTATCGGGAAAGTCATTTGGCCATGGAAATGCTTGCGGAATCCAACTTGATTACATCCGCTGAATTCGTTGAAGTGAATCCCATTTTAGATGAGCGAAATAAAACGGCAATCGTTGCCGTGGCCTTAATGGGTTCGCTATTTGGAGAAAAATTATTATAACTAATAATTAAAAGAAACAGTAACCGGCTTGTAATGGGTTACTGTTTTTTATATGCTAGAAGACGTAGGTTTATTTACCAGGGTGTATGTAACAGAAACATATCTATAGATAAATGGTAGCAATCTTCTATCCATATTCACTTGAGAGCACGTCTGTCCATGAGATCTCCGTTTTTAGTTAAATGGATGTATTGAATGATTAAAGAATCCAGTTTGCTGCTAACTTCAATAACTTCATTATCCACCATGGAAGAACGGGAAGCCAAAAACATCATTTTCTGTCTGCATTGTTCAATATGGTCTAAAATTTGTTCAGTACTCATATAGAGAATCACTCCTTTGGATTTTACAATTTCTTACTATATAGCCCTGTTTTTTTTTTCTTAAACATAAAATGTAAAACTTTGTTAAAATTAATGTATTAAATTTTTGAAACCTTTCAGCTTACGATTCGTAGTAATCGTATAGCCGCATGAGCGGGGGTAATACCGGAAAATGGATGCACTCATTAAAGAGAGAATTAATCAAGTATTAAAAGGAGACCATAATGCCTTTGGGGAAATTGTCGAAATTTACAAGGACAAAGTTTTCCAAATATGTTTCAGGATGCTCGGAAACAGGCAAGAAGCAGAAGATTTGGCTCAAGAGGCCTTTGTAAGGGCCTACGTGAACATTCGAAGTTTCAATATAACAATGAAATTTTCTACATGGTTATATCGGATTGCGACCAATCTTTGTATTGACCGGCTTCGCAAGAAAAAACCGGACTACTATCTGGATGCAGAGGTGGCAGGAACAGAGGGATTGAATATGTATTCCCAAATTGCATCGGATATGGCGAAACCCGAGGAAGAGGTTGAATCATTAGAACTGCAGGAAACCATTCAAGTGGAAATAATGAAATTGCCCGAGAAATACCGATCGGTAATCGTATTGAAGTATATTGAAGAGTTATCTCTAAAGGAAATCAGTGAGATACTCGATTTGCCGGTCGGTACGGTTAAGACGAGGATACATCGCGGTCGCGAAGCCTTGCGTAAACAACTACGCCATTTATAAAAAGAAGGTGAGAAAAATGAACTGCCATGAGGAAATCATTGAATATATGCATGATTATTTAGATGAGGACATCAAACCGGAGCATAAAGAAGTTTTACGGGAGCACTTGCATGACTGTGCTGAATGCCGGGATTACTTTCATGAAATGAAAAAGGCGGTCGCTCTTGTACAAAGCACTTCCCATATAAAGGCCCCGGATGATTTTACAGCGAGGGTTATGGCTCAATTGCCAAAGGAAACGAAAACAACAGGTGCCAAACGTTGGTTCAAAAGCCATCCTTTCATGACAGCGGCAGCGATGTTCATCATATTGATGACAGGATCTGTTTTTTCCACTTATAATCAGGACGAACATTTTTCAGTTTCAAAGCAGCCTAACTTAGTGGTCGAAGGTGAAACGGTTATTGTGCCTGAGGGTGAGACAATCAAGGGAAATGTGGTAGTTCAAAATGGTAATATTCAAATAGATGGTGAAGTAGAGGGAGATGTGACAGTCATAAATGGGCATAAGTATATGTCTAAAGCAGGTAATGTGACTGGAAGCATCCATGTTATTGACCAAGCTTTTGAGTGGATGTGGTATAAAGTGAAGGACACTGCAACCTCGTTGGTTCCTGCCAAAGAGGAGAAAAAGGAATAAGGAATAGAAGCTGGGCAGGGGCATCGTTTTTGATTTACGATGACTTCGCCCAGCTTTATTTTTTAAAGGTAGGTGAACCATTTTTAATGGTTCTTTTTTCCTGTGTAAATTTCTCACACTAGTTTTTAGATGAATCATTTAAAAAATGGTATACTATTAAGGTTATTGTAAATAAAGATTGTTATTGGTATTTGGAGTAATACTGACTGGAGGAAACAACATGTCTTTAACCAATTTGACTGTTTGGGACTATGTAGTAAATTTCATTGATATTCTCCTTGTATGGTTTGTGATATATAAATTGTTAACTATTATTCGAGGCACGAAGGCTATTCAGCTGCTAAAAGGAATTTTTGTAATTGTCATTGTAAAAAGCTTAAGCAACCTGTTTGGTTTCAATACACTCGGATGGTTAATGGCACAAGTCATGAATTGGGGAGTATTGGCAATTCTCGTCATTTTTCAACCTGAACTGAGAAGGGCACTTGAACAATTAGGACGCGGGAAGCTCTTTGCAAGGGGCACCGTTCCAGAAGAGAATCAGCAAGAGCGTTTAGTCGAGGAAATCCTAAAGGCGTCCACCTATATGGCAAAAAGGCGGATTGGTGCCTTGATTACGATAGAAAAAGGTACGGAGCTGGGAGATTATGTTGAAACGGGGATACCCCTGAAATCCTATATTTCTTCAGAACTGCTCATTAATATCTTCATCCCTAATACGCCGCTCCATGATGGTGCAGTTATTTTACAAAATAACCAGGTGGCAGCTGCCGCTTGCTATTTGCCATTATCGGAGAGTCCATTCATATCAAAGGAACTTGGCACACGGCATAGGGCAGCCATAGGCATGAGTGAAGTTACGGATAGTCTGACGATTGTCGTATCAGAAGAAACGGGAGGAATATCCGTCACTAAAAACGGTGAACTTTACCGGGATTTGAATCAAGAATCATTTAGGGCCATGCTTACAAGTGAACTGGTAGTGGAAAATATCAAATCAACTTCCTCAAGCATCTTTAACTGGAGGGGGAAAAAGAATGGATAAATTCACCAATAGCGCTTGGTTTATGAGAATCGTAGCTTTTGCCTTGGCAGCACTTTTGTTCATTTCCATTAACTTTGAGATGGAGTCGGATAAAAAATCCCTTGGTTTATCGACTGCCCCTGAAATCAGTACGGAGACCATCGAAAATGTACCGGTTGAAGTGTACTATGACCGTGAGAATCTAGTGGTGAGCGGGGTGCCTGAAACAGTTGATGTTACTCTTAAGGGAGCAAAAAGCCTATTGATTAATGCGAAAAACCAAAGGGATTTTAAAGTGTATGTTGACCTTTCTGATCCTGCAATCTCAATGGGGGACAGAACTGTCACATTTAAAATAAGTGATTTGAATGAAAAGTTAGTGGCGACGATCGATCCGGAATATGCGGAGGTCAACGTGCAGGAACGGGTGACGAAGGAATTCTCCGTTGAGGCCGAGTATAACAGCTCTTTACTTGAAGAGGGGTATACAGCCGGTCAGCCAACAGTCAGCCCGAAAACTGTTAAAATAACGGGTGCTAAAGATGCAATTGAACAAATTTCCTATGTAAAGGCAAACCTTGAAATAAGTAAGGGACTTAACGAAACGGTGAACAGCAAGGCAACCGTTAAAGCCTTGGACAGGGATTTGAATAAGCTGGATGTGACAATCGAGCCATCTTCTGTTGCCGTTTCCTTAAAAGTGAGTATTCCTTCCAAGACGGTGTCGATAGCACCGAAGCAAACAGGCAAGGCAAAGGATGGAATCAGGATCACGAGTATAAGTGTCGATCCAAAAGAGGTCACCTTATTTGGTTCGGAAACGAGCCTGGAGAAAATAGATGAAATAAATCTTCCTGTAAATATCTCGAAAATTGATGGTGATACAGAACTGGAACTCGATCTTAATAAACCGGATAGTGTACAAAAAATGTCCTTGGGTAAGGCGCAGGTCAAGATTCGTACAGAAAAAGTTGATGTAGATGAAGAGAATGCAGAGCCAGTCGTGGAAGAGGAAGAACCAGAAAACGAACAAAAACAAGAAGAACAAGTAGTCGAAGAAAAACCAGAACCAGAAGAAGAAGATGAACCGGCTGCCATTGAGTCCAAAACTTTCAACAATATACAAATAGTTCCTGTGGGCATACAGGATGACCAAGATGCTGAATTGGAATCCGATGTAACCAGCATCACTTTGCTTGGTGAGGCGGATGATTTGAAGAAAATAACTAAAGACGACATTAATCTTACAGTAGATGTGAGTAATTTAGATGAAGGTACGCATGATGTGGATCTGGCGGTAACAGTGCCTGAGGGAGTGGAATGGGAACTGGATTCTAAAACGGTTTCGGTCACCATCACACAAAAAGACGAAGAGACATGACCTTCCTTTAACATCATCATTAAATTCAGTAACGATTCGAAGAAGGAGCGATAAAGATGGGTAAATATTTTGGAACAGACGGAGTAAGGGGTATAGCGAATAGCGAGTTAACACCGGAGTTGGCATTTAAACTAGGCCGTTTTGGTGGCTACGTTCTTACTAGAAATACAGAAAAACCCAAAGTGCTTATAGGGCGCGATACTCGTATTTCAGGTGAAATGCTGGAAGGTGCGCTTGTTGCAGGTCTTTTATCCATTGGGGCTGAAGTGATGCGCCTGGGTGTCATTTCGACACCGGGAGTAGCCTATTTAACAAAGGCCTTAAGTGCTGAAGCAGGTGTCATGATCTCCGCTTCGCATAATCCGGTAGCGGATAATGGCATTAAATTCTTTGGACCGGATGGATTTAAGTTATCCGATGATCAAGAAGCGGAAATTGAAGCACTATTAGATAAGGAAAAGGATGAGCTTCCACGCCCGGTTGGCGGAGATTTAGGCCATTTGAACGATTATTTCGAAGGAGGGCAAAAGTATCTCCAGTATTTGAAACAATCAGTGGATGAAGATTTTACAGGCATTCATGTTGCTCTTGATTGTGCACATGGGGCTACATCTGCCTTGGCCATGCATTTGTTTGCAGATCTTGATGCAGACATCTCTACAATGGGGGCATCGCCCAATGGCTTGAACATTAATGATAAGGTAGGTTCCACCCACCCTGAGGCACTTGCTGAATTCTTAAAAGAAAAAGGTGCGGATGTTGGGCTTGCATTTGATGGCGACGGAGACCGCGTCATTGCAATAGATGAAAAAGGAAATATAGTGGACGGCGACCAAATCATGTATATCTGTGCGAAATACTTGAAAGATAATAACCGTTTGAAACAGGGAACAGTGGTTTCTACGATCATGAGCAACCTTGGTTTTTATAAAGGTCTTGAAGAGCATGGTATACAAAGCGCCCAGACGGCAGTGGGGGATCGCTATGTGGTCGAGGAGATGCGTAAAGGCGGCTATAACCTTGGCGGAGAGCAATCCGGACATATCATCTTCCTGGACTATAACACGACAGGAGATGGCTTATTGACGGGCTTGCAGCTTGTGAACATCATGAGCGACACCCAAAAAACCTTATCCGAGCTCGCTGGCGAGATGAAGAAATATCCACAAACGCTGGTCAATGTCAGAGTTACCGATAAACACGCAGTAACAGATAATGAAAAGGTACAGGAAGTCATCAAGGCAGTCGAAGGGGAAATGAACGGAAACGGCCGCATTTTGGTGAGACCATCCGGTACTGAACCTCTAGTCCGTGTTATGGCTGAAGCACCGACAGCTGAGGAATGCACTAATTATGTAGAGCGCATCGTCGCAGTTGTAAGAGCGGAAATGGGAATGAACGAATAACTAATCCTATGCATAAAAGGAACGAAATTTCCTTTTATGCATATTTTTATAAAGAAGTCTTTTTTGTTGGTAAAGGTAATTAAGAATTGACCTATGTCCCTTGTTTAAGGTATGATTATCCTGATTTACAACTCATTTTCTAAAAATGGTTGGTTTTAAAAAGGAGGGTAGGCAAGGAGAGAATGGATTCACAAAAGCGCCTGAACTGAGTCTGGACGAGAAATGACTTAGTTGACGAGGAGGAGGTTTATCGAATGATCGGCGGATACCTCCCGGCTGAAGTGCACAGCCGCAGTAATTCCAATCTTAAAACAGTAGGGCAACTTACTGCACAAAGGGTCGGAAATGCACAATGGGAAAAAGTGCTTTAGGGCATTTCCTTTATAAAAATATATATCAGAGATGAGGGGGCAGGGATGCCCCCGTGCATTCCTGTTCCCTCGAATCGGTTGGAGGAACAGAAATTATGTGTGGAATTGTTGGATATATTGGACTTAACGATGCAAAGGAAATTTTATTAAAAGGTCTTGAAAAACTTGAATACCGCGGTTATGACTCTTCAGGGATTGCTGTGAGAAATGAAGCAGGAGTGACAATCTTTAAGGAAAAGGGAAGAATAGCGGACTTACGAGCAGCCGTGGATGAAAATACTATGGCGCATACCGGAATTGGACATACGCGCTGGGCTACACATGGTGTGCCAAGCCGTGAAAATGCCCATCCTCACCAAAGTAATTCAGGTCGATTGACTTTAGTTCATAATGGTGTCATTGAAAACTATGCGATTCTAAAACGTGAATATTTGAAGGATGTTGCCTTTAAAAGTGAAACGGATACGGAAGTCATCGTTCAACTCATAGAGAAGTTCGTGAACGAGGGTATGGAAGTGGAAGAGGCGTTCCGTCAAACACTCACTCTATTAGAGGGTTCATATGCCATTGCCCTATTGGATGCTGAAAATGATGAAACCATCTTAGTCGCCAAAAATAAAAGCCCGCTGCTGATCGGTGTCGGAAAAGACTTTAACGTTGTCGCTTCGGATGCAATGGCGATGCTGCAAGTCACAGATCAATTCCTTGAACTGATGGATAAGGAAATGGTTATCGTGACAAATGAAAAGGTAACGATCAAGAACCTTTCCAACGAAGAAGTCATGCGTGCTCCTTACACGGCTGAACTGGATGCAAGTGATATTGAAAAAGGTACGTATCCTCACTATATGCTCAAGGAAGTCGACGAGCAGCCAGCCGTAATACGTAAAATCATTCAAGCATACCAAAATGAAGAAGGTAAACTTGCAATCGACTATAACATTACTGAAGCCGTAAGTGAGGCTGACCGTATTTATATCATCGCTTGCGGAACTAGCTATCATGCAGGGTTGATTGGTAAGCAATTCATCGAAAAAATGACTGAAATTCCGGTTGAGGTCCATGTGGCATCGGAATTCACTTACAATATGCCGTTATTATCGAAAAAACCGCTATTCATCTTCATTTCACAAAGTGGTGAAACTGCAGATAGCCGTGCCGTGTTAGTGTCCATCAAAGCGCTTGGTCATAAAGCCCTGACCATCACGAACGTACCTGGCTCTACATTGTCACGTGAAGCGGATTATACGCTCTTGCTGCATGCAGGTCCTGAAATTGCCGTAGCCTCTACAAAGGCCTACACAGCCCAAGTGGCAGTCTTATCCATCTTGGCGAATGTAACTGGCCAATTCCGTAACATGGAGTACGGTTTCGACCTTGTAAAAGAGCTTGGAATCGTTGCGACGGCTATGGAAGCACTATGTGATTCGAAAGAAGAGATGGAAGACATCGCCCGTGAATATTTGTCCGTTACGAGAAACTGCTTCTTCATCGGCCGTTCCCTTGACTACTATGTTGTACTTGAAGGGGCACTTAAGCTGAAGGAGATTTCTTACATCCAGGCGGAAGGCTTTGCTGGCGGAGAGCTTAAACATGGAACGATTGCCTTGATTGAAGAAGGTACACCTGTCATAGCCCTTGCTACTCAAGCAGGCGTCAACCTAAGCATCCGTGGTAATGTGAAGGAAGTGGTTGCCCGTGGCGCCAACCCTTGCATCATTTCCATGAAGGGTCTGGAAGAAGAGGATGACCGTTTCGTCATCCCGGAAGTGAATGAACTATTAACACCCCTTATCTCTGTTATCCCGCTGCAGCTCATTGCCTACTACGCAGCCTTGCACCGCGAATGTGACGTGGATAAACCGCGTAATCTCGCGAAAAGTGTAACGGTTGAGTAAGTTGGAATGAATGCAATGTAGATTATAAAAAGTTGCGAAGCTTTACCCCTTTGGCTATGATTAGCCAAAGGGGTATTTTTTATGTTTAAAACAACGAGAACCTCTCAAGGGATTAGAAGACTGAGGTAATATGAATCGGTGTGCAGTGTAATGAAATCTATCAAATCCATCAGTAGGTAGTCATGGCATCCATTAGAAGAATGTAATGATATTCCTATGGTGCATATTGAAAGAAACCCATATTGGCATTAAATTTAGGTGATGTTGAAAATGAATTCTTCATAAAATTTTTTTATTTAGGAGAGAATAGCATGGAAGTCTTTGCAGAATTTTTAGCGAATATGGATAACCCGCAACATAGGGAACGAACGGAAGAAGTCCTGGCTTGGGTAACTAGGAAATTTCCAAATCTAATGCCGAAGATTGCGTGGAATCAGCCTATGTTTACCGATCATGACACATATATTATTGGCTTTAGCGTAGCCAAACATCATTTGGCTGTTGCTCCTGAAAAGGCAGGGATCGATCACTTCTCTGATGTAATCGTGCAGGCTGGCTATGATCACACCAAGCAGTTGGTACGCATCAAGTGGGACAGTCCGGTTGATTACTCATTACTTGAGAAAATGATTGAGTATAATATTTTTGATAAAGCAGACTGTTCAACTTTTTGGCGAAAATAATAAAATTATTAAGGGTGAAAACCAACAAATAGATTATAAAAAAACAGCTGCCATTGTAGCTGTTTTTTTATTACCTATGATTTTGAATAAACTTCAAAATGACAAAATCTTTTACGAAATAGGAAGCAGAATGGTGAAGGTCGTTCCCTTTTCGAGTTCGCTTTTCACGGATATGTTCCCTTCATGCATCTCTATAATCTTTTTCACGATGGATAGTCCTAAACCGCTGCCGCTTTTTGAGCGTTCCCTTGCCAGGTCGGCTTTATAGAATCGCTCGAATATATGGAACTGGTCGGTTTCGGAAATGCCGATTCCATTGTCGGATATCGTTATGGATGCCAGGCTATCAATCTGTTGTAATCGAATCGTGATCTTTCCGCGATGGCGGGTGAATTTGATGCTATTGTGTATTAAATTTGTCCATACTTGGCTCATCAAATCCTGGTCTGCCACTATTGGAATCTTTTCCAAGGCTATGTCCAATTCGAGTTCTTTGTCCAACCAAGCGGGTTCACAAGCCAAAATAATGGTCCGTATTTGCTGATCCAGCCGGAAATCTGTCCTTTCAAAAGGATGATGCTCGGATTCAAGGGATGTAAGCTTTAGAAGGTTATCACTTAATTTGGATAATCTCCTGCTCTCTGTCTCTATTATATGAAGATAATGATTTCGTTCTTCGATTGTCAGCTTATTAAATTGAAGTGCTTGGGCAAATCCTACAATGGAGGTAAGGGGCGACTGTATTTCATGTGAGACGTTAGAGATGAACTCCTGCCGCATTTCTTCCATTTGCTTCAATTGTTTGGCCATGTGATTGAAGTGGTTAATGATATCGGTCATTTCGTTTCTCTTGTCCATATTAAAATCCAGTTGTACATTATAATCGCCATTTGCTATTTTCCTTAAGGCATCTATGATTTCTAGGTAAATATTTACCCGTTTATTATGATGGATAGCATGGATAAGGTGACCAATTAATATCATGATTGCGATGCTTGTCACGATTGTAGCCAGATACCGAACATAATTGGTTAACCTTAAGGGCAAAAGCTCAATGATATAGTACCCGGCGGAAAAGGAAATTGAAATAAACGTTACAAAAAACAGCATGCCAAGCATTTGTTTGAAAAATCGATTGCCTCTCATCTCGTTATCTCCAAACGGTAGCCCAATCCCCAAATCGTTTTAATCCGGAAGGGGAATTCCGATTCAGGAAACCGTTCCCTCACTCTTTTTATATGAACATCGACAGTTCGTTCATCACCTTCATAATCATAGCCCCAAATGTCTTCGATAAGATCTTCCCTGGAAAAAGTTTTTCCAGGATAGCTTGCTAATTTAAACAGCAATTCGAATTCTTTTAATGGAATCGTATATTCCTGTTCTTTGAATGACATTTCATGCGTGTTACGATTCATCTTTAATTCGCCGATATTTAATGTTTGTGAAATAGTGATTTTATACCGTTTTAATAATGCCTTTATTCTAAGAACCAATTCGATCGGTTCAAATGGCTTTACAAGATAATCATCTGCCCCAAGCCCGAATCCTTTTACTTTTTGCGTTGTTTCCCCTTTTGCAGTCAGCATTAAAATGGGGATATCACTAAATTCCCGTAACTCTTTGCATAATTGCCATCCATCCATGTTAGGCATCATTATATCGATGACTGCCAAATCGATTTTCACTTTTTCCATTACTTTCAATGCTTGCATTCCATCTGACGCTTCATATAGATTAAAGCCTTCTTTTCTTAACAACAGGTTTATAAGTTCGCGAATATGTGCATCATCATCGACTATCAATATTTTTGTCATCCTTCTTCTTTCCTTTCGGCGAATTAGGCTAGTTCAAGCTTGTGCAACTGCTGTTCAGCAAATTCGCGATATAATGAGTGCGTATTATATAGCTCTTTATGTGTTCCGCTGCCTGTTATTTTCCCTTTTTCAAGAAAGATGATTTGATCCGAACCGATAACGGTCGATAGGCGGTGGGCGATGACTATTGTTGTTCTTCCTTTCATTAAGTGATTTAATGCCTGTTGAACCACTTTTTCTGATTTGCTGTCCAGGCTGGAGGTAGCCTCATCCAGCATTAATATTTTCGGGTTTCTTAAAAATGCACGGGCGATTGCAATTCTTTGTCTTTGACCGCCTGATAATTTCATGCCCCTTTCACCGACCTCTGTATCATATCCGTTCGGAAGCTCAGAAATGAATTGATCTGCATACGCCATTTTAGCCACTTGATTTAATTCATCATCTGTTATATCCCGATTGATGCCATAACAAATATTATCTCGAATTGTACCGGATACAATCGGGCTTTCTTGTGAAACATATCCAATCTGGCTTCTCCATGAAAGCAGTGTGAAATCATTTATGGATGTCCCGCCTATGGATATGGATCCTTCCTGTGGTTTGTAGAAACGCTCGAATAATGAAAAAAGGGTCGTTTTTCCGCTGCCGCTTGGGCCGACTATTGCAGTGACCTTACCGGCCTCAACGTTAAAGCTTATATCTTTAAGTACCTGTTCTCCATTATTGTAACTATAGTTCAGGTGATCCACGCTGATGGATTGACTCATATTTTGAACGGGCTGCTTCGCATCTTCTTCCTCCACAGAATCCAGAATGGAAATGATGCGCTCTGTTGCACCCGTTGCTTTTTGGAATTGTGTAAAGAAACTGGCCAATTGAGCCATTGGCATGATTATTTGGAAAAGATACATGATGAAAGCAACTAAAGCCCCAGCAGTCAGTGCTCCTGAAGAAACACGCATTCCCCCATAACCTAAAATCAGGACCAGTAATGCCATCATGACAAAACTCATTAGCGGCGCAATCAACGCTTGGATTTTTGCCTCTTTCAATCCGAATTGAAATAATTTCTGGATTCCTTTTTGGCCATTTTGATATTCCAAAGCTTCTGCATTTGATGCTTTAACAAGACGTATTTCCGTTAGAACCTGCTGAAGGACTGCGGTGAAGCTTGCTGTCTCGTCCTGCATCCCTTTTGATATTTTGTGCATTTTTTTCCCTAACGGCATTAATATCAAAACAGAGAGCGGAATTGCAGTGAACATCAATAATGTCATTTTCCAATCCAGTACGAATAACACGATCATGGAACCTACGATGGAAATGATTCCTGTAACGAAATTAGAGAGATGTTCAGAGATTAATCCCTTCACTACAGTTGTATCATTTGTCATTCGGCTGACTGTTTCCCCCGATGGATGATCATCAAAATAACTCACGGGCAATACAAGTAATTTTTTCCATAGTTGATCGCGGATACCTGCCACTACGGATTGACCGATCCGATTTAATAAATAGATGGAAAATCCACTGGCCAATGCTTGAACAATGATGGCAACAACGAGAAGTGTGATTCTTTCAGCGTTTAGTGAACTGACTGAAAAATCATTGATTAGATTTTTTGTGAATAATGGGACTAATAAAGCTACACCTGTTGTGCCTAGGCTTAATGCTAATGCAATCCCTATCATTAGTTTGGAAGGCTTCGTTTGTTGAACCAATCGAACGAACTGGCGCCATCCTTTTTGTTTTTTTGCTTCTGACATATGTAAATACATCCTTTCTCTATTTTCATTACAGAGAAGTATATAAAGAAGTTATGAATTAAATATGAACGAGTCTTAGTTATTCCACGAAAATTTTGGTGAACCTTTTCTGAATGATAAATTTGCAAAAATATGGCGGACACTTAAAATAGTGTTTGCTTTTTTTTATGAAGATACAAGGAAATTAAATATTCGATGGTTAACGGTAAGGAATATGTGTAAGGATCTCAAGTTTATGACTGATAGGTAAAAAGATATAGTGATATCTTGATTTTAAATAATAAATACCTATATAAGCTAAAAACTTACCGGTTTTAACCGATTAAATATGGAGATACAAAAAACAGTACAAGTTAGGTGGAAAAAATGATTATTTTGAATGAGTCGATTATGTCGCCAATTCTTCTAAAGGTGTTAGAGGAACAGCAAATCCCAGTATTGGAACAAGGTCAATGGGGAGACACATTAACATCAGAAAAGCTAAACATTCAAAAGGATACAGAATTTTTCAAGTCCATGGATATGGACAAAAGAATTCTTACAAACTCTGAAAATGGCATAACACTACTAGGGCATTTTCAACCGGATAGCAATGAATACATTTGGTCAAAGTTATTGAAGGATAAGAGCCAGGTGCGAAATTTGACGAAATCTTTATATCCTGATTTCTATTTCCAAGATATCGATTTATCCATGATAAGTGAGCTGGATATAAATCAAATACCGTTTCCGGTAGTTATCAAACCCAATATTGGCTATTCCAGTGTAGGTGTGCACAAAGTCAAGAATGAACAGGATTGGGATATAGCCGTGAACCAGCTTAAAGCGGATTTACTTCATTCGGGTGGATTATATGATTCAGAAGTGGTCGGATCCCAGACCGTTTTGATAGAAGAGTGGATTCAGGGTGAAGAGTATGCCATTGATGGTTATTACAATCAAGATGGTGAACCGGTCATTTTGAATGTCTTCAAACGATCATTCAAGGATGATTACGATACTTCCGATCGAATTTATTATACTTCGAAGTTGGCCATTGATGAAATCTATCATGATGCACTGAAGTTCATGAAGAATATCCAAACGGTCCTTCCGCTTAGGAATTATCCTGTACACTTTGAAATCCGCAAAAAGGGAAGCCGGGTGATACCCATCGAAATCAATCCCCTGCGTTTTGCTGGGGCGGGTACAACGGATCTAGGTTACCATGCCTATGGAATGAATATGTATGAACATTATTTTTCAGGAACGAAACCCGATTGGAATCGAATGTTGGAAGAGATGGACGATCGAATATATAGCTTTTTCTTTGCAGAGGTTCCACTTGAAATAAATCCGGAAGATGTTGCACGTATTGATCATGATGGACTTCGTCATGAATTCGAACATGTGTTGGAATATAGGCAGCTTCCTTTTCAAAATGACCGGAGCGTGGCCATCATCTTTTATAGAAGTGAGGATTTGAATGAAAATCTCCAATTGCTTCATTTGGATTTAATACCATATTTGACTATAAAACACCTGGTTTTCAACTAAGGGGGGCATGGAAATGAGATTTTCAAAGCTGAATCCTAAAAAATCTCTAGTGGCAAAACTATTCTTGTTTTACATTATTCCTTTCGTGATTTTCGCAGGGGCCATGGGCCTTTGCTTTTCCTATATTACTAATAAAATGATCAATGGGAATGTCCTTCCGCAATTCGATGATCGCCTTTCTGAAAATGCCCACAGTTTAGCAGCGAGCCTCAATCCCACTTTGATAAACAAGGCTTCTGAACGGGGCGAAGAGATTAAGCGGAAACTGGATGCCTTTGTTGAAGATAAAAAGGGAATTGAATATGTTTATGTTGAATGATGCCGACATGATTGTAGCCTTGAGCGGCAGCGATGACTATATGGTGGAATCCCCCTTCACACCGGAACAGGCAAAATCGATAAATGCAAGCGAAGACGTCTTGAGTGAAATATATAAAGATAAGTGGGGAACACATAAGTCGTACTTTACGCCAATCGAAGGAACGGACGCGATTGTCGGAATCGATATGGATGCAAGCTTCATTGATGAATTGAAAAGCACAATGATATTCTATAATATCTTATTTCTTGCAAGTGCTGTTATATTGGGTGTGCTATGCGCCGTTGTCATCGGGAAAAAGATCTCGGGACCCGTCAATGAACTAGTTGGTTACACGAATGAAATGGCAAAAGGGGACTTAAGTAAATCGATTCCCGTTGGCAGAGAGGATGAGATTGGCGATTTGTCAAATGGATTCGAAGATATGAGATTAAGTTTGTCCCATATTATCCAGAATGTCCGTGAACACGCACAAACGATGAATCAAACGACAGTTTCCATTCAGAAATCCTTTGAAGAGATGGTGGAATCCTATGGCCAGATAGTGACGGGGACAACGGAAGAAGCAAAGGCTTCGGAAGAACGTGCCCATCATATTGACCGGATTTCCAATATGATCAGTGACTTAACGGATACGATCCGTTTAATGAACGAGCAAACGAATGAAATGAATGAATTTACGATGCATGCAAATACACTTGCTGAACAAGGGAGTAAACAAGTGCAAGATGTAACGAGCCAGATGGATAAAATCATGGAAAACGGCCAAGCGAATAAAGCCAATTTGTGAGCCTGGAAGAGGATGTAGTGAAGATAAATGAAGTGATTGGCTTAATAAGGGTGGTTGCTTCCCAAACGAACCTGCTGTCCCTGAATGCAGCCATAGAAGCGGCACGGGCGGGTGATGCTGGCAGAGGTTTTGCCGTAGTCGCTCAAGAGGTGCAAAAATTGGCTGTGTAAACCGATGAATCCACCGATATCATTTCAGAATCGATCATGCGGATTAATGAACAAACAGCCAAAGTCATCCAAAATAATGATGAGAGTTTTCAGGATATACTAAATGGTGTTTCCTTAGTGGAAAACAATGGCGAGATTTTCAATAAGATATTCGAATCCGTAGAGAAATTGCTGAAAGGCACAGAACAATTGGCCGCCCATTCGAAAAAAATCAATGAGTCTTCGGATGAAAGCCTGGCATCCATACAGGAAATTGCGGCGATTTCCGAAGAAGGAGTCGCAACAACGGAGCAAATCTCGGCAGCTGCCATTCAACAAAGTACCATAATGGCTGGATTGAAGGAACAAAATGAAGATTTAGCAAAAGAATCGGCGATTTTAGAAGAAATGGTGGAAAAGTTCATTACGGAAAAATAAATATTTGATGTAAACATCTACAAAGACCTTTCTTAATTTTGTTTACGGGAGGTTTTTGGAGACAAAATGGGTTCTATCTGAGTTTTTAAACATAGTTGATTGGAGCGGGTGTTCGAGACTCCTGCGGGAAAGCGGGTCCAAGGGAGACCCCACAGCGCTAAGCGCGTCGAGGGAGGACCGCCCGGAGGGGAAATCAACGTTCCGTTTTACACCCCCTCAAAAAAATGTAGAAAATATCGAGTTTATCTACACTATGAAACCTCTTTAAATTAGTAAACGAGAGGTTTTTGTTTGGATGAATGTATGTATGTATGTAAGAGTTCATGTGTAATAGATAGAGTCACTTTCATTACTGCTTTTTTTATAGAATTTAGAGAGTATTAAAAATTGCTGGAAAAAAGTTTCCCCAAACTATTTGCAATCGCTACCATTTAATGTTATGCTTAGTCTTAATTATTTTTGTTCGGTACTAAGGATACTAAAAGTACTACTTTTCGTTTTCGATGATGACTTAGAGCAAGGATAGTAATACATTGTGCTTAGATGCACTAGGAGGCAACAACAATGGAACAAGGTAAAGTAAAATGGTTTAACGCAGAAAAAGGTTTTGGATTCATCGAACGCGAAAACGGAGACGACGTATTCGTACATTTCTCAGCTATCCAAAGCGAAGGTTTCAAATCTTTAGACGAAGGCCAAGAAGTTACTTTTGAAGTAGAACAAGGTCAACGCGGACCTCAAGCTTCTAACGTTCAAAAAGCATAATTTCGATAACAAAAAAAGACGGATCCTTTTTAAAGGGTCCGTCTTTTTTTTGTTTTGTGAAAATACATGACAAAAAACCCTGCTAAACGATAAGCAGGGTAAATGGTACAAGTAAAGTAAAACGCTTAAAAAGGTTTGACTAAGTATATCATAGTTTTTCTATAAAATACTAAATTAAATATATTATACGTATCAAGGTAACGATAGGTAATTACTGAAATCATTGATTGAAGGGACGTAAAGGAATTTGTCCCTTCTTTTTTTTGCTGAAGATCAGGGAAGAGGGCAGCATGACCTTTTTGTTAGCAAAAAGGGAAACAAAAAAACGATGGCCCACATATAAAAACATATGAGCATTTTCATTAATTTCTTTGGGAAGGGGAAAAGATTCTTATACATTCAAATATGGATTTGAATATTCAGGGAATTATGTTATATTATAATCAAACAAAGATTTGAATGAGAGGTGTGAGAAGATGACGGAACTGAAAGATATATGTGATGTTCACCTGCATGATGAAGTGAAGGTCAATCGCATTCAAGGGGAAATGGCCCAGGTGGATATATCCAGCATGTCGAAGCTGTTTAAGGTTATAGGCGATGAAAATAGGGCGAAGATAGCTTATGCGCTCTGTACGGACGAGGAATTGTGTGTGTGCGATCTTGCCAATATCATTGGTGCTTCGATGGCGACGACGTCACACCATCTTCGTACCCTTTATAAACATGCAATCGTAAAATATCGAAAAGAAGGTAAGTTGGCTTTTTATTCTTTGGATGATCACCATATTAAGCAATTGATTCTCATTGCATTAGAACATCAGCAGGAGGTAAGGGTCGATGGCTGAATCCCCAATGAAAACATATCGTATCCAGGGTCTATCCTGCACGAATTGTGCGGCTAAGTTCGAGAACAATGTCCGTGAACTAGAGGGTGTGAAGGATGCCAAAATCAACTTTGGCGCCTCGAAGATATCGGTACAGGGCAGCGCGACCATTGAACAGATTGAAAAGGCGGGAGCTTTCGATAACCTGAAGATCCGCGGTGAACAGGAACAGGCAACTCAAAAGGAACCATTTTGGAAGCAAAAAGAAAATATTAAAGTGGTGTTTTCGGTTATCATATTGCTGGTCAGCTGGATATTGGATAAGCGATATGCTGATGGAAGCATCATGCCGGTAATCGGTTATGCAGCTGCAATCGTAGTTGGAGGATATTCATTATTTGTCAATGGTTTGAAAAACCTTGTAAGGCTTCGCTTTGATATGCACACCCTTATGACGGTTGCCATCATCGGGGCGGCCGTGCTTGGTGAATGGGGCGAGGGCGCGACCGTCGTCATTCTATTTGCGATAAGTGAAGCATTAGAAAAATATTCGATGGATAAGGCGCGTAATTCCATCGAATCATTAATGAACATCGCACCTAAAGAAGCTTTGATCATTAGAGGGCATCATGAAATGATGGTTGCTGTTGATGAGGTTGAAGTGGGCGACATCATGATCGTTAAACCTGGTCAAAAGCTTGCAATGGATGGCCGGATCATGAAGGGCGCCTCGACACTTAATCAAGCAGCCATTACTGGTGAATCCGAGCCGGTTTTTAAAACGGTTGAGGGTGAAGTATTTGCCGGAACCCTAAATGGTGAAGGGCTGCTCGAAGTGGAGGTCACGAAGCGGGTCGAGGATACGACGATCGCAAAAATCATCCACCTTGTTGAAGAAGCACAGGCCGAAAAGGCTCCTTCCCAAGCCTTCGTGGATAAATTCGCGAAATTTTATACGCCGGCCATCATGCTCATTGCCCTGGCCATTGCGGTATTACCCCCGATCGTGATGAACGGGGATTGGAGTGAATGGATTTATCGGGGATTGGCTGTACTGGTTGTCGGCTGTCCTTGTGCTTTGGTCATTTCCACGCCCATCGCCATCGTGACAGCAATCGGAAATGCTGCGAAACACGGTGTGCTGATTAAAGGCGGGGTCCATTTGGAGGAAGCTGGAGCCTTAAAGGCAATCGCGTTTGATAAAACGGGTACTTTAACAAAGGGCGTACCTGAGGTGACCGATTTCAAAGTGTTATCTGATGTGTTGAATGAACAGGACGTGCTGGCCATCGCCGCTGCTTTAGAAAGCAGATCACAGCATCCCCTTGCCACGGCCATTCTTCAAAAGGCGGAAACCTACGGCGTGGACTATCATTCTTTATTGGTAGAGGATTTCACTGCGATCACCGGTAAAGGGATAAAAGGGAAAATCAATCAAGAAATCTATTACATTGGTAAACCCCACCTTTTTGTGGAAGAGGCAGGTTTCGTTTTCTCTGATGATGTGCTTAAATTAATCAGTGGCTATCAAAATACAGGGAAAACGGTGATGGTGCTTGGCGATCAAGTGAAGCTCCTGGCACTCATCGCGGTGTCTGATGAAATAAGGGAAAGCAGTAGGGAAGCCATTCGGAAACTGCATGCTTTGGGCATTGAAAAAATGATCATGCTGACTGGCGATAATATCGGAACGGCAAATGCGATTGGAGCGGCAGCTGGCGTTCATGAGATTGAGGCGGAGCTATTGCCGCAGGATAAATTGACCATCATCAAACGATGGAAACAAAAATACGATCGAGTGGCCATGGTAGGAGATGGTGTCAATGATGCTCCGGCCTTGGCAGCTTCCACGGTAGGAATCGCAATGGGCGGTGCGGGCACGGATACGGCCCTTGAAACAGCCGATATTGCCTTGATGGGTGATGACTTATCGAAGCTGCCTTATACAATCCGCTTAAGCCGCAAAACATTAAAAATCATTAAGCAGAACATCACGTTCTCATTGGTGATTAAAGTCCTGGCCTTATTATTGATAGCGCCGGGCTGGTTAACACTTTGGATGGCGATTTTTGCCGACATGGGTGCGACGCTATTAGTTACATTGAACAGTCTTAGGTTATTGAGAATAAAAGAATAGAATAATATGGGCTCCCTGGTGCATCTTAAGGTGCACCAGGGAGCTTTTATTTTGAGCTTTCCAATTGTTTCATGTGAAACTTTGAAAAAAATAGTCGGTCGTCATATTTTTTGTTGAAAGTAAAAGGAAGTCCAATAAAAACACTTTGCTAAGGGCAGCAACCTTTATGCAAGCGATGCCTGGTATGCTACAATGTGGCTCGCTTTTAGGCAGCATGACAGTTTGTTTAAGTATAATATAGGGAGTAAGGTATGTACGGAAGGGATTTGAAATGATGGAATTACAGCAGAGGGCAATTTTGGTTGGAGTCAATCTCAACGGTTCAAAGGATTTTGAGTATTCGATGGAGGAATTGGCCAATTTAACGGAAGCATGTGAGGTAGAGGTTGCAGGGACCATCACACAAAATTTGCATCGGGTGAACTCATCACATTTTATCGGTACCGGGAAGATCGAGGAAGTGAAAAATCTCGTTGAGCATAAAGAAGCTAATGTCGTCATTTTTAATGACCAGCTCTCCCCTTCGCAACTTCGTAATCTTGAGAGGGACATGGATTGCAAGGTGATTGACCGGACAATCTTGATTCTGGATATTTTTGCGCATCGGGCGAAAACGAAGGAAGCACAGCTTCAGGTAGAAGTGGCAAAGCTGCAGTATATGCTCCCGCGTCTCGTTGGTTTAAGGGAGTCACTAGGGCGTCAGAGCGGCGGGGTCGGTACAAACAAAGGAGCAGGTGAAAAGCAGTTAGAGCTTGACCGCAGGAGGATCGAGGAAAATATAAGTGTTTTGAATAAAGAACTGGAAGACCTTGTTGCACACAGGCAAACGCAGAGGAAACAGCGGAAAAAGAATGCCATCCCAGTCGTATCCTTAGTCGGTTATACCAATGCAGGTAAATCTTCGATCATGAATGCACTGATTGAGATGTTCCATCCAACTGCCGAAAAGCAGGTGTTGGAGAAGGATATGCTGTTCGCTACGCTTGAGACGTCCGTCCGAAACATTCCGCTGCCGGATAAAAAGGAATTCTTATTGACGGATACGGTGGGATTTGTGTCTAAATTGCCGCATCATCTAGTGAAGGCATTCCGATCCACATTGGAAGAAGTGGTAGAAGCGGATCTGTTGATCCATGTTGTCGATTTTTCCAATCCTAATCATGAGCAGCAAATAGAGATAACGGAAAAGACTTTAAACGATATAGGCATTAAAGGGATTCCGACGATCTTTGCGTATAATAAAGCGGACCTTACTGATTTGGATATCCCTCAGGTGAATCGTGGCTCTGTATATATGTCAGCAAAAAACAAAGTTGGCATCGAGGAATTGATAAATCAAATTCGCAAGCATATTTTTGTCGACTATACCCACTGTGAAATGCTGATTCCATTTGACCAAGGGCAGCTGGTTTCTTATTTCAATGAAAATGGTCACATAACGGAAACAGAATATGAGGCAATCGGTTATCGAATAAAGCTTGAGTGCAAGAAAACGGATTATGAGAAATATAAACGATACGTTATACATCCGGAATGAACCTGCTTGTTAATAAATTTTTAATGGGTTGTTGATAAGTGGAAAATTCGATTCGTTAATGTGGATAACTTTTGGTGAAGTGCCTCTGTTCTGCAAAAACAAAGAGAATAACACCATATAATATGTGAATAAGTTGTGGATAAATGTGAAAAGACCCAGGAAACCAAGAATTTTCGTTTCTGGGCTTTTTTTTATGTGGACAAAGTGTTGATAAGCAGGTAATCGGAACAAATCAGCCAAAAATATCAGTAAGTATGATGAAAAGTAAGTTTGGATGTAGAAAAATGACGAGGCTTATCACTTATTGTTAGGAAATATAACATGGATATTACATATTGCAAATTTAGTGCCTGGAAATACTTTACACTTTGTATAATGTAACTTGCTTTTCAACATTATAGAATAAAGAATACTCAATTCTCTGATTTATAATCAGGATTTGAGTTTTTAAGATTAGTAGGGGGGGCTTTTTGTGTTTGAAGGAAACAGGGACCGGGCGTGGCCAGTGAGAGAATGAGAGAGAAAATAATAAACAAAATGAGAGATTCTTGGCTGGGAAATCGCCATGACTTGTTAGGTGATTAAATGGATGGAAACCATGTTGGCAATGCTTTCAATCGTTTAAATATGAGGACAGTAGAGAGAATGCACGCAATTCCTCCCTTTTTATTTTTCAAAAATAAATGTTTGGAAGGAGAAATAGTGGATGAGTATGACGAGCCCGTTAAAAGGTGGTCTAGAGATTAACTTTCAGGAAGCGGAGAGGGGATTATCCCCAAGGGAAGCTTTGGAAGAATCGAATCGATGTTTATACTGCTATGATGCCCCATGTATCCAAGCCTGTCCGACCGGAATAGATATTCCCGGTTTTATCAAGAAGATAGCTTCAGGTAATTTTAAAGGGTCGGCCAAGACAATCATGACGGCCAATCCTGTCGGTGCCAGCTGTGCGCGGGTATGTCCGACTGAAGAGTTATGTGAGGGGGCATGTGTCCTGAACCATTCTACAAAGCCGATCATGATCGGCAATCTCCAGCGTTATTCCACAGATTGGGCCATCCAAAATAAACAAGCCCTATTCAAGGCCGGGAAGAAGAATGGCAAAAAAGTTGCCATTGTAGGAAGCGGTCCGGCGGGTTTGTCTGCAGCAAGGGAGTTAGCCTTGCTTGGCTACAGTGTAACCATTTTCGAAGCTGAAAAGAATCCAGGCGGATTAAATACTTACGGAATTGTATCGTTCCGTTTACCTCAGAGCATTTCTTATTGGGAAGTCGAACAAGTAAAGAGTTTGGATGTTGATATTAAAACGAATACACGGGTCGGGGTGGATGTTTCCGCAAATCAGCTGACTGCCGACCATGATGCGGTCATTTTAGCGATAGGCATGTCCGATGTTCCTAAGCTTGGGATTGAAGGGGAGGATTTAGCTGAAGTTTATGATGCAATCGATTTCGTAAAGACAACGAAAACAGGGACAATCACTGATAAATTCATTGGGAAGAAGATGGCGGTGATTGGGGCTGGAAACACGGCGATCGATGCCGCGACCTGTTCTATTCGCCTGGGCGCCGAACAGGTGAGCATTATTTATCGTCGTACCCAAAAGGAAATGACTGCCTATGATTTTGAGTATGAGTTTGCCAAACAAGAAGGTGTCGGTTTTCACTGGCTGACTGCCCCCTCCAGGATCCTATCGGATGAAAGCGGTCAGGTAACTGGTATCGAGTGCGTAAAAATGGTGCTTAGCGAGGCAGGTGAAGATGGCCGGCGCCGTCCAGTCCAAATTACCGGATCAGAGTTCGTCATTCCGGTCGATGGCGTCATTCGTGCCATAGGCCAATCCAGGTATATAGGATTGATTGAACAGTTCGGCATTCAACATGATGATGGCGTCGTGACATTGGAGGGTGATTCCTACAGGACATCGAATGAAAAGATCTTTGCGTGCGGTGACGTGATCTTCGGAAAAGGCCAAGGTGAGGCAATGGTTGTTTCAGCTGCCCAGCAAGGGAAAAAGACAGCCTATGAAATTGATTCGATTTTGATGGGCGGAGCGGTGGATATTGCTTAAATAACTATGAAAAATAGGAGGCTTATCATGGCTGATTTATCAATTGATCTTGCAGGTATTAAATCTCCCAATCCTTTTTGGCTTGCTTCAGCACCACCTACTAATTCGGGTTATCAAGTTCAGCGTGCATTTGAAGCTGGCTGGGGAGGAGCTGTTTGGAAGACATTGGGTGACCCCATCCTGAATGTCTCATCACGTTTTGCAGCGGTCAGTTTTAATGGACAAAGAGTTGCCGGGTTCAACAATATAGAATTGATAACGGACCGTCCGCTGGAAGTGAATCTGAAGGAAATATATGAAACGAAGAAGAGATTCCCTGATCATGCAATCATTGCATCGGTGATGGTGGAGCCACAACAGGAAAAGTGGCATGAGATCATCAAGCGCATAGAAGATGTAGGGGTCGATGGTTACGAGTTGAACTTTGGCTGCCCGCACGGTATGGCTGAGCGTGGGATGGGAGCTGCTTCGGGACAGGTTCCAGAACTGGTTGAAAAGCAAACATACTGGGCGAAGGAAGCTGCATCCAAGCCCGTCATCGTCAAGCTTACACCCAATATAACCGACATTACGGTTACGGCTGAAGCGGCGGTGCGCGGCGGTGCGGATGCAATAAGCATGATCAATACGATCAACAGCTTGGCAGGAGTGGATATCCATTCATGGAATACGATTCCCCATGTAGGCGGCAAGGGTGCTCACGGAGGGTATTGCGGTCCAGCTGTGAAGCCGATTGCTTTGAATATGGTGGCAGAGTGTGCAAGGAATAAAATGATCAATGTTCCCATTTCGGGAATTGGCGGCATTTCAAATTGGCAGGATACGGTGGAATTTTTGCTGATGGGTTCGACTGGAGTGCAAATTTGCACAGCTGCCATGCATCACGGTTTTAGAATAGTTGAAGACTTGATCGATGGACTGTCCAATTATCTTGATGAAAAAGGGATATCCTCCGTAATGGATATTGTCGGTAAGTCCGTACCGCGCTATTCCGACTGGGGGAACTTAGATCTTAATTATAAGGTCGTTGCGCGCATTAATAATGATGTGTGCATTAACTGCAATAAATGCCATATTGCGTGTGAAGATACATCGCATCAATGTATAGATATGTTAAAGGACACGTCAGGCAGCTCATTTTTGAGAGTGCGCGAAGATGATTGCGTAGGCTGTAATCTTTGCTCGATCGTCTGTCCGGCCGATGGGGCGATCGATATGATCGAATTGACAAATGAATTGCCGCCAATGACGTGGAATGAACGCCAATCGTTCCTTGGGGGCATAAGCAGTGAAAGTGTTGATTTCGTAAAATGATGGAGGGGTCGAATATGAAGAAAATCATTAAAAATGGAACGATTGCAACGGCTTTAGATACGTATCAAGCGGATATATTGATTGAAAATGAGAAGATTGCCATGATTGGCAAGGACCTGTCGGCTGAGGGGGCTGAAATCATTGATGCAAAAGGCGCATATATTTTTCCGGGGGGCATAGATCCGCATACCCATCTCGATATGCCGTTTGGCGGGACAACGACAAAGGATGATTATGAAACAGGTACAATCGCTGCTGCATATGGAGGCACGACAACGATCATCGATTTTTGCCTGACCGAAAAAGGGGTGCCTTTAAAGAAAGCAATTGAAACATGGCATGAAAAGGCCAATGAAAAGGCGGCCATAGATTATGGTTTTCATTTAATGATCAGTGAGATTAATGATGAAGTATTGGCTGAGTTGCCAAGTATCATCGATAATGAAGGGATTTCGTCCTTTAAAGTATTCATGGCTTACAAGAATGTTTTTCAAGCTGATGATGCCACGCTATACCGCACTTTGTTGCAAGCAAAGGAACTTGGCGCACTTGTTATGGTTCATGCTGAAAATGGTGATGTCATCGATTATCTTACAAAGCAGGCGCTTGCCGAAGGGAACACTGATCCAATTTACCATGCATTAACAAGGCCTCCGGAGCTTGAAGGGGAAGCAACTGGACGTGCAGCTAAACTGACGGAAATGGCAAATGGCCAGCTCTATGTCGTTCATGTCACCTGTGAAGATGCGATTGAAAAGATCACTGAGGCAAGGAATAAAGGGGTGGATATTTGGGGTGAGACTTGTCCGCAATATTTGGTTCTTGACCAGTCTTATCTTGAAAAGCCCCATTTTGAAGGATCTAAGTATGTATGGTCCCCGCCGTTAAGGGAGAAGAAAAACCAGGAAGTGCTATGGAATGCTTTGAAAACGGGGCAGCTGCAAACGATCGGCTCCGATCAATGCTCTTTTGACTTTAAGGGACAGAAGGAACTTGGACGTGAAGATTTCACGAAAATACCGAACGGCGGCCCAACGATAGAGGACCGCATGAGTATCCTCTTTTCTGAAGGGGTCATGAAAGAGCGCATTACCTTGAATCAATTCGTCGACATGACCTCTACACGTGCTGCCAAACTATTTGGATTATTCCCTAAGAAAGGGACGATTGCCGTAGGCTCGGATGCTGATATTGTCATTTTTGACCCGAAGGTTGAAAGGGCCATTTCTGCAGATACTCATCACATGGCGGTGGATTATAATGCGTTTGAGGGTATGGAAATTACGGGTGAGCCGGTTTCCGTTTTATCGAGAGGTCAATTCGTCATTAAAGACAAACAATTTGTGGGCGAAGCTGGAAAAGGCCAATTCTTGAAACGGGCAAAATATAATTCGGCGTTGAAGCCGGATACCGGGAAAAAGCTTACAGTCTGACTTCGGTAAGGAATCTTGCAAATTAAATTAGGGGGATTTTTATGAGTGAGAAGAAAGATTATTTAAAGTCTCCCGATTTGCTGCCTATACCTCATAGTGAGAAAAACATAAGTGCAGCCGGATTTGGGTTCATTTGGGTTGGCATGGCTGTAGTATTGGCTGCCTTCGCGATCGGTGGGAACGGTGTTCAAAGTTTATCCTTAGGCTGGGTCGTTCTTGCAACGGTCATTGCCTGTGTGGTTCTCGGCTTTTTGATGACAATGACAGGGGATATCGGTGTTGAACATGGAATATCATTTCCAGTCTATATGAGGGCGCCGTTCGGTACGATTGGCACCCACATCCCTTCGGTTGTGCGCGGTTTTGTAGCGTCATGCTGGTTCGGCCTCAATACTTACTTTGGAGCCACTGCAATGAACGCTATCTTTACAACTCTTTTTGACTTTGATAATTGGTTTATCTGCTTCCTCGTTTTTGCCGTTTTACAATTAGTCAACACGGCAATGGGAATAAAGTCGATTGAACGATTCGCCGACTTGGCGGCGCCCGTCATCATTCTAATTTCTGGATGGATGTATTTCACCCTATCCGATCAGGCTGTGGCCCAAGGAAGGGAGGTATGGTCCTGGATTGAAAGTCCGGTCACTGGCGGGGCCGCCGCAACGGCTTTCATGGTCGTCATTATGGCAAATATGGGATTTTGGGGCACATTGACTGCAGATATGCCGACGCTTTCCCGCTATATAAAGGCACCAAAAAATGAAAAAAATTGGTTCAAACGCAATAAGGGGCAAATAATTGGGAATATTATCACCTATCCCATCACCCAGACGTTCATGGTGATTATCGGAGCGGTTTCTTATATGGCTGTTTCCAATTATGACCCTGTAGTTGCCATACAGGGATCAGCAAGCGGAATTGCCCTCGGCGTCCTTTTGATCATGATCGTATTTGCTCAATGGTCGACGAATACTACGGCCAATGTCATTCCCGCAGCTACCATTTTCTCCAATGTCATGGGCCCTAAAATGCCATTTTGGGCGGGAGTCGTTGTAGCGGGGGTTATTGGGATAGTAGTTCAGCCATGGAGCCTGTTCGGCATCATCATAGAAGTTTTATTAATAATAGGTGGAATCCTGGCATCCATTGTCGGCATCCTGGTAGCGGATTACTATTTCCTTCGTAAACGGAGAGTGAATGTACAAGAACTTTATGAAAGTGAAGGCCAGTATAAGTACTTGAATGGAGTGAATTGGGCAGGAATCATTTCTTGGGTGATTGGAGGAATCGGTGCCACGGTTTTATCAAATTATTCGTTTATTATCGGTTTTCTTCTCGGCGGTGCTAGTTATTTTATATTAGCTAAGTATTGGTGGTTCAAGCGATATGAACAAGCTGAAATCATCGATCCGAGCGATGAGAAATATTTAGGAATTTCAGTTGGAAGGGATTGGATAATCGGAAAAGGTCCAGAACTTGAGGTAGAGATGGTTTTTACGGCTTCGACCGGCAAGAAGAACGTTTGAAAAAGGGGGAATGGAAATGTCCGAATATCAAGAGTATCGCTTAGAAAGGGAACAAATCGATTTTTTGCTTGAAAGAGGATATCGAATCACCCGGGTTTCCGAAAGTTTAAGTGGAGCTTTTCTCGATTTTGAACTGATTGAAGGAACGAAGCAGGAATGGAAGCAATTGAACATCAAAACCCCGGAAGGTAGGAAATACTTCTCTACATTGCTTTTCAAAAAAAAATTGAATTGAGTAAGTTACGGACCGGGCCTATTCCTCACGAATGGGTCCTTTTTGTTCGAGTTTTTTGTAGAATTTTGACGTTAGATTTTCTGACAAGTGTCTGGAGATTTAAGGGGTGTCCGTTTATAATAGATTTTAAAGCAGTTTTATAAAAGGATGTGGCTGGATGAATACATCGATTACAATCGAGGAAATTCTAACACGCAAGCATTTTAATCTGACGGATATAATTGCAGGCAGCAGTGGGATAAAACGTCAAGTGAAGTGGGTCCACTGCATGGAAGTCACGCAAATCAGCCATTTGTTAAATGGAAACGAACTGATACTGACTACCGGTTTAGGGTGGAAAGACTGCGATGACACATTTCTATCCTGCTTAAGACAGTTAATAGAATGCGATGCAGCTGGACTCTGTATAGAGATTGGCGCCAACACCATGGCAGTGCCGCAATGTGCCATCGA
The DNA here is from genome assembly GCF_038002945.1 of Peribacillus sp. FSL R5-0717. Taxonomy (NCBI): domain Bacteria; kingdom Bacillati; phylum Bacillota; class Bacilli; order Caryophanales; family Bacillaceae; genus Peribacillus; species Peribacillus sp. FSL R5-0717. The sequence continues at coordinate 2,781,034 of NZ_JBBOOF010000001.1, forward strand.
TCTCGCTAATGAACGGCAATTCCCTATCATCCTATTTCATGAAGAAGTCCCTTTCGTGGAAATCACGCAGGATATACATTCCCTTATCATCAATAAACAATATCAGATGATCTCCAACTTAGAAAACTACTCACAGCAGTTAAATAAAAATCTCCTCGAAATTGACCATTATGAACCAATTCTAAAATTTCTCCACAGCTATTTAAATGTACAGGTTATTCTTATCTTTAATGAAAATGATATAGCCAGCATTCCAAAAATAAAGAAAAAAACAACCTATCAAATGGTAGCGGACATATATGAAGAGAAGCGTAAATTGGATAAAACCGTTCTTGGACAGCCGATACAAGTGCTTGGCGAAAATTATGCGGAACTGCTCATCAGCAGCAACGGCAGGGAGTTGACTGATTTTGATTCATTGATCTTGGATCGAACGGCTACCGCATTGGCACAGCATCTATTAAGGGAGTTATATATAGAAGAAAAGAAAATGTCGGAAGAAAGTATATGGCTTACAAATTGGATTGAAGGTGAATATAGTGACGAAGCGATCCGGGAAAGGCTTTCCTATATTGATCCGAAAATGCAGTTGGATGGCGGAATTGTTTGCATTTGCAAACAACACCCAAAGTATAATAAAAATTCCGCAAAATTAGATGGAACCTATTTTAAGATAATGTTTAGAACTGTTTTTGAACAGTACGGCTTTCAGATATTTTCCATGGAAATACATCAGCATCTTGTTTTTATTTTAGGTGATAATCGTTCATCCGAAGATTGGAAATCAAGGGTTACAAACGCGCTGGATCGAATCATGAAAATGGATGTAAGCGGGCGTAATCGTATGGGGCTGCTTTCGATTGGTTTTGGTAAGCATGTTCACAGGTTAAGTGAGATTTATAAAAGTTATGAAACGGCCCGTGAGACGTTGCTGCTTCAGGATACATTGCCAGAGGATGACAGGAGCTTCTTTTATCAGGACTTACATATGCATCGCATGATTTCACTCATAAATAAGCATGGAAATCTGGAGGAAACGGTATATGAATATTTAGGTCCTGTCATTGAATACGACAAGCAAAACAATGGAGAGCTAATGCCTACCCTGAAGACATACCTTGCCTGTAACGGTTCTAAACAGGAAACATCAAAACAATTATTCATTGTCCGGCAAACGTTATATCATAGGCTTGAAAAATTGGAGAAACTGCTAGGTTCTGATTTTATGCGTTCCGATAAGCGTCTGGGCCTTGAATTCATGATTTTTGCATTGGACTTCTTACAATACAGCAGCAGGAAGATCAGCGGGAAGTATGTAGATAAATATATTGGGAGATGAAAAGATAGTAAGACTGAAGGGTGTCCAGGGGACATCCTTTTTTGAATGCAAGGAAAGGGAGGCAGATAACAAGGTTAATGCTGACATCAAAATGGCCTATATAGCACCTTGATGTCAGCATCTTTTATTAATATTCATCTTTTTTGGAAAGGCAGCGGTCACATTCCAAGAGGTAGGATTCAGCTTGTTCAATGATATGGGTCCCGCATTCCGAACATTGTTTAGGCGGCAGTGTCCTGAAGAATTCCAATGGGTTTTTGGTTTGCATGGTGATTCCTCCTTATGATTTGGTTTAATCAGTCTTCGTGTTTGGAAAGGCAGCGGTCACATTCCAAGAGATAGGATTCAGCTTGTTCAATGATATGGGTCCCGCATTCCGAACATTGTTTAGGCGGCAGTGTCCTGAAGAATTCCAGTGGTTTTTTGGTTTGCATGATGATTCCTCCTTATGATTTGGTTTCAGTCTTCGCGTTTGGAAAGGCAGTGGTCACATTCCATCAAGTAAGATTCAGCTTGTTCAGTGATATGGGTTCCGCACTCCGTACATTGTTTAGGCGGCAGTGTCCTGAAGAATTCCAGTGGATTTATAGTTTGCATGATGGTTCCTCCTTTTAGATTCGGTTTAATCAGTCTTCGCGTCTGGAAAGGCAGCGGTCACATTCCATTAAGTAGGATTCAGCATGCTCGATAATATGGTCACCGCACTCAGGGCAATGTTTAGCAGGGATATTGTTAAAAAACTCAATGGATTTTTTCATTTGCATGATGATTTCCTCCTTTTAATGTTAGATATATTTTCCGGCCGCTTTATTCTTCACGTTTGGAAAGGCAGCGATCGCATTCCATCAGATAGGAATTTGAATGGTCCACATGTGTTTCACCACATTCCGGGCAATGTTTAAATGAATCGATTATGAGTAAATCTGATTGATTTGCTTGCATGTCTCGCTCCCCCTCCTTGTAGTACAGTTTTTGTTGTTTGCTTGTTGTTATAATACAGTATATACCCGAATCTGGAAAATGTATAGGTATTTTACAGAAAATTTGAAATTTTTTTCACCCATAGTGTGAAAACCCTATTGGAATGGGATTTATCATCTGTATATTTTTTTATTTTTCTCCACGGCAAGTAGGAAATGAAAGAAATAATGCTTTTTATAAAACGAAAAAACAATCAGGGAGTGAAACGGACAAACAATTTTCAATGTGTTGAGTGGGGCATTAATATAACAGATGGGAAACAGGAGGTTGGGTGATCATTGAATGCCTCACAGTCGATGTAACATAAAAGAACTTGTTCTAAAATGTCAGCAATATCCAAACGGCAGCGATTTATATGTAAGTTCCTGTCTGGATGGTTTTAATACTTCAGTAAAGAGGTAACTTGCTAGTAGAAGTACAATAATGGGAGGTAGCATATGTCGAAAGCGATGATTATCGTCAATCCATCTTCAGGCAAGGAAAAGGCAGGGAAGATTTTGCCGAAAGCAGAAAAGGCACTAGGGGAACTTTTTGATGAGGTATGCGTTCGTAAAACGGAAGGAGAGGGCGATGCGACGGGTTTTGCAAAGGAGGCCTGTGCAGAAAGATTCGATGCTGTCATTTCCATGGGTGGTGATGGAACGGTGAACGAGATAGTGAATGGCTTGGGCGAGCAGCAGCATCGGCCTATCTTCGGTATCATTCCACTAGGAACCATCAATGATTTCGCCAGGTCTTTGGGAATACCACTGAATCCCAATGTAGCCATCGAGACCTTGAAGGATATGCATATTAAGGAATCGGACATAGGAAAGGTCAATGAACGTTACTTCATGAATGTGTTGGCGGTAGGGGCAATCGCGGAGGCCACCTATAATGTTTCCGTTGAACAAAAAACCCGTCTTGGGTCTTTTGCCTATTTCATTGAAGGAGCAAAAGCGATCATTAAAAAGACTCCGTTTCCTTTAACGGTTGAACATGATCACGGGAAGTGGATGGGGGAGGCTCATTTACTAATTGCAACCATGACTAACTCCGTCGGCGGTTTTGAACAACTTGCACCAGAGGCGGAAGTGAATGATGGAAAGCTGCACACATTCATCATTAAGGATTTATCTCTTCCTCTCATCGTCAAGATCATTCCCAGTTTGATCAGGGGGGAGATCATGGGGAATGACGAAGTCGAATATATTAAAACATCCAAGCTCCATTTAACCACGTCAGAGGAACTTGCAGTCAATATCGATGGCGATGAAGGCATTCTTCTTCCTTTCCAGGCAAATGTACTGCATAAACATCTTCGTCTATTCGTCCCGGGAACTAAATGATTCGATTAGTTCCCATTTCATTCATCATGTTGGAAAAGCTGATCATGGTTTAGCCAATCAGCTTTTTTCTTTGCGGGTGTTCATCGTACACAACGTAAGCTTCTTCGCTTTTGATAAAAGGTATCATTATTCAGAAGGATTCCAGGTTAGAATAGTTAATGCATGATTGACTGGGTATAAATATGTTACGCTTATATTTATGATTATAGATGAGAGAGGAAGTTTGATGTTCGTATGGAGTTTTTTCTTGTTATATTAGCCCTTCTTATATTGATAGGAGTGTCTAATGTAATTAACCATTTTATACCCTTTATACCTGTACCATTAATACAAATAGCACTTGGTGTCATATTGGCACTTTTACCCCTGGGTATGCATGTTGAGATGGAGACGGAATTATTTTTGCTATTATTCATCGCACCCCTATTGTTCAATGATGGCAAAAATGTACCCCGAACAGCACTATGGAAGTTGAGAGCACCCATTCTGATGCTTGCACTGGGCCTCGTATTCATAACGGTTTGGGCAGGCGGGTATTTAATTAATTGGATGATCCCTTCGATACCATTGCCGGCAGCATTCGCTTTGGCGGCCATTTTGTCACCTACGGATGTAGTGGCAGTAAGCGCTTTGGCGAGTCGGGTCAAATTGCCTAAGAGCATCATGCACCTTCTCGAAGGCGAAGGGCTGATGAATGATGCCTCAGGTTTAGTCGCCTTTAAGTTTGCCGTTGCAGCTACAGTCACTGGTGTTTTCTCCTTAGTCGACGCAACCTTCAGTTTCATATGGATTGCAATTGGTGGGTTTGTTGGTGGAGCCATACTAGCTTTCATCATTATCAGGCTTCGTGTATTTCTTCGCCGTTTAGGGATGGAAGATGTCACGATGCATATGCTTATCCAAATCCTGACTCCTTTTATTATTTTCCTCGCTGTGGAACATTTCCACCTTTCTGGGATTTTGGCAGTCGTGGCTGGGGGAATTGTCCATGCCATTGAACGAGATCGGGAAATTTCACCAACAGTGGAACTTCAAGTCGTTTCAAAGAGTACATGGTCCGTCATTTTATATGTATTGAATGGTCTTGTATTCGTTTTGCTTGGCTTGCAAATCCCAAGCGTTGCGAAAACGATCTTTCAAGATCCAGCCTTCAATAATGGACAAGTGATCCTTTATATCGTGATCATTACACTTTTCCTTTTCGCTTTACGATTCATTTGGCTTACGGCTGCCTGGTCGATTGGCTGGATGACGAAAAAAGCGGGAGCCCAAAAACCGGACTTCAAAGCGGCCGGGATAATTACCATTTCCGGAGTTCGCGGAGCTGTAACGTTAGCGGGTTCGTTCTCGATTCCATATGTGTTGGCAGATGGAAGTCCTTTTCCTGAGCGTTCATTAATCATTTTCATTGCAGCAGGTGTCATATTGCTGACACTGATTGTTGCGAGTGTATTTCTGCCAATCGTGGCACGGTCGGAAGAAGAGGAAGTGGTGGATAAGCAGGCTGACAGAACGAAAGCTGCTGCCATCCACTCACATCAAGCCGCTATACGGGTGATTGAGTCCCAAATGACAGATGAAAACCGAGAAGCGGCTTTGTCGATCATTTCCAGGTATTGTACCAAGATCAATGAACTGTCCTATGTAGAACAGGAGAAAGAACCGGCCGCATTAAGGGAAGAAGAGAAGGATCTTCGCTTCAAGGCCCTTGAAGCAGAGCAAAGATTCCTGGATAAACTCATTAAGGATGAAAAAGTGGACCGGGAGACGGCGTATATATGCAAGGAATATATCCAGCGTATGGAAGGTGCCGTAACAAATCGACTGAAGTTCCGTTTTTTTAGGTCAGTAACGCTGTTCAGGAGAAGTATGCTGAGGGTTTTAAAATTATTTTTCCCTAATAAAAGTGAAATAAGAAAAATCAATCTTAAGAGATTGGAAAAGGTCAGGGATCTTAAAATCAGGATGTATAAAGCCGCCATCCAAGAGATACAGGCCGGAATTACAGCCGATAATCATAAGACATCCTCGATGATCATAGACGAGTATAAAGTGTTGATTTTAAAATGCAAACGTGAGAACAGAGGCAGTACCCCGAGTAAAATGGTTGAGTATGAAAGGGAGCTGTTCTATAAAGCGATCCAGGCAGAACGGGACGAAGTGCAGGATATGTTTGAAAAACGACAAATCTCCCGTGATGTTGCCAACATACTCCGCCAGCAAATCAATTTACGGGAAGCACTCACTATCAATGAAAATACACATTGATTATACAGAAGGAGCACTGTCGATATATTCGGCAGTGCTCCTTACGGTTTGTGAAGGGAATATCGGACAGGGCATCGAATCATTATTGTATTCAATAATTGATGAAAGAGAGTGTGCTTAATGGAAAAGGAAATCGAGACCATAACTTTAACGCCTTATATACCGGAACACCTTCACCAGCTTTCCCAGTTTTATTTACCGAATACACAAACTCCTTTTTCAGCTCTGCCGGAAGAGTCACTAAAATATTGCCGGGAAGATTGCGACAGGCACCCTTTCGTAATATTGGCCGATGGTATCCCAGTTGGCTTTTTCGTTTTACACATTGGCGAAAACACCGACCCTTTCACCAGCGATAAAAAAGCGATTTTACTCCGGGGATTCCTTGTTGATCAAAAACATCAGGGAAAAGGGATTGGAAAGAAAGCCTTGCAAATCCTTCCGGAATTCGCAAAAGGGATTTTTCCAAACAAGGATTCAATCATTCTGGCAGTGGACTTCATGAACGTGAACGCAAAAACGCTTTATGCGAAATCGGGGTTTCAGGATACAGGCATTCAGAAGGAAGGCAGAAGCGGGTTGATGGAGATAATGGAATATAGATTGGATATGGGGAACAAGGATATCGAATAAGGGAGGAATAACAAATGAAATTGGCTAATGGACTTTTCCAAAAGGGGAAGTCTTTTTTGTCCAATTTGTTACAGGTTTCGTTATGTAACCGAAGATTTTAGAAGGGCTGCTTTTAATAATGCCGCTGCCTTATGGTACACTTTACTTATTGCAAAATCTTAATCGAGGTGTAGTCCTAATGAAAACAGTCGTAGTTGTAGGTGGAGGCATTACCGGTTTATCAACCATGTATTATTTACAAAAGACAGTTAAAGCGAGGAGTCTCTCCGTACGATTAATATTAATAGAAGGAAATGAGGAACTAGGCGGTAAAATAAGGACTGTGCACGATGGTCCTTTTAAAATTGAAGCGGGTGCCGATTCGATCGTCGCCAGGAAACAGAATATACAGCCATTTCTTAAAGAATTGAACCTGGAGGACCAAGTCGTCTATAATGCGACGGGAAAATCATTCATTCATACAGATGGGATGTTGAAGGGAATCCCCGAAGATGCCCTATTCGGAATACCAATGAGCCTGGAGTCACTGGCCAAAAGTGATTTGGTTTCCGCCCAAGGTAAGGTCGACGCCTTAAAGGATTTCTACACAAAAAATGAGACATTTACGAAGAATGACTCCATCGGATTATTTCTTGAAAGTTTCTTAGGCAAGGAATTGGTGCAAAAGCAGATATCGCCTGTCCTATCAGGTGTATACTCAGGAAAATTAAATGAATTGACCATTGCCAAAACACTGCCAGAGATGCTGGATTATAAAAATGAATATGGCAGTATAATACGAGGTCTATCGGAAAATAAGCAGAAATACAAAAGCAAGGGAAATAAGAAGTTCCTTTCGTTTAAAAATGGCTTATCAACATTGGTAGAAAGAATAGAGAAAAGCCTCGATATGGTCGAGATATTAAAAGGGGTCAGTGTAGATAAAATCGGAAGAAATGATGAGGCGTACATCATTACATTGGCAAACGGTGAAACGCTGGAAACGGACTTTATCGTATTGAGTACACCGCATACAATTGCCCAGAAATTATTGGGGGATCGGGAGTTGGATGAGGATTTCAACGGCTTGATCAATAGTTCGATGATTAGCGTTTATCTTGGATTCGATATCCCGGACAGCATGCTTCCTAAAGACGGGACAGGTTTCATTGCAGGCGATAATAGTGATTTGATCTGTAATGCATGCACCTGGACAAGCCGGAAATGGGAGCATACTTCTGAAAACAGTCAGCTTTTGGTAAGGCTTTTTTATAAAAGCTCTAGTCCGGACTATGAACGATTACAGTCCCTTACAAAACAGGAATTGATCTCTGTGGCTTTACACGATATTATGAACAGTCTAAGCATTTCTGGGAATCCAATTACGAGTGAAGTGACGAAATGGCATGAAAATATGCCGAACTACCATATTAAACATCCTCAAATCGTTCAATCACTGGAGGCGAAAATCTCCGAGAATTATCCGAATGTTTTACTTGCGGGCTGTTCATACAATGGAGTCGGAATCCCGGATTGTATTGCTGATGGGGAAAAGAAAGCGGAAGAGATATGTCTGAAGTTGTAAAAGGGGGACTGCCAGGCGGCAGTCCTTTTTTTTATCAATGCCGGAAATTCCGTTTGAAGTTTCCGGCATTTCCTGTATAATGATATTGGTAAAATTAAACTGAAAGTTTACTTATATAAAACTTTATCTACTGTGTGTTTACTATAAGTAAACCGATTGAGGGTTATGGAATGCAAATTGGAAAAAAAATAAAGAACCTTCGCTTGAAAAAAGGATTGACCCAGGAAGAATTGGGCGAAAGAACGGATTTAAGCAAAGGGTATATTTCACAGTTGGAAAGGGATCTTAGTTCCCCTTCGATTGAAACTCTTTTCAATATTTTAGAAGTACTCGGCTGCAAGCCGAAACAGTTCTTCGATGATGAGGATCAAGTCCAAAAAGTAGTGTATGAAGAAGAAGCACAAACATTTTTCATCGATGAAGAACGGGGATACCAAATTCAGTGGCTCGTGCCTGAATCGAATGAAAAGGAAATGGAACCTATTCGCCTGACTCTCCATGAAAAAGGGGAGTTCAAACAATTTGAACCATCCTTGTCGGAAACATTCGGGTATGTATTAAGCGGAAGAGTCATTGTAAAGCTAGGGACACATACGTATTTCGTCAAGGCAGGGGAATCGATTTATTTTCATGCTTCAGATGAACATCAAATCATCAATGATTTTGAAGGTCCGTCCGAGTTATTACTCGTGGTGACGGAATCATACTTATAGAATTCAAAAAATGCAATCGTTGAAGATTGATGAGTAAGGGAATGGAGAGAGGGAAGAAGCTATGGCAAATGGGAATATAATACGCTTCGATCAGGTTACGAAGCAATTTGATGATGAAACGGTGGTTCTCGATAATGTTAGTTTTGAAATCGAGAGAGGGAAGTTCTATACGCTATTGGGTCCTTCCGGATGTGGGAAGACCACGATCCTACGTTTGATTGCCGGATTTACGGAAGCTTCCAAAGGTGATATTTACTTTGAAGGGAAAAAGATCAATGATGTGCCAGCCAATAAAAGGCAAGTGAATACGGTATTTCAAGATTATGCACTGTTTCCGCATTTAAATGTGTTTGAAAATGTAGCATTTGGTCTTCGGATCAAAAAAATGAAGAATTCGGAAGTGGAAATCAAGGTGAAGGAAGCCCTCAGCTTTGTTAATTTGGAGGGGTATGAAAAACGGGAGATCAGGGAAATGTCCGGCGGTCAGCGGCAACGGGTAGCGATTGCGAGGGCTATTGTTAATGAACCTGAAGTCATCCTCCTGGATGAACCGCTATCTGCCCTCGATCTGAAATTGCGTACAGAAATGCAATATGAATTGCGGGAGCTGCAACAGAGGCTGGGAATCACGTTTATCTTCGTCACTCATGACCAAGAGGAAGCATTAGCGATGTCAGATGAGATTTTTGTCCTTAACAAAGGGAAAATCCAGCAAAGCGGGACCCCTACGGATATTTATGATGAACCGCTGAATCGATTCGTTGCCGATTTCATCGGTGAGTCCAATATTGTAAAAGGAAAAATGATTGAAGATTACCTCGTGGAATTCGTCGGCAGGCAGTTCGAGTGTGTTGACCAAGGATTGAACAGTAATGAAGCTGTCGATATTGTCATCCGCCCGGAAGATTTAGAGATTACTTCCGTCGATCGCGGAAAACTGCAAGTTCGGGTGGACTCCCAGCTATTTCGCGGTGTTCATTATGAAATCAGCTGTTATGACCATGATGGAAATGAATGGCTTGTTCAATCAACGAAAAAAGTGGCAGTCGGAGATGAAATAGGTCTTTATTTCGAACCGGAGTCGATCCATGTCATGCGATTGGGTGAAACTGAAGAAGAATTCGATAAGCGTCTGGAAGCGTATCATGATGGGGAAAGTCATGAAGAATAAAATATCCCGTAATATTTACTTCATACCCTATGTCTTATGGATTGCTTTATTCGTGATCGCACCCATTTTGTTAATCCTTTACTATTCCTTCTTTGACATTGAAGGCAATTTATCATTGATTAACTATCAAAAGTTCTTTACGCCAGTATATTTAAAAATGACAATAAGCTCATTTTGGTATGCATTCCTGATTACGGGAATATCCCTTTTAGTCGCTTACCCGACAGCCTATTTGTTAACGAAAACCAAGCATAAGAAGTTGTGGCTTTTGCTGATTATCGTGCCTTCCTGGATTAATTTACTTTTGAAGGCTTATGCCTTCATTGGGATTTTTGGCACGTATGGTGTGGCGAATGGATTTCTTGAGGCGGTAGGAATCGGAAAGCAGCAGATTCTCTTTACGGATTTCAGCTTCATATTCGTTTCGGTTTATATTTTCATCCCGTTTATGATTTTACCGATATTCAATGCGCTTGATGAAATGAATCCCACCCTTTTGGATGCGGCCAATGACTTGGGAGCGTCCCGATGGATGACATTCCGCCGTGTCATTTTTCCATTGACGTTAGATGGGGTAAAGACGGGATGCCAAGTAGTCTTCATCCCAGCACTTTCATTGTTCATGCTTACAAGATTGATTGCCGGTAACCGAGTCATTACGCTTGGTACTGCTATCGAGCAGCATTTCCTTGTAACACAGGATTGGGGAATGGGTTCCACGATCGCGGTATTTTTGATTATTATAATGTTCCTGATTATGTTTGTAACGGGTAACCGAAAGCAGGGTGTGTAAATTGGGCAATAAATTATCACCAATATCAAAAGCGTTTCTCGTTTTGATTTTTCTCATTCTCTATGGACCGATTTTCTTTTTAGTCTTTTACTCTTTTAACAGCGGTGGAACGATGTATGACTTTAAAGGGTTCACGATGGAGTGGTACAAGGAGCTGTTCCAAGATACGAGGCTGTTGATCATTGTATTGAATACACTTGTGATAGCTTTATTATCTGCACTGATCGCAACGATCATCGGGGTAATAGGGGCAATTGGAATTCGCTCCTTTACGAGCAGTAAAGCTAAGAATACGGTATTGTCATTGAATAATGTATTGATTGTCAGTCCCGATGTGATCATCGGTGCTTCCTTCCTGATTTTATTCACAATGGCCGGGATCAAGCTTGGATTCTACTCGGTACTGTTGTCACATGTCGCCTTCAGTATCCCAATCGTTGTGCTGCTGGTCCTTCCGAAACTTCAGGAAATGAGCCCTACTTTAATTGATGCCGCCCGAGATTTAGGGGCAAGCCGGTGGGATGTATTGACGAAAGTCATCCTTCCATACATCTTGCCAGGTATCTTTGCTGGTTTTTTTATGGCATTGACTTATTCACTTGATGATTTTGCGGTAACGTTCTTTGTGACCGGTAATGGTTTCTCCACTCTTTCCGTGGAAATCTATTCATTGGCCCGCCGTGGAATTTCATTGAATATCAATGCACTATCGACACTGCTGTTCGTCGTGACACTGCTGTTGGTTGTCGTCTATTACTTTATAACTCAACGTGTTAGGCAAACGGGAATGGGGGGGAAACGATGAAAAGGCTTCTCCAAATGTTTTTGCTCATTTCCCTCGTATCCGCTTTGCTGTTATATGCGATTTCAAGATTGAATTCAGCGCAGGGATTTACGAGCAGCAATACGCTTACCATCTATAATTGGGGCGATTACATCGATACGGATCTAATCGAACGTTTTGAAGAAGAAACAGGTATAAAGGTCATTTATGAGACGTTCGATTCGAATGAGGCCATGATGACTAAAATTGAACAGGGCGGTACCACTTATGATATTGCCATTCCGTCTGAGTATATGATCGATAAGATGAGGCAAGAAGACTTGCTGGTTCCCTTGGATCATTCCAAGCTTCCGAATTTGAAAAATATCGATGAGCGATTCATCGATCTGCCATTCGATCCGGAGAATAAATATTCCGTCCCGTACTTCTGGGGAACGGTTGGAATTGTTTACAATTCCAAGATGCTCGGTGGCAAAAAAATAACGGCCTGGGCGGATTTATGGGATAAAGATTTAAAAAATGAAATCCTTTTGACGGATGGCGCTAGAGAAGTGATGGGTATGGGTCTGAACTCTTTGAATTATTCATTGAATGATACAGATGAAGAACACCTTCAAGAGGCAAAAACCAAACTTGATGCCCTCACCCCGAATATTAAAGCGATAGTGGGAGATGAAAGCCGCATGCTATTGGAAGCCCAGGAGGCGGCGATTGGCCTTGTTTGGTCGGGAGTTGCTTCTGAAATCATGGCTGAAAATGAAGATCTCGAATACGTTGTTCCAAAAGAGGGGTCCAATTTATGGTTTGATAATATGGTCATCCCGAAAACAACGAAAAATGTCGATGCGGCCCACCAGTTCATCAACTTCATGCTGGACCCGAAAGTTGCAGCTCAAAATGCTGAATATGTAAGTTACTCGACACCTAATAAAGAAGCACTTAAATATATGCCTGAAGAAGTGGTTAAGGATGAACGTTTCTATCCATCACCTGAACTGACGAAGAAACTGGAAGTGTACGAAAACCTTGGGAAGAAAAATTTGGCCCGTTACAATGAACTCTTCCTTGAATTCAAGATGCATCGTAAATAACAAAATAAATAAAGCATGGTGTAGGAATTCACTCCGTACACCATGCTTTTTCGTTTGCTCGAAACTTACGAGTGAAAGCCGAATTACACTCTGTTACCTATATATCAAGATGATATAACGGTATAATACTGTTTTTTGTTATAATCATCCAAAATTTAATGTAAATCCATAACAGAATGAAATGCTTTAAAATATCTGCAGAGATATAAGTATGTTAGTATAATGATAGAGTTCATACATATTGAAGGTTAAGTTAAAGTCTTAAGGATTAATTAATATTTACAAGCTATCATAATAGAAAACTTAAGGGAGACTATTCATGAAACTATTAAAAAGCACGAAGGCATATATTTGGGCAGGGGGCATTTTAATCATTGCCGGGATCATGGCATTTGCGATGATTTCGTCCATGGATAAGACAATTGCGAGTATCGATGGCGAGAAAATCAATGAGGATGAGCTGTATGACGCGCTTGTTGCAGGGTACGGAGCAGATACTTTAGACCTGTTAATTACGAATAAATTGGTGGAATTGGAAGCGGAAAAAGCAGGAATCAAAATTAAGGATGAAGAAATCCAGAAAGAAATCGATGTTATGGTGGAGTCCTATGGTGATGAAAAGTCGTTAAAAGAACAATTGGAAGCAAGCGGTTCTTCAATGGATGCTTTAAAAAAGGACATCGTGGTTTACCTGCAAACGAAAAAATTGGTCGAACCGAGAATTACTGTAACGGACGATGAAATCAGTACGTATTTTGAAGATAATAAAGATACATTTGCTCAAGCGGAACAAGTGGAAGCTAGTCATATTTTAGTCGAAGACGAAAAAACGGCTAAAAAGGTTGCGAAAGAACTTGCGGCAGGCGGTGATTTTGCTAAGTTGGCAGCTGAATATTCCACTGATACTGAAACGGCGGATAACGGTGGGAGCCTGGGGTATTTTGGAAAAGGTGATATGGTGGAAGAGTTTGAAGATGTTGCCTTTGATCTTGATATAAATAAAGTCAGTGATCCAGTCAAAACCGAATATGGGTACCATATCATAAAAGTAACCGGTAAGAAGGAAGCAAAAAAAGCTAATTTAGAAGACAGTAAAGAAGTAATTAAAGAAACGCTTCTTTCTGAAAGATTACAAGAGGAATATCCAGTTTGGTTAGCCGAAGTGAAAAAAGACCATGATATAACGAATAAATTGGAGGACTCTAACTAAGGTATCAAGTGAAGGATATTCCGAAACAAAGAAGCTGAGGCAAAATGCCTCAGCTTTTATTATGGCTTGTACGGTTTGGATGTTGATTTCCGCTTCAGGCACTCGCTTTCCGCGGGCGGTCGTGGAGCCTCCTCGGCATGCGCCTGCGGGGTCTCCCTTAGACGCGCTTTTCCCGCAGGAGTCTCGTACCTTTGACTCCAATCAACTCTGTTTTTAAATTTAGATAAAACCATCCCTATTTAGTTGAAGGTGTTGTTTTGGTTGTTCGGGAACTTCATTTGATGAAACGCACATTTTCCGGGCCCATTTTCTCTACAAAAAAAGCTGAGGCATAATGCCTCAGCTTTTTTATATATTAGAAGTTGGATGAGATGGATTTTTGATTGGATAATCCTGATTTTTTAACGATTTCATCACTCTCTTTTTCACCTTTATCATTATTTGATTTCAATGATTGTGCTGGCGTTTCTTTCAGCTGTTTACCGGCAACGACCACTTTTGAACTGATGTCTTTTAATTCACTTGTTGCGTCCTTCGCTGTACCAAGGGCATCAGTGGAGATATCCTTTACTTCGGATACTTTACCCACCACGTCTTCATTGACGGTTTCATATAGTGTTTCAACGTCATTGATTGCCTCTTTAATCGTCTCCGTTGCCCCTTTGACTCCTGATACCATCTGTTCCTTCATTTCGCCGGGATTTTCCTTGACCTGTTCAATCATATTCATGGAGTTGTCTTTTAAAAGGATGGCAGATCGCTTTACTTTATTTCTCGTGTTGGAGTCGAGCAAGGTCAATGCACCGCCGACAAGCCCCCCGATTAGAATCCCTTTTAAAAGTTTGCTATTCGTTTGAGTTTCGATAGTTGTTTGAGTCATTTATATTTCCTCCTTTAGAATAGTAGATTGTTTTCTTATTTTGGGTTTTCCCTTATTTACCATAAGTTAAACTGGAAATAATAAACTATCATGGGATTGACATGATAAATAAAACAATAGTACTCTACATATAGTTAAATGACTGAACTACTTTTTGAGAGGTGCAACGATGACGAATGAAAAAGTTTCTGGATTGATTGATCGATATATGAAGGTTTCTTTCTATGTCAATAAGATGGGGGAGCTTTTAATAAAAGATCAGATTTGTGATGTGCTGACGAACGAACAATACTATACTTTACGGTTCATTCAACAACAGCAGTTGTGTACATCGACGGAAATCAGTGATGCCTTTTATATTAATAAGAGTGCCGTCACGTCCAACATCAACAGGCTGGAAGGCAAAGGATTGATAGAACGGGAACAGGACCAGGTTGACCGAAGGGTCTTCCATTTGAAGCTTTCCAAAGAGGGGGAATCGTTGTTAAAGGAAACGGAAAATAAGATTCATAAATTGGTAGAGAGCATCATGACGAAATTCGATTATGAAGAGATTGTTAAATTCCTTGATACATATGAGAAGCTTTCACAAATTTTCATTCAAATGAAGAATGAGGAATGGGAGGAATATAAATGAGGAGGATCATAAAGGGAAGATGGCTGGTCATTATCGCTTGGGTTGCCATTACGGCAGGTTTATTGTTTGCGGCACCGAATATGGCGGAGCTTGTCCGGAATAAGGGCCAGCTGGATGTACCGGCAGAGTATTCCTCTGGGATGGCCAATGAGCTAATGAAAGAGATCCAGGATAAGGATGAGTCACAAGTGGCTCTCGTATTTCATGGTGATAAGAAGCTGACTTCCCCGGAATTGAAAGAGATCGAGGCAGCGATCCAAAAGCTTGAAAAGAATAAAGCGGAGCTTGGCATTAAAGAGGTCATGACTCATTTTAAAGAGCCCTCGCTAAAAGGTCAGTTGGTCTCGGAGAATGAATCAACGGTTTTGACATCCATCACGATGGTCAAGGGGGACCGGGAAGCTAAGGAAGTGATCGATGCCCTTTATAAAGAGTTGGAACAAGTGGATGTCGAGCATTATTATACAAGCAGCTGGATGATCGATGAAGATCTTAATGCCAATTCCCAAGAGGGGCTGAAGAAAACTGAAGGCATCACGGTGGTCTTCATTCTGGCTGTATTGCTGATAGTCTTCCGTTCAGTGGTGGCACCGATCATTCCGTTGGTAACGGTAGGTTTCACTTATTTATGCTCACAATCCATCGTCTCATTCCTGGTGGATAAATGGGACTTTCCGATTTCGTCTTACACCCAAATATTCCTGGTAGGTATTTTATTTGGGATCGGGACTGATTATTGCATCCTGCTGCTTAGTCGTTTCAAGGAGGAGCTATCGTCACAGGAGTCCTTGCCTGAAGCGATCGTTGAGACGTACCGAACTGCCGGTAAGACTATCTTCTTCAGTGGGCTGACCGTAATGATTGGTTTTGCGGCAATCGGTTTTTCTACTTTTAAGCTCTATCAATCTGCGGCGGCTGTTGCCATAGGGGTCTTCATTTTAATGATCGCCCTTTATACGATCGTTCCATTTTTCATGGCGGTTCTTGGCAAAAAGCTATTCTGGCCGGCAAAAGGGAAACTTGAGCATAGTGAAAGTAAACTATGGGGAATTCTCGGTAACTTCTCCTTGTACCGCCCATTGTTGGCGCTGCTGATTGTTGCAATCGTCTGTGTTCCTTTTTTGTTTATGTATGATGGGAAGATTTCATATAACTCACTTGAAGAAGCGGGGGATGATGTTCCTTCCATCATGGCATTTAATATCATTTCCGATGAATTCGGACCGGGACAATCGATGCCAACACAGATTGTCATAAAGAATGACGAACGCATGGATTCGGAAGAGTACGTCGCACTTGCTGAAAAAATCAGCCAGGAAGTAGTCAAGGTGGATGAAGTCGATGTAGTTCGATCCATGACCCGCCCGACAGGTGAACCGATTAAGGATTTATTTGTAGCGAACCAGGCCGAAACCTTGGAAAAGGGAATCGGGGAAGGAAATGAAGGGATTAAACAAATCAGCGATGGATTGAAAACGGCAGGCAGTGAGCTTTCCGATTCAGGACCGCGATTGAAGCAAGCGACGGACGGAATAGGGGGACTCATATCCGGGACCAATGAATTAAAGAGCGGCGTAGGTCAGGTGGAGAAGGCGTTAACAAGCATTGAAGCAGGCATTCGTGATGGGTCTTCAGGAACCGGGGACATAAAAAACGGATTGAATGAGGTCAAGGCAAACTTGGATAAGCTCGCCACCGGAAGCGGACAGCTTCTCGAAGGCTATAAACAATCAGCTAATGGGTTAAGTGAGCTCACAGGTCAATATAAAGAAATCCAAACTAACCTTACGGGTGTATCACAAAGCCTTGCCGGTTTAAATCCTTCTTTTGAGCAAATGGAAGCCACTCATCCAGAATTACAGGCTGATCAGTCCTATCAAACGATCAAGCAAACAGTGCATGGGGCACAGGGTGGCTTGGAGCCCATGGCAGCAGGCCTTTCAGAGCTCAATAGGAATCTTGGTTCAGTGTCCGGCGGTTTGAATACGGCGAATGAAAATATGGAAGAAATCGTAAAGGGTCAAAATTCTCTTGGGGAGGGCCTGAACCAATTGATTTCAGGCGTTGACAATTTACAAAAGGGTCTAAGCACCATGGCTAATGGTCAGGGGGAAGTCATAAATAATCTGTCAGGATTTAAAGGAGGCCTTACTAGCTTAAGTAATGGGCAGCAAGAACTCCTAAATGGTTTTTCAAGCCTGGGCGGGCAGCTTACTGATTTGACTGAGGGCTTAAATGAAAGTGCGGATGGTCTGAATGAAGTCCATGATGGACTATCGTCCGCACAGGGTTATTTATCAGGGCTGGCAAAAACGGATAAAACGGTAACAGGCATGTACATTCCCAAAGAAGTAGTGGAAAGCGAAGAATTCGGGGAAGCATTGAATGCGTATTTATCTGAAGATGGTAAAACCATGACCATGGATGTGGTATTCAAGGCGAATCCTTATTCCAATGATGCAATCGAGCAAATTGATTCGATTGAGGCAACCGTTGAAAGAGTAACGAAAGATACAAAGCTTGAAAACGCGCAGGTGGCGATAGGGGGAATCACAAGTACACATCATGACTTGGGCATGATGTCTGGGAAGGATTTCTCAAGGACGGTCGTTTTGATGCTGTCAGGTATTGCAATCATTCTCTTTTTCATGCTGCGATCCTTGATCATGCCTGTCTATTTGATTGTGTCGCTCGTTTTGACTTATTATACAGCGGCAGCCATTACAGAGTTGATTTTTGTAAATATTCTCGGGTATGCCGGCATCGGCTGGGCAGTTCCTTTCTTTGCCTTCGTCATCTTGATTGCTCTTGGCATTGACTATAGCATTTTCTTGATGGATCGCTTTAACGAGTGGA
The DNA here is from genome assembly GCF_038002945.1 of Peribacillus sp. FSL R5-0717. NCBI lineage: Bacteria > Bacillati > Bacillota > Bacilli > Caryophanales > Bacillaceae > Peribacillus > Peribacillus sp. FSL R5-0717. Next base: position 2,799,282 of record NZ_JBBOOF010000001.1, read on the forward strand.
AAGATAAGCCGGTCAAGGAAGCGATGTTGCTGTCCATGAGAAAAATGGGAACAGTGATCATCTCGGCGGCTGTCATTCTGGGCGGAACCTTTGCTGCCATGATGCCAGCAGGCGTTTTATCGCTCTTGGAGATAGCCACATTAATATTGGTGGGGCTTGCTTTATATGCGTTTGTCATCTTGCCATTGTTTATTCCAGTGATGGTTGCAACGTTTGGAAACGCGAATTGGTGGCCGTTTTTAAAAAATAAGGAATAAAAGGGAATATAAAATAAAGAAGGCCTCCATTCGGATGCCTCCAGACTGTAGACAAAAGGGTTTCGGAATGCTCCAATTCCGAAACCCTTTTTGAATGATTATAAAATGGGAAATGGATTTAAAAGCTCGCCCGGTGGGGGAAGAATGACAATCATAAGTTCCATCATACAGATAATCAGGCGTACTGGTTTTGTAAGCTGCATCTTCAACAGCTTCAGGTTTAACAATTTTCTCAATCGGTGTTACTATCGTCTACAACACAAATCTGTTATGGTCTGCTGGTGCATGAAACGAATGTGTGGAATCAACAAATACATGCCCTGCACTCATTCGTTAAATGAAACTTTTAGTTAAGAGGGGATGGAAAAGCGTTTCAATAAAAGTTGCAGAAAGATTGTTGGCCCATGGAGTTCTGTCTAATTACTAAAACTCCGTTGACTGGAACGGAAGGTGCGAGACTCCTGCGGGAATACGAGTGCAGGGGAGACACCGCAGGCAGGCGCAAACGCCGAGGAGGCTCCCCGGGACCCCAGACCGCCTGCGGAAAGCGAGTGCCTGCAGTGGAATTCAACGCTCAACTTCCAAACTCTCAAAAAAACTGTAGACCAACTCGATGGAGTTTGCCTACAGTAAGAAATAAACTTCCGAAACAAAAAAATATGTATTCCATTTCATAATTGGGGGATTCTTGTTTTATATTTGGCGATGATCTTTTGATTGTGTTCATCTGCCCCTTCGATATTACTGCTTAGGAATACGGGAGGGGTTTCCCCTGATTCAATAATCGTTTGGATGACTTGCGTGAAAACCATATTGAGGAGAACGGCCCCGACCACGGTCGATCCGGAACCAAAAGGTATATTATTTGATTTCAGTAATGTGTCACCTTTGGCAATATGATTGTCTATGACCAAATCAACGACATCGTGGAGATAATGCTTCTGTTTATGCCGTGAAGAACAACTTTTTGCATACTCCGGTGATGTTAGTCCAATAACGAATGCCCCTTTTTCTTTTGCGATAGTGGCTACATCTATCGGAACGGGATTTACGCCGGATGACGAAATGACAATACAAACATCACCAGGACGGATATCTTCATCATGCATGAATTTCTCTGATAGGTCATTTTGGCGTTCAAGTTGGGATGATCTTGAAGCTCCTTTAAAAAGCATTAGATCTTCAACGAAAATTGGACGAATTGCGGCTAACCCACCAGCCCGGTAGAATACCTCTTCGGTCAAAATGTGGGAGTGTCCGCTTCCGAATAAATGGATGATCCCATCCGACATGACTGCTTTTGAGATATGTTTCACAGATTCCTTAATTGATTGCTTTTCCTGTTCTCCCACAATTGTGAGTAAAGCCTGCACTTCTTCAAAGTATGAGTTCATATATGTGACACCCTCCGATTACCTTTGGCAATTAAAAGACTATAGTGATGAAAATATTCCATTTTATCTGCTTATGTTGATAGTGAACTTATACCTGTCCGCACGATAAGCCGATTTAACATATTCAAGGGGAGTTCCGTCTATTAAGAACGTATTCCTTTGAATGAATAATATGGGTGAGTGCTTTGGAATTGCTAAATGGGTCACTTCCAATTCAGAAGCAATCGATGATTCCAACGTTTGTGAAGCATAGTCTATCTTTAGTTTGACGTAGTTCTCCACATATTGGTAAAGGGAAAGGTTAATGATTTCTTCCGTTAATCCTTTAATTAAATTGGCAGACATGTACACGGTCTCGAGCGCCATTGGAACATCATCAGCCAACCGAATGCGTTTTATTTCATAAACGGGAGCATAAAGGGAAATGTGCAATTCACTGGCAATCTTCTTATCAGCCGGAATGATTTCAAAGCTCAGCAGCTTGCTGCTTGGGTTTAATCCCCTGGCCTTCATGTCCTCGGTAAAACTGGTCAGCCCATTGAGCTGCTGCTCCAATTTCTTATCGGCGACAAAGGTTCCCCTTCCTTTCTGACGGTATAAGTATCCGTCATTCACCAAATTATTTATGGCTTGGCGGACGGTCATCCGGCTAATTTCGAATTGCTCGGCATATTCACGTTCAGATGGAAGGGCATCGTGCGCTTGGAACTCACCGTTTTCTATTTTTCTTTTTATTTGTTCTTCGATTTGAAAATAAATCGGAAGAGGTGAGTTTTTATCAATCATCGACTTTCGCTCCTTTAGGGTATTATCACTCCGGATAACGCTTTTTGGTCTGCGATAATTGTAACACTATTATGTTTTTTTAGGATAGATGCAGGAAATTCCTCTGAAATGTCACCGTGTATCAATTTCTTCAGTGTTTCGGCTTTTTCTTCACCAGAAATCAGCAGCAGAATTTCTTTGCTTTTCATGATTGTTGAAATGCCCATCGTAACGGCATGTGTCGGAACTTCGTCTATGGAGTCGAAATAACGTGCATTCGCTTGGCGCGTCGAATCTTCAAGTGTCACGACATGTGTACCGGATGTGAAGGAAGTTCCAGGTTCATTAAAACCAATATGGCCATTTTGGCCAATGCCAAGTATCTGAAGATCGATCCCCCCCACGGAATCAATCATTTCGTCATACCGTTGACATTCTCCATTCGTGTCATCGGCTGTGCCATTAGGCAGGTGAGTACGCTCTTTATTTATATTGATGTGAGTGAATAAGGAATCATCCATATAAAAATGGTAACTGTTTGGATCATTTGGTTTTAAGCCGATATACTCGTCAAGGTTAAAAGATGTTACATGTTCATATGAAGTATGATTACGCACGTGATCTTCAATCAAATTATCGTACATTCCTTTAGGGGTGCCGCCTGTTGCAAGGCCCAATTTGATATTCGGATTTCCTTTGACTTTTCCGATCACTATTTCTGCGGCTGTCCGGCTCATTTCCGTGTAGTCCTGCACTTGTATGATATTCATTATACATTCTCCTTTTTAAAAGCTAAATTTCCTCTGCAGAAAGTCATTTCAACGTCCAAGCGGTCATTCAATATTACAAGATCTGCGTCTTTGCCGACTTGGATGCTTCCTTTTCTGTCAAAAATCCGAAGTTGTTTGGCAGGGTTTTCCGCAGTCATTTTTATAATGTCAGTCATGGAACAGCCGGTATATTCCATTGTGTTCTTGATGGCATCGTTCATTTTCAATATACTGCCGGCTAGTGTGCCGTCTGAAAGCGTTGCTTTCGTTTCGTCAACATTAACAGGCTGACCACCTAAATCATAGGTTCCCTTTTCAAGCCATTTGGCACGAAGTGAGTCCGTTATCAGTATCATTCGTTCGCTGGTAATTTGGTCATATGCGAGCTTGATCATTTCCGGCCTGCAGTGAATGCCGTCAGCAATAAGTTCAACATATAGCTCATCTCGAAGATAAGCAGCTCCCAAAACGCCAGGTTCGCGGTGATGGAGTCCACGCATCCCATTATAAAGATGTGTAACGTGGGTAGTCCCTGCCTGGATTGCTTCATCTATTTGGTCATATGTTGCATCTGAATGGCCGATGGAGGCGACGACGCCAGTTCCCCTTAAGTGGGCGGCAAGATCTAATCCGTTCGGTTGTTCAGGAGCAAGCGTTACAAGCTTGATCTGATTTTCGGCCATTTCCTGCCATCTTTTAAATAGAGTGACATCAGGGTCAACGATATAATCCTCAGGCTGTGCTCCTTTACGGGCCGGTGAAATGAAAGGACCTTCTAAATGAACTCCAACTATTTCAGCATTTTCCTGAGTTTGATTTTCGATATATTTACCAGCATTAAGAAGTGCTGATTCAATGGCTTGGGTGGATTGGGTCATTGTAGTGGCCAGAAAGCTGGTGGTTCCTTCTTTAGGAAGGGTCTTTGCCATTGTGGATAATGCGTCATGTGTGGCATCCATTGCATCGGAATTGGATGCTCCGTGAATATGAATGTCGATGGCACCGGGAATTACCTGATAATCCGGTGAAAGAGTAATCACCTTGGCATCATCGTCCTGTTTGTATTGGCTGGCTGGACCAACTTCGGCAATTTTTCCATCCACGACTTTAATGTAGCCATTTTTGTATGTTTCCTTTTCGCTGTGAACCATCAGATTATTAATAATGAATGTTTTCATACATAATCTCCTTTATGAAAGTAAAACTTAATGAATGAGTCATGAAATGGTCTCATATATTTTGCCCTCATTTTATCGTTTTTATTAAAAGTTGTCTAGACCAGTTAGGGAGTATCAAGAACAAAAATGATATTTTTACTATGTTTTCGAAGAATATAGTATATTTACAAGTAAATTGGTATAGACATCTATATATTTTCTGTGCTAGTATAATCCCAAAGAAAAGTTATTATATTGATAAAATGAAAACGCTTAATACATCTTGTTGTTGATCAAAGAAGTTAGGTACAAGGGAGATGAGTTCGATGTTAAATTTTTTACAAAAGATTGGGAAAGCTTTAATGTTACCGATTGCCGTTTTACCAGCAGCCGCGTTATTGCTTCGTTTAGGGCAACCGGATTTACTTGATATTGCCTTTATTGCCGCAGCTGGAAAGGCGATATTCGATAACCTTGCGATATTGTTCGCCTTGGGAATAGCGATTGGATTATCCAAAGATGGAAGTGGCGCTGCGGCATTATCAGGCCTTGTTGGATACTTTGTATTAACGAATGGTACACAAGCGATTGATAAAGAAATCAACATGGCTGTTTTAGGCGGTATTATATCGGGGATAGTTGCCGCTCTTCTATATAATAGATACTCCGACATAAGACTCCCTGAATGGCTTGGATTCTTTTCAGGGAAACGATTCGTCCCGATCATCACTTCGCTTGCGATGATCATACTTGCGGGAATATTCGGTTTTGTGTGGCCTCCGATTCAAGATGTAATAAATAGTGTCGGTGACTGGATTACAGGTGCAGGGGCATTGGGTGCTGGCGTATTCGGCGTATTGAATCGCTTATTGCTTCCAGTAGGATTGCATCATGTTTTGAATAGTATGGTTTGGTTCGTCTTTGGTGAGTACAATGGAGCGACAGGTGATATAAATCGTTTCTTCGCAGGGGACCCGTCTGCTGGACCCTTCATGACCGGCTTTTTCCCGATCATGATGTTCGGTCTTCCAGCTGCGGCATTAGCAATGATTGCAGCTGCTAAGAAAGAGAAACGTAAATTGGTGACGGGGATGCTTGTTGGATTGGCTTTCACTTCTTTCCTTACAGGAATCACTGAACCGATTGAATTTCTTTTCATGTTCATCGCACCGGTGTTATATGTAATACATGCCCTTTTAACCGGGGTCTCTCTGGCACTTGCTGTTATATTGGATATCCATCATGGGTTTGGATTCTCCGCAGGAGCCATTGATTATTTCTTGAACTTTGGTATTGCGCAAAAACCGCTATGGTTAATCCCGATTGGATTGGTATACGCGGCAGTTTACTTCGTGATTTTCTATTTTGTCATCAAGATCATGGATTTAAAAACACCTGGCCGTGAAGACGATGAGGAAGAAGTGGAAGAAGAAACTATTGTGAAAACAGGGGATAAATATACCGATATGGGATCGCTTTTCATTCAAGATCTTGGCGGTAAAGAGAATATAAAGCTAATTGATAACTGTGCAACACGCTTGCGTTTACAAGTGGCCGATTCAGGAAATGTGAATGAAGCAGCCTTAAAACGGCATGGTGCCCGCGGTGTCATGAAGTTGAATAAATCGAGTGTACAGGTCATTGTTGGAACGAATGTTGAATTCGTTGCAAATGCAATGAAACAGCTTGTCAAGGATGGAGTCGACCCAAGCCAAGTGAAAACAAGTCCATCTGCACAAGTGGCAGAGGATATAGTAGAGGAAAACCAAGCTTTGGGTGCAAATGACTTTGTCCTTCCAATTGAAGGAACCATTATACCGATAGAACAAGTTCCCGATCAAGTGTTTGCCATGAAAATGATGGGGGATGGCTTTGCTATCGAGCCAGTCAACGGAAAACTAGTATCTCCAATCGATGGGGAAGTGCTAAGTATCTTCCCGACAAATCATGCACTGGGATTGAAAATGGATAATGGTCTGGAAATTCTGATCCATGTTGGTTTGGATACAGTTAAATTAAACGGAGAAGGGTTTAGAGCTCTTGTTCAAGAAGGTCAAAGAATAACAAAGGGAACACCTCTTTTGGAAATTGATTTAGACTTCATTAAACGGAATGCACCATCAACGGTCACTCCTATTATATTCACTAACTTACCTGAAGGAACGGCAGTGAAGTTGCAAAAGTCAGGGATCCAGAAACAAAATACACCAGATATCATCCAGTTGGAAAAACTATAAATTTGTAAAAAGGGATGTCGACTTGTCGACATCCCTTTAGACTTTAAAAGTGAGTTTGCCTGCAGTTTTTTTATGGCTTGTACAATTTGGATGTTGATTTCCATTCCAGGCACTCGCTTTCCGCGGGCGGTCGAGGAGCCTTCTCGGCTTGAACCTACGGGGTCCCCCTAGACGCGCTTTTCCCGCAGGAGTCTCGTTCCAATCAACTATGTTATAAAATTCAGATGGAAACCATACCTGAGGAGTTGGAGGTGTTGGTTTGGTGCTTTGAAGAGAAATGTGACTGGTAAGAAATAGGACTTTCTCAGTAAATCCACGGAAGGCACTTGACCAGTAAGTTATAAATATATATCATTACCTGCAGATTATGATTGATAATGATTATCATTATTAGTTGCGCTAGGAGATTGCTAATAAACATTCACTATCAAGAATTTGAAAAAATTATGAAAATAGTAGTTAGCATCGTTTATGTCATAGCGATGTTCATGGTTTCGATGGACGGGACGATTGTCAATGTAATCCTGCCAACGATCAGTAGTGAATTTAACCTTGATCCCTCTTCAGCCAGTGGCATTAATGTTGGATATTTAGTAAGCCTGGCGGTATTCCTTCCGGTAGCTGGTTGGCTTGGGGATCGTTTTGGAACCAAGAAAATCTTCTTGATGGCATTGGGTGTCTTTACGGCAGCCTCCTTTTTATGCGGATTCGCTAATAATCTTCAAACCTTGAATTTGTTCAGGGTTTTGCAGGGGGCAGGAGGCGGGATCCTGACACCAGTTGGAATGGCCATATTATTTAGAACGTTCTCTGTTGAAGAACGCCCAAAGGTGTCCCGTTCCCTTGTGCTTCCCATAGCATTCGCACCAGCTATTGGTCCGATTGTTGGCGGATTCCTTGCGGAGCAGCTGTCTTGGCGTTGGGCATTTTATATAAATGTCCCTTTCGGAATTATGGTCCTGATATTCGGTGTATGGTTTTTAAAAGAAAATAAAGAATCAACTGCTGGCAGATTGGACATTCCAGGATTCTTATTGTCAGCTGCAGGCTTTTCCATGCTGATGTATGCAATGAGCATAGGGCCATCTAAAGGATGGGGTTCCCCCGTTATCATGTATACAGGAATTATCGGTGCAGTTCTTGTTCTCTCATTTATTTTATTGGAGCTGCGAGTGAACGAACCGATGCTTGATTTGCGTTTATTATCCGATCGATTGTTTCGGACATTGGGCATCATTTCATTATTTTCAATGGCGGGCTTATTGGGGATGCTCTTCGTGTTCCCGTTAATGTATCAAAGTTCGCTTCATGCTTCTGCTTTAGAAAGCGGGCTGACCACTTTCCCGGAAGCTATAGGTTTGATGGTGGCCTCCCGGATGATGCCTTGGACTACGAAGAAACTGGGCATACTTCAGGTGATCCGGATAGGGCTGCTTGGTACAATCATCATTTATACATTAATCAGCATTGTCGGGCCGACAGCCAACCCCTGGTTCCTTCGTGCCTTATTATTTAGTGTCGGTATCTGTTTGGGACATACTGTTGTGGCCGTACAGTTTTCCACTTTCACCAATATCAACTCTGCTTCGATGGGAATGGCGGCCACATTGTTCAATGTCCAAAACCGGATTGGCTCTGCCATTGGTGTAGCCATCCTAGCAAGCATTCTGGGGGAAGTGGGCACTAGCTCGATAGGAACGAATGGGGAGCACCATGTTAATTTAATATCCTATGAATTTGCTTTCCTAGGTTCTGTGGCTTTGCTCGTCATAGCCTTATTATTTGCGATGCGTTTGAAAAAGGATGATTTTAAGGCCAAGATACCGAAACAGCATATGGCTAAATCCCTAGATGTAAAACAGGTGAGCAGCGGATAACCAGTGACCTCACTTTCATTTTTCTAGCTGTAAAGGGACTGCACTGCATACATGATATTAATTAAAGATTGGCTTGCGGCTCACTGCCGTATATAAAAAAGATCCTGTTCGATTCGAACAGGCTCTAGTCTTTTAAACACGTTATGCATTCGAGCATATACCGGTTATTTCCGAAGCGTCAACGATACGCTGAACTTCAGATCCCTCAAGTGTCTCTTTTTTCAATAACTCTTCAACGAGCTCTTCATACTGTAGGCGATTCGAGTCAATCAACATTTCCGTTTCCTGAATCGCTTTCGTGAATAGTTCCTGCATCTTTTGCTCCTTCTCACCTTTATTGAAGGTGAGGGTGAATCCATCTTGAAGCATTCCGGTATCGACCATTTGTTCCAGCAGATGTTTCGCCTGCTGTACATCTCCGCCTACACCTATGCTATGTTCCCCTAGATACATTCTTTCCGCCACGCCGCCTGCCAAAATCATTTTGACTTGATCGAGCAATTCACTGGCTGTTGCCAGATGGAGCTCTTTTGGTATCGGCGCTACATATCCAAGGGCTTCCCCACGCGGAATGATGGTCGCCTTTCTAACGGAGCCAGGCTTTGTCAAAGCAGCAATCAGGGCATGTCCACTTTCATGAATGGCCACACGCCGCTTCGTATCCGCATCATTCAAAGTACGTGATGTCGCTCCAAGTATCGTACGGTCAATCGCGTAATCAAGATCCTGTTTACGAATCATATCCTGTTCATTCCTCAGGGCATGACGTGAGGCAGTATCGAACAGGGAGCTTAAGTCAGCGCCGGAGAAACCGGATGTACTTTCAGCCAACTCATCCAGGGAAGCCAGGACATCTGTCGCTAGACGCTTTCCCTTCGTATGGATATCGATGATTTCCTTTCTTCCTTGTGTATCCGGAAGTGGGACTTGGAAAGAGAAATCGATCCTGCCCGGACGTAGAAATGCCTCATCGAGCATATCTTTCCGGTTGGTCGCTGCAATGAATAAAATGCCTTCATTTGGATGGCCCCCATCCAATTGGACAAGCAGTTCGGTTAACGTTTTTTCGCCTTCTTCCCCGCCGTGGGGTTTCCTTTTACCAGCCAATGCATCCACTTCATCGATGAAAATGACAGCTGGCGATTGTTTACGTGCATTTTGGAAAAGGCTGCGGACACGGGCTGCACCGACTCCAACAAACATTTCGTTGAAGGCTGAACCGCTCGTTGAGAAGAAGTTTGCACCAAGCTCTTTTGCAATTGCCTGTGCAAGCAGCGTTTTCCCCGTTCCAGGAGGGCCGTATAATAAAATGCCTTGAGGCGGCTTAATTCCAATTTTAGCTGAACGTTCAGGTTCCTTTAGTGTAGTAAGTGTCTGAAGGATCTCCTGTTTGATTTCGGATTGCAAACCGCCTACATCATCCAAAGTTATCTCTGGCAGGGGTTTTGGGGTGGAAAGGCTTTGTTTTTTGCTGCCGATCCGCAATCCGCCCTTTGATTTTTTCTGTATAATGACACCGGTTGTGACGAGGGCTGCCATTAACCCGCCTAAAATCCATAATGCTGATTTATTAGTTGATGAAAAAGAATATTGAACGTTATAAGTTTCGACAAGTTTATTGATCATTTGACTGTTGGGAGGAATACTTGAAACGTATTCTCCATCTGGTGTGGAGATGTGAAGAGTGCCATTTCTTTTTTCTTCAATGGTGACAAGAGCTCCATTTTGGGCTTTAATCGTTTTTTCCACCGATGAAAAAGGAATGACCATATCCTTTGACTTAGTAACAGCATACCAACTGATTCCAGCAATTATCACAATGAGAGCCGTAAGGAACGGCAGCAATTTCGAAACTAATTTAGAGTTCGAGTTCAATTTTTCATCTCCTTTAAGTATATATATTCAGTATAAAATTTTTAAACATGTAATCTATAGGTCTTTGTACCTTAAATTAAAGGTAAATAATGTTAAAGGAAAGAAATAACACTTATGTATGAGAGTTTAAAGAGTCCGGAATTTAGAAATATTTAATCTATCCGGGATATTAGACTTTTTAAATGCGAAATGCTAAAGTGAAATGGTCTAAGTCATGAAAAAATAAAATGGTAGAAGAGTGTGAAGTTCTATGAGTAAATTTATAAAAGACTATATGATTACGATGAAGGATATCGTTAGAGAAGGGGATCCCATTCTGCGCCAGGTAACGGATGAAGTTAGCCTGCCGATTTCGGATGAAGATCGTGAAACGCTGGAATGCATGATGCAATACCTGAAAAACAGTCAGGATCCAAAACTCCAAAAGAAGTTTAACTTGCGTGAAGGAGTTGGGTTGTCTGCCAATCAGATAGGCTTGAATAAACGCATGTTCGTCATGTATTTCCCCGACGAAAAGGGGAAGCTGTTTGAATATGCCCTTGTGAATCCGAAAATCATCAGCCACTCGGCCACAATGATCTATTTACCGCAAAGTGAAGGCTGCCTTTCTGTCGACCGTGATATTAAAGGATATGTACCGCGTTATGAACGGGTTAAAATCAAAGCTTTGGACGGTAATGGTGAGGAAATAGAGATGCGGCTGAAGGGGTTTGCTGCAATCGTGTTTCAACATGAGCTAGATCATTTGAACGGGATGATGTTTTATGACCGGATCAATACCGAAAACCCTTTCAAGCTTCCGGAAAACGTGGAAGTGAAAAGTCTGTGAAACCCAAAAAGGCAAAGCGCCATGCTTTGCCTTTTTACCGTTTTATGGCTTTAGGAAACAGATTTTCTTCCATATGCTTCAGCAAATCACTGAAAATGGCCAGGCTCATTTGCTGGTATCCTTCTGAAGTGAGGTGGATGCCATCATCGCTAATCAAGGGACCCAAGTCACCGGAGGATTTAATATGGGAACGGACGTCGATCAAAGGCACCTTTAGTTCCTCTGCAAGGCTTTTCAATTGGCGATTATACATCCCATGCCAATGTTCAATACCTCCGACATGGGAAACGAAATGCCCGATTGAATGACCGAACTTATCGGCGATGGATCTGGATCTGTAATATCTGGCAGAGTCCAGTGGCGGAAGAGTTAAAAGGAAAGGGGTTATATGCTTGTCCTGAACCTGCTTGACAAGTTGTGTGACATTTTCCATGTAGCGTTCGATTGGAACGATGGGCTCATGGTCACCTTCTGGATTCTTGGCTACTTCGTCCCAATGGAAGTTACAGTCATTTCCACCGACCTCTATTAATACGATATCGGGATTTTCCGACATGACGTCTTTCTCGATCCGGCTAACCAACAGGTCGGAGTTATCATTGAAAACCCCTTTATTCAAAACTTCGACGAATGGCAAAGATTCTGTTAGCTTAGCTAAAGAGTTTGGATAATTTTCTTTAATGATGCGAAGGCGCCCCCTAACATAAGAGATGCCTCTGGGTCTCCAAAACATACGATCTTCAAACTTCTCACCTCGGTATGTGAACGTGTTACTTATATTTTAGTAGTGGAATGATATTTCGGCAATCTTCACCTCCTTTATAGAAGGGAGATGAAAATACAAAAAGCGCTGGGAGTGCAGCGCTTTTTGTTTATTGTAAGGATTCCTTTTTTGAAGGTGTTTCCACCCTTGTTTTTCCCATGAAGAAAACAGTGATGGCAGCAAGACCGATCGGAATGAGGGCCAAGGTGAAGATGAATGAAATCGAATCGGACATCGCATGAACGATTTTATCCAGGATAAAGTCCGGAATCTCGGCACGTGCATCCGATTGGAAGAGCTGGCGTGGGTCCTCCATCAAGCCGGCTGTATTCGGACCTCCTTGCATTCCTTTAAATGCATCCGTCATTTTACTTTGGAATACATTGGTCTGAATCGCTCCATAAATCGTTACACCGAGTGTCATCCCAAATGAACGGAGGAATGAGTTTGTTGAATTGGCCGACCCTCTGAATCTAGGTTCCAAGTTGTGAATGGACGCAATAGGCAAAAGGGAGAAAGAAAAGCCCATGCCAAATCCAGTCAGAATCATGTACAAAGTTAATAAAGTCCTGCTGGTATCAGGGGTGATGGTCCCTAATAGAAGCATACCTGCAAAATAACAGATGACGGAAATCGTCATTAAGTTGCGAAAGCTTGTCTTTGTATTGAATATCCCGCCAATTGCACTGCCGAATACAGAACCAAGCATCATGGGAGTTAGGATCAGTCCGGCATTTGTTGCGGAACCACCGTAAACTGCCTGCACGAAAATCGGGATATAGACGGTTAAAATAATGAATGTACCGCCATAAAGAATGGCTAAAATTTGAGAAGAAGCAAATAATCGCCTTTTAAACAGCCATAATGAAATGATTGGATCTTTTGCTCTTTTTTCGAAAAAGAAAAATGAAACGAAGAAAACCGCAAAACTGGCAAACAGGCCTATGATGGGAGAGGAACTCCAACCATACTCCCCGCCTAGTTCAAGAGCGAACATTAAGCTGATAACGGCTATGACGAGAGTTGCTGCGCCACCCCAATCAATTTTTTGCTCCTGGGTGTTGGGTGACTCCTTGTAATAATTCCAGATGAAAAATAAAGAAATGATTCCAATCGGAACATTGACGTAGAAAATCCAGTGCCAGCTGGAGTATTCAGTAATATAAGCACCTAAAAGTGGTCCCAATACGCTTGATGCCCCAAATACAGCACCGAAAAGGCCAGTTAATTTTCCCCGTTTTTCAGGTGGGAAAATATCAAAAATAATCGTAAAGGCAATAGGCATCAAGGCGCCTCCGCCAATCCCTTGGATTGCACGGAAGATACTTAACTGCACTATGCTCTGAGCCATGCCGCATAATGCGGAACCAATCAAAAAGACTATAAGTCCGAAAATAAAAAACCTCTTTCTTCCATACATATCCGAAAGCTTACCGAATATCGGCATACTTGCCATCGTGGCGACCATATAGGCAGATGTCACCCATACAAACTTATCAAATCCGCCTAAATCAGAAACGATCGTTCCCATCGCAGTCGCAACAATCGTATTATCCATTGCTGACATCAGGATACCCAGTAGTAAACCGGCAACAATGAATTTTTGTTTTTTTTGAACGTTCATTTATTTTCCTCCTTCATATCAACCAGCTCATGAATTTTCCTTTACATGGTTGAAGGGTAAACGTTAAGATGAAACAAAACATTTATCTTGATAATCAAGATAAATTCAAGTGTAAAAGGGGTGGCATTTTATGTCAAGCGATAATAGGTTTAATTCAGCTCTGTTAGAGAGTTTAACACACAGATTGCAGCGGTATGGAATGAGATCCGTTTTATTTCAACAAAATATGGCCCAGAAAATAGGGGTGTCCCATACGGACTTAAAGAGTGCTGAAATATTGAATGAAACAGGACCGATTACCGCTGGTGAATTATCCAAAATTACAGGATTGAGCACGGGTTCGGTTACGGCACTGATCAATCGCCTTGAGAAATCGGGTTATGTTAAAAGGGAACGAGATCAATTGGACGGAAGAAAGGTCATGATTATGCCGATACCGGAAAGGCAGGAACAAATTAAATCGCACTATCAATCGCTCTCCATGGCCACAAAAGAATTATGCTCAGCTTATAATGAGCAAGAGCTAATATTGATCAATCAATTTGTTGAGGAAATCACAAAAATCATGGATAAAGAAAATGACAAGTTAATGAGTGAGCGTCAAAGGTAGCTGATATGTAGGCTGCCTTTTTATTTTTAGCCAGCTGGGAGCTACTTATCCTGCGTAAGGAAAAAGGATAGAGTTAAATATTTTGGAAGAGAATGAACAATGTCTGTTTCCATTAAAATATATATTGATAATGATTTTCATTATCTGTTAATATGAATCTACAAATCATTTCAAAGGGAGAATACACTATGAAAAAAGCAAAGGCGTCATTAGCGGTCTTACTATCAACCAGCCTATTATTTGGCTGTGCGCAGGAAAAGGAAGAAGTCAAGCCGGCAGGTGATAATGCCAAAGAAGTGAGTGCGAGTAAGCTTGATGGTGTATCTAGCGAGTACCGGGAATATGCCATTGGTGAAATAGAAGAGTTCGTAAACGCAACGGAAGAATTCACCACTGCCGTATCTGCCGGTGATATTGAAAAGGCGAAGGAATTATACGCACCAGCACGGATGCATTATGAAAGAGCGGAACCCATCGCTGAAGTTTTTGGCGATCTTGATCCCAAAATAGATGCGCGTAAAGGGGATGTCAAAGATGAAGAATGGGGCGGTTACCATAGGATTGAAATGGGGTTATGGCAAGAAAATACAACGAAAGGATACGAAAAGTTTGCAGATCAATTAATGAGTGATGTCAATTTGCTTCGGGCCAAAGTTGAAACGGTTGAGGTTACACCCGATTTGTTGATCACGGGTGCGGTGGATTTATTGAATGAAGTTTCAACAAGTAAAGTGACAGGAGAAGAGGACCGATACTCCCATACTGATTTATATGATTTCGTGGCTAATGTTGAAGGTGCAGAGAAGATCTATGAACTGCTTACTCCAGCGCTGAAAGAAAAGGATGCGAAGCTTGCTGCGGAAATCCAACAACGTTTTGACGGTGTATACGACTTGCTTGAAAAGCATAAAGAAGGGGATGGATACATCTCATATACGGATTTAAAGGAATCTGAAGTCAAAGAGTTAAGTCAAGCAATTGATGCATTGGCTGAACCACTTTCGCAAATAGGGATTGTAACGGAGGAATCTTAATTGAAAGAACATACGCCGAAAGATGAAACCGGACTTTTTACAAAAAAGGTGAGTCGTCGTAACATGCTGAAAACGGCAGGAGTGGGTGGAATCGGAGTCGTGATAGGAGCATCCGGATTTGGCGGGCTGCTGACACTTTCTGAACAAAAGGCGAAGGGACAAACTAAGGATATTGTACCTTTTTATGGAGCACATCAAGCTGGTATCACCACTGAAGCGCAAGATAACCTTTACTTCGCGTCATTGGAAGTAACCACGGATAAAAGATCAGACTTAATCCAGTTATTCAAGGATTGGACAGAGGCTGCGGCTCAGATGACAGCGGGGAATTTGATTGGTGATACATCACTTAATACGAATATGCCCCCAAAGGATACGGGGGAAGCGAAAGAATTATCACCTTCCAATTTAACGATCACTTTTGGAGTGGGTCCGACCCTGTTTTCGAAGGATGGCAAAGATCGATTTGGTTTGAAATCAAAAAGACCTGCTGAATTAAAGGACCTGCCCCAATTCCCTTTAGATGCTTTAGAAGAAGAATGGAGCGGTGGGGATATTTGTATTCAAGCATGTGCAGATGATCTTCAAGTGGCTTTCCATGCCGTCCGGAACTTAGTGAGGATCGGCAGAGGGAAAGCGATCATTCATTGGGCACAAACAGGTTTTCAACGGACTAAGCAAGCCGATTCACAAAAAACGACACCACGTAACCTTTTCGGGTTTAAGGATGGGACCGTCAATCCGGATACGAATGATAATAATGAAATGAATGAGCATGTTTGGGTGAAGGGCGAGGACGGTCCTGACTGGCTTGTTGGAGGCAGTTATATGGTGGTGCGGCGAATCCAGATGTACATTGAAGTTTGGGACCGGACTATTTTGAAAGAACAAGAAAATACGTTTGGCCGTCATCGCGACAGTGGAGCTCCACTAGGAATGAAAAATGAGTTCGATACCGTGGATCTCGAAGCTAAAGACCCAAATGGAAACCGGATCATTCCAGAAGATTCACATGTAAGTCTCTCCAGAGGGGACGGAAAAGCAAAGATATTGCGGCGTCCATATTCATATGCAGATGGAATGGATCCCAAAACAGGGAGCTTCAATGCAGGCTTGCTATTCATTTGTTTTCAGCGAAACCCAAGTAAACAATTCATACCGATACAAGAGCGACTGGCAAAGAATGATAAGCTCAACGAATATATCGTACACAGGGGCAGTGCCATGTTCGCTTGTTTACCAGGTGTGAAAAAGGGTGGCTATATCGGGGATTCCCTTTTTGGATAAATATCATTTCAAATGAGGATGTGAAAATCGCCAGCATGGATATTATCCAGTTGGCGATTTTAGTTCATGAATAAGGAGGGACCACTATGACCGTTTCTAGATGGAAGAGTGGAATATTTGTTTTAGTCGTCAGTCTTTTATTTCTTTCGACTGATATTAAGATGGTTTCGGCGGGTGAAAACCATGATCAGCTCTTTGTTTATATTGGCGATAGTTTAATGAAGGTGAAATCAGGCGACCTTGAGGAAGTATCGAAAAATATCGAGCGATTCGAGCAAGATTGGAAAACGATAAAAACGGACAGCGAAAGTGCGAGGAAAGTCGACGAGAAGCTATCCGCAGTAAAACGTGCTGTGAGCGACCGAGCCTCCACAGATGAAATCAAAAAGCGATTATCGGCATTATCAAGTACGCTTGTTATTTATGATACAAACGAAAACCCTGTTGACAAGACTGACTATAAAGAACGGTTACAAGCGATACTTCCATTAATAGATAAGTTGGAGGCTTTGATAACTGAAGGTGACTTTGATCAAGCTAAAGTTCAATATACCAATCTCCTGAATCAATGGACCGATGCAGAGGTCATTGTCAGGGAGAAAAGTGTTGCTACATATGGTGAGTTCGAAACGAAAATGGCCTTTGTGCGGATAGCGATTACCCAAGACCCACCTGATCCGGAAAAAGCCCAAAAAAGTCTAACTGAATTGAAGGGTTTAATCGAGGATTTCCTTGCTGGTAAAGTTGAAGTAGGAAGCCAGAAGAACACCTATTCACTTGGGGATGTAACACAACTTTTACAAGGAAGTGCAACGGATATTGAAAAGGATGAAATCGATTCTGCCGTTGATAAGCTAAATGAAATCTTAACAATTTGGCCTAATGTAGAAGGGGAGGTTTCCACAAGGGACAGCAAACTTTACAGCGATATGGAAACGAAGGTCCCGACCGCAATCAGCCTATTGCAATCGAAAAATGTAAAGGCGGATGAAGCAAAGGGAATCGTAACCAATTTAAACACAAGGTTACTCCCTTTAATTGAGGATACGGGTTATACAACATGGGATGCAGCTCTGATCCTTTTACGTGAAGGATTGGAAGCACTCTTGATTGTAGCTACATTGCTGTCTTTCCTAAAGAAAATCGGGCAAGCGGACAAACAAAAATGGATTTGGACAGGAGTTGGTGCGGGGTTAGTTGCCAGTTCCATATTGGCGGTCATAATCAATATCGTTTTCTCTCAGATCACGGCTGCTTCAAGCCGGGAATATATTGAGGGAATCACTGGGATAATAGCCGTATTGATGATGTTGACAATTGGTCTTTGGCTTCATAGTAAATCGAACGTCCATGCATGGAACCGATATATCAGCAAGCAAATGAACCAAGCCATTGCGACGGGGAGCATCATCTCTTTCGCTTTAATCAGTTTTCTATCCATCTTCCGTGAAGGTGCCGAGACGATTATCTTTTATGCTGGAATGGCTCCTTATATGGAATTAAAGCAGCTGCTGAGCGGGATTTTCCTTGCCTTCCTCATTTTAGTGGTAATTGGTTTCATCATGCTGCGGTACAGTGTGAAATTACCGATGACCCTATTCTTTAAAGTGGCAACGATACTCATATATGCCTTGGCTTTCAAGATTCTTGGAGTCTCCATCCACTCACTTCAGGTTTCTCAAGTGATACAGACAAATACGATCAGCTCCTTCCCATTTGCAGAAACGATAGGTCTTTATCCAACAATGGAAACGCTGGTGCCGCAAGCTGTATTATTATTGCTGATTGCATTGGCCGCCATTTGGGTCAAAAAGAGTAATTCCTTACGTGCAACCGAATAATAAAATGGGACTGACGAATGTCAGTCCCATTTATGTGTGCTATTAGCGTAGTGATCGGCGATAGGAATATTGCTTCCATTGATAAAGGATGAAGCAGCCGATGCAGAATCCAAGAATGGCTATGAGTGAAGCCACTCCGACCATCAAGGTAAATATATAACCGGTAACATTCCAACCAAGCAAAAAAGAAGTGAATCCAAGTCCTAAGCAAACGACTGCTATTGCCTGGTTGAATAGTTGCTGTGAATAATCTTCAGGAATATAATCGGACGGTTTCTTTTTAAGAAAGAGCTTTGCCAGACGCATCACTGGATTGAAATTAAAGAGAAGACCCAAAAGCCCCGCTGTTAAAGGAATGGCTAATATCCATATTTGTCCCGTCAATAAGGCGGTGGCTGCGCTTAACAAAATGACCCATTGATTTGTACGTACTAAGGGACGGGGAATGGAACGAATTTCACTCGTCATATAATACCAACCTTCCTTATGTGTTTTATTATATTTTATCCTTATTTTAATCACTTGTGAAGAGAAAGGTTAATAAAATAAAAGGTGTCCTTATTTATAATTATTTTAATTTAGTATTGATTATCATTATGGAAGTAGTATAATATATTTATCATAAAACAAAAGTTAGGAGGACAGTATAAATGGTAGCAAAAGTTTGTGAAACATGTGGAACACCAATAAAAAAGCTAAAGCATTCTTCCCTATGCCAGTGCGGTCCTAAGATACTGAGCAATCAACTCTCAGTTAAAACAAAAAATAAACTCCACTGGAATAGATCATAAACTAAACCATTAATCGGTTTGAGTTTGTAGATAAAAAGGGTTCCATCTTAATTTTAAAACAAAGTTGATTGGAGCGGTTGTTCGAGGCTCCCGGACCGACCGCGGAAAACCAATCAGCGTTCATACTCTATACACTCTCAAAAAATGAACCGATTATTCAATTAATCGGTTTTTATTTTTCCAATAAGGGGTAAAGAGCATAATAAATATTTTTCATTTCAATTAAAATAATGTACGATTATAGAATAGAATAAAACGTCATGAAGATTTGTCTAAACCATAACGTGACGGTTAGGAGGGGCTATGTTGGGAACGAGACTTTAAAAATTGGCGAGTTGGCGGAAATGGCGAATGTTACGAAACGAACCGTAGATTATTATACGAATCTTGGCTTGCTTAAAGCAGAACGTTCCGCCTCTAATTACCGTTATTATTCAGTCGGTGAACTTGAAAGGCTCCGCCGTATCGAAGGATACAAAAGAGAAAATTTTTCATTGGAAGATATTAAAGAAATACTTAAAAAGGATAAGGAAGCCGCATCAGTAATTGAGGCAAAAGGTCTTCAGCTCAAGAATAAAATGGATGGCCTGAACGAAGAACTTCAGGAATTCATCAGCTTGATTGAAAAGGACGGAAAAAGTGAGCTTCTTCTAAAAAAACAGATATCCCGTGAAAGCATGGCCTTGATCCAATCATTACTAGTGTTGCTCGTATGATTAAAATTTATCTCTATAGTTTTATGCACAAAGGTGCATAGTAACGATATAGGCTAAATGGTTTTGGTTCATGTTATAAGGCAAAAATGCTTATTAAACGAAAATAACCATTTATACAGGAGGTGCTTGGGATTAAGCCATATATGTCTAATCCGAAGAACAGTAGGATTGGAACTATATGGAGAACCCGCACATATTGGAGATTTTTATAAAATTATTGGCAGTAGCTGCATTAATAGCATTAACCGCATTTTTCGTTGCCTCGGAATTTGCAATCGTGAAAGTCAGAAGTTCCCGGATCAATCAATTAATTGAAGAAGGGCATAGAAATGCCCTCGCAGCCAAGAAAGTGACATCGCATATCGATGAGTATTTATCTGCCTGTCAATTGGGGATTACAGTAACAGCCTTAGGTTTAGGGGTGTTGGGTGAACCGACGGTCGAGGCAATCTTAAAACCATTGTTCACTAAATGGGGATTAGAGGAATCTGTAAGTCACATCATCTCGTTCCTGATCGCGTTCGGTTCCGTGACATTCCTTCATGTTGTAGTCGGCGAACTCGCACCGAAAACAGTTGCGATTCAAAAGGCAGAAGAGGTAACCTTGCTATTTGCAAAGCCATTAATTCTCTTTTACCGCATTTTGTACCCATTCATTTGGTTACTGAATGGTTCTGCACGTCTCCTGACGGGCATGTTCGGATTAAAGCCTGCTTCCGAGTCCGAAATGGCCCATTCCGAAGAAGAGCTGCGCATCATTTTATCGGAAAGCTATAAAAGCGGTGAGATCAACCAATCGGAATACAAATATGTCAATCAAATATTTGAATTTGATGAGCGCATTGCCAATGAAATCATGGTTCCGCGTACGGAAATGACCGTTATCGAAAAAGGCATGCCATTATTGGAAGTTGTTGAACTGATTCAGGAAGAACAGTACACAAGGTATCCGGTCATAGAAGGTGATAAAGACAATGTCGTGGGAATGGTCAATATCAAACGCCTTTATACAGCGACGATTACAGAAGATAATGTAACGGCTTTAACGGTGGATTCCTTTGTAACACCCATCATCCGTGTTCTTGAAACGATCGCCATTCATGATCTGCTGCTAAAAATGCAGAAGGAAAGGATCCATATGGCAGTTTTGACCGATGAATATGGCGGAACAGCTGGTCTTGTAACGGTTGAAGACATCCTTGAAGAAATCGTCGGGGAAATCCGTGATGAATTTGATCAGGATGAACGTCCGCTCATTCAAAAAATTGATGAAGGGCATTATGTATTCGATGCTAAAACATTGGTTGAAGATGTCAATGATACCCTTGCGATCGATTTGCCGGAGGAAGATATCGATACATTGGGTGGATGGTTCCTGACAGGCAGATTTGAAATTGCTGTCGGAGATAGAATTGAATACGCCGGATATGAATTTACTGTAAAGGAAATGGACGGCCACCATGTTTTATATGTTGAAGTGAAGAAGATTATATAAACAGGATCACACCAAAAGCCGAAAGTGAAAACTTTCGGCTTTTATTTTGTACGAACCATTCATTTGGGTGTTTATGACAATGGTAAGGCAGACTGTTACTTAATTGGAAAAGGAATTCATGTAAAATGATAGTGTAGGTAACCATTTTAGCTTGGAAAATGTTAAAATTGATTTTGAACAATGAAACTATCTATATATCATTTGAAAGAATATAAGGTGAGTTCTGGTATTTTGCAATGCCGCTATTTCGGGCTGGTATAAATAAGTATTGAAGGTGGGCGGGAAAATGGGTTTTAAGAAAAAGCAAATGTTGGGATTTGGTTTGATCTTGCTTTTCTTGGCTATTTTACTTTCATTCATGATGATTACGCTGAACAATTTAAAGAGCAGCATGACTGAAATAGTTGAAAATCGCTATGAAAAGGTTCAAGCTTCGATGGAAATCCGTCAGCTTTTTTCTAGGTCGGACCGTGAGATTTTGTTTGCAGCTAATGATGCAAATAAAGAAGAAAGAGCAGAGAGCCTCGAAATCATCAATAAAAATCATAATCTGATTGAATCAAAAATTGCCGGGTTATCAGGTTCGTTAAATAAGGCGAAAGCGAAGCAGCTATTGAAAGAGTTCGAGACCCAATATGCTTCTTACTCCATAACGGAGGCTGAGCTCATCCAAAAGATAAAATCGGGAAACTCTTCTGATAATCTTTCAAGCCTGATGGATGACCAAAGGGAAAAACGAACGAAAGTCATCAGTACGATGGATGAATTTAAGGATTACCAAGAAGGTGTCATGAAAGATACCTTAAGTAATTCGAAACAAACCTATGAAGATATGATCGGTTTTGTAATTTTTGCGGTTATTCTCAGCATTTTGGTCATTTCCGTAACGGTTGTTTGGATGATTCGGAGCACATCGAAAGATCTGCAATCGATTACGAAGGTCATCAAAAATATCGATTTTAAAAATTTGTCGGTCATTCCAAGAATTCCGGTTCGGACCACTGATGAAATTGGGGATATAGCGAAATCGTTCAATGATATGGCGGAATCGCTTGAAATCTATAACCAAAAAGAAAAAGATTTCACTGAAAAGATCAGTGAACAGAACTGGATTCAGACCCGTGTGGCAGATATAGCTACCATGTATCAGCGCATTGTTGATGTGGAAGTCCTAGCTGACCGGTTCATTACAAGACTTGCACCGATGATGGGAGCTTCAATTGGAGCTTTTTACGTCAAACGGGGTGAGGGTGTGGATATGCGCTTTGTGAAGCTTGCCAGCTTTGCTGGAGATGGCGAAGATTCAGGCAGGCGTGAATTCCGTCTTGGCGAAGGTTTGATCGGTCAATGCGCCCTTGAAAAGAAATCCAAAGTCATCGAAGATATCCCTGAGGATTTCCAATTGGTTACGACAGGATTGGGGGAAGTCAACCCGAAAAGCATTGTCATTGCGCCAGTCATTTTTGAGGATGAAGTGGTGGCGATGGTTGAACTGGCGAGTTTGGAGGCCTTTACGAAGCTGCAAAAAACGTTCCTGAACCAGGTTCTTGATACTCTGGGCATCACGATCAATAATGTTGAGGGCCGGATGGAAATAGAGCGTTTATTGAAAGAATCACAGGCACAGACTGAAGAGTTACAGGCTCAATCGGAAGAATTGCAATCACAGTCAGAGGAAATGCAAGCCCAATCGGAGGAACTGCAAACACAGGCTGAAGAGTTGCGTATGATCAATGAACAATTGGAAGAGAGAAATCGTGAAACGGAAGAAAAATCGAAAGAGCTTCAAGTCGCTAAACTGAATCTTGAAAAACAAGCGGAAGAATTGAAGTTAAGCTCAAAATATAAATCGGAATTCATGGCAAATATGTCCCATGAATTGCGGACACCGCTCAATAGTATCCTGATTTTATCGGAAATGCTTTCAGATCCTAATGATAGTAAATTAAATGAAGAGCAACAGGAATTCGCTCGTGTCATTAATTCATCAGGTCAAGACTTATTAACGTTGATCAATGACATTTTGGATTTATCAAAAGTTGAAGTCGGAAAGCTTGAAGTGGTCTTTGATGAAATGAATCTGAGTGAGCTTCCTGAGTTATTGCACCGTAACTTCGATCATGTAGCGAAGAAAAAGAATATTGACTTTATAATCGAAAAAAGTAAAAACGTTCCGGATATTTTCTTTACGGATGAACAGCGCTTCCAGCAAATTTTGAAAAACCTGCTATCCAATGCATTTAAATTCACGGAAAAAGGTTCTGTTTCTGTCCAAATCAAAAAAGCTGATGAAGAAAATGTAGCACAATGGATACAGACAAAAGGAGCGAGCAATTGGGTTGAAATTAAGGTGACGGATACTGGCATCGGAATATCAAAAGAGAAGCAAAAGCTTATCTTTGAAGCATTCCAGCAAGGTGACGGAGCTACAATGAGAAAATATGGCGGTACAGGACTTGGGCTATCGATTTGCCGGGAGTTTGCCAAACTTCTGGGAGGCTGGGTCATTGTAGATAGTGAAGAAGGGCAAGGCAGTACCTTTACTTTCTTTATTCCAAGCATGCCAGAGGGCTTCAAAAATGTCGACGAAGCAATAGCTGCTTCTCCGGAAGTGGCAGCAGCTAACCACGATGATTCTGCCGCGCCTTTTGGCGATCAGGGAGAACCGGATGCAGGTATGATGGATGAAGAAGATCGGGATAAGGCCAAACCTTTCTGCAATAAAACAGTACTGGTCGTCGATGATGATCACCGCAATATATTTGCCCTGAAAAATGCGCTGAAGCATGAGGGGATGGAAATTCTTACAGCTGAAAACGGCTTTGAATGTTTGGAACTCCTTGAAAAAGGTAACAATATAGATGTTATATTGATGGATATCATGATGCCGGGTATGGACGGTTACGAAACGATGACCAGAATTCGCGAGCAAAGTAAATTCGAGGATCTTCCAATCATCGCGTTAACTGCGAAAGCGATGAAAGGCGATAGGGAAAAATGCCTGAAGGCCGGCGCTTCCGATTATGTCAGCAAACCATTAAAATTGGATCAGCTGCTATCAGTCCTAAGAGTATGGCTGACTAATTGATTGATTGATAGTATGGGTGAGGAAGGATTTTCATGAAGGATACTTTAACGATTGAAGAAAGAGAAGATTTAGAAATCGAATTATTGCTAGAGGCCATTTATTCCGTTTCTGGCTTTGACTTTCGTAAATATATGCGTTCTTCAATAAAAAGAAGAGTTGAAAATAGAATGAGGCTGGACCATGTTCGCAGGATTAGCGGAATGATTGAAATGGTTTTATATGAAAAAGGGTATGTCGAGAAGCTATTGAGAGATTTTTCAATAAATGTCACTGAAATGTTTCGCGATCCGGATTTCTTTAAAGCCTTTCGTTTAAATATTGTACCGCTCCTGAAAAAACTTCCTGAAATCAGAATTTGGCATGCGGGATGTTCAACCGGTGAAGAAGCCTTTTCCATGGCGATCATCCTCAAGGAGGAGGGACTTTATGATAAGGCGAGGATTTATGCCACTGATATGAATGATGAAGTCCTCCGTCATGCGGAAAAAGGGATATTACCTTTAAATAGAATGCAGTCTTATACGAAAAACTATCTGCAAGCTGGAGGTAACCAGGAATTTTCGGAGTATTATACAACCGATTATCAAAATGCTTATCTTGATTCGGGTCTCCTTAAAAACATTGTGTTTTTCCAGCATAATTTAGTTACTGATGGTTCGTTCAATGAGTTCCATATCATCATGTGCCGGAATGTGATGATTTATTTTACCGGTGAATTACAGACCTATGTTAATCAGTTGTTTTATGACAGTCTTTGTAAAGATGGCTTCCTTGCGGTCGGCAGCAAGGAAACTCTTCATACCTCATCCTTTTCGCAGGATTATGAGGACTTTGATTCAAAGGAACGGATTTATCGGAAACTGTAAAAAAGAAAGAGTTCGCATTTATGCGGACTCTTTCTTTTTTGATTAAATTATTTTTCATTTTTTTTGCTTCACTATGTTTAAGGCATCATAAGAAGGGGTATATATAATGAGTTGGTCTCCATGCAGAATCTCGACTGCAGTTTATTATTATTAAAAGAGACTGAACTTCGTTATAATATAATGGAAAAATCCCTGTTAAGGGAGCTTTATATAAGTACTGTTCCATATAAAAAAGATAAATGTTGCCGCTCGATATAAGCCAAAAGGGGAATGAAAGAATGACGATTTTAATCGTAGATGATAACCAGGTTAACCTTTTCGTTATAGAGAAAATTCTAAAACGAGCTGGCTATACGGATTTTCTATCATTAACTTCAGCTGTTGAGATGTTTGAATATTTACAGGTGGATAGTCCGCAACCTAAAGAGACTTCAGTTGATATCATTCTGCTTGATATCATGATGCCGGAGATCGATGGGATAGAGGCGTGCAGGAGACTTCAAAGTATTCCTCACCTTAGAGATATTCCCGTCATTTTTGTGACCGCCCTTGAAGATTCAAACAAGGTGGCCGAGGCACTTGATGTTGGCGGAATTGATTATATAATGAAGCCCATCAATAAAATAGATTTACTTGCGAGGATTCGTGTGGGGTTAAGACTTAAATATGAAAAAGATTGGCATAAAATGCAGGATGAAAAAATCCGCAATGAATTGGATCTTTCCATGCAGGTTCAAAGCAGCTTATTAAGTGAACCCATTATAAATGACCACTTAACTATAAGGGCATCATACTTACCTGCGAATAAATTAGCAGGGGATATGTACTATTGGCACCGCATTGATGAAAATCGGTATGGGATCATCCTGTTGGATATGATGGGGCATGGCATATCCGCCTCACTTGTGTGTATGTTCATATCCTCCGTATTGAGGGATGCCATCAGGACCCATTCGGACCCAGTGTCAGTAATAAATGAAATGAATCGCTGGATGAGTACCCTTAATAAAGATGATAATCAAGTGCATTATTATTTTACCGCTATTTATATGATCATTGATACAGAGCAAAAGACAGTGGAATATGTAAATGCCGGACATCCTCCTGGATTTGCTTTAATGGACGATGGAAAAGTGGTCTCCCTTTCAAAAGGGACATGTCCTGTTGGTTTCTTCACCGAGATGAAAATAGAGAAATCCGTGATTCATTATGAAGAGAAGATTCAGCTTATGCTATTTACGGATGGAGTCATGGAAGCAATAGATCGAGAAGGGACGGAAGGGCTCGACCAAATAAAAGAAGTGGTCTCGACAAGATGGTTTGATTGTAAAGAATCTCCCCCTATCGATTTTTTGATGTCACCTGAAATGCAGCAAGATCAACCTGATGATATGTGTGTTGTGGTTATTCAAGCGAATTGAAGAAGGAGGCGGCAGATCATCTGCCGCCTCTTCTCTATAAAAGGGGGGTCACTTTTATATGAAATGAGAATGTTCGTTAAGAGAGTGATTCCTGTATTCAGCTATTTGCAATTAACGGTCATTTTTCAATTTACTAATGCCATCTTGGAGATTGCCTTTTAATTTATCGACTTTACCTTCTGCTTGTAAGTGAGGATCATTTTTCGCGTTTCCGACTTGGTCTTTCGTTTCACCTTTAACTTTATTTACAGCACTCTTTACTTTGTCTGATAAACCGCTCATTATGTTACCTCCTTTTTCTTTATATACTGTATTTACCCATGAAGTGAATGGGTAAACCTGATTTATGGAGATAGGAGTTTTAAGAAGCGATTATTTCCCTTTTACTTAACCTTTGAACGAACTGATAGGAATGTTCAATGATATGATCTTTGTCATGATCCAACGACGCCACATGATATGAATTTTCAAGGCGCACCATCTCTTTATCACCGGACATGACAGTATCGTAAATCTGATAGGAACACGAGTCCGGTACAACGTGGTCTTCTGGTGAATGGAAGATAAGAATCGGGCACGAAACGTCTATTAGTTTTTGGCTGGTATGTTTCATTATATCAAGCAATTGATTAATCGCTTTTGACGGAACTTGGTCATATGTGATTTCTTTAGGTATATCGTCTTTTATGTCAGGCTTGCCTTCGGGAATGAAGCGTGGAACCGATTGGTTACGATATCTTTCATATTCAGGAACTTGGAGAGCGGCGTTGATAGTAAGAATTCCATCACAAGCCAATTTTGTCGCTAAATCGAGAACAAGGGCGCCTCCCATAGATTGTCCGATGGCGAAAACATGGGTGCAGGTTCGCTTTAATTTTGCATAAGCCATTTCAACATCTTGTATCCATTCCTGATAATGACTTGTTTCCATTTCATATTCATCCGTTCCGTGGCCTGCCAGTCGAGGAGCGAAGACAGTAAAGCCTTTGGCGGCAAATTTTTCACCTAAATACCTTACGCTTTGTGGCGTTCCGTTAAAACCATGGCAAATAAGGATGCCGATAGAA
The DNA here is from genome assembly GCF_038002945.1 of Peribacillus sp. FSL R5-0717. NCBI lineage: Bacteria > Bacillati > Bacillota > Bacilli > Caryophanales > Bacillaceae > Peribacillus > Peribacillus sp. FSL R5-0717. The sequence goes on from NZ_JBBOOF010000001.1 coordinate 2,827,046, forward strand.
TTGCCGGGTAAGAAAAAAGATTCCGCACCTGGTATTACCATTGCTGCTGTCATATTCCCATCTCCTTTGATTTAGCTAAGTTTTGTTAATAGAAGGTTTTAATAAAATTAACTATTCCGATTATTTTACTTGGTTATATAATAGCATAATGAAAATTATGAAGTCAACTTGGTTATGTTCCAAAACTTCACTATTATTAAGAGCATCAAAAGGATATAAAGATAATTATCAGGTCATTTTCGTCTTTCTATTATATAAGTGCTGTCTTGAAATTGTTGATAAACTGAAGATGCTAATCACCGGTAATATATAAATATAAGAAATGGAGAAAAAGCATTGACTTTAAAGTGAAATGGGATTAATATAAATAAGCACCAACTAAGACATGCAAAAAACTTCATTGCTTTTGGCAGGTTGCTGAAAGAAATAATAACTATTGACTTCTTACTATGAAAATGATAAGATGAAATGGTCGCTGAAAAACACAGCGATTTAAAATAAGTTAAAAACTTCGTAGAAGTTGACAACTAATCAATAAGATGTTATGATGAATAAACAGCCGTTCGAAAGAACGATTGTGGAGATTGCTCTTTGAAAACTGAACAAAACAAAGCGCCAACGTTAAATTTTAAGTGAGCACACACTATCAAAAAAGCAAATGAGCAAGTCAAACATTTCTTCGGAGAGTTTGATCCTGGCTCAGGACGAACGCTGGCGGCGTGCCTAATACATGCAAGTCGAGCGAATCGATGGGAGCTTGCTCCCTGAGATTAGCGGCGGACGGGTGAGTAACACGTGGGCAACCTGCCTATAAGACTGGGATAACTTCGGGAAACCGGAGCTAATACCGGATACGTTCTTTTCTCGCATGAGAGAAGATGGAAAGACGGTTTACGCTGTCACTTATAGATGGGCCCGCGGCGCATTAGCTAGTTGGTGAGGTAATGGCTCACCAAGGCGACGATGCGTAGCCGACCTGAGAGGGTGATCGGCCACACTGGGACTGAGACACGGCCCAGACTCCTACGGGAGGCAGCAGTAGGGAATCTTCCGCAATGGACGAAAGTCTGACGGAGCAACGCCGCGTGAACGAAGAAGGCCTTCGGGTCGTAAAGTTCTGTTGTTAGGGAAGAACAAGTACCAGAGTAACTGCTGGTACCTTGACGGTACCTAACCAGAAAGCCACGGCTAACTACGTGCCAGCAGCCGCGGTAATACGTAGGTGGCAAGCGTTGTCCGGAATTATTGGGCGTAAAGCGCGCGCAGGTGGTTCCTTAAGTCTGATGTGAAAGCCCACGGCTCAACCGTGGAGGGTCATTGGAAACTGGGGAACTTGAGTGCAGAAGAGGAAAGTGGAATTCCAAGTGTAGCGGTGAAATGCGTAGAGATTTGGAGGAACACCAGTGGCGAAGGCGACTTTCTGGTCTGTAACTGACACTGAGGCGCGAAAGCGTGGGGAGCAAACAGGATTAGATACCCTGGTAGTCCACGCCGTAAACGATGAGTGCTAAGTGTTAGAGGGTTTCCGCCCTTTAGTGCTGCAGCTAACGCATTAAGCACTCCGCCTGGGGAGTACGGCCGCAAGGCTGAAACTCAAAGGAATTGACGGGGGCCCGCACAAGCGGTGGAGCATGTGGTTTAATTCGAAGCAACGCGAAGAACCTTACCAGGTCTTGACATCCTCTGACAACCCTAGAGATAGGGCTTTCCCCTTCGGGGGACAGAGTGACAGGTGGTGCATGGTTGTCGTCAGCTCGTGTCGTGAGATGTTGGGTTAAGTCCCGCAACGAGCGCAACCCTTGATCTTAGTTGCCAGCATTCAGTTGGGCACTCTAAGGTGACTGCCGGTGACAAACCGGAGGAAGGTGGGGATGACGTCAAATCATCATGCCCCTTATGACCTGGGCTACACACGTGCTACAATGGATGGTACAAAGGGCTGCAAACCTGCGAAGGTAAGCGAATCCCATAAAGCCATTCTCAGTTCGGATTGCAGGCTGCAACTCGCCTGCATGAAGCCGGAATCGCTAGTAATCGCGGATCAGCATGCCGCGGTGAATACGTTCCCGGGCCTTGTACACACCGCCCGTCACACCACGAGAGTTTGTAACACCCGAAGTCGGTGAGGTAACCTTCATGGAGCCAGCCGCCTAAGGTGGGACAGATGATTGGGGTGAAGTCGTAACAAGGTAGCCGTATCGGAAGGTGCGGCTGGATCACCTCCTTTCTAAGGATAATTACGAGAGCGCTTTTGTTTTGTTCAGTTTTGAATGAGTAATTCATTCAAATAGGAAAGACAAACATCACGATGTGATGGATTCTTTCTGCTTTGTTCCTTGAAAACTAGATAATAGATAGAAGGCAATTAATTTTTTTCAAAGCATCTGTAAGATCTTTTTTAACGGTTAAGTTAGAAAGGGCGCACGGTGGATGCCTTGGCACTAGGAGCCGATGAAGGACGGGACTAACACCGATATGCTTCGGGGAGCTGTAAGTAAGCTTTGATCCGGAGATTTCCGAATGGGGAAACCCACTGTTCGTAATGGAACAGTATCTTTACCTGAATACATAGGGTACTGAAGGCAGACCCGGGGAACTGAAACATCTAAGTACCCGGAGGAAGAGAAAGCAAACGCGATTTCCTGAGTAGCGGCGAGCGAAACGGAATTAGCCCAAACCAAGAGGCTTGCCTCTTGGGGTTGTAGGACACTCAACATGGAGTTACAAAGGAACGGGGTAAATGAAGCGACCTGGAAAGGTCCGTCGAAGAAGGTAAAAACCCTGTAGTTGAAACTTCGTTCCCTCCTGAGTGGATCCTGAGTACGGCGGGACACGAGAAATCCCGTCGGAAGCAGGGAGGACCATCTCCCAAGGCTAAATACTCCCTAGTGACCGATAGTGAACCAGTACCGTGAGGGAAAGGTGAAAAGCACCCCGGAAGGGGAGTGAAATAGATCCTGAAACCGTGTGCCTACAAGTAGTCAAAGCCCGTTAATGGGTAATGGCGTGCCTTTTGTAGAATGAACCGGCGAGTTACGATTTCATGCGAGGTTAAGTTGATGAGACGGAGCCGCAGCGAAAGCGAGTCTGAATAGGGCGAATGAGTATGAGGTCGTAGACCCGAAACCAGGTGATCTACCCATGTCCAGGGTGAAGTTCAGGTAACACTGAATGGAGGCCCGAACCCACGCACGTTGAAAAGTGCGGGGATGAGGTGTGGGTAGCGGAGAAATTCCAATCGAACCTGGAGATAGCTGGTTCTCTCCGAAATAGCTTTAGGGCTAGCCTCAAGATGAGAGTATTGGAGGTAGAGCACTGATTGGACTAGGGGCCCCCAACGGGTTACCGAATTCAGTCAAACTCCGAATGCCAAATACTTATTCTTGGGAGTCAGACTGCGAGTGATAAGATCCGTAGTCGAAAGGGAAACAGCCCAGACCACCAGCTAAGGTCCCAAAGTATACGTTAAGTGGAAAAGGATGTGGAGTTGCTTAGACAACCAGGATGTTGGCTTAGAAGCAGCCACCATTTAAAGAGTGCGTAATAGCTCACTGGTCGAGTGACTCCGCGCCGAAAATGTACCGGGGCTAAACGTATCACCGAAGCTGTGGATTGACACCGTATGGTGTCGATGGTAGGAGAGCGTTCTAAGGGCGTTGAAGTCAGACCGGAAGGACTGGTGGAGCGCTTAGAAGTGAGAATGCCGGTATGAGTAGCGAAAGAAGGGTGAGAATCCCTTCCACCGAATGCCTAAGGTTTCCTGAGGAAGGCTCGTCCGCTCAGGGTTAGTCGGGACCTAAGCCGAGGCCGAAAGGCGTAGGCGATGGACAACAGGTTGATATTCCTGTACCACCTATACATCGTTTGAACGATGGGGGGACGCAGAAGGATAGGGTAAGCGCGCTGTTGGATATGCGCGTCCAAGCAGTTAGGCCGGAAACGAGGCAAATCCCGTTTCCATTAAGGCGGAGCTGTGATGGCGAGGGAAATATAGTACCGAAGTTCCTGATTCCACGCTGCCAAGAAAAGCCTCTAGTGAGATGTAAGGTGCCCGTACCGCAAACCGACACAGGTAGGCGAGGAGAGAATCCTAAGGTGTGCGAGAGAACTCTCGTTAAGGAACTCGGCAAAATGACCCCGTAACTTCGGGAGAAGGGGTGCTTTTTAGGGTGAATAGCCCAGAAAAGCCGCAGTGAATAGGCCCAGGCGACTGTTTAGCAAAAACACAGGTCTCTGCGAAGCCGCAAGGCGAAGTATAGGGGCTGACACCTGCCCGGTGCTGGAAGGTTAAGGGGAGAGGTTAGCGCAAGCGAAGCTTTGAACCGAAGCCCCAGTAAACGGCGGCCGTAACTATAACGGTCCTAAGGTAGCGAAATTCCTTGTCGGGTAAGTTCCGACCCGCACGAAAGGTGTAACGATCTGGGCACTGTCTCAACGAGAGACTCGGTGAAATTATAGTACCTGTGAAGATGCAGGTTACCCGCGACAGGACGGAAAGACCCCGTGGAGCTTTACTGCAGCCTGATATTGAATTTTGGTACAGCTTGTACAGGATAGGTAGGAGCCTGAGAAGCCGGAGCGCCAGCTTCGGTGGAGGCGTTGGTGGGATACTACCCTGGCTGTATTGAAATTCTAACCCGCGCCCCTTATCGGGGTGGGAGACAGTGTCAGGTGGGCAGTTTGACTGGGGCGGTCGCCTCCTAAAGAGTAACGGAGGCGCCCAAAGGTTCCCTCAGAATGGTTGGAAATCATTCGTAGAGTGTAAAGGCACAAGGGAGCTTGACTGCGAGACCTACAAGTCGAGCAGGGACGAAAGTCGGGCTTAGTGATCCGGTGGTTCCGCATGGAAGGGCCATCGCTCAACGGATAAAAGCTACCCCGGGGATAACAGGCTTATCTCCCCCAAGAGTCCACATCGACGGGGAGGTTTGGCACCTCGATGTCGGCTCATCGCATCCTGGGGCTGTAGTCGGTCCCAAGGGTTGGGCTGTTCGCCCATTAAAGCGGTACGCGAGCTGGGTTCAGAACGTCGTGAGACAGTTCGGTCCCTATCCGTCGCGGGCGCAGGAAATTTGAGAGGAGCTGTCCTTAGTACGAGAGGACCGGGATGGACGCACCGCTGGTGTACCAGTTGTCTTGCCAAAGGCATAGCTGGGTAGCTACGTGCGGACGGGATAAGTGCTGAAAGCATCTAAGCATGAAGCCCCCCTCAAGATGAGATTTCCCATGGCGCAAGCTAGTAAGATCCCTGAAAGATGATCAGGTTGATAGGTCAGAGGTGGAAGCATGGTGACATGTGGAGCTGACTGATACTAATAGATCGAGGACTTAACCAACGCTTTTTAAAAAATGAAATACCTTCTTATTATCTAGTTTTGAAGGAACAACGTTCCTTTTATGTTTGGTGGCGATAGCGAAGAGGTCACACCCGTTCCCATTCCGAACACGGCAGTTAAGCTCGTCAGCGCCGATGGTAGTTGGGGGTTTCCCCCTGTGAGAGTAGGACGCCGCCAAGCCATTTAAAAAGATCAGCCATCGGGCTGATCTTTTTTTGTGTTCATAAGGTCATGGAAACAGCCATCTTTTTTCGCATACAGTGCCGCTTTCTTGCACACATAATTAAAGGCTGTTTAAATGGTCTTGTCGTTATTCGATTTCTCTTCATATTGAATGTGGTGATTTGTAGTATCCTGTAACGGTTTTATATGTCATCTTTAATTTCCATTGTGATGTCATCATAAGGTGTGTATCTATTTGAAGGTGCTGATTTCTTTTTAATCAGCCGATAACAAACAAAGCATATTACAGTAATAACAAATGGACTATAAGCATATGCCATTTAATTACTCCTTAAAAAGATTGCTTACTACTTCATCTCACTATATCCCCTACTATCCCTTTGTTCAAAACAACGATCTTTACGAAAACAGCGCAAAAAATAAAAATCATTAAGGTTTTGCAGGGATACCTTCAGATCTGTCCAACTAGTAAAAAGGATCTTGAAGCATTCTTCACCTAACTTTAAGAAAAAGAATTATTTATTGTGAAATGTGTTGACTTAATGGTGGGAAAGGATTAATATAAATAAGCACCAACTAAGACAAACGCAAAAACATCATCGCTTTTGGCTGATTGCTGAAAGAAATAATAACTATTGACTTCTTACTATGAAAATGATAAGATGAAATGGTCGCTGAAAAACACAGCGATTTAAAATAAGTTAAAAACTTCGTAGAAGTTGACAACTAATCAATAAGATGTTATGATGAATAAACAGCCGTTCGAAAGAACGATTGTGGAGATTGCTCTTTGAAAACTGAACAAAACAAAGCGCCAACGTTAAATTTTAAGTGAGCACACACTATCAAAAAAGCAAATGAGCAAGTCAAACATTTCTTCGGAGAGTTTGATCCTGGCTCAGGACGAACGCTGGCGGCGTGCCTAATACATGCAAGTCGAGCGAATCGATGGGAGCTTGCTCCCTGAGATTAGCGGCGGACGGGTGAGTAACACGTGGGCAACCTGCCTATAAGACTGGGATAACTTCGGGAAACCGGAGCTAATACCGGATACGTTCTTTTCTCGCATGAGAGAAGATGGAAAGACGGTTTACGCTGTCACTTATAGATGGGCCCGCGGCGCATTAGCTAGTTGGTGAGGTAATGGCTCACCAAGGCGACGATGCGTAGCCGACCTGAGAGGGTGATCGGCCACACTGGGACTGAGACACGGCCCAGACTCCTACGGGAGGCAGCAGTAGGGAATCTTCCGCAATGGACGAAAGTCTGACGGAGCAACGCCGCGTGAACGAAGAAGGCCTTCGGGTCGTAAAGTTCTGTTGTTAGGGAAGAACAAGTACCAGAGTAACTGCTGGTACCTTGACGGTACCTAACCAGAAAGCCACGGCTAACTACGTGCCAGCAGCCGCGGTAATACGTAGGTGGCAAGCGTTGTCCGGAATTATTGGGCGTAAAGCGCGCGCAGGTGGTTCCTTAAGTCTGATGTGAAAGCCCACGGCTCAACCGTGGAGGGTCATTGGAAACTGGGGAACTTGAGTGCAGAAGAGGAAAGTGGAATTCCAAGTGTAGCGGTGAAATGCGTAGAGATTTGGAGGAACACCAGTGGCGAAGGCGACTTTCTGGTCTGTAACTGACACTGAGGCGCGAAAGCGTGGGGAGCAAACAGGATTAGATACCCTGGTAGTCCACGCCGTAAACGATGAGTGCTAAGTGTTAGAGGGTTTCCGCCCTTTAGTGCTGCAGCTAACGCATTAAGCACTCCGCCTGGGGAGTACGGCCGCAAGGCTGAAACTCAAAGGAATTGACGGGGGCCCGCACAAGCGGTGGAGCATGTGGTTTAATTCGAAGCAACGCGAAGAACCTTACCAGGTCTTGACATCCTCTGACAACCCTAGAGATAGGGCTTTCCCCTTCGGGGGACAGAGTGACAGGTGGTGCATGGTTGTCGTCAGCTCGTGTCGTGAGATGTTGGGTTAAGTCCCGCAACGAGCGCAACCCTTGATCTTAGTTGCCAGCATTCAGTTGGGCACTCTAAGGTGACTGCCGGTGACAAACCGGAGGAAGGTGGGGATGACGTCAAATCATCATGCCCCTTATGACCTGGGCTACACACGTGCTACAATGGATGGTACAAAGGGCTGCAAACCTGCGAAGGTAAGCGAATCCCATAAAGCCATTCTCAGTTCGGATTGCAGGCTGCAACTCGCCTGCATGAAGCCGGAATCGCTAGTAATCGCGGATCAGCATGCCGCGGTGAATACGTTCCCGGGCCTTGTACACACCGCCCGTCACACCACGAGAGTTTGTAACACCCGAAGTCGGTGAGGTAACCTTCATGGAGCCAGCCGCCTAAGGTGGGACAGATGATTGGGGTGAAGTCGTAACAAGGTAGCCGTATCGGAAGGTGCGGCTGGATCACCTCCTTTCTAAGGATAATTACGAGAGCGCTTTTGTTTTGTTCAGTTTTGAATGAGTAATTCATTCAAATAGGAAAGACAAACATCACGATGTGATGGATTCTTTCTGCTTTGTTCCTTGAAAACTAGATAATAGATAGAAGGCAATTAATTTTTTTCAAAGCATCTGTAAGATCTTTTTTAACGGTTAAGTTAGAAAGGGCGCACGGTGGATGCCTTGGCACTAGGAGCCGATGAAGGACGGGACTAACACCGATATGCTTCGGGGAGCTGTAAGTAAGCTTTGATCCGGAGATTTCCGAATGGGGAAACCCACTGTTCGTAATGGAACAGTATCTTTACCTGAATACATAGGGTACTGAAGGCAGACCCGGGGAACTGAAACATCTAAGTACCCGGAGGAAGAGAAAGCAAACGCGATTTCCTGAGTAGCGGCGAGCGAAACGGAATTAGCCCAAACCAAGAGGCTTGCCTCTTGGGGTTGTAGGACACTCAACATGGAGTTACAAAGGAACGGGGTAAATGAAGCGACCTGGAAAGGTCCGTCGAAGAAGGTAAAAACCCTGTAGTTGAAACTTCGTTCCCTCCTGAGTGGATCCTGAGTACGGCGGGACACGAGAAATCCCGTCGGAAGCAGGGAGGACCATCTCCCAAGGCTAAATACTCCCTAGTGACCGATAGTGAACCAGTACCGTGAGGGAAAGGTGAAAAGCACCCCGGAAGGGGAGTGAAATAGATCCTGAAACCGTGTGCCTACAAGTAGTCAAAGCCCGTTAATGGGTAATGGCGTGCCTTTTGTAGAATGAACCGGCGAGTTACGATTTCATGCGAGGTTAAGTTGATGAGACGGAGCCGCAGCGAAAGCGAGTCTGAATAGGGCGAATGAGTATGAGGTCGTAGACCCGAAACCAGGTGATCTACCCATGTCCAGGGTGAAGTTCAGGTAACACTGAATGGAGGCCCGAACCCACGCACGTTGAAAAGTGCGGGGATGAGGTGTGGGTAGCGGAGAAATTCCAATCGAACCTGGAGATAGCTGGTTCTCTCCGAAATAGCTTTAGGGCTAGCCTCAAGATGAGAGTATTGGAGGTAGAGCACTGATTGGACTAGGGGCCCCCAACGGGTTACCGAATTCAGTCAAACTCCGAATGCCAAATACTTATTCTTGGGAGTCAGACTGCGAGTGATAAGATCCGTAGTCGAAAGGGAAACAGCCCAGACCACCAGCTAAGGTCCCAAAGTATACGTTAAGTGGAAAAGGATGTGGAGTTGCTTAGACAACCAGGATGTTGGCTTAGAAGCAGCCACCATTTAAAGAGTGCGTAATAGCTCACTGGTCGAGTGACTCCGCGCCGAAAATGTACCGGGGCTAAACGTATCACCGAAGCTGTGGATTGACACCGTATGGTGTCGATGGTAGGAGAGCGTTCTAAGGGCGTTGAAGTCAGACCGGAAGGACTGGTGGAGCGCTTAGAAGTGAGAATGCCGGTATGAGTAGCGAAAGAAGGGTGAGAATCCCTTCCACCGAATGCCTAAGGTTTCCTGAGGAAGGCTCGTCCGCTCAGGGTTAGTCGGGACCTAAGCCGAGGCCGAAAGGCGTAGGCGATGGACAACAGGTTGATATTCCTGTACCACCTATACATCGTTTGAACGATGGGGGGACGCAGAAGGATAGGGTAAGCGCGCTGTTGGATATGCGCGTCCAAGCAGTTAGGCCGGAAACGAGGCAAATCCCGTTTCCATTAAGGCGGAGCTGTGATGGCGAGGGAAATATAGTACCGAAGTTCCTGATTCCACGCTGCCAAGAAAAGCCTCTAGTGAGATGTAAGGTGCCCGTACCGCAAACCGACACAGGTAGGCGAGGAGAGAATCCTAAGGTGTGCGAGAGAACTCTCGTTAAGGAACTCGGCAAAATGACCCCGTAACTTCGGGAGAAGGGGTGCTTTTTAGGGTGAATAGCCCAGAAAAGCCGCAGTGAATAGGCCCAGGCGACTGTTTAGCAAAAACACAGGTCTCTGCGAAGCCGCAAGGCGAAGTATAGGGGCTGACACCTGCCCGGTGCTGGAAGGTTAAGGGGAGAGGTTAGCGCAAGCGAAGCTTTGAACCGAAGCCCCAGTAAACGGCGGCCGTAACTATAACGGTCCTAAGGTAGCGAAATTCCTTGTCGGGTAAGTTCCGACCCGCACGAAAGGTGTAACGATCTGGGCACTGTCTCAACGAGAGACTCGGTGAAATTATAGTACCTGTGAAGATGCAGGTTACCCGCGACAGGACGGAAAGACCCCGTGGAGCTTTACTGCAGCCTGATATTGAATTTTGGTACAGCTTGTACAGGATAGGTAGGAGCCTGAGAAGCCGGAGCGCCAGCTTCGGTGGAGGCGTTGGTGGGATACTACCCTGGCTGTATTGAAATTCTAACCCGCGCCCCTTATCGGGGTGGGAGACAGTGTCAGGTGGGCAGTTTGACTGGGGCGGTCGCCTCCTAAAGAGTAACGGAGGCGCCCAAAGGTTCCCTCAGAATGGTTGGAAATCATTCGTAGAGTGTAAAGGCACAAGGGAGCTTGACTGCGAGACCTACAAGTCGAGCAGGGACGAAAGTCGGGCTTAGTGATCCGGTGGTTCCGCATGGAAGGGCCATCGCTCAACGGATAAAAGCTACCCCGGGGATAACAGGCTTATCTCCCCCAAGAGTCCACATCGACGGGGAGGTTTGGCACCTCGATGTCGGCTCATCGCATCCTGGGGCTGTAGTCGGTCCCAAGGGTTGGGCTGTTCGCCCATTAAAGCGGTACGCGAGCTGGGTTCAGAACGTCGTGAGACAGTTCGGTCCCTATCCGTCGCGGGCGCAGGAAATTTGAGAGGAGCTGTCCTTAGTACGAGAGGACCGGGATGGACGCACCGCTGGTGTACCAGTTGTCTTGCCAAAGGCATAGCTGGGTAGCTACGTGCGGACGGGATAAGTGCTGAAAGCATCTAAGCATGAAGCCCCCCTCAAGATGAGATTTCCCATGGCGCAAGCTAGTAAGATCCCTGAAAGATGATCAGGTTGATAGGTCAGAGGTGGAAGCATGGTGACATGTGGAGCTGACTGATACTAATAGATCGAGGACTTAACCAACGCTTTTTAAAAAATGAAATACCTTCTTATTATCTAGTTTTGAAGGAACAACGTTCCTTTTATGTTTGGTGGCGATAGCGAAGAGGTCACACCCGTTCCCATTCCGAACACGGCAGTTAAGCTCTTCAGCGCCGATGGTAGTTGGGGGTTTCCCCCTGTGAGAGTAGGACGCCGCCAAGCCATTTGAAAAGACCAGCCATCCGGCTGGTCTTTTTTGAGCTCGTTATCTTCAGTGCTTATTATTTAAACCTGTTATAGACCATAAAGAAAGTTATATGCAGGATAAATGGTAGGACATACTATTAATGCATCTGAATTTCTATAGCTATCTGTCTTATCCATATCAGTTTAAGACAAAGGGACAGAATTCTTCGTTTCTGTAGGGATATATGTTAAACTTAACATAGTTCTGAAACTGTCATTGGGGGAATAGCCGATGGATACCTCTGCTAAAGATGAAATGATTTTTTCGTTTGCTGAATGGTTGAGAGACCAAGGCAAATCAGCTAATACGATCAAAACGTATACTGGTGTCCTTTCACAGTTTTGTGACCAGACACAAAAGATATTGATGGAGATCCATTCTGAAGATGTTCAGGGTTATCTTGATAATTTAGAAAATTGCAAGAAAAGCCCAGGGACAATCGAAAAACACTATATCGCATTAAATGTCTTCTTTAAATTTTTAGGTAAACCGCAAGTGATGCTTTCTGTGGAACGTAAAGTTAAGGAGCACAAGCTTGAGGTACCTGAAACTTTAAGCCTCGATGAGCAGCAGATACTGTTAAGAGATATAGAAGCAGAAGGGAATCTAAGGAACATTGCCATCGTCTACCTTTTGTTACATACTGGAATTCGTGTCTCCGAATTATGTGACTTAAATGGCCGTGACGTCATCATGGAAACAGATCGGAATTATATACTTGTCCGGAACGCAAAAGGTGAAATCGACAGATCCGTACCCCTTACGATATCGGCAATTCAACATGTACAAAATTATCTTTTTTCTTTAAAAGAAAAAGCAGATCCGTTATTCATCTCAAGCTATAATCAAAGGATCACTCCGAGGTCAGTTCAATATATATTGAAAAAATACAATGTGCATCCGCATAAACTGCGACATACTTTTTGTCAAAGGTTAGTGGATAATGGAATAGATATACAAACGATATCAAAGCTTGCCGGTCATAAAGATTTAAACGTAACGAAGCGTTATCTAAAAGAAAAATCGCTGGATCTGGCAAATGCGATAGATCAAACTTTCACGAAACACTAATATAAAGAAATGAAAAAGGGAAGAGAGATCTTTCCTTTTTTTGTTTAAACAAACAGATTCCTTGGAAATGACGAATAGGACGTTTTGTCTTTAGAGATGGGAGGTTGAAAGAAGAGGAATATAGTTCAGTCAAAAGGACCGAACATATTGATGAATTGTTGAATCAAAAAAGAGGGGATACCTGAAATAAGGAATCCCCTCTTCTTTTTTTTCGTTACTTAACTGTTTTTTTCTTCTTTTTACCTATTTTCATTATAAATTCATATACTACCGGCACTATTACAAGTGTTAGCAATGTAGAACTCACCAGTCCGCCGATAACGGTAATTCCCAAACCTTGTGATATTAATCCACTGCCTTCCGCACCGATTGCCAAAGGTATTAAAGCGCCGATTGTGGCAAGGGCAGTCATCAGGATAGGGCGTAGACGGGTGGATCCTGCCTCGAGTAAAGATTCCCGGGTAGATAGCCCGGATTCTTCATTCTTGATAACACGGTCCACTAATACGATGGCATTGGTCACGACGATACCTATAAGCATCAGGACACCCATCATTGCCGAAACGCTGATGGTCTCACCTGCAATGAATAGCCCTGCCAATGCCCCGATTACCGTAAATGGTAAGGAGAAGAGAATGGCTATTGGTGCTAAACCACCATGGAAAGTAACCACTAGGACAAAGTATACGATAGCAACTGCCGCTAACATAGCAATACCAAGTTGAGTGAATGATTCTTGGATATCTTCCGTCACTCCGCCGTAGTCTATAGAGATGCTTGCAGGAAGATCTAATTTATCAACTTCCTTCTGTACCTCAGCTGTCACTGCTGCCACATCATCCGATTTGATTGTTGCAGACACGTCGGCATAAATTTTTCCATCGCGGCGGCTGATTGTATCGGAAGCTTTGCCTTCTTCGATTTTAACAAGCTCTTTCAATGGGATTTCCATTCCCATTGGAGAAGAAATTTTCGTATTCTCTAGATCTTTTTTGTCTTCGAATGTCGTTTCTTTTGTCTCGACATATACTTTGACTTCTTCTCCATCTTTCTTAATGGTAGTTAAAGCATCATCCTTATTCGTATTGGCGATGGACATGCCAATTTGTGCAGCTGTCAGTCCAAGGTCGCTTAGCTTTTCTTGGTCTGCAACTAGAGTGTATTGCTCATAAGCATCTAAAAGACTTGTATCAACATCTTTTAAATCTTTATTTTTCTTCATGATATTTTGAATATCATCAATTACCGGTTCAATATCCTTTTGTGTATTTCCGTAAACAAACAGAGTGGTCTCGTTGCTTGATGTTGATGTGAAATCTTGTTGTTTCCATGTTCCAGGTGAATCAAGTTCAGTTAATTCTTTTATGACGGTTTCTTTTTTGTCCCCAAAATTTTCGGTGTCTTCGTCATAGAGTACATAGAAGAGAGCCGAGTTACTCGAGCCGCCCATCATGCCTCCGCCCATCATGCTTTCGCCAAGTGTGTATTGAACGGTCTTCACATCGTCTTTATCCATGAAGTATTTTTCCACTTTTTCTGTTTGCTTTTCAATATCCTCTTTTAACTCTCCAGGTGCGGGAGTGTAAGTGACGATGATCGTTTTTTCTTCATCTGCAGGCATGAAGCTTACACCGATGCTTGGGATTAGGAATAAACTGCCAACTAATAATACAATGGCTGTGCCGAAAGTGATTAGTTTATGGTTTAATGACCAATCCAGTGATTTTCGATAGAATGCTGATAGTTTGCTTGGTTTTTCTTCATGTGATTTTAATTCTTTTTTAGATAGTCCCTTTTTAAATAAAGAGTCTGCCATTGCCGGAACAAGTGTGATGGCGATTATTAATGAAGCGACTAATGCAAACACCATTGTTAAGGCGAATGGCGTGAATAGTTCCCCGACAGGCCCTGTAACGCTTGCTAAAGGCAGGTATACGGCTACAGTAACGATTGTCGATGAAAGGATGGGGATGAACATTTCCTTAGTGGCGGATCGTATTAATTCGCCGCCTTTTAATTGTTCGCCTTTTAAAGCCATTCTTCTATAAATATTTTCTATGACGACAATGGAGTCATCGACGACTCGGCCAATCGCAACGGTCATGGCCCCAAGTGTCATGACATTCAATGAAATATCCATTTGTTTAAGCACTAAAAGGGCTGCTAACAGGGATAATGGAATCGAAATGACGGAAATGAGAGTCGTTTTAAAGTTCCTAAGGAACAGCATGATAACAATGACGGCAAACAGACAGCCGAAGAGTGCCTTGCTGATCATGGTTTCAACGGAATCTTTAATCGGTTTAGCTTGATCGAGAGTAGTGTGTACACTTACCCCATTAAACTCTTCTTTGAAATTCGATGCTTCTTCATTTACTTCATCGACGATTGCAACTGTATCGGCATCAGGTGATCTTGTAACCTGGATTCCAATCGATTCGCTACCGTTTGTTCTTGAAATCGATTCAGCCTTACCGGTAATTTTAACATCGGCAATATCTGATAATTTCACATTTTGCAGTTGGGCAGGACCTGTTTCCATTTCAGGAGATAATTGATTGGTTTCCTGTCCAGTTTGTGCTGGCGCTCCTGTTTTCGGGCCGCCGGTTAAAGGTATCTTTATATTTTTCAGGTCCTTTAATGTGGAAATGTTTCCATCCACAACGATCGTTTTCTCTTTATCATCAAAGTTATATATGCCAAGTGGCATACTGACGTTTGCAGCCTGGATAACCTTCTTTACGGTTTCTTCATCGAGCCCGTATTGAGCCATCTTGTCCTGGTCAAATACAAGGCTTCCTTCATTTACTTGCTGTCCGGAAATGGATACGGATGTCACGCCGTCAATTCCTTCAAGTTTAGGCACTAACACTTCTTCGACATTTTTTGTAAGGGCTGGTAAATCAGAAGCCTTATCTGTTACACTGAGTGCGACGACAGGAAAAGCGTTTAATTCTAATTTAGATACGCTCGGGTCATCTACTCCCTCTGGCAGTTCCAATTTCTCTAAAGCTTCTTTCACTTCTTTTACTGCATCATCCATATCCGTATCATAATCATATTGTAATTGGATGGAAGAGGCATTGGCCATGGACGAAGAACTGACTAATTCGACTCCTGGCAAATTTGTTACTTTTAGCTCAATCTGGTCTGTGAGCTTATCTGCTACTTCTTCAGGTGCAGCTCCAGGATAAACAGTGGAGATGCTTATTAAAGGAGTGGAGATACTTGGTATGGTTTCTTGTTTCATGTTTAAACCGGAGTATAAACCAGCTGCAACGATGATGATGGTAAGCAACCAGATTGCCAATTTATTCTTTAATGAAAATTTAATTATTGAATTCAAGCTTGTACCCTCCATACATAAAATTGTGACCAGTCGGTCACAAACTCAAATATATAGTATATGGATTATGATTGCAATAGATAATATCCGTTAGTGCTAACGTTGTGATTTCAAGGGTTTTGGGATACAATTTGGAGGATGTGACCCGTTGGTCACCAGTGGACAATTTTAAGAGATAGGATGAATTTGATGAAAGAAAAAAATAAGATGATCATAGATAAGTCTGTGGAGCTTTTCGCGGAGAAAGGCTATCATGCAACTTCGGTTCAGGAAATTGTTGAAAAATGCGGGATAGCAAAAGGGTCCTTTTATAATTATTTTAAATCGAAGGAGGAATTACTAGTCTCCATTTTTAAATTTTATTATGAAGCGTTGACAGACTCATTACTTGATCTTGAACTCGATGCTTCATTGTCCAGTAAAGACAAATTCATGAGGCAGATCACTGTTCACATTGAGCATATGACGGGAAATACCAACTTGATTCAAATGATGATGCAGGAACAAATGGTTCATATCAGCAAGGAACTAGATGGATTTTTACATTATATCCATGAAGAGGGCTTGATTTGGTTCAAGCGTAAAATCATTGAGTTATACCCGGGACTTTCATCTGATCTTCTGCCCGATTGCACCATTATTTTAGATTCGCTTTTCAAAGGATATATCGGAATATTGATCAGGAAACAAAATGCTTTCGATGTAGAATTGTTACCTAGCTTCATATTGAACCGGATGGATTCCATTGTCACAAGTCTGGAGAACATGGAAGATCCATTATTGAAACAATTTCCCCTACCAGGTTGCTCGATGCGGGATATGAGCCCAAAAGAAGAAATCCATTCGATTATCGCCAGGATGCTGGAAGTGGAAACACGTAAAGAAGAGGGAATGGAAACAGGTAAAATTACGGAAGCTTTAAAGGCACTCCAAGAAGAATTTTCAAAGGTTAGGCCAAGCTCAATCATCTTGGAAAGTCTTTTGTTATTTTTGGAAAAAAATGAAAAAAGAAGCCCCTTGTGTTCAAAGCTTATCTTATTGATGAAGGATTATTTGCTGAATATATGAAGACTTTACTGAAAGGGGCGAAAGCCTCTTTTTCATTTAAATTTTTAATGAGATTTAAAAACGGAGATTTAGGAAAAAGTAAAAAGTGATGGGAAGAAGACAATTCTTTCAATAATATGGGGGCTGGAATCATGCGATGGAAAAAGGGAATGCTGATTTATAATAAAAATGCAGGGAATGATAAACTCAAAAGGAATCTAGGAGGGTGTCTTCCGGTATTAGCTCCACATATTGATGAGTTTCTCATTCTACAAACAAAGCAAAAAGGCGATGCATGCCGTTATTGTTTGGAATATGGTGAAGAAATGGATGTAGTTTTCGTATTGGGAGGAGATGGAACGGTACATGAGTGTGTAAATGGCCTTTCACCCCTTCAGAGGCGGCCGTTGTTTGGGATTTTACCTGGAGGGACTTGCAATGACTTCGCCAGGACATTAAAGATTCCTCAAAATGTTCGTCAAGCTGCGGAAGCATTAATAAACGGTAAGGTTCGTCCAATTGATATTGGTAAGTCCAATAATGATTATTTTTCCAATTTCTGGGGAGTTGGGCTTATTTCAGATGCTTCAAATAATATTGATGAGCAGGAAAAAAGCAGGTTCGGAAAGATAGGATATTTATTAAGCGCTGTAAGGATAATTGGTGAGAGTGCTCCCTTTCCTTATAAAGTGGAATATGATGGGGATTTCATTGAAGGGGAAGCAGTTATGGTTTTGGTCTTGAATGGTTGTTTTATCGGCACTAATTTATTGCCCTTTCCCATGATTAGACCAGACGAAGGGCTCTTTGGCGTTGCCATCTTGGAAAATGCAAGCCTTGGTGCATTTTTAGAAATAATAGCGATGAAACGTTCATGGACTCAAAATATGAGTTCTGACTCTGGGGTGACTTATTTACAAGCAGGTACCTTGACTATTGAATCCAAGAGGCCGCTTGATGTGGATATGGATGGAGAGAACTATAGGCAAACTCCTTCACGCATTAAAGTCCTTGCCCACCATTTGTCGGTATTAACACCAAATTAATGTGGGGATTCTATTTAAAGGGAAAGGCTTATGTGTTTTTTTTGTATATTCATTCCTTATTTCTGCAATTGTTCCCAAAATAGGATAAAATGTATGATGATATATCATTTTTTGCAGGAGGACCAATTATGGTGTACCAGGTCGGATTGTTAAAGGGCATTTTACAGCCTTATCGGAGTCGTTATCAGCTGCAAAATGCAGAGGCAGTCACAAAGCTTGGATTGAAATTAATATTTATATATTTTCTTAGTCTTATAGTATTCGCCGTTGGGGGATATTTTGGCATTGGTTCAGAATCATTTTCCAAAGAAATCACGAAGATGAGCGCCAATGAATTCGAAGCAGCAAAGTTGCTGATTTTGAGCGGCAATATAATAACAGGAATAATCCACCCTTCCATATACATATTTTTAGCAGCTCTATTCTTTTGGATCGTTACTGATATCCCCTATATAAAATTAGTTATCGTTCAAATGATTCTTTTTGGCCTGCAATTAGTGGAAAAAACATTATTGATTCCCTTATTCGTTTTAATGGATATAGGCAGCGATGCCAATCCTTTTTCATTGGGGATCATCAGTCAGTATTTTCTCAGAAGTGATTATTTCATTCACTTTTTCAGTGAAATTACCATTTTTCAATTTCTCATTATTGCTCTGCAATATTTTTATTTAAAGGAATTTACAGAACGTAATAATTATTTGGTCCTTTTAATGATTGTTCTATTCTATTTGGCCACATGGTTTGTTAAAGCCTTTTTAGGATACATCCAAGTAGGCGTATTTGTATAAAGCGGGTGAAATGAATGAGCGGTAACTGGAAAATAGCGGCGGTCTCCATTGCGTCGATAGTGTTAATAACCGTTAACTTATACCTTATTGAAAAAAAAGAAAGCAAAGTGGAGCGGACGGTTTTCGTTGAAAACTGGACTAAGGTAAAAAAAGATACAATTACGGATACTATTCAAACAAATGGGGTAATTAAACCAGTAGAAGAGTATGATATCTATTTTGATGCCAAGAAAAATGATTTTAAGAAATTCCTTGTAAAAGAAGGCGATTCGGTTACGGCTGGCTCCTCGTTGTTTGAGTATACGGCGACCGAACTTGATGCGCTTAAAGCGAGTTTGGAAGCGGAGAAAACGGCAGCTGAGGGGGAAATGGCAGGGATTGAGGAATACATAGGGAAGTTGAGGTCTTATCAGGGGAACGTGACCAGTGAACCTGAAGCGGCAATTGATGAATCGGTGGAAAAAAACTTGAATATTGATATAACGACAAGCTCTTCAGATCTTATTAAAAGTAACATTGAGCAAGAAATGTACAAGCAGGAACTAGAAAAAAACAGGTTGGATGAAAAAGTGAAAATGCTTGACGCTAAATTAAGTTCGATTGAGGAGCAGTCCAGTGCAATTGTGACGACGAGCGAGGCTGATGGTATCGTTAAAAATATCAATAAAAACCTTGATAATCCCATTATATCCATCGTTTCGACAAACATGGCAATTGAAGGGTATTTCTCCGGAGAGGAAATGAAAAAGGCTGAAGTGGGCATGACTATAAAAGCAAGTTCCTCTGATTCAAAAAAGGCATTGAAAGGGACGATAGGCCGTATCCATTCCTATCCCGCTGAAGAGCCATCATTAAAAAAAGATAACAGATTTCCATTTCAGGCTTTAATCGAACCGGAAGGCGAAGAAACGGAACCTCTGTTGGTGGGATCGAAAGTGAATCTTACTGTAATAACCAATGAGAAAGCCGGTGTACCCTCCATACCGATAGAGGCGGTACAATACCAAAAGCATCCTTATATTTACAAGTTGACGAATAAAGGCCATGTGGATAAACATTACATTACAAAAGGTCTTAAGGCTGAAGGGAAGCAGGAAATCATAAAGGGACCGTCTGTAGGTGACGTCATCCTCCTGATGCCGAATGTGGCAGTGAAGAACCATTCTTATTTTATTACCCCGATTCAATTTGAAAAAGTGAAAGCTGGAACTTATAAAAAATTCACCTCTAGGGAAAAAGTAAGATACCTGTTACTTGGCATTCTGGAAAAATAACCGCTTTTTTCACAAGAGAGGTGATGTCAAATTATTTATTAATTATATCAATATAACTTAAGTGATTAAAAATCGGGAAGCGTAATTATAGATAGAATAGCTATTAATACAGAATATTCAGACATATTCAAAGACCTTTTTCTAGAACGGATGCGAATAAATATTTACAGATTATCATTTTTAGTATAATATTTTATTATAAGTTAACTCGCTTAATCTTATTCCAAGAACGGGGGACCCATTTTTGTGGATTTTATCCGCTAGGGGTGAATTCAGAAATGAAAGGGCTTTTTGTGTTTCCAATCCTAACCCGACAGCTAACCTCGTCAGCGTCTTCAAGGGAACATGTGTGAATATTCACGCCTATAAGAAATCGACACATGAAGTGTCTTTTTTTTCGGCGTAAAGACAGAGTTTTTCAAAAAAAGAAAAATTACTTTCTTTTATTAGTATCTTGTTTCCCTTACCGAGACAAAAATGTTTTTGCATCAAAGACTTTATGGAAGGTGAGGAAAGTAAATGAAGAAATTCAAACTAAGTTTAGCTAGCCAAATTTTCATTGGTTTAATTCTAGGGATTATCGTTGGTGCCATTTTTTATGGTAATGAGTCGGCCCAAAACTTTTTACAGCCATTCGGAGACATTTTCCTACGAATGATTAAAATGATCGTAGTGCCGATCATCGTATCCAGCCTTATCGTTGCAGTTGCCGGTGTAGGTGACTTAAAAGCGGTAGGAAAACTAGGTGCTAAATCATTATCATACTTTGTTGTCGTAACTATGATAGCGATTGCTGTTGGTTTAATTTCAGCGAATATCATCCAGCCTGGTGCTGGTGTGAATATGAATAACCTGGAACAAACTGATATCTCCACATATGTTGATACAGCAGAAACTAAGCAGCATGAATCGTTCGTAGATACACTTGTACACATCGTGCCATCCAATCCAGTTAAAGCCATGGTAGAAGGCGATATGCTAGCGATCATTTTCTTCTCCGTGTTGTTTGGACTAAGTATTGCGGCCATCGGTGAAAAGGGTAAACCGGTATTCCGCTTCTTCCAAGGTGTAGCAGAAGGAATGTTCTACCTAACTAACATGGTCATGAAATTCGCTCCTATCGGTGTATTTGCACTAATCGGTGTGACTATCTCCAAGTTCGGCTTGGAATCTTTGATTCCGTTAGGAAAGTTAGCGCTTTCTGTTTACGGAACAATGATCTTCTTTGTAATTGTCATTCTGGGTCTTATTGCAAAGTTTGTAGGATTCAATATCTTTACTTTGATTAAACTTCTGAAAGAAGAATTGGTTCTTGCTTTCTCTACTGCAAGTTCAGAAGCGGTTCTTCCGAAAATCATGGAAAAAATGGAGAAAGCGGGATGTCCGAAACATATTGCTACATTTGTTATTCCGACTGGATACTCCTTTAACCTTGATGGTTCTACATTATACCAAGCGTTAGCAGCTATCTTCATCGCTCAAATGTATGGAATCGATTTAAGCGCGTATGAGCAAATTACGCTGATGCTAGTGTTGATGATCACTTCCAAGGGGATTGCGGGTGTACCAGGTGTATCTTTCGTAGTTCTTTTAGCGACATTGGGAACTGTCGGTATTCCTATTGAAGGTCTAGCATTTATTGCCGGTATCGACCGTATTCTTGATATGGGACGTACAGTGGTAAACGTTATCGGTAATTCACTTGCGGCAATCGTTATCTCTAAATGGGAAGGTCAATTCAACCCTCCTTCCAAAAAAGAACTAGAACAAGTTTCTTAATACAAAAAATCCAGAGTGAAATGTCACTCTGGATTTTTTTATTTATTTTTTGAATGAAATAGCGCTTTCTTATTTCTCGATGACTGTAAACTCTGCTTCCTTCAGATACTCAAGCACTTCAAGTTGAATTGTTTTATGGAGGAAACAACCTTCTTGACGTGTCTTCCCGGATGTCAAAATACCCCCAAATTCATAAAGCCTTTCATCTTGTTTACCCCAAAACCAAATCATTTCCTCTCGGCCCAGAAGGTCATGTGTTGTGAAATGAAACTACCTTCAGGCTTTAAAATACAGTTGATTTGTTTTCAAAGCTAATGTCGGTCATTTTGAGTTTGGGATACATAAGCAAATAGGGAAGCGGCCCTATGAAACGAGTTAATGAGTGATAAAACAATTTATGATCCATTCTTCAAATCCCTATATTTTTTCCTATTGGTTAATATGGACTTTGATTCATGTTATTTACCTGATACAGATGATGATGATTAATATTGGGGTTATATAACTTACGTGAAACTCCAAAAGTTTGATAAAATAACATTATTGATTGAGAGCTCGGAGGGGATCAGGTTATGAAGAATGAAAGTAATGATATCTTATACATGTATATGCAGGCTTCCGAACGGTTTGTCCTTTTTAATGGACTCAATTTTCGTGAATTCGTCAATTCGCTTCCGTATACATTGGATTCGATTTTATTATTGAAACATCAATTCGATGGTGGGGAATACAATTTGAATGTCCTGCTTGAGAGCGCTTCATCTGAAGCTATTGCGAAGCTCGTTAAAGAAAATGTCCGGGCATATGGAGATTTCTGTTGGATTGATTTTGAAGAAGCGGAAGGGCTGGATGAATTGGATGGAAGGGAAATAGCGGAACTATTATATTTAGGACACGCCAAAACCCATCTTGATCCCCCGTTTTTCCGTAAATTGAATAACCAATTTGTGTACCTGGCCCAGGATGATGGCTGGTTCAATAAAATTTATTTTCGTTCTCTTTCGACATATTATATGATGTTAGGAAGTCTGATTCCGCTAAAGCTGGAGCCGTTAAAAGTAGAGAGGACGTGGCTTGGAATCAGAAAGAAAAAAGAGCTGACGGCGATTCCTGCAGAAATCATCGTTTCCTTGGCTCATATTCTGGCAGAGGGGCTCGTTTTTTCCTTTCGGGATGTTAAGTATACTAGAACGAAAATTGAGATACCGGCATGGGTCGTAGGGGATTATTTAAACATGGATGAAATGCATGATTCCTTTTCGGATAGAGATAGTAAGGAGCCCGATGCATTTATTATCTTCAATCGAAAAGAGAAGATTTGGGAAAGTGTTATTAAAAATACACCATCCTCCTGATTTTATTTGAAGTCTTTGAACTTTTTAGGTGTAAGACTTACCGTCTCATGCATAAAAGATAAGAGAGGGAAACGTAGAGGTGTTCACAGGATATGGCAGTTTTATTCTGTGTTTTGCAAAATAGTAATCATTGTAAAAGCCACAATAATGGAAGTTTCGCTTTACCCCGCATTAACAGGCTGTAAGGAGGCCTGATGATAAATGTAATGAAAAAGAAATGTGGTGAGCCAACAGCCTGTAAATGCCCGATTGGCTCAACTAACCATCATTGGAAAAGCCACAATGATGGAAGTTTCGCTTTACCCCGCATTAACAGGCTGTAAGGAGGCCTGATGATAAATGTAATGAAAAAGAAATGTGGTGAGCCAACAGCCTGTAAATGCCCGATTGCGCCACACAGGATGTGCTAGCACAGGAGTTGCCACAGGATATGGCAGTTTTATTCTGTGTTTTGCAAAATAGTAATCATTGGAAAAGCCTCAATGATGGAAGTTTCGCTTTATCCGTTTTAGTGTAAAGTGATACAATGAACATGGTTAAAAGAATATTGGAGGGTAATAACTCATGAAAACTAAACTTGGTTTGCTTTATGGTGGAAAATCTGCGGAGCATGAGGTTTCTATGCAGACGGCTTTAGCGGTCATTAAAGCTCTCGATTTAGCAAAGTTTGATATATATCCGATTTACATAACAAAAGATGGTTCATGGATTAATGGACCAAAGTTAACAGGTCCTGCCGAGAACGTGGAGGCTTTGACATTTTCACCGGAAAAATCGAGCTCGCCTCTTGCCTTGCAAGCACATTCAACTGATGAAAATAGTGAATCAACAGGGTATGACGTAATTTTCCCATTGCTTCACGGACCGAATGGAGAAGATGGAACCGTACAAGGGATGCTGGAACTGTTGAACCTTCCTTATGTAGGGAATGGCGTTTTAGCTTCTTCAGCAGGAATGGATAAGGTCATCATGAAAAACATTTTTGCCCAGGCAGGACTTCCTCAAGTGAAATACACTTGGTTCATTCGTTCCGAATGGGAGAAGAATACTGAAAGTGCCATCAAAAAGGTAGCGGATGAATTGGGGTACCCTTGTTTTGTCAAACCTGCCAATTTAGGTTCAAGTGTCGGTATCAGCAAATGTAATGATGCTGATGAACTGGAAAAAGCGGTAGCGGAAGCTTTTCAATTCGATCGGAAGATCATCATTGAAGAAGGGGTCATTGCTCGTGAACTCGAGTTTGGTATTCTTGGTAATGATGAACCGTCTTGTTCAGTGGCAGGCGAAATCATCCCTAAGAAAGATTTTGCCTTCTATGATTATTCAGCAAAATATGTAGACGGTAATTCAGCGATGGTCATTCCGGCGGAGATAACGGAAAGCGAGTATGCAGCTTTATCCGAAATGGCCATTACTGCCTTTAAGTCATTGGATTGCTCTGGATTGGTCCGCGCAGATTTCTTCTTGACGCATGAGGGGCAAATCTATATTAATGAAGTGAATACAATGCCTGGGTTTACTCCTTTCAGCATGTTTCCGTTATTGTGGAAGCACACAGGTGTCGACTATCCAGCGTTAATTGAAACACTCGTGAAACTTGCCTTGGAACGTCATCAGGAAAAACAACAAATCAAATATACAGTTTGATCATGCAGGTAAAGTATCAGTAAACTCCACAATCCATCATGCCTTGATTTGATGGATTCCAATCAGCAGGAACCGGTGCGATTTAAACTGGTTTCTGCTTCGTTTGGTTAACGGAGAGCGATTAACGGTTCGATGAATGTAGGAGGAACAAAATGATAAAGAGAACGTTAAAACAAGTACATGAAATGGCAGAGGGATTGAATGATATCAGTCCATTCCAGTCCAAAGGAATTAATGGGGTTACCATCGATTCAAGAACGGTTAAGGAAGGATGTTTGTTCATTCCGCTTAAGGGAGAGAAGGTTGACGGCCATGAGTATGTCAAGCAGGCTTTAGCGCAAGGGGCTGCAGCTTCCTTTTGGCAAAGGGATGTTCCGAATCCTCCTGATGATTTACCGATAATCATTGTCGAAAACACTGAGAAAGCACTTCAGCAATTGGCGCGTTCTTACCGCCAGGAGTTGAATATAAAAGTCATTGGGATAACAGGGAGCAATGGTAAGACCACTACGAAAGATATGACCGCTGCGCTGCTGGCCACTGCCTATAAGGTTCATAAAACCAATGGAAACTTCAATAATCATTTAGGTTTGCCGCTAACGATACTTTCTATGGCACAGGATACGGAAGCGGCTGTTTTGGAAATGGGGATGAGCAGCCGCGGTGAAATCGAGTTCTTATCCAAAATGGCAAAGCCTGATGTAGCGATCATTACCAATATCGGTGAATCACACTTATTGGATTTAGGATCACGCGAGGAAATCGCGAATGCGAAGTTGGAAATTGTCGAAGGTTTGGCGAAAGATGGAACGCTGATATATCATGGTGATGAACCATTGCTTCGCAATCGGATCAAAAAGGATTTTCCTGATTTAAACGTAATATCTTTTGGACGTACGGAAGAAAATGATTTATATCCACAGGCCATTAGCCAAGGGGCGGACAGTACCACGTTTACAATCGCAAGCGGTGATAAGGAGATCGGTTATGAGATACCTGTGTTAGGTCATCATAATGTTCTTAATGCGTTGGCGGCCATCTTGGTTGCTAAAGAATTCAATGTGGATGATTCTTCGATCCGTAAAGGCCTATCGACCATTCAGTTGACTAATATGAGGATGGAATTGGTTGAAGGCGCAAAAGGGCAGAAAATCATCAATGATGCATATAATGCCAGTCCAACTTCAGTCAAGGCGGCAGTGGAGTTGGTTGAGGGCTTATCTGGATTCGAGAATAAGATCCTTGTATTGGGAGATATGTTGGAGTTAGGGCCGCAGGAAAAAGACTTTCATACGAAAATTGGTGAATTGATTTCCAATGAGCGGATTGATAAGATTTTCACATATGGACCTTTAGCCGAGTTTATTGCCAAGGGAGCGAGCAAGTCTTTTTCATCGGAGCAGGTTCGCCCTTTTCAAGATAAGCAGGAGCTTATAGAGGAACTTAAGTCGTCCACACAGGAAAATGACATCATACTTGTTAAAGCTTCCAGGGGCATGAAGCTGGAGGAAGTAGTTCAAGCTCTACAAAAATAAAAAATAAAGAAAAGGCCGTTTCTTTTATTGAAACGGCCTCTTTTATTGTCTTTAAAACAGTGTCCCGGCTATAATGCAGATGTCATCGTTAATCACTGAATGCCTCATCCTTGAGACCAATAGCTCCTGAAGAAGGTCATTTGTATCGAGATGGACATTTTCAATGAATTCCCTCTCGATATTGTCAGATCGGTCAATGGCGGAAGGTGTGGGCGTTTTAGACAGTCCGTCTGTATAGATGATGAAACGGCTTCCTGGTTCATAGTGAAAGACTATTTTTTTTATGGGCAATTCGGGGATCAGTCCGCTTGGGGTGGCCCCTTCGTTTAAGTTGAGAATTTGATTGGTGCATGGGGAATACAAAAAGGCCGAAGGAAGTCCGTAGTTCACATATTCGATGAGTCGATCCTTTGTATTCACGTATGCGATGAAGGCTGTAATACGAGCATGTTTTTTGTTTTCCCGATTAACTCCTTGAAATAGGTCCCGAATATGTTTGCCCAGTTCCTCTGTTATGTAAATGGGGTCTTTTACCCGTTTGATAAGGTCGGGCATCAAAGTCCTTATGGACATGTTTATAAGTGCTGTGTGAATACCTTTTCCAAATACATCGATCATGATGAAGCCATATATCCTGTCGCCGACCTCCGCCCAGTAAAATAAATCCCCAGAAAGCTCACTCGAAGGCTGAAAAAGGCCTTTGACCTCTATATCATCATTATTGATCGACAAAGGTAAACTTGAAAGTTGAATCCCCTTTGCAATTCGCAGGCTCCTTGCTGATTTTTGGTGTATCTTTTCAAGCTCTTGCCCCTTCATTTTTGCCGAAAACAATTGCATGCTGATGTTTTTGAGTGACTTTAATTTAATCCGGACTTCTACTGAATCGGCAGGGACTGCCATGGTTTCATAAAAGGTCTTTTCCGGTAAGGCCTGAGGGGGCTCCATTCCTAAAGTGCGTTTGTAAATGAATAAGATAGGGATTTCGTGAGATTCAGCTAAGGCAAATAAAGAAGTTTGCTGCCAAGAATCTGTTGATATGTGCAAAGGCAAAATAAATAATGATTTCATTAAGTCCGATGAATCTTCGAATAGATGACTTTGATTGAGTGGATCCTCCAAAAAAGTGACTTTCTTGTTCATTTTCTTTAAGATTCGACCAAAATCCTTACATAAAGGAACATCTATTGTGAATATGTTCATATAACCCCCCGTTGATTTGTTGATAGGTCAATCATACTGCATTTAGACTAATTTACTATAATTTTTACAAAAAAAGATGAAATTTTCGAAAAATGAATGATCCCATATACCTGGAAATTCATTCGTGATAAGCCCTTTCCTCCAACGGGGGTAATCGTGGAAGGGGGTTATCGTTAGATTTAATTTTTCTTGAAAAAGGTTTGTTGAAACTATTTGATTTAAACTCATATCATATATAAATGGATGTTCGTTTTGTGAAAAATTCACATGAATATAGTTAGTGGTTTGGAATGGTCTATCCCGAACCGTTATTTTAAAACAGGAATAGGTTACTGAAATCCTCCCAACTGGATTCCTTAAGCCAACTGTCGTTTGCAGTCTGAATCCACTTACGCATGATAGGTTATAGTAACTAAGGTAATTCTGTTGAATAAATCAGCTGCACAATTATCAGGTGGAGATATCCAATTTAACCGTTTTTAAAACGATCTAAAGTTTTAGTAACTCTGAATGGGGCGATATCCTTTATTGCATTAACAGTTTGAAAATGGTAATATGAGTATGAGTTTAAATGTCTTATCATTGATGATTATTTAAATTAATCAGGTTGAGGCAACAAAATTGTATGTTCTTACATGTTTCATGAGTTCATTCTTGAGATTATTTTAGATTAAATAGGCCGCGCGTCTGGTCATATATAAAAGCTGCATCTCTTGGCGGCTTTAGTAGCTATTAGGGAATCAAGCCGCATTTTTAGCGCTTTTCCACTTCTGCAAATCCTCAACGCACCGGGCCTGTTTTGTATAAGAATCTTGGCTCTCGTCAAGTTTTGTTCATCCAGCCTTTTTAAGTTTGATGAATAATAGGTGCAGCAGCCCTCACCTGAATAAAACGGTCAAACACCGTTTATGCTACTTTTAATTTTCCATATTGAATTTAATTTTGGTTACATGTACTTTTAAAAAGATGAGCGTAGGTTAATGATAAGTTTACACGTGCGCGAAATTAAAAATGCCAGTGAATGTCCGTACTGGTATATTTCCTTTTTAAAAAATCATATTGAGTTCATTTGAACTAAAAGGCAGACATACTTTTAGGTGATAATGATAAACTTTTTATTAAGAGATAAAGAAGAACATCCGTCATGATGATGAGGATTTGAACTAAAACATCTGTGCATGATCCATGAATGCACGTGTAAATTTACGATATAAAAAGGAGTACGAAAACATTGACATTGTTTAGCGAATTAGGATTAGATAGAACGTCCATGAAATCAATAGAAAAAATGGGATTTGAGGAAGCGAGCCCGATTCAATCCCAAACGATACCTCTAGCACTTGAAGGTAAAGATATAATCGGTCAAGCGCAAACAGGAACAGGTAAAACAGCAGCATTCGGTATTCCATTGATGGAAAACATCGATATCAATAACGAAAACGTGCAAGGGATCGTCATCGCACCTACACGTGAGCTTGCGATTCAAGTTTCCGAGGAACTTTTCAAGCTTGGTTACGGAAAACGCGCTCGTGTACTTGCAGTTTATGGTGGACAAGACATCGACCGTCAAATCCGTGCTTTAAAGAAAAAACCACATATTATCGTTGGTACGCCTGGTCGTCTTTTAGACCATATCAAACGTAAAAATATTAAATTAGGCGGAGTTCACACTGTAGTTCTTGATGAAGCGGATGAAATGCTTAACATGGGATTCATTGAGGATATCGAATTGATCCTTTCAACGGTTCCTGACGAAAGGCAAACATTGCTTTTCTCAGCTACAATGCCTGATCCGATCCGTAAAATTGCCGAAAGATTCATGCGGGAACCTGTTCTTGTACGTGTAAAAGCAAAAGAAATGACAGTGGATCGTATCGAACAATATTACTTGGAGTTAAAAGAAAGTGAAAAATTCGATACACTTGCACGCCTTTTCGATATTCAAACACCGGATCTTGCGATCGTCTTCGGACGTACGAAACGCCGTGTAGATGAATTGGCATCTGCATTGAATATCCGCGGTTATATGGCTGAAGGCATTCATGGTGACCTTAGCCAGGCAAAACGCCTTTCTGTATTGAAAAAGTTCAAAGACCGCAGCATCGATGTGCTCGTTGCTACTGACGTTGCTGCACGTGGACTTGATATTTCCGGCGTTACTCACGTATACAACTTTGATATCCCTCAAGATCCGGAAAGCTACGTTCACCGTATTGGACGTACAGGACGTGCGGGTAAACATGGTATAGCCATTACGTTTGTAACACCAAGAGAAAGAGGTCAACTGCATGCAGTTGAACATACAACGAAAAAACGTATGGAGAAACTTAAGACTCCTACGTTAACTGAAGCGTTGGAAGGTCAACAAAAAGCAGTAACGGAAAAAATCCTTAATACAATCGAGAATGAGGATTTAACTTTATATCTTGGTCAAGCGGAAGAGTTATTGCAAAAACATAGCGCAGCGGATTTAGTTGCAGCCATGCTTAAATCAATGACAAAAGAACCGGATCAAACGCCTATCAAG
This sequence comes from Peribacillus sp. FSL R5-0717, assembly GCF_038002945.1. Taxonomy (NCBI): domain Bacteria; kingdom Bacillati; phylum Bacillota; class Bacilli; order Caryophanales; family Bacillaceae; genus Peribacillus; species Peribacillus sp. FSL R5-0717. The sequence goes on from NZ_JBBOOF010000001.1 coordinate 2,856,926, forward strand.
TTAACGGAAGAATCTCCATCTCCAATGCGTCGCAATCGCGGAGGAAGCGGATCTTCTGGCAACAGACAGCGCAATGGCCGCAGTTCTTCAGGCAGAAAAGATTACGGCAGCGGATCAGGGAAACGCCCAAGCACGAACCGTAAATCGAATGGTTACGGAAACCGCAGCACGAGCCAAAAAAGAGAAAAAACTAATAAGATTTAATTGAATTGGGAATGCCGCTCATTTGAGCGGCATTTTTTTATGTGCATCTCCAACTTCTTCATGAAAGGTATCCGCGGTTTTTGGATGGAATGCTCCAGCTATTGTTTGAAAAGGGGTTAATTTCCAGTATTTAAATATAGTATAATGGATGAAAGCAAGGATGGATGATGATGATTCAATTAGCATTACCTGTCCGGAAGAGGAGAAGCACATGGAACCTGAAAATCGTATATCGAATAAGGCCTTAACCGTATGGAAAATCAGTGGTCTTATAAGCTGTTCAATAACCTGGATTATAAGCATCGCCGTACTCGTGCTTACAATCATTTTTGATTGGACATATTGGGTGATTGGCGTGTTGGTCCTATTTTCGACAATTCAATCCTATCTGGCCATCTTTCTGATTCCGTCGGTTAAATGGAAGAGGTGGCGTTACGAAGTAAGAAATACTGAAATTGATATCCAAAGTGGTATTTTCATCATTAAAAGAACACTCATACCCATGATAAGGGTTCAGCATGTTGAAACGAAGCAAGGGCCATTATTAAGAAAATACGATTTAGCCTCCGTTGAAATTTCCACTGCAGCGACTCTTCATGTTATCCCTGCCTTGGACCTTGCAGAGGCGGATGAATTGCGGCATTATATTTCGAGAATGGCAAGTGTGGAGGAAGAAGATGTCTGATCCTAAAAGGCTTCACCCCATAGCTGTATTGCTTAACATCATTAAATCGATTAAGGAGTTAGTCATCCCTTTTTTATTAGTGGTCGTCATTCCTGGGAAGAATGAAGGAATTCCCGGATGGATACAACCGCTGGTCATTGCCATTATTATACTTTTGATTATAGGGAATGCATTCTTGCAATGGTTACGCTTTACATATCGGATAGAAGATGGAGAATTCAGAATTGAGTCCGGGGTATTCGTAAGGAAGAAACGGTATATAAAGTTTGATCGGATTCATAGCATAGATATATCAGAGGGCATCATCCAGAGGGTATTCAGCCTGGTGAAGCTGAATATTGAAACGGCAGGCGGGTCTCAGGCGGATGCCGTATTATCAGCCATAAGGAAAAGTGATGCGGATCGAATCAATGCTTATATAAGTGAGGAAAAAAATGCGTATAACCCATTTGATAGGGATAAAGATGAAGTCGCGGATAATGAAATTGTTGCAAAATCATCTTCCGTTTTTAAGCAGACGCTGCCGCAGTTATTCGCTATGGCTGCCACTTCGGGAGCGGTAGGTGTTTTCCTATCCGGGGCAGTCGCTTTTATTTCACAGTTCGATGAAATGATACCTTTTCAGAGAATATTTAAGGATTATGAAGATTTTATTGAAATGGGGACCTTCATTCTGACCTTGTTTGCCCTTGTGGCTTTATTGGCGGTTTATGTACTGGCCACATTAAGTATGGTAATTAAATACGCTTCCTTTACCGTGATAAAAACGGATGAGGAGATCGTTATTTCCAGGGGGCTTCTCGAGAAAAGACGACTGACAATCCCTATCCATAAAATTCAAGGTATCCGGATCATGGAGAATTTAATTCGAAAGCCATTGGGATTGGCGACGGTTTATATTGAATATGCGGGAGGGAGCATGGAAGATAAAGAAAGTCTTTCCATCATGCTGTTCCCTTTAATCAGAAAGAAGCATTTACAGGGAAAAATCCTGGAAATTTTACCGGTTTATGAAACGGATACGGAGATGAAACCAATACCCAAGCGTGCACTTTCCAGGTATGTGTTTCGAAAGTTTCTATACCTTATCCCGATCATCGGTGCCTTGGTATGGTTTTTCAGACCTTGGGGTTATCTGTCCTTCTTGCTTGTACCGTTGGCGATTTTTTGGGCATACATGCAATATAGAGATGCAGGTTGGAGCATAGAAGGGAATTTATTGCTATTGAGCAGCCGTTTTTTCTCGAAGCAAACATTGATCATGCAGAGAAGCAGAATTCAATCAATCACATATAAAAAAAGCTGGTTTCAGAATCGAAAAGAATTAGCCACCATTACAGCATCGATTAAATCAGGAATTACCTCCCGGGTCGGTATGGTTGCTGATGTGGAAGAAAAGGATTGCCTAATAATTAAATCTTGGTATTCACCTAAAAAAGCAGTCGACTCCCAATGATTGAAAGGAAGAGTCGGCTGTTTGGCCTACCATTTTTTTCTTAAGAATAATGGAGCTGTTAAAAAGCCGGTTGCCATTCCAGCCAAATGTCCGACAACGTTGATCTGCGGCTGGATGAAAGTCATGATAATGGCAATTCCGGTCAATGTATATACTGTATTTCTTTCGTTGTTAGTAAAATTGGTTTTATTGAACAGTACAAGGTATAGAAAGAATCCGAGTAAACCAAAAATTGCTCCGCTAGCACCTACGTGGTTATATGTCAGTGGGTTAATCAGGAAGGTTGCGATATTGGCAAGGATCCCTGTCGATAAAAAGAAGATTGAAAACTTGAAGGCCCCAAGTAATTTCTCCAGGAATGGACCAAAGATGGCAAGTGAGAATCCATTAAACAGTAAATGTGTAAACGTGCTATGTAGAAAGATGGGGGTGATCAAACGCCACCATTGTCCATCAGCGATGTATAAATTCACACCTGTGCCATAATAAAAGAGTAAATTGCCGGGAAATGCGGGGAAAAGGACGAGAACGAATACAAGCATCATAATGAGTATGAGTACAGTTACAGCTCGATAAGAATTTGCATATTCGCGGAAGCTTTCTGTTCTTGTAAACATAAATTCCTCCTATATATCGTTTTTTAATTAGATACAATATTATCATTTTCAGGTAAAAGAGTCCTCCTAATGATATGCAACTTATTAAATTAATAGAAGAGGTGTCAAAGTGATTAAAGGTATAGGCGTGGACATTACTGAGTTGGATAGAATGGAAACATTGATTAATCGGCAACCCCGTTTAAAGGAGCGTATATTGACGGAAAGTGAAATCTTGATTTTCGAAAAGTTAAATGGAAGAAGGAAGGTCGAGTATTTTGCTGGCCGTTTTGCGGCAAAGGAGGCTTTTTCAAAAGCGAACGGTACAGGGATCGGTAAACACTTATCCTTTTTGGATATTGAAATCATCTCGGATGATAAAGGAAAGCCGGTGATTTCAAAGCCGTTTTCTAAAGGGGTCCACCTTTCGATTAGCCATAGCAGGGATTATGCGGTTGCTCAAGTCGTAATTGAAGGGTGAGTGGAGTTTTGTCCAATCGGGTCATAAACCTTAAGGTTGTCTCATATACATTTAGTGCTATAGGGAGACAAGGCCCGGTAAAAGGTACATGGCAGAGTAGGTGCTCTCGAAAAGTTTTTAGCCGGATCGAGAAATGGTCCTGTCTAAAATACTGAGGAATTTAAGACATCAGTCGAGCCAATGTCCGGATCCTGCCTTTTCCTCTCCCTTTTACGTTCAAATGACAAAAAGGGGTTGAAAAGATGAAGAAGATGGTAATGCTTTTTGCAGGGATCATGCTCTTGCTTGCTCTTTCTGCTTGCGGCCAAAAATCGCAGAGTGACGTAGTGAGTGAATTGAATGAGAAGCTTGGTGAAATGAAAGGATATAAAGCTAACGCGAAGATGACATTAAAGATGGGGACGGAACCTCAAGTGTATAATGTGGAGATTTGGCATAAGGACCCTTCTTTTTACCGCGTGAATCTGAAAAATGAAGAGAAAGATCAAAGCCAGATGATTTTGAAAAATGATGATGGTGTATACGTTTTGACGCCTGCTTTGAATAAAAGTTTTAAATTTCAAAGCGAGTGGCCGGAGAACAGCAGTCAGGCCTATTTGTTCGAGTCGTTGGTGAAAGACATTACGGAAGATAAAAGTGCGACATATAAAGAAACGGATAAACACTATGTCTTTGAAACGAAAACGCGCTACCAAAACAATAAAATGTTGCCATATCAAGAGATTACTATAAACAAAAAGGATTTATCCCCAGTCAGTGTAAAAGTCATGGACCCTGATAGGACCGCTTTGGTTCTTGTTGAATTCTCAAAAGTAAAATTCGATACGAGTTTTGATAAAGATTCATTTGACATGAAGAAAAACATGACAAGTGCCCAACTTGAAGCTCCCGTTATGGCAGAAGTCCAAAATGAGGGGTTTGCAGTGAAATACCCTGAAAATATTGGCGATATGAATTTAACGGAAGAAAAAGAAATTACGACGGAAAAGGGAGAACGTGTCGTTTTGACCTATGAGGGTACAAAAAGTTTTACATTAGTTCAGGAAAAAGCTGAGGTAGTCCAAACTTCCGTTTCGACGAATGTGAATGGAGAACCTGTTGATTTGGGTTATACTGTCGGGGCCATGACGGGAAATACGATTGCATGGACTTTTGAAGGTGTCGATTACATGCTAGCATCAAAGGATTTGTCACAGGAAGAGATGATAGAAGTCGCCCGTTCGGTTGGGGAAGATCCAGTCAAATAGGATTACATAACAAGCTGATTTTTCCCGTCTCCTTACGAAGGTTTTCTTCTGGGAAGGATAGGCGGGGAAGCGGCTTGTTGACCTTTTTTAACCCATTATTTGATTTAGGCTGGCAGCCGGGAAATGAGGATCAAGGTGAAAAAGCACTTTATCTTTCTAGCGGTTGGTTATAGAATGGTCCTATAATGAAACGAAAACTTCGCTACTGGGAAGAATCTTATGGTGAGTATAGGAAAGAAGGAAAAGGTCTTGGAAACGAAAGTATTTCATCGAGATACGTGGACAGAAGTAAATTTGGATAATATTTTTGAAAATATCTCTTCAATGAAAAAAAGTCTGAAAAAGGGCGTTAGTCTTTTCGCTGTCGTCAAAGCCAATGCTTATGGCCACGGGGACTATGAAGTGGCTAAAACGGCGCTTGATGCGGGGGCGGATTTTTTAAGTGTAGCTTTTTTGGATGAGGCTCTTGCCTTACGGAATAAAGGTATATTGGCTCCGATTCTTGTCCTTGGGGCTTCTAGGCCTGAAAGTGCAGCGCTTGCTGCCGAGCATGGGATTTCCGTGACGGTTTTCGATGAAGCATGGTTGGAGAAGGCAAAGGATTTGTTGAAACCGGGACAAGTTTTGCAAGTCCATGTAAAAGTGGATAGCGGCATGGGGAGGATCGGCATTCGAGATAAAGGTCAACTCATGAAAATGGAAAGTTTGCTTAAGAGGGAAACTTGTTTCAATTTCCAAGGGATATTCACTCATTTCGCGACTGCGGATGAAATGAAGACAGACTTATATGAAAAGCAGCTTGCCTTTTTTAAAGGGATGCTTTCCGAATTGACGGGAAAGCCGGAATATGTTCATGCAGCCAATAGTGCAGCTTCTTTAAGGTTCACCGATTCAGAATGGAATGCAGTAAGAATGGGGATTTCCATGTATGGTTTGAGTCCTTCCATGGAGATGAAGCCGATATTGCCATTTCCATTAAAACAGGCTATATCATTGAGAACGGAGATGGTCGCGGTTAAACAGCTTGCTAAGGGTGAAAGCGTTAGCTATGGAGCGACTTATACGGCTGAAGGTGATGAATGGATTGGAACTTTGCCAATCGGATATGCTGACGGCTGGATCCGTAAGCTGCAAGGTCAGGAAGTTCTTGTGGATGGAAAAAGAGTGCCCATAGTCGGAAGGATTTGCATGGATCAATGCATGATTAAGCTGCCTGGACCATACCCTGTAGGAACTGTGGTCACATTAATCGGGAATGATGGGGATGAATCGATTACTGTCGATGAGATAGCGGAAAAACTGGAAACGATCAACTATGAGGTGACATGCATGATAGGAGCAAGAGTGCCCCGCATATATTTGAAAGACAATCAGGTGAATCATATACGCAACTTCATTTTGGAATGAGCGGATTGTAAAAAAATCCTAAGATTGTGAATAAGATTTCCTTTATTATGCTGATAATAGGATTGAGAATAGAATATACTCTTTGCAGATAGGCATTTTAATGGTAATATTGAAAAGGATATATAATAAAGGTGTGTAGTGATGGTGGAGGTGTATGTTTGTGTCTGAATCCAGCGCAACAAGAGAGATATTAATTCGATTACCTCAAAATTTTTTAACAGAGTTAGACGGGTATGCGAGTGAGGAAAATGTGAATCGCAGTGAATTTATTTATCGTGCCACAAAAATGTATCTTCGCGAACGTAAAAAGAAAGAGTTTCGTGAATCGATGAAACGCGGTTATATTGAAATGGCGGCCATTAATTTAACGATTGCTTCTGAAGCCTTCCAGGCTGAATTCGAGGCTGGTCATTGCGTTGAACGATTAGTTAGCGGAGGCTGAGCCATTGATTGTTGTTAAGCGTGGTGACGTATACTTCGCAGACCTTTCCCCGGTAGTCGGTTCAGAGCAGGGTGGAACCCGTCCGGTACTAATTTTACAAAACGATATTGGTAATCGCTTTAGTCCGACTGTGATCGTGGCAGCCATTACAGCTCAAATTCAAAAAGCGAAATTGCCTACACATGTTGAGATTAATGCAAAAAAGTACGGATTCGAACGGGATTCCGTCATTTTATTAGAACAGATCCGGACAATCGATAAGCAGCGTTTAACTGATAAAATTACGCATCTTGACGAACCGATGATGCAAAAAGTCAATGAAGCTTTGCAAATAAGTTTAGGCCTCATTGAGTTTTAAAGAAAATTTTTCCCGTTAAACCGGGCGTTATTATAATACAAATCATTCTTGATATTATTTAGATGGCACGATTCCTGTACTGTGGGAATCGTGTTTTTTTTTTATGAAATAACATAAACATGTGTCCAAAAAGTAAACAGGGAGGAAATATGAAAAATTTGACGAATAAAAACATTATACAGTTAGATATTGGATGGAATGTCATTGTTTTTTATGGTATCTCCCTAACTTTTCATTAATTTATGTTTTTCTTACCTGAATTTCGGGTATGTAGTTATGTTGTAAATACCTAAAAAAAGCAAAAGTGCAGTGGAGAAACTCGAAGGAAATCCAAATGGAAATAACATTACAGTTAGTTAACATCCTTGTGACGTGGACAGGGAAACATAGCAATTGTGTTAGAATGGGAGGATATTATGAATCAATTGGTTTACGATTTTATTAAGCAAAATCAAGATTACATCCTTACTGAGTGGATGGGCATCATGAAGGAAAGTACGGACGAAAGATTAATTAAAGTTGTCTCAGATCGAATGTTCACGCAAACGAGCAGTGAATTTATAGATATGATCATCACGAACGTTGATAGTAAAAACAAGGAATTCACATTGAAGCTTTCAGATTTTGCCGAGAAAGTCGTCCAATTGGGATGGCCTCTTACTTTCGTCAATGAAGGACTTCATAAGTTCACGTTAATTGTCATTAATGGGATGGTGGAAAAGGGTCTCGTTACTCCTGATAATCAAGTCAATCTCGTTAACCATTTGGATAAATGGGCGACACCGATAAATAATGAAATAGTCAATATATATACTCAAACTTGGGAAAGAACCGTTTCCATGCAAAAAATAGCGTTGCAAGAACTTTCGGCACCGCTCATTCCTGTATTGGAAGGAATTACGGTAATGCCGCTGATTGGTACGATTGATACGGAACGTGCCAAACAGATAATGGAAAACCTGTTGACTGGCGTGGTTAAGCATAGATCTGAAGTCGTTCTTATTGATATTACGGGCGTGCCGGTCGTGGATACCATGGTTGCCCACCATATCATTCAAGCAGCGGAAGCAGTCCGATTAGTGGGCGCCAAATGTATACTATGCGGCATCCGCCCTGAAATAGCTCAAACCATCGTTAATCTTGGCATTAATTTAAATGAAGTGATTACAAAAAATACGTTGAAAAAAGGGATAGAAGTTGCGTTGGAATTAACGAGCCGTAAGATCGTAAAGGTGGAGGGATAAGTATGAGGATTCCGATATTAAAGCTTTATGACTGCTTGTTAGTCTCTATACAGTGGGAATTGGATGATGTGACAGCTCTTCAATTTCAAGAGGATTTACTGCATAAGATTCATGAAACAAGCGCGAATGGCGTTGTTATAGATATTACCTCAATAGATTTTATTGATTCTTTTATCGCAAAGGTATTAGGCGATGTCTTTAGCATGTCTAAGCTTATGGGGGCCAAAGTTGTAATTACGGGAATCCAGCCTGCTGTTGCCATAACATTGATTGAACTAGGAATTAGTCTCGATGATGTTCTGACAGCATTAGACTTAGAGAAAGGCCTGGAGAAATTACAACAGGAATTGGGGGATTAAAGAATGGAGTTCCAATCCTGCGTAAAAATCATAAATGAATGGGACATCGTAGCTGCAAGGCAGCTCGGAAGAAATGTCGCTAAAGAGTTGGGGTTCGGTACTGTAGACCAGGCCAGAATCACAACGGCCATTAGCGAATTGGCCCGAAACATATACCTATATGCTGGACAAGGCAGTGTTAGCATAGAAAAGCTAAATATAAATGGGAAGTCAGGATTGAAAATCATTGCAGAAGACCAAGGGCCGGGAATTGAGGATATCCGCAGAGTCATGGAAGATGGATATACCACCTCAGGGGGGCTGGGGGCAGGCCTTCCTGGAGCCAAACGTTTAATGGATGACTTTGATATTGAATCGATACCAGGTGAAGGGACTAAGATTATCGCGACGAAATGGCTCCGTTAGGGGGGGACTATGGATATTAGGGAGAACATGGAGAAAAAGTATCATGAGGCGCTTTCTACTTATCTTAAAGACCAAAATGAGCAGGCACTCTATCAAGGGCAGAAGATTAGCCGCCTACATATCAAATACAATATATCTCCAGAAGAAATCATAAGTATGCATAAAAATAACTTAATGGAACTTTACCCGGAATTACCGGGAAAAGTATTGGATTCTTTCGATTTTCTGCTAGAAGTCATGATGGGCTACGGCATTGCATACCGTGAACATCAAAGCCTCAGACATCAACAGCAGGAATTGAAAACGGAAATCGAGATAGCGGCAAACGTTCAACATACTCTTTTGGAAACGGAAATACCTGATATCAAAGCTCTTGAAATTGGGGCGATCAGTGTTCCTGCGAGGCAGATGAACGGGGATTACTATCACTTCGTCCAGGATGAAAATGAGCGTATAGGTGTTGGGATAGCCGATGTCATAGGAAAAGGGATCCCTGCTGCGCTGTGCATGTCGATGATCAAATATGCGATGGACAGTCTTCCGGAGCATCGTCATGAACCGAAAAGTGTACTTGAGAGCTTGAACCGGGTTGTGGAGCATAATGTTGATCCAAGCATGTTCATAACCATGTTCTATGGTTTATATGATCCGCATGACAGGCAATTTTCCTATGCTTCAGCCGGACATGAACCTGGATTTTACTATGACGCAGCTACAGGTACTTTTAGCGATTTGGATGCAAAGGGCTTGTTGCTTGGCGTTGATAAAAAAACAAGGTATCGCCAATATGAAAAAACGGTGAATCGTGGCGACATGATCATTCTATTATCTGACGGAGTAACGGAGTGCCGCACGAATGATGGGTTCATAGAAAGAGAAACGCTTATTGGTTTGATTAAAAAAAATATGCATTTGCAAGCCCAGGAAATGGTGAATAATATATATAAACAATTGGAGAAAATGCAGAACTTCCAACTGAGGGATGATTTTACATTAATAATTTTAAAATCAAATGTTTAGCATTGTTACTGCTGGGTATAGATATAGGAATGAAGAGGATTTGAAGAGGTGGGTCAAGGATGAATATAACAGTAGATGTTAATGAATTGAATACTGAATTTAATGTAAAACTAAAAGGTGAAATCGATGCTTATACTGCGCCGAAACTAAGAGAATCACTATTTCCAATTTCAGAGCAGGAAAATGTTTCGATTACTATTGATTTAACTGAAGTTTCGTATATGGATAGTACGGGACTTGGGGTATTTGTCGGTGCTTTTAAAAGTGTTAGGGCACATAATGGCGAGTTCACGTTAGTTGGATTATCGGAAAGGTTACGACGTTTATTTGATATAACAGGTCTTGCAGATATCATTGATATAAAAAGTGGTACAGAGGGTGGGTTAGAATGAGTCAAGTATATGATTACATCGAAATGAAAATACCTGCAAAACCAGAATTCATCGGTGTCATTCGTTTAACGCTTTCTGGAATTGGAAGCCGGATGGGATTTGCGTATGATGAAATAGAGGATTTGAAAATCGCTACCAGTGAGGCTTGTACAAATGCGGTACAGCATGCATACAAGGATTCTGAAAAAGGTGAAGTGAAAGTAAGTTTCGGCCTTTATCCTGACCGTTTGGAGGTCATGGTTTCCGATAGTGGTAAGAGCTGTAATTTCGAGGAGGTTCGTCAAGGGCTAGGTCCATACGAAAATGGACAAAAAGTCGAACTTTTGAGAGAAGGAGGCTTGGGTCTTTACCTTATTGAAACTCTGATGGATGATGTAAAAATTCATCAGCATGATGGGGTTACTGTATTTATGACTAAGTTTTTAGAAGGAGAGCAGGTGGAGATGGATGCAAAAACAGTCTCAACCTAATCAGGCACAAAGAGAACAGGTAAATGAATGGATCAGAGCTTACCAGCAGAATCAAGATGAAGAAGCGCAGAGTAATCTCGTCATCCATTATAAAAGTTTGGTTGAAACAATCTCCCGTAAGTATGCGAAAGGGAAATCATTTCAGGAGGATATCTCCCAAGTCGGCATGATTGGTCTATTAGGTGCCATTCGACGATATGATGAATCTTTCGGTAAGAGCTTTGAGGCATTTGCCGTCCCCACTATTATCGGGGAAATCAAAAGGTTCCTTCGTGACAAAACATGGAGTGTCCATGTGCCAAGGAGAATTAAGGAACTAGGTCCGAAAATCAGGGTGACTGTCGAGGAGTTAACGACAACTCTGCACCGTTCACCAAGAATAGATGAAATAGCCGATAGTATTGGCGTGACCGAGGAAGAAGTTTTAGAGGCGATGGAAATGGGAAAAAGCTATCAAGCTTTATCCGTGGATCATTCTATTGAGGCGGATTCTGATGGCGGCACTGTCACATTGCTTGATATATTCGGAAATGTCGATGAAGGTTTTGAAAAGGTCAATCAGCGTCTTGTGCTTGAAAAGGTGCTTCATGTGCTGAGTGACCGTGAAAAGATGATCATTCAACATACTTATTTAGAGAATTTAAGCCAGAAAGAAGCTGGCGATAAGCTTGGGATTTCCCAAATGCATGTGTCAAGGCTCCAACGCCGCGCGATCAAGAAACTTCAAGAAGCCATTAATGCTGAAAACTCGGAGTTAATTCAGTGATCAAAGATATTCTAAGGGGAGAAAAAATAGAAGTCCTTGTCTCACAATCGTCTAAAAACGGGATGGTTTACTGTGGTGATGATTACTTTTTTCTTCATACGGAAGAATACTTTGTATGTGTCCTGGCAGATGGGCTAGGCAGCGGGAAAAATGCATACGATTCCTCCCATGCCGTCATCGAGGAAGTTAAACGTAATCATGAGTTGGATGTGGAAGCACTAATGGCAGTGTGCAATCAAGTTTTAGTCGATAAACGGGGGGCAGCCGTTTCCATTTTGAAAATCTTTTATGATAAGAATGAATTTGTATACAGTTCAGTGGGCAATATTCGCTTTTTCCTGTATAATCCAAACGACGATAAACTCGTTTACCCTTTACCTGTTACAGGGTATTTATCCGGCAGGAAACAAAAATACAGGACGCAAAGATACAAATATGAACCAAATGCTAAATTCATTCTTCATTCCGATGGTTTGGAACTTAAGGGAGCTAAGTCTTTTTTAAAAAGGCTGGTCCCTATCGATAAGAACGCCCAATGCATATTAAAAAGCAGTCCATTAACTGCAGATGATACAACTTTCATTTTAGGAAGCTTACTTTCGCCATAATTCGGAAGTGAGCTTTTTTGTATGGAATTCGCAACTTCATCGCTCATTTGCTAGACTATATATATTAGAGCAAAAGGTTGGAGGTAAACAAAATGATCGTTGTAGAAGATACATTAAAAGAATTGATAAAACAAATATCCAATGAGCTGACTTTGAAAAATCATCAAGTTCAAAACGTCATACAGATGCTGCAAGAGGGCAATACTGTCCCTTTTATTGCACGGTATAGAAAAGAAATGACGGGTTCACTTGATGAAGTGCAGATTCGTTCCATTATGGAAAGATGGAATTATCTAGAAAACCTTGGCCAGAGGAAAGCGGAAGTTACTCGTTCAATTGGTGAACAGGGGAAATTGACGGAAGAATTAACAAAACAAATCGAAAAGGCAACAAAACTGCAGGAAGTCGAGGATTTATACAGGCCATTCAAACAAAAAAGGAGAACGAAAGCGACAGTTGCTAAAGAAAAGGGGCTTGAACCACTGGCCAATTGGCTTTTGGAATGTCAAATGCATCCTCGAGTCAGCGAAAAAGCAGCCGAATTCATATCGGGAGAAAAAGAAGTTCCTTCTATTGAAGAGGCTATTGCAGGTGCGCAGGACATCATAGCTGAACATATTTCCGATGATGCAGAATTAAGGAAGTGGATAAGGGCCGAAATTTTCAAAGCTGGAAAAGTGATTTCAACTGTGAAAAATGAAGAGAAGGACGAGAAAAAAATCTTCGAAATGTACTATGAGTATGAGGAGCCGGTTCAAAGAATCGTACCTCATCGGGTGTTGGCGCTGAATAGAGGTGAAAAGGAAGAGGTTTTGCGAATCTCCATTCAGCCCCGGACTGAAGTCATCGTTGGTCATCTGGAACGTAAAATCATTAAAAATAACAAATCTGAAGCCCAAGTTGTACTTAAATCTGCGATAGAGGATGGACTTAAGCGTTTAATCATGCCTTCTGTAGAGCGGGAGATCAGAAAAGAGCTGACGGAAAAAGCGGAGGATCAAGCTATCCACATTTTCTCTGAAAACCTCCGGAACCTGCTCTTGCAGCCTCCGCTTAAAGGAAAAGTGGTCCTCGCTTTAGATCCGGCATATAGGACTGGCTGTAAGCTCGCTGTCATTGATGAAACCGGAAAGGTACTTGATATCAGTGTAATCTATCCGCATCCTCCTGCTGCGAAACTTCATGCTGCCCGTGAAAAAACGATCGATATACTTCAGCGGTTCTCGGTTGAGATCGTGGCAATCGGCAATGGAACGGCATCACGTGAATCAGAGCAATTCATTGCAGATATTTTAAAAGAAGTGAAAGGGAACATTTCATATATCATTGTTAATGAAGCGGGAGCCAGTGTGTATTCAGCTTCAGATATAGCACGTGAAGAGTTTCCGGATCTTCAAGTTGAACAGAGAAGCGCAGTTTCGATAGGCAGAAGGCTTCAAGATCCCCTTGCTGAACTTGTTAAAATTGATCCGCAATCTGTGGGGGTAGGCCAGTATCAACATGATGTGTCTCAGAAAAAGTTAACGGAATCCCTCACCTTTGTAGTGGAAACAGCTGTTAACCAGGTGGGTGTTAATGTCAATACCGCTTCATCGTCTCTCTTACAATATGTAGCTGGTTTATCAAAATCGGTTGCTCAAAATATCGTGAAGAAAAGGGAAGTGGAAGGGAAATTTCAAAGCAGGAAGGAATTAAAGAAGATTCCCCGGCTTGGTGCCAAAACATATGAACAATGTATAGGATTCTTACGTATCATTAATGGAGATGAACCTTTAGATCAAACCGCGATACATCCTGAGAACTACAGTGCCGTGAATAAATTATTGAAGAAAATGGGTTTCACATCTGAGGATTTAGGCAGTGATGCACTGAATGAAGAGTTAGGTAAGCTAAATCCTGCTGATTTGGTCAATGAATTGGAAATTGGGGAAATTACGATCAAAGATATCATTGATGATTTGATGAAACCGGGAAGAGATCCTCGGGATGAGTTATCAAAACCGCTGCTTAAGCAGGATGTACTAAAAATGGAGGATCTGCAAACTGGGATGGAGTTACAAGGTACAGTGAGGAATGTTGTGGATTTTGGTGCCTTTGTGGACATCGGTGTTAAACAGGATGGACTGGTGCATATTTCTAAACTGAGCAACCGGTTTGTAAAGCACCCATTGGATGTAGTTGCCGTTGGGGATGTTGTCACAGTCTGGGTCGAACTAGTTGACTCCCAAAAGCAAAGGGTATCTTTAACGATGCTCGAGCCAAAGGATCAAAACTAGCCTAAGGTAAGCTCCTTCTATATTAGAAGGGGTTTTTTTGAAATGATGTATTTATATTTGGAACAATGTCGAATCTATAATCTGAGACTTTCTTTCTTTTGATAAAAAAACCAGCATTGATTCAACATCTTCACTTGATAATAATCCTTTTCATAAAAGGCTTTGCGGATTTGATTCTGGAACCAATTAGGCATAGCTTTTCCTCCCTTAGTTTCCTATTGTATTATTAGTCTATGTTATAATGGGTTGTCATGTTACCAAGGAAAGGGAGGGGGAAATGGATAATCGTCAATTGCAAAAACTAGTAGAAGAAATTTCGTTGAAAGACTTTAAAAAGGTCTTTAGACACCAAGCGAGTTTTAATCCGCGTCTCCGGACAACAGGAGGACGATACTTGCTCCGTTCACACAATATAGAAATAAATAAGAAGTATCTTGATGAACGCGGTGTGGAAGAAATGATTGGAATCATTAAGCATGAATTGTGCCATTACCATCTACACATCGAGAAGAAGGGGTACCAGCATCGTGATGCGGACTTTAAGCATTTACTCAAAAAAGTGGGGGCACCGAGATTTTGCGAGCCGCTGCCATCTAACCAATTAAAGAAAAAGATGAATATAATTCAATATAAATGTGAAGACTGTCAGCAGGTATATATAAGAAAAAAACGAATCGACACTACCCGTTTCGTTTGTGGTAAATGTCGTGGAACATTGATTTACCAAGGGTTTAAGGAGCAAAAAACAAAAAAATAAAAAAACACAAAAGAACTCTTGACTTTAGGTTGCAACCTCTTTATAATCATAAGAGTCGACAAGATAACAACTTGTCCTTAACGACAAACACTAAGGTCCTTGAGCGTGAAAAAGGAACCCAATTTTCATTATTCCGCAGTAGCTCAGTGGTAGAGCATTCGGCTGTTAACCGAACGGTCGTAGGTTCGAGTCCTACCTGCGGAGCCATTTTTTTGGGGAAGTACTCAAGAGGCTGAAGAGGCGCCCCTGCTAAGGGTGTAGGTCGCGTAAGCGGCGCGAGGGTTCAAATCCCTCCTTCTCCGCCAGTTACATATTTTTATATCAAGGCCCATTGGTCAAGCGGTTAAGACACCGCCCTTTCACGGCGGTAACACGGGTTCGAATCCCGTATGGGTCACTTTCTTATACAAAATAAAAATACTGGTCCCGTGGTGTAGCGGTTAACATGCCTGCCTGTCACGCAGGAGATCGCGGGTTCGATTCCCGTCGGGACCGCCATTTTTTTCTTAAAAAAACACTTGCCAAATAAATATTATCGTGATATAATATTATCCTGGTTGTTAATTAGTGTTTAAATATTGGGCTATAGCCAAGCGGTAAGGCAACGGATTTTGATTCCGTCATGCGAAGGTTCGATCCCTTCTAGCCCAGCCATTTTTATTTAGAGCCATTAGCTCAGTTGGTAGAGCATCTGACTTTTAATCAGAGGGTCGAAGGTTCGAATCCTTCATGGCTCACCATTTATTTTCGCGGGTGTGGCGGAATTGGCAGACGCACCAGACTTAGGATCTGGCGCCGCAAGGCGTGGGGGTTCAAGTCCCTTCACCCGCACTGATATTTTTCTTCTTGACATCAAGTTGAAAAGGTGTTAAACTTACAAAGTCGCTTTCGCGGTCGTGGCGGAATGGCAGACGCGCTAGGTTGAGGGCCTAGTGGGGGAAACCCCGTGGAGGTTCGACTCCTCTCGGCCGCACCAATAACATCATAGAAATTAGCGCCCGTAGCTCAATTGGATAGAGCATCTGACTACGAATCAGAAGGTTGTAGGTTCGACTCCCGCCGGGCGCACCATATTTTACGGGAAGTAGCTCAGCTTGGTAGAGCACTTGGTTTGGGACCAAGGGGTCGCAGGTTCGAATCCTGTCTTCCCGACCATTCTTTCTTTCTGAAAATACTTTAAAATTAAATGCGGGTGTAGTTTAGTGGTAAAACCTCAGCCTTCCAAGCTGATGATGAGAGTTCGATTCTCTTCACCCGCTCCATTATTGCTCTTTGAAAACTGAACAAAACAAAGCGCCAACGTTAAATTTTAAGTGAGCACACACTATCAAAAAAGCAAATGAGCAAGTCAAACATTTCTTCGGAGAGTTTGATCCTGGCTCAGGACGAACGCTGGCGGCGTGCCTAATACATGCAAGTCGAGCGAATCGACGGGAGCTTGCTCCCTGAGATTAGCGGCGGACGGGTGAGTAACACGTGGGCAACCTGCCTATAAGACTGGGATAACTTCGGGAAACCGGAGCTAATACCGGATACGTTCTTTTCTCGCATGAGAGAAGATGGAAAGACGGTTTACGCTGTCACTTATAGATGGGCCCGCGGCGCATTAGCTAGTTGGTGAGGTAATGGCTCACCAAGGCGACGATGCGTAGCCGACCTGAGAGGGTGATCGGCCACACTGGGACTGAGACACGGCCCAGACTCCTACGGGAGGCAGCAGTAGGGAATCTTCCGCAATGGACGAAAGTCTGACGGAGCAACGCCGCGTGAACGAAGAAGGCCTTCGGGTCGTAAAGTTCTGTTGTTAGGGAAGAACAAGTACCAGAGTAACTGCTGGTACCTTGACGGTACCTAACCAGAAAGCCACGGCTAACTACGTGCCAGCAGCCGCGGTAATACGTAGGTGGCAAGCGTTGTCCGGAATTATTGGGCGTAAAGCGCGCGCAGGTGGTTCCTTAAGTCTGATGTGAAAGCCCACGGCTCAACCGTGGAGGGTCATTGGAAACTGGGGAACTTGAGTGCAGAAGAGGAAAGTGGAATTCCAAGTGTAGCGGTGAAATGCGTAGAGATTTGGAGGAACACCAGTGGCGAAGGCGACTTTCTGGTCTGTAACTGACACTGAGGCGCGAAAGCGTGGGGAGCAAACAGGATTAGATACCCTGGTAGTCCACGCCGTAAACGATGAGTGCTAAGTGTTAGAGGGTTTCCGCCCTTTAGTGCTGCAGCTAACGCATTAAGCACTCCGCCTGGGGAGTACGGCCGCAAGGCTGAAACTCAAAGGAATTGACGGGGGCCCGCACAAGCGGTGGAGCATGTGGTTTAATTCGAAGCAACGCGAAGAACCTTACCAGGTCTTGACATCCTCTGACAACCCTAGAGATAGGGCTTTCCCCTTCGGGGGACAGAGTGACAGGTGGTGCATGGTTGTCGTCAGCTCGTGTCGTGAGATGTTGGGTTAAGTCCCGCAACGAGCGCAACCCTTGATCTTAGTTGCCAGCATTCAGTTGGGCACTCTAAGGTGACTGCCGGTGACAAACCGGAGGAAGGTGGGGATGACGTCAAATCATCATGCCCCTTATGACCTGGGCTACACACGTGCTACAATGGATGGTACAAAGGGCTGCAAACCTGCGAAGGTAAGCGAATCCCATAAAGCCATTCTCAGTTCGGATTGCAGGCTGCAACTCGCCTGCATGAAGCCGGAATCGCTAGTAATCGCGGATCAGCATGCCGCGGTGAATACGTTCCCGGGCCTTGTACACACCGCCCGTCACACCACGAGAGTTTGTAACACCCGAAGTCGGTGAGGTAACCTTCATGGAGCCAGCCGCCTAAGGTGGGACAGATGATTGGGGTGAAGTCGTAACAAGGTAGCCGTATCGGAAGGTGCGGCTGGATCACC